>NZ_CP088273.1:5000-2405000 GCF_020731415.2 Phyllobacterium sp. T1293 | reverse complement strand
ATTTTGGCGGCGGCAATCCAGCCATCATCTTGGAGATGTATCTGATTGCCGAGAATCAGATTATTTCAGACATTCGGTGATTATTGCGCTGAAAAAGGCACAATTGATATGTCCACTATACGGGAAGCAGGCCTGCTATATCCCACTTGTTTCAGAGATTTCAAAATGCCCCGATTTTCATTTGAGCTTATGTAAAATGCCAATACCCATATTGATGTACCATCAGATCGATAAGCCAGCAGGACGGGGCAGCCCATTCCGCTATTTGACCGTGGACCCCGGCAATTTTCAGCGCCAGATGAAATGGCTCAAACGCATGGGCTTTACGGGGCTGTCGATGCGCGATTTGCAACCCTATCTCGCGGGTGAAAAGACCGGCAAGGTGGTTGGCATTACCTTTGATGACGGTTTCCGTAACGTCTATGTCCACGCACTGCCTGTCCTTAACGAACTTGGCTTCACCGCAACGAATTATTTCGTCAGCCGGCAGATCGGGGGCTTCAATCAATGGGACGTGCCCGTAGGCGTTCCCCATGCGCCGTGCATGTCCAAGGTGGAAATGCTGGAATGGGCCGCAATGGGGCACGAAGTTGGTGCTCATACGCTTGATCATGTGCATCTGGTACAGGTCGATCTTGATGAAGCCCGGCGCCAGATTACCGGTTCACGACGCGAACTCGAAGACATGCTTGGCAGCACTGTGGATGCCTTTTGTTATCCCTATGGCGATTTGTCCGGCGATGTCAGGACGATAGTTGAGGAAGCAGGCTTTACGACTGCCACCACAACCCAGCGGGGCCGGGCAACACCCGAGGATGACAAACTGCTCTTGCCGCGCAAGATCGTCCGCCGCACCGATGGCTGGCTGAATGTTTTGCGTAAATCCGTGACCGGCTGATCATGGCGGGCATATCCGGAGAAATTACACGCAAGCGTAGCATCTGTATTGGCACGATCACCCGTAATCGGCCTTTGATGTTGCAAAACCTTTTGAAATCCTACGCCCATATGCGCGTGCCGGAGGGGACACGCATCCATTTCCTCATTGTTGAGAACAATGATCAGGCTACGCTGCAGGACGTCGTGGCCGCATTTTGCAGGCAAGTCCCGCAATGTTCCGTCCGGTATGAGATAGAACCACGTCTTGGCATTGCGTTTGCACGCAATCGCGTTCTCGAATGTGCGATTGATGCAGGCGATGATTTGCTTACCTTCGCGGATGACGACGAGACAGTGGAAATAGATTGGCTGGTACAATTGCTTGCTGAGCGGGACGCCTATGATCTGGACATTGTCGGATCGCCTGTTCGCCTTGCCCCGCCTGCACCTGACGCAACCCTGTGGCAGAAAATGATCTGGTCCGGCATGGAACTGGCCAACCGGAAGAGTGAGGCAAAATATCTGAGCAAGCGTAATAGCGGTCAGATGCATCGCATAAGGATCGCAACCGGAAGTTGGATGGGAAATCTGGCGTTCTTCCGCCGCACCGGCGTGCGTTTTGACAATGGCCTTGCACTGGCAGGCGGCGAGGATTGGCGGCTTTGGGCCGATGCCAGCAAGCTTGGCGCCAAAACAGGCTGGACACCCCAGGCAATTGCCTATGAAACCGTGCCGCAAGACCGGCTAACTTTTGCCTATCAGTACCGGCGCAGCCGCGATATCAGCACGATTGAGATGCGAGCCAAATTGCGGAAAAGACGAATCATAACGCTTCTGCGTTTGCCGGGCTCACTTGTCGGCAGGATATTGTCTGTTTGTCTTTACCTGATTGCTGTGCCGTTCACGAAGGGAAGAACTCTGGTCAAGGCCGCATCGCGCCTCGGCAGCATTGTCGGCCTCCTGCGGGCATGTTTTGGCAAAGAATCATCGCACTACCAGCGCGTCAGCGGTGCATGACATCCAACAGTCAGCCTTGCCGGTCTCATCAAAACTATCTGTGGATTACCTGTGGATAATGTTTCACGAACAATGATCATTTGATCATCGGGAAACTGGTGCTGCGAGAGAGGATTGAACTCTCGACCTCTCCATTACCAATGGAGTGCTCTACCACTGAGCTACCGCAGCTGATTTGCGAACGCGGCGGACTTCTGCCATATCATTGCTTAAATCGCAAGCAAGCAATCGTAATCTCTTGGGCAAAATATCAGGATTCGCCAAAAGCCTAGCATTCCCAAGGAAAATATCGCGATTGGCCGATACGGATTTTGAAAGATCACATATGACATCGCCGTCTTCGAAAAACCCGAATTCCGAGCAAACAAGTCGTGAGAAGCGGCGTTCGGAACAATTACGGGCGAATCTGGCGCGGCGAAAACAGCAAATACGTTCCCGGCGCTCCGGGGCTGCAGATGAACGCGACGAGGGAATCACCGCTGCAGAAAAGACCTCCTCCGATACCCCGTCTTCGGAATCTTGACCGGTCGCACTGCGATCGAAGCATTTCTTGAACCATTGTCTGCGATGGTTTAGATCAACCGGCTCTGCAAAGGGCTCAACGACAGGACGGGTATATCCCGCGAAAGTGACACATTATGGATCGTATCAAGATTGTTGGCGGTAATAAGCTGAATGGCATCATTCCGATTTCCGGTGCCAAGAATGCGGCCTTGCCGTTGATGATCGCGTCGCTTTTGACGGATGATACGCTGACGCTCGAAAATGTGCCTCATCTGGCCGACGTAGAACAGCTGATCCGCATTCTCGGCAATCATGGCGTTGATTATTCCGTCAATGGCCGCCGTGAACGTCAGGATGGGGCCTATTCCCGCACGATCCATTTCACCGCTCGCAATATTGTCGATACAACAGCGCCCTACGAACTCGTTTCCAAGATGCGTGCAAGCTTCTGGGTCATTGGCCCGCTTCTGGCGCGCATGGGTGTAGCGACCGTATCGCTGCCGGGTGGCTGCGCCATCGGTACACGTCCGGTGGATCTGTTCATTGATGGTCTGCGCGCGCTTGGTGCCGAGATTGAAATCGAGAATGGTTACGTCAAGGCAAGCGCAAAGGGCGGCCTTGTCGGTACACGCTTCACCTTCCCGAAAATATCGGTTGGCGCGACCCATGTGTTGATGATGGCAGCAACCCTTGCCAAGGGCGAGACCATCATCGAGAACGCCGCACAGGAGCCCGAGGTCGTCAATCTTGCCGATTGCCTCAATGCGATGGGCGCACGCGTCAGCGGTGCGGGTACGTCGACAATCACCATTGAAGGCGTCACCAGCCTTTCCGGTGCGCGGGTTCGTGTTATTCCTGATCGTATTGAAACCGGCACCTATGCGATGGCTGTGGCCATGACCGGTGGCGACGTGATCCTCGAAGGTGCCGATGCCAGCCTTTTGAGCGCGGCACTGGAGACACTGGGTCAGGCCGGTGCTGAAATTTCCGAGACAAATTCAGGTCTGCGTGTCGTTCGCAATGGCCACGGCATTATGCCAGTGGATGTGACCACGCAGCCATTCCCCGGCTTCCCGACTGATCTGCAGGCACAGTTCATGGGCCTGATGACCATGGCCAAAGGCACATCGCACATCACCGAGACCATTTTCGAGAATCGCTTCATGCATGTGCAGGAACTGGCTCGTCTTGGCGCGAAAATCTCCCTGTCCGGACAGACGGCAAAGATCGAAGGTGTGGAACGGCTGAAAGGTGCGCCTGTCATGGCAACCGACCTGCGTGCATCCGTATCTCTGGTTATTGCCGGTTTGGCTGCGGAAGGCGAAACAACCGTCAATCGCGTTTATCATCTTGATCGCGGATTTGAGCGTCTGGAAGAAAAGCTGTCCCGTTGTGGCGCTGTTGTGGAACGTATCAGCGACTGATGCGCGCTGTTTTTCCTGTTTGTGTATTTTCGCCCAACAGTAGAATTCCATTTGCCTGAACTTTCCTCTAACAGGGAAAGGAATGTGGCGCGTCCCGCGCGCCATGATCCTGATAAGTCATGCAAAGGGTAGACATGGACACTCTCAAACTCATCGCGCTTGATGAGGAAGATCTGCAAATCCTTTCTGCGCATCTGCAGGATTCCGTGCTGAAAATAGCCGATATCGATTATCTGCCTGCCGAACAGCGTTTGGTTCTGGCTGTCAATCGCTTCGTCTGGGAATTGGCCGCCGATGGCAAACGCCACCGCACGTTTGAACGCCGGCGCACGGCATTGCATTTTGCGCGGGTGACGAGCCTCAAGGCGACCGGTATCGAACGCCGCTACAAGGACGATGTACTGTCACTTCTGGCAATCCGGTTCATCGCCGGGGATGCCCCTTCAGGGACGATCGAACTGACATTCGCCGCCAACAAGGCGCTGCGTTTTGAGGTGGAAGCTATCGAAGCACAGCTTACGGATCTCGGACCTGTCTGGGAAACCGAGTTCAAGCCGGAACATGATGCCTGACGGGCAAAAGGAGTGGTTACATTGGCATTGGTGTTGAGGCAGTCCGATCCTGATTTTGAATCCCGGTTTGCCGCGTTTCTTCTGACGAAGCGCGAGGTATCGGAAGATGTCGATCGCACAGTTGCCGATATTATTCATAGAGTCCGGACCGAGGGTGACGCAGCGCTAATCGAATATTCCCAGCGTTTTGACCGGATTGATCTCGTTCAGCACGGTATTGCGATTACATCGGCGGAAATCGATGCGGCCATGGCCGCAGCGCCATTGGAAACTGTCGAAGCCCTCAAGCTTGCGCGTAACCGCATTCATTCGCACCATCAGCGGCAGATGCCGCAGGATGACCGCTATACCGATGCCTTGGGTGTCGAGCTTGGCTCGCGTTGGACAGCAGTGGAATCGGTCGGGCTTTATGTGCCCGGCGGCACGGCGAGCTATCCAAGCTCTGTGCTGATGAATGCCGTTCCGGCACAGGTGGCAGGTGTTGAGCGCATTGTCATGGTCGTGCCGTCTCCGGATGGAAAGCTTAATCCACTGGTTCTCGTGGCAGCGCGGCTTGCAGGCGTATCCGAGATTTATCGTGTTGGTGGCGCCCAAGCGATTGCTGCTTTGGCCTATGGCACGCAGACCATTGCTCCCGTGTCGAAGATCGTTGGTCCGGGCAATGCCTATGTGGCGGCTGCCAAACGCCGCGTTTTCGGTCAGGTTGGCATTGATATGATTGCCGGGCCTTCCGAAGTGGCTGTTCTTGCGGATGGCGACAATAACCCTGACTGGATCGCCGCTGATCTTCTGGCGCAGGCAGAACATGACACCGCCTCGCAATCCATATTGATCACCGATGACGAAACGTTTGGCGATGCGGTTATCGCGGCGGTGGAGAGGCAACTGGCAAACCTGCCGCGAACTGAAACCGCAAGTGCCAGCTGGCGTGACTATGGTGCCGTGATTCTGGTGCAGGATCTGGAATCGGGGCTGCCGCTCGTCAATCGTATCGCTCCCGAGCATCTGGAAATCGCCACAGATGATCCCGAAATACTGCTAGCGGGTGTGCGTAACGCCGGTGCCATATTTCTTGGCCGCTATACGCCTGAAGTCATTGGCGATTATGTCGGTGGCTCCAACCACGTATTGCCAACGGCACGGTCAGCACGTTTCTCCTCCGGCCTTTCTGTACTTGACTATGTCAAGCGAACGTCCATCCTGAAACTGGGTGTGGAACAGTTGCGCGCTCTGGGGCCGGCGGCGATAGAACTCGCGCGCGCCGAAGGTCTTGATGCGCATGGCAATTCCGTCGCGATCCGGTTGAACCTATAGGACAATAATGACAGCAACGGGCAATACCGATGCGCGATTGATTGATGTGGAGTTGGACGAGACCATCGGCCGCTCCACGCCTGATGTTGAGCATGAGCGGGCCGTTGCCATTTTTGACCTCATTGAGGAAAACAGCTTTCGCCCTGTGAGTGACGAGGGAACAGGCCCCTATCGCTTAAAGCTTTCCCTGATAGAAACACGGCTGGTCTTTGCCATTTCCCGGGAAGCGGGTGACGATGTTGTCACCCATATTCTGTCCCTGACGCCGCTGCGTAAGGTTGTGAAAGACTATTTCATGATCTGCGAGAGCTATTACGAGGCAATCCGGTCTTCCAGCCCGAGCAAGATTGAAGCGATTGATATGGGGCGAAGAGGGCTGCACAATGAAGGGTCGCAAGCGCTGATGGATCGCCTGAGTGGCAAGATCGAGGTGGATTTCGACACGGCCCGCCGCCTCTTTACGTTGGTATGTGTGCTGCATTGGCGGGGGTGATCGGGCCAGTGAGCGTCGAACCGGAAAAGCTCCCGGACGAGCAGGAGCCTGCCAAAGGCAGCATGCCAACCGCCGTGCTTTTTATTTGCGGGATGAATTCCATCCGCTCGCCTATTGCCGAAACACTGGCCCGCAGCCTTTTGCCGCCACGGGTCTATGTCGCTTCGGCCGGTGTGGAAAAGGGTGAGCCCGACCCATTTGTCGACGCGGTGCTGGAAGAGCTGGGTTTGAAGCGCATTTCCACCCATCCGCGTACTTTCGAAGAACTGGAAGACGACTATTTTGACCTGATCATCACATTGTCGCCCAAGGCTCATCATATGGCGCTGGAACTCACCCGCACCACATCGGTTCACGTGGAATATTGGCCGACACCTGATCCAACGCTGGTGCGTGGCCGCCGCGATCAGATTATGGAAGCCTATCGCGATGTCAGGGATAACCTTAAACATCACATTCAGGAGCGTTTCGGCTAGGCAATTTGAGTGTTTGTCAGGCCGTACACAATTGCTTCCAACTCCCTTGTTCACAAATGGCGCGCAATACTATAGGTTCCGCGCAAAATTGCGGTCGAGTGTGACCGCAAATTCCTTTTTTGGAGATAGAACTACGCATGGCGAAAGAAGAAGTACTAGAGTTTCCTGGTCTCGTGACGGAGCTGTTGCCCAACGCGATGTTCCGGGTAAAACTCGAAAATGATCATGAAATCATTGCTCACACGGCTGGTCGTATGCGCAAGAACCGCATCCGCGTTCTGGCAGGTGACAAGGTTCTTGTTGAAATGACTCCATACGATCTGACCAAGGGTCGCATTACCTACCGCTTCAAATAAGTCCCATTGGCCTCCGGCCGGACTTGTCCGCAGGACACGAATTTCCAGGAAATGCGTTCATGAGCGATCAACACAAACTGGTTCTGGCATCCGGCTCGCCGCGCCGTCTGGCGCTTCTGGGCCAGATCGGCCTGGAGCCCGATCGCCTTTTGCCCGCCGATGTGGACGAAACGCCTCTGCGTGCCGAACATCCGCGTTCCCTCGCACGCCGCCTGTCGCGCCTGAAAGCCGAGAAAGTCGCGGGTGAGTTGAAGGGCGATGCCGAGCTTGGCAATTCCTATATTATCGCCGCCGATACGGTCGTGGCGGTTGGTCGGCGTATCTTGCCGAAGGCCGAAATTCTCGATGATGCGACAAGCTGCCTGCGCCTTTTGTCCGGCCGTTCGCACCGCGTCTATACGGGCCTGTGCCTTGTTACGCCGAAGGGCAAGATTCGTCAGGAATTGATTGAAACGCGTGTGCGCTTCAAACGTCTTTCGCGCGAGGAGCTGGAGAGTTATCTTGCGTCAGGTGAATGGCGCGGGAAAGCCGGTGGCTACGCCATTCAGGGACTAGCAGGTGGTTTTGTCGTCAAGCTGGTTGGTTCCTACAGCAATGTGGTTGGCCTGCCTCTATACGAAACTGCCGGCCTCCTGCATGGCGAGGGTTATCCCGTCTATGCCAATTGGCAATCATCGGCGCATTAGAGCCTTTCTGTTTAACAAAAGCTCTGAGGTTTTGGACTGATGGATGAAAACAATAGCTCGGCGAAAGTAACGCCATTGCGGCCACCAAGGCCATGCCCGGAATGCAAAAGACAATCGCAGCGCGAGCATTACCCGTTTTGCTCAAGCCGCTGCCGCAATGTCGATCTTAATCGCTGGTTGACCGGAGCCTATGTCCTGCCTGCTGTCGAAAGCGCTGACGATAGCGAGGATGATTCGGAGCGCTGAGGCCCCGACCCTTAGATTTTGATAACCCGCGTGGTGGCAGGCTGTGCCAGCACGATGTTAATCGCGCGCAACACGTTGATGCTGTCACTAAGGGGCATAATCTTCGAGGTTTTCTCGCCTTTGCGGATGGCATTCATTACCGCCATAGCTTCAAACTGCAGTCCACTGCCTTCAAAGGGATAGTCTTCCATCCGACGGCCGGGAATCGGCAACCGGTCAAGCAGCCTGCCGAACAGGCCGCTTGACGGTTTTAACGGGCCAAATGGAGTTGCAACGACGAATGGCCGGTAAAGCGTCAGTCTTTGCGCCTGGAGAAAGGGTGCATCGAGCCGCAATGCGCCCTGCGTGCCTTCAATGACGAAATGATTCGCACCATCCCGATCAAACCCGCAGGAAAGATTTGCTTCTGCCCCGTCATAATGCAGGGTCATTTCCGAACTCATATCGACGCCGCTTGGCGCGGCATGCCATAGGCCGGAGACTTTCTGCGGTTGGCCGAGAAAGTACATGGCAAGGGATACACAATAAACGCCGAGATCGAGCGTCGCACCGCCTCCCAGTGATCGTTTGAAAAACCGGCTTTCGGGATCGTAGTCATGGGCATAGGCAAGTTCTGCTGTGATTCGGCGGATTGTGCCGATTTCACCCGCATCGATCTTTGTTTTGGCCGCCACCGCAGCTGGCAGGAAGCGGGTCCATAGGGCCTCCATGGCAAAGACCTTGGTCCGCGTCGCTTCGCGCTGGATTACCGAGGCTTCCGTATGCGAAGGGGCAATAGGCTTCTCTGTCAGAATTGCCTTGCCTGACCGTACGGCCTTCAGCGCCTGGGCCAGGTGAACGGAATTGGGCGTGGCAATGTAAACGGCGTCAACTGCCGGATTGGACAGGAAGGAATCGAGATCGACATAAGCCTGCTTACCACCGAACGCGCCGCGAAACTGTTCGGCGCTGGCAAGTGAGCGGGAGTGATTGGCGACAAGAGTTGCGTCAGGCACAAAAGCCAGATCGGCGGCGAATCGCTGGGCGATTTCGCCGCTCCCGATGATTCCCCAGCCAAAATCACTGCTCTTGGCAGCCTTCTCCCCCGTTTCATCCATGGAATACGAATCCTGTCTCTCGATGGTTTAAACAAACGCACCAATGCATGCCGTTTGCAAGAGGCAGAAAAACGGCAAAAAAATCGTTAGTTGATGCTGGACAGGGGGATTTTTAGTGTTATAACCCACCCGCTTCCGACAGAAAGTCAACGCTGTCAGAAAGGCTTGCCGGATAACGGAAATGCCTGAAGTGCCCAGATAGCTCAGTTGGTAGAGCAGCGGATTGAAAATCCGCGTGTCCGTGGTTCGAATCCGCGTCTGGGCACCACTTTTCACTCATTTTTTCATGCAGAATCGTCGAGCCAGCGTTTGATAAGCTGGGATAAACGACACGCGGAAATGAATTTGCGGCAGGTGGAACGATCATTCCTCAAATCACTTCACCGCATTTTCTGGTCCTATCTTTTTGATCCAATCAGCACTAAAATTTGCCGCGGAATTGATCTAAAGATCACGCGGCAGTCTGGGATGGCTGCGAATCGGGGTAAACCGCGTAGATGGCGTATCAGAGTAAAAAGCGATTTGTGGCGGTGCTTCTAAGCGCTGCTTGTCTTGCTGCGTGCTCTGGCGCTGCCCTTGCAGCGGATGCAGGAGCGGTCGCCACCGATGGCAAGCCTGTTAATCCTGCCCGCTGGATCGTAACCGTCGGTGCCAGTGTTGAATATGGCAGCAAGTTCGAAGGCGCCCGCACAAGCGGCTTTGGCTTCATGCCTTCCTTTGACATCCGCAGTGCTGACGAGCCCGAGGGCATGAGTGCCCCCGATGACAATATCGACTATACGCTTCTGACATTGGGCGGGCTGGAGCTTGGTCCGGTGATCGGCTTCCGGTCAGGCCGTGATCACTCTGATGACAAAGCCTTTGTCGGCCTGCGCCATATCTCGTTTACTGTCGATGGCGGCATGTTTGCGCAATATTGGCCGATTCCGGATCGCCTGCGTGTGCGTGCCGAGGTGCGGCAGGCCTTCAACAACTCAGGTGGTCTTGTCGCCGATCTGTCAGCCGACGTATTCCAGCGCTATGATAAATTCCTGTTTTCGGTTGGTCCGCGGCTGTCGATCGCTGACAGTACCTATATGCGCAACGCATTTGGCGTGACGGAAGATGAAGCCCGTCACAACCATCGGGTTGAGGCCTATACGCCCGGCGGCGGCATCAAGTCGTACGGCATCGTCGCTGCAACAACCTATTCGTTCTCGGATGCTTGGAGCGTTCAGCTGTTTGGCCGCTACGACCGACTGGCCGGAGATGCAGCTGAAAGTCCTGTTGTGCCAAGGCTCGGGTCCAAGGATCAGAAAGCCGTGGGCATTACCTGGAATTATTCGTTCGGTGTTGGACACTAAAGCAGGCCACTATCGGCCTGCTCAAACAATCTGACATTTAAAAATAGGGATAGTTGCTTAACTGCAGGCCTGCCATGCGAGGCGGCGGATGTCCGAGCGCGCAATGCCAAGATCAGCAAGATGGCGATCGGTGCATAATTGGAGTTCGTACAGGTTCTGACGGTACTGGCGCCATTTTTGGATGCGGTTGCGAAGGCTCATTTGGTATTCCCCTTAATTATATTTGCCCTCCCAAGGTGATAGTGTGGTGCGTTGCCTGTCTTGAAAATTGCCAATGTTGCATGGCAGCAATGATCATGTTGCATAGCAATATCATTGATCTGAGTAGCCTTCTTTTGATTTTCGTGCCCACCGCGTTATAGACATGGCAAGTCATGTTTTCTGAGGGGAGATGCCATTGTCCCGGTCAACCTTATCCGCACGCGATAGACTGGAGCAGAGCCTGACAGCCATAGCCGCTGGAGGCGGGCATGCATTTGTAAAACTCTACCCTGATACTGCGCGGGAGGAGGCAGATGCATCGGACGGGCGTGCGCGCGAAGGACGCCTGCTTGGGCCGTTGGACGGCAAGATCGTTTCAATCAAGGATCTGTTCGATGTGGCGGGGGAATCAACCCTTGCCGGTTCGACCATGCGCCGGAATAAGCCGGTAGCGGTCAGGGATGCAGTGATTGTTGAGCGTCTGCGCAAGGCCGGTGCGGTCATCCCAGGTAAAACCATCATGACCGAGTTCGCCTTCACGGCCGTGGGGCTCAATCCGCATTACACGGTTGCGGGAAACGCTGTTGATGCCAGTCGCGTCGCCGGTGGGTCATCGACCGGCGCGGGCATTTCCGCCGCCGATGGTACAAGCGATATTTCGATTGGCTCGGACACGGGCGGGTCCATTCGTATTCCGGCATCGCTCAACGGCGTCGTGGGTTTCAAACCCACGGCAAAGAGAGTGCCGCTGCAGGGTGCGTTTCCTTTGTCACCGAGTCTTGATTCCATTGGCCCCTTGGCGCGTTCTGTTGCCGATTGCGCTCTGGCGGACGCGGTTATGGCAGGTGAGGGTATAATCCTCCCAGAACCCATATCTTTGACCGGCTTGCGTATAGCCGTGCCACGAGGAGTGGTTCTTGATGCAATGGAACCTGAAATTGCCAAAGCATTCGAAAACAGTCTGCGACGTTGCGAAAGATCAGGCGCTATTCTGGTTGAATGCACGCTGGATGATCTGATCCACGAAATGGCCGAAGCCACATCGGTTGGTTCAATCGCAGGCATAGAGGCCAGCCGTGTTCACGCTGATTGGCTTAATGATACGGGGCTCGATGTCGACCCTCGTGTCCAGAAACCTTTGTTGCGGCGCTTGGCTGTATCGGAAGCGGATTACATCGAACTCATGCAAAAACGGCGTGACCTGATACACAAGATGGACGGTTTCATCGCGTCCCATGATCTTCTCGCGATGCCCACATCGCCGATCACAGCTCCTTTGATCGCCTCTGTTGTCGAGAATGATGAATTCTACAGACAGACCGAGGGCCTGTTGCTGCGCAATCCACAGATAGCCAATCAATTCGATCTGACGGCTATCAGCCTTCCCATGCCCGATCTGGCTTTGCCTGCTGGCTTGATGCTGTTTGCGCGCCATGGCGCCGATGCCAGACTTTTATCGATGGCCATGTCTGTCGAGCTACTGCTTGGCTAGGATATTTCGGGAGAAGCAGAATTAGCACTCGCAATTTCCGGTAATCCCGTCAGGATGCGCCTCGACCATTCGACCAATAGGAAAGCTCCCCGTGATCCGCCATTGTGTTTTCATTCGTTTTCGTGACGAATTCCCCGCTTCTGATCGACAACAGATATATAGCAATCTTGAAAATCTCTGTGGCAAACTGCCGGGAGTATTGTCGTTCGTTGCACGGCCAAACGTCAGTCCGGAAGTGGGCATGGACAAAGGCTATTCGGAGGGCTTCATAATCGATTTTGCCGATGCGGTTGCCCGTGACACCTATCTTGAGGATGCGGAGCACAGAGCCATCGGCGGGCGTATCGTTGCCTCTGCTATAGCTGGGGTTGAGGGTGTTTTTGTTTTTGATCTGGATATGTGACGCGAATGCAGGACAAGGAATTTTTCATAAAGCTGTTTCAGGCTGCTGTTGAGGCTGCTGATCCATTACACACAATCGCCGCGCATTTGCCTGCCAAGCCCAAGGGCCGCACCATAGTGGTTGGAGCAGGCAAGGGGTCTGCGCAAATGGCCAGTGCATTTGAAAAGGTGTGGGATGGTCCGCTCGAAGGTGTGGTTGTCACGCGCTACGGTTTTGGTGCGCCATGTGAGCACATCGAGATAATCGAAGCGTCCCATCCGGTGCCGGATGCGGCTGGGCTGATTGCCTCGAAGCGTTTGCTTGAAACAGTCTCGGGTTTGACCGCAGACGATCTTGTGGTGGCACTGATTTCGGGCGGCGGTTCCGCATTGTTGCCATCACCACCAGATGGCATGACACTTGACGATGAGATAGCCGTGAATAAGGGACTGCTTGCCTCAGGAGCGCCGATTTCCGCGATGAATGCGGTACGTAAACATCTCTCCACCATCAAGGGCGGAAGGCTCGCCGCTGCGGCCTATCCTGCGCGGGTATTTTCGCTGATCGTTTCCGACATACCGGGCGATAATCCCGCCTTTGTTGCTTCCGGCCCGACAGTTGCTGATGAAACAACCCGTGAAGATGCATTGCGCATTGTCGAACGATACAACCTTGATCTGCCGCCTGCTGCCTTGAAGCATTTGCAATCGCCAGCCGCTGACGCGCCAAAACCCTCTGATCCGGAATTTGCCACCCATGAGCACCGGGTCATCGCCTCAGCTGGCGTTTCACTCGAGGCATCGGCCAAAGCCGCGCGTGCGCTTGGTGTTGAAGCCGTTGTACTTTCCGATGCGATTGAAGGTGAGGCGCGGGAAGTGGCCCATGTGCATTCGGCGTTGGCCAAGCAGGTACTGAGCAAAAACCAGCCCTTCTCACGACCTGTCGTCATTCTTTCCGGAGGTGAGACGACGGTCACGGTCCGCGGCAAAGGCAAAGGTGGACGCAATAGTGAGTTTCTGCTGTCGCTGGCCATTGATATTGATGGCTATGACGGGATCACCGCTTTTGCCGCCGACACGGATGGCATTGATGGCTCGGAAGACAATGCCGGCGCTTTTGCTGACGGGAGCAGCATAGCGAGGTTATTGGCAAAGGGACTTGATGCATCGGCCTATCTCAATGGCAATAACGCCTGGTCGGCGTTCAATGCCATCGATGATCTCTATGTGCCGGGACCAACAGGGACCAACGTCAATGATCTCAGGGCAATCCTCATCCGCTAGTGGCACGAATTTGCCATCACGCTGATCACGTGAATCTCAGAATTGGACCGCTAGAAAGTCATGCGCATTTTTCAAGGACAAGGTTGACGCTTTATTTGACCTGCAATCGCCATGATTGGGTGGTCAACCCTCTGCGATTGTCTTAAATGTCGCTTGGGCGGCTCTCACATGTAAACGAAGGAACGTCGTATGCGCATTGCATTTCCCATGGCTATCTTGTCCCTAATGGTGCTGACGGCCTGCAACACAAGCACAGCCACAAGTACGGGCACGAGCAAGAGTCCGAAATCGGAAGCTTCTGCCATGTCACCGGCGAAGGACACGCATTTTGTTCCGCCACCAAAATCCTTGACCCAGAAGGCCACGCCGTCAAAGGTTCCGGAAACGCCCGGTGCTCAAAACGCAGTTCAGTGATCGGCTGAACGGCCAATATCCAGATTACCATTTCAAACACCGTTCCAATGCAGATGATGCTTGGGGCGGTGTTTTTGTTAATGGGTAAAGTTTGTGGGCTTGGAAAAGGCCTGAAAACAACAAAACCCACCGCGGGAGGAGGTGCGGTGGGTTTCGTTGGTTATGGAAGGCCTTCTGGGAGGAGAAGAGGCCAACCGTTTCGACAGGGCCGGGAGGAGGTGACGCTGTCGAAAATTCCTGATCTAAGAATAACTCCATTAGTCTGATTTAATATAGATAATATTGCATAGCAGCATTGCGTCTGGTGCAATGCAGCATAATTGCGTTCAATTATCACCTCTGCATCACAGCCTGTTGAGAATGAGGTCGGGAACTTCTTGGCTGCCGGTTTCGTTAATGATGTGTGAAGAGGCCGCTTGTCCGGTTATTGGCCTCTGCAATCGAGGCCAAAGAGATGCGTAAATTATCTGCGTCAGTCCTTATAATGGCAGTTGTAGCGTCGGCGTTGTCAATCCAGCCTGCTGCGGCCTTCAGCATGAAGGGCCAAATGGCTGCTCCATCCGAGAGCAATGACATCAGCAATAAAAAATTTGAGAAAGCCGCGCTGCTGGAAGCACAAGCCTATATTTGCGGAACGGACAGCGATGCCAGTGTGCAGGCTATGCGGGCCGGGATGGCAGAAACAGGCATGCCTGAAGATATTGCCGTCGAAGTGGTTTCAGACCTCGCATCCGGTCTGATCGACAAGGCTGTGAAGTCTGGTTCAAAAGAAATCTGCGGAAAACCACGCGTGCAAATCTCACGACTTTGACCGGTAATTTGCGGCTGAAATAAAATAAATGAATGCATTCATGGCGTTGTGTATAGATCGATATAATTTTAAGTAAATTTGAATCAAGACAAGAAACCAACATCAAAAGTTGTGATCGCTTCGGGGCTTTCCAAGTCCTGTATTTTGCTAATAATAGCGGATGGAAACTTTCATTATAATCTGCAAGAACAATTAACTACTGGGAAAAATATCCACCAAATGCACGGCGGAATTTGTTGATCCTGCCGTCTGCAACATGGATTTTTATCTGCGATAATGTGAATGTTTCAAAGAACAAGAAAATAGTAATGCCGCTCGTGGGACCTGGAGAGAGAAGCATGAACAAGAGAGTTCAGACGCTGAAAGTATTGAAAACAGAACTCTCGAAGTTGTGTGCTATTGCCGATGGTGAAGGATTTGAAATGATTGCCTATTTCATTGAAACTGCCATTCGCGAGTCTGACGAACAATTGTCTCAGGAAACGCGTGCTCTTGTGGGAATGGAGTTACGTGCTGAGGCCGCCGGATTACGTGTTCTGAAGAACTGATTGTTAGTTGCTCGAACCATCAATTTCTTTCATTGAACAGAACTTCAAATTTTGTGAATCATGAATCGATTGCCACGCATTGTGCCCGGTGATCGAGCGCCTATATCTAGGCAATGACCCCGCTCTCAGTTCTCGATCTCTCACCGGTTCCCGTTGGCAGTACGCCCGCGGAATCACTCCGCAACTCGCTGGATTTGGCACAGAATGCCGAACGCCTCGGCTACAATCGATTGTGGCTCGCGGAGCATCACAATATGCGTGGCATCGCCAGTGCGGCCACGGCTGTTGTTATTGCGCATGTTGCTGCTGGCACATCGACCATTCGGCTTGGCGCGGGTGGTATCATGCTTCCCAATCACGCGCCGCTGATGGTGGCGGAAGCTTTTGGTACTCTCGCTGCCTTGCATCCCGGGCGAATTGATCTGGGCGTCGGCCGCGCGCCCGGTACCGACCAGATCACCGCCCACGCCTTGCGCCGCAATCTTGAACAGGACATTAATGGCTTTCCGCAGGATGTCGTTGAACTCTTAAGCTATTTCCGCGAACCGGAACCGGGCCAGAAGGTGCAGGCTGTGCCGGGCGCCGGACTTAACGTCCCCGTGTGGATACTCGGTTCAAGCCTGTTTGGCGCGCAACTCGCGGCGGCGTTGGGATTGCCTTATGCTTTTGCCTCGCATTTTGCCCCGGCCGAAATGGAACGCGCAGTCGAGATTTACCGTGCAAGGTTCGAACCATCTGAGCATCTGGCAAAGCCCTATGTGATGTTGGGGCTGAACGTTTTTGCAGCCGACACCGACGCGGAGGCGAATTTGCTGAAAAGCTCGCAGCAGCAGGCCTTTGTCAATCTGCGGACAGGCAATCCGGGGCCTTTGCCTGCGCCTCTGGAAGGCTATGAAGAGACACTTGATCTCCACGCGCGGGCAATCTTGCGGCAGTCATTATCTTGCACGGTCGCGGGTTCACCTTCTACTATCAAGGCAGGCGTCGAAGAGTTCATCCAGCGCACCGGTGCCGATGAGATCATGGTGACGGGCCATATATTCGATCACAAGGCGCGCATTCACTCCTACGAAATTCTCGCAGACGTGATGATTGCTGATAGTCAGGCAAAAGCCGCGAGAGCGAGCGCCTAGGCGGCCTCTCTGAGGCCTCCGGCTGCTTCGATAAACGCGATTACCTCGTCGAGACCATTGCGTCGCAACATATCGGTGAAAACGTAAGGCTTTCCTCCGCGTTGAACCTTCGTGTCCGCCTCCATGACATCGAGATCGGCGCCCACATAGGGCGCCAGATCCTTCTTGTTGATGATCAAAAGGTCGGAGCGGGTAATGCCGGGCCCACCTTTTCTCGGTATTTTCTCTCCTTGGCAAACCGAAATCACATATACAGTCAGATCGGCCAGATCAGGTGAGAAAGTCGCGGCGAGATTGTCGCCGCCAGATTCAATGAAAACAATGTCGAGATCGGGGTGGCGCTTGTTCATCTCGGCTATTGCCTGCAGATTGATCGTCGCATCCTCGCGAATGGCCGTGTGTGGACAGCCGCCTGTTTCCACACCCATGATCCGGTCTTCGGGTAGCGCCTGCAACCGGTTGAGGATCAGCGCATCCTCCTTGGTATAGATGTCGTTGGTCACGACGGCGACCGAATAGCGATCACGCATCGCCTTGCAGAGCATTTCGGTGACAGTGGTTTTGCCTGAGCCAACAGGCCCGCCAATCCCGACGCGAAGTGGTCCATTTTGCGAGATCATGACCGGAAAATCCTCGAATATTGCGTTTCATGTTGCATGGCCATGATGTCGGACTGGATTGCTGCCGATCCGAGATCATCAAGGCTTGATATGGCGGCGCGTTGCACAGCCGCGATGATTGGTTTTTCAAACGCTGCCATCAGCGCGACACCGTGGCTTTGGCCAAGCGGTATGAGCCTGACGGCACCTTGAACAAGGTTGGAAAGCACCCCATGCACAAAGGCTGCAAGTCCGGCTTCCAGTCCAACGCCGTTGCGTGCCGCGATGATTGCAACCGCAACAGGGTAGGGTATTTCACCGGCAAGCTCTGAACTATCCGGACCCCAATGCCCTATGGCCTGCAGAAATGCGCTGCCTTGCAACATGGTTTCCATGTGGCGTTCTTTCGATCCCGCCATGGCTTCGCCAAGAGCCGCAATGTGCCCGTAATCCTTGCCTTCGCGTGCATCCAGCCAGCTGGCGGCAAACAGCACCGCATCATTCCAGATCGAGCCGTGGTGCAGCAGATCGTTCAGCCAGTTTTGCAGCGAAGCCTTGTCATGGATCAATCCATTGTGGACCGCCCGTTCGACACCGTGACTGTAGGAAAACGCACCGACAGGAAAAGCCGGAGAGAGCCAGGTCATCAGACGCAAAAGCGCTGTGTTTGAACTCAGATCAGTCATGGGAATGGTGATGATGCCCATGACTATGATCGTGATCATGCGCATGGCCATGGCCGCTGTGATAGGCACCGCGCAGCGGATGGAATGGCGCGACAATCTCGGCAATCTTGGCTCCAAGGCCTTCGAGCATGGCCTTGATGACATGATCGCGCAGGATGACGATACGATCTTCTTCCAGTTGCGCAGGAAGATGGCGATTGCCCAAATGCCATGCCAGTTCGGTCAGATGTTGCCGGTTGCGTGGGGTGACTTCGTAAAGCACCTCGTCAGCTGCAATGATCTCGGCCATCCGCCCGTCTTCCAGAATGAGGACATCGCCATGGGTGAAAGCAATGGGATCGGGCAGATCGATGAGTATCTGCTCGCCCTTTTGCAGCGTTAGCACCTTGCGGCGCAAATGGCGCTCGTCATGAGCAAGCACAATCTGGTCAAACGGTGTGCCGTGATAGTGACCGGCGTGGTCATGGCCTGTGACGCGTTTCATGGGTTCATTCTCCTCAAAACAGGAAATAGCGCTGCGCCATGGGCAGTACTGTGGCCGGTTCGCATGTCAGAAGTTCGCCATCCGCCCGCACTTCATAGGTTTCCGGGTCAACTTCCACATGCGGCGTGGCATCATTGTGGATCATCGATGCTTTGGAAATGCCGCCGCGGGTATTTTCTACACCGATCAGTTGCTTGTCGGTACCGAGCGACTGGCGCAGACCTGCTTCAATCGAGGCCTTGCTGACAAACACAACCGACGAATTGCTGACATTTTTGCCAAAGGTGCCAAACATCGGGCGATAATGCACGGGTTGCGGCGTCGGGATCGACGCGTTGGGATCACCCATCGGCGCGGCGGCGATCGATCCGCCCAGCAATACCATATCGGGTTTGACGCCGAAGAAGGCCGGATTCCACATCACCAGATCAGCGCGTTTGCCCACTTCTATCGAGCCGATATGTCTTGAAACACCCTGCGCAATCGCCGGATTGATCGTATATTTGGCAATATAACGTTTCACACGGAAATTATCATTGTCGCCGGTTTCCTGCGGCAGGCTTCCGCGCTGGCGCTTCATTTTATCGGCGGTCTGCCATGTGCGGATCAGAACTTCGCCGACACGGCCCATGGCCTGACTATCCGACGAGATAATCGAAAAGGCGCCGATGTCGTGCAAAATGTCTTCCGCAGCAATCGTCTCCTTGCGGATACGGCTTTCGGCAAAGGCGACATCTTCCGGGATCGACGATGACAGGTGATGGCAGACCATCAGCATGTCCAGATGTTCGGCAATCGTATTCCTCGTGTAGGGCCGTGTTGGATTGGTTGATGATGGGATGACATTCGGCAGGCCGCAAATCTTGATAATATCAGGCGCGTGACCGCCGCCCGCACCTTCCGTATGAAAAGCGTGGATTGTACGGCCTTTGAATGCCGCAACCGTATCTTCGACAAATCCGCTTTCGTTCAGCGTATCCGTATGGATCATCACCTGCACGTCGAACTGATCAGCCACGGTGAGACAATTGTCGATGGCTGCCGGCGTCGTCCCCCAATCCTCATGCAGCTTTAGTGAACAGGCACCCCCAAGGATCATTTCCTCAAGTGCCTTGGGTTGTGAAGCATTACCCTTGCCTGACAGGCCGAGATTCATCGGAATGGAATCAAAGGCCTGAATCATCCGCCCCAGATGCCATGGTCCGGGCGTACAGGTTGTCGCAAGCGTCCCGTGCGCTGGTCCGGTCCCGCCGCCAAACATGGTGGTAACGCCCGACATCAGCGCTTCGTCGATCTGTTGCGGGCAGATGAAATGAATATGCGCGTCCATACCTCCAGCGGTCAGAATTTTGCCCTCGCTGGCGATGATTTCGGTGCCGGGGCCGATGATGATCGTCACACCCGGTTGGGTGTCTGGATTGCCCGCCTTGCCGATCGCGGCAATCAGCCCGTCCTTCAATCCGACGTCAGCCTTGTAGATGCCTGTGTGATCAACAATCAGAGCATTGGTGATGACCGTATCGACAGCACCATCAGCACGCGCAATCTGGCTTTGGCCCATGCCGTCGCGGATGACCTTGCCGCCGCCGAATTTCACCTCTTCGCCATAGACGGTGAGATCTTTCTCCACCTCGATAAACAGCTCCGTATCGGCAAGGCGAACCTTGTCACCCGTGGTTGGGCCAAACATACGTGCATAGGCGGAGCGGGTGATTTTAGCGGGCATGATATTTCCCTCTTGAACTGTACGTCTTGCATGCTGCTAGAGCCGACTGCGGTCGCCACATTTCTGCCGCGATATAGCCCCGAAAAAACCCGATCATCGACCGCTTGAGATCGAATTCCGCATGTGAACTGCGCCAGTCATCAAGCGATGATCGTTCGCCAATCATTTGAAAGGAAAAACGATGCGAAAACTGATGATTCTGGCCCTTTGTGCCGGTTTCCCGCTGGCAACTTCGGTCGCCTACGCCCAGACCGCTGCGCCTGCCACTCCAACCGCCCAGCAACCGGCAAGCAAGGGTGAAACGCCTGCACAGTCCGATGCTGTTCCCATCAAGACGATCAACATTGTTGATATCAACGAATTGCCCGAGGGGACGAAAACTCAGGTTAATGAGGCCGTGGCCAAACGAACCGATAAGGATATGACGCAGTTGCGCACTTCGATCGACGCCTCGCCGCAAGTCTCGGCTGCGTTGAAGGAAAAAGGGCTGACTTCCGCTGCGGTGGTTGTTGCGAGTCTCGATTCCAAGGGCCTGCTGACCTTGGTCACCAAGAAGCCAAGCTAATCCCGCTGCATAGGACGATCTCGTCAATCCAGCTTTAAACCAGCGGGGACGACCGGAAATTTCCCGGTCGTTTGCTTCGCTGGATCTCGGGGAAGGCTGACTGGTCAAAGCTTTCCCATGATCTTTTGCTGAAATCCGTAAACGATCCTGTTGCCACCGAGCGGGACGAGCGTCACGTCGCGCTCTTGGCCCGGCTCGAAGCGCACGGCGGTTCCCGCGGCAATATCAAGTCTCATGCCGCGTGCCTGCGCGCGGTCAAAAATCAGCGCGTTGTTGGTTTCAAAGAAATGGTAATGCGAGCCAACCTGCACGGGACGGTCCCCTGTGTTGGCGACCTTCAACGTCACGGTGATCGCACCTGTGTTCAGTTCAATCTCGCCCTTTGCTGGGATGATTTCACCCGGGATCATATCGTCTCCTAACGGATTGGTTCATGCACGGTGACGAGCTTGGTCCCGTCAGGAAAGGTTGCTTCCACCTGAATGTCGTGGATCATCTCAGGAATGCCCTCCATCACCTGATCGCGGGTGATGACGTGCGCTCCGGCTTCCATGAGGTCAGCGACAGAACGGCCATCGCGCGCACCTTCCACGACAAAATCGGTAATGAGAGCAATAGCTTCCGGATGGTTGAGCTTTATGCCACGTTCGAGACGGCGGCGGGCGACCATAGCCGCCATGGAGATCAGGAGCTTGTCTTTTTCACGGAGTGTCAGATTCATTTTGTCCTCTTGGCCATCCCATGTTTGTTGTGTGTGACTAAGTTCCGATCTTAGATTGACCAGACTTTAGGCACGCCTGCCTTTTGATTCAGCAGTTCGATCAGTGGTATCAGCCGTTTCCGCAGGGAATAAGCATCCTCATCCACCAGCCTCGCAAGAAGCTTGCCAGACCAGACGGAAGCCCCGCCTTTTTCGCCAATTATTTTTCGAGTGCGCTCCAGATCACGTTCGGCATCGGGATCAAGCAGTAGAATAGTCGCCATTGTCCGCATACCGCCAAGCAGCGCGGGGCGGGCAAGCATGGACGCTGTATCCGGACCAATTGCAAAGTCTTCCGCGTGAACGAGCTTGTCTTGCCGGTAAATACGCCAGCGGTCGCGGAAGAGGCAGTTCTGCACATCTTCGCCCATGGCTTTACGGCCAAAAAACACTGGTTCAACGATCAATGCCCGGCTTGTTTCGGCAAGATGCACCGTCAATGTCCGTTTCAAAGCCGAACGCTCGAACAGGATCGTTTCTTGAGGGAGCCAGGCAAGGCTGGCATTCTCGCCGATTGAGAGCGTCGTCTCCACATTGGCAACGGCCGATGAAGCCTTGTAGATACGTTCGCAGGCTTGTGTGGTTATCTGCGCATGGCAATCATTGCCCGCATCGAACTGCCAGCGCATTTCATCGCCGCCGGTAAGACCGCCGGATGTGTTGATCATCACGGCTTCAAGCCGGGCATCGTCCCTGTCAGGCAGGCGAATTTTTGCGCAACCCTCCTGATAGAGCGTTGCGATGCGTGTTCGTCCGCCGGACGCTTTTACAGTAAGCCGCGCGTGACCATAGGCGCGCTGGGGCTTGGCTTCAGGCATCAAATCAAGCGACGGGTGAACGTTCATACCTCACGCTAGCGCAGCCTGATGAGCTGTGAAAGCTCAAACTTTTCCAAGCTCAATGGCGCGCTGGTGTGCCGCGTGTACGGCCTCGGTCAGAAGGTTTTTCAGCCTGTCTCCGCTCATGAGAACTTTCAGGGCCGCCGCCGTGGTGCCATTCGGGCTAGTGACCTGCTCGCGCAGCGTCGTTGGAGTATCGGAACTGGCCGCTGCAAGCGCTCCCGCGCCGTAAACCGTCTGCATTGCCAGAAGACCGGCGATCTCACGCGTCAGGCCGGCGGCAACCCCGGCTTCCGTTAGACCTTCGATGAAATGGAACACATAAGCCGGGCCAGACCCGGAAACCGCTGTCACTGCATCAATCAGGCTTTCATCGTCCACCGATGCAACGGCTCCGCTGGTTTTCAAAAGCGCATCAACAAAGGCCGCATCACTATCGCCAACATTGGGATTGCGGAAGGTGACGATCATACCCTTACCAATGGCCGCTGGTGTGTTGGGGATCGTGCGAATAATGGCCGTATGGCCACCGAGACGCTGTTCAAAGAAATTCACCGTAATACCCGCGGCAACACTGACGAATGTCGCCTGTTCGGCAAAGCGCCTGTAGGCAGGCAGCACATCGCCCATCACCTGCGGCTTGACGGCAACAAGGATCACGCGGGGTTCGAGATCGGCGGGGAGCGAGGCGGCATCGGCGACTGCATTGACCCCGAGCGTCGCCGCACGGTCCCGCAAAGCATCGGTCGGTTCGACGACATGGACCTGTTCCGGCTTCAATATGCCCGCGTCGAGCCACCCCTTGAGCATGGCAAAACCCATATTGCCGCAACCAACCAGAACAACGCTATCAACCATTCGTCTTCTCCCAAATCATATGGCGGCATTTTGATCTGCTCCATTGTGCCGGGTCAACTGTCTCAAGGAGATTTTAGCTGCGGGTCAGAATGGGAATACGCGCCGTCAAACGCAGGCCAAACACGGCCATGACCACCAGAAGCCAGACGGGATCAACACGGCGGAAAAAGAAGCTTTCAAGAAATGCGTTCATGAGCGAAAAGGTCAGTACCATCATGAAGAAATCGGAGAGATAGATATTCTCCCGTTTCTTCAGGCAGCGGGCATAATCAATCAGCGGAAAACCCACGAGGATGATGATACCGCACACCATTGCCGGATAGCCCATGCCAACGGCGATATCGAGATAGCCATTATGCGCATGGACGATACCGCGCACGTCCCAATCGAGATAGTAGCTCGGATTCTCCGCTTCACGCACGACGGGTGCTTCCCAGAAGCTTTCAAAACCAAATCCGCGCCACGGCGTGGCTGAGAGCTTCTCCAGCGCAAACGTCCAGATGGACGTGCGCCCGGTAAATGTCGGATCTGTTCCGATATCTACAAGAAGATTGTGACTGACGGGTATGAAAAGGCTGCCTATCGTAAACACAAAAAAGCCGATGAGAGCGGCTGCTATCGTCAGTGATGCCAGCACACGAAGACCGAACAGGCCGGGGAACATCACAAGGAACATGACAAGCGGGACCAGCGCCGTGCTTGTCTTGGACCCTGTGTGAGCGACAAACCAGAGTGCGAGAACGAGTATCGTCCAGCCCATCATGCGCCGGCCGCGCCGGATCAGGTAAATTCCGCCGAACGAGAATGCCGCCATCACCGGACCGGCAATGTTCTTGTGCGCATAAATACCGCGCCAGAGCCCCGCATGTTCGGACTCAATCTCGCTGGCCGTGTGTTTTGCAAGGTCCGGGACAATAGCAAGGCCAATATAGGAGAGGATGAGTACGGCAAGCGCTGCGATAACAAAGGCGAGCGAAAAGCCGTCGGCATCTCGCGGTACAGACAGAACCGCGAGAACGCAGATAATGCCGATGAACGTAAAAATGACGGCTCTTTGCGCCGATGAAGGATCGACAGCGATGAAAGTCGACAGAATGAGAAAGCCGAACATGACAATCCATAGCGGGCTGATCAGTGCCAGCAATGTGCGTGGCTCGGCAAGTGTCAGCATCGCAAGGATAGACACGGCACCAAGAGCGCCAAATCCCAGCTGATTGACGATATCGCCGCCGCCATCTGTGCCAGCGGCGCTTACCGCCTGAAATGGCCGGAATGAAACCAGCAGGCAACAGAGGATAAATGCCGCAGCAAAGCTGGCGATCAAGCGAACGGGCAGGTCCCTGATCGCGTCAGTTCTTTTCAGGTTGCCGATACTGCTCATTGGAATATCCAAATTCCGCGAGAATGCGGCCAAGGCCAATATAGACCTGATAGAGCCCGATGGACAACGAGCCGGTCTGGGTAATTTTGACGATCGCGCGGAAGGGCGACAGGGCCAGCAGGGCAATGCTTTTCAGCACTGTCTTCAATCCACCAAAGGGTTCCTGTGCCCGCTTGCGTTTCTCGATCAGCGTCGAAATCACGCCGTTGCGCAGCGCCCGGGCCCTGATCCAGTCCGCTTGTACGCGCCGTTCAGGAATGGTTTCGAATACAGGCGCTTCGGCGCACCAGGCGGCGGTGAAACCTTTAACAACGCTCCGGCTGATAAAGTCAGAATCGCCGCCACCCATGAAATTGAAGGTGAGATCCAGAAATGGAAACGGCATAGCTTCCAGCACCTTGCGGCTGACAAGAAGATTGCCCGAGGAATAGATAATCGGGACACGACCAGTCTGCGAATAATGCGGGCTGAACACCGGATGCTTGGCCCAGACCTGATGCTCCGGCTTGGCAAAGACAGGAACCTGCGGGCCGCCGACAAAATCGACACCATAAGTTTCCTGTGTTCGCAGTAAATTCTCCAACCAGTCCGGACTGGCTATCTCATCATCATCGATGACAACCAGCGAATTGAAATTCGGGAAGGTTTTGAGCGCCGTCAGCCAACCGGCATTGTAAGCGTTACAATTGCCGCGATCATGCGCGATGATCACAAGCCCTTTATAATCGCCACTTTCGAACAATGGCCCGGCAACCTTCGCTCCATCTTGCTCTTCTGCCTCGTTTTCCATGACGATAATTGCAAAACGACGCGCGGTGTTCTGCTCTTTCAGCGAGTGCAGCGTCTTCAACAAATGCTCAGGGCGTTTGAACGTCGGCAGGGTGACGACAACGTCAATTGACTCAGGTGCAAGCTGGGGGGAGCGGGCAAAAACCGTTATGTTGTCTGGAAGGTCAATTGCCATAAATGGATTTGTGTCCGTTGCCTGATATAATCAACCTATACGTGTCATTTGTTCAAGATTTCATTACATTGTTCATACAATTCCATTAGTGAGAAGCCAGACCTCAGCTTGGGCCAGTCATGCATCTTCTATTTGTAACATCGCTGGTTCCTGATGGAAAACCAACCACAGGCTATGAGATCGCCAATGCGACAATCATTGATGGATTGGTGCGGGCCGGTATCCATGTGACTGTATTGGGTTTCATCTGGCCGGGCAGTTCACCATCAGACCCGGACAACACCATCGTTCTTGGTGAAGTCGATGTGCGGAACGACACCGCAAGCCTTACCCAGAAGCTGCGATGGCTTGGCAAAGCTCTTGTAACAGGACTGACTGTCTCTTCGGTCAAGCTGCGAATTATTTCGCAAGACAAGTTGCGCGCCGCCATCGGATCATCGGGCAATTTTGATGCCTATATGCTGAACGGTGTGACGCTTTCAGGTGCATTTGAAGACTGTTTCGTTGACAAGCCGCAAATCTTCATTGCCCACAATGTCGAACATCATTCGGCTTGGGAGAATGCGCAGGCAGCCACCAGTCTCGTGCAAAAGATTCTGTTCCGGCGCGAGTCGCGGTTGCTGGCCGGACTGGAAGGACGTTTGTGCCGCCGGGCTTCGTTTGTATTCACATTGGCTGAACAGGATATCAAGGCGTTGGGCCTTGCTGACACTGGCCGGGCTGCAGAACTTCCGCTGGTAACAGGCGCCGACACCGGCAAAATGGTCCATCGCAAAATCGAGCATGATCTTGGTCTGATTGGCACATGGACGTGGCAACCAAACCGCATTGGCCTTGAATGGTTTCTGCGTGAAGTCGCGCCGTACCTCGACAAGGACATAGGAATTACGGTTGCAGGCAGTATTCCGGCTGATTTGAAAGCGGCGTGGCCAAACGTTAATTTTGCCGGTCGTGTGCCGGATGCGGCCGAGTTTGTCCGCTCTTGCGCATTGATCCCGCTGGTGAGCCGTGCCGGAACGGGTGTCCAGCTCAAGACCATCGAGACGTTTGAGATGGGACTGCCCAGCGTTGCGACATCCCTGTCGGTGCGAGGCATAGCCAGTATTCCGGAAAATTGTGCTGTGGCCGATGATCCGCAAGCCTTCGCCAAAGCGATTGGGGCTATGGTGGCGCGGGTGCGCGCCGGTGAGGATCTGACCTGTTCGGGTGAAGCGTTTCGCGCCGCGCAATTGGCCCGGTTTGATTCACAGCTTCGTCTCGGGCTTGATGCGCTTGGCGCTTCTTTGGGAAGAGTTGGACCATGAGCCCGGCTCTTCTCTCGATGCACCACGCACTTCCGCAACATATTATCCTTGGTGTTTCCGTGCTGGCGCTTTCATGGGATGACGCCATCCAGCATCTGCACACTTTAATCGATGAGAAGCGCTTTACACTTGTCACATGGCTGAATGCGCACAATTCCAATCTGGTGGAAGACGATATTCGTTTTCGCAATGCATTGGATGAGTTCCTCGTTCTGCCCGATGGCGTCGGTGTCGACATTGCCGCGAAGCTGCTTCATGGCAAAACCTTTCCCAACAACTTGAATGGCACCGATTTCACGCCCGCGCTGCTCCGGGCACTGATCCCGCCTTTGCGGATCGGGCTCCTCGGCACACGCCCCGGCGTGGTCGAGAAAGCGGCGGAAAGCCTGAAAGAAAATGCCCCGCAGCATGAATACCGCGTTATCAGCCACGGTTTCTTTGCGCCATCCGATGAACCGCGCATTTTGCAGAGCCTTGCGGACTATCATCCCCACATCCTGCTGGTTGCGATGGGTGTGCCGCGTCAGGAACTCTTCATGCGGGAAAAGCTGACTGCGGAGCATTGTGTCCTCGCATTTGGCGTTGGAGCACTCCTGGATTTTCGTGCCGGAGCTGTGTTGCGGGCACCACGCTGGATGCAGAAACTGCGTCTGGAGTGGCTGTACCGGTTTTCACAGGAACCGAAACGGCTTTGGCGTCGCTACGTTTTGGGCAATCCGCGTTTTCTGTTCAGGGTGCTTCGCACGCTCGCGACAGGCGTAAGGGTCAGTCGATGAGAACCGCAATCGTCACAGCCAGCTATGCGCCGGATTTTGAGCGCTGCAAATTGCTTTGCGAGACGATTGACCGGTTCGTCACCGGCTATACGCGCCATTACATTCTGGTTGAGCACCGCGATGTGACACTGTTCCGCCAGTTGGAAGGTCCGCGCCGGATTGTGGTTGATGAGAATGACCTATTGCCGGGCTGGATCAAACCATTTCCCGATCCGCTCAGTTTTGGCCGCAAGCGCATCTGGCTGTCGCCGCGAACAATGCCATTG
This sequence comes from Phyllobacterium sp. T1293, assembly GCF_020731415.2. Taxonomy (NCBI): domain Bacteria; kingdom Pseudomonadati; phylum Pseudomonadota; class Alphaproteobacteria; order Hyphomicrobiales; family Phyllobacteriaceae; genus Phyllobacterium; species Phyllobacterium meliloti. The sequence goes on along the minus strand of NZ_CP088273.1, from coordinate 2,377,121 downwards.
CGTGGCTGGCACGTACAACAGTTTCGCCGCATTGCCATTGCCTCGCATGCCGATGAAGACGCCTTTTTTTATGTGGATTCAGATGTCGCTTTTCTGCGCCCGTTCGATTGTGCGTCCAACTGGCACGGAGATACTTTGCGGCTGTTTCGGCGGGATGGTGAGTTGCTGCGCCGCGTTGCGGGCGATCAGCGCATCTGGTCAGAGCAGGCGGGTCGCTTGCTTGGGATCGAACCCGTAAGCCCCGTTGGTCATGATTATATCAGCACATTGATTGCCTGGCGTCGTGATGCCCTGTTGTCCATGTGCGGCCACATCGAAAAGCTGTCCGGCAGGCACTGGATTGCCGCGATTGGTCGCGAGCGCCGTTTTTCCGAATGCATGATTTATGGCCGCTATGCCGATGAAGTGCTCATGGCAAAGGGGCACTACCATGATAGCGGCGAATTCTGCCGGATATACTGGGTTGAGCCCGCCCCGACGGAGGAAGAGTTTCAGGCCTTTGTGGAAGCCATGACGCCAGAACAGGTCGCCATCGGCATACAATCCTTCATCGGCTTTGACACCGCCCGCATCCGCAAATTGGTCAACGGTTAAATCACACGCGCCGCGCCGGCTTCCGGATGGCTCGATAGGTCAGCCATGTGGAGAGCAGGTAAATGGCTGCGAACATGGCATTGAGCCATATCAGCCAGTCATTGACTGCGGTGAATGTGAGCAGCAGCCATGAGAGCAATCCCGCTTTGGCAAGTGCAAGCAATCCGAGATTAAGGGCGCGCAAGCCAGATTGTCCGCGCGCATAAAGCAGCTCAGCCTGATATTCGATGAGATTGCGCAGTCCGGGAACCAGAGCAACGAGCGGCAGAAGTGCGACAACCGAAGCAACGTTCGAGCCCAGGGCGTGTGGAAAAATATACAGAAATACAGCAAGCGCGATGAGACCCAGTGTTGAAACGGCGAAAACGCCAGCCTCTAAACCGCCGCGAATTTTCAGCGATCTCAACATATCAGGCGTGCGCATCAGTTTCTGCACCAGCATCATGTTGAATGAACGGACGGGCAAGGCCGTCAGGTCCACAAGCCGCATAACGATGGCATAGACACCTGCGGTCTGCGGTCCGCCCACGGCGAGCACCAGAAGCTTGTCGAGTTCCATCTGGATATAAAACAGGATTTCAGCACCCGCGACGGCAAACGAATCCGCAAGACGCCTGTAATAAAGCTGCGGAATGAGCCGCAGTTTCACCCTTGGGTAGAAGAACACGATAGCGATGATGAGCGCGACGCCGTTGGCACCCGCATACCACCAGCTCCATGCGCCCAGAGTAGTCAAACTGGAGAATGCAAAAAGAACTGCCGCAATCGCGCGCAAGGCAGTGCCAATGATAACGAGCAAGGCCGCGCGGCCAAAACGGTTGAGGCCATTATTGACGACCACGACAACCTCAAGCGAACGCCAGAGCAGGGCCTCGGTTGCAACGATGACGGCAAAAACCCCAAACGCCAGATCCGCCCCGAAAAACACCAGATGTGTGAGGAAAGCGGCCAACGCAAAAATCGGCAGGGAAATCACGACCGCTGCCAGATAGCCGCCCGTATAGGCACCAAGCAATTGGGGTTTGACCGTCGAAATGCGGTAAAGCGGCGATACGAACCCAAACGACACCAGCCGCGACAGGACCACACCGGTTGCCGATGCGGTGGCAAAGAGGCCAAATTCGGCAATCGACAATGTGTTGGCAAGCGCGACGAAGTAGGCAAGAGAAATAACAAGCCGTCCCGCTGATCCGCTGATCACCGAGAAATAATTGCGAATGAGCCCCGCATTGGCCTTCACATGACGCGCTATCAAATCTTTTCCCCTGCGGGTGTTAAACGTCCCGCATAAACTCCCGCCGTTCTATACTGAAAAGCCTTAATGGCTCGTGTTGGAACGGGAAATCGTGGTCTGATTAAAATGGGTGATAGCAGAGTGTTTCATGGATGATTAACGATTTATTTTCCATAGAACTTTAGGTTGGGTTAACCGTGGGCCGTTCGCTCGGGGTTGAGTTGTATTGAACGGTTGTTTTGGAGTGCGGATAAAGATGGGTGATCGGGACAACGAGACAGGAAAGCGGCCTCGGCGCTCGCTTCTCTCGTTCGCCAGCCAGCCGGAAACGGCGGGTGAGGCCTCCCCGCATGCCGGTTTTATTGAGCCGGACCGGTCACCAAGGCGGGTCGAGGACCTGGAGCACTATCAGCGCATGCGTGCTCTGCGACTGGCAGCGAGCAGTGAGATTACGCAGCCACCAGCGATTGAACCTGAACACACATTCAAAGATGAGGAAGCCGAACAGGATGCGGTTAACCGCATGCGTGCCGATATGGCTGCAATCAAGGCCGAACTCAACCGGCGCATTGACGATAATCCATCAACTGAGCCAGTTCCTCCCGCTGCGCCTGCGCAAACAGCTGTCTTGCAGAATGAGGCACCGGCAGAGCCTGCACCCACAGTCGTTTCTGTCGCAAAGCCTGTTCGCCGGATTGAAAATGACAGCGACGAATGGAAACCGCTGGTTGATCCGCGTATTGTTCTTACGCGCATCGTCAATTCCAAAAAGCTGATCATTGCGACGACGCTTATCGGCGCGCTGCTGGGCGCCGGTTATGCCATGACCGTGCCAAAACTCTATTATTCCAATGTGGAATTGCTCGTTGATCCGCGCGATCTCAAATTGACGGACAAGGAAATTGCGCCGGGCCAATTGCCTATTGATGCGTCGCTTGCCATTGCCGAAAGCCAATTGCGGATTATTCAGTCGAGCAGTGTTCTTTCCAAAGTGATCGATCGTGCAGGTCTAGCCAAAGACCCCGAGTTTAATGGCGATCTCAAGGATAAGGGAATATTTGCCGCTCTCCGCGAGCTTTTCTCGACCGATAGTACGCCCGATGCCACAGCCCGCGAGACACTGCTTCTGCGCAATCTGAACGAACATATGGATGTTGCGCGGAGTTCGAAAAACTTCATTTTCAACATCACCGTCAATTCGCGCGATCCGGAAAAATCTGCATTCATCGCCAACACGGTTTCTGATGTTTTCAGGGAAGAGCAGGGCAATATCCAGTCCGACTCGGCCAGACAGGCGACGGATTCGCTCACGGCCCGGCTCAACGATATGCGCCTTGGTGTGGAGTCGGCTGAAAACGCCGTTCAGAAATACAAGGCGGAGAATGATCTTGTCGACGTACAGGGTCGTCTGATCAGTGATGACGAGGTTTCAAGAACCAGTGACGAACTGACGGCGGCGCGCAACCAGACCATAAAGCTTAATGCACAGGCGGCTTCCATTCGTGGCACATCGGTTGAAGGTGTTCTTGGTAACAATACACTGCCCGAGGAATTCCGCTCCGGGGTCATTGTTGCGCTTCGCTCGCAATATGGCGCTCTGAAACAACAGGCCGACGGTCTGGCCACCAAGCTTGGCCCGCGCCATCCGCAGCTGATTCAGGCGCAGACGCAGGTTGACGGTATCCGTAAGGAAATCCGCAACGAACTTGATCGCATTGCCTCCTCTGTGCAGGTCGAGCTGAAGCGTTCGGTGCAGCAGGAGCAGGACCTCGCGAGCAGACTGGCGCAGTTGAAGTCGCGCATGGCCGGTACGAATGAAAATATGATCAAACTGCGCGAGCTTGAGCGGGAAGTTACCGCTAAACGTGCAGTTTACGAGGCATTCATGCTGCGCGCCAAGGAAACCGGCGAGCTTGAAGGGATCAACAGCACCAATATTCGCGTCATTTCGCCAGCGCGTCCGGCTCTCGAATCCACCGGTGGTTCACGCAAGATTATCGTCATTGGCGGTATACTGGCGGGGCTTCTTGCCGGGCTTGGCATAGCGATGCTGCGCGGCATGATCGATAGTTTCCGCAGCAATGGCGAATTGAAGACAGCCCGCGCCGAGAACGACGCGCCTTTTGATCCGGATTCGCCTTCAGGTGCAAAGCGATCATTGCGCAGTGAAGCCGATACGCCAGCACCTGCATCGGAGTCGCGGCTGGGCGCGGCAATCAAACAGGCGCAAACACGTAGTTACGCTCCGGATTTCGATGAGATATCAGATGGGGACGAAACAACGCCCGATGAAGATCAGGTAGCGGTTGCACAGTTCCTCTATGAATATGCCGATCTTCAAGTCGCCAAACGCCAGCATGCCAATTCCAACATTGAGGATATGCTCGCGGACATCGCCGAAATTCGCGATGTCCTGCGGCAACGCTCCGGCGGCGAATGATGCTAGTGCAGGCGGGGCGTCGGTCCCATGCCTTTGTCGTCGATGACATAGCCCCGATAGAACCGGTCGAGTGTAAACGGCGCCGATAGTGGATGCGGCTCGTCCTTGGCGATGGTCCATGCAAAGCACTTGCCCGAAATGGGTGTCGCCTTGAAGCCGCCGTAACACCAGCCAGTGTTCAGATACATGCCCGGCAGTGGTCCCGTCGTGATGATGGGCGAGCCATCCATAGACATATCCATGATCCCGCCCCATGAACGCAGCAGCTTGACGCGGGCCAGCGCGGGCATGAGAGCGACAAACTCACTCATCACATCTTCCACGACAGGAAGGTTGCCACGCTGCGCATAGGAATTATAGCCGTCAATATCGCCGCCAAAGACGAGGCCGCCCTTGTCCGATTGGCTGAAATAGAGGTGTCCACCACCGAAGGTCGCAACGGTATCGACCACCGGCTTCAATGCTTCCGAGACGAATGCCTGCAGGACATGGGATTCAAGCGGCAACCGGTCGACACCCGCCCGGCGCATCAATTCGCTGGTATGGCCAGCCACGGCGCAGGCCGTCTTCTTGGCGTTGATCGGGCCACGCGTCGTCATGACGCCGGTGACTTTATCGCCGTCTTTTATAAAGCCGGTGACTTCGCAATTCTCGATAATATCGACGCCAAGCTGGTCCGCTGCACGGGCATAGGCCCAGACCACCGCATCATGGCGCGCTGTACCAGCACTGCGCTGCATCAAGCCACCAATGATCGGAAACCGGGCCGATCCGCTAATGTCGAGGCCGGGAATAAGCTTTTCCAGCTGCTTGGGATTCATCAACTCGCAATCAATGCCATTGAGCCGCATCTGGTTGCCGCGCCTGACATAAACATCAAGCTGCGGCAGATTATGCGCAAGGTTGACCACGCCGCGCTGCGAGAACATCACATTATAGTTGAGGTCATGGGACATTGTTTCCCACAGCTTCATCGACGCTTCGTAGAAATGCTGGTTCTCAGTCAGAAGATAATTTGAGCGCACCGCAGTTGTATTGCGGCCAATATTGCCGGAGCCGAGCCAGCCTTTTTCCACAACTGCAATATTGCGAATACCGTGTTCCTTGGCGAGGTAATAGGCCGTTGCAAGCCCGTGTCCGCCGCCGATGATAACCACATCATAGGCGGGTTTCGGATCGGGTTTACGCCATGCAGGCTTCCAGTCCTTGTTGCCGTTGAGGGCGTTCTTCAGAAGGGAGAAAGCGGAATAGCGCATCGACGAATCCAGTTTACAGGCGGAGTAGTGTGATCATGCGTGGATTTGGCACATTCGCAAGCCCCAGCGTGCTCCTTGGGTCACATCATCGCATTGCCCTTATCGGCTGCTTTCGTTATTGCGTCAGTGAACGCCGTTCTGGCGGTATTGTATTGCCAAAGAATCCTCAGAATGACGTCCATTCCCGAAGCGAGATGCCCAGGAGCAGCACATGGCAGTGACGATTGATGGCAAGCAGATTGCCGAGGACGTGGTTTCCAAGGTCAAACTATCAGCCGCCGAGCTGATTGAGGCCACCGGCGTTACGCCCGGTATTGCTGTGGTGATCGTGGGTGAAGACCCGGCCAGTCAGGTCTATGTCGCCAATAAGGGGCGTAAGGCGAGGGAATGCGGCTTCCATTCCGTCCAGCATACCTTGCCTGAACAGACAAGCGAGGAGGAACTGGTCAAGCTGGTGGAAACGCTGAATGCCGATCAGGCGATTCATGGCATTCTTGTGCAGCTGCCTCTCCCCAAGCACATTGATTCCGGCCGCATCATCCAGACCATCTCGCCCGATAAGGATGTCGATGGCTTTCACTTCATCAATGTCGGTAAACTCGGCACTGGCGAACTCGAAACCGCATTCGTTCCCTGCACGCCTGAGGGCTCAATGCTGCTGATCGACCGTATTCTGGGCCGTGATCTTTCCGGTCTGAATGCCGTGGTCGTTGGCCGCTCCAATATTGTCGGCAAGCCGATGTTCAACCTGCTGCTGGCGCACAATGCGACCGTAACCATTGCGCATAGCAAGACAAAAGACCTTCCGGGCCTTTGCCGCAATGCCGATATTCTTGTGGCCGCCGTTGGCCGCCCGCAAATGATCAAGGCCGATTGGGTAAAGCCGGGCGCAACAGTCATCGATGTTGGCATCAACCGCATTCCCGCCCCCGAGCGCGGTGAAGGCAAGACGCGCCTCGTTGGCGATGTGGATTTTACGGATGTTGCTCCAGTGGCTGGTGCGCTGACCCCGGTTCCCGGTGGTGTTGGACCCATGACGATTGCCATGCTGATGGCCAATACGCTGGTCGCTGCCCATCGCAGTGTCGGTAAAACACCACCGCGCTTCTAATTCATTGGTTTATAAACGGATTGTCGTTAGAACAGCATATGCCCGAAGCCCTCAAGGTCAGTAGAACCTTCGCTTTTCTGCTTGTCGACAAATTTCCGATGTTCAGCCTTGCCGCTGCCATCGACACGATGCGCACGGCCAATCGCATGGCGGAAGAGCCATTCTATGCCTGGACAACCGTGTCTGCCACGGGCGCGGCTGTTACCGCGTCAAATGGTTTGCAGATCAATGTGCAATATTCACTGGCAGAGCTTCCCGTTGCCGATATTTTCTTCATCTGCGCCGGATTGACCACGGAGTTTGAAGAAAAGCCCAAGGTCATTGCGACATTGCGCAATCTCGGACGACGCGGCGCTGCTCTGGGTGGCTTGAACATCGGCAGCTACATCCTTGCCGAGGCGGGGCAGCTTGAAGGCCATCGTTGCACGATCCATTGGGAAAACCGTGCAGGCTTTCAGGAGCGTTTCCCGCAGATTGAATGTACCGGCAATGTGTTTGAGATTGATCGTAAGCGTTATACTTGTGCGGGTGGAACTACGTCCATCGATCTGATGCTGGAGATTATCCGGCAGGATTTCGACCCAAGCCTTGCCAATGAAGTAGCGAACCAGTTCCACCACGAACGCATCCGCTCGCAAACCGATCGCCAGCGTATCGGTCCGGAACGGGATCTCACCGGAAAATCGGAAAAGCTGCGCAAGATCGTCGAGTTGATGGCCGATAATCTCGAACAGCCGAAATCAGCGGTGCGTCTGGCCAAGGCCGTTGGTCTGTCGGTGCGGCAGGTGGAGCGGCTATTTCTGCGTCATCTCAATATGACACCCGGCCGCTACTATATGAGCCTGCGGCTGGAGCGGGCGCGGGAACTGCTGCGGCAGACCCATTCGCCTATTCTTGATGTGGCGCTGGCAACGGGCTTCACATCCCATTCCTATTTCGCCCAAAGCTACCGGGCGCAGTTTGGGCGCTCACCCTCCGATGAGCGCCGTACCACCTATTGATCAGCTGAAAACCGAAGCGCCTTCATCAGCACGGCCAACGACGTTGCGGAACGCTGCAAACAATTCGCGACCCATGCCATAGCCATTGTGGCTGAGGTCGACAACCGGATCGGGGCGAGCGGCGAGAACGTCAGGGTCTTCGAGTACATCAAGCGTTCCGATTTCCGCATCGAGCCGCACAATATCGCCATCTCGGATCTTGCCGATAATGCCGCCACTCAATGCTTCCGGGGTTACGTGGATTGCCGCCGGTACTTTGCCTGACGCGCCGGACATGCGCCCGTCCGTTACCAGTGCAACCATATGGCCACGATCCTGCAAAACACCGAGCGGTGGTGTCAGCTTGTGCAATTCAGGCATGCCATTGGCCTTTGGGCCCTGAAAGCGGACGACAGCCACGAAATCACGATCGAGCTTTCCCGCCTTGAAGGCATCCTGCAATGCAGCCTGACTATCAAAGACAAGGGCAGGTGCTTCGATGATCCGCCGTTCCGGCTTGACTGCTGATGTCTTGATGACAGCAGTACCGAGATTGCCCTTGAGCATCTTCAGACCACCGGTTGACTGAAATGGCGCCTTGACGGTGGAAAGAACTTTCTTGTCGGCACTTTCCGCGGGGATAGGATCGCGCTGCACAGTGCCATTTTCGCCGAGCTTGACCTCGATCGTATAGGCGCGCAGGCCTTCGCCCCAGACGGTTTTGACGTCTTCATGCAGCATGCCCGCATCCAGCAACTCGCGGATAATATAGCCCATGCCACCAGCCGCGTGAAAATGGTTCACATCAGCAAGACCGTTTGGATAAACGCGAGCAAGCAGCGGCACCACATCGGAAAGATCAGAAATATCCTGCCATGTGAGCTTGATACCCGCAGCGGCAGCCATGGCAACGAGATGCATGGTGTGGTTGGTCGAACCGCCGGTTGCATGCAGGCCGATGACGCCGTTGACGATTGTCTTCTCGTCGATCATCTCACCAACAGGCGTATATTCATTGCCGAGCGCCGTAATGGCGAGCGCGCGTTTCGCCGCTTCGCGCGTCAATGCTTCGCGCAAAGGCGTGCCAGGATTGATGAAGGATGAGCCCGGCGTATGCAGCCCCATGATTTCCATGAGCATCTGGTTGGAATTGGCAGTGCCGTAGAAGGTGCAGGTTCCGGGGCCGTGATAGGATTTTGATTCCGACTCCAGCAGTTTGTCGCGGCCAACCTTGCCCTCCGCATAGAGCTGGCGTGTTTTTGCCTTCTCGTCATTGGGAAGGCCTGTTGTCATCGGTCCAGCAGGAATGAAAACGGCAGGCAGATGTCCGAACGTCAGCGCGCCGATAACAAGGCCGGGCACGATCTTGTCGCAAACGCCGAGATAGATAGCCGCATCGAACATGTCATGCGAGAGACCAACAGCGGTTGCCATGGCGATCACATCGCGGGAGAACAGCGACAGGTCCATGCCCGGCTGTCCCTGTGTGACGCCATCGCACATGGCGGGAACCCCACCCGCAACCTGCGCCACGCCGCCCGCTTCCTGTATCGCTGCCTTGATCAGTTGCGGATAGTTTTCGAACGGCTGATGCGCCGAAAGCATGTCGTTGTAGGAGGTGATGATGCCGATATTGGCCAGCACATCGCCAGCCAGCGCCGCTTTGTCGGAAGGTCCGCAGGCGGCAAAACCATGGGCGAGATTGGCGCAGGCGAGAGCGGTGCGTTTTGGCTTGTGGGAGGCAGCCTCGCGCAGACGGTCGAGATAGACATCGCGGGTCGGGATCGACCTCTCACGGATGCGGTTGGTAATGCTTTTGACCCTTTGCAGGACGGTCATTGGTTTTCTCCTTATGGAGCCCAGAAAATCTCAAGATTGATCGGCGTATGGCGCAGGATTGCGCGAATAGGCATGTCTTCGATTGCCCCATCGCCAAGCGCCTTATCGAGAACGGCTTTTTTGCCGTCGCCTTCAATATGCAGCACAACGAAGCGGGATTTGACGATAACCGGCAAGGTCAGGGTCAGGCGCGGCTCACCGGCACCTTCAGCCTGCATCGGCAAAACAAGCGCTGATTGCTCCGGCGAAATCGCATCGGCAAGCCTGTTGCCCCCGGGGAAGAACGAGGCCGTATGGCCATCGCCGCCCATGCCGAGAATTGTCACATCGAAAGGCTGACCCAACGCGGTAACGGCTGCGGTTGCTGCTTTCACCGCATCGTCCGTAGTTGCGGCGGGGTGATAGAGACCGACAAAATTGGCTTTGGCGGCTGCGTTCTGCAGGAGCAGGTCCGCCACGAGTTTCTGGTTGGAACGGTCACTGGATGGCGGCACGAACCGCTCATCCACCAAGGTAACAGTGATCTTCTCCCAAGGCAGGTCCTTCACCGACAATGCTTGGAAAAAGCGGGCAGGGGTTGTTCCGCCCGATACGGCCAGAACCGCCTTGCCACGCGTATCGCAGGCGGCTTGCAGATGCTCCGCTACGCTTGTTGCCAGAGCTTCCGCAAGGGCGATGCCGTCGGCAAAACTGTTCAATGTCTGTTGCATGATCATGTCTCGTGCCATGTGCGTCCGTCGCGCTCAATCAAGGCGATAGCGGCGGATGGGCCCCATGTTCCGGCGGTGTATCCAGCGGCAGGCTGATCATTATCCGTCCATGCCTTGAGGATTGGGTCGACCCAGCGCCATGCTGCCACCACTTCATCGCGCCGCATGAACAGGGTCTGGTTGCCGCGCACCACGTCCATCAACAAGCGCTCGTAAGCATCGGGACTGCGTACCTGAAATGATTCCGCAAAGCTCATATCGAGCGGAACGTGACGCAGGCGCATGCCGCCCGGACCTGGGTCCTTGATCATCATCCACTGCTTGACGCCTTCGTCTGGCTGCAAGCGGATAACCAGCTGATTTGCCACCACGCGGCCCGCGCTTTCACCGAAGATCGAATGTGGGATCGGCTTGAACGAAACCACGATTTCCGATGCGCGTGTTGCCAGACGTTTTCCTGTCCGCAAATAGAAGGGAACACCTGCCCAGCGCCAATTGGCGATTTCGGCCTTGATGGCAACAAAAGTCTCCGTGTTGCTCGTTGACCCCAGTTCTTCCTGATAACCCTTGACGGCCCCACCCGCCGAAGCACCGGCGCGATATTGGCCGCGTACAGTCAGTTCTTCAGCGTTCTTTGTATCGATACGGGCCAGTGAGCGCAGTACTTTCAGTTTTTCGTCGCGCACCGCATCGGCATCCATGGATGCAGGCGGCTCCATCGCAACGAGACAAAGAAGCTGCAGCATGTGGTTCTGCACCATATCGCGCAGCGCGCCCGCCGTGTCGTAATAACCGGCGCGGCCTTCAAGCCCGACCGCTTCTGCCACGGTAATCTGGACGTGGTCGATATGAGCCGAATTCCACAGGGGTTCGTACAGCGCATTGGCGAAGCGCAGCGCCATCAGATTTTGCACCGTCTCCTTGCCGAGATAGTGATCAATACGGAAAATCTGCTGTTCGTTGAAAACGCTGCCAATCGTATCATTGAGCGCGATAGCGGATTTGAGATCACGGCCAATCGGCTTCTCAACAATGATGCGGGTCTGATCGGTGATGAGATCGTATTTCTTCAAACGGCTGGCAATGTCACCGAAGAGGTTCGGGCTGACGGCGAGATAAAAGGCCCGGATGTTCTTGTTTGCATCGCCGATTGCTGCCTTCAGATCATCCCAGCCATTGTCCGATGTCGCATCAACGGCGACATAGGCGAGCCGGGCAAGGAATTGTTCGACCTGCTTTTTGTCGATCTCTTCAGGCTTTACATGTTCCTTGATCGCGGCTTCCGCAAATTTGCGGTAGTCTTCGTTGGACATGGCGGAACGGGATGCACCGATGATACGGGTAGGCTCGGACAACTGACCGTCCCGCTGGCGCTGATAGAGCGCCGGGATCAGTTTGCGCTCGGCAAGATCGCCGCTGCCGCCAAATACGATGCAGTCGAAAGGGTCAACCGGGATAATCTGACTTGTCATTAGAATGAGTCTCGCTATGCCAAAATTGTGCGTTCGCAGATGCAGGTCTATATAATCTAATCGATTTAAAAAGGCCAGTCCCGATCCGACTTCTGCGTCAAAATGCATTCCCAAGCGGGCGCAATTCCAATACGATTGCTGCGAAGCAGGAAGCAGTCATGGATCAGAATCTCTCCAGAATCGTCGCGCAGGATAAGAATTTCCTGAATGTCATTAATGGTCGGCGTGTCGCCGCAGTCTCGCAAGAAACGATCACTGTTTTGTGTCCGTCCGATGGTTTGCCCTTTGCAACCATTCCGGCAGGCAATGCCAGTGATGTGGATCGTGCTGTCCGCGCTGCACGGGACGCATTTGAGCATGGCCCATGGAGCAGAATGCCAGCGTTCGAGCGTGGGCGATTGTTGACACGGCTTGGCCAGCTTGTTGAAGAACATGGCGATGAACTTGCCGCGCTTGAATCGCGTGATACCGGAAAGCCCGTGCGTCAGGGCAAGGCGGATGTTGCCGCGACCATGCGCTATTACGAGTTTTATGGTGGCGCTGCGGACAAGATCCATGGCGACACGATCCCCTTCCTCGATGGCTTCACCGCGTTGACGCTGCGCGAGCCGCATGGCGTGGTTGCTGGGATCATCCCGTGGAACTATCCGATGCAGATCATGGCGCGCGTGGTTGGTGCAGCGCTGGCCATGGGCAACACGCTGGTTATCAAACCGGCTGAGGATGCTTCACTGTCGGCCATCCGCATTGGGGAACTCGCCATTGAAGCGGGCTTTCCCGATGGCGTTCTCAATGTGATCACCGGTTATGGCCGTGATGCAGGAGCGGCGCTCTCATCGCATCCCGGCATTGATTATGTCACCTTCACCGGCTCGCCCGTAACCGGCACAGCGATCCAGCAGGCCGCCGCCACCAACAATCGCGGTGTGACCATGGAGCTTGGCGGCAAATCTCCGCAAATCCTGTTTGCCGATGCGGATGTGGAAAAAGCCTTACCGGTTCTGGTCAATGCCATCATCCAAAACGGTGGCCAGACCTGTTCAGCTGGTAGCCGTATCCTGATCGAGCGCCCGATTTACAACGACGTTGCCGCAGCACTTGGCGAGCGTTTCAGCAAGCTGGTGGCCGGGCCGCACGACATGGACCTTGATCTCGGGCCCATGGTCAATCCGGCCCAGAAGAACAAGGTCGAGAATTTCATCACTGCCGCCGCAGCGACAGGTATTGAAGTGGTTGCCCGTGGCTCCATTCATGTCGATGCGCCTCTGGAAGGCTATTACGTCGCCCCGGTGCTTTTCGGTGCGGTTGATCCAGTTTCTGTTCTGGCGCAGGAAGAGGTGTTTGGGCCGGTTCTGTCGCTCTTTGCATTCGACGATGAAGCCGATGCTGTCAGGCTTGCCAATAGCACTGAATATGGCCTGGTTGCGGGTATCTGGACCAAAGATGGTGCCCGCCAGCACCGTGTTGCCAAAAAAGTTCGCGCCGGACAGGTTTTCATCAACGCCTATGGCGCCGGTGGCGGCGTGGAATTGCCGTTTGGCGGCTTCAAAAAATCCGGCCATGGACGCGAAAAAGGCTTTGAAGCGCTCTTTGATATGTCCGCAACGAAAACGATCGTGTTCCGGCACGATTGATTGGACCCGCTCCCCAATAATCAATCCAAGATCACAAGCATGAGGAAATGACATGGCCCGTTTGGCAGGCAAGACAGCAATTATCACCGGTGGAGCATCCGGGTTTGGTGAAGGCATGGCGAAGCGCTTTGCCGAGGAAGGGGCAAATGTCGTTGTCGCCGATCTTAATCACAAGGGCGCTGAAACTGTTGCCAATGCCATTGGCAAATCAGCGATTGCCGTTCAGGCTGATGTGTCACGCAAGGAAGACGTGGACGCCATGGTCGCCGCTGCCATGGATAGGTTCGGCCGCGTCGACATCATGGTCAACAATGCAGGCTTCACCCACCGCAATGGCTCCATGCTTGATGTGGACGAAAGCACGTTCGATCTCATTTCAGCCGTGAATATGAAGGCGATTTATTATGCAACGCTTGCTGTCGTGCCGATCATGGAAATGCAGGGCGGCGGTTCCATCATCACCACTGCTTCCACGGCGGGTCTGCGCCCGCGTCCCGGATTGACCTGGTACAACGCATCCAAGGGGTGGGCGATCACAGCAACCAAATCCATGGCCGTTGAACTTGCGCCCAAGAATATCCGTGTCAACTGCCTCTGCCCGGTCGCGGGAGAAACAGGGATGCTCAGCCTGTTCATGGGCGAAGATACGCCGGAAAAGCGCGCGCAGTTCAAGGCTTCGATCCCGCTCGGTCGCCTCTCCACACCGCTTGATATTGCCAATGCCGCGCTTTGGCTGGCGTCCGACGAAGCCGGGTTTATCACCGGTGTGGCGCTTGAGGTGGATGGCGGTCGCTGTATTTAGACTTGGGCAACACCGATGTGCAGCGGTTCGCCCGTCGACAAACTCAGGAAGCTCACCATGAGGGAGATAACTCTCCCCGTCATCCTCGGGCTTGACCAGAGGACCACGCAAAGGAAATCCAACAACCTGGAGCTTGGTGCTTTTGAATTTTAGGTCCTCGGGTCAAGCCCGAGGATGACGGAAATGGGTGGATGCAGGGAGCCAAGTTCTGCAATGCTGGCGATTAGAGTTGCATCCACACTCTCCCTCATGGTGAGCTTGTCGAGCCACGAACCACGAACCACGAACCACACCACAGCAGTCTGCTTAAGGGTATATACTCAGCGTTAAATCACACGCTTTTGTCTTGAAACGGGGCCATATTGGCGTACATCAAAAATGTCGTCCAATTCACGCAATGGCTGCTTTTGGTTGATCGCACGCCGATCAACGGGGCAACCCATCTTTCAAGGACACTGTCATGACATCGAAACCCGTCTGGTTCATCACTGGCTGTTCAACCGGTTTTGGTCGCGAGCTTGCGCGCCATACGCTTGAACTCGGCTATCCCACCGTTATCACCGCGCGCAACACGGCGCAGATTGAAGATCTTGCCAAGGGCAACGAGGAGAATGCCCTTGTTCTCAAGCTTGATGTGACCAGGACCGAGGATATTGCGGCTGCGGTCAAGGCGGCAGAAGTCCGGTTTGGCCGCATAGACGTGCTCGTCAACAATGCCGGTATCGGCTATTTCGGGTCGCTTGAAGAAAGCGACATTGATGAAGTCCGCAAAATGTTCGAAATCAATGTCTGGGGTCTGGTCAATATGACCCGCGCGGTGCTGCCCGTCATGCGCAAGCAACGCTCCGGCATGGTCGTCAACATTTCGTCGATCGGCGGTCTTGTGGCCAACCCTGCCGTCAGTTTCTACAACGCAACCAAATTCAGTGTCGAAGCGATTTCGGAATCCCTGTCGAAGGAAGCGGCCCACCTCGGCATCAAGGTTTTGATCGTTGAACCCAGTGGCTTCCGTACGGATTGGGCCGGACGTTCGGCCAATGAAGCACCGAGAACCATCGAAGATTACCGTGAGACATCGGATCAGCGGGCAGAGCAGATCAGAAATTCCAGCGGCAATCAGCCGGGCGATCCAGTGCGCGCGGTAAAAGCGATTATGCAGGCGGTCGAAGCGAAGAAGCCGCCGTTGCGGCTGTTGCTCGGCAAGGCGGCGCTGGCCGGAGCGCGTAACAAGATTGTTGAACTCCAGCGCGATTTTGTGGCCTGGGCTGACGTTACGGAAGGTGCCGACGCGCCAAAGGAATAAAACAAAATGGCCGGTAAATGCCGGCCATTTTTATTTCGTGCGCCTAGATAATATGGCGCAGGATCAGGAACAACGTGAATGACAGCGCGATAGAGACGGGGAGCGTCAGCACCCAGGCCATCAGCAGATTACGGACTGTCGACATCTGCAAGCCCGAACCATTGGCAACCATCGATCCGGCGACACCCGATGAGAGGATGTGGGTTGTGCTGACGGGCAGACCCAGCGTATCGGCAGTGAAGATTGTTCCCATGGCAACCAGTTCAGCCGACGCGCCTTGCCCGTAGGTGAGGTGCGTCTTGCCGATCTTTTCGCCGACGGTCACAACGATACGCCGCCAGCCAACCATTGTACCAAGGCCAAGGGCCAGCGCGACGGCGACCTTCACCCATGTCGGGATGAACTTCGTCGCGTTGTCGATGGCCTGATGATAGGTCTTGATGGTGGCAATATCGGCAGGCTGCATTGGCAACAGCTTGGCCTTGTCGATCAGTTTCAGCGCTTCACCGGTCAGGTACATGTCGTTACGGGTATTGCTGACCATGCCAACCGGTACTGACGAAGCGGAACCATAAGGCGAAATGCTTGTGTTGGTCTTTTCGATGAACTGACGCAGTGCGACAGTGGTCTCATCGCTCCATGTCTTGCTGCGCACGGCGTTGCTGACCACTGCATTGGCATCGGTCACGGTGATGCCGGGTTTTTCATAGGTGCGCAGTGTGGTTGCTGCGGCAGTTGCGGCAGACTTGTAGGCTTCGAGATAGTTGATATCAGGGGTGCGGTTCAGCGCAAAGGAAGTGGGCACGACACCGATCAAGATCAGCATGATCAGACCCATGCCCTTCTGACCGTCATTGGAGCCATGGGCAAAACTAACGCCGGTGCAGGTGAAAATCAGCAGACCGCGAATCCACAAAGGTGGAGGTGTCTGGCCCTTCGGCGCTTCATAGAGCGCTTTGTTCTTCACACGCACTTTCATGACGATGAGCAGCAGTGCCGCCATGCCAAAGCCGACAAGCGGCGAAATCAACAGAGACATGCCGACCTCAGTCGCCTTGGACCAGTCAACGCCGCTGGTAGCAGTGCCGGATGGTGCCAGAAACTGGTTTGCCAGACCGACGCCGACAATCGAACCGATCAATGTATGCGAACTGGAAGCGGGCAGGCCGAGATACCAGGTGCCAAGATTCCATAGGATGGCTGCGGTGAGCAGTGAAAACACCATGGCAAGACCAGCACTGGAACCAACCTGCATGATCAGTTCCACTGGCAACAGGGAGATGATGCCAAAGGCGACAGCGCCGCTTGCGGTCATGACCCCGAGAAAATTGAAAATGCCGGACCAGATCACGGCGATCTCGGCGGGCAGGGAATTGGTATAGATCACCGTCGCAACGGCATTGGCCGTGTCGTGGAAACCATTGACGAATTCAAAGCCGAGTGCGGTGACGAGTGCAAGACCGAGAAGAATCCACGGTACGGCAACCGAACTGGTCAGATCCTGGGTAAGAGAATATCCTACATAAAAAAGGCCGCCGATCAGGATGGCAACCACAGCATAATTCGGCCAGTTCCCCAAATTGTTTGGCTTGTCGAGCGGGTGTTCGTCTTTCACCAGACGTGCGTCAGTCGCATTGCTTACCGTCATCAGAAAATCCCCAGTATTGAATTCAAACACCGGGGAAAGCTAAGACTCGCCCGTGAACTCTTGATGACAGCGCAAGATAGCTTGCGCGGGAACAATTGAGCGTCTAACGCTTGAGACAGATAAAAACTATGGAAACGCCATGCATAAGGTCGTCATAAGCGGTACTGGTGTGTTTACGCCGGAACTCTCCATCAGCAATGCCGAGCTCGTTGAGGCATTCAATACCTATGCCACCAGGCAGAATGAAATCCATGCCGATGAGATTGCGGCGGGCACGCGTGCGCCGCTGACAATGTCCGCTGAAGATTTCATTTTCCGTGCATCGGGTATCGAACGCCGCTATGTGCTCAACAAATCAGGTATTCTTGATCCTGAGATTATGCACCCTGTTTTGCCCGAGCGGAGTGACGACGAAATATCTGTCATGGCCGAGATGGCAGTGAAGGCGGCAACTGATGCTTTGGCCAAGGCAGGCCGCACTGCGGCTGATGTGGATGCAGTGATCTGCGCAGCATCCAATCACGAGCGTGCCTATCCCGCTATCGCCATCGAAGTACAGGAAGCGTTGGGCATTCAGGGTTTTGGCTTTGACATGAATGTCGCCTGTTCATCGGCGACATTCGGCATTCAGGCGGCTGCCGATATGATCCGTTCGGGTTCTGCCCGGGCAATCCTGATGGTCAATCCGGAGATTTGTTCGGCCCACCTCGAATGGCGTGACCGCGACTGCCATTTTATTTTCGGTGATGTTTGCACCGCTGTGCTTCTGGAGCGTGACGATCTTGCAACGGCATCTGATCGTTTTGAGATCATCTCGACCCGCTGCCTCACCCAGTTTTCCAACAATATCCGTAATAATAACGGCTTTCTGCGCCGCACCCGCGAAGGCCATATGACCGACCGCCGTGACATGCTGTTCCGTCAGGAAGGCCGCAAGGTGTTCAAGCAGGTCGTGCCGATTGTGTCTGACCTTATTCTCACCCACCTCGCCGACGAGAACATTGCACCCGCGCATGTTTCAAGGCTTTGGCTGCATCAGGCCAACAAAGGCATGAATGACTTGATCGGATCAAAAGTATTGGGCCGCGAGCCCGACGCTGGTGAACAGCCGAACATTCTGCAGGACTATGCCAATACATCCTCTGCTGGCTCTATCATCGCATTTTCAAAGTATTCCGACGATCTCGCACCGGGCAGTCTTGGTGTTATCTGCTCCTTTGGCGCAGGTTATTCCGTCGGCAGTGTGATTGTGAAAAAGGTTTAGATTGCCTGAATTGCAAACGCTCCCCGCAGAAATATTACGACCTGATCCTGCTACCTTTGAGCAGGGCGATTTCATATGGCCAAAGAAACCCGGAGTTCTGGTTCCATACTCGACGTCGTACATCACCGAAATGAAACTGGTTCCCACCGATTTTTATGACGAGCCAACATGGGTAGCGGAAAAGAAACTGTATCTGGAACGACAGGCCAGTGACCCAGCTTCACAGCTTTCTGCAACCGACAGAACACGGTTGGCAGAACTCAGTTTCGCGGAGTTCGCTGCAGAATATGCCGGGATTGAAAGCGTCGACGTTGAAGACCTTGGAACTGATACGAAAATTGAAGAATTCGCATTGGGAACGATCGTCTATGTCGGCCACGTCGGCATCATCGAGATTGAAGGCGGCAAGCCGTTTGTGATTGAAGCCATTTCGGGCAAAGGCGTCATCAGACACTCCTATGCGGATTGGCTTTCCTCTCGCCCCGGAGAAGAGGTGTGGCACGGTCGGATAAAAAACCTGTCCGGTGAGCAACGCGCAAAAGTTGCAGTTGAAGCGAAAAAATACCTTGGTCGCCCCTACGAGTTTTTCAATTTTGATCTCAATGATGATTCCGGTTTTTACTGTTCAAAGCTGGTTTGGCTCGCGGCATTTCGTAGCTTGAACATTGCGATTGACGGAAATTCAGACAGCAAAAGACGTTTCTGGTTTTCTCCCAAGCAATTGATGAATTCGGAGAAAGTCCAGGTTCTTTTTAGCCCCGGAAGTTACACAAATCATTGAATGGGGCAGCCCTTAAATCCGATCCATCAAGGCATACCAGCTCAATGCGAGAAACAGCAGCGGCGCTCGGAATGTACGTCCGCCGGGGAATGAGGGTATTTTCAGCTCTTCCAGCAATTTCAGGCGGTCGCGATTGCCCGCAACCGTTTCCGCGTAAAGCTTTCCGACATAGTTCGACAGCATTACGCCATGGCCGGAATAGCCGCCCGCCGAAATGACATTGGGCATGACCTCACGCACAAAGGGCTGGCGTGGCAGGGTAATGCCGACCGATCCGCCCCAGGCTTGGGTGATTTCCACGTTCGCGAGTGCCGGATAAATCTCGGCGATCTGCCGGCGGATATGTGTGCTGATATCGAGCGGGTTATCGGCCGTATAGGCTTCACGTCCGCCAAACAGCAGCCGGCCATCCTTCGAGCGGCGGAAATAGCGCACGACAAAGCGGGAGTCGTCAACACTCTCGCCGCCGGGCAAAACAGGACTGTCACTGCCTAATGGCACTGTTGCGCCAATGAAGGACCGGATCGGCATTACGTGGGAGGCGCTGACCGGTTCAAGATTGCCACCATAGGCGTTGACCGCGATCAGGCACTTTGCAGCGGTGACACTGCCTTTAGCCGTTGCAACAGTGACGCGGCCATTTTCAGAGCGAATGCCTGTCACCTTGGTGTTTTCATAAAGATGGGCCCCGGCCTTGGCCGCAGCCTTTGCGGTGCCGACAACAAGCTTCATGGGTTGGATATGACCGGTGCCTGCGTCGTAAACACCGCCGAGATAGCGCGTCGAACCAAGCCGTTCCGCCGTTTCCGTGGCATCCATGTAGTGAATATGCGGATAACCGAAACGCGTGGTCATCAGCTCCGCGTGGGCCTGATAATCTTTCAGATAACGCTTTTTATGTACCGCGGACATTTGTCCGGGCACGAATTCGATATCGATCTTGTGTGTCTCGGCGAATTGCAAAAGGTGCGCCTTGGCTTCCTCGGCAAGATCGAAAAGTGCCTTGGCGCGGGTGAAGCCATATTGGCCTTCCAGTTCCTCCGCCCAACTGCGTTGACCCGTGCCAAGCTGACCGCCATTGCGACCGGAAGCACCGTCGCCAAAGCGATAGGCCTCCAGCAAAACCACATCAACACCCGCCGAGGCAAGATGAACAGCGGCCGAAAGCCCGGTAAAGCCACCGCCGACAATGACGACATCGGCCGTTCGCGAGCCATCCAATGCCGGATATTCGGTGCGATCATCAATGGTTGATTCATACCAGGAGATGCCGGGAGAGATGGGGGATTGATATGCCATGTTATCTTGCAATCCAATCTGGAAATACAGGCGCCGCTTATGTCTCCCCTTGGAGGAGAGAAAGGATTTTCTTGGATTTAGCCCTTTGCTAAATCTTTAGAAAATCCAAGTGAGGGGGATAGCTCTGATTTCAAATCCCCTCTCTTGCGATTTCTAGCACTTGAGCTGTGCTTCGCTATGCTCGCTCGCTAAGTGCTGAAATCGCTTTCTCCCCCACAAGGGGGAGATAACCGAAATCTCAAACATTCAGCAGCAGATATTCGCGCTCCCAGGGGCTGATAACCTCCATGAACGTCTCGAACTCAGCGCGCTTGATGGCCGCATAGGTAATCGCAAAGGATTGCCCCAGCATGGCAGTCAGGTCCTTGTCGTGCTCGAACAATATGGTCGCCTCGATCAGCCCGCGCGGCAATTCAATGAGATTGTCATTGACCGTCGTGGAAGCTGGAGCATCAGGCTCGATCTTGTTGTTCATGCCGAGCAGCCCGCAGGCAAGTGACGCCGCCAAAGCGAGATAGGGGTTGGCATCTGATGAAGGAATGCGGTTTTCCACGCGCCGCGCCGCCGGGTCTGAACGTGGAACACGGAATGCCGTTGTGCGATTATCATAACCCCACTTTACGTTAACAGGCGCCGAGGCTGCGGGCGTCAATCGGCGATAGGAGTTCACGTAGGGCGCAAACATCACCAGTGAAGCCGGGACGTGCTTCTGCATACCACCGATGAAATGCCTGAATGCTTCGCTCTCCGTACCGTCAGGGTTGGAAAACACATTGCGTCCGGTCTTCTTGTCAACGATCGACTGATGAATATGCATGGCCGATCCCGGCTGACCCTGAATGGGCTTGGCCATGAAGGTGGCGTACATATCGTGTTTCAGCGCTGCCTCGCGGATCGTGCGCTTGAACAGGAAAACCTGATCGGCCAGTTCCACCGGATCGCCATGACGCAAATTGATTTCGAGCTGCGCGGCGCCTTCTTCGTGGATCAGCGTATCGATCTCAAGGCCCTGACCTTCGGAGAAGTGGTAGATATCATCGATCAGCTCGTCAAATTCATTGACGCCCGCGATGGAATAGCCCTGACCGCCACCAATAGCGCGGCCCGACCGGCCAACCGGCGGTGTCAGCGGATAATCAGGATCGGGGTTTTTCTTGACGAGATAGAATTCAATTTCCGGCGCGACAACAGGCTTGAGGCCCTTCTTGTTGTAGGCCGCCACGACGCGCTTCAGAACGTTGCGCGGTGTAAATTCTACGGCTTCCCCGTCCTTGTTCACGAGATCGCAAATGACCTGCGCGGTCGGATCACTTTCCCAAGGCACAACGGACAAGGTGGAAAGATCCGGCATCAGTTTCAGATCGCCATCATCTTCCGGATAGGAGAAGCCATGACCGTCTTCAGGATAGTCACCGGATATCGTTGCCATGAACACGGCGGAAGGCAGCGCCAGCGATGTGTTGGAGGTGAATTTCTTCGACGGCATCATCTTGCCGCGCGCAACACCGGCCTGATCGGGTGTGATGCATTCAATGTCTTCGATATCCCGCCAGGCCAGCCATTCGGAAGCTTCTCGCCAGTTTTTCACGCCCCGCGTGGATTTGACATAAGCAGGCGTGCGCCGCCGCGTTGAAGTCTTTGCGGGTTTCTTTTCAGGGGTTTCAGAAGGCATCAATCACCAGAATTTATTGCACTTTTAGGATGATAGATGAAAATTGCGCGCTATGGGAGGGTGGGCAAAAGAAAATTGTGTCGCCAAACTTCACCTCTTCAGGGTCTTCCGTCCCTCTCAATCTTTCGTCATCCTCGGGCTTGACCCGAGGACCACTACGGGGAGGTCTCCCTGCGCTTCTTGGTTATGGGTCCTCGGGTCAAGCCCGAGGATGACGGAGAGGTGGGGCTCAGGATTTTGTGGAAAGCGTTGCGAGTGTACGGGTTTTTCTTGCGCTTTGGGCCATATCTCTAGCCCTAACAACTACACCGCGAGCGCCCGCTATATAGCTCGCGTCACCCGTTTCAAACGTATCTTTCAATAGTTCAGCTTGTGACGCCAGACTGCCGAGATAGCGTGCCAGATCGATGGCAGTTGTTTTGAGAGGTATCATTGTTTCTCGAACTCCAGTGCAGAGTTGCAGATCACCAAGTATCAATCAATCCAGACTTTCGTCTAACCCGTTTGCGAAAACCAAAACCGTCCGCAATTGCTTGCGGACGGTTCAGCGCGCCGTGCTGGTTCCAGACCGAAACCAGAGAAGGCCACGGTGAGCTTATTGCCGGGTCACAACAACCGGGATCAAAAGGTCGCCCCAGTTGCCGTCGCCGCCATGGTGGCGGGCAGAGCGAACCAGCTCCACGGACACACCGGCGTCAACCGCCTTCATGACGGATTGGTTGAGGCGATGCAGATCATTCGCGACCATGCGAATGACAGCCTGCTGGTCTGCATTCATGGCCGATGATTGCTCCTCGGCCCGTTCCTTCACGCGTGTCTGCGGTGCCATGATCATGCTCCTTGTTTCTGGCGTTGCAGTGGGACAATCGAGATGATTGTCCTGAGTGGACCGGCGGCATGTAAGGGCCTCGCCGACGGTCCGGATTGGTTGCCTGTTACTCGGCAGCTGGACGGAACTGTGCCGTCTCGGTCGATTCACCCATGGCCGTTGTCGAAGACTGTCCGCCGGTGATAGCCAGCGAAACCGCATCGAAATAACCCGTGCCAACTTCGCGCTGGTGCTTGGTCGCGGTGTAGCCATTTACCTCGGCTGCAAATTCCGCTTCCTGCAACTCGGAATAGGCGGACATCTGACGGTCCTTATATCCGCGAGCCAGCTCGAACATGCCGAAGTTGAGCTGATGGAAACCAGCCAGCGTAATGAACTGGAATTTGTAGCCCATCGCTCCCAGCTCGCGCTGGAACTTGGCAATCGTCGCTTCGTCCAGATGCTTCTTCCAATTGAACGAAGGTGAACAGTTATAGGCAAGCAGCTTGTTCGGATGTTCCTTGCGCACGCCTTCGGCAAAGCGCTTGGCCTGTTCCAGATCGGGCTTTGACGTTTCGCACCAGATCATATCCGCATGCGGTGCGTAAGCGATTGCCCGGGCGATACAGGATTCGAGACCATTCTTGACCTGATAGAAGCCCTCTGTGGTCCGTCCGGCATCATAGTCAACGAAGGGCCGGTCGCGCTCGTCAATATCCGAGGTCAGAAGCTTCGCAGCTTCCGCATCTGTGCGGGCGATAACCAGCGTCGGTGTCCCCATGACGTCGGCAGCAAGACGCGCCGCGTTCAGGTTGCGAATGTGCGCAGCGGTCGGGATCAGAACCTTGCCGCCGAGATGGCCGCACTTCTTTTCCGATGCCAGCTGATCTTCATAATGCACACCCGCAGCACCGGCCTCGATGAAAGCCTTCATGATCTCGAAAGCGTTGAGCGGGCCACCAAAACCGGCTTCCGCATCCGCAACGATCGGCGCGAACCATGTGTCAACCGACAGGCCTTTGCCTTCTGCTGTTTCAATCTGGTCGGCGCGCTGCAACGTCTTGTTTATGCGCTTTGCCAGTTCTGGAGCAGCGTTTGCAGGGTACAGCGACTGGTCAGGATACATGGAGGAAGCGGTGTTTGCATCCGCAGCAACCTGCCAGCCGGAGAGGTAAATCGCCTTGAGGCCCGCACGCACCATCTGCATCGCCTGATTGCCCGAGAGCGCGCCAAGGGCGTTGACGAAATCGTCTTCATGGATGAGCTGCCAGAGGCGGTTGGCTCCGTTTTCAGCAAGAGTATATTTGATCTGAACGGAACCGCGCAGCTTTTTGACATCGTCAGGCGTATAGGGACGTTCAATACCATCGAAACGACCTCCAGGGGCATTTGGTACCAGGTTGTAAAAATCAGTCATTATCTTTCTCCAAGCTCTGTTGAGGCGATCGCAGACAGTCCAAATGGGAGTTTCGATGGCTGCGTTCATGTGACTGAATTTACATTGCAGCGCAGTAATTCCAATAAATATCGCCATATTATGTGGATTTATCGAGTTAGCATGTCGCGGCTTTGACAAATATGGTTTGTAAATTTGTAAACTTTGTAATAGTGATTATCACGGTACGATTGTGTAAATCTTGTCAATATTGCTGACATAAGGGGCTGATATGGCCGAGGGAAAGATATTTGCCGGTCCACGCATCCGGCGCATTCGCAACGAGCAGGGGCTGACGCAGACGGCCATGGCCGAAGCTCTGGGTATTTCTCCGTCCTACCTCAATTTGATCGAGCGCAATCAGCGCCCGCTGACTGTCCAGCTGCTTCTGAAATTGTCATCCACATACAAGATTGAGCTTGATACGCTGCAGGTTGAAACCGGCTCGTCCATGGCTGCGCTGAAAGAGGTCTTCTCTGATCCCCTGCTCAATGGTGAATTGCCCGGCGATCAGGAATTGATCGAGATTGGTGATGCCGCGCCCAATGCAGCGGCGGGCATCGTCAAACTTTACCGCGCCTATCGGGAATCATTGGAGCGCCTGTCTGACCTTTCAGGCATGTTGGCAAAAGAAGGGCATGCACCTTCCTTATCGGCCACACGTTTGCCGCTGAGTGAAGTCCGCGAAGTGCTTGAACGCAAACCCAACCATTTTGCCCGGATTGAAGGCGAGGTGGATAGTTTTCTCCATCTGATCAAGCCCGGCGACGATCTGGCCGGTGCCTTGAAAGCATGGCTGAAGAGCGAGCACGGGATCACCGTCCGCGTTTTACCTGTCGCGACCATGCCCAATTGGCGGCGGCGTTATGACCGGCATTCGCAGCGCCTTTTCATCTCGGAGCGCCTGTCGCCATTCGATCAATTGCGTGAATTGGCCATCGAGGCCGTGCTCATTCGCATGCAGGTGGTGATCGCCGCGGAGATTCAGGAGCTGAAACTATCCTCCGATGAAGCGCGCCGTATCGCGCGGTTCGAACTTGCCCGTTATGCGGCGCAAGCCTTGATGATGCCCTATCAGGCATTCCAGACTGCTGCCCTGCGTGCCCGCTATGATGTCGATGTGCTGCGCTCACGTTTTAATGTTTCCTTTGAACAGGCGGCCAATCGGCTGACAACGCTGCAAAGGCAGGGTGCCGCCGGTATTCCGTTTTTCATGCTCGAGGTTGACCATGCGGGCAATCGTTTTCGCCGGGCAGGGGCACAGAGCTATCCGCAATCGCGCTTTGGCGGCGAGTGCCCCAAACTGGCGGTGCATGCCGCCTTTGCCCAGCCGGGGCAGATTCTTGTAGAAGCCATCGAAATGCCCGGCGGCGCCGAATTCATGACCATCGCCCGCACGCTGGAAGGCCCGCAGGGCGGCTTCAATGAGCGTCCGCGCCGCACGGCGATTCTGCTTGGCTGCGATATCGGCTTTGCCGATGAAACTGTTTATGGGGCGGCCCTTGGTGGGAAGGGGATCGGCGCAACGCCGGTCGGTCCTGCCTGCCGCCTGTGTGAACGCTCGGCCTGTCTGTCGCGCGCCGAGCCGCCAGTTACCCGCCCGCTCGGACTGGACGAAATGGTGACGGGTCTCAGTGCCTTCGATTTTCAGTGATACCACTGGATTTGCTGGCGAAGACAATGCAAAAAGCGACAATCTCCAGTCGTTTCCCAAGCTCAACACGAGCTTGAAATTTGGCATTCTGCGCTCATGAGTGTTTCGTTCGTTCCGCTGCCGCCTGTCGCCGCACCTGATCCCGCCAAAAGCGCGTCGGATGCCATGATTGGCTGTCTGCTTGTTGCGGGCTCGGCTATAGCCTGGAGCACAGGCGGCGCTCTCACGCGGTTCCTTGAAACCACCGATAATTGGGCCGTTGTTTTCTGGCGTTCCGTGTTTGCCGCGCTTTTCCTTCTCTGCTTCATGCTGGTGCGCGATGGTCCGCGTGGTACGCTGGTTCTGTTTCGGAATATGGGACTGGCGGGAATAGGCGTCGGCATCTGTTTTGCCATTGCCTCGGCCTGCTTCATTGTCGCTCTGTCCTATACAACAGTTGCCAATGTTCTTTTGCTTCAAGCGGCAGTGCCGCTTCTCGCGGCGCTGATTTCCTGGGTCTTGTTCCGCGAGCGGGTAAGCTTTGCAACCTGGGGTGCGATTGCAGTTGTGATTGCCGGTGTCGCCATCATGGTTTCCGATTCGCTTGATGGTGAGGTTTCACCCATTGGTGATCTTCTCGCATTGCTGATTGCCATATCCTTCGCCTCGGCCACAGTTATCACACGGCGCAAGGCCCATCTGCGCATGACACCAGCTGTTTTTCTCGGGACCGTCATGGCGGCCTGCGCGGCATCCCTTATGGCGGGATCATTTTCGGTAAGTATGGGTGATTTTGGCTTCCTGATTGCCCTCGGTGCGGTCAATCTCGGTCTTGGCCTCGCGCTTTTTGTCAGCGGAGCACGCCTCATTCCGTCGGCGCTGGCTGCACTGATCGGCACACTCGAACCAGTGCTTGGGCCCGTCTGGGTCTGGCTTTTGCACAATGAAGTGCCAGCCCAGCGCACCATCATTGGTGGCGGCATTATTCTGACCGCACTGCTTTTCCATCTTGGCTGGGAATATCGTCGCCAGCGTTCCGTTTCAGCGAGAAACCGGGCTGCCTGACGGCCCCGTGCGCCAAAATGCTGCATTCAAAATTTCGTTCATCTGCAACTTTCAGCAAAGGAGTTGCTGCAACCCAGTTGACGAAGTGATCGCAATCTAAAAAGGTAGGATAAACTTGGGAACCCCTGACACGGCTGAAAGATCAGGTGTCAGTAGCATGGAGGCATTTATGGGTATCAAATCCATTCTTTTAACGGCCACTTTTGCCCTTGGGCTTGCCACGGCGGCAGGCGCACAGGAACGCGTCGTCAACGTGTATAATTGGTCCGATTATATTGATGACACTATCCTTGCTGATTTCACCAAGGAAACCGGCATCAAGGTTGTCTATGATACCTTCGACTCCAATGAAATCCTCGAAACAAAGCTGTTGGCTGGCGGTACGGGGTATGACGTTGTTGTCCCGACGGCATCCTTCCTCCAGCGCCAGATTGCTGCCGGTGTTTTCCAGAAACTCGACAAGTCGAAGCTGCCGAACCTGAAAAACACATGGGACCTGATCAACCAGCGCATTGAGAAATACGATCCGGGCAATCAGTACGCAGTCGACTACATGTGGGGAACAACTGGCCTTGGCTATAATGTCGACAAGATGAAGGAAATTCTCGGCACCGACGAACGTCCGAACTGGGACATCCTGTTCAAGCCGGAAATGGCCGCCAAGTTCAAGGATTGCGGTATTCATGTTCTTGATTCCGCATCGGATGTGTTGCCATCAACGCTCGCGTATCTTGGTCTTGATCCGGACAGCAAGAATCCTGATGAACTCGCCAAGGGCGCTGATCTGTTGACGGCGGTTCGCCCATCTATCCGCAAGTTCCATTCGTCCGAATATATCAATGCGCTGGCCGCAGGCGATATCTGCCTCGCGCTCGGTTATTCCGGTGACATTCTGCAGGCCAAGGATCGCGCAGAAAAAGCCAATGCCGGTGTGAAGGTCGACTATGCGATCCCGTCGCAGGGCGCGCAGATGTGGTTTGACGTGATGGCTATCCCTGCCGATGCGCCGCATGTGGCTGAAGCACACGAATTCATCAACTACATCCTGCGCCCGGAAGTGGCTGCCAAGGCATCGAACGTCGTTTCCTATGCCAACGGCAACAAGGCTTCGCAGGAGTTCATCGACAAATCCATTCTGGAAAATCCAGCGGTTTATCCGGATGAAGCCACGCTGAAGAAGCTCTTCACCGTGACGCCTTACGATACAAAAACGCAGCGGACAGTAACGCGGCTCTGGACCAAAGTTGTAACAGGCCAGTAAATTTCGAGAAACCCCGGCAGAAAATGCCGGGGTTTTTAACATCAAGACCAAAGAAACTGCCGGGGCAAATCATGAAATCACTGGGAAGCTTTCGCCGTAAATTCGCACCTTGGAACGATCCTGAAGCAAAACCCTATATTTCCTTCGAAAATGTAACCAAGAAGTTCGGCGACTTCACCGCTGTCGATGATTTGTCCCTGACGATCTACAACAGGGAATTCTTTGCCCTTCTGGGCGCTTCGGGCTGTGGCAAGTCGACGTTGTTGCGTATGCTTGCCGGATTTGAAGAGCCAACCTCCGGTCGCATCCTGCTTGACGGACAGGATTTGCGCGGCATCCCGCCCTATAAGCGGCCCGTCAATATGATGTTCCAGTCCTATGCCCTGTTCCCGCACATGACGGTGGAGGGCAATATCGCCTTCGGCCTCAAGCAGGACGGCATGCCGAAGAATGAGATCGAGGCGCGTGTCGCCGAAATGCTGAAGCTGGTGAAACTGGAGCAGTTCGCCAAGCGCAAACCGCATCAGCTTTCCGGCGGTCAGCGTCAACGCGTGGCGCTTGCCCGCTGTGTTGCCAAACGGCCAAAAGTTCTGCTGCTGGACGAGCCTCTTGGCGCGCTCGACAAGAAGCTGCGCGAAGAAACCCAGTTCGAGTTGATGGACCTGCAGATGAAGCTTGGCCTTACCTTCGTGGTCGTGACACACGATCAGGAAGAAGCCATGACCATGGCTGACCGTATCGCCGTTATGGACAAAGGCAAGGTCAAGCAGGTGGCAACACCGGCGGAAGTTTACGAAGCCCCCAATTCGAAATTTGTCGCCGACTTCATCGGCAATGTGAATATGTTTGAAGGCACGGTTTCGACCACAGTTCCCGGCAAGGTCGATATCAACGTTCCTGCCGACAAGATCACCATCCGCACTGACGCAACGCGTGATTGCTCTGCTGGTCAAACAGTCGGCTTTGCCATCCGGCCCGAAAAAATCCGCCTCAGCCGCAAAGAGCCGGCTGATACCAGCATCAATGCCGCCCATGGCGAACTCTATGATATTGCCTATTTTGGCGACATGACCGTTTTCCATGTGCGGCTTGAAAGCGGCCGCATCATCAAGGCGGCCAGTCTCAACGCGGTGCGCACGGTCGAAAATCCGCTTGGTTATGACGATATGGTTTGGGTCAATTTCGATACCGATGCCGGTATCCTGCTGATAGCATAGGGGGCGATGTCATGCAAAAATTGATAGCATCGGTCGTCAGCAGGCTGGTTATCAGCGTTCCCTATCTGTGGATGCTGATCTTCTTCCTCATCCCCTTCATTATCGTTTTCAAGATTTCGCTGTCACAGGTGACGATGGCGATCCCTCCCTATACGCCAACGATTGATATTTGGGCTGGCTGGCAAGGGTTCATCAACAGCATCTCGCAGTTCTCCTGGGACAATTATACGTTCCTCGGAAGCGATCCGCTTTATGTCAAAGCCTATCTTTCCAGCGTGATCATTGCTGGTATTTCGACGTTTCTGACGCTACTCGTCGGTTATCCTATTGCCTATGGTATGGCGCGGGCGCCTGCCACTGTCCGATCGACCCTGTTGATGCTGGTAATCCTGCCGTTCTGGACAAGTTTCCTTATCCGCGTCTATGCGTGGATCGGTATTCTCAAACCCGAGGGCCTGCTCAACCAGTTTCTGATTTGGGCCAATGTCATCGATACACCGCTGAATATTCTCAACACGAATACCGCCGTACTGATCGGTATTGTCTATTCCTATCTGCCATTTCTGGTTTTGCCGATTTATTCGACGCTGGAAAAGATGGACTATTCCCTTGTGGAAGCGGCTGAAGATCTTGGTTGCCCGCCCATCACGGCTTTCTGGAAAATCACCTTTCCGCTCTCGCTGCCCGGCGTCGTCGCCGGATGTTTCCTTGTTTTCATTCCGGCTGTCGGCGAGTTTGTTATCCCCGATCTGCTTGGTGGTTCTGAAACGCTGATGATCGGCAAGACGCTATGGAACGAGTTCTCCGCCAATCGCGACTGGCCATTATCTTCTGCGGTTGCAGTCGTTCTCCTGGCGCTGCTTGTTGTGCCTATTGTGCTGTTCCAGCGGTCGGAAGCCAAAGCCCAGGAAAGCGAGAAGTGACATGAACACAACCTGGTCCCGCTTTAATATTGTCTCATTGGTTATTGGCTTTGCATTTCTGTATTTGCCAATTGTCCTGCTGGTGGTGTTCTCCTTTAACGAGTCGCGCCTCGTCACTGTCTGGGCGGGGTTCTCGACCAAATGGTACGTGTCCCTGTTCAACAATAAGAGCTTCATCGATGCAGCATGGGTGACCATCCGCGTCGGCCTTATCTCGGCAACAGTTGCGACAATTCTGGGAACACTCGGCGCACTGGCGCTGACGCGCTACACCCGCTTCCGTGGCCGGATGCTGTTTTCAGCGATGATCTATGCGCCGCTGGTTATGCCCGAAGTGATTACCGGCCTGTCGCTGCTGCTGCTGTTCGTAGCTATCGGCTTTGACCGCGGCATCTGGACGGTTACGCTCGCCCATATCACCTTCACCATGTGTTTCGTGGCCGTGGTGGTGCAGTCGCGTCTCGTGACGTTCGACCGTTCGCTTGAGGAAGCGGCGATGGATCTGGGTGCAACGCCTGTTACGACCTTCTTCAAGGTGACGCTGCCGGTGATCCTGCCAGCTGTTGTTTCAGGCTGGATGCTGGCCTTTACCCTGTCACTTGATGATCTGGTGATTTCTAGCTTCACATCTGGGCCGGGTGCCACCACCTTGCCGATGCGCATTTACTCACAGGTTCGCTTGGGGGTAACGCCGGAGATCAATGCCGCCTGTACCATCCTGATTGCCATTGTTGCGGTGGGCGTGGTCATCGCGTCGCTTGCCAATAAACGCCGCGAGGTGCAGAAGGCGCGCGACGAGCAGGCAGCGGCCCGTCATTAATTCCGGCTTCAATTCGCCGGTGCAATAATCGGCGAAATGAACGGGTTGTCCCATGAACCGCCGATAAAAAAGCGCGTGTGGTTGAAGGTCTGCACGGGCTTCTGGTCCGCAGGCGCTGCAGCCTGAGGCGCAGTTTCTGCAGGTGCTGGCGTTGTTGCCGGGGCAGGGGTTGTCGTCGCCGGTGCGGGCGCTGGTGTTGGGGCTGGAGCAGGCGTGGCGACCGGCATTGCGTAGTCTCCGGTCAGAGCCAGACTCTTGCCGATCAGCGTGACAATACCGGCAAAGTTCAATACGCCTGATTTCATCTGGACCTGCGCCGTATCGAGCGCCGCCACACCATCCATGATATTGGCCTTGATCTCCATCCGGTCAAATGCGAGCCATGCATCCGTTTTCTCGTTCAGGCTGAAAAATCGGTCGGTTTTGGCCTTGTTGAGCAGGTTGTTGAAATCGAGGCTTTTGATCTGCCCGGTGCCAAAACGCATACTCAGCGTCCCCTTGGCGTTTTCCATTGCCGATGACCACCGGGTGATCGGGCCTTTAAGAACCACGGAGATTGTGCCTTTGCCAAGCTCAAAACGGTTGCCCAGACCCAGCAATGGGGCGATGGATGCGCTGTTCACGTCGGTTCCGTTGAGGCGTAATTCGCCTGTGGCGCCGCCATCGCCTTCTTCAGCCAGCTGAAAACTCGCCGCGACAGAACCGTTGAACGCCGATGCCTCGCCAATATCAAAAATGGCCCGGCCGTTGCGCACCTGCGCCGTTGCCGCAACATTGGTAAGGTTGATCGACCCCGCCGTCGCCTTCTGGGTGGAAACACGCAGGTCAACATTTGCCTGTTTAAGAAAACGGGTGTCGATAACCGCGTTCGAATTGGCCGAACCATCCGGCAGCGGCATGAAGCCTGAAAGAACGGAGCGAAGATCAAGTGTTTCGAAAGCCAGCGTTCCGGTAATGCTCGGCGTCCCATCATTCAGGACGATCTCAATACCGCCCTTGGCCGGATTGTCGTTAAGTGTTGCGGTCAGTCCGTCCATTTTCATACGGTTGGCTGAGCCTGAAACCGTCGCATCAAGCGCAAAGCTGCCGATGGGCGCGCCGGGAATTGACGGTGTTTTCGACCATTCCAGGGTTCGGCGCAGGGAAGGCGAGGTCAGAGACAGGGTGCCCTGAAAAAACTGGTTCTTCGAGATATTGGCTGAACCGTTAAAGGCAAGGGTCAAAGGCGTCGATGTGAGGTTGACCTGTAGCGGGCTCGTGCCGCCGGCCAGAAGCAGCAGGGCCTTGCTTGCCGAACTGTCTATTTCAGTCTCTTCACCGTGCCAGATGGCATTGCCGCGAAAACTCGCAACACCCGATGTTTGCGGCCATTCGAAAACACCGCTAATGCTGGAAATCTGCTCTTCTGCACCATTGAGCGGGCGTTTGAACGTCACCACAGCATCTTCCAGCCGTATGCGGCCGAAAGGCTGTGACGATACATTACTCATATCAGGTTTTGCTGGATTGGCTTCGATAGCGGCACGGGCCTCGCGCATGACATCGCCAACGCGGCCATCGGTTTTGGCCAGCGATTCACCGATTTGCGAAAGGCTCTTGATCGGTTCATCGATAACAAAACGCGGGCGGATAAGCTTTGTTTCGGTGAATTCGGTGCGTCCCATCAGCGCCGAGATCAGCGACAGGTCGACCTCGATGCGTTCAGCTTTCATGAAGGGCGTGCCTCCACTCTGCCATGGGTTTCGTATTGTCACGTCGCCAAGCGAAGCGGAAAAGACCGGAAAGAAAGAGATTTGCGGCGTTTGGCGGGATTCGACGCTATAGCCCGTCCAGTTGCTGAGTTCCTGGATCAGTCGGGCGCGAATAACATCCGTGCTGACGAGATAAGGTATGGCGGCAAGGAGACCCGCGGCAACGAGAGCCAATAGAATGATCGTTGCGAGAATGTTCCTCGGCCTGTACCAGGACATGAATATTTCCGATGTCTACACTGCTTCCGGGTGCGCGCCGGAAAGGTTTCACGCTTCACCTTCTACGGTTTAGCGATCATCCGTTGCAATTCAAGGCCTAGGCACTGTTTGCCGCCAATTTGTTGCAGAGCGTTTGCCATCACATTGAGGGTTGAATGAGGCAAGCGGTGATTGCCTCAAACTTTGTCATACAGCCAGAGCTAGGCCTGCTCGACGACATTCATGTGGGGTATTGATGCGCGTGACAGCCATGAAGCGTAGGATGCCCCGGCTTTTCGCAGCGTTTCGTCATCCGCTTTCATGGTCTCATACACGACAAACGGTTCGGCGAGGGGAAGGCCACAACGGTTGGCCATGGAGCGCAAGGGGTTGAGCAGCGCACTGACAGGCATCAGATTGACGCCCTGCGGCGTGTAGGCTGCTGGTGTATTGCCCGCCGTCGTCGCGATGAACAGGGGTGTTCCCTCCAGCAACCGGCCCTCATTCTCGTAATTGATGTAGTACATGCGGGTCAGTACGGCATTTTGCCATGCCTGCAGGATCGGCGGTGCAGCGTACCACTGGATCGGAAACTGATAGACAATGCGGTCAGCCGAAAGCATGCGCTCGACTTCTGCGTCACTGTCGATGTTCCCGTCCGGATAGGCGGCCTGAACGTCGAACACTTCCGTGCCGGGGATCTGCATTGCTGCGTCGGCCAGAGCGCGATTGGCGCGTGACTGTTTGAAATCAGGGTGAAATATGAGGATCAATGTTTTCATGATTGGCTTCTCCTTTGTCTGGAGAATGCCAATCCGGGCTAAATCAATCCAACAGATGATTTATATATCAGATTATTTGTCTGGTCGATTTCAGTCGGCGAGAACGCGGGTCGACGGAAAGCTGATTTCGACCATGGTTCCGCGTCCCGGCGTCGAGTCGATAGAGAAGCTCGCCCGGTTTGCCTCGGCCATAGCCTTGGTCAACGGCAGGCCAAGACCAGTCCCATCCGTGCGCGCATGCTTTGGCGTGGTGATCTGCTTGTAGGGCCGCAATGCCTGCTCGACTTCCTGCCGTGTCATGCCGATGCCCGTATCGCGCACGCGCAGGAGCACATCGCCACTCGGCTCGTAGCTGGTCGAAATGATCACCTGCCCGCCCGGTCCTGTAAAGCGGATGGCATTGGACAGAAGATTGAGGGCGATCTGCGTGATTGAACGCTGATCCGCGACGATATCCGGTAGACGCGATGTCAGGCTGGAGCGGATGATTACCCGCTCGCGATTGGCCTGTGGCTGCATAATTGCCACGGCTTCGGTCAGGGCCTCGTTCAGCGATACCGCCTGGAAGTCGAACTCAACGGCACCCGCTTCGATCTTCGAAATATCGAGTAGATCGTTGACAAGCGACAGCACATGATTGCCGGAGCGGCTGATATCATTGAGATAGTCGCGATAGCGCTCATTGCCGATAGGGCCGAATTTCTCGTCCGCCATCAACTCCGAGAAGCCGATAATGGCGTTGAGTGGTGTGCGGATTTCGTGGCTGATGCGTGCGAGAAATTCGCTCTTCTGGCTGGAGGTGCGCTCCGCCTCGCGTTTGGCGCTGACCAGTTCTTCTTCGGCCTGCTTCCAATGCGTGATGTCGCGCAACACGACACAAAAGCCTTTTGACGCATCAAGCTTGCCAATGGTCATGAACAGCGGAATAAACCGTCCCTTGCTCTCGCGGCCGATAACTTCGCGGCCATCGTTGAGAACACTGGCAACGCCATTGTCCGAGAGACTGCTGACATAGTCCATCGCGGCCCGCTGGCTCTCGATGGCGAAGAGCAGGGAAAATGCCTTGCCTTCCACTTCTTCCGGCTCGTAGCCAAACAACGCAGCCGCTGAATGATTGACCGAGCGGATTGCACCGGCGGAATCAAGCAGGATAACTCCGTCCGTTGCCGTATCAAGAATGGCGTTAAGCTCATCGATCCGCGTTTGCAGGAGCTGCCGCTCGCTGTCGTCAAAGCGCTGTTCCTGTGTCTGCACAACTGGAGCCTGTGCTTCCGGCGAAAGGGCGAGCATCAAGGCACGTTCGCCGTCTTCGTCCCAGCGAACCGCCTGCAAATGAGCCTGCACGCGCTTGGTCGTGTCGTTGCTGAGGCGCAGGTTCACACCATCAGTATCCTCGCCGTCGGCTTGATCAGGGTTCTCGGCAAAAAGCGCATTCAACCCGCCGGCTGCATTGATGGCTTCATGCGATTCATAAAGCGTAGCATCGAGCAACGCCTTATTGGCATAAAGAAGAATGCCATGGCGATGGATCAGAACGGGAAGGGGCAGCGCCGCCAGAATGGCGGTATCCACGCCCTGCCGCGCCTTTGTCCGGATGTTCTCGGCAAAATCCTTTTCCGGGGCAATTGCTGTTGCAGCTTTACCAGCCGATGCGTCATACCCCGGACCAACAACTTCAGCAGCAGGAACCGGCGGCACAACTCGAGCAGGAACCGGCGGCGTAACTGGCTCCGATTTCGTCAATCCCGTGGCGGGCCGACCTGATGTCGTTTCAACATCCGCGACAACAGGTGCAGGAATAGGGTCCAATTCCTTTGGATTATCAGCAAGAACTTCGCGACGAAGGCGCTCTGCGATTTCCCTGAAAGCATTGCGCTCCGCATCATTCAACCGGCCATCATCCCGTGGAAGACGATTGGTCTTCAGGGGAATGACATTTCCTTCGATCAATTCGGGTCTGGCTTCGTCGCGCGGTGTTTCGACCTGTGCTTCAGGTGTAACGGCAATGGCAGGTTTTTCGCCATTGAATGCATCAACTGGCATGGCTGGTTCGGGAGCCAGCACCTTGCCGATGGCCTCAGGGTCGGTTGTAACATCGCCCATCCGGGCAACGCCAAAACCACGAAAGCCCATGAAAACCCGCTCGCGCGAGTAAATTGGCAGGGCCGCAAGTTCGATGGGAACGCGTAAATCGGTGCCCTCAATGGGCCATTGAACTGTCCGGCCTGACCACGTATCACGCCGTTCCAGCAGATCGGCTATCTCGCCACCGCTATCCAGCCCATAAACCTTGGCGACATCGCGGAAGGACTTTCCGATAACATCAGCCGAATTGGGTCCAACGGCACCAACAAACTCCGGCGATACTTCATTGAATCTGGCATCCGCATCCACTTTCCAGACAAAGCGGACAGGGGTGTCAGATGGCCTGTATTGAAAAGCACCGCCTTCCGGCTCCGCTTCAGCCTTTTGCTCGGCTATCGGTTCCGGGACAGTTGCAGTGATTGGTTCAACAGCCGCAGCAATGTTTTGCGGTGCGCCGGTATCCGGTGCGACCACCTCTTGCGGCGTGAGAACAGGCTCTGGCAGCTTCTCATCAACCGTTGCGGATTGCCCCGTATTTCGGTTGATGTCCTCAATGGCGAACAGCAGGTGCAGGGCAGGGCTGTCGGTCAGCCGCGCAATACCTGTCGGCACGAAACCGCCTGATGCCTGCACTGGTCGTTTGACGAGCCGGTTGCGTTCCAGCCGCACTTCGCGCACCAGATCGCCCAAAATCTTGTCGCTGAATCCGATGGCGTGAAACTGGTCCGATGCCGCCAGCACCTTGCCCGTGGCATCAATCATCGCCGCATGGGTCGTGCTGTCACCGAACCCCTTGATCGCGAGGGTGGCAATTTCCGCTTCTGATGTCATTCGCGACGTGTTGGCGATGGAGAGCAGGATAGCCGGTTCGCCGCGTGGCAGGGTCAGATCGCTTGCCTGAAATGTCAGGATGCGGCTGGCCAATCCAAAGGCCACGCGCAGGGAAACCGTGCGGCCATGGCCAATGGCAGGGAAACCATCGAGCGCCATCAGCTGACGCCGGGCCTGAACGTTGAGCACCGATCCGGCGTCCAGAATGTCATCAATGGTCGGATAGCCGAGAGCAGCTGCGCCCTGACCATTGGCCCATATGACGCTCTCCAGATCCGGCGAAATAACCACAAGCGCATCGCCATTGGCAAAATGCTCGCGAATTTCATCCAGAACGGCAATATCGATGAAGGGGTAGGTTCCAGACGTCATCGGTTGACCGGTGTACTCCACAATGAAAGACCCGCTGTCTGCGGACTGTCTTAATACTCTGTTAATAAAGCTAAGGCGGTCAATCGTCCACTCATACGCATCTACCTCACACGTCTTTCTCTTGGTTTAGTTAACTTCAAAGACGCTCCACAAAAATATTTCGATGGAAAATCAGGCCTTTGATTGTGCGTTGCAAAAGAAATGTTGCAATGCACAATAAATGCAGCTATATACAACCCATGAATTCACAAGCAGTCGCATAGACAGGCTGCAACCGGAAGGAACATATTATGAGCAAGACAACCAAACAGACTGCTGATGCGTTCTCGATCCCTACATTTGATGCAACCGCTGTAACCGATCAGGTTCGCGAATTCACCGAGAAGGGCGTTGCCCAGTCCAAGGAAGCTTATGCCAAGATCAAGGATCAGGCTGAAGCTGCACAGAAGACACTCGAAAGCACTTTCGAAACTGCACAGTCGAACACTGCTGCTCTTTCGCTCAAGGCATTGGCTGCGCTGCGCGCCAACACCGAAGCAAGCTTTGCTCATATCGAAGCTCTGATCGGCGTTAAGTCTTTCGGCGAAGTTATCGAACTGCAGAGCGCATTCGTTCGCAAGCAGGCTGAAGCCCTTACAGACCAGGCCAAGGAATTCCAGACAGTTGCTACCAAGGCTGTTGAAGAAATCTCCGCTCCAGTCAAGTCGGCTGTTGAGAAGGCAATCAAGGATGTCAAGGTCGCCTGATCAGGCGCTTTTGATCAAAAAATACTCCGGCGGCACTCCTCCTCCCAGCCGCTGGACAAGCAAGACCCAATAGTTCCTCCCGTATGGGTCTTGCACTAATGGGAAAGGCCGGGTCCTCCCCCGGCCTTTTCTTTTTTGTTTGTTTTTACCTTTCTGTTGCATCGGGTGCTTGCCAAAAGCATCAATCTTACGTATGTGACCCCTGTCGAAAAGAAGACGGTGCGCGGTCGTAGCTCAGTTGGTTAGAGCGCAGGATTGTGGCTCCTGAGGTCGGTGGTTCGAATCCACCCGTCCGTACCACTTCTCAATCTCGCAGATTTTTCTCTATTTAAATATTTTCATAATTCAGCAATGCGCGCCGTGCTGGCGTTCTCAATTTTGCACTATATGTCTGGTGTTGGATGCCATGGCGGTTTCGTGGCGAGGGATGGTATGTGGCAGCACATTCATTGTTCGGCCCGGAACCAAGCGCCCAATACTTCTGCGCCTTTTTGATACATTCAACGGCTTTGGGCCTCATCGTTTCACTATTCAGTGGGCATAATAATGCGTACTGTTATTGCGTGATTATGCCGTAGTGTGTATATATTGACACATTCGATTGGGATTGAAATGGAGCGTGACAGCCGCAAGATCATTAAGAGACTGAAGGACGAAGGTTTCGAACTGGTCTCTGTCAGTGGTTCCCATCACAAGTTTCGCAAAGGCACCCTTACTTTGATCGTGCCTCATCCAAAGAAGGATCTGCCGATCGGCACGGCCCGGTCAATAGCGAAAGATGCAGGCTGGCTCTGACCTCCTCCCACATCAGATGATCCGGAAAGGGTATAAGATGCGTCACTATTTTGCATTGGTTCACAAGGATGAAGACAGCGCGTTCGGCATTCAGTTCCCTGATATCAAAGGGGTCTATTCGGCAGCAGATAAAGCCGACGATATCGTCCGCAATGCTGTCGAAGCACTCCGCCTATATGCCGAGGATGCGGAGCTTCCAGCCCCATCGAGCCATGGGGACATTTTAGCACGGCAAGACATCAGGGATGAACTCGCGGCGGGCGCCTATCTGGTTTTCGTACCACTGATTGACAATGATACGGCGGTTGTCAGAGCCAACGTCACGTTTGAGCGCGGCCTGTTGCGTGCTATTGACGATACCGTCAAGGCGCGAGGTACGACACGCTCCGCCTTTCTGGCCAGTGCCGCCAAGCGCGAGATTGAAGCTTGAGGGTCTATCCCGATAGAACAAGCACTCAGGCTGGTTGTTGCATGTGAATGAGCGGGAAGGGGCGCCCTGACCCGTCAAGTTCAGAGCGGCCAATTTCGACAAATCCATATTTGCGATAAAAACCATGAGCATCCGGGTTCTGCTCGTTAACGTCGACACTGAGTCGGCCTTTCAGCGTTCTTGCATGATCAAGAAGGCGGCTTCCGGTTCCCCGGCCATGGTTGGCCGGATCAACGAACAGCATTTCAACCTTCTCGTCTGACAAGCCCATGAAACCCAGAAGCTCGCCCGACAATGATTGTGCAACCCACACCTCAAGACCCGGAAGAGCCTCGTCGCGAACGAGTGGCAGGAAAAACTGGATGTCTTCCTCCGCAAGGAAATGATGCGTGGCTCTGACGGCACTTTCCCAGATCGCCACAAGCCTGGATATGTCGTCGCGCTGTCTTGGTCGAATAATCATCGTCTTATTCTCGGTTTATATGTGGGCGGCATTGAATATCTCCCGCATTCCCGTTTGCCAAGTCCGTGTCATCTTCATTGATCCCGAAGGGCGTTCATGCCAATGAAAACCATGCGCATATTGCTGGTTGAGGATACGCATGATGTGGGGGAGGCTATCGCCAAGCGTTTCGAGGCGATCGGCCATGCTGTGGATTGGGAAACCAATGGCCGCGATGCCGCCGAGATCATCGATTTCACCGAATATGCGCTGATCATTCTCGATGTCATGCTGCCTGATATGGATGGTTTTGAGATTCTCAAGCGCCTGCGCAAATCCGGCAATACCGTTCCTGTTCTCGTGCTGACGGCGCGGTCAGAGATTGAAGATCGTGTTGGCGCGCTCGATCTTGGCGCCGATGATTATCTCGTCAAACCTTTCGATTTTCGCGAGCTTGAAGCCCGCGCCCGCGTGCTGATCCGGCGCCGCACCGGCGGAGAGGCGACCAATCTGATCAAGTGCGGCGACATCGCTATCGACCGGGGTGCGCGCTCTGTCCATGTGGGTAAGCGCGAAGTCCAGTTGAAGCGCCGCGAACTGACCTTACTTGAGGTGATGGCTGCGCGTCCCGGCCGTGTTTTCAGTAAGGATGAACTGCTTGACCAGATTTTCGGCTTCGATGAGGCCGCCGCCAACGCCAATGCGATTGAGCTTTATGTGGGCCGGCTCCGCAAGAAACTGGAAGGTGCGCAGGCACGTATCGTAACGGTGCGCGGGCTGGGCTATCAACTGGTGGCCGGCGATGCATCATGAACCGTCACTTTTCGCGCGGCTGGCCCGGCGTATTTCGCTGGTGCTCGGTATTGGCGCGGCGTTGCTGGTCAGCGCCGCGTGGTACTATGCGGAAACGGCTGCTGACAAAGCCTATGACCGGCTTCTCGTCGGCGCGGCCCTGCAAATGGCCGAAAGCCTTTCTGTCGAAAATGGCGCTCTCACTGTTCGTTTGCCGACATCGGCTTTCGAATTGCTTGGTCTGGCCGAACGCGACAGGATTTTTTACCGCGTTATTGATACGAAGGGCAAAACCGTTACCGGTTATGATGATCTGCAAAGCCCCGAACCTCCTGATGGCAGCCGGGATGCGCTTGATATCAGTGAAGGCACCTATAAGGGCGAGGCGGTGCGCATCGCCCGCGCCACGCGTGTGCTGGCGGACCCGTCCGTTAGTGGGCGTGCCTATGTCATCGTGGCGCAAACCAATGAGGCACGCTCAGCCTTGACCCGCGAGCTTACTCTGCGCGCCACAATCCTTGTTGTTATCATGAGCCTTCTCGCCTTTGCCGGT
Organism: Phyllobacterium sp. T1293; assembly: GCF_020731415.2. Classification (NCBI taxonomy): domain Bacteria; kingdom Pseudomonadati; phylum Pseudomonadota; class Alphaproteobacteria; order Hyphomicrobiales; family Phyllobacteriaceae; genus Phyllobacterium; species Phyllobacterium meliloti. Next base: position 2,336,143 of record NZ_CP088273.1, on the reverse strand, counting down.
GCAATGCTCGCCATCCGCTATGCGCTGCAGCCCGTCGAGCGGCTTGGCGCGGCGGTGCGCCGCCGCGATCCGCATGACCTGACGCCCGTAACGGTGGATGTTCCACGCGAGCTTGATCCGTTCGTCAGTTCCATCAATCATTTCATGGGCCGTCTCGATGAGCGCGTGGATTTGCTGCAACGGTTTATCGCCGACGCTGCCCATCAGATAAGAACCCCACTGACGGCCCTCTCGGCCCAGATTGATCTTCTCGGTCATGACAAACTCGACAAAGCCGGACGTCAGCATTTTGAGCGCGTGCAGCAGCGCACCGGCGAATTGGCGCGCCTGACCAATCAGTTGCTCAGCCATGCCATGGTCATCCACCGTGCCGACTCGATCCAGCTGGAGCCAATCAGCCTTGTGGACGTGGCCCGCCGTGCTTATCGCGCTGCGATTCCGATCACGGTTGATCCGGATATTGTCATCTCGTTCGAAGCACCCGACGACCGTCCTTTTGTACTTGGCGACGCTGTCAGCCTGCGCGAAGCCATCGTCAATGTCATCGACAATGCTTTGCGCCATGGTACCGACCAGCGGCTCGAGGTGCGGGTGCGTTCCGATGCGATTGATGCCTATGTGGAAGTTGAGGATGATGGCCCCGGCATTCCACCTGAGGGTTGGGAAAAAGCTACACAGCGTTTTGCGACGTCAAAATCCCACGAAGGCAGCTCCGGCCTCGGTTTTGCCATTGCGCAGGAAGTGGTGAACGCCCATGGCGGCACACTTGGCTTTCGCGCACGCGATGAGAAAAGTTTTACGGTGGTTCTGACATTGCCATTATACAAAGGGGCCGTGAAATGATGAGAGTTTTCACGGCCATTCTCGCCACCCTCTTCGGTGTATTTCCGGCTTTCCCCGCCGAAGACAACCGCACAGAGTTTCCCGCGCTTCAGACCGAAACCGGCAGGCTGACGATCTATTCAACCACTGATCTGGCGGCGATGAAGCCGCTCATTGATGATTTTCAGCAGTCCGTGCCCGGTATAACAATCGATTACATCGAGTATCTGACCAATGAGCTGCATGCATTGGCCAGTGAGGCCTGCCGTAAAAACCAGCCTCTCGGCGATCTCCTGTTGTCCTCATCCGTTGATCAGCTGTTGAAACTGGCCAATGATGGCTGCGCGGCCTCCCATACATCGCCTGAGACAGCGCGGGTCGCCGATTGGGCCAACTGGCGCGACGAGGTTTTCGGTTTCACCTATGAACCTGCCGTTTTCGTCTACAATACCCGCAAGGTGCCACCAGCCGAGGTTCCCCGAACCCATGTTGAGCTTGCCGACCTGTTGCGTGAAAAGCTTGATTATTACCGCGGCCGGGTTGGCACCTACGACATTCGCCTCTCCGGCATCGGCTATCTGCTTGCTTTCAATGATGCGCGGCAGACGAACACTGTCTTTGGCCGCCTGCTGGAAAGCATGGCGCGTGCTTCTGCCGTGGCGCGCTGCTGTACCGGCGAAATTCTTGAGGAAGTAGCAAGCGGGCGTCTTTATATCGGCTATAATATGCTTGGCTCCTACGCCTATGATGCAGCGCGAAAGCATCCAGACCTCCGGGTCGTGGTGCCGCGCGATTACACATTGGTGCTGAGCCGTGGTGCGCTGATTCCCGAATCCGCCAAACATGGCGATCTGGGCGCACAGTTTCTCGACTATCTCTTATCAGAACGCGGGCAATTGATTGCCCGGAACAATGCGTTCTATTTTTCCGAGACGGGCAGCCTGCCGCCTGATGTCGACGGCCCGCAGAACCTGAAGGAGTCAGGTATTGCCCAGCCCATTCGCATTGGCCCGGCACTGCTCGCAGTTCAGGATTGGGCTCAAAGGCAGCGCTTCATCGAAGATTGGTCGCGCTCGTTGATTGAACTCAACAGCCCGGAATGGACACGGGAATAGCGAGAAGTTGATCCGATCTAGTTTGTCGATGGTGCAAGCTGAAAGACGACGAACTGCGTAAACTGTGCCGGATTGAAATTGTTATCGGAGGCAACCACAAGGGTTTTACGCCCGTTGATTTCAGGGCCCCAGGTGATGGACTCGATATTGTCGATGTCGAGGCCAAAGTCACCTTCGCCCAGTTTCAACAGGAGTTCCTTTTTGAGGGGCGAAACTTGCTTGTCCTTGAGCGACGCCTCTCCATTGACGTTGGTTGCTCCATTGAAGCTCGCACGGTAGAAATTAATCTGATTGCCGACACCCATCGCAAACGCGCGTTCAACCGTCAGCAGGTCGTCACCAGCGGCAACGAATTCTGACATGCCATTGTCGTTCCAGTAGGGCGCCTGTGTTGCCTTGGCAAATATCGGGCCGATGTCATAGGCATACTCGGCAGTTGCATTTCCCGATGCAATATCGAAGGCGAGAATGCGTGAGCGGCTGCCAGCGTCTAGCGTGGCTGCCTCACCGTCCTGAACGAGTGCATTTTCCGTGCCCACCAGCAGGGTTTTGCCGTCAGGCGAGATGGTCATACTTTCAAAAGAGAGATTGTTCCGCACGCCGCGCGTCTTGAAAAAATTCGGCAGATAGGCATCGGGCAAAGCGAACTCACGGACAAGCGTGCCATCGGTGCGGGACTCGCGCACGGCTGGCTTGCCAGTCAGGTCGCCTTCGCTTGTCCAATATATTGTACCGGTTGCCGGATTGAAGCGGATGGATTCCGGATCGACATCTTTGGTGGCAAATGGCTTGCCCTCGGCATCCAGCAAAGTCCGGGTCGAGACGATGTCGAGGCCGTTGATACCTTTCTCATTCATCGCGATCGTGAGCGTGTAAAAGCGTGCGGGGGCCTTCTCTGAGCGGTCATCCGAAATGGCATAATAGATGTCATTGGCCACGTCATAGTCCAGCCCGGAAATACCGCCGAACTCGACACCCGCGATTTTAAGGCCGGTGGGCAGAACGACCTCGCCCAGAAGCGAAAGTTTTCCGAAGTCCTCGGCAGAGGCCGGGAGCGCGAATGCTGCCCATAGCAGAACGGTAGCGGAAACGAATAATGTCTTCATTCTGGGCACTCGGGGGTTCAAGATAGATGCAGTCCTCCTAGCAGCCGGATTTGACGGCTGGATGAATGTTATCTCTCCACAAACTTATACTTTAGGCTAGAAGAGCGAACCTTGATCAGTGCCCGGCACCGGCGGTTTCTTGGCTGGCGCGGGGCGCTCCGGCTTGGGCCGAACAGGATTAGCATCGCCCTCACTGGCAACAGCCTGCACATCCCCATCCTGAAAGCGCAGTGTCAGATTGTCGCCACTGGCAACCGCCGCTGCGCGTTTCACCGGCGCACCTGATGTGTCGAGCACAATGGCAAAGCCACGTTCGAGCACGCTTTCATGCGAGAGTGTTTTCATCAACCGTTCAAGTTCGCTGCCACGCCGCTTGGCCCGGTCAAGGGTGAGGCCGATAGCCTGATCCTGACGGCGCTCCAGCTGGGTGAGGCTCTGGCGCCCTCGTACTGCAAGACGCGCAATGGGTTCCGGCGACAGGCGATGTGCGTAGCGAACGAAAACCGCACGGCGATCCCGCAAGAAAACGGCGAGGCTGCGCGGCAGACGATCGCCGAAAACCGTTACTTCCCGCTGCTTTTCACGGAAGCGCTGTTGCAGGACGCGCGGTGACAATTGCCGGGCGCGACCGTCAAAATGGCCACGTTTTTTCTGAGTGTTTGCCTGCAAGGCGCGGCCAAGCCGGGCGGCGGTTTCATCGAAATGCCGACGCGGCAATGCCAGCAACTGGTCTGCCGAGGGCAGCGCGCGTGCAAGGGCCCGCTGCGCCTGACGGCGATTGTCGAGATAGCGCGACATGCCAGCCGCAAGCCGTGCACCATAAGCTGCAATATTAGCCTGCAGGTCGGCGCGTACAGGTACGGCCATTTCTGCGGCGCCCGTTGGGGTTGGCGCACGGACATCGGCGGCAAGATCGATCAGCGTCCAGTCCGTCTCGTGACCAACGGCTGAAATGACAGGGATGTGAGAGGCTGCGACTGCACGCACAACCACTTCATCGTTAAAACCCCAGAGATCCTCAAGACTGCCGCCGCCGCGCGCGACGATGAGCACATCAGGCTGGGGCAATGCACCGCCGGGTTGCAAGGCATTGAAACCATTGATGGCTGCGGCCACTTCCGCACCTGATGTTTCGCCCTGCACGCGCACCGGCCAGACAAGCACATGCAGCGGAAAGCGGTCGGTAATGCGGTGGATGATATCGCGAATGACGGCGCCGGTCGGGGATGTGACCACCCCGATAATACGCGGCATGAACGGCAGCAACTGTTTGGACGCCGGATCAAACAGGCCCTCGGCACCGAGCTTGCGCTTGCGCTCTTCCAGAAGCGCCATCAGCGCACCTGCGCCAGCCGGTTCCATCTGCTCGATGACGATCTGGTATTTGGATGAACCGGGATAGGTGGTCAGTTTACCGGTCGCGATGACTTCCATACCCTCTTCGGGCTGAAATTTCAGGCGGCTCATGCTGCCACGCCAGACGACAGCTTCGATGCGGGCTTTATCGTCCTTCAAGGAAAAATAGGCGTGGCCTGATGAATGCGGGCCGCGATAACCTGATATTTCGCCGCGCACGCGCACATGGCCGAACGTATCCTCAACAGTACGCTTTAGCGCTCCGGAGATTTCGGATACGGAATATTCAGCGATATTGGACGTCGATTCGGACTTTTCGGTCATTTCCTATTCCTACCGGGGTGGTGAATGGCGTCAAGTCTGGGAGGCCGATGTTGCGGGGATGAAAAGGGGAATGCCGATGACCGGACGTCTTAGCCTGCGCCACTATCTCATGATCGGCGCAGCGATGATTGCGCTTACTGCCATTATCCTGCTGTTGATGGGGCGTAATCCCATGTGTACCTGCGGTACGGTCAAGCTGTGGGTCGGCGAAGTCAACTCTTCGGATAATTCCCAGCATATTTCCGACTGGTACTCCCTGTCGCACATCATCCACGGTTTTCTGTTCTACGGCATTCTCTGGCTTGTCGCTCGCGGCAAGCCGGTGGGTTTTCGGCTGCTCTTTGCCATAGCTGTTGAGGCGGCATGGGAGATTTTCGAGAACACCGATATGGTCATCAATCGCTATCGCGAAGCGACCATTGCGCTCGGTTATACCGGCGACAGTGTGCTGAATTCGGTCTGCGATATCCTGTTCATGGTAATCGGCTTTTTCTTCGCATCGCGCGCGCCACTGTGGCTGACGATTATCATCGCGATCTGCTTCGAGCTTTTGGCGGGATATGTCATTCGCGATAATCTCACCCTCAACATTGTGATGCTGGTCTATCCCTTGGACGCTATCAAGGCGTGGCAGGGCGGCCTCTAAGGATTACCAGCCGGGCACCAACTCGGTGGAGCGCACCTGCCGCAGGCGCTGATTGACGAGGTTGGGCACAGCCGTTGCTGTCATGCTGACGGGTGTCGGCATGGACAGGTTATCGAGGCTTTCCACAATATGCTGGGCGAGGGCGTCGACAATGGCTGACGGCTTGGTGTGACCACGCATGATGCCGATGCCAAACTCCGGCAGGCGGCCAAAACCATCCGCTTCACCAAGCACACGCATGCCGGGACGCAGGGCACATTCCGGCAGGATCGACACCGCAAGACCTGCGAGCACCGCCGCCGCGAGCACCGTTGCCGACCAACTGGTGAACAGGATGCGATAGTCATGGTGCATCGTGTCGAGCACATCGATAGCTGCTGCACGCCAGATACAGGTTGGGCGCCCAACAGCAAGCGGCAGAACCTTCTCTTCATGCACCGTATGGTGCGCCGATGTTACCCAAAGCAGCTGCTCGCTGCGCACAACTTCCGAGCGGCGCATATCATCGCATTGCGTGACAAGCGCGAGATCAAGCTGGCCCTTGCGGATCATCTCGTCGAGATTAACAGTGGGCTCGCAAACAACCGATAGCTCGACCCGCGGATTGGAGCGGGAAAACCGCGCCATGATTTCCGGCAGAAAGCGATCGGCATAATCATCCGGGGTGCCAATGCGGATATGGCCCTGTAATTGCGTATCATCGAAAGCCGCGATGGTTTCGCCATTGAGCTGCATCATGCGCCGCGCATAGGCGAGTAAACGCTCGCCATCTTCAGTCAGCTTGTTGGTGCGGCCATCGCGCTCAAACAGCGCCTTGGAAACCCGTTCTTCCAGCCGGCGCATCTGCATGGATACCGCAGACTGTGTTTTGTTGACTGCATCGGCGGCTCTGGTGAAGCTGCCGCTATCGGCAATGGCAATAAATGTCTGCAATTGGTCAAGATCAAGTGGTGCGCTCATGGCGTTGCTCCCGACACGGTTCGATCCATCATTATTATTGAACGTTTACATGAAAAACATTCGTTTGAATAATCAATTTTTGTGGATCATTCTACAGATGTTCAGGAAACGCTGGTGTTGAAACGATACCAGGCGTGATGCGTAGAAAATAGTTTCTGCGTGATTCAACCCTTCTGATCAGCGCCATTTACAAAAGGAGTAGGGCGATGACGACGACAACGAGAACGACTGAAGTAAATGGATTTGTGCCCGCGATCACTTTCGCGCTGGTTCAGGCCGCAGGCTTTGTCACCCGAATGATCGTCGCCCGCCGCAATCGCAAAACGATTTTGAGCCTCGGTGAGTGGAATGATCAAATGTTGCATGACATTGGTGTCACGCGCGGTGATCTGCATTCTGCCCTTGGCACTTCGCTGCTTGAAGATCCGAGCGAGAGACTGGGCGCATTGGCCGATGTCAGGGCCCGTGTGCGTGCAGCACGCTCGATCAGCTAAGCATCGATTTTGACTGTTTAGCAGGCGTCCCATTCACACCGGAATCCCCTCCCGGTGCCCCGCCTGCCCACTGCCCGGCCTTCTGGCCGGGCTTTTTCTTTATGGGCTTTAGATTTATTTGTTGCGGTCCATCCCGCGCAGATACTGGTCGAAAATGGTTTCCATGCCTTTTTGATATTGCTCGCTGGTCTTGCGCCCGGTTTCGAACATCTGGCCGAAAATATCCTTGTATGGATTATTGGGCGAGGATGGTGCAGCGGCCGGTTCATCCGGTTGTTTTGGCTCCGGTTGGGGTGCCGACTGCCGCTGCGCGCCACCGCCGAGCATTTCCTCGAAGATTTTGCCAAACGGATTGTCGCCAAACGGGTTCTGCGCCTGCGCATTTCCTGCGGGTTGCTGGCCCTGCGGTGTGGCACCGGGAAACCCGCCGCGTGTCATCTGTTCCAGAATCTGTCCAAGCGGGTTATTGCCCCATGGATTGCCCTGACCCTGTGGCTGTTGCGGAGCGGCAGCACCGCCACCCAGCATACTTTCCAGAATTTGCCCCCAGGGGTTGGATGCGCCCTGTTGGTTTGGCGCAGTCTGGCCGCCAATCCCGCCGCCCTGGCGCATCATCTGTTCGATGAGATCGCCAATGACATTGCCGCCGCCAAGACCCGCCGCTGCAAACTGGCCAGTTGACTGCTTGTAAAGCCCGCCCATCGTCATGGATGCCAACACAGGCAGCATCTGTTGCAAGGTGCTGACGGCAATGCCAGTCATCCGTGCGGCATGATCGGCAACCGCCCGTGACAGATCCTTGGAGCCGAAAAGATTATTGAGAATGGCATTCCCATCGGCAATGCCAGCCGGGTTGAAGGCTGCCTGCGGATTATCAAAATAATTGACATGTTGGCCGGATGAGAGCGCCTGAATGAACGCGCCAACGCCCATTGGATCGGCAGTGTTGCGCTGCAAGCCTTGCGAAAAGGCTGGCATCAACGCCTCGATGGCTGCGATTGTCTGTTGTTGCGAAAGCTGAAACTGGCGCGACAGCGCCTCAACAGCTTGCCCACCCTGTCCCTTCAGGAACATGTCTACGAGATTCATGGCGCCGATCCTCCTTCGGGCTAATGCACGAAGAAAGAGTAACCTTGCTGGTATTCAAAGTTCAATCTTTTTATCGGGTTAGGGTGTTATGGGCGTTGATGAGGTTTCACCCCCCTGAAACCTCACCGCGCGGCACAATCACCAATTAAAAATACTGTGCCAGATTCCCGCGAATACGCTCCAGTGGGTCAACAGCGGGATCACCGGGGGTAAATTTCTCACCGGTGATCGTTTCATAGGCCTGAATATAGACCTTGGTGGTGGCGTCGATCATATCCTGTGGAATCTCGGGAATATCGTCCTTGTAGGGATCACACCGCTCGACCACCCATGTGCGGATGAAATCCTTGTCGAAACTGACGGGACGCTTGCCGGGCGCATAGCTGTCGGCAAACCAGTAGCGGCTGGAATCCGATGTATGGATTTCATCGGCCAAAACAACATTGCCGTCCGCATCGGTGCCGAACTCATATTTTGTATCGGCAAGAATGAGCCCGCGGCTTGCGGCAATTTCCTGCCCGCGTGCGAAAAGCTTGAACGCATAGGCGGAAACCGTGTCCCACTGCTCCTGTGTGAGCAGTTTCTGGTCCAGTATTTCCTGTGCGGTCAATGGTTCATCATGGCCGCCGTCAAAGGCTTTGGATGTCGGCGTGATAATCGGGGCGGGTAGTTTTTCATTGTCCTGCAGCCCATCCGGGAAGGTGGTGCCATACATGGCGCGTTTGCCTGCCTTGTACTGCGTCAGGATCGATGTGCTCGTAGTCCCGGCGAGATAGCCGCGTACAATGATCTCAACCGGCAGAATATCCAGCCTGCGAGCGACCACGACATTCGGGTCAGGATAATCAAGCACATGGTTGGGGCAGATATCCCTGGTCTGTTCGAACTGATAGCGCGCCATCTGCGTCAGCACTTCGCCCTTCAGCGGAATGCAGGCGAGAATCCGGTCAAAGGCGCTGATCCGATCAGTGGCAATGATGATGCGCCGCCCGTCGGGCAGATCATAGTTCTCGCGAACCTTGCCCCGGTAATAGTTCGGCAATTCGGGAATGAAAGCTTCGGTAAGCGCTTGGTGTTTTGGCATGGGCTCTGGAATCCGCGTCAGACAATCTGGCTTTCGCATAACACATAAGTCTGCGAACGGGAGTCAAATTCTGGCCTAGCGCCCACCTGTTACATCAAGAAGTGCGCCGGTGACATAGGATGCGGCATCGCTAAGCAGCCAGACGATGGATTCGCCGACTTCCTCAGCCGTGCCGGGTCGTCCGAGTGGTGCGGACACGCCGAGGCGCTGGGCGCGATCGGGTTGACCACCACTGGCATGAATATCGGTTTCAATCAGACCGGGGCGAATGGCATTGACGCGAATGCCCTCTGGTCCAACTTCCTTGGAAAGACCTATGGTGAGCGTATCCATCGCGCCTTTCGATCCGGCATAATCGACATACTCGGAAGGGCCGCCAAGACGTGCAGCGGCTGACGACAGAATGACAATTGATCCGCCCTTGCCGCCGCGTGAACGGGCCATACGGCGCACGCCCTCACGGGCGCAGACATAGGCGCCGAGAATATTCACATCGAACATGCGCTGCAGGCGCTCAACGTCGATATCCATTAGCTTCGAGGCGGGCGCGACAATACCGGCATTGACCACAAGCCCATCCAGCGGACCAAGTTCTTCGCTCTGCTTGAACATCGAGATAACATCAGCCTCGCTGGCAACGTCACCCTGAATGGCTTTTGCCTTGCCGCCGCCAGCGATGATCGCGGCAACCACTTCATCGGCGGCAGCCTTATTGCCCACATAGTTGACACCGACAGACCATCCCTTTTTACCTGCAAGAATAGCGGCCGCCCGGCCGATACCACGGCTTGCACCTGTGATCAGAATGGTCTTGGTCATTACGGCGTCTCCTTAGTAGGCGTACTCCAGAAAAGCGGGTTCAACCGAGCTGCCCCAGACGGTGTTATATTGGCTCAGCATCTGTTCGGCTGAAGTCGTGCCGCGCGCGACAACTTCCTCCAGCGAGGCGAGATAGTGGGTCTCGTCAAAGCCTTCACTGTTGAGCAGGGCGCGGTTCTTCAGGCCAAGTCGCGAAATCGCCAGCACGTCACGCGAGATTTCATGCACCGAGCGGTTGCGCAGCGTGGCGCGCAGGCCCTTTTGCGGTACTTCATCGCGCAGGGCCTGCACCTCGGGATAGGTCCAGTCGCGGGTGAGCGCTTCGGCTGCATCCAGCGCCTCGGCATCATAGAGAATGCCGACCCAGAACGCCGGGAGCGCGCAGATGCGCCGCCATGGACCGCCATCGGCACCGCGCATTTCAAGGAAGCGCTTCAGGCGCACTTCCGGGAACAGTGTCGAAAGATGGTTGGTCCAGTCGCCCATATTGGGCGTGCCTTCTGGAATTGAGTCTTTCAGCGCGCCGTTCATGAACTGGCGGAAGGTCACATGGGTGCAATCATGGTAACGGCCATGGCGCAGGACGAAATACATCGGTACATCGAGCGCCCATTCAACGTAATCAGCAAAGCCGAAATTCTCGTTGAAGATGAATGGCAGTACGCCAGAGCGGTTATTATCCGTATCGCGCCAGATATCGGAGCGCCACGAAAGCAGACCGTTCGGCTTGCCTTCGGTAAAGGGTGACATGGCAAAAAGCGCCGTGGCAATGGATTGCAGTTTCACCGAAACCTGCATCTTGCGGCGCATGTCGGTTTCCGAGGCAAAGTCGAGATTCACCTGAATGGTACAGGTGCGATACATCATGTTGAGCCCATCCTTGCCGACTTTCGGCATATAGTTGGACATGATGTTGTAGCGCGACTTCGGCATGCGCGGCGTTTCAGCCAGCGTCCATTTCGGACTGCCGCCAAGACCGAGGAAACGAATACCCAATGGCTCGGCAATTTCACGCACCTGCGCCAGATGCGCATTGGTTTCGCGGCAGGTCTGGTGGATGGTGGAAAGCGGCGCACCCGATAGCTCGAACTGACCGCCCGGCTCAAGCGAGATCGCGCCTTGGCCTGTGGGTTCGACGAGGCCGATAATATTGCCCTCGTCAATAATGGGTTCCCAGCCAAGTTTCGACTGCATGCCTTCAAGGATCGCCTGGATACCGCGCGGGCCATCATAGGGAACCGGGCTGTTATCTTCGGTGTAGAACGGGAATTTCTCGTGCTCGGTGCCGATCCGCCATGCGGATTGCGGCTTGGAACCCTGAGCTAGATAGGTCGCCAGTTCTTCCGTGCCGGAAAGGGGCGTCTCGTCTGTTGTGTCGCGCGCCATGGATGGTGCTTCCCCACTAGAATGTTCTTAACTGAGGCGTGATTGGCTGTTTTCGGAAACGAGCGCAAGCAAATTTCTCTGATGCACTCATCAAGAGAATTTGTATCTCACCAATCACCGATCGTCGCCTGAATAAGAGCGAGTGCGGCAACGGCAGCAGTATCAGCGCGCAGAATGCGCTGACCAAGCGGAATGGCAGTTACAAACGGCAGTTTGCGCAGGGTCTCGCGCTCTGCATCGGAGAAGCCGCCTTCCGGCCCGATGAGCACGCCGAGCGGCCCACGCGGCAGGCTTTGCAAGAGCGGCAACGGGTTATGGGTATCATGACCCTCGTCGCAGAAAATCAAGCGCCGCTGGGGGTCCCAGCTATCCAGCAACTTGTCGAGTTTAACCGGCTCGCGCGTTTGTGGAATTGCCAGAACGCCGCATTGCTCTGCTGCCTCGATCGCATTGGCGTCGATCCGGTCGGTACCGATTCTTGTGACCTGTGTGTGCTGGGTAATAACCGGCTGCAAAACACCAGCACCCATTTCGACAGCTTTTTGCACAAGGTAATCGAGCCGCCCCTGCTTCAGCGGTGCAAAGCAATAGAGGAGGTCCGGAGAAACAGGTTGCTCCCGCGTCAGTTCTAGGGGTTCAAGCGCCAGTTTCTTTTTGCTTTCAAAGCGCAGGGCGGCGCGCCATTCGCCATCACGGCCATTGAAAACGAGGATTTCATCGTTCTCTTTCATCCGCAGGACATTGGCGAGATAATTGACGGCTTCAGTGGGTACTTCAGCCCGCCTTCCTGCAGCAAGATCAGCAGTAATATAGAGCCGTTGCATTTTGTAATTTGCGCGCATGGATGATGGATGCCAGAGAGGAGACAGGGTGGTCAAGCCGGGCGTGTCAGCCCAAAGGTGGCAGGCGCCGTTTTACCGGCGATGTTTTGACGATGGATGTGTTGGTTTCCGCCTTTTCGGCCAGCCTGTCGAGCAATGTGTCCAACTGCTCCATCGTGCGGAAATGGATCTTGCCGATAAAGCAGTCATCGCCCGTCACCTTGTCGCATTCGGTGATTTCAGGGGTTTCCTGTATCAGCCGTTCGACAATGTGCAGCATACCGGGTAGGGGTCTGACGCGGACAATGGCCGTCAGGTTATAGCCAAGTGCCGCCGGGTCGATATCGACGGTAAAAGCGCGGATGACTTTCTTTTCTTCAAGTCGCCGCAATCTTTCGGAAACGCTGGGTGATGAAAGCCCGACTTTCTGGCTGAGTTCCTTCAGCGAGATTCGCGCATCTTCGATAAGAATACCGAGGATTGTCTTGTCCATTTCGTCGAGCATATTCGCCTCATAAGGTGGTTCGTAGAATTTGCCTTTATTAAATAGGCAGAGCGCACATTGCGCCTTTCTCTGTGTATATCAAATTCGCCTTCCTCCGAATAGTCTCATCGCACGAGACAACAGGATGGATTGCATGGAACGGGATATTGTAAGAGGCAGCGTCGAAATGACCGCTGCAATGATGATTTCAGGCACGATTGGCTGGTTCGTGCTGATGTCGGGTCAACCTGTGTTGTCGGTTGTCTTCTGGCGCTGCGCCATTGGCGCTCTCACATTGCTTGGCGTCTGTGCTGCCATGGGTTTGCTGCGGCCCAATGTGATTTCATGGAAGCTGTTCGGTCTTGCCGTGCTTGGCGGCGTTGCTATTGTCTTGAACTGGGTTCTGCTGTTTGCTGCTTATTCCCGCGCCTCCATCGCCATCGCGACAACAGTCTATAATGTGCAACCATTCATGCTGGTTGGGCTTGGCGCCCTGATTTTCAAGGAAAAGCTGACTTTTACCAAGCTGTTCTGGCTCGCCGTCGCGTTTGCCGGAATGATTCTCATTGTTCAGGCCAAGCCGAGTGGGACCAGCTATACCGGCACTGACTACATGGCGGGCATCGGTCTGTCGCTGGGCGCTGCCTTTCTTTATGCCATCGCTGCCATCGTGGCGAAGCGTCTCAAGGGCACACCGCCACATCTGATTGCGCTCATTCAGGTCTGCGTGGGCATCGTACTCATGGCCCCCTTGGCTGACTTCAGCGTCATGCCAAATGGCGCGGTCCAATGGGGCAGCATCGTCACGATCGGCATTATTCATACGGGGTTGATGTATATTCTGCTCTATAGCGCGATCCAGAAGCTGCCGACGCATCTGACGGGCTCGCTCTCCTTCATCTATCCGATTGCCGCCATTCTGGTCGATTACTTCGCGTTCGGCCATCAGTTGCAGCCAAGTCAGTTTGTCGGGTCGGCGGCGATCCTGATTGCTGCCGCTGGTACCAGTCTTGGGTGGAAGCTGGGCAGATCGGTTCCCTCAAGCGTCAAAGTGTAGGATATGTCTTCCTGTCATTTGCCAGATGTCATTTTGTTCTATATGTGATGAAAGAGCATAAAATATTCGGTAAATACAGAGCAGAAGCATGGAAATACGCCCACTTACCCGCGAGCAGATCGAGCAGGTCTGGAGCATCGACCGTAGCGAAATCATCAAGAATATCTATCGGTTGCAGGATGGTAAGCTGGTCCTGCATCCGGACTTTTGTGACGCGCCCGGATGGGAAGAGGGCGAGGCGGAAAAATATACGCCTTTGCTCCAGAAAAGTTTTGATCGTGGCGGGAAATTCTTTGGCATCTTTGATTGTGAAAAACTAGCCGGTGCTGCTGTTATTGACAATGTCTGGCTCGGTTCCAGGTGCGATTTGCTGCAACTTAGCTTCCTGCATGTCAGTAACGCCTATCGCGGTGGGCGCCTTGGTGTCAAATTGTTCGAACGATGCAAGGAAGCAGCGAAATTACTGGGTGCAAAAGGCCTTTATGTCTCCGCTACTCCTTCCGAGCATACGGTGAATTTTTACCAGCATCTTGGCTGTGTCGTGACCAGCACGCCTGATCCCCAGCTCTTTGCAATGGAGCCTGATGACATTCATATGGAATGCATTTTCAATATAAATAACGCATAATAGTCTAAAGGACAGGCATATACCCCGCGCGCAGGGCCTGCACAGTCGATGGCGGTGTAAGAAGACCGACATCCTGTATCGGTGGCGTATGGGGTACATAACCATCCCATGACCAGAGATAGGTCTGGCCGCCGCGAATGAGAAAAGCATTATCCCCGGAGGCGATCATGCTTCCGTCGGGTAAGTCCTCGATGGAACTGGTGAGCGGGTGACGCCTCTTGCCACCCTCGGCATCAAGGCGCTCCTCGTGAAGGACCCTATCCATATCAAGTGCTGATTGCTTGGAGACACCATTGCCGTCCGCCCACGCCGCCTGAAACGCTTTTGCCCTTTGCCGCTGGCAATAAAAGCAGGGCCGATGACCGGCACTCAGCGCCGTTGCTTCATCGAGGAAAAACAGTTCGGTCCAGCTTTGCCGTGCCATTACATCCCGTCTGACATTCTTGAACTGACAGACGCAGATGATCCACGCTCTCGTCGTCCAACGCCGTTTCAGGAGAGTGCGCGTTAATGGATCGTGAATGATACCGCGATTTCCCATGAATGTTCCCCGCTGGGGAACAGACACGATCTCGCCAAAGGGTGTGACACGATTTTGCAGGGGCATTTGGTGGCTTCCGGCTGTGAAAGGTCCATGCTATCGCAAGATCACCTTTAATGCGATCAGCGGGCAGGCAGAATGCGGGTTCTTGTCATCCAGAATTATAAGCATACCGGGCTCGGGCTGGTTGGCCGGGCTCTGGCGGAAGCCGGTGCGCAGATTGATCTTGTGCAGGCACATCTTGGCGAGGCGCTGCCCTCCGATGATGCCGATTATGATGCGCTGATTTCGCTTGGCGGAGATCAGAATGCGCTTGCCGATGAACAGTTTCCTTATCTTCCGCTGCTTGCCCGCCTGATCAGGCGTTTTGGCGATGCGGATAAGGCCGTGCTTGGTATCTGTCTTGGCAGCCAGCTGGTTGCCAGAGGCTACGGCGCTGAAAACATTCTGGGGCGCCAGCTGGAATTTGGCTGGCATGAAGTTACAGTCACACCCGAAGCAGCGTCCGATCCTGTTCTGTCCTCGGTTCCCCAACATTTTCCGATTTTCCACTGGCACAGCGATACATTCACCTTGCCCGAAGGTGCCGTTCACCTTGCCTCAAGCGGCATAACCCGGAATCAGGCATTTCGCATCGGACGGGCGGTTTACGGCATTCAATTTCACTTCGAGGCGGATACGACACTTGTTGAAGAATGGCGTCATGTCTTTGCGGACGAGATCATACGGGACAATGCCGACTGGCTGGAAAACTATCCGGCGCTGGTCGCCGAGAATGGCGTTCCAGCTGATGCCGCGGGTCTCGCTTTGGCACGCGCCTGGGTTGCGCTGATCTGAGTCAGGCGATTCAGTTGCAACTCTGCAACAGCCAAGATTTGAATCAAATTGCCTTGTTCGTATTCATGTGGAGCGTGGCTTTGATTCACTTGCTGGAAAGGATTGTGGGCTGTAGTTGCCGGGCCGGTTAGCTGGCATGAAGCCAGGCCGAAGAGACTGATGGAAACGCCCGAATGACTATGAAGAGTGCCGCCCTTTTGACCGTTATGATGCTTGCATCAATCCTTTTCATGGGCGCCGAACTGGTATCAGTTGATGCTGGCGGCCGCACCGTATCAAGCGATGGCTATGGAATCAGCTCCGCTTCGCGTTAACACTTGCCCTAGACAGTCGCTTCTAGAAAAGACTTGCCTTCAGCGTCGATCATAATGGCGCTGAGGCGGCCGCTGGCATAGGCCCCGGTATCAAGATTGACCCGGTTTGGCCGCACTTCCACATCGCTCGCCGGTGTATGGCCGTGGATGATTACCTTGGAATGCAGGTGAGGGTCATCCAGAAATTCCCAGCGAATCCAGATAAGATCTTCAGGGTTTTGCCGTTCGAGATCGACGCCGGGCCGAACCCCTGCGTGACAGAAGAAGAAATCCCCCATCACGGTTGAGCGGCGCAACCCGCTCAGGAATTCTACATGCTCCGGCGGCATGGCCCGCAGCAGGGCGGAACGCCCTGCCGATATCGAGGCAGGCTCATCGAAATCGATGGTAACGCCATAGGATTGGGCTGTCTGCCTGCCGCCATGCCGGGCAAAAACACCGTGCGCGTCGCCTTTGTCGAGGAATTGTAAAAACCCGACATCGTGATTGCCCGCAAGGGTCAGCATGCGATGGGTTTTCTTCTGTGCATTGACGAGATAGTCGAGCACGCCCTTAGAATCCGGTCCTCGATCAACATAGTCACCAAGATGCACCACCACCCAGTCGAAAGGCGGCGACTTCTCGTTTTCCTCAAGAATACGCCGGTGCATGGCCTGCAACAGATCGAGGCGGCCATGCACATCGCCTATGGCGTAGACACGCATTCTGTCCGGGCCACGCGCCCGCTTGAAGTCGATAGTTTTCATGGGCGATCCAATTCCCTCTGGCTCCGGCGCAATCGCGACGTTGCCTGCCAGGCGCTGCTGCGTTCCGCATCCTGCTGCGCCTGTTCGATGAAGTCGATATGCGCGCGCACAGCGGCCCGGGCTTCATCAGGATCGGATGCCATGATGGCATTGGCGATGGCTTTGTGCTGTTGCAGCAGTTTTTCCCGCGCGCCGGGAAAACCGTAAATCACTGTGCGATTGTAGAACACGTCATCGGCCAGTAGTCGGTAGCAGGAGCGCAGCGTGTGCAGCAGGATGATATTGTGCGCGCACTCACCGATGGTGCTGTGCAATTCAACATCCAGTTCAGCCTCTTTCTTGGCGTCATTGGTCTCGTAAGCCAATTGCATGGCCTCGACGATTCGGGAGAGCAGTAACCGGTCATCGTCCGTCGCCCGGCGGGCCGCATAATCGGCAGCGATACTTTCAATTTCCCGGCGATATTCAAGGTAATCAGCGGCTGCCTTCTTATGACTGGAGATGAGGTCCATCACCGGCTTCGAAAACACCTCGCCGATGACATCGGCAACAAAGGTTCCACCACCATGACGGGCAACAAGCAGTCCCTTGGCTTCCAGCGTCTTGAAGGCATCGCGCAGGATCGGCCGAGAGACATCGAACTGTACGGAAAGATCCCGTTCGCCGGGCAAACGGTCCCCCACGCGCAGAATGCCTTCAAGGATCAGCGTTTCGATCTGGCTGACAATATCGTCAGCGGTGCGCGACGGCTGGATGCGGGCAAAGATCGGGCTGCTCATGGTGAAATCGTCCGCGGAAGTGATTTGCGATTTCAGCGTATCGGCAAACCACAAAACTGGTCAATTCTTTTGTCCAGTTGTCCGTCAGCCGATAAGCGTCGCATAGCCGCAGCGGATTGGCGTAAAGTAGCATTGAAAGGACAGGGCATTGCGTTCACCATCTTGTGAACAGGCGATCAAGGGGCCGATATGAAGGGGAAAAGACTGAAGACCGCGGCGGCTTTTGCAAGCGCTGCTTCAAGTTCCGGCGTCATGGGCTTTCCGGGACATGCAGAGCGTTCGATTGCCTTGGGTGAAGTTCATGCGCGTCCCTATCCGCTGGTGGATTCGCCGCGCCTCCTCATCCAGCTCGCTTTCATGACTGAAGCGGGCTCAACCGTCGATCATGCGGTGCTTGCGGAACTGAGCCGAAGCATTGGTATCACGCCGCCCGCCCGCGATGCCCGCCACCATATTATGCCGTGGGGCAACGGTACTTTGCGCTGGGAACGGCATACGGAATTCTCGACCTATCTGTGGGAAGGTCCCGTGCCGCGTACGGGGCAGACCGCACAACATCCTTTCGGCGATGGTTTCAATCCTCCGGGTACGGTCATCGACGGTGTGCGGCTTGAGATTATCCGGAAAGACAATGCGGCTGACGCTGTTATCGAGGAATTTGATCCGACCAGTCTGTGCTACAGTGATGTCGAAAATGGGCTTGCCTCGATCATCACGGATTTTCGGCAGGATAAGGATGGGATGACCCGTATTCTCATTCTCGACAATGGTCTGTCGCCCGCCCGTGCCGGGGCCTTGTCGCAGCGGGTGATCGAAATAGAGACCTACCGAACGCTTGCCATGCTCGGGCTGCCGCTGGCGCATTCCCTGTCGCCGCGCATTCGCCGTATTGAGGATCGTCTGGCGGGGCTGACAACAGAAATGCGTGCGGCGGATGCGGATAATCATAAGCTTTTGGATGAATTGACGTTGCTGGCGGCGGAACTGGAAGCTGATGCTGCGTCAAGCCTTTATCGCTTCGGCGCGAGCCGTGCCTATGATGGTATTGTGCTGGAACGGCTGGCGGCGCTGCACGAAGAGTCTGTAACCGGATACGAGACATGGGCGGCCTTTATTCAGCGCCGTATGGCCCCGGCCATGCGCACCTGTTATTCGGTCAGCGAGCGTCAGGAAAACCTGTCTGAAAAACTCTCTCGTGCGGCAACGCTGCTGCGCACCTCTGTCGATGTGGAACTGGAACGGCAGAATCGTGATCTGCTGAGTTCGATGAACCGGCGCGCGCAATTGCAATTGCGTTTGCAACGCACTGTCGAAGGGCTGTCAGTTGCGGCGATTTCCTACTACGTGGTGGGGCTGTTCTATTATCTCGCCAAGGGCGTCGAAGCCTATGCGCCGGACCTGCATTCTTCCGTTGTCACGGCGGCATTTGTCCCTGTCGCCATCATCGCCATGTGGTTTGTGGTCAAATCGATCCGCAAGTCCCACAAGGACGAATGATCAGACCCGGTCCCATGATGCCACGGGCCCGTAAAGCGCAGCGAGATAGTCGATGAACACCCGCACCTTTGCCGGAAGAAAC
This sequence comes from Phyllobacterium sp. T1293, assembly GCF_020731415.2. Lineage (NCBI taxonomy): Bacteria > Pseudomonadati > Pseudomonadota > Alphaproteobacteria > Hyphomicrobiales > Phyllobacteriaceae > Phyllobacterium > Phyllobacterium meliloti. The sequence continues at coordinate 2,317,156 of NZ_CP088273.1, read as the reverse complement.
TGCCGGGAAGGGTAGATCGCATAGATGGCGATATTGCCTGATGCTGCATAATCTTCTAGCACGCGCAACAACTGACCCGATGCCAGTTCCGGGCCGATATCCCATGTTGAGCGCAAGGCAATTCCAAGACCGCCAAGCACCGCCGCCCGCACCACTTCGCTGGAATTGGTCAGGATTGGCCCAGTGGGGCGTAGTGATATGCTGCCATCCAGACCATTCAGGCGCCAGGGATCACCATTGTGCGCGGCAAGGCAAACATGATTGTCGAGATCGGCAATGGAGCATGGCATCCCATGCTCGGCGATATAGCGCGGTGAGGCCACAAGAAACCGCCGCACCGGCGCCAGTTTGCGCGCGACGAGACTTGAATCCGACAATTCGGCGATGCGGATGGCGAGGTCATAACCTTCGCCGACAATATCGACAAATTCGTCGGTCAAAATAAGATTGATGGAAAGGTCAGGATTGGCCCGCATGAAGGGTTCCAGATGCGGGGCAATATGCATACGGCCAAAGGTTGTAGGTGCAGAAACTTTCAATTGACCATGCGCCTGCTCGGAGCGGCGGGACACGAAAGCTTCCGCCTCTTCAATGCCTGATAGAATGGCAAGCACCCGCTCATAATAGCCCTGGCCCGTTTCGGTCAGGGCTATCTGCCGGGTGGTGCGCTGCAAAAGCCGTGTACCCAGTCTTTCTTCCAGCCGTCGCAACCGTTTGGACATGACGGCTGGGGATAGTCCAAGTTCCCGTCCGGCCGCCGACATGCTGCCGGCGGAAACAACACGGGCAAAAATTTCCATATCGTTCAAATGATCCATCAGAGCACTCTTTCTGCCTGACTATCGGAAGGTCAAGCCCTCGAAGCACTTTCGGCATGGCGATAGGCGACGACGCGCAGCATGGGAATGCAAAGAACATAGAGCGCTGCACCACAAACCCACACCAATCCACTCCAGTCGGTCCGCGTTGCTGCATAAATCGTCGTGAAGATCACCGGCCCGATAATACCGGCCAAACTGGTTGCGCTTGCCAGAACCCCCTGAACTTCGCCGACTTTGCTCGCATCAACCTGCCGGGTGATGATGGATTGAAGTGCGGGCGTTGCAATGCCGCCCATGGAAAGGAAAAACAGAATGGGCGCGACCATCCAGCTTTGGGTGGCGAATGCCATCAGCAGATAACCGATACAGTCCGTGGCCATTCCAAGGACCAGCGTACGTTTTTCGCCGATCTTCCCGGTCACAGGGCCAGTCAGCATTCCCTGCACCAGTGCATGCAGCAGACCAAATGCTGCGAGTGAAATGCCAACAGTGGAGACGCTCCAGAGAAACTGGTCCTGCGTGTAGATAATCCAGAGGGCACCGGGCAACTGGCCGACCAGTTGCAGCAGTGTGAACATCGCAACCAGTGGCGTCAGGGTTTTGATACTGGTGATCCACTGGAATGAGCCAATGGGGTTCAGGCTGCGCAGTGAAAAGGGCGTTTTCTCACCCTTGCTGGTTTCCGGAAGGAAGAAGAGAGCGAACAGGAAGTTGAGGCCATTGAGGGCCATGGCGAGCAGGAATGGATAGTGGACGCCGAAACCGCCAGCGATACCGCCGAGCAATGGCCCGGCGATGAAGCCGAGGCCGAAACAGGCGCCGATCATGCCAAAACGTTTGGCCCGGTTCTGTTCAGGAGTGATGTCGGCGATCGTCGCACTTGCCACGGACATGGTGGCACCGGTGACGCCTGAAATGATGCGGCCGATATAGAGCAGCGGCAGCACAGTCGCAAAAGCCATCACCAGATAATCAAGTGCCGCGCCTGCAAGGGAACCGAGAATAACAGGGCGTCGGCCGAACCGATCACTCAGTGCGCCGAGCAGCGGCGCGAACACAAATTGCATCAGCGCGTATAGGGCAAGAAGAACACCGTAGTGCCGTGCGACATTATCGGAATGAGCCAGCGTCGTCAGCAGCCGCGGCAAAACGGGCATGATCATCCCAATGCCGATAGCATCAAGGGTGACGGTCGTCAGGATCACGGTCAGAGGTTTGTTGAAAGTCATGGGAAACTCTTATTTATCGTTGATAAGTAACTAGACATATCCTTTATCGGTGATAAATTGTCAAGCATGGCAAAACGTAGTGATGTAAAATTGCAGCGCGAGAGCGTTATCCGGGTGGCTCTCGATCTGCTTGATGAAACCGGCATTGATGGGCTGACCACCCGGCGCATTGCCACGGCTCTTGGTGTGCAGCAACCGGCGCTTTACTGGCATTTCAAGGACAAAGCTGCCTTGCTCGATGCTTTGGCCGAGGCGATTCTGGTTGAACATCATGGACCGTCCATCCCTGAGAAAGGCGAGGACTGGCGGCATTTCCTGACCGAGAATGCGCGTGGCTTCAGGCGCGCCTTACTGGCCTATCGTGACGGCGCGCGGATTCATGCGGGTTCGCGTCCAGGTCCGGTATTCTTTCCAGCCGTGGAGGCACAAATTCAATTCATGGTTGCCGCTGGTTTCGATCTGGTGCCGGCTGCGCATGTGTTGCGGGTGACGGGGCATTACGTTGTCGGTTCGGTGCTCGAGCAACAGGCGTCCATGCCGGAGATCGGTTCGCCAGATTTGACGCCTGAGATGCGTGCGGCATTTCCAATGCTGGCTCAAGCTTTTGTCGAAGTTGAACATATCTCCCCGGATGAGGGCTTTGAATTTGGACTTGCGGCACTTGTCGCGGGTTTCGAAAAGCTGCGTTCCAGCTAGTCGCGCGTCACTTTGGCTCCATGCCGCCCCATGACGAAGGAACGGCAACAGTTTAGACTGTTTAGAAACTGCTGGTGTCACTGGTAAAAATAATTTACCAGTTGGATCATTGCAGGCGAGGGAGGTTTCATGTCCGGGTTGGTGATGCCGAAGGCTGATGCGGCGATCATGGCGCGGCGCAGCGACATCGTTGCCGCATTGCAAGCCATTGTTCCTGATGAAGGCGTGGTTGATATCACCAATGAAATGCGCGCCTTTGAATCCGATGCCCTGACCGCCTATCACCAGCTGCCGCTAGTTGTTGTCCTGCCGCAGACCGTTCGCCAAGTCTCGCAAGTCCTGAAATATTGTCATGAAAACAATGTGAAGGTCGTGCCGCGCGGGTCAGGTACCTCGCTCTCCGGCGGTGCATTGCCGCTGGAAGATGCGGTTCTGCTCGTCATGTCCCGCTTCAATCGCATTCTCGAAATCGACTATCCGAACCGCGTCGCCGTCGTGCAGCCGGGTGTAACCAATCTCGGCATCACAAAGGCCGTCGAGCATGAGGGTTTTTACTACGCACCTGATCCGTCCTCGCAGATCGCCTGTTCCATCGGTGGCAATGTCGCGGAAAATTCCGGCGGCGTGCATTGCCTGAAATATGGGCTGACGGCCAACAATGTGCTTGGGCTGGAAATGGTGCTCATCACAGGTGAAGTGGTGCGGCTGGGCGGCAAGCATCTGGATTCGGAAGGTTATGATCTTCTGGGCCTGATGACAGGTTCCGAAGGGCTGCTCGGTGTCGTGACCGAGGTCACTGTGCGCATTCTGCAAAAGCCTGCAACCGCCCGCGCACTGATGGTCGGGTTTCCTTCAAGCGAAACAGCCGGGCAATGCGTCGCCGATATCATCGCCGCTGGTATTATTCCGGGCGGCATGGAGATGATGGATCGCCCGGCAATCCATGCTGCCGAAGATTTTGTGCATGCGGGTTATCCGCTGGATGTGGAAGCGCTGCTGATCATTGAACTCGATGGCCCCGCAGTTGAGGTCAACCATCTCATCGATATGGTCGAGAAGATTGCGGGTAAGAACGGCGCTTCGTCCTGCGTGATATCCCAGAGCGAAGATGAGCGCATGGCGTTCTGGGCTGGGCGCAAGGCGGCGTTTCCCGCCGTTGGACGCATCTCGCCTGATTATCTGTGTATGGATGGTACGATCCCGCGCAAGGAACTGCCGAAGGTTCTTGCTGGCATGCGCGAACTGTCGGAAAAATACGGGTTGCGCGTCGCCAATGTGTTCCATGCGGGTGATGGCAATCTGCATCCGCTGATCCTCTATGACGCGAATATTCCCGATGAATTGCGCAAGGCCGAGGATTTTGGCGCTGACATCCTGAGGCTGTGTGTGAAGGTGGGCGGTGTTCTTACCGGCGAACATGGCGTCGGCGTTGAAAAGCGGGATCTGATGCCTGAGATGTTCAACGAGATTGATCTGAACCAGCAAATCCGGGTCAAATGCGCTTTTGATGACAAGCATCTGCTCAATCCCGGCAAAGTTTTTCCGCAATTGCACCGCTGCGCTGAACTTGGCCGAATGCATGTGCATCGCGGTCAGGTGCCATTTCCAGATATTCCGAGATTCTGATCGATGTTGTTCAAGGCACAAACGCTGGAAGCTATTGCACGCGGGGAAGTCGATCTGGCGTTTCGGCGCTGGACTCGTCCGACCGTCAAGGCCGGTACGCGTCTGCGCACGACCATTGGTTCGCTGATCATCGGTGCGGTGGATATGGTCAACCCGGACAAGCTGACTGCGGAAGACGCCAAACGTGCCGGTTTTGATAATATTGCTGCTTTGACCCGCAATCTGCGTGATGGTGATGGAACGCTCTATCGTATCGCCATCGCAGGTGTTGAAGCCGATGAGAGAACTGCTCTGCGCGAAGAACCATTGTCCCAAGCGGACAAGGTTGCTTTGATGGATCGGCTGGCGCGCTGGGACAAAGCGGCTGAATATGTCGGTTATCATAGGCAAATCCTGCGCATGATTGCCGACCATCCGGGCGTGGTCGCTGCAAATCTCGCCGCACAGCTTGGCGTCGAAACGGTCAAATTCAAACGTGATGTGCGCAAGCTCAAGGAGGTGGGTTTGACCATCAGTCTCGATATCGGCTACCGGCTATCGCCACGCGGCCAAGATTTTCTGGACGGGCAATGAAATGACCATGTTCACGCCTTCAACCGAAGCAGAAATTGTCGAGGCCGTGCAATGGGCGTTGTCCGAGCGCGCGCCCGTGGAAGTCTCTGGCCATGGCTCCAAGCGTGGGCTTGGTCGTCCTCTTCAGACCGAACATTCGATTGCCCTGTCGAAATATGTAGGCGTGACGCTGTATGAGCCCGATGAACTGGTGTTGAGCGCCAAAGCCGGAACACCAGTCGCGGAGCTGGAAGCCCTGCTGGCCTCGAAAGGCCAAGCGTTTCAATTCGAGCCCATGGATTACGGCTCATTGCTGGGCGAGGCGGCAGGACAAGGCAGCCTTGGCGGGGTTCTCGCCACCAATCTGTGCGGTCCGCGCCGGTTGAAGGCGGGCTCGGCGCGCGATCATGTGCTGGGTGTGCGGGTCGTATCGGGGCGGGGCGAATTGTTCAAATCCGGTGGCCGTGTGGTCAAGAATGTGACCGGCTATGATCTTTCCAAGGGCATGGCCAATTCCTGGGGCACGCTTGGCATCGCAACGGAGATCACTTTCAAGGTTCTGCCCGCGCCGGAGACGGAAACAACGCTCATTATCCGAGGGTTGATGGATGATGAGGCCGCGCGTGCCATGGCCATCGCCATGGGTTCCAGCGGCGAAGTGGCATCCGCTGCGCACCTGCCTGTGAATATTTGTGGCCGGGTCATTGATGGCGTTTTGAAAGGCGAGGCATCAACATTACTGCGGCTGGAAGGCTTTGCGCCTTCCGTCGCCGACCGGGTGACGATGCTAAGAGGATTGTTGTCCTCGGCAGGTACCATCGAAGAAATCTCCGGCGATATTTCGCGCAAACTCTGGCAGGAAGTGCGCGACGTTATTCCTTTCGCTGACGGGACCGAACGGCCGGTCTGGCGCGTTTCGATGGCGCCGATGGAGGCCTATAAGCTGGTCGCATCCATGCGGATGGGGGCTGCGGTGGACGCCTATTATGACTGGCAGGGCGGACTTGTGTGGATGCGGCTGGAAGGCGAACCCGAAGCGGAAGCCGTGCGGGTGCTGATCAGAAAATATGGCGGTGGCCATGCCACGCTGGTGCGTGCTCCAGTGGCGGTTCGTGCCTCAATACCTGTTTTCGAACCGCAATCCGCGCCCTTGGCAGCGCTGTCAAAGCGGCTCAAACAGCAATTTGACCCGGAGGGTATTCTCAACCCCGGCCGCATGGTTGCAGGAGTGTAGAACGTGCAGACCAACTTCACCCCGCAGCAATTGCAGGACCCCGGTGTTGCCGAATCCGAAAAGATTCTGCGCAAATGCGTGCATTGCGGGTTTTGCACCGCGACATGCCCGACCTATGTCACGCTTGGCAATGAACTCGACAGCCCGCGCGGCCGCATTTATCTGATCAAGGATATGCTGGAAAATGGCCGCGCCGCCGATGAGCAGATCGTCAAGCATGTGGACCGTTGCCTGTCCTGCCTCGCCTGCATGACCACCTGTCCCTCCGGTGTAAACTACATGCATCTGGTGGATCATGCGCGCGCCCATATCGAAAAAACCTACAAACGTCCGGTGATGAACCGTTTCATCAGGGCATTATTGGCCTTCGTGCTGCCATATCCGTCGCGCTTCAGGCTGTCTTTGACGGCGGCGAAACTCGGGCGTCCTTTTGCCCCACTGCTGAAATCCGTTCAGGCGTTGAAGCCGCTGGCCACCATGCTTGAACTTGCGCCAAAATCGGTTCCGGCAAAATCCCGCTTTGCCGAACCTGGATTGCACGAACCGGCAACCGAAAAGAAAGGACGCGTTGCGATCCTCACCGGCTGCGCCCAGCCCGTATTGAAGCCGGGGATCAACGAAGCAACAATCCGCCTGCTCACCCGGCTGGGCATCGAAGTCGTGGTGCCGAAGGGCGAGGGCTGTTGCGGCTCGCTGGTGCATCATATGGGCCGGGAGGAGGCAGCGCTGGATGATGCGCGCCGCAATGTCGATGTCTGGACGCGCGAGCTGCACAATGGCGGGCTCGATGCGATCATCGTCACGGCTTCCGGCTGCGGCACGACGATCAAGGATTACGGCTATATGCTGCGGCTTGATCCCGCTTATAGCGACAAGGCGGCTGTCATTTCAGGGCTTGCCAAGGACATCACCGAATATCTGACAACCCTTAATCTGCCTGCTCCTCTGCAGTCGACGGATCTGGTTGTCGCCTACCATTCCGCCTGTTCCATGCAGCACGGGCAGAAGCTGACCCGACAGCCAAAGGATTTGTTGAAAGCCGCTGGTTTCACCGTCCGCGAACCTGCCGAGGGTCATTTGTGCTGTGGTTCCGCCGGAACCTACAATATCATGCAGGCCGAAATCGCCCGCACGCTGCGCGATCGCAAGGTCAAAAACATTGAGGCAACCGGCGCGAGCATCATTGCCACGGGCAATATAGGCTGCATCACCCAAATCGCCAGTGCTGCAAAAATGCCTATTGTTCATACGGTCGAACTGCTGGATTGGGTCTATGGTGGCCCGAGACCAGAAGGTGTGCCAGCGCCTGTCCTGCAGGCTGCTGAGTAAAAAGAAGGGCGGCGGTCCAAAGGAACCACCGCCCAATTCCGGCACCGCCCCCGGTGCCGTCCCCACTAACTCTCACATCACGACGACTTTTGTGCCGACATTGACGCGTTCGTAGAGATCAGTGACATCTTCATTGCGCATGCGGATGCAGCCGCTGGATACGGCATGTCCAATTGTCCATGGCGCATTGGTGCCGTGAATGCGGTATAGCGTATCGCCAAGATAAAGCGCACGGGCACCGAGCGGATTGGCCGGACCGCCTTCCATGTGAACAGGCAGATAGTGGCCCTTTTCTTTCTCGCGCTCGATCATTGAGGCTGGCGGGCGCCAGTCCGGCCACTCCGCCTTCCGGGAGATATTGTTGGTGCCGTTCCAGCCAAAGCCTTCCTTGCCGACACCAACACCGTAGCGGCGGGCCTGACCATCCGCTTCGACGAGGAAAAGGAAACGCTGCGATGTATCGATAACGATGGTGCCGGCTGCCTGTGGTCCGTCATAAGCAACGGTCTGCGGCAGAAATTTCGGGTCCATACCGCGTTTTTTCGGCTGGGCCTCTGTTGCGGGCTCTGCTGGCCGCCGGAATGAAACTTCGCGTGCTGCCGGGTTTGTCGCTTCCTGCGTGCGAACGGGGCGTCTCGCCTCTCGGCGATTGATAATGGTTCCACGCACAGGTGGATCGCTCAGCACAACCCGGTCGCGCATATTGGCTGATGTGCCAACCGGACGTTGACGCAGCTGCATGACCCACGGCGCCGAAAGATCGGGGCTCATGACAACGGGCGGCCTTGTCGCGTAGCGCTCACTGGCATCAGCGCCGAATGATACTATTGTCAGGCAGGAGGTCAGAAGCAGCAATGAGGTCTTCATCGGGTAATTCTCTTGGCGATAACACTCCTGACAGGATCTGTCAGGTTTCGGATTGAGTTTGCCTGCGTGGCGGTAGAAAAAAGTGAACGAGGATCAATAAAATGCGATTCTGATCGGAAACCATTTGTTGTGGTTATCGAATGGTTTCGGCCACTGGTTAATGTCAGGTGAACATGTTCCGGAAGGACAGATGATGACGGAAGAAACGCCCGTAAAGACAGGATTGATGACAGATGAAAGCGGTGTGACCAGATGTTCATGGCCCGGCGCTTTGCCTGAATACATCCACTACCACGATCATGAGTGGGGACGTCCCGTCACGGACAACTATCGCCTGTTCGAAAAAATCTGTCTGGAAGGATTTCAGTCGGGTCTGTCGTGGCTCACCATCCTGCGCAAGCGCGAAAACTTCCGCGAGGCATTTGATGGTTTTGATTTTGAGCGCGTTGCCCGCTACGGCGACAAGGATATCGAGCGGTTGCTTGGCAATGCCGGGATCATCCGCCATCGCGGCAAAATCACCTCAACGATCAACAATGCGAAGCGTGTCATTGAACTGCTTGAGGAGAAAGGCTCGCTTGGCGCTTATTTCTGGAGCTTTGAGCCACCGGCGGATGAGCGCCCCAAGGTCGTTGATTATGGCCACGTGATCGCCAATCCCTCGACACCCGCCTCTGTGCGCCTTTCCAAGGATTTGAAGAAGCGTGGTTTCAGCTTTGTCGGGCCCACCACCATGTATGCGCATATGCAGGCCATGGGGCTGGTCAACGATCATGTCGAAGGTTGCAAGTGCCGCGCCGAGATCGAAAAAATCCGTGCCAATTTCAAACGACCGGTTTGAATGTCATGAAACTGCTCTCTGGCTCGCTGCGTTGCGGCAATTGCGAGCCGGTAATTCCTTGCCCTCAATGCCTTGATCGGTTAGAGCAAACTCCAATTCAAAATTGATACTTCAAGGCATCGGATCAAAATCATGACAACGAAGGCAGACAGGTTGAAGGCGCGGCTGCCGCGCGGTTTTGTGGACCGGGTTCCCGATGATCTGCGTGCCGCCGAAAAGATGATGGCCGATATCCGCAAGGTCTATGATCTCTATGGTTTTGAGCCTGTCGAAACACCGCTGATCGAATACACCGATGCGCTTGGCAAGTTCTTGCCGGATCAGGACCGCCCCAATGAAGGCGTGTTTTCCTTTCAGGACGATGACGAGCAGTGGCTTTCCCTGCGTTACGATCTGACGGCGCCGCTTGCGCGCTTTGTTGCCGAAAATTTCGAAAGCCTGCCAAAGCCTTATCGCAGCTACCGTGCCGGTTGGGTGTTCCGCAATGAAAAGCCGGGTCCGGGCCGTTTCCGCCAGTTCATGCAGTTCGACGCCGATACGGTTGGCGCTCCCTCCGTCTCGGCGGATGCGGAAATGTGCATGATGATGGCTGATGTCATGGAAGCTGTCGGCATCAAGCGCGGCGATTACGTCATCCGCGTCAATAACCGCAAGGTTCTGGACGGCGTGCTTGAGTCGATCGGGCTTGGCGGTGATGACAAGATGGGCCAGCGTCTGGTTGTCCTGCGTGCCATCGACAAGCTGGACAAGTTCGGCGTTGACGGCGTGCGTCTCCTGCTCGGCAAGGGCCGTCTTGATGAAAGCGGCGACTTCACCAAGGGCGCAGGTCTCGATGAGACTGCGATTGCCAAGGTGCTGGCATTTACCTCAGCCGGTGGTGCCAATGGCCGCGAGACCATCGCCAACCTTGAGGCTGTTGTGGCTGGCAATGATAAGGGCGTTGAAGGCGTTGCAGAACTTGCGACCATCGAGGCACTGTCTTCAGCAGCCGGTTACGGCGCGCGCGTTCGTATCGACCCGTCAGTCGTGCGCGGCCTTGAGTATTACACCGGTCCTGTCTTCGAAGCGGAACTGACCTTCGACGTGACCAATGAGAAGGGCGAAAAGGTCGTCTTCGGCTCAGTTGGCGGCGGTGGCCGTTATGATGGTCTGGTATCGCGCTTCCGCGGCGAACCTACGCCTGCAACCGGTTTTTCCATCGGCGTCTCACGCCTGATGACGGCGCTGAAAAACCTCGGCAAGCTTGATAATTCGGATAATGTTGGACCCGTGGTCGTTCTGGTCATGGACCGCGACACGGAAAGTCTTGGCCGTTATCAGAAGATGGTTTCGGACCTGCGGCAGGCGGGTATTCGCGCCGAAATGTATCTCGGTGGTTCCGGTATGAAGCCGCAGATGAAATATGCCGACCGGCGCGGTGCGCCTTGCGTCATCATTCAGGGCTCACAGGAGCGCGACAATGGCGAAGTGCAGATCAAGGATCTGATCGAAGGCGCGCGGCTTTCTCAGGAAATCGAAGACAATACGGTTTGGCGTGAAGGCCGTCCGGCCCAGATCACCGCCAAGGAAGTTGATCTCATTACGGAAGTGCGCAAGATTCTTGAAGCGCAGGCCGAGGATCGCGTCAACGCGGCCAAGGCTGGCTGATCCTGATATGACCGGTTCCCGCGCTCCTGCCTTTGCCAGTGACCTTGCCGCGCTGATTTCATCGCGGGATGCGGAGCTTGTGGATATTCCGGTCATTCAGCCTGCCGATCAGTTTCTCGATATGGCGGGCGAGGATTTGCGCCGCCGGATTTTCCTGACCGAGAACGAGAATGGCCAGAGCCTGTGCCTGCGGCCTGAGTTCACCATTCCGGTCTGCCGCAATCATATCGAGCTGAACGCTGCAACGCCGAAGCGCTATGCCTATCTTGGCGAAGTGTTCCGTCAGCGGCGCGAGGGCGGCAATGAGTTCTTTCAGGCTGGTATCGAGGACCTTGGCGACGCCAACCGCGCCCGTGCCGATGCCCGCTCGCTGGCCGATGCCATCGCTTCCATTCGGCTCGTGGCTCCCAAGGCAGAACTCGAAACGCTGCTTGGCGATCAGGCGATTTTCGAGGCTGTGCTGGCCGCACTCGGCCTGCCGCGCGGCTGGCAGAAGAAGCTGGCGCGCGCCTTTGGCAATCCGGGACAGTTGAAAAGCCTGCTGGCTGATCTGTCGTCCAATCAGAAAAACGGTTCGCTGCCCGAGCGGCTCGCCGCGCTGGTATCAACAGGTGATGAGGCTGGTTTGGCCACGGAGCTGGAACAGGACATGCAGACAGCCGGTATCTCGCCCGGTGCTGGCCGTAGCCCCACAGAAATTGCCCGTCGCCTGATCGAGAAAGCTAATCTGGCTTCGGTGAAACTGCCTGCACAGGCTTTTGCCGCACTGGAAACATTCCTGGCCATTCGTGTGCCGTTGCAGTCGGCAGCGGGACATCTGCGCAATTTCTCGAAGACCAATGAATTTGACCTTGGCCCGGCGCTCGATCAGTTCGAGGCGCGCGTTGTTGCCGTGCGCGAAGCGGGCATAGAGCCAGAAAATATTGTCTACGACGCCGCCTTTGGCCGTCCACTCGATTACTACACCGGCCTTGTCTATGAAACACGGGCTTTGAATCATCTTGAACTTGGCGCCATTGTTGGTGGTGGTCGTTATGACCGCTTGCTCACGATGCTTGGCGCTGTCGATTCAATCCCCGGTGTCGGTTTTTCGATCTGGCTCGACCGGCTGGAGAAGATTGCGCCATGACCATTACCCTTGCGCTTCCCTCCAAAGGCCGCCTGAAGGAACAGGCACTTGAAGTCCTTGAAAAAGCGGGGCTGAAAGTCGTCCTGCCAAAAGACCAGCGCAATTACCGTGCGCAGGTTGAAGGTGACAACAAGATCGATATCCTGTTTCTGTCAGCCTCCGAGATTGCCCGCGAATTGGGCTATGGCAGCGTTGATCTTGGTGTGACGGGTGAAGATCTGATCCGCGAAACGCTTGCCGCTGCCGATGAGCGTGTGCAGATCGAGGCGCGGCTGGGCTTTGGCCATGCGGATGTGGTCGTGGCTGTCCCCGAGGTTTGGTACGACGTGTCGACCATGGCTGATCTTGACGATGTGGCTGCGGAATACCGCCAGCGCCATGGCAGGCGTCTGCGCATTGCCACGAAATATTGGCGTTTGACCCAGCAGTTCTTCTCACAGATGCATGGCATTCAGGTCTATCGCATTGTCGAAAGCCTTGGTGCAACAGAGGGTGCGCCAGCCTCCGGTTCTGCAGATATCATCGTTGATATCACCTCGACCGGTTCGACCCTGCAGGCCAATCACCTGAAGGTGCTGGAAGACGGTATCATTCTCAAATCCGAGGCATGCCTTGTTTCCTCGCGCCAGAGTGCCGATCCTGCGGCAGTTGCCGCGCTTGCACAGCGCATACAGGCTGCACTTATTTCCAGTTGAGTTACATCAACTATCCGTGATTTTTCGGATGCTCTGTAACTTTTACCCGCTCTCATCCGTATTTCCCTGCAGATGACTGATATGCTTCGGTCATCCTGTTCAGGGAGACTATGTCATGATGACACGCCGATCACTTTTTGGCGGAGCTGTTCTCGGGCTTGGAGCGCTGATTGCAGCGCGCTTTTCCACGACGACGCCCAAGGCCTATGCAGCGGGCACTTTCGAAGTCGAGCACACGGATGCCGAGTGGAAGAAGCTGCTGACCGCCGACCAATATGATGTATTGCGGCAGGAGGGCACGGAACGCCCGTTCACCAGCCCGCTCAACCACGAAAAGCGCAAAGGCACCTTCGCCTGTGCCGGTTGCGATTTACCGCTATTCGACTCGGACACGAAATTTGACAGCGGAACAGGCTGGCCAAGTTTCTGGTCACCGATCAAAGGCGCCGTCACCGAAGTAACCGACAGTTCGTTCGGCATGTCGCGTACCGCCGTTAACTGCCACCGCTGCGGTGGTCATCTCGGACACGTCTTTGATGACGGTCCAAAACCAACCGGCCTTCGTTACTGCATGAATGGCGTTGCCATGAGCTTCAAGCCGGCCGCCGCCTGACTATCCGTGAAAGGAATTGCACTATGAAATTACGTCAAATCCTGCTTGCTTCCTGCCTTGTCTTTGCTTCGGCACCAGCCTTTGCTGAAAGCATCACCATGGTTCCGCCACCTGCCGTGGATCAGACGGCCACGACGAAAACAGAAACCATCGTTCTTGCGGGCGGCTGCTTTTGGGGTGTGCAGGGTGTCTACCAGCACCTGAAAGGTGTGACGAACGCCGTATCAGGCTATTCCGGCGGCAAGAAGGAAACAGCTGATTACGAGACTGTCAGCTCCGGCACGACGGGCCATGCGGAATCTGTCGAAGTGACCTTTGACCCCAAGGTGGTCAGCCTTGGCAAGATATTGCAGGTCTACTTCTCCGTGGCGCATGATCCGACCGAACTGAACCGGCAGGGACCGGATACCGGCACCCAATATCGCTCTGCGGTCTTCACCACCACCGAGGATCAGGCAAAGATCGTCAAGGCCTATATCGATCAGCTTGATAAGGCCAAGGCCTATTCGGACCCGATCGTGACCAAGGTTTCAGCGCTGGACAAATTCTACCCGGCCGAAGGTTATCATCAGGATTATGCGACGATCCACCCCACGCAGCCCTATATTGCCTATTACGATATTCCGAAGATTGAGGGTTTGAGTAAATTCTTCCCGCAGGATTACCGGGCAAAGCCTGTTCTGGTCAGCGAAGCGAAGGCTTCAAACTGACCAGAGAACCAGACAACAAAAAAGGCCGCTGAAAAGCGGCCTTTTTCGTGAAGTATAGTCAGATTTTAGCGGAGCTTGGAATCAACCGAAAATGCACCAGCGCCATGCAGCGCCAGAACAAAGAAACCGCCTGCGATGGCCAGATTCTTGAAGAACTGGGTCTGGTTCGCCTGATCCCATGGAGCAAGGTGAGCAACAAGTGCCGCACCGATGGTAAAGAGACCGAGAAGAGCAGCGGCATAGCGGGTCTTGAAGCCGAAGAGAACGGCAAGGCCACCCACGAGTTCAACGAGACCGACAATGACAGCCGTTACGGTTGGCAGCGGCAGGCTCTTGGCAGCAAAGTATTCAGCCGTACCGGCGAGGTTGGTCAGCTTGCCATATCCCGCTGGGATAAACAGAAGGGTCAGCAAAATGCGGCTGATCAGCGTGACGATGGCATTGCTTGATGTTGATGTGTTGGCAAGTGCGTTGTCTGACATTGGGTCGTTCTCCAAAGAATTTGTCGTGACAACCAAATAACTAGATTTGATTGTCAAACAAAGCCACTATTTTCTCGACGCATTGTTCACAATGAAATGATTTTCTCTTCTCACTCCGGTGCAATCATGCGTTCAGGACGAACGAGACGGTCATAATCTTCAGCTGAGACGTGACCGCTGGCCAGAGCCTCCTCGCGCAAGGTCGTGCCGTTCTTGTGGGCGGTCTTCGCAATTTTCGCTGCATTGTCATAGCCAATGGCAGGCGCAAGGGCGGTAACCAGCATCAGCGAGCGCTCAAGCAGGTCCTTAATGCGCACTTCATCAGCTTCAATGCCTTCAACGCAATTATCGGCAAAGGAAACCATCGAGTCCGCAAGCAGGCGGATCGACTGCAGAACGTTGAGGGCGATAACAGGCTTGAACACGTTGAGTTCAAAGTGACCCTGGCTGGCCGCAACGGTGACTGTTGTCTGATTGCCGAATACCTGTGCTGCAACCATCGTCAGCGCTTCCGCCTGCGTTGGATTGACCTTACCCGGCATGATCGATGAACCCGGCTCATTCTCCGGCAGTTTCAGTTCGCCAAGGCCGGAACGGGGCCCGGAGCCAAGGAAGCGGATGTCATTGCCGATCTTGAAGAGATCGGTTGCAAGTGCATTCAGGCTGCCGTGGAAATTGGCAAGCGCCCCATGGCTGGCGAGCGCTTCGAACTTGTTCGGCGCGGTCTTGAAGCTGAGGCCGGTAATATCGGAGACGGCTTCGGCAAAGCCTGTGTCGAAGCCAACAGGCGCGTTCAGGCCGGTGCCGACGGCAGTGCCGCCCTGTGCCAGCAGGAACACGTCCGCAAGGCTCTGTTCGATGCGCTTGCGGGCATATTCCAGCGCGGCACGGTAGCCGGAGAATTCCTGACCAAGCGTAACGGGCGTCGCATCCTGCGTGTGTGTGCGGCCGATCTTGATGATGTCGGCGAATGCCTTTTCCTTCTTCGCCAGCGCTGCGGTCAGATGATCAAGCGCAGGGTAAAGCCGCTTCGTTGCCTCAACAGCAGCCGCAATATGGATGGCTGTCGGGAACGTATCGTTCGAAGACTGGCTCATATTGACATGATCGTTGGGATGAACAGGCTTCTTCGAACCCTTTACGCCGCCGAGCATTTCAATAGCGCGATTGGAGATGACTTCATTGGCATTCATGTTCGACTGGGTGCCGGAACCGGTTTGCCAGACGACCAGCGGGAAATGATCGTCCAGCTTGCCTTCAATGACTTCTTCGGCTGCAACGGTGATGGCGCGGCCAGTCACTTCATCCAGCTTGCCGAGCGCCATGTTGGTTTCGGCAGCGGCGCGTTTGACGATACCAAGTGCGCGAACCAGTGGAATCGGCATTCTCTCGCCGCCGATCTTGAAATTGTGCAGTGAGCGCTCGGTTTGCGCGCCCCAATATTTGTCCGCGGCGACTTCGATGGGACCAAAAGTATCTGTTTCGGTGCGGGTATTGCTCATCGTGCTCTCTATCCTGTTGGGAGTTGCCGGAAGCACTACTGCGAACCTCCGCGTGAGGCAAGGTTTGCGACGGGAATGTTGTTCTGGAAATCGCCGGGCAATGGGATAAAATCGATTATAGGGATTCTATTCGAGCCTTGATCACCCCGGTGGCAGACTCTGATCACTTCAGCTGTAGGGAATGTAACAGTCATTTGGGAGGACAAGCCGTGGCAACGCGCGACTCACGAACATTGCAGGTATCCATCGAACGCGATTGGCATGCCGCCTATGATTTTACCTCCGATCCGCTCAACCTGCCGAAATGGGCATCGGGACTGGCAACCGGCTTGCAGAAATTCGGTGATGAGTGGCTTGCGGACGGTCCCACGGGAAAACTGCGGATACGTTTCTCCCCGCCGAATGATTATGGCGTTCTCGACCATTGGGTCGTCACTGAAACGGGCGAAGAGGTCTATGCGCCGATGCGGGTGATCCCGAACAATAATGGGTGCGAGGTTAGTTTTACCCTCTTTCGCATGCCGGAGATGAATGATGGCAAGTTTGCCGAAGATGCGGCATGGGTATTGCGGGATTTGAAGGCCTTGAAGGCCGTTCTGGAAACACCGGGGACGTGACGATGGCTCAATCGGGCAAAGACAGGCGTATTGACTATATCGAGTTCAATGTGAGTGACATTGGGCGCATGCGCGCTTTCTATGGCGAGGCATTTGGCTGGACTTTCAAGGATTATGGCCCTGATTATTGCGAGTTTTCCGATGGGAAGCTGACTGGTGGCTTTGCAGTTGGCGAAGATATCAAACCGGGTGGCCCGCTGGTGATCCTCTTTGCGGACGATCTTGCCGACACATTGAGGCGCGTCGAAGCGGCCGGCGGAAAAATCGTCAAGCCGATTTTCGACTTTCCCGGCGGCCGGCGCTTTCATTTCGCCGACCCTGATGGTTATGAACTGGCAGTCTGGTCAGACAAATAATTCTGGTTCAGGCCGCAAGTTTCAGCATGTGCGCATCATAGCGTTCCATGAACTGGCGCAGGAGCTGTGGATATTCCGCAGTGACCGCAGCGACGACGCTTGGCCGCTCCGACAGAGCCTGACGCCAGGCACGAACTTTTGGATATGCCGCGAACACGCCATGTTCGGCAAGGGTGTCAAATGTATCGAAATAGCGGAAAACCGGCGCAAAAACCGCATCGACAAGGCTGAACTTCTTTCCCGCGAAGAATGGACCACCACCCAGCACCTCTTCGATACGACCGAATTTGCCTGTCAGTATTTTCAGCTTCTCGTCGAACAGGCCTGCATCTTTGGTGGTTTCCAGCGACCAGATATCCGAAAGGATGGTTGAGCCGAATTCCATCCAGCCGCGATGGCGGGCGCGATCAAGCGCATTATCGGGGTGCAGACGCGGTTCGCCTTCGGTTTCTTCGATATATTCGGCAATAACCGAGCTTTCGAACAGAATGGCCTCGCTGCCATCCTCCTGCTCCACCTTTAGCAACGGGACTTTGCCAAGCGGGGAAATCTTGAGAAACCAGTCGGGCTTGTTGTTGAGGTCGATATAGACTTTCTCAAAAGGCACGCCCTTTTCGGCGAGCGCAATTGCCGCGCGCTGCACATAGGGGCAAAGGAGATGGCTGATCAGGGTAAGCTTCTTGGTCATGGTGTTTCTCCTGAATCGTTGTTGCTGGAAAAGCAAAGGGGCGGCCGCATGACGGCCACCCCTGGAATTTAGGCGGTGCGGGCTGATTTCAGCGCCTTGCCCCACCAGACCAGCTGGTCGAGCTGATTGGTGGCAGCTTCGTTCAGATGACCATAGTCGCTGAGCTTCTTCTCGCCTTTGACGACAGTCAGATATTCAGGGAAGGAGATGTGAATACCTGTCTTGACCGAGGCGGCGCTCATTTCCACGAAAATTCCGCGAAGATGTTCGATAGCGCGCGCACCACCGACGCCGCCATAACCGACAAAACCGACCGGCTTGTGGATGAAATCACCAAGATCGATGGCGTTCTTCAAAACAGCTGTTGGCGCGTGGTTGTATTCCGCAACGGTGAAGATATAGGCGTCGAATTCGCGCAGCTTCTTCTTCCAGCGCTCAGCGGTTTCCGATTGCTCGGTGGTGGCGCGTTCTTCGCCGAAAAACGCCATCGGATAGTCGATCAGGTCAAGAATCTCGACTTCGACATCGCTGCGTGTACCGGCAACGTCGGCGATCCATTTCGCCGGGAACTCGGCAAAGCGGCCAATCCGCGTGCTGCCAACAATGACACCGATTTTCAGTTTCGTCATATTCAGAATTCCTCAGGTTTTTGCTATGGTAACTATTGGTTACTGGCGCTATATAAGTGACTGTTGAAAATACCCGCAAGGAGGCACTTTTTTGAAACCGAAGCACTTTCAAGTAACCTCTGCCTGCACGGCGGTGAATCACATTCTGGCCCGTGTCGGAGACAAATGGACCGTGCTGGTTATCAACTATCTGGGCAATGGTTCAATGCGCTTTAATGAATTGAAGCGAACCATTAACGGTATTTCGCAAAAGATGCTGACCAGCACACTGCGCGGGCTTGAGCGTGATGGCTTTGTCACGCGCACGGTTTATCCAACCATTCCGCCACGCGTTGATTACGAACTGACGGAGCTTGGCCGCGAATTGCTCGTGCCGGTTCGCGGACTTGCCGACTTTGCCATTCAGAACGAACACCGTATCGCCAATGCGCGTGCCCGTTTCGATACTGGACATGGTGCTGAAATTGCCGCCAACTTCGCTGAAGCAGCCGAATAGATTTTTTGCGGTCACACGGTCAGTCACTGGCCGATGCGATATTTACGCAACAAAAAAGGCGGGCCGAAGCCCGCCTTTTCCGTATGTATCAGGGTTGGACTGATTAGAAGTCCATACCGCCCATGCCGCCCATACCGCCGCCTGGCATCTGGGGAGCCGCACCGTTGTCCTTCTTCGGAGCTTCGGTGATCATGGCTTCGGTGGTGACGAGAAGGCCGGCAACCGATGCAGCGTCCTGCAGGGCTGTACGAACAACCTTGACCGGATCGACAATGCCGAGAGCGATCAGATCACCATATTCGCCATTGGCCGCGTTGTAGCCGTAGGTTTCCTTCTTGTTGTCAAGGATCTTGCCAACAACGATGGAAGCTTCGTCACCTGCGTTGGTAGCGATCTGGCGAGCCGGAGCCTGCAGAGCGCGACGAACGATGTTGATGCCAGCGTCCTGATCGGTGTTTGCACCCTTGAGCGTCAGGTTTGCCGAAGCGCGGAGCAGGGCAACACCACCGCCAGGAACGATGCCTTCTTCAACAGCAGCGCGTGTTGCGTTCAGAGCGTCGTCAACGCGGTCCTTCTTTTCCTTCACTTCAACTTCCGTTGCACCGCCAACGCGGATAACGGCAACACCGCCAGCGAGCTTGGCAAGACGTTCCTGCAGCTTCTCACGGTCGTAGTCGGAAGTGGTTTCGTCGATCTGCTGCTTGATCTGGCCGACGCGGGCGTTGATTTCGCCCTTCTTGCCATGACCGTCAACGATCGTGGTGTTTTCCTTGGTGATCGACACCTTCTTGGCGCGGCCGAGCATGTCGAGCGTAACGCTTTCGAGCTTGATGCCGAGATCTTCGGAAATAACCTGACCACCGGTGAGGATCGCGATGTCTTCGAGCATGGCCTTGCGGCGATCGCCGAAGCCAGGAGCCTTGACAGCAGCAATCTTCAGGCCGCCGCGCAGCTTGTTGACGACGAGCGTAGCAAGTGCTTCGCCTTCTACGTCTTCAGAAATGATGACGAGTGGCTTGGAGGTCTGAACAACAGCTTCGAGTACAGGCAGGAGAGCCTGAAGGTTCGAAAGCTTCTTCTCGTGGAGAAGGATGTAGGCGTCTTCGAGGTCAGCAACCATCTTTTCAGGGTTGGTGACGAAGTATGGGCTGAGGTAGCCGCGGTCGAACTGCATGCCTTCAACGACTTCGAGTTCGGTGTCAGCGGTCTTGGCTTCTTCAACGGTGATAACACCTTCGTTGCCGACCTTCTGCATTGCCTTGGCAATCATTTCGCCGATTTCAGTCTCGCCATTGGCAGAGATCGTGCCAACCTGCGCAACTTCTTCCGAAGTCTTGATCTTCTTGGCGCTCTTGCCGAGCTGCTTGACGACTTCTGCAACAGCAAGATCGATGCCGCGCTTCAGGTCCATCGGGTTCATGCCGGCAGCAACAGCTTTGCCGCCTTCCTGAACGATAGCCTGAGCCAGAACAGTAGCGGTCGTGGTGCCGTCACCGGCAATGTCGTTCGTCTTCGAAGCGACTTCACGGACCATCTGTGCACCCATGTTTTCGAACTTGTCTTCAAGTTCGATTTCCTTGGCAACAGTTACGCCGTCCTTGGTGATGCGCGGAGCGCCGAAGGACTTGTCGATAACAACGTTGCGGCCTTTCGGGCCGAGCGTTACCTTGACAGCGTCAGCAAGGATGTTGACACCGCGCAGCATACGCTCACGCGCGTCGCGGCCGAATTTTACTTCTTTGGCAGCCATTTTATCTCTCCTGGGATTAAACCCGGTTTGATCGAAATTTGTTGATTAAAGGGAAAACCGGCTGATTAGCCGAGGATGCCCAGAATGTCGGATTCTTTCATGATCAGCAGGTCTTCGCCGCCGATCTTGACTTCCGTGCCGGACCACTTGCCGAACAGGATGTGGTCGCCAGCCTTGACATCGAGCGGGATGAGCTTGCCAGCTTCGTCACGAGCGCCAGTGCCTACGGAGACGATTTCGCCTTCCTGTGGCTTTTCCTTGGCAGTATCCGGAATGATGATGCCGCCTGCAGTCTTTGCTTCAGATTCGATCCGGCGTACGACGACGCGGTCGTGAAGCGGGCGGAACTTGGTCTTGGCCATGGTTAGAACCCTTGATGTTGGTGTCAAAACGGTTTCGCGAACGGGTGAACGTTCACGTTATTAGCACTCCCCATTGACGAGTGCTAACTGGGCTCGGAGATAGTGGGAGGTCTTGGAAGAGTCAAGGGAGAGGTTCGCCAAATTTTTTGGCGAAGTGGCAAAAACCACGTGGTTACAGGTCCTCAGACCAGCATAAAAATCATTCCATATAATTGTGAACCAATGATGACGTGGGGGTGTTTAAGCCGCCTGGCGGGCAGCTGCATCCTTGGCGGCTGCCGAGCGAAGGTGCGTATCACCCCAGACCTTGAGGGCGGAAATGATCGGTTCAAGGCTGCGCCCGTGATCCGTGAGCGAGTATTCCACCTTGGGCGGCACCTGCGCATAGACCTTGCGTGTGATGAAGCCATCGGCTTCCAGCTCGCGCAACTGGTTGGTCAGCATCCGCTGTGTCACGCTGTTCAAATGGCGGCGGATTTCGTTGAAACGCAATGTGCCTGACATAAGGTGGAACAGGATCATTCCTTTCCATTTGCCGCCGATCAGATTGAGCGTTCCCTCGACGGGACAACCCGGAGCGCAATCAAAATTCGTATGGCGTACCCGCGGCATCACGGTATCCTTTATGACACTATATGCAATTTTTGTGCATTCTTGCACTTATCAAACATAGCGCGCATTTGAACAGCGTCAACTTATCTGGAGAATGCCTATGCGTGCCGTTGCCTATTACGAACCACAGCCAATCACTGCGGAAACATCCCTTGTCGATATTGATCTGCCCAAGCCTGAAGCAAAGGGGCGCGATCTTCTGGTTGAAGTGAAAGCCGTATCGGTCAATCCGGTGGATACGAAAATCCGTGCTGGCATGCAGCCGGAAGCGGGCCAACCCAAGGTTCTCGGCTGGGACGCGGCTGGTGTAGTTGCCGCCATTGGGCCGGATGTCAAAAATTTCAAAGTCGGTGACGAAGTGTTTTATGCCGGAGCTTTCGATCGGTCCGGAACCAATGCCCAGTTTCATCTGATCGATGAGCGCATTGCCGGAAGAAAGCCGAAAACTCTCGATTTCAGCGCAGCGGCAGCTCTTCCGCTGACATCTGTTACCGCATGGGAAATGCTGTTTGACCGGCTTCATATCGATACTCCGGTTCCCGGCGCAGCCAATGCCATTCTCATAATTGGCGGTGCTGGCGGCGTGGGGTCCATTGCCGTCCAGCTTGCGCGGCAACTGACCAACCTGACTGTCATCGCCACGGCTTCACGCCCGGAGACAAAGAAATGGGTTGAGGAACTGGGCGCTCATCACGTCATCGATCATTCGAAACCGATTGCGGCACAAGTCGAGGCACTGGGGATCGGCGCTCCGGCATTTGTCTTTTCAACAACGAATTCGGCTACACATCATGCCGATATCGCCGCGCTGATAGCCCCGCAAGGCCGGTTCGGTCTGATCGATGATCCCAAGACCTATGACATTGTGCCGTTCAAATGGAAGAGTGTTTCGGTACATTGGGAATTGATGTTCACCCGCTCGTACTTCAATACGGCTGATATTGAAGAACAGCACCGCCTCTTGAACAAAGTGTCGGAACTGGTGGATGCCGGAACGATCCGCACTACGCTCGCTGACGATCTCGGCACGATTTCCGCAGCCAATCTGAAGAAGGCCCATGCTTTGATCGAAAGCGGTCGAGCACGCGGCAAAATCGTCCTGTCGGGTTTCTAAGAGAAAGCGGGCAGGGCGGTGCTCTGCCCGTTTTATCGCACGAAGCGCAGCCATCCGGTGCAGGCAACGGCAAGATAGACGCCGCCACAGATCAGCAGGAGATCGCTTGGACTGATGCTGTTGCTAACCATTGGGGCAACCAGCATGCCGAAGAGCATGCCGACATGGGTGGTGACGATATAGGCGCGCGTTGCCGGTGCAATATCGGCAGATGGCAGCAGCGTCTGGCGCAGTGTTGCAAAGGCAACATCCTTAAAGGGGCCGCCAAAGCCGGACAGGCCCGATGCAAGGACGAAGGCAGTCAAACGCCAATGATCCGGCATGGGTGCAAGAGTGGCCAAAGCCATCAGCAGGATGCCAGTGCCGGTTGCCGATACGCCCATAAAAATCATGCGTGCCGGTTGCTCGGGCATGGGACGGTTGCCGACAATGAGATTGGCAATGAGGTTGCTCACGCCGAATGCCGCAATGACAAGACCATAAAGCCCGAAGCCTGTTGTCAGCGATGCATCGAACTGGCTGGAGATGATCAACGGAACGGCAAGGAAGAATGCCACATACCATGCGCCGCCAATGAAGGCATTGCTATCGAGCAGGAAGCCGAGCAGCGGTTCCCGATGCATCGCGCGATGGCCATATAGGAGGCTGGCGAAGGGGTGTCTTCGTTCAGTGCTGACGGGTAGGGCCGGTTGGGAGGCTGAGAGCGGTAAGGCTGCTATTGCGGCGGCGGATAAGAGAAAGCTCACGGCATTGGCCGTGAAAAAGTGAATGGGCGCGATAATCGCGCCCGCAAGAGCAATCAATCCGGGGCCAAGCAAACGTGCGAGCCGGTTGGTCGCATCAAGCAGCGCATTGGTACCCGCCAGCAAACCCGGTTCATTGGCGATCAATTGCGGGAGGATTGTCTGCAACGCTGGCAAAAACAGGGCCTCGCCAGCAGCAAGAACAGCGACGGCGAGCGCCAGCACCCATGCATCCGGTTTGCCCTCGACCATCCAGACCACGACAACAAGCACAAGGGCAGCAAAGCGGCAAAGATCCGCGCCGATCATCGTGCGCCGCCGGTCCCATCCATCCGACATGGCACCGCCAAAAAACAGGACGGCAAGGATGATGGCCGATTTGACCGCCGTTATATAGCCGGCGGAGGGGCCGAAAATATCGACGGCGATCCAGCTCAGTGCGACCGTATAGAGCTGATCACCAATGGCAGACAGTGCCAGACCCGACCAGAGCAGACCGATCGAACGTCGGCGGAGCAGTGTGATGAATTGCATGGGCGAAACGTGCTTGGGAGGAACAATCTCGCCAGACTAATGCAAAACTTTTATGGCCGATATGACAATGCTGCCGGTTTTTGTCAGTAGTCTTTAGTCGTCCTCGCGCACATGATGAGCCATATCCGCCAGCATCCCGCTGACATGCTTGTCTGAAAGTTCATAGAAAATTTGCTTGGCAAGCCGGTTGCCGCGCACGAGGCGGGCACCGCGCAACAGCCGCAGGTGATGGCTGACGAGCGATTGGGACAATTGAAGACTTTCCGCGATATCGCCCACGGATCGCGGCGCTTCAAGACAGAAGAACAGGATACGCAGGCGTGTCGGGTCTCCAAGCAGTCTAAAGGTTTCGGCCAGTGTGGCGGTGTCGGAATCCGAGGGCAGGTCGAGGGTCATCAATGTTTGTGCCCCGTATGATCGTGGTCATGATTGGTATGATCGCCTGTCTCGCTGTGATCTGCGTGATCGTGATCCGTATGTTCCCCGGGCTTTTCGCCCATGGTGCAGTCATCGCTTGGGCTGTCAGGCCAGTCGATGGCAATGGTTGCGTGCTGGATATCAAAACGCTTGGCCAGTTCCGCTTCGACGGTCTTAACCAGAAGCCGCGGATCGGTTCCGTCCTTTGGCTGGACATGCAGGGTGGCCAGAGCCTTGCCTGACGTGATGAGCCACACATGCACATGCCGCACGGCGGCAAGTCCGGTGACAGCACTCATCAGATAGTTCTGGATTTCCTCCGGCTTGGCATTTTCAGGTGCGCCTTCCAGCAGGATATGCAGGGAATTGCGCAACAGGGCCCAGGCGCTGCGCAGGATCAACACGGAAACCAGAATGGAGAGAATGGGATCGATTGGCGTCCAGCCAGTAAAGTAGATGATGATGGCCGCGCTGATGGCACCGACTGAACCCAGAAGATCACCCATCACATGCAGCACGGCGCCTTTGATATTGACGTGTTCCTTGTCGCCGCGCGTCAGAATCCAGAACACCAGCATATTGATGAGCAGCCCGACAATGGCCACGAGGAACATTGGGCCAGCCAGAATCTCGCCGGGTGTGCGGAAGCGGTCGATAGCTTCGATGGCGATCCAGATAACAATGGCGAAAAGCGCGAGCGCATTGACAAGTCCTGCAATGACCTCAAAGCGCAGATAGCCAAAGGTACGGTTTTGATCAGCAGCACGCTGGCCAAAACGAAACGCCGAATAGGACAGGGCAAGCGCCCCCGCATCCGTCAGCATATGCCCGGCATCGGCAATCAGGGCCAGTGAACCGGACATTAGCCCGCCGATCACCTCGACGACCATATAGGTAAAGGTGATGATAAAGGCGATCAGCACCTTGCGCTGATTGTCGTTGGTTATCTTGGGCGCGTGGTCGTGACCCTCATGCGATTGGGACATGGTTCTGGCTCGTATGGTTGATGGCAACAAACATATCAATACATATTCATATGTTTGTTGTCAATCGCTCATACCGGACCAGTTTATTCAATCCACCGGGCACTTGCCCGATGGAATTTTCAGAAAGCGGGATCAGGCAGCAAGCCGTGTTCCGACCTCGTCAAGTGTCACATGGCCAAGGAACTTGCCGCTTGTCTCGGCAGGGTTTCCATCCTCGATGGCATGGGCAAAGATCACCGCCTTGT
Source organism: Phyllobacterium sp. T1293 (assembly GCF_020731415.2). Classification (NCBI taxonomy): domain Bacteria; kingdom Pseudomonadati; phylum Pseudomonadota; class Alphaproteobacteria; order Hyphomicrobiales; family Phyllobacteriaceae; genus Phyllobacterium; species Phyllobacterium meliloti. Next base: position 2,291,634 of record NZ_CP088273.1, on the reverse strand, counting down.
CGGCTTCAAACTTCTGCAGATAGTTGTAAAGCTCAGGGTAATCAGCCTTGAGATCAAACAGTCCAAGATCTTCGCCCCAACGGGCAATGCCGATCAGATAGGCATCGGCAATTGTCCTGTTGCCGGCGACGAGCCAGTCTTTGCCTTGCAGATGAGACTGGAGATAAGCGTAACCTGCCGCTGCCTTCTGCTTTGCCAGATCACGCAGTATTTTGATCGCCGGATCACCTTCCTGCAATTTGTAGGCGGCCCAGGCTGGGGCAAAAGCCGAATGAAAGCTGGTGTGCAGATAAGCCAGCATCTGGTTGAGTTTGTCATAGGCCTCTGTGCCTTGGGCAAAACCCAGTTTCTTATACAAATCCCGTCCGGCAATGTTCTGGAGAATGGCAAGGCTTTCGCTAAGGCTGGCGCCATTTTCCAGTAGCAGCGTCGGTGTCTGGTGCATGGTGTTCACGCGCCGATAGACGTCACTCTTCGATTTTGCCAGCATGTCGATGCGGGCGAGACGATAGGGTTGGCCAAGCCATTCCAGTGCAACAATCGATCCGAAAGAGCAGCCATGCGGCACGCCGTAAAACAATACAGGTTCCATTTTCATTTCCTCATTTTTGAATGTCTGACCGCGGTGAAATGCAAGATGGCAATGCCGGTAACTATTGTAAAGAAGGCACAAAAATGTAATGTTGGTACATATTTTATACCAACATTCGATGATGGTACCAACGATGAAAGATCTGGTTTCCAAATGCCCCGTGGAAAATGCCATGCTGGCGCTGGGCGGGCGCTGGCGCATCCTCCTCATCTATTATCTGCTTGAAGGAACGAAACGTTTCAGCGATCTGCGCCGCGACATGCCAAAGATTTCGCAACGCATGCTCACACTTGATCTGCGTGCCCTTGAAGAGGCTGGCTACGTCACGCGCACGGTCTTTCCGCAAGTTCCGGTGCGTGTCGAGTACAGCCTGACGGAAGAGGGGCAACGTTTGAGGACATTGGTTGATGTGCTCAGCGAATGCGGCACCCGTCTTGCAAGTCGCGGTTTGGACTTGGCGGCCGCCTGATCCCTGTCATCCCCAACGACAATCACAGGTGACACGATTGCCGCTATCGGCTAAGCGATGCCATCTTAGTTCGCTCCGGCAATCTGAAAGGATCGGCATGACCGATATGCTACATCTGCAGCGTCTCGATGCGCTCAAGGACCGTTATGATGTTCTCCTGTGTGACGTCTGGGGTGTTTTGCATAATGGCATTGATTCTTTTGCCGCAGCTTCCAGCGCCTTGCAGCGCGCCCGTGAAAACGGCCAGACTGTCATTCTGATCACCAATGCGCCGCGCCCCTTTGCTGGTGTTGCCCAGCAGATCGAAATGCTTGGCGTACCGAAATCCGCCTATGACCGCATCGTTACCTCAGGCGATGTGACGCGCGAATTGATCCGCAATGCGCCGCGCCGCGTGTTTCATCTGGGGCCGGAGCGCGATGAGACCCTTTATGAGGGGCTTGATGTCGAGCTTACCGAAGAGCGCGAAGCGGATGTTGTTGTCTGCACCGGCTTTTTCGATGATGATTCCGAAGGCCCTGAAGATTATGTAGATATGCTCACGCGCTTTCGCTCGCGCAATCTGCCTTTCATCTGCGCCAATCCTGACATTGTCGTGGAACGCGGAGACCGGCTGATCTGGTGTGCGGGTGCTTTGGCGCGCGATTATGGACAGCTTGGCGGGCGGACATTGATTGCCGGAAAGCCGCATCGCCCCATTTACGAAGCAGCAATCGCCGCTGCCGAAGCGGTGCGCGGCAAGCCGGTTGACCTGTCGCGCGTGCTTGCTATTGGCGATGGCATGCTCACAGATGTGAAGGGTGCTGATCTCTTCGGGATCGACGTGCTGTACATCTCCGGCGGCATTCACGCTGGCGATTATGTGATGGGCGGCCTATTTGATCTGGAAAAGCTGCTCGCCTTTCTCAAAAAGCATGGCAGCAATCCCGTTGCCACCATGCCGGCTCTCGCCTGAGGTAAATGCATCATGCCGATTCTACGCCTGACAGACCCTTCTCATCTGCCGGAGCATCTGAGGGGTGCGGTGGTGGCGATCGGTAATTTTGATGGTGTGCATCGGGGTCATCAGGCTGTTCTGGGCCGGGCGCTCGATGCCGCTCACGCGGCAGGCAAGCCTTCGCTGGTTCTGACCTTTGAACCGCATCCGCGCAGTGTCTTTGTGCCTGATCAGCCTGTTGACCGGCTGACGCCCGCCGCTGAAAAAGCCTCCATACTGGAAGCGCTCGGATTTGATGCGGTGGTGGAATGTCACTTCACCCGCGATTTCTCGCAGCTTACCGCTGATGTGTTTGTGGACGAAATCCTTGTTGCCGGTCTTGGTGCCAGCCGCATCGTTGCAGGTTTTGATTTTCACTTCGGCAAAGGACGTCAGGGCGGCCCGGCATTCCTGATGGATGCCGGAGAAAAGCGCGGCTTTCAGGTAACGCTCGTTGATGCCTTCCGCGATGAAGGCGGGCAGGCGATTTCATCCAGCCGCATTCGCGAACTTCTGGGGGCAGGCGAAATTGTCGAAGCGTCAGGGCTTCTTGGATATCGCCACCGGATTCGCGCCGAGGTAATCCATGGCAAAGAGCTTGGCCGGACAATCGGCTTTCCCACTGCCAATATGGTTCTGCCTCCCGAGACGCATTTGAAGGAAGGCATTTATGCCGTGCGATTTCGGCGTGCTGATGGAGCGCTTTATGACGGTGTGGCGAGTTTTGGCCGCAGACCGACCGTTGATACGGATGGCGAGCCGTTGCTTGAAACCTATGTGTTTGATTTCACCGGTGATCTCTATGGCGAAATCTGCGAGGTTTCATTTTTCTCCTATCTGCGCGGCGAAGAAAAGTTTGATGGACTTGAGCCGATGATGCAGCAGATCAGACGCGATGAGGAAGAGGCGCGCGGTCTGTTACAGGGTGTCAAGCCGCTGTCTCCATTGGATGACACGCTTAACTTTCAATGAAACGGTAAATTGTTTACCATAAGAATAAATCCAATTTTATCTATCTTTGGGTAGCGTCGCTTTCAAATCTGCCGCCCTCCCAGGCGAAATTGTTGGAGTGACTTCATGCATATTCGTTTCATCGCTGCTCTTTCGGGCGCCCTTGTTCTTGCCGGTGTCGCCCCAGGTTCTGCCGATGAATATTATTCGGACGGTCAGCAGACACAGACCGCTGCGGCCCCGCGCCAGCATTGGTGGTCCGGTGACTGGTATCTGACACTCGGCGCAAAGGGGTTCATCGCCCCGCGTTATGAAGGTGCCAATGATTATCTCCTGCGTGCAGCGCCGGTTATTTCTCTTGGACGCGCCGGAGCCGCCGCGCGGTTCAGCTCTCTGAATGACAATGCATCGATTGGCCTTATCGATACAGGCGTCTTCCGCACCGGTATCACCGGCAAGCTGATCACCGGACGTGACAGTGGCGATGCGCACCTCAAGGGTGTGCATGATGTTGATTGGGGCGTTGAACTCGGTGGCTTTGCCGAATTCTATCCGACAGACAATATTCGTGGCCGTGTTGAAGTGCGCCGGGGCATCGGTTCGCATGATGGCGTCGTTGCCGACTTTGCCATTGATGCCTTTACCGATCTGACGCCTACGGTTCGTGTTTCCGCCGGTCCCCGCGCCACGCTCGCCTCAAAGGACTATTTCCAGCAATATTACGGGATAAATCCGACAGAAGCCGTTGCATCCGGTCTGTCGTCCTACAAGCCAAGTGGCGGTGGTTTGAAATCGCTTGGTGTCGGTGGACAGATCACCTGGAAAACCACCGACAAGATCGAAACCAGCGCCTATGCGGAATATAGCCGCCTGATGGGCCCGGCATCGGATTCCAGTATTGTCAAGGAGCGCGGTTCAGCCAATCAGGCCACCTTCGGCCTTCAGGCAACCTACCGTTTCGATTTCGCACTTTGATGCGGATTTGGGGCTGATGCGAAGTTTATTGCGTCAGCCCCTTTATTCTGGAAGCAGTGATTGCTAAAAGCGCGCTCATGAAAACTGTTTCCTGGACGCTTGCGCGCTCCATCCCACTTCAGACACCACGAATTACTGGCCCGGCCTTCCGGTTTGCCTGAAGCCTAGGCTTGCGGGTGCGGAAGGTCCGGGTTTTCCGGATGCGCCATTGCGCTCTTTTTTGATTTTCGTCACATCTTAGCCTGCTGCGATCACGCGCGGGCCTGTTCACAAGCTGGAAAAATGACCGACACGTCCAAGCCACTCGACTATTCGAAGACACTTTATTTGCCGCAGACCGACTTTCCGATGCGTGCGGGCCTGCCCGCCAAGGAGCCGGAATTTGTCAAGCGCTGGGGCGACATGGACCTCTACAGGAAGCTGCGGGAGGATGCGAAAGATCGTCCGCTTTACGTCCTGCATGACGGCCCCCCCTATGCCAACGGCAACATCCATATCGGCCATGCGCTGAACAAGATCCTCAAGGATGTCATCACCCGCTCGTTCCAGATGCGCGGGTTCAATTCCAATTATGTGCCGGGCTGGGATTGCCACGGTCTGCCGATCGAATGGAAGATTGAGGAACAGTATCGCGCCAAGGGCAAGGATAAGGACGAGGTGCCGATCAACGAATTCCGCAAGGAATGCCGTGAGTTCGCCACCAACTGGATCAAGATCCAATCCGCCGAGTTCAAGCGTCTTGGCATTGAAGGTGATTTCGACAACCCCTATACGACGATGGCCTTTCACGCCGAAAGCCGCATTGCTGGCGAACTTTTGAAATTTGCCATGTCGGGCCAGCTTTATCGCGGTTCGAAGCCGGTTATGTGGTCGGTTGTCGAGCGTACCGCGCTGGCTGAAGCCGAAGTCGAGTATCAGGACTATGAGAGCGACACGATCTGGGTGAAATTCCCGGTCTCCACCGGTGCGGATGATCTCAAATCCGCACATGTGGTTATCTGGACGACGACGCCATGGACCATCCCCGGCAATCGTGCGGTCAGCTACTCGCCGCGCATCGCCTATGGTCTCTATGAAGTTGAAACCGCTGAGAACGATTTCGGACCACGCCCCGGCGAAAAGCTTATCTTCGCCGATGCGCTTGCTGAAGAATCCGCTGTTAAAGCCAAACTGACCTTTAAGCGGATCAGGGCAATTTCGGCAGATGAATTTGCCGCAATGACGCTTGTGCATCCTTTCAAGGGACTGGGTGGTGGCTATGAATTTGTGGTTCCCATGGTTGCTGGCGATCACGTCACTGATGACGCTGGTACGGGCTTCGTTCATACAGCTCCCGGCCATGGCCGCGAGGATTTCGATGCATGGACCGATGCCGCCCGCGAACTGGAAGCGCGCGGAATTTCTGCAGCGATCCCGTTCACCGTCGATGATGCCGGATTCTACACCAAGGACGCGCCGGGGCTTGGCCCTGACCGCGAAGGCGGCGCTGCGCGTGTCATCGATGACAACGGCAAGAAGGGCGATGCCAACAAAGCCGTCATCGACGAGCTTATCGCGCGCGGTGCCCTGTTTGCCCGCGGTAGGCTGAAGCACAGCTACCCGCATTCATGGCGGTCCAAAAAGCCGGTGATCTTCCGCAATACACCGCAATGGTTCGTCTATATGGACAAGGACCTCGGCGATCAGACCACATTGCGCTCCCGTGCCCTTGCTGCCATCGACGAGACACGTTTTGTGCCCGCTGGCGGTCAGAACCGTTTGCGTGCCATGATTGAAGATCGTCCCGATTGGGTACTCTCCCGCCAACGTGCGTGGGGCGTGCCGATCTGTGTCTTTGCCGATGAGAACGGCAATGTTCTGAAAGACGATGCCGTCAATGCCCGCATTCTTGAAGCTTTCGAGCAGGAAGGTGCCGACGCGTGGTTTGCCGAAGGCGCGCGCGAGCGTTTCCTTGGCGAAAAGGCGAACGAGCCTTGGGTGCAGGTACGCGACATTCTCGATGTGTGGTTCGATTCAGGTTCGACCCATGTTTTCACGCTGGAAGATCGTCCTGATCTGAAATGGCCTGCCGACGTTTATCTCGAAGGCTCCGACCAGCATCGCGGCTGGTTCCACTCTTCGTTGCTGGAAAGCTGCGGCACCCGCGGCCGTGCGCCTTACAACACCCTTGTCACCCATGGGTTTACTATGGATGAGGAGGGCCGCAAAATGTCGAAATCCCTCGGCAATACGGTGACGCCGCAGGATGTGATCAAGGATTCAGGCGCCGATATCCTGCGCCTCTGGGTCATGACCACGGATTATTGGGAAGATCAGCGTCTCGGCAAGAATATCATCCAGACGAACATCGATTCCTACCGCAAGCTGCGCAACACCATCCGCTGGATGCTTGGCACACTGGCCCATGATGCCGGTGATGAGATTGCCTATGCGGATATGCCGGAACTTGAAAAGCTGATGCTGCATCGCCTCGCTGAACTCGATGAACTGGTCCGTTCAAGCTATGATGCCTTCGAATTCAAGCGCATCACCCGCTCGCTGATCGATTTCATGAACGTCGAATTGTCGGCGTTCTACTTCGATATCCGCAAGGATGCACTCTATTGCGATGCGCCTTCAAGTGTGAAGCGCCGCGCTTCACTGCAGGTTGTGCGCCATCTCTTCGACCGTCTCGTGACATGGCTTGCGCCGATGTTGCCATTCACGACCGAAGAAGCATGGCTGGATCAATATCCAACGGCAAAATCCGTGCATCTTGAACAGTTTCGTGCAACGCCTGCCGAGTGGAAGAATGACGCCTTGGCTGAAAAGTGGCGCAAGGTGCGGGAAGTTCGCCGTGCAGTTACCGGTGCATTGGAACTGGAGCGTGCCGACAAGCGCATTGGTTCATCGCTGGAGGCCGCGCCGGTGGTTTATGTCACCGATCCGGAATTGTTTGGCGCTGTTTCAGATCTGGATATGGCCGAGATCTGCATCACCAGTGCCATCACGATCAAAGGTGAGGCGGCTCCTTCCGGGGCCTTTGTTGCCGATGATGTAAAAGGTGTGGCTGTTGTTTCCGAGCGTGCAACCGGCACGAAATGTGCCCGTTCATGGCGTTATACCCATGATGTTGGCTCAGATCCGGCCTATCCTGACGTTTCGGCCCGAGATGCCGCTGCTTTGCATGAATTGGCAAAACTCGGCAAACTCGCCATTTAGGTGTATAAAGGCGGATCATTCACTGGATGATCCGCATTTTGCTTAACAAAAGCTTGCATCGGCTTGCTTATTGGGACGGGCCTCATGTAAAAGGCTTGCCATTGAGTTGCCTGATTTAACAGGCAGGGCATGGAACGGGCCTATTGAATCGGCTGAGTCGGCAATATGAGCTTGGGGCGAAAGTGGCGAGTATGGATTTGAACGGACGTATTACAGTTCTTGGTGCAATGCTTGCGGCGTTGACGTTGGCCGGATGTGCTTCGTCGCCAACTTACGGGACGAACAAAACAGCCGGTAGCCAGTTGTTGGATGACGTTTCCAATATCGCTTCGTTTGGGCCCAAGAAAAAAGATTCGATTACCTACAATCCACGCCCTGATCTGGTTCGCCCTGTCGTTGGCAAGCCGGGGCAATTGCCTGCGCCGCAGGACAATGCCATGGCAGCCAATAGTGCCAACTGGCCGGAATCGCCGGAAGCGCGCCGCAAGCGCTTGCGTGATGAGGCGACCGCTAACCAGAACAACCCCAACTATGTCCCGCAGATCGAAAATGATGTGCCTGCCGCCAAATCGGTTGATACGGGTGAACATGGTTTCTTCAACGACAGGAACCCGCCGCCATCAGGCGTGTCGGCCAAGACGCAATCTGCTGAATTCCGCGCGCGTCGTCTTGCCTCTACCGCCGGTTCACCAAAAACCCGCCGTTATCTGAGCGAGCCGCCGCTGGAGTATCGTGCGCCAGCAGCAACAGCGGCGACTGATGAGCTGGGTGAAGACGAAGCCAAGAAGGAACGCGATCGCAAGGCCGCTGCCCGCAAGGATAAGGGCTTCAGCTTCAAGAACCTCATTCCCTGGAATTGATCCGGAATATTTTGCGACATTCGAAAGGCTCCTTCAGGGAGCCTTTCTTTTTTCGGCAATGTAAAGCGTCTTGCCTTTGCCTTGATGTACCGGGAATATCGCAGTGTCTCTGTCAGTTGAGGATCATGGATCTTGCGCCTTTTACGTATCCCCGCGTTGATTGTTCTCATTCTCCTGACAGTCTTTGCCTTTGTTTGGGGCGGGCTTGCTCTCTGGTATCAACTGCCATTCGGCCTTCCCGGTGTCGCCGGTCTGGTTGCCGTCTGGATCATTATCGGCCTTGTCGTTCTCTGGCTTGAAGTGACCGGACGCGTCCGCCGTGCCTTGGCTGTGCTTATACCGGTTATGGCTGCCTTGCTGTTCTGGTGGAGCACAATCACGCCATCGCTCAATCGCATCTGGGCTGATGACGTGGCGCAGACGGTGACAGGCACACTCAGCGGTAATCATGTCACTCTGGCCAATATCCGCAATTTTGAATGGCGCAGCGCAACGGATTACACACCGCGCTGGGAGGTCCGCTCCTACGATCTGGAGAAACTGGATTCGGTCGACGTATTCTTATCGTACTGGTCGAGCCCGGCCATTGCCCATACGCTGGTGAGTTTTGGTTTTACCGATGGCGAGCATGTCGTGTTCTCTGCCGAAATCCGCAAAGAACGTCACGAGCAGTTTTCCGAAGTGGGCGGCTTCTTCAAGGAATTTGAACTAGCGATGATCGCTGCCGATGAGCGCGATATTATCCGCGTGCGCACCAATATCCGTAAGGAAGATGTCTATCGTTACCGGATCAACATGACACCGGAAATGCGTCAGGCGCTGTTTCTGTCCTATCTGGATACCGGAAACCGACTGTCAAAAGCGGCACAGTTCTACAATACAGTAACGGCCAATTGCACAACGGTGATTTTCGATATGATCAGGGCCATCACGCCTGGTCTACCGGTTGATTACCGCGTTATTTTATCGGGATATCTGCCCGGTTATTTGTACGATCTTGGCGCCATAGACAGGAGCAAGCCGCTTGAGCAGGTCATTCAGGCCGCATCAATCAACCAGCGCGCTATGGACGCCGACAAGGCTGAAGACTTTTCTGCAAGAATACGCGCTGACAACTAAAGCCGTCTGGCGCGGAAGAATTCCTTGAGGATAATTTCGGCTTCCTGTTCCTGGAAGCCGGAATAGACCTCCGGCGCATGATGACAGGTTGGTTGCGCAAAAAACCGTGCGCCATTTTCCACGCCGCCGCCCTTCATATCCTGCGCGCCATAATACAAACGCCGGATGCGGGCGAAGGAAATCGCCGCAGCGCACATGGTGCAGGGTTCAAGCGTCACATAAAGATCGCAACCCGTCAGCCGTTCATCATCGAGCATTGTGCAAGCGGCCCGGATGACAAGAACCTCGGCATGAGCCGTTGGATCATTAAGTTCGCGCGTGCGATTTCCTGCCTGCGCAAGTACCTTGCCGTCCTTCACCAGAACAGCGCCAACAGGCACTTCACCACGCTTTGCCGCGGCTCTTGCCTCGGCCAATGCAAGGTCCATAGGTCCCATAGGATCAGTTTTTTGGTTCACGCTGCACTCATTGTCCAGAATTTACTCGCAAGCTGCCGTCATAGCTGGTAGTTAGCCCCGCTGAAAGGCAAACATTCCATGACCAGTTCAAATGATGACGGAAAGGGCGGTAAACGTCCCTTTGAAAAGCGCAGCTTCGACAAGAAGGGCGCTGATGGCGGCCGTGGTGGCCGTCCGGCCCCGCGCAAATATGATGATGGTGCGCGGGACCCCGCGACGCGCGGACCGCGCAAATCATCTTTTGAAGAAGCGCCAGTTGATGACAGCGAGCGTATCGCCAAGCGCCTTGCCCGCGCAGGCATAGCCTCGCGCCGCGAAGCCGAAACGATGATCGCCGCAGGGCGTATCTCGGTCAATGGCAAGGTGCTTGCCAGCCCCGCGATCAACGTCAAGCGCGAAGACCGCATCGAGGTTGACGGCAAGCCATTGCCGCAAAAGGAACGCACCCGTCTGTGGCTCTATCACAAGCCTGCGGGTCTCGTGACGACCAATCGCGACCCGGAAGGGCGCCAGACTGTGTTTGAATCGCTGCCGAAGGATATGCCGCGGGTTCTGTCCGTCGGCCGTCTTGATATCAACACGGAAGGCCTTCTGCTGCTGACCAATGATGGCGGCCTGTCGCGCGCGCTTGAATTGCCATCCACCGGCTGGCTGCGCCGCTACCGTGTCCGCGCCCATGGCAGCGTGACGCAGGAAAAACTTGATACGCTGAAAGACGGTATTGCCGTTGAGGGCGTGTTCTATGGCGCGATTGAAGCGACGCTGGAACGCGAGCAGGGCTCCAATGTCTGGATCATGATGGGCTTGCGCGAAGGCAAGAACCGCGAAGTCAAGAATGTGCTTGGCGCGCTTGGCCTTTCGGTCAATCGCCTGATCCGCATTTCCTATGGCCCGTTCCAGTTGAGCGATCTGCCCGAGGGTTCGGTGCGGGAGATGAATGGCCGCACTCTGCGTGACCAGCTCGGCGAGCGCCTGATCGAAGAATCCGGTGCTGATTTTGAAGCGCCGATTATCAATGTTTTCTCCAATGATGCGGTAAAAGGTGAGGCGGTGGTGCAGCAGCCTGCTGCTGATCGTCCAGCGCGTCGCTCCTCCGAGTGGATTTCAAGTGCGCCTGTTGCCAAAAGCCGTGGCCCGCGCAAGTCCAAGGACGAGAAGCGCGAAGAATCCCTGTCGCGTCTGACAACGGATCGCAGCGAACGCCCCGGCGCTTCGCGCGATGCGCGTGGGGGCCGTGATGAGCGTCCGGCGCGTGCGCCGCGCGCCGATGAGCGCAAGCCGCGTGATGCTTCTGCGCCGAGAGGCAAAGGTGCAAAGGCTGAGGAGCCGCTACCGCCGCGTGCGCGTTCTGCCAATGTCTGGATGGCGCCCGGTGCGCGTCCGGTCGGCAAGCCCAAGGCCAAAACAGGTGAGCCACGCGGTGAGCGCAGAAACTCGGATGCTCCCCGTTCTGACAAGCCGAGGCGTTTCGAAGAAGGCTCTTCGCGTCCTGCCGGTGATCGCCCGCAGCGTGAACGTCCGGCCGGCGCCTATGCGGGTGGTGACAAGCCACGCAGCTATTCTCCACGCCCGCCCCGTGCTGATGATGACAGAGCCGAACGTCCGAAGCGTTCCTTCGGAGCGGACCGTCCTGAGGGTTCACGCGATGGTCCGCGCGCGCCCCGTCCACCGCGCGTCGGTAAACGGGAGCGTGCCGAGCTGAAGGAGCGCGAAGCCAATGGCGGCAAGCCATCGTCACAGTCTGAACGTCCGGCGCGCTCCGGGCGTCCCTATGGCGCAGGCGGTGGTCCAGGCAGGCAGGATGGTCGCTCCGGCGATCGGCCCTATGGTGGCCCGAAGGGTCCGCGCAGTGGTGGTTCTGGCGGCGGTGCAGGTCGTCCCCCACGCAAGCCTAAGCCGTAGGCGTGGATTTGATGCGCATTGTCGGCGGCAAATTTCGCGGGCGGGCATTGGCAACGCCAAACACCAATGCCATCCGGCCAACCACGGATCGGACGCGGGAAAGCCTTTTCAACATTCTGGTGCATAATTATCCGGAAAAGTTTGAAGCAACCCGCGTGCTTGATCTTTTTGCCGGGACGGGCGCATTGGGCCTTGAAGCCATATCGCGCGGTGCGCGCTATGGTGTGTTCATCGAGGAATCGACCGAGGGGCGCGGTCTGATCCGCACCAATGTCGAAGCCTTCGGCCTGCTTGGCAACACCAAGATTTTCCGCCGCGATGCCGCTAAACTTGGCGAAGCGGGGACAATCGAGCCGTTTGATCTCGTCTTCGCCGACCCGCCCTATGGCAAAGGTCTTGGAGAACGTGCCTTCAAATCCGCTCTTGAGGGCGGCTGGCTCAATCCCGACACACTTCTCGTGCTTGAAGAAGAGGCGGAAGCCGTAATCAACCTTGATCCGCGATTCGCGGTGGTGGAAGAACGTCACTATGGCGGAACAATCATACGATTTGTCACGTTGAGCGGCTAAACCGCTGCATTGTTGAACAGGATTGCGAAGGAAGATTGATGTCGCAAGTAATAGGCCGCACGATTGCGGCATTCGTTTTGGCCGGAACATTATCGACAGCCGGTTTCATTCTTCCCACACATGCCCAGACCATGGCGCAGCTGACCGCAGAGGTTCAGAAAGCCGATAGCGCCGGTGTCTCGTCCTTCCATCTGGAAAATGGACTTGAGGTCGTGGTGATCCCCGACCATCGCGCGCCCGTTGTCACCCATATGCTGTGGTATCATGTGGGATCAGCCGATGAAGACCCCGGCAAGTCGGGCATTGCGCATTTCTTTGAACATCTGATGTTCAAGGCGACCAAGACCTATCCGGCGGGTGAATTTTCCCGCAAGGTTGCCGAGATCGGCGGTCAGGAAAACGCCTTCACCTCCTATGATTATACGGCCTTCTTCCAGCAGGTATCGCCGCAGGCGCTCGAAATGGTCATGACCTATGAGGCGGACCGCATGGAAAACCTCATCCTCAATGATGAGGTGGTGAAGACAGAGCGTGACGTTGTTCTGGAAGAGCGCCGTTCACGCGTTGATACCAATCCGGCGGCGCTTTTGTCTGAAGAAGTCAACGCAACGCTTTACCAGAACCATCCTTACCGGTTCCCGGTCATTGGCTGGTTGCACGAAATGGAGCAGCTCAACCTCAAGGATGCTCTGGCATTCTATGAGAAATTCTATACGCCCAATAATGCGACGCTCGTCGTTTCGGGTGACGTTGATGCGGACACAGTGAAAGCGCTGGCTGAAAAGACCTATGGCAAGGTGCCACGCCGCTCGGAACCCGGTAAACGCATAAGGCCGCAGGAACCGGAGCAAAACACCAAGCGCACCGTATCGCTGGCCGATCCGCGCGTATCGCAGCCAAGTTTCCAGAAATTATGGCTCGTGCCGTCCTATAACAATGCCAAACCGGGCGAAGCCGAAGCGCTTGATCTTCTGAGTGAAATTCTCGGTGGTTCGACGCGCAGCCGCGTGTATCAGGCACTTGTTGTCAAGGATGGGCTCGCCGCCAGTGCTGGCGTCTATTATCAGGGCGGATCGCTGGACGACGGCACGTTCTCTGTTTATGGCGCGCCGCGTGGTTCGGCCTCGCTGCAGCAGGTCGAGGCCGGTGTTGACGCGCAGATCGCCCGTATCATCAAGGACGGCGTGACAGAAGACGAGTTGGAACAGGCGCGTAACCGCTTTTTGAAAAGCGTTATCTTCGCCCGTGACAGTCAGGCAGGAATGGCCCGCATCTATGGCTCGACGCTTTCAACAGGCCAGACGATCAAGGACATTCAGGAATGGCCAGATCGTATTCAGGCGGTAAAGGTTCAGGATATCAAGGATGTGGCCAAGCGCTATCTTGTCGACGCCCGTTCTGTCACCAGTTACCTGATGCCGGAGGACGGCAAACCCGACGAGAAAATACCGTCAACAGGTGAAGCTGCACCTGTTCAGCCGCAAACTGAGGGAGTCATCCAATGACCAGAATGTTGACACCCGTTTTCGGCAGGATCGCTGCTGCATTCCTTTTCGTTATCTTCGCCGCCGCACCCGTTTATGCGGTGGAAATCAAGGAAGTGGTTTCACCCAAGGGCATTCGTGCCTGGCTGGTGCAGGACGATTTTGTTCCGCTGATCGCCCTGCGGTTTTCCTTCGAGGGCGGTTCGGCGCAGGACCCCAAAGGCAAGGAAGGTCTCGCCAATCTGATGACCGGCCTCTTTGACGAGGGCGCCGGTGATCTCAATTCAGATGCGTTTCAGGAAAAGCTCGACAATGTCGGCGCTGAAATGGGTTTCAGTGCCGATGATGACCGTATTTCAGGTTCTATGCGTATGCTCGCCGATAAGCGCGATGAGGCGGTTGATCTTCTGGCGCTTGCGGTGAACAAGCCGCGTTTCGATCAGGCACCGATTGATCGTATTCGCCAGCAGCTTGTTGCCAATATCAAGGCGTCGGAACGTGATCCGAACACCATCGCCGGGCGCAAATTTGCCGAAGCGCTCTATGGTGATCATCCCTATGGTCGCCAGTCGCAGGGCACTGAAGCCAGTCTGGCATCCATCACACGTGATGATCTTGTCGGCTATCACAGCCACGTCTTTGCCCGTGACAAGCTGATCGTTGGTGTTGTCGGTTCAATCAGTCCCGAACAGCTGGCTCCTTTGCTCGACAAGGTTTTTGGCAATCTGCCCGAGAAGGCGCAGCTTGAGCCCATCAAGGACGCAAAACTTGCCTTGGGCAAAACAACCCGCGTCGACTATCCCCTGCCGCAGACATCAATTTCCATGGTCTATCCGGGCGTACGGCGGCAGGATGCTGATTTCTTCCCGGCCTTTATCATGAACCATATTCTGGGCGGCGGCAGTTTTTCGTCCCGTATCTACAACGAGGTTCGCGAGAAGCGTGGCCTTGCCTATTCCGCCGGCTCGGCTCTGGTCAGCCGCGATCATATGGCGGCGCTGACGATTTCAACGGCAACCCGCTCCGACCGTGCAGGCGAAACCTTGCAAATTATCAAGGATGAAGTTGCCCGCATGGCCAAGGATGGCCCGACGGAGGATGAACTGGTCGAAGCCAAGAAATACCTTGTCGGGTCTTACGCCATCAGTAATCTGGATTCATCATCCGCCGTTGCCAGCACGCTGATCGGGCTTCAGGATGAACATCTTGGCCGGGACTATATCGACAAGCGGGCAGACCTGATCAATGCTGTGACGCTGGATCAGGTAAAGGCTGCGGCGAAGAAATTGCTGGAAACCGAACCGGCTATTCTGATTGTTGGTCCGCCCCAGTCCTGATTGAGGATATGCCATGATTGCGCGTGATCTCGAAAATATATCCGGTTCTGCTGGCACCAGTGTTGTCAGCAGTTCGCCGAGCTTTGCTATTGCCTTTGGCGGCGGCGGGGCGAGGGGATTGGCGCATATTAATGTCATCGAGGCATTGGACGAGCTTGGCATCAAACCGGTGGCCATTTCAGGATCTTCCATCGGTGCGATTATGGGTGCGGGCATGGCGGCCGGCATGGCCGGTCGGGACATCCGCGAATATGCCATTGCCACCCTGTCACGGCGTGCCGAAATAGCGGCACGCCTTTGGCGTCTGCGCCCGGCGACTTTTGGCGAAATGTTCGGCGGAGGCATCCGCTTCAGCCAGTTCAACATCGAAAAGGTTCTCAAGACCTTTTTGCCGGAACAGATCCCTGACACATTCGAGGAATTGCCCATACCGCTCAGCGTGACGGCAACCGACTTTTACGGCCAGCGCGAAATCCCGATCAACGAAGGCGATCTTTTCAACGCCATTGCCGCCTCCGCCGCCATTCCGGCATTGTTTCGTCCAGTGCGCCGGGATGACCGGGTGCTGATTGATGGCGGCATCTACAATCCGGTGCCGTTTGATCATCTCAAGGATAAGGCGAAATTCGTCATCGGCATTGATGTGGTTGGTGGCCCGGAAGGCGACGGGCGTAAATTCCCGTCATCGATTGACGCCATGTTCGGCGCTAGCCAGCTGATGATGCAATCCATCATCGCCACGCGGCTGCGCACCGATCCACCTGCCATCTTTCTGCGGCCCAGCGTTGCCCGTTTCGGCGTTCTGGATTTCCTGCGGGTTGAACAGGTGTTGAACGAATCAATCGGTATCAAGGACGAGTTGAAGCGCGCCGTTGATGCCGCCATCACCTATACGGAACACGCCGAGCAGGAATAGCGGCAGCGATCGGCTTTCTGATCACGAAAACATTGATATTGCCTTGAGATAAACGAGGTACCAGAAGGCTGCTCCGAAAAGTGCCATGCCATACCACAGCAGCGCCATGGCAAAGCGCTTAACTCTTGGTGCGCGACATACACGATAGACAAAGGATGCCAATCCACCAGCAGCGGCGATTACAAAGGTCATCATGATGAATGCGCCTGTCTGAACGCGAATTCATCTCTTGTATCTGAGGCGTTGCGATATCAGAATCCGTATGCCTACTTACCCGAGCGCGGTAATATCAGTGCCTTGCCAGCGTCGACACGGGACTATTCTGCGGGTTCCGGGTCTGGAAGCATCTCTTCCGTATCGATACGCTTGGATTCGCGCGTTGGCTTGATCAGCGGTTCCGGCGTTACTGGCCGCGTCAGCAACAGGTCATTGCCCGCCATCAGCCCTTCCGACGCCTGAATGTGCAGCCGGTCTTCATCGCGACTGCGGATGTCTTCCATGATCTCATAGGCCACATCTTCGCTCGTTCCGAGTTCTTCCAGCGTGCGGCGGCCAAAAAGCAGGCCCGACTCGAAAGTTTCACGCAATTCATACTGCACGCCCTTGGCGCGCAATTTCAGCGTGTGGCCGCGATCATAGGAGCGCACGAACAGCTTGATATCAGGATATTCCGACTGGATCAGATCAACGATCTTGTCCGTGGTCTCCCGCTTGTGCGTACAGACGGCGACAATCTTCGCCTGCCGGATACCAGCTGCCTCCAGCACTTCCTTGCGGGTGCCGTCACCGAAATAAATGCGGAAGCCAAACTTCGAGGCGGCACGGATGCGGTCAGCAGAAGCATCGATCAGTGTGACACTCGTACCACCAGCCAGAAGGATTTGCGCTGCAATCTGGCCATAGCGCGAAAAGCCGATCATCAGAACATCGGCTCCGGCGGCACCATCAAAATCCTCGTCAATCTGTTCTTCCGCATTCGCATCAACGAGAAAGCGATTACCGAGTGCGACCGATAGCGGCATGACCGCCATGGATAATGTGACAACGGCGATCATCTCGGAGGCTGTCGAGGTGCTCAGTAATCCTGCCGCCGCGGCTGTCGTGAACAGTACGAAACCGAACTCACCGCCCTGCGGCAAGAAGAAGGCGATACGGATCGCATCATTATGATTGCAGCGGAAAAGCCGCGCCAGCACATAGACGACCAGAGCCTTGACGGCCATGAACACAGGAACAGCAAGAAGGATCATTTGCCAGTCGGCAAGGATAACTTTGAGGTCAATCGACAGCCCGACCGCCATGAAGAACAGGCCGAGGAAGATACCGCGAAATGGCTCAATATCCGCTTCCAGTTCGTGCCGATAGGACGATTCAGCCAGCAGCACCCCGGCAATGAAAGCACCCATAGCCATGGAAAGCCCGGCAAACTGCATCAGCATTGCCGCACCGAGCACGACGAACAAGGCGGCGGCAATCATCACCTCGCGCGCGCCTGTGTTGGCGATAAAGCGAAACAGCGGGTTGAGCAGATAACGACCAACGGCAACGATTGCGCCGATGCAGATGATAGCGATCAGGAACTTGCCGAGAGGATCGGCTTCGTGTTGGGCAGAGCCCGGCGCAAGCACGGGAATCATTGCCAGCAGAGGAACGATGGCTAGATCCTGAAACAGCAGAATGGCAAAGGATGTCTGACCATGCGGCATATTGGTTTCGCCGCGCTCTTCCAATATCTGCATGGCGAAGGCGGTGGATGACAGGGCAAGACCGAAGCCGATAACCACTGCGCCCTGCCAGCTCATGAGATGGAAGGCGAGAATGAGCCCGGTCAAAACGGCGCCTGAGACGATGACCTGCGCAGCACCAAGGCCGAAAATCGCATGGCGCATGTTCCAAAGGCGCGTCGGCTTCAGTTCAAGGCCGATGACAAACAGCAGGAAAACCACACCGAGTTCGGAGAAATGCAGGACCTGCTCGCCATCGGTGATCAGATTGGCCAGCGGTCCGATCAAAAGGCCCGCCGCCAGATATCCCAGCACTGTTCCAAGGCCCAACCGCTTGAACAATGGGGCGGCAATGATTGCTCCAGCCAGCAAAGCCAGAGCCTGAAAATAGAGATTGCCGCTTTGTGAAAGCATGAGCCTGACCCAGTCTGTTGCGAATGTTACGCGTGTTTGCCTTGATAGACCCAAATTTGCACCATATAGGAGGCAGTGCATCATCTGATTATTGGTCAGATATGTCCTTGCATCCTATCATGCAATCAACTCTAGGGATGAATATGATCGAGCCGGCCAATTCCCGCGAATTCGTTGACAATGCTGCTGCGCTTGTCGAAGCCGCACGCAAAGCCGGAGCCGACGCCGCCGATGCGGTTGTCGTGCGTTCGCGGTCCACGGGCGTCAGCGTCAGGCTTGGCAAGGTCGAGGCGACCGAATCTTCGGAAAGTGACGATTTCTCCCTGCGCGTCTTTGTTGGCAGGAAAGTGGCAAGCATATCGGCAACCGCCGGTTCCGATCCAAAAATTCTTGCCGAGCGCGCCGTCGCCATGGCGAAGGTCTCGCCTGATGATGCTTTTGAAGGCCTGGCCGACTCCGATAGTCTGGTGCGCACCATTCGCGATCTTGATCTCTTTGATCCGACAGTCGTCGAAGCCGCGCGTCTGACACAGGATGCGCTGGCCGCCGAGGAGGCGGCTCTTGCGGTTGAAGGCGTTACCAATTCTGGTGGTGCATCGGCCTCCGCAGGTCTTGGCGGCATGGTCCTCGTCACCTCCGGCGGCTTCGTCGGCCATTATATGGGCTCGCGGTTTTCCCGTTCGGTCAGTGCTATTGCCGGCACCGGCACGGGAATGGAACGCGATTATGATTTTTCCTCGCGCCAGCATTTCGATGCGCTTGAGGACCCGGCTGCCATTGGCCGTTCAGCCGCAGCGCGCGCGGTGAAACGCCTTGGCGCACGGCAGGCCAAAACAGGCCTTGTCAATGTTGTGTACGATCCTCGTGTGGCGCGTGGTATTGCGTCCCATTTGTCCAGCGCCATCAACGGTTCTTCCGTTGCGCGCAAGACGAGCTTTCTCAAAGATCGCATGAACGAGAAGATCCTCGCTGAAAGCATTAATGTCACCGATGATCCGCTGCGTATTCGCGGGTCGTCCTCGCGCCCGTTCGATGGCGAGGGGATCGAGGGACAGGCGCTGACCATGGTCGAAAACGGCGTGTTGAAGCACTGGTTCCTGTCCACATCAACGGGCAAGGAACTGGGGCTCAGCACCAATGGGCGCGGCGTTCGCTCCGGCTCCGGTGTGGTCCCATCCTCCACCAACTTTGCCATTGAACCCGGCGAGCAGTCACCCGAAGCGCTGATCCGCGCTGTCGGAACGGGCTTCTATGTCACGGAGCTTTTTGGTCAGGGCGTCGATATGATCACGGGACAGTATAGCCGTGGCGCATCCGGTTACTGGATTGAAAACGGTGAACTTGCCTATCCGGTCAGTGAAGTCACGATTGCCTCCAATCTGAAGGACATGTTCCTCAATCTGGTGGCGGCAAATGATATTGATCGTAATTTTGGCGTTGCCAGTCCGACACTCGTAATCGAAGGCATGACTCTTGCCGGCAAGTGAACAAAACCGTGATGACCTTGCCCTGATCAGGGAAGCAGCCGAAGGTGCCGGGCGCATTGCCCTGTCCTATTTCCGGCAGGACCCGCAGGTCTGGATGAAAACCGGCAATTCGCCTGTGAGCGAGGCTGATCTTGCCGCGGACAAATATCTGAAAGACATGCTTCTGACGGCCCGTCCAGATTATGGCTGGATTTCCGAAGAAACCCTTGATGACCGTGCAGCGGCGTCGCGCCGACGCTTTTTCGTGGTTGATCCCATCGATGGCACCCGCGCCTTTATTGAGGGTTCGGATGTCTGGTGCGTTAGCGTCGCTGTTATCGAGGATGGCAGGCCGGTTGCCGGTGTACTGGAATGCCCGGCCCGTAATCAGACGATCACAGCACTACCGGGACAGGGTGCCGAGCAGAATGGAACCTCCATTCACGTCAGCACCAGTGGTGTGCCGTTCAAGGTGGCTGGTCCCGGACCTTTTCTGAAAAAACTGCCGGAACATTTCCAGCAGTCGATGGAGGCCGCTCCCTATATCGCCTCGCTCGCCTATCGCATCGCCATGGTGGCGCGCGGCGATATAGCAGGCACATTTGTGCGGCCAAACTCGCATGACTGGGATTTGGCTGCTGCCGACCTGATTTTGGCTGAGGCTGGCGGTCGTGTCCTTTCGACCGATGGCAAACCACTCATCTATGGCCTTCGCAATCACGAGAGGGGCGATTACCGCCATGGCGCGCTTGTCGCGGCCAGCGGATTGCTCATGGACAACATGTTGGGCGTTGTCGCCGAAACCGCCTTCGGCTAAACAGGCTAAAAATTATCGATAACTTGAACGGATGGGCGACCATGAGCGAAAATACAGCAGAATCGAAACAACTGCTTCACCTGGTTTTTGGCGGCGAGCTGAAGAAACTCGGTGGTGTTGAATTCCGCGATCTGGAAAAGCTGGATGTTGTCGGCATTTATCCGAACTTCGAAACGGCGCAGCGCGCCTGGAAGTCCAAGGCACAGCAGACCGTCGACAATGCGCATATGCGCTATTTCATCGTCCATATGCACAAGCTGCTTGACCCTGATACAGGCAAGGCGAGCTGACCGGTCTCCGGTCACGCATTGACAGCGGCATGATGGATAACAGCACAGCAACCGCCAAGGCACCCCGCAAGAAGAACGGGGTGCTGAAACGGTTTTGGCGCTCGGTGCGCGGGCCTCTGGCGAAATCGCGCTTTGTCCGCTCGATGATTGTCTGGCTGATCACGCAGTTTTTCCGGCTCGTCAACAACACCAATCCGCGCCTGCCCGGCTCCTCCGATCTGGAAGACATGAAGCGCGGCGGTGAGCCTTTCATCGCCGTTGCCTGGCATGGCCAGCATCTGATGGCACCCTTTCTGATGCCGCGCGGTGTGCGCTTTGTCGCCATGTTCTCCAAGAGCAAGGATGCGGAGCTGAATGCCCGCGTGGCAGAGCGGTTCGGTGTCGAGATTATTCGCGGCTCTGGCGGCAGGGAGCCGACAAAAAGTATTGAAAAGGGTGGCGTAAGAGCTTTGCTTGCCCTGAAAAAGGCACTGAAGGACGGTAAGACTGCGGCGATGATTGCTGATATCCCCCATGGAACACCGCGCGACTCAGGTCTCGGTGTCATACTTCTTGCCAAACTGTCTGGCCGCCCGATCATTCCAATCTGCTATATGACGTCACGCAGGAAAGTTCTGGAGAAGAGCTGGGATAAGACAACGATTCCCTTGCCATTCGGTAAGTCAGGGTTGATTGTCGGCGACCCGATCTTTGTCCCTGAGGATGCTGATGATGCAATGCTTGAAACCAAGCGTGTCGAGTTGACCGCGAGCCTGAACGCCAATACGGCACGGGTGCAAGCGCTTGTGGATGGTCAGGCGTGAGCGAGCGTTGGGCCCGCTTCATCCTGAGCAGCTACCGCTGGGTGGGTGCGATGGCATTTCCGGTGGTTGGCGCCTATGTTGCCTTCCGTGCCAGCAAGGGCAAGGAAGAGCGCGGACGGCAGGGTGAACGCTATGGCGTCGCCAGCGTCGCGCGGCCGACAGGGCCGTTGGTGTGGGTTCACGCGGCAAGTGTGGGGGAAACATCCGCCGTCACTCCATTGGTCGAAACCATTGTCGATATGGGCATCAATGTTGTTCTGACCACGGGCACGGTTACATCGGCCAAGATGGTGCAGGAACGTCTGGGTGATCGGGTTATCCATCAATATGTGCCGCTTGATCTGAAACCGGCGGTTGATCGTTTCCTCAGTCACTGGCAACCGGACCTTGCCGTGATTTGCGAATCCGAAATCTGGCCCATGACCATTCTCGAACTTGGATTGCGGCGTGTCCCGCAGGTTCTGGTCAATGGCCGCCTGTCAGATAAATCCTTTGCCTCCTGGCAGAAAAGATCATCTGTCGCGGAAGCACTCTTCGAAAATCTTGCGCATGTGGTTGCACAGTCCGACATTGATGGCGAACGGTTCCGTGCCCTTGGCGCGCGTCCGGTCACGGTATCGGGCAATCTGAAAGTGGATACGGCAGTTCCGCCTGTTGTGCAGTCCGAACTTGAGATTTTGCAGCGCCAGATCGGCAACCGCAAGACATGGGCCGCCATCTCTACCCACCAGGGCGAGGAAGAGGTTGTTGCGCAGGTCCATCATATGCTCAAGGTCAGGCACCGCGATCTTCTGACCATCATTGTGCCGCGTCATCCGGATCGTGCGCCTGCTATTGCTGAGGAAATCGAAAAGCTTGGCATGAAGGTGGCATTGCGCAGTCGCGGCGATGTCATCAAGCCGGATACGGACATTTATCTTGGTGATACGATCGGCGAGATGGGGCTCTATCTCAGATTGACGGAGATTGCGTTTGTCGGACGTTCGCTGCTGGCACAGGGCGGGCAGAACCCGCTCGAACCGGCAATGCTGAAGACCGCGATCCTGTCCGGGCGCAATGTGCAGAACTTCCGCGATTCCTATCAGCGCTTGATCAAGAATGGCGCGGCAAAGCTTATTCGCGACAAGGATATGCTGGCCGGAGCGGTGAACTATCTTTTCAACAATCCGGCTGATCGGCAGATCATGATTGATGCTGGCGTGAAAACTGTCGAAGACATGCGTGGCTCGCTCGATCTTACCATGAATGCGCTCGAACCGTTTATTCAACCATTGGTATTGAAGGCGCGATTGAGTGCCCGTGAAGGTGGTTGGAAATGACCAGCGAAGCGCCTCCATTCTGGTGGGAAAAGCCGGATTGGCGCGCGCGGGCCTTAACTCCTCTGTCAAAGATATACGGCATGGTTGCCGGGCGGCGCATTCGTCGCGCCGTGCCGCCCGCTGTCCCCGTGCCGGTGCTTTGCATCGGCAATTTCACCGTCGGCGGAGCGGGCAAAACACCGACTTCCATTGCCTTTGCGCAGGCTGCGCGTTCAGCTGGGCTTAATCCCGGTATTGTCTCGCGCGGCTATGGCGGTGCTTTTTCGGGATTGCACCGGGTCGATCCTGATCATGACAGTGCCCGCCATGTGGGCGATGAACCTATGCTGCTGGCCCGTCACGCGCCGGTGGTCGTGTGCGCCGACCGATTTGCTGGCGCAAAAGCATTGCAGGATGCGGGATGCGATTTCATCATCATGGATGATGGATTTCAGAGCGCGCGGCTGCATTTTGACTATGCGCTGATGGTCGTTGATGCTGGGCGCGGTATCGGCAATGGTCACGTCATTCCCGGTGGGCCGCTGCGGGCACCCCTGACGGATCAGCTGGTGCGCACCGATGCCGTGCTCAAGATTGGTTCGGCCAGCGGTGCCGATGGGCTCGTGCGCAATGCTGCCCGTGCGGCCAAACCTGTATACGAGGCCACGCTTCAGCCCAAGGCGGAGCTTTCCGTCATGGGGCAAACGCTGCTTGCTTTTGCCGGTATTGGCGACCCGTCGAAATTCTTTCGCACATTGGCAGAGGCAGGCGGCAACGTCGTACAGTCAAGACCGTTTCCGGATCATCATCCCTTTACGGATGAAGAGATTGCCGATCTGATCAAAAGCGCCGATGCGGAAGGATTGACGCTGATTACGACGGCGAAGGATCATGTCCGCCTGCTCGACGGCAGTGAAGCCGCAAGGGCATTTGCTGCGCGAACGCAGGTGCTTGATGTGGAACTGGTCTTTGCCCATCCGCAAACAGCGGCCCGTATTATCAGTGAAACGCGGGAGCGCGCGCGTCTGCGGCTTATTCGCCGTTTATAGACCGTGACGGAAGTTGCGTATTCTTGGCGGGGCTTCACGCATGGGGATATCCATGGTGCGGCCTGTCGTCTGGCTGTAAAGCCTGTCATTGGAAAACAGAATCTGCCCCGGCAAGCCGAGCTGTACGGACAGTGCAACCTTTGGCGCTGACTTTGAAGCGGGAATTTCGATCTCATAGGCAATCGGGAAATAGCCGCTGCGGCCAAGCGTAAAGCTGGTTTCGCCAATAACAGGCATTGGCTTCGAATTGCCATTCGTTGCGTCATAGGCGGTGATATAGACAACCTGGCTTGGTGTCAGTCGTGCAAAAGGCGAGCCGCGCAGATAGCCTTTGATCGTTTTGGTAGGGCCGCTATAGGCGGGTTCCTTCTTGGTACCGAACGTTGTGCAACCACTTGTGAGCAGAACGGTGGCAACCAGTGCGAAAAGTGCAGATCGGCGATTGAGCATCAATCAGGCTTTGCTGCGCTGGCGCAGGGATGGGTTCATCTCAAGCTCGCGTTCAAGCGAAATGGTCGCATCGGCATAGGCCTCCTGCCGGGCAACGCTCCAATACTTCAACTCATCAAGCGGAATCTTTTCGGACGTTATCGAGCAGAGCACATAGGACCCCGGCGACAGGACCTGAAAGTCTCCATCGAGGTAGCGTATTTTGGCTTCGCGTGAGCCGGGGCCTTCAAACCTGTTCATTTTCCGGTGTTTTCCAGTTCATAGTTCTGTTCATTTAGGCGGCAGATGCCCTTTGGGTCAAGACTTCACCGTCGCCCGAACAGTCGCTCGATATCCGTGAGCTTCAATTCGATATAGGTCGGGCGCCCGTGATTGCAGGTGCCTGAACCCGGCGTGTCTTCCATCTGGCGCAGCAGCGCGTTCATTTCGTCGGGTTTCAAACGCCGGCCAGAACGCACGGAACCATGGCAGGCCATGGTGGCGGCAACATGGTCGAGAATGGCTTTCAGGCCATCCGATGTATCATGTTCAGCAATCTCGTCGCTAAGGTCGCGGATCAGTTGCTGCACATCGATTTCGCCCAGCATGGACGGTGTTTCCCGCACGGCAACCGCGCCGGGGCCGAAAGCTTCGACACCTAGACCGAAGCGTGCGAGGGTTTCGGCATGGGCCACAAGCCGCTCCACATCCTCCTCGGGCAGATCGACGATCTCAGGAATGAGCAGCATTTGCGCGGGCAGGGGCCTTGAATGCAGCGCCGTCTTCAACGCCTCATAGACAAGCCGCTCATGCGCTGCATGCTGATCGACAATGATCAGGCTGTCCTCGGTTTGCGAGACGATATAATTGGCATGAATTTGCGCGCGCGCCGCGCCGAGCGGCGAAGCCAGCAGGGCTAGCGGCGCTTCGGCTGTACTTGCGCGCGTATCTGTTGCCAGCACATCCGCCTCCCGCAGGAAGCTACCAACCGCCTCCGAAAAACCGTTGGCTGCGAAGGGTGCCGCCTCTTCCGGTTCGAATGGTCGAAATGCCGATTGCTGGGTTGTGTAGTTCTGGTTGACCGAGGGTGTTCCCTGCCAGCGCGGTGTCGCTGGCGCCTGATACAGCGGTTCAGCGCCGCCGAGCCGGAAGGATTGCAGCATGGCTTCCGCGCCGCTGGTTGCTGCGCGAATGCCTGACTGCCCCAGCGCCTGACGGATCGCGCCGACGATCAGGCCGCGCACGAGGCCGGGGTCGCGAAAACGCACATCCGCCTTGGCCGGATGCACATTGACGTCGACAAGGGCTGGATCGAGATTGAGAAAGAGCACCACAACCGGATGCCGGTCGCGTGAGATCACATCCGCATAAGCACCGCGAATGGCGCCCCATATCTGCTTGTCACGCACCGGGCGTCCGTTGACATAGGCAAACTGGTGCAGGCTGTTGGCACGGTTGAAGGCGGGTATTCCGGCAAATCCCGATAGGCGCACACCGTCGCGTTCCGCATCGATGGCAATGGCGTTCTCAGGAAACTCCTTGCCGAGAACCTGCGAAATCCGGTCCAGCATACCAGCCGAGCCAACGCCCGTTGCAGCCAGTTCAAGCGGTGTCCGGTCACTGCCCGCCAGCGAAAAGCGGATATGCGGAAAGGCAATCGCCACCCGCTTGACGATATCGCTGATGGCGGATGCTTCTGCCCGGTCCGTCTTCATGAATTTGAGACGAGCCGGCGTGGCAAAAAACAGGTCGCGCACTTCGGCGATGGTGCCCGCATTCATACCGGTCGGACGCGGCCCATCCATATGACCGCCATGCACGCTGATCTCAAAGCCTGAATCGGCCTGCGCGGTGCGGGATTTGACCGAAAGCCGCGATACGGAGCCAATGGAGGGCAGGGCCTCGCCGCGAAAACCCAGCGCCCGGATATCATGCACATCATCGGTCAGTTTCGACGTGCAATGGCGCGAGACCGCCAATGTCAGCTCATCCGACGGAATGCCCGAACCATTATCGGTAATGCGGATCAGGTTCTTGCCGCCGCCTGCCGTGACCACTTCGATGCGTGTCGCACCCGCATCAATGGCGTTCTCGACAAGCTCCTTCACCACGCTCGCCGGGCGTTCGATGACTTCGCCCGCTGCGATCTGGTTGATGATGGTTTCGGTGAGCTGTTTGATGGCCATGTCATACATATAGGGGATTCGGCTGGCGACGGAAATTGTTCGCTGCCAAAGCGCACCGGAATATATTTTAAGCCGAAACTATCTGGTCATCGATGTAAATTTGGTGCTAGGTCTGTGAAAAGCATCATGGAGGAAATTACATGGCCAATTCCAAAGCTTCCTTTGTCTGGACGGACCCGTTTCTGCTGGAAGATCAGTTGACCGAAGACGAGCGGATGATCCGGGACAGCGCGCGGGCTTTCGCGCAGGGAGAGCTGGCACCGCGTATCGAGGAAGCCTATCTCGAAGAAAAGACTGATCCGTCACTGTTTAAGCTGATGGGCGAAGCCGGACTTCTCGGTGTGACACTGCCGGAAGAATATGGCACCGCCGGTGCGTCCTATGTGGCCTATGGTCTGGTAGCACGTGAAGTTGAACGTGTGGACAGCGGCTATCGCTCGATGATGAGCGTGCAGTCCTCGCTGGTTATGTATCCGATCTATGCCTATGGCTCGGAAGAGCAGCGCAAGAAATATCTGCCGAAACTGGCTTCCGGCGAGTGGATCGGCTGTTTCGGTTTGACGGAACCCGATGCGGGCTCTGATCCCGCCGGTATGAAGACGCGTGCCGAAAAGGTCGCCGATGGCTACCGGATTTCAGGCTCGAAAATGTGGATTTCCAACTCGCCCATCGCCGATGTCTTCGTCATCTGGGCCAAATCCGATGCCCACGACGGCCAGATTCGCGGTTTCGTCCTTGAAAAGGGCATGAAGGGTCTCTCAGCACCGAAGATTGGCGGCAAGCTTTCGCTGCGAGCCTCGATCACTGGCGAGGTGGTGATGGACGGTGTTGTGGTGGGTGAAGAACATCTCCTGCCCAATGTTTCCGGTCTCAAGGGCCCGTTCGGCTGCCTCAATCGTGCCCGTTACGGCATTTCCTGGGGTGTGCTCGGTGCGGCTGAGGATTGCTGGCAGCGCACGGTGCAATACGGCCTCGACCGCAAGCAGTTCGGCAAACCGCTGGCGGCAACACAGCTGTTCCAGAAGAAATTTGCTGACATGCAGACGGAAATCACACTCGGCTTGCAGGCAAGCCTGCGCGTTGGCCGTCTGATGGATGAGAACCGCATGGCACCGGAGATGATCAGCCTCGTCAAGCGCAACAATTGCGGCAAGGCACTGGATATTGCCCGCGTTGCCCGTGACATGCATGGCGGCAATGGCATCCAGATTGGCTATCACGTCATGCGCCACGCGCAGAACCTTGAAACGGTCAATACCTATGAGGGCACGCATGATGTGCATGCGCTCATTCTTGGCCGCGCGCAAACCGGCATCCAAGCTTTCTTCTGATGGCTGACAGGCTCGTCCTGCTTGGAACCAAGGGTGGCCCGGCGATCCGTCCGGGCGGCCCATCGCCGACCTCGTCGCTGCTGGAGATATCAGGTCGTCGGATCGTTGTTGATTGCGGGCTTGGTGTTACCCGCGCTCTGGTCAACGCGGATATGTCGCTCAAGGATCTGGACCTGATCCTGATCACCCATCTGCATTCGGACCATGTGCTGGAATTTGGTCCGCTGCTGCATACGGCATGGACATCGGGCCTTGCCCGCAAGGTAACAGTTTATGGCCCAGCCGGGATTGACGATTACTGGTCAGGTTTCCTGCAATCCATGCGTTATGATATCGACCTGCGCATTGATGATGAGGGGCGGCCTGATCTGCGCGATCTTGTCGAGCTGAAGATGTATGCGGATGGCGTCGTGCATACGGATGCTGATCTTGAGATCACGGCCCTACGCGTTGATCACCCGCCAGTCGTTGATTGTTTTGCCCTCAAAATCGAAGCTGCTGGCAAGTCCATCGTCCTGTCAGCCGATACCACTTATTTCCCGCCACTGGCTGATTTTGCGCAAGGCGCGGATGTTCTCGTGCATGAGGCGATGCTTGGAGAAGGTGTGGACCGTCTCGTCGCCCGAACCGGCAATGGCGCACGGCTGAAAGAGCATCTTCTCGCCAGCCATACGCTGGTTGAAGATGCGGCCCGTATTGCCAATGCCGCCGGGGTTAAACACCTTGTCCTGCATCACCTCATTCCAGCCGACGACCCGCAATTTGGCGAGGCCGACTGGATAAAGGCATTGAGCGGCAAGTGGGATGGCCGGTTGACCGTCGGCCGCGACGGTCTGGTCATCCCGCTTTAGAGCAGCGTGCCATACTTAGAGCGTTCTGCCGGAAGGAACCTGGTTCAAGGTTGGGGGCGAGATCGATGTTTTTACATTTGAAGTAAACGTCGATCTTGCTACCTTCCTCGTGGATCGCCATCGGGGAAACGGAACTGTGCCTTACTTACGGGTACGTTGCTCTAATCGCCGACGGTGCAGAACTGACTCCCTCAACCCATCCATCTCTCCGTCATCCTCGGGCTTGACCCGAGGACCCATAATTTAAAAGCGCCGCGCCTGCTAATTTGATTGCTCTCCTTAGCCATGGGTCCTCGGGTCAAGCCCGAGGATGACGGAGAGATGAGTGCAGTGTCGGGAGTCAAGTTCTGCACCGTCGGCAAGGGCTGGTTAGAGCAACGTGCCGTAAATATGGCGCGTTGCCTTAGGGGTCAGCCATTCCTGGCTGAATAGAGCTTTTCCACTGCCGCCAAGAGAATGCACAGCGCGATGCCTTGCGAGGCCAGTTCCACTTCAGCCAAGGAAGGGAATGTCGGTGCGAGCCGCAATGTGCGGTCATGCGGGTCCTTGCCATAGGGTGAAGTTGCCCCCGCTGGTGTCAGAACCACACCGGCCTGTTTGGCCAATTCAACTACCTGTTTCGCGGTGCCTTCCATAGCATCGACGCAGATGAAATAGCCGCCCTGTGGCTTTGTCCATTCGGCGACGCCGCTTCCGGCAAGGCGCTTTTCCAGTGCCTTGATAACCGTATCGAACTTCGGGGCAATCAGGCTGCGGTGCGCCGCCATATGTTTGCGAATGCCGTCTTCATTCTTGAGGAACCGCACATGGCGCAGTTGGTTCAGCTTGTCAGGGCCGATTGTCCGTTTGGTGGCGCTGGCAAGATACCAGCGTACATTGGCCGGTGATGACGCAAAGAATGCGAGGCCCGCACCGGCAAGCGTCACCTTGGACGTGGAAGCAAAAACAAAGGCGCGATCAGGATTTCCGGCCTTTTCGCACAAATCAAGAATATCGGGGATTTCATGCTCTGCTTCAGTCAGATGATGCACGGCATAGGCATTGTCCCAGAACAGGCGGAAATCCGGCGCACCTGTTTTCATCGCTGCAAGCCGCTCAATCACCGCATCGGAATAGGTCTCGCCCGACGGGTTCGAATATTTCGGCACGCACCACATGCCTTTCACACTTGGATCGGCTGCAAGTGCCTCGACCATATCCATATCCGGCCCATCGCCCTTGAGCGGTACGGGCAGCATGCGGATGCCATATTCCTCGCAAATGGCGAAATGCCGGTCATAGCCGGGTACCGGGCAGATAAAGGCTGGAGATTCCATCTTCTGCCATGGCTCGCTACCACCCGGAACGCCTTTGACCAAGGCCCAGAGGAGGCAGTCATGCATCAGCGCCAGACTGGAATTGTCGCCGACGACAATGCGATCAGGCGATGTGCCGAGCGTGGAGGAGAAGAGCGCGCGCACTTCAGCCAGACCCTGTAGCCCGCCATAATTGCGGGCGTCTTCACCTGCCTCGCTGAAATGATCGCCATTGCCGGGCAAGGTCAGCATGCCATTGGCGAGTGCCAACTGCTCGGGGCTCGGTTTGCCGCGGGTCATGTCGATCTTCAGTCCACGGGCGCGAAACGCCTCGTAGTCATTCAATGTCTGCTGGCGCAGGGCGGCGAGGTCGTCACTGTTCAGATCGGCAATACGGCTCATGGGAACGTTGGCTCTGTTAAATCACTGTGGAGAAGGGCGGTTGGATCGGCACGCAGGGAGCGGGCTGTGCATAGGTCAGCCCGCTCTTTGGAGATCAGCCTTTTTGCTGCTGAACAATGCCGTAAATATTGGTCGAACGGGCACCGGAGCGGCAATAGGCAAGCACAGGACCTTCGGCTTTATCAAGCGCTGCGGCCATGGCGTCCACATCGTCCTGCGTCAATTGTCCTGATATAACCGGAACGTAATAAATCGGGATGCCCGCTTTTTCGGCAACCTTGGCAATCTCGGCAAAATCCGGCTGATCCGGACCTTCGCCATCGGGGCGATTGCAAATGAGGGTCTGATAACCTGCCGCAGCAATATCGCGTACATCATCGGGTGAAATCTGCCCGGTCACGGCAAAGCCTTCGTCAATTTGACGGATATCCATTTTCTTTCCTTGAGAATGTGATTGGTGGCAGCACCATACATCAAACAATGACCAATGCTATATCAAAGCCGTTTGATTGCGGCGGCAAAAAAGAGCGAATGATCAATTATTAGGCATATAATACTTATTGATTAGATAATAAGCATATTCTGGGTGGGATTTTAGCCAACACGCCGCGTTTCAGGATGTCAACCGATACAATCACCCGCTGAATCCCTGCAAATTCAGAATTGTGCAGTGCAAACTAACCGGTTGGCACGGTCATTGCTTTGTATCCCTTGGCACAAACAACCATAAAAAGGGGTTTACCTGAATGTTCAGTCTAACAGCCAGATTTATTGGAACCTTGGCGGCAGCCGCTATGGGAGCGACGCTGGCCCTCGCGCCGGCAAAAGCGGCAGAGGACACGATCAAGGTCGGTATTCTGCATTCGCTATCCGGTACGATGGCGATCTCCGAAACCACGCTCAAGGATACGATGCTCTTCCTCATTGATGAGCAGAACAAGAAGGGCGGCGTTCTCGGCAAGAAACTTGAAGCCGTTGTTGTAGATCCAGCATCGGACTGGCCTTTGTTTGCGGAAAAGGCGCGCCAGCTGATCGAGCAGGATAAGGTCGCGGCGGTTTTCGGCTGCTGGACCTCGTCGTCGCGCAAATCCGTGCTACCGGTCTTTGAAGAATTGAATTCGCTGCTGTTCTACCCTGTGCAGTATGAGGGTGAAGAAAGCTCGCGCAATGTCTTCTATACGGGTGCCGCGCCAAACCAGCAGGCCATTCCCGCCGTTGACTATCTTGCCAATCAGGAAGGCGTACAGCGCTGGGTTCTCGCCGGTACGGATTATGTCTATCCCCAGACCACCAACAAGATCCTGAAAGCCTATCTCAACGCCAAGGGCGTGAAGGATGAGGATATCATGGTCAATTACACGCCGTTCGGTCATTCCGACTGGCAGACAATTGTCTCCGACATCAAGAAGTTCGGCTCCGCTGGTAAAAAGACCGCCGTCGTCTCCACCATCAACGGCGATGCCAATGTGCCGTTCTATAAGGAACTGGCCAATCAGGGCATCAAGGCAGAAGACATTCCCGTTGTCGCCTTCTCGGTGGGTGAAGAAGAACTGGCTGGCCTCGATACCAAGCCTCTCGTCGGCCATCTCGCCGCGTGGAATTATTTCCAGTCCGTTGATTCAGAGGCCAATGCGGAATTCATCAAGCAGTGGCATGCCTATACGAAGAACGACAAGCGCGTGACCAACGACCCGATGGAAGCAACCTTTATCGGCTTCAATATGTGGGTAAAGGCCGTTGAAGCGGCCGGTACAACCAAGTCCGATGCGGTGATCGACTCGATCGTCGGCGTTTCCGTCCCCAATCTTTCGGGTGGTTCGGCAACGATGATGCCAAACCATCACATCACCAAGCCTGTCCTCATCGGCGAAGTGCAGGGCGATGGCCAGTTTGACATCGTCTACAGAACGCCCGGCCTCGTCGTTGGCGACGAATGGTCCGACTATCTGCCCGGCTCCAAAGATCTCATCTCCGATTGGCGCAAGCCGATGTCCTGCGGCAACTTCAATGTTGTTTCAGGCAAGTGCGGTGGTGTGACCAACTAAGACGAGCGCTTCGGCTTCGGGTCGGGGGCGACAATCCGAAGCCAACTCCACTCCCGCACATCTTGCGGGGGTGGAGCGCCCCGAAAGAATTTCAAACACGGGATTGTTGAATGTCATTGAGCCGCTTCCTGTCCATCATCGTCATGCTGGGCCTTTGCCTGTTACCCGCCATTGTGGGTGCGCAAGCCCCTGATGACACCAAACTCAAACCTCTGGTGGAAGCGCTGGCCGGAGACAATTTCGACAACACGAGCAAAGCCGTTTCGGAACTCGCCAAAAGTGGTGCGCCACGCGCCGCAATCATTCTCAATGCGCTGAGCGCGGGCGATCTCTATGTCTTGAAAACCGACAAGTCAGTCTTTATTGGCATGCGCGAAGGTTCGGATTATGCCGCGACCGACCCGCTGACCGGTGCCAAGCTGGGTTCCGTGCCGCGCAATGGTGCGGAAAAAATCAAGGTCAACAACCGCCTGCGCCGTGATATTGGCGCTGCCATTGGCGGTCTGACATTGATGAGCCCTAACGCAACGGAGCGTCGCTCCGCTGCGGAAGCAATTCTTAAAAACCGCGATCCTGAAACCATTCCATTGCTCGATCAGGCCATAGCGGACGAAAAGGATGCTGGTATCAAAATATTGATGCAGCGCGCCAAGGCGGCAGCGGTTCTCAATTCCACAGCCGTAGATGATGTGAAAATCGCCGCCATTGCTGAAATTAAATCCGGCAATGGCCGTGAGGCGCTTGGTCTGTTGACGCCGCTCGCAAATGTTCAGGGACCCGTCGGTGAAGCGGCCAGTGCCGCAATCTCAAGCATCAATTCCGAACTGGAACTCTGGAACGGCATTCAGAATATCGTCTATGGACTGTCGCTTGGTTCGGTTCTGCTGCTGGCGGCTATTGGTCTTGCCATCACCTTTGGCGTCATGGGCGTGATCAACATGGCGCACGGCGAAATGGTGATGATCGGTGCTTACACGACATTTGTGGTGCAGCAACTCATCCGTGCTTCCATGCCCGGCCTTGCCGAATATTCCCTGCTGATCGCCCTGCCTGCAGCCTTCCTCGTCTCCGGTGCCATCGGCGTTGTCATCGAGCGTGGCATCATCCGCCTTCTCTATGGCAGACCGCTGGAAACCCTGCTCGCCACATGGGGCATCTCGCTGGTGCTGCAACAGGCGACACGCTCATGGTTTGGCGCCTCCAATGTGCAGGTCAGCAGCCCTTCGTGGATGTCCGGCTCCTTTGATGTCGGCATGCTGACACTCACATGGTCGCGTCTGTGGATCATCGTTTTTGCCCTGTCGGTCTTTGCCGTGCTGCAACTGGTGCTGAAGAAAACCATGCTCGGTCTGCGGATGCGGGCCGTCACGCAAAACCGGCGCATGGCATCATCCATGGGCATTCGCACGCCTTGGGTCGATTCGCTGACCTTCGGCCTCGGCTCCGGCATCGCCGGTATTGCGGGTGTCGCGCTCAGCCAGATCGACAATGTCAGCCCCAATCTGGGCCAAG
Source organism: Phyllobacterium sp. T1293 (assembly GCF_020731415.2). NCBI lineage: Bacteria > Pseudomonadati > Pseudomonadota > Alphaproteobacteria > Hyphomicrobiales > Phyllobacteriaceae > Phyllobacterium > Phyllobacterium meliloti. The sequence goes on along the minus strand of NZ_CP088273.1, from coordinate 2,257,913 downwards.
GCTATATTATCGATAGCTTCATGGTCGTGGTCTTCGGCGGCGTTGGCAATCTCTGGGGAACGCTGGTTGGTGCCATGTCGCTCGGCATTGCCAACAAGTTTCTTGAACCCTTTGCGGGTGCCGTCCTCGGTAAAATCCTTGTGCTGGTGCTCATCATTCTTTTCATACAGAAGCGCCCGCGCGGTCTCTTCGCACTCAAGGGAAGGGCCATCGAGGCATGATCACCCAATGGTTTTTCTCACATGGGGACCGGCGCAGCCTGATTGTTATCGCCATTTTGCTGGCGATTGCCTGTCTCGTACCTCTGTTCAATCTACTGGTGCCTGACACGTCGCCCCTGCACGTACCGACCTATCTGGTTTCGCTGCTTGGCAAATATCTGACCTATGCGCTGCTGGCCGTCGCGCTTGATCTCGTCTGGGGGTTCTGCGGCATTCTCTCGCTCGGTCATGGCGCGTTCTTTGCACTCGGCGGTTACGCCATGGGCATGTATTTGATGCGTCAGATCGGTCCGCGCGGTGTCTATGCCGATCCCGTCCTGCCCGATTTCATGGTGTTCCTGAACTGGAAGGAACTGCCATGGTTCTGGCATGGTTTTGATCATTTCTGGTTTGCAGCCCTGATGGTGGTGCTGGTGCCCGGTGCGCTGGCCTTTGGCTTTGGCTGGCTGGCTTTCCGCTCGCGCGTCACCGGCGTTTACCTTTCCATCATCACCCAGGCTTTGACCTACGCGCTGCTCCTCGCCTTCTTCCGCAATGATATGGGTTTTGGCGGCAATAATGGCCTGACCGATTTCAAGGATATTCTCGGCTTCAATGTACAGGCAGGCACGACCCGTTCCGCGCTTTTTGCCGCGACGGCGCTGTTTCTGGCACTCGCTGTTTTTGTGTCCAGCTTCATCATCCGCTCCAAGCTCGGCAAGGTGCTGGTTGGGGTGCGCGATGCGGAAAGCCGTATGCGTTTTCTCGGCTATCGCGTGGACCGCTACAAGCTCTTCGTCTGGACCATCTCGGCCATGATGGCGGGCATTGCCGGTGCGCTCTATGTGCCGCAGGTGGGCATTATCAATCCATCCGAGTTCGAGCCTGCCAATTCCATCGAAGCGGTTATCTGGGTGGCGGTTGGCGGTCGCGGTACGATTGTTGGTCCCATTATCGGGGCCGTGCTGGTCAATTTTGGCAAAACCTATTTTACGGCGGCTTTCCCGGAAATCTGGCTGTTCGCGCTCGGGGCACTGTTCATCCTCGTCACGTTGTTCCTGCCCAAGGGCATTCTTGGACTTTACGGTTCATGGAAAACGCGACAAGCCAATCGCGCCGCGCGGGAGGACGATGAGATCTTGCCTCCAGTCGTAAAGCAAAACAGCAAACGCGTACCAACACCCGAACCTCAGGCCGCGGAGTAGCCCCATGAAGGCCAAGGACACACTGCTTTATCTCGATGGTGTTTCGGTTTCCTTTGATGGTTTCCGTGCCATCAACAATCTTTCGCTCGTACTCCAATCGGGCGAAATGCGCGCCATTATCGGCCCCAATGGTGCGGGCAAGACGACGATGATGGACATCATCACCGGCAAGACCAAGCCGGATACGGGCGATGTCTATTTCAATGGCACTGTCGATCTGACCGGGCATGACGAAGCTGACATAGCCATGCTCGGCATTGGCCGTAAGTTTCAGAAGCCGACCGTTTTCGAAAGCCACACGGTGGAAGACAATCTGGTGCTGGCGCTATCCGGCCCACGCTCGGCCCTGTCGGCGCTGTTCCATCGCCAGACCAAGGGCGAGGCCGACCGTATCCACGAAATCCTCTACACAATCAGGCTGTTTGAAAAGCGCCATTGGCTGGCGGCCAACCTGTCCCATGGCCAAAAACAATGGCTGGAGATCGGCATGCTTCTGGCACAGGACCCGAAATTGCTGCTGGTCGATGAGCCGGTTGCGGGGATGACCGATGCGGAAACGGCTGAAACAGCAAAGCTGCTGCGGGATATCGCGCGTACCCGCTCGGTTATCGTTGTCGAGCATGACATGCATTTCGTGCGGGAACTCGATGTGAAGGTCACTTGCCTGCATGAGGGTTCGGTGCTGGCCGAAGGATCGCTCGACCACGTCAGCAATGATCCGCGGGTCATTGAGGTTTATCTCGGGCGATGAGGGGGATTGTAGAGCGAACCACGCATCACCCATTTGATACATTGAGAAGGAACTGATTATGCTCACGGTTGAAAATGCTTCTCTTCACTATGGCGCGGCACAGGCTCTGCGGGGCGTATCGCTGGAAGTGAAACCGAAGACAATTACCTGCGTCCTTGGTCGCAATGGTGTTGGCAAGACCAGCATGCTCCGCGCCATTGTCGGCCAGCATCCGCTATCATCGGGTTCGATCAGTTTCGATGGCTCGCCGCTTGGCAAGAAACCGGCCTATGACCGGGCGCGGGCAGGCATAGCATTCGTGCCGCAGGGGCGCGAAATCTTTCCGTTGCTCACGGTGCGCGAAAATCTGGCGACGGGTTTTGCCGCCGCCACACGCGGCAACCGCAATGTGCCGCCGGAAGTCTATGAACTTTTTCCCGTTCTGAAAGCCATGCTGGGACGGCGGGGCGGCGACCTCTCGGGCGGCCAGCAGCAACAATTGGCTATCGGCCGAGCGCTGGTTACGCGTCCAAGGCTGCTTGTTCTGGACGAACCAACCGAAGGCATTCAGCCCTCAATCATCAAGGATATTGGCCGCGCCATCCGGTTTTTGCGCGACCAGACGGGCCTCGCGATCCTTCTTGTCGAGCAATATCTCGATTTCTGCCGGGAGTTGGCTGACCATGTCTACATCATGGACCGCGGCGAGATCGTGCATTCCGGTGATGCGGCAAGTCTCGACAAGCCGGAGGTGCGCAAATTCCTGACGGTATGATACCCATAATTCTCTATTTGATAATTTTTATTGTATCATAATTCTCCATTTGTTATTTATGATGAAGAAGATTGCCTATAGTAAGTCTGCATTGAAGGTGCTCTTGCGCATTCCTGTGAATGTCGCCAATCGCATTCGTTCGAAAATTGAACAATATGCTGATGATCCGGCGTTGCAGTCTATGAACGTTACCAAACTGCAAGGGCGGAATGGCTATCGGCTGCGTGTAGGCGACTGGCGGGTGATTTTCGACGACCATGGCAACGTCATGGATATTTTGGACATTGGCCCGCGCGGCGGCATTTATGAATGAGATAGCTATGGGCAAGACAGCACCGTTCACAATCGTCAAAACACCTGCCAACGAAGAAATGGTCGTGATCCCACGCACCCTTTACGACAGGCTCGTCAGCGATGCCGAAATGGCGCGGGATCTTGCTGCTTATGACAAGGTCAAGGCACGGATTGATGCTGGCGAAGAGGAGCTGGTGCCATCGGAAATTGTTGAGCGCATATTGGGCGGCGAAAACAAGGTTCGCGTCTGGCGCGAGTATCGTGGCCTTTCAAATCAGGAACTGGCAGAGAAAGTTGGTATCAGCGCTCCTTATTTATCTGATATCCAGAACGGCAAAAAAGAGGGCCGTCTCTCAACTCTGAAGAAAATCGCCGCAGTTCTTCGCGTCGATCTCGATGACCTTGTATGAGGTAGTGACTGGCTTGCTCTTGCTGTCGGCGGGTAATCATCGCTAGAGTCTCCCCGGAGGAGCAATTTCGATGATCGACAAGCTGGAATTTTTCATCGCCCTGGCACGCAACGAGCATTTTGGCCGGGCGGCGGAAGAGTGTGGCGTGACCCAGCCCACGCTATCAGCAGCAATCCGGCAATTGGAGGATACGCTTGGTGTGGTGCTGGTTCAGCGCGCATCCCGCTATAAGGGTCTGACATCAGAAGGCCAGCGGGTGCTTGAATGGGCGCGCCGTATCGTCGGTGATACAAGAACGATGCGCGAGGAAATCCGTGCCGCGCGTTATGGCCTTTCGGGGCACGTTAAAATAGCGGCCATTCCGACAGCGCTGGCCATGGTTTCGCGCTTGACCACACCATTCCGTGAAAAACACCCTGACGTGACCTTCTCCGTCACTTCGCGCACATCGCTTGAAGTCCTGACCCTGCTCAGCAATTTCGAGATTGATGCCGGAATCAGTTATCTCGATAACGAGCCGTTGGGCCGTGTGACCTCGGTTCCGTTATACTCGGAACGCTATCAGTTGATCACCTCGACGGGCAGCACTTATTCTGATCGCGAATTTGTGACCTGGGCGGAGGTAGGCCAATTACCGCTCTGTCTGCTCACCATGGATATGCAGAACCGCCGCATTATCAATAAGCATCTGCGCGAAGCCGGGGTAGATGTGCATCCGACGCTCGAATCCAATTCAATGATTGTGCTGTTCTCGCATATCCGGACGGGCAAGTGGGCAAGCATCATGCCGCTTAACCTCGCGGAAACACTGGGCTTTTCCGAACCAATCCGTGCCATCCCGATTGTGGAACCGGATGCACGTCATCTGGTCGGACTGGTTGCTGCGGATCGTGAACCCCATACACCTTTGGTCTCGGCGCTGCTGCATGAGGCCCGTGCGTTGGCGATAGAGCTGAATATGGTTTGAGTTGAGTTTGGTTTGATAGGTTTCTTCTATCGATCAACGAGACTGGTATATTGATTTGTCGGTCTGCTTTTGATCTGTTCTAATATACGAGGAGAATTTAGGGAGGGCACTGCACAAAATGCAGACCGCAAGTACCGATATCGCTGGGAGAGCGATAGGCATTATCGATCAATTAAAGGGTGAAGAAGGTCCGCTCCTTCCGATTCTGCACGAGTTGCAGGGGGAGTTTGGCTATGTGCCGCAGGAAACCTTGCCGCTGATTGCCCAGGCCCTGAATATATCGCGCGCCGAGGTACACGGTGTCGTCACGTTCTATCATGATTATCGCGATCATCCTGCTGGTAGACACGTTCTGAAGCTGTGCCGCGCGGAAGCCTGTCAGTCGATGGGCGGCGATGCCATGGCCCAGAAGGCTCGCGAACTGCTTGGCATCGACTGGCATGGAACCACCGCCGATGGCGCGGTCACGCTGGAGCCGGTGTATTGCCTTGGTCTTTGCGCCTGTGCGCCCGCGGCCATGCTGGATGGCGAGGTTATCGGCCGTCTTGATGATGAAAAGCTTGAAGAAATCAGCACGGGAGTGCGGCTATGACGGTCACATTCTATGTCCCGCGCGATTCCGGCTCGCTTGCTCTGGGCGCTGAAAAAGTTGTCCGCAAGCTGCATGATGAGATTACGTCCCGCAAACTCGATGCGCGCATTGTCCGCAATGGTTCGCGTGGCATGTATTGGCTGGAACCGATGGTCGAGGTGGAAACACCCCAAGGCCGTGTTGCTTATGGGCCGGTGAAGCCATCCGATCTGGCATCATTGTTTGATTCAGGGATAGCCGAAGGCAAAACCCATCCCCTATATCTTGGCCTTACGGAAGAGTTGCCGTTTCTGGCAAAACAGACGCGTCTGACCTTTGCCCGCTGCGGTGTCACCGATCCTGTCTCGCTGGATGATTACCGCGCCCATGATGGCCTGAAGGGGCTGGAAAAAGCCCTTGCTCTGACGCCGCTTGAGATCGTCACTGAGGTTACGGAATCAGGTCTGCGTGGACGCGGTGGTGCAGGTTTTCCCACGGGTATTAAATGGAAGACCGTTCTTGATGCGGCAGGCCCGCGCAAATACATCGTCTGCAATGCCGACGAAGGCGACAGCGGTACATTTGCCGACCGCATGATCATGGAAGGCGATCCCTTTGTGCTCATCGAGGGCATGACGATTGCCGGTATCGCCGTCGGTGCAACCAAAGGGTACATCTATACCCGTTCCGAATATCCGCACGCGATTGCCGTGATGAATGAAGCGCTTGGCGTTGCGCGCAAGGCCGGAGTGCTCGGTGCGTCGGTGCTGGGTTCCGCCCATGTGTTTGATATTGAGGTACGTGTCGGTGCCGGTGCCTATGTCTGCGGCGAGGAAACCGCGCTTCTGGAAAGCCTTGAAGGCCGTCGTGGCATCGTCCGTGCCAAGCCGCCTCTGCCTGCGCATAAGGGTCTTTTTGGCAAGCCGACCGTGATCAACAACGTCATATCGCTCGCCTCTGTCCCCGTTATTCTCGACAAGGGTGCTCCCTTCTACAAGGATTTCGGCATGGGTCGCTCGCGTGGCACCATTCCGTTGCAGATTGCAGGGAACGTCAGGTATGGCGGGCTTTTCGAAACGGCCTTTGGGCTGACACTTGGCGAAATCGTCGATGATATTGGCGGCGGCACTGCAACGGGACGCCCTGTTAAAGCGGTGCAGATCGGTGGTCCGCTCGGCGCTTATTTCCCGCGCGAACTCTTCGATACGCCGTTTGATTATGAAGCTTTTGCCGCCAAGGACGGGCTGATTGGCCATGCCGGGCTCGTCGTGTTTGACGATAGTGTCGACATGCTGAAACAGGCACGTTTCGCCATGGAATTCTGCGCTGTCGAATCCTGCGGCAAGTGTACGCCGTGCCGTATCGGTTCAACGCGCGGTGTCGAGGTCGTTGACCGTCTTGCCGCCAATATCGAGCCGGAAAAACAGATCAAGGTTCTGACCGACCTTTGCAACACAATGAAGTTCGGCTCGCTCTGCGCCCTGGGTGGTTTCACGCCCTATCCGGTCATGAGCGCTTTGACGCATTTTCCTGAAGATTTTCGTCCTGCGCCCGTCGCGCAAGCTGCGGAATAGGAGCCAGATATGTCCCTCATTCACGAAATCGATTTCGGCACGCCAGCCTCCAAATCCGAGAAGATGATCACCCTGACCATCGATGGCAATGAAGTGACCGTTCCCGAAGGCACCTCCATCATGCGCGCATCGATGGAAGCGGGTATTCAGATTCCAAAACTCTGCGCCACCGATATGGTCGATGCATTCGGCTCCTGCCGTCTTTGCCTCATCGAGATCGAAGGCCGCAATGGCACGCCTGCCTCCTGCACCACACCTGCCATGCAAGGGCTTGTCGTCCACACGCAAACTTCGCGCCTGAAGGATATCCGCAAGGGCGTGATGGAGCTTTATATTTCTGACCATCCGCTGGATTGCCTGACTTGCGCCGCCAATGGCGATTGCGAATTGCAGGATATGGCCGGTGCCGTTGGCCTGCGCGATGTGCGCTATGGCTATGAGGGCGACAACCACGTCTTCGCCAAGGCCGACAATGTGGCCAATGACCGCTGGATGCCCAAGGATGAATCCAATCCTTATTTCACCTATGATCCGGCCAAATGTATCGTCTGCTCGCGCTGCGTGCGGGCCTGCGAGGAAGTGCAGGGGACATTCGCGCTCACCATTGAAGGCCGTGGTTTCTCCAGCCGTGTTTCGCCCGGCATGCATGAGCATTTCATCGACAGCGAATGCGTTTCCTGCGGCGCCTGCGTGCAGGCTTGCCCGACAGCCACACTAACGGAAAAGTCTGTTATCCAGATCGGCCAGCCTGAACATTCCAAAGTGACCACCTGCGCCTATTGCGGTGTTGGTTGCTCCTTCAAGGCCGAGATGCGCGGCGAAGAGCTGGTGCGCATGGTTCCTTACAAGGATGGCAAGGCCAATCGCGGCCATTCCTGCGTCAAAGGCCGGTTTGCCTATGGTTACTCCACCCACAAGGATCGCATTCTCAACCCGATGATCCGCGAGAAGATCTCCGATCCATGGCGCGAAGTCTCGTGGGAAGAGGCCTACAAGCACGTCGCCAATGAGTTCCGCCGCATCCAGTATCAGTATGGGCGCAATTCCATCGGCGGTATCACCTCATCACGCTGCACCAATGAGGAAACCTACCTTGTGCAGAAACTGGTTCGTGCCGGTTTCGGTAATAACAATGTCGATACCTGCGCCCGCGTCTGCCATTCGCCGACCGGCTATGGCCTGAACAAGACGTTCGGCACATCTGCCGGTACGCAGGATTTCGATAGTGTCGAGCATACCGATGTGGTGATCGTTATCGGTGCCAACCCGACTGATGGTCATCCGGTCTTTGCCTCGCGCCTGAAGAAGCGCCTGCGTCAGGGTGCCAAGCTGATCGTTATCGATCCGCGCCGTACCGATCTCGTGCGCTCGCCGCATATCGCTGCTGCTCATCATCTCCCCTTGCGTCCCGGTACCAATGTTGCCGTTGTCACCTCGCTTGCCCATGTCATCGTCACGGAAGGTCTGTTCGACGAGCAGTTCATCCGCGAGCGTTGCGACTGGGATGAGTTTCAGGATTGGGCGACCTTTGTGTCCGAACCCGAGCACAGCCCCGAAGCCATTGAGCAACTGACCGGCGTATCGCCGCAGTCACTGCGTGAAGCAGCCCGGCTCTTCGCCACCGGCGGCAATGGCGCGATCTATTATGGTCTTGGTGTCACCGAACACAGCCAGGGTTCGACAACGGTTATGGCCATTGCCAACCTTGCCATGGCAACCGGCAATATCGGGCGCAAGGGCGTCGGGGTGAACCCGCTTCGCGGCCAGAATAATGTGCAGGGCTCGTGCGATATGGGTTCGTTCCCGCACGAATTGCCCGGCTATCGCCACGTTTCGGGCGAAGCAACCCGCGATATTTTCGACAAGCTCTGGGGCGTCAAGCTGCAGGATGAGCCGGGCCTGCGCATCCCGAACATGCTGGATGCCGCCGTCGATGGCACATTCAAGGGCATCTATATTCAGGGCGAGGACATTCTCCAGTCCGACCCTGACACCAAGCATGTGGCTGCCGGTCTTGCCGCCATGGAATGCGTCGTGGTGCATGATCTCTTCCTCAACGAGACTGCCAACTACGCCCACGTCTTCCTGCCCGGTTCGACCTTCCTTGAAAAAGACGGCACCTTCACCAATGCCGAGCGCCGTATCAACCGTGTGCGCAAGGTCATGAGCCCGAAGAATGGCTTTGCCGATTGGGAAGTTACCCAGACACTGGCCCAGACCATGGGCCTCAACTGGAACTACACCCATCCGTCGCAGATCATGGATGAAGTCGCATTGACGACGCCAAGCTTTGCCGGTGTGTCCTATGAGCTTCTCGACAAGGAGGGCTCCGTTCAGTGGCCATGCAATGAAAAGGCGCCCTTGGGCACGCCTATCATGCACATTGAAAGCTTTGCCCGCGGCAAGGGCAAGTTCGTGCGCACCGAATATGTGGCAACGGATGAGCGCACAGGACCGCGCTTCCCACTGCTTCTCACCACCGGACGTATCCTCTCGCAGTATAATGTTGGCGCACAGACGCGCCGCACGGATAATGTTGTCTGGCACGAGGAAGACCGGCTGGAAATTCACTCGCACGACGCCGAACAGCGCGGTGTACGCGATGGCGACTGGGTGAAAATCACCAGCCGCTCCGGTGAAACCACCCTGCGCGCGCTGATCACTGATCGTGTGTCACCGGGTGTGGTTTACACGACCTTCCACCATCCGACGACGCAGGCCAACGTCATCACCACGGACTTTACCGATTGGGCGACGAACTGTCCTGAATACAAGGTCACGGCGGTGCAGGTCGGCGCGTCCAATGGGCCGAGCGACTGGCAGGTCAAATATGATGAGCAGGCCCGCCAGAGCCGGCGCATTGTCCAGACTCTGGATGCGGCGGAATAGCGATGAGCGTGCGTGAAACGCGGTTGCAGGTGCCGCGCATAACCCGTCGCCGTAAAGGCGATGGGTCTGTCTATGCGACGGGTAGCCGGATGGTGCCGGAGGAAACGCCCATCGCCTTCAGCTATAACGGCACCACCCATGCGGTGATGATGGCAAGTCCTGCCGATATCGAGGATTTTGCCGTCGGCTTCAGTCTTTCTGAAGGCATTATCAGCCAGCTTGGCGAGATCAGTGAGATCGCCATTGAAGATCATGGTGAAGGCATCGACATCCAGCTGCTTCTGGCCGATGAGGCGGGACAAGATCTCACCGACCGCCGCCGCCGCATGGCAGGCCCAGTCGGTTGCGGCCTCTGCGGTATCGAATCCATCGAACAGGCGCTGAAACCCGTGGCCTCCGTTGACGGGACGCAGCTGAGCCTGTCGCCTGACGATCTGGCGCAGGCGGTCCGGCTCCTCTCGCCGCTACAACCTCTGCACAATGAAACCGGCGCTGTGCATGCGGCGGGATTTTACATTCCCGGCAAGGGTATCGTTGCCGCACGCGAGGATGTGGGCCGCCATAATGCACTCGACAAATTGGCCGGTGCGCTTTGCCGGTCAGGCATAAGCGGCGCGTCGGGTGCGGTTGTTATTACCAGCCGCGTTTCCATCGAAATGGTGCAGAAAGCCGCAATCATTGGCGCATCCGTGCTTATTGCAGTATCTGCGCCAACCGCTCTCGCTGTTCGTACCGCGCAGGCGGCGGGCATGACGCTGGTTGCGCTGGTGCGCGGCGATGAATTTGACGTGTTTACCCGGCCCGAGCGCATTCCGGTTGCTGCTGATCAGGTGGCCGCAACGCCGGGCGAGGCTGTGGCTGCGGCAAAGCCCAATGCAGATGCTGCTTCACCCACCTTTGTGCAAAGTCCAACAGTTCGATTGGTGCAATATGGATAATGAAACTCACCGGCAATCAACCGCCGACAAGCTTGTTTACATGGCCAATCAGATCGCCACATTCTTTCACACCCAGCCAAAGAGCGAGGCGGTGGAAGGGGTGGCCGGACACATCAACAATTTCTGGGAACCGCGCATGCGCACCCAGCTCTTTGCCATTCTGGAAAAGGAAGACAACGGTCTTGATCCGCTGGTGGTCGAGGCGTCCGCGCACATCCGCAAGCCCGCTGCAGCGCCGGTCTGACCTTTTCCGATGGTTGAAATTTCTATGGATGCCTCGGCCACTTCAGCCGGGGTATTCTGCGCTGTTGATCAACGAAAATAGTGCTATCCAAAGACTATCCAGAAACTAAAATACTAGTACATGAATTGGGGCTTGGAGGAGGAATTCACATGTCAGCAACTGACAGGGCAGAGCAGGGTGCCTATGGCAATCCCGGCATTCTTGATCGCGAGCGTATTGTCGCCAAGGCGGGATTCAACCGCTGGCTGGTGCCGCCCGCAGCACTTGCCATCCATCTTTGTATCGGTATGGCCTATGGCTTCAGCGTTTTCTGGCTACCCTTGTCGCGTGCTATCGGCAGCGATCCGGCGGCTTGTGCCAATCTCAACCTGATAACGGCCCTGTTCACGACGAGCTGCGACTGGCGCGTTAGTGATCTTGGCTGGATCTACACCCTGTTTTTCGTGCTTCTCGGCTGTTCGGCTGCCATATGGGGTGGCTGGCTGGAGCGGGCAGGGCCGCGCAAGGCGGGTGTGGTCTCAGCGCTCTGCTGGTGCGGCGGCATGGTTCTGGCTGCCATTGGTGTTATCGCCCACCAGCTTTGGCTGATGTGGGTGGGTGCTGGCGTCATCGGTGGTATCGGCCTCGGGCTTGGCTATATTTCTCCGGTTTCCACGCTGATCAAATGGTTTCCTGATCGCCGCGGCATGGCAACAGGCATGGCCATCATGGGCTTTGGCGGCGGTGCCATGATCGGCGCGCCACTGGCCAACCTTCTGATGAACCACTTCAAGACGCCCGATTCCGTCGGTGTCTGGCAGACATTTCTCGTCATGGCAGCGGGTTACTTCGTCTTCATGATCTGCGGTGCCTTTGGCTATCGCATTCCGCCTGCGGGCTGGCGTCCCGAGGGATGGACACCACCAACAGACGCGAAAGCGATGATCACCACCCGCCATGTGCATCTGCGCGATGCTCACAAGACAAAGCAGTTCTGGCTGATCTGGGCCGTGCTCTGCCTTAACGTTTCGGCTGGTATCGGCGTGATCGGCATGGCTTCACCCATGTTGCAGGAAATCTTCGCGGGCAAGCTCATCGGCCTGCCTGATGTCAGCTTCACCCAGCTTGATGCGGGCCAGAAAACCGCTATCGCTTCGATTGCCGCGGGCTTTGCCGGTTTGCTTTCACTGTTCAACATTGGCGGGCGGTTCTTCTGGGCATCGCTGTCGGATCGCATCGGCCGCAAGGCCACCTATTTCACCTTCTTTGCCCTCGGCATCGTGCTTTATGCGCTGGCACCAACCGCTGCTCATATGGGCAGCCAGGCACTATTCGTTGGCATTTTCTGCGTGATCCTGTCCATGTATGGCGGCGGCTTTGCCACCGTACCCGCCTATCTCGCCGATATTTTCGGCACGCAGTTTGTCGGGGCCATCCATGGCCGTCTGCTCACCGCGTGGGCAACGGCGGGTATCGTCGGACCGGTTGTGGTCAACTATATCCGCGAATTCCAGATCAGCGCAGGCGTACCGCGGGATCAGGTCTATGACCGCACCATGTATATCCTTGCATGCATGCTGGCGCTGGGTTTCATCGCCAATTTCTTTGTCCGCCCGCTGGCATCAAAATGGTTTATGTCCGATGCTGAGGTTGCAGCGCTTCAAGCCAAAACCAAGACGGCAGAAGCCGGTGCCACCGGCTCCTTTGGTATTGGCCATGGCGGACTGGATGCCAAAGCCGCTCTCGCTTGGGCAGCGGTGGGTATCCCCATTTTATGGGGTGTCTGGGTCACGCTGCAACAGGCAGTGATCCTGTTCCGGTAAAGCCATGATAAGCAAAAAACAGGCTCCGTTCGCGGAGCCTGTTTTATTTCATCAGCAATAAAAGACGTGCGGAAAACTTCCTGCCGAAATATTTTTCCACTTGACTGCTGCCAGTGGTTGTAACTCTATTACCCAACTATTTGCTCACTACTTTTCCGAATTTTATTTTTCACGATGAAACTGGGGGGCCAGATTCCATGTCTTTCCGCACCACAGGGACGATTGCATCCGCACGTCCAGACCTCTTCGCCAAGTATCGCCACAATCTTCTCAGTACCGCCTCTACGGCGTTCCTGATTGCAGCGGCGTGCTCAGGCGCTCACGCGCAGCAGGCGAATGCGATTTACGTCAATGCCGATGGATCAAAGACCAGTGATCTTGAGGCGGCCGCTGCAACATGGCGGGCCGACAAGGAATTTCAGGCAAATTGGGGCGTTGGCGCCATGAAAGCCGAATACGCCTATGCCCGCGGCATTACCGGCTATGACGCGACCACAGGAAAGCGCGTCAAGATCGGTATTGTTGATTCGGGGTTCTACAACCCGCATTCGGAATTTTCTCCGACTTCCAGATATCACGCGGTTTTCGCCAAGGACCCCAATGCCGCACCAGATCCAAACAATCCCGATGGTATTTCCGGCAATTGGATCAGCGGCGTCAATGACAGCCATGGCACCAAGGTAACAGGCGTTATCAGCGCCGCCCGCAATGGCACAGGCGTGCAGGGCGTGGCGTTTGATGCGGACATCTATGTCGGCAATACCAATGCAACCGATGCCCTGCTTTTCGGTCCAGCCCCTCAAGCTGCCTTTCCAAAATCGTCGGCGAGCTATCTCGCCGCAGTTTATGACGCCGTAGCGGCACAGGATGTGCGCATTATCAGCAATAGCTGGGGCAGCCAGCCGGCGGACCAGAACTATTCCACCCTGGCAAAACTATTCGCCGCCTATCAGCAATATGACGGCAAGAATACCTGGATCGAGGGGGCGGCGAGAGCCTCGACGGGCAAGAACGGCAAGGAAGGCATTATCAACAATTTCAGCGCGGGCAATTCCGGCTATGACAATGCCAGTCTGCGCGGTTCGCTGCCCTATTTCCGTCCGGAGCTTGAAGGCCACTGGATGACGACAACCGGCTTTGCCAACAACCAGAAAGACCAGATTTACAATCGGTGCGGCATTGCAAAATACTGGTGCATCATGGCGCCGACCATTGTGCAAACGACAGATACCAATGGTGGTTTGAGCAATGGTTTTAACGGCACATCGGCCGCTGCACCCCATGCTTCCGCCGCTCTGGCGCTGATCATGCAACGATTTCCCTATATGACCAATGAACAGGCACTGTCGGTGCTGTTCACAACAGCTCAGAATATGGTTGCAAGCCCTGACGTCGCTCCGACGACGGGCACGCGCTCACGCACACCGGTTGTTCCCGGCACCGCGCAGGTACCCAATGCCGTGACCGGCTGGGGACTTGTCGATCTGAACAAGGCGATGAACGGCCCCGGCCAGTTCCTTGGCCGGTTCGATGCCAATCTGGGCGCAGGTGTGAGCGATACCTGGAGCAATAACATTTCTGATGTGGCGATTCGTGCCCGGCAGACCGAAGACAAGGCCGAACACGATGAATGGGAAACGACCAAAACCACAAAGGGCTGGCAAAATGGCCTGCCTGCCAATGCAAGCGATGCGGACAAGACTGAATATAACACCAAAACGGCGCGCGACGAGGCGTTCAAAACGCGCCAGTATTTCGGTAGTCTGATCAAATCCGGCACCGGAACATTGCGTCTGACCGGAGCCAACACCTATACGGGTGACACCCAGATCAATGGCGGCCTGCTCGCTGTCGATGGCAGTATTGCTTCGGTTGTTTCAGTCAATAATAGCGGTGCGCTTGGCGGCACTGGCACGGTCGGCAGCCTCGGCGTGCATGCGGGCGGTATCGTTGCACCGGGCAATTCCATCGGGACGCTGCATGTGGCTGGAGATGCCAGCTTCGACAAGGGCAGTGGCCTCGCTATTCAGGTCGCGCCTGACGGTCGCAGCGATCGTCTCGAAGTGGCTGGCAAGACCACGCTGCTGGGTGGCGTGGTCAGTGTTGCAAGCGAGAACAGCACTACACCGCTGACACCAGCCGAAACGCTTGCTCTGCTGGGCAAGAGTTATACGGTTCTCACCGCTGCTGGCGGCATCAACGGAAAGTTTGATGCAGTGCTGCCCAAGTATTACTTCATTGGGGGCGCGCTAAGCTATGATCCCAACAATGTGAATGTCATCCTGTCGCGCAACGGTCTTGCCTTTGCCGATACCGGACGGACGAAGAACCAAAAGGCAGCAGCCGGCGGAGTCGAAAGTCTTGGTGCAAGCAATCAACTCTATGACACGATAGCTGTTACAACGTTGGACGAGAACCTGCCCGCTCGTTTGGACGCCCTGTCCGGAGAAGTTCATGCCTCACTGAAAGGCATTCTGGCCGAGGATGGAAAGTTTGTCCGCGATGCCGCGAGCAATCGTATTCGGGCTGCCTTTGGCGATACGGCAAGCAGCAAGTCAGCGATGCCGGTTCTGGCTTACGGTCCCGATCAGAAGAAGGGGAGTGCGGCCTTTGCTTCTGTCGAACCTGCTACTCCAACAACAGCGCTGTGGGGCGAAGCCTATGGCTCATGGAGCGATGTTGACAGAACAAGCAATGCATCCGCCTATAGCCGCAATACCGGCGGTTTCGTCACCGGGTTTGACGGGGTGATTGCCGATACGTGGCGCTTTGGTCTCTTGGCCGGTTATGGCAACACATCTGTTCATACGGATCGCGGCCGTGCCTCTGCCGATACCTATCAGGTCGGTGTCTATGGCGGCACCAAAATCGATGCGCTGACATTGAGCTTTGGCACCAGCCTTGCCCATCATGAGATCGATACGCGCCGCAAGGTCGTCTTCAGCGGTATCAATGACAACAATACGGCAGATTATTCGGCAAAATCGGTGCAGGTGTTTGGTGAGGCAGCCTACCAGATCGATACAGCCTATGCTGCATTCGAACCCTTTGCCGCAGTTGCCTATACGCATCTAAAGACCGATGGCTTTACCGAAACCGGTGGTATCACTGCGTTGTCGGGGCGGTCAGACACGACTGACCTCACCACCACAACCCTTGGTCTCAGAGCCTCGCATCGCTTTGCCGTGAGCGAGGCAACCGTGCTCACCGCACATGGCATGGCGGGTTGGCGGCATGCCTTTGGCGATACCACACCGGAAGCCTCGCTGGCCTTTGCCAGTGGTGGTCAGGCCTTCGCGGTCAGTGGATCACCCATTGCATCAGATACGGCACTCGTCGAAGCCGGACTGGACTTTGGCATCGGCAAGGCCACCACGCTTGGCATCAGCTATACCGGCCAGTTCTCGCAACAGACCCGTGACAACGCCGTCAAGGCCGATCTGACGGTAAGGTTCTAGCTCAGTCGATCCAAGCTGTTCATGAACAGGATGGCCCCGGAATGTTTCCGGGGCTTTTCTTTTTCGATCAGCAACTGCGAAGCCTGCGCGGATCGAATGGCAGGTCCGCCAGTTCATCCAGTCCCATGGCCTGCAAGGCCGGATGGGAGAGTGGGTCCCGGCGCCAATGATCAGCTGCATCTTCGTCGGGAACACTCCTGTCCGTGCGGAACGGGCCAAGAATCTCTGTAACCCATTTTGTTAGCCAGAAAATCTTCATAACACAGCTCCCATGATTGGAGGAATGTGCTATTCTGATTGGGTTTATTGCTGTCATCAATCAAGAATGGCGATATCAGAGTTTAGAAAATCTTGATGAAGAAATTGCATCATGAAGAATTTGAACAGGGTTCACATCAATGGTCTGCGTGCTGTCGAGGCCATCGGACGGCTGGGATCGCTGCCTAAGGCGGCGGCAGAACTTGGCGTTTCCGTCAGCGCCGTCAGCCAGCAGTTGATCCGCACCGAAGCGCAGATTGGTCATACGGTCTTCGACCGGACGCGGGCGGGTCTTGTTCCCACCTTTTTCGGCAAAGGGTTTATTGCCCGGCTGGAAGAAGGTTTCCAGCATTTATCGCGCGCTGTCGCCATGGCGGATGGGGTTGAGCAGACCCTGCTGCTTTCCGTGGCCCCGACTTTTGCCTCAAAATGGCTGGTGCCCCGGCTTGGTCGCCTGCGCGCTGCACATCCGGATATGAAGATCCGCATTGATCCTTCCCCCGGCATTCTCGACCTGAAGAACTCCGATATTGATCTGGCCATCCGGCTTGGCAATGGTGATTGGTACGATGGCGCACCGGAATGCCTGCTGCCGCAAAAGATGTTTCCGGTCTGCACGCGCACCTTCGCCGAACGCCTGACGGGACCCGCCGATATTTTCCGCCAGCCGATCATCTGTTACGAAAATCCCATGTTCAGCTGGGATGAATGGCAGACAGCGGCGGGTCTGGGTGGTCCGCTGTCTTTTGATGGCCCCACTTTCTCCGACCCGTGGCTCGCGGTTGAAGCAACCATCAGCGGGCAGGGCATCATGCTGGCATGGGAATTGTTCGTGGAGGACGCGTTGGCCGATGGGCGTCTGGTTGCGCCATTTCCGCTGCGTGTGCCTTCAAATATTGCCTATTGGCTGGTTTCCCCGAAAAACCGCAAGCCGACGCTGCAAATGCAGCATTTTCAGGCATGGATACGCACGGAAATCGCCCTGGACGACCGCGCTCCGACCGCATGATCTGTTGACAAGTTATACCGAAGTTTGAAGAGTGCGGCTCACCACCAGACGGGTTGCGTTGGGGAGGACTACATGTCTATGCGCGCGGTTATCGGATTTTCAGTTTTTCTTCTCTCTGCCTTGGTTTCCGGCGCACCCGTTGGCGCTGCCGAAACGAATCGCGACATTGTCACCACCAAGGACGGCGACTATTTCGGGTTTGACCTGCGTACCGAAGAGGACGTGACCCTTGAGCAGTGCGAGGCTGTCTGTCTGGCTGAATCAACGTGCAAGGCCTTCACCTATAATCCCAAGGTGAAGTGGTGCTTCATGAAGTCTGACTTCAATCAGTTGCACAGTTTCCCCGGTGCCATCGCTGGCAAGGTTGTTGAAACCACCGTCGAGCCGGATATCGGCGCGCCGACAAGACTGGCATTTCTCTCCGACCAGCTTGTGCAGGATGCCCGGCAGGTCAAGGCGCGTCTTGCCTTGACGGACGCACAGAAGGCAGAGGGCGCTGACGGGCTGAAGGCGACCGCACGGGCGGAACTGGCCGCTGGCAATATTGAAAATGCGCTGAATGCCTTCAAAGGCGCGCTTGCCGTATCGCCCGATGATGCGGATCTGTGGATTGAAACCGCTCTCGCTGCCAATCGCGCCGACAAGAACACCTATATTGCCGGTCAGGCCGCGCTTGCCGCCTATAATGGCTATCTTCTGACCCGCACCACCCAGAGCCGCGCCGATGCGCTGGCTGTGCTGGCAGCTTCCTTGCAGAACGCGCAGAATTATCGCGCGGCGCTGAATGCCTACAAGGCCAGCCTCGAACTTGTCGATGCGAAAACCGTCAAGGCTGCTTATGTCGATCTGAAAGCCCGACAGGGCTTCCGGGTCATCAACCACACCATTGATGCGGACAGTGCAACGGCGCGGGCATGCGTGCAGTTTTCCGAACCGCTGGTTAAAATGGGAACAGACTACGCGCCGTTCGTAACACTGGATGGAGCAGCACCCAAAGGTCTTGAAGCCAAGGGCAGTGAGATTTGCGTAGAGGGCCTGAATCACGGCCAGCGTTATAAGCTGGCCTTGCGCGCGGGTCTGCCATCTTCGGTGGGTGAACCGCTGCAAGGTCAGGTTGATCTCGATATTTACGTCAAGGATCGCTCGGCCATGGTGCGCTTTACCGGCGACAGCTTTGTGCTTCCCAGCACCGCCCGCCGTGGCATTCCGATTGTCTCTGTGAATACCACCAGCGCCAATCTGAAACTTTACCGCATTGGTGATCGCGGCATTGCTTCACTGCTCACCAGCTCGCAGTTTCTCACCCAGATTGATGGTTATAATGCCCAGAAATTGCAGGATGAATCCGGCGAACTGGTCTGGCAGGGCGCGATTGATATTCAGTCCGATCTCAACAAGGACGTGGTCACGAGTTTCCCCGTGGACGAAGCGCTGCCGCAGCGCAAGCCTGGCGTCTACGTTCTGACGGCCGTCTCAACCGACGCTCATACCAATGAGTGGGATTCACAGGCAACCCAGTGGTTTGTCGTTTCCGATATCGGGCTTTCCACCTATACCGGCACGGATGGCCTCAATGTTTTTGCCCGGTCTTTGGCAAGTGCTCAACCGTTGATAGGCGTTGAGTTGCAGCTTCTGGCCAAGAACAACGAAGTTCTTGGCACTGCGATCACCGATACGGATGGCCGCGCGACATTCACCGCGGGCCTATTGCGCGGCACTGCCGCCATGACGCCCGCCGTCATCACCGCCAAGAATGGCGATGCGGATTACGTGTTCCTTGACATGACGCGGGCAGGCTTTGACCTGTCGGATCGCGGTGTGACCGGCCGCACGGCCCCCGGGGCAATTGATGTGCTCCCGTGGACGGAACGCGGTATATACCGCGCCGGTGAAACGGTGCATGCTGCTGCACTTGCCCGCGATATCAGCGCCAATGCCATTGAAAACCTGCCGCTGACCTTTGTCTTCAAGCGTCCTGACGGTGTGGAAGATCGCCGTAAGGTCAGCGCCGGTACTGAGCTTGGCGGCCATATGCTCGATCTGGTGCTGCAGGCAAACGCCATGCGCGGCACATGGAACATGCAGATTTATACGGACCCCAAGGCTTCGCCGATCGCCGAAAAATCCTTCATGGTTGAAGACTTCGTTCCTGATAGGATCGAATTCGACCTGACCAGCGAGGCCAAGTCGGTTGCAGTCGGCGCGCCGACGCCAGTTAATGTTGATGGCCGTTTCCTCTATGGCGCACCGGCAGCGGGTCTCAATCTTGAAGGTGAAGTCAGCCTCAAGCCGACGCATGAGGATGCCAATTTCAAAGGCTATCGTTTCGGTCTGGCCGATGAACAGGCCAATGAGGACACGCGCATTCCACTGGAGGATTTGCAGGCGCTTGATGAGAACGGCAAGACGACATTCGATGTCACGCTGAATGAAGTGCCTTCGACAACGCAATTGCTGAATGCCAATATTGTCGTGCGCATGCAGGAAGCCGGTGGCCGTGCCATTGAGCGCACCCTTACCCTGCCGGTGAAATCGCAAGGCTCGAAGATCGGCATCAAACCGGAATTCGATGGCGATCTCGCCGAAAATTCTGTCGGCAAGTTCCACATCATCGGTGTTGACAACAATGGTCAGAAACAGGCGATGAATGGCTTGAGCTGGAAACTTGTCAGCGTCCAGCGCAACTATCAATGGTATCGCGATGGAAGCTCATGGAAATATGAGCCGATCGTTTCGACAAAACTCATCTCCAACGGAACTGTTGATGCAACGGCGGATGGCTCTGAGATTTCCGTCCCTGTTACGTGGGGCCGTTTCCGGCTTGAGGTGGAAACAGCAGAAGCGGACGGGCCTACATCAAGCGTCGAGTTCGATGCCGGATATTATGTTGCCGCCACGTCGACCGAAACGCCTGATGGCCTTGAGATCGCGCTCGACAAGCAGAACTATGCCCCCGGCGACACGGCCAAGCTGAAAGTATCGCCGCGTTTTGCCGGTGAACTTCTGGTGACAGTCGGCGCAGAAAACCTGCTGACGACGAAGCGTGCAAGCATTCCTGCGGAAGGTGGCGAGGTGGAAATTCCTGTCACTGCCGATTGGGGCGCCGGTGCCTATGTCACGGCGACGCTGTTCCGTCCGGGCAATGATCGCGACAGCCATATGCCGATGCGCGCCATCGGCGTGAAATGGCTGGGTGTCAATCCGGGCGACCGCAATCTTGCGGTGAAGCTGGATACGCCAGAAAAGACCCTGCCGCGTCAGCCGCTGAACATTCCCGTTCAGGTGACCGGTGCGGGCGTTGGTGATACGGCCTATGTTACGGTTGCTGCCGTTGATGTCGGTATCCTCAATCTCACCCGTTACGAAGCGCCCAATCCCGACAACTGGTATTTTGGCCAGCGCCAGCTGGGCCTTGAAATCCGTGATCTCTATGGCCGTCTCATTGATGGCTCGCAGGGCGTGGCAGGCCGATTGCGGACAGGCGGTGATGGCGCGCAGATGCCATTGCAGGGCAGCCCACCCACCGAAAAACTGGTTGCTTTCTTCTCCGGCCCGGTAAAGGTCGATGCGGAAGGCAAAGCCAATGTGAGCTTTGATATTCCGCAGTTCAACGGAACTGCGCGCGTCATGGCTGTTGCCTGGTCGAAATCAGGCGTTGGCCATGCCAGCAAGGATGTCATCATCCGTGACCCTGTTGTGGTGACGGCGAGCCTGCCAAAGTTCCTCGCACCCGGAGACAAGGCCGCGCTGCGGCTTGATATCGCCAACACGGATGCACCGGCAGGCGATTATCAGTTGCAGGTGACGAGCAATCAGGCAGTGGCTGTGGGTCAGCAATCCGCTGCCCAAACCGTCAAGCTGACGGCTGGCGGCAAGTTCGACCTGACATTGCCGCTCAATGGCCGTGAACCGGGTGATGGCGTTGTCTCGGTCAAACTATCGAATGCTTCAGGCATTTCGCTGGAACAGTCGTTGAATATTCCGGTAAGACCGGCATCACTGCCGATCACGGTGCGCAATCCGATCAAGATTGCACCCAACAGCACATTGAAAATCGACCGTGAATTGCTGGCGAGCAGTCTTTTGCAAGGCGCATCGGTCAGTCTTAACGTATCGCGTTCATCGGCCTTCGATATACCGGGCCTGCTCATGACGCTCGACCGCTACCCCTATGGTTGCGCCGAACAGACCACCAGCCGTGCAATGCCGCTGCTTTATCTCAGCGAAATGGCCAAACAATCGGGCCTTGCCGAAGATGGCGATGTGCAGAAGCGGGTGCAGGATGCCATCTTCCGCGTGCTGTCCTACCAGTCATCGACAGGCAGTTTCGGCCTGTGGGGACCGGGTTCCGGCGATCTCTGGCTTGATGCCTATGTCACGGACTTCCTGACACGGGCTCGCGAGCAGAAATATGACGTGCCCGAGAAGGCGCTCGTACAGGCGCTGGAAAATCTGCAGAACGCGCTCAGCTATGACGTGAATGTCAAGGATCAGGGCAACCAGATTGCCTATGCACTCTATGTTCTCGCCCGCAACCGCAAGGCGGCGGTGAGTGACCTGCGCTACTATGCCGATACTAAGCTGTCGGAATTCCCGACGCCATTGTCGCGTGCCCATCTGGCCGCTGCTCTGGCGCTTTATGGGGATGCGCAGCGTTCGCAGAGCATTTTCACCAACTCGCTGCAAATGTCGACCAAGGCCACCAATGTCAGCCTTGTGCGTTCCGATTATGGTTCGTCCCTGCGTGATGATGCGGCGGTTCTGGCACTGGCGGCGGAAAGCCGTCCGGTTCCGGCCATCATTCCGCAATTGTCGCAGATTGTTGCCAAGGAATGGGAGCGCAAGCTTTATACCAGCACGCAGGAGCAGACCTGGATGCTGCTGGCGGCCCGTGCTATTCAGAATGGCGACAATGATCTGAAGCTCACCATCAATGGTGCGGCGCATACGGGCGGCTATGCCCAGCGCATGACTGGTGACGAACTGATCGCACAGCCTGTCAGCATCACCAATGGGTCAACTGAGGCCATATCGGCCGTGGTGACGACAGTTGCTGCACCCGCCCAGCCTTTGCCCGCGGGTGGTGATGGCTTCAACATCCAGCGCAGCTATTACACGCTGGATGGGTCTGAGGCCAATGTCAGCGAAGCCAAGCAGAACGAGCGTTATGTTGTGGTTCTCAAAGTCACTGAAAACAACAACTGGCCGTCGCGTGTGCTGATCACCGATCTCTTGCCAGCCGGTTTCGAGATCGACAATCCGGGTCTCGTCAACAGCGCGCAGCTATCGAATTTCGACTGGATCGGCGAAGTGGAAGCCGCCCATACGGAATTCCGCAGCGATCGTTTCGTCGCCGCCTTTGATCGCAATACCGGCGACAACAGGGAAATCACGCTTGCTTATGTGGTGCGTGCCGTGACGCCGGGAACCTATGATCATCCGGCAGCGAGCGTCGAGGACATGTATCGTCCGCAATTCTCCGCCCGCACGGCAACGGGCCGGATGGAGGTCGTGACGGCACAGTAAGGCGGGGAAGGGATGGACTTGGCGCAGCCCATGCAGACATTGGCTCCCCTTACCCTCCCCCTTGTGGGGAGGGTCGGACCGCAGGTCCGGGGTGGGGGATGTTACACGTTTGCTACCCCCACCCCGCCGCTTCGCAGCGACCCTCCCCACAAGGGGGAGGGTAGGCACCGCATGCTTCGATCAGTTAGACTGCTATGAAAATGATCACGTGGCGCACATTTTGTATCGGCCTATCCGCCAATCTGGTGGTGGCGACGGTGCTTGCGTTTGGCCTTGATCTGGCTGACCGGAAATTTCCGCCGCCATTGGAACAGGCGCGGGAAGTATCGCCGGAAGTTGTCGATGCCAATGGCCAGCTGCTCCGCGCCTTTGCCACGTCGGAAGGGCGCTGGCGCTTGCAGACCACCGCTGCCGATGTCGATCCGCAATTTGTCCGTATGCTGGTTGCCTATGAGGATCAACGCTTCTGGCTGCATCGCGGCGTTGATCCGCAGGCCTTGGCGCGCGCGGCGCTGCAACTGGTGAGCAATGGCCGCATTGTCTCCGGTGGCTCTACCCTGTCGATGCAATTGGCACGGCTGATCGAACCACGGGAAGGACGCTCGCTCAGCGCGAAATTTGCCCAGCTGGTTCGCGCCCTGCAGATCGAACGGCGATTGACCAAGGCGCAGATTCTTGACCTCTACCTCACCCATGCCCCCTATGGCGGTAATCTTGAGGGTATCCGGGCGGCAAGCCTTGCCTATTTCGGCAAGGAGCCGCGTCGTCTGACGGTGGCTGAATCGGCTTTGCTGGTGGCTCTGCCGCAATTGCCGGAGAAGCGCCGGCCCGACCGCAATCTTGCCGCAGCACAGACCGCACGCGAGCGCGTGCTGGATCGCATGGCCGTTGCCAAAGTGGTGGGCGAGGGCGAGGCAGAACGTGCGGGGCTGATACCCATCCCGTCCCGCCGCCTGCAACTTCCTGCTTATGCGGCGCATTTGGCGGAAGCCGCCTTGCGTAAGGAGCCGCAGATTCTCAGGCACCAGACAACGCTGCGCCGTCCGATCCAGCAAGGGCTTGAAGCTGTTGCCAAGGACGCGGCCAGCAAGCTTGGTCCAAAGGTATCGATTGCCATGGTGATGGCCGATGCCCGTACCGGCGAAATCGTCGGTGAGGTGGGTTCAGCCAATTATTTTGATGCCAGCCGCTCCGGCTGGATTGATATGACCCGCGTCATGCGCTCGCCGGGATCGACGCTGAAGCCGTTCATCTATGGTCTGGCCTTTGAGGATGGACTTGTGTCGCAGGAAACGATCATCGAGGATCGTCCGTCCGACTTCTTCGGTTATCGTCCACGCAATTTCGATATGAGCTATCAGGGTGACGTCAGCATAAGGCAGGCGCTGCAATTGTCGCTAAATGTGCCCGCGGTCCGTCTGCTTGATGCCGTCGGCCCGACGCGGTTGATGGTGCGTTTCCGCCGGGCCGAAGTAAGACCTGTCCTTCCGGCCAATGAAGAGCCGGGACTGGCGATTGGTCTTGGCGGCGTCGGTATTACATTGAAAGATCTGGTGCAACTCTATGCGGCGCTCGCCAATCGCGGCAGGCCGGTGTTGCTGGGGGATGGCATTCAGGGCAAGCCGCAGCCGATTGAGGCGGAGCCATTGCTCGAGCCGGTTGCCGCATGGCATGTGACGGATATTCTATCGGGCGTCATGCCGCCGCTTGGGGCGGCGCAGCGTGGCATTGCCTATAAAACCGGTACCAGCTATGGCTATCGCGATGCATGGTCCGTCGGCTTTGATGGCAGCTACGTGCTCGGTGTCTGGGTTGGTCGTCCGGATAATGGCGCGGTGCCGGGCATTACCGGTTTTGGGACGGCAGCGCCGATCCTGTTCGAAGGCTTTGTCAAATCCGGTGTTCCTGTTACGCCACTGCCAAGGGCACCGGGTGGTGCCGTTCGGATCAGTCAGGCGGAGTTGCCGATCAGCCAGCGGCGTTTCAGCCGAACCTCCAACGGGCTTCTGGCCTCATCCACGCGTGAGCCAGCACCGCAGATCATTTATCCGCCTGAAGGTGCGCGGGTCGAACTTGGCGCAACATCAGGCGGAGCCCTGTCGCCGCTGGTGCTGAAATTGCAGGGGGGGCGCGCACCGTTCCGCTGGCTGGCCAACGGCAAGCCTCTGCCGGAAACCTCGCGCCGCCGTGACAATCAATGGGTGCCGGATGGTGGGGGATATTCAACCCTGACCGTTATTGATGCTGTTGGGCGCGCCGCAAGTGTCCGGGTATTCGTGAATTAGAGCAGGCATTGATTTTCCTGCTGCAGGCAACGGTTTTGCGTGGTTCGGGGTTCGTGGTTCGACAGGCTCACCATGAGGAAGAGGGGTGGTGAAGGGAGTCAAGTTCTGCACCCTGCTTGTGCTGCAATCTTTGCGATTAGCGTTGCATCCACACTCTCCCTCATGGTGAGCCTGTCGAACCACGAACCACGAACCCACGAACCACGCAAAAAGGTTCTTTGAACCCCCATGTAGATCTGCTTTGCTTTTACAGATCATACATGGATGGGCTCATGTATTTACCGGCCCTGAATCATCGACGCGATGATGCCGGATGCAATGCTGACCATGACATAGTCATTGTTTGCGCGGACCCACTGATAACCGCGCGGCGGTGTCTTCAGGTGATAGCGGTGATAATCACGCACCACATTGCGGCGGTAATTGTTGGGCAACTGATGGCCACGCACCCAGCGCGTCTTCTTCACAACGGTGCGTTCGGTGATGACACGCTTTTTGACCATACGGTCCTGCTGCTGGTGGCCATAACCCTGCTGCTGCTGGGCAAAGGCTGCGGGCGTTGCAATCAGTGAAATGGCAAGGGCTGCCAGGGCGATCTTTTTCATGTTGTTTCCTCGTTGGTTGCAGGGATTATCTTGAAACACCATGCAGTTTTACGAGGTGCGAGATGAATGAAAACTGAACGCAAACCTAAACAATTTGTAATGTTTTAAATGGGTTAGCTTGATGAGAAAGCCGCTGTCTTCTGCCCGCAAAGTCAACTTTCGCAGGCAGAAGAGAGTGTAAACCAAACCGTCAGCCGTAGCGGCTGATCCCGAGTTCCGATGCGTCAACGTCAGGCGTTTTACCGGACACAATGTCAGCCAATACCCGGCCCGAACCACAGGACATGGTCCAGCCAAGCGTGCCGTGGCCGGTATTCAGGAAGAGGTTCTGGTATTTGGTGCCGCCGCCAATAATGGGCGGGCCATCAGGCGTCATCGGCCGCAGGCCGCTCCAGAAGGTGGCTTTTGACAGATCGCCGCCACCGGGGAAAAGATCACCGACAGAATGCTGCAATGTTGCCTTGCGGGCATCGCGCAAGGTGAGGTCATAACCGGAGATTTCGGCGGTGCCGCCAACGCGAATACGATCGCCGAGCCGCGTAATCGCTACCTTATAGGTTTCATCCATGACAGTGGATTCAGGTGCGCATGCGGAATCGGCGATGGGCACGGTGATGGAATAGCCTTTGATCGGATATACAGGAACGGGCACACCGATGCGGCGCAAAAGGAATGGCGAGTAGCTGCCAAATGCGACGACATAGGCGTCGGCTGTCAGTTCTTCCGTCTCGGTGGAAACGCTGGCGATACGGTTGCCGCTGGTATTGATTGAGGTGATGGTGGTGTTGAAGCGGAAGGTAACGCCCTTTTCAGCCGCAAGCGCGGCCAGCTTTTCCGTGAAAATCTTGCAATCGCCTGTTTCATCGCCGGGCAGCCGCAGACCACCGACGAATTTCTCGCGCACATTGGCAAGCGCCGGCTCAGCCGCAATGCAACCGGCAGGGTCGAGGAGTTCATAGGGCACGCCGAACTGCTTGAGCACCTCGATATCGCCCCCCGTGCCATCATATTGGCTCTGTTTGCGGAACAGCTGCAATGTGCCCTGACTGCGCTCGTCATAGGTGATGCCTGTTTCAGCCCGCAGATCGCGCAGTGAATCGCGGCTATATTCAGCGATGGGAACCATGCGGATTTTGTTGCGGGCATAACGTGCCGACGTGCAGTTACGCAGCATACGCACCAGCCACAGCGCCATATAGGGATCGAATTTCGGCCGCACGACGAGGGGGCCGAAATGCATCAACATCCATTTGATGGCTTTGATAGGAACGCCAGGGCCAGCCCAAGGCGATGAATAGCCGGGTGAAATCTCACCGGCATTGGCAAAGCTTGTCTCCAGAGCCGGTCCGGGCTGCCGGTCGACCACAGTGACCTCGTGACCTGCCTGTGCCAGATACCAGGCAGATGTGACGCCAACGACGCCACTTCCAAGAACGAGAACTTTCATGGCCACAGGGCTCCTTCATACAATGCAAATTGTGCCGGTGTCTTCGCAGACATCAGCATAGGGGTGACTCGCACTGTGGGATGCCGCAAAAATTCTTTCCAGAGGATTCTTGAAGAATACGCGGAAATATCTTGGAAGAAGCGATGGCGATCTCAGCGCGTGGCCTTGCGCACGATGTCTGCAAGCCTGTTCTCGGTTGCAGCGTCCAGTTCGGTGAAAAACCAAGCCGCCGCCATGAGGTGATCAGTTGCATCTTTCTCGCGGGCGTGATGTGCCTTTTCGGTAAGGCCGAATGTCATGAAATGTTCATCGACCCGAAAGAAGCAGAGGACGGGGCCGTCTTTTGCATATCCCGGCATGCCATACCATACCCTTGGCTTGAGTGCTGGCTCAGTGCGCAGGATAAGCGCATGAATCCGCTCGCCCATGGCACGATAGGGTGCGCGCATTGCAGCGATTTTTTCTAGGACTGCGGCCTCGTCATCGGCCTTCTTGGATGTCTTGCCTGCCATGGCTGCACTCCAACCGGTTGTTCATGCCGTAGTGTCGTCAAAACGTCGATTTTTGCAACCTTTGCCGGGCAATGATGCAAAGACCTCTGCCAACAAGGCAAAATAAAAGGCCGGGAAAACCCGACCTTCTCAAATTCATCTTGGCTATCAGTGCCAGTACATCCGTGGTCAAAGACCGCGAAGACGAATTATATCAGCCAGCCTGAAGCTGGTCAGCAGTCATCTTGCCGGACTTGTTGTCACGAACCAGCTCGAAGCTGATCTTCTGACCGTCATTGAGGCTGCGCATGCCAGCGCGCTCAACTGCGGAGATGTGAACGAACACGTCTGCCGAACCATCGTCTGGCTGAATGAAGCCGAAGCCCTTTGTGGAATTAAACCACTTTACTGTTCCAGTGCTCATAATGAACCCTTTCAAGGAATATGTTTTGGTGACCTACCAGGCGACGCCCGATAGTTTTAGCTCGATTTTTGAAGAAGGATCGTTGAGAGCGCGTTGGCGCAATAAAACTAAAAACAAACTACCAAATACCGATGGTGCTTACATAGGGCCTGAAGATCATTTCGTCAATGCTGCGCCGGAAAAAATAATTTAATTATAAAAACTTAGCTTGATTCAATGACTATATTTGGTGCTTTTACTGCGCAATATTTAAGCGAGGCTGGCAACCATTCCGCATGGGGCAAGCACGTCTGCATTCTGATAAATTGATCCGGCCGCGGCTTAAAGGACCGCGTCAATGCGTGTATGAATTGCTGCCGGGTTACTTACCCTTGGTTGCGAGCGTCACCTTTGCCTTCGCCTTGGCTTTCGCAGGCTTCTTGGCTGGTTTCAAAGCGTTTTCAGCTTCTTCTTCCGCTTCCTTGGCCAGCCGCAGTGCCTTCAGGCGTGCGGTCTTGTTTTCCCACTTTGCAGTCTCGTCATTGATAATGGCGGACGCGGCAGCGGTTGTGGCCAGACTTTTCTGTTCCGAAGGACTAAGGACCCGCTTCGGACGGACACCAACTTCAGGCAATTGTTTTGGACTGTGTTTCATCGTGTCTCGCATTTTTGAGCCACAATCATCGCACGCGCGGCTCCACAAGTCTATCGTGCATTCCTGTTCTGCCCCGGCGTCCAGCCCCGTGCAAAGCCATAGGACATGGCCAGAGAGGCATATTCGATCTCGCGCAGCAGGAACTCCCGCTCGGCCAGAAGCGCTGCAATCGTCGCGCGCGTGTCTCCCTGGTGGTAAGCCAAGGCTTCATCAATTTCGTCTTCCGGTTGTTTCAATATGGCGTTCATCGGAATCTCCTTTTCAGAAAGAATGCCACAAGCGGGAACCCTTGAAAAGGAATTTGTTCCTGTTTTGTTCTAATTTTACTCTTGACGCGTGTTTCGGGTTGCGGGGGATGGGCGAACCATGAACCAACTCACCGCAACAATACGGCGCGATCATCACAATCGCGCCGCACCTGAACAATGGTATGTTGGGTAAGAGAGAGGCCATTAAGGCTTGGGCTTGCCCTTGCCAATAACCTCTGTCTGTTTGCCAATGGAGCTTGCAAACGGAACAGCGGCCTTTGCCTCAACCTTGTCCTTCTTTGGTTTGCGCACTTCACGGTTGCTGCGCTGTTGACCTTTAGCCATGGTGGTTCTCCTTCTGTTGATTGTAATCTGGACGGGAAGATTTATTCGGGGCGGGACTGATCCTCGAGAAGCGCTGCTTCCAGATCAAAGTGATCAATCGGGAAAACCTGCCGGGTACTGAGCTTTGATGACCGGCATGGAACGTGAATGAAGGTCGCAACGCGGCGATGGGCAACCCTCGCCAGACCATCAATCAGTTCTTCGTCGTGATCGATGTCGTAATCCCCTGCAGGCAATGTCTTGTCCACTCCCTTCAGCACAAATGGTGCGTTGAAGTGGACGATGGAATGTGTCGTACGCGTGAACATGCCAACCCTCCTCTGGAAGTGGCAAGCAGCGAAAGCTGACCTGCTGTGTTCTCATCCCGGCGGGTGCCGGAGATCAGTCTTCGTGCAACGTTTAAACCCGTCGCCGCCTGGAATGAGATTGGCGGGTCGAGAACCTCTGACGCCGCGAAGAGCCAAATCTGAACCAAGGATATCCAAAAGGCGACAGCAAAACAATCGTCATCATTTAAGGCATAATTGCGGATGTCTCGTCCGGAAACACCTTCAGCCAAGAACACCGGCAAAGCTTTCTGTCAGCCTGCCTTGCCGGAATGCCTCGGCAATAAAATCAACGAACACCCGCGTCTTTGCCGGTAGCAATGTGCGGCTGGCATAATAGATCGACACCGGCCCGGCATCGACATACCAATCAGGCAAAAGCCGAACGAGTTTGCCGCTCTTCAGAAGGGGCTGGGCAACCGGCGCCGAAAGAATCGTAACGCCCAGACCAAGCAGTGCTGCCTGCCGCATGGCCGCCGGATCGTTGACGACAATCCTTTCCCTGAGATGTGCCGGCTTTTCCTCTCCTGCACTGTTGCGCAGCATTCGAACGGGTATTCGTCCTGTGCGGTCCCGGCGCAAGACAATTCCGTCCATATTGGCAAGCTCCACCGGATCGCTCGGAGACACGCGCCCCTCCATGTAGCTGGGTGAGGCAACGGCAATGAGATGAAGCCTCGCAAGCGAACGCGACACCATGCCGGGCAAAAGCTCGAAGCCACCGCCGATAGCCGCATCGAAACCTTCGCCTATCAGGTCCACCTGCCGGTTTTCGAAATGCCATTCAGGTCGGATCAACGGAAAGCGCTTGAGGAAGTCAGGGAGCAACGGCATGACAAAGCCAATACCGAGTGTCGGGCTCATGCTCACCTTGAGCACACCTGAAGGTTTGTCGCGTTGGGCTGAAACGTCGGCAATTGCTGCCTGCAGATCGTCAAGGTTCGTCCTGATAGCCTGCAGAAAGCGCTCACCTTCCTCCGTCAACGTCAAGTTTCGCGTGCTGCGATGAAACAGCCGGATGCCAAGATTGCGCTCAAGCATCGCCACATTACGGCTCACCGCTGCGGGTGTCAGTTTCAGCCCCCGCGCTGCGGCCGAGAAGCCGCCAGACTCGGCGCTGCGTACAAAGGACTCCAGATTGGCAAGGGTTTCCATGGCGGTACTTTCAATTGATACTTGAAAATACTTAAAGCCATTACTCGGTTATCGTCAATGAATGAACGGGCCATATTCAGTCCATGCAACTTCATGCATTCATGACATCAAAGGAAATAACATCATGAGCATTGGTATTATTGGCTCGGGACTGATCGGTTCGGCTTTTGCACGGGCATTGGCGCGCGCCGGGATCGAAGCCACTCTCTCCAACAGCCGCGGACCGGATTCACTCAAAGAACTGGTCGGTGAAATCGGGCCGTCCATCAAAGCGGGTACAGTGCAACAGGCTGCAAGTGCGGATATTGTTCTGATCGCCGTCAACTGGACCAAACTGCCGCAAGCACTGGCCGGTCTGCCCGCATGGAATGGCCGCATCGTTATCAATGCCAATAATGCCACCGAGGCACCCGAATTCAAGCCGTTTGATCTGAAAGGACGTCTGTCGAGCGAAGTGGTTGGCGATCTCGTGCCCGGAGCAAAACTGGTCAAGGCGCTCAACCATCTGCCCGCTGCCCTGCTTGCCGCTGACCCGAAAGCCGAAGGCGGCCACCGCGTGTTGTTCTATTCGGGCGATGACGTAGACGCCAAAGCCAAGGTGGCTGCCCTGTTTGAAAAGCTTGGATTCTTTGCACTTGATCTTGGCAGTCTGGCAGCGGGCGAGAAGATGGCGGGTTTCCCCGGCGGTCCGCTTGTTATCCATAACCTCGTTAAATTCGGTTGATCGCTGTCAAAGGGCCTGCTCCGTGAGCGGGCCCTTTCAGGGCTCTCCTCCCTGTCATCACCGGCTAATTTCCCTCAGGCACTTTTATATTCGGCAAATAATGTTACATTGGCTTCAACGTTAATGAACAAGCGCCTTGCCTGCGTCCTCCAGAGGTTCGCGCGGCGCCCGAAGGATAAGATTTTGAAAGACCCCGAATCGGACGCCCGTAAAGCGTCGAATGAAGGGGCGTCTGGCGGTGGTTCGGTGTCAAATGGCACTACAAATCCCGCCAAGAACGGACCCGGGCCACAAGGGGATTCTGCGCGACAGACGCAGGAGAGCCAGCCTGATTCCCAAGAAGGACGCTTCGACAAGAGCCCCAAGAAACGTGCGCGCCGCCGTCGGCGTGGCAAGTCGAAACACGGTGCTGTTTCGGCGCAAAATCCTGTTGTGGCAACGGCTCCGGCTCAATCGGAGACAGAAGCCGTTGCACAGGCCAAGACAGGCAAGAAACGCCGTCCGAACCGGCACAGGCGTCGTGGCCGTTCCGGAACCAAACAACCGGAAGCTGTAGCAACCGCATCGACAGCGGAAACGAGCCAGCCCAAGCCAGCCGAACAGGATCATGTCAGGCGCGAGCCGAAATATGCGGGCGCTCCGCTCTATGCGGCGCTCGATCTTGGCACCAATAATTGCCGCTTGTTGGTGGCAACACCAACGCGGCCCGGCCAGTTCCGCGTCATTGATGCATTTTCGCGCATTGTTCGTCTGGGCGAAGGTCTTGGTGCAACCGGACGTTTGAGTCCCAATGCCATGAGCCGGGCCATTGAAGCGCTGAAAATCTGCCGCGACAAGCTGGAAAACCACGATGTGCGCAAGGCGCGCCTCATCGCCACGGAAGCCTGTCGTCAGGCGGAAAATGGCGCGGAGTTTCTCGGGCAGGTCAAGCACGAGACCGGGCTTGATCTCGAGATCATCAACCGGCAGACCGAGGCACGTCTTGCAGTATCGGGCTGCGGTACGCTGGTTGAACGGGAAACCGATGCGGTTGTCCTGTTCGATATCGGTGGCGGCTCCTCGGAAATTGCCCTGATTGATGTGTCCGAGCGCCGTTCGCCGCGTCTGGCCGAACATATCATTGCCTGGACATCGCTGCCCGTGGGTGTTGTCACGCTGGCCGAGCGTTTTGGCGGACGCGATGTGACGACGGATAATTTCGCTGTCATGGTCAATCATGTGGCGGAACTGCTCAATGATTTCTCCGAGCGTCATAAACTTGGTGATCTCGTGAACAGCCAGAATTTCCACCTGCTTGGCACGTCAGGCACAGTGACCACGCTTGCCGGTATCCATCTGGGGCTCGACCGCTATGACCGGCGCCGCATCGATGGTATCTGGATGCAGAATGATGACGTAACCGAGATGACCAGCAGGCTTTTGTCGTGGAGCTTTGACGAGCGGGTTGCCAATCCGTGCATCGGGGCTGATCGTGCCGATCTGGTTCTTGCCGGTTGCGCCATTCTTGATGCAATTCGCAATGTCTGGCCCAGCCAGAAACTGCGCGTGGCCGATCGCGGCCTGCGCGAAGGTATTTTGACTGAACTCATGTCGCGCGATGGCGCGTGGCGCAATCGATGGTTTCGCGCCAATGTCGCGTAAAAGAGGGGCGTAATTTCCCAATGGCTAAGACAACAACAGGCGGGCGCGGCGGTACGGGTACGCGCGGCCTTCACACCAAGATCAAGAAGAAGGCGGGCACGATCAAGGAATCGTCACGCCGCTGGCTGGAACGGCATATCAACGATCCCTATGTGCAGCGCTCCAAGCAGGATGGCTATCGTTCGCGCGCCGCCTACAAGCTGATCGAAATCGATGACCGCTACAAGATTCTGAAAAAGGGTCAGCGCATCATCGATCTGGGTGCCGCCCCCGGTGGCTGGAGCCAGATTGCAGCGGGTATTGTCGGCTCTCCCGAAGAGGCGCCAACGGTTGTTGGTATCGACTATCTGCATATCGATCCCTTGCCGGGTGTGACGCTGCTTGAGATGGATTTTCTCGATGATGCCGCGCCGGACAAACTGATTGAAGCGCTCGGCGGTCAACCGGATATCGTTCTGTCAGATATGGCAGCGCCAACCACCGGCCACCGCCGCACGGACCATATCCGCACGACACATCTGTGCGAAGTGGCGGCGGATTTTGCGGTTTCCGTGCTGCGCCCCGGCGGGCATTTTCTGACGAAGACGTTTCAGGGCGGTACGGAAAATGAAGTGCTGACGCTGCTCAAGCAGCACTTCAAATCCGTGCATCACGTCAAGCCGCCCGCATCGCGCGCCGAGTCGGTCGAGCTTTATCTGCTCGCCCGCGATTTCAAGGGGCGTTCCTGATCCTCTATTCGGCCGGTGCGGGCTTGGCGGGCGGGTAATGGCCTGACACTTCAGCGCCCGCATCCGGCTTCATCGGCATGAACGAGAAGAATGCCAGCGAGGATATGGCTGCCACAAGGAAGAATGCCGTGTGGAAATCCGCCAGTCCCAACGGCCCGCCGTGCAGGCTGGTCGAAACCTCGAGAATGCCGCCAGCCACCGCCACGCCTAACGCAATGGAAATCTGCTGGGCGACTGATGCAATCGGTGTTGCCAGACTGGTCTGCTCATTCGGCACCTCAGCATAAGCAAGCGCATTGGCACCCGTGAAGAACAGTGAGCGGAAGAAGCCGCTGACCAGAAGCAGGACGATGATCAGCGCTGTCGGTGTCTGTGGTGTGAAAAAACCATTGATGGCAATGAAACTCGCGGCAACGAGCGATCCCCACATCAGCGCATTGCGGAAGCCGGTCTTGCGGAAGAACCATTTTGTCACGAGCTTCATGCCGATGGCACCAGCAGCTGACACAAAGGTGATCAGACCTGATTGAAACGGCGTCATGCCAAAACCGATCTGGAACATCAGCGGCAGCAGGAATGGTGTGGCACCCACGCCGATGCGAAACAGGCTTCCACCGAATATCGATGCGCGGAACACCTGATTTTTGAACAGATCAAGCGCCAGCAGCGGCTCCGGCGTACGCTTGGCATGAATGAGATAAAGCACCGTCGAGATCAGCCCGATAATGAGCGTTGTTATTCCAACCCAGACGGGCAGGGCGGGAAGACTGACAACGGAAAGACCGAAGACGACGCCGGAGGCGGCAATGCCGCTGAGGAAGAAACCGGGCACATCAAGCTTGCGCTGGATCAGTGTCTCCACGTCAGGCAGATAGCGCGTGGCGAACCAGATGCCGAGCAAGCCGATGGGAACATTGATCAGGAAAATCCAGTGCCAGGTGAAATAGGTGGTCAGGAACCCGCCAATGGGCGGTCCAAGCAACGGGCCGACGAGAGCAGGCACTGTCAGCCACGCCATGGCACCGACAAGCTCACTGCGCGGGGTCGATCTTACAAGCACCAGACGCCCAACCGGCGTCATCATCGCACCGCCGACGCCCTGCACGAAACGTGAGATAACGAAGGCCAGCAGCGAATTGGAGACAGCGCAGGCAATCGACCCCAGCACGAAAACGATGATAGCCGCGCGGAACACATTCTTCGCGCCAAAGCGGTCGGCCATCCAGCCGCTGACCGGAATGAACACCGCAAGCGAAACGAGATAGGCTGTCAGCGCCAGTTTCAGGGCAATCGGACTTGTGCCGATATCTGCGGCAATGGCGGGCAGGGACGTCGATATGACAGTCGAGTCCATCTGCTCCATGAACAGGGCGACAGCAAGCACGAGCGGAACAATGCGATTCACAATGAATTCCAGTTCTCAGTAAAGGGCTTCGTCAGCAATCGGGGTCCGTCGCGGGACTCACACTCAAAAAAACAACCCTTGCTGGCGCTGCGATATCACCAGTGTGGCGGGTGCTCAAGCACCGATCAATCAGATGTGATCCGGCGCGATCAGATTTTCCGCTATTCAGAACGGAACAGCTCGCCAGCCGCCGCGTTGCCCGAGCTTGAATCTCAACCGCAGAACCCAAGACTGCCTGAAGGAGATGCCCCCTATGACCCCTTACGAAATTTCCCGGCGCGACT
Organism: Phyllobacterium sp. T1293; assembly: GCF_020731415.2. NCBI lineage: Bacteria > Pseudomonadati > Pseudomonadota > Alphaproteobacteria > Hyphomicrobiales > Phyllobacteriaceae > Phyllobacterium > Phyllobacterium meliloti. The sequence goes on along the minus strand of NZ_CP088273.1, from coordinate 2,222,321 downwards.
TGTTTCTTGCATCTAGCGCGATTGCTGGAGGCCTGGCCATGTCGCAGGTTATATCCGAGCCTGCTACGGCAGCGGTCCCGTTGTCTGGTGCGAAGTCACCGGGCTTCAAACGTTTCAAGCTGGGTGATTTTGAAATCACCACGCTTCTCGACGGCTTGCGCCCATCCGATGGGCCGTTTCCTATCTTTGGGGCCGATCAGTCGCAGGAAAAGGTCGGCGAACTCATGCGCGCCAACTTTCTTCCCGAAACAAAATTCGTCAACGGCTTTGCACCTGTGCTCATCAATACGGGCTCTGAATTGATCCTGTTCGATACCGGTTTTGGTGCGGCAGGACGTGACAATGGTTTTGGCCAGCTGGAAGCCAATATGAAAGCGGCTGGTTATACGCCCGATCAGGTGAGCATGGTTGTCATCACCCATATGCATGGCGACCATATTGGTGGCTTGATGAATGGCGACACACCGGGTTTTGCCAATGCACGCTATATCGCCGGGCAGATCGAATATGATTTCTGGACCGATCCGGCGCGCGCGGGCACACCGGCGGAAGCAGGTGCCAAAGGCGTTGCAGCCAAGGTTAAGCCGCTGGCCGAAAAGACCACGTTCATCAAGGCTGGCGATGCAATCGTATCAGGCATTACCAGTGAAGCCGCCTATGGACATACGCCCGGCCACATGATTTTCCACGTGGAATCCGCAGGCAAGCGTGTGGTGCTAACAGCCGACACAGCCAATCACTATGTCGCTGCCTTGCAGCATCCGGAATGGGAGGTTGCCTTCGACACGGATCGCGCCAAGGGTATCGAGACGCGCAAGCGGGTTCTCGACATGATCGCCACCGACCGGGTGCCATTCATCGGTTACCACATGCCATTCCCGTCAGCCGGTTATCTCGAACGGCTGGGAAGCGGCTATCGGTTTGTGCCTGTAACCTATCAGTTCGACGTTTAAGGCTGTTCCGGCGTTGCGGCTGCAGCTTCGGCGCGCTTGCGCCGGATCGTATCGGCAATGAACACCCGTGACAGGGCGTGGTAGAGCGGTTCGTGCGAGATGATCCGCGCCGTGCCATAGCCGAGCATCGAAGTACACATCAGGGCGATCACACTGTCGTGGCTGCCGGTCATTTCCAGAATGATGACAAAGGCCGTCATTGGCGCTTGCACCACACCGGCGAAATATCCCGCCATGCCAAGCACAGCGGCAAGGCCGATATTGCTGCCGGTGAGCAAGCCGACGGTACTGCCAAAACTTGCGCCGACAGACAGCGACGGCGCAAAAATACCGCCGGGAATGCCCGATACCATGGAGAGGAAACTGGCGAGCAGCTTCTCCAGAAAGAAATACCAGGGCAGGGCATGGCCTTCCACCGCGCCGCGCGCCTGCTCATAGCCCGTGCCAAAGGTCGTTCCACCTGAAGCCACTCCGATCAGCGCGACGGCAAAGCCGCAGACCGCAGCCAGAAGCAAGGTGCGGCGAAACGGGTCAGGCGCTGCCCAGCGCTTGATCCGGCGCAGTGCCTTGACCGCTCCGGCGCTGAAACAGGCACCGAATGCACCACCGCCAACACCACACAGAATAACCAGCAGCCAGTCGGAAAAGCCGGTTGTTGCCGCCACCGATTCACCAAAATAGGTGTAGTTGCCCACAAGCCCGATAGCAGCCAGACCGGAGAGAATGACCGCGGTCAGAACCAGACCATTGGTGCGCGCCTCATAGGAGCGGCCCATTTCCTCAATGGCAAAGACGATACCCGCAAGCGGTGTGTTGAAGGCTGCGGCGATACCGGCGGCGGAACCGGCCAGAATAAGCCCGCGCGCCTGCGCCATGCCGCCCCAGCGCGCCACCTGCAGCATCAGCGACGCGCCGACCTGCACGGTTGGACCCTCGCGGCCAATGGAGGCGCCTGAAAACAGGCCAACAACAGTCAGAAGTATCTTGCCGAAAACCATCCGCAGCGACAGCAGCCTGACACGATCTTCGTGATCGTTGAGATGGCGCGCGGCAATGGCCTGCGGAATGCCGCTGCCCTGTGCATTGGGAAAGAAGCTGTAGGCCATATAGGCACAGAAAATGAAACCCAGCGGCGTGATGATCAGCGGCAGATAGGTGGTCCAGCCGCTGGTGCCGATCACGCCATGAAATGATTGCTGGGCAAGATCAGCCAGCTTGGCAAAAAGCACGCTGATGACGCCGATCGTGATTGCACCCGCCCAGAAGACAAGGCGCGGTCGCCAGACGCGGGTATTGCCCCACATGGCGCGCGACCGGCGCAGGACGGAAACTTTTCGGTAAATCGGGCGCACTGGATTTCCAATATCAAACAGCAGAAGGGATGTTTCGTCCTAACATGGGCGAAAACATCAGGCCAGTCTCAACAATTCGCCCTTTTCCTGCCAAGATGCACAGGGCAGTTTGCCGGGACAAGGAGGACGCCATGAAACGATTCTACGCTTTGCTTTGTGTTTCGCTGACGCTGGGTGCCGCAGCCCCCGCCTTTGCCGCATCGCCGGAGGAAAAGGTCGACCCGATCGATAAGGCCGCCAATGAATGTCTGGCCAAACCGGAGGGGCAGACTACCGCAGGTATGGTTGATTGCACGCACAAGGCATTCGTGGCCTATGACAAGCAATTGAACGAAGTCTACAAAAAGGTTCTCGCAACAGTAGATGCGGAGTCGGCCAAGCAGATCCGCGATGCCCAGCGCAAATGGGTGGCGTGGCGCGAAGCCCAGATCAAGGCCGATGATGGCCCGTGGCGTGCCGACCGGGGCTCACTGGCCAGCATGGATATCGAGGCGATGAACGTGGATGCGGTGCGTGCGCGGATCAAGGAACTTCAATATTATGCGCCATGAGGATGGGCTCTGCACCACCACTAGCGGGTGATCACGCATTACTGATTGCAGAATAAATACGTTTCCACCTTTCCAAACCGACATATCCATGTTACCAGCCCGTGCCAATTCACCTGAACATTACTGACTCGGCGCACCGCCATCGTGGTGCGCTTGTCGCTTTTTAAGGAATTGGTTATGGCAAAAATCGTAGAATCCGCGACAGGCGCGCTGGCACTGACATTTGACGATGTTCTGCTTCAGCCAGGTCACTCCGAGGTCATGCCCGGCCAGACCGATATTCGCACCCGTATTGCTCCCGATATTGAACTCAACCTGCCGCTGCTCTCCGCAGCCATGGACACCGTAACCGAGTCGCGGCTCGCCATCGCCATGGCGCAGGCTGGCGGCATGGGCGTCATCCATCGCAATCTTTCCCCTGAATTGCAGGCCGAAGAGGTCCGTCAGGTCAAGAAGTTCGAATCCGGCATGGTCGTCAATCCCGTGACCATCGGTCCGGATGCAACCCTTGCCGATGCGCAGGCACTGATGCGTGCCCATGGCATTTCGGGTATTCCCGTCGTTGAAAACGGCGGCGAAGGCAGCCGCAAGCCCGGCCGTCTCGTTGGTATCCTGACCAACCGCGATGTGCGCTTTGCTTCGGACCCGTCGCAGAAGATTTACGAGTTGATGACGCGCGAAAACCTGATCACCGTGCGCGAGAACAATGTTCAGCACGAGGAAGCCAAGCGCCTTCTGCACCAGCACCGCATTGAAAAACTGCTGGTTGTTGATGCCAAAGGCCACTGCGTCGGCCTCATCACCGTCAAGGATATGGAAAAGTCGCAGCTTAACCCGAACGCTGCCAAGGATGCGCAGGGCCGCCTCCGCGTTGCCGCCGCATCCAGCGTGGGCGAAGATGGTTTCGAGCGCGCTGAGCGGCTGATTGCTGCCGGTGTCGACGTTCTCGTCATTGATACGGCCCATGGCCATTCACAGCGTGTTCTTGATGCAGTCACCCGTGCCAAGAAAATGTCCAATGCCGTGCGCATCATCGCCGGTAATGTGGCGACGGCTGCCGGCACACAGGCGCTGATCGATGCGGGCGCTGATGCGGTCAAGGTCGGTATCGGACCCGGCTCCATCTGCACCACACGTATCGTTGCCGGTGTTGGTGTACCGCAGCTATCGGCTGTCATGTCGGCGGTTGAAGCGGCCCACAAATCAGGCGTTCCTGTCATCGCCGATGGCGGCATCAAATATTCTGGTGATTTCGCCAAGGCGCTTGCCGCCGGTGCTGCCGCTGCCATGGCGGGTTCCGCGCTTGCAGGCACCGAAGAAAGCCCCGGCGAGGTCTATCTCTATCAGGGCCGCTCGTTCAAAGCCTATCGCGGCATGGGCTCGGTTGGCGCCATGGCGCGCGGTTCCGCAGACCGCTATTTTCAGGCTGAGGTGCGCGACGAGTTGAAGCTGGTTCCAGAGGGCATTGAAGGTCAGGTTGCCTATAAGGGTCCGGTATCCGGCGTGCTGCACCAGCTTGCTGGCGGTCTTCGTGCCTCCATGGGCTATGTCGGCGCCAAGAACCTTGAAGAGTTCCGCGAAAAGGCAACATTCGTGCGCATCACCAATGCGGGTCTGCGCGAAAGCCATACCCACGATGTGACAATCACCCGCGAAAGCCCGAACTATCCGGGCGGCAACTGACAAAGGCGCGGAGGCCATGTCTGACAACGCCCTCCGCGACCACTTCTCGGCCATGGCGCGTAACAGCGCCTGGTCCAACAACCGGCTGCTTGGTGCCTGCGCCGGGCTGACCGATGCGGAATTTGCGCAGGAGCGGACGAGCTTCTTCCCATCGATCCAGATGACGCTCAACCACAATCTTATCGTTGACCATATCTATATGGCCGACATCAAAGGTATCGGGCGCAAGAATATCAGTCTCGTCGGCGACATTCCTTTTCCCAAACTCATTGATCTGAAAAAGGCGCAGGATGCTTTTGATACGGAGCTTGTCACCTTTTGCGACAGCCTGAGCGCATCGGATCTCAACCGGATCATATCCATCGAATGGCATGACGGCGCAGTTTCTGAGGAACCCTTACAGCTTGTCCTGTCGCATCTGTTCGTCCACCAGATCCATCATCGCGGTCAGGCCCATGCCATGCTGGCGGGAACAAACGTGCCCCCGCCGCAACTCGATGAGTTTTTCCTGAATTATGATTTGCCCCGACGGAAGGGTGAGCCGTTTGCGGGGTGAGAGCGGTGCTGTAACGCTAATCGCTTGCGTTGCAGGATGTAACACTCTGCAACCCACTTACTCCGTCATCCTCGGGCTTGACCCGAGGACCCATGGTTAAGAAGTTCAAACGAACGTAGATGCTCGGTGTTTTAAATTGTGGGTCCTCGGGTCAAGCCCGAGGATGACGGAGTAAGTGGGTTGCGGGGAGTCAAATTCTGCATTTTTCCTCAATCTTGGCGATTATCATTGCAGCCTACACTCTCCCTGATGGTGAGCTTCCTGAGCCTGTCGAAGGGTGAACCACGCACAACCGGCATTGCAATACCGATCCCTTATCAACAATCGAGCTTTACGGAATAATCTTCCGCTCCCGCAAATCCCTGAAAACGCGCAAAAACATTTCTTCCGTATCGACATACTCATGAAATCCGGCACGGCGCAGTTTTGTGCCGTCGGCGAAGAAATCATAATTCCAGCTGAACACCGCATCGCCAAATCCCCATGAGGACACGTCCTTGTAGGGCACGACGGCGAGACCGTGTTTCCTGATCATGCTGTCCCACAGCGGTTCCTTGTCAGCCATCACCACATTCAGTGACATCGGCAGGGGCGGGGCAACTTCGAGATCAAAGAATTTGGCAATTTTTGGCCACATCTCACTCCAGCGGAACAGGTCGCCATTGTTGATGTTATAGGCCTGATTGCCGCTGGCCGGATTGGTGGCGATAAACACGGTTGCCCGGGCGAGCAGTCCGGCATCGGTCATTTCAAGCAGGCTGTCACAGGCACCCGGTTTTCCCGGAAAACGCAGGGGAATGCCAAGTTCCTTCGACATTGAGGCATAGACCGCGATTACCGATGCAAGGTTCATCGGATTGCCCAATGCAAATCCAACCACCACGGAGGGGCGCAGCGCTGACCATGTCCAGCTTTTGCCCTTCTGCAAGGCTTCAAGGAAATCCTGCTGGTCGATATTGAATTCCGGCGGCATGTGATTGGCGTCGCTTTCGCGGGCGGGGGTCTTGAATGGGCCGAGATGCGCACCATAGACCTTGTATCCCTGCATCAGACTGATGTGCTGAAGCGCTGGTGCGATAGGCTCGATTGCACCCACCACATTGACCAGCATGGCAAGGTTCGGCGGCACCAGTTCGGCCCATGTCGGGCGATCCTGATAGGCCGCGTAAAAGATATGCGTGATATCAGTCAGGTGCGCGAGCTTTGCCTTGGCATCTGCAGCGTCGAGCAGGTCGACAACGATATGGCTGAGCCTGCCCTCCGTTTTACCGCCCCGCCGCGATAACCCCACAATCTCCCAGTCGCCAAGTTCTTTAAGATGGGCGATTAGATTGCCGCCGATGATGCCGTTGGCACCCACGATCACGGCCTTCTTGATATTCTCCGTCATTTCAACAGCTCCATTTTCTTGCTGCTGTAATCATCATTCATTTGAAATTATTTGCGTAGGCGAGCCGTGATGATATCATTCATAAGAGTATCTTTGAGGTTATACATGGACCGGTTCACAGCAATGAAGACCTTTGTGCGGGTGGCGGAGCTTGGCTCACTGTCGGCTGCGGCGCGGGAACTTGGCCTCACACAGCCTGCAGTCAGCCAGCAGGTGGCTGCGCTGGAACGCCACCTCAAGATGCGGCTTCTGCACCGCTCGACCCGCCAACTCGCCTTGACCGAAAGCGGCGAGACCTATTACCAGCGGGCGCGGCATGTCCTGCAAACGGTTGAGGAGGCAGAAGAGGAGGTGGCCGGTTTTGCCACAGCCATTCGCGGCAATCTTCGTGTTCATGCACCTGTTGGGTTCGGCCAGATGCATCTGGCACCTGTTCTTATCGATTTTCAGCGGCAACACCCGGATTTGACCGTCGAACTCATCCTTGATGACCGCTTTGCCGATCTGGTAGCCGAGGGTGTCGATATCGCCATTCGCTTCGGCGCACTGGCGTCATCGGGGCTTGTGGCACGAAAACTTGCCACGTTCGAACGCATTCTCGTGGCTTCGCCCGGTTACATTGCACGATACGGCAAGCCATCGACACCGCAGGAATTGTCAGAGCACCCGCATGTCAGGTTCATCTGGTCGCCTCAGGGGGAGGCGGTGCCCCTGATTGGTCCTGAGGGTGCGATCACAGTGCCGGTTAAATCCAGCTTTCTCGCCAACAATGCCTTTGTGCTCAATCAGGCCCTGTGCGCAGGATTGGGAATTGGCGGAGCGCAGGTGCCGCTGATCCGGCAATTTCTTGACGAGGGCAGTCTTGTCAGGGTTCTGCCCGCCTATGGCTATGCGCCGATGGATGTGCATGTGGTCTATGCGTCGGCGCAATTTCTGCCACGCAAGGTGCGCGCCTTTGTTGATCATCTCGCCGCAAGTCTGACGGAAATTCCCGGTCTGAATTGACAGGTTGCGGAAAAAATGAACGTAGACGTAAGATGCGTCAACGATGGAGGAAACCATGTCGCAAACAGCAATTTTCTGGCCAATGATCGCTCTGACGGCGCTGATCTACATTGTTTACGGGCTGGTTTTCCTGCGCCGGATGGGAGCTGTCAGCAGCGGGCAGGCATCGGCGCGCGATTTCAAGGTGCCCGTGAAAGAGCCAGAGGCCAGCGCTACGGTGATCCGCAATCTGATCAATCTCTATGAATTGCCCGTGTTGTTCTATGCCGTGTGCATTTCACTTTACGTGGTCAACGGCGCATCATTCCTTGCCGTTATCGTGGCATGGCTGTTCGTGGCGGCACGCATTGCCCACACATGCGTGCATGTCACGTCAAACAGTTTGAAACTTCGCCAGCCCATTTTCACCATTGGCTATATTCTCAACGGTGTTCTCTGGGTCATGCTCGCGCTGCATCTGGCTATACCTGCCCCGGTTTAACACGCCGGTAGGCCGACAGGACAGAGGGGGGGTGAATGCCGCCGGTTCGTGGTTCGTGGTTCGACAAGCTCACCATGAGGGAGAGGGATGATGAAAGGGAGCTAAATTCTGCCCTCTGTGATCTGCAACCTTTGCGATTAGCGTTACAGCACCCCTCTCCCTTATGGTGAGCTTGTCGAACCACGAACCACGAACCACGCAACTCCCCAATCCCCTCAGGCAGCCAAATAATCCAGCTCATCGGCTGAAATCAGCAATCGCTGGCCGCAATCGATGATCGTGGTGGCAAGAGCTTCAAAATCATCGCGCCGCTCGCTTTGCCTGCGCCAGATCAGGCCAATCTCCCGCGAAGGTTCCGGATCGGCAAAAGCAATAATGCGGACATTGTTGCGGCTGGCTTCCGTGCGCACGGCGATCTCGGGGATCAGCGTCAGGCCCATGCCATGGCTGACCATCTGCAACAGGGTTGCCATGCTGGTGGCGCCATAATTGACCAGTTGCCGTTGCTTGACGCTGGTGCAGACTGCCAGGGCCTGATCGCGCAGGCAATGGCCTTCTTCCAGCAGCAGCAGGCGCTCCAGCGCCACGTTTTCCTGCGTCATGGGCGATGTGAGAATGTCGATATCATTGCTTGAGGTGGCAATGAGAAAGCGATCCCGAAACAGCGGTTTGGCAACCACGCCTTCGCTGTCGATCGGCAGGGCGGCGATCAGCGCATCAAGGTCGCCGAGCCGCAGATCTTCGACCAGTTTCGATGTCACCGCCTCACGCAGTTCAATGGTCAAATCAGGGTAGGTTGCCCGCAATTCCGGGATGAGAATCGGCAACAGATAGGGCGCAATGGTCGGGATGATCCCCAGCCGCAGGCGCCCCTGCAAAATGCCGCGCCGCTGCGAGGCGAGTTCTTCCAGTGAGCGGATACCGTTCAGAATGCCGCGAACCCGTGGCAGAAGCCGTTTGCCCATATCGGTCAGCACGACCGTGCGGCGCGTCCGCTCAAACAGGGTTGTCCCGAGGCGCTGTTCCATTTCGGCGATCTGCGCCGAGAGAGCGGGTTGTGAAATACGCGCAAGTTCCGCCGCTTTGCGAAAGTGCAATGTGGTGGCGAGGATATCAAAATAGCGCATTTGCCGGACTGAAAACATGATAACCAAATCCTATCAATAATAATTCTAAATTCAATTGGAAACTATGATTGGAATAGTTCTATGGTAGTGGCGAGATCGCAGTGGGCCATGGTGCCCTGCGATTCTGAAATAGTGTCAGAACACGAAATTCAAGGGAGAAGCCAATGGCTGACCGTCCGACGTTGACAACTACTGCCGGTGCGCCGGTATCAGACAATCAGAATTCGAGAACTGCTGGCGAACGCGGTCCTGTTCTCCTGGACGACTACCAGCTGCTTGAAAAGCTTGCTCACCAGAATCGTGAACGTATCCCGGAACGTGTTGTTCACGCCAAGGGCTGGGGCGCATTCGGTACGCTGAAGATCACTGGCGACATTTCCCGCTATACCAAGGCCAAGGCGCTGCAGCCAGGTACCGAAACACCGCTGCTGCTGCGTTTCTCAACCGTTGCTGGTGAACTTGGTGCTGCCGATGCCGAGCGCGACGTGCGCGGTTTTGCGCTGAAATTCTACACCAGCGAAGGCAATTGGGATCTGGTTGGCAACAACACACCCGTGTTCTTCGTCCGTGATCCGCTGAAATTCCCTGACTTTATCCACACGCAGAAGCGTCATCCGCGCACCAATATGCGTTCGGCCACCGCCATGTGGGATTTCTGGTCGCTATCGCCGGAAAGCCTGCATCAGGTTACAATCCTGATGTCGGATCGCGGCCTTCCGGTCGCGCCGATGTATATGAACGGCTACGGCTCGCACACTTATTCCTTCTGGAATGATCAGGGCGAACGTTTCTGGGTCAAGTTCCACTTCAAGACCCAGCAGGGCCATAAGCATTATACCAATGCGGAAGCGGAAACCCTCATCGGCAAGTCACGCGAAACCTATCAGGAAGAGCTGTTTGGCGGCATTGAACGCGGCGCATTCCCGAAATGGACCGTTCAGGTCCAGATCATGAGCGAAGCCGACGCTGAGAAGACCTCCTACAACCCGTTCGACCTGACCAAGGTTTGGCCGCATGGCGAATTCCCGCCGATCGAAATCGGTGTCATGGAGCTTAACCGCAACGCCGACAACTATTTCGCCGAGATCGAACAGGCAGCCTTCTCGCCGTCAAACGTTGTTCCCGGCATTGGCCACTCGCCAGACAAGATGTTGCAGGCACGCGTGTTCTCCTATGCGGATGCGCATCGCTATCGCCTCGGTACACATTACGAAGCTCTGCCGGTTAACCAGCCAAAATGCCCTGTGCATCACTACCACAAGGATGGCCAGATGAACTTCTTTGGCCAGAAGACCGGCAATGTGGATGCTTATTACGAGCCCAACAGCTTCTCCGGTGCTGTCGAGCAGCCTTCGGCAAAAGAGCCGCCACTGGCCCTGTCAGGCAGTGCGGACCGTTACAACCATCGTATCGGCAATGATGATTATGGTCAGGTAACGGCTTTGTTCAATCTGTTCGATGCCGGTCAGCGTTCGCGCCTGTTCTCCAACATCGCGGCGGCAATGGGCGGCGTTCCCGGTGCGATCATTGAGCGCCAGCTGGCTCACTTCAAGCTGGTTCATCCTGAGTATGAAGCTGGTGTGCGTGCCGCACTCAAGGAAGCGCATGGTTATGAAGCCAATGCAATTTCCAATGAAGAAAAGCACGCCGCAGCCGAGTAAACACGGCTGAACGTATTTTGTTGAGTAAAGTGAAAGCCGGAGCATCATGCTCCGGCTTTCTTTTATTGGCTTTGCCATGTATGCGATGCCGGTAGATTTAACGAAGGAATTTCCATGCGACTTGGCGGACGCCTGCAGGCGGCAATCGAAGTACTTGATGATATAGAGACCCGCAAACGCCCGGCTTCCGATGCGCTCAAGGATTGGGGCCTGTCGCACCGGTTTGCCGGTGCGGGGGATCGCGCTGTTATCGGCAATATCGTCTATGATGCCCTGCGCCGTAAATTGTCGCTGGGTTGGCGCATGGACAGCGATGCAGCGCGCCATATTGCCTTTGGTGTGCTCCTGTCCGACGCCGAACTGGTTATTGATGAAATCAACGCCGCGCTTGAGGGCGACAAGTTTGCGCCCGAACCGCTGGAAGCTGACCGCATGGCGATCTGGCAGGCGCGTGACCTTGCCGACGCGCCGGATCATATCCGCGCCGACGTGCCGGAATGGACCATCCCGCATTTTCAGGCGATTTTTGGCGATGCTTGGGTTGGTGAAGCCGCTGCACTCAGCGACCGCCCGCCGGTGGATTTGCGTGTCAACACACTGAAAGCTGATCGCGAGAAGGTGCTGAAGGAACTGGTTCGTGCCGGAGCCAATGCGGCACCGCTACTTGAAACCGCTGTGCGCGTTCCGCCTCTGCGTGCCATGGGCCGCCACCCGAATGTGCAGGCGGAGCCCGCATTCCAGCGCGGTCTTTTCGAGGTTCAGGATCTCGGCTCGCAGATCTCGGCAAAGCTTAGTAATGCCAAGCCGGGCGAACAGGTTCTGGATTATTGCGCCGGTGCCGGTGGCAAAACGCTCGCCCTTGCCGCCCAGATGGGCAACAAGGGACAGATTCATGCCTATGATGCGGAGCGCGCCCGCCTTGCGCCGATCTTCGACCGTCTGAAGCGGGCAGGGGTGCGCAATGCGCAGGCCCATGCCAATATCAGCGAACTTGACGCGCTTGAAGGCCAGATGGATCTCGTTCTGGTTGATGCCCCTTGCACCGGTTCAGGCACATGGCGCCGCAGGCCCGATGCCAAATGGCGTTTGAGCGAACAGCAGCTTGAACGGCGCGAAGTGGAACAGCGCGAAGTGCTTGATGCGGCCAAGGTCTATGTGAAGCCGGGCGGGCGGCTGGTTTATATCACCTGTTCGCTGTTTGCGCCGGAGAATGGCAAACAGGTCGCTTCATTCCTTGCCGCCAATCCCGGCTATGCGTCCGTGGATACTGCTCCGCTCTGGCAGGAAGCCGTATCGGCAAGCGATAATCTCGGCCCGCTCTTCAAGGATGGCAGCACGATCCTGTCGCCATTATCCACGTCGACAGATGGCTTCTTCATTTCAGTTCTCAGACGCGAGAAATAACGGTACAACCATCCGCGACACTGTCGGCAGGAAAGGTCTACCCATGTCCCGGTCTGTAGGATTTCTGTTGTTTCTCGTGCTCACCATCGGTGGCGGTCTCGCCATCGGCTATATAACGCTGCCGGGCGAATGGTATGCCGGTCTGGCAAAACCTTCCTTCAATCCGCCCAACTGGATTTTCCCGCCGGTTTGGACCATTCTTTATGTTCTTATTGCCATCGCCGGTTGGCGGGTCTGGGATATTGACCTGACATCCGCCCAGCGATTCTGGTGGGCGCAGATGGTCCTGAATTTTCTGTGGTCGCCAACCTTCTTCGGTTTCCAGCAGATGGGATTGGCGCTGCTGGTGATCGCACTTCTGCTGGTTTCGATCATCGGCTTCATCCGGGTGACGTGGGAAGCGGAGCGGCCGTCGGCGATCATGTTCGTTCCCTACCTTCTCTGGGTGGCATTTGCCACACTGTTGAATGTGTCGCTTTATCTGCTCAACCCGGTAGGCTGATATGAGTTTGCCTTATGAACTGGCCGCAATTGGTGGCAAGCAGGTGCTTTTTGTCATGGCCGTGGATGCCGAATATGGGCCGCATTTGCAAAAGCTGTTCCGGCCGCTGATCACCGGCGTCGGTCCGGTCGAAGCTGCCGTCAGCCTCGCCGCCAATCTTGCGGCGCTGGAAAAGGACGGCATTGTTCCTGATCTTGTTGTCTCCCTCGGCTCTGCCGGGTCGCGCACGCTGGAGCAGACCGAAGTCTATCAGGCAACAAGCGTGTCCTATCGCGATATGGATGCCTCACCGCTTGGTTTTACCAAGGGTGCGACGCCCTTTCTCGATCTGCCGGTGATCGTGCCTTTGCCGCTGCGTATTCCGGGTGTGAAGGAAGCATCGCTTTCAACCGGCGCGAACATTGTGTCGGGCAGCGCCTACGACCTGATCGATGCGGATATGGTCGAGATGGAAACGTTTGCCATCCTGCGCGCCTGTCAGCGTTTCGGCTTGCCGCTGATTGGACTGCGCGGCATTTCCGATGGGGCGGCGGAACTGCGCCATGTTGATGATTGGACCGAATATCTGCACGTGATTGATGAAAAGCTGGCTATAGTTGTGGGGGCTATGGGGGAAGCTATTGAGGGTGGGAAGATCGTTCTCTGATATTTAAACTTTTAGCTATTTTATTTTATTGATACTGAAAAGTGATATCATTATATGAAGCTTAACAGAAAGCATCAGGCGACGCTTGCCGCCATTTTTGCCGAACCTGTTCATGCCGGTATTGGGTGGCGGGATATTGAAGCTCTCATCCTCGCCTGTGGAGGAGAGATCACGGAAGGGCAGGGATCGCGGGTGCGAATTGCATTGAACGGCATTCGTGCGGTGTTTCATCGACCCCACCCGCAAAAGGAAACGGATAAAGGGGCAGTGAAATCGGTGAGACGTTTTCTGCTGGAAGCGGAGATAAGACCATGAGCACGATGCACTACAAGGGCTATGAAGCAATTATAGAATATGACGAAGATGCGAGCCTCTTTCATGGTGAGGTCATCAACTTGCGCGATGTCATAACGTTTCAGGGAACATCCGCTTCTGAACTGAAACAGGCGCTGGCCGATTCCATTGAAGATTATCTGGCGTTTTGTGCGGTGCGTGGTGAAGAGCCTGAGAAACCATTTTCCGGCCAGTTTGTCGTTCGCACCGAACCTGTGCTGCACAAGGCCATATCCAGCGCTGCACGCCGGGCAGGGATAAGTCTCAACAAATGGGTTGTCGCAACGCTGGAGCGGTCTTTGCGCTGATATTGGGTTTTGTGTTGGGTGTTTGGGTTCGTGGTTTGACATAACAACCATGAGGGAGAGTGAGGATTCAAAGACAACCCCTCTCGGTCATCCTCGGGTCAAGCCCGAGGATGACCGAGAGGGAGGTTTCACCACCAAGCGCACACCAGTCCCACCCAAATTGTGAACAAATCACATCGGCATCGATGTGTGGTGGAGTGACCCATTGCATCGACTCAGCAATTGCTTTAAAGGCCCGCCATGAACACTCCCACTCATCCCGATACAGTCCTCATCGTCGATTTCGGCAGCCAGGTAACGCAGCTGATTGCACGCCGCGTGCGCGAAGCTGGTGCCTATTCCGAGATCGTTCCTTTCCAATCCGCGGACGAAGCATTCAGGCGTATTCAGCCGAAAGCGGTCATTCTTTCCGGCAGCCCGCATTCCACTGTCGATATCGGCAGCCCACGCGCGCCGCAGGGTGTGTTTGATGCTGGCATCCCGGTTCTGGGCATTTGCTATGGCGAGCAGACCATGTGCGCGCAGCTTGGCGGCAAGGTCGAAAGCGGCCATCATCGCGAGTTCGGTCGTGCCTTCCTCGATATTCAGGAAGAATGCGCCCTGTTCGATGGCGTTTGGGCCAAGGGGACACGGCATCAGGTCTGGATGAGCCATGGCGACCGCGTTGTGTCCATCCCCGATGGTTTCAAGGTTGTCGGCACATCAACGGGCGCGCCTTTCGCCGCCATCGCCAACGAAGCCAAGAAATTCTACGCCGTACAGTTCCACCCGGAAGTCGTACACACACCTGATGGTGCCAAGCTTTTGCAGAATTTCGTGCACCGCATTGCCGGCATCAAGGGCGACTGGACCATGTCCGCCTATCGCGAACAGGCGGTTGCTGCGATCCGCAAACAGGTTGGCGACAAGAAAGTCATCTGCGCGCTGTCAGGCGGCGTCGATTCCTCTGTTGCGGCATTGCTCATCCACGAAGCGGTCGGCGACCAGCTGACCTGCATCCTCGTTGACCATGGCCTGATGCGCAAGAACGAGGCCGCCGATGTGGTTGCCATGTTCCGCGAACATTACAACCTGCCGCTCATTCTGGTGAATGCGCAGGATCGTTTCATTAACGCGCTGGAAGGCGAATCCGACCCGGAAAAGAAGCGCAAGACCATTGGCCGTCTTTTCATCGAAGTCTTCGAAGAGGAAGCCAAGAAGCTTGGCGGTGCAGATTTCCTCGCTCAGGGCACGCTTTACCCTGATGTGATCGAAAGTGTTTCCTTCACCGGCGGCCCCTCGGTGACGATCAAGTCACACCACAATGTCGGCGGTTTGCCTGAACGCATGAACATGCAGCTGGTTGAGCCATTGCGCGAACTGTTCAAGGACGAAGTACGTGTTCTTGGCAAGGAACTCGGCTTGCCCGATAGTTTCATTGGCCGCCACCCGTTCCCCGGTCCCGGCCTTGCGATCCGTTGCCCCGGCGGTATTACCCGCGACAAGCTGGAAATCCTGCGTGAAGCCGATGCTGTTTATCTCGACGAAATCCGCAAGGCCGGTCTCTATGATGTGATCTGGCAGGCTTTCGCTGTGTTGTTGCCGGTGCAGACTGTCGGCGTCATGGGCGATGGCCGAACCTATGAGTTCGTCTGTGCCCTGCGTGCGGTCACGTCAGTTGATGGCATGACTGCGGATTTCTATCACTACGATATGAGCTTCCTCGGTCAGGCGGCAACCCGCATCATCAATGAAGTCAAGGGCATCAACCGCGTTGTCTATGACGTGACGTCGAAGCCACCGGGCACAATCGAGTGGGAATAACCGCATAATCGAAGAAAAAGCTGTGCGCTTGCGAGAGCACAGCCGGTAAAGACAGAGTTTGCCGACCGAGTTATTGACTAATTAGTCCATAACTGTTAATCCACCCGTTATGGCAAGACCAAGAGAATTCGATCGGGAGTTGGCACTGGAGCGCGCTACGCGCGTTTTCTGGGCGAAAGGCTATGCTTCGACCTCGACGGAAGACCTCCTTGCGGCGATGAGGATTGGCCGGCAAAGCCTGTATAATGCTTTTGGTGACAAGCGGGCGCTCTACCTTGAAGCGCTGGAACGCTATCAGCAGGGCACCACATCGGGTCATCTGCAGCGGCTGAAAGGTCCGGCGTCGCCTCTGGCCGGGATAGAAGCGCTGCTGCTTGGCTTGATTGCCGAAGACGATAGTCAGCGAGCCATGGGGTGCATGGGAGTGGGTGCCGCCAGCGAGTTTGGCGCTGATGATCCTGAACTCGTAGAGCTTCGGGCTAAAGTCGTACCTGTTCTCTTTTCCTCTTTGGTTGAGCGTCTGCACGAAGGCCAAAGCCGAGGTGAGATCGATCCGGCTGTGAACGTCGAGGACGCGGCCCGGTTCATCCAGATGACGATGACCGGATTGCAGCTTGCCGCACGCAGTGGCGCGGGTGTTGATGCCTTGCACGCCCTCGCACACTTCGCTGTGAACAGACTTAAAATAGATTGAGCGCCATCTGAACACGAAGGCGCTTTTGTTTGTCTAATTATGGACTAATCAGTCAAGAATGGAGATGGTTGTGAGTGAGAATTTCAAATTGCTGGGTAAGGTCGCGATGGTTTTCGGCGGATCTCGCGGGATCGGCGCAGCGATTGTCCGCCGTTTGGCCGAAGAGGGTGCGGATGTCGTCCTGACCTATGCATCCGCCGAAAACAGGGCAGCAGAGACCGTCGAAGCTGTTGAAGCGATGGGCCGCAAGGCACTGGCCATAAAGGCCGACAGCGCCGATGCCGGGGCAATTCAGAATGCCGTTGCGCAGGCCGTCGACCGGTTCGGCCGGCTTGATATTATCGTGGTCAATGCCGGTGTTCTGCGCTTGGGTTCGGTTGAAACTTTCGGCCTTGAGGAACTCGACCACATGCTTGATGTCAACGTGCGCGGCGTGTTCGTGGCAATTCAGGCGGCTGCGCCTCGGCTCACCGATGGCGGACGCGTGATCACGATCGGCAGCAACACCGCCATTCGCACCGGTTTTCCCGGCTCCAGCGTCTATTCGATGACCAAGGCAGCCGTGGCGACCATGGTGAAGGGTATCGCGCTTGATCTCGCGCCTCGCGCAATAACCGTCAACAATGTTCAGCCGGGACCGACCGAGACCGATATGACAGCCGATCATCTGGAGAGGGTAAAATCTCTGGTTCCTCTCGGGCGTGTTGGCCAACCGCATGAGATCGCGGGCTTGGTTGCTTATCTCGCCAGCGATGAATCTGCCTATATGACCGGCGCCAGCCTGACGATTGATGGCGGATATGTGCTCTGAGAGTAGAAAAATAGATTAGTATTGACTAATTGATTAGTATCAGCTAATTTGTTTTCATGATTGAAGCTGCCACCATAACCAATGTCATGCGCACGCTCGCCGATCCGACAAGGCGGGCGGTGTTTGAGCGGATTGTTAAATCCGATGAGATCAGTGTGGTTGAACTGACGCGGGGAAGTGGCGTGACACAGGGCGCCATTTCCCAGCATCTCAAATCCCTGAAACAGGCGGGTCTGGTTGCCGAGCGCCCTGAGGGCCGCAATGTCTATTATCGTGCCCAGCCCGAGGGATTGGAGCCGCTGGTCGACTGGATGAGCCATTACGGCGTCTTCTGGCGTGAGCGGTTTGCGGACCTTAGAACCTTGCTGAAGGAAATCGACCCATGAACCAAGCTGCAGTGAAGTCCGATACGCAGGCCATCGTCGTTGACGAAATCTTTCCGCACGCCCCGGAGACGATCTGGAAAACACTGACATCGGGCGATTTGATCAGCCGGTGGTTGATGGAACCTGCGGGTTTCGAGCCTGTCGCTGGCAATCAGTTCACGTTTCAGACGAAACCGGCAGGTGCATGGGATGGCACTATCCACTGCGAGGTGTTGGAAGTCGTGCCGAATGAGCGGCTTGCCTATGCGTGGAAGGGTGGCCATGCGGGCAATGACGGCTATGGCTCAAAACTGGAAACGGTAGTCACCTTCACCTTGTCCAAGGCGAAGACAGGCACGCGCCTGCGTCTTGTTCACTCCGGCTTCGTGCTGCCGAAGAACGACACGGCGCTCAGGAATATGAGTGAGGGCTGGAGAACGATTCTCCCGCGCATCGGCACGATCGCCGATGAGCAGGACTGACGATCATATCAATCATATCAATTTGGGAGGGGAATATGAGCAAATCCTATACCGGTGGTTGCGCCTGTGGCGCAATCCGTTACGAGATTTCAGGTGAACCGGCTGTCATGGTCGACTGTCAGTGCCGCCAGTGTCAGCACGACAGCGGCACCGGACATCAATCGCACCTGACCTTTGCGGCGGCACAAGTGAAGGTTGAAGGCGACGTATCGCAGTGGCAGACCGTCGGCGATGGCGGAACCGTGAAACGACGCTCCTTCTGTCCGATCTGCGGTTCATCCGTCTATATGACATTTCCTGATATGCCTGACGTGTTCATCGTCACGCCCGCAAGCCTCGATGATCCAAGCCGCTATAAACCGCAGCTGGTTTCATGGACGGCTGCCGGATATGCCTGGGATCATCTCGATCCGGCTGTACCGAAATTCGACAGAATGCCTCCTGCTTGAATGAAAAAGGGCGCCCGGAGAGATCCGGACGCTCTTTTATATGCCAATGCTTGATCAGGCCGTCTGGGCAAAGGCAGCCATGTCCATCCACATGACTTCCCAGACATTTCCATCCGGATCTTCAACGCTGCGGCTGAACATAAAGCCATGGTCTTGTGCCGGATTGGGATCGGCACGGCCGCCAGCAGCCGTTGTTTTCGCCAGCGTTGCATCCACCGCATCGCGCGTTTCGACACTAAGCGCGATAAGGGCCTGACTCTCGCGCCGCGCATCGCCAATCGGACGCTTGGTGAATTCACCGTAACGCTCATGGGTCAATAACATGATCCCGATCACGTCCGACAACATCACCGATGTCGAGCGTTCATCTGAGAATTGCGGGTTTACCTCGCCGCCCAGCGCAACATAGAATGCCGTTGCTGCGGCCAGATCGCGCACGGGCAGGTTCACAAATATCATCTTGCTCATCACTTCCTCCTTTTGCGGGGGGTCCAATTGTGTTATTCCCCATGATTAAGTTACTATATAGAATGTATCTTGATGTCAAGATACTTTGTGTGAAGGGAATTCGCGATGGATCGTGCGGATATCGCCGTTGAACAATGGGGTCGTGAGCGCCCGGATTTGCCCGCTTTGCCCATGGAGGTTTTTGGCCGCCTGTCTGACGCGTCCGAGCGCGTGCTGCGCGATCATATGAATCCGCTTTTTGCGCAAGCGGGATTGCAGCCCGGCGAGTTCGATGTGCTGGCAACCTTGAGGCGCTCCGGCGAGCCATATCTGCTCTCGCCGACCCGGCTTTATGAAGCGGCGATGATCTCATCAGGCGGCATGACCAATCGTCTTGATCGGCTGGAGCGTGCCGGATTTGTCGAGCGTCGCCCCGATCCCGGCGACCGCCGCGGCAAACTGATTGCACTCACCGATGCCGGTAAACGCGTGATCGACGAGACGATTGGCCGTCATGTAGCAAATGAGGAGCGGATACTGTCGGCGCTGACACAAGACGAACAGCAAACGCTCAACACTTTGCTCCGCAAACTGATCGCCGCGCTCTGACGGGGCGGCGGATCGCAAGCTATGCCGCCTTGTTTGCTTCACCTTGCCCGCCTGCGTTGAAGAGATCGCGCCCGATATCTCTTGCCTTTGCGAGGAACGGCGCCGTATCACGGATCTCGGAATCAAACAGGAGTTCCGACGTCACGACGCGGGCGCCACAATAATCGAATATCCCATGGTCAATCTGCGTCTTCATGGCAGTCAGATAGTTGTGCCGCGTATACATCTCCGCATCAGCGCCACCAATGCCAATGAGATGGACTTTGAGGTGATGGAGCTTTTTTGCCGAACCGGTATCCGGGCTGAAATCAAAAGCCCAGCCATTGGAAAATACGCGGTCGATCCATCCTTTGAGCAGACCCGGCATGGACCACCAATAAACGGGGAACACCAGCACCAGCGTATCGGCACGGTCGATCCTTGCCTGTTCGGCGACAACATCGGCAGGCGGCGTTGCCTGTGTACGATGCACTGCGAGGTCGGCCGCCGAATATCTGGGATCAAAAGCTTCTGCTGAGAGATCGGCGATTTCAAAGGTGTGACTGGACAGAGACAGACCTTCGGCAACCTGCGCCGCGATGCTATGGCTGAGTGAGGTAGGCTCGGGGTGCGCAACAACGATGAGTGCATGCATGACGAAACTCCTGTAGAGGATTGCACGTGGGTGGCTTACGCTATATACTTTTAGTAAGCTACTAAAGGTAAGTTACTTTTGGTATATAAGCATGTCAAGCGTTGAAACAAGAGACGACGATCCCAGTCCGCAGCCGCGTCGCCGGCTATCGAGAGAGGAGCGGCAGCGCCAGCTTCTGGATGTTGCGTGGCGGATCATCCGTGAGGAGGGGACGGAAGCCCTGACGCTCGGACGGCTTGCCGAGCAGTCCGATGTCACCAAGCCTGTCGTTTATGACCATTTCGGCACA
This sequence comes from Phyllobacterium sp. T1293, assembly GCF_020731415.2. Lineage (NCBI taxonomy): Bacteria > Pseudomonadati > Pseudomonadota > Alphaproteobacteria > Hyphomicrobiales > Phyllobacteriaceae > Phyllobacterium > Phyllobacterium meliloti. Next base: position 2,201,786 of record NZ_CP088273.1, on the reverse strand, counting down.
CGCGGCGGGTTGCTCGCCGTACTCTATCGGGAATTCGATACCCGGCAGGCCACCACTATGGATGCCGCGCTTGCCGCAAGCGGGCCGACCCTGAAAGAGAGGGCCGATGTCATTGCATCGTGTTATGTGGACTGTGTACTGGTTCAGGGACGCGAGATCCCGGGCATTATCGCAGCGCTGGCCGGTTCGCCTGAACTGGAAAAAATGAAGCGCGAATATGAAACTGTCTTTATCGAAAAGTGCCGGGTGCTCCTCGCACCATTCGCCGCATCGGGCACAATTTCAACCGCCGGTCTTTGGGCAATGCTGGGTGCTGCCGAAGCTTTGTCGGACGCGGCGGCGACAGGTGAAATAACGCCGGTAGAGGCGCAGGACGAACTCTATGAAACAATTGTTGCGATGGTGCGCAGAGGCACGCGCGACGCAGCGGCGCCTCGCTGATTTTTTCTGAAATCTCTTGAATATTGTTCACTATTTGTTCTAGTGTGGCCGATCGAAAATGCAGGAGGCATTTCAGCGGGCATGCCGGAGCATTTCGGCGAACATGCCTGGGCATTTCGGGAGGTGCGAGCAGATGCAAGGCGAATTGAACCTGGGCGACAACTGGCCCAATAGACCAAAGCGACCCAATTTACAGGAACGGTTGTTCTTTGGCATCATGCCAAATGTCGATGTGGGCGATATTGTCGACGTCTGCCGCGCGGGCATTATCAACGATTTCCAGCTGGTACGAAGCAGTCTTATCGGGATAGAACGTTACCACATCTCTTTGCGTGCTCTGGGTGATTTCAAACGTCTGCCCAGCTCGATCGTCTTTGCAGCAAAGCGGGCAGGGGACGCGGTATCCGTGCCGCCCTTTGAGGTCACATTTCCGTCTCTTAGAAGTTTTGAGGTGAAGGGACGGCGCAATCAGCCGCTGGTGCTGATCGGCGAAGGAAATGGGCTGACACAGCTTTATACGGTGCTTGGCTCTTGCCTTATCCGCAATGGTCTGCCGGGCAGACTTGGTGAATTCACCCCGCATTTGACCTTGCTCTACAGCCCGAAGCGGATCGCTGAGCAGCTCATCGAGCCCATCCGCTTCACTGTCCGCGAGTTTGCGCTGATCCACAGCAAACGCGGGCTTTCTGAGTATGACATACTAAAGCGGTGGACCTTGCATTAAGGCGCTGCTTCTAGTGTTTGCTCAGATATTTCATTCCCGTATCGCACATAATGGTAACGATGGTTGCGCCGGGGGAGAGGTTTTCGGCCAGCCGCAGCGCAGCGACGACATTGGCTCCCGTGGATGTACCCGCAAAAAGCCCCTCTTCACGCGCCAGTCGTAATGTCATGTCGGCGGCCTCCGCCGTTGATACCTGCTCTATCCCGTCGGCTATATCGTTCTGCCAAAGGGGAACAATGTAGCCCGCGCCAATCCCGTCGATTTTGTGGGCTCCGGTTTTCCCGCCTGACAGGACCGGAGATTCTGCCGGTTCCACCGCAATAATTCTGGTGCGTTCATTGTGACGGCGCAAGGCTTCGCCAACGCCGCACAGCGATGCGGCGGTGCCGACACTTTGAACAAAGCCGTCAATCGGCCCGTTGGCCTGTGCGCAGATTTCCTCTGCCATGGCATGGTATGCGGTCAGCTGATCCCGGTTGTTCATCTGGTCTGTCCAGAAGCTGCCGGGAGTTGTTTCCGCAATGATCCGCGCCGCTTCAATCATGTCACGGGTCAGCTTTTCCGTCATGCGGCCGCTTTCGCTGGGCAGGATTTGCAATCTGGCACCGAGCATTTTCATGTGATCAAGCTTTTCGCGGGCAAACGCATCTGACGTAACGATATGCAACGGATATCCCTTGACCGCACAGACGAGGGATAAGGAAACGCCCGTGCTGCCGCCGGTGTATTCGACCACGCAGCCATTCGCGGTAAGACGCCCGTCCGCCTCCGCCGCCTCGATCATGGCAAGCGCCATGCGGTCTTTCATGCTGCCGGTCGGGTTTTCACTCTCAAGTTTGAGCAGGATGCGCGAACCGTTTGCCGGGACGATGTTCCGCAGCGCCAGCAATGATGTATTGCCAATCGTGTGCAGGATATTCCGTTGAAAGTCGTTCATGCTGGCTATGCTCCGCGATCAATCAACGCCGATCTGGCTGTAGAAAGCGCAAATTTCAATTTCCATGTAGATACATATAATGTATATGCATATATCTATGAGCATTGAGAAACAACCGAAAAAGACATTGCGATCCGATGCTCGTGCGCTGGTTGAAACATGTGCGGGCTGGAACAGCCGTCTTGCGGCGCGCCGCATCACCAATTTTCTCGATCATGAGTTGGCAGGCCTTGGCCTGACTTCGGCGCAGATTGGTCTGATGGCACAGATCGCCAGCCTGCCGGATGATACGCTGGGCGTATTGGCGCAGAAGAGTGGGCTGGAACAATCGACCCTATCGCGCAATCTGCGCACGCTGGAGCGTGAGGGTTTGATTGAAATCACCATGGTGGAAACCGACCTGCGACGCCGGGCAGTGTGGCTCACCGAGACGGGCGCACGGCGTCTGGAAGCGGCCATTCCGCTCTGGCGTGAAGCGCAGTTCAGGCTTGCGAAACTGCTCTCGGCCGATTTGGCCCGCCAACTGGCGGACCAAACGGAGGTTCTATCTAGGCAAGAAGGGCTCTAGATCGTCTTCACATATTCCACGAGCTGGTCGAGCACCGTGCCCCAGCCGTCGTAAAAGCCCATTTCCTCATGCTTCTGCCGCTTTGCCTCATCCCGGTGAATTGCCATGGCTGTGTATTTGGTACCGCCATTTCCATGTGGTTCCAGCATGAGGATCGACGTCAGAAACGGTTCCGCTGACGGACGATAACCGGGCAGCAGGGCGTCGGTCCACACGAGCCGTTCGTTCGGGACAATGTCCAGATAACAGCCGTGAATGATGGATTGTTCGCCTTCGGGTGAGTTCATGACGGTGCGGAAAATACCGCCCGGACGCAGATCAATCTCACAGTCGGAAATATACCATGGCTTGGGCGTGAACCATTTGGAGATATGCTCTGGTCTTGTCCATGCTTTCCAGACGAGTTCGCGGGGCACGTCCACAATGCGTTCAAGCACAAGGTCGAGTTTTGGATCAGGTTTCAGCAATGGGGTCATGGTTTTTCCTCCTCCTTGAGGGTCAAGAGATAATCATCCAATTGATCCAGCCTGCGTTCCCATAGCGCCCGCTGTTCCGTTAGCCAGTCTTCCGCCAGCTTCAACCGGGCGGGAGCGATCTGATAGGTGCGCACGCGTCCGGTCTTGCGCGAAAGCACAAGGCCGCATCCTTCCAGCACCCGTAAATGTTCGACAAAAGACGGCAGCGCCATATCAAAGGGCGACGCCAGTTCGCTGACCGAAGCGGGACTTCGGTTAAGCCGCTCGATCACATGGCGGCGTGTAGGGTCCGCCAATGCGCGAAACACCGCGTCGATCGGCAAAATATTGGGGTCAGGCAGGGTGGTGGCCGCTCTTGCAGTCATCGGGACAGAATCTTCCGGCTGGTTTTAATCGATGATAAGCCAATCATAGGGCAATTTAAAACTTAGGACAATACCTAAGTTTCAAATTATGCCAGCTGGCCCGGAATGTTGTATGAATAAATGAAGGGGGATTCCGCTGATCGCGGAGCGCAACCTTTGTGCAATGTGAATGACATAATTGTGTCGCCACCTTTGTAACCTCGTGCATGACTGGGCCTGAATATTGCGTATTTTGCTGGTGGAAGACGAGCTCGAAATGGCCGCTGCCCTTGGGGAAGCCCTCAAGAACTATGACATGGTCGTCGATCATGTCGGAACACTTGCCCAGGCCGAAGAGGCCGTGTCGGTCAATGTCTATGCGGCAATTCTGCTCGACAGGCAGTTGCCCGACGGCGATGGGCTGACAATCGTGCCGCAGCTTCGCGCGAAGGGTGAGGGCGTGCCGGTCATTGTACTGACCGCGCGCGGCGAACTGGCGGATCGTATATCCGGTCTCGACAAGGGAGCTGATGACTATCTCGCCAAACCCTTTGCCGTTGAGGAATTGCTGGCGCGGCTGCGCGCCGTCCTGCGCCGTCCCCCGAATATGCCGGCGGAACTTCTGAATGTGGGAAATCTTTCCTTCGATCTGATCAATCGGGAAGCCAGAATCAGCGGCAACCGGCTTGACCTGCCGCGCCGCGAACTCCTTGTCCTCGAAACGCTTTTGCGGCGCATGGGGCGCACGGTGTTGCGATCCTCGCTGGAAGATGCCGTCTACAGTATTGATGATGAAATCCAGTCCAATGCATTGGATACCCATGTTTCCCGCCTGCGCCGCAAGCTGACGGAGTCCCGGGCGGGCGTTGAAATCCACGCCATTCGCGGCGTGGGCTATCTGCTGAAGCGCCCTTCCTGATGGCCAATACAAAACCGCACTCCTTGAAGTGGCGTCTTGTCAGCCGGCTGGTTCTCCTGCAGGCGATAATGCTGACATTGTTCGTCGTGCTCGTGCTGTGTGCGCTTTGGTATAGCGGGATGTTGGGCTCAATCGACACGGAAGATACGACGATCAATGCCTTGCGCGACTCTATCGGGCGCAGCGCTGAAGGCCGATTGTTTGTGCAGGAAACGCCGATCCTTACGCGCGAGCGTGTCACCAATCCGAATTTCTGGTTTGTGGTGCGCGATGGGCAGGGCCAATCCCTGACGCAGGGCAATGTGCCGCCCGAATATGCCCGTATCGGAGATGCACTGAGCGATGTCGGCCAGGCCCGGTTTGGCTGGAATCTCGGCGATGCGCCACGCTCCACTGCCCGGTTCAAGCGTGTATTCACCAAGGCAGGCATGATCCAGATATTGACAGGACCGGGCGGCTCCGTGCCGTTAAGCTTTTATCTGGCAGCATTGGGCGCTGTCCTTGCAACAATCATTCTGCCCGGCATCATCGTCATGGCGCTCAGCACGCTTTTGGTGACGCCGTTTGTTGTCCGAAGAGCCCATGCAACGCTTGGCCATGTGGCGGCGCAGGCGGAGAGGATCAATATTGACGAGCGCGGCACACGTCTGCCGCTGGACGGGGTACCCAGAGAAGTCACGCCTCTGGTGACGGCAGTCAACAATGCTCTTGGCCGCCTCGATGATGGTTATGAACGGCATAAACGGTTTCTACTGGATGCCGCCCATGAGTTGCGCACGCCCATCGCCATTCTGCAGACCCGGCTGGAATCTCTGCCCGTCACACCAACCAATGGCCGTTTGCTGGAGGATGTGGCCCGTCTCGGCATTCTCGCCGAACAATTGCTCGATCTGCAACGCCTTAACCAGAGCGGCGTTCAATTTGCGGCCGTTGATCTTGTGGCGCTTTGCAGGAGGGTTGTGGCTGACCTTGCCCCGCTGGCTATCGCCGCCGGTTATGCCATGTCGTTGGAGCCGGAAATGCCCAGTGTTGTTGTCAGGGGCGATCAGGCAGCGCTGGAGCGTGCGATCATCAATCTGGTGCAGAATGCCATTCAGCATGGTGGGCGCCAAGGCACCATATCCATCCGCATCAAGGCACCTGCGATTATTCAGGTCGAGGATGAGGGGCCGGGCATACCACCGGAACAGCGAAACCGCGTCTTTGAACCGTTTCATCGTCTGCACACCCGGGATCGCGGGGTTGGCCTTGGCCTCAATCTTGTACAGGAGATCGTGCAATTGCATCATGCGCAGGTTATAGTCACAAAGGCGCCCGGCGGCGGTGCCTGTTTCATCATAAAATTTGCCGCTACTTCTCTGCTGCCGTAATCTTCCGCCAATACGTCCAAGTTCCGTTCAAACCATTTCCCTGTGGGTATTTTGTCGCAGACGGTTAGGGTTCGGGCCCTACCGCAATCTTCCCACAATATTGGCGCCATAAGCAGATGCACTAAAACGTTGGAGCATGATTTTTATGATGACCGGTAGCGTTTGGACTTTCATGCGGGCCTTGCTGAGCGATCCGTTTCGCGTCAGCGCGATTGCCCCGTCGGGAGCCGCCCTTGCGCGCTTGATAACCAGCGAAATCACCCCTGCATCAGGACCGGTGCTTGAACTTGGACCCGGTACAGGTGTTTTCACCGACGCACTGCTTGCGCGCGGTGTTCGCCCCAAGGATCTGACCCTGATTGAATATGGCGCCGAATTTGCCCGATTGCTGCAATCGCGGTTTCCCGGCATGCGTATCCTGCAGATGGATGCTGCCCAGCTTGACCTGCACGAATTCTTCGACATTCAGCCCGCTGGTGCCGTTGTCAGCGGTCTGCCGCTTCTCAGCATGACGCAGGAGAAAGTCGCAGCAATCCTTGGCGGTGCATTCAGCAATCTGCGGCCCGAAGGGGCCTATTATCAGTTCACCTATGGTTTTCGCTGTCCGGTGTCGAAGTCTGTGCTCGACCAGTTGGATCTGGACGCCGTTTGTATCGGACGGGCTTTTCGCAACATCCCACCAGCTGCCGTTTACCGTATTGTCAGGCGCGGCGCAGCCACACCCGTTGCGATCTGAACCATAGCGGTTGATCGATCATCATCTGTGACAGGTTGATCAATTTTATTGTCTTGTCATGCTGCATCGCAGCGATAATGTCCGCGGCATGACATCTTCAGGCGCTTCCCCCGTTCGCTACGCCCTTGGCGGGTTTGTCACTATGGCGGTTGCCATGGGTATCGGGCGTTTCATTTTCACACCCATCCTGCCTGCCATGATGAAGGACCTTGCGTTGACTGCCGGTGCCGCCGGTGTCATCGCTTCGGCCAATTATGTCGGTTATCTTCTGGGTGCTATCATTGCGGGGTACGGCTGGGCCTCGGGAAGAGAACGCCGGGTCGTGCTGGTTTCGCTTGGTATAAGCGCGCTTCTGTGCCTTGTCGCAGGTTTCAGCACCACAATTCTTGAGTTTATCGTCTTGCGGTTTCTCGCCGGTTTGGCCAGCGCTTTCATGCTGGTGCTGTCAGCGACCATTGTTTTCAGCCATCTCGCAGCAGCCAACCGGCAGGATTTGCAGGCATTGCATTTTGGCGGCGTCGGCGTGGGTATCGCGCTTTCATCCGTGCTGATTGTGATAACCGGAAACTATGGCTGGCGGTTTGACTGGTTTGGAGCAGCCATCCTCTCCCTCCTTGGCCTGTTCGCGGTGATGTACCTGCTGCGCGAAGGGCCGGTGCGCACCGGAACCGATCACAAGGAACCACCACTGCGCTGGACGCGTGCCTTCCTCCAACTCAATATCGCCTATGGGGTTTTTGGTTTCGGCTACATCATCACAGCCACGTTTATCGTTGCCATTGTGCGCGCAAACCACGGCGGTACCGAAATGGAAGCGCTGGTCTGGTTTCTCACCGGCGTCACGGCTGCTTTCTCGGTATGGTTGTGGACGCCGGTCTTACGCCGCGTCGGCCCGTTTATTGTGGTCGCGCTGGGCATGCTCGTGCAGGCGGTGGGTGTTGCGGCAAGTGTTCTCCTGCCGCTGCCTGTGGGGCCGATCCTCGGCGGCGTGCTGCTGGGCCTTACCTTTATCGTGCTCACCGCAGCGGGCTTTCAGGCGGGGCGGGCACTTCTGCCGCAATCACCACGCCGTGTCATGGCTGTCATGACCGCCGCCTTCGGTATCGGCCAGATCATCGGGCCGCTGGTGGGTGGATACCTTGCCAATATCACCGGCAACTTCACCACAGCGACGCTTGCCGCCGCTGCCAGCCTCGTCATCGGGGCTGTCTTTGCGTATCTTTCCCGGCAGTGAAGATTACAGCAATTTAATTGCTGTCATACAACCTTTGCCCTATTCCTGGTGGTAGACTCACATCAAATCAACCCTGATTTGTGTGTTTATGCGAGGGTCCTGCTACCGTGTTTGTCTCATTTTTCCCCAAGCCAAAGCTGTTTTTTATCTCGGCAGTCCTTTGGTCGCTGTTCGCGGTCCTGTTCTGGATATTTGCCGGTGAACAGCTAGGTGCTTATTTCGGTATGCCGCCAGCTGATCCGAACGCGCCGCCAATCATTGGTGTGGGGGTATTTATATCCAAGCCATACCTTTGGCTTTATATCTACTTCGCAGCTTTCGTTGCTGTGTTTGCTACATTTTGGATGTGGTATGCACCACATAGATGGCAAAGATGGTCTGTTCTTGGATCAGCCTTGATCCTATTTTATACCTATTTTTCGGTTCAGATAAACCTTGCCATCAACGCTTGGCGCGGCCCTTATTGGGACTTCTTTCAACAAGCGTTTGCAAAGCCGGGCTCTGTATCAGCGGCAGAGTTTTATTGGCAAAATTGGTTGTTTGCCGGGATTGCATTTCTTGCCATTGGGTTGAGCGTAATTTTCACCTATTTTACCAGCCATTATATATTCCGCTGGCGTACCGCGATGAACGAGTTTTATGTGGAGCACTGGAACCAGTTGCGCCACATCGAAGGTGCATCGCAGCGTGTTCAGGAAGACACAATGCGCTTTTCAACGATAGTTGAAGCGCTTGGTGTAAGTCTCATTCAAGCCGTGATGAATTTGATTGCGTTTATGCCCTTGCTCGCACAGCTTTCTCACCATGTCACAGAAGTTCCGATTATCGGGCAGATCCCTTATTCATTAGTGGTTTTGTCGATCGTTTGGTCATTGCTCGGCACTCTTCTGCTTGCAGTTGTCGGAATTAAGCTCCCTGGACTGGAATTCAAAAAGCAGCGTGTGGAAGCGGCATATAGAAAGGAACTGGTGTTTGGCGAGGATGATGAAACACGTGCCGAGCCCTTAACACTCGCGGAACTCTTCCGAAATGTCCGGAAGAACTATTTCCGGCTCTATTTCCACTATGCCTATTTCAACATTGCAAGAAGCTTTTATGGACAGGCAGATGGGCTCATTCTTGATATCATTCTCATCCCAAGCATCGTGGCTGGAAAATTGACCATGGGGCTTTGGCAGCAGATTTCAACTGCGTTCAGCCAAGTCAGCAACTCATTCCAATATCTGGTAACTGCGTGGCCCACGATTGTTGAGCTTATTTCTATCTATAAACGTTTGAGAGCCTTCGAAGCGACATTGGAAGGTGAACCGCTGCCAACCATCGATCAGCATTTCATGGAAACAGGTGTCGAACACTAAGCCAAAAAAACGGGTGGCGGTCAGATGCCGCTGCCCGTTGCATTCCGGCTTGCTGCCGGAACAACTGCAACAGGCGCTTCGGCGCCTGTTTGTCTTAGGTAATCGCTATAGGTCGTGCAGCGGACATCCGGCTTGGTGCATACTTCAGCAGTAAAACGTTCCAGTGCGCGCCAATAGGCATCGCCATTCATCAGCGTGAAGTGAATGCCGATCTGAAAGGGGATGCGCTCGCCCTTGTACTGGCGCTCAAACGCACCCTTGAATGCATCATAGGCGCGGTTTTCAAATTCATTGAGATGATCCGCTCGCTCAAAACCACCGGAGTGACGCACGAACATATTGTAGTCCATGGCAACAACAGGCCGATGTTCCGGGCCTTCGCTAATGGTCGGCAATGCGAACTGATAAAGTCCGCCCGCATGTACAGGCAGCGCCGGACCCTTGGAAACGCTGCTGGCATCAAAGGCGTAACCCATATCCTTCAAGGCTGACAGCAAAGCGGGGCTGCTGGAAAGATAGGGCGCGCGAAAGCCGCGCACTTCCTTGTCGACAAACGCCTTCCAGCCCTCCGGCTCCGGATCGCTGCCATATTTTGCCCATGCCGTGCGCAGCACCTGCTTGTAGGTTGTGAACTCGCGTTCCCAATCTGCCTTGCTCCATGTGCGTCCGTCAAAATGGCCGCAGGCATGGCTGGCAATCTCGTTGCCCTCATTGCGCGCCCGCCAGATATTGTCGAGCCGCTTGGCAATATCATCCTTCGACGCGGCATAGCCGATATTGGAGCGGCCAAAGCTTTCGCCCGGTGCCTGATAGGATTTGCGGTCGCTGCGGTCGATCAGAAACACGCAGGAGAGAAAATAGGTGAACTTTGCATTGGAGCGTTCGGCCAGCGCCCGGCTGCGCTCCCACAGGGCATTGCTGCCCGAATTATCGAAAGAGATCAGTACATATTGCGGCTTGCTACCCATGGAACCACGCAATTCCGGATCACCAGCATAAGCAGGAATGCACACCGAAACGGCTAGGGACGCAGCAATGATACTGGAAATCAGACGCATAATGCAGGCACAACACAACCAATGAGAGAGATACCCCTCGCTACAGGTGAATTGTGGCGATGATCGGACGCGTCGATCCACCGCAAGCGCCCGTCTTGGAACTGTTCTAAAGCCGCTATACTCTGCCGCCAGCCAAGGGGGAGCGGTCATGCTTGTTTTGATTCTGGGTATTGTCGTCTTTCTGGGAATTCATTCGGTCCGTATTGCTGCGCCACAATGGCGCTTGGACAAAATCGCTGCGTGGGGCGAGGGCAAGTGGAAAGGTTTTTATTCGGCCATTTCCTTTGTCGGGCTGGTACTCATCATATGGGGTTATGTTCTGGCGCGGCCCTATTCTCTGTTTATCTATGAGCCGCCTGTCTGGGTGAAGCATATCACCCTGCTCCTGATGCTGTTTTCGTTCATCTCGCTGATGATTTCCAATTTCAGGCCGGGCAAGTTGAAGCCTATCCTCAAGCATCCCATGTTGATTGCTGTGAAAATCTGGGCACTTGCCCATCTTCTGGCCAATGGCGATCTGGCATCGCTCATCCTGTTTCTGTCATTCCTCGTTTGGGCCGTGGTTGACCGTATCGCGATCAAACGGCAACAACGGGCTGGCTTTGCCCAACCGGTGATCGTGCCCGGTCCAGTCTCGAACGACATCATGGCCATTGTCGCCGGTGTGGTGCTCTACATCCTGTTTGTGTGGAAATTGCATGCCTGGTTAATCGGCGTATCACCACTTTAAACAGCTGACGAAGGGCTATTTTTCACTTAGCCCTTACATCTCAAGGATTTTCCGACTAAAAGCGCTCTGACTATATGCGCGGAGTGGCGAAAGCTGCTTCGCGCATCTGCAATTCATTTAATGGCAGGCCCCCAAGGGCACCAATGAGGCACTATGACTGACGACGGCTTTTTCCGTGAGGTAAATGAGGAACTGCGCTCCGACAAGATGCGGGCGTTCTGGAAGCGGTTTGGCGGCCTGTTGATTGGCGCCGCTGTTGCGCTTGTCGTCGGCACGGGCGTTTTCGCCTTTTATGAATACTGGACGGAAAAACAGGCTTCGAAATCCGGCGATCAGTTTCTCGCCGCGCTCAACCTTGTCCGTGATGGCAAGAATGACGAAGCGTTGAAGACACTGGATGAACTTGAGAAGACTGGTTACGGCGCCTATCCGGTGCTGGCGCGGATGCGCGCTGCCGGTGTGCAGGCGCAAAAGGGTGATCCTGCGGCGGCTGTTGCGGCCTTTGACAAGGTTTCTGCCGATACGTCCGTTCCCCAGTCCATTCGCGATCTGGCAAAGCTGCGTGCTGCATTGCTGCTTCTCGATACGGGCACCTATGATGATGTTGCAAGCCGGGTCGAATCCCTGTCATCAAGCAGCAATCCAATGCGCCATACCGCTCGGGAGGCTCTTGGCCTTGCCGCATGGAAAGCCGGTCGCGGCGCGGACGCGGAAAAGCTGTTCAAGCAGATTTCCGATGATCAGGCAGCGCCCGCCAATATTCGCCAGTTTGCCGACACAATGCTCGACATGCTTCGCAGCACTGGCGCAGCACCTGCTGCTGCAGCCGGTTAACACAGGAATTTGAGTCTTTGAGTTTCACCCTCGCCATTATCGGCCGTCCGAATGTCGGTAAGTCCACCCTGTTCAACAGGCTTGTCGGTCGCAAGATCGCGCTGGTGGATGATCTGCCGGGCGTAACGCGCGACCGCCGCGTTCATGCCGCCAAGCTTTATGACCTGAAGTTCGATGTTATCGACACCGCCGGTCTTGAAGAAGTTGCCAGCGATTCGCTGGAAGGTCGTATGCGCGCGCAGACGGAACTGGCGATTGGCGAAGCTGATCTCATTCTGTTTATTGTCGATGCAAAAGCGGGCATCACGCCTGCCGATGTGACTTTCGCCGATCTCGTCCGCCGCTCGAGCAAGCCGGTTATTCTGGTTGCCAACAAGGCCGAGGCGCGCGGCGCCGAATCCGGCATGTATGATTCCTATCAGCTTGGTCTGGGCGAACCATGCCCGATTTCAGCGGAGCACGGGCAGGGCTTTCCGGATCTGCGTGATGTGATTGTCGCCGCCATGGGCGAAGAGCGCGTTTTCCCGGATGAATACGAGATCAAAGACCCTGTCAGCGATGCTGTCGCTGTCACCATTCCGGCAGTGGCTGGTCCAAAAGACGATCTGATCGGCGATGATATCGACGACCCGGATGCCGAAGACATTCCAGCCTATGATTCCACCAAGCCGCTGCGCATTGCCATTGTTGGTCGCCCGAACGCCGGTAAATCAACACTCGTCAACACGATGCTGGGTGAGGACCGTCTGCTGACTGGACCGGAGGCCGGTATCACGCGCGATTCCATTTCCGTTGACTGGGAATGGAATGGCCGGAAGATCAAGCTGTTTGACACCGCAGGTTTGCGCCGCAAATCGCGCGTTCAGGGCAAGCTCGAAAAGCTTTCCGTGGGCGATGCATTGCGCGCCATCCGCTTTGCCGAGGTGGTCATCATCGTGCTTGATGCGACGATCCCCTTCGAGAAGCAGGATTTGCAGATTGCCGATCTGATTATCCGTGAAGGCCGTGCGCCGATTATCGCCTTCAACAAATGGGATCTGGTGGAAAACCGCCAGATGGTTCTGGCTGATCTGCGTGAAAAGACTGAACGGCTGCTGCCGCAAATTCGTGGTATTCGCGCCGTGCCGATCTCGGGCGAGCGCAATCAGGGTATCGACAAGTTGATGGCTGCAGTGGCGACCACCGATGAAATCTGGAACCGCCGCATTTCCACCGGGCGTCTCAACCGCTGGATGGAAGGTGTGACGACCCATCATCCGCCGCCGGCTGTGGCTGGTCGCCGTCTCAAGATCAAATACATCACGCAGGTGAAAACCCGTCCGCCGGGCTTTGTCATCTCGTGCTCGCGCCCCGAGGCGTTCCCGACATCCTATGTTCGCTACCTGACAAATGGTCTGCGCGAGACATTCGAGATGCCCGGTGTGCCGCTGCGTGTGGTCTTGCGCACGTCAGACAACCCGTTTGCCGGGCGCGCAAAAAAGAAGCGCTGAAAACTTTCGACGCAACGAATTTTACCGCCTTCGTGTCCTGCACGAGGGCGGTTTGCATTTGAGGCGGCCCGCACAACACAACCCGCTACGTTCTTTTTGCGGCGATCGTTAACTCTCCATCAAGGTTAATGCTTCATTTTTGCAACCAGTATTGTTCGGTTGTGAGTGGGGTATTCGCGTGCGTTTCTCTGAGTTTTTTCGGGCATCGAGTTCCCGGCGAAAGAATCGGACAAACAGGAATTTCATCGGTCCGGTGGTCATCGGCACGGCGATTTATCTATTCTCGCCGACCGTCATTGCATATCAGGATATGGCCAGCATGTTGTCGGGCGTCGAATCCGGCAAAGGGCGCTGGACTGCCTATCTGGAAAATTCGCCTGCCGGTTCCATCCAGAAGGCCAATATGACCTTTGTTGATGACAGGGCCATCACGTCAGGCATTCCGGCAAGTGGTGTCAATGTTCCGGGCATTGGCCCTGTCGTTGTCAACGGCACCCAGAAATCTCCCGGCGCAACGCCCGATGAAGAACGTATCAACCGCGCTGAAAAGCAGGGACGTATCGTCACCATCAGCAAGAAAGCGCCGCCAAAGGCATTCAGCGCGGGTTCGATCCTGCAGCGTTCAAGCATGCTGATCCGCCCGACCCACGGCGTTGAGGTCGAGATGGCCTTCGCCAAACCGAAAATCGCCGGCAAGGAAATCCAGATTGCGCTGGCTTTTCATAATCGCGCCCCCGCCAAGGCTGACCCGCAGGTCTCGCCAATGCTGGCAAGCCTGATTACCAGCAACACACCGGATGTCCTGGCGCTCGGCTATGCTCCGGCTCAACCCGATTATGCCAAGACGTCGCCCTTCGACAACATTCTTAACGAGCCAAAGCAGCCCGGCCGGTTCATTCCGCAACTTGGCGCAGGCGACCATGCCTGGCTGGCATCACCGCTGCCCCCCGTTGTTTTCACCAAGGAAGAACAAAAATGCCTGGCGACAGGCATTTATTTTGAGGCAAGAAGCGAGAGCCTCAAAGGTCAGGCCGCCGTTGCACAGGTTATTCTCAATCGCGTCCGCAACCCTGCTTATCCCAAGACCATTTGCGGCGTCGTCTACCAGAACGATGACTGGATCAATCGTTGCCAGTTCTCCTTCGCCTGTGAAGGCCGCAAACTGGTGGTAACAGAGCCAAGATATTGGAAAATGGCGCAGGAGATCGCCATGGCTGTCACGGCAGGGCGTATTTTCCTGCCGGAAGTTGGTTCCGCGACCCATTATCATGCTATCTATGTTCGTCCGAACTGGGCGCGCACGATGAAACGGGTCGACAAGATCGGCCAGCACGTATTCTACCGCACCTATGGCGGTGGTTGGATTTGATACCCCTTGGAAGCTGAGCAAAAGCTGCTATTATTGTTCTTGGAGTGAGGGGCAGGCTCTCGCCCACCCCTCCTTCCTGTTATGTGAATTGAACCCGGATTGTCAGCGACCAACTGGTCCGGGTTCTTTTCAATATCAGGGTGATACTAAATGGCAGATACCACATAGTTCACCTCCAAGTTTGAGGGCAAGGCCATTGCCATCAAGAACAATCCAGAAAAATCGACGCGATTTTTTTGGATTGTTCTGATGGGGGAGGCCCATCGTCCCGATACACCGGCTGGATCGGTATTTTCTGCTTTGCCCTCAAAATGTATTCATGCATTGTCCTTTATTGTTTGGTTTGCCTCGAGCCGCAAGAAACGCAGGGTTGCGCCCGGCTGTTTTGAGCGATCGGAATCTGCTTCATCGCCCGACCGGATTTGCTTCCAGATGTCTGTCTATTGCGTGCCTCATCCACAGGATTCGCGGGCGATTCTTGGCCTCAGAGGTGAGACATAAAGTCATATTTACCTAAGGTATTGATATTTCCCGCGAAAATTACCTTTAAGAGTCCTGCTTCTGCGCCTTGACTAGCGAGGATCGTAACAATATGTTGCGCGCGACTTCGAAGCGGGGGTGAAGCCCTGCATTCAGCGTGTAAAGGACATGCCATTGACCACGGGAAATGAACCCGATCAGTCAGGTTCTGTCGGTAATACGCCGGATGCTGGAAAGCCGCTGACTTCAGTCGAGCTGGAAAACCGCCGCCGCGATCTTGAAGCAAAGCTTGCTTCAAAAGGGGTGGGCCGGAAGGCCAGTTCGAAGGACGAGGGGACGGGGGCCGCCTCCGGTGTCGCGCAGGCCATGAAATTGTCGAGCGAATTTATCGCGGGCGTTCTGGTTGGTGCGGGGTTGGGCTGGTTAGCTGACCGATTTTTGGGTACTTCACCCTGGGGGCTGATTATTCTGCTCCTTCTGGGTTTTTGTGCCGGAACGCTGAACATCCTGCGCTCTGCAGGACGTGTGGCGGAGAACCGCGGTTTTGAGCTTGACGAGAGCAAGGACCGTGAGAAACCGGAATAAGCCTGCGGGCATGGAACGATATAGACGAGGTTAGCGTGGCCAACGATCCGATCCATCAATTCCAGATTGCACGATGGATTCCCATTGATGTCGGTGGAATTGATCTGTCCTTCACCAATTCGTCAGCCTTCATGGTTGCGACGGTTGCGGTGGCATCGGCGTTTCTTTATCTCACCTCATCCAATCGCGGCCTGATCCCGACCCGTCTGCAGTCGGTTTCCGAGATGGCCTATGAATTCGTGGCATCAACGCTGCGTGATTCGGCCGGTACTGCCGGGATGAAGTTCTTCCCGTTTGTTTTCTCGCTTTTCATGTTCGTGCTCACCGCCAACATGCTTGGCATGTTCCCCTATTTCTATACGATCACCAGCCAGATTATCGTGACATTCGCCCTTGCGATCCTCGTTATCGGCACGGTTCTCGTTTACGGCTTTGCCAAGCACGGCTTCAAATTCCTCGGTGTTTTCGTACCATCCGGCGTGCCGGCACCGCTGCTGATTCTCGTGGTACCCATCGAGATCATTTCCTTCCTATCCCGCCCGATCAGCCTTTCAGTTCGTCTTTTCGCCAACATGCTTGCTGGCCACATTACGCTAAAAGTCTTTGCTGGTTTCGTGGTGTCGCTGAGCGCGTTCGGAGCTGCCGGTGTCGGCGGCGCGATTCTGCCGCTCGCCATGACGGTCGCCCTGACCGGTCTCGAATTCCTGGTGGCTTTCCTGCAGGCCTACGTCTTCACGGTGCTGGCATGCATGTACCTGAATGACGCAGTGCATCCTGGCGGTCACTAAGAAAGAACTTCGCCGGCGGTGCTCCGCCAAACGCAATCTATCAATGACTATTCTATCCAAAGGAGTTTAACATGGATCCCGTAGCAGCAAAGTACATCGGTGCAGGTCTCGCCTGCTTTGGTATGGCCGGAACGGCCCTCGGCCTTGGCAACATTTTCGGCAGCTACCTCTCCGGTGCATTGCGCAACCCATCCGCAGCTGATGGCCAGTTCGGCCGTCTGGTATTCGGCTTCGCCGTTACCGAAGCTCTGGGCATCTTCTCGCTGCTCATCGCTCTGCTGCTTCTGTTCGCTGTTTAATCAGCAAACAACCCAATACTGGCTGCGCTTTGCGCGGCCAGTATAATATTTATAGTCAGTAGCTCGGGAAATGCCCGAACCAAGGGGACAACATATGTTTGTGTCTTCGGCTCAAGCCGCATCCACAACCGCTCAGAACGAGACACCTGCGCATGCCGAAACGGCTGCACCGGGTGCCGCGCCTGATGCTCACGGTACCGCGACCCACTCCGAAACGGGTGTGGCGCATAAAGGTGTTTTCCCGCCCTTTGACTCCAGCCACTTTGCTTCACAGCTGCTCTGGCTGGCACTGACATTTGCATTTTTCTATCTGTTCCTGTCGCGCGTGGTTCTGCCGCGTATCGGCGGCATCATCGAGACGCGCCGCGATCGTATCGCCACCGATCTTGATCAGGCTGCCCGCATGAAGCAGGAATCGGATGAGGCGCTGGCCGCCTACGAACAGGAACTTGCTGAAGCCAAGCAAAAGGCTGGCAGCATTGCCCAGACGGCCCGTGACGAATCCAAGGCAAAGGCGGATGCAGAAACTGCACAAATATCTGCTGCCCTGGAAAAGAAGCTGGCTGATGCCGAAGCAAGCATTGCATCCATCAAGGACAAGGCAATGGCTGGCGTCGGTGCTATCGCCGAAGAAACGGCGACAGAAATCGTCAAGAAGATCGTGGGTGGAACTGTCGACAAGGCAAGTGTTACCGCTGCGGTCAAAGCCGTGCGCGGCTAAGGAGAACCATCATGGACGCAACATTTTGGGCTCTGGTTGGTCTGGTCATTTTCCTGGCACTGCTGGTTTACCTGAAGGTTCCGGGCACTGTCGGCAAGTCGCTTGATGGCCGCGCTGACCGTATCCGCGACGAGCTGGAAGAAGCCCGTCGCCTGCGCGAAGAGGCACAGTCCCTGCTGGCTGAATATCAGCGCAAGCGCAAGGAAGCCGAAAAGGAAGCTGGCGAGATCGTTGCCGCAGCGCAGCGCGAAGCCCACGCCATCCTTGAGGAAACCAAGCAGAAGACCGAGGAATATGTTGCCCGCCGCAACAAGCTCGCCGAGCAGAAGATCGCCCAGGCCGAGACAGAGGCAGTCAACGAAGTTCGCGCTTCGGCAGTTGATATCGCTGTTGCCGCCGCCAGCCGCCTCCTGAAGGACAAGGTTGATGCCAAGACATCGGCAGACCTGTTCAAGTCGTCGCTGAGCGAAGTCAAATCCCGCCTGAATTGATTTCAGGCAAATGGAACTGGATCAAGCCGCCGCAAGGCGGCTTTTTCTTTTGGCCTCCAGTTAGCTTACTTCTCACGATGGATGTGCCATCACCCAGAGATAGTTCGCTATTTCAGCGCGTTGAAGCATGAAGCACGTGGTTGCAAGATCACTTATGCGCCCTTCGACAGGCTCAGGATGAGGGACATGGATGGGTTGCACGACCATTGTCGCCCCTTCGACAGGCTCAGGATGAGGGAGAGTGTTGGCTGCAATGCTAGTCGCAGAGATTGCAGTGCAAAAGGTTGCAGAACTTGGCTCCCTGCAACCCCTCCCTCTCCCTCATCCTCAGTCCTCGGGTTTAACCCGAGGATGACCCGAGGACCATGATCGAGAAGCACGAAAAATTGTAGTCGTTCCTTCCTTCCCCTTTGTCGTGGGTCCTCGGGTCAAGCCCGAGGATGACGGAGGGGGTTGAGGTGATGACGGAGCGGATTGAGATGTCGGGAGCTATATTCTGCAACCTTTGCGCTGCAACACCTGTGATCTGAAATGTCGGCGATTATCTTTGCAGCCCTCCCTCTCCCTCATCCTGAGCTTGTCGAAGGGCGCACAACAATCGCTGCAACCACCCATTTTCAAAAAAATCGTGCCAACTTATCCAACACCATCTCACCTCGCTTATTCTGATGGTGTCCTTTCCGGCGGGAATGCTCCGGAAACCTTCTGAAGTCAGGAAAGGATCGGTGATTTCACCTGCGGGGCTGTTAACCCTGCAGGGGAAAGGTTTTATCTCAAAAGGATAAACCAGTCATCGGGACGGGTGATCCGGTTGTTTTCTTGACAAAACAGGAAAATCTCCGGGGAACGCATAACTAGACTACCAATACCAAGACTTCCGCGTTCCCCTTTGGATCGCCCGTCTTTCCCACCTCATCAATAGCCAGACGCAAAAGCGGGCGTGGTAATGGGGAGGTATATTCCGCAACTGGTGAATGCCGCCGGTTCGTGGTTCGACATAACAACCATGAGGGAGAATGAGAGTTGCAGGGAGCTAAATTCCATCCCCTTTATGATCCGCAACGCTGGTAACTAGCATTGCACCAAGCATCCGCCCAATAGCGGTAAAAACCTAAACTTCCCGGTTTTTCAGCGGGGCAAAGCTGAAGCGGTGCAGGCCAATCACCGGGCCGTGGGTTTCCATGGCATTGCGGTGGAACTCCGTGCCATATCCCGCATGGGTTTCAAGCCCATAGAGCGGATAGCAGCGGCCCGCCTGCGCCATCATGCGGTCGCGGCTGACCTTGGCAAGGATCGAGGCGGCAGCGATGGATACGGAACGCTGGTCGCCCTTGATCATGGCTGTGCCGGGGCAGGGAAGGCCACGAGGCACGTCGCGCCCATCAATAAGCGCATGGCCGGGCAGTATTGACAGGCCGCAGGTGGCGCGGCGCATAGCCTCTAGCGCGGCTTTCAGAATATCGGTAGCGTCGATGGACGGCGCGGCGACACTGGCAATACCGGATGCAAGGGCGGTGTTCAGAATAATGTCGAACAGCTCTTCCCGTTTTCTGGCGGTCAGGCGCTTGGAATCATCAAGGCCATCAGGAATTCTTCTGGGGTCAAGAATGACTGCCGCTGCAACAACCGGTCCGGCCAGAGGGCCCCGACCTGCCTCGTCAATGCCGACGACAAAGGGCGCACCATCGCGCAAAAGCCTGCGTTCCGTGACAAAATCCGGTTTGCCAGGGTCGAGAGGAAGAAGCAGAGAATCAGAACGTGATCGAGCCATGTTGCGGCGAGACTCGCATTCGTTCTGATTCTCTGCAAGGCCCTGATGCTGATGGGGTAGGGCATCAGGGCTTCCGTCAGGGGGATGGGGGTCGCCTGACGGAGTTTCGGAACCGGGAAACTTGCCCGATTGAATGTTTAAAACAGCGACAATTGTTCGCTTCCGGCTGTTGGCACGAACAGATCCGTGCGCAGGCGGCGCTTGGCCAGATTGAGACCGAGCCGCTTGGCAGCAATTTCAAACCGGCGCCCAATCTGCCAGGCATAGGGGCCTTCACCGCGCATGCGCTTGCCCCATTCCGCATCGTAGTCCTTGCCGCCGCGCATGGAGCGTATGAGCGACAGCACATGGCGGTAGCGATCCGGATAGTTGCGCAGGAGCCATTCCTTGAAGATCGGGCTGACTTCCAGCGGCAGACGCAGCAATACATATCCAGCTTCGCGTGCGCCGGTGGCATACACACTGTCGAGAATGCGCTCGATCTCATGATCATTCAGACCGGGAATGATGGGCGCCACCAGTGAACCCGTGGGAACACCCGCATCGGAGAGTGCGCGCAGTGCCTGTAATCGCCGTGTCGGCGTCGATGCACGCGGCTCCATGGTCCGTGCAAGCTTGCCGTCAAGCGACGTGACCGACAGAAAGACCTTCGCCAGTCCCTTTTCCGCCATGCGCGACAGAATATCGATATCCCGCATGATCAGGGCCGACTTCGTGACGATTCCAACGGGATGCTGATGCTCTTCCAGCACCTGCAGGACCTCGCGCATGATGCGCCATTTCTTTTCAATCGGCTGATAGGGGTCCGTATTGGTGCCAATGGCAATGGTTTTGGCCGAATAGCCGGGCTTTGACAGTTCACGATCCAGCATTTTGGCCGCATCCGGCTTGGCAAAGAGCTTTGATTCAAAATCGAGGCCGGGAGACATGCCCATATAGCTATGGGTAGGCCGGGCAAAGCAATAGACGCAGCCATGCTCACATCCACGATAGGGATTGATCGAGCGGTCGAAACCCACATCGGGAGAATCATTGCGTGTGATGATGGTGCGTGGCTTCTCGATCTGCACCTCTGTTTTGAAAGGCGGCAAATCCTCAATGGTCTCCCAGCCATCATCAAAGACATGACGGCTTTCCGGTTCGAACCGCCCGGATGGATTCATGCCAGCGCCACGTCCGCGCCGCCGCTCATGATCGATCCGCAGTCCGGCTTCCTCGACCAGCACATTGGCATGTTCGGCCCGGCCTTGCCCGAAGGCGGCCTTATCGGCCTGCACCATGATGTTCATTGACATTCTCCTTGAGACCGGAGCGATTGTGAGTCGCTCATACCGTCGCAACATGAATGTATTCCTAGCAAATTATGAGAACAAAGCAAGAACAATCTATTGAAAAAGTAGGATGGAAATTTCAATAATAATACTATAACTGAAATGAATGATCTCAGTCCTGATTGAAACACGAAATGCCGATGAACCCTTGGCCAGAACCCTCGGCGGGCTGGTGGGCGGAGCCGTCGAAGGCGTATTGAGCGATGTCATTGTCATTGATCAGGGATCGACGGATCAGACCCACCGGGTGGCCGATGCGGCTGGGTGTATTTTCCTGCAGGACCAGACATTGATCGACGGCCTGCGCCGCGCGCGCAGCGATTGGATTCTGTTCATTGAGCCGGGCGCAAGGCTGATTGACGGCTGGATTGAGGTGGTCGCTGCCCATGTGGAACGCATGCAGGGCCCGGCCTGTTTCACCCGCTCGCATGCACATCGGCGGCCATTCTTCGCCCGCGTTTTCTCGCCGGGTAATCCGCTGGCCGATGGTCTGCTGATCTCGAAGCGTCAGGCTATGGCCTTGTCAGGACCGGGCAAGAGTGCAGTCGATCTGGCGCGCGGTCTCGCCATGAAGCGGCTGCGGGCGGAAATCATCCCCGGCGCGTTGAAATAATCTCTTACCCGCGTTTCAGGTGTTCATCCAGCCGCGGCATGATCTCGACGAAATTGCAGGGCATGTGGCGATAGTTGAGCTGAAACTGCAGAATATTGTCCCAGGCATCCTTGCAGGCGCCGGGTGAGCCGGGCAGCACAAATACGAAAGTGGCGTTCACCACACCGCCTGTTGCGCGGGACTGGATGGTCGATGTGCCGATCTTGTCATAGGAGATGCGGTGGAACACTTCGGAAAAGCCATCCATCCGCTTTTCGAAGATCGGTTCCAGCGCTTCGGGCGTTACGTCCCGGCCGGTGAAGCCGGTGCCACCCGTGGTGATGATCACATCCACCTCAGGGTTCTTCGACCATGCCAGCACTTTATCGCGTATTCTGTCGCGGTCATCGGTGACGATAGCGCGGTCCGCAAGGCGATGACCGGCGGCTGTGATGCGATCCGCCAGCGTGTTGCCGGATTTATCATCATCCAGTATACGGGTATCGGAAACGGTCAAAACGGCAATGCCGACGGGGACAAAGGGGCGCGTCTCGTCAATACGGGTCAAGATCAGTTCCCTTCCGTGCTGGTGGCGATGACAAACCAATCGGGCTGGTTTCGGCGCAACCGGGTTGCCGCCGCTTCCGCCGTTTCATCATCGGCATAGATTGCAAAACAGGTGCCGCCTGAGCCGGACATGCGCGCAAGCAGCGGATTGGTTTCGCGCAATGCCTGCATGCTGTCATTGATCGATGGAGCCAGTTTTTGTGTTGCTGCGAAAAGATGATTATCGGTTTGCCCGAGATAGGCGCAGACATCGCCCGGAGCCATCCGTAAAGGCAGGGCGGGAAGGGCAGGATTGTCGTGGCGGCTCAGCGCAGAAAAGACCTGCGGTGTTGAAACCGTCACGCCATTATTGACCAGAACCACCGGGAGGCGCGGAAAGGCGGCGATCCGCTCGATATCTTCGCCAATGCCGCGTGCGATCAGCGCTTCACCATGCAGGCACATAGGGACATCCGCCCCAGCGGCAGGCCGAGCGCGGCCAATTCGGTCAGGCTGGCCTCGATGCCCCAAAGGGTGGTCAGCGCGCGCAAGGCCGCTGCGGCGTCACTGGAGCCGCCGCCAATACCGGATGCTATGGGAAGATGTTTTTCCAGATGAATGGCAACGGGCGTTGCCTTTTCGGGATAATGGCGGCGCAGTGCATCACGCGCCTTGAGCACAAGATTGCTTTCATCGCCGGGAAGATCAGCACCGTAAGGGCCTGATATGGTGAAGGAATCCACCGCTGCTTGCGTTACATCAAGCCTGTCGCCGAAGCGGGCGAAGACCACAAGGCTGTCAAGCAGGTGATAGCCATCATCGCGTCTGCCGGTTACATGCAGTGCAAGATTGATCTTGGCCGGAGCGATCAGGCTGATTGTGTGGTCAAAACTGGCGAGCATCGCATCAATCTTTGCGCAGGCGATATTCACCGGTCTCGGGGTCCTGAACCAATGTTCCCTGCGCGCGGTTCTGCGCTTCTTTCTCAGCCTCGCGAACGCGTTGCGACACGCGCTGTGCTTCCTTCTTGAACGAACGATAGCCGTAATAGGCGGCGGCGCCGACAAGAGCAAAAAAGATCAATTGTGGCATCGTCTGTAACCCTCAATTACCGGTATCATTCCTCGCTCATATCAATAGCACGGAGTTTTAGCCTTGCCAAAAAATCCTGTGTCGATTTACAAACCAAAACGCGCCCACAGCGCCCGTTCTTCGGCGGCATCCACAAGCCCATTGGCCAAACCGGTGCCAATTCCGGCAATCTGCACGCTTGTCGAAGGAATTCGGCGACCAAACAGGCCACGCGGTTGCGAGATCAGCTTTAGCTTGGTTTTGGGGCCATATTGCGACTGAAGGTAGGAGCGCATATCGCCGAGACCATCGACCAGACCAAGCTCAACGCCGCGCACGCCGGTCCAGAACTGGCCGGTGAAAAGATCCGGACTGTCGCTCAGCTTGTCGCCGCGCCGGTCCTTGACGAGATTGATGAAGGTTTCGTGGATTTCCAGCTGCAACGCTTTGACATGTTCGATATCCGCCTTGTTCTCAGGCTTGAAAGGATCGAGCGTCGCCTTGTTCTTGCCTGCGGTATAGACGCGCCGCTCCACGCCGATTTTCTTCATGAGTTCGGTGAAACCGAAACTTGCGGAGACCACGCCGATCGAGCCGACAATGGAAGATGGGTCGGCAATGATTTCGTCACCGGCAATAGCGATCATATAGCCGCCGGAAGCTGCCACGTCCTCAACGAAGACATAGACCTTCTTGTTCTTTTCTGCGGCCAGATCGCGGATACGCCGGTAGATCAGCCGCGACTGCACGGGCGAACCACCCGGCGAATTGACTGAAATCGCCACGGCGGGCGAATCCTTGTCCTCAAACGCCTTTTCAAGCACGGCTGCGGCGCTGTCCAGAGAAAGGCTTTGCCGGAATTGACCACCGCCAGACATGATGGCGCCATGCAGGCGAACCACCGGAATCTCCACATAATCGGGGCGCCAGCGGCGCGGCAGCAATTTTCTGATCAATCGGGCCAATGCTTTCTCCTTTGGCGGTTTTGGTCATGCGCATGTAAGCGGTGCCTATGAAATCACAATGGCACCGGGCCGAAAATGCTACAAAAGTGCTGTAATGCCGTTGTTTATGGCAATGGCGCGGTCGGTAAAGCCATTGCCGGTCTCATGATGCATGATGAGGGCTGGGGCAAGGGTCAGCCCGGCGCGGCTGCCACGAA
The DNA here is from genome assembly GCF_020731415.2 of Phyllobacterium sp. T1293. Taxonomy (NCBI): domain Bacteria; kingdom Pseudomonadati; phylum Pseudomonadota; class Alphaproteobacteria; order Hyphomicrobiales; family Phyllobacteriaceae; genus Phyllobacterium; species Phyllobacterium meliloti. Next base: position 2,177,361 of record NZ_CP088273.1, on the reverse strand, counting down.
CACCCCGGATAATGATGCGGATCGCTGCGTCCTGCGGCCTTGGCTGTACAGGCACGATAACCAGCCCGCCAAAGCGCCGTTGCAATGCATCCAGCAGTTCAGCGAATGAAGTCGGGCGGGCAATGATGGCAAGCGAGCCACCGGGTTTAACGATGGCGGCAGCGGTGCGAATCCACTGTTCCATCATGCCATCGGTCATGACATGCGCCTCCGCCTTGACCGGATCAGGCGTGGCCCGGTCCGTCGGACGGTTGAATGGTGGGTTCATGATAACGAAGTCAAAACTGTTATCGGCAAGCCCTGCTGCAACCCGCGCCTTGCCGGTCAGGCTAACATCTGCCTGCAAAAGTTCGGCCCGTGCGGCAATATCCGCATTCTCGGGCAGGGCGAGAGACCGGCGGGCGAAATCCGCCATGAAATCCGAACGCTCGATCAGCACTGCTCTGGCTTTGGTGCAGCGGGCAAGCACGGCAAGTCCGGCAGCTCCGGCTCCGGCGCCAAGATCAGCGACACGCCCGGAAAAGTCATTGGGCACCGTGCTGGCCAGCACCATTGCATCAACGCCGGAGCGATGGCCCTTCAGCGCTGGCTGGAGCAGGTGGAACCTGCCGCGATGGAATGCATCCAGCGTGTGGGGTGTTTCCATCGATGACATGGATCAGCCGCGCAGCTCGCGTTCAAGGCACGCATCTTTCAACAGCTTGCGGGCTTCCTCTTCGCGGTCGGCATCAACGAGCACGCGGCGTGCGATGATACCGACGGAGCCTTCCAGGATGCTCATATTGGAATCCGCAATAAAATGGCTGATACGCGCATCCTTCAACAATGATTCGACAAAGGAGATCAGCACCGGGTCGTTCGTGCGCATGATTTCGATCATGAAGGTGCCCATTCCGTTCGGGGTTACGAGGATTCTTATATAGTCTCCTTATTGTTTTTTTACAGCTGTATCGGCGGCACATATACCTGCCAGTGCCCGATCAAGTGCGATTGCGTGAAGCACATCAAGCTTTTGCGCCTTCACCACATTGCCAGCCGCCTTCGCCAGATCGGCAGGGCAATCCTTGCTGCCCCGCAGGCTGGAGACGACTTCCAGTTCATGGACAAGCGTTTCCGTATAGCGGGCAAGGGTAGGGCGGATTTCCTTGACCAGATCGGGTCTTTCGGTTTTCGGAGCCTCGCCATTGCGGTGCCATTCGGCCAGAAGCTCATATTGGACAAGCTTGTTGGCTTCGATCTGATTGGCGAAGAAGGTTTGGATAAGGGCCGGGTCGAGTTTTTCCGCATTGGGCAGCGCTGCCACGCCTGCAATAACCTTTGCTTCCTGCTCCTTGTCCTCAACCGGCTTGCCGCTATCCCATTTTGACAGGGCAACCTTGTCGGCAAATTGCAACCGTCCGGCGACCGCCTGTGCAAGTGCGTCAAAAGACGGCGTTTGGGCAAAAGCGGGGATGCTCGGCAGTGCCAGAACAAGAGCGATCAAGCTGTAAGTTGCGACTTTCATGAAAAGAATCCTTTCAAAATCAGGATGGTCACCCCATCTGCATTACATCGACTGGTGGACAATGTTCGTAGAGGTTATAGCGATGCCCTATCACGAATTTGTAACCCGTGCCATTTCTGCGCGCCAATTCGCCGCTTGCGGGTTATAGCCTGTCAAAATAAGGTGTCGCCGCATTACGCGAGAAGTTTAGGAGTTTCGTTTTGGGCGTTGTTGTCAGTCTGGACGATAAGAAGAACAGCACGGGATCAGTGCAACCGCTGGTCGATCTCACCAAGGCTGACATGGCCCATGTGAACGAATTGATCCTGTCCAAGGCAGGTTCTGACGTCGAGATGATTCCCGAAGTGGCGAACCATCTGATCTCATCAGGCGGCAAGCGCCTGCGCCCGATGATCACGCTCGCCGCAGCCCGCATGTTCGGTTATCAGGGCGATGGACACGTCAAACTCGCCACCAGCGTCGAATTCATGCACACGGCAACGCTGCTGCATGATGATGTGGTTGACGAGAGCGATCTGCGCCGCGGCAAGAGCACGGCCCGCATGATCTGGGGCAATCAGGCCAGTGTTCTGGTTGGCGATTTCCTGCTGGGTCAGGCCTTCAAGATGATGGTGGATGTCGGCTCGCTCGAAGCGCTTGACGTTTTGGCAACCTCCGCTTCAGTGATTGCCGAAGGTGAAGTCATGCAGCTTGCAGCTGCAAAAAATCTAGAAACAACTGAAGATGAATATCTGGCTGTTATCAAGGCCAAGACCGCGGCGCTGTTTTCAGCGGCTGCCGAAGTCGGTCCCATCATCGCATCCACCTCGCGCACGGACCGCCAGGCCCTGCGCTCCTATGGTCTCAATCTTGGTCTTGCCTTCCAGCTGGTTGATGATGCGCTGGATTATGGCGGCAACGCCAAGGATCTCGGCAAGAACACCGGCGATGATTTCCGCGAAGGCAAGATTACCCTGCCAATTATCCTGACCTATCGCCGTGGCACGGCGGAAGAGCGCCTGTTCTGGAAACAGGCCCTCGAAAACGGTGCCAATGATGACAAGGCGCTGGAAAAGGCAAAGGGCCTGATGACGCGCTACGGAGCGCTCAGCGACACAATTCAGCGTGCCCGGCATTTTGGCGGCATTGCCCGCGATGCACTGGCCCCGCTTGACCAGTCGCCGCAGAAGGATGCGCTTCTGGAAGTCATCGATTTTTGTATCAGCCGGGTTAATTGATAAATCTTGGATGAAATCCCGCCACGCTCTGAAGCGCTGCGGGCCTGCCTCGAATTCTTTCGATCAAACTTGAGCGAGGACCGTAAAAAGGCCATGCTTTTCTTGAGGATTCGGGCAATCATTTCATAATGACGACAATGAAGAGGGATTTTGCACATGCAGCGCAGTAAATTGCTTGGCTCCGTTATGGGCGCAACACTCGCTGCCTTGGCCATCGGTGTCGCTCCCGCACCCGCTTCTGCCGGTAAAGATCCCATTTTAGCCACCGGTTCATTGTCAGGTGCTTTTCTCTCGGCCCGCACCGCTGAGCGCAGCAATGACTTCGACAGCGCCATTTCCTTTTACCGGCAGGCTCTTGCCTATGACCCGAAGAACCAGGAACTGCGCCAGAGCCTTCTCCTTGTGCTTTTGACCGATGGCCAGTTCAAGGAAGCTTTGCCGATTGCCGAAGAGTTGAAATCCGTTCCGGAGATCGAACGCTTTTCGCGTCTGGCACTTGGCATCGATGCGATGAACAAGAAGCAGTATCAGAAGGTCGATACCCTGATGATGCTGTCGCTGCAGTCCGATCTCGACAAAATGATCACGGGATTGGTTTCGGCCTGGGCCAAGGCCGGGGCAGGCAAGCCCAATGAAGCGCTGGCCATGATCAGCAAGCTGCAGGGGCCGGATGGCTTTGCGCTGTTCAAGATTTACAACTCTGCGCTCATTGCCGATATGGCCGGACAGAAGGACAAGGCTGCGGCTTTCTATCAGAGCGCGCTTGATGACCGTCCCAGCCTCGCGGCTGCGCCTGATACCTATGAGCGGCTGGTTCAGGCCTATGCCTCTTTCAAGGTGCGCAATGGCGACAAGTCGGGTGCGGAATCCATGATCAAGGATGCATCGGAAGCTCTTTCCGGACGCATGGTTCTGGCTGAATTCGGCAAGCAGCTTTCGGCAGCCAAAACGGTCAAGCCATTGGTGCAGACGCCGCAACAGGGTGCAGCGGAAGTGCTTTATACACTTGCAACGGCTATCAATCGCGGTGGTGCGGAAGCGTTCTCCAAACTCTATCTGCAAATGTCACTGCCGCTGCGCCCGGAACATGACGCGACGCTTTTCCAGATTGGCGATATCAACGCCAAGCTTGAACAGCCCGAAAAAGCCGTCGAATACTTCAAACGCATTCCAGCTGACTCGGCCTATAGCCGTGATGCGGAAATGCAGATTGCCATCAACCTTGCCATCCTGAAGCGCAATGACGAAGCGATCACTCATCTCAACGGTCTTCTGGCTGCCGATCCGAAGGATATCCGTACATATCTTGCCATTGGCAGTATTTACGCGCAGGACAAAAACTACGCCAAGGCCGCCGAGACCTATGACAAGGCAGTGGCGGCTATCGAGAAGCCCGAGCGCAATGACTGGATGATCTTTTATCAGCGCGGCATTTCCTACGAGCGGCTGAAGCAGTGGGACAAGGCAGAGCCGAATTTCACCAAGGCGCTTGAGCTTTTCCCGGATCAGCCGCAGGTGCAGAACTATCTCGGCTATTCGTGGATCGACATGAACGTCAAGCTGGAGCAGGGACTGGACCTGATCAAGAAGGCCGTCGCATCGCGTCCGCAGGATGGGTACATCGTCGACTCGCTTGGCTGGGCCTATTATCGCCTTGGCAATTACAAGGATGCCGTGATCCAGCTGGAACAGGCTGTGAAATTGCGGCCTGAGGATGCGACCATCAATGACCATCTGGGCGATGCCTATTGGCGGGCCGGGCGCAAGCTGGAGGCTACGTTCCAGTGGGCCCATGCACGCGATTCCAAGCCGGAACCGGAAGATCTGGTCAAGATCGAGGCAAAGCTGAAGAACGGTCTTCCCGATGAGAAGGACCCGGGCGTTGCCAAGAATGGCGGTGAGGCTCCAAAGGCGCCGCCTGCGCCCGAACCGATGCCGCCTGCGCCGGTTCCCGGCAACAAGGGTTGATACGCATTGAAAGCAGGGATGCGCTGGCATCCTTGCACTTCTTCCCGTTGCGGGTGCTGCGAAAGCTGCTGCCAGGACTTCCTTTCTCTTGACCGGCCAGACCGCACGCCTTAGGACGGGCACTCCATTTCCGTTCGTCAAAAAGGCCTGACCGGTGACCGTTCCATTGCCCGATCATATGCATCCGACCCGCTCCTTTCAGGGTCTCATCCTGACGCTCCATAATTACTGGGCACAGCAGGGTTGTGTCATCCTGCAACCCTATGACATGGAAGTTGGCGCGGGTACGTTCCATCCGGCGACGACATTGCGCTCGCTCGGGCCCAAGCCGTGGAAAGCTGCCTATGTGCAGCCATCACGCCGCCCGAAGGATGGCCGTTATGGTGAAAACCCCAACCGGTTGCAGCATTATTACCAGTATCAGGTGATCATGAAGCCTTCGCCGCCCAATTTGCAGGAGCTTTATCTTGGTTCGCTGCGGGCAATCGGGCTTGATCCGCTGTTGCATGACATTCGTTTCGTCGAGGACGACTGGGAAAGCCCGACGCTGGGTGCCTGGGGTCTAGGTTGGGAATGCTGGTGCGACGGCATGGAAGTCTCGCAGTTCACCTATTTCCAGCAGGTTTGCGGTATTGAATGCACGCCGGTATCCGGTGAACTGACAATTGGTCTGGAGCGCCTTGCGATGTACATTCAGGGCGTCGACAGTATTTATGACCTCAATTTCAACGGCCTTGAGGGCGATGAAAAGGTTACGTATGGCGATGTCTTCCTGCAGGCTGAGCAGGAATATTCCAGGCACAATTTTGAGCACGCCAATACATCGGTCCTGCTGCGGCATTTCGAGGATGCGGAAGCCGAATGCGCGGCGCTGCTGCGCGCCGGTGCGCCGAAGGATGGCGACAATAGCCCGATGCATAAAATGGTCCTGCCTGCCTATGACCAGTGCATCAAGGCTTCACACGCTTTCAATCTTCTTGACGCGCGCGGTGTGATCTCGGTGACGGAACGGCAAAGCTATATTCTGCGGGTGCGCAATCTCGCCCGGCAATGCGGCGAGGCATTCCTTTTGACCGAAGCCGGCGGCATAAACTACCTTCCTGCCGACGGAGGTAGTGCTGCTGGTAAGCCGAGTGGCGTGTGAGTAATCGCGATGCCGGATATTTCGAGCTTCAAAACAGCCTCTGCCCGTAAGTTACGAACGGCGATGACCGACGAAGAAAGAAAACTTTGGCGGCACCTTTGGCGTATTCCTTTGGAAGGGTCTCACTTTCGACGGCAAGCGCCGATTGGACCCTATTGCGCTGATTTTCTGTCGCATCGTTTGAAATTGGTGATTGAGGTGGACGGATTTCAGCACGGGCTGGAGTCCCAACGCCGCCATGACGCAAAAAGAACCGCATGGTTGGGACAAAACGGCTATCGCGTAGTGCGGTTTTGGACTCATGAAATTCGCAGCGAACTGGATAGTGTGCTCGATACCATTCATGCCGTGGTGCAGGAACAAAGGGTTATTCACCCCACCCCGGACCTGGCGTCCGACCCTCCCCATCGAGGGGAGGGTGTAGATGGCAATGGCGTCACCACCTCCCCCTTTGATGGGGGAGGTCGCACCGAAGGTGCGGGTGGGGGTGATAAACCTCTGCTAAAGAAATTCATCTCCCCCGAAATTTGGACCCCCATTGAGGGTAGGAGCCAATATGCCTGATCTTTTGCTCGAACTCCGCTCGGAAGAAATCCCGGCCCGCATGCAGCGCAAGGCTGCCGGTGATCTGAAGAAGCTCGTCACCGATGGTCTGGTTGAAGCTGGCCTGACCTATGAAGCCGCTGGTGAATATTGGACGCCGCGTCGCCTGACGCTGGATATTCGCGGGCTGACGGCACGCTCGAAGGATGTACACGAAGACCGCAAAGGTCCGAGCGTCAGCGCACCGGAAGCCGCAATTGCAGGTTTCTTGCGTTCCGCAGGTTTGACCGATATCGCGCAGGCGCATGTCCATACCGATCCGAAGAAGGGTGATTTTTACGTCGCCCATCTGACCAAACCGGGCCGCCCAGCCGAAGAGATCATCGCGGAACTCCTGCCAAAAATCATTCGTGAATTCCCCTGGCCAAAATCTATGCGCTGGGGTGCAGCGTCGGCCAAAGCAGGCAGTTTGCGCTGGGTGCGTCCGCTCCAGTCGATTGTCTGCATGTTTGGCGGCGAAACCGAAGAGCCTGTTGTCGTTGATTTTGAAATCAGTGGCGTGCGTTCCGGCAATGTTACCTATGGTCATCGCTTCCTCAGCGATAACAAGCCGATTACCGTGCGCCGCTTTGACGATTATGTCGCCAAGCTGGAAAAGGCCAAGGTCGTGCTTGATGCCGACCGCCGCAAGGAGATCATTCTCGCTGACGCGCAGAACATTGCTTTTGCCTCAGGGCTTGAACTGGTCGAGGATGAGGGCCTGCTCGAGGAGGTTTCGGGTCTTGTTGAATGGCCCGTCGTGCTCATGGGTGATTTTGAGGAAGAATTCCTCGTCATTCCGCCTGAGATTATCCGCCTGACCATCAAGACAAACCAGAAATGCTTTGTGACCCGCAAACCGGATGAGACGGACAAATTGTCCAACAAGTTCATCCTCGTTGCCAATATCGAAGCCAGCGATGGCGGGAAAGAGATCGCCTATGGCAATGGCAAGGTTGTCCGCGCACGGCTTTCCGATGCCCTGTATTTCTGGACGACCGATCAGCATGATCTGCCTGACATGGAGAAGCTTGCAGCCGCAGCGATCCGCTTTGATCTTGATCTGAAAAAGCCGCTCGACCAGCGTATGGCCAAGCTTGACGCACTCAACGTCACCTTCCATGCCAAGCTCGGCTCGCAGGGCGAGCGGGTCACACGCATCAAGGTGCTGGCCCGTGAGATCGCAACTCTGGTGGGGGCTGATCCTGCTCTGGCAGCGCGTGCTGCCGTGCTGGCCAAGGCTGATCTGACGACGGAGATTGTTGGCGAGTTCCCGGAACTGCAAGGCGGCATGGGTCGCAAATATGCTGTGCTCCAGAACGAGCATCCGTCGGTTGCCGCCGCAATCGAGGATCATTACAAGCCGCAGGGACCATCTGATACGGTGCCCAGCGATCCCGTTTCGGTCGCTGTCGCCCTTGCGGACAAGCTCGACACACTGGTTGGATTCTGGGCTATTGACGAAAAGCCGACTGGCTCCAAGGACCCGTTTGCGTTGCGCCGGGCTGCCCTTGGCGTCATTCGTCTGCTGCTTTCAAGCGACTGGCAGATAGAGCTTCTGCCAGTGTTCCAATCCGCATTTGCACAACAGCGCGAAGCGACAATTGAAAAGCACGTCGAGCGCTACGAAGCGCTTCAGGCCGCGCAGAACTCAGGCGATGTGGATGGCGAGGAAGATGTCACCAATGCAATTTCCGGTTTCGAAAAGCGCGTGCGCACCGAAGTTGCACAAAGTGCGCGGCCGGTTCTGCTTGATCTCCTCGCGTTTTTCCACGAACGTCTGAAAGTGCATCTGCGCGATCTTGGTGCGCGCCACGATCTGATTGATGCTGTCCTCACGGATGATGCTGATAATCTCCTCCTGATCGCCCGCCGCGTCGAGGCGCTGGTGGTCTATCTCAATTCGGAAGAGGGCAAGAACCTGCTGGCGGGCACCAAGCGTGCGGCCAACATCCTGAGCGCCGAAGAGAAGAAGGGCACAGTCGTCGCGGACAAGGTTGATGAAGCTCTGTTTGCGGTCGATGTGGAAAAGAAGCTCTTTGCTGCGGTCAATCAGGCTGAGAAGGATGCCGCGCAAGCGATTCAAAAGCAGGACTTTTCCGGGGCGATGATTGCGCTTAGTGCTTTGCGCGAACCGGTTGATTCATTTTTTGAAGAAGTGCTGGTTAATGACGAGAATCCCGCCATCCGGACCAATCGGCTTGCTCTGCTTGCACGTATCCGAACGGCAACCAACACGGTTGCGGATTTCTCGAAAATCGCCGGATAATCAAGACAAAGGCGCGAGAACTTCGCGCCTTTGTTTTTCTGTCAGTTCATCGCTGCTGTCACGGTCTCTGCCATTTGCGTGGTGCAGATTGGCTGCGCCAGAATTTCGGCCAGCACACTGCGCTCATTTGCCTGCGCGCGCATGGCGTAGTGATTGTAGTGGTGTGCTGCCAGCGCCGAGCCACTGATCAGCAGCGTTGCCAATGCGGCGTGGATTGCCGCTTGCCGTGCGACCGGCCGCGAGTCGTTCACCGCTTTAAGCCCGCGCCGCCATGCGGTCATGGCGGCGATAATCAGCATTCCGATTGCGCAGCACATGGGCGGTTTCTCCACATATTGCTCAAACGGTTTCTTTGCTCTGGGACGAGCAGCCGCAATCCTCAGCCTCCGGATGATAGCGACCGGAGGCTTCGACAACGCCGCCCTTGCCATACATGTTGTGCGGGCGCACCCAGTCGCCGAGCGAATGATTGGGCCCGGTTTCGTTGCGGCCCTTCGGCATGACATCGAGAAAACCATAGACACCCAGAAATTGCTCGCCGCCACGGTTGAAGGTCGAGTAGGTGTGATAGATCGTGCCGTCATCATCCCGGTAGAAAATGCTGTCACCGGAAAGGTCTGTCATGCCGATATCAGCCAGCCGGTAATTGTAATAGACCTTGCCCTTGGCAAGCTCCTGCGGGTGGAACGATACGTTGAAATCATAGTTGAAGTCATTGTTGTAGGACGAGACCCAGGGAAATTCCCAACCCATGCGCCGACGCACATTGTTGATCTCCTGAATGGGTGCGCGTGCCACAGCAACATAGGACACATCATGGTTTTGCAGGTGGACGAGAATGCCCTTCAAATGATCCACTTCGAGCGAGCAGCCGACACATTGCTGTGCCTGACCCGGACCCATCATGAAATGTTTGATGAAAAGCTGACTGCGGCCATTGAAAAGGTCAGCCAAAGACATTTTTCCTGAAGGGCCGTCGAAGATATATTCCTTTTCCACTTTCACCCACGGTAGTGCCTGCCGTTCTGCACTCATTTCATCGCGCATCTTGGTGAAGGCTTTTTCCTTGGCCAGAAGGGCAGTGCGCGCCTGAAGCCATTCGTCACGCGTAACGGTCAGATGATTGAGCATTGTATCCTCCGTATTCGTATCGGGTTGATTTTTGCCCGGTGTCTTGGGCGGTTCCTGCGTCATTTGTATATTACCGAATAGTTAAATAACTTATTGGTTAAATACAGCGGAAAAGACGGTTCGTCAAGGCAGCTGGATATGCGGCCGCCGGAACGATCAGCGTTTCAGGGACGTTCAGAAAATATGGCCTATTGGATGGTGGCGCGCAGCGGTGTTGCCCCGATATCCGCAATCGGGCCTGCCGGAGGCTGCGCGACGGGAGCATCCGTTTCCGAAGGCAATGTTGCTGCATTCGCCGCCGTGACAAGAGCGTCTGGTTTGGGTCCATTGCCCTGCAGGCGGGCCATATATTGACGCGAACGTTCGCGCCGCTCCAGATAGGCCTTGAGCTTGGCGGCTTCCGCAGCTTTCTGCTCGATGCAGGGCGTGCAAACCGGGTTTCCGTCGACATCGAAACTGTCATAGCCGATATAGGAAACCGAGTTTGGCCGGGCTGATGGGCCTTTGAGCCTGATGGAGTCGCCCGCATGCGCAATGACCGGTGCAAGAAGGGCAGCAGCAGTGAGGGCAAGCAAACGGCGGAACATGGGCTCTATCCTTGTGATCCACCCAGCTTTACCAGCCAATCCTTGCCAATTCCCACCATGGTTGGATTCAATTTTACGCATCACCTCATATGGTGAGTTCATCAGCACAGGCTTGCGGCAAGGCCCGCCCATCGTGTAGGCAATGCGCTCTATCGGAGATGTGCCCTTGGCCGAGACAATAGCACCAGATGAGCAGGCAATTTTGCAGGCAGCCCAGACGCTGGCTGCGGGCAAGCTCGTCGCCATCCCGACCGAGACCGTCTACGGCCTTGCAGCGGATGCCACGAATGGCGATGCCGTTGCCGGTATATTCGAGGCGAAGGGCAGGCCGCATTTCAACCCGCTGATCTGCCATGTCTCGGATATCGCCATGGCGGAGCGCTATGCGGTCATTGATGCACTCTCGCGCAAATTGATGGATGCGTTCTGGCCCGGCCCGCTGACATTGGTCTTGCCGCTGCGCCCTGATACCCATATTCATCCACTGGTTGCAGCAGGTCTCGACACGGTGGCGCTGCGTATGCCGCGGGGTATCGCCGGAAAGATCATTGCGGCGCTTGGCCATCCGCTGGCCGCGCCCAGCGCCAATACATCGGGCAAGATCAGCGGCACAAGCGCACAGGCCGTCGCGGATGATCTGGGGGAAAAGATCGCGTTGATCCTTGACGCCGGACCTTCGGAAGTCGGGCTGGAATCGACCATTCTCAAGGTGGATGGCGACGCGGTTCTGCTGCTTCGTCCGGGCGGCCTTGCGGCGGAAGACATCGAAACCCTGATTGGCCATTCCTTGCAGCGCATGGACCAGCGCGCGGCTATTCAAGCGCCGGGTATGATGGCCTCACACTATGCCCCGTCAGCCGGAGTGCGGCTCAATGTGCATGAGGTGCGTGATGGCGAGGCACTGCTGGCATTTGGTCCTGAACGTGCCGCCGATGCACACAAGGCAAGCGCCCGGCTCAACCTCAGCGAGACGGGTAATCTGCGCGAGGCCGCCACCAATCTTTTCGATTACATGAAGCGCCTCGACCGTCTTGGCGGCGCAGTGATTGCCGTCGAGCCAATCCCTTTCACCGGACTCGGCGAAGCCATCAATGACCGCCTTGTCCGCGCCGCTGCGCCGCGTGTGCCTCCCATTGAAGAGTTGGAACAGATCAAATGACCCTGACGCCGGAACTTGCTGCCCGCTTTATATCCATTGTCGGCGAGAAGAATGCCCTGCGCGATGCGCATGACATCGAACCCTATCTGATCGAACCGCGTGAGAAATTCGGCGGCAAGACGACGCTGGTCCTGCGCCCGTCGGAAGTGGAAGAAGTCTCGGCCATTCTGAAGCTTGCCACCGAAACCGGCACAGCCATTGTCCCGCAGGGCGGCAATACCGGCCTCGTCGGCGGCCAGATGCCCGATGCGTCAGGCGAGCAGGTCATCCTGTCCCTGTCGCGCCTCAACAAAATCCGCTCCGTTGAACCATCGGGCAATCTGATGATTGTCGAGGCGGGCGTTGTCCTGCAAAAAGTGCAGGAAGCAGCGGAAAAGGCGGGACGCCTGTTTCCGCTGTCGCTGGGCTCGGAAGGCTCCTGCCAGATTGGCGGCAATCTTTCGTCCAACGCGGGCGGCACGGCTGTGCTTGCCTATGGCAATACCCGCGAGCTTTGCCTCGGCGTCGAAGTGGTTTTGCCAACAGGTGAAGTGCTCAATGATCTGCGCTACGTCAAGAAAGACAATACAGGCTATGATCTGAAGGACCTGTTTGTCGGTGCGGAAGGCACGCTTGGCGTCATCACCGCTGCCGTATTGAAACTGTTTCCCCTGCCCAAGGGCAAAGGCGTGGCCTATGTCGGGCTGAACAGCCCCGACGATGCGCTGAAACTGCTGGCATTGGCGCAAAGCCATGCGGGAGCGTCGCTGACCGGTTTTGAACTGATGCCGCGCGTTGGCGTCGAGTTTTCCGTCGCCCATACGGAAGGCGTGCGCGATCCGCTTCAGGGCGTACACAACTGGTATGTGCTGATTGATATTTCCTCATCACGCTCGGCTGAAGACGCACGCGAAACGATTGAGGCTATTCTGACGGAAGGTTTTGAAGCCGGACTGGTGGAAGACGCGACGATTGCCGACAGCACCGCGCAGGAAAAATCCTTCTGGCATATGCGCGAAGCCATGTCGATGGCACAGAAACCCGAGGGCGGCTCGATCAAGCACGACATTTCCGTGCCGGTGGCGCGCATCCCCGAATTCATTACCGAGGCCGATGCAGCGGTGCTCGAAATGATCCCCGGCGCCCGCATTGTTTCCTTCGGGCACATGGGCGATGGCAACCTGCACTATAATATCACCCAGCCCAAGGGCGCTGACAAGGAAGCCTTCCTTGCGCGCTGGGGCGAGGTGAATGCGCGTGTTCACGGCATTGTCCGCGCCTATAAGGGGTCAATCTCTGCCGAACATGGCATTGGCCAGCTGAAGCGCAAGGAACTGTCGGAAACCAAGTCACCCGTGGCGCTCGATCTGATGCGCCGCATCAAGACATCATTCGATCCTGCTGGCATCATGAACCCCGGCAAGGTGATCTGAAACCACCATCTCATTGCAATTAAAGATGACGGGAAGGCATTTCGTTGCAAAGCGAGCCTTCCCGTCAGTGTTTTGTTTATCTCTCTTTTCGAAACCTTACCGATGGTCGAATTTCGATAACCATTCCCCGCGATGAGAATTGATTAACCGCGTTCGTTAAGCGGAACCGGGGGGATTGGCGCCTATTGTTTCCCCATACGAGACCAGAAAAAATTGGTCCGCTCTACAGGGAAATACAAAAGAGAAGACCGGAAAACCGGCTCTCAGGATCGACAGAAGGCGTCACATGAAAAAAGCCGGAGCAAAGCCGGTTTGGGCAGGCCAGGAATTCAGGCTCGACCCATTCCACCTGCCACAGACCGTAACCTACGCCACGCGCGATGATCGCGGCGATATCACCTTCTCGCTGCATGAGCGGGGCGCGGTGGTCAAGCGGGTGCTGCCAAACAGCAACCTGCCGCTCTCGCTGGCTCTGCCAGCCTGTGCCTTTCAGGGGGTCACGGCCCGTGCCGCCGAGGACGAGCTTGGCGACATCACCGTGACGCTTGAGCTGATGCATAGCGATCCGCACCTTTCAGTGCCCTTGCTGGTGGCGCATGATCTCAACGACATTGCTGCGGATTGGCGCGCCTGGTCTTCGCTTTTCAAACTGCCGATGATGCTTGTCGAGGAAGACGGCGAAGCCCGTCAGCTTGAACAGAGCATTGGGCCGGTGGCCGTGGCAGAACCGAAAGAACGCCGTCAGGGTCGTGAACCACGCCGCCGTCGCCCACGCTTTCTCGCCCGCCGCAAGATGGGTGATCTCGGTCTGCGCCTCGTCGTGGGCGGTGAAGAAATCATCAGCTCGGGCAGACGCTAACGAATGTTCAATCGGTGATTTCCTTCATGCAGTTGTGACATTAGGGTCCTAATCAGGAACTCAGGCAACACTGTATGAGGGGGCTCTTCGATGTCGGGTATTGAACGTCGTCATTTTCTGATCGGCAGCGCTGTGACCGCGCTCGCCGCAACAGCATTCAATGCATCCGCAGCGGAAACCGCTATGCTTCCAGCCGCCAATGACATGGCCATTGCAACCGATCAGTCCTATTGGGCGGCGGTTGGCGATCTCTACGATGTCGAGCGTTCCATCGCTAATCTCGAGAACGGCTATTGGGGCATTATGGCCCGGCCAGTTCTGCAGGCCTATCTGGAAAATACCCAGCGTGTGAACAGGCAGAACACCGTTTATGCGCGCAATGTTTTCAGCAAGGATGCCGAGGACGTGCGCAACCGCGTTGCGGCGGCAGTTGGCGCGGCACCGGAAGAGATCGCGCTGACACGCGGCGCGACCGAAGCCCTGCAAAAGCTGATCACCGGCTATAACAGCCTGCAGCCGGGCGATAGCGTGATCTATTCCGACCTTGACTATGATTCCATGCAATATGCCATGAATGCGCTGGCCAGCCGTCGCGGTGTTGAGGTCAAGACCTTCGCCATTCCCGAACCCGCCACGCGGGAAGCCGTGCTTGACGCCTATCGCGTGGTGCTGGAAGCAAACCCGAAGGCGAAACTCCTGCTCTTGACGCATTTGTCCCACCGGACAGGTCTTGTCATGCCCATTCGCGAGATTGCCGACATGGCGCGCGCCCGCGGCGTGGATGTGGTTGTTGATGCCGCCCATTCATGGGGGCAGATGGATTTCAAGGTCGCTGATCTGGGTGCGGATTTCGTCGGTTTCAACCTGCACAAATGGATCGGCGCACCTGTTGGCATGGGCTTTTTCTATATCCGCAAGGAAAGGCTCGCCGATATTGACCGGGATCTGGCCGATGAAGACTGGCAAAAGGATGATATCCGTTCGCGCGTTCACACCGGCACAACCAATTTCGCCGCGACCCTGACGGTACCCGCTGCGCTTGATCTGCACGAGATGATCAGTTCAAAACGCAAGCAGGCGCGTCTGACCCATCTTCGCAATTACTGGGTGAACAAGGTTCGGGCCATTGAAAGCATCGAAATCCTCACGCCTGACGATGACACCATGCATGCGGGTATCACCTCGTTCCGCATCAAGGGCAAAATCAGCAAGGATGACAACACGGCCCTGATGACCGCATTGCGTGACGAGCATCGTGTGCTGACGGTGCGCCGCGCCGGGATAACCAAGGGCCAATGCCTGCGTGTGTCGCCAGCGCTCTACACGACCGAGGCGGAACTTGACCGGTTGGTCGAGGGGCTGGGTGCTATCAGTTCGACCTGACAGGCTAGAAGAACGGTTTCACCACCGTCCACAGCGCGCCAAGCACCAGTCCGGCAAAGATCAGCCAGCCGACGACCTTGTTTGAATGGAACAGGCGCAGACATTGTGCGGGGTCGTCAATGTCGAGCACCATGATCTGGCGATACATATGCGCGCCTGCCGCCAGAAGACCGGCGACGGCAGGCATCGGCACTTCCGCCATGGCAAAGGCCCAGAGGAACAGCACGAGCGCGCCACCATACAGCACCATCAGCGCCTCGCGGGTACGGCTGCCGAACAGTCTTGCGGTTGAACCCACACCGACCAGCGCGTCGTCTTCCTTGTCCTGATGGGCGTAGATGGTGTCATAGCCGATCACCCAGAGGATAGACCCGGCATAGAGCAGCAGCGGCGGAAGGAAATCTTTCAGCGTTGCGGGTGCGCCGAAATGCGCCGACCAGCCAACGAGTGCGCCCCAGGAAAAGGCAAGACCCAGCACCAGCTGCGGCCAGTTGGTGAAACGTTTCATGAAGGGATAGATGGCGACAATCACCAGCGAGGCAATGGACAGAAGAATGGTGAAACCATTGAACTGGATAACCACCAGCAGGCCGACAAGCGCTTGCAGGGCGATGAATATTTTCGCCTGTTTGCGTGTCACCTGACCCGAAGGCAGTGGCCGCGACCGGGTGCGCGCCACCTGATTGTCAATATCCTGATCCGCAAGATCATTATAGGTACAACCAGCCCCACGCATGGCTACCGCGCCAATAAGCAACAGCGCCAGATGCCAGGGTGAGGGGATGATTGACCAGACGCTGTCGCCGACCTTGGCTCCCGCGCTTGAAGCCAGCGCAACGGACCACCAGCAGGGCCAAAGCAGCAGCCACCAGCCGATTGGCCGGTCCCAGCGCGCCAATTGCGCATAGGGCCATAGCCATGCGGGAAGCGCCCGATAAACCCAATGCCCCGACGGCGCATCGAAAACGCGGCCTTGGCCTTCGCTTGACTGGATAATGTCTTTTTCTGATGTCATGGCGTGACCTTGCAGCGAGCGCTTTACCAGTCAAGTAAATATTGCAGGAAATTGTGGGTTGGGGTGGTTTGAACGGCCAACCTTCAGCATTGGCACGAGGCAATCACCCCCCTCTGCCTTATCGGACTACCGGGGCGAGCACTTGGCGGAAAAGTGTCCATGGTCGACAAGCTCACCATGAGGGAGATTGGGGATGCAACGCTAATCGCCAGCATTCCAAATTACAAAGGTTGCAGAACTTGGCTCCCTTGCATCCTCACTCTCCCTCATGGTTGTTATGTCGAACCACGAACCACGAACCACGAACCACAACCCATCCCCCCACAGCTTTTCCGGGCAAATCTGTGATTGCGTGCTTGACCCCCGGCGCTCAAGGCCATACCGACACAGCAACCCCTATGCACGGAGCAGAAAAACGATGAACGTCTTGCTTATTGGTTCCGGTGGCCGTGAACATGCTCTGGCGTGGAAGATTGCCGCGTCCCCCGTGCTGACCAAGCTTTACTGCGCGCCCGGCAATCCCGGCATTGCGCACGAGGCTGAATGTGTGGCGCTTGATCCGGCTGATCATGCGGCCATTATTGCCTTCTGCAAGGAAAAGGGTGTCGATTTCGTTGTGGTGGGCCCGGAAGCGCCGCTGGTTGCGGGGATTGCCGATGAGCTGCGCGCGGCGGGTATTTCCGTGTTTGGCCCGTCCAAGGCGGCGGCACAGCTCGAGGGCTCAAAAGGCTTTACCAAGGACCTGTGCGCCCGCTTCAATATTCCAACCGGTGCCTATGGCCGCTTCACCAATGCTGCTGCTGCCCGCGCCTATGTCGAAAAACAGGGCGCGCCCATCGTGGTCAAGGCGGATGGTCTTGCGGCGGGCAAGGGCGTTGTGGTTGCCATGACCGTGCAGGAAGCGCTCGATGCGGTGGATGCCTGCTTTGACGGCGCATTCGGCGGCGCCGGTGCCGAAGTGGTGGTGGAAGAATTCCTTGATGGAGAGGAAGCCAGCTTTTTCTGCCTCTGCGATGGCAAGACCGCGCTTCCTTTCGGCACGGCGCAGGATCACAAGCGCGTCGGCGATGGCGATACCGGCGCCAATACAGGCGGCATGGGTGCCTATTCGCCCGCGCCCGTCATGACGCAGGCAATCATCGAGCGCACCATGCGCGAACTGATTGAGCCCACCATGCGCGGCATGGCTGAGATCGGTGCGCCATTCAGTGGCGTTCTGTTTGCCGGACTGATGATCACCAGGGATGGCCCGAAACTGATCGAATACAACACCCGCTTCGGCGATCCGGAAACGCAGGTGCTGATGCTGCGGTTGAAGGATGATGTGCTGCTTTTGCTGAAGGCTGCCGCTGACGGTGCGCTGGATCAGGTGTCCGTGCGCTGGAATGACGATCCCGCGCTGACCGTCGTCATGGCGGCAAAGGGTTATCCTGCTTCTCCGGAAAAGGGCAGCGTCATTAAAGGCGTTGATGCGGCCCAATCGGACAATGTTCAGGTTTTCCATGCGGGGACTGCCGAGAAGAACGGTGAACTCGTTGCCAATGGCGGGCGTGTGCTTAATGTCACATCGACAGGCAAAACTGTACAGGAGGCACAGGATGCTGCCTATGCGGCAATTGCCCGGATTAACTGGCCAGAAGGCTTTTACCGGCGCGATATTGGCTGGCGTGCCATTATCAGGGAGAAGGGTGCAGTGCAGTAAAAACTTTGTTGATCGGGTTTTCAACATTGACATCGGCGGTTCGTAGCGCAATGTCTCTTTCAAATCGGAACGAGTGGTTCGCTGAGCCGTACCCTCTGTTTAAACTGTCGGAGAAATTCACCGTGTCCATAACAGCCAAGCGAAGCCTTACTGCGATCCTGCTGATGACTTCGGTTCTGACGGCAACGCCTTCCATGGCCGAAAATCTTTTCGGTGCCATGTCCAAGGCCTATCAGAACAATTCGACGTTGAATGCCAACCGCGCCGGTGTGCGGGTTACCGACGAGAATGTGGCGATTGCAAAATCCGGCTACCGCCCGACTGTTACAGGTCAGGCCAGTGTAACCGCAAACCGCACCAAGCTTGATGGCCGCAAAAGCTCATCAAGCGACACGGCCACCGAAGGCGTTGAAGTCGATCAGATGCTCTTCGATGGCTTTCAGACGAAAAACAATGTTGCAGCCGCGGAGACAGGCGTGCTCGCAGCCCGTGAAGATTTGCGCGGAAGCGAGCAGACAACACTCGCTGCAGCCGTGCAGGCCTATATGGATGTCTATCTCAACCGCCAGATCGTAGCCTTGCGCGAAAAGAACCTGGCGTTCCTGAGCGAACAGGTGCGTTCGAACCGCGCACGGTTCGATGTGGGTGAGGGCACGCGCACTGACGTTGCACAGGCGGAGGCATCACAGGCTACCGCGGTCAATGACCGCAATACTGCCCGTGCCAATGTGAAAATTGCCGAAGCCACCTATATCCAGACCGTTGGTGCCGCTCCGGGCTCGCTGACGGCTGCCACACCGGCAAAATCTTTGCCAAAATCACTTAAGCAGGCCTATGCGATCGCCGAAGCCAACCATCCCTCGATTGGCTCTGCCAAGCTGAACACGGATGTCGCTGGCTATCAGGTCAAGGTCAGGGAAGGCGTATTGCTGCCGCAGGCGGGTGTCACGGGTACCGTCAGCCGGACAGATATTTTTAACGGCACGTCGCTCACCTCAACCAACAATACCTCTGGCTCGGCGCAGCTGAAGGTTACTGTACCTATTTACGGAGCGGGCAAGACGGCGGCCAATGTTCGCCAGTCCAAGGAAAATCTTGGCCAGCGCCGCATTGAAGTGAATGTGTCCGAGGACAGCGTCCGGCAGGCTGTTGCTTCCGCATGGGCACAGCTGGATGCCGCGCGCGCGTCGATCACGGCGCAAAGAAGCGTTGTTTCTGCCGCACAGCTCGCACTCAATGGCGTGATCGAAGAGCGCAAGGTCGGACAGCGTACAACCCTTGATGTTCTGAACGCTCAGGCTGACGTGATTACCGGCCAGCTCGCACTGGTTCAGGCAGAACATGACAGCGTTGTGCAGAGCTATCAGGTTCTCTCCGCGATGGGCCGTCTGACAGCCAGGCAGGTTGGTCTGCAGGTGGCCGAGTACAAGCCGGAAGAGCATTTTGATGCTGTGAAGGACAAGTGGGGCGGCACGAGAACACCTGACGGTCGCTAAAATCCAGTTTTAGAGGAAAAAACCGGAGTATCCCGAGAAGGATGTTCCGGTTTTTATTTGTGACGCGCGTGTCAGTTGACGACGTGATAGCGCGATGCCGATTTACTGGTCCTCGAGGCGACCATTCGCTTCGTGTCAGCATAGGCACCAAAATGATCTGATCGGTGGTGACAGACCCGGGTTTTTCCGTTCTTTATTGGGCGCACCAGAACCGGAGGAATTATTCATGTCATCGGCAAATATTCCGTTTTCCCTTGTGGGGATCGATCATGTGGTCTTTCTCGTCGATGACATGCGGTCTGCCCTGAAATTCTATTACGGTGTCTTGGGATGCCAGCCCGGCTACGTCTACCCCGCATTGGGCATGGAGCAGGTGTGGTGCGGCTCGGCCCTGATTGTCCTGTGGGATATCACCCATCCCGGCGCGACAAGCGCCGTGCCGCCGGTTGCAGGCGGGCGCAACGTTGATCATGTCTGTATCGCAACGGGGCCGTTCGACCATGATGCCCTGCGGGCGCATCTTCATAGCCATGGGGTCGAGATCGAGCGGGAAGCCATGCATGGCGGCGCGCGCGGTATGGGGCACTCATTTTACATCCGCGATCCCTTCGGCAACAAGATCGAGATCAAGGGACCAGCGGTTTATCCGGATGGCAGAGACTAGCTCTCGATGACCTCTTGTGGAGACAGATTGCGCAGAGGTATCCAACCTTCCATGCCTTTAAGAGAACGGCACCATGCCCAACCGTGCGTCTCATCCAGTATCAACACTGTTTCACCGGTTGCACAGGTAAGTTCCATGGCTGAATAGTTGCGGCAAGCAATCGATTGCCCCCGAAAGTTTTTCTCAACCGCCGTATCAGGAAGCCAGCCAGTTTTGCCGTCGGGGCCTTTTGCCCATAGCCACGTATGCCCATCCCAGCAATCCGTTTTGCCAGTGAGGATCACTTCATCTCCGACTTTAAGAGTGATCGGATCTGGATATGTCGCGTCATGTCCAAGCGTCACAACTTTCCGCATGACAAGCATTTCCTAACTCTTCTGCAAAGCGAGATGCACGCCAAGGCCGACCAGTATTGTGCCACCGGCGCGTTGCATCAATCGCTGTGCGTGGTTTGAGCGCTTCAGCCGTGTAATCACCGCGCCCGCCAGAAAAACACAGACAAGATCGGCGGAAGAGAACATCAGATTGACGATGGTCCCGAGCAGAACGAATTGCAGCCACACCGGAAACGCGGCTGAAGCATCGATGAATTGCGGCAGGAATGCCATAAAGAAAATGGCTGTCTTCGGGTTGAGAACCTCGACGCTGATGCTTTCGAAAAAGGCGCGGCGGGCAGATTTCTGCGCGACGTCAGGCATGGTTACATCGCCGTTGACCTTGGCGCGAAACAGGGAAATGCCGAGCCAGACCAGATAGGCCGCGCCGCAGAATTTGACCGCGAGATAAAGCAGGGGCACCGCGTGGAACAGCACCGACAACCCGGCAGCCGCAGCGATCACATGCACATAGCCGCCAAGATGAATGCCAAGGGCCGCCATCAGCCCGGACCAGCGGCCACGCGCAATGGTTTGCGCCGCTGCGTAAAGCATTGCGGGGCCGGGAATATAGGCAAAAATCGCTGTGGTCAGGAAGAAGGCGATCAGCAATTCGGTCGATGGCATTGGATGCTCCAGACAAGAGGCCACGAGAATGAGAAGCGCAATATAAACAACGTAACGCTGCCTCATACAAGTCAGGATCATTTGCGTTCTGGCGGTAATTATTCCGCCTTATTCAAAACCGCTTCGATGTGATGTCCATCCGGGTCCACAACGAAGGCAGCATAGTAATGCGGGCCGTAATGGGGCCGGAGGCCCGGTGCGCCATTGTCAATGCCACCATGGGCGAGGGCTGCCGCATGGAAGCTGTCAACGGCCAGCTTGTTTGGGCCGGAAAATGCCAGATGGAAGCCGGGGCCGGGGGCGCATTGACCCTTCGGGCGATGCTTGATCGCAAGCTTGTCGCCACCACCGGGGCTTCCGTAGCCAACGGCCTGATCCGGTTCGCCTGATCGTAAATCCTCCCAGACCCTGACATATCCGAGCGGGGCAAGCACCGCGTCGTAGAATGCAGCCGCGCGTTCAATATCGGAAACACCCAGCGAAATATGGTGGAGCATATGCATGGCCAATTCCTAACCGTCGATGATCTCAAGTTTTTCGGGGGGTGATGCGGCAAGTTCGGCAAAATCGAGATCCTGCTCAAGCGCATGATAAACGTCATCATCAATGATGCCGCTGTGCCGCATGATATTCAGCTTGGCCCGTTTTGCCGCGATGATGGTCAGCCGAAGCTGGTCGGTCTTGCTGACGGCGCGGGGATGGTGACCGTCTGCCACGAGATCACGCTCCTCCTCGTAGAACTCGCGCAGGCTGACCGCCGCGTGATCATCCCGTGTATTAAGCTCGAAGAGGGCCGTATCGATAAGCGCAAGCCGGGCATTGGCGAGATCCTTTTCCAATGACGTATCCGGCGGGAAGCCGAGGAAGCGAATGAGAGGGCCGAGCGTCAGGCCTTGCAGGATCAGTGATCCCAGAACAACGGCAAGGGCGCTCAGGACAATCAGTTCGCGCGAGGGGAACGTGGCTGGCAAGGCCAATGCGGTGGCAAGCGTTACCAGCCCGCGCATGCCGCACCAGGATACGATCAGACTCATTCCAAGCGGCGGGCGCGGAAAGCGGGTCTGCGATGGATTGATATAGTGGATCAGGCGATTATAGGCGAGAACCCAGGCAACGCGCACGACCACGACAGTGGCAAAAACCGCCGCTGCGAAGCTCAGCGCAAATGAAAGCTCCTGCGGATCAAGATCACGAACGATCGTGCGCGCCTGCAGGCCCATCAGCAGGAATGCCAGAACATTGAGCAGGAACACGGAGGTTTGCCAGACGGAATAGGAATGCAGCCGGTTGCGCGGTGCCTGCCGGGCAGGCACGTAATGGGCAATGGTCATGGCAAAGGCGACGACGGCAAGGACTGCCGACAGGTGCAGGCGCTCCGCGATGATCCATGTGCCGAACACAGCGACAAACTCAAACAGCGTTCCACCCAGTGTCCCGGCTAGTCGCGGCGCGAACAGCATGGATGTTCTCGCAAGGAGGAAACCGATGATCAGACCGCCCGGTACGGCAATGATCAATTGCGGGATGAGGCTGGTGAGCGACGCCGCGCCAATCGCAATGCCGACGGCGGCACTGAAGATGAGCAGGGATACAGCGTCATTGAGCAGGCTTTCTCCCTGAAGGATCGCGACAGCCCGTCTCGGAAGCGCAAATCGCCCAAGCATGGCGGCTGCAGCTGCTGCATCTGGCGGGGCAACGATGGCACCCAGTGCTATGGCGGCGGCCAGCGGTAAGCCACCCAAAGATACACCAACCCAGGCAACCGCCGCCGTGGTGAGGATGACAACCCAGACAGCAAGCGACAGGAGGGGCAACCAGTCGCGGCGGATCGTTCGGGGCGGCAGATCATAGGCCGCGTCAAGCAGTGCCGGGGCGATGAATAAGGCCATGGCGAGGTGCGGATCAATTGAGATTTCCGGCGCCCATGGCAGCGAAGCAACGATAACACCGGCCACCGCCAGCATTGTTGGATAAGGCACCGCCAGCTTTCTCGACAGCTGGAGAAAGATGATCGCCACCAGCATCAGAACCAGCATGTTTTCAAACAACGCCATCGGCGGACTTTCCGTTAAAGGCGGCTCATCTGTGGGCTCCACAGCAGACCGCGAACACACAAGATGTGATGAAATGGTATGGGGCTGTTTGTCCGGATACAAGCGCTGTTATGCGGTGTTGGATATCTGCGGCACAAAACCGAAATTTGTCGCCGAGTGATCGGCTTTTGACTTCACCGATCTAATCGGCTGCTGTCTCGAACACCGGTAACACGCCCAGAATATTGGCCGAACGGCGGATAATTTCAGCGGCCATCGGCGCGGCATTGAGACCCGCACCGGCGGCGACCTGTCCGTCGACAGGTTTCGGTTCATCGATGATCGTCAGGACGATATATTCAGGGTTTTCAATCGGAAAGGCCGCGATGAAAGTATTGAAGCGCACATCCTTGGAATAGCGCCCATTGATGACCTTTTCGGCAGTTCCCGTTTTGCCGCCAACACGATAACCGGGAACCTGTGTCCGGCTGGCGGAACCACCGGTGCCTTTTTGCGCATTGAGGCGGTAGAGATAGCGCAGATCGTCGCTTGTCCGCTTGCTCACAACCCGCTTGGCGATGGTCTGCGCCTCCTCTATGGTGCGGGGCAGGAAGGTCGGTGCGATCAGCATTCCCCCATTGAGGAGGGCAGCCGCGCCAACGGCTGTTTGCAGCGGTGTGGTTGCCATGCCATGGCCGAAGGAGATCGTGATTGAATGAACCTTCTTCCAGACTTTTGGCTCGGTTGGGCGCGCCACTTCGGGCAGTTCCGTCTGCATGCGGTCAAGCAGGCCGAGCCGCACCAGAAATTCGCGGTGTCCTTCAATACCAACGATGTCCGCTTCCTTGGCTGAACCGATATTGGAGGAGAACAGAAAAACCTCCGGCAGAGTGAGAACACGGCGCTTGCCATGGAAATCGTGGACTGTCTGACGACCGATTGTGATCGGGCGGGTGGCATCAAACGTACTGTTCAGGTCTGCCTTGCCGGAATCCAGCGCCATGGCCGTGGTAAAGGTCTTGATGGTCGAACCCATTTCGTAGACGCCAGCGGACATGCGGTTGAGCCGGTCTTTTTCCAGCGCATTGAACGGGTTGTTCGGGTCAAAATCCGGCACGGAACCCATGGCGAGTATCTCGCCCGTCCTGGCGTCGAGCACCACGGCACCCGCCGCGATGGCGCGATAGCGCTCAATGGCATTCACCAGCACATCGCGCACCACATGCTGGACGCGCAGGTCAATGGAGAGTTTGACCGGAGCAAGCTTGCGTCCGTGCGCAAGGCCAACATCGCGCAGATCAGTCAGGCCCTGTCCATCAATATACTTCTCCATACCGGCAATGCCCTGATTGTCGATATTCACAAGCCCGAGAATATGTGCGGCGGTCGGTCCACCCGGATAGAAACGGGACTTTTCGGTGCGAAAGCCAATGCCGGGAATGCCAAGCGCCATGATCTGGTTTTTATGCTTCGGTGTCAGGCCGCGCCTCAGCCACGCAAACCCGGCATTGCCTTTCAGTCGGGCATAGGTCTGTTCAAAATTAAGGTCGGGCAGCACGGTGGACAGCAGTTCGAAGGCTTCATCCGGATCGATGATCTTGCGCGGTTCCGCATAAAGCGAGACGGAGTTGATGTCCGTTGCCAATACAGCGCCATGGCGATCCACAATATCGGGGCGAGAGGCGAGAACGGAGCCGGTTGGCCCGGTATAGTCAACCGGATCGTCCTTCATGCCGTAAAACACCAGCCGCCCGCTGATAACGCTGAAAATCCCGATGAAACAGGCCATGACGATCAGGATACGGTTTTGGGCGCGTGGGCGGCGTTGGGTCATTATCGCGTTGTGAAACTCTGGGCGAAACGGTGAATTGCGGCTGATGGCGCCAAACTAGCATCGTTTCTTCAGATGCAATTCTCACGATTTCCGGAATGTCTTGTTAACCTGAACAGATGATTAATTTCGATTTTTAGCGGGGATAACCGCCTGATGAAACGGGGCGCGTCCATACAAGACTGGAGCGTGGCTTTTTTCGCCGCAACGGACAGGCAGGGGCGGCAACAGGGAGCAGACGGCCCGATCGAAAGCCTTTTACTGCGCCGGATTGATGGTCACTAAAATTTCCTGACACACTGTGGCTTTAAGGTCGCATCACCACATCGTCGCCCATGTCGCGCGGCGTATGAATTTATATTACCTGTTGCGCGGGGAATAACTGACAGAAACATCGAGAATATACGTGTCGTTGGTAATATATATTCAAATATACTATTCCTGCGGAAGTGGACAATTTTGCTTCTAAATTTGAAATAGTTTGCTAGTAAAACTAGCATATTTATTCTTTATTACATCTGAAAAACGACACTTGCTTGTCATTAATCCTTACATATACTCCGCCATCGCAAGTTGTTGGGAGACAAATCAATGGCGAAAATAGTTGGTGGTGGTGCGAGTGATACGCTGCAGGGAACCGATGAGAACGACAATCTCTGGGGCCTTGGCGGCAATGATATTCTCGATGGTGGTGCTGGAAATGATTATCTCTATGGCGGGGCTGGCAACGACATCCTGACCAGCTCAAGCGGTTTCGACCAGCTTGAGGGCGGCGATGGTGATGACCGTCTGTCGTTTATCGGCGTTGGCGGTGCAGCGCGCGGCGGTGCCGGTACGGATACGCTGGCGGTTGATGTTTCAAATTCTTCTGAACCGGTCACTTTGAACAGTTCCGCCGGTCACATTGTTTTCGGTGATCCGACGATAGCGGCGAACCATCTTTATTTCGTTGATCTGGAGCGCCTCGAACTGACGACCGGTGGCGGCGCTGACAAGATCATCGCCACGAACTTTGCTCAGGTCGAGGTCAACACAGGTGCAGGCAATGACCACGTCGAAACCGGCGAGGGCAATGACACGGTGTTTGGCGGTTCCGGCAATGACGTCATTTATGGCAATGGCGGCAATGACGAGTTGCATGGCGATGCGGGCAATGACTTTGTCGATGGCGGCAATGGCAATGACAGCATCTGGGGTGATGACGGCAAGGACAATCTGAATGGCGGCCGCGGCGATGACCATATTGATGGCGGCGCGGGCAACGATACGGTGAATGGCGGCGACGGCAATGATGTGCTGCTCGGCGGTACTGGCGACGATATTCTCAAGGGCGGCTCCGGCAGTGATCATCTCGATGGCGGCGCGGGCGCTGATCAACTGATTGGTGGCACTGGCGCAGATACGTTTGAGTTCGATGGAAATACCATTGGCGGCGTTGATCACATCGTTGATTTCAACGTGGCGGAAGACGTGATCAATCTGCACGATTTCGCCGCGAGCGGCACTGGCATTCATGATTTTGACAGCTTCCTTGCTGCCGCGCATGACACCGCCGATGGCGTTTATGTGAGCTTCGATGGCGATTCCAGCGGCATTCTTATCGAGCATGTCACGCTTGCCGACCTCTCGCCCGACGATGTTGTTTTTTCGTGAGCATGAGGTCTGATGCGTCGCCCCTGATGGGGCGGCGCAATGCAGTTGGAGGATAGTTAAACACAGGTGACGTCAGGGAGGACGAAGGCAATGGCTAAGATAGTTGGTACTGGTGCAAGCGATAACCTGCTTGGAACGGATGAGAACGACAACCTCTGGGGACTTGGCGGCAATGACACACTCGATGGCGGTGCTGGTGATGATTTCCTCTATGGTGGTGCTGGCAATGATGTCCTGACCACTTCAAGCGGTTTCGACCAGCTTGAAGGCGGCGACGGCGATGACAGGCTGGCTTTCATTGGCGTAGGCGGTGCCGCACGCGGTGGTGCCGGCACGGATACGCTTACTGTTGACCTCTCAAGCTCCACGCAGGCGGTGACTTTTAATGGCTCCAGTGGCCACTTCGTCTTTGGCGATCCGGCTGTTCAGACCAATCATCTCTATTTCGTCGATATCGAACAGCTGGAACTGAAGACTGGCGGCGGCAATGACACGATCATTGCGACCAATTTTGCCCAGATCAACGTCAATGCAGGTGCTGGCAATGACCGTGTTGAAGCCGGAGAAGGCAATGATGTCATCTCCGGCGGCGATGGCCGGGACATGCTGTTCGGCGGTGGCGGCAATGATGAAATTCATGGCGATGCGGGCGATGATTATGTCGATGGCGGCAACGGCAACGACAAGATCTGGGGCGATGCGGGCAATGATAGTCTGGCCGGTGGTCGCGGTGATGATCAGATTGATGGTGGCGCGGGCAATGACAGCCTCAATGGCGGTGACGGCAATGATCGTCTTGAAGGCGGCGATGGTAATGACACCCTCAAAGGTGGAAGCGGTACCAATACCCTCTACGGCGGCGCTGGGGACGATCATCTGATTGGTGGCGTTGGCAGCGACACTCTTTATGGAGGCGCTGGGGACGATCATCTGGAAGGTGGCGATGGCAATGATTACCTCGAAAGCGGGTTCGGCTATCAAAGTGAAGGTGTATTTGACGTCCTCGAGGGTGGTAACGGCAATGACACACTGGTTGATGGTGGCGAGGACAGCTATCTGGGCGGGAATGCCGCAATGCAGGGTGGTGCGGGCGACGACACCATTCATGTTTATTCAGAAGGCTATACGGGCCTGCTGGATGGCGGCGATGGTTATGACTCGGCCTGGCTGGAGTTTCACGCCACAGGTTTCACCTTTGATGCTGCCTATATCAAAAATGTCGAGAACATCCACGTCTCGGTGATTGGTGGCTATAGCGGGGTCCAGCTCTTTGGTAGTGAGGGCAATGATACACTGCAAAGTCTTGATTATTTCCGGCCCGGTTTCAGCGGCGATGACACTATCAACGGCCGAGGCGGTGACGATGTGCTGTATGGCGGCTCTGGTGCCGATCATATGATCGGCGGCGACGGCAACGATATAGTTGAAGGTGCCATGGGTGCCGATACACTGGAAGGCGGTGCTGGCGCCGACACGTTCCTTTGGTATGAATCAGACGCCCGTTTCAACAATGGCATCGACCACATATCAGACTTTGACACTGCTGGCGGCGATGTCATTGGCCTGCGTGGATTTGGTCCGGGCGGTGCGACCGGCATCCACGACTATGCAAGCTTTCTCGCTGCCTCCCACGATACCGCCGGGGGTGTCTATGTCAGCTTTGGCAGTGACACCAATGGCATCCTTATCGAAGGCGTGACGCTTGCCAACCTTTCGGCGGATGACGTCGTGTTCTCTTGAGCACGACGTCTGAAGTGTCTCCCCATGCGGGCGGCACAATGCAGCATTGGAGGGAATTCAAACGCTAGCGACGTCAGGGAGGACGAAGGCAATGGCTAAGATAGTTGGTACTGGTGCAAGCGATAACCTGCTTGGAACGGACGAGAACGACAACCTCTGGGGACTTGGCGGCAATGACACACTCGATGGCGGTGCTGGTGATGATTTCCTCTATGGTGGTGCTGGCAATGATGTCCTGACCACCTCGAGCGGTTTCGACCAGCTTGAAGGCGGCGACGGCGATGACAGGCTGGCTTTCATTGGCGTAGGCGGTGCCGCACGCGGTGGTGCCGGTACGGATACGCTTGCTGTTGACCTTTCAAGTTCCACGCAGGCGGTAACGTTTAATGGCTCCAGCGGCCACTTCGTGTTTGGCGATCCGGCTGTTCAGACCAATCATCTCTATTTCGTCGATATCGAACAGCTGGAACTGAAGACCGGCGGCGGCAATGACACGATCATTGCGACCAATTTTGCCCAGATCAACGTCAATGCAGGTGCGGGCAATGACCGTGTTGAAGCCGGAGAAGGCAATGATGTCATCTCCGGCGGCGATGGCCGGGACATGCTGTTCGGCGGTGGCGGCAACGATGAAATTCACGGCGATGCGGGCGATGATTATATCGATGGCGGCAACGGCAACGACAAGATCTGGGGCGATGCGGGCAATGATAGTCTGGCTGGCGGTCGCGGTGATGATTGGATCAGCGGCGGCGATGGCAACAATAATCTCAACGGCGGGGACGGCAACGACGTTCTTTACGGTGGTTCCGGCAACGACATTATCAAAGGTGGGGCCGGAAACGATTATATGGGTGGTGGCTCCGGCGATGATCAACTGTTTGGTGGTGACGGTAATGATAGCGTTTTCACCAATGGTGGATGGGATGTCCTCCTCGACGGCGGTAATGGCGACGATTCTTTGACGGATGGCAGCTCGGACGAGCCTTATTTGGGAGGCAATGCCAACCTTCACGGTGGCGCCGGGAATGATCGTCTCACTGTTTATTCAGAAGGCTGGGTCGGTGGCCTGGATGGCGGAGATGGCTACGATAAAGCTTATCTGCATTTTTCCTCCACGTCGCAAGGATATACATTCGACGCTGCGCGTTACTCAACGGTTGAGGAGTTTCACATCTCGGTATTCGGCGGTTATCAAGGCGTTAAACTATATGGCGCTGATGGCAATGACGAACTGGGAAGCTATGATGCCTACAGACCCGGCGCCAGCGGCAATGACTATATCGATGGGCGTGGCGGGGATGATGTGCTGAATGGCGGTGGCGGTGCTGATCATCTGATCGGCGGTACTGGCAATGACACGCTTAACGGTGAAGATCTCGTCACAATTCCGAGTGCCTACAACGACATTCTGGAAGGCGGCGAAGGCAATGATATCTTGAACGGCATGTACGGGCAGGACACTCTGGATGGTGGTGTTGGCGCGGACATCTTGAAGGGCGGCAGTGACGCCGACACCTTTGTCTGGGACGAGGCAACGGCACGCCTGAATGGTGGCATTGACCACATATCAGACTTTGACACTGCTGGCGGCGATGTCATTGGCCTGCGTGGATTTGGTCCGGGCGGTGCGACCGGCATCCACGACTATGCGAGCTTTCTCGCCGCGTCACACGATACTGCAGCGGGCGTTTATGTCAGCTTTGGCAGTGACACCAATGGTATCCTTATCGAAGGCGTGACGCTTGCCAACCTCTCGGCGGATGACGTCGTGTTCTCCTAAGTTTGGTGCTGATAGTGATCTGTGAAAACAGGCGTCTGATGACAGGCGCCTGTTTTCGCACGTTTCGCTCATACAATGATTCATGCGGCAAATTCTCAGTCCTGATGTCCGTGCCAAAGACATTCCTGCGGCTGTACTGGAACGTTGTGCAAGCGACCGGTATAGGTGTCTTGAGGACAGCGTTAGCAACTGAACTTCCGCGAAGCGGAACAGTGGGAAGAGTTTGGCATGAGTCTTTTGTCGGCGCGCGAGAAAGCGCTGGAAGTGGCGCAGCGCCTCGTGGTTATGGGGCCAGTTGAAGTAAAGCGTTTCTTTGGCGGAGCAGGGCTTGCGCTGGATGATATCCAGTTCGCTTTTGTCATGAAAGGCGCGCTGTATCTGCGCGTGGATAATCAGACACGTCCAAAGTTTGAAGCCATGGATGCCTTGCCATTCACCTATGCCGGACAGTCGCAAACCGTAAGGGTTGCGAGTTATTACACGCTGCCGGATGAAATTATCGACGATCCGGACGAATTTCTGAACTGGGTCAAGGCGGCATACCGTGCTGCCGTCGATGCCAAGCGCGCTACGCGCCGACGTTCCAAATGATATTTTGAGCGCCCGCGGAATTCAGCGCTGCATTGCATAGGCGGGCCAGCGGCCAAGGGATGCTTTGGCGTCATCAAAACAGAAACGCACCATTGCGCTGATCAATTGGCTGTCGGGGCGTTCGTCAGCCGTAGCCTTAGGCTGCTGCAGACTGATTTTCATTGCCACCACCGTCAGCTTTTCAACCGGCAGAGCGGTAATGGAGACGGTCAGCATGGTGTCGATTGCTTCAGGGCTTTCGTCCATATGGTCAAGATAAGCCTGCGCATCTGCAAGCAAACGGCCAGCTGCACCCGCCAGCAACCGCGGTGCATTCAGAAGTGCGCGATAATCGACAAGCGGCGGTTCCATTGATGCCATCAATATATCATCGGTAAGGGGTGGCCGTTCGCCGGGCCTCGGCATGTCGTCAGGCACCACGGCTGGAATGAGATTATCAAACGGCCATGCCTGTTTGAGCTGTGCTACGGTCATATCGGCAATATTGACGTCGATATCGCGGTTTGTACCATTCGGGCGATAGGGGCAGCGTGTTTTCGTGCAATTGCTTTGCGAGGTAAATTGCCAGAGCGCATAATCCTGCCAGTTACCCTTGGGAAAATGCGGAGCGATATCGGTTTCATAGCGCGCATACCAGAGCGGCAGGCGGGAGAGAATTGGGAATTGAAGCCGGTGATCGGCAATGTATTTTGCCGTGGTGCCATTGGTATAGAGCACGGGATAGCGGCCGGTGCGCAGCTTGATCTGTTCAGCAAATATCTGGCCATCCTGCAATGACATGAAACGGGTAGGGTCATTGTCCTCGATATCGAGTGCCATCAACTCATCGCTGGTTGGCTCCGCATAATCGATAAAGTGATTTGCCTGTTCGACCGGGTTGCCGGGACGCGCAAGATGGTAGGAACCCCATTTCAGACCGAGCGCCTTGGCCAGCGCGCGCCGCGTTTGGTAAAGCTCGCGCGACACCGCATAGTTGCGCCAGATGCGCCGGCATATCTCCTGATCCTTCACATCGGCGATCCGCCCGCAATGATAATTGGCGGGCATGCCGTCGGAGCCCTTGTGGATGAAGGCGGCAACGCGCGGGTCCTTGATGATTTCAGGCAGATTGAAGGAATTATGCTCGTAACCATCAAGCACGATGGCGCGGTCCTGATTGGACCAGGGTGTCTGGAATTGCGATTCCGCATGGGAAGGGGCGCTGGAAAGCAGCGCGGCGACAATGGCAGCAAGGGCAAAAACCTGCGCACGGATCGTCAAATGGGTATCCCTTCACACCTCGTTGTCTGGCACTTCAGATACAAGAGCGTATGGTCGCCGGTTTATGGTTAAAATGCCGTAAACCATACCCTGCGCATGA
This sequence comes from Phyllobacterium sp. T1293, assembly GCF_020731415.2. Taxonomy (NCBI): domain Bacteria; kingdom Pseudomonadati; phylum Pseudomonadota; class Alphaproteobacteria; order Hyphomicrobiales; family Phyllobacteriaceae; genus Phyllobacterium; species Phyllobacterium meliloti. The sequence goes on along the minus strand of NZ_CP088273.1, from coordinate 2,145,277 downwards.
CAATTTAGGTCAGAGGCCGGTTGTCCGGAATGCGGACCGGCAGGCTCAATAGATCCAATGATACCAATTGCGAGCTTGCCGAAAAATGAATTTTCTTACGTTTACGTAAAAATCCACTTGCCTTGCCTCGCCGGGGGTTGCAATGTCCTGACACTACGACCCAGCATCACTGGATGAGGAGACATGTGATCAATGTACCGGGCGCCCGTCGAGGAAATCGCACATACTCTCAAGAAAATTGCCGGATTGGATGAGGCCATCGCTGCAGGGCGTTTTGGCGATCTCTCCGATGATCTTGTGGATGCCATTCTGGAAGAAGCAGGCAAGTTCGCATCAACCCGCGTTGCGCCACTTCTGGAGGTTGGCGATAAATATGGAACACCGCTGAAAGATGCCGAAGTGACCATGCCGCCCGGCTGGAAGGACGTTTACAGCGACTGGATCGGCGCGGGCTGGAATGGATTGACCGGCAAGGAAGAGTTTGGCGGGCAGGGCCTGCCGATGATGCTGGCGATAGCGGCGCTCGAAATGTGGAATGCCGGTTCCATAGCCTTCGGCCTTGGCCCAATGCTGACGCTTGGTGCCATTGAGGCGCTTGACGCCCATGCCACGGACGAGCTGAAAAACACCTATCTGCCAAAGCTGGTTTCCGGCGAGTGGATGGGAACCATGAACCTGACCGAACCGCAGGCGGGTTCCGATGTAGGCGCGCTTCGTTCGCGCGCGGAGCGGGCCGATGACGGCACCTATCGCATTTTTGGTCAGAAGATTTTCATCACCTATGGCGAACATGACCTGACCGACAACATCATCCATCTGGTTCTGGCGCGTCTACCCGATGCGCCCGCGGGAACCAAGGGCATATCGCTGTTTCTCGTGCCGAAATTCCTGGTGAATGCCGATGGATCGCTTGGCGCGCGCAATGATGTGTTCTGCAGCGGTGTCGAGCATAAGCTCGGCATTCATGGCTCGCCCACCTGCACCATGATCTATGGCGATGGTTTTGCGAAAGATGCAAAGCCCGGCGCGATTGGCTGGCTGATTGGCGAGGAAAACCGTGGGTTAGCCTGCATGTTCACCATGATGAACAATGCCCGGCTTGCCGTGGGCATTCAGGGCGTTGCGGTGGCGGAAGCTGCCTATCAGAAATCCCTTGGCTACGCGCAGGAGCGCCGCCAGATGCGCGCGCCCGGCTGGACCGGCGAGGGTATGAGCCCGATCATCGAGCACCCGGATGTACAGCGTAATCTTTTGACCATGAAGAGCCTGACCGGCGCTGCCCGCTCCATCTCCTATGCCTGCGCCCATGCGCTGGATATGTCCCATACGGGCTCCGGCGATGATGCGAGGCACTGGGCCGACCGTGCCAATCTGCTCACGCCTGTTGCCAAGGCCTTCTCCACCGATGTGGGCGTGGATGTGGCCTCAATCGGCATCCAGATTCATGGCGGCATGGGCTTTATCGAGGAAACCGGTGCGGCGCAGCTTCTGCGCGATGCCCGCATTGCGCCGATTTATGAGGGTACCAACGGCATTCAGGCCATTGATCTTGTCCAGCGCAAGCTGCCGCTTGGCGGCGGCAACCATGTCAGGGATTACATCGCTGAGTTGCGCAAGGTCGCTGAAGCCGTATCGGCCAGCAACAGCACTGATTTTGGCGAGACGGGTGAGCGCTTGCAGGCTGGTCTTGATGATCTCGAAGCCGCAACGCTCTGGCTGCAAAAGGCGCTTGCCGATGGCGAAGTCAGCGATGCGCTGGCCGGCGCGACGCCGTATCTGCGCCTTTTCGGCCTTGCTGCCGGGGCGACCTATCTCGCCAAGGGTGCGCTCGGCGGCGACAATGCCGGACGCACGGTTCTGGCGCGGTTCTTTGCGGAAAATCTTTTGAATGAAACCTCGGCGCTGAAAGATCGCGTCCTCACCGGTGCGCCGAGCCTGCTTGGCGCCCGCGCTGCTCTTCAATAAGGAAACACCATGTCAGACCATATCCTCATCGAGCGCCATGGCGCCGTCCAGATCATCCGGATGTTCAGGGCCGACAAGAAGAATGCGCTGACCCGCGCCATGTATGCAGCGATGACCAAGGCGCTGGTGGAAGGTGATGCGGACCCGGAAATCCGCACCCATGTCTTTTTTGGTGTGCCGGGTGCATTCTCATCGGGCAATGACCTGCAGGATTTCATGGCTTTTGCCACCTCAGGCACCATGGGCACCGAGGTTTTTGATTTTCTCCTCGCGCTGGCCAATGGCAAAAAGCCAATTGTTGCCGGTGTGGATGGCCTTGCCATCGGTATCGGCACAACGCTGAATTTCCATTGCGACCTGACATTCGCCACACCGCAATCCCTGTTCAAGACACCCTTTGTTGATCTGGGCCTCGTGCCTGAGGCTGGCTCAAGCCTGCTTGGACCAGCCCTGATGGGCCGTCAGCAGGCCTTTGCCTTTCTGGCCGTGGGCAACGGATTGAGTGCGGCAGAGGCCAAGGAAGTTGGCCTCGTCTACAGGATTGTTGAAGCGGACCAGCTGGAAAGCACTGTTCTGGCCGTTGCCACAGAAATCGCCGCCAAGCCGCCGGAAGCCATGCAGATATCGCGTGATCTGCTGCGTATGCCGCGTGCGGAAACTGTGGAGCGCATCAAGCTGGAAGCCGGGCATTTTGCCGAACGGCTCCAGTCTGAAGAGGCGCGCAACGCCCTGATGGCCTTTCTCACCCGCAAAAAGGCCTGAGCAGACCCTTACGGATAAAGCCGGGTCTTGCTGCTCCAGTTGCTATCAGGCGTCTCGCGGCTGAAGACCACCCGGTCATGCAGCCGGAAGGGCCGGTCATGCCAGAATTCGATCGAGGTCGGGCGGATGCGGAAACCCGACCAATGGGCCGGACGCGGTATATTGCCGATGGCGTAGCGGGCAGTGTATTCCGCCACGGCTTTCTCCAGCGCAAAACGGCTTTCGAGCGGGCGCGATTGCCTGGAAGCCCAGGCACCGATACGGCTGCCGCGTGGGCGTGTGGCATAGTAAGCATCGGCCTCCGCATCGCTGACAATTTCCACAGGGCCGCGTATGCGCACTTGACGGCGAAGCGTTTTCCAATGAAAACACATAGCAGCTTTCATTGAGCCAAGTATTTCCTGACCCTTCTGACTTTCAAAATTTGTATAAAAAACAAAGCCTTGTTCGTCAAAATCTTTGAGAAGAACCATGCGAACATCAGGCAGGCCATCACTATCGACCGTTGCCAGCGCGACAGCATTGGGATCATTGGGTTCCGTTTTGGTGGCGTCCTTCAACCATTCGTCGAAGAGCGCGAAGGGTTCGTTTTTTTCCGTGAAGTCATCGGTTGTTAACTTCATTTCACCCATAGTCATTGCTGGTTGACCTTGTTAAAGAGAGATATGCGTTTGGCACTGGCAATACCAGATATCAGGAACCTTGGGGCGAAAATTTCGGTGCGCGCAGCGCCGATTTCTGCTGTTTTTGCACTTTGCCTCCTCTCCGGTTGCGCCATGAAAAGCTTTAGTATCGAGAGCGCGGTGCCTGACAAGGCGACCGTAACAGGCTCGGTTGCTCCGGCGCCACAGGTTGATGCCAAGGGTGCTGCCGACCAGTCCACTGTTCGCAACATCGTATCTGCCCTGAATTTCACCCAGTGGGGCAACAAGCCGCTGCCGTGGTCCAACCCGGAAACCGGCAGTCAGGGTACGATCACAGCCATTGCCGAGAAAAAGACCGAGACCGGCCTTTGCCGCGAATTCCAGACTTCGCGCGAATCCTTTGATGGTGTCATGCTCTATAAGGGCGAAACCTGCATGCAGAATGGCGGGCAATGGACATTGAAATCCTTCGCTCCATTGTAATTTTCTGCGACTGAATGATATTTTCGATAGAATCGGGTGGTAATTGCAGATTTCTTGATGGAAACTCTGGAATTTCTTCCTATTGATGGGCATATACAGGGCAACTCCCAACGCACTTCCGTTTATGCCAGTGGAAAGGCACACACATGCGCGATCCCTATACCGTGCTGGGCGTCGCCAAGACGGCGAAGCCTGAAGAAATCAAGTCGGCGTTTCGCAAGCTCGCCAAAAAGTATCATCCTGATCAAAATCAGGATGACCCGAAGGCGCAGGCAAATTTCTCTGAAATCAATCAGGCCTATGAAATCATCGGCGACAAGGAACGTCGCGGTCAGTTCGACCGTGGCGAGATCGATGCCGAAGGCAAGCAGCGTGCGCCACAAGGGTTTGAAGGCTTTTCCGGCGGGGGCGGTGATCCCTTTGCCGGGTTTGGCAATGCACGCGGCGCGCGCTCGGGCGGGTTCGATTTCCGCAGCGGCAGCGCCGGTTTTGATGCGGAAGATATTCTGAGCAACCTGTTTGGCGAGGGCGCCGGCGGCTTTGGCGGGGGCGCGCGTCGCGGCGGGCCACGCAAGGGCACGGATCTGCAGGCAACGATTGATGTGACGCTCGAACAGGCTGTTGGTGCCGAGAAGGTCGAGGCTGTCTTTCCGAACGGCAAAAGACTGGCGATCAAGCTTCCCGCACAGGTTGAAAACGGTCAAACGATTCGCCTGAAGGGTCAGGGTGAGGCAATTCCGGGCGGAACGCCTGGCGATGCGCTGGTCACAATCCGTTTCAAGCCGCACCCAAAGTTCAAAGTGGAAGGCCACGACCTGCATATGGATTTGCCGGTGGCGTTGCGTGATGCGGCGCTTGGTTCGCGTGAGGAAGTTGAGACTTTGAATGGCCGTGTGGCGGTAAAAATAGCGCCTTGGACCAGTTCTGACCGGGTTTTGCGGCTGAAAGGCAAGGGTTTGCCGAAGAAGCCGGATGGTCATGGCGATCTTTTTGTTCATGTTCGCGTCATGTTGCCCGAGCATGGTGACGCCGCATTGGAAGCATTTCTGCGCGATTCGAGTCTCTGAAAATCAACGGTTCCCGAAAATCCTTGACGAAACTGACACGATGCTTGAAGCCCGGCGCGGGCTGTGCGATACCGCAAATCAATCATATGTCTTTCGTGAAGGGTTGGTAAATGACCGCCAAAACTGGTTTGATGCAAGGTAAACGCGGACTTATTATGGGCGTTGCCAATAATCGGTCGATCGCCTGGGGCATTGCCAAGGCTGCCCATGATGCCGGTGCCGAACTTGCTTTTACCTATCAGGGTGATGCGCTGAAGAAGCGTGTGGAGCCTCTGGCTCAGGAACTTGGCGCTTTTCTCTGCGGCCATTGCGATGTTTCGGATGCCTCGACCATCGACGCGTGTTTCGCGGCGTTGGAAGAAAAATGGGGCAAGATCGACTTTCTGGTGCATGCAATCGGCTTCTCCGACAAGGATGAACTGACTGGCCGCTATGTCGATACGTCGGAAGCAAATTTCACCAAGACCATGCTGATCTCGGTATTTTCGCTCACCGCCGTTGCCAAGCGCGCTGAAAAGCTGATGACCGATGGCGGCTCGATCCTGACGCTGACTTATTACGGCGCGGAAAAAGTCATGCCGAACTACAATGTCATGGGTGTCGCCAAGGCAGCACTGGAAGCCAGCGTGAAATATCTGGCTGTCGATCTTGGTCCGGATAATATCCGCGTCAACGCGATCTCCGCTGGCCCGATCAAGACGCTGGCAGCATCAGGTATTGGCGATTTCCGCTATATCCTCAAGTGGAACGAGTACAACGCGCCATTGCGTCGTACCGTGACAATCGAGGAAGTTGGTGATGCCGGTCTTTATTTCCTCTCTGATCTGTCGCGCTCGGTAACGGGCGAAATTCACCATGCCGACAGCGGCTATCATGTCGTTGGCATGAAAGCCGTGGACGCACCGGATATCTCTGTCGTCAAGGACTGACCTTAAAGTGCATTTGCCGGACTCGATTGTTTATTTCTCGCGTCACGGCGAGACAGACTGGAACGTGTCCGAGCGCATTCAGGGGCAGGAAGATGTTGATATCAATGAACGCGGCCAATTGCAGGCCGTGCGCAATGGTGATCTGCTGAAATCATTGATCGGTGAGGGCGCGGGCTTTGATTTTGTCGCCAGCCCCCTGCGCCGCACACGCGACACGATGGAGCGGATCAGAACACGCATGGGCATTGACCCATGGACCTACCGCACCGATGCCCGCCTTATGGAGGTGAATTTCGGCGAATGGCAGGGCTATATGATGGAGGATATTGAACTCCGCTCGCCCGAAATGGTCGCCGCACGCGCCAGAGACAAATGGAATTTTATTCCACCCGGCCCAACGGCCGAAAGCTATGCAACATTGGCAAAACGGATCGGAAACTGGCTATCGGAAGTCCGGGAGCCGACCGTGTGCGTGACGCATGGTGGCTGTATGCGGACGATTTTTCAGATGGTCGAAGGGCTTGATGGCCACGATGCCGCGAATCTTTCCATCACTCAGGATAAAATTCTGCGCCTTGAAAAGGGCCGCCTGACCTGGATGTAACCACCCAGGTCTCAATCATTGCAAACAGATGCCTATTGCACCGTCTCTTCAATATCGGTGATGAAGCGCTCTTTGTTGACCAGATCAAACATGATTGTGACCTTCATGCCCTTGTCGATGGCGCTGAAATCGAACTCGCCCGGCAGTTTGTAGACCTTGCCATCATCAAGCGTAATGGTCGAATTGACTTCATCGATTTTGGTGATCGTGCCCTGCGCATCGTCGGCAAGCGCGCCGACTGGAAGCAGGGAAGCGACAAACATGAATGTTGCGACGATGAAACGCATTTTGATATCCTCTTTAATCAAAATCTGGTGGTCGATTTGTTCCGCAACTTAGAGCGTCCAACTGTGGCAAAACAATTGCTTTTTTCGTGGTGGAAGAAGGAATTTCAGCGGCGGGTTTGACCACAGGCGTAAACGCTCATAAAACCCCCTGACGCAACACCGGATACCCTCATGTCGCATAATACTTTCGGTCATCTTTTTCGTGTCACAACCTGGGGTGAAAGCCATGGAATCGCGCTTGGTTGCGTGGTTGATGGTTGTCCGCCCGGCATCAGCTTTAGCGAAGCCGAGATTCAGGCCTATCTCGACAAGCGCAAGCCCGGCCAGTCGAAATACACCACCCAGCGCCGTGAGCCCGATCAGGTAAAGGTCCTGTCCGGTTTCATGCTGCAGGATGATGGCGTGACAATGATCTCAACCGGCACGCCGATTTCGATGATGATCGAGAACACCGATCAGCGCTCCAAGGATTATGGCGATATTGCCCGCCAGTATCGCCCCGGCCATGCGGATTACACCTATGATGTGAAATATGGCATCCGCGACTATCGCGGCGGTGGCCGCTCGTCAGCCCGCGAAACCGCAGCGCGCGTTGCCGCCGGTGCCATTGCCCGCAAGGTCGTGCCCGGCCTGATCGTGCGCGGCGCGCTTGTCGGTATGGGTATTCACAGCATCGACCGCGACCGCTGGGATTGGGACGAGGTGGATAATAACCCGTTCTTCACGCCGGACCCCGGCTCCGTTGATCTCTTTGCCGGATATCTCGATGGTATCCGCAAGGCGGGTTCCTCCATTGGCGCGGTTGTCGAAATCGTTGCGGAAAATGTGCCTGCCGGTCTCGGCGCTCCTGTCTATGGCAAGCTTGATCAGGATATTGCCAGCTATCTCATGTCCATCAATGCGGTGAAGGGCGTTGAAATCGGTGACGGTTTCGAATCGGCCAAGCTGAGCGGCGAGGAAAACGCCGACCAGATGCGCATGGACAATCACGGCAAACCGATTTTCCTGTCGAATCATGCGGGCGGCATTCTCGGCGGTATTTCCAGTGGCGCACCCGTCGTTGCGCGCTTTGCGGTCAAGCCCACCTCATCAATCCTCACCCCGCGCCAGAGTATCGATGCCGATGGCAAGCAGGTGGATGTGATGACCAAGGGCCGCCACGATCCCTGTGTTGGCATCCGCGCTGTACCCATTGGCGAAGCCATGGTTGCCTGCGCAATTGCCGATCATTATCTCAGACATCGCGGCCAAACTGGTCGCATTTAAGCAAGAGGCGCAACTATGGCTTACAATCAAAAACGGGTCGTCGATGCGCTGCGCGCTTTCGAACGCGGTGAAATCGTCGTCGTCATGGATGATGACGGGCGCGAGAATGAGGGCGATCTGATCGTTGCTGCCGTTCACTGCACCCCGGAAAAAATGGCGTTCATTGTGCGCCACACATCGGGTATCGTCTGCACGCCCATGCCGCGCGAACACGCCAAGCGCCTGAACCTCACACCCATGGTGGCGGAGAACGATGCGCCGCATTCAACCGCCTTCACCGTGACTGTCGACTATAAGCACGGCACCACCACGGGCATTTCCGCCGATGACCGCACCTTGACCGTGCGCAATCTGGCTAACCCCAATGCAGGGGCGACCGATTTCGTGCGTCCCGGCCATATTTTCCCGTTGATCGCGCGCGAGGGCGGCGTGCTGATGCGCTCCGGTCATACGGAAGCAGCTGTTGACCTGTGCAAGCTTGCTGGTCTGCCGCCGGTTGGCGTCATCTGCGAACTCGTCAATGATGATGGTTCGGTCATGCGCGGCCCGCAGGTGGCAAGCTTTGCCGAAACCCACACATTGCATCAGGTGACGGTCGCCGACCTCATCGCCTATCGCCAGCGCAAGGAAACGCTGATCGAGCGCATTGGTGAATATGAGATCGACACCTGCGCCGGAAAAGCAAAGGCCATCACCTATGCCCTGCCATGGGAGCCGATGCACCACGCGGCCATTGTCTATGGCGATATCCGTGACGGCGAGGATGTGCCTGTACGCCTGCAGCGTGAGGATATTCTGAGTGACGTGTTCGGCACGCGCAACACGCTCGACAGCATCATGAAGCGCATTGCCGAGGAAAAGCGCGGTGTGATTGTTTATCTGCGCGAAGGCTCTGTCGGTGTTGGCCGCGACGACGACCGCAACCGCGCCACTTTGCAGGAGCGCGAAGCCCACGCGGAAGCCAAGGTGCGCGAGGAAGAATGGCGCCAGATTGGCCTTGGCGCGCAGATCCTGAAAGATCTCGGCATCACCTCAATCCGGCTCCTGTCATCGCGCGAACGGCACTATGTCGGCCTTGAAGGCTTTGGTATCCAGATTACGCGGACGGATATTATCTGAGGGCAAGCTGCAGGGCGCCGAAAAGTCGAGGTGCCCTGCCGGTTATATCTGACGGGCAGGGCCGAAGACAAAATACAGGAATACTGAGTGCGCTTTGACCCCTTTGAATAGTACGCTGCAAACCCGTCACGCGTGGTTCGACAGGCTCACCATGAGGGAGAGGGGTGGTTGCAGGGAGCTAGTTCTGCAACCTTTGTGATCTGCAATCTTTGCGGTTATCGTTGCATCCTCACTCTCCCTCATGGTGAGCCCGTTGAACCACGCACTCATGGACATGCAAGTCCCTTGTGGTTGTAGGACTACCAGTTTTCAGGGTTATGGGCGCGCAATGTGATTTTTGCGAGCTAGCGGATCGTGGGTGGCGGTTCATCCTTCGTGTGGTCAAAAGCTTCGCCCGGCCCCTGATCGAGAAAAAGCAGTGGCGGATTATCGCCCGCCTGCTTCACATGGCTGACGATATGAACCCGGTTTTGCGCATCGCGATGCACTGAATAAACAAGTTCTCCATCCAACCTTTTATCTGCCCGCTTGCTGTCAATGCGATAGCGCATGGTGAGCGCAACTAACCCCAGCATGAAAACGGGAGGTGTGAGCAGCCATATCGCCTTGATCAAATCCGGCGAGGCTTGAAATGTGTCGAGCAGATGGGCCCAGAAATTATAATCGTTCATTATATGTACTCCGCTGATCGGTCCAATCCGTTAGCTCAAAAATATGTATTAAAATACATGGAAGAAATCGCCGTCAAGCGGCTTCGTGCCACCTATGGATATCAAAAAGCGATTTGGGTTGGCGGTGAAGGAACGACGGGGTGCTCTTGGCATTTCGCAGGAAGAACTGGCCATGCGAATAGGCGCAGACCAAGCCTATGTCAGCCGCATTGAAGCCGGGCAGATGAATGTTACTCTGGAAACCGCGGAGCAGATAGCGTTGGCACTTCAGTCGGATGTTGCAGAATTGCTTGGTGGTTCAACAGGCTCACCATGAGGGGGAGTGTGGATGCAACGCTAATCTCCAACGTTGCAGAACGACCTACCTTACAGAACTAGACTCCCTTTCATCACCTCTCTTCCTCATGGTGAGCCTGTCGAACCACGGACTATGCAAATGCAACGTCGGAAGATGCAATCACCCCCCTCTGTCCTATCGGACATCTCCCCCACAAGGGGGGAGATCACATTGACATCAACGCCTTTGCACAACAGGAAATGTTGCAGATTGTGCAAGATTGCATTGAAGGCTGATCTCCCCCCTTGTGGGGGAGATGTCCGACAGGACAGAGGGGGGTGATTGCATCTACCAACATTGCAGTCCCGGAACACACTCCCCCATGGCCACACCCGCTTTCGCATCTGGCTATTGAAAAGTGGGAAAGACGGGCGATCCATTAAGGGGAACGCGGGTGTCTTTATGGGTAGTCTGCTACGTGCGTTCCCCCGGACCTTTCCTGTTACAACCAAGAAAGCTCCCGGATCACCCGCCCCGATGACTGGTTTTACCCTTGTGAGATAAACCTTTCCATCTGTGAGGGTGTCAGCCCCGCAGGTGAAATCACCGATCCTTTCCTGACATCGAAAGTTTTCCGGAGCATTCCCGCCGGAAAGGACACCATCAGAATAAGCGAGGTGGGATAGTGTTGGATAAGTTGGCGTGATTTTTTGGAATTGATGGCTGCATTAATGTGGTTCGTGGTTCGACAAGCTCACCATGAGGGGCTTGGGTGGGTTGCAGGGAGTCAGGTTCTGCACCCTTTGCGTTGCACCTTTTGCACTGCAATCTCTGCGATTAGCCTTGCATCCCCCATCTCCCTCATGGTGAGCCTGTCGAACCACGCATCACGAACCGCCAAAAATTCGTGCATGACCGCTGGTCAGGCTCTCTTTCTGGTCTTCTTCGCATCATGTGCGAGATGATAAGGCTGTATCAAAGTTTCGGCAGGAATATGCCATTCACGGTTGAGTTTGAACACCATATCCATTGTCAGGGCACGCTTTCTGGCCATGACTTCAGATGCCCTCGGCGCGGAGCCAAGAACATCGGCCAAAGCCCGGCGGTTTAGGTCGGCCATTTCCATGTGCGCTGCAATCGTGGAAATAGGGTCCAACGCTGAAATGGGATAATGATCATCCTCATATGCTTCGATTAAAGTGGCGAGAACATCAAATCGATCACCTTCAGGCGTTCCTGGTTCAGGCTGATTATCAAAATAATGCGTGATCTCGCCAATCGCCCAGTCATAGTCTTGTTCAGTTTTAATCGGCCTGATGTTTTCCATCACACAGTCTCCGGATCAATCTTGTCATAGTCTTTATGCGTGCCGACGAACTTGATAAGCACGCGTTTGAATGGATATGCGACATGCACGATCAAGCGGTATTTGTTTCCGGCAATATCAAAAATCACCCTGTTGTCGCTGACAAAATCGACAGAATTGCCGAACTGCAGCTTCACGTCAGCTGGTGTTTTCCACTCAGCCTTGCTTACAGCCAAATACCAAGCCGTTAAGGGAGCCTCAGCCTGATTGTGAACCAGCCAAAATTCTCTCAATGCTTTCTTGGCTATGACTTGCATGCGATCTATATAGCGTGTTCCCATGTTGGGAACAAGTAAAATTCCCAATATGGGAATTAGTGGCCTAAACCCGTCGTTCCTTGATCGTGTTCATGACAAAACTCGTCTCGATGGAGGCAACGCATTTCAGCCGGGCGATTTTTTCCTTGATGAAGCGCTCATATTGTTCCAGCCCGGCGCTCATCACCTTCAGCACATAATCGCGCGAGCCGGTGACGAGGTGGCATTCCAGCACTTCGTCCCAGCCGCGAATGGCTTCCTCGAACATGACGATCTCATCCTCATGCTGGCGGCTGAGGCGGATCGTGGCAATGGCCGCCATGGTCCAACCCTCAATCACCGGGTCGACAAGCGCCGTATAGCCCCGGATGATTCCAGCTTCCTCCATGCGCCGCAGACGCCGCAGGCAGGGCGAGGGCGACAGCCCGACGCGCTCGGCCAGCTCATTGTTGGTGATCCGCGCATCCGCCTGCAATTCCTTCAAAATGCGCCTGTCGGTCTCGTCAGCAATTTTCTGCGTCATATCTTTTCATTCTTGGCAATTGTTTGCCGCAATCAATGCAATTTGATCGCAAAAAGCAAGGATTGATCACTGCATTTGATATAATTTGCTTGAGATACTCCACCTCTCATACCCAAGATTCGCCCAAGGAGATTCGCATGGCCGCTCCCCATCCGTACAAGACCCACATCGGCAACCACAAATTGCATCCAGAAACATTGATGCTGAACTACGGATTTGACCCTGAATTGTCGGAAGGCGCGGTCAAGCCGCCTGTTTTCCTCACTTCAACCTTCGTGTTCAAGAACGCCGAGGAAGGCCGCGACTTTTTTGATTTCGTCTCCGGCCGCAAGGAACCGCCAGCGGGCGTGGGCGCCGGTCTCGTCTATTCGCGCTTTAACCATCCCAACAGCGAGATCGTCGAGGATCGTCTGGCCGTTTATGAGCGCACGGAAAGCTGCGCGCTTTTCTCCTCCGGCATGTCGGCGATTGCCACGACACTGCTGGCGTTTGTGCGTCCCGGCGATGCGGTACTGCATTCGCAGCCACTCTATGGCGGCACGGAAACGCTGCTGGCCAAGACATTCCTCAACATGGGTGTGGCCGCAGTCGGCTTTGCCGACGGGGTCAATGAAGCCTCCGTACAGGCCGCCGCTGACGAAGCCATGACCAAGGGACGCGTTTCCATCATCCTCATCGAAACGCCCGCCAACCCGACCAACAGTCTGGTGGATGTGGCGATGATCCGCCGGATTGCCGATGCGATCGGGAAGAAACAGGGGCACACGCCGGTTATCGCCTGCGACAACACCCTGCTTGGGCCAGTGTTCCAGCGTCCGATTGAACATGGTGCCGACATCTCGCTCTATTCGCTGACCAAATATGTCGGCGGCCATTCCGATCTCATTGCTGGTGCTGCGCTTGGATCGAAAGCCGTGATGAAACAGGTCAAGGCGCTGCGCGGTGCCATTGGCACCCAGCTTGATCCGCATTCCTGCTGGATGCTGGGCCGCTCGCTGGAAACGCTGAGCATCCGCATGGAGAAGGCCAACAACAATGCGCTGGCCATCGCCGATTTCCTGCGCGATCATCCGAAAGTGGAAAAGATCCACTATCTGCCCTACCACGATGCAAACTCGCCGCTTGGCCGCACATTTGCCGCGCAATGCACGGGGGCTGGTTCCACTTTCTCCTTTGATATCAAGGGCGGCCAACCCGCCGCCTTCAAATTCCTCAATGCGCTGCAAATTCTCAAACTGGCAGTCAGCCTTGGCGGAACAGAATCCCTTGCCAGCCACCCGGCGACCATGACCCATTCGGGCGTGCCTGTGGATGTCAGGCAGAAGATCGGCGTTCTGGATTCGACCATCCGGCTGTCCATCGGCATTGAACATCCGGATGATCTGATCGCTGACCTCACTCAGGCTTTGAGCGTCGCCTAACAAGCAGCCCGTCAATTCTGCCCCGCCGCTCATCTGACGCGGTTTTGTGCTTCCAGTGCTCGCGTACTTACATACGCTGCGCTCCGGTTCTCGAAACCACGTCATATGTCCCGGCGGGGTAAAGTATCAGGCAGCTTCTAAGGCGGCGGGGTATCCTGCAGCTCCAGCGGGAAGGGCGTCTGTTCCCAGAATTTCTCCAGCTTGTATGTCTTGATCGTTTGGGCTTCCCATGCGTGCAGGATTTTTGCGATTTCTGTGCGATCCCTCGCCAACAGAGCCGGATAAAACGACGGTGCCAGCTCTCCAAGATAAAGCTGTACATCGGGCTGTGGCTCAACAATGGATTGAGCAAGGTCGAAATTGCCAACCGCCGTTGCAATCAGCATTTCAAAGAAGCGATCCCTGTCATAATAATCACCCGAAGCGCGATATTGTTCGGTCAATATCCGATAATGATCGAACGTCGTCGTGGAGCGCAGTTTCGGTAGAATTTTATCTTCGAGCAAATCGAAAAATCGTTGGACGGCGTCGGGATTCGTAGCGTCCCAAAGGCCCTTTCCGGGGTCAGTAAAGTAATCGCCGCGACCCAGATAGCCGGCGTCACTCGGTGGTATGAGGATATCGACCACGGTTCTTGATTTAAACATTTGAGGTGTTCGGCAATAGTCGAGGTAAATTCCGCGCCGAAGGTGACGAATGGGTCCAACAACCATGAAACGGCCCACCATTGCCAGATCGCTATGACGTTCAAGCAATGGTTTTACCATTTTGCGAATTTGCGCTCCGGTAGTCACGGTCGAACATCCTCCATGACTGTGCCTTGGCTCGGTCTCATTTCGATGATCGTAAAGCCCGAAGGTCCAAAGTTCTTTGCAACAGCGTATGAAATCTCTTTGATGCGGCCCAGACCCAAACGCGCATGACCAGTTTTAATGTCATAAACACAAGCCATTTGGGGGCTTACTTTTTCCAGCACGTCGATGCGGAGAGAACCTTTCATGCCTCGGGTAACATCATTATTGGGGTGTGCACCTCCCGCAATTTCGCCTAAATATTTCATGTAAGATTCTTCCGCCTTCAAATCAGGATCCTCCATCGCATTTATCTGGTGTTCGAGAATTTTATGGACAGCGGTGCCGTAGTTCGCAGCGCTGCGGTAAGCTGATCTTGGGCCTGCCGCGAAAGCCGCCATATCCGTTTGCGTTTGGACCGTCATGAATTTCGGGCACACTTTACGAGCCTCATCCTGCTCAAGCTCCTTCATGGTAGCAAATACGCGCTGCGGGCTGGTATCCGGGTCAAACGCCCGCGCACGAAACGTGAGCGATGGTATTGTATTTCTATCTTTAACCGCGACTGCGGAATTGTATTGGGCGAGTGCCTCTTCCAAGGGATACGCAGGCTGACGATCGTCAAGCAACTGGATGAGCGAGAACAATTGTCCGACTTTAGGTAGCCGCCGTAAATAAGGCGCTGAGATGCGGTTCGCATTCCCCCACCAACTGGCAGAGGGCTTGGAGGAGTTCTGCCCACCGTTTTGGGTTGAGTCGCTATTTCCAGCACCCCCGCCATCAATCCACCTCCCGCCTTCGCGCGTTCCGGCAGCCTCGCGCGGCTGGTCCGGGTCATATTTTCGCCAGAGGTCGATTTCCGCCTGAAGTCGGAGTTCCGCCTCCAGCATTGCCCGCTCATTTTCAAGCTGGCGATATTGCCTGCTGCGCAGGCTGCTATGCGGCGCTATCTTCAGCGCTTTGAGTTGCAGTTCATTGGCGGAAATGTGCCATCGGAGCCGGAGATTTCTGGAAGAATGTTCATTATGCAATGTCATGAATACTATCCCTTAAAAGGATAATATTCCTATACAGGCAAGCCATCGTCAATTAGACGTTGGTTGGAATTTTTGATGAAATTTCAGAGATTCTTGCCATCGCCGGTTGAGCGTGTCCGAATTTTGCCACCGGAGAAAGAGGCGCACTCATCTGCCCTTTGCCTCTTGTGCAAAGCGCGGCGTCTGTGCAAATTCTCTCCATGCGACCTTAGGGTTGTGCTGATGTCCATTCACAGTTGCAGAAAGCCGATATGGTCACCCGTCTTTATTCGCACCCGATCTATCTGGAACATCTAACGCCTGTCGGCCACCCCGAACGGCCGGACCGCTTGCGCGCGCTTACCAAGGTTTTGGAGGACAGTGCTTTTGATGCGCTGGATCGTACGCTATCGCCGTTGGGCGATGAAGCGACCATCCTTTATGCGCACCCCGGGCATTTCGTCGAGCGGGTCCGCCAGGCTGTGCCGGAGGAGGGGATGACCCGCGTCGATGCGGATACATCCGTCAGCCCAAAGAGCTGGGAGGCGGCGCTGACCGCCATCGGCGCGGCCAATGCGGCTGTCGATGATGTGTTTGCGGGCCGGGCGGATAATGTCTTCGTGGCATCGCGTCCGCCGGGCCATCATGCGGAGCGCAACCGCGCCATGGGGTTCTGCCTGTTCAACAACGCAGCCATCGCCGCCCGCCACGCGCAGAAGGCGCATGGGGCTGAACGCGTTGCTATTGTTGATTGGGATGTGCATCACGGCAATGGCACGCAGGATATTTTCTGGGACGACCCGTCAGTGCTCTATTGCTCCACGCATCAGATGCCGCTTTATCCCGGCACGGGTGCCAAGGATGAAACGGGCGCAGGCAATATCGTCAACGCACCCTTGGCGCCGCAGACCGGAAGCGAGGATTTCCGCGAGGCGTTCAACACGCGCGTTTTGCCGTCCATCGACAGTTTCAAACCGGATCTGATTATCATCTCGGCCGGTTTTGATGCGCACCATCGTGATCCTCTTGCCGAGATCAATCTGGACGAGGATGATTTTGACTGGGCGACCGGCGTTTTGCTCGAAAGAGCTGGGAAGTATGCGTCGAACCGGGTTGTCAGCCTGCTGGAAGGCGGATACGACCTCAAGGGCATGTCGCTATCCGCCGGCGCACATATCAAACGTTTGATGAAAGGTTGAAACCATGGCCGATGCACAACCCAACTCCGATATCGCCGCCATGAGCTTCGAGCAGGCGCTCGATCAACTGGAAAAGATTGTGGACGATCTGGAGCGCGGCGATGTGCCGCTTGAGCAGTCCATCCGTATCTATGAACGCGGTGAAGCCTTGAAAAAACATTGCGATACGCTGCTGCGTGCCGCTGAAGACAAGGTTGAGAAGATCAGGCTGGGCCGCGATGGCCAGCCTGTCGGCACCGAGCCGCTCGACCCGGAATAGGCGCGGCTGTTCAGGCAGGTTGCAAGACGCTATGATGCGGCTCCAATAGGTTGGAGCAGCATTAATGAGCTTTTTCCCCGGCAATGATCCACAACCCGGTGACACCACGGCGGTTGATTCGATTGAGACGCTGATCATTCCGCGCACCAGCGATATCGGTGGTTTTCAGGTTCGCCGCGCCCTGCCGACGGCAAAGCGGCGACTTGTCGGACCGTTTATTTTCTTTGATCGCATGGGCCCCGCGATCCTGCGGCCCACCGACGCGCTGGACGTGCGCCCGCACCCGCATATCGGCCTGTCGACAGTGACCTATCTCTTCGACGGCAATATCCGCCACCGCGACAGTCTCGGTACGGAAATGGTCATCCGTCCGGGTGACGTCAATCTGATGACGGCGGGACGCGGCATTGTCCATTCCGAACGCTCGCCGGAGGAGTTGCGCACCCAGCCCTTGCCCATATCCGGTTTGCAGACATGGCTGGCGCTGCCCGATCATCTGGAAGAAATCGACCCGACCTTTGCCAATACGGCGGCGGGGGAATTGCCCGTCCTGCATGAGGCCGGGATGGAAGCCCGTGTGGTCATGGGCGCGTTTCATGGGGCGGGATCATCGGTCAAACAACACGCGGAAACGCTCTATGTCGATATCCGCCTGCAACCGGGCGGGCATATCCAGATACCTGCGGATGCGGCGGAAGAGCGGGCGATTTATACGCTGGACGGATCGGTAGAGATCTCAGGCGAAAGCTTTCCCGCTGACCGCCTGCTGGCCTTCCGAACTGGCGATGAAATTATCATATCAGCACCCCAAGGCGCGCATTTCATGCTGTTTGGCGGTGCAACCATGCCATCGAAGCGCTATATCTGGTGGAATTTCGTTTCATCTTCAAAAGAGCGGATTGAGCAGGCCAAGGAAGAATGGCGCTCAGGCCGCTTTGATATCGTACCCGGTGATGAGGAAGAGTTCATACCCCTGCCTGAAAATTGACATGGGTAAGGAGAAAGCTGCACTTCTTGCTGCTTGCCCCGAATTCATCTAGGAAACCGCAAGAAGTGACCCTGGAACTGGAACCTGTGCTTTGGCGAAGAAACTGGAAACACCGCTGCTCGATCGCGTCATAATCCCCTCGGATTTACGCGCCCTGCCGGAATCGGATTTGCCGCAACTGGCACAGGAGTTGCGGGCGGAACTGGTGGACGCTGTTTCGACCACCGGCGGTCATCTCGGTGCGGGTCTGGGCGTGGTGGAACTTACCGTTGCCTTGCACCATGTTTTCGATACGCCCGATGACCGGATCATCTGGGATGTCGGCCATCAGGCCTATCCGCACAAGATATTGACGGGCCGCCGTGACCGTATCCGCACCTTGCGGCAGGAAGGCGGACTATCCGGGTTCACCAAGCGCAGCGAAAGCGAATATGATCCCTTCGGTGCGGCGCATTCGTCCACGTCCATTTCAGCCGGGCTTGGCATGGCTGTTGCCAGCGATCTATCGGGCATCAAGCGCAATGTAATCTCGGTGATCGGTGATGGCGCCATGTCGGCTGGCATGGCCTATGAGGCGATGAACAATGCCGGAGCGCTCGATGCGCGGCTGATCGTCATCCTCAATGACAATGATATGTCGATTGCTCCGCCCACGGGTGCCATGAGCGCCTATCTGGCGCGGCTGGTATCAGGCCGGACCTATCGCTCCATCCGCGAGACCGCCAAGCAACTGGCGAAGAAACTGCCGAAATTCCTGCAGGAAAAGGCGCGGCTTTCCGAAGAATATGTGCGCGGCTTCTGGACCGGCGGCACCATGTTCGAAGAGCTTGGCTTTTACTATGTCGGGCCTATCGATGGGCATAATCTCGACCATCTTCTGCCGGTTCTCAAAAATGTCCGCGATACGATGAACGGGCCTGTGCTCGTGCATGTGGTCACACAGAAGGGCAAAGGCTATGCCCCGGCGGAAGCTGCCGCCGACAAATATCACGGCGTCAACAAGTTCGATGTCATCACGGGCGCGCAGGCAAAACCACCCGCAAATGCACCGAGCTATACCAAGATTTTCGCAACCAGCCTGATCGAGGAAGCGCGCCACGACGATAAGATTGTCGCTGTGACTGCCGCCATGCCGGGTGGAACCGGGCTTGATCTCTTTGGTGAAGTTTTTCCCGACAGGGTGTTTGATGTCGGCATTGCTGAACAGCATGCGGTGACTTTTGCCGCTGGACTGGCATCGGAAGGATTCAAGCCGTTCGCTGCGATCTATTCCACCTTCCTGCAACGCGGTTATGATCAGGTGGTACACGACGTTTCCCTGCAAAATCTGCCGGTGCGTTTCCCCATTGACCGGGCAGGACTGGTGGGGGCTGACGGTGCCACCCATGCGGGTTCGTTTGATACGGGCTTCCTTGCGGCATTGCCGGGCTTTGTCGTCATGGCCGCATCGGATGAGGCGGAACTGCGCCATATGGTTCGCACCGCTGCGGAATATGACGAAGGCCCGATTTCTTTCCGCTACCCGCGCGGCGATGGCGTTGGCATTGATCTGCCGGAACGCGGCGAGATATTGCAGATCGGCAAGGGCCGCATTATCCGCGAGGGCTCCAAGGTTGCGCTGCTTTCCTTTGGCACACGCCTGCAGGAATGTCTGGCCGCTGCCGATGAACTCGATGCGGCAGGACTTTCGACAACTGTTGCCGATGCCCGTTTTGCCAAGCCACTGGATGAAGACATGATCCGCCGTCTGGCGCGAGAACATGAGGTTCTCGTCACGGTGGAAGAGGGCGCTATTGGCGGCTTTGCCTCCCATGTCCTGCACTTCCTCAGCCGCGATGGCTTGCTTGACCATGGTTTGCGGGTTCGCACGTTGACGCTGCCAGACATTTATCTTGACCATGCCAAGCCGGAAGCCATGTATGCACGGTCAGGGCTGGATCGGGCGGGCATTGTTCAGACCGTATTCGCAGCGCTTGGCCGCACCACTTTGGCCGCTCCGGCGCGCGCTTAACTGGCAATGGCATCGCTGCGGTTAGATCAACTGCTCGTTGAAAAGGGCCTGTTCGCCAGCCGCTCCCGGGCGCGGGATGCGATTGTGCGTGGCACGATCACAGTCAACAATGCTGTTGTCACCAAGCCCGGCGCGACCTTCAACGAAACAGTTGATATCAGTGTTAACGATCCGGCAAGCACCTATGTTTCGCGCGCCGCGCTGAAACTGATTGCCGGGCTCGATCATTTTTCCATTGATGTGAGTGGTGTCAACGCACTGGATATCGGCGCATCCACCGGCGGTTTCACGCAGGTCCTTTTGGAACGCGGTGCGGCGCATGTCATTGCCGTTGATGTCGGCCATGGCCAACTTCATGACAGTTTGCGTACTGATATCCGCGTGACCAACCTTGAAAATTTGAATGCACGGGAGCTTTCCCGCGCGCATCTGGCTGATAGGATAATTGGTCTTGTGGTCTCGGATGTCAGTTTCATCTCGCTGAAACTCGCCCTGCCACCGGCACTTGATCTGGCCGAGCCGGGCAGTCATTGCGTTCTTCTCGTCAAGCCGCAATTCGAGGCCGGGCGCGAGGCAATCGGCAAGGGCGGCATTTTGCGCGATCCAATGGATGGCGAACGCGTTGCAAATGCTCTAAGGAACTGGCTGGATGGATTGCCGGGCTGGAAAGCCCTGGGGCTTTGCCCTTCGCCTATCGAAGGCGGCGATGGCAATCGCGAATATCTTCTGGCCGGTTTGAAGAGAAAAGATTGAAGAGCTGATGAGCACGCGCGTAACAATTGAGCGGATGGGCGCCGGGGGCGATGGCATTGCTGCAACAGCAGCAGGCAGCGTCTACGTGCCATTCTCTCTGCCCGGCGAAACCGCCAATGTCGCGCTGGAAAATGGCCGCGCAACCATGATGGCCCTGCTTGAACCATCGCCTGAGCGGATTGCTCCGGCCTGCCGCCATTTTGAAGAGTGCGGCGGCTGTGCCCTCCAGCATTGGCAGGACAGCGCCTATCAGGATTGGAAGCGCGCGCTGGTACAGGAAGCGCTTGGCGGTCGCGGGCTGCAATTCAAACTCGATCCGTTGATAACGTGCCCGCCCCATACGCGGCGGCGCGCGGTTTTTGCCGTGCGTACCAGCGACCATGGTGCTGTGCTTGGGTTTAACCGGCACCAGAGCCATGAACTCATCGACATTACCGAATGTGCAGTCACCACGCCGGAAATCGTCTCCCGGCTGGATGATCTGCGCGAGGTTGTGGCGGTGCTTGGCGGCGGCATGAAACCCTTCAAGCTTACCGTGACGGCGACAGCTTCCGGGCTC
This sequence comes from Phyllobacterium sp. T1293, assembly GCF_020731415.2. NCBI lineage: Bacteria > Pseudomonadati > Pseudomonadota > Alphaproteobacteria > Hyphomicrobiales > Phyllobacteriaceae > Phyllobacterium > Phyllobacterium meliloti. The sequence continues at coordinate 2,124,060 of NZ_CP088273.1, read as the reverse complement.
GATATCATGGCCTCGGGCTGCGGCGCACCGGATGCGGGCAAGCGCCATGCGCTGACCAATCTTGTTCTGAAAAAGGGTTTTGCCCGGCTGAGCTTTGAAGGCGAAATCATCGTCGAGCCGAAAAAGCCGCTGGTGCATTTCGGCAAGGTGCCTGTTTACATTCCGGCGGGCGGCTTCCTGCAGGCGACGGTTGAGGCCGAGGAAGCCATGTCGGCACTGGTGACGGCGCATTTGGGCAAAGCCAAAAAATCTCTCGACCTGTTCTGCGGCTCCGGCACATTTGCATTGCGCATTGCGGAAAAGTCAGCGGTTCATGCGGTGGAAAGCGAGCAGGCGGCCCTTGATGCGCTGGATCGTGGTGCGCGCCATGTTCAGGGTCTGAAGCCGGTGAGTGTGGAGCGCCGTGATCTGTTCCGCCGACCGTTCCTGGCGCGTGAACTCGCACCCTTCACCGGTCTGGTTTTCGATCCGCCGCGTGCGGGTGCCGAAGCACAGGCCATCGAGATTGCCAAATCCAATGTACCGAAGGTGGCAGCTGTTTCCTGCAACCCGGTGACGCTTGGCCGTGACCTCAGCATCCTCGTTAAAGGCGGCTACAAGATCGACCGCGTTGTGCCGATTGACCAGTTTCTCTGGTCCTCGCACGTCGAAGCCGTCGCGCTGCTGTCAAAGAAATAGGGGGAGGCGGTCGTTAGACCGCCGTTCCACCCACGGTCATCTGATCCATGCGCAGATGCGGCTGGCCGACGCCAACAGGCACCCACTGGCCGCCCTTGCCGCAATTGCCCATGCCCGTATCGAGTTGCAGATCATTGCCGATCATGGAAATGCGCTGCATGGCATCGGGGCCATTGCCGATCAGCATCGCGCCTTTGACAGGTGCGCCGATCTTGCCGTTTTCGATCATATAGGCTTCGGTGCAACCGAAGACGAATTTGCCGGAGGTGATATCCACCTGACCGCCGCCGAACGAAACCGCATAGATGCCGTTCTTCACCGAAGCGATGATTTCCTCAGGCGTCTTGTCGCCGTCGAGCATATAGGTGTTGGTCATGCGCGGCATGGGCGCATGGGCATAGGATTCACGCCGTCCATTGCCCGTGGGCTGCATACCCATCAGGCGTGCATTCTGCCGGTCCTGCATATAGCCGACAAGAATACCGTCATCGATCAGCGCTGTCTTGTTGGTCGGCATACCCTCATCATCCACGGTGAGTGAACCGCGACGTTCGGAAATCGTGCCGTCATCAACAACGGTCACACCTTTGGATGCAACCTTCTGGCCGAGCAGACCGGCAAAGGCCGATGTCTTCTTGCGGTTGAAATCACCCTCCAGGCCATGGCCGACGGCTTCATGCAGCATCACGCCGGGCCAGCCGCTGGAGAGAACAATGTCGAATGTTCCTGCCGGGGCGGGGATGGCTTCCAGATTGACCAGTGCCTGACGCAAGGCTTCATCGGCTGCATGCTGCCATTTTTCGGCAGTGATGAATTCACCAAAGCCGCGGCGGCCACCGGCCCCATAGGAGCCGCTTTCCTGCCGGTCGCCATTGCCAACGACAACGGAAACGTTGAGGCGCACCATCGGGCGGATATCCCGGACGAAATGACCGTCAGCCCGCAGGATTTCCACCTGCTGCCACGATCCTGCCAGTGAAACCGAAACCTGCCGCACTTTCGGGTCCTTGGCACGCAGATAAGCGTCAATTTCCTGCAGCAATTTAACCTTGGCTTCAAAGCTGGGCGAACCGATCGGGTTTTCATCGCTGTAAAGGCTGCGGTTGGTTCCGGGAGGGGCTGCCGTATAGGCGCCGGTATAACCGGTGCGCACAGCCGAGGCGGCATCAGCCGCACGCTTGAGCGCGCCCAGCGAAAGCTCGCCCGCATGGGCATAGCCGACAGCTTCACCAGCAACAGCACGCAGGCCAAAGCCCTGATCCTGATTGAATGTACCGTTCTTCAACCGGCCATTATCGAAGGAAAGGCCCTCCGATTCGCGGTATTCGATGAAAAGCTCACCATCATCGGCACCATCAAGGCTTTGCTTGACGGTTTCGAGGATTTTTTCGCGCGGTGCGTCAAAACTATCGATGAGGCTTTTCATAATGGATCATCCGTTCACGTTATTACGAAGCGGATGTAGGGCCTCGCCCGGCCCGCTACAACAGAAAACTTGTTGGCAGATCAGGGGAGGGCGTCGAAACCCTCACCAAATCCATTGAGTTCGACGGGAATGCCGATGCCTTCTTCCGGTGTCTGGAAGACGATGAAAGTGGCAGCCTTGCCTGTCTTGAAGGTCTGGACGAGCTGATCTTCCAGAATGACTTCCGCATAGCAGCCATCTTCGAAGCAGCGGACGAAATAGGCGCGGCCAATATCCTTGCCATCGACATTCAGGCCAAGACCATTGGGCAGAAGCACACCGAGCGGTGCAAGCACGCGCAGGATTTTCGCCTTGTTGTCAGCGGTTTTGAGAACCACCACCGAAAGCCCCATCTCCGGGCGATCAGCCGCGACGACATTCTGAATGAGAGCACATTGCTCTGATTTTGCCCCTGCCGGGGTGTCGCACAGGATCGACCATGCGCCATGGGTGGATTTGACGGTGCCGCTCTGCTGCGCCGCCATGGCACCGCCGGAAAAACCGGCAATAGACAGGGAAAGCAGACCAAGGGCGATGCTACGTAGCGCGAAAGAGGACATGTAGGCTCCAAAACGAATCATCCAGACGTTAAACCGCCGAGGCCCGGATGAAAAGAATACCGCTCAAACACTCCCCAGCATACAGCGGCTCTCATATGTCTGGTGTAATGTAAAAATGGCCGGATTGTGAGCCATGCGCTCTTCATGCAGTAAAATCACAGTGAAAGTCAAAAAACATACGTCTTTACAAGATGCTGTCATCCACAGGAGGCACGCTGCGCGCAAAAATGCCGCACGGGATCACGTTCGCCTTCCTTGCGATGTAGGCTAATGTGTGATTTGAACGCCGCATATCACCGGGCCACAATGAAGCCCGGTATTAACGTATGGAATTGAAGCTTCATTCGGGAGATTTCTAGGTGAAGAAGAACTTTGTCACGCTGATGGGTGTCCTGGGAAGCCTGTTAAGTGCCGGTACTGCATATGCTGCGCAGCCTGAGCCTTGGCAGATGACGTTCCAGCCGGCTGCTTCTGCCATTATGGAGCAGATCGTCTGGTTCGAGCGCTATACATTGTGGTTCATCGTCCCGATTACACTGTTCGTAATGGCTCTTCTGGCCTGGGTCATGGTCCGCTATCGCGCCAGTGCCAACCCGGTTCCATCAAAGACCAGCCACAATACGGCTGTGGAAGTTGTCTGGACCGTTGGCCCGGTTGTCATTCTTCTCTTCCTGGCAATTCCATCCTTCCAGCTTCTGACCGCGCAGTATTCGCCTGAAGAAGCCAAGATGACAATCAAGGCGACCGGTTACCAGTGGTATTGGGGTTACGAATATCAGGCAGATGCGCCTGTTTCATTCGACTCCGTCATGCTCAAGGATGGTGATCGTGCTGCCGCAGGCAAGGAAGACCGCAAGGCCTATCCGCGTTTGCTCGCAGTTGACAATGAAATGGTCGTTCCTGTGAACACAACCGTCCGCCTTCTGGTGACGGGTGCTGACGTGATCCACTCCTTCTCCATGCCTGCTTTCGGCGTGAAGATGGACGCTGTCACCGGCCGCAGCAACGAAACATGGTTCAAGGCTGATAAAGAAGGCATGTATTATGGTCAGTGCTCGCAGATTTGCGGCAAGGATCATGCGTTCATGCCAATTGCGATCCATGTGGTTTCGCAGAGCCAGTACGATGCGTGGTTTGCTGCTGCCGGGAAAGATCTTCCGGGCGCATACAAGACACTCACCGCTAAAATCGACGCAGACAAGAACGTAAACGTCGCCGGCAACTAAGCTGGTTGACGCGAATTATTGAGGAACGGGAGCACTTTGATGGCAGGTTCTGCAGCTCACGAGGCCCATGACGCTCATAAGCCGACAGGCTGGACGCGCTGGGTTTATTCGACGAACCACAAGGATATCGGCACGCTTTATCTGATCTTTGCGATCATTGCCGGTATTATCGGTGGTTGTCTTTCGATCGCCATGCGCGCCGAGCTGCAGCAGCCCGGCATTCAGATTTTCCATGGCCTTGCATCCATGGTTTACGGTTTCGAGGGCGATGCAGCCATCGATGCCGGCAAGCAGATGTACAATGTGTTCTCGACGGCACATGGTCTGATCATGATCTTCTTCATGGTCATGCCTGCGCTGATCGGTGGTTTTGCCAACTGGATGGTCCCGATCATGATCGGTGCGCCTGACATGGCTTTCCCGCGCATGAACAACATTTCGTTCTGGCTGCTCCCGCCAGCGCTGCTCCTGCTGATCCTTTCCATGTTCGTTCCCGGTCCTGCCGGTGGTTTCGGCACGGGTGGCGGCTGGACGATCTATCCGCCTTACTCCACATCGGGTCAGCCCGGTCCGGCGATGGATTTTGCCATCCTGTCGCTGCACATTGCCGGTGCGTCGTCGATCCTTGGTGCGATCAACTTCATCACCACGATCTTCAACATGCGCGCTCCCGGTATGACGCTGCACAAGATGCCGCTGTTTGCCTGGTCCGTTCTGATCACTGCATTCCTGCTGCTTCTGGCTCTGCCTGTGCTGGCTGGCGGCATCACCATGCTTCTGACCGACCGTAACTTCGGTACAACGTTCTTCTCACCGGAAGGCGGCGGCGATCCGATCCTGTTCCAGCATCTGTTCTGGTTCTTCGGTCATCCGGAAGTGTACATCATGATCCTGCCGGCATTCGGTATCATCAGTCACATCGTCTCGACCTTCTCGCGCAAGCCGATCTTCGGTTATCTCGGCATGGCCTATGCCATGGTCGCCATCGGCGTTGTCGGCTTCATCGTCTGGGCGCACCACATGTACACTGTTGGTCTGTCGCTCGACACACAGCGCTACTTCGTCTTCGCGACGATGGTTATTGCCGTGCCGACAGGCGTGAAAATCTTCTCGTGGATCGCCACCATGTGGGGCGGTTCCATCGAGTTCAAGCCGCCAATGGTCTGGGCAATCGGCTTCATCTTCCTGTTCACCGTTGGCGGTGTGACGGGCGTGCAGCTGGCCAATGCCGGTCTCGACCGTGCCATGCATGACACCTACTACGTGATTGCGCACTTCCATTACGTGCTGTCGCTGGGTGCGGTGTTCGGAATTTTCGCGGGCTGGTACTACTGGTTCCCGAAGATGACCGGCTACATGTACAACCACACCATTGCGCACACGCACTTCTGGGTCATGTTCATCGGCGTCAATCTGGTGTTCTTCCCGCAGCACTTCCTCGGTCTTGCCGGTATGCCGCGCCGTTACATCGACTATCCGGATGCATTCGCAGGCTGGAACGAAGTATCGTCAATCGGTTCCTACATCTCCGGTGTGGCCGTGCTGATCTTCCTCTTCGGCGTCTTTGAAGCCTTTGCCAAAAAGCGCGAAGCCGGTGCCAACCCTTGGGGTCCTGGTGCAACCACTCTGGAATGGCAGCTGTCATCACCGCCGCCCTTCCACCAGTGGGAACAGCTTCCACGCATCAAGTAAGTAAAATTCGGGCCGCTGAACCCCAGCGGCCCCGATACCTTCAAGTTGAAACGACTGAGTAACAAGACTGAGCGAATGGCCGTACTGAAGAAAAATGCAACTGTAGAAACCGCGATTGGCCTGTCTGAAGCCAGTGCGTCGGACTACATTGCCTTGCTCAAGCCGCGCGTCATGTCACTGGTGGTTTTCACCGCCGTTGTTGGTCTGATGGCTGCTCCCGGCCATATCAATCCTGTTCTGGCCGTTATTGCCATCCTCAGCATTGCCGTCGGTGCCGGTGCCTCCGGTGCGCTCAATATGTGGTACGATTCCGATATTGACGCGATCATGAAGCGCACCGCCAACCGTCCTATTCCAGCGGGCCGGATCACGCGCGAAGAAGTACTGACCTTTGGTCTGCTGCTGTCCGCATTCTCGGTGGTCACGCTTGGCCTCTTCGTCAATCTCCTGTCGGCTTTCCTGCTGGCCTTCACGATTTTCTTCTACGCCGTCATCTATACAATGTGGCTGAAGCGCTCGACGCCGCAGAACATCGTTATCGGCGGTGCCGCCGGTGCGTTCCCGCCCATGATCGGCTGGGCCGCCGTGACCAATTCGGTCAGCGTTGAAAGCATTGTGCTTTTCCTCATCATCTTTCTGTGGACGCCGCCCCATTTCTGGGCGCTGTCGCTGTTCATGTCCGATGATTACGAGAAGGCGAAAATCCCGATGATGCCCAATGTGATGGGCGAAGCATCGACAAAATTCCAGATTTTCCTCTACACGCTTCTGGTGGTTCCTGTCGCGGTGCTGCCATGGATCATGGGTTTTGCCGGTATCGTCTACGGCGCCTTTTCCATCGGTGTGGGCGCCATGTTCACCTATTACGCTTGGACTGTCTGGCGCGTGCCTGTTGGTCCAGCAATGATCAAGCCGGCGAAAAAAATGTTTGCTTTCTCGATCTTTTATCTTTTCAGCCTTTATGCGGTGCTTCTTGGCGAGATCCTCGTGCGCAAGGCGCTTTTCCTGGCAGGTGCATGACATGAGTGATGATCGCGTAACACTGACACCAAAGCAGAAGCGCGCGCAGCGCAGCCGATCCATAGCACTGGCGCTGGCATTGGCGGCCTTTGTGATTCTTGTCTATGTCGGCACCTGGGCCAAGCTCGGTGCGAAGATTCTCGAACGGCAGATGTGATGAGCGCTCCAGTGGAAGAGAACCAGACACCAGCCACCGATAGCGCAGCAACGCCGAAGCGCCGGGTTTCGGACCGCACGATTGCGATCTCCTGCATTGCCTTCTTCTTCGGCATGGTTGGCATGGCTTTTGCGGCGGTGCCACTTTACGCGATGTTCTGTCAGGTTACTGGTTACGGCGGCACGACGCAGCGCGTTGAGCAGATGTCCGATACGATCCTCGATAAGAAGATCACGGTTCGCTTCGATGCCAATACGTCAGATGGCCTGCCTTGGCAGTTCAAGCCGGTGCAGCGCGAAGTGACGATGAATATTGGCGAAACCAAGCTCATCCACTACGAAGCCAAGAATATTCTGGATAAGCCAACCGCTGGCCGCGCCGCGTTCAACGTAACGCCGCAGGCAGCAGGTGCCTACTTCAACAAGGTTGAGTGCTTCTGCTTTACCGATACGGTTTTGAAGCCGGGCGAAGACATGCAGATGCCCGTCGTGTTCTTCGTTGACCCTGATATCGTCAACGCGGAAGAATTGAAGGGCGTCAATACAATCACCCTGTCCTACACCTTCTTTCCGATTGCGATGCCGGCACCGGTTGCCGCCAGCGCCAATGTGAAGAAAGACAAGGCGTCAGGACAGCTTTGAACTTGCGCTGACGGTTTGTCAGTGATGAAACAGATGAATAGAACTTGCGGGGGTTAAAATGGCCGAAGCGCACACAAAGAACCACGACTACCATATCATTGATCCAAGCCCATGGCCGTTCCTCGGTTCGGTCGGCGCTTTTGTCATGGCTATCGGCGGCATCGCTTACATGCGCTACCACAATGGCGGTGAGTTGCACCTGTTCGGCCATAATCTGGCACAGCCCTGGCTGTTCCTGATCGGTCTCGCCATCGTTCTCTACACCATGTTCGGCTGGTGGTCGGATACGATCAAGGAGAGCAAGGAAGGGCACCACACCCGCGTTGTCTCGCTGCATCTGCGCTATGGCATGATCATGTTCATCGCGTCGGAAGTGATGTTCTTCGTTGCCTGGTTCTGGGCATTCTTTGATGCCAGCCTTTTCCCCGGCGAAGCAGAGCAGGTTGCCCGTGCTGCCTTCACTGGCGGTATCTGGCCTCCCAAGGGCATCGAGGTTCTCGACCCGCTGCACCTGCCGCTTTACAACACGATCATCCTGCTTCTGTCAGGCACAACCGTGACATGGGCGCACCATGCCTTGATCCACAATGATCGCAAGGGCCTGATCAGCGGTCTTACACTCACCGTGCTGCTCGGCATGCTGTTCTCATTCGTGCAGGGCTATGAATACGCACACGCACCGTTCGCGTTCAAGGATTCGATCTACGGCGCAACCTTCTTCATGGCCACGGGTTTCCACGGCTTCCACGTAATCATCGGAACGATCTTCCTGCTGGTTTGCCTGCTACGCTCGATGCGCGGTGACTTTAGCCCGCAGAAGCATTTCGGCTTCGAAGCCGCTGCCTGGTACTGGCACTTCGTGGACGTGGTCTGGTTGTTCCTGTTCTTCTCGATCTATGTGTGGGCCTCATGGGGCGCACCGATGGCTGTCGAATAAACAGGTCATCAGATCAGGACATTACAGGGGGCGGTTATGGCAACATGACCGCCCTCATTCTTTTGGCGCAATCCTGCATCATGCATCGGATATGATAAGGCATCTGATTATATCTTCGGCATTGCTCGTGGCACTATTCCCGCTCTTTGCGGCGAAGGCGCAGGCGAACGAGGGCAAGGTTGATCTGGTCCGCGTTGAAAAAGCGGAACGGCGAATGCAGCTATTATCCGGCGATGTTGTGATCAAGCAATATACGATTGCGCTGGGTGCGCGGCCTGAAGGCCATAAGCGCTGGGAAGGCGACGAGCGAACCCCGGAGGGTCGCTATGTTCTTGATTGGCGCAACCCGAAGAGCATGGCCTACAAATCCATCCACATTTCCTATCCGAATGCACGGGATACGGCCGCAGCCAAATCCATGGGTGTATCGCCCGGCGGCCTGATCATGATCCATGGTGCTGCCAATGGTTATGGCTGGTGGGGATGGATGCTTAGAGTATCGGACGGTAAATAAGATGTGTTCTGCCGGAGGGAATTTGGTTCAAGATCAAGGGCTTTGGCGAGATCGATGTCGTTCCATCGTGCGAAGCCAAAGCCCGAAGGAATTGAACCAAATTCACCCGGCCCTTCGGGTTTCCGGCTGGCAGACACCCACTTTGTCGGGCAGCATCGTCCGATGGGTAAACATCGACCTCGCTGCCTTCCTTGTGGATTGTCTCGCCATCCGAGAAACAGAACACACCTTATTTACCGTCCGATACTCTAACTTATCGACTGGACAGATGGGTGTATTGCCGTCACTAATCGCGAAATGGATGAAATCTGGGCATTGGTCCAGGATGGAACACCGATCGAGATCAACCCATGACTGAAGACAAAGCCCTTTATCCGCCAGTTGACCCTTTCGCGGCTGGTGTAAAGGCACGCTGCCCCCGCTGCGGACAGGGGAAACTCTTTGACGGTTTCCTGACGCCCGCAAGACAGTGCTCAAGTTGCGGCCTCGATTATTCCTTTATTGATTCGGGCGATGGTCCGGCGGTGCTGGTGATGCTGCTTATCGGCTTTATCGTTGTCGGGCTTGCGCTGTGGATGGAAGTAACGCTTGATCCGCCGCTATGGGTCCATTTCATCCTGTGGATTCCACTGGCGCTGGTGCTCTGCCTGTTGGCCCTGCGCTGGATGAAAGGTGTTCTGATCGCCCTTCAATACAGAAATAAAGCTGCGGAGGGGCAGCTTGATATGCCCGCTGCTCATGAGTGATGTTACAATGCCCGTAAGACCAACCCGGTTTCCATGGATCACCCTGATCCTCAGCACGCTTCTCTTCGCCATCCTGATCGGACTTGGCACATGGCAGGTGGAGCGCCTGCAATGGAAGGAAGCGCTACTGGCGACCATCGCCGCACGGACCCATTCCGCGCCGCAGCCGCTGGCTGATATCGAAAAAATCTGGGCGCAGGAGCATGATGTCGAATACCGTCCGGTTACTGTTACCGGGCGTCTGCTCAATGATCGCGAGCGGCATTTTTTCTCGACCTATGATGGTTACTCCGGCTACTTCGTCTATACGCCCCTGCAACTCGACGATGGGCGAGCCGTTTTTGTTAACAGGGGTTTCGTGCCCTATGACCAGAAGAATTCCTCAACGCGCCAGCAGGGCGAAGTTGCGGGGCCAGTGACAGTCACCGGTCTTGCCCGCAACCCGCTCGATGGAAAACCATCCTCGATCTTGCCGGACAATGATCTCGTCAAGAACATCTACTTCTGGAAGGACCTGCCTACCATGGCGGCGCAGTCCAGCATCAATCCGGAGCAGTTGGTGCCGTTTTTTATCGATGCGGACAAAACGCCCAACCCCGGCGGTTTTCCCATTGGCGGCGTCACGATCATCGATCTGCCCAACAGTCATCTGCAATATGCGGTGACCTGGTATGGGCTTGCTGCGACTTTGCTGGCGATTGTCATCATCTCCATGATCAGGCGAAAGCGGGTTGCCGAACCACAAACTGAACCTTCGGACTTGACTTCCCGCTGATTGCCGCCCAATTCCAAGGTGCATATCAAAAGCTTTGAATTCCGCGAGACCTGTGACCATGGCTGACAAGAAACCACTGACAATCCGCCTGTGCGGACCGCGCGGATTCTGCGCCGGGGTGGATCGCGCCATTCAGATCGTGGTTCTGGCGCTGAAGAAATACGGTGCGCCAGTCTATGTCCGGCATGAGATCGTCCACAATCGTTATGTGGTGCAGGGTCTACAGGCGCGCGGTGCCGTTTTCGTCGAAGAACTCGACGAAATCCCGGCAGAGCACCGCAGCCAGCCCGTGGTCTTCTCTGCTCACGGCGTACCGAAATCGGTGCCTGAAGATGCAGAGCAAAAGAATTTGTTTTATCTCGATGCGACCTGTCCGCTTGTCTCCAAAGTGCATAAGCAAGCCATGCGCCATCAGCGGCTTGGGCGGCATGTCATTCTGGTCGGCCATTCCGGTCATCCTGAAGTCATCGGAACGATGGGACAATTGCCTGAGGGCGCGGTAACTTTGATCGAGACCATCGAGGATGCCGAGAATTATCAGCCTGCTGATCCGAAGAATCTGGGCTTCGTCACGCAGACGACGCTATCCGTCGATGACACTGCGGGTATCATCGCTGCCCTGCAGAACCGGTTCCCGGATCTGACGGCACCGGCGGCCGAATCCATCTGCTATGCCACGACAAACCGGCAGGACGCGGTGAAGGCCGCAGCGCCGGGCTGTGACCTGTTTCTGGTGGTTGGAGCGCCGAACTCATCCAACTCCAAGCGTCTGGTGGAAGTGGCTGAGCGCTCGGGTGCCTCGCAATCGCTTCTCGTGCAACGGGCAGTGGATATCGATTGGGATGCCATTGGCGATATTTCGACGGTTGGCCTTTCCGCCGGTGCATCTGCACCTGAAATCATTGTCGATGAAATCATTCAAGCCTTTTCGGAGCGCTATTCCGTGTCGATCGAACTTGCCGAAACAACCATTGAAACCGAAAATTTCCACGTCATGCGCGATCTGCGCGATGTGGAACTGACCAGTGGCGATATGGCTTTCGTCAACGGAACCCACTGATTATGGCTGTCTATACCGATATCAACGAAATCGATCTCGCGCATTTTCTCAAGAACTATGACATCGGCGAACTGCTCTCTTACAAGGGCATTGCCGAAGGCGTCGAAAATTCCAATTATCTCGCGCATACAAGCAAAGGCTCGTTCATCCTGACGCTGTATGAGAAGCGGGTGAACAGCAACGATCTGCCGTTCTTTCTCGGCCTGATGCAGCATCTTGCAGGAAAGGGGATCAGCTGTCCCTTGCCCGTGGTGCAGAAAAGTGGTTCCAGCATCGGCGAGCTTGCAGGACGTCCGGCGGCGATTGTTACCTTCCTTGAAGGCATGTGGATGCGCAGACCCACCGTGCAGCATTGCCATGCTCTGGGCGAGGCGCTGGCGCGTATGCACGTAGCGGGCGCGGATTTCCCCATGCGCCGCAAGAATTCGCTCTCCGTCGATGGCTGGCGGCCATTGTGGAACAATTCGAAGGACAATGCGGACCGGGTTGAGCCCGGACTGGCAAACGAGACCGAGGCAGACCTCGCATTCTTCGAGGCGCATTGGCCAAAGCATCTGCCAACCGGCGTCATTCACGCCGATCTCTTCCCGGATAATGTTTTCTTTCTCGGTGACAAGCTTTCCGGTCTCATCGATTTTTATTTCGCCTGTACCGATCTGCTCGCCTATGACGTGGCGGTCTGCCTGAATGCCTGGTGTTTTGAAAAGGACCATTCGTTCAATCTGACCAAGGGCACCGCCTTGCTGCGCGGATATAATTCCGTGCGCCCGCTTTCGACAGAGGAAGCGGAAAGCCTGCCGGTCCTTGCACGCGGTTCGGCCCTGCGTTTCATGCTCACACGGCTTTATGACTGGTTGACGGTTCCCGAAGGCAGTTTCGTCGTCAAGAAAGACCCGATGGAATATGTGCGCCGCATGCGCTTCCATCGCCAGATCAGATCAGCCGAAGAATATGGCCTCCTGCCGGTGAGTGCTGCCTCGTGAAGTCCATCCAGATTTTTACCGATGGTGCCTGCTCAGGCAATCCCGGCCCCGGTGGCTGGGGCGCGGTATTGCGCTGGAACGGCAATGAGAAAGAGCTTTCGGGCGGCGAGGCGGATACGACGAACAACCGTATGGAGCTGATGGCCGCCATTGCTTCGCTCAATGCGCTCAAAGAGCCATGCGCCGTCGATCTCTATACGGACTCTGTCTATGTCCGTGATGGCATTTCCGGCTGGATTGAGGGCTGGAAGCGCAATGGCTGGAAAACAGCGGCCAAGAAGCCGGTGAAGAACGCCGAGCTGTGGCAGGCCCTTGACGAGGCGCGCAAGCGCCACAAGGTCATCTGGCATTGGGTCAAAGGCCATGCAGGGCATCCGGAAAATGAACGCGCTGATGAGCTTGCCCGCGCTGGCATGGCGCCATTCAAGAACAAGTCCTAGTCATAGGCGAGGGACCAGCCGGGCGCACGAACCCAGCACCGTTCTGCCTCTATATCATCCGTCCGGTAGAGGCGCGTGACCCGCGTGTAATCGCCCTGCTCGAATGCCTTGGCGAGAGCCTCTTCCGATGCCTCGTCGCGCATGCCCACACAGGGGAATATACCGACGGGCGATATCCATTTGGCGCGGAACTCATCCGCTTCGCGTGTTATCAGAAACATGGCGCCGCGCTGTTTGATCTTGCTCCAGTCGCTGCTGAAACCATTGTCGGTTGTCAGCGGCAGGATCAGCCTTCCACCTTCTTTGAGGTTGTCGAGCCAGTTATCAGCGGGCCGCGTCGCTCCGGCGTTCACGTAGATCAGGTCGGCAGCGTCGAATGCAACAGTGCTTCCGTCACCTTGGACCACAGTCACATTGGAATAGGCGGCAAGGTTTGTGCGTGACTTTTCAGCTAGTTCCGGATCATATTCAATGGCCGTGACTTTGCCCGAGGGGCCGACCAATTGCGCCATGATTGCCGAATAATAACCAACGCCAGCACCCACATGCACAACATGCTCACCTTCCCGGGGAGCACCCTGCGCAAGCAGGAAAGCATGCAATGATGGTTCGCCATTGTTGATGTGCCGTTCGGGCAGGATGCCAACAAGGTCATTGGTATAAAGATAAACCGGATCGGCACTTGGTGTTGGTGTGTAGGAGCGCCGTTGCCAACGCAGGATTTGCCATGGTCCCCGTCCGAGAAACTCCTCCCGTGGCACCTTGGCGAAAGCGTCTTCGACGCCTTGGTCAGCCGCCCCGGCAATGGCTGCGATCTGCATTGCATAGGCACGGCGAACGATCTTCAACTCATCTGGTGTCATCGGTACGAGCACTCCCAAGATATGAAAGCGTGATCGTACACGGCAATATTCCCAAATCAAATGACATCGAAGGAAGGAGGTTTAAAATTCTTGCTGATATTAAAAAGGGCCGGAAAACCGGCCCTCTGACTATCTCATGAATGCAGCTGATTACAGCTGACCCAGCAGGGTAGCCGCGCTCGAAGTTACCGCCTGACCCGGCGAATCCTCAATGTTCAGTTCCTTGACCACGCCGTCTTCAACGAGCATGGAATAGCGCTTGGAGCGCACGCCCATGGCACCGGCGGCAAGGTCGATATCGAGGCCGACAGCCTTGGTGAAGGTCGCATTGCCATCGGAAAGGTACTGGATTTTGCCTTCGCCATTGGTGGCTTTGGCCCAAGCACCCATCACATGCGGATCATTAACCGCAACAACCGCGATGGTGTCGACACCCTTGGCCAGAATGGCATCGCGGTTTTCAAGAAAACCCGGCAGGTGGTTCATGCTGCAGGTCGGGGTGAAAGCACCCGGCACGGCAAACAGCACAACCTTTTTGCCCTTGAACAGCGCATCGGAGCGCACTTCGCTGACACCGTCATCGGATTTCGTCTTGAACGTGGCGTCCGGCAAACGCTCGCCTACCTTGATTGTCATGAGTTGGCTCCCTATGAACAAAATTGCTCTACGCAGATAGGGCGTAGATGAGCAAAAGTCGAGGGCGTTCGGTGCTATTCCTGCGCGTCGAGTTTGCCCGAAACAGCCTTTTCCCCCTGAACCAGCGTATAGTTCAGCGTGACAGACTTCTTGTCCTTGCCCGAAAGAACAGGAACGGAAAACACGGCGCTTGAAGCCTCGTGGCTTTTCAGCTTCGCCATGCCGAATGTAACACCACCTTCACCGGCAACGAAAAGGTCAGTCGGCGGCTGATCTACAGGAAGCTGGACTGTTACCTTGACGTGATCATCCCGGCGCACCGCGCTTTTGATACCGAAGGCGGCGGAAGCCTTGTCAGGCAAAGCGGCAAACGCATCGCTGACGAGCGTCTTGGTCAATGCATCTGTCGGGTTATTGTCAACGGTAATGTCAAAATCAGCCGTAACCGGAATGCAGATTGCTTCGCAGATACCAAGAAATGCGTGGCCCTTCAATTGCGCCGGTTTGGATGGATCAGTCAGCGTCAGAATAACCGGAAAGGAAACGGACTTTTTGTAGCCAGCCGATTTCGCTCCACCATTTTCAAACCGGTGCGGCGCCGGGAAGCCCAGCGAATAGCTCTTGATATTGCCTTCCTGCGAAAGTGCCAGTTCCGGCGGCACACCCGCATCGCCGGGTTCGCGCCAATAGGTTTTCCAGCCCAGATCAAGATTGATCTGGACGGCACCACGCACCTCGCTTGCACCCTTCTGCGGATTATCGACAATCAGCCGGACACTGCCGCCGGCTGTCCTTGTCCAGTCCGAATTTCCGGCAAGTGTTGGCGAAACAAAAGCCAGCATGGCAATGGCAGCTGTAAAAATTATGTTCATTTTCATGCACGGACATTTACAGGGCTTCAGGGCCTTATCAAGGATATCATAGAATTTGCTCATCATTTCTGTGTGAGGAACGTGTTATTTGGAAGCGGAAAGGGCCCGGATTGGGCTCTTTTTACATTTCCTTGCGCAAGACCGTTGTCATTTACGCAATCCTTGATACCTTTATTTGATGGAGATTTTCAGAACGGCGAACAAAGAGACCGGATTTCTGAATGGTCAATTCCTTCTGGCGATGCCGGGAATGGATGACAGCCGGTTTGCGCGTTCGGTCATTTATGTCTGTGCGCACTCGGAAAAGGGTGCGATGGGACTGATCATCAATCGCCCGCAGGAAATGGAATTCTCCGAAATTCTCGTCCAACTCGGCGTTCTTGATGAGCATCAGGCGATCATGCTGCCGGATTGCACGCGGGATTTCATCGTGCGCAATGGCGGGCCGGTTGAGATGCGCCGTGGCTTCGTCCTGCATTCCGACGATTATCTGACCGATTCAACCATGCCCGTCTCGGAAGAGATTTGCCTGACCGGAACGGTGGATATTTTACGCGCTATATCAGGCGGCCGTGGTCCGCGCTGTGCCCTGATGACATTGGGCTATTCAGGCTGGGCTTCAGGCCAGCTCGAAAACGAGATTGCCAATAATGGCTGGCTGACCTGCCGTGCGCCGCAGGATTTGCTTTTTGATACGGATCTTGAAAGCAAATATGATCGGCTTCTGGCGCATATGGGCGTTGACCCTTCGCGCCTTGCCACCGTGGCCGGACACGCTTGAGTGACCGGACACGCCTGATCCATTAAATTCCTAAGAAGCCTTCGACTGCTGGAACTGCTCGCGCAGCAGCTTTGTTGCCACATCAAGCGTCAATGGCGGGCTGAACATGAAGCTCTGGGCATATTCGCAGCCCATCTGGCGCAGTTGCAGCGCATCGCTTTCGTTCTCGATACCTTCCGTGACAACCGAAAGCCCAAGGTCATGCGCCATGCTGATCATGGAGCGCAGCAGCGTCACCTTCTGTGGCTGTTCGGCCTTGAGGAACGACCGGTCGATCTTGATCATGTCGAAGGGGAACGAGGTGAGATAGGAGAGGGACGAATAGCCCGTGCCGAAATCATCCAAGGAAACACCGACGCCCATCGCCTTGATGCTCGAAAGCACATGGGCGGAACGTTCAGGATTTTCCATCATCAGGGATTCGGTCAGTTCGAGTTTGAGGCTCGCCGGATCGATCTGGGTTTTCGTCAGCACCGAACGCACATCGTCAATCAGGTCCTGACGGATCAACTGGCTGCTTGATATGTTCACCGAGACGAACAGCGGTGTCGCGCCAATGGTGCGCTGCCAATTGACGAGATCTTCCGCCGCGTGCTGCATGACAAACAGGCCAAGCTGCACGATTAGGCCGGAACTTTCGGCAATTGGGATGAATTCGGACGGTGGTATCGAGCCCCGGCGCGGGTGATCCCAGCGCATGAGGGCTTCAAACCCGGCTATCGTATTGTCCTCAAGCCGCACGATTGGCTGGTAGGCAATGTGAATTTCGCTGCGTTCCAGCGCCCGGCGCAGATCGGATTCCAATTGCAGCTTGTCACTGCCAACAGCGCGGAAGGCGGGGCGGAAAGGCTCGATCCGGTCGCCGCCAAAGCGTTTTGCCTGGAACATGGCAAGCTCGGCATCTTTCACCAGATCCTCAGGCGAGGCGGAACTGCCCGATGTCCAGGTGATCAGACCAAGCGAAGCGGTCAGCACAATCTCGCGCTTGGCAAAGGCAATCGGTGCGCGGATCGCCTGTTTGACCGCTTCGGCAAAGGCGGCAATGCGCGCCGGTTCAACTTCCGATACCAGAATGAGGCCGAACTGATCGGCGGACAGGCGGCTGAGCGTGTCCTGCGGGCGCAACAGACGATGCAGGCGGCGTGATACGGTCAAAAGGAACGTATCCCCAGCTGACATGCCAAGCCCGTCATTCACCTGCTTGAAGCGGTCAATGTCGATGATGAAGACAGTTGGGCGAATCTTGCTTTCGGTCTGCGCCATGGTGATGACAGAACCAAGGCGATCAAGAAACAGCTCGCGGTTGGGCAGGCCGGTCAGATTGTCATGCACCGCATCGTGCAGCAGGCGTTCTTCCGCCTTTTTCTGCTCGGTCACATCGATCAATGTGCCAACACAACGGACAATTTCACCATCCGAACCGATAACAGGCCGGGCTTTCAGCGTGTACCAGTAATAATGGCCATCATTGGCGCGCAGGCGGAATGTCTGCGAAATGCGCCCGCGCCGGTTTTCAAGAATGACATCAAGCGTGGTGCGAAACCGGTCGCGATCATCGGCGTGCAAGGTCGGCAGCCAGTTGCGCACAGCGCCATGCAGTGAGCTTGCCGAAGCACCGAGAAAATTGGTGAGATCAGGCGTGGTGACAACGCGGTCGCGCGGTACATCCCAATCCCAGACGATATCGCCCGAACCGATAATGGCGAGCGCCTGCCGCTCCACATCGGAGAACAGACCCTGCTGCAGAGCGCCGCCGGAAAAGGCGTGTTGCATGACCGTGAAGCCAATGAGCAGGACGATCAGCACCAGACCGCCGCCAAGTGCAGGCTGGACAATATCATTGGCGAGAATGCCCGATACGGTCAGCCAGCTTCCCATCATCCAGACAAGTAGAAGCAGCCATGTCGGTATGAGCATGATTGCCCGGTCATAACTTCGGAACGAAAAGAAGCCGATCAGCACAATGCCGGCAATAATGGTCAGCGCAAACGAGAAACGCGCAATACCCGAAGCAATGGGCGGATCAAAAATCGCCACGCCGGAAAGGATACCAAGACCTAAAATCCACGTCAGAGCGCCATAGCTGAAATTGTCATGCCATCGGTTGAGATTGAGATAGGTGAACAGGAAGATCACCAGTGTCGCCGCCAGCGCCACTTCGGTGCCCGCTCGCCACATCTGCTCATTGCCGGGTGTTATCTCGATAAGCTTGTTCCAGAAGCCGAAATCCACGCAGATATAGGCAAGAACCGCCCAGGCCATGGCCGCAGTCGCCGGGAAAAGCGAGGTGCCCTTGACGACGAAAAGGATGGTCAGGAACAGCGCGAGAAGACCGGCAATGCCGAGCAGGATACCGCGATACAGCGTATAGGAATTGACCGTATCCTTATAGGCATTCGGCTCCCACACATAGACCTGCGGCAGGTTTGGCGAAGCAAGTTCAGCGACAAAAGTAATGACCGAACCGGGATTGAGCGTGACAAGAAAGATGTCGGCATCTTCACTGGCCTGCCGGTCAAGCGCAAAGCCCTCGCTGGGGGTGATCGAGGTGATGCGCGTCGAACCGAGGTCGGGCCAGATGAAACCCGATCCGACCAGACGGAAATGCGGCGCGACGATCAGACGGTCGATCTGTTCATCGGTGGGATTGGCCAGCGAGAATGCCGCCCAGTCACCCGTCGAGCGGCTGTCATTGGCCTGCACCTCGATGCGGCGGACAATGCCATCCGTGCCGGGGGCTGTAGAAATCTGGAAGGTCTCGCCCTGATTCCGGTAAATCTCCACGGCCTTGGAGAGATCGAGAGCGGTGCTTTCCTTGGTGATCTTGATGGTTTCGAACGCGTTGGCGGCGGAGAGCATGGACGTCATCAAAAAGATGAGGACAAAAATCCTCGATAAGCCTTTCAGCATGAGTCCGGTCAATGATGCCACGAATGTAACCTTTATTTTAGCGTCGCACATCGTCTTCTAAGAGCGAGAAGAGCAGATGGTCTTGCCACATACCATTTATTTTGAGGTAGGAGCGTAGCAGTCCTTCCCTCTGAAATCCGGCTTTTTCGAGAAGGCGGATCGATCTTTCATTGCTTGGAATACAGGCCGCTTCCAGCCGGTGCAACCTTACTTTGGTAAAAGCATGGGATATCAGCAGGCTCAGGGCCTCGCCCATATAGCCCTGTCCGGCATAGGGTGCGCCCGTCCAGTAGCCAATCATGCCATTCTGGCCGACACCACGGCGGATATTGCCAAGCGTGATGCCGCCGAGAAGACGTGAATCAGAGTTGTGGAAAAGGAAAAAAGGATGCGCCGTTCCTGCCGCCGCTTCTTCGTCGTAGTGACGGATACGGTGCCGGAATGAACTGCGCTCCAGATCATCATCGGCCCAGAGCGGCTCCCACGGCGTCAGAAAATCCCGGCTCTGGGCGCGCAGATGGGCCCAGGCCCGATAGTCGGAAACCTGCGGGGCTCGCAAATAAAGCCTTTCGCCCTGCAGTGAGAGCGAAGCGCTTTTCAGGAAGGGCAGGGCGATCATGGCGCTTGAGCCGTTAGACCGCTATTTTTCGCTGGCTCGGCGTTATCGGTGCCAACCCATGACGAATATCCTGATATTTCATCAAAGGTGCGATGGGACCAACCGCAGCCAAGGTCGGCGACGAGTCGATGAAAAGCCGTCCGGCAAGATCGGTCAGGCGCTCGGTCGTGATCTTGGACAGGCGCTCCACCAGTTGTTCGGTCGAAACCGCATGACCGTAAAGCAGCAACTGGCGGGCAATCTGGCCGGCGCGGCTTGCGGCGCTTTCATGCGACATCAGGAGGCTGGCACGATATTGTGCCCGCGCACGGTTTAGCTCGTCCTGTCCGATATTGCGGGCCGCTTCGTGCAGCTCATTGATGATGACAGGCACAAGCTTCTTCAGGTGATTGCGGCCCGTAGCCGCGTGGATACCGAATACGCCGGTATCCGAGAAGCCCCAGTGGAAGGCATAGACCGAATAGCAGAGCCCGCGCTTTTCGCGCACTTCCTGAAACAGCCGCGATGACATTCCGCCACCAAGGATCATGGCGAGAAGTTGCGAGGCATAGAAGTCGCGCACATGATAGGCACGGCCCTCAAAGCCGAGAACGACCTGAGCATCCATCAATTCGCGCTCTTCGCGGAAATCACCACCGACATAATGCGCGATATCCGGCTCTGGCGCCGTTGTCTTTGCCCGGAAAGAGCCAAGACGGCTTTCGACTTCGCGGACAAAATCGTCATGTTTGACGCCGCCTGCCGCGACAACCACCATGCGCTCGGCGCTGTACTGGTCATCCATATAGCTGCGCAGATTGGCGGAGGAAAAGGACTGGACGGTTTCCGGTGTGCCGAGAATCGTCCGGCCAATGGTCTGATTCTTGAATGCGGTTTCGGTGAACCGGTCGAAAACAACATCATCGGGCGTGTCATGCGCCGCACCGATTTCCTGCATGATGACGTTTTTCTCGCGTTCCAGCTCTTCCTCATCGAATTTGGAACTGTTGAGAATGTCGGCGAGAATATCGATCGCCAATGGCATGTCATCGCGCAGAACGCGGGCGTAGAAGGAGGTTGTTTCAACGCTTGTAGCGGCATTGATCTCGCCGCCCACATCTTCAATATCCGCGGCTATTTTCCAGGCGGAGCGGTTTTCCGTCCCTTTGAAAGCCATATGTTCGAGAAGATGGGCAATACCGTGCTGATTGCTCGCCTCGTTACGTGATCCTGCCTTGACCCAGATGCCAAGGGCTACACTCTCCACATGCGGCATCGTCTCTGTCGCAATCGTCAGACCGTTGGAGAGGCGACTGATTTCAACGCCCATGCAATGCTCCTTACTTCGCCGCTCTTGAATGACGGCTTACATACTCTTCCACATTTTTAAGGTCGTTGGGAAGTACCGTATAGTGTTCTTTTCGCTGCATGAGGTCGCCAAGCCAGAGCGGAAGCGCCGGATGGATGCCGCTTGCAGCCTCAACAGCATCCGGAAATTTGGCCGGATGAGCGGTCGCAAGAACGACACTCGGTGTTCCAGATTGAACCTTTTCACGCGCGACTTTGATGCCGATCGCCGAATGCGGATCAAGCAGATAACCCGATTGATCGAGAACATCCTTGATGGCCACAGCCGTTTCGGCCTTTGTCGAGCGTCCCGCGTCAAATTCGGCGCGGATTTTGTTCAAAGGCGCATCAGCAATGGTGAAACTGCCCGATTGCGTCAGCCCACCCATCAGGCGGCGCAGCGCTTCGGCATCCCGGTCATGGGCTTCAAACAGCAGACGCTCAAAATTGGAGGAGACCTGAATGTCCATGGACGGAGAGGTCGTGTGCATCACACCGCGTGTTTCGTATCTGCCCGTTTCCAGTGTCCGGGTCAAAATGTCATTATCGTTGGTGGCAATCACCAGCCGGTCGATGGGAAGGCCCATGCGCTTGGCAACATAGCCAGCAAAAATATCGCCGAAATTGCCCGTGGGAACCGTGAATGACATCTGACGATCAGGACTGCCGAGGGAAACGGCCGCAGTGAAATAATAGACGATCTGCGGCATGATGCGCGCCCAGTTGATCGAATTCACACCGGACAGCGAAAGCGCATCACGGAAATTCAGATCATTGAACATGCCTTTGACCAGTGACTGGCAATCGTCAAAATTGCCTTCAATAGCCAGTGCATGCACATTCGACGCAGCGGAAGTCGTCATCTGGCGCTGCTGTACCGGTGAAACGCGATTGTGCGGAAACAGAATAAAAATATCGGTGCGGTCACGATTGGCGAAGGCTTCGATGGCAGCGCCGCCCGTATCGCCAGATGTGGCACCGACAATCGTCGCGCGCTGGTCACGTTTGGTGAGAATATAATCCATCAGCCGGGCGAGAAGCTGCATCGCCACATCCTTGAAGGCAAGGGTAGGACCATGGAAGAGTTCAAGCACGAATTCATTGTGATCGGTCTGGACCAATGGGCAGACAGCGCTGTGGCGGAAAGTGGCATAGGCTTCATGCACCATGCGTTCGAAATCAGCCTGGTCGATATCACCTGCAATAAACGGGGTCAGAACACGGATGGCGACTTCTTCATAACTTTTTCCGCGCAGCGCGCGAATCTCATCTGCGGAAAACTGTGGAAATTCCTGAGGCAGATAAAGACCGCCATCACGCGCCAGACCAGCCAGAAGGGCATCGGAAAAGCCTAAAACAGGCGCTTCTCCACGAGTACTTGCATATTTCATATCATTCGCCTTTTGTACCGCGCTTGCGAGCCAGCCAACTCCTGTGGCAGAAAGCTGGAAAGCACCGTCGTATTCTTACCTTACCGTTGGTATAGAACAGGTTCGTTCGTCAAGGAAAGTTCAGTTCATGAAGTCAGAAACACATAAATCTCTGCCCTTCTATCAACTTTGCGGCATGATTTTCGCTGTGGGGCTTGCAGGCTGCTCCACAAGCGGTCAGAAAGATCCATCAAAGGACCCGGCCGTGGCAGAAGCGCAGGCCCGTATCACGGCCACGGAACTAACCGCCTACTGCCCGCCGGTAACGATCCGCGAAGGTACAGCGATTTTCAACAATTACGGCAAGGCACCAAAAGCACCGGAAAATCTGATCTATCAGGCGTCGGTTGCGGACCAGAGTCGTTCTTGCAAGCGTGCCGACGGCGCGCTCACCATGAATGTCGCCATATCGGGCAAGGTGGTTCCGGGACCGAAATTCAGCCCCGGCACACTGACCATGCCGATCCGCGTCGCAGTCATGCAGGGCTCGAACGTCGTCTATTCCAAACTGTACAGGCAGCCGATTTCCGCAACTGACACATCCGCTGCAGCACAGTTCATTTTTAACGACCCCAATGTCAGCTTTC
Organism: Phyllobacterium sp. T1293; assembly: GCF_020731415.2. NCBI lineage: Bacteria > Pseudomonadati > Pseudomonadota > Alphaproteobacteria > Hyphomicrobiales > Phyllobacteriaceae > Phyllobacterium > Phyllobacterium meliloti. The sequence continues at coordinate 2,101,142 of NZ_CP088273.1, read as the reverse complement.
CGGCAGCCGCAGCAAAGGAAGTCCAGATTTTCATCGGATTTGATGAAGGTCCGGATGACACGCAGGCAAAGACGAAAACCAAAAAGAAGAAGTAAAAAAGAAGGCGGCCGATTGGCCGCCTTTTTCTTTGGTGAAGGCATCGCTTTTGAACGGCGCCAGTTTATTCTTTGCACATCAGTTCAAACAGCCTCGGACCAGACGGCCATCGCGTCGAGAACGGCGGGCAGGTCGCGGTGACGGCTGATGACGGTTTCCGCGCCCGCATCGGTCAGCTTGTCCGCATGACCCGGATAGGTGTGGGCACCACCGGTAAAACCGATAACACGCATTCCCGCAGTTGCTGCCGCATGGACGCCGTGCGACGAATCTTCGATCACGATGCAGCGGGCGGGTTCGACATTGAAATGCTTTGCCGCAAACAGGAAAACGTCAGGGGCAGGCTTTGGCTTCTGGCTTCCCACTTCGCGTGCCGAGAAAATGTTCGGGGCGAAGAGATCATAGAGCGTGCTCTGCTCCAGCATCATCTTCAATGCAGCGCTGGTCGAGTTCGACGCTATGCATTTGGGATATTTCAGAGCGGCAACGACCTGCTCGATACCATCGATGACATTCAGTTCATTGCGCAGCTTGTGATCCATCTGGCGCGTTGTTTCTTCAATCAGCGAGGCGGAGATGGGTACACCGGATTCCTTTTCCACCTGAATGAGAATGTCGGTCCAGGTCAGTCCGGCGAAGCGTTCGGCAAGAACCTCCGGTTCGATCGGATAACCCGACTCTGTCAACAGTTTCGATTCGACTTCAGCGGCGAGTATCTCTGAATCGACGAGCACGCCATCGCAGTCGAAAATAATCAGCTGGGGTTCCATTCCGTCATACCTGTTCGTGAAAAATAGCTGCATTGAGCAGCTTTGGGTCAAGCTTGGGGGATTACCGGCATCGACTACACTCTTATTGCCGGGGCGTCAAAGAAAAGCGCACCGGTCAGAGATATCGCGGGAGATATCGATTGGCTTTAACGCGATGTTTACCCTGCTCGGTAACCATAAGGACAGTTCAGTAACGCGTCTCCAGTAATCGAGTATCCCATGTCCGTTGTTCGTCTCGTCAATGACCTGCCCCAGGCTGCACCGCAATCGTCCTGGCTCGACACGATCCTCAAAGGCGACTGTGTTGCCGCCCTCAATCGTCTCCCTGACCATTCGATTGATGTTATCTTTGCCGATCCTCCCTATAATCTGCAGCTTGATGGCGATCTGCATCGCCCGGATCAGTCGAAGGTCGATGCTGTCGATGATCATTGGGACCAGTTCGACAGTTTTCAGGCCTATGATGCCTTTACCCGCGCCTGGCTGCTGGCCTGCCGCCGCGTGCTGAAGCCGAATGGCACGATCTGGGTCATCGGCTCTTATCACAACATCTTCCGCGTCGGCGCCATCATGCAGGATCTTGGATTCTGGATGCTCAATGATGTCATCTGGCGCAAGAACAACCCTATGCCGAATTTCCGTGGCCGCCGCTTCCAGAACGCGCATGAAACCATGATCTGGGCGTCGCGCGACCAGAAGGGCAAGGGCTACACCTTCAACTATGAAGCGATGAAGGCTGCCAATGACGATCTGCAGATGCGATCAGACTGGCTGTTTCCCATCTGCACCGGTGCGGAGCGTCTGAAAGATGAGAATGGCGACAAAGTCCACCCGACACAGAAGCCGGAAGCCCTCTTGGCCCGTGTTCTCATGGCTTCATCCAAACCCGGCGATGTCATTCTCGATCCGTTCTTCGGATCAGGAACAACCGGCGCGGTCGCCAAACGCCTTGGCCGCCATTTTGTCGGCGTTGAACGTGAGCAGAAATATATCGACGCGGCGATGAGCCGGATTGCCTCGGTTGAGGAACTCGGCGGGGCCGAACTCAAGGTCATGACCGGCAAGCGCGCCGAACCGCGGGTTGCCTTTGGCAGCATCGTTGAAGCGGGATTGCTCAAACCGGGTGTGGTTTTGAGCGATGCGCGCCAGCGTCACGCCGCTATTGTACGGGCCGACGGCACTGTTTCCAGCAATGGCGATGCGGGATCAATTCACCGCATGGGCGCCAAGGTGCAAGGCTTTGATGCCTGCAATGGCTGGACGTTCTGGCACTATGAAGAAGACGGCAAGCTGAAACCCATTGATGAACTGCGCAAGCAGGTCCGCGACGGAATGGCGTCCGCTGGCATCTAACCCGTAATCTGATCGGACGAGACCTCCAGTGCCGCTCTGATCTCGAAACGCCCAAGGTTGCTGCCTTGGGTGTTTCGTCGTTCTGGTTCACACGCGAATGCCGAGACGATCGAGGTCTGCGCGCAGCGTCTGCGGATTGATGAACTGCACTGACTGCCAGCCGGCAGCCTGCGCGCCAGCGACATTCTTCGCGCTGTCGTCAATGAAGAGCGTTGCAGCAGGATCAACCCCAAACGTTGCAACATGGTGGTCGTAGATCGCCTTGTCAGGCTTGATCAGACCGATATCACCGGAAATGGTCACGCCGCGGCTTTCGGTCAGGAAGGGGAAGCGCTGCCAGGCTTCACGCAGCGTATCGGACGCAAAATTTGTCAGCATGGTCACATCATGCCCGTCAGCGATCAGCTTGCGCATGATCACGACGCTATCATCAATCGAACCGGTGATCATCTGGTGCCAGTTCTGCCGGAAAGCGCGAATATGATGTTCCCGGTCAGGAAAATCGGCAATCAGCAGCGCTTCGGCATCAGCCCATTTGCGGCCACGATCCTGTTCAAGGTTCCATTCATGGGTGCAGATGTTTTCGAAAAACCATTTACGCTCGGTTTCATCAGGGATGACACTGCGAAAAGCAACATCGGGATCGTAGTGAATTAGAACCTGTCCGATGTCGAAAACGATGTGTTTGACGGGTGTCATGCCTCTTTCCTTCTCTTCTCGAAAGCATCCGGTATCGCGGCAGCAATGGCCTTTTTCATGACCGTCGGCAATGCCTCGCCGCCCAAATTTTCAATGCGTATCCACCAGCCATCATTGCTGGCCTGTTTTTGAATATTCTCTGCCCGAAAGATCGTCAGCTGCAGTTCGAAATGCGTGAAAATATGGGTGATCGAACCGCTGGGCAGCCATTTTGCGTTGAACGGCGCAGCCTCGACACCGGTTTCGCCGTCGACCCGCGATGTCCATTCTGTTGTCGGTACCTCAGCCATACCGCCGAGCAATCCCGTTTGTGCCCGTCCGCGCAGATAGACTTCACCCTCGGTTGAAATTGCCACGAACGCCGCACCAAGACGAACTGGCTTGTTCTTTTTGGGTGCCTTTACAGGGAAAAATTCCGGATCGGTGGTTTTAAGCGCCTCGCAATTGTCGTTGAGCGGACAAATCACGCAGGCCGGGCGCCTGGGTGTGCAAATCGTCGCACCGAGATCCATCATGGCTTGCGCAAAATCGCCGGGGCGCTTGTCCGGTGTCAGCAATTGCATCAATCGCCGGATCTCGGGTTTTGCGGCGGGCAACGGCGTGGCCAAGGCATGGAGCCGTGTAATGACGCGCTCGACATTGCCGTCAACAACCGCAATCGGTTTGTCAAAGGCGATGGATGCAATGGCTGCTGCGGTATAATCGCCAATTCCCGGCAATGATTTGAGCTGGGCAAGATCATCAGGAAAATGCCCGTCAAAATTGGCCGCAATAATATCGGCGCACTTCTTCAGGTTGCGGGCGCGGGAATAATAGCCAAGCCCGGCCCATGCCCGCATCACATCGTCCTGAGTGGCCGCAGCGAGGGCCGATATGGTCGGCCATTTGCTGGTAAAGGCAAGAAAATAGGGCTTTACGGCCTCAACGGTTGTCTGTTGAAGCATGATTTCCGACAGCCAGATGCGATAGGGGTCAGCCACAATTCCTGACTTGTGATCATCAGGCGTTATGCGCCAGGGTAAAATTCGATGGTGGGAATTATACCATAGTAGCAGTTTAGTCGTTATAGGTTGCATCAATCCAAAACTGCTTTACAGGGAAGTGGTGTGACATTTCTTATGAAACGGTTGCGATCGCAAATTCAAGAATATTCGGATTCATAGATGTTTCCAGTTCAGTTGACCAACGCCCTGCTGCTTCCCACAAAAGGGCGCTTGATCGGTATCGACAGGAACAATCGTATATTCACGTTTCTGTTCGCGCTTTTCCCGGGTTTGCTGGTCAGTGGAACCTCGGTGACACTGGTTTGTGCATTCCTCTGGGCGATCATCTCGCTGAGCCTGAAGCGCTATCCGTATCAGATGACGCGGCAGGATCGTGTCATTGCATGGATTTTCACCACCTATGTCCTGATCACGGCTCTCACCGTTGTTCTCAGCCCCAATCTGACAAAGGGCGGCGAATATCTCCTGAAAATGATCCCGTTTCTGGCGGTATGGGCACTTATCCCTCGCCTCAGAGTGAGTTTGCAGGGGCGTCTCATACCGTTTTTCGTCACAGGTGCAGGCATCGGGATGATTGGGGCTCTGATCTACAGCATTATTCAAGTGCTGTTTATTGAGAGCCGGGCAGCAGGCGGTGCAGGCAATGCTGCTGTGTTCGGACTTTTCGCAGTTCTTTTCGGCAGTATTTCACTGCTCAATGTCCATTCAGAAAGCAGAACCGAACGCATAATTGCAATTGCCGGTTTCACCTGCGGTATAATTTGCGCGTTTCTCTCCGGAACCCGTTCCGCATGGCTGGTGATTCCCGTTCATTGCGCCATCCTGTTTTGGTATCTGCGCGGTCAGACATTGCCGACGATCAATAAAACGGCAAAAGTTCTGATGGTACTTTTGCTTGTTGTGGTGGCCTTGGCCGCGATACCCAAAATCCTTGACCGTTACCGCGCCTTGCAGATTGATATCGTCCAACTCGACGAAAAGCCTGACAATATGAGTTCGCTGGGCGCCCGGATTCAGCTGTGGAGCGGTGCCGAGAAGGCATTCCTTGCGTCACCTCTCATCGGGCAGGGTCCGCAAAATCGCATGCGGTCTGTCAATGAAGCTCTGGAACTGCCTGTTGAGAAATACATGACCTTCACCCATGTCCATAATGGGTTTCTGAATGCTGCTGTTGACGGTGGCGTGTTAGGTATCCTCGCGCTGCTCCTGCTGTTATCTGCGCCTATTGTTGCGGCAAGGTTGAAAGAACCCGGACCGGGGCGTGATCTGATGACGGCGCTTTCGCTGCTGCTCGTTACCAGTTATGTGATAACGGGCATGTTCGGCATCATGTTCGGTCACGATGCCACTGATGCGGTTTTCATCTATATGACGCTTCTCATTTCTTCGGTTTCCGGCACTATGCCCTATCTGTCGATGCGGGAAATCGCCGACCGTGCCGAAGATGACAAGGCCGCTCTGGCTGCATAATAATAATGGGTGTTTGGGATAAAGTATTGAAATGAAAGCGATTGTTACCGGAGCGGCAGGCTTTATCGGCTTTCACGTGGCAAGGCGGCTGGCCAGTGAAGGTTTCGAGGTCGTCGCCATCGACAATCTCAATGATTACTATCAGGTCGCTCTCAAGGAAACGCGCCTGTCAGCGCTCGAAGGTCTGCCCGGTATCCGTTTTATCAGGGCCAATATCGCTAAACCTGAAGAATTGCGTGCCGCCATTGCCCGGGACATGGATGCGGATGTCATCGTGCATCTGGCGGCTCAGGCTGGTGTGCGTTACTCGGTTGAAAATCCTGCTGCCTATGTCGATGCCAATGTGCATGGACAGGTGACGGTTTTCGAACAGGCGCGCGTCATGCCAAAACGCCCGCCTGTTGTCTATGCCAGTTCATCATCGGTCTATGGTGCCAATACCAAAGTGCCATTTTCCGAAAGCGATCCGGTCAACAACCCGGTTTCCGTCTATGCGGCGACGAAGCGGTCGGCGGAATTGCTGGCCTATTCCTATGCCCATGTTCACAAGGTCGCGTCCACGGGTTTGCGGTTCTTCACCGTCTACGGCCCCTATGGCCGCCCCGATATGGCGCCATGGCTCTTTACCGATGCCATTTCAAAGGGCGAACCGATCAAGGTCTATAATCACGGCAAGATGGCGCGCGATTTCACCTTCATCGACGATATTGTCAGCGGTGTACTGGGTGCGATCAATCGCATCCTGACCAATCCCGATGAAACCGCGCCGGTTTATAATCTTGGCAATAATAATCCGGTGGCCCTGCTGCGCTTTATTGAGATCATCGAACAGGCTGTGGGTCGGAAAGCCATCAAAAAGTTCGAACCAATGCCGCCAGCTGATGTCGAGCGCACGTTTGCCGACATCGATCTTGCCACACGCGATCTGGGCTTTTGCCCGATGACGACGCTGGAAGAGGGTATTCCTTTGTTTGTTGAGTGGTTTCGCGGCTATAATGGCCGCTGAAACATTCATACAAAGCGCAAGGCAAACAACATAATGAGCGATGACCGCAGGCAAAGAGGATTCCGGCCACTGGCCGATCCCGCATCGGGCATCCTCGATCCTGTCCTGCGTAAGCGCGCCGGTATCACGATTGAACTCGTTCAGGCGTGGGAAGAAGTGGTTGGCCCCGCCCTTGGCGATCAGTCACGCCCGCTGAAACTGCTCTGGCCACGCCGCGCGCATGAAGACGACCCGTTCCAGCCCGCAACGCTGGTGATCGCCTGTCAGGGCTTTACGGCCATGCGTATTCAGCACGAAACGGGTGAAATCATCAGCCGCGTCAACGCATTTTTGGGATTTGCCGCCGTTGGCCGCATCAAGATCGAGCAGAAGGCGATCACCATGCCCGCTCCCAAGCGGCGCGCCCTGCCACCTGTTGATGCTGCCACCAAGGGCAAGATCAGCCGCGTGGTGGAAGCCATCGAGGATGACAGCCTGCGCGAAGCACTGGAACGACTGGGCCAGAGTATCCACGCGGAAAAGATCAAGCGCTAGTTTGATGGAGGCGTTGGGGCGCGTGGTTCGTGGTTCGACATAATAACCATGAGGGGCTTGGGTGGATGTAATGCGAATCGCAAAGGTTGCAGCACATAAAGGTGTAGCGCAATAGTTGCAGAACTTGGCTCCCTGCAACCCACCCCTCTCCGTCATCCTCGGGTTAAACCCGAGGACTGAGGATGACGGAGAGATGTGAGTTGCGGCAAGTCAAGTTCTGCAATCTTTACGATTATCGTTGCATCCACCGCTCTCCCTCATGGTTGTTATGTCGAACCACGAACCACGAACCACACGCCCCGCCCACTAATAACCCTGCGAACTGATACTCTAACCTCTTCCACCCGTTCATCTTTCCCACTATGGTCTGCAATGAGGCCGATCGAAATGGATTGGTCTTGGGGCCTAGAATCCTCTTCCAGCAGCGGTCGGTGTCGACCGCAAAGACACCTCCTCAGTCGTATGGCCGGGGAGGCTGCGACGTATGTCCAGAGCTTCGGCTTAAAGGTCGTGGCGGTCGTCCGTGGGCGGCTTTCTAACTCTCCCGGTCACCAGAGGATAATCCTCGGGTGACCACTTTCCTCTTGGATAAGGGAGTGCGCATGACTGATTATAACTTCTGGCAGGATTTTTTCGACACATACCAATCACTCTCGGACTTGCTGAAGGTGCTGTGGCTGATCGTGCCACCAGCTTTCATGCTGGGGCTGGTGGCGCTGACGTTGCGGTTCAGGATCGACAGCAAGCGGGCAGGGCTTGATGGCGAACTGGTTTATTCCGTGCATCGGGATAAACAAAACCGGGTTCATATCATCAGCCATGTAAAGCAGGCGGGATAATCCACCACTGCTATTCCTTGATCATGAACCAAGCGAACCGTTTGAATATGCAGAAGGCAAATCACCTTTAAAGCGCTAATCACAAAGGTTGCAGAACCACCTAAGTTGCAGAATGTGGCTCTCTTACCCTCCCACTACGTGGGGAGGGTCGCTGCGCAGCAGCGGGGTGGGGGGTAACTGCTCGGACATGACGATTCAACAGATGTGCCAATTCATCCCCCCACCCCGAACCTGCGGTCCGACCCTCCCCACCTTGGGGGAGGGTGAGGTGGTGCCTCCTGCGTGGTCTTTGTTTAATCAGCCCACCGTCTCCAACCCAACTACAACCCGATATCGCATTGACTTGATTTTATTCCCGTTCAGATCACGAAAAATTCAAAGACAGAATGCAAGCTCTGCCTTAAAGAGACTGCCATGGGGCTCTAATGAGTCAATCAACGCATAATCAACACCGGAGACAGGTGATCCTTATGACCGAAATGCTGACACGCCGAAACATTCTGACCCTCGCGGCCGTATCGACGGCGGCGCTCGCTGCAACTGCGGGCAACCAGGCATGGTCAGAAGATGCGGCAAAGCCCGCTGCTGCCGCTTCGACACCTGTACCATCCGATGTGAAAATCCCTGAGGCTGCCGGGAAGATCGATCCGGCCAAGCTTCTGGAGCAGGGCCCGCTGAAAGATATCGTGCTGGGCAAGGCCGAAGCGCCTGTCACCATCATCGAATATGCATCCATGACCTGCCCGCACTGCGCGCATTTCACCGTTGCAACGCTGCCGACCATCAAGGAAAAATACATCGACACCGGCAAGGCAAAGCTCATCCTGCGCGAATTCCCGTTCGATCCGCGCGCTGCCGCTGCCTTCATGCTCGCCCGCTGCGCCCCCGAGGACCGCTATTATCCGCTGGTTGATGTGCTGTTCAAACAGCAGGAACAGTGGGCTGCATCGGCAAATGCGGTAGAACCTTTGCTGCAAATCTCCAAATTGGCCGGTTTTACACAGGAGTCGTTCAACGCTTGCTTGACGAACCAAAAACTTCTGGATGATGTGAATGCATCGCGTGACCGCGGAGCCAAGGATTTCGGCGTGAATGCCACACCGACATTCTTCATCAACGGCACGAAGTATGCAGGAGCCCTATCGGTTGACGAAATGTCAGCGATTATCGACGGTCTACTCTGATAGCTGCCTGTTGAAATCTGGCGGCCGCCCAACCGCGTCCGTTCCTATGGCGTTTTGGGGAAGGGCCGTCTGATGCGCTTCACAAAACTCCGCCTTCTTGGTTTCAAATCCTTTGTCGAGCCCGCCGAATTCGTCATTGAAGGCGGGCTGACAGGTGTTGTCGGCCCTAATGGTTGCGGCAAGTCCAATCTGGTCGAAGCCCTGCGCTGGGTTATGGGCGAAAACTCCTATAAGAACATGCGCGCATCCGGCATGGATGACGTCATTTTCTCCGGTTCCGGCACGCGCCCATCGCGCAATACGGCTGAAGTGACGCTTTTTCTCGACAATCAGGACCGGAGCGCCCCGGCAAGCTTCAACGATGCCGATGAATTGCAGGTCTCGCGCCGTATCGAGCGCGAAGCGGGATCGGTCTACCGCATCAATGGCAAGGACGCCCGCGCCAAGGACGTGCAACTGCTGTTTGCGGACCAGTCAACGGGCGCGCGCTCGCCTTCCATGGTCGGGCAGGGCCGTATCGGTGAACTCATTCAGGCCAAGCCGCAGGCACGCCGTGCGCTTCTGGAAGAGGCCGCAGGCATTTCGGGTCTGCATACCCGTCGCCATGAGGCGGAATTGCGCCTGCGGGCCGCAGAGCAAAATCTGGAACGGCTGGAAGATGTCGTTGGCGAGCTTGAAACTCAGATTGAGAGCCTGAAACGGCAGTCGCGTCAGGCCAACCGTTTCAAGAGCCTGTCGGCGGATATTCGTCGTTCGGAAGCCATTCTTCTGCATCTGAAATGGGCTGTTGCCAAAAATCAGGAAGCCGAGGCGCAATCGGCCCTATCAGCGGCCACATCGGGCGTCGGCGATTTTGCGCAGGTTCAGATGAATGCGGCCAGGGAACAGGCGATCGGCGCGCACAAACTGCCCGATCTGCGTGAGGCGGAGGCCAAGGCCGCTGCGGCATTGCAGCGCCTGACCATTGCCCGCTCACAGATCGATGAAGAAGCCCAGCGCATCCGTGCCCGCCAGTCGGAACTGGAAAAGCGCCTTGCCCAGCTCACATCAGATATTGCCCGCGAAGAACAGATGGTGCGCGACAATGCGGATATTATCGCTCGTCTCGATGCCGAAGAGCGCGCGCTGAATGAAGACAATGCCAATGCGGGTGAGCACGAGCTGGAAACCCGTGCTGATTTTGAGCGGGCCGATGCCAAGCTGAGGGAAAGCGAGGCTGCACTTGCCAAGGTGACAGCCGAGCGCGCCGAGGCGACCGCAGAACGGGCACAGGTTGAGCGCAATCTGCGTGAAAGTGCCGAGCGCCGCGAGCGTCTCGTCCGTCAGATGGGCGATGTGGAGCGTGATCTTGCTGGGATTACCGCGCAGATCGCCGCCCTTGCCGATCCCATCGAAAAGCAGGCATTGGTCGAAACGGCGGAAGCCACGCTCGAACATGCTGAGGAAGCTGCGCTGGCCGCTGAAGCTGCCGTTGAAACGGCGCGCCGCGATGAAGCGCAGTTGCGCCAGCCCGTGCAGGATACCCGCAGCAATTTGAACCGCATTGAGACCGAAGCCCGGACTTTGGCAAAAATGATCAATGTCGGTGGTTCCGATCTGTTTCCCGCTGTCGTTGAGGCGGTCAAGGTTGAAAAAGGCTTTGAAATCGCCCTTGGTGCGGCTTTGGGTGAAGATCTGGACGCGCCTGTTGATCGCAGCGCCCCGGTTTTCTGGGGGATGTGGATGGGGCTGGCGATGATCCCGCCTTGCCGTCAGGTCTCAAATCGCTTGCGAGCGTGGTCAAGGCACCGCGCCAGCTGGCTCGCCGTCTTGCCCAGATTGGCATTGTTGATGAGGCTGATGGCGCACGGCTGCAAACATCCTTGAAACCCGGACAGCGGCTGGTGAGCCAATCAGGTGCGCTCTGGCGCTGGGACGGCTATACGGCGAGCGCCGATGCGCCGACACCCGCCGCACAGCGTCTGGCCCAGAAAAACCGCCTTGCCGAACTTGATATCGAAGTGGTCGAGGCAACGAAGCACTTGCGTGCGGCGGAAGCAGCTATTGCCGCAGCGGAAGCTGCCGTGCGCCAGTCCGTCGAAAATGAACGCACCGCCCGTGACCATTGGCGTGCCATGCAGCGTGGTGTCAGCGATGCGCGCGAGGCACTGGCCGCTGCCGAACGTGCTGCCGGGCAGCTTTCCAGCCGTCGCGCCGCATTGGATGAAGGCAAATCACGCCTCGCCGAAACCTTGGCCGAAACGCAGAAGCAATTCCTTGAAGCCGAGGATCGTTTGGCCCGCGCGCCGGATCTTGAAGAAGTCAACATACGGCTTGCGGAACTGACCACCGAGGTCATGACGGATCGTGCCACTCTTGCCGAGGCGCGTGCTGCGCATGAAGGGTTGCGCCGCGAAGCCGAGAACCGTATGCGGCGGCTTGAATCCATCGGCTTTGAGCGCAAAAGCTGGAATGACCGCGCGCAGAATGCCGATCGTCAGATTGAATCCCTGACCGAGCGCCGTCAGGAAGCCGAAGAAGAATTTGCCGATCTGGTCGATGCCCCCGATGAAATTGCCGAACGCAACCGGGCGCTGCTGTCGCAATTGTCGCAAGCCGAAGCCCTGCGCAAGGAAGCCGGAGACCGGCTTGCCGTTGCCGAGGCACGCCAGCAGGAGCTGGACCGCGCCGCCACCGATGCCATCCAGTCGCTTGCCACGGCGCGCGAGGGCCGGGCGCGGTCGGAAGAGCGCCTTGCCGCCGCGCAGGAACGCCGCCAGGACGCCGAAACCCGTATTGCCGAGGCGCTGAACTGCGCCCCGCACGAAGCAATGAAGTTGACCGGCCTTGGCCCCAATGATCCGTTGCCCGACGTTGATGCGACGGATCGCAATCTGGAGCGGCTCAAGATCGAGCGCGAGCGCCTTGGCGCGGTCAACCTGCGTGCCGAGGAAGAACAGGAAGAGCTGTCATCGCGGCTTGAGGCGATTGTCAGCGAACGCGAAGACATTATCGAGGCGGTCAAAAAACTGCGTCAAGCGATCCAGAGCCTCAATCGCGAAGGCCGCGAGCGGTTGCTTGCGGCGTTCGAAGTGGTGAATGCCCAGTTCCAGCGGCTCTTCACCCACCTTTTCGGTGGTGGTACGGCAGAGCTGCAACTGATCGAATCGGAAGATCCGCTGGAAGCCGGCCTTGAAATTCTCGCTCGCCCGCCCGGCAAGAAGCCGCAGACCATGACGCTGCTCTCTGGCGGCGAGCAGGCACTGACGGCCATGGCACTGATCTTTGCGGTGTTCCTCACCAACCCCGCACCCATCTGCGTGCTCGACGAGGTGGATGCCCCGCTCGATGACCACAATGTCGAGCGCTTCTGCAATCTGATGGACGAGATGGCCGCCTCAACCGAGACGCGTTTTGTCGTCATCACCCACAATCCGATCACCATGGCCCGCATGAACCGCCTGTTCGGTGTCACCATGGCCGAGCAGGGCGTCAGCCAGCTGGTATCGGTCGATCTCCAGACTGCCGAACAACTGCGCGAGGCGAGTTAAACAATAGTTTAACTGGTAGGTTATCTCCATCTCCGTCATCCTCGGGCTTGACCCGAGGACCCACAATTTAACAGCGTGGAGCATTCAGACTTGTTTGAACGCCTTAGCCGTGGGTCCTCGGGTCAAGCCCGAGGATGACGGAGCAGGCGGTTTGCAAGGAGTCAAGTTCTGCAATGTTGGTAATTATCGTTGCATCCTCACTCTCCCTCATGGTTGTTATGTCGAACCACGAACCACGAACCACGAACCACGAATTCACTCACACTGCTTCAAGCTTGAAATGACGAAGGATTTCAAAGATTAACGCGGATTTACCCTGCTAATCGATTTGAATGGTGCAATGCAGCATTTTTTGATGGTGCTTGCCTTTTCTATCGAATAGACCTTCATCAGTGCTTTGCGGCACATGGACGGCGGCAGGGAGGCTGCAATGGTGAAGTGGGTCTACACATTCGGTGACGGCAAGGCGGAAGGCTCCGCCGGTGATCGCAATCTTCTTGGTGGCAAAGGTGCCAATCTGGCGGAGATGTGCGCGCTTGGTCTACCGGTCCCCCCAGGGTTTACCATTACGTCCGAGGTGTGCAGCTGGTTTTATGACAATGGCCGCCGCTATCCCGATACGCTTGAGACGGACGTGAAGACAGCGCTTGGCCACATTGCCAAGGTGACGGGTCGCGATTTCGGCGATAAAGCAAAACCTTTGCTCGTTTCAGTGCGCTCCGGCTCGCGCGCGTCCATGCCCGGCATGATGGATACGGTGCTCAATCTCGGCCTCAATGACGAGACGGTGGAAGCCATCGCCCGCGAATCCGGCGATCCGCGTTTTGCCTATGACAGCTATCGCCGTTTCATCCAGATGTATTCTGATGTGGTGATGGGGCTTGACCATTCTGTCTTTGAGGAAATCCTTGAGGATACCAAGGCCAATCTCGGCGTCGAGATCGACACGGCACTTACAGCCGATGACTGGAAGGGTGTTATCGATCTCTACAAAGCCAAAATCGAGGAAGAGCTGGAAGAACCATTCCCGCAGGACCCGGAAAAGCAGCTGTGGGGTGCTATCGGTGCCGTATTCTCCAGCTGGATGAATGCCCGCGCGATCACCTATCGCCGCCTGCACAATATCCCGGAAAGCTGGGGCACGGCGGTTAATATTCAGGCCATGGTGTTCGGCAATATGGGCGAGCGTTCGGCAACGGGCGTTGCCTTCACACGCAATCCATCCACTGGCGAAAAGAAGCTCTATGGCGAGTTTCTGGTCAATGCGCAGGGCGAAGACGTGGTTGCGGGCATCAGGACGCCTCAGAACATCACCGAAGATGCGCGCATTGCGGCAGGTTCCGACAAGCCTTCACTGGAAAAGCTGATGCCGGCTGCCTTCGCCGAATTCTGCGCCGTGTCGGACCGGCTGGAAAAGCACTATACCGACATGCAGGATCTCGAATTCACCATCGAGAACGGCAAGCTGTGGATGTTGCAGACGCGCTCGGGCAAGCGCACCGCCAAGGCAGCGCTTAAAATCGCGGTCGAAATGGCCAATGAAGGCCTGATCAGTCAGGCAGAGGCAGTGCTGCGCATTGATCCGGCGTCGCTGGATCAGCTTTTGCACCCGACCATCGACCCGTCAGCCAAGCGCAATGTCATCGGCAGCGGCCTTCCGGCCTCGCCGGGTGCGGCAACGGGCGAGATCGTGTTCTCGTCTGAGGATGCCGAACAGCTGAAATCCGAGGGCCGCAAGGCCATTCTCGTGCGCATTGAAACCAGCCCGGAAGACATTCACGGCATGCACGCCGCCGAGGCTATCCTGACCACGCGCGGCGGCATGACCAGCCATGCGGCCGTGGTGGCGCGTGGCATGGGCAAGCCCTGCGTTTCGGGTGCGGGCTCGCTTCGCGTCGACTATCGCAATGAAACGCTGCTCGCCGCCGGTGTGCTTCTGAAAAAGGGCGATATCATCACTATTGATGGCGGTATCGGACAGGTGCTCAAGGGCGCTGTGCCCATGCTGCAGCCCGAGTTTTCAGGCGATTTTGCCAAGATCATGGAATGGGCCGATCGCACGCGCCGCATGAAGGTGCGCGCCAATGCCGACACGCCGACCGATGCCCGTATGGCGCGGTCATTCGGTGCAGAAGGCATCGGCCTTTGCCGTACTGAACATATGTTCTTTGATGGCGACCGGATTCTTGCCATGCGCGAGATGATTCTGGCCGACAATGAAAAGGGGCGCCGCGCGGCACTCGACAAGCTGCTGCCGATGCAGCGCGCTGATTTCAAGGAACTCTTTGAAATCATGAACGGCTTGCCTGTTACCATTCGCCTGCTTGATCCGCCGCTGCACGAGTTCCTCCCGAAGACCGAGGAGGAAGTCGCCGATGTTGCGGCTGTCATGAAGATCAGCCCGCAGAAATTGCAGGAGCGAACCGACAGCCTGCATGAGTTCAACCCGATGCTCGGGCATCGCGGCTGCCGCCTTGCCATTTCCTATCCGGAAATTGCCGAAATGCAGGCGAGGGCAATCTTTGAAGCGGCCATTCAGGCTGCCGAAGCAACCGGTGCGCCTATCGAGCCTGAAATCATGGTGCCGCTGGTCGGCCTTCGTGCTGAACTTGATTTCGTCAAGGCCCGCATTGATGCGGTTGCCGCCGATGTGATGAAGGAAGCGGATATCAAGATCAACTATCTTGTCGGTACGATGATCGAGCTGCCGCGCGCCGCTGTTCGCGCCCATTCGATTGCCGAAGTGGCAGAGTTCTTCTCCTTCGGCACCAATGATCTGACGCAGACGACCTTCGGTATCTCGCGTGACGATGCCTCATCCTATCTGATGACCTATCAGATGAAGGGCATTATCGAGCAGGACCCGTTCGTTTCCATCGATGTGGATGGCGTGGGCGAACTGGTGCGCATCGGCGTGGAAAAGGGCAGGGCAACCCGCCCGGATATCAAGCTTGGTATCTGCGGCGAACATGGCGGCGATCCGGCTTCCATTCACTTCTGTGAAGAGACGGGCCTCGATTATGTATCCTGCTCGCCATTCCGTGTGCCGATTGCCCGTCTGGCCGCTGCACAGGCATCAGCGAAGAAAAAGTAGTGTTATTGGCCCCGCTCGTGGGGCCAATGCCGCATTTTGGACGCGATCTGCGCGTGTAGCTGCGCGAAATCCTCATTATTGGTAGATATTGTGCGCTCAGCTTCTGCAATCATCGCTGCTCTTCTTCTGGTCGCCCCTGCGGGTATTGCAACGGCCAAGGATCAGGCGTCGTTCGTCGAGCCAAAACTTTACATTGCCAAGGGAGGCTCTGCTTCGCCGCAGGTGGCTTTGACACTCGACGCCTGTTCGGGCCAGACGGACCTGCGCATCTTGAATACGCTGGTTGAAAACCGCATTCCGGCAACCATCTTTGTCACTGCCCGCTGGATGCGGCGCAATGCCGAGGCGCTTGCCGTCATGAAGGCGCACCCTGATCTATTTGAGCTTGAAAACCATGGGCTGAACCATGTTCCAGCGATCGATAACCAGCCGACCATGTTCGGGCTGAAAACCGCCGGATCGGAAGCGGGTATCCGCAGCGAGATTCAGGGCGGCGTTGATGCCATGTCGAGGGCGTCGGTCGCCAAGCCGGTCTGGTATCGCGACGCGACGGCGCGTTACAGCGAAAACGGTATCCGTATCATCCACGACATGGGCTACCGCGTTGCCGGTTACTCGCTCAATGCCGATATGGGCGCTTCGCTGATGGCGGGGCAGGTGGAAAAGCGCATTTCCGCCGCCAAGGATGGTGATGTCATCATCGCCCACATCAACCAGCCCAGCCGTGTCGCCGGTGAAGGTGTTGCCAAGGGCGTGCTCGCCTTGCAGAAAAAAGGCTTCCGCTTTGTGCGTCTGCAGGATGTGACGGTGTCTGCCCAACCTGTTCATTCAGGGGTTTGAGCAGTTTCAGCTGATTTGAGTATTGGTTGGTGCAGGTTGTGTGGCGCGTGAGCGTGGTTCGTGGTTCGACAAGCTCACCATGAGGGAGAGGGGTGATGAAGGGAGCAAGTTCTGCAACCCTGGTGATCCGCAATCTCTGCGGTTAGCCTTGCATCCTCACTCTGCCTCATGGTGAGCTTGTCGAACCACGAACCACGAACCACGACCTTGCACATAACCCCGCAACAATTTTGATCTTACCCCGATCAAGGGCTGAAGATCAGCACCAGATAGACAAAGAAAATCATCAGATGCACAGCGCCCTCAAGAACGGTTGTGCGCAGACCTGAGAACGTCAGCGTGCTCAGGATCAGCGTGACCGCGAGCAGGGTCATCTCTGTCGAAGACAGGCCAAGAATGGCCGTTTGTCCGGTGAACAGGCTGATGGCGAGCACTGCCGGTACGGTAAGACCGACTGTCGAGGTGGCCGCACCGAGGCACAGATTGACGGCGCGTTGCAGCTCGTTGCTCGATACGGCGCGCAGCGCTGTAATGGCTTCCGGCGTGAAGACGATAGCGGCGATCAACAGACCGCCGAGGGCGGTTGGCGCGCCGAAGCTTTCAATGCCGTGATCAAGCAGCGAAGCCAGACTTTTCGACAGCAGCACAATCGGCAGAATGTTGAGGATAAGCAGCAGGGTGTGACGGCCAATGGCGCCAGCGGCAGGCTTGGCGTGTGGCGCTTCCGCCTCCGGTGCAACGGCGGGTAACACTTCATCACCCTTTGGATAGACAAAGAAGCTGCGATGCCGCCCGGTCTGCAAGACGAGGAAGATCACATAAAGCGCGATGGTGAAGATCGAGAAGAATACCGACTGGACCACGGTCAATGAACCATTGCTGGTCGAGGTTGTGAAGTTCGGCAGGATCAACGGGATAACGGTCAGTGGAATGATGACGATGAGATAGGAAGCCGCACCTTGCAGATTATAACCTTGCTGGCCATGGCGCAGCCCGCCAATCAGCAGACCAAGCCCGACGACGCCGTTCAAAACGATCATCAGCACCGCAAACATCGTATCGCGCCCGAGCGTCGGCGCATCGGAACTCAGCATGACAGCGCTGATCAGCACCACTTCGATGATAACAATAGAGAGTGTCAGAACCAGTGTCCCGAGCGGTTCGCCCAGCAATTCCGCCAGTTCCTCCGCCTCATGCACCACGCCAAAGGCGGACCAGATGATGACACCGAACAACCAGACAAACAGAAGTGACGCTTTCATCACCGAGCTTAGATCGGCCATCCAGCCATATCCGAAAATGAGAAAGACACCCACGGTTGCCCAAGCTACGATTAGTCTGATCCATCCGGATATCATCGGTCCTCCTTCATCTGGCTGAACTATCAATTCGTCTTGCCAAACCTATACAGGAAATTATCGATGATATCGCGATTTTCTCATGCTTATCAACGATTTCGCCGTCTCAGCCAGTGCCGTGGCTGCATAATCACGCCCTTATGACGTATCGCTTGCTTGTGTCTGCGGCCCGCTCTGCCTAACTTGCACCTGACGAGGGACCTGCGGGTTCCCGCGATGGATTGCAAACACTCCAAGGAGAATGAAATGCAGCTTGGCATGATTGGGTTAGGGCGCATGGGCGCCAATATGGCGCAGCGCCTAATGAAGCGCGGCCACGCTCTCGTCGTCCACGATACCCGCGCCGAAAGCATGGCGGATCTGCAAAAGCAGGGCGCCACCGGAACAATTGTGCTTGAAGAGTTTGTCTCGCTGCTGGCCAAACCGCGCGCCATCTGGCTGATGCTGCCCGCTGCCGTCGTTGACAGCGTGATTGCCAAGCTTGTGCCGCTGCTCGACAAGGATGACATCATCATTGATGGCGGCAATTCCTATTATCATGATGATATTCGCCGGGCGGGCGAGTTGAAGGCCAAGGGCCTGCATTATGTCGATGTGGGCACCAGTGGTGGCATTTTCGGGCTTGAACGCGGCTATTGCCTGATGATCGGCGGCGAAAAGGATATCGTCCAGCATCTGTCACCGGTTTTTGCCTCGCTGGCACCGGGTGGTAATGATCCCGCCGCTCCCGTTGTAACCACGCCCGGCAAAAGCACGTCGGAGTTCGGCTTCCTTCACTGCGGCGCCAATGGTGCCGGGCACTTCGTCAAGATGGTGCATAACGGCATCGAATATGGGCTGATGGCGGCCTATGCGGAAGGTCTCAATATTCTGCGCAATGCGGATATCGGCCTGCGCAAGCATGAGGTCGATGCGGAAACGACGCCGCTGCTGCACCCAGAACATTATCAGTACAGTTTCGATCTGCCGCAGATTGCCGAAGTCTGGCGGCGGGGCAGCGTGATCAGCTCATGGCTGCTTGATCTGACTGCTGACGCCTTGCACGATGACCCAACCCTGTCGAATTTCCAGGGCCGTGTTTCGGATTCCGGCGAAGGCCGCTGGACCGCAATCGCCGCTATTGACGAGGCTGTGCCGACCCCGGTTCTCAGCGCCGCATTGCAGGAGCGCTTCAGTTCACGCGGCAATGCGGATTTTGCCAATAAGGTGCTTTCGGCCATGCGCAGCGAATTCGGCGGACATGTCGAAAAGCCTGCACCCAAAGGCTAGCATTCGCTACATTACGAAGGCGGCCCTAAAAACGGGCCGCTTTCACTATACCGTCATATGCCAGTATCCATCATTCCATGCTTTTGCTTGATACGCGTCACCCGTTGAGACTCTAACCGGAGACGAGGAAATTCGTGCGCTTGCGGCCCAAGTCGCTGATTGCACTTTATTCAAATATCTAGTGTGTTTTGTAGCTGTATCGGGCCGGTATCCGGACAATGCGCTATCCTGTAAACGCCTTTATATGTTGAATATATTCGCTCCGTCACTGATCATTTCGGCGTAACACTTGATATGTTTTGTGTATTGCAGGATGTGTTTTGTGTTTTTATAAAGCAATCGATTTGCATGTGTTGGTTCCGAATTTTCTGGCCAGCGATGCAGTATCGGTCAGGTCATTTTGGAGATACTCATGACATCGAAACTCTTAGGTGGAGTCTTCGCGGCTATCGCATTGATGGCGCTATCCATCTCATCCCATGCATTTGCCGCCGATAAGGAAGGTTGCAAGGATTTTCCGGGTATCAAGCGGTTCGAGGGTTCATCAATCGAGCTTTGCGATCATAGAAACTTCGCAGAATATACGTTGGCGACCGGAAAATGGACCAAGAATGAGGACGAGCCTGAAAAGTCAGATTTTGCCAGCAAGGAAGCGCTGGAAGGCCGCTTGACGCAGAATGTCTATTCCGTCCCTGCCGGGCCGTCGTCTGCCGAAGTGTTCCGCAATTATATGAATGATCTGCAATCCGCCGGTTACAAGGTATTGTTTCAGGCAAAGCAGGACGAAACATACAATCTTGAGAGCATTTTCGGTGAAAAAGGTCCCGGCGGTCAGCTGTTCGGCTATAGCCCTGACGAAGCCCGCTACGTGGCTGCCGTGAAGGAAGAGAACGGCGTCAAAACCTATATCGCTCTTTACGTCATCGAATTCGAAGGTGGTTATGTGCCTGAGTTCGAAGCCGTCAAAGGCCAGGTCTATGTGCGTCTTGACAGCCTTCAGGTTGGCGAGCTGAAAAACCAGATGGTTCTGGTAACTGCATCGGAAATCACCAAGGCGCTCGATACATCGGGCAAGGTGCTGCTTTACGGCATTCACTTTGACTTCAACAAAGCATCGATCAAGCCGGAATCACGCCCGAGCCTTGATGAAATCGGCAAGTTCCTGAAGGACAAGACTGACGAGAAGCTTTCTGTCGTTGGTTACACCGACAATATCGGCGGCGCGGATTTCAACATGCAATTGTCCAAGGCGCGCGCCGACGCGGTTGTCGCCGATCTGGTCAATACCTATGGTGTTTCGCAGAGCCGTCTCAAGGCAAGCGGTGAAGGCTTGCAGTCGCCGGTTGCACCGAATGACAATGAGGATGGACGGGCGAAGAACCGCCGCGTGGAACTCCATCGCCAGTAACATACACTCATGGCGTACAATATCGGGAAAGGCGGCTCATCCAGCCGCCTTTTTCGCTTCTGTGACAAGTATCAGTTCGGCCGCACGCTTGCTTCGCGGTTGCAATCGCCGCCGCAAGTGTCAGGTGAAGCGAATTGCATGGTGAAAACCTGTCCACCTATGCCTTGGGCGAGGTCCGACGAGAATGTCAGTGGTGTGCAATCCTTGACGGCGGAGATCGCCGCATCGATGAATGATTTGCGGGCTGTTGCGTCCTTGCCCGGAAAATCAATCGCAGCCGTTGTCGGCGGGCCGATCAGCGAGCCATCACGTTTGAAGCTGAAACGCAGTGTTACGGTTGATTTTTGCACACCCTGCGGCGCGGTCCAGCACGCCTGAAGCGCCTTGCCGACATCGTCCATGGTATTCAGCGGTCCGGCTATCGCATAGGGAGAGGTGAAAAGTGTAACGGCGAGTGCGAGGGATACGCGATTGAGAAGTTTTGTCATGATCCCAGTTGCTCCTTTTGAATGTCCAAAGATGGCGCACTTGAGTCCACAAACAGAATAGCACCAAAACCGCTTTTGCGGGTGCCAAAATACCGTCGCAGGAGGGGAGATTGTCGGGGCAATTCCCAGCATTTACTGGGTTTTCGCCATGCTCACACGAACATGTGATGGTGGGCCGCAATCTCAGGCAGTGCCCACCATCATTTTACTTGGAAAGAGGTCAGGCCGCCTTGATCGGGCGTGGTCCGACATAAAGCGATTGCGGGCGGATCAACCGGCCATGCTGGGTCTGCTCGCGGGCATGGGCAATCCAGCCGCCAACCCGGCCCATGGCGAAGACGCTGGTGAAACTTTCTCTGGGAAAGCCGAGTGTTTCCAGAAGCAGCGCCGTATAGAACTCCACATTTGTCTTGAGCGGCCGATCCGGCTTGCGCCGCGCGAGAATGCGTAAGGCCGCCGCCTCGACGCTTTCGGCCAGCTTGAAGCGGCCAGCACCCTGATTATCCCCGGCAAGCCGCCGCAGCGCCTGCATCAGCGCATCGGCTCTGGGGTCGCGCACCCGGTAAATGCGATGGCCAAAACCCATCAGCCGCTCGCCATCATCCAGCGCCTTTTCCAGCCAGCTTTCTGCATTGTCAGGTGTGCCGATGGCATCCAGCATATCGAGAACCGGTCCCGGTGCGCCGCCATGCAGCGGACCTTTGAGCGCTCCGAAAGCGGCAAGCACCGAGGAAACCAGCCCCGCATGGGTGGATGCGACAACGCGGGCAGCAAAGGTCGAGGCGTTCATGCCGTGGTCGCTGACAGTCACCAGATAGGTATCGAGAGCGGCGGCCTGCTGCGGCGATACGCTACGGCCAAGCAGCATATGCAATATGTCGGCGGCATGGGCGAGAGAGGTATCGGGTGCAACCGGTGCTTGCCCGTTTTTCAGGCGGATGACCGCCGGTGTAAACACGGCGGGCGCCGCGATCAGGCGCAAGGCTGTGGCAAGGTCATCACCGTCGGCAAACTGGGCGGTGAGCGCGCGCACGGCATCGGTGACAGGCAGTTTCAGCAAAGATGTTGTGGCGTCGGACACCGTGCGGAAAACCTCCTGCCGGGCGACACCGATTTTCTGCCGCAAACCATCAGCATCAAGCTTTTCAAAGGCATCCGACAAAAGCAGCGCCAGCAGTTCCTCATAGGTAACGACGCCGGCCAACTCGTCCAGCGATCGGCCGCGAATGATAAATATGCCTCCAACACCGTCAACATCCGACAGCATGGTTTCCGTGGCGACAACATCATCAAGACCGTTTTTCATGGCAAACTCCAGTTTTTGTTTCCATGGCAAGATGGTGTGCGCTATAATTGACGTCAATCTTGACGTAAATAATCAATGTGAGATCAAATGGCTTGGTTGACGGCATCACAGGCATTGGCCGCCCTCGGGGTTCAGCCGCAAACCCTTTATGCCAATGTCAGCAGGGGGCGCATTCAGGCAAAGCCCGACCCGCAGGACCCGCGCCGTAGCCTTTATAAAAGTGAGGACGTGAAGCGCCTTGCCGGACGCAAAGCTGGCCGGCGCACGGTTGCCAATGTGGCCGCCGAGGCAATCGGCTGGGGCGATCCGGTCCTCCCATCAAGCGTCTCCACCATTGTTGATGGGCGTCTATGGTATCGCGGCAAGGATGCCGCCGAGCTGGCGGCAACATCGACGCTGGAGCAGGTCGCGGCCTTGCTGTGGGAGGCAGAGCATATTTCGCTGGCTCCTCCTGCCGGGACCGTGCCGATCCCGGAGCAACCGCTGGAGGCAGCCTTGATCACGCTGGCGCGCCGCGCCGGAACGGATCTGCCCGCCTATGGCCGCTCCCGCGCTGTGCTTGTGGTCGAAGCAACCACCATCTTCGGCGAAGTTGTTTCCGCCATGCTGGGCGCTGACAGGGCCGACGCGAGCCCTGTTCACACGCGTCTGGCCCGCGTCTGGACGGCACCGCAGGCGGAGGATTGCATCCGGCGGGCACTGGTTCTGCTTGCTGATCACGAACTCAATGCGTCAACCTTTGCTGCGCGGGTCGCTGCGTCCACCGGTGCGCCGCTGGCCGCAAGCATGCTCGCTGGTCTTGCCACACTGACCGGACCGTTGCATGGGGAAGCCTATCTCAGTGTCCAGGCACTGGCCCGGACGGCGCAGACCAGCGGTGCAGGTTTTGCGATCCGGGATTTGCTGGCACAGGGCAGGGCCGTTCCCGCGTTTGGACATCCGCTCTATCCCAATGGTGATCTGCGCGCCAAAGCATTGCTGGCCCAGTTCAAGCCGGGAGATGTTTATCAGGAGATTGGCGAGATGACGCAGATGTTGACGGGCGAATACCCCAATATTGATTTTGCCCTTGCGGCGATGACCGACGCTTTTGATTTGCCACCGTCAGCGCCGGTCGTACTCTTCGCCATTGCCCGGTCTGTCGGCTGGATCGCCCATATTTTCGAACAGCAATCGATGAACCAGCTGATCCGCCCGCGTGCCCGTTACACAGGTCCGCCATTGACGATGTCATGACAAGGTTGCCTTACAACGAAAGCTTCATGCCTTCGTGGCTCGCAACAAATCCGAGCGCTTCATAAAACCGCGCTGCATCGGGCCGGGTCTTGTCGGTGGTCAATTGTACCAGCCCGCAACCACGCGCCCGGCAGGCCTCAATCGCCCATTCAAACATGCGCCGACCAAGGCCACCGCGCCGGTGGGTTTCGGCAATCCGCACGCTTTCGATCTGCCCGCGCCACATGCCGGTGCGCGACAGTCCGGGAATGAAAGTGATCTGGGCACAACCGACAACGCTGTTGTTTTCATCCGCAACAATCAGCAGCTGGTTCGGATCATTGTCGATGGCTGCAAAGGCCGCGAGATAGTGGGTATCAATGGGATCAGAGATGATTTCGCGTTGTTTGCCCAAGGGATCATCAGCAAGCATGGCGATAATCGCCGGAAGATCGGTGGCGTTGGCCTGGCGGATGAGGGGGGTGGTCAAAGGTGGTCTCCCAAGTCTTAGATTCGGAGCAGGATACTGCCAAGATGGATTGCAAAACCAGTATGCGTTATTCGACAAAGCAACCATGAGGGAGCTGCAAAGATAATCGGAAACATAGCTGATCACCCACGCGGCAGAACCTGATTCCCCATAACCCACCCCTCCTCCGTCATCCTCGGGCTTGACCCGAGGACCCATGGCTAAGGAGATCAGATGAATCCGGATATAGTGCTTTTAAGTTATGGGTCCTCGGGTCAAGCCCGAGGATGACGGTGGGGTGGGTTATGAAGAGCCAAGTTCTACAATCTTTGCGATAAGCACCCTTTGGCATAAGCAACCTTTGTGATCTGAAATCTCTGCGATTAGCATTGCATCCTCACTCTCCCTCATGGTTGTTTTATCGAGCCACGAACCACCTCCACGCACACTGATTTTGCGTCAGACTTTAGTCTGACGTCATCAAAACTTCACACAACAGTCAAACGGCAGAGATGCACGGCACCTAATCCTTCAGGCTCGACCCACGAACTCGAACCTCTGGTGATCCCATGCGACCAATATTTGCCGCTCTGCTCTGTGCTTCCTTTCTGGTTCCGGCCTCAGCCCTTGCTGCCGATCAGGAATTCAAGGCGAAACTCGTCTCCCATGCCATTCTGCCAGCCAACACAATTATCAAAGCGCCTGAAAATGCGCCCGAACATTTAAAGACTGCGGGCAAATTCACCACGGCAGACCGCAAGCGTGCGGAAGGTCTGGGCACTGTTCCGGGCAAGGATGGTGTGCGGTTGACTGGCCTCAGCCTGCCATTCGACGGTCAGGCAGTTCAAGGCTTTTCCGGCATCAAGGCTGTTGGCGATGGTACCTACTGGTCGCTATCCGATAATGGTTTCGGCACCAAGCTCAATTCACCCGACGCCATGCTGATGCTGCATCACATTGCTTTTGATTGGGACAAGGGCACAGTTGACCGCAAGGAAACCGTTTTCCTGCGCGATCCGGACAAGAAAGTACCATTCCCGATTGTCATGGAAGGCAGTGATACCCGATATCTGACCGGCAGCGATCTTGATGTGGAATCAATCCAGCCTGTTGCCGATGGTTTCTGGATCGGTGAAGAATTTGGTCCCTATCTCGTCAAGGTAACGCGCGATGGCAAGGTCACGGACGTCATTGCAACCAAGGTTGGCGACCGCGCCGTCCGTTCGCCTGATAATCCTGCGATCACGCTGCCAGCCAACCCAACGCTGAAGAATCCTGCCTTCAACCTCAAGCGCTCCGGCGGCTTTGAAGGTCTGGCCCAGTCGAAAGACGGCAAGAAGCTTTATGCTCTGCTTGAAGGCCCGCTGTTTGGCGATGATGGCGTCGTTGAAAAGGTAGATGGTCAGCCAGCCCTGCGCGTCATTGAGTTCGATATCGCGTCAAAGAACTGGACCGGTCGCAGCTGGCTTTATCCGCTGGCACAGGGCGGCGAGGCAATCGGCGATTTCAACATGATCGATGATACGACGGCGCTGGTGATTGAACGCGACAATGGCGCGGGCACTGCCGCCAAGGCCTGTGCTGATCCGAAGACGCCAAAGCCCGATTGCTTTGATGTGCCATCCAAGGTCAAGCGCATCTACAAGATCGAAATGACCGATCAGAATGTCGGCGCTGCCGTGCGCAAGATTGGCTATATCGACCTTCTGAACATTGCTGATCCTGACAAGAAGAAGCGTCAGGGCGGCGGCGAAGGCTTTTATGATATGCCGTTCGTCACCATCGAAAATGTCGACGTGGTTGATGCCACCCACATCATCGTTGGCAATGACAACAATTTGCCATTCTCCGCGGGGCGCGCTGTCGACAAAGCTGACGACAATGAATTCGTGATCCTTGAAGTCGGTGACTTTCTGAAGGCTCGCTAAAAACAATCCGGGGCGGTGAAAACCGCCCCGAACCTCTCATGCCTCTGCTTTAAACCGCGCGCAGATTATTTTTCGAAACGTGCTCTTCCGTATCGGCCAAAGCCAGTTCGAAGCGGTTGAAGAGTTCGTTCAATTCGGCTTCCGTGATGATCATGGGCGGGCAGAAGGCGATGGAATCGCCGATGGCCCGCAATACCGCGCCATGACTTTCAAGGAAACGCGCAAGCTGCGCGCCGACGCCATGTGCCGGATCGAATGAACGCTTGGTCGCCTTGTCGGCCACCAGTTCGACAGCGCCCATCAGGCCGGAATTGCGTACTTCACCGACCAGCGGATGGTCGATGAGCTTTTTCAGCCGCGCTTCAAAGGTGGGCGTCAGGCCACGCACATAATCGACGATGTTGCGGCGCTGGTAGATCTCGATGGCCTTGACACCGAGCGCACAACCAAGCGGATGGCCGCCATAGGTGAAGCCATGGCCGAATGTGCCAATCTGGGCGCTGTGATCCACATAGGCCTGATAGACGTCTTCAGGAACCAGAACGGCACCGAGCGGCGCATAGGCCGAGGTCAGCTGTTTGGCCGCTGAAATGGTTGTTGGTGTCATACCCACGGCCTGACTGCCCCACCAATGGCCGGTACGGCCAAAGCCGTTGATGACCTCATCGGAAATGATCATGATATCGTGCTCGCGCAGGATCGGCTCGATGGCAGCGAAATAGCCCGATGGCGGCACCAGCACACCGCCCGCACCCATGACAGGCTCGGCGATGAATGCGGCAATCGTGTCAGGGCCTTCGCGCTCGATCATATCGCGCAGCGAATCGGCAAGGCGGGAGACGAATTCCGCTTCGCTTTCGCCTTCCTGGCCGAACCGGTAATAATGCGGACAATCCGTGTGCAGGATGCCTGCCACCGGCAGATCCCAGCCCTTGTGGTTATAGGGCAGGCCGGTCAATGAGGCGGCCATGATGGTCACGCCATGGTAGGCTTTGACGCGTGAGATGATCTTTTTCTTGTTCGGACGCCCCAGCGCATTGTTGTAGTACCAGGCGAGCTTGACCTGCGTGTCATTGGCTTCCGATCCTGACGAGGTGTAAAAAACCTTGGAAATTGGAACCGGCGCGATTTCCTTGAGCTTTTCCGCCAGTTCAATGGCGGGCTCCATGCCCTTGCCGCCAAACAGGTGATAATAGGGCAGGGTGCGCAGCTGCGCGGTTGCCGCTTCGATCATTTCCTCATCGCCGAAGCCAAGACCGGCGCACCACAGGCCCGACATGCCCTCGATATATTCCTTGCCTTGCGTGTCATAAATATAGACACCCTTGCCGTGGCCCATCACCACCGGACCCTGATCCTTCAGCTTGTGAAGGGGCGTATAGGGATGCAGGATCGAATCGATATCGCGCTGCTGGACATTCGTAAGGGGGCGGCTGCTCGCCATTTTTCAACTCCGTTTGATAGGGATATGGCGAGCTTAGACACAGAGCAGGCAAAGAGCAAAGCGGCTTGAAAAGAAAACGCAAAATGCGCGATTATTCCGGGCGCAGGCCCTTCATCACGGCGGCATAATCCTTGCCAAGCCGGGTGAGCAGCGTGTTTTCGTCATCCTCGGCTGAAACCGTCAGGCTGGTCCCATCATTGCCGAGCATAACATAGACGATCTGGTCGACAGCACCGTCGGATACGGAAATGGCGGCAATGCGCTGCTGGTCGCCGTCCTCAGGTGCCCGGATATTGAAAAGCACTTCGCCGCTCACCAGCGCCGCAGCCTTCTGCAAGGCGCCTTCGAACCCATCGGCAACCATATCCTGTGCGCCAAGCGCCAGTTCAATTTCGACAACTTCAAGCGAAACCGCTTTGCCAGCCTCAGGCATTTTGTTCGGCCTCGTCATTTGGTTGTAAAAGCGATTTGTTACCCGCCTTCTGTTTCCTGCCCTGAATCACAAGAGCGATGATGTCAGCTATGTGACAGTCGATCTACTCATAAAGTGTAAACGGTTGAGATGGTCCGATGGGTTCGTGGTTCGACAAGCTCACCATGAGGGTTTGACAAGCTCACCATAAGGGAGAGCGGAGTGCGTAGTGAGCGAAGTTCTGCAACGTTGTGATTATCGTTGCATCACCCATCTCCCTCATGGTGAGCTTGTCGAACCACGAACCACGAACCACGAACCACGAACCACCGCTCTTGCAGCTTATCAATGATACGGTTGGCCCTTGGTTTGGAGAGAGAAGGCAACGGCATACCTATCGTACCCGGCTCGGCAGGCTTGTCTCATGGCGAATTTGCGATTAGCTGTTTGCACCAGCCACTGACCAGCAATGCCAGGATTCAATGCGACACCACATTCGACGCCGCCAATCGATTTCCGCCAAATGGTCGGTGCGGATAGCGTTTCTGTCGGCGATCCTGTTTGTCATGTCGGCGCTCGGACACCGGTTTGAGCGGATCGAGACGCCGGAGTTTCTCTGGCTGCTCGCCATTGTTGCCGGGCTGGCGCTTCTGGCTCTTCTTCTGAGCATCAAGGGTTTCACCAGCCTGTGGCGGCGTGGTGATCGGGGTGGCCCGTCGGCTTTTTGGGGCGCAGTGATCGCGCTTATCGTGCTTGGACCCTTCATAACGACCGTTTATCAGGCAATGACCTTGCCAGCGATTTATGATGTTTCCACCGATCTGACCGACCCGCCTGCTTTGTTTGCCCTTGCCGGTCAGAGGACGGACCGGATGAACCCACTGATTAATGATCCGCACAGCCGCGCATTGCAGGCCAGTGCCTATCCCGGTGTGACGGGTCGCCGTTATGAGGGCTCGCCGGATCGCATTCTGGATGCCGTGGTGTCGGTTATTGCCGATAATGGCTGGACCATCACCGAACAAAAGGGTGTGCCCGGCGACGATGAGGAAATTCTGGTTGAAATCGTGGCGCGAACCTGGCTGCTCGGCTTCACCAGCGATGTGGTGATCCGTTTGAGCGATGAGGGCGAAACCACCTATGTCGATATGCGCTCTGTTTCACGCTACGGCATTCACGACCTCGGTGAGAATGCCGACCGTATCATGCAGTTCATGACGGCGCTCGACACGCAGATCCAAAGCGCTCAGCCCGAAGAAGATACCACTCAGCCCGCCCAGTAGACACCATCGATGGAAGGGTTGCCTTCCGTGTGCACCTTGCCGCGTGCCACAAGGTCTTCAAGATGGGCGAGCACCGAAAGCCCGGCAGCGCCGTGCAGACGCGGATCGGTTTCCCGGTAGATCACCTTGACCATGGCGGCAATGGTGCGGTCGCCCTGTTTGATCCGCTCCAGAACCGCGCGCTCGCGCATCTTGCGATGGGCTTTCAGGCCGCGCACAAAAGTCTTTGGTTTGGTCACGGCGCCGCCATGGCCGGGCAGATAAACCCGATCATGCCGCTCCAGCAGCCGGTCGAGCGAAGTCATATAATCAGACATCGAACCATCGGGCGGCGCGACAATTGACGTGGCCCAAGCCATCACATGGTCAGCAGAAAACAGAATATCCGTTCCCACCAGCCCGAAAACCACATGGTTTGCCGTGTGGCCGGGTGTATGAATGGTTTGCAAGGCCCAGCCATCACCCTCAATGACCGAGTTATCCGCAGCCACGATGTCAGGCACAAAATCATAATCACCGCTGGCATCAAGCAGATTGACCTCGCCGGTATAAAGAGGACGAGCAGGGCGGTGCGGCCCTTCGGCTACCAGCTTGGCGCCAAGTTCATCTTTCAGGATCGTGGCGAGCGGCGAATGATCCCGGTGCGTATGGCTGACAAAAATATGGCTGACCGGCCGCCCGTCTATCGCCCGCAGCAAGGTGGCATGATGCGCGTCATCAATCGGACCGGGATCGATCAGCGCCAGCGTATTGCTGCCGATCAGATAGCTATTGGTGCCATAAAAGGTGAAGGGGCTCGGATTATTGACCGTGATACGCTTGATATCAGGCGCAATCTCAACCGCTTCGCCATAATGCGGCGCAAAAGAACTGTCGAAAACGAGGGACATGGGGTTATGCAGGCCTTTATGGGACTTCAGATGTATTGCGAAGCGGCGTCATCCCCAATATACCCTTTTCAACGCGTGGTGAAAGCCGATCCGGAGGATAGAAAATGATAACTGCCCAGACCCGTTCCCTTGCCGAAACATTTCAGCCGGAAGGTCAGCTTGCCAAAGCCGTATGGTTTGTCTCGCTTGCCCTCATCGGCACGGCGCTGATGACCCTTGCTGCCAAGATCAAGATTGACATGGTTTTCGTCAATGTGAGCATGCAGACCTTTGCCGTTTTCGCCATTTCCGCAGCTTTCGGCTCACGTCTGGCTGTCGCCACCATGGCGCTTTATCTGCTTGAGGGCGCGCTCGGCATGCCTGTGTTCACCGGAACGCCGGAAAAGGGCATTGGACTTGCCTATATGGTCAGCACCACAGGTGGATATCTCATCTCCTATCTCGCGGCAGCTTGGGTTGTTGGCCGTGCCGCTGACAAGGGCTTTGCCCGCAACCCTGTTGTTATGGGCGTTGCCATGCTGGCCGGTGAAGCGATCATCTTGAGCCTCGGCTTCCTCTGGTTGGCCTACCTGCTCGGCTTCGAAAAGGCTTTTGCCTTTGGTGTTGGCCCGTTCATCGTTGCCGATATCCTGAAGGTTGCTCTGGCCGCTGCCATCGTTCCGGCCGTCGGTTCGCTGCTCAAGCGTCGCTGATTTTATATTTGGCACCCCCTCTGTCCTGTCGGACTACCGGGGCGAGCCACGGGTCTCGCCCGTCCTTCGGACCCCCCGTAAGGGGGGATCAAATTGGCATCAACGCCTTTGCACAACCGGAACAATTTGAGATTGTGCAAAGGCGGTATTGAACGCTGATCTCACCCCTTGTGGGGGGCTGCACCATACCCTGCCATATTGTGGAGGCGCATTCCTTGTCAGACTACCCCCGCGATCTGATTGGCTTTGGCCGTTCTACACCCGACCCAAAATGGCCCGGCAATGCCCGGATCGCCGTGCAGTTCGTGATCAATTACGAGGAGGGCGGTGAGAGCTGCATTCTCGATAATGATCCGGCATCGGAAAATCTGCTCTCGGAGATTGTTGGCGCGGCGGCATGGCCCGGCCAGCGCAATCTCAACATGGAATCCATTTATGAATATGGCTCGCGCGCCGGTTTCTGGCGGCTATGGCGTATTTTCACCCGCCGGAACCTGCCGGTCACGGTTTACGGTGTGACACTGGCCATGGCGCGCAACCCCGAAGCGGTTGCTGCGATGAAGGAAGCCGATTGGGAAATCGCCAGCCACGGCTTGCGCTGGCTGGAATACAAGGATTTCCCCGAGGAGATCGAACGCCAGCATATTCTCGAGGCTGTCCGGCTGCATACGGAAATCACCGGCTCGCGTCCGCTTGGTATCTATCAGGGCAAGCCGTCGGGCAATACGCTGAAGATCGTCATGGAAGAGGGCGGTTTCGTCTATTCCGCCGACAGCTATGCGGATGAGCTGCCCTATTGGGTCAAAGGCCCGACGGGGCCGCACCTGATCGTGCCCTATACGCTTGACGCCAATGATATGCGGTTTGCCACGCCGCAGGGCTTCAACACTGGCGACCAGTTTTTCACCTATCTAAAAGATACGTTCGATGTGCTCTATCGCGAAGGGCAGGAGGGCGCGGCAAAGATGATGTCTGTCGGCCTGCATTGCCGCCTTGTCGGGCGTCCGGGACGCGCGGCAGCGCTGGAGC
Source organism: Phyllobacterium sp. T1293 (assembly GCF_020731415.2). NCBI lineage: Bacteria > Pseudomonadati > Pseudomonadota > Alphaproteobacteria > Hyphomicrobiales > Phyllobacteriaceae > Phyllobacterium > Phyllobacterium meliloti. The sequence continues at coordinate 2,069,532 of NZ_CP088273.1, read as the reverse complement.
GGTTTCTTGATTATGTGCAGGGGCATGAGGGCGCGTGGGTGACGCGGCGCATCGATATTGCGCGCCATTGGCATGAAAACCACCATCCGGACAATGCCGCATGACCATCATTCCGGTTGTCGTTCAGCCGCTGACACCTGCGGCGTTCAAACCCTTTGGCGATGTCATCGAAACGGATGGCGCGGAGATGCGCCTCATCAACAATGGCACAACGCAAAGATTTCATGATCTCGCCAACGTGAATGTAACGGGCGAAGACGCGCGCGTTCTCATCAATATTTTTCGCGGGCAGGCATTCGCTCCGCCCATCGATATCATCATGCTCGAACGCCATCCGCTGGGCAGTCAGGCATTTTATCCGCTGCAAAATAGGCCGTTTCTGCTTGTCGTGGCCGAGGATGATGCAGGCCGTCCCGGTGTGCCGGTGGCGTTTTTGGCGGGAGGGGATCAGGGCGTCAATTACAGCCGCAATGTCTGGCACCACCCGCTGATTTCACTGGAAGATGTATCGGATTTTCTTGTGGTCGATCGCGGTGGCGCAGGGGATAATCTGGAAGAGTATTTCTTCGAGGGTGTGGTTTACCGGGTAGAGGCGGTCTGACTATGTTCTAGCTTTCCGTCTTTTGACACACTCCTCTTTCCGTCATCCTCGGGCTTGACCCGAGGACCCATGGCAAAGTTGGCAGAAGTTCTGTTGCAACGTTAATGCTTCTTGGCTGTAGGTCCTCGGGTCAAGCCCGAGGATGACGGAGGAAGTGAGGGAGGTGAGGGAAGTCAGGGAAGCGAGAACCAACCTGCCACCCCCTGTTGTATGCCCCTTGACGGCTTAGCGTTGCCGGATGAAGCTGCGTGTCATGTCTCATACGATTAAATTTTTTCTCAATGGTCAAAAACAGGAAGCCTCTGTCCGGCCTGATATGACAGTGCTTGACTGGCTGCGCAGTGCGCCGCGCCTGACGGGAACCAAGGAAGGTTGCGCTGAAGGCGATTGCGGTGCCTGTTCGGTGCTTATTGGCGATCCCCGTGGTGATTCGGTGCAATACCACGCCGCCAATAGCTGCATTCTGGCCATGGGCCAGATTGATGGTCGTTCGCTGGTGACGGTCGAGGGCCTCAAAACCGAGGTGCTGCATCCGGTACAGGCGGCGATGGCCGAAAATGGTTCGTCGCAATGCGGTTTCTGTACGCCCGGCATTGTCATTTCGCTGGCGGGTCTTGCCGCCAACAACGCCACGCCTGACGACCACGATATTCACGATGCGCTGGCGGGTAATCTTTGCCGTTGCACGGGCTACCGGCCCATTGTCGAGGCCGCGCGCAAGGTTGCGAGCGCGGGTGGTGCTGGTATTGCCGGACCGCTGGTTACGGCATTTGCAGAGATAGAGCCGCAAGCCGCCATATCTGCAGATGGGTCGACTTTCCATCAGCCGCAAACGCTGGCGGAGCTTTTGCAGTTGCGCAAGGAAAAGCCCGATGCCCTGCTTCTGGGCGGCGGTACTGATCTTGGTGTTGCGCTGGCCGATTATCATTCCGATTGGGACGAGGTGATCTCGCTGGCGCATGTGCGCGAAATGCGTGCTATCGGCGAATCCGACAATCATCTGAGCTTTGGCGGTGCCGTGACGTGGGAAGAGGTGCTGGCGCGTGTTGCCGGTTCTTATCCGTCCTTTGCCACGCTCATTCGCCGTTTTGGCTCCACCCAGATACGCTCCATGGGCACCATTGGGGGCAATATCGGTACCGCGAGCCCGATTGGCGATGGTCCGCCCGCATTGATTGCCCTGGGCGCGGATGTGGAACTGGCCTCGCTGAATGGCCGAAGGTTCATGGCGCTTGAGGATTTTTTCCTCGACTATCGCAAGACGGAACTGCGCGCAGACGAAGTGATAGCATCGGTCTCAATTCCCAAGCCAAAACCGGGACAGGAATTCCGCGTTTACAAGATTTCCAAACGCTATGATCAGGACATCTCGACCGTTTGCGGGGCGTTTTCCATCACCCGCGAGGATGGACAGGTCCGCAATGCGCGCATTGCCTTTGGCGGCATGGCGGCAATACCGCGCCGGGCTGTGGAAGCCGAGCGAGCGCTTGTCGGGACAGAGTTCGATGCGAAGGCGGTTGAAGCGTGTGCGGCGGCGATCGCGGCTTCGTTCAAACCGCTGAGCGACTGGCGCGGAACGGCTGAGTATCGCCTGCAGGTGGCTGGCAATCTGGTTGAGCGTTTCTGGCGGGATGTATCCGGCGAGACTGTTGAGGTGATGGCGCTATGATGGAATATCTGGGTTTCACCCCCCTCTGTCCTGTCGGACTCCGGGGCGAGCCACGGGTCTCGCCCGTCCTTCGGACCCCCCACAAGGGGGGAGATCACATTGACATGAACGCCTTGCACAACCGGAATCGTTGCAGATTGTGCAAAGGCAGTAATACAGCTGATCTCCCCCCTTGTGGGGCAGAGGGGGGTGAAGCGTGACCCAAGCCACCCCCCATACTGTCCAGCGGACCATCATTGGCAAGGGCATTGCCCATGATTCTGCCGCGCGCCATGTGGCGGGTGCGGCGAACTATATTGACGATATGCCCGAACTGCCCGGCACGTTGCATGCGGCTTTCGTACTCTCGCCCGTCGCCCATGGGCGGCTCAAATCCATTGACCCAACGCAGGCGCTCGCCATGGCAGGCGTTGCCGGGGTCTGGTGGGCCAAGGATGTACCGGGGCATAATGAGGTTGGCCCAATCCTTGAAGGTGAAACCCTCTTCGCCGAGGATATTGTCGATCACGAAGGGCGGGTGATTGCTGTTGTGGCGGCCTGCGATTTCGAAACCGCCTATCGTGCCGCCAAGAAGGTGAAGGTGGATATTGAACCGCTTGAACCGGTGCTGGACATAGAAGAAGCGCATCGGCGCAGGAGCTATGTGCTGCCGCCGCAGGAAGTGGTTGATGGCGATGTTGAGACGGCACTCGCCAGCGCCCCGCATGTCTTATCGGGCACGCTGCATATGGGCGGGCAGGACCATTTTTATCTGGAAACCCAGATAGCCTATGCCATCCCCGGTGAAAACGGCGAGATGCTGGTGCATTCCTCGACCCAGCATCCAACCGAGGTGCAGCACCATGTGGCGCTCATTCTTGGATTGCATGCCAATGCGGTGGAATGTCAGGTGCGGCGCATGGGCGGCGGTTTTGGCGGCAAGGAAAGTCAGGCAACGATCATTGCCGGTGCTGCCGCGCTGGTGGCAGCCAAAACGGGAAAACCCTGCAAAATGCGGCTGAAACGCCGCGATGACATGGCGGGTACCGGCAAGCGGCACGATTACGTCGCCAACTGGAAAATCGGCGTTGATTCCCGTGGCCGTATCCTCGGCCTCGATGTGGAATATCTCGCACGCGCCGGAAACCTGCCTGACCTGACCGGCCCTGTCATCACGCGCACCCTGACCCATACGGACAATGCCTATCACATTCCCCATGCGCGTTTTACCGGCCATGCCTGCAAGACCAATACGGTTTCGAATACGGCATTTCGCGGTTTCGGCGGACCGCAGGGCATTCTGACCATCGAGAACATCATCGATACCATCGCGCGGGAACTGAAACTTGATCCCAATCATGTGCGCGCCATCAATTATTACGGCGATGCAACCGGGGAGGTGACACCGTATGGCCAGCCGGTGGAAGACAACCGGCTGATCGAGGTGACGCAAGCTGTGCTGGCTTCATCGGACTGGCAACAGCGCCGCGCCGAAATCGATGCGCATAATGCCACCAATCCGGTCATTCGCCGGGGTCTGGCGATGATGCCGGTGAAATTCGGTATTTCCTTTAACCTGACGTCGCTCAATCAGGCCGGTGCGCTGGTGCATGTCTACCTCGATGGTTCGATTTTCCTCAACCATGGCGGAACGGAAATGGGGCAGGGCCTGTTCGTCAAGGTGGCGCAGGTTGTGGCTGAAGTGTTTCAGGTCGAGCTGGATATGGTGCGCATTTCCTCCACCGCGACCGGCAAAGTGCCGAACACCAGCGCAACGGCGGCGTCGACAGGGTCTGATCTGAATGGCATGGCAGCCTTCAAGGCGGCGACAGCGATCAAGGCGCGCATGACCACGGTTGCCGCCGAGCATTTCGGCGTCGAAGAGGAAGTCATCACCTATCGCGAGGGCCGTGTTCACGCGGACAATGAGTCCGTGTCATTCGGCGAACTCGCCAAAATGTCATGGCTCAAGCGGGTGCAACTGTCCGAAGCCGGGCATTACGCGACGCCGAAAATCCATTGGGACGGCAAGACGATGAAGGGGCGGCCGTTCTTCTATTTCACCTATGGTGCGGCGGTGGCGGAAGTGGCTGTCGATACGCTGACCGGCGAATCGCGCTGCCTGCGCGCCGATATCCTGCAGGATGTCGGCTCGCCGCTGAATCCGGCGATTGATCTTGGCCAGATTGAAGGCGCCTTCGTGCAGGGCATGGGCTGGCTTACCTGCGAGGAACTCTGGTGGGACAAGACAGGCAGGCTACGCACCGTCGGACCGTCCACCTACAAGATTCCCGGCTCGCGCGATGTGCCGCCCGAGTTCAATGTGCGCATTCTCGAAAATGCGCCAAACCGCGAAGAAACGGTGTTTCGCTCCAAGGCCATTGGCGAGCCGCCGCTGATGCTCGGTGTTTCCGTCTGGCTTGCCATTCGCGATGCCATTGCCTCGCTGGCCAAGGGCGGCACAGCGCCGCAACTCGATGCGCCCGCCACGCCTGAGAATGTGCTGCGTTCGGTGAACGCACTGAAACAACGCTTGAAGAAAGGTCTCGATGACTCTCGATGAACTGAACAATGCCGATCCGGAAACTTTTGTCACAGCGCTGGGCGGTATTTTTGAGCATTCGCCCTGGGTGCCGGAAGCAGTGGTGCCGCTGCGTCCCTTCGCCAGTGTCGAACTCCTGCACACGGCTATGGTCGGTGCGGTGGATAAGGCGGGACAGGTGGCACAGCTTGGCCTTATCCGCGCTCATCCTGATCTGGCTGGTAAGGCCGCGCGGCAGGGTAGTTTGACCACCCATTCCACCAGTGAACAGAAGGGCGCGGGGCTCGACCGTCTGACTGACGCAGAATTCAACGAGTTTCACCGGCTGAATGATGGCTATCAGGGGCGGTTCGGCTTTCCCTTCATCCTTGCGGTGCGCGGCCATGACAAACATTCGATTCTGGCGGCATTCCGGACGCGGTTGCAGAACAATGCGGGTGAAGAAGTAACGGAAGCTTTGCGGCAGATTGCACTGATTGCCCGTTTCCGGCTCGATGATCTGATTGTGTGAGAGGCAAATCATGGGAAAATTATCCACACATGTGCTTGATACGGCGGCAGGGCGTCCTGCACCCGGCATGAGGTTGACCCTGCATCGCATCGATGCGGATGAGATCAGGCATTTGCTGAAATCCACAGTCACCAATGCCGATGGCCGCACCGATGAACTGTTGCTGTCACCGGATGAAATGGCGGTCGGACGCTATGAAATCGGTTTTTTTGCCGGGGAATATTTCAAGGCAAAGGGTGTAGAGCTTGCGGAACCGGCATTTCTGGATGTCGTGCCCATTCGTTTTTCCATTGCCGATGTGGGGGCAAATTATCACGTACCGCTGCTCGTTACGCCTTGGTCTTATTCCACCTATCGCGGGAGTTGAGCTGGGCAGACTGCGCGCGTTGCGGTGGGTGGTTCGACATAACAACCATGAGGGAGATTGGTGGATGCAACGATAATTGCAGAGGGTGCCGACCACAAAGGTTGCAGAATATAGCTCCCTTTCATCACCCCTCTCCCTCATGGTTGTTATGTCGAACCACGCACGGATAGGTATGCCAATCCCCTTTATAAGGCGAAGATAAGCGGTGTTATCTGTAGCGCCAAAAATCACCCATAAACACCAATCACATTGAATAACCTGCGCTCCTCAGCCTTGAAGCAGATGAGATTGCTTGATGACACCGGGGATGCAATCGAACAAGCGAGTGTCATCCCCCCGGCAGCCCCACCATTAAGCACCACACCATCCTGCGCAAATATAGTGCCAAGCTGGCTGTACATAAGCGGTGAGATATCGACAGCAATCGTCTGGTTAACCGGATCAGCTGTCTGAAGATTATCGCCAGCCACCCACTGTCCGATATGATCAGCGCTGCTCACCTGCAACTGGTCGGCACCCGTATCCCATTTCACCCAGGCGGATTGGGCCGGAGATTTGCTGACATTCCAGATGCGCACCATCGCCATGCCGCGCATTGTGGAAGCAAAGAGTGTCGAAGCGACCTGGCTTTTCAGTGAAAGCAGGTCCGCGGAAACCGACGCGCAGACCGCAGTACCGGCCTTTGGCTCAAGAATGGCAATGTTGCTGTCAGGCAGAAAGATCAGGCCGGAGAGCTTTTTACCAGTTCTGGCCTGAACCACGCCGCCGGGAAACTGAACCATCCCGGTCTTGCCATCGGCAATCATGACCTCGCGCCATTGCTTATTATCCGCGCTGACCTTGATGGAGAAATCCCTGTTCCAGATCGTACCGATCTCGGCTCTCCCTTCATAACCGGACTGAAAGAGAATCGAGGCGAGTTTCTGGTCGCCCACCTTGTTGATTTTCAGTTGGTGCCCTTCACCCGCATGGTCAAACAGGGAAGCGGGGCTTTTTATGCTGAGACGGTTTGTATCATCCGCGCGCGTGTTGATGCCGACGTGGTCGACAGGATTTGTCCCCGTTTTGATATCAGTCCAATGTCCCTGACTGAAAACGGCAAGGCAGTTCTCCGCGGCAATCCATGCATGCCAACCATCCACAGGTTGAAAGAAAGCCCATGCGCCGTCCTGCCACGCCGCAATGTGCCCGTCCTTGCCATTCCATCCCGCTATGGCACCAGACGAAACAATGTACCGCTCGCCCTCCTTGGCGCTTGCCGGAGGCTCTTTCAATGACCTGCTGATTACTGAAAGCTGCACCAGAGCGTCCAAAGCCCTGATAGCTTCATTGTGGGTGACATGTTTTTGCGCCTGGGATGGGGCAATGTAGGGAAGCTTGAGGTTTGACGTCTGTTCCATGGCTTGTTGTTCCGTTGTTTGGGAAAAACCAAGGATAAATGCTGCCAGACTGTGTTGGATAAAGTAGCGGAAAAGAAAGTAGTTTACTAATGATCAGACGATCATTGCATTTGTGTAACCCTATGTTACTGGTCTCCAACACAATTAGGGTTCTAAGGATGAGCAGCGCAATCTCACAAATGCCTCAAATTGGACTTTAAGGAAATCGCAGTTTCTCATATTACCCAAGGCATTCCGTAAGCACCGAGGATCAATGAAATTGGAAAATTTTCGGCAAAGCATCTCGATGATGCCGCGTCGTTATAAACAGGTGCTCCTTGTCAGCTTTGACGTGGTGGTGCTGACGTTTGCGGCCTGGTTCAGCTATGTGCTGAGATTCAATACCCTTTTCATGCCCAATACCGAGCAGGCGATGCTGATGATTGCTGCGCCGCTGATCGCGTCTCCGGTGTTCATCCGCTTTGGCCTTTATCGGGCTGTCATCCGCTATCTGCCTGACAAAGCCATCTGGACAATGATTCAGGCCGTGACCTTTTCGGTCATCATCTGGGTGGTCGTGGCGTTTCTCACGCAAATGACCGGTGCAGAAGGCGTGCCCCGCGCTGTTCCATTTCTTTATTGGGTTCTCAGTGTCGTTCTGATCTGCGGCAGCCGTTTTGCCGCGAAATGGCTCCTGTGGAGCCCGCTTCGTGAAAAACTACTGTCCCGTCAGTGCCTTATCTTCGGCGCGGGGGATGCCGGACGGCAATTGGCCAATGCGCTTAAAGCGCAGAACGAAGTTTTTGTTGCAGGTTTTATTGATGATGATCGCAGCTTGCAGGGCATGGATATCCTCGGCATTCGCGTTTATCCGACATCCCAGATCGAAACGTTGATTGATAATTTTGGCATCAACGAAATGATTGTGACCACGTCGTCCCTGAGCGGCAGCCAGCGCCGTTTGCTGATCGGCAAGCTCAAGGTGCTCAATGTCAAGGTTCGCATTCTGCCTGCCATTTCCGATCTGACCGCCGGAAAATATATCGTCAGCAATCTGCGCGATATTGATATTGACGATCTTCTCGGTCGCTCGCCTGTGCCCGCCGATCCTGATTTGCTCGACAAGACAGTTGAAAACCGCGTTGTTCTGGTGACAGGCGCTGGTGGATCAATCGGCTCGGAACTCTGCCGGACCATCGTCAAGCTGGCCCCGGCAAAGCTCGTGCTTTTCGATGTGAACGAACACAGCATGTATCAGCTTCAGCGGGAGCTTTCGGGTATCAGCGATTGCGTTCTGGTGCCTGTGCTCGGCTCGATCAGCGACGGTCCCTTGCTCAAGGTGGTGCTTGAACAGCACAAGGTCGAAAACGTCTACCATTGCGCAGCCTATAAACACGTTCCTCTTGTCGAAGAGAACGTCGTTGAAGGCGCGCGCAACAACGTCATCGGCACTGATGTGCTGGCAGCGGTTGCCCGCGAGGCGGGGGTGCGCAATTTCGTCCTCATCTCGTCCGACAAGGCGGTGCGGCCATCCAACATTATGGGCGCAACCAAGCGCTGGGCCGAGCTGATCGTGCGTTATCACGGCGACGAGGCAAAGAAGCACGGGACGGGCCAGATTTTCACCTGCGTGCGCTTTGGCAATGTGATCGGGTCCAGTGGTTCCGTTGTGCCTCTGTTTCGTGAGCAGATTGCCCATGGCGGTCCGCTTACCGTTACGCATGATGAGATGACCCGCTATTTCATGTCCGTGCGCGAAGCGGCAGAACTGATCATTCAGGCCGGTGCCCTTTCCGAAGGCGGCGATATCCTGCTTCTGGAAATGGGTGAAGCGGTGCGCATCCGCGATCTGGCGGAAAACATGATCCTGCTCGCCGGGCTTTCCGTGAAGGACGCCCAGAACCCTGATGGCGATATCGAAGTGGTCACGATTGGGATTCGGGACGGGGAGAAGCTGCACGAAGAGCTTTTCTATGATCCGACAGGTGTTTCCGAAACGAGCCATTCCAAGATCTTACGGGCGAAACGGCGTGTTGCACCTGTCGATCATTTGCCGGCAGCCGTAGCCGAACTGCGCAAACTGATCGCAAAGCAGGACCCCGATGGAGTGCGGGCTCTGCTTTTCGACAAGGCGACGAGTTAAGGCGCCGACCTCAATCTTGGCCATATTCATGTGCAGAAACAACGGCACTGATTGATCGACGGAAACCATCAAGCGGGATTGCGGGCTGTTGAAAAGGGCACCATCATCAGGGACAGTGGCTGTCCTCTTGGCAACATTCAACGGCGCGGCATTTCTCGATGAGCAACTGGCTTCGATTGCCGCGCAAACTTATCCGGATATCGATCTATGGGTGTCCGATGACAGATCGACGGATGAAACGCGGGCAATCCTGCAGCAATGGGCAAAGCGGTGGTCGAAGGGGCGTATAACCCTCTTATCCGGCCCCGGCGATGGCCGGGCCGAGAACATCCGGTCGCTGATTACCAACCCGGCCATTCAGGCGGAATATTACGCCTTTGCCGATCAGGATGATATCTGGGAGCCGGAAAAGCTCGCGAACTCCATTCGCTGGATCGAGCACAATGCTTTTGCCGTTCCGTCGGTCTTTTGCTCGCGAACGCTCAAAATAGCGCGGAATGGCGCAATTGTCGGCTCATCGCCGCTCTATGCGCATCCGGCGGATTTTCGCAATGCGCTTGTCCAGAATATCGCCACCGCCAATACGATGCTCTTCAACCGGATGGCGCATGATCTTCTCGCCCAGTCCTGCCTGACGACGCCATTCTCCAGTCACGACTGGTGGCTTTATCTGATTGTGTCTGGCGCAGGCGGTGTGGTGCATTTTGATCCGCAACCTCTGGTGCGCGACCGTCAACCGGATCATGGCAAGGGCTGGCAGGGGCAACTTGCGGCAGCACGCTCATTGTTGTCAGACCGTTTTGCCGATCAGGCGGATATGAATATTCAGGGACTGGTGCGCAACCGGGACCTGTTGAGTCCCGAGGCTCAAGCCATCTGCGATCTCTACTGGAAGGTCCGATCCGATAATTTCATCCGCCGCATTCTAGCCCTGCATCAGTCGGGTGTTCACAGGCAGACGATACTCGGCCAGATCGGGCTTTATCTTGCAGCGATTTTCCGCCGCCTGTGATTATCTGGATTTCCGTTTGCGAAAGCGCAACAGCACAGCCGTGACGCTGACAACCGCAACCGCAATACCGATTACACGCATCGGAATATTGGTCGAACCCGCTGCGAGCGCGCAGATGCCAAGAACGATATTCAGGGCGGCTACGGTCAGGATCACCTGCCAGACGCTCCAGTCGGATCGTTTGGCCACCTGATAGGCGTGTTTTGAGTGGGCGGCGAAAATATTATCGCCTTCCAGAAGCCGCTTGATCAGCGTTGTCGTGGCGTCAGCGATGAAGAACAGGGGTAGAATGAACCCGGTTGCAATGCGCATGTCGCGGGCGACCATGAAGAAGGCGAGGCCGCAGAGAAGCCCGAGCGGCAGACTGCCGGAATCGCCCAGAAACACCGTAGCCTTGGGCCGGTTGAACAGCGCAAAGCCGAGAAGTCCTCCGGCGATGGCCGCCGCTATGCTTCCCGAGGCCATACCAGCCAATCCGAAAGCTGCAAACCCGGCCAGAAAGGCGAGGGGGATGCCCATCCCTGAAACCATCATCATGTCGAGCCCGTCCATGAAGTTGGTCAGGTTGATGAAGTAGACGAGTGCGAGAACGAGCAGGCCTTTCTCGATAATCTCAGGCAGAAAATCCGGCAGGAGGCGAAAATCGGGACCGAGGCCATAAATGCAAAGGCAGGAGGCAATCAGCTGCGTGGCGATCCTGATGCTCTCCGGTAGGTGACGGCGATCATCAAGCATACCCGTGATCCAGAGGATGAGCGCGCCGATGGATGCGGTCACGAGAAATCGCTGGTCGAGGCCAATCTGCGCGCCAAATATCCAGAGCAGCACCACAACCACGGGCACAATGGCAAGGCCGCCAAGCTGGCGCGCGGGCTGCGTATGATTGGAGCGCTCATTGATTCCTGCGGCGAGGAAATGACTGGGCAATAATTTGAAGAGAATGCCGAGAAGCACGGCGCTGGCAACCGCTGCGGCAAGGACTAGGGAGAGAATGAGAGGCAAGAAAATGTCGTCCTCAATTTACAAAGCTGTCGAATGATCCACCCTTGTCATGAAAATAATGCCGAAACAATTGTGAAGAGCGACAAACTGGCCAATCATTCACGTTGCGCAAGCCGGAACCAGAGGTTATAAGGCCGCGCTGTCATGCGGTGGAACACACCTGCATCGGCATTTTGGGGCGTAGCCAAGTGGTAAGGCAGCGGTTTTTGGTACCGCCATCCCCTGGTTCGAATCCAGGCGCCCCAGCCACCACAAGAAATCACCTAAATTATTGATTCTGTTGGTATATACCGAACATGGCCCTGTTCGGTTATATTGCTTTGGACAAAACCGATTGCTGAATCCGCGATGCGGAATCATCGGTTGGCTCCCAGCCGGCTGATTCCAGCAATGCAGCACGCGCCACAAGATTGCCGTTGAGTGTCTGCCAGCGCTGGTTCTGGCCGGTTATCAACGCGGCGAGATGCAAAAGCGGGGCGGGCAGGGTGAACAGACCCGCATCGCGTCCCATACCGCGCCGGATGGCGCTGACAATCCCCGCCGCTGTCATCGGTTCCCTGTCCGCGACGATATAGATACCGCCATCGGTATTCGTGCTTTGCAGGCTGTGCAGAATGGCACGGCAAAGGGCGGAGCGGTCAAGCACGGAACGTTGTCCCGCCAGCGATTTGAGCGGCAGCGGAATTTTCAGCGCCGCCAGTTTGATCAGTACAGCCATATTGCCCTTCACACCGGGGCCATAGACGAGAACCGGTCGCAGGATGGTGAAATTGCGCCTTGGCAAGGCCTTGCCTATCTCAGCCTCGGCGGCAAGCTTTGCCCGGCCATAATCATCGGTTGGCTGTGGAGGCGACAACTCGGTGACGGTCCCGTCTTGCGTTGGGCCTGACTGTGCCCGGATCGAAGACAGGAACACGAACTTCCCTGATAGGGTTTTATCAGCCGCGCGCGCCAGTTTGGCCGCAAGCAGGCAATTGACATCGTGATAAAGCTTTGCGGCATCGGGCAGGTGCGTATGGGCAATTGCCGCCAGATGCACCACATGGTCATAACCTGCAAGAACCTGTTCGAACGCTTCGTTTGGCGCGTCGGGCGAGGGCAGGTGTACCACATCGACAGGTTGGGTCGTCCGATTGCCCGCCGCACGCGACGCGCCTGTCACCTGATAACCGGCGGCCTTGAGGTAAGGCACAAGCTCCTGTCCTATGAACCCGGAAGCGCCTGTTACGAGCACCTTGCCCTTTACCATCGTATGAAACCTCATTTCTGAAAGTCACTCATACCAAGAGGTATCCTCGCGGATCAATGCGCCTGACAATATTCCCGTGGCGACCGATAGTTTTTTGCCAATCACCTGGCAAAATTTAGCAACAAATCAATATTCCAATAAACATTTGTTCAATACACGCCGAGGCGTATTGACAAGTCCCATATGATCCGAAATGTTAAATGAAACGTTTCATCGAGCATGAATCGCAGGGAGAAGCACTTTTGCAGCGGTTTGGGAGAACCGGCGAGCAAATGGATTGGTCAAGTTTTGGCGTCACATAACGGCATCCATCATGGGCGAGCCGGTTTTGATGCAAATCGTCGCGCCAACCGCTTTTTCCGCAATTTGAGAAGAATTTCAGGGGCACAATCCTGAAAATGACTGGGCAAAACCAAGGGAGGATTAACCTGTGAAGAAACTGCTCGCATCACTCGCCATTATCGCGGCATTGGCCGCACCGGCTATGGCCGACAGCGCCGTCGATACATCCAAGGTGAAGAAGGAATATGTCACCTCCGCCAGCGGCAAGAAATACACTATTGCCACTGTGGTGAAGGTGGATGGTATCGCCTGGTTTGACCGCATGCGCACCGGCGTTGAGCAATTCAAGTCTGAAACCGGCGCAGATGTATGGATGGTCGGCCCCAGCCAGGCGGACGCCGCCGCGCAGGTGCAGATTGTTGAAAATCTCATTGCGCAGGGCGTTGATGCCATCTGCATCGTGCCATTCTCGGTGGAAGCGGTTGAGCCGGTTCTGAAAAAAGCGCGGGATCGCGGTATCGTTGTTATCGCCCATGAAGCTTCCAACATCGTCAATGTGGATTATGAGCTGGAAGCCTTCGACAACAAGGCCTATGGCGCCAAGCTGATGGAAGTTCTGGCCAAGGACATGGGCGGCAAGGGCAAATACCTCGCCACTGTCGGCAGCCTGACCTCGAAATCTCAAATGGACTGGATCGATGGTGCCATCGAATACCAGAAGAAGAATTTCCCTGAAATGTCACTGGCAACCGAACGTCTGGAAACCTATGACGACGCCAATCAGGACTATACCAAGCTGAAGGAAGCCATGACGACCTATCCTGATGTCAAAGGCATTCTCGGCGCACCCATGCCGACATCAGCCGGTGCTGGGCGTCTGATTGCGGAAGGCGGCCTGAAGGGCAAGGTTTTCTTTGCTGGAACCGGTCTTGTTTCCGTTGCCGGTCAGTACCTGAAGAATGGCGATATCCAGTACATCCAGTTCTGGGACCCCGCTGTTGCTGGTTATGCCATGAACGAACTTGCCGTGATGGCGCTGGAAAAAAAGACCGGCGAGATCAAGGCCGGTCTTGATCTGGGTCTGCCCGGCTATAACAGCCTGCTGGTTCCTGATGCCTCCAAGCCAAACCTGCTCTATGGCGCAGGCTGGGTCGGTGTGACCTCGGCCAATATGGGCGATTACAACTTCTGATAATTTTAGCACCCCCTTACCCTCCCCCTTGTGGGGAGGGTCGGACCGAAGGTCCGGGGTGGGGGCTGTGGAGTGAAACGCCGGGCTGGTTTTTCGGTTAGATCCCACCCCGCCGCTGCGCAGCGACCCTCCCCACAAGGGGGAGGGTGGGAGCTTGGCACATCCGCCTTCGGCTCCAGCCAAGAGATAGATGTCGGCCAGTGACGTTCGAGAGCAAATGATGAGTGAACACCTTCTGGAACTAAAAAACATCGGCAAGCGCTTTGGTGGCCTTGTGGCGCTGGATGCTGTGTCGCTGTCGATCAAGCCGGGTGAAATTCACTGTCTGGCCGGTGAAAACGGCTCTGGCAAATCGACAATCATCAAGATCATGGCGGGCGTGTATCAGCCGACCGATGGTGAAATCCTGATCGATGGCAAGCCGGTTTCCGGCATGACGCCAGCCCAGTCGGTGCAGCATGGCATTCAGGTCATCTATCAGGATTTTTCCCTGTTCGGAAATCTGACCGTTGCGGAAAATCTGGCGCTGAACACATTGCTTCTGGAGGGCAGGCGCGCCGTCAACTGGCGCCGGGTGCGCGAACTTGCCGAAAAAGCGCTGGCACGGCTTGGCGTGACGATGGACCTTGACGCCGATGTCGAGACACTCCCCACATCAGGCAAGCAGATTGTCGCCATCGCCCGCGCTGTCATGGCCGATGCGCGGCTGATCATCATGGATGAGCCGACAACGGCACTGACCCGTCATGAGGTGGATGCGCTGTTCAGCATTGTGCGCGATATTCAGGCGCAGGGCATTGCCGTGCTCTTCGTCAGCCACAAGATGCGCGAAATGCTTGAGATCAGCGAACGCCTGACGGTCCTGCGCAATGGCAAGAAGGTCGCCGAAGGCCCGATCAGCGATTTCGATGAACCGGCGATTACCCGCGCCATGACCGGGCATGATCTGACCGATCAGGCCTATCGCTGGCAGCAGCCCAAGGGCGACAACCTACCGCGTCTTGACGTGCGTAATCTGAGCATTGCGGGCAGTCTTGAGGATATCAATCTGACCCTGCATGCGGGCGAAATTGTCGGCCTTTCCGGGCTCATCGGTTCGGGCCGCACGGAACTGGCGCTGGCGCTGTTCGGCATGAATTCCAAATTCACCGGCACGGTCAAAATCGATGGCGACAGCGTCCATCCGAAGACGGTTCAGGAAGCCATTGCGAGCGGGCTTGCCTATGTGCCCGAGGACCGGTTGACCGAGGGGCTGTTCCTCACCCAGTCGATCGAACGCAACATGCTGGCGACCTCCTTCGACAAATTTGTGCGCGGCCTGTTCATCGACCGCAAGAAGACCGCCGAGGCAACCACCTCCATGTTCGGTGCGATGCAGATCGCCGCGCCCGGACCCGCAACGCCCGTGAACCATCTCTCCGGTGGCAACCAGCAGCGCGTGGTGCTGGCGCGCTGGCTTCTGACCGGCGCGCGCATCCTCATCCTCAACGGCCCGACTGTCGGTGTCGACGTTGGTTCCAAGGCGCAGATCCATCGCAAGATCCGCGAGCTTGCCACCGAGAACGGCCTTGCCGTGCTGATGATTTCCGACGATGTGCCGGAGCTGGTGCAGAACTGCAACCGCGTGATTGTCATGCATCGCGGCCGTTTCGTTGATGAAATCGGACCTGATGTTTTGAATGAAGACGCTTTAAACGACCGCCTGAAGGCCTTGAAATGACTCTGTTTCGTCGATCGGAATTCATCATCGCGTGCATTCTTTTTGCCGCCATGATCATCATTGGATTGATCAATCCGGCCTTCTGGTCGCTTGATAATCTGTTCGGGCTGCTCCGGAGCAATGTCATTATCGGCATCATGGCGCTTGGCGTTCTGGTGGTGATGATCTCAGGCGGCATCGATGTTTCGTTCACCGCCTTTGCCGCCGCGGCCATGTATCTGACCATCAAGTTGATGATCTATACGGGCTATGAGGGTGTGTTTCTGCCCTTTGTAGCCGCAACGCTGATTGGCCTTTTCCTTGGCGCGTTCAATGCGTTTTTCATCCACACTTTCAGGATGATCCCGCTGATCGTCACGCTCGGCACCGGCAGCGTGGTGCGCGGCTTGCTGCTCGGACTTGTTGGCACCAGCGTTATCAATATCGACAAGATGCCCCAGCAATTGATTGCCTTTGCCAAGACTGATCTGGTCAGCCTGACCTCCGCCACCGGCACAAATTTCGGCCTGACGGCGATGATCCTGATCTATCTCGGGCTTGCGCTCGTCACCCATCTTTTCCTCACTTACACCATGGCTGGCCGCAGCATTTTTGCACTCGGCGGCGCACCGGAGGCGGCGAGCCGTGTTGGCTTCAACACCCGCCGCACATTGTTCTTTGTCTATTGTTTTGCCGGGGCGCTGGCGGGCTTTGCCGGTCTGTTGCACGGCTCGATGATCTGGCTTGCCAACCCGCGCGATTTTGCCGGTCTGGAGCTTGATGTCATCGCCGCCGTGGTGCTGGGCGGTGCCTCGATTTTCGGCGGGCGCGGCAGTGTCATCGGCACGCTGCTCGGCGTGTTCATGCTTGTCATGGTCAAGAACAGCCTGATCATCATGAAGGTCGACACCACATGGCAACGCGTCGTCGTTGGCCTGATCATTATCGTTGCGACAGCGATTACCGCCTGGCGCGACCGCAAGAAACTGGTTTGAGGGCGTCATCATGCAAAACAGCTCATTCGCCAAACGCATTCTCGGGCAGGACCGCAATATCCTGCAACTGCTCGTCATCACCGTGCTCGTCTTCGCGCTGATGTCCTATCTCAACCCGGACAAATTCCTGCGCTACTATAATTTTGAATCCATCACCTACATCATGCCGGAACTCGGCATTCTCGCCATTGCCATGATGATTGCCATGCTGACAGGCGGCATTGACCTTTCCGTGGTCGGTATCGCCAATCTTGCCGGTATTCTGGCGGGTGTTTTTTTCCATTCGGTGATTGTCGGCACAAGCCAGTCGACCGGCATGGTGCTGCTTTATACCGGCATTGGCGTGCTGATGGCGCTCGGCATCGGCCTGCTCGCCGGGGTGCTCAATGGCTTTCTCATCTCCAAGCTGCGTATCACGCCCATTCTGGCGACGCTGGGTACCGGGCAAATCTTCACCGGCCTTGCCGTGGTGCTGACAGGCGGCCCGGCCATTGTCGGCTTTCCCGATGCGTGGAATTTTATCGGCAATGGTAAAATCCTTGGCATTGCCACGCCGTTCATCCTGTTTGTCGTGGTTGCAGGGGCGGTGGCGGTCCTGCTGACGCGCACCACGCTTGGCGTCAACCTCATGCTCATCGGCACCAATCCGCGCGCGGCAATTTTTGCCGGTCTGCGCAAGGACCGGATGATTTTCTACTCCTACATGATGACGGGGCTTCTGGCTGCCATCGCCGGTGTCATCCTGTCAGGGCGCACCAATGCGGCGAAATCCGATTACGGCGCGTCATACCTGTTGCAAGCCATCCTGATTGCCGTTCTCGGCGGCACCAATCCGGCTGGCGGTAAGGGCAGGGTGCTTGGGGTTTCCATAGCCCTGATCGCGTTGATGCTGCTCTCTTCGGGTTTCCAGATCCTGCGCTTTTCCAATCACCTCATTGATTTCATCTGGGGCGGCTTCCTGCTCGTGGTCATTGCGCTGAATGCCTTCAGAAACAGCGACAGGTAAGGGCATGTTTCTTTCCCGAAATCATTGATATAGACCAGTTTCGAACGTTACGAATAAGACAAGGAAAATAGCATGGCTCGTCGCATTGCAGTCGTTGGCAGCAACATGACCGATCTCGTCACATCGATCATCCGCATGCCAGCGCCCGGCGAAACACTGGAAGCACCGGCATTTGCCATGGGGTTCGGCGGCAAGGGTGCCAATCAGGCCGTCGCCGCTGCCCGATTGGGCGCTGATGTGATGATGGTCACAAAGGTCGGCGACGATGTATTCGGCCAGAGCACGATTGCCAATCTGAAAAGCAATGGCATTGATATCAGCCATGTCGGCACTGTCGCTGGTCAATCGAGCGGTGTCGCACCAATTTTTGTCGATGAGACGGGCGAGAATTCCATTCTGATCATCAAGGGCGCAAACAACGATCTGAAACCGTCCGATATCGACGCAGCGGCGGAGGATTTGAAGAGCTGCGATCTGATCCTGATGCAGCTGGAAGTGCCGCTGGAGACGGTTTACTACACCGCCGCTTTCGCCGAAAAGCATGGCATTGAAACCATCCTCAACCCCGCGCCCGCCGCCCCTGATCTCGATGCTGCAAAAGTCGCAAAAGTCACGTTTTTGGTGCCCAATGAAAGCGAACTGGCACTGCTAACCGGCATGCCCACCGAAACGGATGAACAGATTGAAAAGGCGGCTCATTCGCTGATTTCGCGGGGCATCCGCACGGTTATCGTCACGCTGGGCTCGCGCGGCGCGCGGCTGATTACATCTGATAAGTCGACCATGATCGAGCCGGTCAAAGTCAAGCCGAAGGACACGACAGGCGCAGGCGATGCCTTCATCGGCAGCTTTGCCCGCTACTATGTCGAGAGCAAAGAGCTTGAGGCATCGCTGAAAAAAGCAGCGCTCTATGCGGCTGACTCCATCACCCGGCCCGGCACGCAGAAAGCCTATGCGACGACGACAGAATTCGAAGCCTTCATCGCCGCGAACAAAGCTTGAGAATAAGGAAATAACCGTGCTGAAAAATCTCGATCCGCTTTTGAATGCCGATGTGCTCTATGCGCTGAAATCCATGGGGCACGGCGACCGTCTGGTTATTTGCGATACGAACTTTCCCGGCGATTCCATCGCCCGGCAGACGCGCCTTGGCCGCCTGCTGCGTATTGACAATGTAAGCGCCCCACGCGCCGCCCGCGCCATTCTCTCGGTCATGCCGCTCGACACATTTATCGATGACGCCGCCGCCCGCATGGAAATCGTCGGCAGCCCCGATGAGATTCCCGCTGTGCAGAAGGAAATGCAGGTGGAAATCGATGCGGCTGAGGGCAAGCATTGGCCGATGGTCTCCATTGACCGCATGGCCTTTTACGAACACGCCAAGAACGCCTATTGCGTCATCGCCACGGGCGAGCGCCGTTTTTACGGCTGTTTCATTCTGACCAAGGGCGTGATTCCGCCAGAGGCCGATTAACACCAGCGTTTATGACAGGCACCACCTTACCCTCCCCCTAGGTGGGGAGGGTCGCTGTATAGCAGCGGGGTGGGGGCTAAATGTTCCGAATGATGATTGAGCGGGTTTGTGTATTCATCCCCCCACCCCGGACCTCCGGTCCGACCCTCCCCACGTAGGGGGAGGGTGAGGTGGTGCCTCCAGCTATTATGCGCGGGTAGTGGTTCGACAAGCCCCTCATGGTTGTTATGTCGAACCACGAACCACACCATCCCCAATAACCCTGCGAACTGATACTCTAACCTCTTCCACCCGTTCATCTTTCCCACTATGGTCTGCGATGAGGCCGGTCGAAATGGATTGGTCTTGAGGCTTCATAACCTCTCTCACGGCGGTCGGTGTCGACCGCAAAGGCACCTCCTCAGTCGTATGGCCGGGGAGGCTGCGGCGTATGTCCAGAGCTTCGGCTTAAAGGCCGTGGCGGTCGTCCGTGGGCGGCTTATGAACTCTCCCGGTCACCAGAGGATAGTCCTCGGGTGGCCGCTTTCCTGCGGTTCAGGATAGACAGCAAGCGGGCAGGGCTTGATGGCGAACTGGTTTATTCCGTGCATCGGGATAAGCAAAACCGGGTTCATATCATCAGCCATGTAAAGCAGGCGGGAGATAATCCACCATTGCTATTCCTTGATCAGGAACCAAGCGAACCGTTTGAATATGCAAACCATCTGGTTAAACCCAAGAATGAGGATGACGAGCCCCTTTACCCTCCCACTACGTGGGGAGGGTCGCTGCGCAGCAGCGGGGTGGGGGCAACTGCTCGGACATCACGATTCAACAGATGTGCCAATTCATCCCCCCACCCCGGACCTGCGGTCCGACCCTCCCCACGTTGGGGGAGGGTAAGGTGGTGCCTCCTGTTCGGGCTTCTTCATTGCACCACCACTCTCCCTCATGGTGAGCTTGTCGAACCACGCACCACCAGCGTTGCTTCAAAGAGTTCGTCCTGCAAAGGCACGTTCTCGCTGCCGGTGGCGGCGGCAACTGCCCGCGCGGCAATCTGCTCCACCGGCTGGCTGATCGTGGTCAGGCGCGGCGTCACCAGATTGGCCAGCGGAATATCGTCGAATCCGATGATCGACACATCATCCGGCACCCTGAGTTCAAGATCGCTGGCGGCGCGCAACAGGCCGATGGCCTGCTGATCGCTGGCCGTGGCAATAGCAGTCGGGCGCTCATGTGCGGGACGGTCGAGCAACAGGCGTCCCAGCGTCTCGCCCGAAGCATAATCGAAATGCCCCTCGACAACCTCGCACCGCGCACCCGCCGAGGCGAGCGTGTTGAGAAAACCGGCCCGCCGCTCACCCGCAACGGGCGCATCAACCGATCCGGCAATATAGGCAATGCGCTCATGGCCCAGCGACATCAAATGCACGGCTGCAAGACCTGCACCCCTGTAGTGATTGACCGAGATCAGGGGAAAGCCCGCGCAACGCCTGTCGACAGCCACGGTTGCCACATCGCTGCTCCAGCCCTTGGAGGCGCCGTATTGTGTGGGGACAACAATGAGGCCGGTGGGGTAGCTCTTGAGCAGGCTGTCGATCTGCGCACGCTCGATCTTCGGATCATCATTGGTGATCGACAGAAGCACCGACAATCCAGCGCGGGAGGCAATCGCCTCCACATGCTTTGCCAGTTCGGCGAAGAACGGATTGGTAATATCAGGGATGACAAGGCCAATCATATCGGTGCGGCTGCGGCGCAAACCGCGCGCCACGCCATTTGGCCGGAAGTTCAACTCGCGGATCGTGGCTTCCACCAGTTCGCGCAGCTCTTTGCCGACTGTCTCGTTCTTCGCCAGTACGCGTGAGACAGTGCCTACGGAAACATTGGCCTTTGCGGCTACGTCCTTGATGTTTGCCATCTTCCCATGCCTGACCTGTTGCGGATGCCAACCTTGGTTGACACTATCATTTCCCCTTATGCTTTCGTCAGCCTTTCACGATATTTGTCAAGGATTACTGCAAGGATAATCACAAATCCGGTGATCATCTGCCGCATGAAATCGCTCAGACCCAAAAGAATAAGACCATTGGCAAGCACGCCGATGATACAGGCGCCAAGCAGCGTGCCGACAATGCTGCCACGCCCGCCACTCAGGCTCGTGCCGCCAATGATGACAGCGGCAATCGCATTGAGTTCAAAGCCGATGCCGATGATCGGGCTCGCAATGTTGAGGCGGGCCATGTAGATGATCGCGCCGATGCCGACGAGAACGCCGCAAATGGTAAAGGCCGCAACCTTGTAGAAGAACACATTGTGCCCGGCGAGGCGGGCCGCTTCCTCATTGTTGCCAATGCCGTAGAGCACGCGGCCGAACACGGTTTTGGTAAGGACAAACCAGCCAATTGCCACCAGCACCAGCGCAATCAGGAACAGCAGCGGGATGCCGTAGAAGGTTTTCGAACCAAAGGCATTGAACGCTGCCGGGAAGGAATAGATCGTGGAGGCATTGGTCACCTGCAGCGCCGCACCGCGCGCGATGTTGAGCGTGCCAAGCGTGACGATGAACGACGGAATGGCCCAGTAGGCGCTGATCAACCCATTGAGCAGGCCGAACCCGATGCCCGCAAGAATAGCGCTGATGGTTGCCAGAAACACCGCCATGACAGGATCAAGCCCCGGCAGGGTCATGACTGTGCCCGCCACCACGGCGCAGAAGGACAGGACAGAGCCGACGGAAAGATCGATGCCACCGATGAGGATGACGAAGGTCATGCCGATGGAAAGCACCAGATTGATCGTCACCTGCGTCAGGATATTGGTGACGTTGCTGGAGGACAAAAAGTGCGGCGTGAAGGAAAACACGATGATCAGCGCGATCAGTGCAATGCCGATACCCGCCTCGCGCAGCACTGTCTTGGTCGTGGTTGCGATGGTTCTGCTGCCCGCGGGCGCCGTGGTCAAATCAGTGGTGTCCATGGTTGCGTTCGTCCTTATAGGCAAAGTTCAAAATGCGCTCTTCGGAAAAGTCCGCGCGTGCCACTTCACCGGCAATGCGGTGTTTCGACATGACAAGAATCCGGTCGCTGAGCGTGATGAGTTCAGGCAGTTCCGACGAAACGATAAGAAGGGCGAGACCTTTTTCCGCAAGGCCGCGCAGCAGCGCATAGATTTCCGCCTTGGCGCCCACATCAACGCCGCGCGTCGGTTCATCGAGCAGCAGGATTTTCGGATCGTTCGCCAGCCATTTGGCCAGCACCACCTTTTGCTGGTTGCCGCCGGAAAGGGTGGAAACCGCATCGGAAGCGCCGCCATATTTCAGCTTGATCTCGCCGCCGAGCTGTTGGGTCAACAGCGTCTCCGCGCGCTTGTTGAGAAGGCCGAGGCGCGAGACTTTGCGCAGGCTCGCCAATGTCACATTGGCTGCTATCGCCATATCAAGGATCAGACCCTCTTCCTTGCGGTCTTCGGTGACAAAACCGATACCGTCGCGGATTGCCTGCTTGGGGTTCTGGTAACGGCGCGGCTTTCCATCCCGTTCCAGCGTGCCGGAGAGAGGCAAATCAGCGGCGAATATTGAACGCAAAAGTTCCGTGCGGCCGGAACCGACGAGCCCGGCAATGCCAAGAATTTCGCCATAGTGCAGATCGAAGGAAATGCCTTCCGCATGGGGTGAGGCGGGGTGGCGCAAACCGCGCAAGGAGAGGGCGGTGCGGCCGGTTTTATCCAGATCGCGTGCGGCGGCCATGGCGGCGGCAAGCTGGCGTCCAACCATATTGGTAACAAGCTGATCCGGGGTGGTGGCTGCAATATCCGCCGTCATAACCGATTGGCCATTGCGCAGCACCGTCACCCGGTCGCAGATGGAGAATACTTCATTGAGATGATGCGAGACAAACACCACAGCCACGCCCTTGGCTTTGAGAGCAGCAATGATCTCAAACAGCCGTTCAGTCTCGCGCGCAGTCAGCGTTGCCGTTGGCTCATCAAGAATGAGAATGCGGCTTTCACCCATCAGGGCGCGGGCAATTTCAACGAGCTGGCGATGGGCCACGCCAAGGGATTCCACCGGACGGCGCACATCGACATCGCCAAGCCCAATGGCATCGAGCGCCTTGCGCGCTTTGGCATAGAGTGTCGGGAAATCGACCATGCCGAATGCTTTGCGTGGCATGTCCTCAAAGCAGATGTTTTCGGCAACAGAGAGATAGGGCAGGAGATTGAACTCCTGATGCACCACCTGAATGCCGGCCTTCTTGGCATCGCCAGGTGTATGCGGATCATAGGTCTCGCTATCAAGCGCAATTGTGCCCGCATCGCGCTGGATGATCCCGCACAGGATCTTGATCAGCGTGGACTTGCCCGCACCATTTTCGCCAACAAGCGCATGCACTTCGCCCGGGCGCAGCGAAAAGCTGACGCCATCAAGCGCAACTACGCCGCCAAAGCGCTTTTTGACGCCCGATAGATCAAGCACCGGTTTTACGGCAGCATCCGCCAATGCCGGGGCCGTCGCACCTGCCATTTGCACATTTTCCATGATCTTTGACCCGGTTGGCGGCTGCGCAGATGAGCACAGCCGCTGTTTGACCGTGTTACTTCACATCATCAGAGGTGACGAGTTTGATCTCGGTCTTGACCCAGCCTTCCAGCGGCTTGCCACCCGCCACAACGCCGAGTGCCTTGTCGATGGCATTGGCGGCCATCTGCTGACCAAACTGGTCAACGGTGGCCAGCAGCTTCTTTTCCTTCAGGAGCGGCTGTACGGCAGGGATATTGTCAAAACCAACGACTTCGATCTTGCCGGTTTTACCAGCCGCTTCAATGGCCTTGACCACACCAAGCACCATGGAGTCATTGGCAGCCATCACGCCCTGAATGTCAGGATGGGCGGTCAGCATGTTGGAGAAAACCGTATTGGCTTCTTCAGTTTCCCAATGGGCGGTGCGCGAGTCCAGAAGATCAAGCTTGCCCGCAGCGACGGAGTCCATGAAACCAAGCTTGCGCTGGGCGGCATTGTCAGCACCGGGATTGCCTTCGATAATGACGACCTTCGCACCGGCACCCAGCTTCTTGGCCAGCGCATCACCGGCCATCTTGGCGCCTTCGCGATTGTCAGGGCCGACGAAAGCCAGCTTCAGACCAGCTTCTTCCTTGGCCTTGTCATCGAGCGCCACGTCGAAATTGACCACGGTAATACCGGCATCGACAGCGCGTTTGATTGGCGGAACGAGGGCGCGGGAATCGGACGGCGCGACAACAATGGCATCTACCTTCTGGGTGATAAAACTCTCGATCGCATTGATCTGCGTCTCGACATCGGTCTCGGACTGCATGCCAACGGCTTTAAGCGTATAATCGCCACGCTTGGCCTCATGCGCCTTGGCACCCTCAAGCATGTTCTTGAAGAATTCATTGGCAAGCGATTTCATCACCAGCCCAACAACAGGCTTGTCAGCAGCAAAGCTTGCAGCAGGCATGGCGAGCGTGCCGACCAGAATGCTGGCGGCAATAAGATGTGCGAATTTCATTGTATTCCTCCCAGAATAACAAAAGACGTTCAATTGTCTGCCATGTCCTCCAACAGGGCGATGAAACGTTTCATCAAATGAATGGAATGAGAAACGCCTCGCGATAATGGAGCCCGAACATCACGATCTTGTCAAGATGAAACGTTTCATTTGGTCAAATCAGCAGTTTAGCAGGTGGTGTGCATGAAAATGGTTCGTGGTTCGATATAAACGACCATGAGGGGCGTGGGTGGATGCAATGATAATCGCTGAGGGCGCAGAAGTTGTCCCCGTACCTCACCTCTCTCCGTCATCCTCGGGCTTGACCCGAGGACCCACGGCAAAAGAGATCAAACCAAACTGAATGCTCGCGCATTTTAAATTATGGGTCCTCGGGTCAAGCCCGAGGATGACGGAGAGGTGGGTGCCCGAGGATGACGGAGAGATGGGTGCCCGAGGATGACGGAGAGATGGGTGCTTGGGGTGACGCAGAGAGGTGAGGTACGAGGGCAAGGTCCGCACCCTTGACGATGACCTCAGCGTTGCATCACCCCTCTCCCTCATGGTGAGCTTGTCGAACCACGAACCACGAACCACGCTCGATTGATCTGCCAACCACCCTCAATCAGGTAGGGGGCAAGTCAAAGATAATCAGCAACGCGATTAACCGCCCAGTGGTAAAAACTGCCCTCCAGCGGAGGCTGATTTGTCGGGCCCTTTTTATGGATGTGGAATCCGATGAAATCGGGATGATTGATCGGCTCCAGACCATAGGCGGGATCAAAAATCTTGAGGGCGTCGCGCCCGGTCCAATAGTAGAAGTTTTCCTTCGGCGCGGCATTCTTGAAGAAACCGTAGCGCTTGGCCATGCGCGATACGCCGTCATTGGCAAACGCGGTAATACCTATGGTTGCGGGTGTGATCTTCTGCCCGGTCAGGCGGAACCATGCCGGGCGCAGGACGCGGCGGCGAAAGCCGAGCCATGGCGGCACGATGACCGTTCCTTCCATATATTTGTCGAACTCCCTGATGACAGGATTATCCGGCGGCAGATACATGGCTGATACGCCAAGGCGGAAATAGTTTTCCCGCGCAAGGTAAGGCTTGTCGGTATCGGGGTGAAATTGCTTCAGCAGATAAATGTCCGTATCGAGCCAGAAACCTTGCTGCTTCTTCATCAGGGTGACGCGAAACAGATCGCTGAACTGGCCGATGACGCGGCTGGCTTTTGCAATATTCGGAAAATCCGGGTCGATACGCTGGAAATACTTTTTATCCAGAATGGTCGATGCATCGTGAAGCTCGACACCCTTGGGCAGGTTTTCGATTTCTTCAAACGCGTAAAGTTTCACGCGTTGCCCGGTCATCGCCATGGATGCCAGACAGACCCGATCAACTTCCCGCAGGCGCGGCCCATACCAAAAAGTACAAATGTCCATGAAATCAATTCCGGAACTTCTGGTGAATTCAAATTCATTAATTTTCACAAGCATCTAGGAGAGATGATCATTTCGGTCAATCGTAATGTATGTGTAATGTTTGGCTAAAACGACTACCACCGACGGCGTCCTGATATAAATGATCTCTGATTGGCGGTTCCGGCAGTGAATTTTGCTGGATCAATTTTCCACAGATCGGCTTTTTTGAAAAAGTCAGACTCTTGCTTTCAACTTCGCTGGAATGATGTTCTTATATTTCAGACGTTCGCAGCAATAAATTGGCGTGAATTTGCCTTGCCTTGTGAAACCATCCTTTTCTTCATGCAGGGCGTTCCACTATGGTTGCCGCACGGTTCGGCAAGTCGTAAGAAGCCGAAAAATTGGATCGATATTTGTTGCGGCGAACATCTGGAAATCGAAGCGGAAACCGGGGCAACCCGGAGGTTTTCGAAACACAGTGGCCCGAAAAGCAGTGGATAGTATTTTCATGACCAAGAGCCTGACGCACCTTCAGCGTCTTGAAGCCGAAGCAATCCATATTTTCCGCGAGGTTGCCGCGACATTTTCCAAGCCGGTGATGCTGTATTCCATCGGTAAGGACTCTTCCGTCATGCTGCATCTGGCGATGAAGGCCTTCTATCCGGCCAAACCGCCATTTCCTTTTTTGCACGTCGACACCACTTGGAAATTCAAGGAGATGATCGCGTTTCGTGATTCAGAAGCAAAGCGTCTCGGCTTTGATCTGCTGGTTCACAGCAATCAGGAAGGCATCGATCAGGGCATCAGCCCGTTCGTACATGGGTCGAACACCCACACCCACATCATGAAAACCGTTGGCCTGCGCCAGGCGCTCGGCAAATATGGCTTTGACGCAGCCTTTGGCGGTGCGCGGCGCGATGAGGAAAAGTCCCGCGCCAAGGAGCGTATTTTCTCGTTCCGCAATGCCCAGCATTCCTGGGACCCGAAGAACCAGCGCCCTGAGATGTGGAAGATCTACAATACCCGTGTTGCCAAGGGCGAATCCATCCGCGTTTTCCCCATCTCCAACTGGACCGAACTCGATATCTGGCAGTACATCCTGCAGGAGAATATCCCGATTGTTCCGCTCTATTACGCGGCCAAGCGGCCAGTGGTGGAGCGCGATGGCATGTTGATCATGCGTGATGATGAGCGCATGCAATTACTCCCCGGCGAAGTGCTTGAGGAAAAGCTCGTTCGCTTTCGCACGCTGGGCTGCTATCCTCTGACCGGTGCAATTGAATCCGATGCGGTGACGCTGCCCGAGATTGTCAGCGAAATGCTGATCGCCCGCACATCCGAGCGGCAGGGACGCCTGATCGACAAGGACGAAGCGGGATCAATGGAGAAGAAGAAGCGCGAGGGCTATTTCTGATGAACACTATTGCCCCGATCAAGGCTTCCGCTGCCGAGGAAATCCGCGCCTATATGGCCGAGCAGGAAAAGAAATCGCTGCTGCGCTTTCTCACCTGCGGTTCAGTTGATGATGGCAAGTCGACATTGATCGGCCGTCTGCTTTATGACACCAAGCTGATCTTCGAGGATCAGCTTGCCGCGCTGCAGAATGATAGCCGCAAGCACGGCACCAATGGCGAGGATATCGATTTCGCGCTGCTGGTCGATGGGCTTGAGGCCGAGCGCGAGCAGGGCATCACCATTGACGTTGCCTACCGCTTTTTCTCGACGCCGAAGCGCAAGTTCATTGTCGCCGATACGCCGGGCCATGAACAATATACACGCAACATGGCAACCGGCGCGTCCACTGCCGATCTTGCCATTGTGCTTGTCGATGCGCGGCAGGGCATTTTGCGGCAGACACGCCGCCACAGTTTCATCGCTTCGCTGCTCGGTATCCGCAATATCGTGCTGGCTATCAACAAGATCGATCTGGTTGACTATTCCGAGGAGATTTTCGACAGGATCGTTGCCGATTATCAGGAGTTTGCCGATAAGCTCGGTTTCCAGTCGATCCAGCCCATTCCGCTGTCGGCGCGCTTTGGCGACAATGTGATATCCGCCTCCGCCAACATACCCTGGTACAAGGGACCGGCGCTGCTTGAGCACCTCGAAAATGTGCCGCTTGCGGATGCGGATGAAGAGCGTCCGTTTCGTTTTCCGGTGCAATATGTCAACCGGCCCAATCTCGATTTCCGCGGTTTTTCCGGCACCATAGCTTCGGGTGTCGTTGCGCCGGGTGATGAGGTTGTCGTAGCCAAATCAGGCAAATCCTCGCGGGTGAAGCGTGTTGTCACGCAGGATGGCGATCTCGACCGTGCGGTTGAAGGGCAGGCGGTAACGCTGGTGCTGGAGGATGAGGTTGAAGTCTCGCGCGGCAATATGCTGGTAGCGCCGGGTGCGCGTCCTGAAGTTGCGGATCAGTTTGCCGCGCATCTCGTCTGGTTCTCCGAACACGCGTTGATTCCGGGCCGCTCCTATATCCTGCGCACGGAAACCGATCAGGCGACGGCGACGATCACGGATCTCAAATACAGAATCGATATCAACAGCTTCGCGCAGGAGGCGGCCAAATCGCTTGACCTCAATGAGGTGGGCGTCGTCAATATTTCGGCGCAGGAGCCGATTGCGTTCGATCCCTATAAGTCGAACCGCTCCACCGGTTCGTTCATTCTCATCGACCGCCTCACCAATGCGACTGTTGGCGCCGGTATGATCGACTTCGGCCTGCGCCGTGCATCCAATGTGCATTGGCAGGCGCTTGATGTCAGCAAGGCCTCGCGCGCCGACCAGAAGAACCAGAAACCCGCGGTGATCTGGTTCACCGGTCTTTCGGGCTCTGGCAAATCGACGGTTGCCAACCTCGTTGAAAAGCGCCTCTCATCACTCGGCAAACACACCTATATTCTTGATGGCGACAATGTGCGCCATGGGCTTAACCGTGACCTTGGCTTCACCGAAGAAGACCGGGTGGAAAACATCCGCCGCGTCGGCGAAGTCGCCAAGCTGATGGTGGATGCGGGCCTGATCGTGCTCGTTTCGTTCATCTCGCCTTTCCGGTCGGAACGCCGCATGGTGCGCGAGCTTCTCGGTGATGGCGAGTTTTTGGAAGTCTTCGTCGATACACCATTCGAGGAATGCGCCCGCCGCGATCCCAAGGGGCTCTATGCAAAAGCCTTGCGCGGCGAGATCAAGAATTTCACCGGCGTCGACTCGCCCTATGAACCGCCAGAAAATCCTGAACTGCACCTGCACACGGTTGGCCGCACGACCGAGGCTCTTGCATCTGAGGTGGAAAAGCTCTTGACCGACCATGGTATTATTTTCAACTACGATCAAAGTTCGTGGTCGATTTAGCGGTGGTGTGCATTTCACCCCCCTCTGCCCTGTCGGGCATCTCCCCCACAAGGGGGGAGATCACATTGACAGTAACGCCTTTGCACAACAGCAAACGTATCAAATTTCGCGAAAGCAGTAATACAGCTGATCTCCCCCCTTGTGGGGGAGATGCCCGACAGGGCAGAGGGGGGTGAATGACATACGCCGACCTCCCAGTCATCAATCACACCACTCTCCTTGCCATCCTCGAAACCACCGCCATATCAGCCGGGCAGGAAATCCTGCGCATCTACGCCGAGGGTTGCGACTTCGAACTGAAGGACGACAAATCACCGGTGACGGAGGCTGATCATGCCGCCGAAGCGATCATTCAGGCGGCGCTCATTAAAGCAACGCCCGATATTCCTATGGTTGCGGAAGAGGAAATCTCCGGCGGCCATGTGCCCGGTGATCTTGGTGCGCGTTTTTATCTGGTCGATCCGCTTGATGGCACGCGTGAATTCGTCAGCCGCAACGGCGATTTCACCGTGAATATCGCGTTGATTGAAAAAGGCGCCCCGGTTCTGGGTGTTGTCTATGCGCCTGTTCGCGGCGTTCTGTTCACGGGTGGAGACACCGGTGCGCAGGAGGTAACGGTCGGCGAGGGCGGTAGTATTACTGCACGCAGGGCAATTTCCTGCCGCCAAGTGCCCGACACGCTGATTGCCGTCGCCAGCCGCTCGCATCGCACGCCGGAAACCGATGCCTATCTTGAAAAGTTCAGCGTGACAGACTGTGTTTCCGTCGGCTCATCGCTGAAATTCGGGCTGTTGGCGCGGGGCGAGGCGGATATCTATCCGCGTTTTGGCCGGACGATGGAATGGGACACGGCAGCCGGTGATGCAGTTTTGCGCGCGGCGGGCGGTATCACACTGACGCTTGACGGCAATGCACTAACCTATGGCCGCCGCAATCAGGCCGATGATGCCGATTTCGCCAATCCAAATTTTGTCGCTTGGGGAAAGCTATAGCCAGTTTTCGATTTGGAGACCGGGGACGCGGTTGAACTCTTTCATATTGTCGGTCACCAGTACCGTGCCGGTCGCGCAGGCGTGAGCTGCAATCAGAAGATCATTGGGGCCGATCGTCTTTCCTGCCGCCTCAAGCTCATTGCGGATGCGGGCATAATGCATGTCCGCAGGGCCTTCAAACGGCAAAACGTCGATAATCGACAGCAATTCTTCAATGCGCGCGCGCAAATGTACGGAGCCCTTCTTGTCTACCCCATAGCGAAGTTCTGCTGCCACGATAATGCTCGTGCAGACCGTTTTGCTATGCTGCCTGACCTTCTCCGTTAAATGGCTGTTTTGGTGGCGTATCAAACCTGAAATCATATTGGTGTCGAGCATGTGGGTATGCGTCATAGGTCGATCTCACGCAGTGGGAGCAGCCCTTCGTCGACATCAGGAAACTCGTCAGCGAGTGGTTCGAGATTTGCCAGAAATTCAATCAAGGACCGTTGTTTCACAGGCTCGATAATCAGCCGGTTGCCCTCACGGTGCATGATTGCGGTATCGCCCGGCATTTCAAATTCCACCGGGATTCTCACCGCCTGATTCCTGCCATTGCGAAATAATTTTACCTGTCGTTCCTGCATGGTGGAATCTCCTTTGTTGGCATATGCCTAAGCATAGGCCTAGATAGGCAATTTTGCAAGAATTGCTACCCCGGCCGTTTCCTCAACAGCACCGTCACCACAAAAAACGCACCGATGGAACTGGTGACAATACCGATGGGTAGTTCCTGTGGTGCCAGCAGCAAACGCGCGGCGAGGTCGCTCAGGAGGATCAGCGTTGCACCCAGCAGGGCGCAGGTCACAATCAGCCCCGCATGCAGTTGGCCCGAAAAACGCCGGGCAATATGCGGGATCATCAGGCCGACGAAACCGATGACACCGGCCACGGACACAAAAATCGCGGTTGAGAAAGCGCAGACGATGAACACCGTGTTGCGGATGCGTGTCACCCGGATGCCAAGGCTTTCCGCCGTGTTTTCGCCCGCCAATAGCGCATCCAGATTGCGGTGGTTGTAAAGCGCGTAGATGAGGATCGCCGCAAGGCCGACAAGCGCCAGCGGCAGGTTTTCCCAGCGGGCAAGGCCGAGGCCGCCAAGGGTCCAGAACATCACCGAATGGGCGGCGCGCTGATCACCGGCAAACACCATATAGTTGGTCAGCGCTGCAAAGAGGAACGAGACGGCAAGCCCCGCAAGGATCAGCCGTTCCGGCCCCTGTCCCTGCACGCGCCGCACCAGCATGAGCACGACAATGGCCGCCAGCATGCCGCCGCTGAATGCGGCAATCGGCAGGGTCCAGATGCCGAATCGGTCGCCGATGATTGTAATCACGCAGACCGCTCCCGCTGCCGCGCCATTGGAAAGGCCGAAAAGGAATGGATCGGCGAGATCATTGCGGGTGACGGTTTGCAAGAGCGCACCGATAATGCCGAGCCCGGCGCCCACGCAAATGGCGAGGATCACCCGCGGCAGGCGCAAATCAACAATGATCTTGCCAACAGGACCCTGAACAGCGGTATCGGAGAGCCCGGAGGCATGGGCAAGCGCGCGCAGCACGTCACCGAGCGGGATAACCGTTGCCCCATAGGCAATGGAGATGAGGGCGAGGGCCAGAATGGCCATCACCCCCACGATAAGCATCAGATGCTGACGGATAGACGAATGCACTCAGAATGCTTCCGGGTGCATCGCCTTGGCCATCTTGACGATCGCCTCGATATTGGCGGGGCCGGGCGTCAGTTCCGCATAGCGCAGGGCGACGAAGCGATTGTTCTTCACCGCGTCGGTTTCCTTCATCGCCGAATGCGATTTGAGGAAGTCGAGCAGTTTCTGGTAGCCCGCATCATCCTGATAATCGAGGAGCACGAGGAACTCAGGATTGCGTGTGGCCACGGTTTCCCACGAGGTGGTGCCCCAGCTTGTGTCGAGATCGGCCATGATATTGCTGCCACCGGCTTCGCTGATCATCGCCGTCGGAATGGCGAATTTGCCTGCGGTGAACGGCTTGTCCTCGCCTGAATCATAGAGGAACACGCGGGTGCCGCTCTTGTCGCCGATCTTGGTCTTGAGGCCGGCAAGCTCGGTCTTCCAGCCGCTGACCAGCTTGTTTGCGTCATCTTCCTTGCCGAAAATCTTGCCCAGCTTTTCCATGTCGCCGTAGAGCAGGTCCATGGTGGCGGCTGGCCGGTTCTTGTCGAGATGAATGCAGCTTTCGGTCAGCTCAAGGGTCTTGATGCCATGTGGCGCAAGCGTATCGGGCGTGACTTCGCCACCGGGTTTCATGCCGTAATTCCAGCCCGCAAAGAAAAAGTCGGGCTCAACGGCGACGAGATTTTCCAGCGTCGGATATTTGGGCGCAAGTTCGGGGATGGAACCCTGCTGCTTTTTGAAAGCGTCATCCAGCTTGTACCAGCCTGTAATGCCCGAAACCCCGACTATGGAGGGTTGCAGGTGCAGAGCAAAAGCCATTTCGCTCATATTGATGTCCTGAATGACCGCGCGCTTGGGAGCGGCGTCAAAGGTCAGCGGCTTGCCGCAGCTGTCAACGGTAACAGGAAACGCCCATGCGGGCGCAGATAGCGCCGACAAAGCGAGGGCGAGCAACGTTCTTTTCATTAAATTCTCCGTAGCTGAGCAGATTGTATTGTTGTTGTTGGTTTCGGTGCTTCGAACACCATGAGGTCGCGATCTTGCGAGGGGTGGCGCAGGCGCAATACGTCGAGATCAAAGACATCGCTGACAATGCGCGGCGTCAGTGTTTCATCCGGCGTGCCAATGGCGACCAGCTGCGCGCTGTGCATGACGGCAACATGGGTGGCAAAGGGCGCGACAAGCGGCAGGTCGTGCAGCACGGCGATGACAGTCACGTCGAGCCCGGCGACAAGCGCCAGCAATTCGCTGCGCGCTTTCGGATCGAGGTGGTTGGTGGGTTCATCCAGAAACAGAATATCAGGCTGCTGGGCAATCGCACGAGCCAGTTGCACGCGTTGCCTCTCACCACCGGAGAGCGAACCTATGGGGCGGCTGGAAAACTGGGCAACCTTGGCACGCAGCAGCGCCTCCGCCACGATATCGCGATCTCCGGCCCTGGTCAGAGCGCCCATATGCGGAATACGGCCAAGCGAGACATAATCCTCCACCAGCAACTGATGGTCAGGCGCATCGGTCTGGCCGACAAAGGCGAAGCGTCTTGCCCTTTCTCTGGGTTTCAACCGGTCAATAGGTGTGCCTTCGATATAAACACTGCCGGAGGAGGGGCGTAGCAGACCCGCCAGCATGCGCAGCAGCGTGGATTTTCCGGCGCCATTCGGGCCGATAATGGCGAGCCGCGAACCTTGCTCAATATCGAGCGAGGTTTCGTCGACGAGCGTCTGGCCGGAGGTGCGAAATGTCACGTCGTCGGCGCGCATGACGATGTTGTTCATGGGCTGATGATGTCCTTGACTGCAGGCAAAACACATGGTGCTGGGTCCCAAATCGGTAAACTCTGTCGTGCCATATCAGGCACATCGTTCTCGTATAGTAACGTTATAACATTGGTCAATGCCTGCTGTGTCATAGATGTGCAGGAATGCGTGCGAGTGTCTTGTCGTAAAGGCCAGGCGGGCGCTGCGACGCCTTGGACCAGCCGTCATCGAGGCGCTGATACATCCGGGCAAAATCGATAAGGTCGGCAAAATTGGCGTCGGGGCAGATATCGCCGAAGAGATATTGCGCCTTGTCAGGGGATCGAAACGCGACGGTGCAGGGATGTCCGCAGCCCGCCATGCAGCCGACACCGCGTACCTCATAGGCGGGATCGCCATTAAGTTCCGCTGCAAGCCTGTCGACAAGGTCCTGCCCCGGCTGTGATACGCCGTCGGAAGCCTTGCACAGTGTGCAGACGATAATCTGGTGGTTCGGCCTGTTCATGCCTGTCCATTGCCTCAAAGACAGGGGGTGGGGGAACGCAGCCAATGCACCATCGCGACAATGCGGGAGAGACATCGCATCGCTCCCGGCACACCCCGTCCGGTTCGAATTTCAATTGAGATGGCAGGTCTCCTGGCTCGCGGGTCTCAGCTTTGCCTTGCCTTCCCGGTCTTTCAACCAGTGGCATGTCAGGCATCGCTCACCGCTTACAGTTGCGGGGGCAGCCACGGTCTCGGTCCCTTTTGGGTACGCCTCACCGTGTTCCCTTTTCATCCCCGGCGTTGTCTTGCCGGAGAAACCATCGGCGCGGATGCTATGCGGCCAGCCCCGCCGTTGCAAGCACGTTTATGCGGCAATTTTTGACGCTGCCAAAATTTTTGGCAAATGAAAGATTTCAATCGGCTGACAACTCGGTAGAGTGCTTGGAGTATTTGTGGAATCGTAGCTTTTGAGGCGACATGGCAATTCACGCAGCAGTCTATCACCTGACGCACTACAAGTATGACCGGCCCATCATGCTCGGGCCGCAAATCATCCGGCTCCAGCCAGCGCCCCATTCGCGAACCAAAGTTCTCAGCCATTCCCTGAAGGTCAGTCCGGCCAATCATTTCGTCAATCTGCAGCAGGACCCCTACGGCAATTTCCTTGCCCGCTTCGTTTTCCCTGAACCGGTGACGGAATTGAAGATCGAGGTCGATCTCATCGCCGATATGACCGTCTATAATCCTTTCGATTTCTTTGTGGAGCCGGTCGCGGAGACGTGGCCGTTCAACTATCCGCAGGAAATCAGCGATGACCTGTCGATCTATATGAAGCCGGAACCAGTGGGGCCGCTGGTTTCGAACTTCCTTGCAACGATTGATCGCAGTCCGACCAATACGGTGAATTTCGTCGTCGATCTCAATGCGCGCATCCAGCGGGAAATCGGCTATGTCATCCGCATGGAAACCGGCGTGCAGGAGCCGGAGGCGACGCTTGGCCTGCGCTCCGGGTCGTGCCGCGATTCAAGCTGGCTGCTGGTGCAGGTCCTGCGCAATCTCGGGCTCGCCGCGCGCTTTGTTTCGGGCTATCTCATCCAGCTGAAGCCTGATCTCGTTGCCATTGATGGCCCTGCCGGGACAGACAAGGATTTTACCGATCTGCATGCCTGGTGCGAGGTCTATCTGCCCGGTGCCGGTTGGATCGGCCTTGATCCGACATCGGGGCTTCTGACCGGTGAAAGCCATGTGCCGCTGGCCGCCACCCCGCATTACCGCAACGCCGCGCCGATTTCAGGCATGGCGGAGTTTGCCAATGTGGAATTCGGCTTTGATATGCGCGTTGACAGGGTTTCCGAACATCCGCGCATCACCAAGCCGTTTTCGGATGAATCATGGAATGCGCTCGATGCCCTTGGCGAACAGGTGGATGCCATCCTCAAAGAGCGCGACGTGCGGCTGACCATGGGCGGCGAGCCGACATTCGTCTCCATAGATGATTTTGAGTCCGGCGAGTGGAACACCGATGCCGTCGGCCCCACCAAGCGGGAAAAGGCCGACAAACTGATCCGGCGGCTGCGCGAGCGTTTTGCGCCCGGTGGCTTCCTGCATTACGGGCAGGGCAAATGGTATCCCGGCGAAAGCCTGCCGCGCTGGACGTTCTCACTCTACTGGCGCAAGGATGGTAAGCCGATCTGGGTCAATCCTGATCTGATTGCGCCAGAGAACAGCACGGCAGATGTGAAGCCCGATGATGCCGGAAAGCTTCTATTGGCGCTGGCGGATGAGCTTGGCGTTGAACAGGAGATGGTTGCCCCCGCCTATGAAGACCCGGCCGAATGGATCGTCAAGGAAGGCAATCTGCCTGATAATGTCGACCCCTCCAATTCCAAGCTGAAAGACCCCGAAGAGCGCAGCCGTATTGCCCGGGTTTTTGAACGTGGGCTCACCGAGCCAAGCGGTTTTGTGCTGCCGGTGCAGCGCTGGAACAGCCTTGCTTCCGGGCCGCGCTGGCGCAGTGAAAAATGGACGACGCGGCGCGGTAAGCTGTTTCTCGTGCCGGGGGATTCGCCCGTGGGCTACCGCCTGCCTCTCGGTGCGTTGCCGCATGTGCCGCCGTCGGATTTTCCATATATCGTTCCGGTTGACCCGTCAGTCGAGCGCGGTTCACTGCCTGACCCGGCACCACGCGCCACGCAACGCGCGCCTGAACATCCTCTGACCGTTGCGTCTTTCACAGCGGCTGAAGGCAATCAACAGGAGCGGGTGGAGCAGGAACTGGGCGAAATCGGCGGCGCAGTGCGCACGGCCATATCGGTTGAGCCGCGCGATGGACGCCTGAGCGTCTTCATGCCGCCGGTTGAGGCACTTGAAGATTATCTGGAACTGGTCGCCGCTGCCGAAGCTGCCGCGCACAAGCTTGGCCTGCCTGTGCATATTGAAGGTTACAGCCCGCCGCAGGATCATCGCATCAATGTCATCCGCGTTGCGCCTGATCCCGGAGTGATCGAGGTCAATATCCACCCCGCAGCCAACTGGCGCGACTGCGTGGAGACAACCACCGCCATTTATGAGGAAGCCCGCCAGACGCGGCTGGGCGCTGACAAATTCATGATCGACGGTCGCCATACCGGCACCGGCGGCGGCAACCATGTGGTTGTTGGCGGCGAAACACCCAATAACAGCCCGTTTTTGCGCCGTCCCGATCTGTTGAAAAGCCTTGTCCTGCATTGGCAGCGTCATCCCTCGCTGTCCTATATGTTTTCAGGCCTGTTCATCGGTCCGACCAGTCAGGCCCCGCGCTTTGACGAGGCGCGGCATGACAGCCTGTATGAACTTGAGATCGCCCTGGCACAAGTGCCGCGACCGGGTGAAGGCACACCGCCTTTGCCATGGCTGGTCGATCGGCTCTTCCGCAACCTCCTGGTGGATGTCACCGGCAATACCCATCGTTCCGAGATTTGTATCGACAAGCTGTTTTCGCCCGATGGCCCCACCGGGCGGCTCGGACTGGTCGAATTCCGTGGCTTTGAAATGCCGCCCAATGCGCGTATGAGCCTTGCCCAGCAATTGCTGATCCGCGCGCTGATCGCCCGGTTCTGGAACAATCCGATACAGGGGAGTTTCGTGCGCTGGGGCACGTCATTGCATGATCGTTTCATGCTCCCCGCCTTTGTCTGGCAGGACTTTCTCGATGTGCTCGCTGATCTGCGCGAGAACGGCTTTGATTTCCGCCCCGAATGGTTCGAAGCGCAGCTGGAATTCCGCTTTCCCTTCTGCGGGGAAATCGAGAATGAAGGCGTCAAGCTGGAGATACGTCAGGCGCTCGAACCATGGCATGTCATGGGCGAACAGGGCGCGATCGGCGGCACGGTACGCTTCGTTGATTCATCCGTGGAGCGGCTTCAGGTCAAAGTCGATGGCTTTAACCCGGCCCGTTACAGCGTGGCTTGCAACGGGCGCGAAGTGCCGCTGAAAATGACCGATAAACAGGGCACAGCGGTGGCTGGAGTGCGCTACAAGGCATGGCAACCGCGCTCCGGCCTGCATCCCATGATCCCTGTCAATACGCCCTTGGTGTTCGACATTTACGATCAGTGGTCGCAGCGTGCCATTGGCGGCTGCGTCTATCATGTCGCACACCCGGGCGGGCGCAGCTATGATACGTTCCCGGTCAATTCCAACGAGGCTGAGGCGAGGCGGCTTGCACGTTTCGAGCCGCGCGGCCATACAACAGGTGGATATGAATTGCGCCGGGAGCAACCATCAGGTGAATTCCCCATGACCCTCGACCTGAGAAGGCCGCGCCATTGAGATTGTGGAATAGATAGTGACGAGGTTTTCACCCCCTCTGGAGGGGGTGAACGCTGAGGGTGCGTGGTTCGTGGTTCGACAAGCTCACCATGAGGGAGAGGGGTGGTGAAGGGAGTCAAGTTCTGCAACATTGGTGATCTGCAATGCTGGCGATTATCGTTGCATCCTCACTCTCCCTCATGGTGAGCTTGTCGAACCACGCACCACGAACCACGCTGCAACAACACACTATCTCATGCAGCAATGAACAATTAGGAATATAAAGCACACAAATGTCACAAAGCGTGAAAGCAACCCCTCTCTCCAGCCTCCTTTCCAGCTATAAACCGCTGGCGGGGGTGGCGGATGAGATGATTGATCCTAACGGCGCGGTACGCCCCGGTTGGGAAAAGCTGTTGCGTTCGCTCGATACGCTTGGGCCAGACAAGCTTGCCACCCGTTTTGCCCGTGCCAACCAGTATCTGCATGATGCGGGTGTGTTCTACCGTGTTTATGATGAAACCGGTACGCAGGAACGGGAATGGCCGCTTGCCCATATTCCGCTGCTGATCAATGAGGATGACTGGCGCGCCATCACCACAGGGTTGACCCAGCGTGCCGACCTTCTGGAAGATATTGTTGCCGATATCTATGGCGATAACCGGCTGGTGCGCGATGGTTTGCTGCCGCCTGATCTCATCGCCTCCAACCCCGAATTTCTGCATCCCGTTGCCGGTGTCAAACCGGCGAGGGGGCATTTCCTGCATTTCTGCGCCTTTGAGCTTGGCCGCGCACCCAATGGCCAATGGTGGGTGCTGGGGGACCGCACGCAGGCACCATCGGGTGCGGGGTTTGCGCTGGAAAACCGCGTTGCCACGACCCGCGCGCTTTCAGATATTTCCACGGCGATGAATGTTCATCGCCTCGCCGGGTTCTTCAAGGATTTCCGCGATTCCCTGCAAAGCCTGATCAATGATCCTGCTGGCCGCGCGGCGATCCTCACGCCCGGTCCCAACAACGAAACCTATTTCGAACACGCCTATATCGCCCGCTATCTCGGCATCATGCTGTTGGAAGGCGATGACCTGACTGTCAGCAAGGGCCGGGTGATGGTGCGCACCGTTTCCGGCCTGAAACCCATCGATGTGCTGTGGCGGCGCATGGATGCGGCCTATATGGACCCGCTGGAATTGAAGTCGGATTCGTGGATCGGCACGCCGGGCATGGTGGGTGCGCTGCGCCAGCGTTCCGTTTCGCTGGTCAATGCGCTTGGCTCCGGCATTTTGGAAACGCGGGCGCTGCTTGCCTTTCTTCCCGCCATTTCCAAGGCGCTGCATGATCGCAGCCTTGCTTTGCCCAGCATTGCCACATGGTGGTGCGGGCAGGAGAAAGAGCGCCAGCAGGTCATCAACCGGCTCGACCAGATGATGGTCGGCCCGGCGCTGTCAACCCGCCTGCCGTTTGAAGATGTTCAGGCAACGGTTCTGGGATCGGCGCTTGACGATACGGC
Organism: Phyllobacterium sp. T1293; assembly: GCF_020731415.2. Lineage (NCBI taxonomy): Bacteria > Pseudomonadati > Pseudomonadota > Alphaproteobacteria > Hyphomicrobiales > Phyllobacteriaceae > Phyllobacterium > Phyllobacterium meliloti. The sequence goes on along the minus strand of NZ_CP088273.1, from coordinate 2,029,945 downwards.
GCGTCAGGCACTGTTGCACAGGCTCAAAACCGATGGTCGCGGGCTGGTGGGCCAGGAAGCGGTGAAACTGTCGACGACGCCGGTTTATGTCGACGGCAAACTCGAACCGCGCCCCTTTGTTCTCAGGGTGTTTGCGGCCCGCCACAAGGATGGCTGGAGTTTTATGCCCGGCGGTTTTGCCCGCGTCGGCTTCACGCTGGATACAGCGGCGATCGCCATGCAGCGCGGCGGGCAGGCGGCGGATGTGTGGATCACCAGTTCGGCCCCGGTGCGCCACGATACGCTGCTGCCGCGCGAAGATGATGCTTTCAGGCGCAATGTACCCGGCACCCTGCCGAGCCGCGCCGCCGAAAACCTGATGTGGATGGGCCGCTATATCGAGCGCGCGGAAGCCACAGCACGTATCCTGCGCGCCTGTCATGCCCGCTATGCCGAGACCGCCAATGCGGAACTGCCGCTTTTGACAGAAATGCGCGATCAGCTCAAACCGCTGGGTATTGATCTGGATGAGGCCGTGCCGAAGGGTCTGTTGCGGTCGATTGATGGTGCGATGCTCAGCGCCGGGCGCATCCGCGACCGGTTCTCGCCCGATGGCTGGCTGGCACTGCGCGATCTGTCAAAGACAGTGCATCGCTTTCAGGATGTCGTCTCGCTGGGCGATGATGGCACCCGTGCCATGACCATTATCCTGCGCAAACTGGCCGGGTTCTCCGGTCTGGTGCATGAGAATATGTATCGTTTCACCGGTTGGCGTTTCCTCGAAATCGGCCGCCGGGTCGAGCGCGGTATCCAGATGGCCCGCATTCTGGCCAATCTTTCCCGCCACGAAGCGCCCGAGGGAGCGCTGGAAATGCTGCTTGAAATCGGCGACAGCGTCATGACGCACCGGCGGCAATATAGTGTCTATTCCGGCCGCATCAGCGTGCTTGATCTTCTGGCGCTTGATCCGCTCAACCCGCGCTCGATCATCTTCCAGCTCGATGCGCTGAAAACCGAGTTCAGCCTTCTGCCGCAGCGTGATGCCGGGGCGCACATGTCCGCCTTTTCCAAGGATGTGTTGCGGCTGCACACGCAGCTTGCCATCATGGAAGCCGATGAGCTGACCCCTGATAAGCTTTATGATCTCGCCAATGAAATCGGCGCGCTGTCCGATACCATCTCCGACACCTATTTTGCCTGAGGGGATGATTGATGCTGTATAATATCCGCCTGCACCTGCACTATGATTATGAACGCTCCGCGGCGGGTGGCCGCCATCATATCCGCGTTATGCCGCAGACCCTGCCGGGCATTCAGCGCGTGGTGGCCTCGAGCCTGTCTTTCGATCCTTCGGCAGCGGAACGTTCGGATTTTACTGACTTCTTTTCCAACACCGTCACCTCCATCGTCTATCGCAACCCGCATGAAACGCTTGATGTGACCATGACAGCCCGCATCAATGTGGCGCGTCCCCAGAACATGCTGGATGTTTCGCCTGATCTTGCCGGGTTGACCAAGGAAATACGCGGTGTCTGGTCCGTGGCATCCGATGCGCCGCATCACTTTCTGACATCAAGTATGCAGGCGGCCATTGACCCTGACATCACAGCCTATGCCGCGAAAAGCTTGGGAACGACACGCACGGTCATGGAGGCGGCGAGTGACTTTTGCAATCGCATCCATGCGGATTTCGCCTATGATTCCGATGCCACCAATGTACGCACCACAGCGCGCGAAGCTTTTGATCTGCGTGCCGGAGTCTGTCAGGATTTCAGCCATATCATGATCGCAGGCCTGCGCGGTATCGGCATCCCTGCGGGCTATGTCAGCGGCTTCCTGCGCACCATCCCGCCACCCGGCAAGGAACGGCTGGAAGGCGCCGACGCCATGCATGCCTGGGTACGGGTCTGGTGCGGGCGCGAGGCGGGCTGGCAGGAGTTTGATCCCACCAACGCGATGATGGCTGGCAATGACCACATTACCGTGGGTTATGGCCGGGATTATGCCGATGTGTCGCCCATTGTCGGTGTGCTGAAAACCAGCGGCTCACAGGAAGCCAAACAATCCGTGGATGTGATCCCGCTGGAGTAGGTGGTTGGGGGTGTGGGCGGGTGCAGGGTGTGTGGTGCGGGTGCGTGGTTCGACAAGCTCACCATGAGGCCCTTCGACAGGCTCAGGATGAGGGGCGCTTTATCCTGCAGTCTTTTTGATCTGCAATCTCTAAGATTATCGTCGCATCCGCGCTCTCCCTCATGGTGAGCTTGTCGAACCACGAACCACGAACCACGAACCATCCCCATTCCCATCCCCACCGCAAACCACCCATTTCCCACCCACTTCGAAATTATTGGAACAGTTTTTCTTGGTTTCCATCAAACGTGAGAATATGGTCTGCTATAAGTGCCATTTGCATCGGTAAATGGGATGAAATTTCGAAGTGCGATCCATGCTCCCCATACCCCCGATGATGCTGACCACAGGTCCGGTTCCTGCCTATCCGCAAGTGCTTGCCGCGCTGGGAAAACCTGTTCTTTACGACTATGATCCGGCGTTTCAGACCTTCTATGCCGATGTCATCGAAAAGCTGCGGCTGGCGCTGCGGCAGGACACCGCGCCTGTTATCATGCAAGGCGAGGCGATCCTTGGCATTGAAGCAGCGGCTGCTGCGTTGATTGCGCGCGATGATGTGGTTTTGAACCTTGTTTCCGGGGTCTATGGCAAGGGCTTTGCCGGTTGGGCCGCGCGCTATGGCAAGGAAGTTATCGAGCTTGCCGTGCCCTATGATGATATTATCGATCCGCAGGCGGTGCGCGATATCCTGCGCAAGCGTCCGGATATCACAATTGTCTCACTCTGCCATCACGATACGCCCTCTGGCACGCTCAATCCGCTGCCTGAAATCGGTGCCATTGTTGCCGAACACGGGGCCTATCTGATCGTTGATGCGGTGTCGTCATTTGGTGGCATGGATGCGCATCCCCAAGCGCATGTCGATATTTTCATCACATCGCCATCCAAATGCTTGGGCAGCACGCCGGGCCTCAGCCTGATCGGGGTGAGCGAACGGGCATGGGTCAAGATCGAGGCCAATCCGGATGCACCGCGCGGTTCGTTCCTCAGCCTTCTCGGCTGGAAAGGCGCATCGGAACCCGGCAAGCCATTCCCCGTCACACCGTCTATTGCGGAAATTTATGCACTGGATGCGGCGCTTGATCTCTACGCACAGGAAGGCCCGGAAAATGTCTGGGCACGCCATGCGCAAACCGCTGATATCACCCGCAAAGGGCTGCTGGAACTTGGGTTAAAACTCTGGCCGAAAAAGCTGGAATATTCAGCTCCAACAGCCACCGCTTTCCTGCCGCCGGAGGGTTTCAGCGATGTTGCCCTGCGCGACCGGTTGCGCGATGAACACGGCATTCTCCTGTCGCTTGGCCGCGCCGATACGGCGGGAAAACTGCTGCGTGTCGGCCATATGGGCGCGTCAGCCCGGCCGGACTTTGCCCGCGCCACGATCTCTGCTTTAAGTCAAATTCTGTCCCGGCCCATTAATTCGTAAGAGGATCGTCAGCATGTCCCGTATCCTGCTCAATCGGCGCACTTTTCTTCATCTGACCGCCAGTGCCGCCGCGCTGACCGCGTTGCCGGGCCTTGGATGGGCGCAGGGCACAACGCCTGTCAAAGGCGGGCGTCTGGTTGTCGCCGGGGACAGCGAACCCGCCAATCTCAATCCGGCCATTGTAGCCTCCAATGGCGTATTCTTTGTCGCCAGCAAGATTGTCGAGCCACTAGCCGAGCAATCCTATGATGGCAAGGATGGCTTGTCGCCGCGCCTTGCCACCGCATGGGAGGGGTCTGCCGATGGCCTGACGGCCACATTCAAACTGCGTGAGGGCGTAACGTGGCATGACGGCACGCCGTTTACTTCGGCTGACGTGGCTTTCTCCGCGCTCGAAGTGTGGAAGAAACTGCAAAATCTCGGGCGTGTCGTCTTCAAAAATCTGGAGAGTGTCGAAACGCCGGATGATCACACGGCCATTTTCAAATTCTCTGAGCCAACGCCATTCCAGCTTATCCGCAATGCGCTGCCAGTTGTCACATCGGTTGTGCCGAAACATCTCTATGAAGGCACTGACATCGCCAAGAACCCGGCCAATGAGAAACTGGTTGGCACGGGGCCCTTCAAATATGGCGAGCACAAGCCGGGTGAATATTATCTCCTGAAGCGCAATGAAGCCTATTGGCAAAAGGACCAGCCGGCATTGGATGAAATTGTCTATCAGGTGCTCACCGACCGCGCCGCCGCAGGCAATGCGCTGGAAGCCGAGCAGATCCAGCTCGCTGCATTCTCGGCTGTACCGCTTGCTGACCTTGATCGAATTTCAAAGGTGCCGGGCCTGAAAGTCTATGCCAATGGTTATGAAGGGCTGACCTATCAGCTCATTGTCGAAATCAACCATCGCCGCAAGGAACTGTCCGACCCGAATGTGCGTCAGGCACTGGCCCATGCCATCGACAAGGATTTTGTCATCAAGACAATCTTCCTTGGCTATGCCAAGCCATCAACAGGACCTGTACCAGCCTATGACAAGACATTTTATGAGCCCGATGTGGCTGCTTATGTCTTTGATCCTGATAAGGCCGAGGCACTGCTTGATGAGGCCGGTTATAAGCGCGGTGCGGATGGCATTCGCTTTAAATTGAAATTGCTGCCAGCCCCATTCTTCAATGAAACCAAACAGTTTGGCGATTATCTGCGTCAGGCATTGGCAAAGGTTGGCATTGATGCGCAGGTGGTCAGCAATGACACACCGGCGCATCTGAAGGCCGTTTATACGGATCATGATTTCGATATCACCGTGGCAACGCCGGTTTATCGCTCTGATCCGGCCATCTCGACCACCATTCTGTTCGAAAGCGGGTTGCCTGATGGTGTGCCATTCTCCAACCAATATGGCTATGTCAACGCAGATATAGACGATCTCATCAAAGACGCGGCTTCAACTATTGATGGTGCCGAGCGCGCAGGCCTCTACAAACAGTTGCAGAAGAAGGTGGCCGAGGACCTGCCGCTGATCAATGTCGCCGAGTTCTCATTCATTACGGTCGCGCGCGACACGGTGCAGAATGTATCTGACAATCCACGCTGGGCCGTGTCCAACTGGGCCAATGTCTGGCTGAAAGGGTAGGGGCTCGAGAGGGTGCGGGGTTCGCTCTTCGACAAGCTCAGGACGCTCACCATGAGGGAGAGTGTTGGCTGGAACGATAATCATCGGTGTTGCAGGATATAGCACCCTGTCACCCACCCACCTCGTCATCCTCGGGCTTGACCCGAGGACCCATAATTTAAAAGCGCGCACGGCCACATTTGTTTGATTTCTTTTGCCGTGGGTCCTCGGGTCAAGCCCGAGGATGACGAGGTGGGTGGGTTGCATGGAACTGGGTTCTGCAACGTAGGCGATTAATATTGCATCCACACTCTCCCTTATGGCTGTTTTGTCGAACCACGAACCACGAACCACGCCTTTGCAAATCTCCCGTTGATGACAACAAACCCGTTTGTTTTCCCCAGCCAATCGCTCTAGTGTCCCACTCCATTCGCATGACCTGTCGGAGCCATATTTGCCGCCTCTCGCCTCCTTTTTTGTAAAGCGCCTGCTGGGGGCCATTCCGGTTCTCGGTGCGGTGCTGGTGGGCAGCTTTTTGCTGCTGGAGGCAGCACCGGGCGATGCTGTTGATTCCTATGTGGCGGGCTCTGGTGGTCTCGATGCCGGGCAACTGGCGCAATTGCGGCAGGATTGGGGGCTCGACCAAGGGCCGATGAACCGTTTCATCGCCTATATTTCCGCGCTTGCTCATGGGGATTTCGGCTGGTCAACGGCCTTTCAGCGTCCCGTGCTTTCGGTGGTTTTCGAACGCTTGCCGGTGACGCTGCTATTGATGGGCATTGCCACCGCGCTCGCTTTCTTTCTGGGCTCGCTGCTCGGCATTATCGCTGGTGCAAGGCCGGGCTCATTGCGTGACCGCTTCCTCTCCATCGGCTCTCTAATCCTTTATGCGGTGCCGGGTTTTTGGCTGGGATTGCTGCTGATTATCATTTTCGCCGTCGATCTGCGCTGGCTGCCGGTTGGCGGCATTGAAACCATTGCTTCGGGGAAAACCGGATTGGCGCAGATGACGGATATTGCCACCCATCTGGTCCTGCCGGTTGCCGCGCTCGCCATGGTCTATCTCGCGCTATACCTGCGGCTGATGCGCGACCGCATGAGCGAAATCTGGCGCGATCCTTTTGTGACGGGGCTCAAAGCGCGCGGACTCAGCCGGCGCCGTATCGTCTGGCGGCATGTGGCGCGCAACGCGGTTCTTCCCGTTATTACCATGCTCGGCTGGCAGGCAGCGGTGATGCTCGGCGGCAGCGTGGTGGTGGAAAGCGTTTTTGCCATTCCGGGCTTTGGTCGTCTGGCTGCGGAAGCCGTCTCGCGCCGTGATACGCCGTTGCTGCTCGGTATCATCCTGTGTAGTGCGATCACGGTGATCATCGCCAATCTGCTGGTTGATCTGGCCTATGGCAAGCTCGATCCGCGTGTGAGGGTGGGGCGATGATGATCTGGCGGCGTCTTAACCTTGAAGGCCGGGCGGGCTTCGTGCTGCTTGTCGTGCTTGTGCTTATGGCACTGCTGGCCCCGTGGATCGTGCCGGGTGATCCGCTTGCTATTACCGGCGAACCTTTGCTGCGCCCCCTCACATCGGATGCGCATCTGCTGGGCACAGACCGGCTTGGCCGCGATGTTCTCTCCGAACTCCTCTACGGCACCCGCACGACGCTGCTCGTGGCGTTCTTCTCGGCTGCGGCATCGCTTGTCATCGGCAGTTTTGTCGGCACGCTTGCCGGGTTCCTCGGCGGCATTGCTGACGCGATCCTGATGCGGATAACCGAGGCGTTTCAGACGGTTCCGGGTTTTCTGCTGGCGCTGGCAACAATCAGCGTCACCGGGCCAAGCGTTCCGACGCTGATCTTTGCCATCAGTATTGGCAACTGGACACAGGCTGCGCGCGTTACCCGCGCGGAAGTGCTTTCCCTGCGCGAGCGCGATTTCGTCGCTGCGGCCCGCACGCTTGGTATGCGTCCGCTCGAAATTGCATTCCGGGAAATCCTGCCCAATGCCTTTGGCCCTGCCGCTTCGCTGGCAGCTATTTCCGTGGCTGCGGCCATTCTGATCGAGGCGGCGCTGTCATTTCTCGGCTTCGGCGATCCGAACCGCGTGACATGGGGCAGCATGATTGCCGAAGGGCGCACTGTGCTGCGCACCGCGCCTTACCTTTCCATTGTGCCGGGTCTGGCGCTGGTTGTGACAGTCCTTAGTGTTCATCTGATTGGACGCGGATTATCGCGCAATGAGAGGTTGCTTCAGCCATGAGCGAACCATTCCTGCGCGTTGATCATTTCGGCGTTTCCTACGGCAAAACCGTCGCGCTGGCGGATGTCTCGCTGGAACTTCTCCGGGGAGGAAGGCTGGCGCTCATCGGCGAAAGCGGTTCGGGGAAGTCGACCCTCGCCATGGCCATAGCCGGATTGTTGCCAGAACAGGCGCAACAGACAGGATCGATCAGTTTTCCCGCCGCTTCGATGCGCCCACGCCTCGGCAGGGATATCGGCGTGGTGTTTCAGGACCCCGGCGGCAGCCTTGATCCGGTTATCAAGGTCGGCGACCAGATTGCCGAAATTATCCGCGCGCATGAGGACACAAGCTGGATTGCCGCGCGGGTGCGTGCCGCCGACCTTATGGACCGCGTGCATATTCCAAAGGCGCTTTCACGGCTCAACAGCTATCCGCATGAATTCTCAGGCGGGCAGCGTCAGCGCATCGCGCTTGCCTTGGCCTTGGCGGCGGGTCCGTCAATGATCATTGCCGATGAGCTGACAAGTGCGCTCGACACGGTGGTGCAGCGCCACATCGTCAACCTGCTGGATGAGCTGGTGCGCGAGGATGGGCTGACCCTGCTTTTCGTCACCCATGATATCGCGCTGGCGTCCGAACGTGCCGACCAGATCGCCGTTCTTTACAAGGGGCAACTGGTCGAGTGCGGCGGTGCGGCGGATGTTCTGGGCAAGCCCGTGCATCCCTATACGAAAGCGCTGATCGGCGCGCATCTGTCGCTGGAGACACCGCGCCAGCGACGCCTTGCCGAAATCAACCCCGACAGTCTGAGTCTGCCATGAGCGAAGCCGATTCCATCGTTCTTGATGTGCGCGATATCGCCAAACGCTTTGGCGACCGCAATGCGTCGGGTCTCAGAGATATCAGCCTTACCTTGGGGCGCGGCGAAACGCTGGCGCTGGTCGGTGCGTCAGGTTCCGGCAAAACAACGCTGGCGCGGCTTGTCATGCGGTTGAGCGAGCCGGACGCCGGATCAATTCATCTGTGCGGACATGATATCACCGCCATGCGTGGCGGGGCGTTGCGACTGTTGCGTCACCGCTTCCAGATGGTGTTTCAAGACCCGCTGGCGGCATTTAACCCGCGCGCCAATATCAGGCGGATTCTGGAAGACCCGCTGCGACTGCATGATCTGGCTCCAAAGGAAAACTACAGTGAGGTTATCGCCGCCGCCCTCGAACGGGTGGGGCTGAGCCCCGATTTGATGCAACGCAATCCGCTTGAGCTTTCCGGCGGACAGCGCCAGCGCGTCGCTATTGCCAGGGCTGTGATGACCAGACCTGATCTGATTGTGCTCGATGAGCCGGTCTCGGCACTGGATGTTTCGGTGCGGGCGCAAATCCTCAATCTGCTGCTCGACCTGCAGGAAGAGACTGGCGTGGCCTATCTCTTCATTTCCCATGATCTCGCCGTGGTCCGCGCGATTGCCGACCGCATGATTGTGATGGATGAGGGGCGGGTTGTCGAAAGTGGTGAAACGGAACGGGTTCTGGCTGTACCGCAGGCAGAAGCCACCCGGGCACTGATCGATGCGGTGCCGCGCCTGAAAAGCTGGGCCTGAATTATCTCGGCTTGTTCACAAAACATCAGGAAATACAGGGATTGTCTGCTTTCGTGAACGGCCTGTTCGCGAGCGCGGAGGAAACGGTGGCACCGGTCCATATCCATATTGCAGCGCAGCAAGTCCGGGTTTAGAGCCACGCCAACGGTGGCAATCAGGCACCGTCGACAAAATTTCCGGAGAGCCGCGGCTCGCCATAGATAAGTCTGAGAGGAGCCGGCACTGCCGGCTCTTTCCTGTTTCCAAACTTGTTGTGATTTCTGTTCCCCATAGCCCCCGATATAGTTTCCGCGGAAATTCATATTTGAAAAGCTGGCTTCATGAATCGCCAAAAAATACAACCTAAGGTAGAATATTTATGTTAGACCCTCAGGTAGTTCAATTTTTACGGATGTCCTTCGTACGAAATTAGCCCGGCAAAGCTATAGTCGTAGGGAGTGGAATTGAGGTTGGTAATTGTACACTGAATATTTCCCCATCGTCGCGGATCTCGTCCACCGTCTTGGCCTCGTAGCGCTGGTCAGCATGGCCTATGGCTCGATTATTCGCGGCTTCCACACCCCGATGAAGCGTAGTTTTATGGTGGGGCTGTTGTTCGGCTGTTCGGCCGTTATCTCCATGCTTGATCCCGTTATCGTCGACCATGGTATCATTGTTGATGCCCGTTCCATTCTGCTTGCGCTCAGCGCGCCATTTGGCGGCGTGGTTGCAGTGTTGGTCTCTACAACTTTAACAATTATTTCCCGCATCCTCATCGGGGGTAATGGTGTTTATGCCGGTGTTGTCGGCATTGTGATCATCGGTCTGATCAGCCTGATCTTTACGCAGGTGTACCGGCCAAAAACCTATTCCTGGAAGCACTTCATTATCCTTGGTCTGACTGTTCCGCTCTACACGCTGAGCATATTTGTCCTGCCATTTGAACAGGCGCTGCCGATTTTCCAGCGTATTGCCCTGCCAATGCTGACGCTGAGTGTCACAGGGATCATTCTCATCTCCCTGTTCCTGCATCGCGAACGCCTGCGGGTTGATCGCGTGAAAACGCTGGAGGTGGACGCCCACACCGACCCCTTGACCAATCTTGCCAACCGGCGGCTGTTCGACCGGGTTGCGCGCCGCACCTTCCGCAAGGCGGCTTCAACGGGCGGCGATGTCTTTTCGCTTGTCATGATTGATATCGACTCGTTCAAGAGCATCAACGATCATTGGGGCCACTCCAACGGCGATCTGGTGCTCGTTGAAATCTCCACCATCATCCGCTCGCTGGTGCGCAAATCTGATCTCGTGGCCCGCTATGGCGGCGAGGAAATTGCCATCCTGATGCCCACGGCTGACGCCGAAGAAGCCATGGCCATGGCCGAAGCAATCCGGCGGCGGGTCAACGAAACCTTCTTCGATTTCGGGCGCACGCAAGCACATGTGACCGTCAGCGCCGGTGTTTCGACCTTCACCTCCCGGCACCAGTCTCTGACAGAGCTTATCGAAGAAGCCGACATCGCGCTTTACCGGGCCAAACGCCTTGGCCGTAACCGCATCGAACTGGCATCGATAGCGGCCTAGCATCACGTAGAGGGCGAGAGCAGATCTCGCCACCCGCGCGCCAGAATTGCACGCCCGTGTCGTTGCAATACCCCTCATACCAATTGCTTATAGAGGGCTCAGAAATATTCCTCTAATAATCGAATATAGTTTGCCGGTTACATTGATCGGGTAAAGCCAGCCTGAAATTTATCGCTTGTTAACAGACTGAAATATCTGCGGTTTTCCGCGTTATATTCGACAAAACTATCCAGAAAAGCCGAAAAATTATCGGCTCTGCACCATTCGAAATCAATCAATTTTCATCTGCCAAAACATACTCAAAATAATAAAGGGGAACTATGACAAACGCTTTAGCTGCCCAAAAACCCAATTCCGGGCGTCCACATAACAATCAAACCAAAACTATCATAGCCGCCGTGCTTGGCAATGCCATGGAGTTCTATGATTTCGGGGTCTATGCGGCCTTTGCCGTGGTTCTTGGCCACGTATTCTTTCCGTCGGCAAATCCCAATACCAGCCTGTTGCTTTCGGTCGCAACATTTGGCGTTGGCTTTGTCGCCCGGCCGCTTGGCGCCATCCTGATGGGAGCCTATGCTGACCGTTATGGCCGCAAACCGGCGATGACGATGACCATCCTTTTGATGGCGTTGGGAAGCGGAATGATCGGGCTGCTGCCCACCTACCAGCAAATTGGCTATGCGGCACCGGTGCTTCTGGTGATCGCCCGTCTGATTCAGGGCTTTTCTGCCGGAGGCGAACTGGGGTCGGCGACAACCTTTCTGATTGAAAGTGCATCTCGCGGCCGCCGCGGTTTTGCTGCAAGCTGGCAAATTTCAAGTCAAAATATGGGTACTGTACTATCCGGCACGGTCGGTATTGTTCTGGCGACGATGCTCCCTGCCGATGCGACAGAACAATGGGCTTGGCGTGTGCCATTTCTGATCGGGATTCTCATTGCACCTATCGGCTTTTACATTCGCCACAAACTCGAGGAAACCCTCGATGCAGAGGAAAGACTCGATACCATGTCGACGGTTCTGTCGACTGTGTTCAAACAGCATTGGCGGGCCATTCTGCTGTGTATGATGGTGACAACGGGAGGGATGGTATCTACTGCTTTCTTCCTTTTCGGAACAGCTTTCGCCATTGCCACCCTTGGTCTTCCTCAATCAACAGCAATGACAATTACCTTCACTGTGGGAACTGTGGGGGTTGTGTTTGCCCTCATTGGCGGGGTGCTGAGTGATCGCTTTGGCGTCAAAAATGTTCTTTTTACCGCGCGCATGATCTTCGTTCTTCTGCTCTATCCCGTCATGCACTTTATTCTATCAATGAATTCGCCAATCCTTCTGATTGCCGGTTTCGGTTTTCTGATGGCTATTCATTCGATTGCATCCGGGGCAGGGATTAGTGTTTCGCCCAAAGCATTTCCGGTGGCTGTGCGCACCGTTGGTTTTGCGACGTCCTACGCTTTGGGAGTTACGCTGTTCGGCGGAACGGCACAGGCTGTCTTTACGGCAATTATCAGCGCCACGGGCGATAAGCTCTCCTGGATTTTGTACATTGTTGCAATGTGCTTTATCGGCCTGATCAGCCTTTGGTTTGTGCGTTTTGTGCCCGATGAGCCCGGCTTGGATAAAGCCTCCCATACGGAAAAAGTGAACGCAGGCGTGCCGGTTGCGGCGGGTGCTTGAACGTCGTGCCCATCGCGCTCAAAGCGCGCTGGCATTTCAAAGAGGACGATACCTTAAAGGAATTGAAATGACTGTTCTGGAAAAAATCAACGCATACCAAGACGAACTTATCGCTATTCGCCGCGATATTCATCAGCATCCCGAAATTGGGTTTGAAGAGGTGCGAACTGCCGGGATCGTTGCTGCAAAACTGGCTGGCTGGGGGATCGAGGTTCATACCGAAATTGGCAAAACCGGTGTTGTCGGCGTTCTCAAAGGCAGCAATGGCAATGGCAGGACAATCGGCCTGAGGGCCGATATGGACGCTCTACCGATGGACGAACAGACCAACCTTGCCTTCAGTTCAAGCATTCCGGGGCGCTTCCATGGCTGTGGACATGACGGCCACACCACAATGCTGCTCGGCGCTGCGCGTTATCTGGCGGAAAACCACGGCTTTGCCGGTACGGCTGTTTTCATCTTTCAACCGGCCGAGGAAGGTTTGGGTGGTGCTCGCGCCATGATCAAGGACGGGTTATTCGAACGCTTTCCCTGCGATGAAATTTATTTTGTTCACAATGCCCCGGCTGATGAACCTTACAAAATCGGTATCAAACCGGGACCGGCAATGGCAGGCAGTGATCGTTTTGATATGTATATTCATGGTTGTGGGGGACATGGTGCAAAACCTGAGGCTTGTAAGGACCCCATCATTGTCGCCACTGCATTGGTACAGGCACTGCAATCCATTGTCAGCCGCAACGTACAGCCGTTGAAAACGGCGGTGCTTTCCGTAACGCAAATCCATTCCGGCACGGCTTACAATGTCATTCCGCAGGAAGCGAGGATATCAGGAACTATTCGGTATCTGGATCGAGAGGTGCAAAAAACTATCCATGAGCGCATGCGCACCATTGCTGCCGGGCTTGCTGCGAGTTTTGATGTGACAATCGATGTCGATATTCGCAACCTTACGGACGTTTTGGTCAATACGGACGCGCTTGTCGAGGGCTTTGCACAAGCAGCTCGAGATATTGTCGGTGCGGAAAATGTCTATCTGAAAGAACAGCCTGTGATGGGCAGTGAAGACTTCGCCGAGATGCTGCATCTGCGGCCGGGCGTTTACGGGACGATTGGGCATGGCGGAAATATTCCCGTTCACAATCCCGGTTTTGTCCTCGATGAAGGCGTTCTTCCGGTGGGGGCAAGCCTTCTTGCCCGGATTGTCGAACGGCGGCTTTCAGCCTGAATTGAGCCGCCATTATCTCCACCCGTAAGGAGCTTTGCGAACCAGCAAATATCACGCTTTACCGGGCCAAGCGCCTTGGCCGCAACCGCATCGAACAGGCATCGATAGCAACCCAGGCGCAATCACAGATTGATCTTCAGGCTTTTCCAGAACATGTCGATGACGGCACGTTCTTCCGCGGGGCCGTTATCCTCATTGAAGCGTGTCAGGATGACGATGCCTTTGTTGCCGTTGACGGTGGAGAATGCCTCCCTGATCAGATGGGTGGACTTTCTTCCGATCACCGCCTTTATGCCTTTAAGGGTTTTGCCCGATTCAAGTTTGCGCTCGGTTGGCGTTTCTTTGATCTTGGCTCCGGCCTTTCGGTCATCATTGGTGAATCCCTTGATCATCCGGGACGCGATGGCATCCGCGTCCGAGCGGTCATATTCCTGCACGATAACCGATGTTCCGGTGGCGGATGTCAGGAAATATTGTGTGATGCCCCGGCTGATTTCGGTTTTCGCGGGATTGAGATCACCCGGATGATCAAAGGAGAACAATGCTCCCGAGGCCGTTGCAAATTTCGAACGCTCCAGCGATACCTTTACTTCCTTGCCGTCGCCGGTTGTGACGGTCACTGTCTCACCAACATTGATACCGGTCTGTTTGCCATCAATGGTGAGTTGAAACCCCTTGCCGTTCTCTGCCCACGCAGATTGCGTGGATATCGCCGCAAGGCACATGAATCCCGTCAGTAAAGCACTGCGCATGATATCCCCTCCTGTTTGGCAGCTTGCCTAATTGCCGCCGAGCTTCCCCCGTTCATCGACAATCCGCGCCATGGCCTCGGCTTCCGGGCCTTCCTGCCGCAAGCCTTCAGCCACGCCTGTTCGGTCAGCTTCGCCTCTGTTCTGGCTGACCTTCCATTTGCCTTCAATGCGCGTGATCGGGATTTCAATGCCGATAATGCCCTTGATCTGCCCGGCGATGAAATTCTCAGGCGCGTCCTCGACCGCCCATGGCTGCGCGCGGCCTGCTTCCTGCGTGCGCGTCAGGCTGCCGATCTGGCGGCGTAGCCACTCCGCGCCATCTTCGACGTGCGGCGTTCCCCAAGCCTGCACAACCACGTAATTCCAGGTAGGGACAACCTTGCCGTGTTCGCGCTTCGTCGCATACCACGAAGGCGTCACATAGGTGTTCGGTCCCTGAAAGATGATCATGGCTTCCGCCCCCGCCTGCAGGGCCGCAACCTGCTCATTGGCTTTGGCAAGATGGGCCCGAAGCGTGCCGTTTGGCGAGCCATCCGGGTCGATTTCAAACGGAATGAGGTTGGCCATCAATCCGTGCTCGCCGCCCGTCACCAGCATAGCCAGCGGGTGCTTGCGGATCAGATCGTGCATGACGTCGAGACGATCTTCGCGAAATGCAGGTGGCCTATACATGGTAGCTCCAGTCATATCTCTCATTGGGCATTGGCCTCTGGCCATGCCCGCGCGTTTGTTCGGAATGATAATGAAACAATATGTCTTCGCAAGGCGAATAGCTTGCTAGTCGATCATCGGGATCAGGCTTGCCGGGCCAGTGCAAGAGCGGCTTGCCGGCCCGAAGCCAGAATAGTCGCGGATGCTTCCTCGTCTGTCACCAGTCTTGCCAGTTGCAGGGTGCCGATCATTGAGGCCAATATCGCACGGCTTCTCTCGATTGCCGCTTCTTTTTCAAGATGCTTGGGCAAAACTGACGCGATCAGATCAACAAGCGCATCCACGATCTCCACCAAACGTTCGCGTATTGCGGGCGAAAGGCGGCCAACCTCCGCAACCAGCGATGGAATGGCGCAGCCAAGCTCCGGGTGCTTCACATGTGCAGGGCGCAGATAGGCGTGGATGATAGCCTCCATCCCGTCGGCACCGCGCGCCCGCGCGCTTCTTACCGCATGCACCAGATAATCCCGGGCTGAATCCACCGCCGCCGTGATGGATTCCTGCACCAATTGATCCTTGGATGAAAAATGCGCATAAAAACCGCCATGGGTCAGTTCCGCATCAGCCATCAGCCGTGCCAGACCCGTTGCCTCGATCCCATCCTTGCGGAAGCGTTTTGACGCAACCTCTATAACGCGCTGGCGTGTCTCGGCCTTGTGGTCCTTGGAATAGCGCATCAGCCTACCTCGTCTACCAGTTGTATGGCGATTGACATATCATATGATGGTCATAATATGAAGCCCATCCAACCCGCCAGCAACCATTGCAGGAGCCAGATATGTCCGAGATGCTCAATACAACTTTTGGTCTGGTTCCGCCCGAGGTTGCCGCCACGCTTTCAGGGCTCGATCTTCTGCAGGGATTGCTGGATGGCACCTATCCCGCACCGCCATTTGCTGAAACCACCGATCTTTGGCCAATTTCGGTTGAAACGGGCAAGGTTGTGTTTGAGGCGCGGCCATCAAAGCGGTTCTACAATCCCATGGGTTTCGTCCATGGCGGATGGATTTCCCTGCTCATTGATACGGTTATGGGCTGTGCGGTGCAGTCAACGCTGAAGGCGGGCCAGACCTATACGACACTGGAAATGAAAACGACATTCGTCCGTTCCGTGCTTGAAACGACGGGTAATCTGCGCTGCGAAGGCATTATGCTGCATTCCGGCAGCCGGACAGCGAGCGCTGAAGGCAAGATTTTTGACGGCAGCGGCAGGCTTGTCGCCCACGGTTCGGAAACCTGTCTCGTCATGGATGCGCTGAAAAAGGCGAGTTAACGGCTTCGCTGCCCGCCCGCCTTTTTTTCGGGCCGATCATAATAGACTGGCTCTTCTCCGCCGCGAGTTTCAATTGTCACAAATTATGCGGATATTTGCCCCGCTAAGAAAGATGCAGCCCGGAATGGAAAGGATTTCCATTTTCTGGCTTGCTATTTCCCGCTCCGTCGTAAGATGATTGAAAAAACAACTTGAGGTCCCAAGGGGCACATGATGGATGATGAAGAACCCGAACTGGTCGTGTCGCGTTTGTCGAAAGAGTTTACCCGCGACGGAATCACCGTGAGCGTCGAGATTTATCGCCTTGCAGAGCAGAGCGAATGGACGCTGGAGGTGGTGACAGAGGACAAGGACTCGATCATCTGGGATGATCCTTTCGAGACGGATCAGGCCGCATTTGATGAGTTCTTACGGGCCGTCGAAGACGAAGGCCTTGCAAGCCTCATCGATCCTGAGGGCGGAGAGACACTGCATTAGCGAGGCCTAAGATAGCAAGGCCGTCACAACATCATGCCCCCACGAAGATCAGGAGTGCTTCGAAATCTCCTGCATCCGCATTTCGCAAGGCTTTTAGATAGGTTGTTCGCCGCTCGTTATCGGCTTGCAGGTCAAATCCATTTGCCCATTGCATCGGCGAATGGCCGTAATAATCAGCCAGAAATACATCGGCAGCAATGCGTGTATGTCGACCGTTGCCGTTTGGGAATGGATGAATCTGAACCAAACGGTGATGAAATCGAGCCGCTGCCTCCAGGGGCGTGTAGACGGCATTTTCTGCCCAATGGCGGGCATTTTCCAAATGCATGCGAACTTGCATGGAAATGTGGAACGGATCGATACCAATGTTTTTTTCACTTCGCCGGTAGCTACCTGCCCAGTTCCAGACGTCGCCGAATAAACGAACATGCAAGGTCCGGATAAAGCTATCGGTCAGAATGTCGCCGCCACGTCGCCGCGCAAGCCACATGAGACCTTGCTCAATATTGGCTTGTTCCAATTCATCAAGCTCACCGCGTGTCGTGATGTGACTGAATTTAAGTCCATGAATTTCATCAGGTTCGAGGGGCGTAGCGCCTTTTGCTTCCTCGAACACTAAGTTTTTTTCCAAAAGTCGGGAGGCATATGCCGGATCATGCTGTCGGCGAGCCTATCAATCTCAATTTGTGTCTGTTCCGGAGATAAAGATTGCTGCTCCAAAGCCATGTGAGAACTTGCACGTCTGACAATACCTTCGGCATTCTCCAAAGCTTGAGCCTTGAGAACATCATCAACCCTTTCATGAAGCACAACCGCATACACGAATCGTCCGCCAAGCGCCTCTGCCATTTTCTGCATCTGATTGAGGGTAATTGCTCCCTCGCGTTCATTGCGTTCAGCCTGATAAATAGCAGCTTTTGTTATGCCTGCTCTTTTTGCCAGTTGCGGACCGCTCATAGCCAGAGCCTTGCGCAATGTCGCGATCCACCCCTCAGGCGGCACAAGAAGCCCGCTAACCTGCTGTAGGCCATGATCGGCCAATTTTTTATATTGGCGCGCTACGGTGTCTTTTACACTCATGGTTTGTGTCCTGCATAATTGGATATCAATAAATATCCAAAATAAGATAAAAAGGCAATGAACTGATATTCAACTGCGATAAAAAGAATATCAATAGATATGCATTAAGTGATGAAAAGGATATTAAAAGATATCCATTTTAATGGAAAGGCATTTAAAAACAACACTATTCGAGTCTGAGACAGGCGAGGTTTTCCTCGCCGATTTCATATCCTTCTGAATATAGGGTAGGGCAGGAACTGAATGAGAATTTCAACGTCGTTCGGCGGTAGTTTCTGGCCAAACTGAATTTCGATTATTAAGCTATTTCGATGAACTCAAATGTTTTATAGACACATCCGCCACCCTCTTCATTACGGAAGTGGCAAGGACACGGAAAAGGACACAAATTTTCAGTACAATAACTTTTTGTGATTTAAACACTGGTCGGAGTGAGAGGATTCGAACCTCCGACCCCGTCGTCCCGAACGACGTGCGCTACCAGGCTGCGCTACACTCCGTGACCAGCGATGCCGGGCTATATACCGCCGCGTTTTTGCGCCTGCAAGTCGTTTCGTCAGCACTTTTTGAATTATAGCGGTGCAAACATAAACCATGTTCTGGAAATGGCGGAACCGGTCTTGTGATCGTCAATGAAAGTCTTGTATCGATAAAACACAGGTGATGCGAGGTATCGCAAAGTCTGCCGAAAGATCGCGAATTGTATATCGGACGAGATATCGACTGAAACAATGAGGTTGCATGCAATGACGTCGGGAATGAAGCGTATTATCAGCTTTGTCATGAGTGGTGGTGTCGGTTCAAGGCTTTGGCCTTTATCGCGTGAAGACTTCCCAAAGCAGTTTCACAATCTTTCCGGTCAGGGCTCGATGCTTTTGCGCACCGTCAAGCGCATGAGCGCGCGAGGCGGCGAAACCTCGGTTCCTGTCTATCTGCTGGCCTCCGAGCGTCATGCGGATAGAATCAGCCAGGATCTATCCGGCGTTGATCTGGCCGGTGGCCGTGCGATTCTCGAACCCATGGGCCGTAACACGGCCGCTGCGGTGGTGCTCGCAACCGAGATTACGCTGCGCGAGCATGGCGATGATCTCGTTCTTGTTGTTCCGTCCGATCATGAAATCACGACCGATCGCGACTTCTGGAATACGGTAGAGGCAGGCACCGATGCTGCCATGGCGGGACGAATCGTCGTCTTTGGCATCCAGCCTGACAGGCCGGAAACCGGTTACGGTTATATCGAGGTCGGCCCCGGGAATGACAATACGCGCGACGTAATCCGGTTCGTTGAAAAGCCCGATGAGAAAACCGCGATTCAATATTTGGAATCGAAGAACTTTCTCTGGAATTCCGGCATTTTTCTTTTCCGTGCCAGCGCCATGCGCGATGCATTCCGGGCGCATGCGCCGAAAATCTGGGATGGTGCCGTTGCCGCGCTTGATGAAGCCACAAGCAATATATCGGGGACATATCTGCCGCATGATCTTTATGCGGAAGTGCCATCCATTTCCGTCGACTATGCCATCATGGAACATGCCAAGGATATTGCGCTGGTTCCTGCGCGGTTTCGCTGGAACGATCTGGGCTCGTGGCAATCGCTTCTGGAAGTCAGCTCGACCGATGGCAGCGGCAATGTGATTGTCGGCGATGTGGTCGCTATCGACTGCGAGAATAGCTATCTACGCAGCAATGGCCGGCTGCTTTCTGCCATTGGCCTGCGTGATCTGGCTGTTGTGTCGACTTCAGATGCGACATTCGTTGCGCCCGTGACCGAAAGCCAGAATGTCCGCAAGATCGTCGAGCAGCTGGAAAAGACCGGGCGACTGGAAACAAAATTCACCCCAGCGCAGGACCGCCTGCCGCAGGTTGGTGCCTATGAAAAACGGGTGCGCCACTGGCTGTTTGAAGAAACACTGCCGCTCTGGTCTACGGTGGGTGTTGATACGCGCTATGGCGGCTTTCACGAGGCGCTGACCTTCGATGCCACGCCGATCACCCGGACAAAACGCATGAGGACTACAGCGCGGCAGATTTATGCTTTTGCCGTCGCCCACGAAATGGGCTGGGATGGTCCGGCCCATGATTTGATTGACCACGGCATTCGCTTCATCACCGCCAATGGCCGGACGAAGCGTGGCGGCTGGGTAAAGACCTTCAATCCTGATGGCACGGTTCTCGACGGGGCTGAGGATGCCTATGACCAGTCCTTTGTGCTTCTGGCGCTGGCCCATGCGCATCGCGCCGGTCATCCGCAGGCGCTGGGGCTTGCCACGGAAACCTTTGCCTTTATCGATGAATATCTTGCCGATTCAAAACTGCGCGGCTTCCTTGAAATGCCGGGGGATACCGGCCTTCGCCGTTCCAACCCGCATATGCATCTGCTGGAATCATTTCTCGCCTGGTACGATGTCACCGGCAACAGGGATTATCTCCAACGTGCAGCGCGTATCGTCGATCTGTTCCGGCATCACTTTTTCGATGCGGAAACGTGGACGCTCGGCGAATTTTTCACCGATGACTGGGAGCGCGCACCGGGCGAGAAGGGCGAATGGACGGAGCCGGGGCATCATTTCGAATGGGCCTATCTGCTTTCCAATTTCGCCGCCGCGTCAGGCCAGAAAGATGTCATCCGCTATGCGCGCAAACTCTATGCTTCGGCCATCGCCAATGGCCTGAACCGGACCACGGAACTGGCCTATGGTGCGGTTTCCCGCCATGGTCTGCCGCTCGATACCAATTCACGCAGCTGGCCGCAGACCGAGGCTGTCAAAGCGGCTATCGCGCTTGATGGCAATGGTGGGCCGGATTTGAAGCCTGAGGTGGAAGCGCGGGTAGGGCGGCTGTTCCGCTGGCATATCGAACAGGCACCCAAAGGCCTGTGGATTGACCTGATCGATGAAAAGGGCCGGGCGCGGGCGGAAGATGTGCCCGCTTCGATCTTCTATCATCTGGTTTGTGCCCTGACGCAGTATGTGGATTACATCGGCAAGGCTTAGTCTGAAGCTTTTTCAGGCCACGCCCTCATTGCCGTTTCCGCAATCGCCGTTAGCTCATCGACCGTCGCGCCATCATGCGCCTGCACCGACATGCCCTGAATGATGGCGCCGTAAAACCGCGCCAGATGTTGAGGATTGGTCGAGGTGGGCACCTCACCATCCGTTATCGCCCGTTGCACAAGGGCGGTGAGAACGCCGAGCGTGCCGCTGCGCATGGCCGCCACCTTATCCGCAACACCCTTGACATCAGGCGCGCAGGAAAGTGCGGCTGTCGAGATCATGCAGCCGCCGGGACCTTCGGTAAAGCTGGCCGCGGCACCATGGAGCAGGCGCGATATGGTGCCTTTTGCCGTCTTTTCCTCTGCAAGCGCGGCGGTAAAATAGGCGCCGGGACCGATCTTGTAGAGCGACAGCACCTCCATATAAAGCTCTTCCTTTGATCCGAACGCCGTGTAGAGGCTGGGCGGTGTAATGCCCATGGCCTCCGTCAGATCATTGATCGACGTGCCCTCATAGCCGCGCTGCCAGAACAGCATCATCGCCTTGTCGCGGGCCGTTTCACGGTCAAAGCTGCGCGGACGCCCACGCCTGCGGGCGGGCTCTTCAGGCGAATTGGCGGAGTCTTCAATTATTTTCATAGTGACCACTAATAAATTAGTTGACAGAAAGGAAGCGCGTGTTAGTTCTTTTATATAGTGACCACTATGAAAAAGGAACAGGCCTATGAACATACCAGTTGCCGCCTCCCTGACAACACTTTCTCCGATCGCACCGACGCTGGCCGTTGAGGCCAGTTTCAAAGGCCGCCTCGACAAGGTGATTGATGAGGCCATTGCCGACCAGACCATTGTAGGCACGGTCATTCTGGTGGCCGAAGATGGCAAAATCGTCTATCGCCGCGCTGCCGGTTTTGCTGATCGCGAGGCAAAGGCCCCTATCAGGGAAGATGCGATTTTCCGCGTTGCCTCGCTGACCAAGCCGATTGTCGCCGTCACGGCCCTGCGATTGGTGGAAGAGGGCAAGCTGAGACTGGATGATCCTGTTACGACTTATCTTCCGGATTTCCGCCCAAAGACAGCCGATGGCCGGGAAGCAGTCATCACGATCCGCCAGCTGATGAGCCATACATCTGGTCTGACCTATGGCTTTCTCCAGCCCGCCGACGGCCCCTATCTGAAAGCTGGTGTTTCCGATGGTCTCGATCAGCCGGGTCTTTCCATCGAGGAAAATCTCCGGCGTATTGTCAGTGTGCCCCTGTCCCATGAACCCGGCGCCGCATGGGGCTATTCGGTGGGCCTTGATGTGCTGGGCGCAGTTCTGGCCAAGGCAACGGGCAAATCCCTGCCGGAACTGGTGAAGGAAAATGTCACCGGCAAGCTCGGCATGGATGACACCGGATTTACCGTTACCGACCGGGCAAGACTGGCCGTGGCCTATGGCGATGGCGAACCACCTGTGCGCATGGGCAAAGCCCATAGTGTGCCGTTCATCGATGGCGATGTGAGTTTTGCACCGGACCGGATATTTGATCCCGCATCCTATGCGTCAGGCGGGGCCGGCATGGCCGGAACCGCCGATGATTATATCAGCTTCCTTGAAGCGCTGAGGAATGGTGGCTCGCCTCTGCTCAAGGCCGACAGTCTGAAACTTCTGGAAAACAGCCAGATTGGCGATCTTGTTCTGGATGTCGCACCTCCAGGCACGGGTTTCAGCCTTGGGTTTTCTATCGTGAAAGACCCGGCAGCGGCAGGCTCACCGCAATCGGCAGGAACATGGAGGTGGGGCGGGGTCTATGGTCAGTCATGGTTTGTCGATCCCATACGCAAGCTGACCGTCGTCGCGCTGACCAATACGGCTTATGCGGGCATGATTGGCGCATTCCCCGATGGGGTGCGCGACGCCATTTACGGCAACTGATTGAAAGGCGGGGCATGCCCCGCCTTTCGTTTTTCAGTAGGGGCTTTCGACCTTGCCCGTCTCCACATAGACGGATTTGATCTGGCTGTAGTGATAAAGCGCCGCCAGACCGTTTTCACGCCCAACGCCCGATTGTTTGAAGCCACCAAACGGCATTTCCACGGGTGCCAGATTATAGGTGTTGATCCAGCAGGTTCCGGCCTTCAATTGGCTGATGACGCGGTGGGCACGGGATAGGTCCTTGGTGAACACACCGGCTGACAGACCGAATTCCGTGTCATTGGCGCGGGCAACCACTTCGTCCTCGTCGTTGAAATCAAGAACCGCCATGACAGGGCCAAAGATTTCTTCCTGCGCAATGGTCATTGCGTCGGTCACACCGGTGAAAATCGTCGGCTCCACATAGCAGCCCGCCTCAAAGCCCTGCATTTTGGGAACGCCGCCGCCAAAGGCCAGCGTGGCACCCTCGGCCTTACCCTTTTCAATATAGGCAACCACCTTGTCGCGCTGGGCTGTATTGATCAGCGGTCCGAGATGGATTTCTGGATCGAGCGGATCGCCGAGCCGAATCGCCTTGGTGCGGATCACCAGCCGGTCGAGGAATTTTTCCTTGATACCCTTCTGCACAAAAACGCGGGTGCCGTTCGAGCAGACCTGTCCCGTCGAATAGAAATTGCCAAGCAGCGCGCCGCCCACGGCATTTTCCACATCCGCATCATCGAAAATGATCAGCGGGGATTTGCCGCCGAGTTCCATCGTTGCATGCTTCATGTGCGAACCGGCCTGCGCCAGCACTTTTCTGCCCGTTGGCACCGAGCCGGTCAGTGACACCTTTGCCACCAGCGGGTGATCAACAAGCTGCGAACCGACATCGCCAAAACCCTGTAGCACGTTGAAGAGGCCATCGGGGAGGCCAGCTTCCTTGTAAATCTCGGCGAGCGCCAGCGCCGAAAGCGGGGTGTTTTCCGAAGGCTTGAAGATCATGGCATTGCCTGCGGCAAGCGCTGGAGCTGATTTCCAGCCCGCACCCTGAATAGGATAATTCCATGCACCGATACCAACGCAGACACCAAGGGCTTCGCGCCGGGTATAGGCATAGGAGCCGCCAAGCTCGATCATCTCGCCATTGAACCCGGCAATGATGCCGCCGTAAAACTCCAGCGCATCGGCGGCCGAAGCGGGATCAGCTACCAGCGTTTCCTGAATGGCCTTGCCCGTGTCGAGCGTCTCAAGTTCGGCGATTTCAGCATTGCGTTCGCGCAACAGATCAGCGGCACGGCGCAGGATACGCCCGCGCTCCACCGGCTTCAGCGCTGCCCATGCGGGCTGCGCGGCCGCAGCGGCTTGCACAGCCTGCTCGATCAGCGCAGGCGTTGCACCAAACAGTTTTGCAATGATCTCGCCGGTTGCGGGATAGATGACATCCAGCGGCTTGCCCGCCTTGTCCTCAACAAAGCGGCCATTGATAAAATGCGATGCCTTGGGCTGCGCGCGCATGGTGTTCTCCTTGGGTTTATTCATCGATAGCTTATTTCACCAATCCTGGTGGTAATTATCGCAAGTGTTGACGCCAGACATCTCCCTTTTGGGAACCGGAAGGCAAGCGTACTAGGCGCCGCCTTACCCTCCCCACGTTGGGGGAGGGTAAGGCGGCGCCATCTATACTCTTTCACCGGTCACTCACTTCCCAGCGCGGGTTGATCCATGGTTCCTGATTGGACCGCGGCAGGGGATTGCGGCCAAGAATATGATCGGATGCTTTTTCGCCGGTCATGATGGACGGGCCATTCAGATTGCCATTGGTCACACGCGGGAAGATGGAGGAATCGGCGACCCGCAGACCCTCGACCCCAATCACCCGGCATTGCGGATCGACAACCGCCATCGGATCATCAGCCGCACCCATCTTGCAGGTGCCGCAGGGGTGGAAGGCGCTTTCCGCATGTTCCCGCAGAAAATCGTCAATCGCCTCATCCGACTGTACATGCGCACCCGGAGAAATCTCCCGGCCACGATAGGGCGTCAGGGCCGCCTGTCCGAAAATCTCGCGGGTCAGGCGCACCGCATGACGGAAGTCGGTCCAGTCATCGGGATGCGACATATAGTTGAAAAGAATTTTCGGCTTCTCGAACGGATCGGATGAACGCAGCGTAACGCTGCCGCGCGATTTGGACCGCATCGGCCCCACATGGGCCTGAAAGCCGTGCCCCTTCGCAGCCGCCTTGCCATCGTAACGAATGGCGGCGGGGAGAAAATGGTACTGAATATCAGGGTAATCGACACCGGGCTTGGAGCGCACAAAGGCGGCGGATTCAAAATGGTTTGTCGCGCCGTCACCCGTTTTGAAGAACAGCCACTGCGCCCCGATCCGCGCCTTGGAAAACAGCCCGAGCTTTGAGTTGAGCGTGATGGGTTTGAGGCTCTCCTGCTGGATATAAACTTCCATATGGTCCTGCAGGTTCTGGCCGACACCGGCTCGATCCGCGACCACGGCAATGCCATGTTCCTTCAGGTGCTTGGCGGGGCCAATCCCTGATAACATCAACAGCTTTGGCGAGTTGATCGACGAGGCCGCAATGATCACTTCACGGCGGGCGCGGATGATCTCGGTCTTGCCGCGCCGGGTGATTTCAACGCCGGTTGCCCGTTGATTCTCGATGACCACACGCTGCGCAAAGCCATTGACGAGGTTAACATTTCTGCGTTTGAGCGCCGGGCGCATATAGGCGTTGGCGGTGGACCAGCGGCGGCCATTGTGGATGGTCTGCTCCATGGCGCCGAAGCCTTCCTGCTTGGCCCCATTATAGTCCTCGGTAACTTCGAAACCGGCCTCTCTACCCGCATCGACAAAGGCATGGAAAAGGGGATTGTCCCGCCGCCCGCGCTGCACATGCATCGGGCCATTGGTGCCGCGCCATCCGGCTTCGCCGCCATGGGAATGTTCCATGCGCTTGAAATAGGGCAGCACATCCGCATAGGACCAGCCCGTGGCGCCGCTCTCGGCCCAATGATCAAAGTCATGCGCGTGACCACGCACATAGACCATGCCGTTGATGGAGGAAGAGCCACCGATGACCTTGCCGCGCGGCGTTACCAGCGTGCGCCCGCCCAAATGCGGCTCCGGCTCGGAGGAAAACCCCCAATCATAGGTGCTCATGTTCATCGGGAAGGATAAAGCCGCTGGCATCTGGATGAACGGCCCGATATCCGTGCCGCCAAACTCGATGACGATAACCGAATGCTTGCCATCCTCCGACAGGCGGTAGGCCATGGCCGATCCGGCTGAACCGGAACCGATGATGACGAAATCTGCTTCCATAGCTCTCACCTATTCGCCGCGCGGAAAGCGCGCGTTTTCTTCCAGAACATTCAGATCCATGTGATTGCGCATGTAGCGCTCGGAGGCCTTTTGCAGCGGCTGGTAATCCCACGGATAATAGGAGCCATTGCGCAGTGCCTCATAGACAACCCAGCGCCGCGCCTGACTTTCACGCACTGCCGCATCATAAGCCGCCATGTCCCAGCGCGCTCTGGCCGCCGTCTGAAACTGGGCAAGCAGTTTCGCATGGGCAGGATCACCGGCAAGGTTGGACAACTCCTGCGGATCTGATTCAAGATCAAACAGTTGCGGCGGATCGATCTCGCAATGCACGAACTTGTATTGGCCATCGCGAATGCAGACGAGCGGGGCGTTGGAACCTTCAGCCGCATATTCCATCAGCACCGGGCCCTGCCGTTTGCCGCCCGCGATAACACTGCTCAAATCCTCGCCATCGGTCCAAGGTTTGACGGCGGCGATATCGATGCCAGCCAGCGCCGCCAGTGTCGGGTTGATGTCGAGCGTTGAGACCGGCTGGCTGATCCGTTGCGGCTTGATGCCATGACCCGCGATCATCAGCGGTACGCGCGCGGAGCCTTCAAAGAAGTTCATCTTGAACCACAGGCCACGCTCGCCGAGCATATCGCCATGATCAGATGTGAACACGATGATGGTGTTGTCGAGCATCCGCGTTGCCCGCAGCACGTCCAGTATCTCGCCCACCTTGTCATCCACATAGGAAATATTGGCGAGGTAGCCCTGACGCGCCTTGCGCACATTATCGGGTGTAATGTCGAACTTGGTGTAGTCACAGGCCTGCATCAACCGCTGTGAATGCGGGTCCTGCGCCTCATAGGCAATGGGAGGAACATCCGGTTCCAGCGCCGGGGAATTCTCATAAAGATCCCAATATTTGCGCCGGGCCACATAGGGGTCATGTGGATGAGTGAAGGAGACGGTCAGGCACCACGGGCGCCGCGCCGCATCGTCTGACGTGCGCGACAGCTGATAAAGCTTTTGCGTGGCATGAAACGCCACCTCGTCATCATATTCCATCTGGTTGCTGGTTTCGGCAACACCCGCACCGGTGACAGAGCCGAGATTGTGATACCACCAGTCGATCCGCTCACCCGGCTTGCGATAGTCAGGGGTCCAGCCGAAATCGGCGGGGTAGATGTCGGTGGTCAGCCGTTCCTCAAAGCCGTGCAACTGGTCCGGCCCGACAAAATGCATCTTGCCGGATAGACCGGTATAATAGCCCGTCCGGCGCAGATGGTGCGCATAGGTTGGAATGTCAGAGGCAAATTCGGCGGCATTGTCATAGACGCGGGTACGCGATGGCAGTTGCCCAGACATGAACGACGCGCGGGCAGGGGCACAAAGCGGCGAGGCCGTATAGGTATTGGCAAAGCGGGCTGAACGGTCGGCAAGGGCACGCAGATGCGGAGCATGGATGAAATCAGCAGGACCATCCGGGAACAATGTCCCGTTCAGCTGATCGACCATCAGGATAAGAATATTCGGCCTTGTCATTGGGTGGCTCCGGCAGCGGCAAGTTTCGTCGTCACATAATCTTCCACAAGCGCAATTGCCGAGGCTGCCTCAGGCGCGCCATTGCGCAGCGCATGGCGGATATAGAGTCCGTCAATCATCGCGCCGGTGCCCTCGGCAATCTGCAATGCGGTGGCGCGATCGGTCATCGCTTTGAGCGCATGGGCAAGGTTCGAATGCATCCGCCGCGCATAGACGCGCAGCAGACGGCGGGTTTCATCCGATTGCTGGGCGTGGACGTAAAAGGCCAGCCATGCGGCAACAGTCTGCGGCGCAAATTGCGAGGCGGAAAAGTTCACCGCAATGATCGCCGCAATGCGCTGGGCTGGTGTGTGCGCCGTCGCCAGCGCCGTGAGCAAATCCTGTCCGAGTTCCTTCAGCAGATGCCGCATGGTGGCGAGGATCAGCTGTTCCTTTCCGCCGAAATAATGATGCGCCAGCGCCGGCGAAACACCCGCTTCATGGGCGATTTCCGCAACTGTCACGTCAAGCGAGCCGCGCTGGCCAATCGTGCGGATAGCCGCATCAATCAACTCCCGCTTGCGCAGTGGTTCCATTCCGACTTTGGGCATGTGGATTACCTCGTTCGGAGAAAATATTATTCTTGATTGACTGATCAATCAATAAAAAAGTTTGTGGTGGTAGGGGGGTGAACACCGCCGCTGCGTGGTTCGTGGTTCGACAAGCTCACCATGAGGGAGAGGGATGGGTGCAGGGTGCCAAGGTCTGCCTGGTTGGTATCCTACCTTAGTAATCTGCGATCTCTGCGACTATGCTTGCATCCCCACTCTCCCTCATGGTGAGCTTGTCGAACCACGAACCACGTTCATCCCACCAGCTACAAAGCTGACAAAGCAATAAATGACTCTCCACACCCTCCCCACCAGCACGATAATTGCCAAGCACACCATCTCGGTATTGCACTGCAACAAACCCCTTTACCTTGAAGCGTGGCGGGTTCATGCTTACCTCAACAAGAATGACATTTTGGAGGAATGACATGACAGCCTGTATCGTTGGATGGTCGCATCTGCCTTTCGGAAAACTGGAAGGTGAGAGCGTCGAAAGTCTGATCGTCAAGGCGGCGGTTGCTGCGCTTGATCATGCGGGTATCGGCCCGCAGGATGTGGACGAGATTGTGCTGGGTCATTTCAATGCCGGGTTCTCGCCGCAGGATTTCACCGCCAGCCTCGTGCTGCAGGCCAGTGATGCCTTCCGCTTCAAGCCCGCCACACGGGTGGAAAATGCCTGCGCTACCGGTTCGGCGGCTGTGCATCAGGGTATCAAGACCATTCGCGCCGGTGCTGCGAGGGTTGTACTGGTCGTGGGTGTCGAGAAGATGACATCGACCCCCGGACCCGAGATCGGCAAGAACCTGCTCAAAGCCTCCTACCTGCCGGAAGAGGGCGATATTCCTGCTGGTTTTGCCGGTGTGTTCGGACAGATTGCGGCGGCCTATTTCCAGAAATATGGCGACCAGTCCGATGCGCTGGCGACGATTGCCGCCAAAAACCACAAGAACGGCGTCAACAACCCCTATGCACAGATGCGCAAGGATCTGGGCTATGAATTCTGCCGTCAGGAAAGCGAAAAGAACCCCTTCGTTGCCGGACCGCTGAAACGCACGGATTGCTCGCTCGTCTCTGATGGTGCGGCGGCGCTGGTGCTGACTGATACACAGACTGCGTTGAAGATGAAGCGCGCTGTTGCATTCCGCGCTGCGCAACATGTGCAGGATTTCCTGCCCATCTCCAAGCGCGACATCCTTTTGTTTGAAGGCTGCTCCGAAGGCTGGAAGCGTGCGCTGGATCAGGCGGGTGTGACGATTGACGATCTGTCCTTTGTCGAAACCCATGACTGCTTCACCATTGCCGAACTCATTGAGTATGAGGCGATGGGCCTGGCCAAGCCGGGTGAGGGTGCCAAGGTTGCACTTGAAGGCCAGACAGCCATGGGTGGGCGTCTGCCTGTTAATCCATCCGGCGGTCTGAAAGCCAAGGGCCACCCCATCGGCGCCAGCGGCGTTTCCATGCATGTGCTCTCATCCATGCAGCTGACAGGTGAAGCGGGTGGCATTCAGGTGCCGGATGCCAAGCTTGCCGGTATCTTCAACATGGGCGGCGCTGCGGTTGCCAACTATGTGTCGATCCTCGAACGCATCAAATAGGCATTAGCCTTAGTAGCCGTTTTCAATCCGGGACTTGAAGTCCCGGATTCTTTGTTTCAAAAGCACATCATAAATCCATGAATTGAATCATCTTTCTCCGGCAGAGGGGAACGTCATGTCGAACGGATGGAAAGAATCCGCTTCCGCCTGGATCGCCGAACAGGCTGATGATGGCGATTATGGCCGTGTCTATGTCCTCGACCGGCCCATGCTGGAACGCATCAGCGATCGCGGCTTTAAAAACGCCCTTGATGTCGGCTGTTCTCTGCCGCATCCTCAAAGACCTAGGGATTAAATCAACAGGCATTGACCCCACCGAGGAACTGCTGGAACAGGCACTGGCCCGAGACCCGGAGGGGGACTATCGCTTCGGCTATGCGGAGGCGCTGGAATTTCCCGATGCCTCCTTCGATCTGGTCGTAAGCTATCTCAGCCTTATCGACATTCCCTATCTGCGCAAAGCCATTGCCGAAATGACCCGCGTGCTCGCGCCGGGCGGTACCCTTTTGATTGCCAATCTCAACAGCTTCAACACGGCGGGACAACCCGCTGGTTGGCAGCCGGATATCAATGGCGACCCGCGCTTCTATGTCGATCATTATCTGGAAGAGCGCGTCGACTGGGTGGAATGGCGCGGCATTCGCATCCAGAATTGGCACCGCCCCTTGAGCACCTATATGTCACTGTTGCTCAGCCAAGGCCTCACCCTGCGTCACTTTGCCGAACCCGCCCCGTATGGCGGTGATCCTGATAAAGCCGACCGCTACCGCCGCGTGCCCTATTTCCTGATCATGGAATGGGAAAAGCCAGCGGCCTAGAGGCTGAGAGTGCCGAAGCCCGGCACTTTAAGACCCGGATTCCGGATATCAAATCCTGCGACCAAGCCCATGAATTGAATCTCGAATCCGCTGCTGGTGCCCGCCGCAACACCGAGATACCCAAAGAGGCTCAGGCGCAGGTTTTTCCAGTCATCGTCGATGGACAGCAGCCGTCCCTCGGTTGGAAAGTCGCGGCCGACGGCGTTGGAGGGCAACATCATTCCTGTTTGCGGATTGGCGCGCAGGACATGCGCAACGAAGCTGTTTGAATTGGGACCGGGCCAAATCACATAGTTTCCAGGTTTCGCATAAGGATAAGTATCAATCGTTTTCTCGATATGAGGTATCAGAGCCGCCGCCCGTTCGCCGTGGATTTCGCCCACAATGACAGGTGTGTTCGAGTACCAGCGCCCATCATAATCATAAGCATTCTTGCGAACAGGTGTTCCCCACCCAACAACATCATAACGATCATAGGAGGCCGCTCCCGGCTTTTTCAACACAAGCCATGAATGCAGAGACAAGGAACCTTTTAGTCCGCCAGTGCGGGCGGCAAGAACGTAGATGGCTGCATCATCAACCATTGGCTTGGCAGGCAGCACCCCGCTGGAACTCCAGTCCGCCACACGCCAATTATCATCATGGGGCTGTGTCATCCACCAGCCGATAGCAACGAGCGAGGGAAAAATGAAAAGAACGACGATCGCAAGTGCCAGACGGATGAATAATTTGCGCAAGCAGCTTTCTCCATTGGAAAGGGAAACAGAGCATCCTATAAGACCATCAATTCGGGCCGATTTCGGTCAATTTCCTGTTCAATGGTGGACGTCATGAGCAATCCTGTTCTGGTTGAAGTTTTTCGCGGTGAAACAGTTGAAAGCCGCCATCGCGGGGCTATCGTTGTCACCGATGGAGATGGCAAGATTGTCTATTCCGTCGGCGATATTGAACGTCCGACTTTTCCCCGTTCGGCAATCAAGGCAATACAGGCGCTGCCGCTGGTGGAAAGCGGTGCTGCGGATGCCTATGGCTTTGGTGATGAGGAATTGGCGATGGCCTGCGCTTCCCATTCAGGCGAACCGCTGCATGTAAAAAAGGCTGCCGATATGCTTGGCCGGGCTGGGCTTGATGGTTCGGCGCTGGAATGCGGTGCGCATTGGTCATCGGATCAGGCGGTGCTGATTGCGCTTGCCAGAAGCGGGCAGGAGCCGACAGCGCTGCACAATAACTGCTCCGGCAAGCATTCCGGCTTTCTGTGTACCTGCGTGCATTTGGGCATTCCGACATCGGGCTATTCCTCCCTTGGCTCACAGTCTCAGAACATGGTGTGCGAGGCCATGGAGAGCGTGACCGGTGCGGTCCATTCGCTCGATCATTGCGGCACCGATGGATGTTCGATCCCGACCTATGCCATTCCGCTCAAAAGCCTTGCTCATGGCTTTGCCCGCATGGCAACCGGCACCGGCCTGCCGCCGGTGCGTGCCAAGGCTGCCAAGCGTCTGCTCGATGCCACCATGGCCGCGCCCTATTATGTGGCTGGTACCAACCGCGCCTGCACCCGCCTGATGGAAATGGCACCGGGGCGGATTTTTGTTAAAACCGGCGCGGAAGGCGTGTTTGTCGCCGCCCTGCCGGAGTTCGGTCTTGGCATTGCGCTGAAATGCGATGACGGCGCTACTCGCGCATCCGAAGCAATGATCGCATCGGTTCTTTCCAGGATTTTCCGCAATGATGCGGAACTGGAATCAAAACTCGACCGGTTTGCCGACCGGGAAATGCGCAACTGGAATGGCATCACCTACGGTGTTGTCAGCCCCGCCGATATTCTGACGGAAGCCAATATCAACTAAGAATATTACGCTCAACGATCAGGCGACTATTACCACTGGCATTTTGCCTCGCAAGGTCGCCTGTTACTGCATCCATCCAGCGATGGCCGACAATGCCGCCGCGTGGTGCCTTTTCAATGATATTGTCAGTGACAATGGCAGAACCAACCCCCTCGACCACGCTGACATAAATGCCTGTGCCTGCCTGCCGGATGACGTTTCCCGTCGCCACCACATTGCGCAGATAGGGCCCCCAGCCAAGCTTGATGCCATAAAGCGCCGCGTTTTCGATAACATTGGCGGTTACGGAAATATCTGCCTCAACGCTGATGCCAATACCAAAGCCCGGTGCATCGGCGGGATAAGGGCCAATTGCGGTGAGGTTGCGCACCACATTGCCGGTGCAGGTGCCCATGCGCCCGCCGCCATCGAAATTGACCATGGAAATGCCGCTGGCCGCGCCATCGATGATGTTGTTTGATATCACCGCTCCTTCGAAGGCAAACTCCGAGTAAAGTGCCATCTCGCCGCTGTTACGGCAGTTATTGCCTATGATCTGCACATTGTTTCCGGCATTGGCGCGGACAGCGGAAAAGGCGCATTTGTTCAGAACATTATTGGCAACCAGCACATTGCCAGCGCGAAACACATTGATGCCATTGCCATTCTGGCCAGTGCCGCCGCCATCCGCCCGGATGTTCTCGACGCGATTGTTGGTGACAATTGTTCCATCCGGCCCCTGCGCATCGCGAAACACCAGAATCCCGCCATTGCCGCAATCATGAACATGGTTCGCAGCTATCTCCAGTCCACCGGATTGCGAGGCGAAAATACCCGCATCTTTGGCCTCGCTGAAACGGCTGTTGCGGATACTGCCACCGCACCCGTAGAGCGCTATGGTATTTTTGCTGGAAGCAGTAAAATCGCAATCATCGATGACGAGTTCGGACACATTGGTGCAATCGACCAGCGCTTTGCCGGTGAGTGGTTGGCTTGCACCATCGATGACAAGCCCGCTCAGCCGGACCCGATTGGCATTGCTGGCATTGAGGAAAGAACCGGTGCCGCCATGGACGAGCCGTGTTGCACCGGGAATGCCCGCAAGATTGGCGCGCGAAGGAAGGTCGACACCTGAAACAATATAGGTTCCCGGCGGCAGGAATATCTGTTCGCCAGTATGACTCGCTTTCTGCAAAAGTGCGTTCAGCCCTTTTCCCTGATCATCGGGTGAGCCGGGTTTCAGTCCTGCCGAAGGCGCAGCAAAAGCGCGTGCGGGCAACAATGTTGCAGCACCCAATCCGGTCATTGCACCAAAGACAAGACGTCTGTTGATCACGGACTTTTCCTCACGATCGGCGTTCAAACCAGTCAAGACAGACCAGCCCTCTGACCATCCGATTGATGGCACTTGCAGCAGGAGCAGGCAAGGCATACCTTTACCCGATGAGCAGAGCTTTCACGAAGGAAGATGACAGCAATTCCTCGATTGATCTGGGCGAGCGTCCCATCAGTCCGCACCGGAATCTTGTGACCGAAAACGGTCTTGCGCTGATCGATGCAGAAATCGCCGCTTCACATGAGGACCTTGCCAAGGGTAACGCCGAGGCCGACCG
Source organism: Phyllobacterium sp. T1293 (assembly GCF_020731415.2). Classification (NCBI taxonomy): domain Bacteria; kingdom Pseudomonadati; phylum Pseudomonadota; class Alphaproteobacteria; order Hyphomicrobiales; family Phyllobacteriaceae; genus Phyllobacterium; species Phyllobacterium meliloti. The sequence continues at coordinate 1,996,005 of NZ_CP088273.1, read as the reverse complement.
CGACCTGATTGCGCGGGCATCGCGTGACCTGCGCTATTGGACAGCCCGCCGCGAGACTGCGGAGGTGTCGCATCCCGATCCCGCCAGCAAGGTCGTGCGTTTCGGTATGACTGTCACGATCATTGACGAGAACGAGAAGAGCCAGGTCTGGGCCATTGTCGGTGAGGACGAAGCCGACGCCAGCCATGGCAAGATTTCCCATGTCTCACCCATGGCGCAACTGATGTTTGGCAAATCAGTTGGTGACAGCTTTGTGCTGAATACGCATGAATGGGAAATCACCGCGATCAATACGGCACCGTAACGTGAATCGGTATGGCAGGAACGCGGGCTAACGCGTTTATTTAGAACAGCTTTCAGAGGCCTTGCGGATGGGTATAAGTTCAAACCCGTAGTCAGTCGCGATAAGTTCAAGCTCGTCACCGGTTTTGAGATTGTAGCGCTCTAGTATCCCATCTGGAAAGATAAAGCCTACTTCGTCTCCAATCTGTATCAGCGTAACACACATGATCCGTACCCTAGTGTTGTAAGCAGATTACAACATCTGTCGGGACGCTCATCAGGGCCATTGATCTCATCACTTCGTCTTAGAGCCAGCCCTTTTTTCGGAAGATCAAAAGCGGGATGACGGCCGAGGCGATCATCATGCCGATGGCCATGGGATAGCCCCAAGCCTCCTTGAGTTCGGGCATGAAGGCAAAGTTCATACCGTAGATCGAGGCGACCAGCGTTGGTGGCATGAAGGCGACGGCGGCGACGGAGAAGATCTTGATTATGGCATTCTGTTCGATGGAAATGAGGCCAACAACCGTATCGAGCAGAAAGGTGATCTTGTTGGAGAGGAAGTCGACATAGGTGCTGAGCGATTGCGTGTCGCGCTCCAGCGACTTGATCCAGGCCTTTGTCTCTTTCTTGTAGCTGTTCTGCTCGGTGATCGCGGCGAGATAGACAAGCAGCCGGCTCACACCGGCAATGCTTTCCCTTACCTTCGAGAGAAACGCGCCCTGACCGCCAATGCGGGTAAGGCTGTCACGGAAATTCTTCGTCGTCATTGGCTTGTCAGTGTCATTGCGACGGAAAATCGTATGGGAATTCTGGTCGATATCGGAGGCGACGCCTTCAAGAATATCGGCGATCCGGTCCGTCACCGCTTCGACAATGCCGAGCAGAATGGTCACGCCACTGCATTTTTCATTGATAAGGCCATTGCCGGGTTTCGTGGCGCGGCTCACATAGAGGCTGAATGCCTTCGGTTCAGCATAACGTACAGTCACCAGAAACGAGCCCGTCAGGATGAAGGAAACGGGGCTGATGGCGTGGTGTTTGTGCTCGGTGAAATAGAGGATCGGGGCTGTCAGATACTGTCCGCCATTTTCCGTATAGAAACGACTGGATTCCTCGATTTCCACCATGTCTTCGCGGGTGGGAATGGTGGTCTTGGTCCAGGTCTCTGTCTGGATATCTTCGTCATGGGTCGGATTGAGCAGATCAATCCAGACCGTATTGTCAGGCAAGGTATCGCCCACCTTGGCGGGGCGGGCGAGAAGATGGTCTTCCTCGAGTGTATATAAAACGATCATGTCACAATGAATCCAGCAAGGTATCGATCAGCTTTTCTGCGGCTTCGCCAATCACCGTACCCGGCGGAAAAATCGCTGCTGCGCCAGCCTTGAGCACGGCATCGAAATCCTGGGGTGGAATGACGCCGCCAACAATGATCAGGATATCGTCGTGCTCACGGCGGCCCAGCGCCTCTTTCAGCTCGGGAACAAGGGTGAGATGTCCAGCCGCCAGTGAGGATACACCGACAATATCAACATTGCTCTCGATGGCGAGATCAGCCACTTCATCGGGTGTCTGGAACATCGCGCCGACAATGACGTCAAAGCCGAGATCGCCAAAGGCCGTTGCGATCACCTTCTGGCCGCGATCATGGCCGTCCTGACCCATCTTGGCGACAAGAATGCGCGGTTTTTCGCCTGTCCGTTTTTCATAGGCGGCAGCCTTGGCCTGAACCCGGTCGACAACCGCGCTCTTGCCGATTTCCTTGCGGTAGACGCCGGATATGGTGCGGATATCGGCAACATGGCGGCCATAGGCCTTTTCCAGCGCCAGGGATATCTCGCCAACTGTTGCGCGCGCGCGTGCAGCCTTGATGGCAAAATCGAGCAGATTGCCGGTGCCGGATTTTGCGGCGCTGGTGAGCGTCGCCAGCGCACTTTCCACGGCTGATACGTCACGGGTGCCCTTGAGCTGTTGCAGCTTGGAAAGCTGCCGCGCCCGCACTTCCGCATTATCAATTTTCAGAACATCGATTTTGACATCCTCAACCGGACGATAGGAATTGACCCCGACCACCGGTTGCTGGCCACTATCGATGCGCGCCTGGGTTCTTGCTGCTGCGGCTTCAATGCGCAATTTGGGAATGCCCTGTTCGATAGCCTTTGCCATGCCGCCCAGTGTCTCGATTTCCTCGATATGGGCGAGCGCGCGGGTAGCAAGATCGTGGGTCAGGCGCTCCACATAGGCGGAACCGCCCCATGGATCGATAATCCTTGTGGTGCCGGATTCCTTTTGCAGGATCAGCTGTGTGTTACGCGCGATACGGGCCGAATGGTCAGTCGGCAGCGCCAGCGCCTCGTCGAAGGAATTGGTGTGCAGCGACTGGGTATGCCCCTGCGTCGACGCCATGGCTTCGATCATGGTGCGCATGATGTTGTTGTAAGGGTCCTGCGCGGTGAGCGACCAGCCCGATGTCTGCGAGTGAGTACGCAGCGACAGGGAGCGCTCGTCCTTGGGGTTGAAGTTCTTCTTCAAAAGCACGGCCCAGAGCAGGCGCGCGGCGCGCATCTTGGCCACTTCCATGAAAAAGTTCATGCCGATGGCCCAGAAGAAGGAAAGGCGCGGCGCGAATGTATCGATATCAAGCCCGGCAGCGACACCGGCGCGGGCATATTCGATGCCGTCGGCGATGGTATAGGCTAGCTCAAGATCAGCTGTCGCTCCGGCTTCCTGCATATGATAGCCGGAAATGGAGATGGAGTTGAATTTCGGCATGTTCTGCGAGGTATAGGAGAAAATGTCCGAAATGATCCGCATCGAAGGCTGTGGCGGGTAAATATAGGTGTTGCGCACCATGAACTCTTTGAGAATATCATTCTGAATGGTTCCGGCGAGCAGCTTCTGGTCGACGCCCTGTTCTTCTGCGGCAACAATATAGAGCGCCAGAATGGGCAGCACCGCGCCATTCATGGTCATGGAAACGGTCATTTCGCCGAGCGGAATTCCGTCGAACAGCTGCTGCATATCGAGAATGGAGTCGATGGCAACACCCGCCATGCCGACATCACCGGCCACACGCGGATGGTCGCTGTCATAACCCCGGTGCGTTGCAAGATCGAAGGCGACGGAAAGGCCCTTTTGACCAGCCGCCAGATTGCGCCGGTAAAACGCATTGGATTCTTCGGCAGTGGAAAACCCCGCATATTGGCGGATCGTCCAGGGCTGTTGCACATACATGGTCGGGTAGGGGCCGCGAATGAACGGCGCAGAACCCGGAAATGTATCCAGATGCGGCAGGCTTTTCAGCGCCGCGTCACCATAGGCGCGCTTGACACGAATACCCTCGGGCGTTTTCCACACCCCGGCCTCCGGTTTGCGGGGCGCAGATTTAGGCTCTTGCCAATTGATCTCGGTAAAATCTGGAACGCGCATTATTCGGACGCCTGCAATGTTTGATCAATACGCGGGAAGGTAAGCGGCTCGCAATGAACCACGCCATCCGTCGGCAAGGGCATGTGGGGCGCATTGAGCACCGTCACGGGCCGTTCCTGTTTCGCCGGAAAAAGTGTCGTTCCGATGATGGCACGTTTGCCGGAACGATAGTCCCGGCTCCGTTCCTCGCGCGCCGCAATAATGCGCTGCTGGAACCGGTCTTCAACGAGGCTTTGCAGGATACCGCCTTCCTTTTCCAGCATCTGGAATTCCTTCCATGCGGCTTCGCAGAGCGCTTCGGTCAGGGCTTCGATAGCACCTGAACCACAGCCGGGATCGGCAACAAAGGCAAGATTGCTTTCATCGGCAAGCACAAGCTGGGTGTTACGTGCAAGACGGCGGGCAAACTGGTCGGGCAGGCCGTGGGTGATTGTGTGAGGTAGAATGGCAAGCGAGTCCGCACCGCCGACCGCTGCTGCAAAAGCCGCTATGGTGGTGCGCAGCGTGTTGGTTTCGCAGTCCAGCTTCGTCATCATGCGCCACGAGGTTTCCGCATGGATGGTTGCCTCGGATGGCCTGATGCCGCAAGCCTCCTGCAACCGCGCCCAAAGGCGGCGCAATGCCCGCAGCTTGGCGATGGACAGGAACTGGTCCTGATCAACGGCGATGGAAAAACCGATATGCGGCGCGGCGTAAACGATTGGCTGGCGTGCTTCCTCGAACAGGCGGAAGTGCCCGGCAGCGATGGACAGCATGGCGCCGAGTTCCTGTGCCTCCGTGGCACCGGCATTGTGATAGACCCGCCCATCCGCTTCCAGCACAATCCCCGGCAGATCGGTGGAGAAGAAACCAGCCAGCGATTGCGGCAGCGAAGCCTTCAGGGCGGCGAGCGTCATGCGCAGGCGGCCCGTTCCGGCCAGTGTGGCAGCCGGATCAATACCCAGCGAAAAACTCATTGTCTTGGGATCGACGTTGCGCGGGCGCATATAATCGACGAACCAGTCGGCGCAGGCACGGCTCCTCGGATGCACATCCATGCGCAGATGGATCATCTCCAGATGCACACCGCGCAGCACCTGATCAACAGCTTCGCGCGTTGAAGGCAAACCATAGCCAAAGGCATTGGGCGCGCCTTCGAAAACCAGTGAAATACCGGTTGCGCCGTTTTCCAGATCTTCCAGAAGTTGTTTGTTGGCACGGACTGGGTCCGGATCGTCGATGCGCTGCACAATATGCCATGGCTGCGCCGGATTGCGGCGCGGTGTCAGCTGTGCTTTCCGACGCCGCTCGTAAAGAGGCTGGATAGCAATATTATCGTCAGTCCGGGAGACAAGTGTCTCCTTGAAATCGGCACCCTTGAGGGCCTTCTGCGCCAGTTTGACCCAGCCCTCGTGGTTTGTTGCCGCAAAGGCTGTATCCTTGAGTATAGACGCGTCCATGCTCACTCCCGGTCGAATCGCACCACTCTCCTGCCAAATGAGAACATTTCGGCAGAAACCGGCGCAATTGTTGGTTTTCAGGCTCAAATAACGCAATTCATGCGCGGCCCGATATTTTCTACCAACTTTACGGGGTGTTATGCTGCTACGCAATAAAACAAAATATGTGGCGTGGAGATATTGGGCTAGTCCAGAAAGGTCCACGTATCGGCGCCATCGAAGTGCCTCAGGCGTATACCCTTGATATCAGCCGGGTTCATCAGGCCCGCATTGATGCCCATCCTGTCCGCATTCTCCTTGTCGGTGCTTTCCCAGTGGGTCACACAGCCGCAGGTCGGGCAATGGTGCATCGCCAGCGTGCGATCTCCCTGAATATAGGCGACAGTCGTGCCTTCACCCTTGGTAAAAGTCACATCTTTGGGATGATAATAGGCCCACGGACCGCCAACACGGCGGCATATGGAACAATTGCAGGATTGGAGGACGTTTGGCCGTTCTGCCAGCTCAAGGTGAACGGCACCGCAGTGGCACGAGGCTTCAATCATGGTTTCCTCGCTGTGATACCTATGCCGGATACCCTGTCCGAAATATCGGAAATTGTTTGAAATTGTCCGTCTCGATAACTCCCTGTGCATCCGTCACAGACGCACAGGGGAAATTCGTAGGCCTTACTGTTGTCAGTTTCTGGCAGCACTGCATTATGCGTTAGTGGTTGTCTCCCTGACGGGGCATGATAATCCGTCCACCGGAATCAGACCCGCTAGTGTCACCAAGCGGGCGCATCCGTCCGCCGCCATCCGGGGCTGGGCCTGGATCGGTGCGTGGCGGCATAACCGGGCGTGGCCGCGGATCAGGCCGTGGACCGGGGTCAGGCCGTGGACCGGGATTGACGATCGGACGCGGATTCTCGGGACGTCCCGGACGATCCCATCTTCTGTCGTCACGACGATCCCATCGTCTCCCGTCGCGCCAATCGCGGCGGTCATAGCGTCTGCCATAGCGCGGGCCATCATAATAAGAATCGTAATAGCCACCGCCGTAGCCGCCATAGTAACCACCATAGCCGCTCGATCCCTCATAATAGCCGCCGCTGCCTTCAACGCATCCGGAGAGTGCGAGGCCGGAAACCCCGATCATAGCTGCGAAGACAAAAGACTTGATAGACATCGTGTTTGCTCCTGACGAACAACATTCTTGTTTGCTCAAACAAGTTCAGTGCTCAATGGTTCCTTAAATCGGTATTGTACGCCAGCGTTATCAAGCAGGAGATGCATGATTAATGGTCACAATTGCACTGTTTTCGTAATCAATCGTGTCTCATACCAAAACGCCGACAGTTATGATCATCAGGTTTAGTCTGCAACACGCAAGTATACATGCTCCATTCCGTCAACGTCGTCCATTTCCTCGCCCACTTTGACGAAACCGAATTTTCGCGCGATTGCGAGCGAAGGCGCATTGTCGGGGGAGATCGATAAGACGAACTGGCTGATGCCATGTGTATCCCGCGCCCAATCCATGATGGCTCCCACCGCTTCGGATGCATAACCTTTGCCGCGATCATTGCCAAAAATCCGATAGCCGAATTCGACGGCGTTGCGGACATATTTTTGGAGATGATCGGGGTCCGGGCGCGTGTGAAACCTTACATGCCCGATCATTCTGTTTTCGCCCGGCAGGATAACCGCTCGCGATGACCATGGCCGATAAAGCGGATCTGCTTCGAGTTGCTCAAGACCAAATCGAAATGAGCTTGCATGATCCAGCACTTCACCCGGTATTCTGACACCCAATCGTTGTTCGACGTCCGTAATCTGTCCAGCCAGCAAAGCCGACAGATCTTCGCCTTCCATAAGCCGGAGCACGAGGCGCGGGGTAATGATGTCATTGATGAGAAGAGGATTGTGGTCTGGAATCATGACCGGCAATCTATCTGCCCGCGCGAATTCATCAAGCGGGCAGTATGTCGTTACGAGCGAACAGCTGGCCCCTTGTCGAGTATTCTGCAGAGTTGCACAAATTCTGTGGCATCTACGGGCGTATCGCCATTGATATAGACCCCGGATATGTCCCGAAGCTGGGGGATTGCCATGCACGCCTGATCGACGCTTGGGTATTTATGCTCGGTTGAAGCCAGATTGCCGTCGAGGGTGAGCACGATTGTTTCTGCGTCGCGATTGACATCAGACGGATCGATCACTTGGTCCTCCTGGTGTTGATGGAAGTGCGAGTGTCAATTTTACGGCAAATGACAGCCATGCCAAGCCATGAAAATTCCACCTTGTGGATAACTGGGAACAATGGCTAGAAACTCTCGCATTCATAGGAGGTCGCGCAAGGCATATCAGGCAGCCATGGAAGGGCGGACCGCAGCCATACCTGCTGTTGGGGAATCAATTGGTTGCGCTGGGCCAGCGATCCAACCCGCAGACCATAATGAGTCGGGTGTTCGTCGGTGCTTGTAGAATAGATGGGAGTGCCGCAATCTCCGCAAAATCCCTGCATGCGCTGCCTGCCGCTATCGGCGGTTTTTCGGTAGGTTTTGGGCATGCCTGTGATGAAATGCAGACTGCTTGCCGCCGCAGGGACCGAAACCCGGAAGGCGGTGCCAGTCAGTCTCTGGCAATCGGTGCAGTGGCAGATTGTAACGCTGTTGGGGTCTATTTCAGCTTCGAATTTGATCTTGCCGCAATGGCATGAACCATCGACTTTCATGTCTTTCTCCCATCGAGACAGGGCGTCATCCAGGACAATAAACCAGTCAGCAGCGGTGAAAGTTCCTTAGGTGATGAGCGCCTCCGGCTTCTTGATCTCAATCTCAACAAAGGCAATCGGATGGGGCGAGCCGTTCATCACATCGTGCCGGATGCCGGAGGGGCGCTGATAGGATTGTCCTGCCACAAGCGGGACATCGGTGATATCAGTTCCGTTGTGAATTCGCAGCGTTCCATCCATGAGCATGACAACGAAATAGGGCCATCCATGTTCGTGCCAGCCAGTCACTGCGCCCGGCTGGAAATCCCAGCGGGTTATGCGCACGGCGTCATCATCCTGCTGAACGGTGGGAATTGCGGGCAGATCGCACTGGAATGCCAATTATTACGCTCCTGATTGATGAACATTGATCCAATCGCGTTCAGCCGGGGAACGCAAGTCTCCCGGCAATTCTCACAGGCCGCTGCTACACGTTTCCGTGGCTGTATTCAGGCGCTGTTCCTCTATGGATGCAATGACATTGCGCCCGACAGCGATGACGAGCAAAGCACAGATCACCGCGACACCCAGATTGAGCGGCTTTCGCGGGTATCGTGCATTGAGAAAAGCACCCAGCGCATAAATCAGCACAGCTGGCGCTGCAAAGAGCAGCACCTGAAGCGATCCGTCGCAATCAACAGCATCGATCCCCTGAGCCTTGTATTCATTGATGGGCAGTATGGCCCCAAAAAATGCCAAGGGCAGGGCGGCAACGAGAATGCCAAATCCGAGCCATTTCAAGTGGGTGTTTGATCGGCGCGCTGCAGACTCAGGAGGGCGCACGCAAGGGGTCCTGAAGCGAATGTGCGGGTATTTGGCCGGGCCTCGAATCTTTTCTGGAAAACAGAGCGAGGGTTCCCAGAAGGGCAAACAGAACGACAAGTACGCCGATCACAAGGCATTTGTGTCTCATCAAGCATCTCCATTGTGACGTTGACGTAACAGTGAAGTAGTTTTTTGGCAGCAATCGGGTCGGGGGTCAAATTCCTCTGCCAACTGTCCACATAAAAGGCCTCTGAAATGCAAAAAAGCCCGGCAGGATTATTTGCCGGGCTTTTGTTTTTGCAAAGATTCAGCGGCAGACGCGCACTTTCTTAATGATGATACGGCCATGAACACGGTGCCGTTCTGTCCTGACAAAGCAGTTGCGATTCCACTTGCGGTGGCTATGTCGGTAGCCGGGCCGATAATCAACATTCTGCACTTCGGTTGCGGTATTGCCGGCCAGAACTGCGGTAAATGGTGCGGCTTGGGATGGTGCATTGAACGCCACCAGAGATGTAAGGGCGATCGTTGTAGCAATGATCAGATTTTTCATGTCGTACCTCTAAGCTATTGACGATCACACAATACACGGGCCGGGCGCTCTGTTCCGGCATTACAAAAATTTTAGGTTTGTTAGTCGGTGGTTTCACTATCCGGCATCGTTACAAAGATCAGCACCGCAATGATGGTGATGAAGAAACGGAAGGCCGATTCGATGCCGTTCCATGTTGACGACATCCACATGCCGAACCATTCCCCACCAATGGACAGAAACGCCACCTGCCAGACAAGGAAGCCAAGCGCGAGGCCGCCAATGGCCCATTTCTTCGAACGGTTGAACGCACGGGCGTTGTCTCCAACGCGGCCGATCATGTTGAAAGCGCCAATCCAGCACAGAACAGCTGTCAGGGTCTCGGCGGCGATGATGAGAATGTAGAATGCATTGTGCAGTGCCGGACTGCTGATAGCACGGTACTTGATGGTTGCATCGGGGAAGATCGTATCCATCAGCAGCACATGCTGGACGAAAGCGAAGTTGGAGCCGTAATCAGTGATATTGCCGAAAGCCACGAGCGTGGCGAAGAAAGCGATTGCCGCAACGAACGCGGTTTTGCTCAGGCGGGTGATAAGCATTGGACGTCCCTCATGTTTTTCAATGAGCGAGTGTGCCATCAGCCGGTTAATGGCGGCTTATTTTTATGCCGTTCTGAATGATGGAATGGGAAATACTGCCTGACCGGCAAGATGCTAATTGTCGTCGCTGTCAATATGCAGCAACGGGGCCTCTTCGTCCTCGATCAAGCCAACCGCATAGGTTCCGACAGCTGTCTTCCCCTTGGCAAAGGCGAGAACAGACAACAGGCTCGTCACCAATTCAGGATCTTCGGCTTTTGGGTAGATTTGCAGCGCAAGCGTGGCCATATCGATCCATGCCCGCTCATAGGCATCCATCAGCCATTCAGGGATAGGTGGATTGCGATCATTGTTGAGGCGTGCTTCTTCGATTGTTGCAATGAGCGCGAAGGCATTCCAGTCGGCGAGTTTCAACTGCCAGGCAATCCGGACAATCTCGGGAACAGAAGCATAGGCAGCCGTATCCACATCCCGCTTGTAAATCAGATTATTCCAAAGCTCATCCCAGGCCAACGTAAAATCGCCCTGTTCGAGTGCCTGAAGCGCCTCGGACGGGTTATAGAGGTCGCGATATCCGCTGCGCAGTGTGTACCAGCGTTCATCGGTCCATGCCAACAAACTCATGCTTGCCCCGTCAAATGTTTACCGAGCTAATCAATCGTGTCATTGGCATGAATGCAATAACGAATGCGCGGGATGGCTCCGATTCCGTCCACGCGAAGCAACGGCCATGCATAAGGATGCAATACATGAATTCAATTATAGACAGCACTGATGCAACCATACCGGCTCAGGGGCAGCTTGAAGCCTATAATGCCTGCGACATTGACACATTCATGCAGTTTTGGGCGGATGATTGCCAATATTATGCTTTTCCCGATCAATTGCTCGCCAATGGCGCCGCAGAAATCCGCGAACGGCATATTGTCCGTTTCAAGGAGCCAAATCTGCAGGGGAAACTGCTGAAGCGTATGGCTGTCGGCACGATGGTCATCGATCAGGAAGTCGTTACACGCACGTTTCCTGAGGGTCCCGGCGAGGTGGATGTTATTGCCATCTATGAAATCGATAAGGGCAAGATAGCCAAAGCCTGGTTCAAAATGGGCCAGCCAAGGTTGCACGCTCCGGCGGACTGACGGTCAATTATGATTCACTAGTGCATTTTTTACCCGTGGAATTTTGCCAACCCAGTGCTATGCACTGAAGCGGATGCCAGCCAGAACACACCGGGTGCATCGAGGGGTAGGGGCCCTGACATCGTCGGGCCCTATTTGCTACAGGGGATTGCATGATCAGGAAACTTCTTGCAGGCATTGCATTTGCAACATTGGCCGTCTCATCCGCGCAGGCACAGACGTGTGCAGGTAATTTCAAGACGGAAGGCATTCCGCTTATCACTGCCATAAATTACAAGAGCTGGCAGGTTTTCCCGAAGCTCGTCCCCAAGACGGCGTTGAGCAATCTCGCGCAAGCCGTGGCTGCTGAAGGTTTTTCCGGCATTGATGTGAATAAGAGCCTTGGCGCGATCACGGCCGAGCAGGAAGTCACCGGTTCGGGCCGCCCACAGACATTGCGTGTCGTCGTGCGCAAGGCGGGCAAGGGAAGCCGGATTGATGTGGTTTTCATGGTTGCGATAGGACAGATCGCACCCGAAGGCACAACGCGCACTGCCATCTGCCGCATTATTGCAGCGGCGAACGGTTAGGGTGGGGAGAACTGCCCGGTCGCTTCGGCGACCGGGCAGATACTCTACCCCGGCAGATAAATCTATCGGCGGACAGCGCGCCCGACGGCAATCAGGATACAGGCGCCGACAAAACCAGCGATAAGATAGCCGATCCAGCCTGAGAGAATAATGCCGAATACCGACAGGATGGCATTGGCAAGCACCGCACCAACGATGCCCAGAATAATATTCATGATGATGCCGGTATTGCTCTTCATGAACATCTCGGCCAGCCATCCGGCCAGACCACCGATGATAATGGCAGCAATCCAGCCTACACCTGCAGTTCCCATATTACTTCCCTCCGTTGCGAACAGTCGCGACGATTGAAACGGTGCAGCGTGCGGTTTGTTCCGCACCCACCGCGCTATTTCCAGCGTTTGTATCGTCGCCAGTCATCTTCATCGTCCTGTTCACCCAGCCAGCGCTTTATTTCGCGGCAACTACGAGGCCTGCCATCGCTGACCCTGCCGTCAGTGCAGGGGTTGTAACGCTCACGTCTCTCGCGATAGTCGTCCCGCCTTTCCCGATGGCGCTCGCGCCGGTCGAGCATGCGCAAAAGCTCACGGCAGCTGCGCGGTTTGCCGTCGTTGTAACGGCCATCGGTGCAGGGATTGTCATATTGCACAAAGCGGACCAGCGGCTTGGGATGGAAGCCGCTGGCAGCCGGAACCGTTTCCGCCACGGGCGAAGTGGAAGCCATGGCAGGGCCAAAACTCAGAAGCAGTACGGCGGGCAGGAGCATACGAAAGAGACTGGGCATGTTGGCTCTCCGGATGTGGTGCGATCATTGATCCGCACCGGACCCAGAGAACATCGGTGATTCCCATTGCGCCAACATTGCATGCAATCAAAACGAATTTATCATTCGCCGTTGAGACGATAACTCCGCCATTCCTCAGCGGTGATTTCCCAGACTTCAGCAGGATGGCGACCGGAGACGTAATCACGTTCCACTGTTTTAATTACCCGCATACCACTGCGTTTGGAAATTCGGCGTGAGGCCGTATTGGCGATCGCCTTTGGTACACGCAGCACCATTTTTCCAAGTGTGTCGAACCAATAATCCGTAACTCTGTTGCATGCTTCGGACATTAAACCTTGTCCCTGCCATGCAGGCGCAAGCCAGAAACCTCGATTATCCTCTTCGCCATCGGTCAAGCTGATGAGACCGATCAGGTCGTCCGGTGCAGTTTTGCGGCGGATCGACCAATGCCATTGGCTACCTGCCGCAATGCCCGGCAAGGCAATATCGCGTATGTAGGTCAAAGCGCCGTCTTCGGGGTACGGCCAAGGCACAGCTACGTTCAGGTATTTTACCACCTCCCATTGTGGGAAATTCTTCTGAACGGCGTTGGCATCCGAAAGCTCAAGCGGCTTCAAGATAAGCCGCCTTGTTTCAAGAACAGGAATGTTCGTCATGACAGATACCCGTCGAACCGGGAGGAATATGCTTAGGGAACCAGATAGTGCTGGCCCCACTCATTTTTCGGAACCTTGTCGCCGATCCGGTATTTGAAGGCGACGATTTCCATATTGTCTTCATTCGTCATGCATTTGAATGCCAGATGATACCATTCGCCTCGGCTGCGAAAGGCTGCGCCGCGCGACTTGATCGAATGTACATCCACCTTCGGATCAGCAAAGGCATAGGCAAGCACCTTATCGGGATTGTAGTCATGTTCGTCCTTGCGGATGCGCTCCATAGCCTCGACGTCGCAGCGCTGTTCCAGCCGGGTCTGCGGATCAAGCTTTTCCAGTCCGACTTCCATCCTCGTATCCATCGCCGATGCGGATTGCAGGGACAGCGCAAGGATTGCGAACAGGAGCATTGGCTTTTTCATGGATGGGGTCAGCCTTCTATATCTGCCTGCGGTCAATGCCTTGGCAGCGATGTTGATGAATCAAACCTGACGGTCTGCTTTTCGAATCGCGGGGAGAGGAAATTTGCTCAAAGCGGCGGCAATGTCAAAAGCTGCCGCTTTGCTGCCTACATCAGACGGGCAGTCACAATCCATGTCCCGGTGCCAACGAAAACGCCATCCGGCGTCCGGTAAGCTTCAAGGTTCTGCCGTATGGCCTCCCACGCGGCGTCTGCCTTGTCGGGGAACTGTTTGATGTGCTCACCGACGAAACCAATGTGAAGAATGCTCAACACTTCGTCGATATCACCGCCACCTGTCCTGAGGTCCAGTGGTGTAACGCCAATATCGGTAAAGCCTGCCGCGCCGAGAACCGTGCGCACGCGTTCAGGATTGGCGAGCGAAAAGGCGCCCGGACCGATTCCCGGTAAATCCGGGGCAGGCACGCCATGTTTGCTGGCGATCTGAATTGGCATTTCAAACCATTCGACTTCGGGCCGGTCACGCCAGCAAACAAAGGCAAGACGTCCACCCGGCTTTAGCGCCTTGCCCAGATTGGTGAAGGCCGCAACAGGGTCATCGAAGAACATTACGCCAAAACGCGAAAACAATCCGTCAAACTCACCGGCGCCAAAGCTATGTGTCTGCGCATTGGCTTCGATGAAGTGCAGATTGCCGAGGCCTTTCTCCGCCGCATGGTTGCGACCGGCAGCAAGCATGGAGGCAGACAGGTCAGCACCCGTTACACTGCCATCCGGTCCGACAGCATGGGCCAATGCCAGAGAAGTATGACCGCAGCCGCAGCCCACATCCAGAAAGCGCTCGCCCCTTTGTGGTGCAAGAGCTTTGATTGCCTGTTCGCCCAGCGGCGCAAGCATCCGCTCCAGCGGTGCCTGCAAGGCAATCCAGTTATGCGAACGTGAATCGTCCCATACACCCGGTGTTCCGGTATCGTTGTTGCGCGCGTCAGACATGGGAATCCTTGCTGTTGGATGGAGCGTCGATATCTGTCAGTTATTCATCCGCACTCAGATCCAGATCGGCAAGCTCTTTTTCTCCGGCAGTCTGGGCTTCCCGCTCTGTCTTGTAGGGACCGATCTGCGGACCGGCTTCCCCATCGACAACGAGCACATAGTACCAGCTCGTATCGTTCTTCTGGCTGACCGCCACATGACAGATTTGTTCATTGCTCATCGCGATTCTCCTGCCTGCTGAGCGGTTATTTCATAAAGCACATGGCGGCACAGCGGGTGATCTTTTGGCAGGCTGGGATGGTCGAATTCACCCGTCTTTTGCATGCCAAGCCGTTGCATCAATCCCCAGGAGGCGGTGTTGGCGGGCGTGGTAAAACTGACGATACGGTCGAGTTTCAAGACCTGGAAGCCATAGGCAAGCGCGGCTTCTGCTGCTTCCCGTGCCAGACCCTTGCCGTGCCATGGCGTCGAAAGCCGCCAGCCGATTTCAACTGCCGGGGTAAAGGACGCTTGCCATGGGATATGGGCAAGTCCGCACATGCCGATCAGCGTTCCGCTCTGACGCTCTTCAAGCGCCCAGAAGCCCCAGCCATTTTCAGCAAACTGCGCGTCAATGCGATCAAGCATGGCGTCTGAACCCTCACGCGTCAGGGGCATGAGATAGCGCTGGACTTCAGGTTCGCTGTTGAGCGCAAAAAATGGCGCACGATCTTCCGCACGCCATTGGCGCAGTCGGAGCCGGGGAGTTTCTGGTTGCATGAAGCAATTATGGGAGTGAAGCCCGAGGCCGTCAAGGCGTGTTGAGGCGAACAAGAGGGGCGGCAGGTTTCGGGTGGCGGCTTGGAACCGGTAAGGCCATTCATTGCGCCGCGGGCATGTTTAACGTGCCCTTCCCACCGAGATCACAGAGGCTGCAAAATGAACAGTTTGAATGGAAAAATCGCTATCATTACCGGCGCAAGCTCCGGCATTGGTTACGAAACGGCAAAGCTTTTTGCCCGCGAAGGCGCGAGCGTCGTTGTCTCGGCCCGTAATAAGAATGGGCTGGATAAGCTTGTTGCCGAGATCACCTTTGATGGCGGCAAGGCTATTGCGCTCGCTGGGGATGTCAGCGATGAAACCTGTGCCAAAGCTCTGGTGGAATTGGCCGAAGAGAAATTTGGCGGGCTGGACATTGCGTTTAACAATGCCGGAACCAATGGTGAGATGGGGCCAACGCCCGACATCTCGCTTGCCGGTTGGCAAAACACTGTTGATGTCAATCTGACATCGGCTTTCCTCGCGGCAAAATACCAGTTGCCAGCCATGCAGCGGTGTGGCGGTGGCTCGCTGATTTTTACCTCGACCTTTGTTGGCCACACAGCAGGTATGCCCGGCACAGCTGCCTATGCCGCCAGCAAGGCGGGGCTTCTTGGCTTGATGAAAACACTGGCGGTGGAGTTTGGTCCACAGGGCATCCGCGTCAACGCGCTGCTGCCGGGGGGAACGGCGACCGCTCTGGCTGAAGCCTGGGTGGATACGCCGGAAAAGCTGGCCTTTGTTGAGGGGCTGCATGCCCTGAAACGGCGGGCGCAGCCGATCGAGATAGCCCGCTCGGCACTCTATCTTGCCTCTGATGCGTCAAGCTTTACCACCGGCTCGGCCATGCTGGTGGATGGCGGCGTCTCGGTCAACCGGACGTAAGAGTTATTTCAACTGCGTGCGCAGCGTTTCCTTCACCACCATATCGAAGGAATCGCTGCCCTTGTCCTTGTCTTGCTTGGCCGTCTGTTCGGCGACATAGGAATCGCGCTTCTTCACCAGTTCGGCCATGCTTTCTTCCAGCTTGCCGCGTTCCTGCGATTGCTGATCGAGGACAGCCTGTTTCTCTTGATTGGACTTGCCGCGCAGATTCTCCGGCAATTCCGCATCCTTGAGTGCATCAAGTTTCTGCGTGCCGTTCTTGACATCCGCGACCAGATCACCGCCACCGGTAACGACCTCTTTCGAACCACCCTTTTTCGAATAATAGCGGGAATTGTCGACCTGCACCGAGGCCGGAGCCATGGCCTTTGTTTCCATCTTGGTGCGCAAATCAGCCTGCTTCGCCCCGCTGCCATAGGGGATGACAGTCTTGTCGATCTTCTGTTGCAGGATGATGATGTCGCCGTCAAATGGCGTCTCGATTACAGTGATGCGTCCGCCATCCTGCGGAATGGCAATGTAACGGCCGTGTCCCAGCTGGGCGATTTCGCGCCAGACTTTCGTCGTGTCTGGGTCGTCACCTGCCTGCACTGTATTGACGGTAATCGCCTCATCCTGCGCCCGTTTCAGCACCTTCGGGTACAGGGGGCCATTGGGGTAATCCATATGCGGCGGGGCATCGCCAACAAGAAAGACAATGCGTTTTGCATCGCCGCCCTTGGTCCATTCCAGCTTGCGCACGGACTCATCCAGCGCCTCATTGACGGACTCTGGCGTATCACCGCCGCCATCAGCTTCGAGCTTGATCAACTTGCCATAGAGCCCCTGTACATCGGAACTCATGGCGAAGGACTTGACCACATATTCGTCGCCCCGGTCGCGATAGGCAACAAGTGCCATGCGGATATCCGCATCGGGATTGACGTCGATAATCGTGTTGGCGATTGACCAGATCTTGCGCTTGGCTCCATCGATAAGGTCGGCCATGGAGCCTGTTGTGTCGAGCACGAAGGCAACCTCGATGCGCTGGCCCTTGATATTGCTTTGCGCCAGAACCGGCGAGGCCAGCGCGGTCATGGCAAGGCCTGCAGCAAAACCTGTTACGAGAAGACGCGGCGAACGATACATGGATTCCCCCAAACGTTGATCCGATGCCTATGTTTCACGGCGGATTGCGGCTTAATTGGGAGATGCTTTGGACAAGACTGTGATGCCCGGGAAATATCGATTCTTATACTTTTTGTATGATGGTTGGGATATTTGGACCCGGAACGTAGAGATTTACTATCATAACAAAGTACAGGTCTTCCAGCTCGCAAACATATGTTCTTTTAACCAGTATTTCTCTGTTAATCTCACACGAACTTTACCGGACATTTCTGGGTACATTGCGCTATTCCGTTGACAGAATAGCCCATTCAATAAATGTAAGCATGCTGATGGTAAGTGTGCGATCTGTTGAACCTGGTCCCCCAAAGACGAAAGTGCCCCGGATCGTTTACAGTCAGTCGAGGCTCGGTGCTCTCCATGGTAGTGACATGCAATGGCCGGTGTCGAGCCTCACAACTTCCGTGTTCAACACATGATGTGTTGATGGCGCGTATATTGTGCGCGCCATCGGCGGGTTGGCATTGCATTTCAACCTGAAGCCCGACATTCTTCAGCCTCCAACGTTCTTAGCGAGGCAACATGATCTCCCGAGTTGAACTTGAAACGGTATGGGCACCCCGGCTTCTCTCTGTCCTGCGCATCATAACGGCATTGCTGTTTGTGGCGCATGGCACGTCCAAGCTGTTTGGTTTTCCCATGGCAATGGACCCGGCTCCCAATCTGATGTCGCTGATTGGCGTGGCTGCAATCCTTGAATTTGTCGGTGGCATACTTTTGGCTCTCGGTCTTTTCACGCGTCCGATCGCATTCCTGTTGTCGGGTGAAATGGCCGTTGCCTACTGGATGGCGCATGCACCCCAGGGCTTCTATCCGATTGTCAATCACGGTGAAAGCGCTGTGCTCTTCTGCTTTGTCTTCCTCTATCTGGCTGCCGCCGGTCCGGGCAGCTGGGCTCTCGACAAGGCGCGCGGATAGGCATTCATATCTTCGCGCGGCAAATGTATGGGCCGTGCTCAATGGAGCACGGCCCATACATTGTTTCAGGACGCCTTCGCCTTGGTGGTATTGTTACCAAGCGCCAATTCCTGCTGCGCAATCATGTCTCTCGCCCTGTCGACCGCAGATCCCGAATAGGTGAGGGGATAGCAGGCTTTGGCCTGCTTCAATTTGGGTGATGTGAATTGCAGGACGCCCGGTTCAAGGAACACGTTCCTGTTGCCGAGATCCAGATAGGTTTCCGCCATTACACCCTCCGCCCAGATCACATCATGTTTTTCCAGTTCGATATGGAAGTAATTAATTGGCGTGAGCACAAATCTTTGCGTCACGGTCGTGCCATTGATCAGGAGCTTGGCGGGTATCAGTGCGCCGCCGATAAAAACACAATGGTCGGGTGAAACCAGTAGATCCCTGTGCGGAATGCCTTCGGCAATAGCCCCGGTGCAGAAGCGGATCGGCAAATCGTCGCGCGGTTTGTCGAGGCTTTTCGGGTCGATGGTGCGGTTTCCCACCCATGTCACCTCGGCAATACCTTTGATCACGCTGAGAACCTTGTCGCCGACTTTCAATTTTTCGACAGGTACTTCGCCCTCAGGGGTCGCGATCATGGTGCCACGGACAAAACATGGCGTGATGAAGGTGAGTGTATCGGTCGCATCGTTGAAATTATAGGTGGCACCAGCGGGAATGACATAGGTTGCAAGCGTGCCAAGGCCAAGCAATCCCCCGTGGAATGTGATGATATTTCCGGACTGCGAAACACTGGAAGCGCCATTGACCGTGACGCGATCTCCCGCACTCGCATTGACGATGGTCGGGTTGGGGCTAAGCAGGGAGAGGCCGATAGCTGGCGGGGTATAGACGAAATGGCCTGTTCCAGTCGAACCGGCAAAATCCACTGTCGTCGTCTGCAACACGTCTACGCCCAGAAGTGCGGAATTGAGGTTCAGCGTGCTGCCGGCACCGATGATGTAATGAAAGGACGAACCCGCCCCGACAGATGCGAGTTGTGCTTCAACGGTGAGTGTGGCGCCGTTGATGACATTGAATGTCGTGTTGGAAAGGCCGCTGACACCGGCAAATGACGTGACGTCGGCATTGACGCCGTCAACGATCAGCGTGGCACTCGAAACAAGCCCGAGAGCAACCGTATCGCCGGAGTGAAAATTGCTGGAATTGATGGTGGTGGTCGTGTTGTTGATGAGATTCAGATTGATCAAAGCCATAAGAAACCCTTTTTGAACACATGACATCCCTAGGATTTCCGGTCACCCGATTGGGTTGTTCGCAATATCGGAAGCACGTCCAACAAGAATAACCGTGACCGTTGCCGCGCGTTTGCAAAGACCGCCTCCCTGCCAACGATGCTGACGGATACTTTTAGCTCTCATCGTAAAATCCATGCCGGCATTCAGCATCGCCTACATTGCGGCGGCATTACCCTTTATTATCAGTCAGTTATATTGCTCAGACAGCTTCTGTCGGTTCTGGCCGAAAAGCGCCGATATCTGAAGATCAGGGGCGGGCGGCAACCAAATGCCCATGATCTGCGCTGCCGTTACAACCGTAGATTTACCTGTCGTTAAGCATGCAGGCTTACTCTTGGGGCCTTGGAGGGCGCATAGCCCTCGTTGGATGTGAAGGCTGGTCCGATGATAAGCGATAACGACAACGACAGTATCTGGACAGATTTCGTCTGCCGCACCTGTGCGCTCGCAATCTTCATGATTGGCGTTGCGATCCCTGTTGCATTCAAGCTGTTCCTTTAGAATCCGGCTGCAAAGGCATCATTGCCGATTTGTAATTTGACCCGGCAAGACAGCCGCTCCACCATGGCGATGCTGGTTTGTCGTGGGGCCAGCACGAGGCTCGACGGTCGCCTGTCCTTCAAAATTCCGGTGCCGTCGAGTCTCTCCAAATTTTGAAGATAAATACTTCAAGTTTTACATGCAGAAACCCCGTTAAGGTTACTAATAATAGAGCTATTCTAAAGTTTAGCGGAATAGAGCATAAGAAGCATCTCTCATAAAATGTCAAAAGACTGTGAGGAGACTGTTTCGTGCGATCAAAGATTACTTACGTCGATCAGAAGAATTACAAAAACAAAATCGTTGTTCAGGCATATGGGCGCAGTGAGACCGCCCAGGCGCATCTGCTGGCTGCGATGCGCAGAATGCGGCGGCGTATGCGAATGAAAATGCTCGTCTTCAACAAATATTAGTCACAGGTTCAGCCGGGTGTTTATCCCATGCGCTGCGGCGCGGCCGGTGGCAAAGCACGCTGTCAGAAGGTAGCCCCCGGTCGGTGCTTCCCAGTCCAGCATTTCCCCGGCCACGAAAACACCAGGCAGCGCTTTCAGCATATATGTATTGTCGATGGCGCTCCAGCGAACGCCACCAGCCGAGGATATGGCCTCGGTGATGGGGCGAGGGCGCACTACAACCAGCGGTAGCGCCTTGATCAGTCTTGCCAGCCGTTGGGGATCGGAAAGATCAGCTGCATCGGCAAATTTTCGCAGCAAGGCAATTTTCACGCCCTCAATCCCTGCACCTTTGCGCAAGCGATTTGCGAAACTCGCCTTGCTGTCCTGTCGTGCGAGGTCCCGCGCCAGCTTTTCGGCTGATCGTCCGGGCGCGAGATCAAGCACGAGCGACGCGCTGCCTTGCTCTTGCAATTGATCGCGCAGACTGGCCGCATGGGCATAGACAAGACTGCCTTCGATACCATCCTGCGTGATGACAAACTCACCGGAAAATGTACCAGCACCTGAAGTGGCCGTGACGGACTTTACCGGGATTCCGGCAAAACGCTCCTTGAAACCATCGTCCCAATCCACGTCGAAGCCGCAATTGGCTGGGCGCAGCACATCAATTTCCACGCTCTTATCGGCCAGCCACGAGGTCCATGCGCCATCGGAACCGAGCTTTGGCCAACTTGCGCCGCCAAGTGCCAGCAACGCTGCGTCGCATTCGACGGTCTTGATCCCCGCGGGTGTTTCAAATGTGAAAGCATTTCCGGTGAAACCCGTCCAGCGGTGACGGGTGAGAATGGTCACACCCTGCGCTTCCAGCCGTCGCAGCCATGCACGCAACAACGGTGAGGCTTTCATCGCCTTTGGAAACACCCGCCCTGATGAGCCAGTAAATGTTTCCGTGCCAAGTTCTGCCGCCCATGCCTGCACGTCTTCGGGTGTGAACCCATCAAGAGCAGGGCGCAAATGTTCGGATGCAGCACCAAACCGGGTAACGAAACGCGCGTAATCTTCCGAATGTGTGATGTTCAGGCCTGACTTGCCCGCAAGCAGGAATTTACGGCTGACAGTCGGCATCGCATCATAAACCGTTACGTCATGTCCGGCTGCTGATACCACTTCGGCTGCCATAAGGCCCGCGGGGCCGCCACCGATAATCGCGATTGTTTTGCGTTGCATATGCCTGTCCAAACCCGAAATACTGCTGTTCACTCATGACCCGGACGTGTGGTGAGTACAAGATCATTCGGCGCAGGAACTTTTGCAAAAACTGTCTTTGAAGCGCCATTGTAATAAAACAGTTGCATGACACGTTAACACTTTCGCGCATATGGGCTTTACGGCTTCCATAAAAAATCGTTACAAGGGTGCGTCGTTCACTTTGTGCGACACTCAATACATCTGCCCTACGGAGGTTCATTATGGCCACAGGCACAGTTAAATGGTTTAATTCTACAAAGGGCTTCGGCTTCATTCAGCCTGAAGATGGCGGTGCAGATGTATTCGTACACATCTCTGCAGTTGAGCGCGCTGGATTGCGTGATCTCAACGACGGCCAGAAAATCAATTACGAACTGGTGCGCGACAAGAAGTCGGGCAAAATGTCAGCGGATCAGCTGAGCGCCGCTTAAAGCTGGTGCCAGCGGGGTCGCCCCGGTGGCGGTCCACAATGACAGAACAGAATGAAACAGGCCGGATGCAAATCCGGCCTGTTTCTTTTTTGCCGACAAAGGCACCATCGAATCGTTCCACTAGCGCTTTTGGCCATGTTGAGGCATCCTGTCATCGGACTTTGATCGTAGCAGGGGAGGACGCGAATGCGCTGCTTTACGGTACTTGGACCCTCGCAGACCGGAAAATCCACGCTCGTGGAAAAACTCGGCGCGCTGGAGGGCGCGCCAAGGAAGTCGGTCTCGCCTTACGGGTTAAATCTCACGGAATTCACTTTCGGTAATGAAACATGGTGCGCACTGGATGCACCGGGTGCCAACGAAGCCCTTGCGCACGCGCAGGATGCACTCTTGGCCAGTGATGCCTGTATCCTGTGTGTTTCACCTGCGCCTGAAGATGCGGTGCTGGCTGCACCTTATTTGAGGGCCATCGAAGCATCGGGCACGCCTTGCATTGTTTTCGTCAACCGCATTGACGAGCCAAGAGGCCGGGTGCGCGACGTCATTTCAGCATTGCAAGGCTATTGCAGCCATTCCCTCGTGCTCCGGCAGATACCCATCCGCGAAGGCGACAAGGTTGTCGGCACATGCGACCTGATTTCCGAACGCGCCTGGCGCTATCGCGAGGGGCAGACATCCGCCCTGATCGAGATACCGGAAAGCGAGCTTGAGCGGGAACACGAGGCGCGCGCCGAACTTCTGGAACATTTATCCGAATTTGATGATTGGCTGCTGGAAGAGCTGATCGAGGACCGTGAACCACCGAGCGACGCGGTTTTTGCCATTTCCTCGCGTGTCTTGCGCGAAAACAGGATCATCCCGGTGCTGCTTGGATCTGCCAGCCACAGCAATGGCATTCTGCGCCTGATGAAGGCGCTGCGCCACGAAGCCCCGCCTGTTGATACGTTGCGCAAGCGCCTTGCCGCTGCAAACAGCACGCCGGAAAATGCCTTGGCGGCTGTCAGCTTCCACGCCTATCATCGCCAGAATATCGGCAAGACTGTTCTGGTGCGCGCGCTGAAAGACGGACTGAAGCAGGGTGGTCTGCTGGGTGGAGGACGGCTTGGGCCGGTACAGGACCCGGGAACCGGAAAGCCCACCCCATCGGGAATTCCTGTACCCGGCGATGTCTTCGCCACCGTAAAGTCCGATCATCTGCCGGTGCCATCCCTGCTGAGCCTCGATGCCGTGATCACGGCACCTGAATGGACCACACCGCCGACGCCGATGCTGGAGCGCATCCTTGTCCCCGAAAGCGAACGGGACGAAACAAAACTGTCGGAAACACTGGCAAAACTGGCGGAGACGGATCACGGTCTCAAGGTCATGCAGGAGGAAGGCACGGGTGCCCAGCTTGTCAGCGTGCAGGGCCCGGTGCATCTGCGTGATCTGTGCAAAATGCTGTCCGATGTCTTCCACGTCAATGTCACAGACCGGATGCCGAGCCCTGTTTACCGGGAGACCATCTCCAAACCGGCGGAGGTTCATTACCGTCACCGCAAGCAGACAGGTGGCGCCGGTCAGTTCGCCGATGTGAAGCTCAGCGTGCATCCTAACGGGCGCGGCGAAGGTTTTTCCTTTGCCGAAACGGTCAAGGGCGGCGCTGTTCCGCGCAATTACATACCCGCTGTTGAGGCGGGTTCACGCGAGGCAATGGAGCGAGGGCCACTGGGGCTGCCGGTCATCGATGTTGGTGTCATGCTGACCGATGGCCAGCACCATTCAGTCGACAGTTCGGAATTTGCCTTCCGCGCTGCGGCAAAAATGGGGGTGAAGCAGGCGCTTTCGGAAGCGGCGGCTGTTCTCATGCAGCCGGTGTTCCGCATCGAAATTCATATCCCGTCTGTTTATTCTGGCAATCTCGTGCCCATTATTTCCGCCTTCAAGGGGCAGGTGCTGGGTTTTGACCGGGACGATAATACCAAGGGCTGGGATGTCTTCCGGGCCATCATTCCCGGCAGTGCATTGGATGAACTGGCGCGTGCCCTGCGCTCGGCAACGCAGGGCATCGGCAGTTTTTCCAAAGCTTTCGATCATTTTGAGGAACTTTACGGCAAGGAGGCGGACGCTATCGTCACAGCTCAGGCCGCGCATGCCCATTGAACAGGTGCCGGGCCGCCGTATCGAGGCGGCCCGGCATTCCACTCATCTCTGTCGCTCGGCGGCAAAAAACGCCTCCGGGCTTTCCACTTCGATCAGGCGACGCTTTTCAATCAGCCAGAAGCGGTTGCCGACTGCCCTGACGAAACTGCGGTCGTGCGAGACCAGCAGGCAGCTTGCCTCATGCGCCATCAATTCCGATTCCAGCGCCTCCTGACCGTCAATATCCAGATGGTTGGTCGGTTCATCCAGCAGGTAGAAGTTCGGATTGGCAAGCCGCAGCACCAGCATGCCAAGCCGCGCCTTTTGCCCGCCTGACAGAACCCTGTTCGGCTTGCTCTGGATATCGATGCCAAGGCCCGCACCGGCCAGAAGGGTGCGGGTGCGCTGGTCGCCAATATCGAAGCGCCTGCTGATCGTATCAAACGGCGTGTCCCGATCCGGCAGGTCGGCCAGTGCCTGATCACCATAGCCGAGCACCAGAGACGGCGTTGCCTTGACTGTATCAGGCGTGGTCAGCGGCTCCGTGATGGCACGCCTGATCATGCCGACAAGACGTGTCTTGCCCGCACCATTGGCCCCGAGAAGAACAATCCGGTCGCCCTGGCATATCCATTTCCTGCCTGTCTTGAACAGGAACGTACCGTCAGGCGTTTCCGCCGATGCATCGTCGAGCGTCACCAGCACTTTGGCATGGGTGCCGCTGTTGGTGAGCCTGATTGCTCCGGCAGAGCGTTCCTGATGGGCAGGCCGCGCAGCATCCTCTAGCCGTTCCGCCCGCTGTTTCAGCTGTTTGGTCTTGATGGTCAAAAGATCGCTACCGGAATTGATGCCGATATTGTTCAGCTTGGCGGCTTGCTGACGCAGCTGCTGCGCCACTTTCATATCCCGCTCGTAACGGCGCGCCTCCGCCGCATCGATTTCATCAAGTGCGGCCCGAGCCCGTGTATAGGGCAGGGCAAAGGCATGCGAGTTCTCCGGCCGCAGGAACAGGGTCCGGTTGGTCGTGGCATCAAGAAAAGCCCGGTCATGGCTGCAGATGACAACAGGCACATCACGCGGCAAACTATTGAGCCAGTCTTCCAGCTGCGCAATCTTGGCAAGGTCGAGATGGTTGGTGGGCTCATCCAGCAGCAGCACGTCAGGGTCTGTCACCCAGACACGGGCAAGCAAGGCAAGTCTTTGCCAGCCGCCACTCAACTGGGCAAGGGTACGCTCGCGCAACGCATCGGGCACGTCAAGTGAGGCAAGCACGACATCGACGCGCCAGCTTTCCGTCTCTTTCTGCTCGGCGGGCAGGGCCTGCAACACCATATCGTAGAACGAGGTGGTAAGGAGATTATCAGGCACAGCCTGTTCGACAGTGCCGATGCGCAGGCCGCGCGTGCGGGTGATATCGCCGGTAGTGGAATCGAGCGTTCCCGCAAGGCAGCGCAGCAGGGTGGATTTGCCCCGGCCATTGGCAGCGACGATGCCGATACGGTCCCCCGCGCCGATGACGAGGTTGAGGTTGACAAAAAGCGGGGCTCCGAGGGTAACGCCCAGGTTTCTTACATTGATGAGTGCCATTTTAATTCTCTGGTCTGCCGGGCCATGTGCATTGACGGTATTCTGTTTGTGCCGTCGGTTTTGCACTGGGTGGTCAGCGCCCATGCGGGCAATGACCATCTGGCTCGGTGGGTTGTGATGTTACGCAAGGCCGCTCGAATAATGAGCTTGGCGCTGCGTGACCACGAAGGGCAGACCTGGAATGGGTATGGAAAAGCTGTTTCCGGTCAGCCCTGCAAACGTATCTGCAGGGCGTTGACGGGGCCACGCTGGCGATGATGCCGGAAGAACGTATTCATGCGCAGCCCTCCTTTCCTAAAATTGAGCTTGGCACTCCCATAGCATTCCGCCGAGCAGCTTTCAATCGCCTTTGCCGTGGTTGATATGGCTGGAAAATATGCTGATTGCGATCTTTCCGAAGTGTAATTCTACAGGCATTATAAGGAGGGGGTGCTGCGAAACCAGATTTTGAGGGCATCTTATGCGGCTTGGCAAGCTATTACTGGTGTCTGGGTTCTTGTTGTGCCTGAACGGACATGCCTATTCCACCGAGGCGGCGGGCCCTTTCAGAAATGGCGAATATCCGGCGGAAGTCGACCTTTTGCGTGGCATGGCCGAGAAGGGCGATGTCGACGCGCAGTACAAACTTGGCGATATTTATCAGACCGGCACAAAGGTTCCGGAGAACGATTATGAAGCCGCCAGATGGTATCAAAAGGCAGCCGATAAAGGACACGCCAAGGCACAGCTGCAATTGGGTGTGCTGTATGAAAATGGTGCCGGTGTCGTGGAAGACAAGGCTGAAGCCGTCCGCTGGTATCGCAAGTCTGCTGAACAGGGATATGCGGAGGCACAGCTCTATCTTGGCCGTATGTATGATGGCGGCATAGGCGTTGTACAAGACAGTTCTGAAGCCTTCCGCTGGTATCGCAAATCCGCTGAGCAGGGACTGGCAGGCGGACAAAGTAGACTTGGTGTGATGTATGACAATGGCAGAGGGGTTCGGCAAGACCAGAGCGAAGCAGTAAAATGGTTTCGCAAAGCGGCGAAGCAGGGACATCCAACAGCCCAGAGCAATTTGGGTCTGAAGTACGAATTTGGTCAGGGCGTTGCGAGGAACCCAATCGAGGCAGTTCGCTGGTACCGCAAGGCCGCTGAGCAGGGTTGGGCCGAGGGGCAATTCAATCTTGGCACGATGTATATCGAAGGCAAAGGCGTTAAGAAAGACGGTATGGAGGCGGTGCGCTGGTACCGCAAGGCTGCGGATCAGGGTTATCCGAGCGCAGAGAACAATCTGGGTACCTTATATTATAACGGGAACGCCGTAGCCAAAGATTTGCAAAGGGCCGCCGAGTGGTACCGCAAAGCTGCCGATCACGGAAACAGTTTCGCGCAAACCAACCTTGGCAACATGTATTACAACGGCGAGGGCATGGCCGAAGACAAAGCCGAAGCAGTCAATTGGTATCGCAAAGCCGCCGATCAGGGGCGTCCCGAAGCACAAAACTACCTTGGCAAGATGTATTATGACGGAATCGGCCTCACCGCTGATAAGGCTGAAGCGGCAAAATGGTATCGCAAGGCAGCTGAACAAGGCTATGCAGAAGCCCAGTACAACATGGGACTTGTGTATGAGCAGGGAATTGGCTTGCCTGCGGACAGGACAGAAGCCATGAAATGGTTTCTGACAGCGGCAAGGCAAGGCCATGCCAATGCCCGCCAGAAGCTGTCAGAAATGGGTGGCGGTCGTTAGACGCATGACCCCAACAGAGTTTTGAAGCTCATCCTCGCGAAACTTTGAAAAACGCCTGTTTGCCCTGAATGCCCGCAAGATTGCCCCCATGGCCTTCCTTGGTACACAGGGCAATCGCTTCGATATAGTAGTTTGCCATAGCCGACATGGGCGGGTTGAGCAGGAATGGCACAGCTTTCCAGTTGTAGAAGGTCAGCGCCACCAGATTATGCGTTTTTGGTATGAGTGTTTTCGGGTCCTTGAACAGATTGGAGACGAGATTGAAAATGCCAATCGACTCGCGGCTTGGGGTCATGAGCGTGCCGGTTGTGATGCCGACAGCGCCAGAAAACTGGTCCGACCCATCGGAATCCTTCCAATAGGGGCCCTTGAAGATTGGCACGCCAATCTCTCCATCAATGACAGGTGTTCCGGGAACGGGGCCGATCGCCTCGCCGGTTGAAGGCAGCTTTGCCAGTTCGTTGGAGCCTTTGACTTTGAAATCCTTGACCTTCACGGTCAGCACACTCAAGCCGAAGGTAATGCCGAGGGTTCCGCCGAGACCGCCACCGGTGAAGACAATCTGCTCACCGGTTTTCCGGTTCACCATGGGAATGGAAATGCGGCCAAGCGAGACACCTAATTTGGCAACAGGCGTGCTGACCGAAACACCAAGCTCCTTGGCATCAACAAGATTCCAGTCCGTCCGCTTGCTATTGATCGAAGAGGCATAATTCTGGACCTCCTGCCGCTGGCGATTATACTCGTCCTGTTGCCGATAGGCTTCCTGCATCATCCCGGCGCGGGCGGCAGCGGAAAATCCAAAATCACTCGGGCCCATGTTTCCTCCTGTAAGGCGTATTACTCCGAAGATTAGACGAAAGAGCTTGTTCTCGTCGCACTGTGCAATAAAATTTGCAGATAGAATACCCGTAGATTTCTATGAATCTCAAATTTCTTTGTTTCGAAAACACCACTGGAGATGCAGAGGCAATAGTGGCGGAAGCCAGATTATTGTTGTTTCTGGACCGGAAGTTCGTTGCGAAAATCTGTTGGACACAACGCGGAATCCTCCAGCTGACTTAGCCGCTGGAGGCATTACTTCAATCGATTACCGGCAAATCAGCGTGTGGCAATGCGTGAGGAAGAAGGCAGGCGGTCTACCACGACGAGGCGTGAGACCTCGCCCCGCTGGAAAGCCTTGAGGAACCGGCGATAATCCTTGAACACCACACATCCGTTCGAATCGCCGCGCGGTCCGAGCATATATGTGTGAGCAAGCAGACCATTGCGGCCAAAGGCATTCCGGCCATCGATGGGTGTCAGGCGGATCGCAGCGACGCCGTGGAAAAGCGCCTCACGCATGGTGAGATTATAGGTATGTGGCGGCGTCGGCCCACGGTTCGACTCGCGTGTGTACCGGGGATTATCAAGCATGTGCCCCATGCCCGAATGAGCTTCAAGCCGTTCGCCATTGGGCAGATAAACCGTGCGTGCGGAAATGTCATAGACCGCAACACCATTGCGCGAGCCGCCAAATATTGACCCGAACAAACGTCTGGTGCGCGGCATGGCTTCGATCACCGCATCATCTGGCCGGATCGAAGCGAGTTTTGCGTTTGGCTGTTGCTTTGCCGGTGCATTCGGTGCTGCCGGAAAGCTTTCCGTCGCAAGTTTTGGCCGTTGCACGGGCAGGGGAACATCTATCGAGTCCTGACCGTCATCGGAAGATTGCGTATCATCCGGTGCAATGCTGGCTGTATCCCGGGCGGGCGCATTCTCGGGTACAGGAACCGCGACTTCCAGATCCGGTGCCAGTGGTCCGATCAACGGATTGCTCTCGGTTGCCGATGGCGCGTAGCTTGCCAGCAGCGGTATTTGAGGCTCACCCCGCCGCTTGTCGACCAGATCGGGCTGTGCGCTGAACGGATCGTTGGATGCGGATGCCAGAGCGGCATCTGCTGCGGTAATCTCGAGAGCCGTTCTCTTGGGCGCGTCCTCAGGCAGCGGAATCGATCCCACCGTTTTTGTATCAAGCGTTGACGCTCTGCCGTTTACCGCAAGCGCAAATGCGCGGTTGGCTATGGCAGACTGAATAGCGTTCTGCACGTCGGCGTCGACTGGACCGGCGGGCTTATTGAGAAGTGCTGTCACATCGGATTCCGATAGCGGCGATGTTTCCATCACCACAAGAGCGGACGCGGGTTCGGCAAAAGCATCATCGTAAGTGACAACGACCCGGTCTGCCGTATGAGCGCTTTTTGCTGTGTGCTGCGCATTGTGGGGAATGCGATGCTTCAAATCGGGGTTGAGCATTGCCAGAGCGCCGCTGCTTGGCCGGTGTGCGATCTGATCGCGCGGATTGACGAGAGCAATGGTCTCGAATGCCCGCAGATCATGCCGTATGACAGTTGGACCCGAAGCGAGGGTGGAAACCATTTTCTGTGTCGTGCTGAAAGTTGCAAACATCCACACGGTTGCTGCTATCCCGACGCCAATGGCAAGCGCGCTGACCAGCGTGCCGCGCGACTTGCCCGCGCGAGAAACAAAACCGTTAAAGGAGCCACCCTGACTGAATGTATCGGTCGCGAACGCCATCGTACTCTTTTTCCAAACGCTTACTCAAACCTGCGGCGCGCCCCAAAGGGGGCACCACGGCCAATACAAACCATCAGGCACGGAACACGCGTGTCTGGCGTCATTTGCCGATTGGCTTGGAGCATGAAGAATCTTGGTTACTAATTTCTTTATGTATCGACGTCTTGTTGATCACGAATTGCCACAGACCGGATAAGAACGTTGTTGATAATCTACATTGGGATACAAATCAGTGCGCCGCCCGTACCAAAGACATGTTGCGCAAACGACAAGGTGGCCTATTAATGAAACCTACGGGTTTCATTTGCCTCACAATGCAATTTCAAGAGGACATATCCATGGAAAAAGGTTCAAAAAGGGCCATATTGTGGCTGCTTGTGATTCCTTACATCGGGCTGCTCTGGGTTCCCTTCTACAATTTCCGCGAACCTGAACTGCTCGGCTTCCCCTTCTTTTACTGGTATCAGCTCGCCTTCGTGCCGCTGACCGCATTCATCACCTGGATTGTCTATCGGAGCACGAGCCATGACGACTAATCTTGATCCGGTAGCTATTTCGATTTTTGTCTTCTTTTTTGCACTTGTGACCATCCTCGGCTTCGTCGCTTCGCGCTGGCGTGCGCCAAAGACCATGGAGCATATCGATGAATGGGGTCTGGGTGGCCGAAACTTCGGCACGTGGATCACATGGTTTCTCGTTGGTGGCGATTTTTACACCGCCTATACGATAATCGCGGTTCCGGCGCTGGTCTATGCGGTTGGCGCTTATGGCTTCTTTGCACTTCCCTATACGATTGTTGTTTATCCCTTTGTATTCATGGTGATGCCGCTTTTGTGGAAGCGCGCCAAGGACAATGGTTATGTGACCGCCGGTGACGTTGTGTTCGGGCAATATGGCTCGCGCGGGCTTGAGCTTGCTGTGGCGCTGACGGGCGTGATTGCCACTATGCCTTACATCGCGCTGCAGCTGGTTGGTATGGCCACTGTCCTGCAGGCGCTGGGATTAACGGGCGAACTGCCGCTGGCGGTCGCCTTCATCATCCTTGCGCTTTATACCTATTCGGCTGGTTTGCGTGCCCCGGCACTGATCGCTTTCGTCAAGGACATCATGATCTATATTGTGGTGATCACCGCCGTTGCGCTTATCCCGTCAAAACTTGGCGGCTATGCCAATGTGTTCGCTTCAGCCGATGCGGCGTTCCAGGCAAAGGGCTCGGGCAGTCTTCTTCTGGGTGGCAATCAATATGTGGCCTATGCCACGCTTGCGCTTGGTTCGGCGCTAGCCGCCTTCATGTATCCGCACACGCTCACGGGTATTTTCGCTTCCAATAGCGGCAATACCATCCGCAAGAACGCGGTTATGCTGCCAGCCTATACGCTGCTGCTTGGCCTTCTTGCCTTGCTTGGTTATATGGGCCATGCGGCGCATCTCAATGTCTCCAGCCCCAATCAGGTGGTTCCGGCACTGTTCCAGACCCTGTTCCCAAGCTGGTTTGCCGGTTTTGCTTTTGCGGCGATTGCTATCGGCGCACTGGTTCCGGCGGCGGTGATGAGCATTGGTGCCTCCAACCTTTTCACCCGCAATTTCTGGAAGGCCTATGTCAATCCCAATGTGACCGATGCCGGGGAGGCGAAAGTTGCCAAGATTACGTCGCTGGTCGTCAAGATTGGCGCGCTGCTGGTGATCGCATTCCTGCCAACGCAGTTCGCCCTTGATCTGCAATTGCTCGGGGGTATCTGGATTCTCCAGACGCTTCCGGCGCTGGTGTTCGGCCTCTACTCAAAGTGGTTCCGCGCACCCGGTCTGTTGGCCGGCTGGCTGGTTGGCTTTTTCGGTGGCACCTATCTGGTCTGGATCAATGGCCTGAAGCCATTACAGGCACTCAGCCTCGGCGGCGCGCCGTTTACTGTCTATATCGGGCTTCTGGCACTGGCCGCCAATATTGTGGTGGCTGTAATCGTCAATCTCGTGACGGTTCCCGCAAGAAAGGCCGCTTGAGAGTAGTTTACGCGCGCTCGGGTGTGTGATGAGTTTTCACCCCACTGCCTTGTCGGACAGAGGGGGAAATGCTGATGGTTCGTGGTTCGACAAGCTCACCATGAGGGAGAGTGAGGATGCAACGCTAGTCACCAAGATTGCGGCTTAGTGACTGCAGAATTTAGCGCCCCTCATCCTGAGCTTGTCGAAGGGCCTCATGGTGAGCTTGTCGAACCACGAACCACGAACCACGCACATTGGGCCGACGCCAGGTACACAAACAAAAACGCGCGCCAAAGGGCGCGCGCCTGAAACAGGTTTTTTGAGTGGCAAAGCCGTGCGTCTTAGACGAACTGGCTGAGACCCGGGATCGAGTTGACGACTTCGTCAACCGTTTCGCTGCCAACCTTCTCACGGGCAAAGGCAATGGTTTCCTTGGAAATACCAGAGATTTCGCTCATGCCGAGGCCAGCGCCCATCAGCTTGGAGCCGAGGCCCATAACACCGGGCATCAGGCCGGATAGGAAGCCGCCACCATCTTTTGCGTCGGCAATGGCTGCATCCGCACCCGGAATGCCGCTGATCAGCTCGGAAGCCTTGGCAGGGCCTTCCTTTTCAAGGAATGCCAGAATCAGGCCAACGGCCTTGCGTGCCGTTTCCGGATCGGTGCCAACATTGGCGGAAATGCGCGCGATAAGTTCGTCCATGAGCCTAATCTCCCGTCTGTCATGAATTACGTTTACGTAATATGCGGATATTCTCGACCTTGCAAGCCACTGCGTCAATCTGGATCAATTGGACTGATCGGGATCGGGTGGCGGATGCCCGGTTGTCGCATGGGAAGATGACATGAAAACGTCAATGATTCCGGCGTCTGTTTCAATCATATTCACAAGCGGACGAGTAAACCATTGTCCCTCCGGCATCGGGCCTTTATATCGGAAGGACGAGACATCGCATTGAAGAGGATCAACCCACATGGCAGCTGACGACAGAATCTTCCTTGGTGCGAGCCGCAAACCCGATGACAGCTATCAGCAGGCCGAAGCCCTGCTATTGAAATACGGCAACCGGCATGGGCTGATCACCGGCGCAACGGGTACAGGCAAGACCGTGACGCTGCAGGTGCTGGCCGAAGGTTTTTCGCGCGCTGGTGTTCCGGTTTTCTGCGCTGATATCAAGGGCGATCTGTCGGGCATCGGTGCCAAGGGCGAGGCGAAGGATTTCCTCGTCAAGCGCGCTACCGATGTGAAGCTCGATCCCTATGATCTTGATGCCTCGCCTGTTATTTTCTGGGATATTTTCGGCGAGCAGGGCCATCCGATCCGCGCCACCATTTCGGAAATGGGGCCGCTGCTGCTGTCGCGTCTGATGAATCTCACCGACGCACAGGAAGGCATCATGAATATTGCCTTCAAGATCGCCGATGAAGAAGGGCTGCTGCTGCTCGACATGAAGGATCTGCAATCCTTGCTGGTCAACATTGCCGAGCGTGCCGAGGAAATTTCCGCGCGCTACGGGAATGTGACCAAACCGTCGGTTGGTGCGATCCAGCGTTCACTGCTGGTGCTTGAACAGCAGGGCGGCACGAAATTTTTTGGTGAACCGGCCCTCAAGATTGCCGATATCATGCGCACCAATACCAATGGCCGCGGTGTGGTCAGTGTATTGGCAGCCGACAAGCTGATGATGAATCCGCGGCTTTATTCAACATTCCTGCTTTGGCTTCTGTCCGAGCTTTTCGAGGAACTGCCTGAAGTGGGTGATCCGGAAAAGCCGCGCCTCGTTTTCTTCTTTGACGAAGCGCATCTTCTCTTCAATGAAGCGCCAAAGGCTCTGCTTGATCGCGTCGAACAAGTAGTCCGCCTGATCCGCTCCAAGGGTGTCGGCGTCTATTTCATCTCGCAGAATCCGCTCGATGTGCCGGAAACGGTGCTGGCGCAGCTTGGCAACCGCCTTCAGCATGCGCTGCGTGCCTATACGCC
The DNA here is from genome assembly GCF_020731415.2 of Phyllobacterium sp. T1293. Classification (NCBI taxonomy): domain Bacteria; kingdom Pseudomonadati; phylum Pseudomonadota; class Alphaproteobacteria; order Hyphomicrobiales; family Phyllobacteriaceae; genus Phyllobacterium; species Phyllobacterium meliloti. The sequence continues at coordinate 1,961,984 of NZ_CP088273.1, read as the reverse complement.
GCGTGAGCAGAATGCGGTGAAGACAGCCGCTGATACATTCCGCCCCAATCCGGATTTCAATACCTTCGCGGCCATTACCAATCTGGCGACGGGTGAAGCGCTGGTCTCGACACTGGCGGACAAGGGTGTGCCATCAGTCGTGCAGCGTACATTGATCCGCCCGCCATCGGGACGCATCGGGCCGTTGTCACCGGATGAGCGGCAAAAGCTCATCACCGGCAGCCCGGTCGCTGGCCAATATGACACAATGGTTGACCGCGAATCCGCCTATGAGATCCTGCAGAAGAAGGCGGCTCAGACACAGACCGAGGCAGAAGCCGAAAAAGGGCAGGAAGCAGATAGCACCAGCGGCTGGAGCCTGCCGGATATTCTGGGTGGTGGCAGCAGCAAACCGGGCCCGCGCGGTGGTCAGCCCCGTGCCCGCCAGACCGTAGCGGAAGCAGCGATGAAATCCGTCGTCCGCTCCGTGGGAAGTTCGCTTGGCCGTGCGCTGGTGCGCGGCATCCTGGGAAGCCTCAGTCGCCGCTAACAGGCCGAGGAATCAGTCATCGAAAAGCCGGTGCAATGGAAACATTGCCCGGCTTTTGCTTTGTCGCGGGCCTGTGCCCAAAATCTGCCCGCATCCGATTGTGTTCTCGATCCTTCGCAACCAATGTGCGTGGGTTGCGTTCAGCGAACGGCATATAAACATTTCAGGCAAGGCAAAATGAGACAAGCAAGACGAGCCCATATCCTTGTGCGAAATCTCTCTCGATTCATTGCCATTGTTCTGGCTGGTCTGCTCGCTGTAACTGGCGCAGCCTTTGCCAATGACAGCGAAGAGATAATCGGCGGCGTCAATGTCCATGTCTGGCAGCCGGACCAGCTGATGACGGCGCGCCAGCCGGTGATTTTCTTCTCCCATGGGTTTCATGGTTGCTCAACCCAATCGAAATTCCTGATGCGGGCTTTTGCCGAGGCTGGTTACATCGTCTTTGCACCGAACCACCGCGATGCGACCTGCAACAATGGCCATCAGAACATTTGGGATAAGCCGCAGGTTTCCCTGCGCAAGCCGGAGCGCTGGAAAGACACCACTTTCCGCAACCGCGCCGATGATTTCATGAAGGTCATATCGGCCCTGACAAGCGACCGGCAATGGAACAGCAGGATCAACTGGAACGAGATGGGGCTCGTTGGCCACTCGCTTGGCGGCTATACAGTTCTGGGCATGAGCGGGGCCCGCCAAAGCTGGCGCATTCCCGGCGTCAAGGCAACGCTCGCCCTGTCGCCCTATGTCGGTCCCTATCTTGATAAAGACTCCCTGCAGCATCTGGAAGCGCCGGTTATGTATCAGGGCGGAACGCGCGATATCTTTGTAACACCCAAGGTGAGAAGGCCGGGCGGCGGGTATGATCTGTCAAAAGGGCCGAAATACTATGTCGAATTCACCGGGGCTGGTCATCTGACATGGACGGACCTTGGCCTCTTCACGCGCAAGCGCATTGTCGAAACCAGCCTCGCATTTATGGATCGCTATGTCAGAGGCAAGACCAGCGGCATGCCCCTCAAGGAGATCGCCGATCTGCCGGGCGTCTCGGATTTCCGTTATGATATCAAGTGAGTCGGGCAGAACGGCGAGGACGGAGTGGCCTCACAAATTGTTTATCGGCTGTTGAACGGCCAAAACAGGTTGCACATGGCGTTTCTGTTGCGGCAGCGCAACACTCGGCTGGCCGCCTTGTTTATGCCCTATTGCCAACGGTTCGCTGCCACAATTTATGTGCGTTTAAGGGCGGTAAACCCGATCCACGTTATCTCGCAACCCATCTCCCACCGATAAATTGGTTCAATGATGCAAAACACGATTTCCCGCCGCGGTTTCCTGACTGCATTGACCGCAACAGCGGCCGTCGGCCTCGCCGGATGTGCCGCAATCCCGGATATGCCGGTTATTCAGGTCGATGATAATGGCCAGCCGCTTTCGCCGCAGGCTGATGTTGATCCTGCATTTGGCTCCTACGATGCCATGTATGCGGCGCGTGAGGATGGTGGCTATCAGCTGCCAGCCATTCCGATCAAAAGAATGAACAAGCGCTATCTGCGTCAGATCGTTCAGGACCCGACCGGCGAACAGCCCGGCACCATCGTCGTCGATACCAGCAACAAGTTCCTTTATCTGGTACGCGAAGGTGGTCAGGCGATCCGCTACGGTGTTGGTATCGGTCGTGAGGGCTTTGCCTGGTCTGGCCGTGCGGTCATCCAGTGGAAGCGCCATTGGCCGACATGGACACCGCCGGATGAGATGGTTGCCCGTCAGCCTGAACTGGTGCAGTATAGTGCCCGCAATGGCGGTATGCAGCCCGGCTTGACCAACCCGCTCGGCGCCCGCGCGCTCTACATCTTCCAGAACGGTCAGGACACGCTGTACCGTCTGCACGGGTCGCCGGAATGGTGGTCCATCGGCAAGGCAGTCTCCTCAGGCTGCGTGCGTCTGATCAATCAGGACATTATTGATCTCTATGATCGTGTGCCAAACAAGACGCCTATTTTGGTCATGTAGCTTCTTGACATTTCATCCATACCAAAAGACCGGAGGCTCAACGTCTTCGGCCTTTTGTTTGCTAAGACTGATCTGAAAGAAGAGGAGCAGACCCCGCGATGGGCGGGGCCTGCTTGCCATCCGCATCGAGCGGGGGTGAAGGAAACCGACGCGGAAGCTTCTCACGGCTTTTGAAACCACAACTGACAGCGTTATCCAAAGCCATGACGGGATTTTTGATCCGTTATGCAGCTATGCGCAATTCGTCTAAAGTATAAGATCGTCGTTTCAACCCTCAAAAAGCGCCGATTGATGTGCTGTGTTTGTCGTAAATTGCTTCCATTTGTGCCAGAAGCATTGACCTTACAGTTGAATAACCCTTCGATAGGGCAACAGACACACAGCGACGGAATCATTCTCATGGCAGTCAATACAGCAGCGCAATCAATCACCTGGACCTATGTCGACGGCGACTGGCATGAGGGAAACATTCCCCTGATCGGCCCGCGCAGCCATGCCATGTGGCTGGGATCGACGGTGTTCGATGGCGGACGCTGGTTTGAAGGCGTCTCGCCGGACCTTGACCGCCATTGCGCCCGCGTCAATGCGTCGGCAACAGCTCTTGGGCTCAACCCGACCATGAGTTCAGACGAAATTGCCGGTCTCGCCCGTGATGGCCTGAAGAAATTCGACGGCAAGACCGCCGTCTATATCCGCCCGATGTATTGGGCTGAGCATGGCGGCTATATGGGCGTGCCCGCTGATCCGGATTCAACGCGCTTTTGCCTCAGCCTCTATGAATCGCCCATGCAGGAGCCCACAGGTTTCTCCCTGACTGTCTCGCCATTCCGCCGTCCGAGTTTCGAGACGATGCCGACCAATGCCAAGGCGGGCTGTCTTTATCCGAACAATGGCCGCGCTATTCTCGAGGCGAGATCACGCGGTTTCGACAATACGCTGGTTCTCGATATGCTCGGTAATGTGGCTGAGACCGGAAGCTCCAATATTTTCATGGTCAAGGACGGGCATATTTTCACCCCGGCGCCCAATGGCACATTCCTCTCAGGCATCACCCGCGCCCGCACCATCGATGTGCTTGCCGATTATGGCTTCCGCACAACACAGGCGACATTGACGGTTCAGGATTTCCTGACCGCTGACGAGATATTTTCCACCGGGAACCATTCCAAGGTTGTGCCCGTTACCCGTATTGAGGGTCGCGACCTGCAGCCGGGTCCGATCGCCAAGAAGGCGCGGGAGCTTTATTGGGAGTTCGCCCACTCCACGCCGAAAATTTAACGCTGAAAGCGGATCAAACTGAAATATTGATCCGTTCCGCATTGCCCCCGAGGAAATACGGACCTATGTAACGAACGCAGGTTTTGTCAGGATTGGCGCGTGCCCGGATAGGCTAACCAATCCTGATCACAGATTGAATCGAAGAGGAGACTTCCATGGCTTTCGAACTGCCCGCACTGCCGTATGATTACGACGCACTCGCCCCCTTTATGTCGCGCGAGACGCTGGAATATCATCATGACAAGCACCACAAGGCTTACGTTGACAACGGCAACAAACTGGCTGCCGAAGCCGGTCTTGAAAATCTCTCGCTCGAAGAGATCGTCAAGCAGTCCTATGGCAAGAATGCCGGCCTGTTCAACAATGCCGGCCAGCATTACAACCACCTGCATTTCTGGCATTGGCTGAAAAAGAACGGCGGCGGCAAGAAGCTTCCGGGCGCTCTCGAAAAGGCTGTTGACTCGGATCTGGGCGGCTACGACAAATTCCGCACCGATTTCATCGCTGCCGGTACTACACAGTTCGGCTCCGGCTGGGCATGGCTCTCCGTCAAGAACGGCAAGCTTGAAATCTCCAAGACACCAAACGGCGAAAACCCGCTGGTTCATGGCGCAACGCCGATCCTCGGCGTCGATGTCTGGGAACATTCCTATTACATCGATTACCGCAATGCCCGTCCAAAATACCTCGAAGCGTTCGTCGACAGTCTCATCAACTGGGATTACGTCCTCGAACTCTACGAAAAAGCAAAATAAGCTTTTTCGGGCAAAGCAAAATAAGCTTTTTCGGGAAAAGCCAGACAGGCTTTCTTCGGACTGAGATTGATAAAAGGGCCTCGTCATGGACGGGGCCCTTTTTCATTCCGCGATTGCAGTTTTGGACTTGAGCAACATCCACTGCAAGCCGCGCAGTCCCTCGAAAGCTGACCCGGACAGCCTGTTGCGCTGACAGGCTCCAACCCGATCAGCACGTCAATCTTCGATATGCGATAGCCCTCTGGCGGGGAGGGCAGTTTTCCGAATGTCAGTTCATCAGCCGGAATATCAATCAGCAGATCCTGTGTCTCAATGTAAAAGTGGTGGTGATCGCTGATATTGATATCGAAATAGCTCTGTTCGCCATCGAGATTGACCTTTGAGAGCAATCCGGCATCGGCGAACTGATTGAGCGTGTTATAAACAGTCGCGAGCGAAAGCCGCACGCCGGATTTGATCGACTGCCGGTGAAGCTGTTCCGCCGTGGTGTGGCCCTGATGGCCCCGAAACAGAATCTCGCCCAGCGCAATGCGCTGCTTTGTCGGCCTCAGACCCACCGCCTTGATGCGGTCCCTGACCGTAACGGAAGAATGGAACTGCCTGTCACGTTCAATGAGCAGGCGGCGTCGAACCTTATCTGGAATGAAGAGCATCTGGTCATCCGGTCTTTGTCATGGCTCAGCAAGAATACGAAGAATGAACGCGCCGTCAAGCTTTATTGCAAATGATTTGCAATTGCATTTATAGGTAACTGCCTGAAAAAACGGAGGATGAGGGTGAGGGCAATAAGCCTGCGTTAGACCAATTGGTAATTAGATTGAAATCCATTTCGGCTTATCGTGCTTAAAAGGGAAAATACGCGCAAAGTCGCGAAATTGCGGACTCGCTTGTTCTATAAAAATGGTTGCGCACTTGCGTGGCACTCCAAATTCTTGAAGGTTTCCGAGGTGTCGAGACGGAGGCGGGTTTGCCAGCCTCGCAAATTTGAACCTCGATCCGAAATATTTGCACGATCGTCAGGATGAGTGATGCTGGAAATTGTTTTGAACTTGCTGGCCTTCTATCTCATCCTCGTCCTTGGCGCTTACCTCCGACGATATCTTAATCCCGGGCTGCAAAAGCAAAGTGGGGTATTTCTCGTAAGATATGCATTGCCGATGGTTTTCTTCATATCGGCATTGCGCATCCATGATCACGGTCTGCTCTCGGTATCCCTGCTATCATTCCTGTCATCTCTTCTGGTTTTTGGGTCCATTGCTGTTTTAAGGAGAGGCGATCCCGACGGCATAGCTTTGGGAACCATGTCCTCGTGGTCGAACAATGCATTTCTTGGCATTCCCCTCGCATCTATTCTGTTCGGGAGCAGGGGAACCGAGATTGCAAGTTTGTGGGCATCCGGCAGCATCACATTTTTCTCGCTGGTCAGTGCCATCTTCTTCACCGAAAGGAGTAACGGGCAACGGGGCTGGTTACGGCCCTTTTTGCGGAAGATCATTTTCCCACCCTATATTCCGGCATTTCTGGCCGGGTTTGCACTGAGCCAATTCGGGTTTGTGCCATCGCCTGTTCTGTCCAGCGTTCTCTGGTTCGCAAGTCAGGCAATTTTCGTGCTGTCGGTTCTTTATGTGGGATCATGCCTGAAACTGCAGGGCGATATTTTCCGTTCGAAGCTGATCCTTCACGCCCTCTTGTTCAAGCATGCCTTGTTTCCGGTACTTGCCGGTTTTCTGCTATTGCTTGACGCTGCCGTACTGGGCGCGTTTTCGGAGGCAGATTATCCGGCGATCCTGTTTATGTCCGTGATGCCGGTGGCCATCAATGTTGTGATTCTGTTTCAGGGAAGAGCTGAACTTCAGTCGCAGGCTGCGTTTTCAGTCACGGTCAGCACATTGATTACCATTCTGATGTCTGTAGCGTTTTTGGCCTATAAAGTGGCTTAGGCCACAGACTGCGCAAGTTCAGGCGCGCTTCAGAAAACGGCTCCGTATCAACGTGCCGTTTTCAATATTGTCAGATCAAAAGTCTGCGAATGGTCCTGCCTAATGCCCAACCACGACCGTATCGTCAGGGCCAAGCAGGCGCCCGTCATCGGACCGCAATTCGAGCCGCCGCACGGGCCTGCCAGTTTCGCGATCGACCAGCTGGACCTGCGCCTTGTAACTGTCGGTGTAATATTCCTCACCCCATTGCCGCAGGGCGACAAGCAGCGGAAATAACCCCCGGCCTTTTTCGGTCAGTACATATTCACTATAGGCGCTGCCATCCGCGCAGGGCTTTATTGTGAAAATGTCGTGTGCAACCAGATTGCGCAGGCGCGTCGACAAAATATTCTTGGCCAAACCAAGACTTTTCTGGAATTCCCCGAAGCGACGCGATCCCTCAAATGCGTCGCGAATTATCAATAGTGACCACCAGTCCCCGATGGCATCCAGTGGCCTTGCCACCGGGCATGGATCATCCTTGTGGCTCGTTCGCTTGACCATAGTTGTCCCCCTTTTATAGTCGTCGCAGAGCAGTGCTCATCTGTGAGCATTCCGCGAAGGGTGGTTGCATAATAAAACTAGAATCGCTAAGAGGCAATAGGTTTTAATTTGCAACCACATTCGCAGGGAACACGATGAAGCTTGAACAGGACGATAATCTGCTCATTGCCGCCGGACAAGCGGTCTTGCGGGGGGAAATTGCTGAAAATGGCCCAATAAACGCATCAAAGGCTGCAAAATTCTCCCGCCCCCTCGCATTTTTGTTCGCGATAGCCTGCGGGCTGGCGGTGGCGAATGTTTATTTCGCTCCGCCCTTGCTCGATGCCATTGCCGATAGCTTCGGTATGAGCCATGCCACATCAGGCTTGATCGTCTCAATTTCGCAAGTCGGCTACGGAATTGGCCTGCTGCTGATTGTACCGTTGGGCGACCTTATCGACCGCCGCCGCCTGATTGCGGGCCAATCCGTCTTGTCCGCTCTGGCACTGTTGGCCGTCTGTTTTGCCCCGACATCCTTTGCGCTGCTTGTGGCAATGGCTTCGATTGGGCTGCTCGCCGTTGTGACGCAAGCGCTGGTCGCCTATGCCGCCGGTCTGGCAAAGCCGCATGAGCGCGGGCAGGTGGTGGGGATCATCACCAGCGGCATCGTCCTCGGTATTCTGCTCGCCCGCACCATTGCTGGAACCATGGCCGATCTGGCGGGCTGGCGCTCGGTCTATGCGGTGTCCGCCGTGCTGACACTGGTTATCGCTGGGTTGCTTTTCCATTTTCTGCCGCGCAATGAAGCCAAGCGCGCAAAAATTGCCTATCCGCAACTGATCAAATCGGTGTTCTCGCTGTTTGTTGAAGAGCCGGTTTTGCGCATCCGTGCCGTCATCGCCATGTTCATCTTTGCTGATATTACCATGCTGTTGACACCGCTGGTCCTGCCATTGGGCGCGCCACCTTTTTCGCTGTCCCATACCCAGATCGGCCTGTTTGGTCTTGCCGGAGCGGCTGGGGCGCTGGCTGCCTCAAAGGCAGGCGGATGGGCCGATCGCGGCCATGCGCAGCGCACCACAGGCATTGCGCTGGCGATCATGCTTTTGTCATGGGTGCCGATTGCGTTCATGCAATCGTCGCTCTGGTTTCTTATCATCGGTGTTGTGACAATTGATTTCGCCTTGCAGGCTGTGCATGTCTCCAACCAGAGCCTGATTTACCGGGTGCGCCCAGAAGCCCAAAGCCGCCTGACCGCCGGTTACATGATCTTCTATTCCATCGGCAGCGCCGTCGGATCGCTCGGTTCAACGCTGATCTACGCCTATGCGGGTTGGGCAGGTGTCAGCCTGGCAGGTGCGTGCATCAGCCTGCTGGCGCTGATTTTCTGGGTAATGACCCGCCACCTCACACCATCAGATGCAATCAATCGTCAGGGATGATCGATCATCTGCGGCATGCGGGCATTCATGGCTGCGGCGATAATCTCAAAGTCGTGCGCGTCAATGGCAAGAACACCAAAGCGGAACTGGTAGCCCCAGTTCTGCCTGCCTCTGGTGAAACTCAGCCGGTCAAGCAGGGGGCGAATTTCCGCCTCCGTTGCATCAAACCAGTCAATGTTGCGGCGCCATGGCACAAAACCACCGCCCATGTCGTGGCGATAGGCGTCGTCTTCCCGTACCACGCCGATGGCGGTGAATGATTGCAACCCGTCCTTGGTGCCCAACACGTCGGTTGGCGAATAGTAGATCACCTTATCCTCGGGCTTGATCCGCTTGAGTGGACCTTCCTTGCCATGGCAGACCTGCATGAAACCCTCCTGCAGGCCGCGACGCACATGCTCGGCTGAAGCCACTGCGATCCAGTGCGCGCTCATTGTTCCGCTCCCTGCGCCGGCGCGGCAAACATCCGCAGGCGATGACCATCCGGATCAAGCGCGACAAAGGTATAACCGAAATCCATCAGCTCCGGGGCTTGTGCAATCGTCAGGCCGCGCCCCGCCCAATCGCGATGTGCGGTTTCGACCTCATCATCGGTACCCACGCTGAAAACGAGTTCGGTGCTGGAGCCGGTCAAGGTAACAGGAGGCTGGACCTTTTCACTCGCCCACAAACCGAGCAGCAGGCCGGAATCAAGGGCAAACATGGCAAAGTTTTCTGTTTCTTCCAGCGGTTCGCGCTTGAGCAGTTGCGCATAGAAAGCCCGGCTGACAGGGGCGTTGGCAACGTAAAGTATCATCAGATTGGGGTTGGCCATGGTGTGTCTCCTTCAGGTTGTGATGGAGCAACCATAGATCGACATACTGCCAGTTTCTGGCAGTAGTGATTAACTGGGCTGGGCGATGCCCTGCGTGTCGCGCCATTCTTTCAACAAGACCTGACGACGGCGTGGATAGCGGATGTCGGTGGGTTCAAGCCGCGATAGGCGGTCGGTGCGAAAGTGCCTGAAATCCTGCCGCAATTCGCACCAGGCAACGATAACGCGCACCTTTTCGAAAAAACCCAGCGCAAACGGCCAGATCAGCCGGCTCGATTGACTGCCATTGCTATCGCGATAGGTAATATCGAGCTTGCGCTCACTGCGGATGGCCTTGCGCACGCTGGCAAGATCGATCCCGTCAGTTGTCGCGCTTTCGCTCGGCCCAACGAGCAGGGCGGAAGCATCGACACTTTCACGCAGATCGTCAGGCAAGACAGCTGCGATCTTGTTAAGTGCGTCGCGTGCGGCGGTGGAAAGGCGGTTATCAGGCTGCTTTGCCACCCAGCGCGAACCAAGCACCAAAGCCTCGATTTCCTCTTCGGTAAACATCAGGGGCGGCAGCATGAAGCCGGGGCGTAAGATATAGCCAAGCCCCGGCTCGCCCTCGATATGGGCGCCTTGCGCCTGCAAGGTCGCGATATCCCGATAGAGCGTGCGTATGCTGATACCGGTTTCTTCCGCCAGCACCTTGCCACTGACGGGACGGCGATAACGGCGCATGGTCTGGATGAGATCAAGAAGGCGCTCTGATCGGGACAAGTCCGGCTCACATGTGAGAGTGGTTTGTCAGATCATGCCATATTTTGGCAGTGGTTGCATTACACCTTTTGGGCTTCCAGATATGGCGCGTAGAGGCTGCCGTCAGTGGCTGAACGGCGGAACTCCAGAACCCGCTGGCAAAAGGCATCAAGTTCCGGATCATCAGTGAGGGCATTCAGGATGAGCCCGGTTTCATCAGCTGTTGCCCTGCCGCCGTGGTGGCCGGTGCGCTCGATCCAGAAGCTTGGAAAATTCTGGCGCGGGCGGCAGGAATTCGACGAACTGACGGCGTATTGATGGAGCCAGGCATAACCCTGAATCAGGGGCTGTATCGTATGGGCTTCGATCCGGTCCCGCGCCACATTATCCGTATAACAGGAATGAAAGATCATCTCGGCCTTTCCCGCATGCTCCTGCCACAGCTCGGGAAACGCCCAGTCAAGGCAGATGAGAAAACCGCAGCGCACACCTTTGATATCAACGGTCAGCGGCTTGTCACCCGGCGCAAAGGCGCGCAGATCATTGATTGAACAGCGCCGCTTGTCATAGCGTCCGGCAACGACACCCTTGTCATCAAAGACAAACACGGAATTGGTGGGGCGGGTATGCGCATCGTCCCAATGGACGGAACCGGTGACGATCCAGATGCCATGGGCGCGGGCAGCTTCGGCTATCCTGTCCATGGCAGCGTTCAGGGTTGCCCATTCAAAATCATCCCATGACGGCCATGTCGCCGCGCCGTAGCCGGAGAGGGCGCATTCGGGAAAATGTGCCACGTCGGCACCAGAAGAAGCAGCGCGGCCAATCAGATCGAGCATATGGCTCAGATTGGCATTGATATCGTAGGAAACGGGAAACTGGCAGGTCGCAACCGTCAGCCGAGCAGGCTTGCCCCGTACGGAAGGCGGGATATCCCAGATGTGGTCAGCACGTTTTTTCTTCACGGGCATTTCCTTCGACTCAGCGGCACAACGAAGTTTACCTGAATGCCCGGCATCCAAGAAATGCCCGGCATCCAAGAAATGTCGCGGTGCTCTAGCACATGGACATTTTTGGCTGTTCTAACAGTTAAGTAATTACTGTACTATCACTTGCAAGGTCAGGGTCGGCGTGTTACTTAAGCAGTCACTTAATGAAATGGCTATTCAGGAGGAAGTCATGGTCGAGCGTTCTGTCAAACATGCAACCATCGTCGTGGAGCGGACCTATGAGGCCACGCCAGAACGTGTCTTTGCCGCCTGGTCCAGCGTTGAAGCTTTGCTGCGCTGGAACGCCATGGATGAGGGCTGGTATATGGCCTATGACCAGTTCGATTTTCGCGTCGGTGGTGGTGAAATCTGCCGGTTCGGCCGCACGGGCGGCGAAACCTATATCAATACCAGCACCTATCAGGACATTGTGCCGAACAGGCGGATCATATCCTCTGGCACGATGAAACGTGAGACGACATCGATTTCCAGCGGCGTTGTAACGGTCGAGCTTACGCCTGAGGGCAAGGGCTGCCATCTTGTTCTGACGGAGCAGGCGGCCTTTCTTGATGATGAGGATAAGCCCGAATACCGTCAGGCAGGCTGGAGTTCCATGCTCGACAATCTTGGCAAGGTCTTGAAAAACGAGACCGCCTCGGCCTGATTATTGTTCTGAAACGATCCATTCGGAAAATGCCAGCATGGCTGGCGTTGGTTGACGCGATTGCAGCCGCGTCAGCCAATAGCTGCCAAGCGAGATCGACGTCTGGAATGGCTGTTCAATGGCACCTGCAGTGAGGAGCCGCGAGAACATCATGGGCGGTGCCAGCGCCACGCCGATCCCCTGCAAGGCGGCTTCCATCATTGCCAGAGACGAGTCGAAGACAATAGCTCTGTTCAGTTGCGGTGCGGCGGGCGCGTCAGCCGCCGCAAACCACGTGTTCCACTCGTCAGTTCGATAGCTGCGCAGAAGCGTGTGATTGGCAAGGTCAGCTGGTTCCTTCAGCGTTTGTGCCAATGTCGGGACACATAGCGGCGAAAGCGGCGCTTCAAACAGCCGGGTCGCGTCGGTGCCGTGCCACGCGCCGCTGCCAAAGCGGATGGCGAAGTCGAGCCCTTCGGCGGCCATATCCACGCGATTGTTGTTCGTCGACAGGCGGATATCGATGAACGGAAATTGCCGTTGGAAATCCGGCAATCTGGGCAACAGCCAGCCGACGGCAAATGTTCCCACTGCGCCCAGAAACAGCAGTTCGCGCACATGGCCGCCTTCGATCCGTTCAAGCGTATCCGCCATGTGATCGAAGGAACCGGTGACGACGGGCAAAAGCGCTTCGCCTTCAGCAGTGATTTTCAGGCCGCGCGGCAGGCGCTGAAACAGTGGTACACCCAAGCGCATTTCCAGACTTTTGACCTGTTGGCTCACCGCAGCCTGCGTCACGCACAACTCGATGGCGGCGCGGGTGAAACTCAGGTGCCGTGCGGATGCCTCGAAGGCTCTCAGGCCGTTCAGCGGGAGAAAGGGACGAACCATGGATGGCCTAGTTTTTCTTATGTCTGCCCCGAGATATCATGTTTTGACAGGCCCATACAGTGGAATAAATAGAGATCGCTCAGCAAAATTGATGCGCCAAGCGGCAGGCAGCTTATGCCTCGCTGTTCGCGCGACCAGCAAAAGGAAGCCCGATAATGATCTCCAAAGTAACCAGCTTACTGACATGCGCCATGCTTGTCACAGGCGCATCAATGGCCGTCAGCCATGCCGCCGAGGAACAGGAAACCGAGATCAAGGATTTGGTCGATACGGCGGTGCGTCCGATCATGGAAAAATATGGTGTTCCGGGGGTGGCTGTTGGTGTGGTTGTTGAGGGAAACTCATATCTGTTCAACTACGGCATTGCCTCCCGCCAGACCAAAATGCCTGTTACCGGGGATACGATCTTCGAGATCGGATCGATCAGCAAGACATTCGTTGCAACACAGGCGAGTTGGGCGCAGGTCAATGGCCAGATTTCCCTGTCCGACAAGACGAGCAAGTATCTGCCGTCCATGCAGGGGACAGAGTTTGGCGAGGTCAGCCTGATGCACCTTGGCACGCATACCGCAGGAGGCTTCCCGTTGCAGGTGCCTGATGAGGTTACGACCGATGATCAGTTGATGACCTATCTGCAAAAGTGGAAGCCCACCTACAAGGCCGGAACAGCCCGGACCTATGCCAATCCGAGCATCGGGATGCTGGGGTTCATCACAGCCAAAGCCATGAACAAGGATTTCGGCGCATTGATGCAAGGGGAATTGTTCCCGGCTCTCGGGTTGAAAAGCACCTATGTTGAAGTGCCGGCAACCAAAATGGCTGATTATGCCCAAGGCTACACGGCGAAGGATGATCCGGTGCGGGTGAAACCAGCCGTGCTTTCCTCCGAGGCTTACGGCGTGAAAACCACCGCCACCGATCTGATCCGTGTGCTTCAGGCAAACATGAAAATGGTCAAGCTCGATGGAAAGCTGCAGCAGGCAATCACCGATACGCATACGGGCTATTTCAAGGTCGGTTCGATGACACAGGACCTGATATGGGAGCAATATGCCTATCCGGCGACCCTGAAAACGCTGCAGCAGGGCAATGGACCCGACATGCTCAAGCAGTTACCGGTCAAGCAATTGACGCCGCCACTGGCACCGCGTGACGACGTGTGGATCAACAAGACGGGGTCAACAAGCGGCTTCGGTGGCTATGTGGCGTTCGTGCCTAAAAAGCGGATCGGTATCGTCATTCTGGCCAACAAGAATTTTCCCAACGTAGAGCGCGTCCGCATAGCGCATCAGGTGTTGACGGGACTTGAATGAAGGCACCACAAATCGGCCGTGTGGATGCAGCTTTCACGCATTTGCACGGCCGGTTTTTATATGTGATCGGCCTTTCCCGCTATGCCTTTGCTCCGCCATATTGATTATTCATCTCTGGTTCATGGGATTAGACTTAAGTCTATTCTCTAGGGACTTAAAACGTCGAAATGCACGTCCACTCAGGCGCATTTCACTGGAGGCACTATGAAAAAGTTGATTTCAGCTCTTTTTGCCGTGGTGATGTCGATCGGAGCTCTCGGAGCAGCCGGACCGGTTTCTGCCGCGCCGATGACTGTCGAGAAGCCGATCACCACATCAGGGCCAGCTGCTGCAAATGGTGATGTACTGAAAGTTCAGTATTACCGCGACTATGATCGCCGTTATGACCGTCGCTGGGACCGCCGTTATGATCGTCGCTGGGATCGCAGATGGGACCGTCGTTATGATCGCCGGTGGGACCGTCGTTGGGACCGCCGCTGGGATCGGCCCTATTATCGCTATGATCGCCGTTGGGATCGCCCACGCTGGCATCATCGCTATGATCGCAGATGGCGCCGGATTTAACGGACAGACCAGAAAAACCCCGGCCGCAAGCCGGGGTTTTTCGTATCTGCGCCAATGTTTGTCATACGAAAATGTGATCGTATGACGCGGGTGCAATCGGAGATGTTTACTCTAGAGTGCCCATGGAAACCCTTGAAGCCACATATTTTGAAGCCACGAGAGTTGGGAGACATTCATGAAGAGAGTGATTGCTTTTGCTGCGGCGCCTTTGCTGGCCCTTGCGGTGTTTTCGTCTGCCGCTGGTGCCGATCCGATTGCTGACCGGCAGGCACTGATGAAAGATCAGGGTAAGGCGATCGGCAGTCTTGCGCCCATTGCCAAAGGCGACAAGCCGTTTGATGCAGCTACGGTGCTGGCAGCCCTTACCAAGCTGAATGAGGATGCGCAGAAGATCGATCCGGTCGCACTCTTTCCCGCTGGGTCGGAAACCGGCGGCGATACCACCGCTTCACCAAAAATCTGGGAAGATAATGCCGGTTTTGTTGCTGCGGTGAACAAGTACAAGGCTGATGCTGCCGCGGCAGCCGGTGCCAAGCCGCAGGATCTTGCCAGCTTCAAGCTTGCCTTTGCACAGGTGTCGCAGAATTGCGGAGCCTGCCATCAGACATTCCGCATCAAGAAGAACTGATTGCGTAAACCGGGGGATACCCATTGATCCGCAAGCTTCTGCTGCTCATCATTGTGGTCGTGATAACAGGCGGAGCTGTTTTCTGGCTCCTGTCTGCCCCATCGCGGGTTGATCCGGCAAGGCTTGCGGCTGTGGCTCCCGGTGATGCAAAGCGTGGAGAGGGCGTTTTTTGGGCGGGGGGCTGTGCCTCCTGCCATGCGGCTCCCGGTGCCACTGGTGATGCAAGACTGGTGCTGACAGGTGGCCATGAACTGGTCACGCCATTTGGCACGTTCGTTACCCCCAACATTTCGCCTTCGGACAAGGGTATTGGCAAATGGTCATTCGAAGACCTTGCCAATGCCATGCTTGCCGGTGTCTCTCCGGACGGGCGGCATTATTACCCGGCCTTTCCCTACACCTCCTATGCGCGCATGCAGGTGCAGGATATTGCCGATCTCTATGCTTATCTGAAAACCCTGCCGCCATCGGACAATGTGGCGGCGGATCACCGTTTGAGTTTCCCGTTCACGGTTCGCCGGGGTCTGGGATTATGGAAGCGGCTTTATCTGTCGCCAGAGCCGGTTCTCACCATTGCCGATGCGACGGATGCGATCAAACGTGGCCAATATCTGGTGGAAGGCCCCGGTCATTGCGGTGAATGCCATACACCGCGCAATGCCATTGGCGGGCTCGACAAGACACGCTGGCTTGCGGGTGCAAAAGCGCCCGAGGGCAAGGGTGTCGTTCCCAACATAACCGGCGGCGAGGGCGGTATCGACAACTGGTCGCAAAAAGACATCGCCTATGCACTGGAAAGCGGCTTTACGCCGGATTTCGACTCGCTTGGCGGTTCCATGACCGATGTCGTGCTCAATATGGCACATCTGGACGCCGCTGACCGTGACGCGATTGCTGCCTATCTCAAGGCGATTCCTGCCCATCCCAATGGTTTTCCGAAACCCTGAACATCCAGGGCTGGGATAATGTCTTCGGCTAAATGATTTCATATTGCCCGGGTTGTCTGGGAATGATTTTCCCGGTGTGATCGATTGTTCAATATTTATGACGTCGATCCTGTCAGCCATTTGCATCATCCTTTGGTCAATGGTGTGACACGGAAAGGATGGCATCGATGTTGACCCGCAGACAGACACTCGCCCTGCTTGGCGCTGGTGCCGTAACAGTGCTCATACCGTTGACGAGCCGTGCAAATGCCGAGCCGTTGAAAACTCTGCGCATTGGCTGGCAGAAGGGCGGCGTTCTCGCACTGGCCAAAGGCACTGGCGCGCTGGAGAAACGTCTTGAAGCGCGCGGCATAGCTGTCAGCTGGGCCGAATTCTCGTCCGGGCCGCCGCTGCTGGAAGCTCTTGGCGCGGGTGCGGTTGATTTCGGGCCAACCGGTGATGTGCCGCCGCTCTTTGCGCAGGCCGCCGGTGGTAATCTTGTTTATGCGGGCACCTATAAGGGCTCACCCGACGGATCAGCCATTCTTGTGCAAAAAGATTCGCCGATTCAAAGTCTTGCTGATCTCAAGGGCAAACGGGTCGCTTTCAAGCGCGGATCAAGTGCCCATAATTTCACGGTCAAGGCTCTGCGCACGGTCGGCCTGTCGATCAATGACATCAAGGCGTCAGACCTTTCACCATCAGACGCCGCCGCGGCCTTTTCGTCTGGCCAGATCGATGCGTGGTCAATCTGGGACCCATATCTTGCCGTGGCTGAAAAGCGCCCGGAAACGCGTGTGCTGGCCACGGGCCGGGGCATTGTTGACACCTGGTCCTATTTTCTCAGCAATGGTGATTTCACCACCGCCCATGGCGATGTATTGACCGAAGTGCTGGACGAATTGGCAAAAGTAGGTCGCGCGGCGCAGGACAATCTTGACCAGACGGTTGCTGCTCTATCGAAAATCACCGGTGTGCCAGAGGATATCCAGAGGATCACACTGACGCGCGAAGGCCTGCGGCTCGGCGATGTAACAGGTGTAACGCCAGAAGCGGTTGCCTATCAGCAGGCACTGGCAGACGAGTTCTATGATCTTAAAATCATTCCGAAGAAACTTGATATCAGTAGTATCGTCTGGAAGGGTCAGCCTTCCTGAGTGGTCTCAGACATCGCTGCGAAGATTGATCTGGATACGGTTGAGGAACGCCACGAATTGCGCTTCTTCATCGGGGGTAAAATCCGTCATGGCGAGAATATTGCCCTCGTTGAGAGCCGCATAGGCCTGCGGCAAGCGCTCGACAGCAAGCGCTGTTAACTCGATGATCTGGCTTCGCCTGTTGCCGGGATCGACCTTGCGCCGAATAAACCCATCGCGCTCCATCCGCCCCAGCAGCTGCGCCATGGACGGCTGCTCCACCCGCAAAAGCCGTGCAAGGTCGGCCTGCGTTGCCGCATCTCCATTTTTCACCGCCACCATAATCGGAAGATAGGCCGTTCCAAGCCCGAGAGGCCGTAGCCGTTCCTCGCCCCGGCGTATCAGTTCCCGAGCCACCTGTTTGATCAGGAAGGACGGGGCTTGTCTGGTATCCGGACTGGACATGGCGATTCTCCTTGCATAGGACCCTATGTTGTATTAAATAGGACCCTATGCAATCTATCAAAGAGAATATGGAAATGTCAAAGAATTCAAATATTGCTATCATAGGTGGTGGCCCCGGCGGTCTGCTGCTCGCGCGCATGCTGCATCTGAAGGGCGTTGCCTTCACGGTTTTCGAGAGCGATGAATCGCCTGTGCATCGCGGGCAGGGCGGTATGCTCGACCTGCATGCGGAAACTGGCCAGTACGCGATGAAACGTGCCGGGCTTTTCACGGAGTTCCAAAGCTTTGCCCGTTACGAAGATCAGGGCATACGGCTCTACGACAAGCACGCAACATTGGTATTCAAGGACGACTCAGCCGATGGCGACAGGCCCGAAATTGATCGCAGCCAGCTTCGCACCCTGCTGTTGCGCTCGTTTCCGCAGGAATCTGTCCTCTGGGGATACCGGTTGAGCGAGGCCGTGCAGCTTGCCGATGGCGCTGTTGAGCTTCGTTTCTCCAATGGGGTCGTCAGGCAGTTTGATTTTGTCGTCGGGGCTGATGGCGCATGGTCAAAGGTCCGCCCGCTCGTATCAACGGTAAAACCTCAGCATACCGGCCTCAGCTATTTCGAATTGTCGATTGCTGATGTTGACAGGCGTTACCCTGACGTTGCGGCGCTTGTTGGCCGGGGTACATCCATTGCCAAGGGCGATGGCAAATCGATTTTCGCCCAGCGCAATTCCAACGCGCTTATCCGTGTCTATGCCGCCCTGCCGCGCGCCAATGAGGCGGGCATCGTGGAGACAAAAGAGAGTATTCTCGTGCATTTCGCAGACTGGGATGCCAGCTTGCTCCAGCTGTTTCATGCGGCCAACGAGGATGTGCGGCCATGGCCGGTTTACACGCTGCCTGCCGGGCACCGCTGGGTACACCATGCCGGCATCACGCTCATCGGGGATGCAGCGCATCTCATGCCGCCAGCCGGGGAAGGCGCTAACCTCGCACTGCGGGATGCCGCTGATCTGGCCGATGCCTTGACACAAGGCGGCGACCGGAGCGTAGCGGTTCAGGCCTATGAGAACGTCATGTTCGCACGCGCAAAAACAGCCGCCGATGATGCGATGCATGTCCTCGCCGCAGGTTCGTCAGAGGATGGCTTGGAATTGTTCAGAAAGCTGATGAGCGGTGAGGCGTGAACCGCCCCGCCTGTTCTAGCGCCTTTCGCAGCCGATCAGCACTGAGTTTCCGTCCGTATACTTGCTGCGCATCGTATAAAGCCAGCCACGGCATTCTTCCATCGTACGGAAGCAGCGATAGTCTGATACGGGCACATTGTCGCCGCCCATGGAGATGATCGGATTGTCCGTCGTGCCTGAATAGCGCCCGACGACAACGCCCGAACCGCGCGGCGGCGTATCACAGCGTTGGCCCGCATATTCGCTGACATTCTTGCGAACTGCGGCCTGTACTTCAGTCATGTCCATAAGGGAGATTACCGGCTGGGCAGCAAAAGCAAGACCGAGCATCAGGGTAAGTGCGCTTCGTTTTATCATGACAACCTCCTGCAGTGAACCAGTCCAATGTTGCTTCCCCACGAGCGCCTCATGCCTTTATAGCGGAAACAGCGATCTCTGTAACTGCGACCCGGCGCAATATCTTACACATCTGCGCTACCACCATCCGCGGGTTTTCGCGGATGGTTTGATTACAGCCGTGGATGACTAAACCGCTGCCTTGCCAACCAGCTTGAGGGCATAGGCGTAGACATAGGCGACCTCTTCCAGCCGCGAGAACCGGCCAGACGCACCGGCATGGCCTGCATCCATGTTGATGCGGAAGAGCACGGGATTGTCGTCGGTCTTCAGCTCCCGTAGTTTCGCCACCCATTTTGCCGGTTCCCAATATGTCACGCGCGGATCAGTCAGCCCGGCCACCGCGAGAACAGGCGGATAGGCCTGCGCATGGACATTGTCATAGGGCGAGTAGGAAGCCATGTAGGCGTAATCTGTTGGCGAGGTGATCGGATTGCCCCATTCGGTCCATTCCGGCGGGGTAAGCGGCAAAGTATCATCAAGCATCGTGTTGATCACATCCACGAACGGTACTTCGGCAATAATGCCGCCAAAGGCCTCCGGTGCCATATTGGCGACAGCACCCATCAACATGCCACCGGCAGAGCCACCCTGTGCGATGATCCGCTCATGACTTGTGAAGCCTTCAGCAACCAGATGGCGGGCCGAGGCGATGAAATCCGTAAACGTGTTCTTCTTGTGCAGGCGTTTGCCATTGTCATACCAGGCATAGCCCTTATCCTTGCCGCCGCGAATGTGGGCGATGGCATAAATGAAGCCGCGATCAACAAGGGAAAGAAGACTGGTGCTGAAACTGGGCGCCCTTGTGGCACCATAAGAACCATAGCCATAGAGCAGGCAGGGCGCAGAGCCATCCAGTTTCGTATCACGGTGATAGACGATGGAAACCGGCACGGTTTCGCCGTCGGAGGCCGGAGCCAGCAAACGCCGGGTGATGTAATCATCCGGGTTGTGGCCGGAGGGCACTTCCTGTGTTTTCAGCAGGGTCCGCTCACGCGTGCGCATATTGTAATCATAAAGCTGCGAAGGCGTGGTCATCGATGAATAGGAAAAGCGGATGACTTCGCTGTCATATTCAGGACTGCCCTGCAGGCCGAGCGAGAAAGCCTCTTCGTCAAAGGCAATGGCATGTTCTTCACCCGAATGTCGATTGCGGATCATGATACGGGGCAGGCTGTTCTCACGCTCCAGCCAAACCAGATGATCCTTGTAAGCACCATGACCGAGCAGCAGGCGGCCCGCTTTGTGGGCAACCACTTCGGTCCAGTTTTCCGGCTCAGGCGCTGTGACCGGCGTGCTCATGATTTTGAAATCCTTGGCACCATCGGCATTGGTCAGGATGTAGAAAACATCGCCGCCTTCGGTCAGGCTGTATTCCACGCCGGTCTGACGTGCAGCAACAAGCTTTGGTTCCGAAGCGGCATTTCTGGCATCAAGCAGCCAGACCTCGGAAGTTTCATGATCATGGCAATCGATGAAGATAAAATCATCAAGCGAACTGCAGCCGACGCCCATGAAGAAACCGGGGTCTTTCTCTTCGTGGATCAGGCGGTCGGTGCTCTCGGGCTGGCCAAGTTCATGATAGAAAAGACGTGAAGGGCGATGATTGGCATCCACTCTTGTGTAGTAAAAGCCGTTGGAGTGGGCGTTCCATACACCGCCGCCAGATGTGTCGCTGACAAGATCATCCGCATCGGCCAGCGTTGTCAGATCGCGCACTTTGAGCGTGTAGAATTCAGAACCCTTATCGTCAAAACCCCAGATCATTTTTGAATGGTCAGGGGAATGGTCGGCGGAGCCGAGACTGAAATAGGCCTTGTCATCGCCTTCCAGATCGCCGTCCAGCAGCATGGTCTGCTCACCACCATCGCGTGGTGTGCGGAAAAAACGTGGATGCTGCCCGCCCGTTTTGTAGGAAGTGCCATAGGCATAAGGTCCGTCCTTTGACGGGACCGAGGAGTCATCCTCCTTGATGCGGCCTTTCATCTCTTCAAAAAGTTTGCTCTGCAATGCTTTGGTATCGGCCATCAATGCCGATTGATAGGCGTTCTCCGCTTCCAGATGACTGCGGATCGCAGGATCGAGCGTCGATGGGTCCTTGAAAACCTCCTGCCAGTTCTCAGCACGCATCCACGCATAGTCATCCACGCGCGTTATACCGTGGCGCGTATCGGAAACCGGGTGCTTGGCGGATTGGGGAGCGGGAAGGGTGATGAAACGGGATGTGTTGGTCATAAAATGCTTTCAGGTGCAGTGGATAGGATGGGCAGGATGGGCGACGTCGATCGCGCCAGCATATCAGACTCTTGCCAAAGCATACGATGATCACATCTGCAAAGGATTCGTCAATCCTGCTTAAGAAGCAGAGCGGAGCCACAGAACTACAACCATTACGTGCAATACCGTACCTTTGCCTTTTTCTATTCCAGATTGTTTTACCAGTGGAGCGAACATCTTCATAAATAAAATGTTGCACATAATTTCTTGCAACAATACTGCCGTTATTTATGCAAATGCGTTGATATGGGCTGGTGAAAGGGCAGTTTCGGCTGATTTAGCGATACATTTTGGCCGGTTGACGTGGTTTTGTGGTTTTTTTGTTCATATTGCGCGTAAATTGTCTATTTGGTCAAAAACAGAACTCGAAGAATATTGTCATGAGTTATTCTATCGTAGGTTTCGCAACCGCACTCAGCAATATCCGTTATTATAGAATGCTTGTGAAATGAGGATTGGTTCCTCATTTTCGCCATTTTTGGTCTTAGTGGTGTTGTATGGATGTTCACGTGTGAACATTTATGTTATCACATGTTTAATCGGATTTTGGCTTTCTTGCCTTAATCACCGTGAAGGCCCAAGTAAATTCTATATCAAGGAAAAATTACAAATATTTCTTTTTTTGGTGAAGTATTGATTTGACAATTTGTGCTCTATCCTGAATACAGTGTGGCCATCAGTGTCAGGATTTCTGATATTTGCAGATTTATACTGCTTGCTTTCCCGAGTAATACCCACTTTTCAAATTAGATGAAGGATTTGGACTTTGATGACAACATTCGACAATTCAAACACAGCTGCCGGTGATGTTCTTCTGGAGCTGACCGCTGAATTGGTTGCTGCTTATGTAAGCAATAATTCAGTGCCATCTGGCGATCTTCCGGCGCTTATTGCTGATGTTCACGCTGCTCTTGGTCGGGTCGGTAGTGGTGCAGAAGCAGTCGTCACGATTCAGGAAAAGCCAAAGCCTGCAATCAACCCAAAGAAATCCGTAGCGGACGATTACATCGTATGCCTCGAAGACGGCAAGAAGTTCAAGTCTTTGAAGCGTCACCTGATGACCCATTATGGCCTTACCCCTGAACAGTACCGCGAAAAGTGGGATCTGGATGCGTCCTATCCAATGGTTGCACCGAACTACGCCGCTGCTCGTTCGCGTCTGGCCAAGAACATGGGCCTCGGCCGCAAGCGCAAGAAGGCCGCTTAATAAGCTGCTCACGAATGATTTGCAAAGACGGCGCCCCTCGGCGCCGTTTTCGTTTGTGCCTCAATCCGCACGGACGGAAACCTGCATGGACTTCTGCAATGTATCCAGAGCCTGTTTGAGGCCGATATGGCGGTTAAGATCATAGCTCCAGTGTCCCTTGCCGCCCTTTATCCTTTCTCTCTCAATCAGTCGCTTTAACCGCCTGCAATAGTTCAACCTGTCTGCAGCGCTAAGGGTGATTATGGTGTCGAGGTCCTCGCCGCAGAGAATTTGCAATGCGAGGCGTTGCCGCGCGCTCTCACGCTCGGCTTCTCTGGTGGCCAGAAAAGCCTGCCGTTCTTTTATCCAGTCGATATGCGCCATGGTTCCATCCTTGATGTGGGATGGGGCATTATGGAGTGTTGCAACGAGTGTAGGACAAGAGTCCTATAAAATGACGCAGATACAAGAAATATATATTACAAAACAATTCATTAATGCTTTTGTCAGGCAAAACTTATCCACGGTCTTGATGGGAATATTATAAGAAGATATTCCTATAAATGAAGTGGAGCGAGAATGTCCGAGAATTTCCCTCATTTGATCAGCTCTGTCACCGAAGCGCGGGCGATGATCGATATTCTTCGTCAGCGTCGTTCAAGGCAGCGGGCAATCAAGCCATTCATTCCCGATGATAACGAGCCGTTGGATGAGCGTCTTTTTCAGGTCTGCGACAGTGTTATCGATATTCTTTCAGGCTTTTTCAATGTCAGTGGCCGTGATCTTCGCTCGCACTCCCGGTGCGAGCGTTCGGTGGCGCGGGTCCGGCAGATCGGCATGTATGTGGCTCATGTCACATTGTCGCTGAGCATGTCAGAGGTCGGGCGCGCTTTTGGGCGTGACCGCAGCACGGTCAATCATGCCTGCCATCTCATTGAGGATATGCGCGACGAGCCGGAGTTTGACCGCATCATCAATACCATCGAGAATATTCTGAGGGCCGCCTTCCTGCGCAGCGGCATGGTGCGCCGATGAGTGAGGTCAGCAACGGGCGATTGGTGCGCAGATTATTGTGTTTCCTCCTCAAGGCACCGGCGGAGGTCGTTGCATCAGGCAATGCAAAGCGCACGCTCGAGAGTGCAGCAGGCGGTGCAATTTCCGTCGCGCGGTCGACGATTGATCATGCTGTTCGCGAAGAATTGGCCCATTCACGCGGCGGCAAGCTCATAATCACCGACACGGGCAGGGCGTTCCTGCGCCGCTTGGACGGTGGAGCAGATGCCTATGCCGCCCAGCATCGCAGCGATGCAGTCATTGTGCTTGATGACAGCAATGGTTCGGTGCATGTGCGCCGTAACGAAGCGGAATCTCCGCTTGGCCTGTTGCACAAGCGTAAGGATGCATCCGGCAAGCCTTTGATCAGCGACGCAGCATTTAAGGCTGGCGAGCGGCTGCGCAGTGACTACACGCTGGGCAATCTGATGCCGTCGCTCGGCGTCAACTGGAATGTTACCGGTTCAGGCGCCCGCCATCGCAGTGGCAATGGTGTGCTTGAAATCACCGACGCCGCACTGGCGGCGCGGCTACGGGTGGAGCGGGCGCTGGAAGCAGTCGGGCCTGAACTGTCAGGCGTATTAATCGATGTCTGCTGCTTCCTGAAAGGGCTGGAGGTTATCGAGCGCGAACGTCAATGGCCCGTTCGTTCGGCGAAACTGATCCTGAAGACAGCGCTGGCGGTACTGGATCGGCATTACTATCCGCCATCACCGGCACGGCGATCCCAGCGCATTATTCACTGGGGAACCGAGGATTATCGCCCTTCGATGCAGTAGGGTATGGGGATTGTTCTACGAGCGCTCCGGCGTTGGGATGAGATATGCACCTCCCTCTGCCCTGTCGGGCATCTCCCCCACAAGGGGGGAGATCACATTCGCATGAACGCCTTTGCACAACCGGAACTGTTTCAGATTGTGCAAAGACGGTAACACAGCTGATCTCCCCCCTTGTGGGGGAGATGTCCGACAGGACAGAGGGGGGTGGAAACTTGCAGAAAAATCAGGCGTGGTGGTGCGCTCTCACGAACCATATCACCAGTCTTGTATCTTCAATGCTGTGTGGCGTGGGCTGACCCGAGGGAAGCCTGCGCCTCGCTGCGGATACGGCCAATCATGGAGCGTAATCCGTTGGAACGCTGCGGTGTGAGGTTTTCATTCAGGCCCAGTTTCTTCAGGATCGCTTCCGGATCGACGGCGAGGATTTCCGATGCCTTCTTGCCGGAATAGAGCACCATCATAATCGCCACGAGACCGCGCACGATATGCGCATCGGAATCACCGACAAACTCGATCACCGGGTCCGTGCCTTCGCTCAATGTGCTTTTCAGCCAGACCTGACTGACACAGCCATTGACCTTATGCTCCGCATCGCGGGCGGTGTCGGGATAAGGTTTCAGTTCGCGGCCAAAGTCAATGACATAGCGGTAGCGGTCTTCCCAATCGTCAAGAAAGTCAAAATCCGCGATAATGTCGTCAATTGTCTGTGCCATAAAACAAGTCTCTGCTGTGATTAGGCACATATAGTGACGGGAAGCCTCCACGTCACCGTTTTTCCTGTCGCAGGGCTTACTTCTTTACAATGGTGCCGGTGGTTTTGTTGTCGACGGCACCCGACTGTTCGCGCTGACGAATGGCGACGTCGAGAATTTCGCGCAGCGCCATCTCGCGCAGTTTTGCTTTGATCAGATCACTCTGGCTCGTCGAGGCTGCGATAGGTTTGGCTTCGGCGTCTTCATGTGCGGCAGCTACCGCCGCGTCCGCCTTGTTTGTCTTGTTGCCAAGCTGTGTGTCGAGATACTGATAGCCGACTTTGGCAACCTCGCCAGCGCGAACGCCTGCATTGTTAAGCGCGGCCTTGCCCGTTTCGCAGGCATCGGGATTGCGTGTGCAGAACTGGCTGAGATCGCTGATCGTGGCGCGCGCAGCAAAGAAAGCCTCAAGCGGGCCGGGCTGTGGCGTCCCTTGCGGATTGTCTCTCGGCCCGCCGGGAATGAACAGCGAGATCAGCATCATCCAGAAGCAGAACTTGATCGCAAACCTGATCAGGAAGAACATTTCAAAATCCTCTGTCGATACCCAATTTGCTTTCGACATTGCCACACAGACGGCAAAAACCCGTTGCGACGCGGTTTTGCATTTGAGTGATCATAGAAACCAAGGATTAAGAAATCTTGGCGGCGAAATTGCCGCTTTCCCGATTCGATGGGCAAATGGGCGGCAACCCGAAACTCTTCATTTACCATGCATTGAAAAGCCCTCCCACATTCGTTCGAAACCGGTTGTGAGAGGCATCTGGTGCCCCGGTTTTATCCTTTCCTTAAAGCCTCGTCTGCGAAGGTTAACGGCGACATTGAAATGACCGTCAAGCATTTGGCCCCGGCTGGATCTTACGGATAGCAGGAAAAAACTGGTGCCGATTCATTCCGTCACACTGCCCAAGATTGCTGATGCCTTCAGGCGCCACTGCAAGCGCTGGGTGAGCACATCTGTTGCCGGCGCCGCCGAACGCGACAGGGACGCCCGCATGGCCGGTGCATTTCTGGTTATGCCTGTGTTGCTGGCGATTGCTCTTCTCACCAGCCATACATTGTTTAGTGAAGCCGGTGGCATGCTGAGCCTTGGCGTCGGGGTTTTTGCCCTGCCGATGATTTTCTGCGGCGCGCTTTCGCTTGTGCGCAACAGCACAATACTGGCTCTGGCTGCACTTGCATCCTATGGCGCTGCGATTGGTGTGATCGGTGTCACCGGACCATCAGCCAATCTTCTGCTCTGGATCATGGCTGCTGCTATCCCGCTTGAAGCCTGGTTTGTCTATCGCTCGCAGAAATCCCTTGCTACATCGGCAGCTATCGCCGCCACCGTGCTTGCGATCCTCTTCGGTGTGTCGATGTGGATGGGAGGCAATGTCACCCTGACAGCGTTTTCGCTGCTCGCTTCGTTTGGTTATGGCGCTTCATTGCTCGCCCGCACAGCCAGCGCGCTGGTTGCGCGTGGCCATGCGGCCCGCCGCGATGATCGGGTGGCCGATCTTGAAAATGCCATTGAAGGTGTAGTGATCGGCCTTGGCCGTGACGGCATGATCAATTCGCTTTCCTGCAAGGCGCAGGCGCATTTCGGCATGGCCCGCAGCCTTTTGATCGGCACGGCTTTGCTCGACCGTGTGCATATATCCGACCGCGTGCATTTCCTTTCCTTCCTGTCGGATTTGCGCGGCGGCGTGGCCGGAGCTTCCACGGAAGTAAAGTTGCGCTGTGTGGCTGCAAGCGCAGCGCATACGGTTCGCTTTGCCACTTACCGCCTGTCCGCCGTGCCGCACAGTCAGGCTGATGGTTTCGTGGTTGTGGCGTCGGATATTTCGAGCGCCGTTGCTGACCGCTTCGCGCTGGAGGCAGCCCGCACGCAGGTGGAAACGGTCGAGATCACCAAGGGCCGCTTCCTTGCTTCTGTCAGCCATGAATTGCGCACGCCGCTGAATTCCATCATAGGTTTCTCCGACGTGCTGCTGCAGGAGATTTGCGGCAAGCTGCCGGATGCCCGCCAGCGCGAATATGTTGAGCTTGTACACCAATCAGGTACGCATCTGCTTTCCGTGGTCAATGCAATCCTCGACGTGTCGAAGATTGAGGCTGGAACCTATCCGATCATGGCCGAAAGCTTTGCCTTCAAGGATGCCGTGACCATGGTGCATGACATGATGGCGCATCAGGCCTCGCAGAAGAATGTCACCCTGTGTGATCGTGTGGGCAGGCATATCGGCGCCGTCGTTGCCGACCAGCGCGCCATTCAGCAGGTGCTGATCAATCTGGTGTCCAATGCGGTCAAGTTCACCGAAAGCGGTGGTGTAGTCACCATTGATGCGGGCATCCATGATGACATGCTGGCCTTTTCCGTCAGCGATACCGGTATCGGCATTGCCGAAGCCGATCTGCAGACGCTGGGCCAGCCATTCCGTCAGGTGCAGAATGACTATACCCGCAAGCACGAAGGCACCGGCCTTGGTCTTGCAACCGTCAAGGGCCTGATCGGCCTGCATGGCGGCCAGATGGATATTCGCAGCCGTCCCGGACAGGGCACGGTGGTCAATGTTCTCATTCCACTCGCCGGTCCGCGCATCGAGCCGGTTCCGTTTGAACCGGTCAATATTGTTGAGTTCAGAGCGGACAGCGACAGTGAGGGAGGTTCCCATGCGGAAGCCCGTAAATCGGCCTGACAGCAAAAAGCGCCGCGCCCCCAAGCGCGGCCGTATGGCTGCTATTGCCATTGGAATCGGCGGGCTGATTGCCCGCAATCCGACTATCACAGGGGGTGCAACAGCCTTTCTTGTAACCCTTGGTTTCATATCGGCCAATGCGCTGTGGTATCAGCCGCAGGGCCATGACGGAGTATTCTTCCGCACCCGTCCGGAACTGGTGTTCAAGCCGATCAAGCATGACGGCACCGTATTCGGTACCCCGCAAAAGCAGAGTTCTGTTGACGCGCCTATACGAAAAGTCAATTCGGTGCCCGTGCCGCAGGCCAATCCTGATCCTGTAGCTGCGGCCATCAATGGCGACCCTGTTTTGGCACCCGGCGGTGATCCGGAAGTGGCGAAGATGCAGCAGAAATTGCTGGCGCTCGGCTTCTACAACGGTGCCGTGGACGGCCTTGCGGGCAAGGGAACCCGCGCCGCCATCGAGGCCTACCGCAAGGCATCGGCGGAAATGGGGATCGAGACCCAGCCCGCTGTCGGCAATGCCAGCGACACCACTGCCAGCATCGCCATACCGGCGGCCAAGCCTGATCATGGTCAGGAGAAGTCAACCGTTCAGACCGTCTCAGCCAGATCTGACGACAAGATGCCAGCAAATACGGCCGAGCAACCCGCAAGCAATCTTGCTCCGGCGGAGATCGTCCGTATTCAGGCTGGCCTGCGCGCCTTCGGCAATGACAAGGTAGAGATCAGCGGCAAGGTTGGTGCCAATACGAAGAACGCCATCAAGGAGTTCCAGACCCTGTTCAAGCTGCCGGTTACTGGCCAGCCGGATGCGAAACTATTTGCCAAAATGCAGGAAATCGGCCTGATCAATTGATCGGGGTGGTTACTGGAGAAGTGCAATGCGTCTGACATCGGAGTTCTGGGTTTCCGCACTGGTGCGCCGTATCAATGGCACGGGTGCTTTTGCCGCCCTCAGCAATAAAGGCGCGAGTGAAGCTGGCGCGATCTTCATCAAACTCCGCAATCCTGACGGCACCTATGACCTGTTCGGTCCGGCGCCGCAAATGGTCTATGACGAGGCAAAGCCGGATGAGCGGCAGTTCACCCCGTTGAAATCATCCACTGCCGAAAGCGACGTCGACGCCGATCTGGAAAAGCAAAAGCGCTGGGATCGGGATTTGTGGATTATCGAGATTGAGGATTATCGCGGCGAGCGTAGCGAACTGTTTCCGCTCGCCAAGGACTGATTGCGATCAGGATACTTTGCGCGTTGATGACCCGGTGCCGCCACGCTCGAAATCCGCCGCCATTTCCCGCAATTTCTGCCGCAGCTTTTGCGAGTTTTCCTCGGTCTTCCAGCGATTGATGGTCGCCTGCGCCTTGTCCTGATCGATCTGCCGGTAGGATTGGACGAAGAGGCGCAGCGAGTGCAGATCCTTGTGTACGAGGCCGAAAAGCCCTGTCAGCACCAGATGCGCCGCTTCCGCTGATAGGCCCAGCGAGGCCAGCGCAATTGTCAGCTCCGCATTCAGGCTATGGCCGATGATACGCTCAGCCGTTTCATTGTCGAGATCGAGCGCCTTGGCGAATTCGCCACGGAAGAAGTGTGTTTGGTCGAGAAGTGCAGCATCAATCAAATGGTCCGCCAGCGCCTGATCCGTGGAAAGCCCGGCATCCGTATCGCGCATCAGGGCGCGCAGTGCCTCACGGGTTTCGCGCAGGCGCGGCGATTCTGTTTCCACACGGTCCAAAGGCTCTTCCTCTTGGCTGACGGGCAATCCGGTCTGCAGCGCCAGGGCGCGGTCAATGGCCGGGTCGTGAAAATGACGCAGGGTTTGCAGAAGCGCAGCATCCTCGATCTGCCGCCGCGCAATGGCGCGGGCATGGCCGATGCCTTTTTGCTGGATAAGGCCGATGAGATCAGCCGGTTTCAAAACCGGCGAGCGCAGCAGCAATGGCGCGGAAATATCCACATCATCCGCAGCAAGCGCGAGAATCAGACGTTTCGGCGCGTGGGGCATTTCGGAAAGGGCGGCGGCCGCATGACGGCGCACGCGCGGCGAGGCGAGGGCGAGAAGCGGAACGGCAAGATCCTCAAGCTGACGGGCATCGCTCTTTGCCGGTCTTGCGACGCAGCAGAAGGCGGTGATGGACGCGGTCAGGAGATCGTCAGCCTTGCTGCCGCCATTGCGGTCTTCAAGTGCCCGAAACTCAGGATACTTCACGAACACACTCCACTCGAACACTCAAGGACGCTATCAAACCATGGCTAAAATTAGCCACGAAGCGTTAGCAACCCGTTAACCATCGGGGTGTCTAATGAAATTATGCGCGAAATAAACGCGCGCGAGCTGATCGGGATCGATCAGCACCCCAAAGGGGTGGCGGGGCTGCCGCGTTATCAGCGCCCTGGCCAGATGGCAGCAAGCATGAAGCGTTGCGTATCAAGGAGATCAACAGAGCAGACGGATGGATGAAATGGGTTTTGTCATCAGTTTTCCAAGCAGCGCCATGCGCCAGCGCATGGCAACCAAATCCGAACCGCGGACCGCACCCGCGCAGATCATGATTTTTCCGGGCGTGCGCTATGAGCGCGTTGCGAAAGACAATCGCACCCGTGACAAGGACAAGCCGGGCAGCCGGTTTTTTGATCCGACACCGCAACCAAGCTGAGTGAGGCTCGCCCGCGCGATAGGGTTCGTCGGGGCGAAATTCCGACCAGATCTGCTTGCGCTATCCCGCCCGGTGATGACAGGCCCCGGTCATCTGATCTCGTTTGAATAGTACCGTGCGCTGTAAAAGCCCACCGGTATTACGCCAATCCTATACAGCGCATTGTCCCAATAATATTTCTAAGCATCTGTAAATAAACGAGAACCTCTCACCATCTTCTCGCGGCAACCATGACCGCAGGTTGTACTAGGTAGATTCACCGATTGCGCATTCACGGCAATTATCGTCTCTTTGAACTATAGTAGTACGCACGAATACCGATTGGCCTGTCGCCATCTTTTTTGAACAGCAACGAATATTAGGGACGATATTTCAATGTATTTTCACGCCAAAAGTGCGGGTGTATCCGCACGTCACAGCCTTACCGCAACCTTACGCAATCAGTTGTTGAAAAGCGCCTGCGCCGCATTGATCGTGACTGCGGGTTTCAGCGCCGTAAAGGCGCAGGAAATCCCATCATCGGATGCGGCAAATCCGGGCAACGATGCGGAGCTGCAATCAATAGAAGTCGTTGAGCAAAATATGCTCATCGGGTCTCAACGTTCTGATGACACGGACGGCCCGGTGGCTCCCGGGGAAATGAAAATGTTTGAGAATGTCAGGTTCAGCGGCGGGCTTAAACTATTGGACGCCCCAAGTGGCAACATCACCGTGGAGGGCAACGGCCATGTGCTGGTAGACAATGGGGATATGCACGGAGATCTGACGCCGAACAATGGAGCTGCCTGGGTCGACGGGGAGACCGGCAATGTTGCGGTTGGGAAAGGCGCAATTCTGACTGTCGGCGAACAGGGCGAAACGCATGATCTGCTCGTGGATGGCGGCCATGCTTACATTTACGGTCTAAGCGGCGATACATTTGTCAACACTGGCGGGCTTTTGCATGTCAAGGATGAGGGCGAGATCGGCGCTCTGACCGTGAATAGCGGCGATGCCTTTGTCGATGGAAAGGCCGGGCACGTCTCAATCAGCGGCGGGCAGATGCGTGTTGGTGCCAAAGGGACGGTTGAAGATGTGGTGCTGCATCGCGGAAGCGCGCTCATTTATGGCACCAGCGGCGACATTCAGGTCCATGACGACACTCTATTGAGCGTTCATTCCGGCGGTGTGAGCGGCAATGTTACCGTTAATGGCGGCACAGCCTTCATTGGCGGAAACAGCCAGGATGTTACTGTCCACGCCGGCGGTTTGCTTCTGGGCAATGGCACGGTACACGATCTGACAGCGCATACCGGTGGCACGGTTGCTCCGGGAGATCCGGTCGGCACGCTGCATGTGACGGGTAATGCGACGTTTGACCGGGGCAGTTTTTTCGATGTTGAAATTGCTCCGGATAAAAGCCTTTCGGATCGTTTGGCCGTTGCGGGCGATGTCACACTTTCGGGCGGCCGCGTAAATCTGCGGTTTGCCGGTCAGGAAGCGCCCATGAGCGAGCAGCAGATGCAGGATTTGTTTCTCGGACACTATACGATTTTGACGTCGGACAAGCGCATCAACGGCGCTTTTGAAACCATCACCCCACAATATAATTATATCTCTCCATCCCTGACCTATGCTGCCGATGGGAGTGCTGTGGCTGTTGGCTTTGATTTGATTGATCCGGACACCGGCAAGCCATTGGAAGGGACGACGGATCAACAGCCGCAACCCGGCGGTCATCCGGATGGCGGCACAAAGCCTGAAACAGATCAGTCGAAAATGCAGCGTATTGAGGCAAAGGTTAAAAATATTGTTCTCGCAGATGCAACCTCACCCAACCAGAAGAGTGTAGGCGAAGCCATAAAGCAGCTTGACCTTGGCAATCCACTGCTGGGCGCTGTGCTCTTTTCCAGCAAAAATGAGGTTTTGAACTATGATGCGCCGTCGGGTGATATTTATGCCTCGGTGCGCAGCGTTCTGGCCGAAGATGGCCGCTTTATCCGCGATGCGGCCAATAGCCGGATCAGGGCGGCATTCACCGATGCCTCAGGTTATCACGCCGCGCTGACGGAACGCACGGTCAAGGGCCCGGCGGTTGGGTTCAATTCGGCTGTTCCCACCACGGATATCTGGGGCCATGCCTATGGTTCATGGGGCCATGCGCAGAGCGATGGCAATGCCGCTGCCTATAGCCGCAACATTGGTGGCATTGTCACCGGCGTGGATGGCAGGATTGGGGAAAAATGGCGGCTGGGTGTGCTGGCTGCCTATGGCAACACATCGCTGCATGGTGCCGGTTCGTCCGCCTCCGCCGATAGTTATCAGCTGGGTGTCTATGGCGGCACGAAAATGGACGCGCTGACCTTGAGCTTTGGCACCAGCTTTGCCCATCATGCCATCGATACCAACCGCAAAATCCGTTTTGGCCGGATGGCTGAAACCGACAGCGCATCCTACGCCGCCAATGCGTTGCAGGTCTTTGGCGAGGCCGCTTATCGCATTGATACACCTTTTGTGATGTTCGAGCCTTTTGCTGGCGTGGCCTATACCCACCTGAAAGCCGATGATTTCAGGGAAACCGGCGGGGTTGCTGCCCTGTCAGGCGCGTCGGCCACGACAGATCTGACCACGACCACCCTTGGGCTGCGCACCTCCTACAGCTTCGCTTTAAGCGAAAAGACCATGGTCACTGCCCGTGGCATGGCGGGCTGGAAACATGCTTTTGGCGATACGGCGCCCGATGCATCCATGGCCTTTGCAAGCGGCCGCGCCTTCTCGATCAAGGGTCTGGGCACGGCCCGGGATGCAGCGCTTATCGAAGCTGGCCTCGACTTTGACATCGGCAACGCCACCAGCATCGGTGTCAGCTATGCTGGCCAGTTTTCCGACCGGAACCACGACAATGCCCTCAAGGCTGATCTGACGATCCGGTTCTAAGGACCCATGCTGAAATGCCGCCCGCCGGGGAAACTCCGGCGGGTTTTTTATGCGTGAAACAGGTTTTACCACCAGTTTACCGGGCAGTGTCCTCAGCCGGATATTCAGGGTCAAGAGGCGTTAGCCTTATGTCTTGTACGACTAAAATCCTATGCGGATATTCAATAAGTCATTGACGCAGCACAATATATTCGATTCTAACGGTGGTATTAAAAATCATATTGATTCGTATTTCAACGTCCTTTGTTTTTCATCTGTCACCTATGTTGGGAACCATATTTTATGTCTTTTCACGCCAAAGCTGCGGCTGCCCCTGTGCGCCCAAATTCCCGTTGCCATTCCAGATTTCGCAACCATCTCCTGCGCGGCGTCTGTGTAGCGCTGCTGCTCACGGCTGCCTATTCCAGTGAGGGGGGAGAACCGGCGAAGGGCAAGACGTCGAACTATCAAGGGAATCCATTCTTGAATGTAAATCCGCAGCTTAAAAAGACAAATACAACTACAACTACAAATACGAATACAAATAGTCCGCAGCTTGAAAACAATGGTGGTGGCAACATTGTCGCGGCTGGCGATGGCAAGGTCCAACTCCCGTCGGTCAACGTGATTGCCGACGACACAGCAAAAACCGCAAACGGAACCCACGACACTGGCAAAGTTAAGGGGGGTGCCGGAAGCGCGTTAATCGCCCGCAACAAGAAGGGCGTCATCACCAGTGCCGCGCCGCTGACAATCATCACTGGCGGTGACGACGCCACCGCGGTGTGGGCTGAGAAGGGTGGAAAGATCACATTGTTCGAAGGCACCACGGTCAATACATCGGGAAAGGGTGCAAGAGCGCTTCTCTCATCGGGCGCCCTGTCGCACATTTCGGGGAAGAAACTCACCATTTTAACCAAGGGAGACGAAGCAGCCGGGGCTACGGCGCAAGATGGAGGCTCGGTTGAGCTGACCGGCGGAAAGCTGACCACAAAAGGCAAGGGTGCTTTCGGTCTGATGTCCTTGGGTAAAGACAGCACGGTGACGGCTAATAATGTCGAGCTGTCAACAAGCGGTGCCGAAGCACATGGTGCAATAGTATCGGATGGCAGCAAGCTAACGATCACCGGCGGTTCAGTCACTGCGTTAGGCGACAAGGCTGCGGCGTTGCATGCGCTATCTTCTAGCAAGGCGATGAACACCAGCACTGCCACCATCACCAATGCGACGCTGCGATCGGACAAAGGCGTCGGCATTACTGTAACGGGCCCTAGTGTAATCTTGAAGGCGGATCTCACCGGATCAACGATCAGTGGGGCGAGCGGGCTGTTGAGTGTTAAAGATGGCGGCGCTCTCAATCTGACGGCCGACGCTGCCTCCAAGCTAACAGGCACAGCGGTGGTGGATGCCAAATCCTTCGCCAATCTCACTCTGCAAAACAATGCGGTGTGGAACATAACAGGCAATTCCAACCTGACGTCACTCACCTTGGATGGCGGAACGCTGCGATATGAGGCGGCCTCGGCATTGCAGATAAACCAGCCGCTTAACCTCGATGCGCGCGGTGCCACCATCGACACCCAAAATCTTGATGTCGGTCTCTGGACAAAACTCTCAGGCGCTGGCGGGCTGACCAAAACAGGAGACGGAAAACTGATCCTTTATGTGCAAAGCGATTATTATAAAGGACAGACAAAAGTGGCGGCCGGAACACTGGAGGTCATTGGTCAGCTGGGCGGTGTCGTAACCGTTCAGGACAAAGCAAAACTCGGCGGCTCCGGCAGGGTTGGCAGTCTGATCGTCGAGAAGGGCGGTACAGCAGCGCCGGGCAATTCCGTTGGTACTACGCTGCAAGCAGGCGATGCAACTTTTAAACAGGGCAGTATCTTTGACGTGGAAATCACGAAAGATAAATCCCGTACGGACCAACTCGTCGTGGACGGAGAAGCGCATCTTTTGGGCGGTATCGTGAATGTCCGTCTGGAAGGCGACAAGGCACTCCTGACAAAGGAAACGGTCGAGAGCCTGTTCAAGAAGAACTATGTCATTCTGACAGCAGGCAAGATGACCGGGAAATTCGACGACGTTTTTCCTCACTATAACTATATCAGCCCGTCGCTTGCCTATACGGATAAGGCAGTGGTTCTGGGCTTTGATCTGACACCTGCTGCCAAGACCGAAGCAGAACAAAAATTGGTCAAAGAGCAGCAAGAATTGGCTGCTAAGCAAAAGCTGGACAGCGACAAAATCAAGGCTAGTGACAACCCTGTCAAGACCGGTGAGAACCCGATCAAAACCAGTGAGAATTCGGTGAAGACGGGCGAAGGCCAGCAGCCGAAACCGGTCGTGGATAAGGATCAGCAGCCGAAACCGACTAACGATAAGCAGCCGCCGTCGGTCGTGGATAAGGGCCAGCAGCCGCAACCGGCTAACGATAAGCAGCCGAAACCGGTCGTGGATAAGGATCAGCAGCCGAAACCGGCTAGCGATAAGCAGCCGAAACCGGTCGTGGATAAGGATCAGCAGCCGAAGCCGGCTAGCGATAAGCAGCCGCCATCGGTCGTGGCTAACGGTCAGCAGCCGCAACCGGCTAGCGATAAGCAGCCGCCGTCGGTCGTGGATAAGGATCAGCAGCCGAAACCGGCTAGCGATAAGCAGCCGCCATCGGTCGTGGCTAACGGTCAGCAGCCGCAACCGGCTAGCGATAAGCAGCCACCATCGGTCGTGGATAAGGATCAGCAGCCGAAACCGGTCGTGGATAAGGATCAGCAGCCGAAGCCGGCTAGCGATAAGCAGCCGCCGTCGGTTGTGGCTAACGGTCAGCAGCCGCAACCGGCTAGCGATAAGCAGCCGAAACCGGTCGTGGATAAGGATCAGCAGCCGCAACCGGCTAGCGATAAGCAGCCGAAACCGGTCGTGGATAAGGATCAGCAGCCGAAACCGGCTAGCGATAAGCAGCCGCCGTCGGTCGTGGATAAGGATCAGCAGCCGAAACCGGCTAGCGATAAGCAGCCGCCGTCGGTTGTGGCTAACGGTCAGCAGCCGCAACCGGCTAACGATAAGCAGCCGAAACCGGTCGTGGATAAGGATCAGCAGCCGAAACCGGCTAGCGATAAGCAGCCGAAACCGGTCGTGGATAAGGTCCAACTCCCGTCAGTCAACGTGATTGCCGACGGCAAGACGCAAATCGCAAGCGGAACCTACGACACTGGCAAAACCGATGGGGGAGCGGGAAGTGCGCTGATCGCCCGCAACAAGGAAGGTGTCATCACCAGTAGTACACCGCTGGTGATCAACACTGGCGGCAACGATGCCAGCGGGGTGGTGGCTGCGAAGGGTGGAAAGATCACATTATCCGAAGGCACCACGGTCAATACATCGGGAAACAATGCAAGAGCGCTTCTTTCATGGGATCCCCGGTCGAGCATTTCGGGGGAAAATCTTACAATTTTAACCAAGGGAGAGACCGCAGATGGCGCTAAGGCCCTTGGTGAAGGGTTGGTTAAGCTGACCGGAGGAACTGTAACGACAACAGGCAGGAAAGCTGACGGTCTTGTTTCCTATGAGAAAGGCAGCCAAATAACGGCCGAGGGTGCCGAGATTTTCACCAAGGGAGACGAAGCAGTCGGGGTTATGGCGGAGAAGGGTGGCTCGATTACACTGACAGGCGGAAAGGTCGTGACGTCAGGCAAGCAGGCTGACGGGGTGCTGGCTCTGGACGGTGGAACGATCAATTTACTCGAAGGCACCACGGTGGAAGCATCGGGACCTTACGCAGGAGCGCTTTCCTCATTTGGTTCCCAATCGCACATTTCGGGGAAGAATCTCAGCCTTTCAACCAAAGGAGACCTAGCAATCGGCGCTGAGGCGCAAGAGGGGGGGGTAGTTGAGCTGACTGGCGGAAAGGTCACGACAACAGGCCTTTATGCTCACGGTCTGCTTTCCTCTCGTAAAGGCAGCCGGTTAACCGCCAATGGTGTCGAGACTTCAACCAGCGGTGTTGATACATATGGTGTGGCAGTGAGTGAATGCGGCGAGCTAACAATAATCGGCGGCTCAATCACTGTATCAGGCGACCGGTCTGCGGCATTGTTTTCGCAATCTTTTGCCGACATGATCGACCCCAATATTGCCACCATCACCAATGCAAAGCTGCGGTCGGACAAAGGCGTCGGTATTGATGTAAAGGACATTGGTACAACCCTGACGGCACATCTCACCGGATCAACGGTCAGCGGCGCGAGCGGGCTGTTGAGTGTTGAAGATGGCGGCACTCTCAATCTGACGGCCGACGCTGCCTCCAAGCTAACAGGCACAGCGGTGGTGGATGCCAAATCCTTCGCCAATCTCACTCTGCAAAACAATGCGGTGTGGAACATAACAGGCAATTCCAACCTGACGTCACTCACCTTGGATGGCGGAACGCTGCGATATGAGGCGGCCTCGGCATTGCAGACAACCAAGCCGCTTGACCTCAAGGAGCGCGGTGCCACCATCGACACCCAAAATCTTGATGTCCTTCTCTCGACAAAACTCTCAGGCGCTGGCGGGCTGACCAAAACAGGAGACGGAAAACTGATCCTTGATGCGCAAAGCGGTGATTATAAAGGACAGACAAAAGTGGCGGCCGGAACATTGGCGGTCAATGGTCAGCTGGGTGGTGTTGTAACCGTTCAGGACAAAGCAAAACTCGGCGGCTCCGGCAGGGTTGGCACTCTGATCGTCGAGAAGGGCGGTACAGCAGCGCCGGGCAATTCCGTTGGTACGCTGCAAGCAGGTGATGCAACTTTTAAACAGGGCAGTATCTTTGACGTGGAAATCACGAAAGATAAATCCCGTACGGACCAAATCGCCGTGGACGGAGAGGCGCATCTTTTGGGCGGTATCGTGAATGTCCGTCTGGAAGGCGACAAGGCACTCCTGACAAAGGAAACGGTCGAGAGCCTGTTCAAGAAGAACTATGTCATTCTGACAGCAGGCAAGATGACCGGGAAATTCGACGACGTTTTTCCTCACTATAACTATATCAGCCCGTCGCTTGCCTATACGGATAAGACAGTGGTTCTGGGCTTTGATCTGGTGCCGCCAGTGTCAAAACCAGTTGATGAAGCAAAGCCACCCGTGGCAAACGTACCTGTTCAGCCAGTACCGGCATTTGCCGAGCCACCAAAGCCAACGGTCGTGGTTACGCCAAAGCCAGTTGATGCACCAAAGCCACCCGTGGCAAACGTACCTGTTCAGCCAGTACCGGCATTTGCCGAGCCACCAAAGCCACCGGTCGTGGTTGCGCCAAAGCCAGTTGATGCACCAAAGCCACCCGTGGCAAACGTACCTGCTCAGCCAGTACCGGCACCTGCCGAGCAGCCAAAGCCACCGGTGGTGGTTGCGTCGGTTCAGCCAGCGCCAAAGCCAGTTGATGCACCAAAGCCACCCGTGGCCAACGTACCTGCTCAGCCAGTACAAGCACCTGCCGAGCAGCCAAAGCCACCGGTAGTGGTTGCGTCGGTTCAGCCAGTGTCAAAACCAGTTGATGAAGCAAAGCCACCCGTGGCAAACGTACCTGCTCAGCCAGTACAAGCACCGGTCGAACAGCCGAAGGTTGTGGCACCGGTCGCAACCGCGGTGCAGCCAGTAGATCAGCGCAAAGCCGAGGAAGAGGCCGACCGCCTGAAAACAGCACTTTTGAAAGAACGGGTGAAAAATCTCGCTCTCGTCGATACCGTGACGAATAACCAGAAGAGTGTGGGGGCTGCAATCAAGACGTTTGATCTCGGCAACCCGCTTCTGAACACGGTTCTCTTCTCAAAAGTTGGCGAAAAGCTCGATTATGACGCTCTGGGCGGCGATATTCATGCCTCGCTCAGAGGGGCTTTGGCCAAGGACAGCCAGTTTGTGCGTGATGCGGCAAGCGACCGTATCCGTGCCGCCTTTGGTGATGCCACAGGCAGCAAGGCGGCGCCGGTGCTGGCATATGGTCCTGAAACAAAACGGGGCAATGCGGTCGCAGGTGAAGCCTTTGCCGCCGTTGAACCTGCCGCGTCAACCACTGCGCTCTGGGGCACAGCCTATGGTTCGCGCAACCATGCGGGCACTGACGGCAATGCCGCTGGTTTCAGCCGCAACACTGGCGGGCTCATCACCGGTCTTGATGGCGTTCTTGCCGAAACATGGCGCTTTGGTCTGCTTGCGGGCTATGGCAATACATCGCTGAATGCAGATCGCAGTCACGCTTCTGTCGATACCTATCAGGTCGGTGTCTATGGCGGCACGAAAGTGGATGCGTTGACCTTGAGCCTCGGCACCAGCTTTGCCCATCATGAGATCAGCACGCGCCGCAAGGTTGCTTTCGGTTCCATCGCCGAGACGGACAAAGCCGAGTACGCCGCCAACACGGTGCAGGTCTTTGGCGAGGCTGCCTATCGCATTGATACACCCTATGCGGCACTCGAACCCTTTGCCGCTGCCGCCTATACCCATCTCAAAGCCAATGATTTTGCTGAACTTGGCGGTATCACGGCTCTGTCTGGCCTATCCGGCACAACGGACCTCACAACAACGACCTTGGGTGTCAGGGCCTCGCACAGCTTCGTCTTGAGCGGGACGACTGTGCTCACCGCCCGGGGCATGGCGGGTTGGCGCCACGCCTATGGTGATCGGGCTCCCGATGTTTCGGTGGCACTTGCCGGTGCTGATGGCATGTTGGTTGCGGGTCTGCCATTGGCACAGGACACAGCGCTTGCCGAAGCTGGCCTTTCCTTTGATATCGGCAAAGCCACAACCATCGGTGTCACCTATACGGGTCAGTTCTCGCAACAAGCTCATGACAATGCCGTCAAGGCTGATCTGACAGTCCGGTTTTAAGGACAGGCACAAAAGAATGTACCCGCCGGAGTTTTCTCCGGCGGGTATGCTTCAAACAGTCAGGCATTTTTCCGTGTTTGCGGAATTTATTGCTGCAAACCGGGATAGGCCCACAGGCCCGAGACGCGCATCAGATCGCGATAGATCACCAGCCGTTCATCCGCTGAAACCTTTGCCGCTTCCTCCAGTGTCGGTGCATCAAGCGCCACGACAGGCGTAACATTGGCGCCGATATCATATTGCTTCAGCGCATCTTCCAGCAGCGTGCGGGCGCGGCGCATATGGCTGGAACTCGTCACCAGAATAACGCTGTCAGCCGTATGCCGCTTCAGGAGATTGGCGACATTGAGCACATTACCGACCGTATCCTTGGATTTGTCCTCAATGAGAATGCGATCGCGGTCAACACCCTTTTCCACCAGCCATTTGGTCATGAGATCGCCCTCGGTGACACCGGCCTGCGGCTGGCCGCCTGTGACCATGATGCGGGCCGTCGGGTTCGCCTGCGCGGCTTTCAGCGTTACATCCAAACGGTCAAGCAACGGCTTTTCCATTGTGCCGTCCTTGGCCAGTGCATAGCCAAGCGCCACGATCATAACCTTGCCCTTGAGCGCGGGAATATCCGCATTGGGTTTTTCCGCAATGATCTGTTCGGCGCGCACAAAACGCTGGCGGTAGGCTTCCGCCTTGTCACGGTCGAGCCCTGAAAGCGCCTGATGGGCGAGGGCCGCTCCCGTCTCGTCATTGCCAATACGGGCGAGTGCTTCGATCCACGCCTGCGCATCGAATGAGGTTGGGTCCTTTGCCAGAATGTCCTCGTAGGTGGCGCGGGCTTCGGTGACTTTCTTTTGCAGGATTTGCGAGGAGGCCACGGCAAAACGGAAATTCATCTGTGCGGGCGCAAGTTTCGAGGCCTCAGCAAAGGATTGCTCCACCACATCATAGCGGCCATGCAGGGTGATACCCTTGAAAATCTCCGCTTCCGCCTTTTTGACGTCGCCGCCACTCCAGTAATATTGCATGCCAGTATCGACCAAAGTCTTGATACGCTCGGCATTTTGCGGATCAAAGGCGAGGGCAGGCAGTGCGACCGTAAGGGCGAGAAGGACGGCAGTTCCGGCAATGATCAGACGTTTCATGGGAGCTTTCTTTGCAGCGTTGGATGTTTTTTCTACGGATAGGTTAACCGGCGAAATGGTTTTTGCAATCGGCGAAAATCGGATGTTTTTTGAAATTGTGCTGTTCTGTTCATCCTCTAGCACCCCTATATGAAATCCGTACTACAATCCCCGGAGTCCTCCCCATGTACGTTGTCTCGCTGAATTACGTCGCCCCGCTTGAAGAGCTTGATGCGGTTATCGATGGGCATATCGCCTTTCTCGACCGTCACTATGCATCAGGGACATTTCTGGCATCGGGCCGCAAAGTGCCGCGCACCGGCGGCGTCATCCTCGCCAGAAGCGAGAGCGAAGAAGCCTTACGCGCGATTCTTGCCGAAGATCCGTTCTGGCAGAAGAAACTGGCGACCTATGATATCCAGCAATTCGTGGCGACCAAAGCGCAGAAGGGGCTGGAAGGTCTGCTCGACTGATCAGAGCAGCGGCGAACAGTTGGCGCTTTTCAGGAAAGCGTCAACCTGCGCTTTCCACGACTGA
This sequence comes from Phyllobacterium sp. T1293, assembly GCF_020731415.2. Classification (NCBI taxonomy): domain Bacteria; kingdom Pseudomonadati; phylum Pseudomonadota; class Alphaproteobacteria; order Hyphomicrobiales; family Phyllobacteriaceae; genus Phyllobacterium; species Phyllobacterium meliloti. Next base: position 1,920,024 of record NZ_CP088273.1, on the reverse strand, counting down.
TCAGGCACAAAGCCGCGCACCACGACAAAACCCTCATCCATATCCGCTTCGATCAGCACCGAATTGGCTGCTGAAACGGGCTTGGTCTTGTTAAGCTCGATCATCTGCAGCGGGCGGGCGACCACTAGATCGAGTTGATCGGCAATGGCGGTGCGGTCGTTGATTGAATAAATATTCTCGCCCTGCCGGTTATAGACCGAAATCGACCAGTAAGGCGCCGTGCCAACACCGGTGATATGGGCGGGAAGATCGGTGATGTCGAAGCGGCAGGCCACCGCCTCAAACAGCGGATCGAGCGCGAGTGGCACTGTTTCCTGCGTGGCTTGCCGCACCACCGGGTGAAACGCCCAGTCCTCGCCATAATCAGAGATGCGTGACCACGCATTCCGATCGGAATAATAGGGCACGAGCAGCACCACGGCGACATGGACAAGACCGGCGCCAACGAGGCCAAACAGCAGGGCGCGGAGGAATTTACCCATCACAGCCTACCTTCTTGACCATTGGGAAGGTCATATCGACCAGACCGGAATTGCTGCCGACGGGGGTATCGTAAAGCGTCATAACCAGCACCATGCGGCCGTCGCCTGTGGTGGCAAGCCAATTGCCTGTTTGTGCCTTCGGCGAGACATTGACGACGAACTTGCCGCTTTCACTGCGGAAAATCTGGCGTGAATGCAGGGCTGGCAACCGGTCCGCACCCGGATCAAGCGGGATAAGCGCCAGATCGGCAGTATAGAGCGTCCAGAAACGGGAATTGGGGCTGTTGCCGTCAATAATGTAGGTGCATCGGCGGTTGAGAGCCTGACCCTGATCATCACGATAGGCATAAAAGGCAAGCCCTTCCGCACTGCCCAGCGGAAATGCCCCCTCGCGCGCTGCCCGTGCCTTGGCGTAGGGGTCAGACTGCGGTGTACCCGCATCGGGATAGCCGGTCCATTGGCCAACGGTCAGCGTGCCGAAGCCGTCGAAGCGGTTGACGGCATACCACGCGCTCAGCGTTCCGCCGCCAACGGCAATCACAAGGGCAATGAGGACGAGGAGCACATTTCGAAGCATGGAGTCAGGACTACACGGGAGCGCTGGTCATAAGCAAGCACTGCGCGATCAAAGCGCAGAGACTTTCGCTGGCAGGACGGGCAGTTTCAGTTCGGGTGCTTCCTTCAGGGCCTGACCGATTTCACGTAAGGAGGTAACGGTCGCATTGGACAAAACGCGCGGACGCTCCTGCGCTTTGAGGGCATCAACATCGTCACCCGTTGCCGGTTTGGCTGCGGCCACCTTCTCCTGTTTCGGCATGGTGGGATCGATACCCGGAATCGCCTTCAGATCAATATTCTGATGCGCATAATTCATGAAGCGCTGCCATGTCATGGCGGGCAGGATGCCGCCGGTCAATTCCTTGGTCGGCGTGAAATTATCATTGCCGAACCAGACGGCGGCGGTGTAGTTGCCGGTAAAGCCGACGAACCAGGCATCGCGATAGCTCTGCGTGGTGCCGGTCTTGCCCGCCACGCGCGTCATTGGCAGGGCCGCGCGCCGTCCGGTACCCCATTCGGGCACCTGCGACAGCATGATGTTCATATTGAATGCAGCCTTTTCCGTAAGGGCGCGATGCGGCGCATCACCATCAGTCTTCCAGTCCCAGAGAACCTTGCCGTTCTGGTCGCTCATCTGGGTGAAGGCATGGCGCATACCGGCAATGCCGCCGGTGGCAAACACATTATAGCCCGTTGCCTGATCCATGACGGTCATGCCTGATGTTCCGAGCACCATGGTCTTGTGCGAACTGATCACCGATTCCACGCCCATGGCTTTGGCCAGCGCTACGATCGGCGCGGTTGTCAGATAATCTTTGGCGAGACGTACTGGAACCGTGTTGATCGATTTGACCAGTGCGGTCGTCAGATCGATCTGCCCGAGATATTGACGGGAATAGTTTTGTGGCGACCAGTTGCCCCACGAAACAGCACCGCCTGAAATCATGGTCTTGGGCGTCATGCCCTTTTCCATGGCCGCAGCATAGACGTAGGGCTTGAATGAGGAACCCGCCTGACGCAACGCTGCCGTGGCGCGGTTGAACTGGCTTTCGCCATAGTCGCGGCCACCAACGATTGCCCGCACCGCGCCGTTGTTCTCCAGCACCACGACGGCCGCCTGCGTGACTTTATATTCCTTGCCGAACTGGCGCAGATGATATTCAGCCGATTCCTCGGCGGCTTTCTGGATGCCCGTATCAAGCGTCGTGCGCACCACCAGAGTATGGGAGGGCAGTTTCTGGCCAACGCGGCGCACTTCATCAAACGCCCAGTCGAGGAAATAATCGGGGCTTTCGGACCGGCCGCGATCCACAACCGTTGCGGGATTTCGCCGGGCACCGACAACCTGTCCTTCGGTCATCAGTCCGCCCTGCACAAGATTGCTCAGCACCACATTGGCGCGCGCGCGGGCAGCAGGCAGGTTGACGTGCGGTGCATATTTCGCCGGCGCCTTGAACAGGCCTGCGAGCATGGCGGCTTCAGCCAGATTCACATCCTTGATGCTCTTGCCGAAATAGAATTCCGAGGCCGCCGCAATGCCGAACGTTCCGCCGCCCATATAGGCGCGATCGAGATAGGTCTGCAGGATTTCCTTTTTGGAAAGGTTGGATTCCAGCCACAGCGCCAGAAAAGCTTCCTTGATCTTGCGATCAATGCTGCGCTCATTGGTCAGGAACAGGTTTTTCGCCAGCTGCTGTGTGATGGTGGAACCACCCTGAACCACGGAATTGGCACGCAGATTTTCTGTCATAGCGCGGGAAAGGCCAAGAAAATCAATGCCAAAATGGTCAAAGAAGCGGCGGTCTTCCGTCGCAAGAACAGCCTTGATGACATGATCAGGCAATTCATCAATGGGCACGGCGCTGCGATGCAGGATGCCGCGCTGGCCGATTTCGTTGCCGTAGCGATCAAGAAAGGTAATGGCAAAATCGTCGCGCGTACGCCAGTTCTTTTCGGTGTCGTGGAAGGCAGGAATGGCAAGCGTCAGCATCACCACGGAACCGGCGGTGCCCCAGGTAAAACCTTCGCTGAGAACCTCCACGACCGCGCGCCGCCAGCCTGAGACGTGGAAGCGGCGGAAGAAGATGGTTGTATCTTCCCAGAATTCGGCAAGGCGGAAACGCAACTCGTAGAGCGACGAATCAATCCACGCATCAAGTCCAAGCAGTGGCGAGACCTTGAATCGCTTGCGTTTGTTCTTGGCCAGAGTGTCTTTGGCCTGAGGCTCGTTCATCATGCCAATCTCTTGTCTGCCTGTCGTCAGCCACGTCTTCCCGCGAAGATATGGTGTAGCCGATTACGCTTAACAGCTTCTTATGATGACCGTTATAACGCAGGGCAGTCCGTTTCATTCCTTCCCATCATCAGGAAAAATCTAACTCTTTTTATTGGCATGCCACAAGGGGTAGGGGGATTCGCACCAAGATTTGATGGGTTTCGGGCTTTCGAAAATTCCGCCGAAAATTCCACTTGCAATTGTTTCGCGGCGATGGATTGCTGTGTTTTTAGGTTGGGAGAAAACAAGCATGTCTATTGAACATTGGCTGGCATTCGTCGCGGCATCGGCAATCCTTCTGGCGATTCCCGGACCAACCATTCTGCTTGTTATTTCCTATGCGCTTGGCCATGGCCGTCGCTTTGCCGCTGCAACCGTTGCGGGTGTGGCGCTGGGTGATTTTACTGCTATGACCGCCTCGATGCTCGGCCTTGGTGCGCTGCTTGCTGCCTCTGCGGCCATCTTCACTGTACTCAAATGGATCGGTGCAGCCTATTTGATTTATCTCGGTATCAAACTCTGGCGCGCTCCAGTTGCCGATACCGCCACGAGTGATACTCCGGAGAGGAACGAAAGTGCGCTGCGTATTTTTCTGCATACCTATGTGGTGACGGCGCTGAACCCGAAAAGCATCATCTTCTTCGTGGCCTTCCTGCCGCAGTTTCTCGACACGACACGTCCGGTTTTTACCCAGATGGCGATCTTTGAAACGACATTCCTTGTGCTCGCTACACTCAATGCTGGTACCTACGCGCTGATGGCATCCATGGCGCGCCAGACGATCCGCAAGCCAAAGGTCCAGCGCATCGTGAATCGCACCGGCGGTTCACTGATGATTGGGGCGGGTCTGCTGGCACTGGGCTGGAAGAAAGCCGCCTGACCATTCAAAGTCCAAAAGAAAATAATCATATTTAGGAAAATAGTCCTTGACTGCGTAACGGGACTCCTGTAGGTTCTGGTTATCGTCAGAAATGTGCCCGGAAAATTCAACCGGCGAACGAACTGACATCCCCAAGGATTATCCATGACAATGATGACGCGCGGCGAGCAATCGCTCTGTCGACGGCATGCCTATGATCTCTGCCGGCATTACGGAATATCAGCTGATGAAATGGCACCGGTCTTTGGGGTTAGTAAAACGGCGCTTGAGCAACTGGTCGTCGACGATGGGCTGACGCTGCAATATCTCGAAAGTCAAAATAGTGAATTTACCCTTATTCGCGATCTCATGGAGCTTTTGCGCAAGGAGTTGGACCAGTTGCAACTGGGGGATGAAACGGCCTCAGTCAAAACGCGACTGGATGCCTTGGCGCAACTCGCACGGACCATGGACCGGCTCAGTGAAATGCAGCAGAAGCGGACCGAACAGCAACGCTCTATCGTAATGTTGGGTCCGGATGAACTGCGGGAAGCGCTGGTTCGCATTGATGGAAGAATCCATGAACTTGCCCTATGCCGAGCGGATGAACTGGTGTGCCAACAATCTCAGCCCCGTGCAGATACAGGCCTTGACCAATGAATGGATATTTCAGGGGCGGGCGAGCCAACAGCCACCATATCATGACTGGCGTACCTGGCTGATCCTTGGCGGGCGCGGTTCCGGCAAGACCCGCGCCGGAGCCGAGTGGGTGAACAGCATTGTGCATGGATTTCCGCCGTTCAAACAGCCAGCCGCTCTCAACATCGCACTGGTTGGTGAAACCCTTGCGGATGTGCGCGAAGTCATGATTGACGGACCGTCCGGCATCATGGCGGTGTCTCGGACTGACCGCCCGCGCTTTGAGGCAACGCGCCGACGGCTTGTCTGGGCCAATGGCGCAACGGCGGCAATGTTTTCATCCGAAGATCCGGATAGTTTGCGCGGACCGCAATTTGGTGCGGCTTGGTGTGATGAGTTGGGCAAGTGGAAACATGCGCAGGAAACCTGGGACATGCTGCAATTTGGTTTGCGGCTGGGCGAAAATCCGAAGCAGATTGTAACAACAACACCAAAGCCGATCGCTTTGCTAAAGGCTTTGATGAACGACAGTGCTGTTTTGGTACGCCGGATGCGCACCGTCGAGAATAATGCCAATCTGGCCCAGAGCTTTCTTGCACATATGGGCAAGCTCTATGGTGGAACGCGGCTGGGACGACAGGAGCTTGATGGCGAACTGATTGAGGAGCGCCGTGATGCCCTGTGGTCGCGGTCAATGATGGAAGAGATTTATCGTGCCGACGTCCCGGAAATGCAGAGGATTGTCGTCACTATCGATCCGCCAGCCAGCGCAACGCGAAAGTCCGACGCTTGCGGGATCGTTGCTGCAGGGGTTGATGCGGAAGGTATAGGCTGGATACTCGCCGATGAGAGTTTCGCTCCCGCCAAACCTATTCAATGGGCCAAACGTTCCATCCAGCTGTTCTACAGGCTGGAGGCCGATCTGATCGTGGCTGAGATAAACCAGGGCGGCGATATGGTTGCCGCTGTAATCGCTGCTGAGGATAACACTGTGCCAGTTCGCGGCGTGCGTGCTAATCGCGGCAAAGCGCTGCGGGCTGAACCCATCGCCGCATTGTATGAACAGGGTAGGATCAGGCACGCTGGCCGCTTTCCGGCACTGGAGGATGAGATGTGCGATTTCACCCATGCAGGGTTATCAAACGGGCGTTCGCCGGATCGTGTGGATGCATTGGTCTGGGCTCTGAGCGAACTGATGCTGAAAAAAGACATCAGTCCGCGTATTCGCGTGATGGACTAAACCTCGGGTTGCTTGGAAAAGTGGAGAGATTATTGTATGGTCTTGGAGTGGGATGCGAGCTTTCGCCCGCACCCCTTTTCCTAGTGTATGAAATTGACCCGGATTACGAGGTACCAGCTCGTCCGGGTCTTTTTCATTTCCAGGGTGATACTAAGTGGTAGATACCACATAATTCACCTCCAAGTGTGAGAGCAAGGCCATTGCTGTGGTCGGGAGGCCTATCGTCCCGATACACCGGCTGGCTCGACGTGTACTGCTTTCGCTCTCAAAACTCGTTCTGGTTCAACATTTTGCCGGGTTTTTCGAACAGGTCCACGAATGCAGAGTTGTAATTGCGTTCGTTCTGGCGGAACTGGGTTGTCTCGAGATCGGGGAATTCAACCGTTGAATGGAGCGTCCACTCTGGGTTGCTTGGAAAGACCGGGAGATTATTGTAAGGTCTTGGAGTGGGACGCGAGCTTTCGCCCGCGCCCCTTTTCTTAGAACTTGAAATTGACCCGGATTACGAGGGTCCAGCTCGTCCGGGTCTTTTTCATTTCTAAGGTGATGCTAAGTGGCGGATACCACATCATTCACCTCCAAGTTTGAAAGCAAGGCCATTGCCATGGTCGGGAGGCCCATCGTCCCGATACACCGGCTGGTTCGGTGTGTACTGCTTCGCCCTCAAAACTTGTTCCGGTTCAACACATTGCCGGGTTTTGCGCGAAATTCCACGAATGCAGGGTTGAAACGACAGCGCGATTTTCCTCGCGCGGTTGTCCTCGTGATCTGACCTATCTCAACAATCAGAGAGAATATTTTCCATGGCACTTCATTGGCCGTGGCGCTGGCGCGCCGCGAATGAACATCCGCGTCTTAACACCAAGGCAGCGCAAGGATTTGTAGCGCTGCAATTTGACCGGGAGGCACGCTGGTCGCAGAGCGGCTATACGGGTCTGTCGCGGCAAGGATTTATGCGCAACCCGATTGTCTACCGGTGTGTGCGTCTTCTGGCGGAAGCCGCCGCCGCCACACCTTGGCTACTCTACGAAGGGCGGACGGAACATACGCAGCATCCATTGCTTGACATGCTGTCAAATCCGCATCGCGGCGCCGACGGAGCAAGCCTGTTGGAAACGCTGTACGGTCATCTTCTGCTTTCCGGCAACGCCTACATAGAGCGGGTTAGCGCCGGGAATGGTGCAGCCGAATTGCATCTGCTGCGCCCGGATCGCGTGCGCGTCATTACCGGGGATAATGGATGGCCGGTGGCTTTGGGCTACGGCGTTGGTGCCAATAAGCGCACCATTGCACTTGATGACGGGCAGGCGCTGCATCTCAAACTGTTTCATCCGCTTGATGATCATTATGGCTTTGCGCCGCTTGAAGCAGCCCTGATGGCGCTCGACATTCACAATGCGTCTGGCGTCTGGAACAAGGCGCTGCTCGATAATTCCGCGCGTCCATCAGGCGCGCTGGTTTATGCGCCTGCGGATACGGCACGTTTGACCGAAGCTCAGTTCGACAGGCTGAAGACAGAACTGGAAGAGGGGTATACCGGCGCAGCCAAGGCGGGACGCCCTTTACTGCTCGAAGGTGGGCTTGACTGGAAATCCATGGGCCTGTCGCCGCGCGATATGGACTTCATTGCTGCTAAAAATGCTGCCAGCCGCGACATCGCTTTGGCCTTCGGTATTCCGCCTATGCTGCTCGGCATTCCCGGTGACAATACCTATGCCAATTATGCCGAAGCCAATCGCGCATTCTATCGTCTGGCGGTGATTCCGCTGATCACTCGAACGGCCAAGGCAATCGGAAACTGGCTCGGCCCTGTTTATGGCGAACGGTTGCGGCTGGAACCGGATTTCGATCGCATTGATGGGCTGTCCATGGAGCGGGATGCGCTGTGGCAGCGTATATCTGCAGCGCCATTCCTGAGCGATGACGAGAAGAGAGAGGCTGTGGGATACGCCCGTAAGCCTGACTGAATTTTCGGGAGAAAGAATATGACAAACTGGTCCGATGCCGCCTGGATTCTGGCGGCAAAGGCGGCTGGTGCCATTGCAGGTTCCGCCGTCTCACTTGCCTATATGCTGCCGAAGGACAAGAGCGAGGCAGCCATCCGCTTTATCGTTGGTATTGTCTGCGGGCTCGCCTTTGGCGGGCTGGCCGGCGTGAAGATTGCATCCGAACTTGATATTGGCGGCCAGCTTGGCGATGGCGAATTGATGCTGATGGGCGCTGCCGCTGCCAGTCTGGCGGCGTGGACGGCACTTGGCATTTTTGCCCGTATCACAGCGCGCATGGGTGAATCAAAATCTCCGCTGGATGGCCCAAGCTCTTCAACAAAAAGGGATATCGCCAATGCTGGAAAATGAGCGAATTGAGAAGAAGTTTGCTGGACTGGCAATAGAACGGGTCGAACTGGACGGAAGTTTCTCCGGCTATGCCAGCCTGTTTGGCGAAGTCGATCTTGGGAAGGATGTGATTGCTCCGGGTGCTTTTGCAGCGTCCATTCGCAAGCGAGGCGTCTCCGGCATCCGGATGCTTTGGCAGCACGATGCCAATGAACCCATCGGCATCTGGACACGTATCAATGAGGACAGACACGGCCTTTATGTCGAGGGGCGTCTGACAACAGGTGTTACGCGTGGCCGCGAGGTGCTGGAACTGATGCGGGCAGGGGCAATTGATGGGCTCTCCATTGGCTTTCGCACCGTAAAGGCGAGGGCTGACGGCGCTGGCGTCAGGCGTATTCTCGAGGCCGATCTGTGGGAGATCTCTGTCGTGACATTTCCGATGCTGCCTTCCGCGCGGGTGGGGCAGGTCAAGGCATTGCATCCGATTGATGCGGTGCTGGCGGTAAGCCTGCGGGCCGCCGCCCGGCGTATCCGCGCTTGAATCATTCTATTCACTTCACACACAAAGGATTTGAAATGACCGAACAATTTTCGACACCAACATCAACACTGGCACCCGAAACCAAGAGCGCAGGTACACAAAACGTCGCCGAGGCATTCGACGACTTCATGCATGCCTTTGAAGAGTTCCGCCACAGCAATGACGAGCGCATCAAACAGATCGAAAAAAGCGCCAGCGCCGATGTTCTGACGCATGACAAGGTCGAGCGTATCAATCACGCACTTGATGAGCAGAAACGTGTCATCGATCATATGCTGCTGAAGAAAGCACGCCCGGCTCTGGAAACGGGGTTTAGTCCCTTGCTTTCACTGGAACACAAAAACGCCTTCGAGGGTTATATCAGGCGCGGCGACGAGCAGGGCGTCCGCTCGATTGAAGCCAAGGCCCTATCCATCGGCTCTTCGCCCGATGGCGGCTACCTTGTCCCGCCGGAGCTGGAACGCGATATCGGAACGCGACTGGCGGTACTGTCGCCCATCCGCGCACTGGCAACCGTACGGCAGGTATCGGGCTCCGTGCTGAAGAAGCCGTTTGCAGTCAAAGGCCCGGTGGTTGGCTGGGTTGGCGAAACCGATGCCCGGCCACAGACAGAGGCTTCAAAACTGGCTGAACTTCAGTTTCCCACCATGGAGCTTTACGCCATGCCGGCTGCCTCGTCATCATTGCTGGATGATGCGGCAGTTGACGTGGAACAGTGGATTTCCGCCGAGGTAGAGACCGCGTTCGCCGAGCAGGAGGGACAGGCTTTCATCAATGGCAACGGCACCACCCAGCCCAAAGGTTTCCTGACTTATGAAAGCGTCGCCGACGCAAACTGGAGCTGGGGCAAGCTTGGCAATCCGTCAACCGGCATTGCCGGTGGCTTTTCTGCTTTGGGCGCATCGGACATTCTGTTTGATACGGTCTATACGCTGAAGGCCGGCTATCGGCAGAATGCCAGTTGGGTGATGAACCGCAAGACCCAGGCAGCTGTGCGCAAACTCAAGGACAATGACGGGCACTATCTCTGGTCCCCACCTGCCGCTCCGGGCCAACAGGCATCACTGCTCGGTTTCCGGCTGAGCGAGGCCGAAGGCATGCCCGCCATGACGACAGGCACGGCAGCCATTGCTTTTGGAGATTTTGCCCGTGGCTATCTGGTAGTCGATCGCACAGGTGTTCGGGTCCTGCGCGATCCCTATTCAGCCAAACCCTATGTGCTGTTCTACACAACCAAGCGCGTGGGTGGCGGTGTGCAGGACTTCGATGCGATCAAGCTGCTGAAATTCGCTGCTTGATCCTTAGCGCTGCATGAACATTGTGCGCCCTTCGACAAGCTCAGGATGAGGGAAATGGGTGGCTGTAAAGCCAATTGCAAAGGTTGCAGAACTTGGCTCCCTTTCATCACCCATCTCCCTCATGGTGAGCCTGTCGAACCACGAGGGCGCACGTTGATTATGCAATCGCCTCATTAATTCAGGAAATTCCATGACCATAACTGTAGTGAAGCCAACGGCTGTGGAGCCGGTGGCGCTGGCGGATCTGCGCCAGTTTTTGCGATTGAGCGGGACAGGCGAAGATATGTTGCTCTCCGGTCTGCTAAAGGCGGCACGGGAAACGCTGGAAGCCCAGACGGGACTTGCTTTGATCAAGCAGACCCAGAGGCTTTATGTCGATCAATGGCCAAAAGATGATCTGGTCAAAATTGACCGCCATCCGGTGCGGTCAATTGTTTGCGTCACGGCGTACGAGCCTGATGGCGTGCCAGTCATTCTCCCCATCGCTCAGATGCATCTGGAAACAGCTACGCGTCCGGCCCGGCTTCATATGCACCATGAGGCTGACGGGTTGGGCGGACTGGAGATTGATTTCATCGCAGGGTTCGGGGAAACGGGGCTTGACGTGCCGGATGCGCTCAAGCACGCGCTCATGACGCTGGTTGCCCATTGGTACGAGTTTCGTGGTGCCGTTGGCCCCGCCGATCATCCTGTCTCTCTGACACCGGCATTCGAGCGCGCTATAAGCCTGTGGCGAAGGATATCCCTGTGATGCCGACGCTGTTTATCGATCCGGGTAAACTGGCGCATGAGCTGCAGCTGGAACGCGCCGTTCTCGTCGATGACGATGTGAATGGGATCGTCGAAGAGTGGCGTGAAATCGCAACCCTTTGGGCCCATATCGAACCGGTAGGGGCGGCAACGGTTCTCTTTGGCGAACAAAGCCTACCAGAAGTTACCCATCGCATCACCATGCGGTCACGCGATGACCTGCAAAGCGGCATGCGCTTGCGCAGGGGTAGCCGCTTCTTCCAGCTCATCACCATTCATGATCCCGATGAAACCGGCCGTTATCTCATCTGCCGCGCACGGGAGGAGGGACTATGAAACTCAGCATGCAGATGACGATCACGGATCTCATCCGGACATTGCGCTGGCGCAAAATTGAGCTGTGTGAAGAGGTAGCAGACGCGTCGCGACCGATCCGGGACGAGCCGAAAGCCGGCGGCAAGCGAAAGCCAGAACGATGACCAGCGCCGGGCTTCAATTGCAAAAAGCGCTGCTCAAGGTGCTGACAACCGATATTGCTCTGAATGAATGGGTACATAGACGCATCTATGACCATGTGCCGGAGCAGGCTGTGTTTCCCTATATCACCTTCGGGACGACGAGCACCTATGACTGGAGCACGTTTACCGAGCGCGGCAGCGAGCATTTTCTGACGCTGCATATCTGGAATCGTGGCACCGGCAGGAAAACAGTGTTTGAGATCATGGGCAGGCTGGACAGCTTGGCCCTATTGCTCGCCTTAAAGCTGGAAGGGCACAGACTTGTCAGTTTCACCCTCGAACAATCGCAGACTTTTTCCGCCGAAAGCCGCGGCGGTTATGCGGGTATCATGCGGTACCGCGCGATGACCGAAGAGCTTTAACCAATATAAATAGAGTGAAACAAGGCACCCATTGAGGTGCCTTTTTGCATTGAAGGAGGTTCAAAAATGGGCGCTCAGAGAGGCAAGGATATCTTGCTCAAAGTGCAGGATTCGGGCGGTAAATTCGTCACCTGCGCGGGGCTACGGTCCAACCGTATCGCTTTTAACACGGAAACGGTTGACGTTACTGACGCCGATGCAGTGGGACGCTGGCGTCAGTTGCTGGGTGGCAGCGGTGTGCAACGCGCTTCGATCAGCGGTTCGGGGCTGTTCAAGGATGCGCAGTCCGATGCGGTGATCCGGCGAACATTCTTCGCGGGCAATATCCTGACATGGCAGATCGTCCTGCCGGATTTCGGTTCCCTGCAGGGGCCGTTCCAGATCACGGCGCTTGAATATTCAGGCAAACACGATTCCGAAGTCACCTTTGACATCGCGCTGGAGTCAGCCGGTCTGATCAGTTTCACGGAGATTGTCTGATGGCGAACCGGCATCGCGGTGAAATCAATGCGACCTTGGATGGAAGCGAATGGACACTGTGTCTGACGCTTGGCGCACTGGCGGAACTGGAAGACGCTTTTGCCGCAAGTGATATGGGCGCTTTGCTCAAGCGTTTTTCAACTAGTCCGATTTCCGCACGGGATGCAGCCAAGATCATTGCGGCAGGGCTGAAAGGTGGCGGCAATAACCTATCGCTGGAAGAGGTCGCGCAGATGCGAGCCGAGGGTGGTGCGGCAGGTTTTGCGCGTATCGTCAGTCAGTTGCTGGCAGCGACATTCGGTGAATCAAAACCGGAGCAATCCACCGCAAACCCTTGAATGCCGTAGCAGATTCCACCGCTGCTTTTCCATGGGCGACCATCATGGCAGCAGGATTCGGGCTGCTGCGGCTTTCCACACGCGATTTCTGGGCAATGACACCACGGGAAATCTGTTCGGCGTTCGGGCCGCCGCCAAGGGACGCCGGACCCTCGCGGCCCGTTCTCGAGCTGATGATGCAGCAATTTCCCGATGGGCCAACTATGAATAAGGAACAGGAATGACCGAGAAAACGATGGTGCAGATTGATGCCGATACATCAGGCTTCGAAAAGGCCTTGTCGGACTTGCAGGCCCATTCCGATCAGTTCGGCCGCGCTCTATCCGGATCTCTGAAAAGCGCTGCCCTCAGCGGCAAGGATCTCGGGGATGTACTGCGTCAGCTGGGCAAGAGCATGCTGGACATGGCTTTGACGGAAGGCATGAAACCTCTTCAGGGGTTGGGTTCATCCATGTTCTCAGACCTCATCGGGGCGCTGGGCGGCGCAAAGCCCTTTGCCAAGGGCGGCGTGGTTTCCGGACCAACCTATTTCGGTGGAGGCGGATCGCTCGGACTGATGGGCGGGGCCGGTGCAGAGGCTGTCATGCCATTGACTCGCGGTGCCGATGGCAGGCTGGGCGTTGCCGCACAAGGCGGTGCCTCGCCCATGCAGGTGGTCATGCATGTGAACACACCGGATGCCAATTCCTTCCGCAAATCCGAAGCGCAATTGACCGGCACGCTGGCGCGTGCCGTGCGTCGCGGCGCGCGCACTTTGTAGGAACAATGAGATGCAGGCTTTTCATGATATCCGGTTTCCGCTCGGCGTATCCTTTGGCGCAACGGGTGGTCCGGAATGGAAGAACGAAATCGTGTCACTGACCTCAGGGCACGAACAGCGCAATGCGCGCTGGGCCGCCTCGCGCCACCACTACGATGCGGGAACGGGCGTGCGGTCGCTGGCCGATCTGGAAACGGTACTCACATTCTTTGAAGCGCGGCGCGGTTCGCTGCATGCGTTCCGGTTTCGCGATCCGTTTGATCATCAATCCTCTACGGCAGGAAAGCCGATTGCCGCTACAGATCAGGCGCTGGGACAAGGCGATGGAAAACAGGCGATCTTCCAGCTGCGCAAGCATTATGGCGATCATATCCGCCCGATCACCAAGCCGCAGGTCGGCTCGGTACGGGTTGCGGTCGCAGGCGCGGAGAAGCGGGAGCCCACCGACTTTGTTGTTGATGTCTTGACGGGAAGGATCGTGTTTCAGCCGGGACGATTACCGCCTGCCGGGTCTGTTGTGACCGCAGGCTTCGCCTTTGATGTTCCCGTTCGCTTCGATGTGGACAGGCTGACCCTCAGTATCAAATCCTTTCAGGCGGGTGAAATCCCGACCATTCCCATCATCGAGGTAAAGGCATGAACCGCCTTCCTGCCGCGCTTGAATCACATCTTTCGGCAGATGTAACAACCCATTGTTTTTGCTGGGTCATTCGCCGGGCGGACGGCATTATCCATGGTTTCACCGATCATGATCAGGTGCTCACGATAGATGGCGTGGCATGTGAGCCGCAAACTGGCCTGACCGCCAGCGAAGCAACAAGTGCTCTGGGATTGGCTGTGGACAGCGCCGAGGTTGAAGGCGCCCTGTCGTCGCTCAGTATCACCGAACGAGATGTGGAGGCTGGCGCCTTCGACAATGCCAGCGTTGAAACATTTCTGGTCAATTGGACTGCTCCGGATCAGCGCATATTGTTGCGGCGATCAAGGATAGGCACAGTCACCCGGTCAGGCAGCCGTTTTGTTGCGGAACTGAAAAGCAGCGCTGTCGATCTGGACAAGGTGAAGGGGCGGCGGATAACGCGGCTCTGCGATGCGCAGCTTGGGGACGCACGCTGCACCTATCGGGGCGGTGCGCAGAAAGGAACCATTGTTCGCGTGATATCGGATAGAGCATTGGTTGTCAGCGGGTTGCAGGCGCATGATGCGAACTGGTTTCGCAACGGCTTGCTGACCTGGCAATCTGGCCGTTCCACGGTGGTGATCGGCCAGAAACAGTCAGCGGAAGGCATGCGCCTCGACCTGCGCGACGGTCCCATTCCTGATATGCAAGTTGGTGACGTATTCTCGCTTCTGCCGGGCTGCGACAAGAGCTTTGCCACCTGCAAGGCCAAGTTTGCCAATGCAACCAATTTCCGCGGCTTCCCGCATCTTCCCGGCAATGACGCCGCCTACAACTATGCTGACGGCACAGGCAATTTTGACGGTGGGGCACTGGTGTCATGACCATTGCTGATGAAGTGGTCGCCGAGGCACGGCGCTGGATAGGCACGCCATACCGGCATGGTGGCTCCACATGGCAGGTGGGCTGCGATTGTCTGGGGTTGGTGCGTGGCATCTGGCGCACGCTCTATAGCTGCGAGCCGGAATGCGTTCCTGTTTATTCCGCCGACTGGGCGGAGGCCGGGCAGGGTGATCCGCTCATTGAGGCGGCCAGCCGGCATATGCCCGCCAAGACTATTGGCGAGATGGCGGAGGGCGACCTTATCATCTTCCGCTGGCGCGATGGGATGGCCGCCAAACATCTTGGCATTGTCACCGGTGCGGATCGTTTCATCCATGCTTATGAGAGCCACCGGGTCATGGAATCCGCTCTCGTACCGCAATGGCGCAACCGCATTGCGGCAGTATTCGCCTTTCCCGATCACCAATAGGATTCATCCGAATGGCAACGCTTATTCTTCAGGGGATCGGTGCATATATTGGCGGGGCGCTGCTTTCGGCGGGCGGCTATCTGATCGACCGTGCCCTTTCCAGCACCAAGCATATCGAGGGCGCACGATTATCATCAATGCGGCCTATGACCGCCGAGGAAGGCGCTGCGCTGCCGAAAGTCTATGGCGCTGTGCGGCTGGCAGGCACTCTCATCTGGGCGACGCGGTTTGAAGAGGTGAAATCCAGCCATAGAAGCGGCGCCAAGGGCGGGCCGAAGGTGACGAACTATTCCTATGTAGCCAATTTTGCGATTGCCCTTGCGGAAGGGGAAATCAGCTTTGTCAGGCGTATCTGGGCCGATGGAAAGGAAGTGGACCAGAGCGCGATTAATATGCGTGTCTACAAGGGTACAGCATCGCAACTGCCCGATCCGCTCATCGAAGCCAAGCAGGGAACGGGCAATGCGCCCGCCTATCGCAACACAGCCTATGTGGTTTTTGAGCGCTTTCCGCTTGAAGTCCATGGCAATCGTGTTCCGCAGTTTCAGTTTGAAGTGGTGCGCGCCGTCGGAGCGCTGGCGCAGAACCTCAAAGCAGTCGCGCTCATTCCGGGAGCGACCGAGTTCGGTCTGTCGCCTTCACTCGTCACCTGCGAACCGTCACATGGTGAAACGCGCGGTCTGAACCGCAATTGCCTGCAGAGTGCGACTGACTGGCAGGCTTCATTGGATGAACTCCAATCGCTTTGCCCTCGTCTTGAGCATGTGGCCATTGTTGTGCCGTGGTTCGGCACGGACCTGCGCGCGGCGCACTGCGCCGTCCGGCCGGGTGTGATGGACAGAAAAGGCTATGGCGAGAGCGAGGAGTGGCGGGCTGGCGATATCAAGCGCCATGAGGCGCATCTGCTTTCACGTGTTAATGATTGCGCCGCCTATGGCGGTACGCCGTCGGACCGCAGCGTCGTCGAGGCGATCCGTTCGGCCAAGGCGAGGGGGCTGAAAGTCACGCTCTATCCCTTTGTCATGCTTGACATAAAGGCTGACAATAGCCTGCCAGATCCCTATGGCGGGGTAAGGCAGGCGGCCTATCCGTGGCGCGGTCGCATCACCTGTCATCCCGCACCCTATCATCAGGGTAGTGTAAACGGTACGGCTGCTGCTGCGCGGGAAGTGGCCGCATTTTTGGGTACAGTCGACGCCGGCGCGTTCCGGGTGAAGGGCGAGAATGTCGGCTATCACGGCAAGGCTGATGACTGGGGCTATCGCCGCTTCATCCTGCATCTGGCTCATCTTGCCGTTTGCGCCGGTGGTGTCGACGCGTTTTTGCTTGGTTCGGAGCTGTGCAGTCTGACGATTATCAGGGACGAGGATAACCGCTTTCCCTTTGTCGCGGGGCTTTGCGCTTTGGCTGGTGATGTACGCGCGGTACTCGGCAGCAGCTGCACCCTAACCTATGGCGCTGACTGGACCGAGTATTTCGGCCACCATCCGCAGGATCGTTCCGGAGATGTCTATTTCCATCTTGATCCGCTCTGGGCACATCCGGCCATCGGGGCTGTTGGCATCGACAATTACATGCCACTCAGCGACTGGCGCGACGAGGATTACAGTATTTCGGGGCCGGACGGTTTTGCCGCTCCCTGTGATCTCGATGCATTGCAGGGCCAGATTGCGGGCGGCGAGGGTTTTAACTGGTACTACGCGTCGGATGCGGATCGAACGTCGCGCCGCCGCACACCCATCACGGATGGTTCCGGCAAGCCATGGGTCTATCGCTATAAGGATATAGCGAGCTGGTGGAAGAACGCTCATTTCAACCGCAAGGCTGGAATCGAGAGCGCCAAGCCAACCGAATGGCGTCCAATGGGAAAACCATTATGGTTCACCGAGATTGGCTGTCCCGCAGTCGACAAAGGGCCAAACCAGCCCAATGTCTTTCCCGATGCCAAGTCGTCAGAGGGTGCGTTTCCCTATTTCTCCGATCGCGGGCGCAGTGATATTGCACAGAACCGCTTTTTGCGCGCGCATCTCGAATATTGGCGCAGCCATGGCGGCGCAATGCTGGATACAAGCCGTATTTACGTCTGGGCTTGGGATACCAGACCATTTCCCGCCTTTCCGCTCAACCGTAAACTCTGGTCTGACGGCGATCACTGGATGACAGGGCATTGGTTGAACGGCAGGCTGTCAGGTGTCGCACTCGATGAACTGATCGGTGCGGTTCTTGCCGATTTCGGCGTCACACGGGTGGATGCTGAAGGGGCCGATGGTTTTGTCAGCGGTTTCATCGTCGAAGAACCGACCAGCGCACGAGCCGTTCTTGAACCACTGCTGGCGGTTTTCGGTGTCAATGCCTTCGAAGAGGGAGCGACGCTGGTTTTCCAGAGCGCATCGCGGATGCATAAGCAAAAGCCGTTGATTGATGGATTTGTCGAACCTGAGGACGCGGGACCGGTCAGCCGGAAACTGCACGAAATAATGGAGCAGCCCGCGCGGGTCGAAATCAGCTATCGCGATCCGATGCTGGACTATCAGGCAGCAATGGTATCGGCGGAGCGGCTGGACGGCAAGGGAACGGAAAACATGGCTCTTCCCGGCATGCTCGATGCGGGGCAGGCAAAATCTCTTGCGGAAAACTGGATGCAGGGCCGCCGTGCGGCGCGGCGTACCGCAAATTTCGAACTGCCGTGGAAATATGCAGCGCTCAAAGCGGGTGACCGTATCCGGCTTGATACCACTGCGCCGGTAAAGGACTACATCATTACGTCAATCGAAGATGGGGCGACACGGCGGATCGAGGCGAAGGGGTTGCCCCGGCATGTCAGCTATCCGAACAATGCGCCATTGCCAGCTTCGACCGAAGCGGGAGCATCGGCGGTGTTCGGGCGCCCCAGCTTCCATCTGTGCGACCTGCCAATGTGGCCGGGCGCTGAAACGCCCGTCGCTCAGTTGCGTGTTGCCGCCTTTGCCCGGCCATGGACAGGCGCCAGTATCTACGCTTCTCCGGAGGACACCGGCTTTGAGCCACGGACGGTGGTGGCAGATCGTGCAGCGATTGGCAGGCTGGTGGACATTCTGCCCGGCGGTGTTAGTGGCCGCTTACTGAACAGCGCCAGCCTTGAGGTCGAACTCCACTTTGGCGAATTGCGATCCACCACATTGGCGCAACTGTTCAACGGAGCAAATTCGGCACTCCTCGCAGCGCCGGATGGCCACTGGGAAATCCTGCAATTCCTCAATGCGCAGGAAATTGCGCCCGATCACTGGCGGTTGACGGGGCTATTGCGCGGGCAATGCGGAACAGAGCGGGAGGCTCTTCAATCAAGAGAAAAAGGTGCGGTGTTCATTCTGCTGGATGGAGCGGTATTGCCAGCCGGATTGAAGGCGCGCGAAACCGGATTGGCTTTGCATTGGCGTGTCGGTGCATCGGGTCAGGATTTGTCAGACCGTTATTTCAGCACCGTAACAGCAACAGGCGGCGTCAGGGCACTTGAACCGCTCGAACCAGTCCATATCAGGAGCAGGCTGCACGATAATGGTGACTTGCATGTTTCATGGATTCGCCGTGGCCGAATTGATGCGGATAGCTGGCTGGCGGTGGATATCCCCTTGGGCGAAGACCGCGAAATTTATCGGATTGAAATACGCAACAGCGGCAAATTGATCCGGTCTGTCGAGGTCGCGCAGCCGGAGTGGACTTATCCGGTGGCAGAACGTTTGCCTGATTTCGCCAGTCTTTCGGCGCCTGTCGATTTTCGTGTGGCCATGATTTCCGGCACCATTGGTACGGGCAGATTCGCCCGGATGATTTTGAGTTGATAGATAAAAACCCTTTAGAATCAAACTGTTTCAGAAAGGAATTGATTATGACCAATGAAAAGCCCTGGTATTTGTCGAAGACCATCTGGGCCTCGATTGTCACTGTTGTTTTGTCCTGTTCGAGCTTCTTCAATGTCTCGCTCGACCATGACGTCGAGGCTCATCTTGCCGATACGATTATGCAGTTTCTGACCGCGCTCAGCGGAATCGCCGCATTTTTTGGTCGATTGAGTGCAACGACGCTCATTTCACGTAAAGAAATATGATGTTAAAAGACGTGACCTGTGGCACCAATGGTTCGTGCCACGTCCAACTGTTCATGCATCGTTCAGACAGCAATTGATAATAATGACGCCATGATGAAAAACACACGTTTCTCTTTGCCCCTAGCGGCCCTGATTTCAGCATCCGGCGTGTTTCATGCCGGGGCGGTTCCGATTGCGCCTGATGCGTCGCAGAACAGTGCGTTGCTTCAGCTGGCGGCGGCTGACTGTTCTGCAGTCGGCCAGCAGGTGGCGGAGTCACAGGGTGGAACCCTTGCCCGCGCCACGTCCCAGACGCAGAATGGTCGCGAGGTTTGCGTGATCGTGGTCCTCATTCCCGGCAAGGACGGTGAACGTCCGCGCCGTGTCGAGGTTGCGGTGCCAGCAAACTGAACCGGATGTTGCCTGATCCGTTTTTCAGCTTATCCGGCGGGGGAAAGTGCGCATGAGAATACTCATCGTTGAAGATGATCGTGATCTGAATCGTCAGCTTGTCGAAGCGACGACCGAGGCGGGCTATGTGGTCGATCACGCGTTTGATGGCGAAGAGGGGCATTTCCTCGGCGATACGGAACCCTATGACGCGGTGATTCTCGATATTGGCCTGCCGCAGATGGACGGGTTGACGGTGCTGGAAAAATGGCGCCGTGATGGTCGCATCATGCCGGTACTGCTGCTGACTGCGCGTGACCGCTGGAGCGATAAGGTTGCCGGGATTGATGCCGGTGCCGATGATTATGTGGCCAAGCCTTTCCATATTGAGGAGGTGCTGGCGCGCCTGCGTGCCTTGATTCGCCGCGCGGCGGGTCATGCGTCGTCAGAAATCAGCTGTGGACCGCTACGGCTCGATACCAAGACGTCGAAAGCCACTGTCAGCGGCACAACGCTGAAGCTCACCTCACACGAATTTCGTCTGCTATCCTACCTCATGCACCATATGGACGAGGTCGTTTCACGCACGGAACTGGTGGAGCATCTTTATGATCAGGATTTCGACCGTGATTCGAACACGATCGAAGTCTTCGTCGGACGTTTGCGCAAGAAAATGGGTATCGATCTGATCGAAACGATCCGCGGCATGGGCTACCGCATCAAATCGCAGGACAGCAAAGCCTGAGTGGCGGGAGCAGGGCAAACGCGTGAATATACGATTTACCCGTTATCTTCCCAATTTCCGTTCGCTTTCCCTGCGCGTTATTCTCTTTTCGACGCTCTGGACCATTGTTTCCTTCGTTGCCATCGCCACGATCATCTCGGCACTCTATGGCGAAGCACGCCAGCACAGCTTTCAGCAGCTGCTTTCCGCGCATCTGTTCAGTGTTATCGCCTCGGTCAGTGTTAATGATGGTACGCTTGTCGGGCGGCCCGATCCGGGCGAAGTGCGCTATTCAAGCCCATTTTCCGGCTGGTACTGGTCTGTTGACCCCGTTGCGGACAATCTGAAGGGGTCGCTGCGCTCGATCTCGCTCGGCGGCAAAACCGTCGATTCGCCTTCCACCCTGATGGTTCCATTCGATACATCGTTCCAGCGTTCCTATACGGAGCCGGGTCTCAAGGGCGAAGAACTTTCCATTGTCGAGACGGAAGTTGTGCTGGATGCGGAAAACCGCGTCGCACGGTTTCGCGTCATGGGCAATTTGAGCGAACTGGAAGGGGAGATCGCTGATTTCCGCAATACGCTTTACTTCTATCTCGGCTTTTTCGGTGTAGGCGGAACACTCATCAATGCGGCCGTGATTCTGTTCGGTCTGCGACCGCTGGATCGTGTGCGTCAGTCGCTTGCCGATATCCGGGAGGGCAAGGTGTCTCGCCTCGACGAGGATCTGCCTATCGAGATCGCACCGTTGGCGCGGGAAATGAATGCGCTCATCGAAAATAACCGCCGCATTATGGACCGTTCGCGCACGCAGGTCGGTAATCTCGCTCATTCCCTGAAAACACCTCTGTCGGTTCTTGCCAATGAAAGCCGCACGATTGGTGGGGCAAAAGGCAAGATTGTTGCCGAACAAAGTGCCGCCATGCAGGTGCAGATCCAGCACTATCTGCAACGGGCGCGAGTGGCGGCACAACGCGACAGCGTGGTTTTCCGCGCGCCTGTGACGCCCATTCTCGCCCGTTTGGTGCGCGTTACCGCCAAGCTCAATCCGGGCATGGACCTGAGTTTTGTCAACGAGATGCCCGAAGCTGTTTTTGCCGGCGAACAGGAAGATCTTGAGGAAATTGTCGGCAATCTCCTGGAAAATGCCGGTAAATGGGGCCGCAGCGCAATTCGGCTTACCCTGTCCGTGGCCAATCCGGAGACGATGGAAAACGCCTTCGACATCAGCGTTGAGGACGATGGTCCGGGTCTGGCGCCGGGGCAGATCAAGGATGCCTTGACGCGCGGCAAGCGGCTTGATGAAAGCAAACCGGGAACAGGGCTCGGCCTTTCCATTGTCCACGACACGGTGCGCGAATATGGCGGCTCCTTGCGTCTCGAGCGAAGCGAAGCACTTGGCGGCCTGTGCGCTCGCATTGTGCTTCCGGTTGCCGGCGACTGAATCGCGCTTGCAACTATGCATCCAATCAGGTCATAAGTAATTGCTAGCTATTGCCTATATGACAAGGCCCCGTAAAAACGGACCCATGATGAAATCCCAGATTGCTCTTTCGCTTGTTGCCGTCCTTCTTCTGTCTGCCTGTTCGACCACGTCAGGTCCCAAGGCTGGCGGAGGCACATTCGCCCGCCTGACCGGCAAATCATCTGAGCCCGCCACATCGGATGTGCTGGCCGCTCTGGGCCGAGGACTGATCGGCAATGCGTCACTTGAACCTGCTGATCGTAAACGCGCATTACAGGCGGAATATCAGGCGCTGGAATATTCCCCTGCGGGCAAGGCTATCGAGTGGAAAAACAGCGCGGGGAGCCGCAGCGGTGAAGTGGTTGCAGCGCAGCCCTATCAGGTCGGTTCGCAGAACTGCCGGCAGTACACCCATACGATCCGCATCGATGGAACGCCGCAGACAGCGCGCGGAACAGCCTGCCGCAATGAGGACGGCAGCTGGACGCCTTTGAACTAATTGTTCAATCCGCGCTTTGACCGTAGAACTGATAGAATCGGGTGAAGAAAATATTCCGCATGAGCGGCTTGAGACTTCTGTGCAGGAAGCCTCAAGCCCGCTTGGCTAAACTCAACTACCGAGGCGCGAAAGGTTGATTTTCACTGCAATCATTATTGTTCTGTAATTCAGCCTCTTTATCTTCCGCTATTTTGCGACCAAGGCGCCTGATTGGCTCTTCTATGAGGCGATAGCTAAACTCGCTGAAAACAAGAGTCATAATTAAGCCGAGCGCTGAGTAAACATACAAATTCTGGGGGGCTTCTAAGCGAAAAAGCAGCTCTTTGGACGACATCGCTGCTGGTATGTGGGATAAATACAGCGAATATGTTCTTGCGCCAACGAACCGACAAATACCGGAGATCGCCGCGTTTCCACAAATGTACATTTTGTTATAGGACGCGATGAGCACGAGCACACCGGATGCGAAGGCAATGAAGGACGCGCTAGGTGGAACAACGGCGAACAATGCTGAACCAAAAATTCCAATGACGATTGTCAGGAAAACGGCTGTTATCCATGCAGCATATTTATTGGCCAAAAAGGTCGGTTCGAAATTTTCATATGATTTATGTTCGCTCCAAAAGGCAATGAGTACACCTATTAGAATAGCATCAATGCGCACAGAGCCATAAATACCTTGGCCTCTATCAACAGGGATCATCAGTGCCAGGAACACTAAAGCGAGCGCTATAAAATACTTTCTCGGTATAAAGAAAAAAACAAACGGGAAGAAAAAATAGAACTGCTCTTCAAGTGAAAGACTCCAATATACACTGTTGACCCCGCATGAATTGCCAAGCCTGCAATAGTAAAAATATAAATTCGCAACGTGCGTCATTGCATATATTTGGCTTACAAAGTTTTGTAGGGGAGATCCAAAATAACCACCTCTATTAAGGAATGCGGAGCAAAAAAGCACAAAAAATAACCAAAACCACGCCGCTGGCCATAATCTAAACGCGCGCTTGATCCAAAAAGGTATTGAAAAAGCGGGGAAATAACGGTGACTTTTGCGTCTTTCACTATGCGCTACAGACTTGGCTATTATGAATCCCGAAACACAAAAGAACAGGTCAACGCCGCCCCAGTAAGAAAAGAGCGAGCGAAAACTGTATATTCCTTCTACGCGCCAACTGAAATATTCTTGAACATGAAAGGATATAACGGTGAATAGAGCAATGGCCCTCAATGCTTCGATATCAGTATTCTTTTCCAAAGTCCACTCCAATTATTCCGTAAAATATAAAATATAATAATTACTATGTAGAAATCGCTAATATTCGATATTTACTTTGATGGTTACTTGAGATAATCGAGTCTTGCGATATTAAATTTTAGTTTAAACTTTCAAAATATGTTTGAGATTGTAGATAATTGTCTCGTTGGCGGATCCAATGTGTTTATCACAAGGCCTCTGATCGATCAGTCATGGCAGTTTTCCCGTTGAATTCGACTATAGTGGCACAATTTTCCGCCCATACGTTCATAGCAATTAGTATTAGATCGCAGACTCATGAGAACGCAGCCAGACATGAACTGAGGCGAGTTAGACTACTAGGGAGTTTAGCGGATTAAGCCGTATCGGTGGCTATGTCTCTGAAGTATTTGAGCTTATTCTGTTGCATTCAGGCGGAAACGCCAAGGGGCGGGTGAATTTGGCCCAATTCCATCGGGCTTTGGCTTAGCCCGCCACTCTAATCATTCAATCGCTTTGCGGCGAATTGCCCTATCTGCGAAATCCATTTGGATTTTGCAGCGCTTGGAGACTATGTCTCAGCTCATGATTTTCTGGATTTCCGCTGCACTCTTGACAGTTGTCGCAACGCTTGTCGTGCTCTTACCCCTCACGCGACGCGTCAAGACAAGCGTCTCGGACGATACATATGATGTCGAAGTGTACCGCGATCAGTTGCGGGAACTGGAGGCGGACGAAAAGCGCGGCCTCATTGATGCGCTAAGCGCCGAACAGGCACGTGCAGAAATAAGCCGGCGTTTGCTGAAATCCGCCGCTGCAGCGGAAGCTGACAAATCAGTTTTCCGTCCGCAAAAGAGCGCGACCCGCGAGTGGGCAACGCTCGCAACTGTATTGGCCATTCCGCTGATTTCCTGGAGTATTTATGCCAAGACTGGTTCACCTGATCTGCCTGCGCAGCCTCTGGCGGAACGTCTTGCACGCCCGGCCGATCAGGCAACCCCTGCCGAACTGATCGCCCGCGCTGAAGCGCATCTCACGCTCAATCCTGATGATGGTCAGGGCTGGGAAGTGCTGGCGCCCATCTATCTGCGCACCGGCCGTCCGGCTGATGCGGTAACTGCCTATCGCAACGCCATACGGTTGAACGGCGACAGTGGTCCCCGGCAGATTGGTCTTGGCGAAGCCTTGTCTGCGGTTGCCGGGGGCACGATGACGCCGGAAGCCGAAGCTAGTTTTAACCGTGCGCTGGCTCTCAATCCCGGTGATATGCGCCCGCAATTCTTCATTATCAATGGCTGGATGCAGCAGGGCAAACTCATTGAATCCCGTGATTTGATCCGCAAATTGCTTGCCGACGCACCGAGTGACGTGCCGTGGCGTGACGAAGCGCAGGCAGCGCTGACACGTCTCGACAAGGAAATCGCCGGCGACGCACCCGATGTCAGCGATATCGACCGGGCAACAGGTCCCGATGCCGCGCAGGTGGATGCTGCCGCGTCCATGAATGTGCAGGATCGTGCTGCCATGATCGAAGGCATGGTTGCCAGTCTTGCCGAAAAGCTCAAGCAATCGCCAGATGATGTGGAAGGCTGGGAAAAGCTCGTCCGCTCCTATGTGGTTCTCAACCGGCCCAATGATGCGCTGGAAGCCTTGGCCAGTGCTCGCAAAGTGTTGAGCGGCGACAAGCTTGCGCGTCTTGATGCGGTCGCAGATGATCTCGGTCTGGCGGAGCAGCCTGGTGATACCAGGCCGGAGAAGAAGTGATGACACGCAAGCAGAAACGGCTTTCAGTGATTGGCGGCGCCCTGGTGGTGCTGGCCTGCGCTGCCGGACTGGTGCTGTTTGCACTTCAACAGCGCATCGCGTTTTTCCGTATGCCATCCGACATTGCCGCTGCCGACCTGCAATCGGAATCGCGCTTTCGGCTCGGCGGACTGGTGGAAAAAGGCAGCGTGGTGCGCGGCGAGGGAACAAAAATCACCTTTGCGGTCACTGACCATATCAAAAGCGTTCCCGTAACCTATGATGGAATTCTGCCCGATCTTTTCCGCGAAGATCAGGGTGTGGTGATCGAAGGCAAGTTTGCACCCGGTGGGGCTTTTACGGCTGATAGCGTTCTTGCCAAGCACGATGAAAACTATATGCCGAAGGAAGTTGCCGACAGTCTGAAGGCCAAGGGTGTGTGGCAAGGGGAGAACAAGCAGCAATGACGGAACTCGGACATTTCGCTTTGGTTCTGGCGCTTGCCCTGTCCATTATACAGGCTGTCGTGCCGGTCTGGGGCGCACGGCGCAATGACAACCGCATGATGGCCGTTGCCGTTCCGGCTGCCTTCACCGTCTTTGCATTGATTGCGCTGGCCTTTGTGGCGTTGACCTCAGCCTATGTCGCTTCGGACTTCTCGCTGCAGAATGTCTGGGAAAACTCCCATTCGCAAAAGCCGCTGCTTTATAAAATCACCGGTGTCTGGGGCAACCACGAAGGCTCAATGCTGCTGTGGGTGCTGATACTCGCATTCTTCAGCGCGCTGGTTGCTTTCTTCGGTAACAATCTGCCGCCGTCTCTCAAAGCCAATGTGCTCGGTGTGCAGGCATGGATCGGCTCTGCCTTCCTGCTGTTCATCGTTGCCACCTCTAATCCGTTCACCCGCATCACACCTGCACCGATTGAGGGACAGGATCTCAACCCGATCCTGCAGGACATCGGCCTCGCGATCCATCCGCCGCTGCTTTATCTCGGCTATGTCGGTTTTTCCGTATGCTTTTCGTTTGCCGTTGCAGCGCTCATCGATGGGCGTATCGATGCGGCTTGGGCGCGCTGGGTACGTCCGTGGACGCTGACTGCATGGATGTTTCTGACCGGTGGCATCGCGATGGGCTCCTACTGGGCTTATTATGAACTTGGCTGGGGAGGCTGGTGGTTCTGGGACCCGGTTGAAAACGCCTCTTTCATGCCATGGCTCGCCGGAACGGCGCTGCTGCACTCGGCTCTGGTCATGGAAAAGCGCTCGGCGCTGAAAATCTGGACAGTGCTGCTGGCCATTCTCACCTTCTCCCTGTCGCTGCTCGGCACATTTCTGGTGCGTTCGGGCGTGCTCACCTCGGTCCATACATTCGCGACCGATCCGGGGCGCGGCCTCTTCATTCTCGCCATTCTCGTGTTCTTCATCGGCGGTTCGCTGACGCTGTTTGCCCGCCGCGCGCAGACACTTGCACCCGGCGGCCTGTTCCAGCCGATCTCACGCGAAGGGGCGCTGGTGTTCAACAATCTCTTCCTCACGACAGCGGCTGCGACCGTGCTGATCGGCACGCTCTATCCGCTGCTCCTGGAAACATTAACAGGCGAAAAGATTTCCGTTGGCCCGCCCTTCTTCAATATGACCTTCGGCCCGCTGATGATCCCGCTGCTTGCCGCTGTGCCATTTGGCCCGCTTTTGGCCTGGAAGCGCGGCGATATTCTCGGTGTTGCCCAGCGCCTGATGATGGCGTTCTTCGTCGCGCTGCTTGTCGTGGCCGTGGTTCTCTACAAGACATCAGGCACGGCAATCTTCTCCGCGTTCGGTATTGGGCTCGCTTTCTGGCTGATGCTTGGCGCATTGACCGATCTTTCCTTGAAGGCCGGTATTGGCAAGGCTCCCTTCGCCGTCATGCTGCGCCGTTTGACCGGGTTGCCCAAATCCGTATTCGGTACGGCATTCGCGCATTTCGGCCTTGGTGTAACCCTGCTGGGTATTGTCTCTGTCTCAACCTTTGCCACGGAAGACGTGACGGTGATGAAGCCGGGCGAAACACTGCGGGTTGCCAGCTATACGCTGCGCTTTGATCGCATCGACCCGGTGAAAGATTCGAATTTCACCGAAGATCAGGGCAAGTTCACCATTCTCGACAGTGCAGCGCGCGACGTTGATACGCTGATGTCGTCAAAGCGTTTCTATCCCGTGCGCAAGATGCAGACGACGGAAGCGGGTATCAGGACATTCCTGTTCAGCCAGCTTTATGTTTCGCTTGGTGATGCCACCAAGGATGGTGGCATTGTCGTGCGCGTCTGGTGGAAACCCTATGTGACACTGATCTGGCTCGGTGCGCTGGTCATGATGGCGGGCGGTGCCATGTCACTGGCAGACCGGCGGTTGCGGGTTGGTGCGCCGGGCAAGGCCAAAGCCGCAAAGACGGGCCGGGCGAAAGGTGCCATGGCATGAGGCTGGTATCTGCAGTCTTTTTTGTGCTGCTAACCGCCCTTTATCTCGGCGCAACGGCTGCACAGGCGGTTTCGCCCGATGAAGTACTGCCCAATCCGGCGCTGGAGACGCGCGCGCGCACCATTTCCACCGAACTGCGCTGCATGGTGTGCCAGAACCAGTCGATTGACGATTCCAATGCTGATCTTGCCAGGGATTTACGGGTTCTGGTGCGCGAGCGGCTGACGGCGGGTGATACGGACGAGCAGGTGCTGGATTTCGTCGTTGCCCGTTATGGCGAATTCGTTCTTTTAAAACCACGGCTGATGCTGAGCACAATCCTGCTCTGGGGATTTCCCATCGCCGCTCTGCTGGCAGGTGCCATCGCGATTGGCGTTTCAATTCTACGCCGTCGGCGCGCGCCAATCGAAACCACCCCGCTATCGGATAGCGAAAAGAAGCAGCTGAAGAAACTTCTGGCTGCTTCCAGCGACTAGAATTATTTGCCGGATGCCTTGAGTATCGATTCCACATTCTGCGTGTGGACAGGTTCATAAGGCGCGTAATAGGTCAGTACATCCGAACGAAAATCTTCCGCGATGAAGGTGAGCAAATCCTCATCTGCCAGCTCCGGCTCGTGGCGCAGGCGCATAAGCTTGCTTACATAGCGTTCCGTTGCGGCGATCAGTTTCGGCCCGTAGCCACCGGCAATAATCACATCCTCGGCACCATGATTGGGTAGAATTTTTTCGATACCCCAGGTCGACATGCGCTTCAGATCGAGCAAATGGTTTTCCAGCCGCTCGGGTTCGGCCACATAGGTGATTGGTTCTTCCAGTGTATCACCTGCAAACAGCAGCTTGAGCTGCGGTATGATCATCACGGTGCCGTCATGGCTGTGAATATCCACATGGCGCAATTGCACCTCGATCTCTCCAATCTTCAGATCGCGCTGATCTTTGAAGATACTGTTTGGCATGACGAGCGGGCGGACAGGCGGTGTGCGATTCTCCAATGTGTTCTTGTTGTCGCTGAGTGCCTTTGCCGTCAGGTCATTGGCAATGATCTCGCAATCGGCAAAAACCGCGTTCCCTGCCACGTGATCCACATGCCAGTGGCTGAGCACAACGCGGATGTGCCGGGCACCAGCCTGAACAAGCGTGTCGCGGATGAGCGCGGCATGCGCGTTGGAAATACTGGTGTCGTAAACAAGTGCTTCCTCACCGGAAACGATGGCATAGGAGCAGACGCCAAGTGCATAGGCGCCATCGTCAAGCCAGTTTGGTTCGGCGGAATAGGCGCGAACTCCATCTAATCTGCCATCATAAAATGCGTAGACACCTTCATAGGGCTGGTGAACCCGCATTGTGGAACCGAGCGGCGGCATGGATGCCATTTGAACTATCTCCAGTGATCAACGAATCGTGGCGCCAAAGAGTTATCTTACAAATTTGTCATGTTGCGGAAATGGCGGCGTAACGTTCTTATCTGTATCACTGTTGGTTATTAAGCGGTCGGATTTCCGATCGGGCGTCCAAGGAGAAAGTTTTATGTCTAACAATCGTACGTCCTCCACTTACCGCAAGGGCATTGCTGCCGCGCTGCTCGCCTCGGCGCTCGCCGGGGGACTGCTGGCAACCGGCCCGCTTGCAGCCATTGCGCCAGCGCAGGCTGAAGCGGTGCGTGTTGATGGTGCGCAGCAGCCCGGCTTTGCCGATGTTGTTGAAAAGGTCAGCCCAGCCGTCGTCAGCGTTCGCGTCAAGAGCGCAGTTCAGCAGACCTCCGATGATGGTTCGGGCATTCCGGGATTTGATCAGCTCCCCGACGATCATCCACTCAAGCGCTTCTTCCGTGATTTCGGCGGGCCAAACGGTCAGGGCGGTATGCAGCAACGCAGGGGCGGTCAGCGCGACCACCAGAACCGTCCGGACCGTGTACGTCCGACAGCGCAGGGTTCCGGCTTCTTCATTTCTGAAGATGGCTATCTCGTCACCAATGATCACGTCGTGGAAGACGGCAGCGCCTATACCGTTGTCCTCAATGACGGCACGGAACTTGATGCCAAGCTGATCGGCAAGGACAAGCGTACCGATCTCGCCGTCCTCAAGGTCGATGACAAGCGCAAGTTCACCTATGTGTCCTTCGGCGATGATAACAAGATGCGCGTTGGCCAGTGGGTCGTTGCAGTCGGCAATCCGTTTGGTCTCGGCGGCACGGTGACAGCTGGTATTATCTCGGCGCGTGGCCGCGATATCGGTGCTGGTCCCTATGATGACTTCCTGCAGATCGATGCGGCCGTCAACAAAGGCAATTCCGGTGGTCCCGCTTTCAATCTGAACGGTGAAGTTGTCGGCATCAACACGGCAATCTACTCCCCATCCGGTGGCAGTGTGGGTATCGCCTTTGCCATTCCGTCAACGACGGCCAAGATGGTCGTTGATCAGCTCATCAAGACAGGCACCGTATCCCGTGGCTGGATTGGCGTGCAGATACAGCCGGTCAGCAAGGAAATCGCCGAATCGCTCGGTCTTTCCGAGGAAAAGGGTGCGCTGGTTGCCGAACCGCAGTCCGATGGACCAGCCGCCAAGGCCGGTATCCAGTCTGGCGACGTCATCACCGCTGTTAATGGCGAGACGGTTTCCGATCCGCGTGATCTGGCCAAGAAGATCGCTGCGATCAATCCCGGCCAGAGTGCCGAACTGAGCGTCTGGCGCAAGGGCGAGGCCAAGGCAGTCAAGGTATCGATCAACTCCATGCCGGGCGATGAAAAGCAGGCATCCAAGAGCGATAACAACAGCAAGACGCAGGATCAGGCTTCGGTGCTGGATGATTATGGCTTGACCGTTGTTCCATCCGATGATGGCAAGGGCGTTGTGGTCACTGATGTCGATCGCTCCGGCGATGCTGCCGACAAGGGCATCACAACCGGCGATATCATTGTCTCGGTCAACAACAAGCCTGTTAAGAGCGGCTCTGATATCGATGCGGCTATCGTTGAAGCATCAAAGAGTGGCCGCAAGGCAGTCCTGTTGCAGGTTCAGACCAACGACCAGTCGCGGTTCGTGGCTCTGCCCATCAATCAGGGCTAAGGCCGGCACCAACGAAAACGGGCAGCGGATATTCCCTATCTGCTGCCCGCCCGCCATCCGGAGCATCATTCATATGGTGCTTACCTCTGTCTCGAAACCGGCTTAGTATGAACGCCATGAAGATTCTCGTTATTGAAGATGACCGCGAAGCGGCCCGTTATCTGGAGAAGGCTTTTGCCGAGGCTGGCCATTCGGCTGATGTCGCCGGTGATGGCGAAACCGGTTACACGCTGGCGGAGCAGGGCAGCTATGACGCCCTGATCGTCGACCGCATGTTGCCGCGCCGTGACGGTCTTTCTGTCGTGGCCGCGCTGCGCGCTCAGGGCATTGATACACCGGCCCTTATCCTTTCTGCACTGGGTCAGGTGGATGACCGGGTAACTGGCCTGCGCGCTGGCGGTGATGATTATCTCACCAAACCCTATGCATTTTCGGAATTGCTGGCGCGGGTTGAAGTCCTGCAACGCCGGTCCAGTCCGAAAGAAGCGGAAACGGTCTACCGGGTCGGTGATCTGGAACTTGACCGCCTGTCGCACACCGCCAAGCGGGCAGGGCAGGGCATTATCCTGCAACCACGCGAATTCCGCTTGCTTGAATATCTGATGCGCCATTCCGGACAGGTCGTTACCCGCACGATGCTGCTAGAGCATGTCTGGGACTATCACTTCGACCCCCAGACCAATGTGATCGACGTGCATGTCTCGCGCCTGCGCGGCAAGATCGAAAAGGGTTTTGAAACGCCCCTGCTGCACACGGTGCGCGGCGCTGGCTATATGCTCAAGGCCGGCGGAATCGATGCATGAGCCGCTTTCTTGCCATGATGAAAATGACAGCCGTCCGGCTGTCAGCGCTTTACCTGCTTCTTTTTACTGTCTGCGCCATTGTTCTGGTCTTTTACATGACCAGCCTTTCGGTCAATCTGCTCACATCCCAGACGGAAGCCGCCGTTAACGAGGAAATCGAAAGCGTCGGCCAATCCTATCAACGAGCTGGCATAGCCGGGCTTGTCCGCTCCATCGACCGTCGCAGCCGGCAGCCGGGTGCCTATCTCTATCTTGTTACGGACCCCGCTGGCCGGATCGTTGCTGGCAATGTGCAGAGCATAGAGCCGGGCGTGTTACAGACGGACGGCTGGATAAAGCGTCCGATTGCCTATGAGCGCTACGGCGAGAACAATGACCCGCAGGTCCATACGGCCATTGCGCGGATCATTGTCATGCCCAATGGTATTCGCGTCATGGTTGGCCGTGATCTGGGCGAGCCGGAAAAGATACGGCTTGTGGTTCGCCGCTCGCTGGGTGCGGCGCTCGGGATTATGGGCATCGGCGCATTTCTCATCTGGTTCTTTGTTGGCCGCCGTGCTTTGCACCGGATCGACGAGGTTTCCGTGGCTTCGCAGCGCATCATGGGCGGTGATCTTGCCGGGCGTCTGCCGGTCAGCGGGTCCGGCGATGAGTTTGATCGTCTCGCCGCCAATCTGAACGGCATGCTGGCCCGCATTCAGGAACTGAACGAGGGCGTGCGCCACGTCTCTGACAATATTGCCCATGATCTGAAAACGCCGTTGACCCGTATGCACAATCGGGCGGAATCCGCCCTTGCCAATGCCAGGACCACGAAAGCCTACCGCGCAGCGCTGGACGGTATGATTGCCGACTCCGATCAGCTTATCCGCACGTTCAACGCCATTTTGATGATCTCACGGCTTGAATCAGGATATTCGTCGGAGACAATGGAACTTCTGCCGCTGTCGACAGTGGTGCAGGATGTTTACGAATTATATGAACCGACGGCGGAGGAGGCAGGTATCGCCTTCACGCTTGGAGCCGAGGACGCAACGCCAGTGCGGATCAACCGCGAACTGGTGGGCCAAACCATCTCCAATCTCGTCGACAACGCCATTAAATATGCCGGCGGCGGTGAAAAGCCGGTGGAAGTTTCCCTTGCTGTGGAAAAGCAGGATCACACGGTCCGCGTCATTGTCACGGACAATGGCCCGGGCATCCCGCCCGATCAGGTGGATCGGGCAACGGAGCGTTTTGTCCGTCTTGAGGAAAGCCGTTCGCAACCGGGGTCAGGACTGGGTCTCAGTCTTGCCAAGGCGGTGATGAAATTGCACGGTGGCACTCTGGAATTGCAAGACAATGCTCCGGGGTTGCGTGCTGTGCTCGCTTTCCCGGTGGGGGAGGAGACTAAATGAATGAAGATGCGGCTTTTTTTGCCCGCGATCTGCGCTCGCTGACGCCACTCGACAAGAAAACAGCAGCGGCCTTTCTCGGCGAACTCATCGAGAGTGCTGTCGAGAAAGAATGTCCTGAGACCGCTGATGTGAAAAACAATGCGAAAGCCGCCGGTTTTCTCTCCGCGGTTCTCGATCTCTCTCCCTATCTGCGCAATGTGCTGATCCGCCGTCCCGCTATTCTGGAACCGCTGTTTGCCATGCCGCTGGCCAAGCGTCTGGAAGCGCTGATGCGGGATGTGGCGGCGAGTTCGGAAAGCGAGAATATTACTGAAACCGGCATCATGGCTGTTTTGCGCCAGTTAAAGCTGGAAGGGCACGTTCTGATTGCTCTTGGTGATCTCTCCGGCGTGTTCGACACGGCGGGCACAACCCGCTGGCTGTCACAGCTGGCGGAAGAAAGTGTCCGCGCTGCGGTGCGGTTCCTGCTGCGCGATGCGCATGAATCCGGGAAGCTCAAACTCCCCGACCCAGAACATCCGGAAAAACAATCCGGCTGGATTATCCTTGCCATGGGGAAGTTCGGTGCATTCGAGTTGAACTATTCCTCGGATATCGATCTCATCGTCTTTATTGACGAGCATAGCCCCGCCATTCCTGACCCCTATGAATGTGTCGAGACCTTCTCACGGCTGACCCGCCGTCTGGTGCGTATCCTGCAGGATCGCACGGCGGATGGTTATGTCTTCCGCACCGATCTGCGCCTGCGCCCGGACCCCGGCTCAACGCCTCTGGCAATTCCCGTCGGTGCAGCGCTCAACTATTACGAAGGGCGCGGCCAGAACTGGGAGCGCGCCGCCATGATCAAGGCACGCCCAGTCGCTGGTGATATCGCAGCGGGAAAACAGGTGCTGGCCGAACTTGCACCCTATGTCTGGCGCAAATATCTCGATTATGCGGCGATTGCCGACGTGCATTCGATCAAACGGCAAATCCACGCCCATAAGGGCCACGGCGAAATTGCCGTGCGCGGTCATAATGTCAAACTCGGGCGCGGTGGCATTCGCGAAATTGAGTTCTTCGTGCAGACCCAGCAATTGATCGCCGGTGGACGGTTTCCGCAACTGCGCGGTTCACGCACGGTTGATATGCTGGCCGCACTCACCGGCCTTGGCTGGATCAGCGAAGAGGCGCGCGACACACTGGTCGAAAAATACGGCTTTCTGCGTGATGTGGAACACCGCATCCAGATGATCGCCGACGAACAGACCCACATGCTGCCTGAGGATGATGAGAACTTTCTGCGTGTGGCGCATATGATGGGCTATCGCGAGGGCGAGGCCTTTGCCGCGGATTTCCGGCAATCGCTGAAAACAGTCGAAACGCATTATGCTGCGCTGTTCGAACAGGCGCAGGATTTGGCGGGTGAGGCCGGAAATCTTGTCTTTACCGGCGATGTGGATGATCCCGATACGCTGGAGACTCTGGCAAAATTCGGTTTCGAACGGCCAAGCGACATTTGCCGTGTGATCCGCACCTGGCATTTCGGCCGCTATCGCGCAACGCAATCGGCGGAATCGCGTGAACGTCTGACCGAACTCACGCCCGT
The DNA here is from genome assembly GCF_020731415.2 of Phyllobacterium sp. T1293. Lineage (NCBI taxonomy): Bacteria > Pseudomonadati > Pseudomonadota > Alphaproteobacteria > Hyphomicrobiales > Phyllobacteriaceae > Phyllobacterium > Phyllobacterium meliloti. Next base: position 1,885,222 of record NZ_CP088273.1, on the reverse strand, counting down.
GCTGCTCAAGGCCTTTGGAGCGACAAGCCGGGCCGATGAAGCGCTGATGCGTTTTGATGAGATGATCAAGGGCCTGCCTGCGGGTATCCAGCTTTTCAGCCTGTTGCAGTCCAATCCGCGCCTGCTCGACCTGCTTGTACTGATCATGGGCGCCGCGCCGCGCCTTGCCGATATCATCACCCGCAAGCCGCATGTTTTCGATGGCATGCTGGACCCGGCAATTTTCGCCGATATTCCCACCCGTGCCTATCTGGCGGAGCGCTTGGAAAGTTTTCTCGCACCCGCCAAGGTCTATGAGGATATTCTCGACCGCCTGCGGATTTTCGCAGCGGAACATCGCTTCCTCATCGGCATAAGGCTTCTGACCGGCGCTATCGATGGTATCAGGGCAGGCAAGGCTTTTTCCGATCTTGCCGATCTGGTCATCGACCGGGCATTGCAGGCGGTGGTCGATGAATTCGCCAGCAAGCACGGCGTGGTATCAGGCGGACGTATTGCCATTCTTGGCATGGGCAAGCTCGGCAGCCGTGAACTAACTGCTGGTTCTGACATTGATCTCATCCTCCTTTATGATCATGACGCGGATGCGGAAGAGTCCGATGGCGAAAAGCAGCTGGCACCCTCGCAATATTACATGCGGTTGACACAGCGGCTGATTGCGGCGCTCTCTGCGCCAACGGCGGAAGGCGTACTCTACGAGGTGGATTTCCGCCTGCGCCCTTCCGGTAATAAGGGACCGGTTGCAACCCATATCGACTCGTTTCGCAAATATCAGCGCACGGAAGCCTGGACGTGGGAGCATATGGCCTTGACCCGTGCCCGGCCGGTGGCTGGCGACAATGCCTTTTTCGGCGAGATCGAGACAGAAATCGCTGAAATCCTCGCTCTGCCACGCGATCCGGCAAAAATCGCCAAGGACGTGGCGGAGATGCGTGCCTTGCTGGAAACGGAAAAGCCGCCGCGCGACAGCTGGGACATGAAGCTGGTTCCCGGCGGCATTATTGATCTGGAATTTATTGCCCAGTTCGCAGTGCTGACAGGCAATGTCGACGGGCCAATCATTGCCCATTCCACGGCGGAAGTTTTGACCAGATTGAAGACCGGTTTCGTTGAGCCGGTTGTGACCGATGAACTGGTAGCCGCTGCCAATCTTTATACGGAGCTGACGCAGATCATCCGCCTTTGCCTCAACAGCGATACAAGGCGCGAGGATTTTCCGCCGGGTCTTGGGGATCTTTTGTGCCGCGCCTGCGATCTGCCAGACCTTGCCCGCGTCGAAACCCATCTGGAGGACACGGCAAAATCCGTCCGCAAGACGTTCAATGCGGTGCTGCGCGGAGCAAAGAGCAGTAAGTCCAATGGCAAGTAGAGTACTTTAAACCCGCCATTCCTCTCGCACCGGACCAACGGTCCGGGTGGGAATGCGCACCGAGACAATGGTGCCGACACCTTCCGTGGAGCGGATTTTCAATGCGCCGCCATGCAGCTCCGTCAGCGAGCGGGAAATGGCAAGGCCAAGGCCTGAGCCCGTATGGGTCTTGGTGAACTGATTCTCCACCTGCTCAAAGGGTTGGCCGATTTTTTTGAGCGCCGATTTCGGGATGCCGCAGCCGGTGTCTTCAATGGTAAAGACCAGCGCGCCTGACACTTTGCGGGCGCGAACCGAGATGCGCCCGCCCGTATCGGTGAACTTCACCGCATTGGACAGAAGGTTTATCAGGATCTGCTTGATGGCGCGCCGGTCGGCATTGAGCGTGACGCAGTCAGCAATCTTCGTCTCCACCTTCACATTCTTGTTCAATGCCTGCAACGAGACAACGCGCACCGTCTCATTGATCAGCGGACAAAGATCGATCTCCTCACGGTCCAGCGAGAAATGCCCGGCTTCGATTTTCGACATGTCGAGAATGTCATTGATAACGTTGAGCAGGTAATTGCCGCTGGTGTGGATGTCCTGCACATATTCTTCATAGCGATCCGAACCAAGCGGCCCGAACGTGCCGGAATGCATGATTTCCGAGAAGCCGATAATGGCGTTGAGCGGTGTGCGCAACTCGTGCGACATGTTGGCGAGAAATTCGGATTTGGCCCGGTTTGCCGCTTCAGCGCGTTCCTTTTCAACCGCATATTTGCTGTTGAGTTCTGTCAGTTCAAGCGTGCGTTCCACTTCCGATTTACGGGCAAGGCTGAGGTCATGAATGGTCGCCATCAGGCGGCGCTCGCTGTCGACAAGCCGTTCCTCATGCACCTTAAGCTGGGTAATGTCAGTACCGACGGACACCAGCCCGCCATCCTGGGTGCGGCGTTCATTGACCTGTAGCCAACGACCATCGGCCAGTTGCCGCTCAAAGGTGAGGGCGCCAGCGCGGCCATGCTCATTGGCCATGCGCTTTTCAAAGGCGACGGCGCGGATGCGCGGCTCCAGTTCCTCACGGCTGATACCGGGAAGCAGACATTCATTGGCAAGGCCGGAATATTGGTTGAACTTGCTGTTGGACATGACGAGGCGATTATCCGCATCCCAGAGAACGAAGGTCTCGGAAATGCTTTCAATGGCTTCGCGGATGCGCTGGTCGGCCTGTGCGGTCTGCTGGGCAAAGCGGTGCTGTTCGCTGACATCCACGGCAACGCCGACGAGATGCGTGTCACCAACCGTTGCATCGGCAACCTGGGCGCGCACCCGCATCCAGACCCAATGGCCCTCGGCGTGGCGCATGCGGAACACGCGATCGATCTGGGTAATCTCTCCCGCCGCCACCTGCGCTGCCAGACTGTAAAGCTTGTCGTCATCCTCGTGAATGATGGAGGAGATGTCGCCGAGCGACAGGATCGCGTCATAGGCCTCATAGCCAAGCATTTCGTACATTGACCGCGACCAGTAGACCCTGCCGCGCGCCATATCCCAATCCCACAATCCGCAGCGCCCGCGTGCCAGCGCCGTATCGACCCGTGCCTGTGTGTGTTGATAGAGCGCGTCCGCATCCTGCGCCCGGGCCGACTGGCTGAAATAGGCGTAGAGGACAACCAGCATGATGGCGGCCGTTCCGGCAAATAGCGTGACATTGACCGAGATCATCCGTCGCCATTCAGCAAAGATCGCGTCAACCGGATGCATCACGAACACCGAATAGCCGCCGTTGCCGGTACGGCTGAACGCGGCGAGGCCTGCGGTGCCATTCATGCGCACTTCCATCACCCCGGCGCGCTCGCCGAAGAGGAAAAGCGGCTGGCCATTGGTAACGAAGCTTTCGAGGTTCTTGTCGCGCCAGCGATCGCCACCCTCCGAAGAGGCGACGATCTTCGATTCACCCGATGCAATGGCGATCCACATGCCTTGCGGGATGAGATCGTTGGAACGCATCTCGGCAATAATGTTCTGCAACTCGCCGCTGTCGAGTTTCTGACCAGCCTTCATGCGGTTGTCGATAATGCTGGCCATGTGGCTGGCGGCCAGCGACAGCGTGGCACGGGCCGTGCGTTCCGTATCGTCGCGCCACGACAGCAGCGACATCGCACGGGCACTGGCCAGAATGATGAGGAAAATAATGATCAGCGGCGGAATGGCCCGGCGCAGGTAAGGTTCGGCAGCGAGCAGCTTGCCATAGGCAGGGTCAGCGAGAAGTTTGATATGTCCGGAAAGACGGGTGCGCCCCCGCGCAGTCTCCCGCTTTCCGGCATAAGTCTTCCCCGTCGGCGCGCGATACGCGTCCGCATTTGCCATCGAATGGCCCCCTCAATTGCCTTTATAATCAGTGATTTGCTTCGCCACGCCGCACATCCGAAGCACCTGTAGTGAATCAAAACTGATTCGCTGTGTCCAGTCCTTTTGTTAAATATTTAGCAATCATTGTGGCAGCCGTGAATCAGTTCACGAGCCGATTCCGCTAAGCCTTTGAAAAGACTCCAAGACCGGAAAATCGCCTGCGGGGGTAAAATTATGCCCCAGCCGGTGGATAACTGGTTGGAGCATCGAAATGCGGAAACGGCAGCCGAATCTTTGTGGTTGTGATGAGTTTTTTACCCCTCTGTCCTGTCGGACTGCCGGGGCGAGACCCGTGGCTCGCCCCGGTAGTCCGACAGAACAGAGGGGGTGAATTCAGGACAACAAGTTCCGCGACCTCTGCGATTAGTCCAAGGTCGAATGGATTTCAGAAACCAGATTTGCTATGATGGGGTATATGTATCCCAATGGAGAAAAGGTAGGAAGTATGAGCAAGCAAACGGCTATCCGCCTTCCCGATGAAATATATGAACGTCTGCAAGCCCTTTCCTCGCGCACGGGCAGGACAACAGCCTATTACATTCGCGAAGCTCTGGATGAATACCTGGATGATCTTGAGGATGTGTATCTGGCTGAAAAGGTACTTGAGCGTATTCGAAGCGGTGAGGAACAAACCTATTCTCTTGAAGAAGTGAAGCAGCGTCTTGGCCTGGAGGATTGAGCTTTCCGTTACCGCGGAAAAACGCCTGTCAAAAATGGGGGAAACCGAGGCACGGCGTATCATGGCATTCTTGGGGACCCGGATTGCCTTGCTGGACGATCCTCGCCAGACAGGGAAAACGCTGCGAGGTGCAACGTTAGGCAGTCTATGGCGATATCGTGTGGGAGATTATCGCATCATCTGCGAAATACAGGATCAAAAACTCGTCGTTCTTGTGATCGACATTGGTCACCGCCGCGAGGTTTATCGCTAGGTTGGTGGTTCGTGGTTCGACAGGCTCACCATGAGGGAGAGGGGTGGTGAAGGGCAGTCAGGTTCTGCTCCCCTTGGTGATCTGCAATGCTGGTGATTGTCGTTGCAACCCACACTCTCCCTCATGGTGAGCCTGTCGAACCACGCGGTATGGCTTTGCAGACACTTGAAGCGAAGAGATGCAAGAGACACCGTGCTTACCCTCCCCGATATGGGGAGGGTGGGGAAGCGCCGGGGAGAAACCTAGGCGAGTGTTCTTTCAACGATATCGCGCACATCGGCGGACAAGCCTTCAACCATCGCAATGGAAGCCAGCGCTTCCCGCGCATGCTCGCGCCTGATTGCTTCGAACGAACGCCACGAGCGCATGGCGGTCAGCAGCCGTGCTGCAAGCTGCGGGTTCTTCTTGTCGATGATGAGGATCGTTTCGGCAAAAAAGCGATAGCCCTCGCCATCGGCACGGTTGAAACCAGTCTGGTTGCCGCTGGAGAAGGCGCCTATCAAAGCGCGTGTCCGGTTTGGATTATCCAGCGAGAAGAGCTTGTGTGCCATCAAAGCGCGCACGCGTGTCAGGGCATCGGCACCCGGCTGGGTGGCCTGCACGATAAACCACTTGTCCATAACGAGCGGGTCATTGCCGAAACGCTCTTCAAATGCCTTGAGCGCCGCCTTGGTCGCCTCGCTGTCACCAAAACGCTGGACGAGGACACCAAGGGCCGCCACGCGGTCCGTCATATTATCAGCGTGGGTGAATTGGGCCGCAGCGCGCTTTGGATTGCCCTCGGCTACACTCAGATAATCAAGCAGCACATTGCGCAATGCGCGCCGTCCGGCACTGGCCGCATCGGGCTTGAACGGGCCGCTATGGTCAAGATCATCATAGAGCTGGTCGAACTTGTGCGCATGTGCTTCGGCAACAGCACGCATAAATGCCTCGCGGCTGCCCAGAATGGCATCGGGGTCGATATTGCTGCCAAGTTCCCGCGCTATATCGCTTTCCGACGGCAGGCTCAGGCAGAGAGCCCGGAACGCTTCGTCGAGATTGCCATTGAACGCGATTTCGCCGAGCAGCTTGATCGATGAGCTTTCAATTGTCGCCGGTTTGCCGCCGCGCACACGCTTTGAATTGCTGGTGAGCTTTGCAGCCAGAAGCTGTGTCAGCGCCTGCCAGCGATTGACCGCATCGCCATCATGGCGGGCGAGAAAAGCGAGGTCAGAACGGGTCAGTTCGCTGGTCAAGGTAACAGGTGCGGAAAAGCCACGCAGCAGCGAGGGCACCGGGCGCTCGGTAATGCCGGAGAAGCTTAGCCGTTCCTTGCGCTTGAACAGATGGATGACATCGCCCTTGACTGTGCCGCCCTTGACCGATTTCGGCTTCAGCTCGCGCCCTTTGGCACCCAGCAGGGCAAACTGCACGGGGATGTGCATCGGCTTCTTTGACGACTGTCCCGGTGTGGCTTTCAGTGACTGCTCAATTTCGATTTCGAACGTCTGCGTTGCCTGATCATAATCATAGGTAATGGCGAGGTTCGGCGTCCCGGCCTGTTCATACCAGAGCGAAAACTGGCTCAGATCCTCGCCGGAGGCATCCTCAAACACCTTGATGAAGTCTTCGATAGTGGCTGCATCGCCGTCATGGCGCTCAAAATAGAGGTCCATACCCTTGCGGAACAATTCGGCACCCAGAATGGTATGGATCATGCGCACCACTTCCGAGCCTTTTTCATAGACGGTGGCGGTGTAGAAATTGTTGATCTCGCGGAACTGGCGCGGCCGCACCGGATGGGCCAGCGGTCCCGCATCTTCAGGAAACTGGTGCGCCTTGAGGCCTTTGACCTCGGCAATGCGCTTGACGGCGCGCGAGCGCATGTCAGCCGAAAACTCATGATCGCGGTAAACGGTCAGCCCTTCCTTGAGACAAAGCTGGAACCAGTCGCGGCAGGTGATGCGATTGCCTGTCCAATTGTGAAAATATTCATGGGCGATAACGGCTTCGATGCCGGCATAGTCCGTATCGGTCGCGGTCTCGTGGTCAGCCAGAACATATTTGTCGTTAAAGACGTTGAGGCCCTTGTTCTCCATCGCGCCCATGTTGAAGTCGGAAACGGCCACAATGTTGAAGACGTCGAGATCATATTCGCGGCCAAAAACATCCTCATCCCATTTCATCGAACGCTTGAGCGCATCCATGGCATAGAGCGCGCGCGGCTCCTTGCCGTGCTCAACATAGATGCCGAGATCGACATGGCGGCCCGAAGCTGTGGTGAAACTGTCGGTGATGACACCGAGATCACCCGCAACAAGCGCGAAGAGATAGGCGGGTTTGGGATGCGGATCGTGCCAGACGGCAAAATGCCTGCCATCGGCAAGCGCACCTTGCTCGCCCGGATTACCATTGGCCAGAAGCAGCGGCGCTTCCTTGATGCCAGCTTCAACCCGCACCGTATAGACGGACAACAGGTCAGGGCGATCATAGAAATAGGTGATGCGGCGGAAACCTTCCGCTTCGCACTGGGTGCAGTAAACACCACTGGAGCGGTAAAGCCCCGTCAACTGGCGGTTGGTGGTCGGATTGATTTCCGTGGTGATCTGCAATTTGAACGTGCCGCTCTCGGGCAGGGCGCTGATTTCAAGGCGATCAGGCGTCGCCACATAGGCATTGTCGCCCAGCGCCACGCCATCGATGCTGATATCGACAAGCTTCAGTTCGTCACCATCAAGGACAAGTGATGCACCAGCGGAAACGCCCGGCCGGCGTTCAATGTGCAATGTCGACTTGACGATGGTGCGCTCGGGATGAAGCGAGAATTCGAGATGGGTTTCGGGAATAAGAAAATCTGTTGGCTTGTAATCTTCGAGATGAAAGACCTGGCCGGTATCGGTACGCATCGGGGAACTGTCCTTTTTGTGGTGCCGGACCCTAACCGTGTTTTCTCCCATGCACAACAAAAGCGCTTAGTTTTTCGGCGTATGCCGTTGCTTTTGTTCACTTCCGTATGTGCTCGATACATGCAACGTGATCGTTCTGCCATCTGGTGCCAAACGGCAAAGCAGCCTATACAGATATATCAATTATCGTTTTCTCCGTCGCTCCCTCAAGGAATACCAGTCGTGGCACCTATTGTTCACCAGAAAGATGGTGGACCACCCCTCGTGGATACCGTGCGCAGCACCAATGTCATGCTCGGAATTGGCCTCAAGGTCGCTTCGGTCTGTGTGTTCGTCTGCATGTCCAGCCTGCTCAAAGCCTCGGACGGAATACCGGCGGGACAGCTGGTATTTTTCCGCTCCTTCTTCGCCATTTTTCCGGTCATCATCTTTATCGCCTGGCAAGGCCAGCTCAACGTGGCGTTCAAGACAAGCGAGCCTTTCAGCCATTTCTGGCGCGGGTTCGTCGGGGTCAGCGCCATGAGCGCAAGCTTTTATGGCCTCACCAAGCTGCCATTGCCCGAAGCGATTGCCATCAGCTATGCCACGCCGTTGCTGACTGTGCTGTGCAGCGCGGTGTTCCTGCGTGAGACTGTACGGCTTTATCGCTGGACTGCGGTTTTTATCGGTTTGGCCGGCGTGCTGATTATCCTATGGCCGCGCATGTCATTCTTCACGGGGGATAGCGAGTTTGGCGGTGATCAGGCTATTGGCGCATTGGCAACGCTGTGTGGGGCAGGACTTGCCGCCATCGCCATGCTGCTGGTGCGACGGCTGGTGCAAACAGAGCGGACGCCGACCATCGTTGTCTATTTCTCTATTGCATCCAGCATCATCGCGCTGGTCAGCCTGCCATTCGGCTGGGTCTGGCCAAGCCCGGCGCAGGCGACGTTCCTTGTCATGGCAGGTATTGCCGGCGGTGTGGCGCAAATCCTTTTGACGGAAAGTTACCGCCATGCGGATATGTCGACCATCGCGCCATTCGAATATACATCCATGCTGCTTGGCCTTGCCATCGGCTATCTGCTGTTTGGTGATATCCCGTCAAACGAGATGATGACGGGCGCTGTCATTGTGATCAGCGCAGGCATTTTCATCATCTATCGCGAACATCGGCTCGGTCTTGCCCGAGCGAGGGCGCGCAAAGTCTCGACGCCACAGGGCTGATCAATCCTCTTTCGCTGTACCGAGTGCCGGATTGAGCTGAAGTGTTTCCGGCGTTTGCGGCCGATCATGCGGGTGATAGACGAAATCCGGACGCTCCGACGGCACCTGCCGCGCCCGCCGCAGACTGCGCCAGAAGGCATAGGAAGCATAGGCCGCATAACAGCCTGCCATGGTCATGAAGAACCCGGACGGGCCGCTCACATCCATCAAACGTCCGGCAATCTGCGGGCCGATCATGCTGCCAATACCATAGACGATCAGCAGTCCGCTTGACACTTTGACGAACTCGCTCGGCTCGGCAAAATCATTGGCATGGGCGACATTCAGAGAATAGATCGGAAACAGCACCGTGCCGAAGGCAAACATCAGTGAATAGATGACCCACGGCGTAACAGGCTGGACAATGATCATTGTCACTGACAGGAACACGCCGATAATCCCCGCCACCACCATCACATAGCGCCGGTCAACAAAGTCCGAAATGCGCCCGATAGGATACTGGAAGATCGCGCCGCCGATCATGGCGCTGGCGATCATCGTGGCAATGTCAAAAGTGGAAAGACCGATTTCGCGGCCATAGATCGCCGAGAGGAAATTCCATGCGCCTGCAATGATGCCCGCAATCAGCGAGCCGATCATCGCGGCGGGTGATTTGCGGTAAAGGCCGGGCAGATCAAGCGAAACCTGTGTCAGCGGGCGGGGTGACTGGGCATTGGAAAGCCCGGTTGGAATGAGAGCGGCGGCATAGATCAGCGCGCCGATCATGAACAGCGCCTGCGTCGCCGGATTGCCGAACGGCAGAATATATTGCCCGACCAGAAGCCCGATCATCGAAACGATCATGTAGATCGAAAACACCATGCCGCGCGTCGCATTGGTGACACGCTCATTGAGCCAGCTTTCGATGACCATGTAGCTGCCTGCCAGTGAGAAACCGGCCAGCGCGCGAAACAGGGTCCACGCCCAAGGATCGATGATGAGCCCATGCATCAGCATCGACATGGAGAGCAGGGTGAGAAGAACGGCAAAGACGCGGACATGTCCGACCCGGCGCACGAGGCGGGGGACGACAATACAGCCGCCGGTGAAGGCGAGGGCATAGCCGGTGCCGAGCCAACCCACCGTGGTTGGCGACCAGCCTTCAATTCCCGCGCGCAGGGGCAGGAGAATTCCCGCCAAACCTCCGGCGGTCAGCATCAGGAAGGTGCTGGTCAATAGCGCCGTGATCGGCAAGAGCTGACGAAACATATGGGTACCCTGCGTTTCCATACCGAAAGTACAGGGTTCACCGGGCTCCAGAGCCGGAAATTACGACACCGTCATTCCAGTTTTGCGCCATGGCATATGGATTATTGCGTCAATGTGCGCAACTGCATTTTGACGGCGATGAAATCCCGCCAGGCAAAGCGCTTTTGCGCTGCATTGCGCAGGAGATAGGCCGGGTGCAGGGTCGGCATGACGGGGATGTCGATGCCTGCGGCAGTCCTGTGGGTTTTCCAGTTGCCGCGCAGCCGCAAAATACCCTCAGGCGCATGGGTCAAAGCCTTGGCGGCGGGACCACCAAGGGCAACGAGCAGTTTGGGATTGGCAAGCTCGATCTGCCTTTCAAAAAACGGGCGGCAAATCTCGGTTTCCAGCGGCGTCGGGGTCCGGTTGCCCGGCGGGCGCCATGGAATGGTATTGGCGATATAGACGCCGGTGCGATCAAGGCCAATGGCCGCCAACATCCGATCCAGCAACTGCCCGGAACGCCCGATAAACGGCACGCCCTCCAGATCCTCCTCGCGTCCGGGTGCCTCGCCAATAAACATGATGGGCGCATTCGGATTGCCATCGGCAAAGACCAGATTCTTGGCGGTGAATTTAAGATTGCAACCATCGAACGCGGCGAGCTGCTCGCGTAACTGCTCCAGTGTCGTGGCGCTGGAAGCAAGCTGGCGCGCCAGTGCAATCTTGGTGTCGTCGGGTACGGACGTCTTGTTCAGCACAGGGGCAGCCGCGGCCTGTGGCTCTGGCCTTGATCGTTCTGGCTGAGGTGCTGTTCGCGTCGGCGGTGCCTGAACAGGTGCGCGCACCGGTTCCACTGCCGCAAAGCGATCGACCTGTTCATCCCCAAGCGGTGTGTCGACACCGGCTTCAGCATAAAAGTGCAAGAGTTCACGCAGGTCAGGCAATGGACAATCCTTTAGCCCGGATTTGAGTGGGCTTGTCTTTCAAGTCGCAAATTGCGCGCTGGATTGCAAGGTCAGGTGGAGGGAATGCGCGGCTCCTGCACCAGATAAAATGTCCGCTTGGGGGTAAAGTCACCGACGGGAAAATCGAAACTGGCATTGGCGTTGGGATCAACCTTGCCATCCCGGAAGATCATGCGGTCATAGGGTTCGAAATTATCGTCATAGGTGGCAAAGAGATTGGAATGGATCATCCCTGTCTTGTCGCCAGGCTGATAAAAGGACAGCCCATCACCATAGTCGCTCGGTTTGCCGAGAATTTCCTGCAATTCAAAGACGAATTCCACCCATGGATGGCCGCTGCCATTGATTGTTCTGACCTGCAAATGGAACAGAATGCCTCCTTCTTCCGTGGTGGGATTGAGCTGCTCCAGCTTCTCCGTCCGAATGACCAAAGTGACCGGTGCGATAGCATTCAGTTCTTCGGTAATGACAATCGGGTCGTCGGCAGAGCCGGTTCCGCTGATCGAGCGGATGCTGAAACCGCCAAGCTCGTCGGAAAAATTATACTGCCCGGCAGTCCAGATCTTTTGCTCCTGAGCAGATGAATGGCTGAAAATCATACTGACGGCCAGAAAGCCGCCCAATATCCAGATCATCCGAAGCGATCTCATCCCGTCTCCGCTTGTTGGTTATCCCCAGTCCACCAGCAGTTTATTATTCGAGACATTTCAATTGGAGCGAGTATGAACGAAATGTGTAAAGTCGCAACTGGGCATGATTGCCGGTTGCAGTTCTCTCTATGACGGTTGTGTAATAGCGGTAGATCTACTGGTTTTTGCAGAACCCTCAGCAATCACGCGAGGTTCGTGGTTCGACATAACAACCATGAGGGAGAGAGATGGGTTACAGGTGGGGGTGAGGTGCGTGGAGAGGGGTGAGTTGCAATATATAATCAGGGGCGCAGAACTTGCTCACTTGCCCTTCCCATCTCCGTCATCCTCGGGCTTGACCCGAGGACCCATGGCTAAGGAAATCAGACGAACTTGGCTGTTGGCGCTTTTAGACTGTGGGTCCTCGGGTCAAGCCCGAGGATGACGGAGATGGGAAGGGCGATGGCAGTATCTCCCTCCTGGTTGTTATGTCGATCCACGAACCACTCACCACGAACCACTCACTACTGACTACCCACCGCTCACCACCAACCTTGTCCCTCTTCCCACTCGGATAATCTGTCGCACTGGGCTTCAGAATATTGACGTTTACGTTAAGGTAAATTAAAAAACCAATGTATGGTCGTTGGATGAGGGCAATTGGCCGCATCTTGAATGGATGCTAGCCTCTGTCATACGGCTATTGTTGCGCTACAACTGGGAAAAACACAGGCGAAGTGTTTGCGGGGCAGAGCATTCAGGAGGGTTTTATGAGCGAGACAACCGAACTTCCAGAGCGGGAGAGCATGGAGTTTGATGTCGTGATTGTCGGCGGCGGTCCATCGGGCCTGTCTGCGGCCATCAGGCTCAAGCAGATCAACCCTGAGCTTTCGGTCGTTGTGCTGGAAAAGGGCGGCGAGGTCGGTGCCCATATTCTGTCAGGCGCCGTGGTTGACCCCGTTGGTGTCGACAAGCTGCTGCCCGGCTGGCGCGAAGAGGAGGGGCATCCCTTCAAGACGCCTGTTACTGCGGATCATTTCCTCGTTCTCGGACCTGCTGGCTCGGTTCGCCTGCCGAATTTTGCCATGCCGCCACTGATGAACAATCATGGCAATTTCATTGTGTCGCTCGGCAATGTCTGCCGCTGGCTTGGCACCAAGGCGGAAGAACTGGGCGTCGAGATTTATCCGGGATTCGCCGGTTCTGAAGTTCTTTATGATGATAATGGAGCGGTGATCGGTGTTGCTACCGGTGATATGGGCATCGAGAAAGATGGATCGCATGGCCCAGCCTATACGCGGGGCATGGCGCTTCTCGGCAAATATACGCTCATTGCCGAAGGCGCACGTGGGTCGCTCGCCAAACAGCTCATCACCAAGTTCAAGCTCGATGAAGGCAAGGAACCGGCCAAATTCGGTATCGGCCTGAAAGAGCTTTGGCAGATCGATCCGGCAAAACACAAGCTTGGGCTGGTACAGCATTCATTCGGTTGGCCGCTTGACCTGAAGACAGGTGGCGGCTCGTTCCTCTATCACCTTGAGGACAATACGGTTGCCGTCGGCTTCGTCATGCACCTCAACTACAAGAACCCCTATCTGTCGCCATTCGAGGAATTCCAGCGTTTCAAGACCCATCCGGCCATTCGCGGTACGTTCGAAGGGGGCAAGCGGATTGGCTATGGTGCGCGCGCGATTACCGAAGGCGGCTGGCAGTCCGTGCCCAAACTGTCATTCCCCGGCGGCGTGCTGATTGGCTGCTCTGCTGGTTTCGTCAACGTCCCGCGCATCAAGGGTTCGCACAATGCCATGCTCTCCGGCATGCTGGCTGCCGAACATGCAGCGGAAGCGCTGGCCGCCGGCCGCACCAATGACGAGCTTATTTCTTACGAGAATGCCTGGCGCACCAGCGAGATCGGCAAGGATCTGAAGCGCGTGCGCAACGTCAAACCGATGTGGTCCAAGCTTGGCACCGTCGGCGGTGTGGTGCTCGGCGGTCTTGATATGTGGTTGAACACGATTTTCGGTGGCTGGTCGCCTTTTGGAACGTGGAAACACGGCAAGTCCGATGCGGCAGCATTGGAACCGGCAGCCAAGCACAAGCCGATTGCCTATCCGAAACCCGATGGCGTGCTGACCTTTGACCGTCTGTCCTCCGTGTTCCTGTCCAACACGAACCATGAGGAGAACGAACCTGTTCACCTGATCGTCAAGGATGCAGCACTGCAAAAGTCATCCGAGCATGATGTTTATGCGGGACCGTCCACGCGCTATTGCCCGGCAGGTGTCTATGAATGGGTCGAGGAAAGCACCGGTCCAAAATTCGTGATCAATGCGCAGAACTGTGTTCACTGCAAAACCTGCGATATCAAGGACCCGAACCAGAACATCAACTGGGTGCCACCGCAGGGCGGCGAGGGACCTGTCTATACCAGCATGTGATTGGAGTTCAGTTCCCGCGTGAAATCAGAAACCGCCTGTATCCATTGCGGGCGGTTTTTTCATGGGAGCGGCAAAGCATAGGTCTGCTTGACCGTCTGGCTTGGAACATCTGTCTTCACGTTCTGAATGCCGTTTTTACGGGTGAGATGCGCAGATTGAAAGCGCCTGTAGTCATCTAGATCAGCCACGACAACACGCAGCAACGCATCGCTTTCACCAAGCATGATGTAACACTCCACCACTTGCGGCAGCTGCTTCATTGCTTCGATAAAGTGGTCGATCGTTTCCGCATCCTGTGCGGTCAGCCACACCCGCGCGAACATCGACAGGCCGAGGTTCACTTTTACCGCATTGAGAACAGCCACATAACGATCAATGACACCAGCCTCTTCAAGCAGCTTCACCCGCCGCAGGCAGGGGGAAGGTGACAGGCCCACCTCTTTGGCCAGCTCAGTATTTTGTATCCGGCCGTCGCGTTGCAACGCGCGGAGAATGCGTCTGTCTATATCATCAAGCTGCATTGGCATCCTGTATCAAGATATTCATTTTTTTACGCTGATAATGCTAATATTATAGAACTATATGGCATCTTAGCAATCCAATTGCTGGCGGTCTGGTCTATGATTTCAATCATGGAAACCACGACAATCATCTTATTCGCCGCGACAGTCCTGCCGCTAATCTGCACGCCCGGCCCCGATATGCTTTTCGTGGCATCGCAATCGCTGTCAGAAGGCCCAGCCGCGGGCCTGCAGGCAACCGCCGGAATCTGCCTTGGCTATGTGGTACACTCGATTCTGGTGGCGCTGGGTGTCGCGGCTGTTATTGCAGCTTCGCCTGTGCTGTTCGAAGCATTGCGATGGCTGGGCGTGGCCTATCTCATCTATCTGGCGTTCCAGCTCATCCGGTCAGCGACAATGACCGGAAAGCTTACTTTGTCACCGGAACCGGGCCGTGCCATCCTGCAGCGTGGTTTTCTCACAGCCGTTCTCAACCCCAAGGGCATGATGATCTACTTCGCCATCCTGCCCCAGTTCATGAGCCATACGGGCAGCATTGCTCTACAGGCGGGCTTGCTGTCTGCAATCTTCGTTGCGCTGTGCGGGATCGTCTATGCAATCCTGAGCACGGTCATTGGCGGGGCCGGTCGGCGGGGTAATTTTAGTGATCGCAGCCGGAGAATGGTCGAAGGTGGAGCGGGCGGTCTGTTGATCGTTGCTGCCGGTTTTATGGCTTTGAGGTGATGGCTTGGTCTGTCAGCATAACAGTCTGCAGATCATGGCCATCATCGGCAGCTCCATCGACGGTAAACCGCAGAAGCAGTGGCAAATGATCTGATCCAACAGGCTGAAGCGTTTCGACATGCATGCCCGATATGCGATCCGAGACAAGGATATGATCGAGCGGCATGCCGATCCAGCGCGCCGCCTTGGCCAAAGTGCCATTGACGAGCCAGCTTGGACGCAAGCCATCCACCGAGCGGGTCTTACTGGCGTCTGCAATCTGGCGAACAGTCTGGCTCCATGGCACGGCATTGAAATCCCCGGCGACAATCATTGGCCCCTGCAACCGCTCGAAGTAGGGCCGCAACTCCTCGACATTTTCTGCCTGCGTGAACGGCCACGGCCACTCAAGATGCAATGCTGCGATCAATGCACTGCGCCCGCCGAAATCGATACGCGCCATGCCTGCGAGCGCATTGCCAATGCATTGCGGCGTGGTGCCAAGAGCAAAGGGGCGGCGCGAGAGGATGGCAACGCCGCCAATGCGCTTCGTGCTGGGGCAATAGATATTATAGGGATAGCGCGCTTCAATTGCCGCAAACTTCGGTCGCCAATTATCCGAGACCTCTTGCAAGGTGATAACGTCAGGGGCCTGCTGCGCGATCAATCGGATCACGTCAGTCTGTTCGACATTGTCAAAGCGAAGATTCAACTGCAACAGCTTGTATTCTGGCTGACCAGATGGTTCCACCGCACGCGATGTTCCGGCAGATGCCGGCGACGGCGTAGGCGCAAGGACGGTCGAGAGGGCCATGACGGCAAGGACAATGGCCATCAGGCCCTCGCGCCAAAGACCCATGAACAGGGCTGGCAAAGCCGTGATGATCATCAACCCGGCGAGATGCATGCGAAAATGCGCAACAGCATCAAAAGCCGGATGAACGGAACCAAAAAAACCGAGAACCAAAGGCACCGATAGAAGAACCGGCACCAGAACCGCGGCAAGCTTCACCCAGGACGATTTTGTCGTTGTTACCATGGTCACGCATTAAACGTTCAATTGCGACGCAATCAAGATGGATGAGAAAACAACTCTCAACTGTAGAACCCGTTGAATATTCAACTCTGCATTCGTTGTTGTGCGCCGGAAATTTGCCAAGACTGGTCATCTCGAATTTGAGAGCGAAGCAGCACACATCGAGCCAGCCGGTGTATCAGGAAGATGGGCCTCCTGACCATGGCAATGGCCTTGCTCTCAAAACTGGAGGTGACATGATGTGGCGTAAACCACTCAGCATCACCCTTGAAGTAAAAAGAACCCGGACCGGCTGGCAGCTGGTGATCCGGGTTCGATTTAACTTCTAGGAAAAGGGGGTGGGCGAAAGCCCGCCTCCACTCCAGAATAATAGTGTATTTCCCCCGCATTTCCAAGTCGAATTTCCCCAAATGACAGGCTTTCAGCATTGAAAATATATGCTGAAACAACCGCTAAATGCGGTCGCTGATGCCTTTTCAACCCTGCATTTGTTGTCGTTCGCGCGGAATTTGCCAAGACTGGTCATCTCGAATTTGAGAGCGAAGCAGCACACATCGAGCCAGCCGATGTATCGGGGAGATGGGCCTCCCCGACCATGGCAATGGCCTTGCTCTCAAAACTGGAGGTGAAGCAATGTGGTATCTACCGCTATGCATCACACTGGAAATGAAAAGAACCCGGACGAGCTGGCAAGTTACGCTCCGGGTCCAATTCATGTCCTAGCAAACGGAGGTGGGCAAAAGCCCGCCTCCACTCCAGAAGAGTAAGGTATTTTACTCGCTTTTCCAAGTCGAATTTCCCCAAACAACTCGCTTTCGTTGTCAAAAATGCATGCTGAAACAACCGCTAAATGCGGTCGCTGACGCCTTTTCAACCCTGCATTTGTTGTCGTTCGCGCGGAATTTGCCAAGACTTGGCCATCTCGCATTTGAGAGCGAAGCAGCACACACCGAGCCATCAGGTGTATTGGGGAGATGGGCCTTCCCGACCATGGCAATGGCCTTGCTCTCAAAACTGGAGGTGACATGATGTGGCGTAAACCACTCAGCATCACCCTTGAAGTAAAAGAACCCGGACCGGCTGGACGCTGGTGATCCGGGTTCGATTTGCTCTTGAGGAAACGGGGGCGGGCGAAAGCTCGCTCCCACTCCAAGGATAATATAGCAATTTCTGCCAATATTTCCAAACAACAATTGGTTGAATTGCAGGACCAAACGGGAAAAAATCCCCGTCTTTACTACTGGAAGGCCATTTCGAAGAAGCTACGCAACTTGCGCGAGTGGAGTTTCTCGGGTGGCATTTCCGCCAGCTTCTCCAGCGCGCGAATGCCGATCTGCAAATGCTGGGCGACCTGACGCTTGTAGAACTCGGTTGCCATACCTGGCAATTTCAGTTCGCCGTGCAGAGGCTTGTCGGAAACGCACAGCAGCGTTCCATAGGGCACCCGGAAGCGGAAGCCGTTGGCGGCGATAGTTGCCGACTCCATATCCAGTGCTATGGCACGCGATTGCGACAGGCGCTTCACCGGACCACGCTGGTCGCGCAGTTCCCAGTTGCGGTTGTCGATTGTAGCGACTGTTCCCGTGCGCATGATGCGTTTGAGATCGTAGCCCTCAAGACCGGTAACTTCAGCAACGGCCTGCTCCAGCGCCACCTGTACTTCCGCAAGTGCCGGGATCGGCACCCAGACGGGCAGGTCGTCATCCAGAACATGGTCTTCGCGCACATAGGCATGGGCAAGCACATAGTCACCAAGCGCCTGTGTGTTGCGAAGCCCTGCGCAATGGCCGAGCATCAGCCATGCATGTGGACGCAGCACGGCGATATGGTCGGTGATGGTCTTGGCATTGGACGGACCCACACCAATATTGACCATCGTGATGCCGGCATTGTCTTTCTTTGCCAGATGATAGGCGGGCATTTGCGGCAACCGGCCGATCGGCACGCCAGATGTCGGCGCATCATTGCCCGCTTCTGTAATCAGATTGCCCGGCTCGATGAACCGCTCATAGCCACCGCCGCCATCGGCCATCAATTGCCGGGCGAGGGCGCAGAACTCGTCAATGTAGAACTGATAGTTGGTGAAGAGGACATAGTTCTGGAAATGCATCGGGCGCGTCGCCGTATAATGCGACAGGCGATGCAGCGAATAGTCGACGCGCTGTGCCGTGAAGGGCGACAGCGGCATGATGCCATCAATATCGTCGCTCTCATATTCGCCATTGACGATCCTGTCGTCGGTGGCATTCAGGTCAGGCACATCGAAGAGATCGCGCAGCGGACGCTGGAAAGCATCGGCAACGGAGGATTCCACATAGGTGCCTTCAAGGAAGGCGAAATGGATGGGGATCGGCGTTGTCGATTCCTGCACCGTGACCGGGCCGCCATGATTGCGGATCAGCAGTCTGATCTGTTCTTCGAGGTAATTTTCGAAAAGATCGGGCCGGGTGATGTTTGCCGAATATTGGCCGGGTGCCGAGACGTGGCCAAAGGCGAGGCGGGAGTCGATCTGCGCATAGCTTGATGTGGAAAGGCGCACTTCCGGATAGAAGGCGCGAAAATGCGTATTGTTTTCCACTTCACCCTTGGCGACCTTGTCAAAGCCATCTCGCAGAAACTGCGTGTTTCGCTCGTAAAGGACGATCAGTGCCTGCACGGCGGCTTTAGCGTCGGTGAATTCTTCGGGTTCAACATGGGGTGGCATGCTGATGGCGACGGGTTTTTTTGTTCCGATTCGATTGTTCATACTCCCTAATATAGTCAAATCAGATGTCAGTTGGGAGATGGCAAAAAGCCTGAAATTTCAATTCAGTGTCAGCATGGCGCCGAAGACGGTTGGAAATCGGGTTCCGCCTATTGCGATCAGTCGTCAGGAACCTATGTTTGACAAGATGGATTCATTCTCATGGAGACCGATATGACCACCCAGACGAAGCCGATTGAACTTTATTATTGGCCGACGCCGAATGGCTGGAAAATTTCCATCATGCTGGAAGAGCTTGGTGTTCCCTATGACCTCAAGCTCGTCAATATTGGCCGGGGCGAACAATTCGAACCCTCATTCCTCAAAATCGCCCCGAACAATCGCATGCCAGCGATTATCGATCCGGAAGGCCCCGGTGGTGAGCCCATTTCGGTTTTCGAGTCCGGTGCGATCCTGCAATATCTTGGCCGCAAGTTCGGCAAATTCTATTCGCAGGATGAACGCAAGCGCGTTGCTGTTGAGGAATGGCTGTTCTGGCAGGTGGGCGGTCTCGGGCCAATGGCGGGGCAGGCACACCATTTCCGCCAATATGCGCCGGAGAAAATCGAGTATGGCATCAATCGCTATACCAATGAGGTGAACCGGCTTTATGGCGTGATGAACCGGCGTCTGGAAGGCCGCGACTATCTTGCCGATGAATATTCCATCGCTGATATGGCATCGTTCGGCTGGGTTATTTCCCACGCAAATCAGGGGCAGGACCTCAACGATTTCCCCAATCTGAAGCGCTGGTTTGAAACAGTGGGAGCGCGCCCCGCCGTTCAGCGTGGCCGGGAGCTTGGCAAGGAAGCACGCCGTAATCTGGCAAAGGATAAGGAAGCCCAGAAAATCCTGTTTGGCCAAAGGGCGCTTTAACAAGCGGTTTGGGTTTGGTGGGTGGTGGCGTGGTTCGTGGTTCGACAAGCTCACCATGAGGGAGAGGGGTGCTGTAACGCTGATCACCAATGTTGCAGAATATAGCTCCCTTGCATCCTCACTCTCCCTCATGGTGAGCTTGTCGAACCACGCACCACGAACTAGTGCAGCTGACTCCAATCCTACAAATGCCGGATTTCCGTCGGGACCTCTCCCCAGTTGTCATGCAACCCGTCCTGATATTGCAAAGGGGCCGCTGCCAGTTCGTCCGGTGAGAGATCATCAAGAACCGAAAGATTGAGGCCGTAGAACACGCCGCCCATTATCTCCAGGTCTCCCCGGCCAAAAGGCTTCACACCGCAGGTCTTGCAGAAGAAATGCGTGATGTTTTTGCCACCGAACTGGTATTCGGTCAGATTGTCGGCGCCCGCGATCATTCGCAGGTCATCGCCGCCAATAAAGGCTTTCCAATAGCGTGTCTTGGCACATAAAGAGCAATTACACTTGCTCGTACCGGCATCCAGATCAACATCACATTCGAAACGCACCGTCTTGCAATGGCAACTGCCATGATAGGTCTTTTTCATCGGATCTCTCTTCTCTTGGCGATCAATGACAGCGATTATCAGTAGATAAAGCTTCGGCCTGTGATAGCCGCATCAGTGGGCGTGGCCCAGTGGCTCGACATAGGCTTCCAGACGCTCCATGCATTCGGTCCAGCCATTTTGATGGGAGTCACGGTCTTCAACTGAATCGAATGGTGCCTGATGGAAAACGAGCCTGGTCTGCTCGCCTTCAGCGCTCAAGGTGACGCTCACCAGTGTTTGCGGCCCGCGCATGCCATCGGCGTCCTCCCAGGCGAAAGTGAAAACGATCCGCTCCGGCTCGACAATCTCATTGTAATGACCGACCATCCAGGCGTCTTCTCCATCGGGCGAGCGAATGGATGAGCGGTAAGCGCCGCCCTCCCGGAAATCCATCTCGCAACTGGGGCAGGTGAAATTCTTCGGCCCCCACCACCGAACGATATGTTCCGGCTGCGACCACACCTTGAATACAAGCTCTACGGGCGCATCGACAACCCGCACGATTGTCAGTTCGCGGTCCTTGTCCCGGGCTGCCAGCGCTGCGACCATGTTTCTCTTCCTCCACCTTCAGAACGCATAGTACGTAACAATAAGGTTAAATAACCTATTGGTTTAATACACTGTCATTTTATGAACGTCAACATTCCACGTATTTCCATTTTGCGTCACAAATTTTCCTTGGAAAGCGCCACATCGGACATCAGTTTCCGCGCAGCAGGCAATGCCTTGCGATTCATTATGTCGGAGATGGAGATGAGGGATGTCAGGTCATATTACGCGCCGCGCTGCGCTTGTTGGGTCCATGCTGGTTGTTCCGGCGCTGTCACTGTCGTTGAGATCAGCGGGGGCAGCCACGGCAACTGGCCCATCTCTCGAAGCCGCGTTCAAAGAACTGGAGAAAGCAACCGGTGCGCGCCTTGGGGTTTCGGCGCACGATACCGGCAGCGGTAAGCGTATCGACTATCGTGAAAAAGAACTGTTTGCCATGTGCAGCACGTTCAAGTTTTTTGCGGCAGCGGCCATTCTCGCGCGCGTTGACCAGAAGAAGGAACAGCTTGACCGGATAGTCACCTATAAAAAGTCCGATCTCGTTGACTATTCGCCGGTCACTGAAAAGCACGTGGGTGAGGGGATGTCGCTTGCAGCCATTTGTGAGGCGGCGATCACCTACAGCGATAATTCCGCTGGCAACCTGATGCTGGATGCGCTGGGTGGATCAAAGGGGCTGACCGAATATGCACGGTCCCTCGGTGACACGATCACCAGACTGGACCGGCGCGAGACCGAACTCAACGAAGCCACACCGGGCGATCCGCGCGATACGACCACTCCGGCTGCCATGCGCGAAAATCTGGAAAAGACTGTGCTGGGCACCGCTCTGTCGGAACAGTCGCGCAAACAGCTCGCCGATTGGCTGATCGGCAACAAGGTTGGTGACAAACGTTTGCGGGCAGGGCTGCCAAAGGACTGGAAGGTGGGCGACAAGACTGGGACAAGCGATAGCGGCATGGCCAATGATGTGGCAGTGATCTGGCCGCCGGATCGCAAGCCGATCGTACTGACCGTCTATCTCTATGATCCGAAGGGAACGGCAGACAGCCGCAATGCCATCCATCAGAAAGTGGCAAGCCTTATCGCCGAACATATCTGATCAGGATATGCAAAACCCGCGAGACCAGAATCGCCTCGCGGGTTTCATGCAGTCTGAAGATTATTGACGTGTAAGGCTTTCGCTCTTGCAGATCAGTCCGCCGAGCACGCAACCTGACAATGACAGGGTATTGCCGCTGACGCTGGCCTTGCCATTATATGTCTTGCCCTCGTCCAGCTTGTTGACCTGTCCCTTATAGGACCCGCCCTTGCCGGACATCTCGCCGATTGACTTGCCTTTATATTCGCCCGTCAGGACCGTGCCGCAATATTTGTCTGCACCACAGGATGCATATTGAATAAGCGTGCCCGTTGGCCGTTTCCACGTGCCGACAATTGGTTCCTCGGCAAGGGCTGGTCCTGCCATGAGTACGACGCCAGCGCATGCCAACAAAAATTTGCGATTCATATTTTCCTCCCGATAAGGGTTGTGCGGCAAATGGGGTCTCTCCTCGTCCATTTGCATGTCCCTTACGTAAACGTAATTCAAAAAATAGGCGAAAGAAAGCCTCAAACACGGGCAGATGGAGGGTTTTTTGCGTGTCTGCAATTTGCGGAAATCGCTGATACCTCGGCCGGATCGTGACCATATCAGACAAAAAGAAGCTGTTCTTTGGTTAGCAAAGGCTTGAAATCGAAGAAATGCATTTTAGGCAAATTTGACCCAAATGCCCGCAATTGCTGGGGCAATATATTTAATGAATTCCGAAGTTTACGAGTTGTTTTAGTTTTGTTTGGGTCCAGTTAATCATGCCTTTTAACAGCAATTTGAGAGCTGTGTGGCATTCTCAAAAGCATCGAAAGAGCACGCCAAAACAAACAAATCAGGCGGTTCTCAGAAGTCTAACAGGGCTTATCGGTTTAAACAGGGACACGGTAAAATGGCACGCTTTGATCTTCAGAATATCGATGCCGGACACGTCGGCGGAACAGCGGAAACGGACATTCTCTTTGAGATGGGCATCATGTACGCCACCGGCCGCGACTGCGAAGTTGATCACGTTGCTGCGCATAAATGGTTCAACATTGCTGCAATCAAGGGCAGCGAACGCGCTGCGGAATTACGGGCCGAACTGGTCAAGACCATGACCAAGGTGGATCTGGCTACGGCAATGCGCGAAGCCCGCGAATGGATGACCTCGCACTAACCATTATTGTGACGGCGCTAAAGAGCCGCCGTCCCCATGGGCTGGAAAGCATCGCGGATAACTTTCGCCATGCCTTCGATCGCCGGATTTGTCATCCGTGGATTGCGCCGCAACACCACATTCGATGAATCGATCACCGGAAAGCCCTCCGTCTCGGTCAGTTCGCGGCAGCCCGGCGGAATATTGCTGCGTGCCAGCGGCGCAATCGCAAGGCCCGAAACCGCGGCTATTTTCAAACCGCCGCCCGTATCGCAGCTATAGGCCACGCGATAATTGATCTTGTGTCTGTCCAGCGACCCAATGGCGAATTTCTGGCACCAGTCGGATCGTTGATAAACGGCAATGGGAACAGGCGTAATTTCATGCACGCAATGCACTTCCGACGTGACCCAGACAGTTGGGTCGACAAACAGCACTTCGCCCATTGTTGGCGGCTCCCAGTTGAAAATCACGGCCAGATCCAGCTCATCCGCCTCAAGGGCGGCCATCTGTTTTGCCGAATAGTCACATTTGACCGTCACCTGCACCTGCGGATGCTGGCTGGCAAAGGCGGCAAGCGCGCGTGGCAGTACCGTATAGCCATATTCTTCGGGAAGGCCGATCCGCACCGGTCCACCAAGCGGTTTGGCTCTGATTGACGCCATGGTCTCATCCAGCAGACCGACAATGCGGTTGGCATTAACGAGCAGCGACTGACCCTGAGGTGTCAGGGTGACACCGCGTGAACCGCGTTCGAAAACACTTTCGCCCAGCACTTCCTCAAGTCGTTTGATCTGGATACTCACCGCCGATTGCGTCCGGCCGATTTTCTCCGCCGCGCGTGTAACATTGCCTGTCGTGGCCACCGCCAGAAATGTGCGGAGCAGATCACTGTCGAGAGGAGGGTTCATGGCTGCACTCGCGATAAAAATTTCGAATGACAGACATAATTTCTATTCGTTTGATATATGTCAACGATTGGATCAAGCATTGTGCCTATTCGTCATGCTGGAAATGCACAATGTCCGTTTTCCCTTTATTTTCAAATCTTTGGAAAGTCTGGAAAGCCGCAGACCGGGACGCTCGCCAATTGCAGACCTTACAGCGCAAACCGGGCGAACATCTGCTGCAAGATGCAGGGATGACGCGGCAGAACGTGGCAGACATCCTGCGCTGCTACCGTTCGAAGCAAATAATGGCATTTCTGACACGCTTTTGGACCCGATGATTGGTCTGCGAAGCTATGCGTTTTACGCATCACTTTCTTCGACATCTCCACATTATTGACGCAATCAGGACGAGATTGTCGTACTGATTGCAACCTCTCCGCTAGTTTGGCCGGTGGCGAAGGAGAGCGAGCATGTCGGGCGAATGGTAAGTCGGTATGCAGGAATTATCGAATCCAAGTCAGGAGGGAGCTTCCAAAAGCGCTATACGGACGAATTGATACTTTCATTGTTCGTAGTAAATATGATTCATATTTGAATTAATTTAAATAACTCAAAGTTTAACTATGAGTGACGCTTTTTGTATAAAGATTTCGCATAATGTACTATTCAATTTTTGAAACGGTGTGAACTTTATATTCTAAGTATAACAATTTTTTATGATAAAATTTATCATGAAAAATGTGATCATTGTTTTGAGGTTATATGGTTTTATGTGCAATCTTTCACAACTCTGTGGGGTTGCGAAGGCTGAAATATCAGTTAAGTAAACGGTTTGTGGAATTTTCTGATTCTTGAAAATTACGGGGAAGTTATGCAGGACGAGCTTGGAGAGTTATTATCAAAGTTGAGCGATGCTCAAAAAGAGTTGATAGTCTTGACTGCAAAGACCAATGCATTTCCTGACAATAATACATTGAGGAAAATAGCAACTTTGGCCCTGAATATCTCCGCCGTTGAGGGGCTTATTGCCGATACGCAAAGCCGCGCCAAGCGTGCAAAAATGACCAAGGCCAATGACTGAGACGGCCTGAACTCCAACTGCTTGAGGCGTTGGAGTTCAAACATCCATTCAATAATCAGCTCCCAGAAAAATCAGACACCCGCCGGTCCGGTCCGGGTTGCTTCGAACAGAAACCAATGGCGGCGTTCCGATTCATCGATGTAATTCTCGATGATGCTCGTGGTGGCGCTATCGTGATATTCATCGCAAAGTTCATGCACCTGCCGGAGATAGCCAATAAAGGTTCTTGTGTCGTCGCGCAGTTCCGCCAGCATATCTTCCGGCGTGACGAAATTCGCGTCATTATCGAGCAGGCGTTGTTGCGCGGAGATTTGCCCGATGGAGCGCAGCGTCGTGCCGCCGATCTTGCGTACCCGTTCCGCCAGAACGTCGGTCATATCGAAGATTTGCGCGGCCTGCTCGTCCAGCATCAGGTGATAATCGCGAAAATGCGGTCCGCTCATGTGCCAGTGGAAGTTCTTTGTTTTGATATAGAGCGCGAATGTATCGGCAAGCAGCGCATTGACAGCCGCTGCGATATCGCGTGTTGCCTCGGTGCCCAGATCGCTGGGCGTTGCTGTGGGGGCTCGCTTGATCGTCTGCAGTGATTTGGTAGCCATGGTCGATCTCCTCTACAATAAACGGGAAACGCTTCCGTCTTGGGCACGCGAACGGTGCTGGTCACGACATATGACTAGCATGGCTATTTGTCATTTCTGCTTCACTTATTGGTCAACTCGGCGGATTCGAGTTCTTCAAAGCGAACCAGCGCGGTCTTTTCCTTCACCTGCGCCCCTTCCTTGACGATTTCAGCGATTTTGCCGTCATGCGGTGCGGTGATGGTATGTTCCATCTTCATGGCTTCCAGAACCAGAAGTATCTGGCCTTTCTTTACCAGATCACCCGCCGCTGCACGGACGGATTTTACCAGACCGGGCATTGGCGCGATCAATCGGTCGCCCGCACCGCCCGCTTCATCGGCCCGCTGGAGCGGATCGATGAGCGCGAACGTTGCCACCACACCCCGCGCAATCACGGCGACACCTTGCGGTATCGCTGCTGTCTTGGCTGTCAGGTTGATGCCCTTGCCAGTGATATGCCAGCTTTCGCCATTGCGCCGGACGCGCAGTTCAATGGCAGTATCTGGTGTCGCAACTTCAAAGCGATCATCGCCGAGAACGGCAATGTTATAGCGGGTTGTCTGCCCGGGTGCATCAGATGCGCCGGGTTCGCCCAGTGTCACCGGATAGTGGGACGGCGCGTGGTGGCTATAACCGCGCAGCGCCGTCCAAGGGTCATCGGATGCAACCTTTGTCAGAAGGCCGCTGGCATGCAGGACAGCCAGTTCTTTGGCGCCTGCCGGCATTGCCACGGGAACAACGAGGCTATGAAGATCGCGGTCGATAAGCCCGGTATCCACGTCGCCGGCCGCGAAGCCTTCGTGCCGCACCAGTGCCGCCAGAAATGCCGCATTGGTGACTGTACCCGCAATCTCCGTCTGCAACAGTGCATCTTCCATGGCGCGCAGCGCTGCCGGACGATCTTTCGCGTGTACGACAATCTTGGCAATCATCGGATCGTAATAGGGCGAGATCGTATCGTCAGGGCGCACACCGGTTTCGATGCGCACTGTGCCTTCTGCAACAGATGCTGGAAAAGTCAGGTGGTGCAGGGTGCCGATGGCAGGCAAAAAGCCCTTGGCCGGGTCTTCCGCATAAAGCCGCGCTTCCACCGCATGGCCGTTGAGCGGGATTTGCTTCTGCGTCAGAGGCAAGGGTTCGCCGGCCGCAACCCGCAATTGCCATTCAACCAGATCAAGCCCGGTGATCATTTCCGTTACAGGGTGTTCCACCTGCAAACGCGTGTTCATTTCCATGAACCAGAAGCCATCAGCCCGCAGGCCCTGGCTGGCATCAACGATGAATTCAATGGTTCCAGCGCCTGAATAATTGATGGCCTTGGCCGCTTTCACCGCCGCCGCAGTCATCGCCGCGCGCATTTCGGCGGTAATATCAGGGGCAGGGGCTTCTTCGATCACCTTCTGGTGGCGGCGTTGCAACGAGCAATCACGTTCGTAGAGATGCACAGCATTGCCGTGATTGTCGCCAAACACCTGCACCTCGATATGGCGCGGCTTGGAGACGTATTTTTCAACAAGCACGCGGTCATCGCCAAAGGCGCTCTTGGCTTCGCGCCGCGCGCTGCCCAGTGCTTCGGCAAAATCCTCGGGGTTATCGACCTTGCGCATGCCTTTGCCGCCGCCACCGGCGCGGGCCTTGATCAATACGGGATAGCCGATCTCGCGTGCCTTGGAGGCCAGAACAACCAGTTCCTGCGCTTCGCCGTGATAACCGGGAACAACAGGCACCCCGGCCTTTTCCATCAATCGTTTGGCCGCATCCTTCAGGCCCATGGCCCGAATCGAATCCGCCGACGGACCAATAAAGACGAGCCCGGCCTTGACCACCGCATCGACAAATCCCGGGTTTTCCGACAGGAATCCGTAGCCCGGATGAATGGCCTCCGCACCCGTGTCGATGGCTGCCTGAATGATACGGTCGGCGCGCAGATAGCTTTCCGATACGGACGAGCCGCCAATATGGACAGCCTCGTCAGCCATCGCCACATGCAGCGCATTGGCATCGGCATCGGAATAGACGGCAACCGTGCCAACGCCCATCTTCTGCGCGGTACGGATGACCCGGCAGGCAATTTCACCACGATTGGCGATGAGGATTCTGGAGAACATTCTTGTCATGATTTTTGCTCCTCATTCATTGGGTGTACGGTTTGTGTTGGTGCGTGGTTAGTGAGTAGTGAGTAGTGAGTAGTGAGTAGTGAGTAGTGGTTCGTGGTTCGACAAGCTCACCATGAGGGAGAGAGGTGATGAAAGGGAGCCAAGTTCTGCAACCTTTGCCGTCTGCAATGTTCGCTGCCATCTGCAATGTTGACGATTATCGTTTCATCACCCCTCTCCCTCATGGTGAGCTTGTCGAACCACGAACCACGAACCACCACTCACTATTTACTATTCACCAACCACTCACCAAACATCTCCCATCACATCCTGAAGACACCGAACTTGGTGTCCTCTACGGGTGCATTCAGGGCTGCGGAAAGCGAAAGGGCGAGCACGTCGCGGGTTTTTGCCGGGTCGATGATCCCATCATCCCAGAGACGCGCTGACGAATAGAGCGGGTGGCCCTCACGTTCGTATTTCTCAAGGATCGGTGCGCGGAAGGCTGCTTCCTCTTCAGCGGCCCAGTCGCCGCCTTTGCGTTCGATACCATCGCGCTTGACCAGTGCCAGCACCGTTGCCGCCTGTTCACCGCCCATGACGGAAATGCGGGCGTTGGGCCACATCCACAGGAAGCGCGGCGAGAAGGCGCGCCCGCACATGCCGTAATTACCGGCGCCAAATGAGCCGCCAAGGATCATCGTCACCTTTGGCACGCGCGCGGTGGCGACCGCCGTGACAAGCTTGGCGCCGTCCTTGGCAATGCCGCCTGCCTCGTAGGACCGGCCGACCATGAAGCCGGTGATGTTCTGCAAAAACACGAGCGGAATGCCGCGCTGGGTACACAATTCAATGAAGTGCGTACCCTTCAAGGCACTCTCGGAAAACAGCACGCCATTATTGGCAATGATACCAACTGGCATGCCATAGAGATGGGCAAAACCGGTGATCAGGCTGGTGCCGTAATTCTGCTTGAACTCATCAAATTCGGAACCATCCACCACGCGGGCGATGACTTCGCGCACATCATAGGGCTGGCGCAGATCGGTGGGCACAATGCCATAGAGTTCATGTGGATCGTAAAGAGGCGGAATCGACTTGCGAAGGTCGAGTCCTATCTCCTTCTTTCGATTCAGGTTTCCAACGATGCGCCGGGCAATCGCCAGCGCATGGGCATCATCCATCGCGTAGTGATCAGCCACGCCTGACTCGCGCGTGTGTACCTCTGCGCCACCCAGATCTTCCGCCGACACATCCTCGCCCGTCGCCGCCTTCACCAGCGGTGGCCCGGCGAGGAAGATTGTCGCCTGACCCTTCACCATGATCGTTTCTTCGGACATGGCAGGCACATAGGCACCGCCAGCCGTGCAGGAACCCATGACTACGGCGATCTGCGGAATGCCTGCGGCAGACATATTCGCCTGATTGTAGAAGATACGGCCGAAATGCTCGCGATCCGGAAAAACCTCGTCCTGATTTGGCAGGTTCGCCCCACCGGAATCGACAAGATAAATGCAAGGGAGATTGTTCTGCATTGCGATTTCCTGCGCGCGCAGATGCTTCTTCACGGTCAAGGGGTAATAGGTGCCGCCTTTGACGGTGGCATCATTGACGACGATCATGACTTCCTTGCCGGAAACGCGCCCGATCCCCGCGATCAGTCCGGCGGAAGCAATATTGTCACCATACATATCCCATGCCGCAAACTGGCCGATTTCCAGAAAGGGCGAGCCAGGATCAAGCAGTTGCGCCAGCCGGTCGCGCGGCAGAAGCTTGTTGCGCGACGTATGGCGCTTGCGCGCCTCATCCGTGCCACCCCTTGTCACCAGATCAGCCTTTGCCTTGATATCATCGACAAGCGCACGCATGCGTTGCGCATTGGCGGCAAAGGTCTCCGATGTGGTGGTGATCTGGGACTGAAGTATGGTCATAGGATTCTCGCCATCTTTCTATACATCTTGTGGTTCGGCGTTTGCGGCTGCCATTGGTCGGGGATAATGCCAGCCTTCACGCACTCTCGCCGAACATTTCGCGGCCAATCAGCATACGGCGGATTTCGCTGGTGCCCGCGCCAATTTCATAAAGCTTGGCATCGCGCAGCAGCCGGCCCGTCGGGTAATCATTGATATAGCCATTGCCGCCGAGCGCCTGAATGGCTTCGAGCGCACACCATGTGGCCTTTTCCGCCGCATAAAGAATGCAGCCCGCAGCATCTTTGCGTGTCGTCTCGCCGCGGTCGCAGGCCGCCGCCACCGCATAGACATAGGCGCGCGAAGCGTTCATCGTCGTATACATATCGGCAAGCTTGCCCTGCATCAGCTGGAATTCGCCAATCGGCTGGCCGAACTGCTTGCGTTCATGCACGTAAGGCACCACCACGTCGAGACAGGCAGCCATGATGCCGATCGGCCCACCGGCAAGCACCACGCGCTCATAATCAAGGCCGGACATCAGAATACGCACGCCCTGACCTTCTTCGCCGAGTACGTTTTCAAAAGGTATTTCGCAATCTTCAAACACCAGCTCGCAGGTGTTGGAACCGCGCATGCCCAGCTTGTCGAGTTTTTGCGCCGTGCTGAAACCTTTGAACCCTTTTTCGACGAGAAATGCGGTCATGCCGCGCGAACCCGCCGCAGGGTCTGTCTTGGCATAGACCACAAGGGTGCTGGCATCGGGACCATTGGTGATCCACATCTTGTTGCCGTTTAGCACATAGCGGTCGTTCTTCTTGTCGGCGCGCAGCTTCATCGATACGACATCGGAACCGGCTCCGGGTTCAGACATGGCCAGTGAACCCACATGCTCGCCCGAACAGAGCTTTGGCAGGTATTTTGCCTTCTGCTCGTCCGTGCCCCAGCGGTTGATCTGATTGACGCAAAGGTTCGAGTGCGCGCCATAGGAAAGCCCGACCGAGGCGGAAGCGCGGGAAATCTCTTCCACCGCAATAGCGTGGGCGAGATAGCCAAGGCCTGAGCCGCCGAAATCCGGGTTCGCCGTCATGCCGAGCAGACCAAGCGCGCCCATTTCCTGCCAGAGATGCGCAGGGAACTGGTTGCTCCGGTCTGTTTCAGCGGCGAGCGGCGCGATTCTTTCCTGCGCAAATCGATGCACTGTCTCCCGCAGAGCTTCGAGATCTTCCGAAAGTCCAAATCTCAGACCTGACTGATACATTGCAATCTCCCATGTCCTTTGTCGCGAATTATTTGGCGCCAACAAGGCGCAATCCCATAGTGACGTATTTTTCCGCAATCTGCGTGACAGTAAGCCTGTCGTCAGGGCGAAACCAGACATTCACGCCCGTGGTCATCGCAATGATGGCCCGGGTTGTCAGTGGAATGTCATCAATATCAAATTGACCGGATTGGCTGCCCGAGTCGAGAATCAGCCTCAATTCGTTTTCATAGATCGCACGCAGCTCCACCAGAACGGCCAGTTTTTCACCCTGCAGGCTGCGCAGTTCCATATTGGCGATATGCACATCATCCCGCCGTTCAACGTGGTAGCGGATGTGGAAGCGGATAAAGGCAGCAAGGCGATCCAGTGGCGCGGCAAGGCTCTGGCTTTCATCCCGCCAGGCAGCGAGGAGCCGGTCCATATGGTCGCGCATTACGGCGAAAAGCAGCTCCTGCTTGGTGGGGTGATAACGGTAGAGCGCGGCGGGCTGCACACCAACCTTTTCCGCAAGCTGGCGCATGGACATGGCCTCATAACCCATCCGCGCAATAAGCCGCCGTGCCGCGATATGAATCGCTGCCTGCGTCTTTTCCCCGTCTGAGCCAATTGTCCTCGCCATGGCGTGTTAATAAAACGAACGTTCAATTCATTCAAGTGGTAAATTCAGCTGGCAGCATCGGCTTTCACAACTTGAGGGCGAGGGGGTGTTAAACGAAGTGATAAGATGCATCCCGTAGCAATCGAAATCAAAACCGGCTAGATTCAAAACATTGCCAATTTTCCCTATGCATTTGATTAAATGATATTTTTTGAGAAATGAGAGTTGAAACTCATGAATGCTTCAAAATTCAACAAACGAGTGCTTGCGCTGGTCGCTGCAATGGTTTTGCTGGCGTGGGGCATGCCGGCGCAAGCCATTTCCATGAAGGAGTGCAGCGTAAAATATAAGGCCGCGCAGGCAGCGGGAAGTGCGGCAAGCTGGAACGAGTTCCGCAAGCAGCAATGTGCGAAAGACATATCCGCGACACCCGCGCCGGAGGTTGACGCGGCTGTCGGCGAGACGAAAACGGAAGCGGCTGCGAAAGATGCCCAAGCTACGGGCGATACGAAATCACTTGTGTTTCCATCTGCTGTGTCGAGCAAATTTGCTACGGAGAAACCCGCCAAGGCGCGCATGCACACATGTCTGGAACAATATCACATCAACAAGGACAATAATGCGCTGGGTGGCACCAAATGGATTCAAAAGGGCGGCGGTTATTACAAGCTCTGCAATGACAAGTTGAAGGGCAAGACCTGATCTGCAAGACCTGATCTATCGGATCAGGTCCGATGTTGGAGCGGGAGCCTGTGGGACCTTTGAGGAGGTTTACTTCCTGAAATCGAACGCTCGAAGTCCCGTGGCGGCAATGATGAGCCAACCGAGAATAAGGAGCGTGCCGCCGACGGGGGCTGCGCCGGGGAAAAGACGGTCGCCAGCAATATCACGCGAGGCGAGGTCGCCGATGAAGAGCATGAGGCCCAGCAGCAGCACAAGGCCGCCAAAATAGGCCGCACGGTTGATCTTGGCGAGGACTGCAAGCGCGAGAAATGCTGGTGCATGGATGAACAGGATAGGCGCGATGGTGCCAAGATGCGGGCTGGCACTGTGGGCAGCGCCCGCATAGGCGGCAATACCCGCTGCGCCGATCAACCCAGCGAGAGCGGCGAATATCCGGTTGATATCGGGGCGGTAAATATCGTGCTGCCGGGTTGCGCGCGGACTGTTGTCACCATTGATTGCCATGTCTGTTTCCATCCTGCGTCAGTATGATCGTGACCTTGTTTCGATATAGGCCACAGCCTATTTCAATGCGGCCAAAGTCTCGGCGAGCTTCTCTTCAAACAGGTCAAGCTCCCCCTCGAGTCCCACACTGACACGAATGCAGCGGTCAAGCACCGGCGCCATGGGCTTGCGGACGAAAATGTCGCGCTCAATGAGGCCGTTGAGAACATTGGCGGCATAGGCGCCATCGCGACCGCAATCAATGGTGACAAAATTGGTGGCGGAGGGAATGGCGGCAAGGCCGTTCTGCGCGGCAATGGCGGCGATACGGTCGCGGCCCGCTATGATGCGTGCCACCACCTCACGGAGGTAATTTTGGTCTTTGAGAGCGGCGATGGCGGCAATCTGCACCATGCGGTTCATGCCGAAATGATTGCGGATTTTATCAAAGGCCGTGATCTGGCTTGCAGCGCCGATGGCATAGCCGCAGCGCATACCCGCCAAACCATAAGCTTTTGAGAATGTCCGCATCCGCAGGACATTGGGCCGCGAGATGTCGATAGCGGGCAGGGCTGAGGCCGGAGCGGTTTCGCCATAGGCCTCATCGAGAATCAGCATGGTGGTTTCGGGCAAGGCGGCGATAAAGGCTTCGATCTCGGAAGCCTCATGCCATGTCCCCATCGGATTATCCGGGTTGGAGAAATAAACCAGCGGCGCTTTTTCCCGGCGCACCGCGTCGAGCAGTGCATCGAGATCTTCATGGTCGTTCCGGTAGGGTACAGTAACAAGCCGTCCACCAAAGCCCGCCACATGGAAATTGAAGGTCGGATAGGCGCCGAGCGATGTGACAACCGGTGTCCCCTCGCGCACATATTGGCGCACCGTCAGCCCCAGCAACGTATCAATCCCTTCGCCCACCACCACATTGCCAGATGCTATTGCACCAGGTGCTATAGCACCGGGTGTGGCAGCCAGATGCGCGGCAAGCGCCGCTTTCAGATCGAAATTCTCAGGATCGCAATATTTCCAGACATCAGGCGCGGCATCCCGCATGGCTGTTATGACGGATGGTGCCGGTCCAAAGCCATTCTCATTGGCGCCAAGACGGGCGCGAAATGGCCGGTTGCGTTTGCGCTCCAGGGTCTCAGGGCCGACAAACGGCACGGTGGAGGGGAGCGATTCAATCAGGGGAGTAAGCTGCGGTTCCATGGCCACAGCGATATCATTTTTTCCGGCGGTGAAAAGCAAAACCTGTCTCTTATTTCTGCGCCAGAGGATTGAGTTTGCGGCTTTGTGAATGAGTCGCCGGTTTTATGCCGACCCACAGGGCTGGAAGCAGTGCCGCCATCAATATCCACCACATGGGACGGATTGAATAGGAGAAGGACAGGTTGGCGAAGAGCACCCGTGTTGGCGGAATTTTCGTTGCAAGTGCGAACCACAGATATTCGGCAAGCGCGGTCCCAAGTGCCGCCAATACCGCTACAACCAAAAGGGTCCAGATGGAGGAAAGCGAAAAAGCCCGCGCATGGGCAAAGCGATAGAGCAGAAGGGCGATGAGAAACCCCGCCATCAGCGTCGCCTGCGTGACATCTGCTTTGGATTGCATGAAGAAGTGCAGGACACCCAGCGCCGCCAGCGGATAGGCGAGGCTGTGCAGCCGGTTCCAGTTTTTGCCCATTCGCCGGATCATGCCGTCGGTGGAGGTAACACCGAGCGCAGTCAGCCCAAGCAGGGTGGTAAAGCCGATCAGCAGATAGATACGCAGCCAGATCTCACTGGCGACCCGCAGGAGGTTCCAGTTCTGGTCAACGATATAAAGCGAGAAATGCAGGGCGGCATAGGCAAGCGCCGTAAGGCCGAGAATGCGGCGGATCAGAATAAGCCTGTTCCAGCGGGTGATGTGGCGCAGCGGTGTGACCGCAAGTGAAATGAGAAAGAAACGGATGGCCCAGTCGCCGGTCTGGTGGATGGCTTCGGTGATTGGCCGTGGGCCGAGAATATTGGCCTTGTAGCCCGTGGTGATGAACACAAGCGGAATAAAAGCGGCAAGCAGGGCCGCAATTTTTAGGACCGACAATTTGCCTGCCCGGTCATTCCATGGAAATTTCATCACGCCGTTCATTTTCCCTGATTGTTCAGTTCCTTACATCAGCAGAAACGCGCCGTTGACAAAACAACAAGCTGTGAAATTGCGCTGATTGTTCCGCCTTTCTCTCGCGCGACAGGCTTTTGCCTGGCTCTTTTTACGGAACCAAACTCCGTTTTTTGGGGTTTTCCCTGTGCTGGGGCGAAGAAAAGCAACAGAGAGAGGCAGAACAATGAACAAGGTTCTTATACTCACCGCATCGGCATTCTTAGCCACAAGCGGTTTCGCATGGGCGCAGGACAAGGTCTATGTCGAGGTTCCGCAGCCCGCCCGTGATTATGTCATTGCGCACCCGTCTGATCCCGTTGTGATTGATGGTGAGCTGTCGCAAGGCTATGTGGTGCCGCAGACTGTTACAGTCAGGCCCATTCCCGATAGTCCGGGCTATGGCTACATCTATGTGGATGGCCGTCCCGTGATCGTTTCGCTGGAGAATCGCGAAGTCGTCTATCTCTCCGATAGCCGCGATAGTCCGGTTCCCGATGATGTCATCACTTATGTCGAGCAGAATCCCGTTGATACGGTCGCCATTGATGACATCACGACAGGCGCAATTGTACCTGATGATGTTGATCTGGCTCCGGTACCTTCCCAGCCGCGCTATGCCTATATCTATGTGGATGGCGGCCCGGCGCTGGTTGATAAGCGCACACGCCGGGTCGTCTGGGTTCGCTAGAGCCTATTCCGCCGGACCGGCGAACTGGATGAGATTGCCGTCGGGGTCAAGCACGATGAAGTTTCGCGCACCCCACGGCTCTTTCTTCAAGGGCTGATGAAACGGCACATCGGCAGCTTGGAAATCGAGAAACAGGTGTTTGATCTCGTCGGCGGTATCAACCGTGATGGAGGCGGAAAGCAAATGTTCGCGCTGCCGAATATTGCCGACAAAGACGGGTTCACACACCAGCCGCAGGGCGAGTTGCGCCCTGCCACGGATCACCTGCCCGTAGAAGGGCGGTTCACCGTAAACAAAATCGACGGTGAAACCGAGTTTTTCAGTGAAAAAGTCGCACGAGGTTTTGATATCGGCGACAAAGAGCTGTGCCGAGGTTGAACTGAGGACCGGGCGTGGTGCGGATTGTTTGCTGTGGCTGCTCATGGTTTGGGCTCCTGATTTGAGCGCCTGCCATCCCTCGAATCCCATCTGCCGTGCGATGAGTTCCTGCGCATCGCTGAGCTTGAAACTTGCGTCCAATATCCCGCTATCATCGAGATGCTGAAAGCGGGGCAGGTTTGCCCGGATTTCAGCGGCGACGGGATAATATCGTTCACGGTGCCAACGCAGATATTGCTTGGCTTGTTTCCTGATGTTCTCGAGATTCGGCATAGGCGCAACCATTGTCATGTGAGACAGGTGGGCATTGCCCTTTCGACCCCAGAAACTTCATCCAGAAACTTCATCCAGAAAGTTCAAATGCCGATGCGCCCTACGCAGCAGTCGAATAATCCTGCAAACCATGTTCATTTGTCAATATCAGGCACATGACACAGGTCAGCTCACCCGGCGGGGATGAACTGGTAAACAACAATATGGATGCAAAAGCTATTTACTGACGCTGGATAGCCAGCCAGCGATCGGCACTGGCGCGGCCAAAAACCCGGGCGCGGCGATTATATTCGGCGGTCAATTGCCGTCTGCTTTCTTCGCGGGCGTAGGAGCGCTTGGCAGGACGATTTTTTCTGAGCCTTGCCGATGCGGCATCCTGATTGGACACGCGCGGGAGGGTCTGCGAACTGGCATCGGGTACAACGGTGTTAACAACCGGCGCCTCTTGCGCCTGGCTGTCAGCAGCCATCAGTCCCGCAACCATTGCCACGGCAAAAAACAGGCTTCGCATGAATAGTGTCCCTCATCAGTCGTCTGTGTTTTTTCGGGTGCCGAAATTTTTCACGCACTTCTCGTGAAGTTTCAAAACCCGTCAAGGGACAGCGTTGTCCCCCAATTGCCCTTTACCAGCGATAATGGCGGCCGCCATAGAAAATAATGGGCGGATTGTTAAAACGCATGTCGTCAAATTGCGCCCGGCTGGTGGCACGGCGGTCAAGTTCGAGGTCAAGCAGGCAGCGCGCAAAAGCTTCTGACTTCGGCTTGAAACCATAGGAAGAGCAGGTCCTGCCATCAATGGCCCGGCGCTCTTCCGGCGTTATCGTCTGGCAGCCGGCAACGAAAAGAACAAGCGCAAGGACAGATCCCGTTGCGAATTTCATTATGACCTCCATGTCGCTACGCCACCCAAAACGGGCTGCGACAAATCACTTCAATGAAGTCGAGATTATCACGAAGCCTTGGCTCGTGTTATCCCAATTGGTTGATAAGAAGAACGATTTGAATATGGGCGAAAAGCGCGACAGCGCTTGGGAAATAAGGTTTGATCAGGCGATGAGGGCACCGGCAATCATAAAAATAATAATCAGCCCTGCCAGCAAAGGCAGGATGGAAACATTGGCTTGGGTGGGTTCCGGTTTCAATACCAATTTGGCAAAGTCAGCAGCACTGTTGCCGCAATTTCTGTAACCACGAGAAACACGACGAGCGGAAAAAATCCGTCGCTGATCTTTCGGTTGTCATTGGCTGGTGCAACGCTTGTCAAAGTCTGCTCCTGATTTAAACGACCCCGCAAAATGCGAAACCCGGTCATGCTCGTCAGTGCCGAAATTCGGCTGGTCACAAGACTGTAACAGTTTGAAACTTTTTGTCACCCCAAAAAGTGATTTTCATCCTGTGGACAGCATTTTTAGCATGTCTTGTGCACTGGAAAGCTGGGGAAAACGATGTGCTTTCAGTGACTTGATTCGCGTGGTGCGCAGGCAAAAAAACCTGCGCACCACGGCGTTTTTTTATTCCGCGGGCGTTGCAGCCGGGACAATCGTGCCCGAATTGTGGCTGGTTTCACCATCGAAATGGCTGCCCTGACTCGCATGTTTGAGCGGGCGATTGCCTGTCATTGCGCGCACCAGCATGTAGAAGACCGGCGTCATGAACAGGCCGAACAGGGTCACGCCAATCATGCCGGAGAACACCGCCACACCCATGGCACTGCGCATTTCCGAACCCGCACCCGTCGATGTGACGAGCGGAACAACACCCATGATGAAGGCGAGGGATGTCATCAGGATCGGACGCAGGCGCAGGCGGCTGGCTTCGATCACCGCCTTGAAGGGCGTTGACCCTGCGAATTCCAGCTCTCGTGCAAACTCGACAATCAGGATCGCGTTCTTGGCGGAGAGCCCCACAAGCACGATAAGCCCGATCTGCGTGAACACATTATTGTCACCGGCGGTCAGCCAGACACCGAAGAGGGCGGCCAGCAGTCCGAGCGGAACGATCATGATGATCGACAGCGGCAGGGACAGGCTTTCATACTGTGCCGACAGAACCAGGAACACCAGCAGGATCGACAGCGGGAAGATCAGATAGGCGGAGTTGCCCGCAATGATCTCCTGATAGGTGAGTTCAGTCCATTCATAGCCAATACCGGCGGGGAATGTCTCGGCGGCGATACGTTCCACGGCAGCGCGAGCCTGACCGGAGGAAAAGCCGGGGGCAGCATTGCCGTTCACATCGGCTGCGAGGAAGCCGTTGTAACGCATGGCACGGTCAGGTCCTGCACTGGTCTCCACCTTGAGCAGAGCCGAGAGCGGGATCATGTCACCTGAACCGGAGCGTACTTTCAGATCGCCAATGTCTTCAGCCTTGGCCCTGAAGTTGGAATCCGCCTGCATACGGACAGAATAGGTACGGCCAAATTTGTTGAAGTCATTGACGTAGACGGAGCCGAGATAAATCTGCAGCGTATTGAAGATTTCCGGCAGCGAGACATTGAGCTGGCGTGCCTTGGCACGGTCCACATCGGCGTAAAGCTGGGGAACATTGATCTGATAGCTGGAGAACAGGCCTATCAGTTCGGGAGCGGTGGCAGCCTTGGCAAGGAATGCCTTGGTTGCGTCGTCAAGCGCCTGATAGCCAAGACCATTGCGGTCTTCGATCTGGAACTTGAAGCCGCCGATTGCACCCAGACCCTGAACCGGGGGAGGCGGGAACACGGCGCTAAAGGATTCCTTGATACCGAACAACTGCATATTCAGCGCCTTGGCAATCGCACCGGCACTCAATTCGGGTGTCTTGCGCTCCTCAAACGGCTTGAGCGAAACGAAGACGATACCGGCATTGGAGCTATTGGTGAAACCGTTGATCGACAGGCCGGGGAACGCGATGGTGCTTTGAACGCCCGGAATCTTCAGGGCGATATCACCAATGCGGCGCACGACTGCCTCTGTCCGGTCAAGCGTTGCACCATCGGGCAGCTGGGTGAAGCCAACCAGATACTGCTTGTCCTGCGGCGGCACGAAACCACCGGGAACACTCTTGAACATAAAGGCGGTAGCGCCGATCAGCAGGATATAGATGCCCATCATCACCGTCTTGCGTGAGATGACGGCGGTCACGCCCCGGCTGTAGCCATTGGCGCCGCGTGTGAAAACGGCATTGAAGCCACGGAACAGCCAGCCAAGGGTCTTGTCCATAAACCGCGTCAGCGCATCTTTTGGCTCGTCGTGACCCTTCAGAAGCAGGGCGGCGAGAGCCGGGGAAAGCGTCAGCGAGTTAAAGGCGGAGATAAC
Source organism: Phyllobacterium sp. T1293 (assembly GCF_020731415.2). NCBI lineage: Bacteria > Pseudomonadati > Pseudomonadota > Alphaproteobacteria > Hyphomicrobiales > Phyllobacteriaceae > Phyllobacterium > Phyllobacterium meliloti. The sequence goes on along the minus strand of NZ_CP088273.1, from coordinate 1,845,534 downwards.
CGTAGAGATCGCAATGGTCAGCGCGAACTGGCGATAGAACTGGCCGGTCAGGCCGCTGATGAAGGCAAGCGGCACGAACACCGCAACCAGCACCAGGGCAATAGCGATAATCGGGCCCGACACTTCACGCATAGCCTGAATGGTTGCCTGTCGCGGTGCAAGGCCGTTTTCGATATTACGCTCGACGTTTTCCACCACCACGATCGCATCATCCACCACGATGCCGATGGCGAGCACGAGACCGAAGAGGCTGAGTGCATTCACCGAGAAGCCGAAGAGGTGCATGACGGCAAATGTGCCGACGATGGAGATTGGAACCGCAATCAGAGGAATGATCGAGGCGCGCCATGTCTGCAGGAACAGGATAACCACGAGAACAACGAGTACCACGGCTTCAAGCAGTGTGTGGACCACGGCCTCAATGGAAGCGCGGACGAACTGCGTCGTATCATAGACAATCTCGTAGCTGACACCCTCAGGCATGGTCAGCTTCATCTCGTCCATGACTGCACGCACCTGATCGGCGATCTGGATCGCGTTGGAACCCGGTGCCTGGAAGACTGGAATGGCCACCGCCGGCTTGTTATCGAGCAGCGAGCGCAGCGAATATTGGGCGGCTCCAAGTTCGATACGCGCAATGTCACGCAGATGCGTGATCGCGCCATTGGCGGCTGTCTTGACGATGATCTGACCGAACTCTTCCTCGGTCTGCAAACGTCCTTGCGCGTTTACCGACAGCTGCAGATCAACGCCATTGGGGCTGGGGGACGCACCGATGGTGCCCGCTGCGGCCTGTACGTTCTGGGCGCGGATTTCATTGAGGACATCCGTTGCCGAAAGCCCGAGTTCCGCTGTTTTCTGCGGATCGAGCCACACGCGCATGGAATAGTCACCAGAACCAAACAGCTGAACGTCGCCAACACCATTGATGCGGGCGAGCCGGTCCTTGATGTTGATCAGCGCGTAATTGCGCAGATAGGTGATATCGTAGCGGTTGTTCGGCGAAATCAGGTTGACCACCAGCATCAGATCAGGTGAGCTTTTCACCGTGGTGATGCCAAGGCTGCGCACCTCCTGCGGCAGGCGGGGTTCCGCCTGCGAAACGCGGTTCTGCACCAGCTGCTGTGCCTTATCGGGGTCGGTGCCGATGGCAAAGGTAACGGTCAACGTCATCTGACCATCAGTTGTTGCCTGACTGCCCATATAGAGCATGCCTTCGACGCCGTTGATCTGTTCCTCGATAGGCGTTGCCACTGTTTCGGCAATAACCTTCGGGTTGGCGCCCGGATATTGTGCGCGCACCACGATGGATGGCGGGACAACATCCGGATATTCCGAAACCGGCATGGCCGTGAGGGCGATCAGGCCGCCGAGGAAAATCACGAAAGAAAGAACGCCCGCGAAGACCGGGCGGTCGATGAAGAAGTTGGAAATATTCATATCACTGTCCGCCTGCCCGTTGCGGGGCTTCTATGCGATTACTGTTGTGCCTTGGCCGGATCGGCTGCCGAAGCCTGCAAATTGTGCGCGGCATCACCCATGGCGACCATTTCGGGAACCACGAGCGAACCGGGGCGAATACGCTGCAAGCCATTGACGACAATCTTTTCGTCGGGCTGCAGGCCGCTGGTCACAATGCGCAGTCCTTCTGCCGGGCCGCCAAGTGCGATCTCACGGTATTCAACGATGTTCTTGTCGTTGACCACCATGACGAACTTCTTGTTCTGGTCGGTCCCCACGGCCTTTTCATCGACAAGCAGTTCCTGCTTTTCGTTGGCAGTGCCCATGCGCAGCTTGGCAAACTGGCCCGGCATCAACTTGCCGTCCGTATTGTCAAACACTGCACGCACCTTGACCGTGCCGCTGGCCGTATCAACCGTGTTGTTGATCAGTTGCAGCTTGCCCTTCACGTCGCGCTGGCCATAAACGTCCATCACCACGGGGATGCGGTCGGAGAAATCGCGGCTGTTCAAACCCTGCGGAAGATCCGCAAGCGCCTGTGCAACAACGTTTTCATTGGCTTCGAAGCTGCCATAAATCGGGCTGATCGAAACGATGGTGGTCAGAAGCGGGGAGGTAGGACCAGCGGCAATCAGATTGCCCGAGGTGATCTCGATCCGGCCAACACGACCACTGATGGGCGCACGGATTTCCGTGTAGCCAAGGTTGAGCGCGGCAGTCTTGAGACTGGCTTGTGCCGCTTCCAGATCGGCCATGGCGCCACTCTGGACGTTGATGCGCTGGTCATAATCGCTCTGGGATACGGTGCGCGAGTCGATCAGGCGTTTGCCTCGTTCAAGCTCGTTCTTGGCAAAAGCCAGCCGCGACTCGGCAGCACTGACCGCAGCCTTGGCGCGCGCCACTTCGGCTTCATAGGGAGCGGGGTCGATCTTGACGAGAAGGTCGCCCTCTTTGACCAGTGCGCCTTCCTTGAACGCGACAGACTGGATGGCACCGGCGACACGCGAACGCAGTTCAACCTGATCAATCGCTTCAAGCCGCCCGGAGAACTCGCTCCATTGGGTGATGAGCTTGGGCTGGACGACAGCAACGGAAACGGGGGTAGCAGCCGGTGCGGCCTGCTTGGCAGTTTCGGCATGGCTTTTGCCAAGATCGAAGAATTGGGTGGAGCCCGCAGCTGCCAGTGCCACAATAAAGCCGCCGACATAGAGTGATCTTCTATAAGTGCTGATTGACATCGTGGTCATCCTGCTTTGAAAGTTGTCTTGCCATTGGGAGTGGCATAGAGATTCGATCATTGACGATCGGTACCGATCGGTATAAAACAGATATAAGGCTGCGATACAGCGGCTGTCAATTAATTTTATACCGTCCGGTATATTTCTTCTAGGGAGTCTTGTCCATGGGACGGCCGAGGGAATTTGATGCCGATGAGGCACTCCAGACTGCGCTCGAACTTTTTTGGCGCAAGGGCTATGAGGGCACATCCATCACTGACCTGACCGATGGCATGGGCATTACCAAGCCAAGTCTCTATGGTGCTTTCGGCAATAAGGAAGAACTGTTTCGTATGGCGCTTGAGCGCTATGAGCAGAATTACATGGCCTTCTTCTGGGCTGCACTGGAAAAATCCGATGCGCGCACCGTGGCGATGGACATTCTGCACGGCTTTGCCGATGCGCAGACCTGCGACTGCAATCCTTCCGGCTGTATGGGCATCAATGCGGCCATGGCTTGCAGCGATGCGGCGGCAGCCATCCAGAAAACCATCATTGAAAAACGCCAGATGGGCCAAAAGGCGCTTGCCCGCCGTTTTGCCCGTGCCAAGCGCGAAGGTGATTTGAAAACCGAGTGCGATCCGGAAGATCTGGCCCGTTTTATTATGACCATATCCCAAGGTACTGCGGTACAGGCATCCAGCGGAACCGAGCGTGACGAGCTTTACAGGCTGATTGATATCGCCATGCGCTCCTGGCCAAGCTGATCAGATTATTGGGGTTGTGGCTGCAATAATAGTGGTTCGTGGTTCGACATAACAACCATGAGGCAGAGTGAAGATGCAACGATAATCGTCAACATTGCAGACGGCAAAGCTTGCAGAATCTGGCTCCCCACAACCCACCTCTCTCCGTCATCCTCGGGCTTGACCCGAGGACCCACGGCTAAGAAGCTCAAACGACCTTGGAGCTCGGCACTATTTTATTATGGGTCCTCGGGTCAAGCCCGAGGATGACGGAGAGAGGTGGGCTGCAGGGAGCCGCATTCTGCACCCCTTCTGCTGCGATCTCTGCGATTATCGTTACATCCACCCAAGCCCCTCATGGTGAGCCTGTCGAACCACGAACCCCAACGTCCCGAGCATAAAACCTCAAACCAACCGATGCCGGAACAGCCATGATGATACTGGCAGTGTCACCGCTGAAATGGCGATGAGCGCCAGCATTTCCGGTAAGAGCTGACCAACTCCCGCACCTTCCAGATAGACCTGATGCGTGATGCTGATGGCATAGCGCAGCGGATTGATCAGCGTGAAATATTGCAAAACATCCGGCATGTTGCCGATGGGCGCTGTCAGGCCCGATAGCAGCATGAACGGCATCAGCAGAACAAACGAGAAAATCATCGCCTGCTGCATGTTTGCGGCAAGGGAGGAGAGAAACAGGCCGATTCCCACCGCTGCGGCCAGAAACAGGATCAGTCCCATATAGAGGATGAGATAGGAGCCGGAGAAGGGGATCTGGAACCAGAGCTGCGCCACAAGCAGGATCATTGTTGACTGCGTCAGCCCCACCATCATCGAGGGCAGGGCCTTGCCCACCATGATTTCCGACGGGCGGAAGGGTGTGACGAGCAGTTGGTCCAGCGTTCCGGCCTCCCGCTCGCGCGCGACGGACATGGCCGTCAGCATCATCGTCATCATCATGGTGATGGTGCCGATCAGTGAGGGGATCATATTCCAGCGCGTTTCAAGGCTTGGATTGTACCAGGCGCGGGTTGTTACCTTGACACCTGCATTGGCAGCCTGACCGTTTTCTTCACGCCAGCGGGTGGTGAAGTCGCCAACAATCGAACTCACATAGCCCTGTGCGGTGCCGGCAGTATTGGAATTGCGCCCGTCGGCGATCATCTGCAATTTGGCCGGCATGCCAGCCATCAGGTTCTTTTCGAAATCCTGATCAATGACGAGCACCAGAAGCACCCGCTTATTGTTGATAAAACTGGCAATATCGCTTGTCCGTTGCAGGGTGGCGATGCGGCTAAACGTGCCCGAACCGTCAAGCTTGGCGATGAGCGCAATCGATGCCGCGCTGTGATCATGATCGAGGATCGCATAGGGCACATTGTTGAGATCATAGCTCGCGGCATAGCCGAAGATAAGGCATTGCAAGATCGGCGGCAGCACCAGTGTGATACGGCTTTTGGGATCTTTGAGCATCGCCAGCAATTCCTTGCGGATGAGGGCGATGATACGGAAAAGCGATTGGATCATGGCTGCCTCATCCAAGTTTCTTGCGCGTTGCCCGCACGGACGCGGCCATCAGCACCGTCGCCATCACCGCAAGCACGGCAGCATTGGGCAGGATCACCCCCCAGATGTCGCCAGCGAGAAACAGCGTCTGAAGGACGCTGACAAAGTAGCGGCCGGGGAAAATATAGGTGATGAACTGGATGACCACCGGCATGCTGCGGATATCAAACATGAAGCCGGACAGCATCATCGCAGGAAGAAAGGTTGCAACAAGCGTGATCTGGCTGGCGACGAACTGGCTTTTGGTTACTGATGAGATGAGAAGCCCGATGCCAAGCGCCACAGTCAGATAAAGCATCGAAACGATGATAAGAATCCACAGCGAACCGCGCAAAGGAACGTGGAACAGCAACTGACTGCCCAGCACAGACAAGCCCAGACCGAGCATCCCGAGAATGAAATAGGGAACGACCTTGCCGAGCAGGATTTCCACCGGCCGGACAGGCGTTACAAACAGGGCTTCAAAAGTGCCGCGCTCCCATTCACGCGCCATGACAAGGGCGGTCAGCAACGCGCCGATCAGCGTCATGACCAGAACGATCAGGCCAGGCACAAGAAAATAGCTGCTCTCATTGGCCTCGTTGAACCAGAGCCGCGTCTGCATATCCACCGAGGCAGCGCTTGGCGCGATCTTCCCCTCGGCAGCTTCGCGCGCCAGCCAGGTGGCAACAGCCCCTTGCGCATAGGCCAGTGAAATGCGTGCCGTATTGGCATCGGTGCCGTTGACGACGACCTGTATCTCACCATCACCAAGCGAGACATCCCGGGCAAATTGCGGCGGGATGCGCACAATGCCGCTGACGGTCTTGTCCATCAATAGCCGGTCGGCTTCTGCCATGGTTTTCACCGGATAGGTCTTGAAGTATTCGGAAAGCTCAAAGCCTGATATCGCGCCGCACGCCTCGGCTGAATTTTCCTCCATGACGAGAGCAACAGGCAGGTTTTTCAGATCGAATGACAGGCCGTAGCCAAACAGGATGAGCAGCATCATCGGCATGATGATGCCGACAATAATGCTGCTGGGATCGCGGATTACCTGCCACGATTCCTTGCGCACCAGCGCAAGAATGCGTCGCAGGCTGCCATAATGCTGGGGAGCGGGCGTACTCATGCGGCCTTGCCCTGTGTTTCAGCGTCACGCCGCGATTCCTCGACAATGGCAATGAACGCGTCTTCCATGGTGGGCTCGCGGCCGTCCTTCGGCTTGGCATGGCCGCGAATATCGGCGGGTGTACCTTCCGCCAGATTGCGCCCGGCATCCATGATCATGATCCGGTCGCAATATTCAGCCTCCTCCATGAAATGGGTGGTGACGATAACAGTCACCCCCTGTTCGGAAAGCGCGGTGATACGGCCCCAGAATTCGCGCCGGGCCAGCGGATCGGCACCGCTGGTTGCCTCGTCGAGAAACAGAATGTCAGGCTCATGCAAGAGCGCGGCGGCCATGGCCAGCCGCTGCTTGAAGCCGCCGGGAAGCTGGCCGCTCGGCAGGGTTGCCAGCTCACCCAGTTCGAACTGATCCTTGGACCAGTCGATGCGCTCGCGCTTTTTTGCGCCGCGCAGACCGTAAGCACTGGCGAAGAAATCCAGATTTTCATCCACGGAAAGATCGCCATAGAGCGAGAATTTCTGTGCGACATAGCCGAGATTCTCGCGTGCCTCCGCCCGTGCCGTGCGCAAATCCGCGCCTGCAACCCGCAATGTTCCGCTGGTTGCAGGAATAAGACCGCACAGCATACGGAATGTGGTGCTTTTTCCCGCGCCATTCGGGCCTAGCAACCCGTAAATCTCGCCGCGTTTCACCTGAAAGCTCACATGGTTCACGGCGGCAAAATCCCCGAACATGCGCACGAGATCATGCACTTCGACGGAAATCTCATCCTTGCGGGCAGTATCAGCACGTTTCAACTCAAGGCTGCTGGAATGACCTTCACCGGCGACCGCGCTGAACAACACCATAAACCCGTCTTCGAAACGCGGCTGTGTCGCGGTGAGCGCCACAGTCTTGTCGTCAATGCTGAGTTTACCCTTCGAGCCCGGCTGCCGGACAATGCGCACCTTGCCCGCTTCGGGCACCGCATCCACCACGCCTTCATGCCGGAAGAGCCGTGCCTGCAATGAGCGGGCGCTCATGCCATCCTGCGGTGTGGCGATGAATACATTGCCCTTGGCATGGTCAGTGATCGCATCGGGCTTGCCCTGCGCCAGCACCTTGCCCAGATGCATGACGACCGCATGGTCGCAAAACTCCGCTTCATCGAGATAGGAGGTGCTGACGATGACGGTCAACCCGTCCTCATGCACCAGTTTGAGAACGATCTCCCAAAGTTCACGCCGCGACAGGGGATCAACTCCAACGGTCGGCTCATCCAGCAGCAGAAGCTCCGGCGAGCGGACAAGCGTGCAGGCGAGGCCAAGTTTCTGCTTCATGCCGCCTGAGAGTTTTCCCGCCAGCCGCTCGGTAAAGCGGCCAAGATTGGTCATCTCCATCAATCGGGGGTAAATTTCCTTGCGCTGCTCGTGGGAAATACCGTGCAGATCCGCATAGAGATCAAGATTCTGCTGGACGCTCAAATCCTCGTAGAGGCCGAATTTCTGCGGCATATAGCCGATGCGGTTCTGCACCGCCTGCGGATCGGCAGCGACATCAATGCCTAGCACATCAAGCGCGCCGCTTTCCGCAGCCATCAGCCCGGCAATCAGCCGCAGGATCGTGGTCTTGCCCGCGCCATCTGGCCCGACAAGTGCTGTCACTGTGCCGTGCGCCGCTTCAAAGGAGACATCATCCAGCGCCTTGACCGTCTCGCCGGTATCGCGGTGGAACGTCTTGTGGAGGGACCGCGCCGTGACGGGGGAGGCTGGCGCGGCGGCGATCATGGTTTGGCGTCCGCTTCGGGTGTGGCTGCGTGAGGAGCTTCACCCGGCAAAAGCTCAACCGTAGCGGGCATGCCCAACCGCAGCACATCCTTGGTGTCGTCAACAAAAATGCGGACTTCATAAACAAGACTGGTGCGCAAATCCGTTGTCTCTACGGTTTTCGGCGTGAACTCGGCGACAGGCGAGATAAAGCCTACCCAGCCATCAAGCGGCCTGTCCGGGAAACTGTCCGTGGTGATTTTGGCCCGCATGCCCGAGCGCAAATGACCAAGATTGGTTTCCGACACGTAGGTGCGCACCCATTTTACGCCGCGCGTGGCCAGCGAAAACACCGGCTTGCTGGGCGCAGCCATTTCGCCGGGTTCCATCAGCCGCGAGCGCACCACACCATCAAAGGGCGCAAGCAATGCCGCATCGACCAGTTGCTGATGTACAAGTGCAAGCTGCGCCTCGCTGCCGCGCAACTGCGCCTCGCTCTGGCTGATTTCCTCAACACGCGGCCCGGCAATGGCAAGATCAAGCGCACTCTTTGCCACATCCACCTTGGCATCGGCGACCGCCGCCGCAGCTTTGGCCGTATCCAGGTCCTGCTTGCTTGAGGTGGCATTGGCGGTCAACACGCGTATGCGCTCAAACTGCGCCTTGGCATTTTGTGCATCGGCCTGTGCCGACTCCAGATTGGCGCGCGACTGGGCGATTTCCTCGGGGCGACTGCCGTTTTTCAACTGGAGCAGGGCGGCTTGCTGGGCTGCAACCGTCGCTTCCGCCTGCTGTACCTGCGGCGCAAGGCGGCTGGTATCGAGCCGGGCCAGTACCTGACCCTTGCGCACCATGTCGCCTTCCTCAACCAGCACCTCGGCGATACGCTCGGCGCCATTGAAAGCCAGCGACGCCTGCCGCAGGTCGACATTGCCATAAAGCGTCAGGTCATCCTTGTCCGTGGGGCGATGGAAATACCACCAGGCACCACCGGCAAGCGCTGCGATAATAATAAGTGGAACGAGGATGCGAAGAATTTTGCTCATGTGCCATCATACAATCACACGATGCATTAAGTCAAATTTGAATTTCAATTTTAACTTTCAATCATTTCAAATCTGGGCTAGAGTGCTGTTATGATACGCAAAACACCTCGAAAACTTCCCGGACGCCGTGAAGACGGTGCCTCGACCAAGGCGCAGATATTGGAGGCTGCGGGCGCAATCTTTGCCGAAAAAGGCTTTGACCGCGCCACCGGCAAGGAGATCGCCGAGCGGGCAGGAAGCAATTCCGCGGCGGTGAACTATTATTATGGCGGGATTGAAGGGCTTTATGCCGAAGTGCTGGTGGAGGCCCACCGGCAGCTCCTGACCTATGACCGGCTGGTGGCGCTGGCCGAAGGGCCGGGGGCTTCCGTCGACAAGCTGAAAATCCTCATCGGGCTGGTTGCCGGAGCAGTCACGGCGCCGGGGCCGTCCAGCTGGGTATTACGGGTGCTGAGCCGCGAGCTTCTGTCGCCCTCATCGGCATTTCCGGTTCTGCTGCATCAGGAAATTCTACCGAAAAAGCAGGTGGTAACGGGGCTTGTGGCCGATATTCTTGGCGTGCCTGCCGATCATCCGGCAGTGGGACGCTGCCTGCTCAGCGTCATCTCACCCATTGCCATGCTGCTGGTCGGCAACCGGCAACTGGTTGCACAAGTCCTGCCGGATCTGGCCTCTCCCGCCCCGGAAGCGCAGGCGGCCATCATCGCGCATTTTCAACGCTTTGCATTGGCAGGGCTGGAGGCAACAGCGGCGGAGATTGGAAGGGGGTAGGGTGGGCTTAAATCGATAACCGCGACTTTATTCTGAGGGATGCGAAAAGCGTCTCCAACCTAAGTATACTGTTCAATTGGCCAATTCTTCGCTATATTCTGCCCATGTTGTATGTTCCTGCAATTCCAGATTGGTTTCAGACGCGAAAGGCGGCCCAAGTGGTTGCTTTTTTTGCCGTCAAGGCTGGTGGAACCATCAATATTCTTAAAGCGACCAAACTTGTCTACTTGGCCGATCGTAGGAGTATCGATAAGCGCGATCATCCAATAATCAACGACAATTACGCCTCAATGCCGTTTGGCCCCGTCAATTCCTATACTTACAATTATATCGATGGGGCTGCCCCCGTTCGTCAGGATCAGTGGCTTGAGTTTATCTCGCCACGAAACAAAAATCAGATCCGCTTGTCTCGAAACGTGACTATAGACGAGGATTTGGATGAATTAAGCAGGGCAGATATTCGTATCCTTGAAGAAACTTGGAATGAGTTCAAGGATATTGACCAATTTGATTTGGCCGAATGGACGCATAAATTTTGTCCGGAATGGAAGGACCCGAAGGGAAGCTCCGTTCCGATTGATTTGGCTACAATTTTTGCAGCGCTGGATAAATCTGATCCTGTTGAGCGTGCAAAGGATTTGCAAGACGAACGAAGGATTGTTGCTAGCCATCTGGCAGCATAAATGCCGTATATTCCTTATCGAGCGGCGTCGCTTCTCGCGCCAATTAATGAGGTCCTTCATCTCGTTGTTCTGATGAATAATCCCTGCTCCAAAGGCCAGTGCCTGCTGATTAATGTAACTTCAATAAAACCAAATAGGTTTCATGATCCGGCCTGTATCCTTGATGTCGGCGATCACCCGTTTATCAGGCGGCCAAGCTACCTGCTGTATAGGATGGCTGACTGTAGTTCTGCCGCCCGGATTGGCAGATTTGTGGATCAAAACTACTTCATCAAGAAAGAAGATGTCTGTCCCGCTATTTTTGCGCGAATATCATCGGGCATTTACACCTCCGATGAAACGCCGCTGCGTATCATTCGCTATGCCAGCGCGAACAATATATAGCTGTTGTCATTCAGTCCGTAGTTTGATCAGGACATTACCGAAGCCTTTATTTTAGCCTTACCCCCGGACCACCATCCACCATTTCCCCCTCGGCTTCAAATAGAACGCCCGCTTGCTCCAGAGCGGTCCGGATAATCAATATAGTGGCGGGTTTCAGCTTCTCGCCACGCTCCAGTCGGGCGATTGTATCTGATGACACTTGGGCGAGTGCTGCGAGGTCACGCACCCCAAGTCCGAGGGCCACACGGGCCATTTTGCATTGGACACGGATCATCTTCGTAACACCGTTGCGGCTTTTGCGAGCGCGATCATTTGAACCTCACGCCCGGGCCGCCTTTGGCATTTTGCCCCGGGCTGAGAAAGACAATCGATTTCTCTTCAAGCACCGATTGAATGGAGCGCAATGTGGAGGCCTTGGGATCGGTTACGCCCCGTTCGATATTGTTCAGGCCAGTTGTGGAGAGACCGGCCAACTTTGCTAGCTCTGCTTGCGTCAGCCCCAGCATTGCCCGCGCTCCACGTATTTGTTCTGGTGTAATCATGGAATGCTTGGCTCAAAGTCAATGTTTGCGAGAATTCATTTGATTAATCTGACACCCGGACCGCCGCCTGTTGTCTCGCCGTCCTGTTGGAAGATGACACCTTCTGCTCTGAGAGCATCCGTCACAGCATCCAGAGTGTCGGTGCGCACTTTCACTCTGTTGGCTCCGAAGGCTTCCATATTGCGTATTGTATTGGCGCTGACGCCCGCCTTCTCGGCGAGAGCAATTTGCTCCATCCCGATGAGTGAACGCGCCGCTCTGATCTGATTACCGATAATAGGCATTATGGCCTCATAGTAAATGTTTTTGGTATTATACCTAAGTCTATATCGACAATAAATAAATTCAGTTTGTATGGTTGGGATAATAATATTCCTGGCTGTGATTACTAAAATGCGATGTAGCGCTATTTCTCCTTTGTTGTGACAATCGTTCTATTTAAGCCTCACGCCTTGGCCTCCACCGGTCAGTGCGCCATCATCAAGAAAAATAACGCCTTCGGCTGTCAACGCGTCTTTGAGATCATCGAGCGTTCGGTCGTAAGGTAAGCGCTTTCCCGCTTCGAAGGTCGCAATGGTCGCCGGTGCCACTTTTGCTATTTCCGCCAGCTTCGCCTGCGACCATCCAATTAGCGCGCGTGCGGCACGACATTGAGCCGGTGAGATTATCATATTTCATCAACCTTGAGTATTTTATATTGACCAATGCGGTCATCTAAGATTATATAATACGTATAAGGTTAAGGCAATTATTAGGTCTTTGTGCGCGCTTCCATACGTTCAGGCAGCAGCCAAAAATATGCATAAAATTTAAAGAATCATCCATTTTTATTGAGGCTTATTATGAGCAATGAATCAAGCAAAGTCATTGATGCCTGTAATCTTTTGACCGAAGTCAAATACCTTGTCGAAGTGCTGTTTATGGCCGCAACCGATATCAACAATGAGCGGCAACAATCGGCAATCCAATACATCTGCGACATTGCCGATGAACGGATCGCGTCGGTGAAGGCACTGCTGGATGGGGCGGGCAGGGAGCAGGCGGGAGGCGCTGTTTAGTCATTTCCTGTTTGGGGCGGCGTTTAATTTGCCAATTCCTCTTGTAAAGACCGGGTCTAACGGCGCAGGTAACATTAAAGTTCCATGCCGAACTGTTCATACTCTGTTCATCAGTGAAGGCGCACCTATTGCAGGTATGAATCGATAGGAGTGACTCATGAAAAATCTTGTTTCGTTGTTTACCGCAGGACTGTTTGCGGTTCTCGTTGGATTGACTTCGGTCGTTTCTTCGAATGCAGCGCCGGTGTCTTCGCAGACCTCGCCAGTGGTTTCGAATGTGGAAAAGGCGCAGTACATTGAAAAGCGCCGCTACGACAATCGCCGCTGGGATCGTCGTAACGACCGCCGCTGGGATCGCCGCGATGATCGCCGTGGCCCTCGTTTTGACAACCGCCGCGGACGTCCCGGTTACTGGAATGGCCATCGCGGCTACCGTGAATATCGCCGCGGCTATCGCCGTCACAGCGATGGTTACTGGTATCCGCTGGCAATCTTCCGTCTCTAATATAACGACCCATCAGATATGAAAAAGGCGGCTCATATGGGCCGCCTTTTTCTTTGAACACGGAATATGGGGAGCCTAGTCAGGCTTTGACGGCCCTTTGATCAGCAACTGCATCATTGTCTGAAAGAAACGAAGCATTGGCTTCGCGGGTTTTTGCAGCAGCGTCATCGTAAAGAAATGGCAAAAATGCATAGCGGCGGCCGCGCGTAACTTTTGATACCGCATGCAACAGGGAACAGGAAAAGATAACAGCGCCGCCGACCGGTGCCTTGTAACTTCTGCTGCCATATTCCGGAAAGCTCACTTCGCCCCCGTCAAAATCATTATTGAGATTAATCGACACGGCAAAACGCCTGTGAGCGGTGGCCTTCGTGGTATTGTCGCGATGGGCGTGAAAATGTGCCTCGTCTTCAGCCGCATAGCACCCGACAAGGTAACGCTCCATGCGGGTGACGGTAAACTGATGCACTTTTTCGATCTCTGGTCGAATGCGGCGTTTGATCAAATCCTGCGCCTGCGTGATGATCTGCGGGTCCTCAATGGTATAATCCTTGCGGCGCTTGTGGTTATGATCCTGAATTTCCACGGTTTTGCCGCCAACATCACGCATGAAGCCGGATTCAGATCCTCCATCTTTCTCATAGAGATCAATCAATTTCTGACAGAACGCTGGCTCGAAAACGTTTGGAAGGATGATAATGGGTGCCTGCATCTCCATGCCTGTGAAACAGCCCACTGGCGGCAAGCCCTCGACATAAGACAAAACATCGTTGATATCGCTGCGATCCATGGCAAAGGGGATGACTTTGAGAACGCGCATCGTCGGGTCGAGCACCATCCATTGCTGCCGAACCGGTACCGGTCCGCTTCCGGATTTTGCGTCAATCGGAATTGATCCATAGGCCCGACTTACCGTTCCATCAGAATCCCAGAAGAACCGATAACCCGGATAGCGGTCAGCTACTCTTTTTTCTTTCTCATCCATCAGGTCAACAGACACGCCAAAAAAAGAAGCTCTGTCATCATCAAAGAGATGGCTTTTTGAGAATGCCGCCAGAATTGCCTCCCGGCTGTGTTCATGCGCAGCTGATCCGAAGAAACACAGGACAATGTAGCGACCGCCGGCGGTATTGAATGAGTACCGCGGATTGGTCGAGGTGCGTTGGTAAAACCAGGGAGCGGGGTCACCCGCGAGAATGTTCACGTAACCCTTCATGTATCCCCCCATAAGGCCGAGTATGAATGCTATCCGCAGGTCTATTTGTTTTCATCAAACTCCTGCAAGCGCTAAATTATCTGTGGCAACAATTTTGGCGCGCAAGGCATCAGCGCAGGAATTCAGATGGATTTGACAAGAAGGCTGTTCATTGGGCCGCCTTTTTCGCAAAATGAAGAGGGGCGGGCCGACAAACTAGGCTGTCAAATGCTCAAACAGGATTGATGAGCCCAGTATGATCAGCGCGAAACCTGCGACAGCTTCCGCCGCGCGGCCAAACCGTTCGCCAATCAACCGGCCTATCAGCATACCGCCCGATGACATCAGGAAGGTTGCAATACCAATTGCAAGCGCAATCACCAATATGTTCACGTTGAGGAAGGCGAGGGAGATACCCACCGCCATGGCGTCAAGGCTGGTTCCGACAGCGGTTGCAAGCAACATATAGGCGGAGTTTCCAACGCGCTCTTCCGTTTGCACTTTCCGAGACATGGCCGCATACAGCATACGAAAGCCGACGGCTCCCAAAAGTCCAAATGCAATCCAATGATCAATAGCCTGGACAAAGCCGCTGGCAGCAACGCCTGCCGCCCAGCCGATCACCGGTGTAATTGCTTCAACGATGCCGAACACCGCGCCTGTCCGGATGGATTCGGAAAAGCGCGGTCGCCCCAACGCAGCTCCGCGGCCCACCGAGACCGCAAACGCATCCACAGACATGCTGATTGCCAAGACAATGATCGCAATTGGAGACATGAGATAAGCGCCGGGCGGAGTATTTTGTTCGACGAATCCGCACGTCCGCTGCGCATGAGATCGTCATTGCCTCATCAGTATTTTTCGCAACTGACAACCAGCAAGTAGGGATCATCAGAAAAAAAGTCAAGCAAAATCAAATAGTTAAATGCATTTAGTAGTCATTTGCAAGTGGGCGGACCATGACCCGCATCGCATGTCTGCCTATGTCGTTTCATGCACACGGAAATGGTGCTGTTCAGATGGATTTCACAAGAAGTCCGGCAGCCAGTGCATGGAACGCCTCGATGGCCTTTGGCAGCACGTCCTGTGGATGGTCACTGGCAGCAATCCAGAGCGCCGCATTGAGTGCAACGCCATTGAGCAGCCGCGCCGCAGCTTCCGCGTCAACGGGTTTGAGGATGCCCTGTGCGGTGAGACGCTCCACTATTTGCTTGGTTGCTTGCAGGCAACCGCTCTGGCTCGGCCATTGCGAAGGATCACCCAACACGGCGGGGCCATCGAGCAGGACAATGCGCTGAACCTCCGGATCAAGCGCCATCTCGATGTAGGCAGCGCCTTCGTCAAGCAAACCCTGCCAGTCATCACCAGCACGGGCACCGATCTCTTGCGCGCGGGCCGCCATTTCCGAATCGATCTGATCAACAACTGCCGCAAGAAGCCCCCGCTTATCGCCGAAATTGTGATAGAGCGCCCCTCTGGTAAGACCGGCATCGGCGGTCAGTTCGTCCATCGAGGCGCCCGCGTAACCCTTTTCGGCAAATGCCTTTCGTGCGGCCGCAATCAGCTTGATGCGGTTTTCCTCCATCGTCTCGGCCCGTCGTTTTACCATTCTTTCCTCAATTTCATATACGCTTCGTATATCAACTTGACAGGCAATGCCTGCGCGGTCTATTTCACATACGTATCGTATATCAGATGAAATGGTCGTGTGTGAAGCTCCGTCGCACCGTGCCCCTAGTTTTTCCATTCAACGGCGAAGAAGCGAGATCAAGAATGACCCAACGTGAAGCAATCTTTCCTGCAAACCGGCATGCCCTTTATGAGGAACATGGCTATTCGGCAGCTATCCGATCCGGTGATCTCCTGTTTGTATCCGGGCAGGTTGGCAGCCGCTCCGATGGAACACCGGAGCCCGATTTCGAACGGCAGGTTCAGCTGGCCTTCGAAAATCTCAAAGCGACGCTGGCCGCGGCGGGCTGCACGCTTGACGACATCGTTGATGTAACGACATTTCACACGGACCCCGAGAACCAGTTTGGAACCATCATGGCCGTCAAGCAGGAGATTTTCAGCACGCGGCCTTATCCGAACTGGACAGCGATTGGCGTGAACTGGCTTGCTGGCTTTGAGTTCGAGATCAAGGTTATCGCCCGCATCCCCGCGAACGTCTGATTTGTTGGCAACGCGCTGGCGCGCGCGGCACATATCCAACGAAATCGAGCCTGTCCGATTGCAACAGGCCTTGCCGCGAGCAACGCTGTTCAATCAGATAAAATACAAATGAAATCAGGGTGGTGGCGGAGAGGAAGGGATTCGAACCCTCGAGACCGTTTAACGGGCCTACTCCCTTAGCAGGGGAGCGCCTTCGACCACTCGGCCACCTCTCCAAGGACGCTGACTAAAGATGAAACCCTTTGTTGGCAAGGACTTTATGCAGCTTCCTGGAAAAATCTGTGAATGTGAAGTTGATGCCGGAAAACCTGAGCAAACGCCGGAGACAGGTCATTTCCGTAAAGTTTGATCTCTCTTCGTTCTCATCAGTGAAAGCGAACCCAAACTTTGCGGCCAATGCCATAAGGCAAGGCGCGGCAAGTTTCACCTATCTTTGCCGCTGATCTGATTCTCATGCTCTTCCGCTGTTCGCAAGCCGCTCCGCAATGCGCATCCGGTTTATCAGCATTGCTTCGTCAGTCGGGTCCCAATCAGCGCACCATTCCAATGGAAATCCGACAAGCAATTGATCCGTGTTGGCGAACTGCGGCGCATATCCGCGAGCAAGCATCTCGGCAATCAAATGGGACTGTCGTTTGGCAAGAAAACCAAGCCGAGGATAGAAAAACCGAACGTGACCGGTGCCAAGTGTGTAGTGCAACGGATTGCGTCTATCAGTTGGTGTTTCGCCCCTGACTATTGCGGCCCTGACGAGCGCAAACACCCGGGGAAGCTCCCGATACTCTGCAACCAGATGTGGCCCAGTGAGTTCAACCGGTGGAATGCAATTGATGCGCGTCAAGCGTCGGCCCTTCTTATCATTAGAATCCTGATACTATCTGGAGGATCAATGCTCAAGCGTCTTTCAGCTGCTGCACACCGGCCAATGCAATGCGCAACAATGGTTTTCCGCCAGCCGCGTGATATGCCCCGCCGCCAATAACAGGCATGCGGGAACTGGCCAAATCGATACGCGCTGCGCTACATTTACAGCAAGCACGCAGCGCTGCTGCTAGGCCGATGAATATTTGAGCGGGATACGAGATGTCGATTATACTTGCATCATTGGGCGCCATATTCATCTTCGCGGGGATCGGCGGGGCGTTCATCCGCATCATTATGTTGATCGTAAAAGCCCGATCATTTCATCCTGAACTGCCTGATAAGCGCGCGCGATTGGCGCATGATCGATCCGTCATCAGGGCAGGGCTCGGAACAGTCTTCGGACTGCTCGGTCTTGCCATTGCCGGTCTGGTTTTGCTCTTGATCGCCTGATGCATATGACGATCTAATTTGACTGCACGCGTGCGTAGGCGAGCGAAGCCTGCCCGTCCTGCAGGTCTTTCTCCAGTGTTTGCAGCATCATGCGAAAGGCCTGCGCCTCAATATCCGATGCATGCACAAATCTGATGGCGCCGATTTTACTGACGGAAACCTTGCCGAGGCGATCCGCCCAGTTTGAAGCCGCAGCCGCTCCTTCGTATTTTACAGCAAGGTAAAGGGTAAGGTGATTCTTCTGCAGTGCCAGCCCAACTATGGGCCACGCAATGGGACGGTCGGATGATTTGACGTTGTAGGCAAAACGGCCATAACCAATCATGGACATCCGCATGCCCGGTTTACCCGGAGGCGTGCCGGCGACGAACCATCTGGTCCAATCAGGCACCGCACTGCGTATCATCGCGTCAACGATCCGAAGATTGTTTTCGCGCGACGGATCAAACTCAAAATATGCGTCAATATTTGATGCGTTTACCTCGAACAATTTGCGCTTCCCCCTTTGTGACCGGAGCCATCATAGAGATCTTCGATCCATTCCGTTTGATCGCAATTGCTATGAGTGCCGGGTTGCGGTCCATCCAATCAGAATATCTACGGATAACGGCACACAAACAGTTTTATTGCATGGCTTGCTTGAGAAATCGCCCATCCCATCGGATTGCACAGCCATACCAGCCGGGATTGCTTAGTTCTGCTCCAGAACCACCACGCATGAATCGAGATCATTCGTCGCCAGATGGGCGTAGCGCATGGTCATCTGCAATGTCTGATGCCCGAGCCACATCTGCACACGCCTGATATCAATCCCGCCGCGCACCAGACGTGAGGCGCAGGTGTGCCGCAAAATATGCGGGACGACCTGATCATCCGCGCCCAATCCCACCTCAGCCTTGGCCTCATTCCAGATAGCGCGGAAACGCACCTGATTATGCATGGAGAAGGGGCCTTTCAGGCGTCCACGCGCAATCTGCGTCGCCTCATGCGCGCGTCTCGTCAGTGGAACCGTGCGACTGCGCCCGGATTTGGTCAGCCAGAATGTCGCGCGGCTTTCCTGCAAATCATTCCAGCATAGCCCAATCGCTTCACCCAGCCGGCAACCCGTATCGACAAGAAAGACGCTGAGGCGATAGCTGTCCTCGCATTTGGCCCTGATGGCCGAAAACAGGCGCAATTCCTCCTCCGCTTCCAGAAAGCGAATACGGCCCTGCCGCTCTTTCTGGCGACGGAATTCCGGCAGATTGTAAATATCGCCCATCTTGCACGCTTTCCGGAGCAATTTGCTCAAGGCAGCCATCTTTCGATTGATGGTTGCGTTGCTATTGCCGCGTTCGCGTAGCGTGCCGATCACAGAGTCCAGCATTTCCTGCGAAAAGACGCTGAAACGCTCGCCGACCAAAATCTCACTAATCTCTCCCAGAAAAGACTTCACATTGCCTTTGTGCGAACCTTCATCCCAGAGGATGCTGATATAATGTGCCGTCAGTTCGTCGAGGGAATGATCCTTGACCAGCCGTTTGGTTGCGTGATCCGTCGATGCGTAGGTGAGATTATATTGAAACCGCAGCGGGAAATTCACATCCGGCTGCCCGATACCCATGGGTGACACTGTCATAATGATCGCACTCTAAATCTGAAAAATATGCATAAAGAAAATATACAACGAGTTGTAATCGTCTTTCAGAAAAGCGCAATCGGGTGTCTTATACAACTTTAGGCTAATAGAATCCCGTTTGATGAAGCCTTGCACAACCTCATCAACGACCAATGCCCATCGGTATTGCCCCAACATTTCAATATCTCCTCGGCCCGCGACCGGTTCGGATTCCTTCTCTGTTAAATGTCTGTGCGCGCGATAACGAACGCTGAAAAAATGATGTTTGAATAAGTATGTATTGGGAAAATCCAACGCCGGAAAAACCCGGCGTTGGCTGTTCGCGTTTCAGTATTTAGAAATTGCGCTGGAAGCGGATCATACCGCCGAACGCGTCGTCGCTTTTGTTATCCTTCACAAGCGCATTTTTGCGGGCGCCATCGAACTTCGTGTAGTTGATTTCAGGTGTAATCTTGAAACCGGGCACCAGTTCGTATGCAACGTTCAACGCTCCGGCATAAGTGCCTTCGGACTCGTAAGCCAACTGGGCATTGACCTCTGCTTTATCGGACACCTTGGCAGTCAAGCCACCCCAAACAGCCCAATCACCATTCCATGTGCCGTAGTAGGAACCGGTACGCTTCTCTTTGGCGTGATCACCATAACCGGACTGGTATCCACCGAGGACAAAGGCAGAGAGAGTGTCAGTGAGTTTCACATCCAAGCGCACTTTGCCGGCGAACTCTTCAACAACGGAGTCGTAACCGACAACGCCGGAAACGCCGCCCCAACCCTGTTCAAACTTCGCGCCAGCAATAATATGCGGCGTGTAGTCTGTGATCAGGTGATCCTTGTCGCCTTGTTCGAGACCAATCAAGGCCGAGAAGCCATTGCCACCGGCAAAGGTATAGCTGACCTGATTGTCCTGATCTCCGGCATAGGCGATCACGCCGTCATTGATCACGTTACCAGCAGAGCCGGTCCAGGTATCATAGAGCGAATCTGTGGTGCCGATGCGGAAGCCACCGAGTTCGATATAGGCGTGAGAAATCTCTGCGCCCTTGTTCTCGCCATTCTCGTAGTTGAAGCGTGTTTCGGCATAGGAGCGCAAGGTGCCAAGTTCCGTGTCCGAACGGGCATCAAAGCGAACGGTCGCGCGGGATTTCAACTTCCACGTGTTGAGTTTGCCGCCCTTGGAGACGTCATCGCCACCCTTGGCATCGAATCGCACATAGCCGCTGACCTTCAGGCAGGTTGCGCTGCCTGGGATATAATAGAAGCCCTTGCCGTATGCGTCGCAAACGCGAACATATTCGACAGCTTCTGGCTCAGCGACAACAACTGCGTCTGCAGCGCGGGCGCCGGTTACTGCAACGAGAGCTGCAGCGGAGCCGAGTAGAAGGCTCTTGATGTTCATTTCTGACCTCCAGTCAAAGTTTGACGGGAAGCCGGGTTGGTTGCAGGAGATCAGACCCGCAATCTGGACGTCAGTTCAGGGTTCAATGCCCAACAGTTCCAGAGAACAAATTGACGATCAGAACGCCCGATATGATGAGGGCGAGGCCAATAATCGCCGGTAGATCAAGCGGTTGTTTAAACCAGAACCAGCCGATAGCCGCGATGAGCACGATTCCCGCGCCGGACCAGATTGCATAGACAATGCCGACGGGCATGGTTTTGACGAGGATGGACAGGAAATAAAACGCTGCCGCATAGCCCGCCAGACAGATGAGAGACGGCCAAAGCTTTGTAAAACCATCAGCTTGTTTGAGCGCAGACGTCGCGGCCACTTCAAAGACTATGGCTACAACAAGATAGAAATAAGTCATGGCAGACCACCTGTCAGAATCAGCATGCTATCGGTTCGATTCGATTCACGCGCACCAAATATGCTGGCAATTCATGCCCGATTCCGCCCCAAAATGCCGTTCTGTTTCCGCCATCGATAGGGTCGATTTTATGAAAATCCGGTTACCTATATTAATGAGTGGTAAAGATTTCGCTGGCCCCGCGGCGATTTCGTGTCATTTGTGCAACAGGGATAAGGCATAGAGCCCCCTCGGGGTGTGGATGCCGACATTCGTGGTTGAAACCCCGGAGATGGCGAGTATGTTCGGTCGCAGAGGAAGGGCGTTCGCCGCATTTCTTCTTGGACTTAGGGGATGGGGACAAGGTTGTCCTTCAGCCAAATTGGAATGCCCAGACCCATTTTTAACTTTGACTGGAGGTCAGAAATGAACATCAAGAGCCTTCTACTCGGCTCCGCTGCAGCTCTCGTTGCAGTAACCGGCGCCCGCGCTGCAGACGCAGTTGTTGTCGCTGAGCCAGAAGCTGTCGAATACGTTCGCGTTTGCGATGCATACGGCGCAGGCTTCTTCTACATCCCAGGCACCGAGACTTGCTTGAAAATCGGCGGTTACTTGCGTTACGACGCCAAGGGCGGCGACGAAGTTTATGCCGGTGGTGAACGCGGTACTTGGGGTAAGCAGACACGTGCAACTGTTCGTTTCGACGCTCGTTCGGAAACAGAACTCGGCACACTGCAGTCCTTCATCGAAACACGTTTCAACTACACGAACGGTGAAAACAGCGGCGGTCTGATTCCTCAGGCTTACATTCAGCTCGGCGGCTTCCGTATCGGTGTTGCCGACGAAATCTTCGGTTCGTGGACCGATTATGCTGGTGGCAAGATCATCAACGATGACGTGATCAACTACCAGTCCGGCACATCCAACCAGGTTAGCTATACCTTCACTGGCGGCAACGGTTTCTCGGCGATCATCGCCGCTGAACAGGGCCAGCGTATGGATAACAACTACTACAACTACGACTATCGTATTGACGACTACATGCCACACGCTCTGGTCGGTGCGAAGTTCGAACAGGCTTGGGGCAAGATCTCCGGTGTTGCAGCCTATGACTCAGTTGTAGAAGAATTCGCTGGTAAAGTACGCTTGGATGTGAAGTTCACAGACACCGTGTCGGCTTTCGTCATGGGCGGCTATCAGTCCAACTGGGACGACCTGCATGACTCCGGTCAGCGCAACTGGTTCGGCACCTGGGAAGGTGACTGGGCAGCTTGGGGCGGCATCGAGGCCAAGGTTTCCGAGAAGGCCGTTGTTAGCGCACAGGTTGCTTACGAATCCGAAGGCACATGGGCAGCAACTGCAAACGTTGCATACGAACTGGTTCCTGGCTTCACGATCACTCCTGAAGTTAGCTACACCAAGTTCGACGGCGATCGTAAGACGTTCGCTGAAGGCCTGAAGGGCAACAAGGACGACGCAATCGGCGGTATGATCCGCTTCCAGCGTAACTTCTAATCCTTCTTAGGATTAAGTCGTTCAAGACCCGGCAGCGCAAGCTGCCGGGTTTTTCTTTGCGCCTGCCTTGTTGATGCGCCGGGCACCGTGTTGATATTCCAGGTGACATGGGGCAAGACAGCATCTTGTCTGATTGCCACAAGGGAACACGCCCCACATGCACATTGTCAAAAGCTGGTTTTGGCCCGGTATCATTACCGTTGCATGTCTGACGACACTCGCCGGCTGGTTTCTCGCCGAACCCGTTGACCGGCAATTGACCGAGGCGGTCAGCACAGCGCTGGAAGTCGACAATGGCTGGGCCAGTATCGAGGTCGAAGGGCGGGATCTGACCTTAAAAGGCGTCGCGCCTTCTGAAGAAGCGCTCGCATCCGCATTGAAAATTGCCAATGAAACCAATGGCATTCGTGTGGTTGAAAACGCGGCAACGCTTTTGCCGCTTATCGATCCTTTCAGCTTTGTGGTGACAAAGTCCGATCAGGGGATTCTCCTGTCTGGAAATGTTCCCTATGGTGATACGCGCGCCAAACTTCTGGCAGCAGCCGAAAATGCCATGCCCGGCATTGATATCATTGATGAGATGGCGGTTGCGCGCGGTGCGCCGAAGGGATTTATTGAACTTGCCAACTTCGCTTTGCAGCAGGCATCGCAATTGGTAAGCGGGGAGGTCAGCCTCGCCGGAGAGAGCTACAGCATCGACGGAACGGCCGCAAATGCAGCCGATTACGAGTCCATCACCAACGCATTGAAGACACAACTGCCGGGTAATGGTAAGGTCGGTGACGTAAAACTCGCACCTCCCGCCGCCAGCAATGCCGGATGAGAAACACAGGGCAGCCTACTCAACAGGAGCGTGAACAATGATGTATCTCATCACCAAGCTATGGTTTTTTCTGTTGGTGGCTATTCTCGTCGGTTTTTATGTTGGCTGGTCGACCGCAGGCGAGAAGCGCAACTGAACGTCGTTGAAATTGGGGTAAAGAGCTATGGTTATCTTTCTTGTTCAATCCCTTTTGCTCATCGCAGCGGCCTTTCTCATCGGCGCCATTTTAGGGCGCGTTTTCAAACGGTTCTCTCCAAAAACGGATTCCGTGTCTGAAGAGTCAACCCGCGCTGCCGATGTGCGTCTGGCGGCAGCCGTCACCCCCGCCAATGACGATGTAAGCAAACCGGCAGCCGCGATGATACCCCCGGCGGAGCCGGTTCCTGCACTGGCTTCTTCCGCAGGCGCGGCGATCAGCGCAGCGGCGAAAACGAAGACCAGAGCCCCCGGAAAGACCGCTGTAAAAAGCCTGCAGGCGCGTTCGGTCAGGACGACTGAAGACGACAAACATCGCCCGGTAATTTTGAAGAATGCGCGGCGCGGCAAGCCGGACCAGTTGCTGGACATAGATGGTATCGGCAATGTCATCCAGTCCGAACTTTACGCACTCGGCGTGTTTCATTTCGACCAGATTGCCGGTTGGGATGCGGATCAGGCCGCATGGGTCAGCCGGGAGATCGGTTTTCCCGGTCGCGCGCATCGCGAAAACTGGATGAAGCAGGCGGCGGGTCTGGTAAAGTCCGCACCCGAGGCGGCAGTCAAGTCGAAAGCTCCGGCGAAAGCCAAAGCGAAGGTTCCTGCCAAAAAGCCGGCAAAACCCTGATTATTCGCGCAGGTCAACGCCAGCGGCAAAGGCCGCGATCAGATCAGGGATACGTCCGGTTTCAAGCAGTGGCGCGTGGCCCTGACCTGAAACATTGAACACCTGCAGCGAATTGTGCCGCCGCTGCATCTCCTCGACGGTTTCCTGTGCAAGCAGCTTGGTGTTCTCGCCTCGGATAACCAGCAATGGCAAATCTTTCATCAGATCGAACTGCGCCCACAGATCAGGCAGTTTCTGCGTGTAATCAATGTTTTCCATCGTTTTCAGAAGGTTAGGGTCATAGTCCGAGCGGATAATCCCATTGTCTTCGCGATAGATCGCGCGGGCAAAACGTTGCCAATCTTCACTGGTCAAAGCAGGAAAATATGCGCCATGCACCTGACGCTGTAATTCGGCCGCATCGTTCCAGTTCCTCGGCTGACGCGCGCCGTTGAGGTAGCTGCCGATCTGCTGCAAACCTTCAACTGATATTTCCGGCCCGATATCATTCAGGATGACACCCGCCAGCAATTGCGGGGCAATAGCCGCCAGAATATGGGTAATCAGACCACCTCTGGAGGTGCCCAGAAAGACAGCCTGATTGATTTGCAGATGGGCAAGACCGGCAATGACATCACCGGCTTCGACGCCGATATTATAATGTGACCAGTCCGGATCATAGGCGGAGCGGCCGCGTCCACGGTAATCAAAGGTTATGACGGGGCGCGGCGTTTGCGGATGCTGCGACAGGTAGAGCGCGAGTTCATGAAAATCGCGGCTATTGCGGGTCAGTCCGGGCAAGCAGACAACGGGCAAATTGCCGGTCTTCACCTCCGATTGATACAGCCTGCCATAGAGTTGCAGGCCGTCGGGAGCGCTGAAATGAATATCACGAACTGAATCGGCCAATCTGCAATCCTGTTGCTGGGAGCTTATCTTAGCGTTGCAGCCTTCCGGCGGTCAGATCGCTCTCGATCTGAGCCTTGCCGTATAGCCGGGATTTGTACACTTCGTAGTTTTCCATCACGCGTTGCACGTAATTGCGTGTCTCGGTGTAAGGAATGCGCTCGATCCAGTCGACCACTTCGTCGACGGATTTGCCGCGCGGATCGCCATAGCGTGAAACCCATTCATTGGCACGGCTTGGTCCGGCATTGTAACCGGCGAATGTCAGGACATAGGAGCCATCGAATTTGGCGATCTGCTCGCCCAGAAAGCGTGCGCCCAGCGTCGCATTATAGGCTGCATCACCGGTGAGACGATCCTTGGAATAGGAGATACCAGCGCGCTTGGCCACCTCTTTTGCGGTGCCCGGCAGCAATTGCAACAGGCCGCGCGCACCGGCGCTGGAAACCGCACCGGCATTGAATTCGCTCTCCTGCCGGGCAATCGCATAGGCGAGGGCGGCACCGGAGCCGGAAATATTGGCATTGGTGGGGATGGCGCCGATAGGGTGCGAGAGTGCGCCGACATCAATACCGCGCTGGGCCGCTGTCTTGCCCACACGCAGCGCAACAAAGTGGTTGCTTTTGCGCTCTGCCATGACAGCCAGCAGCGCCAGTTCGCCGGGACTGTCGAGTTCCTGGCTGAGGCTGGTGTAGAGCATGGCGGCGCGCTGGTCATAACCCGTATCTTCCAGCCGCTGGATAGCACGCACCGCTTCACGCTGGGCAAAGCGGGCGCGATCGGCATCGGAAGGACGCGGATAGGGAAGTTGCAGGCTTGACTGCCCAAGCTTCGCTGCCGCCAACTGGCCGTAGAATGTGGTGCCATAGCGTGCCGCGCGGCTATAATAGTCTTTGGCATTGCCGCCAGCGCCAGCTTCGACGGAGCGGCCAAGCCAGTAATAGGCGCGTGAGGCGGACATGGGGCGCGACGAAATTTCCGCAATACGGGCAAAATGGCGCTGGGCCGTTTGCGGGTCTTTCAGCGCACGCAGGGCATACCAGCCCGCATGAAACTCGGCTTCCGCAGCGACAGAAGGCGTTTCGGCACTGTGCATGGCTGCGATTGTATAGGCGCGCTTGGCATCGCCAATGTCGAGGAGTTCACGCGAAAGCACGCGCCGCTCCACCCACCAGGCATCCGGATCAATCAACGATGCCGCATCGCGCGGTGCAGTGGCCAATACGTCAGCGGCTTCCTTGAAACGTTCCTGACGGCGCAGATATTGCGCCTTGGCAAAGATATAGGCCGGATTGGACTGCATGGAGCCATTGATATCGGCGAGCTTCTTGGCGGCATCAGGCGACTTCTGCAAAACGGCTGCAAAAGCACTGTAAAGCGGCTCGGCATTGGCAAGCTTGGCAACGCGTCCGGCAGATTTCGCCTTGCCCTCATAAAGCATGGTGAGCATGCGCATCAGATGGTCCTCGCGCGGAATAACCTGCGCGAATTCCTTCAGAATCATCGCTTCCTGTGTGTCATCGAGCTTCTTGGTACGCCAGAAGGGGCCGAGAACCTGCCGGGCGCGGGCAATATTGCCGGTCGCGACAAAGGCACGGGCAAGAATGATGGTGCCTTCAGCCGTTTGTGGCGGGGTGCCGCCAAAGGCGCTGATGACGGTGGCTGGTGCCGGATTCTCCTTATAGAGCGCCCGTTCCGAATTGTTGCGGAAGGTCGCCATTCCCGGCCAGCCCGGCAGTTCAGCGGCTGCGTGGGCAATTTCGGAGCTGGGAATACCCGGTGCATTCGACAGGCCAATGGCCCATGTCAGAATATGCCGGTCCAGCGCATTGACGGGCAGGCCGTTGCGAATGCCCAGCGCCTGCTGCACATCCCCGCTGGAAAGGGCATCCAGGCCGGTTTTCAGGCTACCGGCAATGGCCGTGGGGCTTGATGGCTGGGCGATCCCTGCGGTTGTGACCGGATCTGGCTTTGCCAGAATCTGTGCCGCCGGGCTGCTGCGCGTCTGTGTTGGTGCAAAGGGATTGAGTGCTGGTACGGGCGGCGTTGAATTTTGCGCAAGCGAAGCCGTCGTCACAAGCAGCGATGACGCAAGAAGAACATGACGCAAAACAGAAGTTCTCAGCATTCAGACAACCAGTTTGTTCGAAAGGGATCGCTTCACAGCCCCGGACCCGGAACTGTTGGATCAGATAATAATGGCGGACGTGTGAAGGCACTCTTAACGAAAGGTTATCACGATCCGTTGCTTTTGACGAAATCATCAATTGCTTTGCTGTTTTTCATCAAGGAAATCATCTTGCCCGGCGAAGGTTGCACGACTATGGTGCGCCACCTTATGGTCTGTACCGTATCGGTTCTGCCATGAACCTAATCTTGTTTTCTTGGAGTTCACCATGCTGAAAGGCTCAATCACCGCTCTCGTCACGCCATTCGACCAAAACGGCTCGTTTGACGAGAAAGCCTTTCGTGCATTTCTCGGCTGGCAGATTGCTGAAGGCACGAATGGTTTCGTTCCTGTTGGCACGACGGGCGAATCGCCAACACTGTCCCATGCCGAACACAAGCGCGTTGTTGAGGTTTGCATCGAGGAAGCCAAGGGCAAGGTGCCCGTTATTGCCGGTGCAGGGTCCAACAACACCCGTGAAGCGATTGAACTGGCTCAGCACGCGGAAAAGGCGGGTGCCGATGCCATTCTGGTTGTGACGCCCTATTACAACAAGCCGAACCAGCGTGGTCTCTATGCCCATTACAAGGCAGTGGCCGAATCTGTTTCGCTGCCGATCATTATCTATAATATTCCCGGTCGTTCGATCATCGACATGACCCCGGAGACGATGGGCCAGCTGGCGCATGACTTCAAGAATATTGCTGGCGTCAAGGATGCGACCGGCAAGATTGAGCGCGTTTCGGAACAGCGCATCACCTGCGGCCTCGATTTCATTCAACTATCGGGTGAAGACGCGACCGCACTCGGCTTTAACGCCCATGGCGGCGTTGGCTGCATTTCCGTAACCTCGAATATTGCTCCGCGCCTTTGCGCTGAATTCCAGGCTGCGACCCTCCGGGGCGATTACCCGGCAGCACTGGCCATTCAGGATCGCCTGATGCCGCTGCACAAGGCGCTCTTTATCGAGCCAAATCCAACCGGTCCGAAATATGCCCTTGCCAAGCTCGGCAAGATGAACAATTCGCTGCGTTCCCCGCTCGTCCCGATTGAAGCGGCAACCGCCGAACGTATTGATCAGGCGATGAAACATGCGGGGCTGATCAACTGATAATTCAGTTGGAAAGTACTATATAAGCTCCATGAATAAGCCCAAAGCTGCCAAAAAACCCATAACGGTTCGCAAGATCATTGCCGAGAACCGCAGAGCGCGCTTCAATTTCGAGATTCTCGACACGATGGAGGCTGGCATTGTGCTGCAGGGCACCGAGGTGAAATCCCTGCGCAACAATCAGTCGAATATTGCGGAAAGCTATGCCAGTCTTGAGAATGGCGAATTCTGGCTGATTAATTCCTATATCCCGGAATATCTGCAGGCCAATCGCTTCAACCATGCACCGCGCCGCCACCGCAAGCTGCTGGTCAGCAAGCGCGAAATGGCTCGGCTGGCACAGTCGGTTGATCGCGAAGGCATGACGGTCGTGCCATTGAAGCTCTATTTCAACGATCAGGGCAGGGCCAAGCTTGAACTCGCGGTTGCCCGCGGCAAGAAATTGCACGACAAACGCGAGACGGAAAAGCAACGCGACTGGAACCGCGAAAAATCCCGCCTGCTACGCGATCGCGGCTGATTATTCTGGTTGTGAAGTATGTTTGATTTGCAGGGCCGTTGTGGCAGTGCTCACCCCCCTCTGTCCTGTCGGACTACCGGGGTGATTGCATCTCCAACATTGCAGTTGCGGAATATCATTTCCCATTACCACGCCCGCTTTTGCGTCTGGCTATTGATGAGGTGGGAAAGACGGGCGATCCAAAGGGGAACGCGGGTGTCTTGGTATTGGTAGTGTAGTCATGCGTTCCCCGGAGGTTTTCCTGTTTCAACCAAGAAAACTTCCGGATCACCCGTCCCGATGACTGGTTTTACCCTTGTGAGATAAAACCTTTCCCCTGCGGTTGGTTTCTCCCCGCAGACGAAATCACCGATCCTTTCCTGACTTCAGAAGGTTTCCGGAGCATTCCCGCCGGAAAGGACACCATCAGAATAAGCGAGGTGAGATGGTGTTGGATAAGTTGGCATGATTTATTTTGAAATGGATGGCTGCCGCGATTGTTGTGCGTGGTTCGACACGCTCACCATGAGGGAGAGGGAGGGTTGCAAGGTGCTCTATTCTGCACCGGTTGGCGATTAGCATTGCAGCCAACATTCTCCCTCATCCTGAGCCTGTCGAAGGGCGCGACAATGGTTGTGCAACCCACCCATCTCCCTCATGGTGAGCTAGGTCAGAGGGGGTGAACCCTTATTCTACGCCACCTTATCCAAATACGTCCGCACGGCGGCAAACACGCTTTTGAACATGGCTTCCGTCAATCGCCCTGTGTTGGTGTTGTAGCGCGAGCAGTGATAGCTGGAAAAAATTCTGATATTGCCGATATCCGACTGCCCGCCATGGCTGAACGGAAACTTGGCAACCGGTTGTTTTAGCGCACGCACGGTGGATTGGTGCGCGATGGTGCCGAGAGTGACGATGGCACGCAGATTTTGGAATTGCTGGATCGATGGCGTCAAGAACCGCCGGCAATTGTTGATCTCGCTGCCAACAGGCTTGTTCTCAGGCGGAACACAGCGCACTGCATTGACGATCGATGTATTGAGCAGTTGCAGGCCATCGTCCGGGCGCGCGGCAAATGTGCCGCGGGAAAAGCCGAATTCGGACAAGGTGCCGTAGAGCAAATCACCGGCATAGTCGCCGGTAAATGGGCGGCCCGTCCGGTTGGCACCGCGCAGACCCGGGGCCAATCCGACGATCAGAAGCTGCACGGATTCAATGCCGCCAGCCGGAAGGAACGCTGGAACCGGGGCATTGTGCCAGGTCGGTTCCTTCACACGCCATCCGGCGATGAAATCATGCAGGCGGGGACAGATCGGGCAATCGGGGGAGGGTTCTACGGTCATAGGGCGCT
Source organism: Phyllobacterium sp. T1293 (assembly GCF_020731415.2). NCBI lineage: Bacteria > Pseudomonadati > Pseudomonadota > Alphaproteobacteria > Hyphomicrobiales > Phyllobacteriaceae > Phyllobacterium > Phyllobacterium meliloti. The sequence continues at coordinate 1,815,439 of NZ_CP088273.1, read as the reverse complement.
AGAAAGCACAATGCCGCACGGTTTTCCATGCGGCATCTCCACGTCTTTCAGCAAATATCAATAGTCGACTTGTTCTTCTTCGACACGGCGCGGTGCCCGCTCCGACGGCTCGCGGCCGATTTCGGTGCGCAACGATGTCAGGTCGATGAAATGATCAGCCTGACGGCGCAATTCATCCGAGATCATTGGCGGCTGGGTCGAAAGGGTCGAGACAACGCTGACCTTGCGGCCCTTGCGCTGCAAGGCTTCCACCAGCGAGCGGAAATCGCCATCGCCAGAGAAGATAACAAAATGGTCGACCGTATCGGTCAACTGCATGGCATCGACAGCAAGTTCGATGTCCATATTGCCTTTAATCTTACGGCGGCCGGCAGAATCAGTGAATTCTTTTGCAGGCTTGGTAACGACCTTGTACCCGTTATAGTCGAGCCAATCGATCAAAGGACGAATGGAAGAGTATTCCTGATCTTCGACCAGCGCAGTATAATAATACGCACGAAGCAAATAACCTCTTTTCTGAAAAGCTGAAAGAAGCTTGCGATAATCAATATCAAATCCCAGTACCTTTGAGGCTGCGTAGAGATTTGCACCATCGATAAACAAGACGATCTTTTCACGTGGATCAAACATAATAATGTTCCATTTCAAAAAGGTGAGCTTCAATTTCAAATCAGCTTGGCAGTAATACAGCTCGATCTGATCTTATACGTAAGTAGGATATTTACTACGTCGGGTTCAGCTAAAAGCCAATACCTCGCCGGAAAATTTGTCCGAAATTTGGACAGATGTGCTCAATATATGGTGATCATTTTTTGGTCGCTCAACAGATGTTATGCAATAGCTCGACGGCTTTTGCTTGTTTTTTCTGCGCAACCGCGTTATGTCCGGCTTAATCCGCTAATTCAGTTAAAAATGAAAGGGGCAGTTCATGGCCCGCGTCACTGTTGAAGATTGCGTTGACAAGGTCGAAAACCGGTTTGAACTGGTTTTGCTCGCCAGTCATCGCGCGCGCCTGATTTCGCAGGGTGCAGCGATCACCATCGATCGCGACAATGATAAGAATCCGGTTGTTGCGCTGCGTGAAATCGCCGACGAAACCTTGTCGCCCGGCGATCTGAAGGAAGATCTCATCCACTCGCTGCAGAAGCATGTGGAAGTGGACGAGCCGGAAGCCGTTGCCGTTGTTGCGCAGGTCACATCCGGTGACAGCGAAGGCGGCGAAATTATCGAAGCAGATGCAGACGACAATGTTTCCTTCGACAGCATGTCGGAAGAAGAATTGCTGGCCGGTATCGAGGGCTTGGTAGCTCCGGAAAAAAGCGACGACTATTAATCAAATGTCGCGCTGAAGCGCGGCTGATTGCCAGTTTGGGCTATCTTGATGCGTCGCAGTTTTTCTGCGGCGCATTATTTTTGCGTCTTGGTAACGCAATTACCATATATCGCTTGATAATTTAGAGTTTTGAGTTTGGAGGCTACCGTCCATGATGCGTCAGTATGAGCTTGTCGAGCGTGTTCAGCGTTACAAGCCTGACGTTAATGAGGCGCTGCTCAACAAAGCCTATGTTTATGCCATGCAGAAGCATGGTCATCAGAAGCGCGCATCGGGCGATCCTTATTTTTCCCATCCGCTCGAAGTTGCCGCAATCCTTACCGATATGCATCTGGACGAGGCGACGATTGCCATCGCGCTGCTGCATGACACAATCGAGGACACGTCCGCAACGCGGCAGGAAATAGACACGCTGTTCGGGCCCGATATCGGCAAGCTGGTCGAGGGTCTGACCAAGCTGAAAAAGCTTGATCTTGTCTCCAAGAAAGCGGTTCAGGCGGAAAATCTGCGCAAATTGCTTCTGGCCATTTCCGACGATGTACGCGTGTTGCTCGTCAAGCTTGCTGACCGTCTGCACAATATGCGCACGCTGCACCATGTGCCGCCGGACAAGCGCCTGCGCATCTCCGAAGAGACCATGGATATCTATGCACCGCTTGCGGGCCGCATGGGTATGCAGGATATGCGCGAAGAGCTGGAGCAGCTGGCTTTCCGCTATATCAATCCGGAAGCCTTCAATGCTGTAACCAACCGGCTCGCCGAGCTGATGGAGAAGAATCGCAGCACGCTGGCGCAGATCGAGGCCGATCTTTCCAGCCTGTTCGAAAAACACGGCATCAAGGCCGGTGTCAAAAGCCGCCAGAAGAAGGCATGGTCAGTGTTCCGCAAGATGGAAAGCAAGGGGTTGTCCTTCGAACAGCTCTCGGACATTTTCGGCTTTCGCGTCGTCGTTGATACGGTTGGCGATTGCTACAATGCGCTTGGGATCATCCATACGACGTGGTCCATGGTTCCGGGGCGCTTCAAGGACTACATCTCGACGCCCAAGCAGAACGACTACCGGTCAATCCATACGACCATTGTCGGCCCCTCGCGCCAGCGTGTCGAATTGCAAATCCGCACACGTGAAATGAATGATATTGCCGAATATGGTGTGGCTGCCCATTCGATCTACAAGGATCGTGGCAGTGCACAGAATCCGCATGTGATTTCGACCGAGACCAATGCCTATGCATGGCTGCGCCAGACCATCGAGGCGCTGGCGGAAGGCGACAATCCGGAAGAATTTCTCGAACACACCAAGCTTGAACTGTTTCAGGATCAGGTGTTTTGTTTCACGCCGAAGGGCCGGCTTATCGCCCTGCCGCGTGGGGCCACGCCAATTGATTTTGCCTATGCGGTACATACCAATATCGGCGACAGCTGCGTTGGTGCCAAGGTCAATGGCCGCATCATGCCGCTGATGACAGAATTGCATAATGGCGATGAAGTGGAAATCATCCGTTCCAAGGCGCAGACACCGCCAGCCGCATGGGAATCTGTTGTTGTTACGGGCAAGGCGCGGGCTGCTATCAGGCGTGCAACGCGTATTGCCGTTCGCAAGCAATATTCCGGCCTTGGCACGCAGATTCTTGAACGGGCCTTTGAACGGGCAGGCAAGGTCTATTCGCGCGACGAGTTGAAGAAGGGCCTGCCGCGTCTGGCACGCAAGGAAATCGATGATGTTCTGGCAGCCGTTGGTCGCGGTGAATTGCCATCCTCCGATGTCATGAAGGCTGTTTATCCTGAATATCAGGATTCAAAGCCCAAGCCGACACCAACAGAGCGTGAGGAAGGCTGGGTCAATTTCCGCAATACATCGGGCATGATTTTCAAGATTCCCGAAGGCAGTGAGGGCACGACAGGATGGGAGCCGGGCGGTCCGCACGCCCTGCCGATCCGGGGTGCCAGCCCTGATATGCCCGTGCATTTCTCGCCTGAGGGCGCAGTGCCCGGCGACCGCATTGTCGGTATTCTGCAGCCGGGGTCAGGCATGACGATCTACCCGATCCAGTCATCGGCGCTCATGGCCTATGATGATCAGCCGGAGCGCTGGATCGACGTGCGCTGGGATATTGACGAGAGCAGGCGGGACCGGTTCCCGGCGCGGATCAATATTTCCGCGATCAATGCACCGGGATCACTGGCGGAGATCGCCGAAATCATTGCAGCGAACGAAACCAATATTCATAATCTCTCCATGGTTCGCACGGCACCTGACTTTACGCAGATGATCGTCGATCTGGAGGTCTGGGATCTGAAACATCTCAATCGGATTCTGTCGAAACTCAAGGAAAGCAAATGCGTCAGTGATGCGCAGCGCGTGAACGGATAGAGGGTACATATGAACACGGATGAAGTTCTTCAGGTATTTCGCGAAGCAGGGGCAGTGCTCGAAGGGCACTTTATCCTGACATCGGGCTTGCGCAGCCCGACATTCCTGCAAAAGGCCCGCGTGTTCATGCATGCCGACAAGACCGAGCGTGTCTGCCGGGCTCTTGCCGACAAGATCAGGGATGCTGGTCTTGGCCATATCGATTATGTGGTCGGGCCGGCTATTGGCGGCATTATTCCGGCTTACGAGACATCACGCCACCTCGGCGTTCCCGCCATCTGGGTCGAACGGGAGAATGGTGTGTTCCGGCTGCGCCGCTTCGAGATTGCCAAGGGTGCCCGCGTTGTTATTGTTGAAGATATTGTCTCGACGGGCTTGTCGATCCGCGAGACTGTCACCACCTTGCAGGAGCTGGGGGCCGATGTTCTGGCCGCTGCCTGCATCATCGACCGCTCTGCCGGAAAAACAAATGTCGGCGTGCCGCTGATCGCACTGGCGGAATATGAAGTACCGGCCTATCCTGCGGATCAATTACCACCCGAGCTTGCCGCAATTCCGCCCGTTAAGCCCGGTAGTCGTAATATTTGATTAACCAAGAAGACGTGAGTACCCTGAGTCAGTTGCACACGCGCTGGCTCCGGTGTCGAGGAACCTGAATACCAATGCTTTTCAAACGGCGTATCAAACCGGGCTTCCGTGAACGGATGCGTATTGCGCTGTGGCCACGCCGCTCCGTTGGCCGCTCCTTGCGCTATTTTGGCAAGCGCGTGCTGCGGCTGCGGGCGACGCCCCATGCCATTGCGGCAGGTCTTGCAGCGGGTATTTTTTCCTCGTTCATTCCCATTCTTGGCGTGCATATTGCTGTGGCGCTGGCCATTGCGTGGATCATCGGCGGCAATATAGCCGCCGCTATTCTCGGCACGACGCTCGGTAATCCGCTCTTTCTGCCTGTCATCTGGGGCGCGACGCTGGAAGTCGGGCGCTTTATCCTGAGTGGCGGTCCGAGCGACGAACCTTTCCCGCATCATCTTGGCCATATGCTGCGGCATCTGGATTTCGTTGAGTTGTGGGGACCAATTGTCAAACCCATGCTGATTGGCGCAGTTCCCTTGGGATTGATTGCCGCCCTCATTGTCTATTTCCCGACCCGCTGGATCGTTGCGAGCTTTCAGAATCGCCGCAAGGCCGGGTTTCGTCTGGAAAAGGTCGCTGAACCGTCATGATCATCGGGATCGGCAGTGACCTGATCGATATACGGCGCATTGAAAAGACATTGGAACGGCATGGCGAGCGTTTCATCAACCGGGTTTATACATCGGTCGAGCAAGCCAAATCCGAGCGGCGCAAACAGCGCGCGGCATCCTATGCCAAGCGCTTTGCCGCCAAGGAAGCCTGCGCCAAGGCGCTTGGTACAGGGCTTTCCCACGGTGTTTTCTGGCGCGATATGGGTGTTGTGAACCTGCCAAGCGGTGCGCCGACCATGCGCCTGACCAATGGTGCGGCCAAGCGCCTTGCGGCGATTCTGCCTGCCGGTCACACCGCCCATATCCATGTGACCATCACCGATGATTTTCCACTTGCACAAGCATTCGTGATTATTGAAGCGTTGAAAATCGTGGAATAGCCGTATTCAAAGGTCATTGAGCTTGACCAAGCGGCATTGCCCCTTGCGGATTCAGCCGTTAAGAGGGGGCACGTTACAAATTTGGAGATATGACGAGCGTGAGCGACAAATCTGTTGTGAAAAAATCTGGTGGTCTCGGCGAGACGATCAGCGTTATCGTGCAGGCTCTGCTGCTCGCTCTGGTTATCCGGACTGTGCTGATCCAGCCGTTCAACATTCCGTCCGGCTCGATGCGCCCGACTTTGCTTGAGGGCGATTATCTCTTCGTCTCGAAATTCTCCTATGGCTTCTCGAAATATTCAATTCCGCTGTCGCCCAACCTGTTTTCAGGCCGCATCTGGGGCAGCGAACCGTTGCGCGGTGATGTCGCCGTTTTCCGCACGCCTGCTGATACGTCCATTGACTACATCAAGCGCGTGATCGGCTTGCCCGGCGATAAGGTGCAGGTGCGTGAGGGCGTTGTTTACATCAATGGCGTTGCGGTACCGCGTGTCAAAGTTGGTCAGATCAACAATCCTGATGTGACTGAAAAGCCTTTTCCGATTGATGTTTATCGCGAAACACTGCCAAACGGCGTCACCTATGATACGCTTGATCTGATCCCGAACGGTCTTGGCGACAATACCCGGGAGTTCACTGTTCCGGCAGGTCAGTTTTTCATGATGGGCGACAACCGGGACAATTCCGCCGATAGCCGTTTTGAGCTGGGAACCGTGCCGCTGGAGAATTTCATCGGCCGTGCCAACATCATTTTCTTCTCCATTGCCGACAAGGCAAGCCCGCTGGAAATCTGGCGCTGGCCGACGGAAATGCGCTTCGACCGCTTGCTGCGCAGCGTGAATGGAACCTCCTTCACCCCGAAGAGCCAATGAGCTGCCTATGAACCTGTCCGCAGACGCCGTTCGCAGGCTGGAGGAGCAGACGAGCCACACATTTCGCGATCTTAGCCGCCTTGAGCGCGCGCTGACCCATGCCAGCGCCCGCCAGTCGGTTGGATCGGATTATGAACGGCTCGAATTCCTGGGCGACCGCGTCCTTGGGCTGGTTATTGCGGAAATGCTGTTTCGCGCCTATCCGACGGCCAGCGAAGGCGAGCTTTCGCTTCGTTTGAACTCGCTCGTCAATGCCGATACCTGTGCTGCCGTCGCCGATGAAATCGGCCTGCACGAGTTCATCCGCACCGGTTCCGATGTGAAGGGGCTGGCTGACAAAAGGCTGAAAAGCCTGCGTGCCGATGTGGTGGAATCGCTGATTGCAACGATTTATCTGGACGGCGGGCTGGAAGCGGCGCAACCTTTCATCCAGCGTTACTGGGATGCCCGCTCGCGCGAGATCAATTCGGCGCAGCGTGATCCCAAGACAGAACTACAGGAATGGGCGCATCAGCAGGATGGCGCCCAGCCTTTATACAGCGTGGTCGAGCGCACCGGGCCTGACCATGACCCACAATTTACGGTAAAGGTAGAGGTGAAGGGCTTTGCGCCTGCCACCGGCATGGGACGCTCCAAGCGTATTGCCGAGCAGGAAGCTGCCGTTGCCTTGCTTTACCGGGAAGGCGTCCGTCAGAAGACGCAGGAAGAGGAACAGAAATGACCGATCAGGATGCAACACCGGAGGCGGCACAGCCAGAAGGCCCGACACGTTCGGGCTTTATTGCTTTGATTGGCGCACCCAATGCCGGCAAGTCGACGCTGGTCAATCAGCTGGTCGGCAGCAAGGTTTCGATCGTCACCCACAAGGTGCAGACAACGCGGGCGCTGGTGCGCGGCATTGTCATTCACGACCGCACCCAGATGGTGCTGGTCGACACGCCCGGTATCTTCAAACCAAAACGCCGTCTCGACCGGGCCATGGTGACAAGCGCCTGGGGCGGTGCCAAGGATGCGGATATTGTTCTGGTGCTGATCGATGTCGAACAGGGCATTGACGAAGAGGCGGAAGCCATTCTTGCCAGCCTGCACGAGAAGAAGCGTAAGGTCATCCTCGTTCTCAACAAGGTCGACCGTATCGAAGCGCCAAAACTTCTGGAACTGGCTCAAAAGGCCAATGAGAAGATCAACTTCGACAAGACATTCATGATTTCGGCGCTCAAAGGCTATGGCTGCAAAGATTTGCTGAAATATCTGGCCGATAATCTGCCGGAAGGTCCATGGTATTACCCCGAAGACCAGATTTCCGACATGCCAATGCGCATGCTTGCAGCGGAAATCACCCGCGAGAAGCTTTTTCTGCGTCTGCATAACGAACTGCCCTATTCATCGACCATTGAGACGGAAAGCTGGGAGGAAAAGCCTGATGGCTCTGTCCGCATCCAGCAGGTGATCTATGTCGAGCGTGACAGCCAGAAGAAGATCGTGCTCGGCCACGAAGGTCAGGCGATCAAGTCCATCGGTCAGGCGGCCCGCAAGGAACTGATGGAAATCCTCGAACAGAAGGTTCACCTGTTTCTGTTCGTCAAGGTTCGTGACAATTGGGGCAATGACCCGGAACGTTACCGCGAAATGGGCCTTGAATTCCCGCACGGATAGCGCGAGTCTCGCCTGATGGAATGGCGAGATGAGGGAATCATACTCGGGACGAGGCGGCACGGGGAAACCAGTGCGATCCTCGAACTGATGACGCGTGAGCATGGCCGCCATATGGGGTTGGTGCGCGGCGGACGCTCGCGCCGTATGCAACCGCTGCTGCAGGCGGGAAACCGGGTGGATGTGATCTGGCGTGCGCGTATCGACGAACATCTCGGCATGATGCAGATCGAACCCGTATCCTTTTCCGCCGCGCGGTTGATCGAGCAGCCCGTCGGGCTTTATGCGCTGCAACTGGCCGCCGCCCATTTGAGACTTTTGCCGGAGCGCGATCCGCATCAGGGCCTTTTTGAAACACTCGCCATTATCCTTGAGCATTGTGACGACCCGCTGATCTCGGGGGAGCTTCTCCTGCGCTTTGAGGTGATGATGCTGGAGGAGTTGGGCTTTGGCCTTGATCTGAAACGGTGTGCTTCGACGGGAAGCGACGAGAACCTTGCCTATGTCTCGCCCAAATCTGGCCGCGCCGTATCGCGCGATGCGGGCGCACCATGGGCCGACAAGCTTCTGGTGATGCCGCCTTTCATGGTCAGTTCAAAGGTGCGGGTCGCATCGCTGACGGAACTTGTCGATGCGTTTCGCCTGACGAGTTTCTTCTTTACCCGGCATGTCTGGGAGCCAAGGGCGCTTAAAGCGCCGGAGTCGCGTGACGGGTTTCTGACAGCTGTTTCAAGATCGATATCAAAGGCGGCAGGGCAGGGTCCCACCACCGAGGAAAGGTCCGTGCTTCCATGAGTTCAGAGACTATCGCATTTCCCGGCGGCATTGGTACGCTGCCCCTTGCCGATCTGGCCAAACGCAGCGGCCTCGACATCCTGCAAGCGATGTTGCGAGGCGAATATCCTGCACCGCCCATCGCGAAAACGCTGACCTTTAATTTGCATGAGGTGGAGCTGAACCGGGTCGTTTTCAAAGGCATTCCAGCGCGCGAACACCTCAATCCAATGGGCGGCATTCATGGCGGCTGGATTGCAACCTTGATGGATTCGGCGCTTGCCTGCTGTGTCATGACCACGCTGAAACTGGGTGAGGCCTATACGACTGTCGAATTCAAGGTGAACCTCGTGCGCCCTGTCTCGCCCGATACCGGCCCGGTGTTCTGCGAGGGCAAGCTCGTACATCGAGGCCGCACGCTGGCAACATCGGAAGCCTTCCTGCGTGACGCAAATGGCAAGCTGCTCGCCCACGGCACTGAAACCTGCGCAATTTTCCCGCTTGAAAGTTTCATGCGCGGCGGTTGAATCAGCAGGCGAGATACAATTCGGATTGTTGATTGTCCCGGTACAGTGACTTATTTGAGGTACATTGTACGGGGCTATGGAGAGCGAGTTCGAGAATGACAATTTCCAATGACGACGATCTGATCAAGCTGCAGGAAATTGGAAGAATTGTTGCCGATATCTTGGCGGCCATGGGTGCAGCACTGGAACCGGGAATGACCACAGCCGAGCTTGATGGGCTTGGACGGGAGCTTCTTGAAGCAGCCGGGGCGCGATCTGCGCCGGAACTCACCTATGGATTTCCGGGAGCAACATGTATCAGCGTCAACGAAGAAATTGCTCATGGTATTCCAGGCTCGCGCCGCATCGCTGCTGGCGATCTTGTGAACATTGACGTATCCGCTGAGAAGAATGGTTTTTTTGCCGATACCGGAGCGTCGTTTGCTGTGCCACCTGTTTCGCGCGTTATAGAACGCCTTTGCCGTGACGGCCGTCGTGCTATGTGGACCGGCTTGCGGCAGGTCGGTGCAAACAAGCCAATTGCAGGGATTGGCAAAGCAATTGGCACATTTGCCCGCAAGAATGGCTATACACTCGTGCGTAATTTGGCTAGCCACGGTGTTGGCCGTTCTCTGCACGAAGAGCCGACTGAAATTTCGACGTGGCCCGATCATTCCGAACGCCGGTTCATGAACGAGGGATTGGTATTCACAGTCGAACCATTTCTGTCATTGGGTGCCGAATTTGCAGAAGGTGGCGACGATGCATGGACATTGTACAGTGAACCGCGCGCCTTGACTGTCCAGTATGAGCATACGGTGGTTGCAACCCGTAACGGTCCTTTGGTTGTCACATTGCCGGTCGGGGCCCACTGACAACACCGCTAAAACGCCTTAACCGGTTAAAGCCCGGCAAGCGAAAGTCCTGTGATGATGAGAACCACCTTGGACGCATTTTAGCGGGGACAACGGACAAAGCGATCAATGATGTGGTCACCAACATCCCGAAGATGATGCGCGGATTGGCGAAGTCCCGTAAGTTGGACCACTTTGTCTGTGAAACGGTAATTTGCACAAAATTGCTGCGTACAAGTGTGAATTCCCGTCAAATAATATGAAAACCGGCTGGTTTTTCCCGCATATCCTGTCAAACATTGGCGCGACGCAGACATAAGCGTTGGGGGAATGTGCGGTCCAACGTGACTGCTGGGAGGTTGGAATGGATAGTTTTCTGGCGGGCCTGAAGGCTGCCGTCGATACAATGGGGCCTACGGTCCTGTTGCCGATTGTCATCTTTATCATTGCTGTGGTGCTCGGAGCCAAGGTGGGGCGCGCGTTCCGTGCCGCTGTGACCATCGGCGTTGCTTTCATCGGTATCAATCTTGTGCTCGGTCTGATGCTCACTTCGATTGGCGATGTGGCCAAGGCGATTGTGACCAATACCGGCATTCAGCGCGATATTGTTGATGTGGGCTGGCCATCGGCTGCCGCCATTGCCTTTGGATCATCTGTCGGCCTCTGGGTCATCCCGATTGGCATCGCTGTCAACATCGTGCTGCTTCTGACACGCCTGACGCGTACGCTTAATGTTGATGTGTGGAATTTCTGGCACTTTGCCTTCATCGGCTCGCTTGCCGTCGCTGCCACGGACAGTCTGGTCTATGGTCTCATCGTTGCGGCGCTGATGGTGGCGCTCTGCCTGCTCTTTGCCGATTGGTCGGCCAAGGCGGTGCAGCAATTCTACGGCATCCCCGGCATTTCCGTGCCGCATCTGGCGTCGGCGCAAATCCTGCCGATTGCCATTGTGCTGAACTGGATCATCGACCGCATTCCCGGCATCAACAAGATCGAAATCAACACCGAGACGTTCGAAAAGCGTTTCGGCGTGTTTGGCGAGCCGGTCATTCTCGGGCTGATCATCGGTCTCGTGCTGGGTGTCATCGCCTATTATAACGCCGGGGATTTCGGCGTGGTTCTGAGCAAGGTCCTGCAAACAGGCATGACACTGGCGGCGGTGATGTTGCTGCTGCCGCGCATGGTCAAGATTTTGATGGAGGGGCTGCTGCCGGTTTCCGATGCGGCACAGGCTTTCGTCAAGAAACGGACAGGCGACCGCGAACTGCTGGTGGGTCTCGATTCGGCAATTCTGATCGGCCATCCCGCCGCGATTTCGTCGTCGCTGATTCTCGTGCCCATCGCGATCATCCTGTCGGTCATCCTGCCCGGTAATCGCGTCATCCTTTTTGCCGATCTAGCGGTTATTCCTTTCATCGTTGCCATGACAGCGCCCTTGTTGAAGGGAAATGTCTTCCGCATGGTCATTGTCGGCACGTTCACGCTGGCTGTCGGCTTCTATGTTGCCAATGCGCTGGCGCCGCTGTTTACCAGCGCTGCCCAGTCATCCGGCTTCAAGATGCCTGCCAATGCGGTGCAGATTACCAGTGTGGTTGATGGGTTCCTGTGGGTTTCCTACGCGGTGATTGCTGCAATCCGCAGCCTCGGCGCGGCAGGTCTCGGGCTTATTGCCATCATTATTGCCGGTGCATTCTGGGCCTATCATCGAAATACCGCCGCGTGGGAACGGGCGGCGGGTGCCGATGAAAACGCAGACAAGACCGCCTGAAATACGCATACTGGAGTGAATTGAATGGCGAAAGCCTTGATGAACTATCTCGATCCGGGGGCAATTATCCTTGGGGTCGAGGCGGGAAATGATCGGGAGATTATCCGGATACTTTCCGACCGTTTGCACAGTCTGGGCTATGTGAAACCAAGCTTTGCCGAGGCGGTGCTTGCCCGCGAGGCGGAGCTGCCGACAGGCTTGCCGCTGGGTTCGGACAATAATGTGGCCATTCCGCATACGGACCCCGAACATGTGCTGAAACCCGGCCTTGCCATGGCAACATTGTGCAAGCCGGTGGCTTTTTCCAACATGGAAGATCCGGATGAAAAGCTGCAGGTCAGTGTGGTTTTTCTCATGGCGCTCAGTGATAAGGACCAGCAGATCGAAATGCTGCAGGAGATCGCGATGACCATTCAGTCCGCCGAGATGATCACCGCCCTGATGCAATCCAACACGGCAGAGGATGTAGCCCGGCTGCTGGCTTAGGCTATTCGGGATGAAGAGGGACCAATGACCAAACAAAAGACTGTACTTTTCGCCTGTGGAACCGGTATCGCCACATCAACCGTCGTCGCCCATGCGGTGGCAGATGCATTGAAGGAACGCGGCATCAGTTTCAACGCGCGGCAATGCAAGGTGGCCGAGGTGGCCGGGCAGATCGATGATGTTGACCTTGTTGTATCTACGGCGCAACTGCCGAAGGACCTTGGCAAGCCTGTTATCACGACGCTCGCGTTTTTGACCGGTATCGGCAAGGCTGAAGCGCTCGATAAAATCGAGGCGGTTTTACGCGCTTGATATTTCTATCGCCGGAACTGAAATCTCCGCCGCTTGCTCCGTCAGGCGGCGGTTTCTGTTGATAGCCATAGATCCGCGCCAAACGGAACCCATTCTCGCCGCAGTGCTCAAGCAATTGGTCTGACCATACTGATCCGAAAGAGTTCCCATGCGTATTGCGACGACCCTGTTTCTGTCTTTGACCATGACCTGTGCTGCCAATGCAGCCGATCTCATCAGTTTCTGGGATAAGCCGCAGCATGGCGGCAACAGTTTCAACCGGCTGCCACCTGATCAGACCTATTTCGATGCGCTGAAAGATTATGGCGCAAGCTGGGTGCGGCTGTCCTACGACAAGTGGAAACCGGCCAAACGCGACTTTCTGATTGGCGATGCCGATCATTATGAGGGCATCCCGGCCTCCGATCTCGCTACGCTCAAAGCAACGCTGGATCGGGCTGACAAGGCGGGGCTGAAAGTGGTCATTACGCCGCTGTCGCTTCCGGCCATGCGCTGGGCCCAGAACAACAATGGCAAGTTTGATGACCGGCTTTGGCAGGACAAGGCAAAGTGGCAGGAGGCCGCGCAGTTCTGGCGCGACCTTGCCGCTGCGCTGAAGGATCACCCCGCTATTGCCGCCTATAATCTGATCAACGAACCCGCACCGGAAAAGATGGGCGGCGTTGCCGAACATGCCTCAGCTGCGGATATGCAGGCTTGGTATGACAAGCAAAAGGGTGGCTCCCGCGATCTGATTGCCTTCTACAATATGGTGATTGCCGAGATCAGGAAGGTCGATCCGGTAACGCCCATCATGGCCGATGCCGGATGGTATGCGGCAGCCGATGCGTTCAGCTATTGGCCGAAACCGCTGGATGACCAGAAAGTCATCTACAGCTTTCACATGTATGAACCCTATGAAGCGACCAGCGCCCCCAATATCAAGCGCAAAAAACCCTATGCCTATCCGGGCGAGGTGCCCTATGCCGGATCGAAGGTTATGTGGAACGCGCAGAAAGTGACCGAGTATCTTGCCAGGCCTGTGGATTGGGCGAAAGCGCATGGCGTGCCGCTGAACCGAATGGTGGCGGGTGAATATGGCTGTATGCGCCAGCTTCCCGGCTGCAAGCCTTATCTGGAGGACGTGCTGACTGCGCTCGACAGCAACAAGCTGCACTGGGCTTTTTACAGTTTTCGCGAGGATAGCTGGGACGGTATGGACTACGAGCTTGGTTCGGAAAAAGTGAACTGGAAATATTGGGACGCTATCGACGCCAATGAGCCTGACCCGGTGAAGCGCAAGGCAACGCCCGAATTCGAGCCCATCCGCAAGCGTCTCCAGCCCTGACGACTATTCGGCCGGTTGCAGGGTAGGGCGATCCGCCTGACGTTCCTCAATCGGCCAATGCACGATAGCGGCTAAAATGCCAAGCACAACGCTCAGCCACCAGACAGGGTTGTAGCTGCCCAAATGGTCGTAAAGATAACCGCCAAGCCAGACGCCGAGGAATGATCCGACCTGATGCGAGAAGAACACGATGCCGCCCAGCATGGCGAGATAGCGCGTGCCAAACATGATCGCAACGAGGGCATTTGTCGGCGGTACCGTTGAAAGCCACATCAGTCCCATGACAATTGCGAAAACGATCACCGACGCGCCAGTCTGTGGCAGCAGCAGGAATGCCGCAACCAGCACCGAACGGCCAATGTAGAGATAGGCAAGAAATTTTGGCTTGGAATAGCGCTGGCTGATGACACCGGAGGCCAGCGATCCGATCACATTGAAAAAGCCGATAAGCGCCAGCGCCAGCACCGCATATTTGGCATCAATGCCGATATCATTGAGATAAGCCGGGAAATGCGCGGTGATGAAGGCAAGCTGAAAGCCGCAAACGAAAAAGCCCGTTGTCAGCAGCACATAGCTTCTGTGTCCAAGCGCCTCGCGCAAGGCTTCACCCATGGACTGCTTATACTGCGCTTCGCTGATCAGGCCACTGGAGGAATTGCCCCGGAGCGGAATGGCGAGAAGCGGCACGATTGCCATGGCTATACCGAGATAAACCAGTGCATCCGACCAGCCATAATGCTTGATCAACTCAAGGCTGATAGGCGAAAACACGAACATTCCGGCAGAACCTGCAGCTGTGCCGATGCCGAAAACAAAAGTGCGGTTTTCCGCCGAGACATTGCGCGCAAATGCGGACAGGATTGTTCCGAACGATCCTGAAGCAATACCAAGACCGACAAGCAGGCCGCCCCCGATATAGAGCATTCCGGGAGTGGTCGACCATGCCATGAGCACAAGACCAGATGCATAGAGAATCGCCGACATGAGCAGAACGCGCCATGTGCCGTATTTGTCAGCGATGGCGCCGAAAAATGGCTGGCCGATACCCCAAAAGAGGTTTTGCAAGGCGATAGCCATGCTGAAGGTCGTGCGATCCCAGCCCTTGTCCTGCAGAAGCGGCAACTGGAAAAGACCCATGGCTGAACGCGGGCCAAAAGTCATGACGGCAATGAGCGAACCGGCAATGATGATCAGCCACGGTATACCCGACGGCTTTGCGGCGTTCGATTGAATTGCTGACATGGTCTCTCCCCCTTACAAGCTTGAGAGGATTACCCTATTTAAGATCGCAATCAATTGAATAGATGTGAACTGGCACTTCAGCGTATTTGATGAGTTGCGCGTTTTTCGCGAGCCAGACATGCAGAACAAAGGACTTATCTTATGCGATTTTTATTATCGATTTTGGCTTTGGGCACAGTCACCTTAGCCGGTTGTGCCAATTCGGACCGCATCAGCCCTCTGGTCTTTTGTGATCGCCCGTCGGATATGGATGCGAAGATTTTTACAAACTGTTCGCCGCGTCTGGGCGGTGATAGCCCGGCCAAACGTGATCGGCAGGACCGGGAGTTTTATCGTCGCCGAGGCGGTTACAACGGCGCATAAGTGTGTGAAATCGATCAGGGAAATGGTCTGGCACCATCCGAAATGATCGGCGTCTGACCGGGAAGAGTCTTCCGCCGGAATGGTTTCGGCGTGATTACCCCCAAAGCAACCTTTAGCCGATTGTTGAAAATCTGCCTCTTGAAGCCATCGAAATATTGGCCTATGTATTCCGTGACGGCCTTGCCGTTTTTCTTTTGATCAGAAATATGCTCATATTGAGTATAAATGATCGGCAGCAGGCAACCGGAGGAGGTTGCCTTAGGAGGAAATGACGATGACCAGCATTGCTCGCAACACGAACGGCCATATTTCCGGCCCATCCGCAGCAGAACGTTTTGGCGTTCTCAAAATGCCTGATCTGTCTTTCACCCCGGAGGTGGCTGAAGAAACCGAACACCTCTATCAGCGCGTTGCTCACCATATTCCCCGGATCGAATGGCCTGTCTATGCGCCCTATGTGGCTGCCATCAACCGGGTGAAGAAACAGCGCAACGCGGTCATACTTGCGCATAATTACCAGACGCCGGAGATATTCCATTGTGTGGCCGATATTGTGGGTGACTCGCTGCAACTGGCTCGCGAAGCCACGCGCGTTGATGCCGAGATTATCGTCCAGTGCGGTGTACACTTCATGGCGGAAACGTCAAAGCTGCTGAACCCGCAGAAAACCGTGCTCATTCCGGATATGCGGGCAGGTTGCTCGCTGGCTGAATCCATTACCGGCGCGGATGTGCGCCTGCTGCGGGAAACCTATCCCGGCGTGCCGATTGTCACCTATGTCAACACATCAGCGGAAGTGAAGGCGGAAAGCGATATCTGCTGCACATCGGCCAATGCGGTTCAGGTGGTGGAAAGCTTTGGGGTTGACCGTGTCCTGTGCATTCCCGATGAGTTCCTGGCCCAGAATGTTGCAGCGCAGACTGATGTCAAAATCCTGACCTGGAAGGGCCATTGCGAAGTTCACGAGCGTTTCACCGCCGATGAGCTTCTGGCTTACCGGGCCGCCGATCCTGATATTCAGATCATTGCGCATCCGGAATGCCCGCCGGAGGTCGTTGCCATTGCCGATTATACCGGCTCGACCAGCGGCATGATCAACTATGTGAAAGACCAGCGTCCGGCAAAGGTGCTTCTCGTCACTGAGTGCTCGATGGCGTCGAACATCGAGTCCGAAGTGCCTGATGTGAAGTTCATCAAGCCGTGCAACCTGTGCCCGCACATGAAGCGCATCACGCTGCCGAACATCCTTGAGAGCCTGCTCTATATGCGCGAGGAGATTCACGTTGATCCGCTGGTTGGAGAACGCGCTCGCCTTGCCGTGGAGCGCATGGTGAACCTGAAGAATTAGAGCAAATCTTATCTGGCCTTCAACCCAACTGCCCGGCTGGGCAACAGGGGGTAATATCCGATGACTGCACTATTTTCCGATGCTTCGACGCAGGTTGAACCTGTCATCATAATCGGCGGCGGCTTGGCTGGCCTCTTCTGCGCGATGAAACTGGCGCCGCGTCCCGTCACCATTTTGGCGGCAGCACCGATAGGCCGAGGCGCTTCATCCGCCTGGGCGCAGGCAGGCATTGCCGCTGCTGTCTCCGAAGGCGATACGATCGAAAAACATGTGGCCGATACGGTTGCGGCGGGTGATGGCATTGTTGACGAGAACATTGCCCGGTTGATGGCAACGGAAGCCGCGACCCGTGTGCATGACCTGCTCGGTTATGGCGTGCCGTTTGATCGTGATCTGCAGGGAAAGCTTCAGGTATCACGCGAAGCTGCCCATTCCGAAAGCCGTATTGTCCGCGTGCGCGGCGATATGGCGGGTCGTGCCATCATGCAGGCGCTGGTGCATACCGTCGAAAACACCCCGTCTATCCGCGTGATGGAAGGCTATGTGGTGGAAGACATCACCACGGAAAAAGGCGCTGTGACGGGTGTGATCGCCCGTGCTGATGCGGGACGGGGAGAGAAAGTGCAGCTTGCTTCCCACTCTGTGGTTATTGCTACCGGTGGTATCGGCCATCTCTACGCCGTCACCACCAATCCATCCGAAGCGCGCGGCGAGGGCATTGGCATGGCTGCCCGCGCTGGAGCCATGATGGCGGATATGGAATTCGTGCAGTTTCATCCGACAGCACTCGATGTACACAAGGACCCGGCACCACTGGCTACCGAAGCACTGCGCGGCCATGGCGCAACGCTGATCAACCGCGACGGTGAGCGTTTCATGCTGAAAATCGACCCCGAAGGAGAGCTTGCCCCGCGCGATGTGGTGGCGCGCGGTATCTATGCCGAGGTGATGGCTGGGCGAGGTGCCTGGCTTGATTGCACCACGGCTGTCGGTGCGACTTTCCCTGAGGAATTCCCAACCGTTTATCGCTATTGCCGTGATGCGGGCATTGACCCGGTTACGCAGCCTATTCCTGTCGTTCCCGCAGCCCATTACTTCATGGGTGGTATCATGACCGATGCGGAAGGGCGCACCTCGATTGAGGGCCTGTGGGCCTGCGGCGAATGCACATCGACAGGTGCCCATGGTGCAAACCGGCTCGCATCCAATTCGCTGCTGGAAGCGGTGGTCTTTTCGGCTCGTATCGCCGCCAGAATCGGCAAGGATGGCGTAAAACCAGCCGATAATTGGGCTGCTGGTTCGGTTGACCGGGATGATCTGCAATCGGAAGGTGATACTCCGGCCATGGCGACGCTGCGCAAAACCATGAGCGCCAGCTTCGGCGTCATCCGCAATCGCGAGGACATGATCGCCGGACTGAAAACCATTCTGACGCTGGAAAAGAACAATCGCGACCCGGCATTCCGCAATGTGCTTGCCACGGCCAAGCTGGTGGCCGTCAGTGCGTTGCGGCGGGAGGAAAGCCGTGGCGGCCATTTCCGCACGGATTTCTCGAAAAAGCGTGGGGAATGGCAGCACCGCACATTCCTGACGCTGGACGACACGCGGGCCTATGTCGGCGATATGATGGAACTTAGCCTGACGGCGTAGCCGGAAAACGAAATAATGAGCGTAGTTGGAAGGAAGATGACATGAACGTTTCCCCGCAAACCGCTGTCGCGCAGAAGGCTTTTCCGCCTTCATTGCCGGGCTTGCTCGTTGATGATGCCGTGCGTGGCGCTTTGCTTGAAGATTTCGGCAGGGCAGGTGATCTGACCACCAACGCCACACTGCCGGAAGAGGTGACGGCAAAAGCGGTTCTGTCCAGCCGCGAGGCGGGTACCATCTGCGGAATGGAATTTGCCCGCAAGGCGTTCACATTGGTCAATCCATGGGTGGTATTTACGCCGATGGTCAAGGATGGCGCTCGGGTCAAACCGGGAGACAGGATCGCCGTCATTGAAGGCAATGCCCGCGCCCTCCTGTCAGCGGAACGGGTGGCGCTCAACTTCCTGATGCATTTGAGCGGTATTTCCACCTATACCGCAAAATTTGCCGATTTGATTGCCCATACCAATGCCAGAGTCTGCGATACACGCAAGACCATCCCCGGTATGCGCGGCTTCGCCAAATATGCGGTGAAGTGCGGCGGTGGCATCAACCACCGGTTCGGTCTCGATGATGCGATCCTGATCAAGGACAATCATATCGCTGTTGCGGGCGGCGTGGCCAAGGCCATTCTGGCGGCGCGCGCCTATGCCGGAATTCTCGTCAAGATCGAGGTTGAAGTGGATGGTCTTGAGCAGTTTGATGAGGCACTGTCTGTCAATCCCGATGTGATTCTGCTTGATAATATGGGGCCGGAACTGCTTGAAAAAGCAGTGAAAATCAATGCCGGACGTGCGAAGCTTGAAGCCTCCGGCAATATTTCACTGGATACGATCAAGGCCATCGCTGAAACCGGCGTCGATTACATCTCTACCTCGAAAATCACCATGGCAGCGCCCACGCTGGATATCGGACTGGACATAGAACTGAAATGAAAGTCATCGCCACCATCGCCGAATTGCGAGCTGCCCTGAAAGTCGAACGGCTGAAGGGCAAGAGCATCGGTCTTGTGCCGACCATGGGTTATCTGCACATCGGGCATATGACGCTGGTGCGCCATTCGCGCGCCGCTTGCGACGTGACTGCCGTATCCATCTTCGTCAATCCGACGCAGTTCGGGCCCAATGAGGACCTGTCGAGCTATCCCAGAGACATGGCGGGAGACCTCGCCAAGCTGAAGGCTGAGGGTGTCGATTACGTCTTTACGCCAGAGGTGGCAGAGGTCTACCGGGCCGGTGCCAATACGATTGTCGAAAACCCGGTTCTTTCACGCATTCTGATCGGCAAGATACGGCCCGGACATTTCCGTGGTGTCAGCACGGTGGTCACAAAGCTGTTCAATATCGTGCAGCCCGATCATGCATTCTTCGGCGAGAAGGACTATCAGCAATTAACGATCATCCGCCGTATGGTTGCCGACCTCGACATGCCGATTGTGATTACCGGGGTGGCAACAGTGCGCGAGGAAGACGGCGTCGCCTGTTCGTCGCGCAATGCCATGCTGACGAAGGAAGACCGCAGGGCAGCGGTGATCCTGCCCCGATCGCTGGAACTTGCCGACGAGATGGTTGTAAGGGGCCAGCGCTCCGTTGCAGCCATTCGCAATGCTGTTCGCTCGCTGCTGGAGAGCGAGAAGCGGGGCGAAGTCGAAGCTGTCGATATTCGCGATGCCCAGACGCTCGATCCAGTATCAGGTAAATTCAGACAGCCCGTGGTCATTCTGCTCACGGTACGCTTTGGTAAGGTGCGGCTGATCGATCAGCGCGTTATCGGATAGAAAGTGCAGGGGACGCAATGAGCCAGGAAATCATCATTCGCCGGGTCACTGCACCTGAGATTCGCGCGCGCAAAGGCGGAGAACCCATCGTTGCGCTGACCTCCTACCA
Organism: Phyllobacterium sp. T1293; assembly: GCF_020731415.2. NCBI lineage: Bacteria > Pseudomonadati > Pseudomonadota > Alphaproteobacteria > Hyphomicrobiales > Phyllobacteriaceae > Phyllobacterium > Phyllobacterium meliloti. The sequence goes on along the minus strand of NZ_CP088273.1, from coordinate 1,795,070 downwards.
CGCCAATACGGCGCGGATTGTCGACAATCATGCGGATATTCTGCTCGTCGGCGATAGTCTCGGCATGGTGCTCTATGCCATGGATTCCACCCTTGGCGTATCGCTCGACATGATGATCATCCATGGCCGGGCGGTGGTGCGCGGGTCCAAACGTGGCATGGTTGTCGTGGACATGCCTTTCGGCAGCTATGAGGAAAGCCCTGCGGTGGCGTTTCGCAATGCATCGAGAGTGATGCAGGAAACCGGCTGCGGCGCGGTGAAGATCGAAGGCGGCGTGCGCATGGCCGAGACGATACGGTTTCTTGCGGAACGTGGCATTCCCGTCATGGCGCATATCGGCCTGACCCCGCAATCCGTCAACACGCTTGGCGGTTTCAAGACGCAAGGGCGCGATACGGCGCTGTGGCCATTGATCAAGGCGGATGCGAAAGCTGTCAGCGATGCGGGGGCTTTTTCCGTGGTGCTGGAAGGCATTGTCGAGCCGCTGGCTGCCGAAATCTCGCGGGAAATCCCCATTCCAACCATCGGCATTGGTGGATCACGCGAGTGCGACGGCCAGATCCTCGTTTTGGAGGATATGCTGGGCTACAATCCAAAACCGCCCAAATTCGTCAAAGTATATGGTGCAGTCGGCGCCGGTATCGACGCGGCAGTCAAAGCCTATGCCGATGATGTTCGTACGCGGACATTCCCCGGCGACGAGCATGTTTACGTGCTGAAATAGTCTTATTTCTTCTTGTTCGTATCGGCGCCTTGCCAATAGTCCATTGTCGCTGATTTGTCGTAGCCTTCACCTGTCAGCCGCACGCTGACGCGTCCGGTTTCCGGATAGACGATGACATCATGCGGGTTCTTTTCGCCGATGATGAGAAAGCGGCAGGGTGCATCGCTGTGATTGTAGAAGGAATGCCCGGCCTTCTGGCCTGCCGGGAAGCAGACATAATCGCCGGTTTTGACGAGATAGGTTTTCTCACCAAGCTTGAGCGTCATTTCGCCCGCGAGGATCAGCGCCTGCTCTTCCTCAAGCATGTGGTAGTGATTGAGGGTGGACTCCATGCCCGGCGCCAGCTCTTCCATGGCAACGCCCACATGGCTCGCACCACCAAACCCCGATAGATAGCGGGAGCGTGAGCCGTAGCGCGTATTCTCCGACCAGTTTTCCCAAGGCACGTTTTCTACGGAAAATGGCTCGAAAATGCCTTCCGCGTTCACGGATGTGGGTTTTGGCTTGTCAGTCATTCTATCTCCTATCCCCGTCCGCCGACGCGCAGGCCAGCAACACTTCGCTCTTCCAGCACATTGTGCCTGAAACGGTAAAGCGCGGCGGGTCTGCCGCGTGCCTGTGTCTGTTCGGCGCCGGTTGGTTCAACCAGTTCGGTACCTTCCACCAGCCGGCGGAAATTCTGCTTGTGCAGGTGACGGCCGGATATGGCTTCTACGGTTTCCTGCAAGGCGGTGAGTGTGAAGGTCGGCGGCATCAGTTCGAAAACCACCGGCCGGTATTTCAGCTTGGCGCGCAGCCGTGAAATTGCTGTCGCCAGAATGCGCCGGTGATCGAAACTCATGGGCAGGCCGAGATTGCCAGACAGGGCAGGCGGGTCAGCGCGTCCATCGCGCACGGCTTCCCCAACAAGACCTGCCTCGTAGAGCAATTCATAACGCTCCAGCACACGCTCTTCATCCCAGATAATGCCTTCATCGCCAAAGGCCAGCCTGATACGGCTCATGCGCGCATGGGAATTGCCCTGCTCGGCCCATCGGCAAAGTGCTGGACGGATCGTGTCATCAATCATGGTGGGCTTGCCGCCGCGCCAGTCTTCCCATGGCAGGAACGAATACCAGCTGCGCCAGCGCGCACCGGATTTGCGCAAGGCATCCCGGTTTTCGTCGGTGATCCGGGTCAGCGCCAGATAGCCGACAGAGACGATATGCAGGTCGCGATCCTCAGCGGTTTTGTGCCTGCCGCGGTCGCCGAATGTGTACAGCTGTTCGACATAGCCAAGCCGCAAGGGTGTCTGCTCGGCAACCCATTCGCGCAAGCCGGTCTCGAATGTGCGGTGGGCAAGCGGGTTGAATGGACCAAACGGCAATTCATCCCGCTGGGCATCGTCGCTGGCCGGTGTCGTCAGAATAAGCGGATCATTGTCGGCGACCGCAGCAATGGCAGCGCTCAGATTGATCTCGACAGCATTGGGCGCAGCTGTTGTCATCGCGGCTGGATCACCACAAGCGGCAAGCTAAAGGGCGTGCCCTCAAAAGCTTCTTCGCCCCGGCCAATGGCCTTGATCGCGTCGACCATGCGCCCCTTGCGGCCAAGAATATCATCGGCAAGTGCAATCAACCGGCTGTTGGGCGTGGCCGATGGCGCATTCCTGCGCAGGGTTTGCGCCAATAGCGTTTCATCAAGCTCAGGATTGAGCGCCAGTGCCGTAATATAGGCGCCTGCGGTGGAGCGCGATATGCCGGCATAGCAGTGGACGAGCAGCGGCGTCTGGCGATCCCACTTTTGGCCAAATGCAATAAGGCTATGCACGTGGTCAATGCCCGGCGGCGTCATGCCATCTGCCGGTTCGACAATATCGTTAAATCCGAGAAACAGATGCCGTGCTTCAGTGATTTCAACCGGTCGCTCAACGGGCGTGCCCATATTGATCAGCGTCACCATATCGCGCGCACCCGAACGCGTCGCGGTTTCGGCGAGGCGGGAAAGGGGAGTGACGATGATATGCGGCATGGCCTTCACCTTCTGCTGGCGCGTTGTGATTCCAATACAGCAAAACGCTGCAAAAAGGCATTCTGCGCATTCTGGGTTGCCACGGCGGTCAAGTCGAGACCCTGCGGGTCGATTCCGCGTGGACGGCCAAAGAAAAGCACCGCTTCCGTCTCGGCAAAACCCGCAAGCCGGGTAGCCTCGAAATAGGCGGCTATGGCATCCGCCCGCTTGATCAGGTTGCGCAGATTTTGCGTGACCGCAGGCGGCAGGGCAAAGCGCAGATGGATGGCCTGCTGCAAACGCAGCTCCACGCTCTTGTAGTCGCCGCCCACCACGGCCTTGAAGGGTGAAATCATGTCGCCGATCACATATTCAGGCGCGTCGTGCAAAAGGGCTGCAAGGTGGTGCTCGACCGTTGCATCCGGGACGATCATCCCGAAAATCTGCTCAACCAGCAGGGAATGCTGCGCCACCGAATAGGCATGATCACCGACGGTCTGGCCGTTCCAGCGGGCAACGCGCGCAAGCCCTTGTGCAATGTCTTCGATTTCAATGTCGAGCGGCGAGGGATCAAGCAAATCCAATCTGCGGCCAGATAACATCCGCTGCCATGCCCGCATGTCATTCTTTGATGCTTTAGGTGTTGCCGCTTTGGGCATGAATTCTCCCGGTCTGATTTATGCGTGGCTGGTGGTGCGTGGTTCCGTGGTTCGCCCTTCGAAAAGCTCAGGAGGCTCACCATGAGGGCCCTTCGACAAGCTCAGGATGAGGGGAACTCTATTCTGCAAACTTTGCGATTAGCCTTGCATCACCCCTCTCCCTCATGGTGAGCCTCCTGAGCTTTTCGAAGGGCGAACCACGGAACCATGCTCATACAACTCACAGCAAAGCACCAACCTCACCATAGATTCTGAGGTTAAGCCTCCTGGGTCGTCACGGGAAATGTAAAACGGTGTTCGGGCGGAATGGCAAGCGTCAGCGTTGTTTCTCCTGACAGGATCGGCGTACCGGCATCCACAGCGTCCTTCACCCGGTCGATGCGCACGAGCGCCAGCCCGGCATTACCAACCACGCTGCCAAGAGTGCCGATATCCCGCCCATTGGCGGTGATGGCGGCGCCGGTTTCGGGCAGATTGGCATTTCCCGAGGCGATCAGGATGCGCCGGCGTGCCGTGCCGCGATGCTGCATGCGCGACACCACTTCCTGCCCGATGAAACAGCCCTTCTTGAAGGAAACGCCTGATATCTGATCCAGATTGACGTCATGCGGAAAAGCATCGCCAAGGGCATAGTCGAAGGGCGCTTCCGCCACGCCGTGCGCGATGCGCAGCGCCATCCATTGTGTCTCATCGGCGGTGGGTGCGGCCTCGGTGCCATAATGGCGGCGGACATTCAGGGCATCGGGGAAGCGGCGGTCACGCACGCTTGAATCATTTTCTGAAGCGCCTGACTCATTTCCCCATGAAACCTGGATAACCGATTCAGGCCGCACGGTAATTTGCACTTTGGCGCGCAATTTATAGAGGGTGAGCCGTTTGGTTAAATCGCTGACAGAGGTTTCCAGCGTGTCGAGTAACAAACCGTCCGGTATCCGGGCGACAAGAAACTCAAACAGGATTTTGCCTTGCGGGCTAAGCAGCGCGCCGGGTTTCAGATCACCCTTGTCGAGGCCATCGAGATCGGTTGTAATCAGGTTCTGCAGAAACTTTTCTGCATCATCCCCGGTAACATCAAGAACCACTCTTCCGCTTAAGTTTGCCGATGGCATCGCTTCACCCTTGCCTTTCCTGTCACCGTTACGTAAGCCGCAAGTGAAGGGTTCGCAAGGCAGGAATGGAAAGCAAATGGCTCAGACGTTCGATACGATTTTCAGAAGCGGAATGGTTGTCAATCAGGATGGTGTGGCCTTGCGCGATATCGGCATCACCAATGGCCGTATTGCTGCCATCGGCAATCTCGGCGGTGCTTCCGCCGCAGAGATCATCGATGCGACGGGCCTGCACATTCTACCGGGTGTGGTCGACAGTCAGGTGCATTTCCGTGAGCCCGGCCTTGAGCACAAGGAAGATCTGGAAAGCGGCTCGCGCTCAGCGGTTCTAGGCGGTGTCACCGCTGTCTTTGAAATGCCCAATACCAAGCCGCTGACCACATCGGCTGATACACTTGAGGATAAGGTGCGGCGCGGCCATCACCGTATGCATTGCGATTTTGCCTTCTGGGTTGGCGGTACGCGCGACAATGCCAGAGATGTGGCGGAACTTGAACGTCTGCCCGGCGCTGCCGGTATCAAGGTGTTCATGGGTTCGTCCACCGGCGACCTTCTGGTTGAGGATGATGAAGGCGTTGCCTCGATCCTGCGCAATACGCGCCGCCGCGCCGCCTTCCATTCGGAAGACGAATTCCGCCTGCGCGAGCGCGAAAGTTTCCGCATTGCCAATGATCCATCATCGCATCCGGTCTGGCGCGATGAGATCGCCGCGCTTCAGTGTACGCAGCGGCTTGTTCGCATCGCCCGGGAAACCGGCGCACGCATTCACGTTCTGCATATTTCAACAGCAGAAGAGATTGATTTTCTGGCCGATCACAGGGATGTGGCAAGCTGTGAAGCCACGCCGCACCACTTGACCATGGATGCCAGCCAGTACGCCACGCTTGGAACGCTGTTGCAGATGAACCCGCCAGTGCGTGATGCCAGACATCGTGATGGCATCTGGAAGGGTATCGGGCAGGGGATTGTCGATGTGCTCGGCTCTGATCACGCGCCGCACACGCTGGAAGAAAAATCAAAGCCCTATCCGGCATCGCCCTCGGGGATGACCGGCGTGCAGACGCTGGTGCCGATCATGCTTGATCACGTCAATGCCGGGCGCCTGTCCATCGAGCGCTTTGTCGATTTGAGTTCGCACGGCCCCAACCGTCTGTTCGGCATGGCGCGCAAGGGCCGCATCGCCGTTGGCTATGATGCGGACCTCACCATCGTCGATATGAAGCGGCGCGAGACTATCACCAATGCACAGGTCGGCTCAAAGGCGGGCTGGACGCCCTATGACGGCAAGACTGTCACCGGCTGGCCCGTGGGCACCATTGTCCGTGGCATCAAGGTAATGTGGGACGGCGAAATTGTCACGCCATCCCAGGGCGAACCAATCCTGTTCGGCGAGGCTCTCGCTCAGGGCAGGTAAATTTGCGCTTTCATGAAGGTGACCGCGGAACCTGTCAGGAGAACGCGGTCGCCTTTCAGTTCGCACAGGAGATGTCCGCCACGGCTGGAGCGCTGGAAGGCTGACAGTTTTGTCTTGCCGAGTTTCTCCGCCCAGTAAGGCACCAGTGTTGCGTGGGTGGAACCGGTGACAGGATCTTCGGGAATACCGGCAAAAGGCGCAAAGTAGCGCGAAACAAAATCGTGTTCGTCGCCTTTGGCCGTCACAACAAGTCCTTGCCCTTGCAATTTCACGATTTCCGCCAGGTCGGGGATAAAGTCGACGACGGCTTGCTCATTGGCCAACTCGACAAACATATTCTCGAAATTGCGAAACGCCCTGATTGGCCCATTGCCAAAATTGGTTTTGAGCGGGGCAGGAATATCTGCCACTGTTTCAGGCGGAAAACTTGGAAAATCAAGCTGATAGCCCGTTTCTTTGGGGTCAACCCGCAGCGTTCCAATACGCGTTTCGAAGACAAGCTGGCCTTTGCTGCCAAGCTCATGCACGAGAACGTGCGATGTTGCCAGCGTGGCATGACCACAGAACTCCACCTCATGCACCGGCGTGAACCAGCGCAGGTCAAATCCACAGCCATTGGGCCGCACAAACGCCGTTTCAGCCAGATTGTTCTCGCTGGCAATGTTTTGCATGGTTGCTACAGGCAGCCAGTCCTCCAGCACCAGAACGGCGGCTGGATTGCCGCGGAAAAGCTCTGAGGTAAAGGCATCGACCTGATACATCGTCAATTCGGGCATGGGGATTCCGTTCTGTGAAAGGTGTCATGATATGCGGGCAATGATGTCTTGGTATTTGAACAAAGTATCATAGACGTTCCCCGTCGCCTGTGCTTTCCTGTAATGGTGACAAGTTTTTCCCAGATGATAAACACCATGGACATTATGGCCGATGGACAAGCGGTGGTTCTTGCTGCCATGGCTCATCATACGAGGAAAACCAGCAGCGCGCTGTCATTGCACGCGGTAAATTTGTTCAATCGTGAGACAGGAAAATCATAAATGCTGAATCGCCGGGATGCTTTGCTTGGGGCTGTTGTGGCGCTAACCGGGAGTGGATCGGCCATATCCGCTATGGCCGCTGGCGAGGCGATACCTGAACCAGTAGGCAGCGTCGACGTGGCCAAGCTCATGCAAGCGGGCCCACTCGAAGATATGGTCATGGGCAAGACCGATGCTCCCGTGACCATCATCGAATATGCCTCGATGGGATGTTCCCATTGTGCCGATTTTACAGCGCACACTCTGCCCGCGATCAAGGCGAAATACATAAATACCGGCAAGGCAAAGTTGATCTTCCGGGAACTCCCGCTGGAGGCACGGTCAACCGGCATCTTCATGCTGGCGCGCTGCGTGACCAAGGAGCGTTATTATCCCTTTATCGAGACGCTATTTGGTCATCAGGAGCAATGGCTCCAGATCGCGGATATAAAGAGCTACCTGCTGCAGACATCAAAACTGGCGGGTCTTACACAGGATCAATTCAATGCCTGTCTGGCCAATCAGGACCTTTTGAACAAGGTGAATGCCGGGCGGGAGCGTGCTCTCAAAGAATTTGGCATCACAGGCACACCGACATTCTTCATCAACGGCAAAAAATATGTCGGCGCTCTCTCGCTTGCCCAGATGTCCGCAATTATTGAAAACGAGTTGGCGTCACCCCGGTAATCCATCGCCGCTACAGACTTATATCCCTGGGACAATGAACAGGTGCGATGTCGGGGCGGGGTGATCAGGCCCGGCAGATCAAACACTGTAGGTATGATTACCAATTGGCGTCTTGCCGATGGGAAAATAGATTGAGCGCATTACTCATGGGCACAGCGCCCATCAAATGCGTCAAGGTAAATCATTCATGGTAAAATCAATACCGATTCTGGCGCTGGCCATATCCGTGCTTTCCGCATCGGCTTTGGCAGCGGACAGCACTCCCGCAGTCAAGGAAGAAGTCATATCCGCCTTCGAAACGATCGCGGTGCAAGCGGATGGCCGTTTCGTCAGTGAATGGGAAACAAAACGCCGCCTGCTTGATGCAAGCGGACGGGACAAGCTGGCGACAAAGACGTTTCGTTTTAACGACCAGCTCTCAACTCTCGATGTCATAGAGGCTGAGACGATCAAGGCCGATGGACGGCGCATACAGGTCCAGCCGGATCAGATTCGATTGCAGGAAGATCCGGCCGCCACGGGCATGCCAGTCTTCAGCACAAGCAAGCAGAAATCCATTATTTTCCCCGACATCGAAGTTGGCGACACCATTCATTATCGCGTTCGCAAAACACAGACAGAATCGGACTTTCCCGGAAACTTCACCTATTCCGACTCTTTCAATCCCGATGAACGCATACTGGCTTACAAACTCGTGCTCAAAGCACCGCAATCCCTGAATTTACGCAGTGAAGTGAGTGCGATGAAAGAGGTGCGCGAGACCGATGCCAATGGCGACAAGCTGTGGAGCTGGACTTTTGCGCAGCCTGATGTTCGGTCGTTTGATGATGGTAAGACGGATGTTTTTATGAACAGTCCGCATGTAACTGTCACGACATTTGCAAATTGGGAGGCGATTGCCCACGCTTATCAGGCCCGGGCCAATGACAAGGTTGCGGTAACGCCGGATATTCAAACGCTGGCAGACAATTTGACGAGGGGAGTTTCAGACCAACGGGAGCAAACCCGCATACTCTACAATTGGGTGCGGACCAATGTCCGGTACGTCGCATTATATCTGGCTCAGGGCGGGTATGTTCCTCATGCCGCTGGCGATATTCTGCGAAACAGATACGGAGATTGCAAGGATCATGTTGTTCTGCTGGAGGCCCTTCTAAAGGCCAAGGGCATTGATAGTCATGGTGTTTTGATCGCGTCGGGAAAGCTGTACAAACTGACGCCGGAAGCGATCCCTGATTATTTCGACCACATTATCAGTTACGTACCGGCGCTTGATCTCTATCTCGATTCAACGGCGCAATATCTGCCATTTGGTGGGCAGGCCTATTGGCTGGCCGGCAAATCTGTCCTGCATGTCGACGCATCGACCGGAACCCGGACAACCCCGGCAATGACGGCGACGGATAATAAAATGTCGACATCTTTGACCGTATCCATTGGATTGGATGGCTCGATCAATGGCAAGCTGAACGAACTATCTCATGGCGGCATTGCATTTGACCGTCGTTCCGTTGTTGCGGGTGTGGACCCCCTCCGGCGTTCCGACGTGATAAAGCAATTGCTGGCGCGCAATGGTTTGAACGGAAAGGGTGAATTTACGGCTGGTGATCCTTCCAGCGATGATATCGGCTATCCAGTCGATATCGGTTTCTCCGTAGAACAGACAGGCCTTGATCTTGCCAATCCCGAAGCTTTGCCGATCGAGATGCCAATGGCGCTCGGATATTCGATTGCTGACATGACGAGTTTCGCCAACGATGCCACAGAACCGCATTATGGCACTGGCTGTGCTGCAAGCGATCTTACGGAGACCTATGACATCACGCTTCCCAAAGAGGTCGCTGTCCAGTTTCTTCCGAAAGACCTGTCCGTTAACGATGGCCCTATTCAATATCGCTCGACATACAAGAAAGACGGTCAGAATATCAGGGTCAACCGCCACTACATTATGTCTATCGATAAGGGCTATTGCAGTCCCGACGAAGTCGGGCACATGAAAAAGGCGGCGATCATCATACGTCAGGATTTGCAGCGAAAGGTGATGCTTGCTCCTTTGAGCAATTGAACTATGGCACGTGCGCAAGACTTCGTGGTTGGTCTTCCGATCACGAAGTCTCGCTGTTCACGTCGGTGTTTGTCCGGTCCTCATTCACTGTCGGAATGCCCAAACAGATTCTTCTAAACAAGGTGAATACTGGGCGGGAGACAGGCCATTTGCGGCATAAATATTACGACTAATTGATAATCGACAAACATGAATTGAATGTTCAATCTAACTGCCTGCGTGTTTTGTGGCCGATATATTTTCAGGCCGCGGCGCATATATATTTCTAAATCTGATTTCATCAAGATCATAATTGTGGAGCGAGAAATATGCGGGAATTGACAGCCGAAGAGTTGTACTGAGCCGTGGCTGCAACGATTTTTGTTGATTGCAGATTTCCGCAAGACCGCGCCCTGTCGGGGAATTCCGAAAGTAATGTGCTTTTCATTTGAGCGGGTATCCAATGTCCAAGAACAAGTTTTGGAACTACGCTGGTCTGCATTTTGCGCTTCTGAGTTGGGGTGCCGCGGGCATCACGTCCAACCTCATGACGATCCCGCCTGCCGGGATCGTCATCTACCGGGCGTTCATAGCAACTGTTGCGCTAAGCATTTTCAACCAGATAGCAGATGCGGGGCGGGGGACCTCGATCCGTGACAAAATTTACATGGTGTTGACGGGCATGATGATTGGTCTGCACTGGTGGGGTTTTTTCACGGCGATTAAAGTCTCAACCGTGTCGATTGCGCTTGTTTGTATTTCGTCAGCGCCGATCTTTGTGGCGGTCTTGCAGCCGTTCATTGAAAAAATTCCGATTAAGCCATCGCAAATCGTGCTCGGCGTGGTGTCGGTTATCGGTATAGGTTCGATGTTCAAGTTCGAAAGCCAGTACCAGCTTGGCATCTTGATCGGTTTGGCTGCGGGCGCAATCGACGCCGTCTATTCGGTCATGACGTCGCGGACACGGGAAGGCATCGCGAACACCTATGTTACGCAAATGCATATGCTCGGAGCGTTCTTGGTCGTTTTCGCCCTCTACCCTATGTCGGGTGGCTCGTTTCATTGGCTGGTTCTTAAGGCGAACATCGATTATTTCGGTGTCATCTTTCTTGGCCTGGTCTGCTCAGCGGTTGCGATGTCTTTGTATGTCCAAAGCATTAAAGAACTGTCCGCCTTCACCGCTACCCTTTCGCTCAACCTCGAGGCCGTCTACGGGATTGCGCTGGCTCTGATGATCTTTGGTGAGCGCGAGTATCTCTCTCCGGGATTTTATGTTGGCGCTTCATTGCTCGTGGGGAGTGTTGTGACGGACGCTGTTTTGCGCGTCAGGTCGCAGCAACCGGTTGTTGATGCCGTATGAATCTAGGATCGCAATGCCTACGCAAGAAAACTGCTCACCGCGGATACGCGCCCATCACAAGCAATCGATGCCTGTTCCCGGTGAGCCTGTCCACCTCAATTCGCAAATGCGATATGCCCAAGCTTTTCCGGATTGCGCACAATGTAGATTGCCTTGATCTTTCCATCCTCGATTTCGAGCGCCGTGGTCTGCAACAGGCCGTCGGCCTCACGCGTGACATAGCCCGGTAGACCATCGATCAAACCGCGATGCACAATCGGCGGTTGATGATATTCCTCGCGGCGGGAAACACCGGCGAAGAAGCGTGAAACCTTGTCCAGCGTGTAAACGGGGTTGATGGCCGAGGGACGAATGCCGCCGCCATCGGTGTAGAGCGTCACATCATCGGCAAGTAGTGCCTGCAGGGCCTGCGTGTCGCCGCTGCGCGAGGCGTTGAAAAAGGCTGAGGCTATGTCCTTGCCGTGCTCGTGCGAGACTGGAAAGCGTGGCTTTGCCGTCTGCACATGGGTGCGGGCGCGGCTGGCAAGCTGGCGGCACGTCGCAGGATCGCGGCCAATGGCTTCCGAAACCTGATTGAAATCCTGACCGAAAACATCGTGCAGCAGAAAGGCGGCACGTTCCAGCGGCGAGAGGCGCTCCAGTGCCATCATCAGGGTGAGTGTGATATCGCTGTCAGCCTCTTCTTCGCTTGGATCGAAAATGGGTTCCGGCAGCCAGCTCCCCACATAGGTTTCCCTGCGGACACGCGCGGATTTCACATGATCGAGACAAAGCCGCGATATGGTGCGTACAAGGAAAGCCTCCTCGCTGCGCACCTGCGACCGGTCGGCCTGATACCAGCGAATGAAACCTTCCTGCACAATATCCTCCGCCTCCGCGACTGACCCGAGCATGCGATAGGCAATGCGGATCAGCCGAGGGCGCAGACGATTAAACGTTTCCGTAGCGTCAGGCTGGGACACGGGATTTGTCTACCGGATGGACAGAGCGGAACCCGACAGAGATCCGGTTCCATGCGTTGATGGTCACGATCAGCATGGTAAGCTTGACTATCTCCTCCTCGGTGAAATGCGGCTTGAGAGCCTCAAAGTCACTATCAGGTGCGTTGGTCTGGGCGACGAGCGTCAGGGCCTCGGTCCAGCCGAGAGCAGCGCGCTCGCGGTCACTATAAAGCGGCGATTCCCGCCAGGCATCAAGCAGGAACAGGCGCTGGGTGGTCTCGCCATTCTTGATTGCATCCTTGGAATGCATGTCGATGCAGAAGGCGCAATGGTTGATCTGGGAAGCCCGCATCTTGACGAGTTCAATCAGGCTGTGTTCCAGCCCGCTCTTCACAACTGTTTCTTCCATGGCAAGCATCGGCTTCATGACGGGGTAGTTATAAGGGTTCAATCGGGCTTTCATCATCAGTCTCCTTGTTTGGCATTCAGTTGCCTGCACTCAAGACGAGATAGGAAAGCCCGATGTGACATCGTCCTTGAAAATTTTTAAATTCTTTTTCAGCCAAGTGGAAAAGCCTGCGGCACGAGGATGCGCCGCGCGATTTTTCGCGCCGTTTCATCGTCTTTGACAAAGGCGAAGGAAACGCCAAAGGCATTGCCGAAGGCCTGTGCTGCCAGTTTGATCGGCTTGGATATGGGCCCGCCATTCTCGATGACGATGGCCCCGGCGCACCAGCGTTTGAGCTGGTCGCGGAACCGCTTGAGAACCTGCGCGCGTTCCTTGCGCTGTTCATGCGGTTCTTCCTGATGATGTTCAGGCGAATGATCGGCAATCATGACGAAACGCTCGCCGCGGGCAAACAGCGCCTTGATCTGCGCTTCAGGACTTTCGCCGCTGTCCTGATCTGCGCGCATATAAACAAGCGGAAATTCCTTGAGATCAATGAGCATGACGGTCTCCATGATGGAAAACGAGCGGCAGTCCGCCCGTATGGATCAGAGATGGGTGACGACGAGTTCGCTAAGCTGCGGGTTGCGAATGGACATGAATTCGAACACCCCCAGCGCCTGCAGAGCGGGCAGGGCTTCGATAATGTCTTTTTCTGCCGCGTCACGCTCTTCCTGTGGGGCGGCCGGATTGAGCCAGAGCCGGGCGTTGGCGAGGAATGCGCCGACCGTGCCTTTGCGCACGGGTACATCGTTGAAGTGAAGCAGATTGATATCATCGGGTAAAAGGTCCTGCGCACGCATATTCATCTCCTTTGGAATGTAATGCGATCAAACTATCCAAACAGGATTGGCGCTGCTATCGTATCAGTGCCATTCAATACGGTGTTGAGGCCAAAATGAGCTATTTCATCACGCCTGATCGTGCCGGGTCTTCCCAAGGGCCAATCATCATCGCGGGTAAGCAGGAGGAGGATATTCCGCGCTTTGTTGGCTTTCATGCACATGCGCGCGGGCAGTTGCTCGGGGCCAGCACCGGCTTGCTGACAGTTGGAACGGAGCGGGGACAATGGGTCGTCCCCGCCATTCATGCGGTGTGGATACCGCCGCATCATGAGCACTCGCTGCGTTCGCACGGTCCTTATTTTGGCTGGAGTGTCTATGTGGCGGAGCCTGAATGTGCCGCGTTGCCCACATTTCCCTGCACATTGCGCAGTTCCGGGCTGCTGCGCGAGGCAGTCAATCGGGCGGCAAGCTGGAAGGGCGACGAACTCAACCTTGTGCAGGGGCGCATTGCCCGGGTCATTCTCGATGAGATTGCCAGCCTGCCGCACGAGAATCTCGGCCTGCCGCTGCCGAGGGATGCGAGGCTTCTGCGCATTGCGCAAGCCTTCGCCGACAATCTGCTTGATGAGCGAAAGGCGGAAGAATGGGCCGAATGGGCTGGTATCCCCGCCCGCACAATGACGCGAAAATTCGTTGTCGAGACGGGATTTACGTTTACGGAGTGGCGTCAGCGCGCGCGATTGATGCGGGCATTGGAATTGCTGGCCGCCGGAGAGGCGGTCACAACAATTGCACTGGATGTCGGGTACAACAATATAAGCGCGTTTATCGCGATGTTCCGCCGCGTGTTTGGCGTCACGCCCACGCGCTATTTTGAGACTAGCATTCTCTAGTCGCCATTGACGAAGAAGCGCCAGCGGCCTTTCGGCGTAATGCCCAAGCGGTAAAACACATAAGTGCCGAACTGCTTCATCTCATCATAATCGCCAGCGGTGACGATCTGGAAGAGTTCCACACGCTGTTTGGCATCGAGCTTGTCGAGTGGATAGGCGAAGAAATAGGGCCACACGTAAAGCTCATCGGGCGTGCCTGCGTCGAGATGCACATAGCCCGAATTCAGAATATCGACCGCAATGGCAAGGATTTCCTGACCATCCGTGTCGCCAGCAAGGCTTTTCAGATAGGCAATCGGGTCGCCGTCAACATCGGCGAGTGAAAGCTGGGTAACGTCATCGCCAGAGCCGATCAGCGGGCGCAAAGCTTCCAGAGAGCCGGATTTGGCGGCTGTAAGGATCAACTCGCGCATCTTCTGCACAGGGAAGGGCAGCTTGGTGACGTCATATTCCACATGCGGAGGCGCAGAGCCCTCGGGCACATTCGGCAGTGCCAGATTGTCCCGGGTTCCCGCTGCATCGCCTTCCTTGGCGGCAGGTGCCTCCGGCGCCTTTTTGTCAGGCGTCGCGGCTGGGGTTGCGGGTTTTTCCGGTGTTGTCGCAGGCTTGGTGTCGGAAGCGGGTGGAGGGGGCGCAGGCGGCGTTGCTCCAGCGGGCGCTTTTTCATCAGGCTTTGCCGGTGCTGTTTCGGCAGCCTTGGGCGGCTCTTCCTTCTTGATCTCGCTCAGTGCCAGCAGCACAGGTTTATCAAAACCCGCTGCATAGGCAGGAACAGCGCAAGCGCAGAGAGTTGCAGCTAGAAAACCTGTTCTGGCTATCACAGAGACGGAAGCGAGCTTGTCGAGCATACAGGATCACCCCGAGTTAGAGCATTCGTGACAGGAATGCTCTGAATTATTGCAGAATGCGATTCGATGAGAACTCGCCTGCAGAAATACGTTCACGCAGCACCTCAAGCAAGGCCAATGCGGACACTTCCCCGTTATCACGGATCAATTCGGTCAATGCGGTCGCAAAAGCAGCTTCGGCCATAATCTCGGGCTCGATACCTTCAAGCGTGCCATCTGCCCAGACTTCATTCTGATATTCGATCGCAACCAGCTTTTTTTCTTCTGCAACCAGCTTATCAAGGTCTGCCGATGTCATGTTCATGATTATACCATCCTTGGCCGAAACCAATTCTTACACTGCCGCTAAACAATACCATAAGTTTTGCTTAAAATGCGGTCCATTGGCTTCAACAGTTAAAGCCTGGTTAATTTCCATAGCCCGATATGATCTCCGAAGAAAGCCTTTCTCCCTCGGTCTGGTAGCGGTCAATCGCCGCAATCGCCTGGCTCGTACACGTCGTATAGGTCTCGGTAAAAGTCCGGTAGCCTCGGTTGAAACTGGCAATCAGCCGCGCCTTCCGGGTAGGGTCCGGATTCTCCGCCGCCAGCAGCGAATCCATCCGGTCGCGCCATTGGCTGCTCTTTTCGCCGCACAGGTTGCGCAGTGAGTGAATCGAGCCCAGCACCTCAGCCAGACGGATCAGTTTTGTTTCATACAAGGGGTCAACCGCATAGGCGGGCACTGCGGTGGCGATTGCCAACAGAAATGCTGATATCAATGCTCTGCAGCGCACGTATTAACCCTATGGTGGTGGATTCCCCGTTGATGGTTGTGACTGGAAAGCAAGGCGTCTTCAAGGCGCAATAGGCGGCAACCCTCAACTTTTAAAGTTTCGGGTTAATGTATCAGCCATGTCAAGCACGCTTGGCGTAACGTCAAAAGCCGCCATTTCCTCGAATTTCAACCAGTGAACCGCGGCGGCATCATCGGCTGCAACCGCTTCACCCACGGGATCGTGGGCCAGAAAGACCGCCAGATGATAGGCTTTTGGTGCAGGAAATTCGGGCGTTGAATAATCAAAGACGACAGTATCGAGATAGGAAACCTTGGTCGCGATTATGCCGGTTTCTTCGAACAGTTCACGAATGGCCGCTGCGTCAGGTGCTTCTCCCTCCTCGCGCCGTCCGCCGGGAAAGGCCAGCCAGCCCTTGGAGGGTTCACGCCCGCGTTCGACCAGAAGGAACGCTTCGTTGCGGATGCAAACCGCCGAAACACCATCAACAGTCGGGGAGAGGGGGATCTGTGCCATGGGTTAGGGGTATGCCGGGAGAGGGTTTTTGACAAGGGTGGGCGGATGGTGTGGTTCGTGGTTCGACAAGCTCACCATGAGGGAGAGGGGTGATGCAATGATAATCGCAAAGATTGCAGAACTTGACTCTCCACCTCCACCTGTTCCCGCATCACCCCCATCTGTTCCCGTCATCCTCAGTCCTCGGGTTAAACCCGAGGACTGAGGATGACGGAGAGAGGTGGGGGGCAAGGGGAGTCAAGTTCTGCAACCTTTGCAATGCAATCTTTGCAATTGGAATTGCATCCTCACTCTCCCTCATGGTGAGCTTGTCGAACCACGAACCACACATCATATAGATTAATTGTATCCACCTTGACCCGGCATGGAAAAACCGGAAGATCACCATTCCAATTCAAATAGGCTTTCATTGCATGTGTGGACGTTTTGCCCTCCTCGGAACCCCGGAAGAGATTGAAGCCCTGATGGGCACGATGGATGTGGAGGCATTTCCCGCCCGCTATAACATTGCGCCGACACAGCCGGTGCTGATGATTGTTTCCGGCGAAACGCCACCGCCCGGCAGCAACAGGCCGGATCGGCGCGCGCTGCTGGTGCGCTGGGGGTTCATTCCGGGCTGGGTCAAGGATACTGCCAACTATCCGCTGATGATCAATGCCCGTTCGGAAACAGCGATCGATAAGGCGTCGTTTCGCGCCGCCATGCGCCATCGCCGCGCGCTGATCCCAGCCTCGGGGTTCTTTGAGTGGCGCCGCGATGGCAACAAGAAATCGCAGGCCTTCTGGATCAGGCCCAAACATGGCGGTGTCATCGCCTTCGCCGGACTTTACGAGCCATGGGCCAATGCGGAAGGTTCGGAAATGGATACGGGCGCAATCCTGACCACCAGCGCCAATGAAACCCTGCGCCCCATCCATGACCGTATGCCTGTTGTCATCGAGCCCAAGGATTTCAGCCGCTGGCTCGATTGCAAGACGCAGGAACCGCGCCACGTTGCCGATCTTATGAAACCTGCGCAGGCGGATTTCTTTGAAGCCATCCCTGTTTCCGATAGAGTGAACAAGGTTGCCAATATGGGGCCGGATATTCTGGAGCGGGCTGTCGAGGGGATGGCGGAGATCAAAAAACCGGCGCGGCAGAAGCCGCCAGAGTCTGATGATCAGATGAAGCTCTTCTGATCCACCTGTTTCAAGCTTTCTTCAATTTCAGGATTTTCCCAATGTTTTCCGCCGCTCTGTCCGGTTTCCTTCTCGGTGCCTCATTGATTATCGCCATTGGCGCACAGAATGCCTTCATTCTGCGTCAGGGGCTTTTGCAGCAGCATGTTTTCATTCTCAGCCTGATCTGCGCCCTATCCGATGCGCTGCTGATCACCGCTGGCGTGGCCGGACTTGGCACACTTATCGCCCAGTCACCCAAGTTGATCTCGTTTGTCACGCTGGGTGGTGCCGCATTTCTGTTCTGGTATGCATCCGTGGCGTTTCGCCGTGCGCTCAAGCCCGAGGCCATGCAGGCGGCAAAGGCAGGTGAGGGGTCTTTGAAAACCGCAATAGCCACGGTTCTGGCGCTGACATTCCTCAATCCGCATGTTTATCTCGATACGGTGGTGCTGCTTGGCGGCCTGTCGGCGCGTTTCGAAGGTGTCAATCGCGCGGCTTACGGTGGTGGCGCTGCGGTTGCTTCGTTCGTCTGGTTCTTTGGTCTCGGTTATGGCGCGAGACTGTTGCAGCCGGTTTTTGCAAAGCCGGCCGCATGGCGCGTGCTTGACGTCCTTATCGGCCTTGTGATGGCCGGGATCGCCCTCAGCCTGTTAGTCCGTTTCCTGCACGGTTGAGGCAAGGTTCAACAGTGGCCGCTGGCGTGGCTTGGTCAAAACGGCGGCCTGAACGGCTGCCGGGCCAATCGCACGATATTGTGCGGCCAGATGATCGGCGAATACGGTGTCGCGGGCTTTGGCCGCTACGGAAGTGTTGGTCATGGGTCCGGTCCTGTGTCGCGGGGACAATTCCCCGGTGATCTCGGATGCAGGAATCCCGGTCAATTGGGCCGGAAAAAAGGCACTTTCCGGGAGGATTTTGGGCTTTCCGGTTAATTTGGATTAACCAGTTCAAAACTGATAAATTTGTCACAGGTGACTACCGACAGCTTGCGCTTGACGTCTCGCTTCCGCTCAACCATAAATGCAATCATGAAAACGTCGTCCGTAACGATTATTACCTGTCGGATTATCATCAGCTAGCGCTTCGCTGGCCCCGGCCGTTTTCGTCTCAAAATTTGATCCAAAGATGTGAAACGCACCGGTCGCCAGACCAGCGTGATGATATGCGTATTCACCATTGAAACCTTAAATTTGAGATCAGAGACATGCCGCACAGACTGAGCCTTTACAATACGCTCACCCGCACGAAGGAAGACTTCGTGCCGATCGATCCGAAAAACGTGCGCATGTATGTCTGCGGCCCGACCGTCTATGACTATGCCCATATTGGCAATGCCCGCCCGGTCATCGTGTTCGATGTGCTGTTCCGGTTTTTGCGCCATGTCTATGGCGAGGCGCACGTTACCTATGTGCGCAACATCACTGACGTTGACGACAAGATCAACGCGCGTGCCGCACGGGACTATCCTGATTTGCCTTTGAATGAGGCTATCCGGGTCGTCACCGACAAGACCAACGCGCAATTTCAGGCGGATGTGAAGGCGCTGGGCAATCTGGAGCCATCCGACCAGCCACGGGCGACCGATTACATCAAAGAGATGGTTGCGATGATTGACCGTCTGGTGGAGCGGGGCGTCGCCTATGTGGCCGATGGCCATGTGCTGTTTTCGCCATCAGCGATGAACATGCGCAACGGCCCGCGCTATGGCCTGCTCGCCCGTCGTTCATCCGATGACATGCTGGCCGGGGCTCGGGTTGACGTCGCATCCTACAAGCGCGACGAGATGGATTTCGTTTTATGGAAGCCATCCAAGGTTGATGAGCCGGGCTGGCCTTCGCCTGCGGGGATTGATGGGCTGGGACGTCCGGGCTGGCATATCGAGTGCTCCGCCATGGCCATGGCCAAGCTTCTGGAACCATTCGGCGGCGGGCTTTATTGCGATGATCCGATGAAGAACATCTTTGACATCCATGCGGGTGGCATTGATCTCGTCTTTCCGCACCATGAGAACGAGATCGCACAGTCATGCTGCGCTCTGGGTACCGAGCGCATGGCCAATATCTGGATGCATAATGGCTTTCTGCAGGTCGAAGGCCAGAAGATGGCCAAGAGCGCCGGTAATTTCTTCACGATCAATGAGCTTTTGGAAACCAAAGTCTTTGGCGACCGCAAATGGCCGGGTGAGGTGCTGCGCCTTGCCATGCTGATGACCAATTACCGCGAGCCGATTGATTTTACCGTCAACCGGCTGGAGGAAGCCGAGAACATTCTGGTCAAGGCACGCGAATATGTGGGCGATGCTCCTGTCGGGACGATTCCGGATGATGCGATCACCATTCTGTCGGATGATCTGGCGACACCAAGCCTGATCAACTGGCTGGCGTCCATCCGCAAATCCGGCTCGGTGAGCCCGGAAGATTATCACGCTGCTTTCGCACTGCTCGGTGTTGATGTGGCTGGGCAAACGGCTGCCAATCTGTCCGATGCTTTCAAGGCTGAACTTGATGCAAAGATAAGCGAGCGTCTGGCTCTACTCGGCGCAAAGAGCTTTGCCGAGGCTGACCGCATCCGCGATGAACTGTTGGAAAAGGGCATCCAGCTCAAGGACGGCAAAAATCCCGAAACCGGCGAGCGCATGACAAGCTGGGAGGTGAAAAGGTGAGTTTGACATCGTTACACCCCCCTCTGTCCTGTCGGACTCCGGGGCGAGCCACGGGTCTCGCCCGTCCTTCGGACCCCCCACAAGGGGGGAGATCACATTGGCATCAACGCCTTTGCACAACAGGGAACGTCTCAAATTTCGCGAAGGCCATACTGAAGGCTGATCTCCCCCCTTGTGGGGGAGATGTCCGACAGGACAGAGGGGGGTGAGCACCATGCCATCACATACCCCCGTCTCTCCAAAAATTCGTGGCAATGCCAAGTCAATGCGCAAAGCATTGACCGATGCTGAATTGAAGCTTTGGAATGCGGTTCGCGCACATCGGCTGATGGGAATGGCCTTTAAAAGGCAAATGCCTATTGCCGGGTATATTGTCGACTTTGCCTGCCCTACACGTCGATTGATCGTGGAGGTAGATGGCTCGCAGCATGGTCATGACATTGATCTGAAATACGATCTCAACAGAACCCAACGTTTGGAAGCGGATGGCTGGACAATGCTGCGTTTCTGGAATGATGATGTTTTGCGGGATATTGACGGCGTGTGCCAGCATATCGTCAGCGTTGCGCTGAATGGGAGCCAGCGACATGAGTCTTGATAACAAGCCCGTTTACACCGGGGGCTGTCAGTGTGGCGCCATTCGGTTTCGCATCGAAGGTACGCTGACGGATACCTCCATCTGCCATTGCCGGATGTGTCAAAAGGCATTTGGCAATTTCTATGCGCCGCTGGTTTCTGTCGGTACAGCACATCTGCAATGGACGCGCGGCGAGCCAAAGCGTTTCCGTTCGTCCAATCACGTCCAGCGTGGTTTCTGCGAAAGCTGCGGCACGCCTTTGACCTATGAGGCACCTGATGGCGTGGCGCTTGCCATTGGTGCTTTCGATCACCCGGAGGAGCTGGCGCCAATCGTGCAATGGGGCATTGAGGACAAGCTGCCCTATGTCGATGATTTGCATCGTCTGCCCGGCCATCGGTCTGATGCCGATCTGGAGTCAGCCGGGTTCCTGAAAACAATGAAGTCCAACCAGCATCCCGATTATGATACGGATGAATGGCCGCTGGGGGAGGCGGGCAAGTGAAAAAAGAACGTGTTTATCTCTTCGACACGACATTGCGCGATGGCCAGCAGACGCCGGGCATCGATTTTTCGGTTGAGGACAAGAAAGTCATTGCCGATCTGCTGGATGAATTCG
This sequence comes from Phyllobacterium sp. T1293, assembly GCF_020731415.2. Taxonomy (NCBI): domain Bacteria; kingdom Pseudomonadati; phylum Pseudomonadota; class Alphaproteobacteria; order Hyphomicrobiales; family Phyllobacteriaceae; genus Phyllobacterium; species Phyllobacterium meliloti. The sequence goes on along the minus strand of NZ_CP088273.1, from coordinate 1,773,843 downwards.
GCCTTGATTATGTTGAAGGCGGCTATCCCGGCGCCAATCCCACCGATACGGCATTTTTCGCGGAAAAGCGCACCAGGCGGGCAAAGTTTGCCGCATTTGGCATGACCAAACGTGCCGGTGTTTCCGTCTCCAATGATCCGGGCCTTGCGGCGCTGATCGGCTCCTCGGCGGATGTGGTCTGTTTTGTCGGCAAAAGCTGGGACTATCATGTCCGTGTCGCGCTTGGCTGTACCAACGAGGAAAATCTGGAATCCATCGATGCATCCGTGAAAGCAGCCGTTGCGGCAGGCAAGGAAGCCATCGTCGATTGCGAGCATTTTTTCGATGGCTATAAAGCCAACCTTGAATATGCCATGGCCTGCGCCAGAACGGCCTATGAGGCGGGCGCGCGCTGGGTGGTGCTGTGCGACACCAATGGCGGCACGCAGCCCAATGAAGTCAGCGAGATCGTTCGCGCCGTGACCAAAGTCATACCGGGTGATCATCTCGGCATTCATGCGCACAATGATACGGAGCAGGCGGTTGCCAATTCACTGGCGGCAGTGGATGCAGGCGTGCGCCATATTCAAGGCACGCTGAATGGCATTGGTGAGCGCTGCGGCAATGCCAATCTGATCACTATCATTCCGACGCTGGCTTTGAAGCCCGCATGGTCGAGCCGTTTCGAAACTGGCATCAGTCCGGAAAAACTGAAGGGCCTCACACGCCTGTCGCGCAGTTTTGACGAATTGCTCAACCGTGCCCCCAATGCGCAGGGCGCTTTTGTCGGCACATCGGCTTTTGCCACCAAGGCTGGCATCCATGCCTCGGCGCTGATCAAGGAGCCCGCGACTTACGAACATGTGCCACCGGAAACAGTCGGCAACCGGCGCAAGGTCATGGTGTCGGATCAGGGCGGCAAGTCCAACTTCATCAATGAGCTGGAGCGGCGTGGTATATCCGTTGCCAAGAATGATCCACGGCTCGATACGCTGATTGCACTGGTCAAGGAGCACGAGGCGGAAGGCTATGCCTATGAGGGTGCTGATGCGAGCTTCGAGCTTCTCGCCCGCCGTACGCTTGGCACAGTGCCTGAGTTCTTCAAGGTGGATTCCTTTCGCTGCATGGTCGAGCGCCGCTTTGATGCCAATGGCAATATCAAGACTGTCTCGGAGGCCGTGGTCCGCGTTGAAATTGATGGCGAGCATCGCATGTCCGTTGCCGAAGGGCATGGCCCTGTGAATGCGCTCGATCTGGCCCTGCGCAAGGACATGGGACGCTACCAGAACGAGATCAATGATCTGGTGCTGGCAGACTTCAAGGTGCGTATCCTCAATGGGGGCACGGAAGCCATTACCCGCGTACTGATCGAATCGACTGACTCCAGCAATGTGCGCTGGTGGACGGTGGGTGTTTCCGACAACATTATCGATGCGTCGTTTCAGGCGCTTATGGACTCTGTCGTCTATAAATTGATGAAAAATCGCGATCTTGCCGGCAAAATTGCTGCTGAGTAGTCAGGTTTCCATGATTTTCATTCAAATTGGCTCAAAACATCAAGAGCCTTGATGGAATGATCAGTGGAATTCAATGGACGTTGTGGGGCGATAAGCATAGATCATCGCCCCATGAGCGAACAGATTAATCAAAGCAGCCTTGGCGCTGGAACAATAGTGACTGAAGCACAACCGGGAATGTCCGATGGCAGGAAAGGCTTTATCTTTGCGCTTTCTGCCTATCTGCTTTGGGGCATCCTGCCGTTTTATCTGAAGGCTGTTGATTACATGCCAACCCTTGAGGTTGTCTCGCACCGCATTGTCTGGTCGGTGCCAATTGCTGGCGTCGTCCTTTGGTGGCTTGGCCGCTTCGATGATCTGAAAACCGCGTTCAAGACGCCGCGCATGTTGGCGATGGCGACGTTGACGGCAACGCTCATTACCATCAATTGGGGCACCTATGTCTGGGCCATCGGCGCGGGGCACGCGGTTGATACGGCGCTCGGCTATTACATCAATCCGCTGGTGAATGTCGTGCTCGGCAGTGTTTTCCTGTCGGAAAGGCTGACGCGCCCGCAGATGGTTGCCATTGCTCTTGCGGCTGGTGCTGTCCTGCTACTGACGATTTCGTCCGGCGGATTGCCATGGATTTCGCTGGTTCTGGCTTTCAGCTTTGGTTTTTACGGCTTCTTCCGCAAGACGCTGCCCATCGGGCCAACACAGGGTTTCATGCTGGAAGTGCTGATCCTGTCCGTTCCGTCGCTCGGTTTCATTTTCTGGACGATAGCACAGGGAACAAGCCATTTCGTCAATGGCAGCAGCCATGACATCGGGCTGTTGCTGTTTGCCGGTCCCGCCACGGCCATTCCGCTTATTCTTTATGCTTTTGGTGCCAAGCTCCTGCGCTACACCACCATCGGCCTGATGCAATATCTTGCGCCGACCATCGTGTTTTTGTGCGCCATCTTTGTGTTTGGCGAGCCATTCTCCCATGAACAATTCATTGCATTCGCGATGATTTGGGCAGCGCTGGTGATCTACACCTGGTCCATGCTGCGTGAATCGCGCAAGGTGAAGGCGCTAGCCGTTTAATCAGTATCACTACTGGTGTGCCGTGGTGCGCGGTTCGTGGTTCGACAAGCTCACCATGAGAGAGGGTGTGGATGCAAAGCTAATCGCAAAGATTGCAGAACTTGACTCTCCCCGCACCTTTCTCCGTCATCCTCGGGCTTGACCCGAGGACCCATAATTAAAAAGCTCCGAGCAACCAAGTTCGTTTGATCTCCTTAGCTGTGTGTCCTCGGGTCAAGCCCGAGGATGACGGGAAGAGGTGGGTGGTAAGGGGAGCCAAGTTCTGCAACCTTTGTGATCTGCAACTTCGGCGATTATCATTGCAATCGACACACTCCCTCATCCTGAGCTTGTCAAAGGGCGCATATCCGGCGATGCAGCCTGCAAAGGCCCACCCAGATCAACGCCCCGAGCCACCGATCTTGCGCACAAGCAGATAAACCATCCCTGAGATAATGAGCGCAAGCAACCCAACGATCCAGAAGCCATGTGGGTTGTTGGCAAAGGGCAGGCCAGCTGTATTCATGCCAAACAGGCCCGTTATAACGGTGCTTGGCAAGAGAACCGCCGTCATCACGGACAAGACGTAGAGAAACCGGTTGGACTGGTCGGTCAATTTGGCCAGAAGTTCGTCCTGCAACAGTCTTGCGCGTTGTTGCAACTGTTCGCCTTCAGCATGCAGCGTGGCGGCGCGGATCGACAATCCCTCAATCAGATCGTCAAGATCCTCAGGCAGAGCACGCCGGTCCGCATGGTCGATGTGGCGGAACAGACTGGTTGCGGCGGTGAGATAGCGATGGAAAACCACAATCTGGCGGCGCACCGGCACCAGCCGCTCACGCTCACCCTGCCAGTTCTCACCAACGATATGATCTTCGATGGAATCGAGCGTTTCGGAAAGCTGGGTGATTTCAGCCTTCAGGAGATCAAGGAAGCGCCGGAAGATGGCACTGAACAGCGCTATGGGCGAGGCGGGCTTGGTCTTGCCGCGATTGATGGATTGGCGCACATCATCGACCGACTGCAGCGGATGGCGGCGGCCACTGATGAAAAGGCTCTTGTTGAAGGCAAAGCGGAAATAGCCAAGTTCACGCGGATCGCCATAATGCTCGTGTTGCAGATCGGGCAATTCACCGAAAAGCCATCCATCCTCATAACTGATCTGGCATTGGTCGCCGGAGGAGAGGAACGCCTCGCGTACGCTTTCCGATAGGGCTTTGTCCGTTTCGAGACTGCGACGCGCCCGCGCATCAGCAAGCGCGTAACTTTTCCATGTCCATGCCCTGTCAGCTGTAGCGACCGGTTCACCAAGCAGCGAACCGTCGGCACCAAAACTGAAGGCGATGACAAAATCATCATTGTTGAGACGTTTTGCGTCCGGTTGGGGATCTAAGCTCAATGTTTGAACCATGAAATCCCCGTTCCTTTCAGCTACAGCCGTTCGATGATTGCTTCGTCGCCGTCCCGATCACCCTTTGCTGCCGCATCAAGGATCGCCGGAACAATATCTTCCGCATGGTCTACCACAAGCGGATTGACCAAATGTGACGTATGGACAAAACCTTCGGCCTTCATGTGATCGATAAGCGCCAGCATCGGATTCCAGAAACCGTTAATATTGGCAAAAACCATCGGCTTGCGATGACGTCCAAGCTGCGCCCAGGTCATGACCTCGACAATCTCTTCCACCGTGCCGATGCCGCCGGGCAGGGTGACGAAAGCATCGGAGCGTTCAAACATCCTGTGTTTGCGCTCATGCATATCCTCGGTGATGATCAGCTCTGACAATTGGCCAAGCGCATGTTCGGTGGCTTCCTTGTTCATCAGGAACTTCGGAATGATCCCTGTGACCTTGCCACCTGCGGACATGACGCCATCTGCCACGGCACCCATAATGCCTTTGGTGCCGCCGCCATAAACCAGTTCAAGCCCGTTTTCGGCGATGGACTTGCCCAGTATCTTGCCGCTCTGTTTGTAAATCGGATCACGGCCCGGAGAGGAGCCGCAGTAAACACAAATCGATCGAATCTTGCTCATTTGGAAAGTGGTGCCTCCTGCCTTGCGAAACGTCAAGCTTCTGCAGATGCGACAAAAGTTTCGAATTGCCATTTCAGTCTAATAATCACAGGGAATAAGGCTGAATTTAAAGGGTTTTCTTGTAGCAAGGTAGAAAAGGCGCTAGACCAAAACCATCAAGAGGGTCGGGGAATAATGATCAAGAACAAGTTTGCACTGCTGGGATTTGGAGTTGTTGTCGCTTTGGGTCTGGTTGCCGCCTATCTGGGGTTTTTTCCGGGTAAGCCCACTCCCGGTGTGCCCGTTGTGACAGCCGATGGAACAGCGCCTGCGCCGGCTGCTCCAAAGCCAGCCGAACCGGCACAAAAGCCAGCCGAACAGCCGCAAGTTGCTGCACCTGCCCCGGCGACATCCGCTGATGCGACAACGCCCGCCGCCGGAACGGCACCAGCACCCGCGGATGCATCTCCCGCAAAGCCCGGTGTGCCCGCTTTTGATGTTCTGCGTGTTGATCCCAAAGGGACGATCGTTATTGCCGGTAAGGCAGCAAATGACGGTAAAGTCGATCTTCTGGCGCGCGGGCAAGTGATCGGCAGCACCAAAGCCTCGCCATCAGGCGAATTCGTTATCGTTCTCGATGATCCATTGAAGCCCGGCGATTATCAGCTTGTGCTGCGCTCAACTGCTCCGGATGGCAGTGCAATGACCTCGCTTGAGACAGCGATTGTATCCATTCCGGAAACCAAAACCGGGCAGGTTCTGGCGCTGGTCGAACAATCGGGCCAACCGAGCCGTATGATCACCAAGCCTGAGGTGCCCGCACAGGCCGCTTTGAATGCGCCAGCCACAACGGCGGCACCCACCGGCGATAAGCCGGTCAAGCAGCCAGCTGCCAAGGCCCGCATTGTCGTCGAAGCTGTTGAAATTGAAGGCAGCAAGCTTTTCATCGCTGGCATTGCCGATGCGGGTTCAACGGTCAAGGTCTATGCCAATGACGATCTCATTGGCTCGACCAAGACAGGTGCAGATGGACATTTCCTTGTACAGACCACGCGCGATTTGCCGGTGGGTGACTATATCATTCGCGCCGATATGGTTGAGAAAGATGGCGTAACAGTCATTGCGCGGGCCGCCGTGCCGTTCAAGCGCGAAGCCGGTGAACGTGTATCGGCCATTGCGCCTGCACCAGCCACCGAAGCTCCGGCGACAGCGCCGCAGGCTTCAACCGAAACAGCGCCAGCAGCTGGAACCGAACAGGCTCAGAGCAATGACACCGGTGCGGCGCTCAAGAATGTCGATGGTTCCGTCATCATCCGGCGCGGCGACAATCTCTGGACGATATCCCGCCGCACCTATGGTGAGGGAACCCGCTACACGACGATCTATCTTGCCAACAAAGAGCAGATCCAGAACCCGGATGTGATTTTCCCCGGTCAGGTTTTTGCCCTGCCTGAAAAAGACAAGACGGCGCCGCAATAGAATTATCTGCTCGAGGAGGGCCGTCTTTGCGCAAAGGCGGCCTTTCTTTTATCCTTGCATTAGAAAGTTATATCGTTTATCGCCGATGAACGATGAAATGCAGCAATCGATTTCAACAGGCAATGTCTGATGTGGAGACAGCGCGGATACTGACCGCGCTTGCCCATCCGGCCCGCTTGCGCATTATCAGGCAGCTTGCCGGGATGAATACCTCCTGCTGCAAGGATATTGTCGCCACGCTTGATCTGGCGCAGTCGACCGTATCGCAACATCTGAAAATACTGGTTGATGCCGGACTGGTGAATTACCGGCAATCAGGTCAGAGTTCCCATTACAGCATCAATCCGGACGCGTTTGCCGATGTCGCCGCCCTTGTCAGCGATATGGCCAATCTTTGCTGTCCACCCGATATTATTGTGCCGGCAGCGCGGGTAAACGCTGCGGCCATCAAGGAATAATCGTGGCTGAAAAAACCGTCTCTTCCGAGTCTGGCAAAACACTCCAGACCATTCGCAATCTTTGGGACTATATGTGGCCCGATGAGCGACCTGACCTGAAAATGCGGGTCGTCTGGGCATCGTTTTATCTGCTGATTTCCAAAATTGTGCTCATTCTGGTGCCGTACTTCTTCAAATGGGCAACAAATGCGCTGAATGGCAAGTTCGTGGCCTCCGATCTGGTGCCGCTCATTCTGGTGGGCCCGCTCATGCTGGTTGCTGCCTATAACGCGGCGCGGATCATTCAGGCTGGCCTTAACCAGCTGCGCGATGCATTGTTTGCCAGCGTCGGGCAATATGCGGTGCGAAAACTTGCCTATAAGACCTTCGTCCATATGCACAATCTGTCGCTGCGCTTCCATGTGGAACGGCGCACGGGCGGTCTGTCGCGCATTATTGAGCGTGGCACCAAGGGCATTGAAACCATCGTCCGGTTCACCATCCTCAATACGGCACCGACGATCATCGAATTTCTGATGACCGCCGTGATTTTCGCCTTTGCTTACGGCCTGTCCTATCTGGCCGTAGTGGTGGCAACGGTCTGGCTTTATACGTGGTTTACGATCCGTGCCAGCGACTGGCGCATCAACATCCGCCGCGACATGAACGACTCCGATACGGACGCCAACACCAAGGCGATTGACTCGCTGCTGAACTTCGAGACGGTCAAATATTTCGGCAACGAGCAGATGGAAGCCAAGCGTTTCGACGCGGCCATGGCGCGTTATGAAATCTCGGCAACCCGCATCTGGACATCGCTTGGCTGGCTGAATTTTGGTCAGGCCGTCATTTTCGGTATCGGCATGGCTGTGATGATGATCATGTCGGGCAGGGAGGTTCTGGCTGGTACGCAGACCCTTGGCGATTTCGTTTTCATCAATGCCATGCTGATGCAGCTCTCGATCCCGCTCAATTTCATCGGCTTTATCTATCGCGAAGTCCGGCAGGGCCTGACGGATATTGAGCAGATGTTCGACCTTCTCGATGTGGAACAGGAAGTTACTGACAAGCCTGATGCCAAGCCGCTGGTTATCGAGCGGGGTGCGGTGCGCTTTGACAATGTGATGTTTGCCTATGATCCGAAGCGTCCAATCCTCAAGGGAGTGAGCTTCGAGGTACCCGCTGGCAAGACTGTTGCCATTGTCGGCCCATCCGGCGCTGGCAAATCGACATTGTCGCGCCTGCTCTACCGGTTCTACGATATTCAGGGCGGATCAATCAGCATTGATGGTCAGGATATCCGTGATGTGACGCAGGAGAGCCTGCGCGCGGTGATTGGCATGGTGCCGCAGGATACGGTCCTGTTCAATGATACCATCGCCTACAACGTCCGTTATGGCCGCATCACAGCGAGCGAAGAAGAAGTGCGCAATGCGGCTGATCTTGCCCAGATCGGCAGTTTTATCAAAAGCCTGCCCGAGGGCTATGACGCCATGGTCGGCGAACGCGGGTTAAAACTCTCAGGCGGCGAGAAGCAGCGGGTTGCGATTGCGCGCACCATTCTCAAAGCGCCGCCCATCCTGATCCTCGATGAGGCGACCTCGGCGCTCGACAGCGCCACGGAACATGAAATTCAGGCGGCGCTTGATCTCGTCAGCCGTGACCGCACGACGCTGGTCATCGCCCATCGTCTCTCAACCATTATCGGCGCTGATGAAATCATTGTGCTCAAGGATGGTGTGATTGCCGAGCGGGGAAGGCATACGGCACTTCTGGCAGAGAATGGCCTTTACGCCTCCATGTGGAACCGCCAGCGCGAAGCAACCGAGGCTGAAGAGCGTCTGCGCAAGGTGCGCGAGGAGGACGATCTTGGCGTCGTCGTACGCGGCAAGCCAGCTTTGGATGTCGCCGTCGAACCTTAAAACGTCGCGCCCAGCAAAACCCGGCCAATGAATAATTCTGCTGATGAATTGTCCAGGCCGGGTTGAAAGGTTTGCTCCCGCTGCCAATCTCCGATAAGTAACGCGCAATTCCGGTGGCGCGTATATGCTGCCGGGCGAGTATTTGGCGCTGTCAGGAACAAACCAATGAGCCTTGTCGATTCCATCCGCAACACGCTGGTACCCATCCACCGGGAGGGTTATCCGTTCATCGCCGGTTTTGCCGGTGTGACCGTGGTTCTCGGCTATTTCTGGGAACCCCTGTTCTGGATCGGCCTCATCCTCACGGCCTGGTGCATCTATTTTTATCGCGATCCGCAGCGCGTGACACCCACGGACGATAAACTGGTGATAAGCCCCGCCGACGGCCTTATTTCCGCGGTTGGCCCCGCGGTTCCGCCGCGTGAGCTTAATCTTGGCGACCGGGAAATGACCCGCATTTCCGTGTTCATGAATGTGTTTTCGTGCCACATCAACCGCGCGCCAGTGCGCGGCCGCATCACGACAATCGTTCACAAGCCGGGCAAATTCCTCAATGCTGAACTCGACAAGGCCAGCGCCGAGAATGAACGCAACGGCCTTGTGATCGACAGCCCAAACGGGCAGGTCGCGGTTGTGCAGATCGCCGGTCTGGTTGCCCGCCGTATCGTCTGCTGGGCGGATGAAAACAATTCCATTTCGATTGGCGAACGCTTTGGCCTGATCCGCTTCGGCTCGCGCGTTGATGTCTATCTGCCTGAAGGTTTTGCCCCGCGCGTTGCTGTTGGTCAGACAGCCATTGGTGGTGAAAGTGTGCTTGCGGAATTCGGCGGCGAGCCCAGCGCTCCGCTGGTCCGTATCAGCTGAGGCGCGCGGCATGAGCGAAGCTGATACCGATCCGCTGTTTGACGATAAGCCTGAGGTGAAGGAGCCGACAGGCTCGCGCATTCCCATGCGCTATCTCATTCCCAACGTGATCACGGTTCTGGCCATCTGTGCCGGCCTTACCGGTATCCGGCTGGCCTTTGAGAACCGGTTTGAGCTGGCAGTTTCGATGGTTCTGCTCGCTGCTTTCCTTGATGGCATTGACGGGCGCATTGCCCGCATGATGAAGGGCTCGACGAAATTCGGTGCGCAGATGGATTCGCTTGCCGATATTGTCAATTTCGGTGTCGCACCGGCGCTGGTTCTCTATGCCTATATGCTCGATCAGGCCCGGTCCTTCGGCTGGATCGCGGCGCTGCTTTATTGCATTGCCTGCTGCCTGCGCCTTGCCCGTTTCAATGTGATGCTGGACGTGGTCGGCAAGCCGCTGTGGCAGAACAATTTTTTCACCGGCGTTCCGGCCCCTGCGGGCGCGATGCTGGTGATGCTGCCTGTCTATCTCGGCTTTTTAGGGCTTGCTCCAACACGCCCGCTGGCCTTTGCCGGTGCAGCCTATACGGTGGGTGTGGCAATCCTGATGATCAGCCGCCTGCCTGTTTTCAGCGGCAAGGCCGCTGGAACGAAACTGCGCTCTGACTGGGTAATGCCGAGCTTTCTGGCCATTGTTGTCTATGTTGCTTTCCTGATGAGCTATACGTGGGAAACACTGACGCTGACGACCATCGGCTTCTTTATCACCCTGCCATTCAGCGCCCGGGCATGGAAACGCCACGAAGCTGCTGATGCCGCCGCTGTTGCTGTTTCAGAGACGCCAGCAGCTTCCTGAGAGTGGACTGCAAGGTTCTGTGGTTCGCTGGTTGTTCGTGGTTCGACAAGCTCATGAAGCTCACCATGAGGAGCTTACCTCCCCCGTCATCCTCGGGCTTGACCCGAGGACCCACAATCTTAAAACGCAACGCCTGCTGATTTGTTTGAACTCTTTAGTCATGGGTCCTCGGGTCAAGCCCGAGGATGACGGGAAGGTATGTCCCTCATGGTGAGCTTCCTGAGCTTGCCGAAGGGCAAACCACGCACCACGCTGCTGAGGCTTTGCATCCTCACACACCACCTCCCTATTTGCTTGGTTCCTTACCCATCAAATGCGTCTGGAAAAACGCCAGGACATCCGTATTGAACTGCTTATGGAAGGCTGTGCGGTCAAAGCCCGGCGCATCGGTGCAGAGTTCTCCGTCGCCAGAGTTTGCAACGAGTTTGGCAAAGGCCTCGGAGCAGGGTGGCAGGAATGAGAAATGGCCGGAGTTTGCCACGAGGTGATAGTCGGGCTTGACTGGCAAGCGTTCGGCGACGGCGGCTGCATCGGCAGGGGATAGACCGTCGCCGCCATATGCTGAACCCCAGAGTTGTACGGGTACGGTCACACGGCCTAAACTCTCCGGGGTGAACAGGCTGCCGCCCGCCGGATCGGCAATGACAGCGGCACGGATGCGCGGATCGGCGGTCAGTGGGGCAATGGCACCGGCGCGGATTTGTTCGCAGAAGCGATTTCCCGGATAAACAGGGCAGTTGTCGAGCAGTTTCTTCCAGTCGGGATTGCCGCCGATCATGCCAAGCCCGGTAAAGCCGCCTCGGGAAAAACCGAAGAAACCAATATGGGCCATATCGATTCGAAAATGATCCGGCCATGACGCCAGCAGAAAGTCCAGCATACGCGTCATATCAACGGGGCGTTGGGTCATTGAGGCGATATCGCCGGGGTCGCGCGTTTTGGAGCGTCCGCCGTCTCTTGGATGATTGATGGCGGCGACAACAAAGCCCGCATCGGCAAGCTTTTCCGCAAGGGTGTGGAAATTGCCGTACCAACCCCCGACGCCATGTGAGATGACGATGAGTGGGAGTTTTTCGCCCGTCAGGGGACAGTCCTTCACGGCTGTTGAATAATCAAAGCCAATATCCACCGGCGCTGGTTCACCGGTACAGGGGTACCACACCGCCGCATCCAGTGCAGGACCACGGCTATCATCTGGCACATCAATGAATTGCAGCCCTGCTGCGGATACCATTTGCAGTGTAGCCATGGTGAAACAGGCTGATAATACGGCAAGCTTGAGCACTTTCATGATGGTGTTCCTTAATTGATGATTGACAGGATTAGCGGATCGTCACGCGGGCATAGTTGCTTTTGATCGCGATGGAGGGTTTGGCGCCGGGCGTGCTGTCCCGTTTGCTGTCGATGAACGAAGCCTTGGCATCCACTGTGTAATTGATCGGCACATCACCGCCGAAGGTGAAGGACGCATCGAGCGCATGGGAATCAAGCCGGATCGTCTCGGTGTTGCTGATATGGGCGAAGCGCAAGTCGCTGCGCACTGCATCGCCTGAGATATCGACGTTGGAGGCATGGCCATCCAGTGAGAAATCAGCCGCATGGCCTTTTACAAACACATTGCCGTATTCACCGGTAAGCCGGGCGGATAGCGCCGCTTGCTCAATGTTGATGCTGGCATTTGCTGGCAGGTTCGCGCGGATCGAGACTTCGCAATCGGAGAGGCTGAGAAATGGTGCGTTCACCACGTGGATGAGCAAGGTCTGATCCCTGATCTCCATGGTCGTACGGGTGGCGCATTCATTGGAAAACCAGCTTGAAGACCAACCGGAAAACCAGCCGGAGCGGGTGCTGGTAATGCGTGCCTGATAGGGCTCGGTGTTGCTTGTAGCAAATTCGATGCGGCTTGCTTCGCCTGATATGGCGACCCTGTTGATCTGCCCGATATCAAGCAGCGAACCGGCCTGTGCCGCACTTGGCGTTATCGTTCCGAAGAGAAGCAGAATGGCGGTGAGAAGGTTTAGCATGGTGCGCTCCTGATGATTGGCGTTGGAGCCACAGGAGGGCCTTTTCACCGTTATCTCGACCTTGATCACAATTCAGGTCGTCCGGGATCGCGTTTCAGGACATAGTGCGGGCAGTCAACTCATGCCGGACATCTTCATGCTGTTTGTTCCATTGCCCTTTGTGGTTGCTGTCCTGCTCGTCGTTCTCCTGATCCAGATGATCAGGCGCAATGATGGCAGCGTTACAAATCCATTCTTTCTGGCTTTGATTTCGGTCTATGCCTTGCAATCGGTCGTGATCGGTATCCGCTGGGGTTATAATATGCTGGAGATATTGCCGCTGCAGGCGGTTCTTGCGGTCATCATTGCAACGCTCGCATGGTTGAGCTTTGAAGGCCTGCGCACCGAACGCCCTCCAACAAAGCGTCCGCTTCTCCTGATGCACGTCTTACCAACATTGCTGATCATTGGCCTGATCGCTTTCTGGCCCGCGCCGATATCTCTGACGATCATTGTCATTTTTGCAGGCTATGGAATTGCGCTTTGCCGTCTGGCATGGCGCGGACCCGATGCACTGGGCTCATCCCGATTGGATGGCGTTATCAGTGCCTACAGGGCGCTGCAGATCACAGCTTTTGCCATTGCCAGTTCTGCAATCATCGATGTTGTCATCAGCTGGGATTTTGCCGAGTCAGGCGGTATGCATTCAGGCCGCATCGTTGCTATTGGCAATGTGCTTGCCATGCTGGTTCTGGGTGCGGCGGCGACGGTTGCCGGGACCAGCCGACCGGAGGAGCACATTGACACTAGCGCGGAAGAGGGCGCTTTGCCGGTGGCTCCGAGCGGTGAGGATACGGATATCGCCGCCGCGCTCGACAGCCTGATGCAATCCCGCGCGCTCTACCGCGATGTTGATCTTAATCTGAACCGTCTTGCCCGCAAGATGGGCCTGTCAGCCCGGCAGGTTTCCACTGCCGTCAACCGGGTCAAGGCGATGAGCGTCTCGCAATATGTCAATGATTTCAGGGTGAAGGAAGCCTGCCGTCTGCTGGCTGATACGGAGCTATCAGTTACCAACGTCATGTTTGATGCCGGGTTTCAGACCAAATCCAACTTCAACCGCGAGTTCCTGCGCGTTACCGGTATGAGCCCCAGGGCATGGCGGGCCAATGCTCTGGCACGGGATAACTCAGGTGGGACGGTTATTCGGTTGGCTGGGTGATGGCAGTTTGCTGAGGCGTGAGTTTGTCGCTGCATTTCCCGCTGTGCCCTTTGACAAGCTCGGGATGAGGGAGAGTGTGGATGCAAGATAATCGTCATGGGTGCAGAATTTAGCTGCCCGCAATCCTCCAATCTCTCCGTCATCCTCGGGTTTGACCCGAGGACCCACAAACTAAAGGCGCTGAACATACGGATTGATCTGCTCTCCTTAGCCGTGGGTCCTCGGGTCAAGCCCGAGGATGACGGAGATGGGTGGGGTATGAGGAGTCAAGTTCTGCACCCATGACGATTATCTTGCATCCACACTCTCCCTCATGGTGAGCTTGTCGAACCACGAACCACGAACCACGAACCACTTGCTACTCACTACTATCCACTCACTAACTCGGATTGTTGTAGCCCAGCAGCTTACCGGCGCGCACATCATAGAGCTTGCCCGTATCATCAATCTTCGGATCGAGAATGAGGGCGATCTTGGCGGCAACTTCGGCGGGTGTTGGCAAAGTTTCGGGGTCTTCGCCCGGAACAGCTTGCGCGCGCATGGCGGTACGGGTTGCGCCGGGGTTGACCGAGTTGACGCGCAGCTTTGTCTGGCGGGCTTCATCGGCCCAGCTGCGGCCCATCACCTCGACAGCGGCCTTGGAAGCCGCATAGGGGCCCCAATAGGCGCGGGCCGAATGTGCAGCGCCCGATGACAGGAGAAGTGCGCGGCCCGCGTCAGAGAGCTTCAGCAGCGGGTCTGTGGTGCGGATCAGCCGCCAGACGCTGGAAACATTGATATTCATCAGCTTGTCGAAGACTTTTGCTTCCACATGGCCAATCGGAGAAATCGTGCCGAGAACACCCGCATTGGCAACCAGAATGTCGAGTTTGCCCCAGCGCTCATAGATGGAGCCGCCGAGCCGGTCGATGGCGGGCATGTCGGTCAGATCAAGCGGAACCAGTGTCGCCGAGCCGCCAGCGGCGACGATTTCATCGTCGAGTTCTTCAAGCCCGCCCACCGTGCGGGCAACGGCAATCACATGCGCACCGCGCGCTGCAAGTTCTTTGGAAAGGAAATAGCCAATGCCGCGGGATGCGCCGGTTACAAGCGCAAGCTTGCCGTCCAGCCGAAAACTGCCGTCAGAAATCATGAATGGAAACTCAACCGTTAGCCGTTATTTGCGAGAAGCGCGAACTGGCGCACATTGCTGATACCGTCCCGGTCAACAAGCCGGGTCGGATAATCACCAGTGAAGTAATGATCGGTGAACAGCGGCGAACTTGCGTCGCGCGGCGCACCGCTGACCGCCCGGTAAAGCCCGTCAATCGACAGAAACTCGAGCGAGTCTGCACCAATATATTTGCACATGGAGGCAAGCGTCGCATGCTGGTTTGCCAGCAGCTTGTCCGCATCCGGTGTGTCAATGCCGTAGAAGTCAGGATGATAGATCATCGGGCTGGCAACACGGATATGCACTTCACGCGCACCCGCATCGCGGATCATCTGGACGATCTTGACCGAAGTGGTGCCGCGCACGATGGAATCGTCCACCAGCACAACGCGCTTGCCTTCGATCACTGCCCGATTGGCTGAATGCTTCAACTTGACGCCGAAAGCACGGATCGACTGGGTGGGTTCGATAAAGGTACGGCCGACATAATGGTTGCGGATGATGCCGAGTTCGAACGGAATGCCGCTCGCCTGCGCAAAGCCGATTGCAGCAGGGGTGCCGCCATCGGGAACCGGAACCACAACATCGGCTTCCAGCGGTGCTTCCTTGGCGAGATTAACGCCCATATTCTTGCGCGCCGTATAGACATTGCGGCCACCAACCACGGAGTCAGGCCGGGCGAAATAGACATACTCGAACAGGCACATACGCTCGGGCTTCGGATTTTGCGGCTTGAAGGCCTCAATGCTGATCGAACCGTCAGCCTGAATTTCGCAGACAACCACTTCGCCGTTTTCAATATCGCGGACAAACTTCGCGCCGATAATATCAAGCGCGCAGGTTTCGGAGGCAAAGATTGGCTTGCCGTCCAGATCACCCATGACGAGTGGACGGATGCCAATGGGGTCACGCGCTGCAATCAGCTTGGTGCGGGTGAGGGCGAGCATCGCATAGCCGCCTTCCATCTGGCGGATCGCATCAATGAAGCGGTCTGACGATGTGGTGCTGCGCGAGCGGGCGATGAGGTGCAGGACAACTTCCGTATCGGAATTGGACTGGCAGATGGCACCATCAGCGATGAGCTTGCGCCGCATCGTCAGGCCGTTGGTGAAGTTGCCGTTATGGGCAATGGCAATACCGCCGATTTCCAGTTCCGCAAACAGCGGCTGGACATTGCGAAGCGCAGGATCGCCGGTTGTGGAATAACGCACATGGCCGATGGCCCGATCACCCGGCAATTGAGCCAGTGTCGCAGGATTGGTGTAATGGTCGCCGACGAGGCCCATACGGCGTTCCGAGCAGAACTGCTTGCCATCATAGGAGACGATACCTGCCGCTTCCTGCCCGCGATGCTGCAGGGCGTGCAGCCCCAGCGCCGTCAGCGTTGCGGCATCCGGATGCCCCAAAATGCCAAACACACCGCACTCTTCATGCAGTGTGTCGTCGT
Organism: Phyllobacterium sp. T1293; assembly: GCF_020731415.2. Classification (NCBI taxonomy): domain Bacteria; kingdom Pseudomonadati; phylum Pseudomonadota; class Alphaproteobacteria; order Hyphomicrobiales; family Phyllobacteriaceae; genus Phyllobacterium; species Phyllobacterium meliloti. Next base: position 1,757,910 of record NZ_CP088273.1, on the reverse strand, counting down.
CAAGGGACATGAGAGGGGTCTCATCACGAAAAATGTCGGTCATTACCGCAAGCCTTTCGCCGCAGATTCAACTGTAAGATCTGTCATTCCATTATGCCACACTATGTGGGGTATTACCACGCAAACGCCAAGTTAACCCTTTGTCGCACCCAAAAAGCTGTTAAGGCTTGGGTGTTGTGCCTTCAGGCGGGATATCTTCCTTGGGTTCCGGCGCTGTTGTCGCGTCCGGAGCCGTCGCCGATCCGGGCTTCAAACGCTTCAAAATGGTTGCTTCCGGGTCCTCAGGCAGCAGGCTCATCAGCTTTGCGCCGAGTGAGTCGATCATTGGCTTGGATTTTGCCTGTGAAACCCATGCAGGCTGGTTCTCGGTTACGAGCCAATTGAAGAACAGCATCGCAACAACCACAAGCAGAACACCGCGGGCAGCGCCGAAGAGGAAACCGAGTGTGCGATCCAGCGCGCCGATACGGCTGTCGATGATGAAATCGGCGATCTTCATGGTGATAACCGAGACGATAATCAGCGTAACGATGAAGACGATACCGGCCGCTGCAATCTGGGCAATGGTTTCATTGCTGATATAGGGCGCAAGGAAAGGCACGACGGGCTTGTAAAAGAGATAGGCCGCAGCCGCAGCCGCTGCCCATGAGACAACGGACAGCACTTCGCGCGAAAAACCGCGCACCATGGCCAGTACCGCCGAAACGAGAGTGATGCCCAAAAGAATTCCGTCAAGCAACGTAATAGGCATTTCCATGTATCCCCAATCCAAGTCTGACCCACACAGCCTTTAGATAATGGCGGTATCAGGTCAGTCGTCGCGTTTTGCCTTTCTACTGCGCCACGCATCCTCTCGGACGCGTAAAGGACGCAGTAGCATTTTTAGCGGCGCATAACTCTTTCCAAAAATCAAACAGGATTTTTGGGTTTATGCGCAGGTCCCGACGCCGCAATCCGGGCCACAAGGTCCGGTAGTGATGCCGTCTCGGTCAGAGGGGCGTTGCGTCCTTTTGGCACGTCGTTGCTTCCCTTGGGAAGAACTGCCTGCTTGAACCCAAGCTTCTCTGCTTCCTTCAGCCGCTGCACCGCATGCGCCACCGGGCGAACGGCGCCAGACAAGCTGACTTCGCCGAAATAGACGCAATCGGCCGGAAGGGCAATACCAGCAATGGATGAAACCAGTGCAGATGCAACCGCAAGATCGGCTGCGGGCTCGGAAATCCGGTATCCACCCGCCACATTGAGGTAAACATCGTGTTGGCCGAACCTGACACCGCAATGGGCTTCGAGCACCGCCAGAATCATCGAAAGGCGGTTGCCGTCCCAGCCAACAACCGCACGGCGCGGCGTGCCAAGCGATGAGGGTGCGACCAGCGCCTGAATTTCCACCAGTACTGGGCGTGTGCCTTCCATCCCGGCAAAAACCGCGGCTCCCGGCGATTTGTCATTGCGTTCGCCGAGAAAAAGCTCGGACGGATTGGCAACTTCGCGCAAGCCGCGATCGGACATTTCAAACACGCCGATCTCATCAGTCGGTCCGAAACGGTTCTTGACCGTGCGCAGGATGCGGTAATGGTGGCCGCCTTCGCCTTCGAAATAAAGCACCGCGTCGACCATATGCTCGACCACGCGCGGTCCGGCAATCTGACCATCTTTGGTGACATGGCCAACCAGAACAACGGCGGCACCGGTCTGTTTGGCAAAACGGATCATCGCCTGCGCCCCGGCGCGCACCTGCGTGACCGTGCCGGGTGCCGAATCGGCGGCGTCGGTCCATAGCGTCTGGATCGAATCGATGATGATCAGGTCAGGCCGCTTGGAATCGGAAATGGTGGCGAGAATATCTTCGACATTGGTTTCGGCGGCCAGAAGCACATCCGTGTCGGCGGCGTGCAGACGCTGTGCCCGCAGTCTGATCTGCGCCACCGCCTCTTCACCCGACACATAGATGACCTTGTGGCCCTGCCGCGCCAATGCTGCGGCGGCTTGGGTGAGCAGGGTTGATTTGCCGATACCGGGATCACCGCCCACGAGAATGGCCGAGCCGCGCACGAATCCGCCACCGGTTACACGGTCAAGCTCGCCAATTCCGGACTGGATGCGCGGCGCATCCTCGATCTCGCCTGAAAGAGAGGTGAGGGCGACCGCACGTCCCTTACGGCCCGACAATTTGCCGGGTCCGCTGCCGATTCCGCCCGCGGTGCCTTCCTCGACAAGCGTGTTCCACTCGCCGCAGGCATCGCATTTGCCAGCCCAGCGCGTGTGTACAGCTCCGCAGTTCTGACAGATGAATTGAATTCTTGCCTTGGCCATCAATCGCCTTTTCCGGAATAGAGGTAGCGACGGTGGTAGCGGTTTCCAAGCCCGGTCAACAGTTCAAAGCCGATGGAGCCTGCGGCACGCGCGGCCTCATCAAGCAGAATGTTGTGGCCAAACAGTTCGATATAGTCGCCGGGTTTGACGGCATCTTCAGGCAGGTCGGTGATGTCAAAGGATGTCATGTCCATCGTCACCCGCCCGATAACGGGCACTTTGTGACCGGCAACAAAACCCTCACCACCCTTGCGTACAGCAATGCGCAGCGGTGTGCCACTGCCCGAGGCTGAGCGCAGATAACCATCCGCATAGCCGGTCGAGCAGATTGCAATGCGCGTGTCGCGCTCAAGCAGCGCCGTTGCACCATATCCTGATGTCTCGCCTTTGAGGCCGGTGCGGATTTGCACAACCCGCGCTTCGACCGTCACAACAGGGCGCATCGGATTGGGTTCGCCCGCAAGCGGCTCGCCGCCATACATGGCGATGCCAGGTCGGCTCAGATCGGAACCGATGCCAACCGGGTGGAAAATGCCTGACGAATTGGACACGCTTGATTCAATGCCTGCAAAAGCAGTGCGAAGCTGTTGAAATGACTCAATCTGCCGCTGGGTGAGAAGATGTCGCGGCTCATCGGCGGTTGCCAGATGGGTCATGACCAGAACAGGCATGTCTTTGGCTTGGGTGGCAAAGTCAATTGCTTCTGCAACGGTCAGCCCCAGCCGGTTCATGCCGGTATCCACATGCAGTGCGTAGGGTAGATTCAATCCGCTGCTGGCATTGGCATGGGCCCAGAGGTCGATTTCATAGTGCGAGCCAAGAACGGGAATAAGCCCCGACGTTTCAAAGAAAGAACGGGCCTCGGCAAACAGGCCATTGAGAACAAAAACCCGCGCTTCCGGTGCAATTGCTTTAACCCGCAACCCTTCCTCAACAAGCGCCACAAAGAATGTGCGGCATCCGGCGTCCCAAAGCACGGGCACGACATACTCAATGCCAAGCCCATAGGCATTTGCCTTGACGACAGCACTTGTCTGGGCTGGCTTCGATCTTTCGGCGAGAAGCTTCCAGTTTGCGACAAGCGCATCAAGGTCAATGGTAAGCCGCCCGCCCGCAAGGCGAGGGTCAGCGCCTGCGGTGGTGATGTGGGGCTGTGTGCTGGTCAAGTCAATGAGGTCCGGACTGGTTAAACTGGTCAAAATGGTATGAGGCTTTTCATTTGGATACTAGATGGAAGGTAAAGAGCCTTGGTTGTTTCGGATGGTTCGTGGTTCGACAAGCTCACCATGAGGGAGAGGGGTGATGAAAGGGTGCTAGATTCTGCACCTTTTGTGATCTGCAACTTTTAGAGCTACAACGTTGGTGATCTGCAACTTTTTGATCTGCAATGTTGACGATTATCGTTGCATCCACACTCTCCCTCATGGTGAGCTTGTCGAACCACGAACCACGAACCACAATCACCAACCCTACTCAAACCGCTCCGGCAGGTGTGATTCTTCTGCAAGATCCGTGAAGCGGGTGAATTCCGCCTGGAAAGCGAGCTTTACCGTGCCTGTGGGGCCGTGACGCTGCTTGGCGATAATGACTTCCGCCTTGCCGATGGCTTCCTTGAGGTCTGCCTGCCACTTGAAATGCTCTTCGGTGCCTTCCTTCGGCTCCTTGTTCTTGATGTAGTATTCATCGCGGTAAACGAAGATCACCACGTCGGCGTCCTGCTCGATTGATCCCGATTCACGCAAGTCGGAGAGCTGCGGACGCTTGTCTTCGCGGCTTTCCACCTGACGGGAGAGCTGTGACAGGGCAATGATCGGTGTGTTGAGTTCCTTGCCGAGCGCTTTCAAACCCGTGGTGATTTCGGTGATTTCCTGTACGCGGTTTTCCGAAGCCTTCTTGGAAGACCCCTGCATCAGCTGAATATAGTCGATGACCAGAACGTCAAGGCCGCGCTGGCGCTTGAGGCGCCGGGCACGGGCGGCAAGCTGGGCAATGGATATACCACCCGTCTGATCGATATAGAGCGGCACTTTCTGCATATGCTGCGAGCAGGCGACCAGCTTTTCAAATTCCGCCTCGTTGATTTCACCACGGCGGATTTTCGATGAACTGATTTCCGATTGCTCGGAAATAATACGGGTTGCCAGCTGTTCCGACGACATTTCGAGGGAGAAGAAGCCGACAACGCCGCCATTCTTGGCCTTGATCGTGCCATCCGCCAGCTGCTCGGACTCGTAAGCCGCAGCAATATTGAAGGCGATATTGGTGGCAAGCGACGTCTTGCCCATACCGGGACGACCTGCCAGCACGATCAAATCCGATGGCTGCAGACCGCCCATACGATTATCAAGTGAATGGATGCCGGTAGAGACGCCGGAAAGATGACCATCGCGCATGAAGGCGGCATTGGCCATATCCACGGCGGTTTTCACCGCATCGGTAAAGGTCTGGAAGCCACCATCATAACGGCCGGTTTCTGCCAGTTCGAACAGCCGGCGTTCAGCGTCTTCGATCTGGCCCTGCGGCATTACATCAACAGGCGCGTCATAGGCGATATTCACCATATCCTCGCCAATGGTGATCAGCGCGCGGCGCGTGGCAAGATCATAGATGGCGCGGCCATAATCCTCGGCATTGATGACCGTAACCGCTTCTGTGACAAGGCGGACGAGATATTGCATCACCGTCATCTCGCCGACTTTTTCGTCCGTCGGCAGGAAGGTTTTCAGCGTGACGGGATTCGCCATCTTGCCCATGCGGATCATGTCCGAGGACACATCGAAAATCTTCCGATGCAATGGCTCGTAAAAATGCACGGCCTTCAGGAAGTCGGAAACACGGTAAAACGCATCATTGTTGATGAGAATAGCACCCAGCAGCGCCTGCTCGGCTTCGATATTGTTCGGCGCTTCGCGGTAGAGCTTATCTCCACTGTCGCGTACCTCAAGGAATTTGCGTGCTGCCTCAGCCATATTAATTTTCGCCCCGATTCCAATACCTGTTCCGCAGTAAGCAGTTAAAAATGGCGTGTAAAGCTGCTCTGGACAACCAATGACGGTCCGAACGAAACGGTACCATGATTCCCGTTATTAACAGCCTTGGGGGATAAAACTTTTATTCCTTGGTCTGGTACTATTGACACATCAGCACTTCCGTCGGCGATGATATGGAGCATCTCCTTCTTCGATATCTCACCAAGCACTTCCCTCACTGTTATCGTTAGGCAACACTCTCTCCGTCATCCGTGCGCTTCCCCTCCGTCATCCTCGGGCTTGACCCGAGGACCCATTGCTGCGCAGCGCCATGATTACGGAAAAGTCCCCTCTGCCGTGGGTCCTCGGGTCAAGCCCGAGGATGACGGAGGGGAAGTGGGGGCAGCCGCAGCGGAGACTTGTGGATCAATAATTGGCCCGCCACGATCATCACGATCATGGCGGGCCAATTTTATTCAAGTGCGCGAACGTTAACGTCCTGCAACCGATTCCCGGTTGTCGATCTGCGTATTGGCGCAGCTGCGTTCGCTTTCCAGCCGCTTGAGGCGCTTTTCTTCTTTCTCGATATAGCTGCGCGTTAGCGGCACAGCTTCCTGCCGGTGTGCCAGCTGTATCTGGAACACCATCAGGTTCTGCCAGCGGAATGCCGATTCCGATGCAGCCAGATAGAATTCCCACATGCGGCAGAAGCGTTCATCATAGATCGCCTTTGCCTTGTCGCGGTTGGCCATGAAGCGTTCACGCCAGATGCGCAACGTGTCGGCATAATGCAGCCGTAGGATTTCGATATCGGTGATAACGAGGCCAGCCTTTTCAATATGCGGAAGCACTTCCGAAAGGGCAGGGATGTAACCACCCGGAAAAATGTACTTCTGGATAAAGGCATTCGTATAGGACGGGCCATCGGAACGGCCAATAGAATGGAGAAGGAAAACACCGTCCTTCTTCAAAAGCCGGGCCGTATGCTGGAAATATTCGGCAAAATGCCCGACGCCAACATGTTCGAACATGCCCACGGAGACAATCCGGTCAAAACTGTCATCAATGGTGCGGTAATCGCGCAGGTCAAAGCGAGCCTGTGCCGATAAACCCTCGTCAACTGCCCGCTTGTTGGCGATGCCATGCTGTTCGTGCGACAGGGTAACACCCTGCACATTGGCATCAAGGTGGCGGGCAAGGTAGAGACCCAGACCGCCCCAGCCGCAGCCGATATCGAGGGTCTTGTGACCCTTTTCTACCAGCAGCTTGGCGGCAATGTGCCGTTTCTTTGCCAGCTGTGCCTCTTCCAGCGTTGCATCCGGATGTTCGAAGTAGGCGCAGGAATACTGCATGTCCGTATCGAGAAACAGCCGGTACAGGTCTTCAGACAGATCGTAATGCCTGTGTACATTGCTTGATGAACGGGCAAGCGTATTCATCTGGTGCAGGCGGCGGGTGGCACGGCGAATGCCCTCCAGCGCCAGCATCCATGGCTCGCGGGCAACGGTTGCCCCGGTATTTTCGAAAATGATCTTGAGGACGTCATAGATATCGCCATCGAGAACATCGAGTTCGCCGTTCATATAGGCTTCGGCGAAATGCAGGGATGGATCAAAGGCAATCCGCCGTTCGGCAGCGGCCGTATTGATGCGGAAATGGATCGGTTCTCCGGTTCCATCACCAAAGGTGCGGTTTTGGCCGGAGGAGTCAGTGATAACAAGTGTACCAGTGTGAACAAGCCGCGAGAGGGCGGCCTTAAGGATGGCATTCATGAACAATCTCCATCATTGACGATAGAGCTCGGCCATTATGAGGCTCAAGGGAGAGCCAAGGTCGGGCGTGGGGTAGGATAAATAAATCTACCTGTTTTTTTGATTCTGAAAAGCAAAAAAACACCCGACATCTCTGCCGGGTGTTTTATGGTAAAGCAAACATCACTCGCAAGGAGTGGTTTCTGCTTTAAAATCAGGCGTTTTCTTCGCCTTCTTCGTCTTCGTCGAAGAATTCGTCAGAAAGCGGTGTTTCTTCAATGCCGTAGATGGCTTCAGCAGAGGTGAGGTCTTCACCCTTTACCTGACGCTCGGCTTCATCGGCAGTACGGGCAATGTTGATCGTAACAGTTGCTTCGACTTCTGCATGCAGAGCCAGAACGATCTTGTGCAGGCCAATCGTCTTGATTGGTGTGTTCAGCTCAACCTGGTTGCGGTTGATCGAGAAACCTTCTGCAGTGATCAGGTCAGCAATGTCGCGCGTCGTGACTGAACCGTACAGCTGACCGGTTTCACCGGCGGAGCGAACAGCAACGAATGTCTTGCCGTTGAGCTTGTCAGCGATTGCCTGAGCTTCGGTCTTGCGCTCAAGGTTACGTGCTTCGAGCTGGGCGCGCTGGCCTTCGAACTTCTTCTTGTTGGCTTCGTTGGCACGAAGAGCCTTGCCCTGCGGCAGAAGGAAGTTACGGGCAAAGCCGTCCTTTACCTTGACTGTTTCACCCATCTGGCCGAGGCGGCTGATGCGTTCGAGAAGAATGACTTCCATTTGAGTTTTCCTTTCAAGTTCAATTGGTCGTTAATTGTCGTTATTGGGTGGTGTTTTAATTTCAGCCTTCGAGACCGGCGCGTTGCGCGATGTGTCGAACAGACCGGCCAGAAGGAAGACGATGAGCGTAAAGCTGAAGATCAAAGCGCAGGCATAGGCAAACCACAGGGCAAACGGCCGCCATGTCGCGCCGCGTGAGCGTGCATGCAGCATGGCGAAACCCGCCATTGAAAATCCGGCTCCAACGGCGCCAGCAATGGTGCTTCCCACATAGCCGGGCGCGCCCGGCAGGAAAGCCATTGCGCAGGCAATGGCAAAAATTACCAGTGCAGGCCGGGGCAACCGCAGTGCGCGGGGCCAATCATCCCGGGGGCGTTGCAGTTTGCCAGCGGCAGCAGTGATACGCAGCGCCACATAAAGGTTGGCGACGATAGACATCACAAACGCTGCCGAAGCGATAATGGGCATCAAACGCAGCATAATCCGTACCAGCAACTGACCGACTTCCGGATTTGCAGCCAACTGGGGGTTGGTTTCATTCATCTGTTTGGTCACGGCCTGCACGAGCGCGCTCATCTGTGCTTCGCCGATCAGCGCACCGATAATGATCACACCGACGGCTATGACCAGACAGAGGCGCAGCAATGTGTCAGCCAGGGGGTACCAGACAAAGACGTCTTTGGGCCCGCCGATTTCAGCAGCCGGTCGTGCCAGACCAATGAAATATGCGCCCGTAGCGGCGGGAACAGCCATCAAGAGTATATCTGCCACCGCATCCAGCGATGGCGAAATGACATAAACTGCGATTGTCATTGTGGCCGCGGCGATGAAGCCGGTTATCGTGCCCCAGCCAAGCGCTGCAATGAAAATCGGCAGTGGGGTAAACAGGACGAGGAGAAAGCCAATAATCGACTGATTGGCAAGGCCGATCGAAAGCAGCGCAGCCGCAAGGCCCGCCAACACTCCAACGCCAATATCTGTGCCAGTCAGTTTCATTTCGCTCGCTGTCCTGCTTTGCGCATAACCCCCAAAATCGTCTTTGGTTTTTGGATAAGGATTATACGCTATTCATGCAGTTAGAGGTGGTTTTTAAACCGATCCCTCAACTTGGGTTTTTTAATTTGCCTGACCGCGCCCATCGCGGAAGGCTTTATCTGCCCGAAGGCTGAAGGCGGCGGGACGAAATCCTACCGCCTTCGGATTGTCTTACTTCACAACGTAAGGCAGCAGGCCGAGGAAACGGGCACGCTTGATCGCCTGGGCGAGTTCGCGCTGCTTCTTCTGGCTGACAGCTGTAATACGGGAAGGAACGATCTTGCCACGCTCGGAAATGTAGCGCGACAGGAGCTTGATGTCCTTGTAGTCGATCTTCGGCGCATTGGCACCCGAGAACGGGCAGGTCTTGCGGCGGCGATGGAACGGACGACGGGTCGGGATCTGATTGATATCAACCATTATTCTGCTCCTTCACCGGCTTCGTTGTCACGCGGGCGGCGTGGACGGCGCGGACGATCGTCATCACGGCCACCAAACTTGTCGTCGCGTTCGCGGCGATCGTCACGGCGTGCAAGCATGGCCGACTGGCCTTCTTCGTGCTCTTCAACGCGAACAGTCATGAAGCGCAGAACGTCTTCATTGATGCGCTGCTGGCGCTCAACTTCTGCAACGGCAGCTGCCGGAGCATCAATGTTGAGAAGCGAGTAATACGCCTTACGGTTCTTGTTGATGCGATATGTCAGGGCGCGCAGGCCCCAGCTTTCAATACGCCCGACTTTGCCGCCATTGGCCTCGATGATACCCTTGTACTGTTCTACAAGCGCATCGACCTGCTGCTGCGAAATGTCCTGTCGAGCAAGGAACACATGTTCATAAAGAGCCATTGTCTTTGCCTTTCTTCGTTAATATTGCCCGGAATCAACGGTAAACCTCTGCGAATCTCTCTGCCGGAAACCGGCGAAGAAAGGACGCTGATGGAGACGATCGAGAGCGGAGACACGGGAGGCTGAAGCTTTTATGCTTCCACGGATAAAATCCGGCCCTCCGTTCAGCCCCCAGCTGACGCCGAGCAATGAACGGGCGGCTTATACGGGCAAATCTGAAAAGAAGCAACCCGCATGGACCGTTTTATATTGCAACGCAAAACCGGATGCAATTGCAGCTGGGGTGGCTACCCCGCATTCATCTTGATGCATCCATCTCTCCGTTATGCCAAGGCACTTACTCTCCATATTGAGGCGCGTACCCTCCGTATACTAAGGCGTGTACCCTCCGTCATCCTCGGGCTTGACCCGAGGACCCACCGTTGAAGAACAGCAATATCCCCACTTGTATAGTGCGTTGCGTCAATCACGGCTCCAAATCGGCGATGCACCACCTCCCTCGATTCGAGAACCTGAATATCGGTTGCTTCTTTGCTGTGGGTCCTCGGGTCAAGCCCGAGGATGACTGTCAAGCCCGAGGATGACAGTCAAGTCCAAGGATGACAGTGGAGTGGGTTATGATGGCAATGGGGCGGGTATTAATGTGCATGCAAGCGGGGAACAACGCATGAAAGCTTGACTTCGGGCTTGCTGATAGGCACATCGCGCGGCACATTATCGAAAATAAAGCAAAAATCTGGAGGCGCCCCGCATGTCCATAGCATTTACCTTCCCGGGTCAAGGCAGTCAGACGGTTGGTATGGGCAAGGCTTTGGCCGACAATTTCGCCGAGGCCAAGGCTGTTTTCGACGAGGTGGATGATGCGCTGGGGGAAAAGCTCTCCTCCATTATTTGGGACGGACCGGAAGAAACCCTGACACTGACCGCCAATGCACAGCCTGCGCTCATGGCTGTTTCCATTGCGGTTATCCGGGTTCTTGAAGCGCGCGGCATTTCGATCAAGGACAAAGTGGCCTATGTGGCTGGCCATTCGCTCGGTGAATATTCGGCGCTCTGTGCTGCCGGGACATTCTCACTGGCCGATACGGCGCGGCTTTTGCGTATTCGCGGCAATGCCATGCAGCAGGCGGTTCCTGCCGGGGCAGGCGCCATGGCTGCCATCATCGGTCTTGAGCATGATGTGGTGCAAGCTGTCTGCGCCGATGCGGCGCTGGAAGGCCCGGTACAGATTGCCAATGATAATGGCGGTGGCCAGATCGTTATTTCAGGCTCGAAAGCGCCCGTTGAAGCCGCTGCAGCGCTTGCGACGGAAAAAGGTGCCAAGCGCGCCATCATGCTGCCGGTCTCCGCACCCTTCCATTCGACCCTGATGGCGCCAGCCGCTGAAGCCATGCGCGCGGCGCTGGCCAATGTATCCAAAAAAGACCCGATTGTTCCGCTCATTGCCAATGTGCGGGCAACCCCGGTCACATCGGCTGATGAGATCGCAGCTTTGCTGGTCGAGCAGGTGACGGGGCAGGTCCGCTGGCGCGAGACAGTCGAGTGGTTCGGTGCCAATGGTGTGACAACGCTTTATGAGATCGGCGCGGGCAAGGTGCTGACCGGTCTCGCACGCCGTATTAATAAAGACATATCAGGTGTCGCGGTTGGCACGCCTGACGATATTGAAGCGGCTGTTGCCGCTCTGAACATTTGAACGGAAGGGATTGAGCAATGTTTGACCTGACAGGCCGCAAGGCTCTCATTACTGGTGCCAGCGGTGGTATTGGCGAATCCATTGCCCGCGCACTGCACGCGCAGGGTGCGATTGTTGGCCTGCATGGCACACGCGTCGAGAAACTCGAGGCATTGGCGAGCGAGCTTGGTGATCGGGTCAAGATTTTCCCGGCAAACCTGTCGAACCGCGACGAAGTGAAGGCGCTGGGCGAAAAGGCGGAGAGCGAACTCGAAGGCGTCGAGATTCTCGTCAACAATGCCGGTATCACCAAGGATGGGCTGTTTGTCCGCATGGCCGATGCTGACTGGGATAGCGTGCTTGAGGTCAATCTGACTGCCGTGTTCCGCCTGACGCGCGAACTGACCCACCCGATGATGCGCCGCCGCTATGGCCGTATCATCAACATCACCTCTGTTGTTGGTGTAACGGGTAATCCCGGCCAGACAAATTATGTGGCATCGAAGGCCGGTCTGATCGGCTTCTCGAAGTCGCTGGCACAGGAAATCGCTAGCCGCAACGTTACGGTCAACTGTGTTGCACCGGGTTTCATCGAATCGGCGATGACCGACAAGCTGAACGACAAGCAGAAAGAAACCATTATGTCCGCCATTCCCATGCGCCGCATGGGTACAGGCGCGGAAGTGGCGTCGTCTGTAATCTACCTTGCCAGCAACGAAGCATCCTACGTCACCGGCCAGACGATCCACGTCAATGGCGGCATGGCAATGATCTGATAAAATGCACCCGGACAATACAATTCAGCCGGGTGTAAAGGGTGCAATCACATTTATGAGATTGAGGCCGTCAATAAAGCGTGATAAGTCGCGCACCAAGTCAGGACATCAAATCGATTTGATGCCCTTTCCTTTCCGCAAGGAATAAGCCGCGAGGATGCGTGTTTTAGCTGTTAAACAGGGCTGAAGTGCCATCTTATTGCTTGATTAGAGTCATCCGTGCCGCTAACCAAGGCATAGGGAAAAACAAACAGGTTGAGGTTTCCACATGAGTGATACTGCAGAACGCGTCAAGAAAATCGTTATTGAGCATCTGGGCGTTGATGCCGAGAAAGTCACCGATGGTGCGAGCTTCATCGACGATCTGGGCGCAGACAGCCTTGATACTGTCGAGCTCGTGATGGCTTTCGAAGAAGAATTCGGCGTTGAAATTCCTGATGATGCTGCCGAGACGATTCTGACAGTCGGCGATGCCGTCAAGTTCATCGACAAAGCATCTGCCTGATTTTCATTCGGCCTGGCAGCGCAGGAATCATGACAGGAGGCGAGAAGCCCCTGTCGGGACCTGCGCGGGGCCGTTGGAAAAGATCATGCTGAATATGACATTGAAGGATCGGCCATGAGGCGCGTTGTCATAACCGGCCTTGGGCTGGTTTCTCCTCTTGCATCCGGTGTTGAGCTTACTTGGTCCCGCCTTCTGGCTGGTAAGAGTGCTGCCCGACTGGTGACAGAGTTTGAAGTTGAAGATTTGCCTTGCAAGATTGCCTGCCGGATTCCGGTTGGTGATGGCACTGATGGTACATTCAATCCTGATGATTGGATGGAGCCAAAGGAACAGCGCAAGGTTGATCCCTTTATCATTTACGCCATGGGTGCTGCCGATCAGGCGCTTGCCGATGCCAAGTGGGCACCGGAAAGCGACGAGGATCAGATTCGCACCGGTGTGCTGATCGGTTCGGGTATTGGCGGCCTCGAAGGCATTGTCGAAGCGGGTTATACGCTGCGCGACAAAGGCCCCCGGCGCATTTCGCCTTTCTTTATTCCCGGTCGTCTGATCAATCTGGCTTCAGGCCAGGTATCCATCAAGCATAAGTTGCGCGGCCCGAACCATGCGGTTGTCACCGCCTGCTCGACCGGTGCGCATGCCATTGGTGATGCATCGCGTCTGATCGCTTTTGGCGATGCTGACGTTATGGTTGCCGGTGGTACGGAATCGCCCGTCAGCCGTATTTCGCTGGCCGGTTTTGCGGCTTGCAAGGCGCTGTCCACGGCGCGTAACGATGATCCGACAGCTGCTTCCCGCCCTTACGATGATGACCGCGACGGTTTCGTTATGGGTGAGGGTGCCGGTATTGTTGTGCTTGAAGAGCTGGAACATGCTCTGGCACGCGGTGCAAAAATTTATGCCGAAGTCATCGGCTATGGTCTTTCCGGCGACGCTTATCACATTACAGCTCCGTCCGAGAGCGGTGAGGGTGCGCAGCGCTCCATGGAAATGGCTCTGAAGCGCGCGGGCATCACGCCGGATCAGATCGACTACATCAACTCCCATGGTACATCGACCATGGCCGATACGATTGAGCTTGGTGCAGTCGAGCGTGTTCTGGGCGATGCTGCTCCGAAAGTCTCGATGTCGTCCACCAAATCATCCATTGGCCACCTTCTCGGTGCTGCCGGTTCGACCGAAGCCATTTTCTGTGCGCTTGCCATTCGTGACAATGTCGCCCCGGCTACGCTCAATCTGGACAAACCATCGGTGGAAACCAAGATTGATCTGGTGCCGCACAAGGTACGGCATCGTAAGATTGACGTGGCGCTTTCCAACTCCTTTGGATTTGGTGGCACCAACGCTTCGCTGGTTTTGCGGCGTTTTCAACAGTGATTGCAGCAATGGCGGAGGCGTTTTCGCGCTTTCGCCATAATCACAATCAAATTTACCGGCATTCTTGCCGGAAAAACTTGCTCGAGGTGTTTGCGTGAGCTCAGATCAGCAGTCTGAAGAGACGAACGGTTCGCCCGCCGCCAACGCGCCGGAGCGTAAACCGATTGTTCCGCAGTCGGCATCTGAAGCCTTGCGGCCAGAGCCGGGGACACCCCCGCCAGCACCCGTGCGCCGGTCGCGTCGTGCCCGCAGCCAGATCGTTGTCTTTGCCAATTTCATGCTGTCGCTGGTCGTGCTGGTGGTTCTTGCCGCGGCTGCCGCCGTTTATTTCGGCAAGGTTTCGTTCAACGAGCCCGGTCCGACAGATGTTACGACGGATTATGTCGTCAAGAATGGCACAGGGATTGTTGAAATTGCCGATGGGCTGGAGCGTCGCGGCATCATCACCGATGCGCGGGTTTTCAAATATGGCGTCCAGGCCTATGGCTATCAGCGCGATATGAAGGCTGGTGAGTACGAGATCAAGGCGCATGCCTCGATGCGCGATATCATGGATTTGCTGCGCAGCGGCAAGTCAGTCCTGCATTCGCTGACTGTTCCGGAAGGGCTTACCGTTGATCAGATTCTGCAGCGCGTGAGCGAGGATGACGTGCTGACTGGTGCATTGCCAGCGGTTGTTCCTGACGAAGGCTCTCTGTTCGCCAATACGCAGCGCTTCTCCCGCGGCACAACGCGTGAGGAAATCGTCAAGAAAATGCAGGCTGACCAGAAGAAACTGGTTGACGAGATTTGGGCGCGCCGCGATCCAAGCGTTCCGCTCAAGACCATTGAAGAATTTGTCACGCTTGCCTCGATTGTCGAGAAAGAGACAGGGAAGGCCGATGAGCGCCCGCGCGTTGCTGCCGTGTTCATCAATCGTTTGAACAAGCGCATGCGCCTTCAGTCCGATCCTACGATCATTTATGGCCTGTTTGGTGGCAAGGGCAAACCATCTGACCGCCCAATCCTGAAATCCGATCTGGAAAAGCCGACACCGTACAACACCTATACGATCAACGGCCTGCCGCCGGGGCCAATTGCCAATCCCGGTCGCGATGCGCTGGAAGCTGTCGCGCATCCCTCGCAGACCAAGGATCTTTATTTTGTCGCCGATGGCACGGGCGGTCACGTATTTGCCGAAACGCTTGATGACCACAATGACAATGTGAAGCGCTGGCGCACGGTCGAGAAGAACCGCATTGACGAGGCAGCAAAGGCGGCAACCGGTGACAAGAATGCCGATCCGTCTGATGCCGGGGATGACAGCGAGCCAACACAACAATAATTCTGCAGGGGCCTGATTGCGATCAGGCCTTCGTTCTTGGGGGGAATAATGTCATTGCAAAGCATGACGGGTTTTGCCCGTCACCTCCGGAACGATGCCGGGGCGCAGATTTCATGGGAAATCAAATCGGTCAATGGCAAGGGCCTTGATGTCAGGTTTCGCCTGCCCACCGGCTTTGAAGCTGTGGAGCAAAAGGCGCGCGCATTGTTTGGCCAGCGTTTCAAGCGCGGTAATTTTCAGGCGGCATTGACCGTGACCCGCAATGCCGGTGATGCGAAGGCTCTCATCAACGAGCCTTTGCTGAAGGAACTGGCGAGGATTGCCGCACAGCTGCGCGAGGACTTCAAACTGGCTCCTTCAACACCGGAGGGCCTGATGGCGCTGCGCGGTGTTCTGGAGGCGCCGCAGGACGTGTTATCGCCGGAAGATCAGGCTGAGGTTGAGGAAGCCGTTCTGGCTGTTCTTGACGAAACGCTTTTGCAACTCGAACACAATCGCCAGATTGAAGGCAAGGCGCTCGGCGACATATTGAGCGCGCAGGTCGATGCGGTGGAACTGCTCACCCAGCAGGCCCGGCGCGATCCAAGCCGCACGCTCGATGCAGTTCGCGCGCGGCTTGCCGCGCAGGTGGCGCTGCTGCTGGACGCGTCTCCGGCGCTTGATGAAGCCCGCCTGCATATGGAAGCGGCATTTCTGGCGACAAAAGCCGATATTCAGGAAGAACTTGATCGTCTTGATATGCATGTGGCCGCTGCGCGCACGCTTCTGCGCGACGGAAACGGGGTCGGCCGCAAGCTGGATTTTCTGACACAGGAATTTAACCGCGAGGCAAATACACTCTGCTCCAAGGCCAATGCGGCCTCGATCACGTCGATTGGACTTGACCTGAAGGCGGTTGTGGATCAATTGCGCGAGCAAATACAGAATCTGGAGTAATCATGCTCAACGCATCCAACAGCATCAAACGACGTGGCCTCATGCTGGTGCTGTCCTCGCCATCGGGCGCAGGAAAGTCAACGATCGCCCGGCTGTTGCTCAATGATAAAGAGAAGCTGGAACTGGCATTGTCGGTCAGTGTGACCACGCGTCCGCGCCGGGCCAGCGAGATTGAGGGTGTCCACTATCATTTCATTTCCGTGCGCGAGTTCGAGCGCCTGCGCGACAGCGATGAACTGATTGAATGGGCTGAGGTGCATGGCAATTTCTATGGCACACCCCGGGAAGCTGCGGAAAATGCCCTTGCCGATGGCCAGGACATGCTTTTTGACATTGACTGGCAGGGCGCGCTGCAATTGCAGGAGAAAATGAAGGGCGACGTCGTCAGCATCTTCATTCTGCCGCCGTCGATGGCCGCTTTGAAGCACCGCTTGCATCGCCGCGCCGAAGACACGGAAGAAGTGATCGATGTGCGCCTGCGCAATGCACGCAACGAGATCGAGCGTTGGCGATCCTATGACTATGTCATCGTCAACGAGGATCTGGACCGCGCCTATCATCAGGTCCAGTCAATCGTGACTGCCGAGCGTCTGCGCCGCGACCGTTGCCCCGGCCTGTTCGATTTCGTCAGCACCCTGCTGGATGAAAAGATAGATTAGAGAGCGCTGGCGAGGGCCACAAACTCTTCAATTGATAGGGTTTCCGCGCGGCGGGTGCCGTCTATGCCTGCCTTGGCCAGCAGCGCTTCGCCGCCAAGCGGTTTGATGCTCTGGCGCAGCATCTTACGGCGCTGGCCGAAAGCGGCCTGTGTCACCCGTCCGAGCATAATTGCGTCGCATGGGAGCGGTGTTGCGCGTGGAACGAGATGGACCACCGATGACGTCACCTTTGGCGGTGGTGTAAAGGCCTGCGGCGGCACGTCGAAGGTGATCTTTGCCTCCGTGCGCCACCCCGCCAGTACGCCGAGGCGGCCATAGGGATCTGAGGTCGGTTTTGCTACGATACGCTCCGCCACTTCACGCTGGAACATCAGTGTCAGTGAGGCGTAGAAGGGCGGCCATGGCTCGCTGAGCAGCCAGCCGATCAGCAGCTGCGTGCCGATATTATAAGGCAGGTTGGCAATGATTTTGACTTTCTCGTCGCCGGCCAATGCCTTAAAATCCGTCTCCATTGCATCGCCGGAGATGACCCTGAGACGGCCGGGGTAATGATCGGCGATCTCCTGCAGGGCCGACAGGCAGCGCTCGTCGCGTTCAATGGCGATGACATTGGCCCCATGCGCCAAAAGGGCGCGTGTGAGGCCGCCGGGGCCGGGGCCGACTTCAATGACGGTCTGTCCTTGCAGATCACCCGCCTGCCGCGCAACCTTGGCGGTCAGGTTGAGATCGAGCAGAAAATTCTGGCCAAGCGATTTCTTCGCCATCAGTTCATGGCGATCAATCACATCACGCAGAGGAGGGAGGTCGTCAATACTCATGCGATGGCGCGATTCTGGCTGGAGCGATGGGAGGAGAGTTCGTCGGCAAGACGCAAGGCTGCAATCAGGCTGTCCGGCTTGGCCTTGCCAGATCCCGCAATATCAAATGCGGTGCCATGATCCGGTGAAGTGCGCACAAAGGGCAGGCCGAGCGTCACATTTACACTATCGTCAAATCCAAGTGTCTTGGCCGGAATGAGAGCCTGATCATGATACATGCAGATTGCGGCATCATAGGTGGCGCGCGCAGCGGCGTGGAACATGGTATCCGCAGGCAATGGCCCGCGGGCATCAATCCCCTCGCTTCGCAGGATTTCAATTGCCGGACGCACGATTTCCTCATCTTCCAGGCCCATTGAGCCGCCTTCACCCGCGTGCGGATTAAGCCCGGCAATTGCAAGGCGCGGTTTGGCAATACCAAACTGGCTCCTGAGCGCCTCAGCGGTGATGCGGGATATGGCGAGAATCTTGGCAATATCAAGCACTTCAGGAACGCGGCTGAGCGCAATGTGAATGGTTACGGGCACAGCGCGCAGCAATGGCCCGGCCAGCATCATGACAGGCGTTACCTCGTGGCCAAGATGCTCACCGGCCAGATGCGCGAGAAACTCCGTATGGCCGGGAAAGCGAAAACCGGCCTCATAGAGCGGCTTCTTGGCGATGGGACAGGTAACAACGGCGCTCGCCTGACCGGAAAGGGTATATTCAACAGCCCGTTCAATCGCCTCGATTGTTCCGGCGGCATTGTCTGCCAATGGTGTGCCGGGGCGATCGATTTGCGGATTTCGCAATGGAACAACCGGCAATGCGCGACCGAAAACCTGGCGGGCATTGTCCGGTGTGGTGATTTCGATAGGACATTCGAGGCCCAATCGCGCCGCGCGTGCAGCAATAAGCGTCGCGTCGCCAAGAAGAAAAAAGGCAGGCAGATGGGCTGATCTGCGCAAAGTCCAAGCTGTAAGCGCGATATCAGGCCCTATGCCGGATGGATCACCAGAACTGACAGCAAGGACGTTGTTCATGAACGGGCAATACCATCACCGATTGACGATGGATGCCTTCTTCCGGAGATCGTCGAGATACTTTTTGTTAACGGCTTCTGCCGTGGCATCAGGCTTCTGGTTGGCTGCCGCTGCTTCCTGCGAGAAGACGAGACGCGCAACGCGGTCGTCAGAAATCTGGCGGGTTGCGCAGATACCGAGGAATTCCACACCCTTGTCAGTATCCTGCGTCACGGTGGCATGGCCAACAGATGTAGCTGTCACCTGCTTTGACCATTCCGGCGGCAGTTCCTGCTCGACGAAACGGCCAAGGTCACGCACTGTGACATCAAGTGTACCCTTGGCGATATCGCGTGTTGAATCACATCCGCTGAACTTTGCGCGCAGGGCATTGGCCTCATTGCGCCGCTTTGCCAGATTGCCGCGATCAGCGGCAGGCACGACAAAAATCACCTGCTGTAACGTGTATTCGGTCGATACAGGCTTTTTGCCGCCATCTTTCAACATGCGCTGCACAGCGTCCTGTTCGGAAACGCGGCTACCACCCTGCGAGCGGCCGCGGGTGCCAAGGGCACGGCCCCAACCCATCTGCAGACGGATATATTCTTTGAAGTGATCAGCCGTAACGCCTGATTTGTCGAGGACACCGTTGAGCTGGGCGAGCGTCATCTTGTTGTTCGTGGCAAAGCGTTCAAAAGCCTGTGTCACTTCCGTATCTGAAACAACAATATTCAGCCGCCGCATTTCCTGGCGCTTGAGCATATCGTCGGTCAGTTCCTCACGCGCCATCTGCGTGAGGTTGCCCTTCTTGCGCTGCAGCTTCAAAAAGGCCGCGCGACGGGCAATGTCATAATCGGTAATTGGTGATCCATTGACGATGACCTTGACGTCACTTGCCTGTGCAGGCAGCGAAAACCCTGCCGTCAGACCAGAACCCAAAGCGGTCACTATCGCCGCCGCAAGAATGTGCTTCCTCACCATCATCTTCCACGTTATCCGATCATTTATGAATCTCTTTTGGCCATTTTGACAAAAATGATCAGCAAAATCCATTCCTGTGAGTTTATTTCCGTTCCCTAGTGCAATTTTACTAAGGCAAAAGCATGACTGGCCGCAAGTGCGGCCAGTTGAAAAGAAATGATTAAATACCGCCAATATTCACCGGCTTGCCAAATTCCCACAGGGTGCGGAAGGAAATGTTAAAGCCGAATGTCGTTGTCTTGTCGCCCGCTGCACCGGTGCTGTCGATTGGCCGCTGCTCGCTATAGGACATCTGATAGGTAAAGCACTCGTCATCATAGGCCAATGCCGCGACCTGCTTCACGAGTGTATCGTGAACAATATCATAGGTGCCAGAACCCAAAACGCGCCAGTTTGGTGTGATTTTGAGTGAGCCACCAAGCGTGACTTCCTGTCTGTCCGTTGGAAAGCCGTAAGTTGGCTGGGCATCAATAAACGCATATTTGGCAAAAAGCGTGCCGTGTGTGCCCGCTGCAGTGGCTGCAACTTCAGCACGGCGCATTTCGAACGTATCCTTGTCGAAACGCCCGCCTGTCGTCAGATTGTATGCACCGTAATTCGCACCGATCATGGCAACATAGTCGGAGCGCGCCGATTCAAGCCCTGATTCTGCACCGGCATTGACAAAGTCCTGCGTTGCAAAAGAGTTCAGGCCACCAAGCTGGAATGATTGACCGGCAATACCATTGAGTGACAGGCCATTGTTGAATGTGCCTGAATAACGGATGCCGAGATTGGCACGCGTACCGCCTTCAACCCGGTCGTAACCGGAGAATTTGTCCCGCTCGAACAGGCTCGACGCATCAAAGACAAAGCTCTGTGCGTCCTCGTTCGGCATCTGACCCGCATAGGGTTCATTGTTGCGAACAAAAATCTGGGCTGTCGGCTCAAGAACATGCGTTGAATTGGCTGCCGTAAACAGGATCGGATATTTGGCTTCAAGTCCGGCGGTTGCCAAGCCGCGGAAGGCCTGATCACGATTAACGCCAACTGAATCCGAATCCACATACATTCCATCACCGCGCAGCGCGAGGATAGGTGTCAGAACAAGGCCGCTATCCGTAATAAACGTACGCTTCCACTCGACTTCGCCGGTAATGCGACCGTCATTGCCCTTGATACCGGAAAGGTAGCCGGAGCGGGTGAGGCCTGTGACGGCTGTGCCATCTTCCTTGTCACGGCTGAGTGCCTGCAAGTTGAGGTTGAAATTCAACTCGCCGCCAGCAAGAGGCTGTGTCGGGATATAGGCATAATCAAGACTTGGCAGGACCCAGGGCTGCTTGGGTTCGGACGAGGAGGGATTGGAGTCGCTCCAGCCTTCCTGAACATGGAATTTATACAGACGCAGATCGAAATAATTGCGGTCATGCAATCCGGTCAGATAAATCTGGTCGGTCTTGTTATAATCCGCATAGTTCTCGAGACCATAACGATAGGCGAACGCCTTGTCGGACTGCACCATGACATCCCAGCCGAATGACCAGCGTGGATTGATCTGGAAATGACCCTTCGATCCAACCATACCGCGACCGGTATTGTTGTAATCTTCCTGATCGTTGATGGCATTGAATTCGTGCGGTTTGTTCTGGCTAATTCCAGCAAGATTGATGCTGTATTCACCATTGGCCAAACGATGGCGCCATTCCGCTTCAGCCAGAAACCCCTGCTTTGTATAGCCGGTGCCGGTTAGCGTCAGGTCATAATTAGGAGCAAGCGCCCAGAAATAGGGGACGCTGACGCCGTAGCCGAGATCCGTCTCATACTTATAGCTTGGCATCAGGAAGCCGCTCTTGCGCTTCACTGTCGGGTCGGCAATTTCGAAGGCTGGCATGAATGCCAGGGGCATACCGAACAGCTCAAACCGGCCGCGCTCGAAGCGGATGGTCTTCTTCTTGCCGTTCCAGATGATTTTCTGGGCACGCACCTGCCAAAGCGGAGCTTTGCCGGGTTTATCGCGGCAGGGCTCGCAGGCGGTATAAATGCCGTTGTTGAACTTTGTAATCTCGCCGCCAATACGCTCGGCGCTTTCAGCAGCAAACCGCGTATTATCGGCTGATTCAACCCGCAAGGTGTTGATGAAGCCTTCCTTGAAGTCATCGGTCACATCGAGATTTTCCGCATAGATGCGGTTGCCGTCTTTTTCGACAATCTCGACCTTGCCCATGGCCTTCAGGCGACCGGTCTTCTGATCATAGGTGACTTGCCGGGCAACCAGCCGGTTGCCGTCATAATCGATCTGTACACCACCGACGGCCGAAATCGTCTTGGCGTTGATGTCATACACAAGCTCATCCGATTCCAGCAGCATTTGCGCGTTTGGATTCGTCTTGAAATTACCTGCAAGGGCATCATTGGTCTGGGCCACGGCTGGGAACGAAATCCCGCCTGCAAGGCATAGCACGGCCGTCCCGCACATAAGCCGTGCGAGCCACGTCGGCAACACCGAGCGCGTTACATTCAATCCCACTCTAACCATCCTCCTTGTGCAGTAGAAAGGAGACCCCAAAAAAAGTCGCAATCAGGACCGGAGTCCAAGCGGCAACGAAAGGCGGGACAAATCCCGCATTTCCGAATGCCTTGACCACGACTGTGACGACATAAAGCACGAAGCCCGCAAGGACGCCACCCAGAATCATTGTCCCGGATTGTCCAAAGCGCACAAATTTTAGCGAAACTGTCGCAGCGATTAGGGTCATCGCCATTAAAAGTGCAGGCAAAGCCAGCAAAGACTGGAAATGCATGTCAAAAGCATTGGCTGGATAGCCAAAAGAACGAGCTGCGGCAATTTTGTTACGCAGCTCAAAAAAAGGAATTGTCTCAGGCCGCGCGAGGCTTTCTTCAACAAATTCAGGGCGAAGATGGGTTGGAATTTGTACATCGCCCGGTGAAACAGGGGTCTCACCAAGCACAAATTTCGTCACATCGGTTAGCTGCCAGTAACCTTCTTGAAGGTCGGCAGTTTTGGCATCGAGTCGCTCGATAATGTCCTTGTTTTTGTCCAGACGGATAAAACTAGCATCGACAAGTCGCAGGCCGCGATTGACGATACTCTTGGCACCAATGATCGTCTCGCCTTCATCGGTTTTCTGGCGCAGCCAGGGCACACGATCATTGGTTGTATCGTTGGTTTTTCCGCTCCGCCAGTTCGCTTGCACCGCTTCGCTTTTCTCAAAGCCATAGGCGGCGAGGGGGTTGACCACCAGCACCGCCAGAAGGCCGAACAGAAATGCGCCGGTGCAGGCAGGCAGCAGAAACTGCCAGGCCGACACGCCGACCGAACGGGCCACAACGAGTTCATATTTCCGGTTGAGGGATATCAACGTGGTCATGGCAGAGAACAGGGCAATGAACGGAAACACCTGCTGCATGATGTAAGGAATACGCATCAGCGACAGGCCGAAAGCCTGAATCGACGAATATTGCGGCAGCGCGGCTAGCTTGCTCGACAGTTCCGTGAAATCCAGAATCAGGGCGAGCGCAAAACTTCCCAGAAGGAAATAGCAGGTGATTGTCACGTAGCGGAGAAAGAAATAACGCCCGAGTGTCCAGCCTATCATTCTTCATTCGCTCCGCGTCTGGAGCGGGGATTTAGCAGCTTTGTCCTTACACCCGCAAGCGCTGCCCGTGGTGTAACAGGTCCATTCTTGAAGAGATTGCTCAGGAAAGCCGGCACGCCGATCTGACGGTTGGTCGCCAGTGCATAAATTGCCAGCAATGAAACCACAATCGGGAAGGCAAAGAGGAATGGGATAACATCCTCATTCTTTTCTGCTGTCTGGCCGCTGGAATAGCTGATCCAGAACACGACGAGACTCAAGGTAATCGCCGTGAAAGAAGCCGAAATGCGGGCTTCCCGGTGCGAGCGCGAGTCCGCCGCTGCGGCCAGTGAAATCAACGCGAAGACGATAGGGTACATCCAGTCGGTCAGTCGCTTGGCCAGTTCTGCCGTATAGCGCAAGGGTTTCTGTTGATAAACCGGGTCGTTCGGGTCCGGATTCATCAGATAATCCAGTGGCCTGTCCTTGGCAAAAATCGTTGGATCTTTATCGTCGTTCGGCAAAAACTCAGCCAGATCAAGCGCATAGGTGTTGAACTTGATAATGGATACATTGCCGGTCTTTACGTCGCGGCGGTCGATCTCGCCGTCCTTCATGACGAGCAAGCTCTGGTCGCCCTTGTCAACGACAAGGCCATCTTTGGCATAATACAGCAGATCAGTTACCGGATCGCGCGAATCGGAGACGAACAGACCTTTGATCGAGCCGTTTGAATCGCGGCTTTCAATCTGCAGATAGAGATTTTCGTCCAGCCGCTGGAACGATCCCTGCTGCACAACCAGATTGATGACGTCAGAGCGGGCATCGGCAATCATCTGCCGCATGCTCATCTGCGAATAGGGAGCAATGTAGTTGGCAATGATAAAGGAAAGGGCGGCGACGACAATCGCGAAGAGGATAACCGGACGGATAACCGTAGAACGCGGTGCGCCCGAGGCATTGATGACAACGAGTTCCGAATCCTGGTTCATCGTTGAAAGCGTCTGCGTCACGGCAATAACCAGCGCGAACGGCATGACAACGGGAAATGCTGACGGAAGAAGGTTGGAACTGAACTTGAGGATATAGAAGAAGCTCTGACCACTTGTGGTCAGGAAGTTGATGCGACCGAGCACCTGAACAATCCATGTAATACCGACTGCCGACAACAGGACAGCCAGGAACATGACGACAATGCGTCGTAAGATATATATCTCGATCAGGCGCATGTCATGTTTCGCAATAGAGTTCCGCCACCTTGTTTGTCGACTTGCCGTTCACGAATGACCGACCATTTCATCTATGCCATACAACTTATGGCATTATTTTGCCGCACTATGGGACGAACCCGGTATATGTTCAATCTAGTCAGGCTTGGCTAAAAATAGGCGAAGAAAGCTGGTTAACAAGGTGTTAGCGCGCGATCCTTATCGTCACCCACTTCATTCATCAACTGTGATGAATAAGGAAGTCACAATTTGTTCAATCTGGAGATATCATGTCCAAACGACCATCCATCAGTTTTGCAAAGTTTGCTGCCGTTGAAAACGGAACCGCAGTTTTGCTTCTGGCCACCGAAGGTAAGGTAGCTGGCGAAGCCGAATCTGTCGTCGGGCAGGCGTTGCTGTCGCGTATCATTGATGTCTCGGATTTCAAGGGAAAACTTGCTGCAAGTCTGAGCACACTTGCGCCAGCCGGGACTGAACTGGATCGTCTGGTGCTGGTTGGAACGGGTGATCCAGCGGAGTTGAAAGCCGATGACTGGCTGAAACTGGGCGGTTCCGCATTCGCAAAGATCGGCAAGGCCAAACACGTTTCCGTGGTTCTTGCTTTGCCTGAAGCAGAGGTCTCGGGCGAAAATGCCGCAGACTTTGCGCTCGGTATTCTGCTGCGCGCCTACAGCTTTGATAAATACAAGACCAAGAAGGGCAAAAGCGACGATGAGGGCAAGGAAGAGAAATCTTCCGCCAAGATCACCATTCTTGTGGCCGACCCTCACGCCGCAAAGAAAGCCTTTGCCAATGCCGAAGCCGTGGCCGAGGGCGTTAACCTTGCACGCGATCTCGTCAATGAACCAGCCAACATTCTGGGGCCGGTCGAATTTGCTGAACGAATCGAGGAACTCAAAAAACTCGATGTGAAGGTGGAAATCCTTGATCCGAAGGACATGAAGAAGCTTGGTATGGGTTCGCTTCTTGGCGTTGCGCAGGGTTCGGTCCGTCCGGCGCGCCTCGCTATCATGGAATGGCAGGGTGGCAAGGGCAAGGAAGCGCCGATCGCTTTCGTCGGCAAGGGCGTCACATTCGATTCCGGCGGTGTCTCCATCAAACCGGCCGCCGGCATGGAAGAGATGAAGGGCGACATGGGCGGCGCAGCTGCCGTGACAGGTCTTCTGCATGCACTCGCAACCCGCAAGGCCAAGGTGAATGCGGTCGGCATTGTCGGCCTTGTGGAAAACATGGTTGACGGCAATGCGCAGCGTCCGGGCGATATCGTCACCTCCATGTCCGGACAGACGATTGAAGTGCTCAACACCGATGCGGAAGGCCGTCTGGTGCTGGCGGATGCTCTTTACTACTGCAATGAGCGGTTTCAACCGAAATTCATGGTCAATCTCGCAACGTTGACCGGTGCCATCATGGTTGCGCTTGGTGTGTCACGCGCCGGGCTTTTCTCCAATGACGACACGCTCGCAGCGCAATTGTTCGAGGCAGGGCAGGCAACGGGTGAAAAATTGTGGCGTATGCCGCTCGGTCCTGATTATGACAAGCTGATCGATACGAAAAATGCCGATATGAAGAACATCGGCACCCGTTTTGGCGGCGCTATCATTGCAGCGCAGTTCCTCAAGCGCTTTGTCGGTGATACGGCCTGGGCGCATCTGGATATTGCGGGCACCGCCATGGGCGCGCCGGCAACGGAATACAGCCAGTCCTGGGCCTCCGGCTTTGGCGTGCGCCTTTTGGACCGATTGGTGCACGATAATTTCGAAGGCTGATTAAGCCAGAAAGCGATAATAATGCGGTTCGTGGTTCGACATAACAACCATGAGGGAGAGTGGGGATGCAATGCTAATCGCCGAGGGTGCAGAGTTTAGCTCCCTGCAATCCTCCAATCTCTGTCATCCTCGGGCTTGACCCGAGGACCCACAACTTAAAGGCGCTGAATATACGGATAAATCTGATCTCCTTGGCCGTGGTCCTCGGGTCAAGCCCGAGGATGACAGAAATGGGTGGGGTATGAGGAGTCACGTTCTGCAAATTTGCGATTATCGTTGCATCCTCACTCTCCCTCATGGTTGTTATGTCGAACCACGAACCATTCAACAAACCCCAGTGGCGAATATCCAATCAGATGAGTAAAAATGACTGAAATCCTGTTCTACCATCTGACTGAATCGACACTGGAAAATGCGCTTCCGGGCTTGGTCGAGCGCTCGCTCAGCCGCCAATGGAAGGTCGTTATCCAGACCGGGTCGCAGGAGCGGCGTGACAGTCTGGACAATCATCTGTGGACATGGTCCGACGCGTCGTTTCTCGCTCATGCCACGGATCAGGAACCGCATCCTCAGGAGCAGCCTGTCATATTGACGACGGGTGAGGGCAATCCGAATGGGGCGACAGTGCGCTTTCTGGTGGATGGTGCCGAGCCCAGCAATGTTGAAGCCTATGAACGGCTTGTGCTGATGTTTGACGGGCATGACCAGATGCAGCTTGAACAGGCGCGCGCGCAGTGGAAGCTTTTGAAGGCCGAGGGGCATATGCTGACCTATTGGCAGCAGAATGCCGAGGGCCGCTGGGAAAAGAAGGCCTGACATGCGCAAGCTGCTGCTGTTGCTTTTGATTGCTGGCATCGGGCTTGGGATCGGTTATCCTTGGTATATCTATAATTTTTCCGGTGCCGAGATAGGTTCATGGCGGGTGTTTGACCGACCCGGGCCATACAAGCCAATCACTGTAGCATTGAAGGATAGCGACGGACCTGTCCGCGTTTTTGTGGATATGCAGCCGCTGCGCAATTTCATTCCGGCTGAAGGACGCAGCGCATTGACCTCCGTCGTCACCCGCGATGGAAAGGACGTGCTGGTCAAAACGCTGACCTATGTCAACGCACAGGCAGCCAACCGGGGATCACCGCAGGGGCCGCGTGTTTATCGTGACAGGGCGGGTGATATCGATCCGGTAGGGTCAGGCGACTATACATTCAAGATCGGGCCTGGCGATGTGGATGGTCTTGAAGTGGCGCAGGTTGATCTGGTTCTGCGCAAAGGCGCGGCGACGGTTGACCGGTGGGTCATCCCCGCTGGTCTGACCATGATTGCCGTCGCCCTCTTTGGTTTGATCCGGCTGGGACGCCGCAAAGCACAGCCCACCAGCACACCGCAGGCACCAAAATGGGGACGGTAATGACCCATCAGCTTAATGGTTGCCCGACTTTACTGACGCCGCGCCTGCGCTTGCGGCAGTTTGAAAGCCGGGATGAGAAGGGGCTGCATGCTTGCCTCGGGAATGAAAAGCTGACGCAATATTGGGATTTTTCCGCCTGCGAGACGATTGAGGAAACGCGGCGCTGGCTGCGTGTGTTGGCCAAGACCACGTCGCCCTATGAAACGATGGCATGGGCCGTGGCCGACAGAACGACGGACCAGTGCATCGGCATGGTCAATTATCATCACCGCGAAGCGCGCAATCACCGGCTTGAAATCGGTTACATCCTGCGAACCGAATGGCAGGGTCGCGGCCTGATGGGGGAAGCGGTGCAGGCGCTCGTCAATCACTGCTCGGAGAATCTCAAAATACACCGTATTTCGGCGATCATTCATCCTGACAATGCAGCCTCGATCAAACTTGTCGAGCGTCTCGGATTCGAATGTGAAGGCGGGCCGATGCGTGATTACTGGCGTGTTGGAACCACCTATATGAGCCCGATGCTCTACAGCCTCATCGTCAGCTGACGATTGTCCGCTTGCTTCTCGGTAATCCGGTAGGCGCAGCGTCTTGCACCCTTCAGAATATGCTCGAACCGCTTGATTTCCACGTCAGGGCCAAGCGCTGCCTGAAACACATCCAGTTCTGACCGGCAGAGCTTTTGGCACGCTTTGGCAGCGACACAGATAGGGCAGTGGTTTTCGACGAGAATCAACGCGCCTGATTCATCGCGGTTTATCTCCGCCATATAGCCTTCGGCAGAGCGTATTTCCGCCAATCGCTCCACGCGCTGCTCCATGGAATCTATATTGGACAGCTCGTTGCGGTAATGATTAAGCGTGGTGGCTTCACGATGGGAAATGAGCTTGTCGAGACCAGCATCGCCGAAAACAGCGGATACAGAAGCCAGAATATCGGCTGTCAGGGCGGCATGGTTGTCTGGAAACTGCCGGTTGCCATCGTCGGTCAAATGCCAGAAGCGTTTTGGCCGACCGACAGTCTCGCGGCTGTCGTCAAAGCCGACAAGCCCGTCCTCCTGCAGCCGCCCCAGCATCTGACGAACAGCAACAGATGTGATGCCAAGACGGTCCGCCAGCGATGCGGCTGTTTGCGCGCCAGCCACCTTCAGGGAATAGAGCATGCGATTTGTGGTACGATCCTGCATCACCAGACGATAACAAGAATATTTTTAAAAAGCTATTGCTTGTTTTATTAAGGAGAATATAAAAACATAAAACTTATTTAATTGAGGTGACGCCATGCAAGAGTCGACAGATCAAACCAGCGATGCACGCTGGTCCGAGCTGATAAGCCCGCAATATTCGGCTGCAACAACAACGCTTTGCCTTGGCGTGGCGTTGTTTGCGTTCAATGGCTTTCTGGTTTCCACGTCCTTGCCGACAGCAGTACGCGAAATCGGCGGTCTGGCGCTCATCTCATGGGCTTTCACGCTCTATCTGGTGCTCTCCATCGTCGGTGGTGCCAGCGGTGCGCTATTGAAAGGCAAATTAGGGCCACGCCGGGCGCTTGTCGGCGCTGCGCTGGTGTTTCTGGTCGGCACACTCATTGCCGCTTTCGCCTCATCGATGACGGAAGTGCTTGTTGGCCGCGCGCTGCAGGGGCTGGGCGAGGGTGTGATTGCCGCCATCTGTTATGCGCTTATTCCTGAACTTTTCCCGTCGCGTCTTGTGGCGAAAGTCTTTGGTGCGGAAGCTGTGGTGTGGGCCATTGCCGCGTTTGGCGGCCCGCTGGTTGCCGGTATTCTCACGGAAACCGTATCGTGGCGCGCTGCTTTCCTCGTCAACGTTCCCATGGCTTTGATCTTCATGACGCTGGTTTTCCGTATCGTCCCGCGCTCCAGCGCTGAGACCGGGAGTTTGTCCGTACCATTCCTGCGGCTCGCAGCCATTGGAGGCGGCATCATGCTGGTGGCGCTCGCAGGCATCATGCAGACTTTGACGATGGAAGTGCTGTTCGTTGCCGGTGCCGCTGCGGTCCTTGCCGCCGTTGTGATTGTGGATCGCCGCAGCCGCACGCCGCTGTTTCCATCGGATGCCTTCGCGCTTACATCCACGGTTGGTATCGGCCTGTGGATCGTCCTGTTGATGCCCATCGCGCAGGCTTCCACATCGGTTTATCTCGTGATGACCCTGCAGAATCTGTGGGGCTATGGTCCAACAATGGCCGGTGCATTCAGTGCAAGTTTTGCCGTCGCATGGAGCACAATCGCCATTCTGATCGCCAATATTCAG
Source organism: Phyllobacterium sp. T1293 (assembly GCF_020731415.2). Lineage (NCBI taxonomy): Bacteria > Pseudomonadati > Pseudomonadota > Alphaproteobacteria > Hyphomicrobiales > Phyllobacteriaceae > Phyllobacterium > Phyllobacterium meliloti. The sequence continues at coordinate 1,727,907 of NZ_CP088273.1, read as the reverse complement.
GACCCGCGTCGTCGTTCATGGTTGATCCGTCTTGGACCAACGCTTTTGGTCACGGGGCTTGCCGTTCTCGTTCTTGGTTTCTCTGCCGATCTGCCGCTGGTGGTTCTGGCCGGTCAGATGAGCATCGGCGCCGGTTTTGGTGTCAGCTGGGGCTTTTTAAGCCAAAGCGTCATGGAAGCGGCGCGTGATGGCGAGCGCGACCGGGCATCGGCCCTGCTGCCGACATTGCAGTCCGCCGGTTATGCCATCGGCGCTGCGGTTGCCGGACTTGTCGCCAACGCTGCCAATTATCCGCAGGCAACCAGCCCGGATGCCTTGCGCGATGCAACAATGACCATCTTTGCAGTCTCAACCATGATTGGCCTGGCTGCCCTGATCGCCGGATTTGCCCTGCCATTCCGCAAGAAAACGGTATTCGCCGCCGATTGCCTCAATTCATAGAAAACCTGCCCTCTATTGGGGCGGGCACTGTTCGGGAATTCACACCGCTGAATTCCCGAAAATCCAGGAGAGGGGAGGATTTCGACCTGCAAATCCCCTCTCTTGTGATTTTGTGAGCTAGCGTTTTTGCTGTTTTCGTTGATGAATTGCAAAACCTGTCATGCATGAGTGGTTGCATGCCCTGTGGTTCCTGGTTCGACATAACAACCATGAGGGAGACTGTGGATACCTCTCTCCGTCATCCTCAGTCCCCGGGTTAAACCCGAGGACTGAGGATGACGGAGAGATGGGAGCCATAGGATGACGGAGAGGGGTGCGTTGCAGGGAGCTTTATTCTGCACCCTTCATGCTGCAATCTCTACGATTAGCGTTGCATCACCCATCTCCCTCTTGGTTGTTTTGTCGAACCACGAACTACAGGGCATGCAACCATAGCAACTTGCAACGTCACTGCATCAGAGATCAGCCATTGCCGCTTCATATTCGGTTGAAAGCGTGAGCCATTCCTCTTCGGCGCGGGCGAGCGAGGATTTGGCGTAACCGATTTCCTTGCCGATCTGTGTCGCCCTTGCGGGTTCGCGGCTGTAAATAATCGGGTCTGCCAGCTGGTCCTGCAAGGTCTCGACTTTCTTCTGGAAGCGCTGCACCATGGCATCGGCTTCCTGAATCTTTTTCTGCAAGGGCTTCAGGGCTTCGCGTTTTTGTGCGGCGAGCTTGCGCTGGTCGGCTTTGCTCAGCTTTTGTCCCTCATCGAAAGATATCTTGCTGCCGCCCGACCGCTCGGCCTTGGCATCGGCCAGAACCAGCGAGCGATAGGCATCAAGATCGCCATCGTAAGGTGCAACTGCTCCGTCACGCACCAGCCAGAGGCGGTCCATGGTGGCCTCGATCAGGTGCCGGTCGTGGGCAATCAGGATGACAGCGCCGTCAAAATCATTCAGCGCATGCATCAGGGCTTCGCGGCTGTCGATATCCAGATGGTTGGTCGGTTCGTCGAGGATGAGCAGGTTCGGACCCTGAAACGTCGAAAGACCCATCAAAAGCCGTGCCTTTTCACCGCCGGAAAGATCCTTTGCCGCGGTGTTCATCTTCACCGTGGCCAGCCCCATCTGCGAAACGCGGGCGCGCACCTTGGATTCCGGCGCATCGGGCATCAGCTTGCGCACATGCTCGATGGCATTATCGTCAGGCACCAGATCATCCAGCTGGTGCTGGGCGAAGAAGGAAATCTTCAGGTTGGGCGCCACGGTCATCCGGCCGCTTTGCAGGGGCAGGCGTCCGCTGATCAGCTTGGCGAGCGTCGATTTACCATTGCCGTTTGAACCCAGCAGCGCAATGCGGTCATCCGCATCAATACGCAGGTTGAGGTGTTTCAGAACAGGCTTGCCGGGGGTATAGCCAACTTCACCGCTTTCAATCGCGATGATCGGCGATGCCACGACCTTTTCCGGCTCGGGAAAATGGAAGGGTGCCACATGGTCTTCGATCACGGCAGAGATCGGCTTCAGCTTCTGCAGAGCTTTCAGGCGGGACTGGGCCTGCTTGGCTTTTGATGCCTTGGCGCGGAACCGCTCAACGAAGGCTTCCATATGCTTGCGGTGCGCTTCCTGCTTGGTGCGCTGCTTCTGCTGTAATTCCAGCGCTTCGCTGCGCAGGCGTTCGAACTGGTCGTAATTGCCCTGCCACAGCGTCAGCTTGGTCTGATCCAGATGGATGATCGAATTGACGGCTGAATTGAGAAGATCGCGGTCGTGGCTGATCAGGATGACCGTATGCGGATAACGGCGCACATAATCCTCCAGCCACAGCGTGCCTTCCAGATCGAGATAGTTGGTCGGCTCGTCCAGAAGCAGCAGATCAGGCTCGGCAAAAAGCACCGCCGCCAGCGCCACACGCATGCGCCAGCCGCCCGAAAAGGACGAGGCAGGGCGCTTTTGCGCTTCACTGTCAAAGCCCAAACCCGACAGGATCGCCCCGGCACGCGCTTCGGCGGAATGCGCATCGATGTCAACGAGGCGAATATGGATTTCGGCAATGCGGTTCGGGTCGGTCGCCGTCTCGGCCTCAGCCAGCAGCGCGGTGCGCTCCAGATCAGCGGCAAGCACGATCTGGATCAGGGAATCTTCGGTTCCCGGCGCTTCCTGCGCCACCTGACCGATGCGGATGTTCTTCGGCAGGAAGAAATCGCCGGTTTCCGCTGGCATTTCGCCCGTGATGACCTTGAACAGCGTTGATTTGCCCGCGCCATTGCGCCCAACCAGACCCGCCTTTGTGCCCGATGGCAGATTAAGGTTGGCGTGATCGATCAGCAGGCGTCCGGCCATACGCACGGATATGTCGTTGAGAATAAGCATGGCCGCGCTTTTGCACGGGAAATGCGTTTTTCGCAAGCCGTGCTAGCGGGAGATTATGGAAATAGGGGCTGCATAGGGGATTTGTGCATGATTGGTTCGTGGTTCGACAGGCTCACCATGAGCCCTTCGACAGGCTCAGGATGAGGGGAACTCAATTCTGCAACGTTGGAGATTATCGTTGCATCCACACTCCCCCTCATGGTGAGCCTGTCGAACCACGAACCACGAACCACGAACCATGCTAATGCGATGGTTCAGGCATATGCCCGGCCTTCTTCACTCCTCTGAAACAGCATCAGATCAAGGGCTGGGGCGGAGGTTCCCAGTGACGTCAATATAGTATGCGCCTGTCCGCGATGGTGCGTCTGGTGGTTGAAGAGATGGGCCAAAGCTGGTGCAATGCGTTGGCTGAACGTGCGCATGTCAGTGATCGTCGTATAGGTAAACCGCCCGGCAATATCATCACCGCTCAACCCATTGACCCAGTTGATAAGGCGGGCATCCTCCTTGACGCGTGCTGCCTGCAATTCATCGCGGTTCTCAAACAGAATGGCATCAAGGGCCTTGGGTGCTTCGCCTTCACCGGTAAAGCGATAAAGCCAGACGCGATCCGCTACCATGAGATGATTGAACGTCCCATGCAGTGATTTGAAGAACGCCCCCATATCGCGCCGGTAATCCTCGTCATCAAGTGCGGCGGCGGCGGCATAGAGCCGTTCATTTGCCCAGCGGTTATAGGCCGCAAACATGCGAAAATGCTGTTCCATCAAATTGACTTTCCGCTGAAATGAGTCAGTCTTATTGCCATAATATCCAAAGAAGGGTGGCTTTCCATGGGAATCATTCTGCACGAACTCGTCGGCACGGATCTGAACCGTCCATTCAGCCCGCATTGCTGGAAGACAGTGATGTCACTGGCGCATAAGGGGCTGCCGTTCAACCGCAATCGGGTGTCGTTCAAAGGTATTCCGGATCTGGAAGGCGCGTTTTCGCCGAAAGTTCCCATTCTCCGCGACGGTGACAAGCGGGTGGCGGATTCTTTTGAGATCGCACTCTATCTGGAAGACAATTATCCGGACCGGCCATCGCTGTTCAAAGGCGAGGGTGGCCGGGCCATGGCCCGCTTTGTCGAAGGCTGGTCGCAGATGACCCTGCATCCCTACCTGAACGTGGTTATCCTGATGCCGGTGCATGATATTCTCGATGAGCCCAATCAGGCCTATTTTCGTGACAGTCGCGAGAAAATCTTTGGCCGCCCGCTTGAAGATGTGGCCGCCGAGCGCGATGCCAAGCACGAAGCTTTCACCAGAAGTCTCGAACCTATGCGCAAGATGCTGTTGTCGCAGCCGTTTATTGGCGGTGAGGGGCCTTTGTTCAGCGATTATATTGTGTTTGGTGCGTTCCAGTGGGTGCGGGTTCTCACGCCCTTCAAGCTGCTGAATAAAAACGATCCGGTTTATGACTGGTTCGAGCGCTGTTTGGATTTGCATGGCGGTATTGCCCGCGAGATCACCGCCGCTGAGTAAACCTGTCATGCGTGATTGGGGGTGGTGGTTCGTGGTTCGACAAGCTCACCATGAGGCCCTTCGACAAGCTCAGGATGAGGGGAGCTACATTCTGCAACGTTGGAGATTATTGTTGCATCCTCACTCTCCCTCATGGTGAGCTTGTCGAACCACGAACCACGAACCACGAACCACACACCCCCAATCACAGTATGGCGGCTGTTAAATGGTTACTGCCCCTTGGCAAAGGAGTTGCCTGCGGCTATAGAGCCGCCATCCAATTCCCCTAACGACAAGGTTTTATTCCATGGCGATTGAACGCACATTCTCGATGATCAAGCCCGACGCGACCCGTCGCAACCTTACCGGTGCCATCACACAGAAGCTGGAAGAGGCTGGTCTTCGTGTTGTTGCTTCCAAGCGCGTCTGGATGAGCCGCCGCGAAGCTGAAGGCTTCTACGCTGTTCACAAGGATCGCCCATTCTTCGGCGAACTCGTTGAATTCATGTCCTCCGCACCGACCATCGTGCAGGTTCTGGAAGGTGAAAACGCCATTGCTCGCAACCGCGAAGTCATGGGCGCCACCAATCCAGCCAATGCCGACGAAGGCACGATCCGCAAGACATTCGCTCTGTCGATCGGTGAAAACTCCGTTCACGGTTCCGATGCGCCTGAAACAGCAGCAGAAGAAATCGCTTACTGGTTTTCCGGTACAGAAGTCGTCGGCTGATTGCTTCGAGACTGATAAAAGAAAGCCGGGATTTGTCCCGGCTTTTTTGTTTGTGAAGGGTAGGATCAGTCCTGCCGTGCCAGACGGGCGATGGTTTTGCTCGCTGTGCCACGCAGGGTCAGCTTGCCATCGACCACCAAAAAGGAGCGGGTTTGCTCCAGCACCGAAAAGAATTTGTTCTCCTGATTCATCAGGGCAGGCGGGCAGAGTTTTCGGGTTGCGGCGGCTGGCGTGAATGTCAGTTTTAGCCCCCGGAATGTGGCCTTGCTCATGAAACGGTTGCAGCCGCCGGAACCGCTGACATTGCCGTCATGGTCAATCATCAGCGTCGTCTGGGCAAAATCGATGACCCCGCCGCCATCGAGGTCTTCGGCCAGCCAGGTCACATCGGTGATAACTGGTACGCGCTGCTCACTGCGGGCCTTGAATGACAGACCAAACAGCGCGATCACCCCGATAAAGCCGATAATAAGCGAGAGGATGGCAAGCCGCCGCATTATTTGGCCTCGTGCCAGCGCTTGAGCGCCGCAGCATCGGTGGATTTGGCCTCAACCCAGCTGCTCTCTGCACCGCTGACGAGATGCTCTTTCTTCCAGAAGGGCGCGGCATTCTTCAAATAATCCATCAGGAAAGAGGCCGCATCAAACGCCGACCGGCGATGGGCGGAAGCCGAAACCACAAGCACAATGTTTTCACCCGGCTTGATCATGCCATAGCGATGAATGGCCGTAAGCCCCGTCAATGGCCAGCGCGAAAGGGCCTCATCGGCAATTTTGGTGATTTCATTGGCAGCCATGCCGGGATAGTGCTCGATTTCGAGCGCAATGAGCGTACCCGCTTCGTCGCGGCATAACCCGCTGAAGGTGACGACAGCACCAATATCATGGCGTCCTGACGTCAGGCGGCTAATTTCTGCAGCCGTATCAAAATCGTCGCTCTGGATTTTAACAAGCGGTTTGATTACGCCGGTCATGGCTCAGCCACCGGTCATGGGCGGAAACAGCGCAATCTCATGCGCACCGTTGATGGGCGTCTTGTGATCAACATGCTCCTGATTGATGGCAACGCGGATCACATCCTGATATTCCAGCGCCTGTTCATATTCTTCGCCGCGGGTTTTGAGATGGCTCAGCAAGTCACGCACGGTCACGACAGAGGCGGGGAGTTCGATGTCTTCTTCCCCCTTGCCGATCCGCTCGCGCACCCATGCGAAATAAACGAGTTTGGTCATAAGCTTAGTCTACCACATGTTTCAGACCGGCGCGGAAATAGTCCCAGCCGGTATAAAGCGTAACAAGCGCGGCAACCCAGAGCAGGGCAATGCCGAACTGCGTCGTGTAGGGCAGAATCTTGTCGCCCGCTGGCCCGGCCAGAAGAATGGCAACGGCAAACATCTGGATTGTCGTTTTCCACTTCGCCAACTGGCTGACGGGTACGCTGACTTTCAGCTCCGCCAGATATTCGCGCAGGCCAGAGACAAGAATTTCGCGGCAAAGGATGATGATGGCGGCCCATAGCGTCCACCCTGCAATGGTTCCGTCCGCCGCAAGCAGCAACAGACAGGCCGAGACGAGCAGTTTGTCGGCAATCGGATCAAGCATACGGCCGATGGTTGATGTCTGTTTCCAGATACGGGCGAGATAGCCGTCAAAGAAATCGGTGATACTGGCGATGGCAAAAATGGCCAATGCACCCCAGCGGGCTGCATCACTCGATTGCAGACTGCCTTCAAGGAAGAAACAGAGAACGACCAGTGGCACCGCAAGAATGCGCCCGTAGGTCAACAGGTTCGGCAATGAGTAAGCGTTGTTCTTGGGCATATTTCCAACCAATCAAATCAGTGCCGATCAAACGGGCTTGTCCGTCAAACGTCAAGCTCATCGTCACGGAGTCGGGCGCAATTATGTCCCGTTTTCAATAAGTAAACGCGCTAACTGCGAAAATGATCGCGAATAGTAATAGCCATTGCTTCCGATATCCCGTCTACCTTCATCAAATCTTCGACAGCAGCCTGTGATATCGCCTTTGCTGTGCCAAATTGATGAAGCAGCGCACGTTTTCGTGAAGGGCCGATGCCGGCGATCTCATCCAGCGGATTCTTGATCATTTCCTTCTTGCGCTTCGCCCGGTGTGTGCCGATGGCAAAACGGTGTGCCTCGTCGCGCAGGCGTTGCAGGAAGTAAAGGACGGGATCGCGTGGCGGCAGGGTGAAGGATTGCTTGCCTTCCATGAAAAACCGTTCGCGTCCGGCATCACGGTCGACACCCTTGGCCACGCCAATGGCCGTTACCTTGTCGGTAAGCCCCATTTCCTGAAGAATGCCGCGCACGGCACTCATCTGCCCCTGACCGCCGTCGATCAGGATAATATCCGGCCATGCGGGGAAGGCGTCGGAATCATCATCGAATTCGTCAATCTCGATATCAGCCGTATCGGGCATATCCTTGTTCTCGGGCGTGCCGTGCTCTTTGACCAGACGGCTGAACCGGCGCTCGATCACTTCCTTCATCATGCCGAAATCGTCGCCGGGGGTGATATCGGTCGAGCGGATGTTGAACTTGCGGTACTGGTTTTTGACAAAGCCCTCTGGTCCGGCAACGATCATGCCGCCAATGGCGTTGGTGCCCATGATGTGGGAGTTATCGTAGACCTCGATGCGGCGTGGTGTTTTCTCCAAGCCGAACGTTTCTGCAACGCCCTTGAGCAAACGCGACTGCGACGAGGTTTCGGCAAGCTGGCGACCAAGCGCTTCGCGCGCATTGCTGAGCGCATGTTCCACAAGATCTTTCTTCTCGCCGCGCTGCGGCACCGTGATTGTCACCTTGCGGTCTGATTTTGCTGTCAGTGCCACGCCGAGCAGTTCCTGATCCTCGACCGTTTCCGACAGCATGATCAGCGAAGGGCAGGGCTTGTCATCGTAGAATTGCGCCAGAAACGCCCCCAGAACCTCTGCGCTCGAGAGTGATGAGTCTGCCTTCGGATAGTAAGCGCGGTTGCCCCAGTTCTGGCCGGTTCTGAAAAAGAACACCTGAATACAGGTCACACCGCCATCCTGAAAAATGGCGAACACGTCGGCTTCTTCCACCGATTGCGGGTTGATGCCCGAATGCGACTGGACATGGGAAAGGGATGACAGGCGGTCGCGGTAGACGGCAGCCCGTTCAAAATCCAGCGCGGCGGAAGCTTCGCGCATGGCGTCGGAGAGATGGGTTTTGACCGCCTGACTTTTGCCTGACAGAAAAGCCTTGGTCTCGCTGACCAGCTCATCATACTCCGCTTCGCTGATTTCATTGGTGCATGGACCGGAGCAGCGCTTGATCTGGTAGAGCAGACAGGGGCGTGTGCGGTTCTCGTAAAAAGAATCGGTGCAGGTTCGCAGCAGAAATGCCCGCTGCAAGGCATTGATCGTGCGCCCAACAGCTCCCGCCGAGGCGAAGGGACCAAAATAGTCGCCCTTCGAGGATCGGGCACCGCGATGCTTGAAAATACCCGGTGCAAGCCGCCGATCTGTCTGTTTCGGCGCTGTCAGCAGGATATAGGGGAAGGATTTGTCATCCCGCATCAGAACATTAAAGCGCGGACGTAAGCGCTTGATGAGATTCGCTTCCAGAAGCAGCGCTTCCGTCTCGGTGCGGGTGACAACGAACTCCATTTTCATGGTTTCGCGGATCATACGGGCAATGCGGTTATTGTGTCCCTGACCGCGCGCATAGTTCGAAACACGCTTTTTCAGGTTGCGCGCTTTGCCCACATAGAGCACGTCGCCATCCTGATTGAACATGCGATAGACACCAGGCTTGTTTGGCAGCCGCTTGACCAGTTCGCCAATGACATCGGCGCCACTGGTACCATCGCTTTCAACGCTGGAATCCCACTCGATCGCATTGATCAGCGCCGCAACGTCGCGGATCGGCTCACTGTTCTCCGCAGCAAGCGGGCCTTCATCATCCAGCATCACGCCGATATCCTCCTCGTTCCCGTCAGGGGAAAGCGGTGGTACCGGATCGATGATTGGATGATTGGGTGCTTTGTTCATTCTGCCATTCCTGTGACATCCGGCGTCTCCCACGCCAGATGCTGCCCGCCATCCAATGCAATCATTTGCCCGGTCACGGAGCGAGTCTGCCAGAGATAGCGGATCGTATTGCCAAATTCTGACAGATCGGGCCCGTGTTTCAACAGCAGGCCATCAACTTGTTGTTCAAAATCGATTCTCTCCTGACGTTCTCCCTGCATTGTTGGTCCCGGACCAATGGCATTGACGCGGATATGCGGAGCGAGCGCCTGCGCCATGGTCTGGGTTGCTGTCCATAAGGCAGCCTTTGACAGGGTATAGGAGATGAATTTGGGCGTAAGCTTCCAAACGCGCTGGTCGATAATATTGACAATGAGGCCGCTTTCCCCGTGCGGAAGTGCTGCCTGCATGGCATCCGCCAGCAGAACGGGTGCTTTTACATGCACCGCAAAGTGCCTGTTCCAGCGTTCATCATCGAAATCGCCAAAACCATCGTCCTGAAAAATCGAGGCATTGTTGACGAGGATTTCGACGGGACCAAGCGCATCCTCAGCGCTTCCAATCAAACCGCGTACCGATGCACTGTCGGTAAGGTCTGCCTGAACCACGGCTGCAGTTCCACCCGCCGCCTGAACCGTTTCCAGCAGCGCCTGACCTTCTTCCAGCGAATGATTGCAATGAATAGCCACGGCAAAACCATTGGCGGCCAGATTTTCTACAATCGCCTTGCCAACACGTTTTGCCCCACCCGTTACAAGAACAACGGTCTTATCTGTCTGCAAGTGGCTCTCCTGATGCTGCGATTCACCCCTGAATATAGGGAGGATATAGCGAAAGCGCGAGGGTGTGGCTGCGGCTGCAATGACAAATGAAATATCAAAGTCATTCGTATCCGTCGCGGCATTTTTCCTCTTTCAAAGCACGTATAACGGTGGGAAGTGAACGGCGGGTTCAAGAGTAATGAAAAGTTTAAGTAACCATTAAGTATACTATATTGAAAACACCGATTTTCAGACTTTGCGATAAATTTTACGCAAATATTTCGCAAATTCTATTTTGTTGGGTTATTTTTATCCATTTGAAATCATTCGTAAATTCGACATGTTGCATAATAAACACATCGCATTTCTGCCATTTTCTCGACAGTTTCTTTTCACAGTCCGGAGCAAGTGCCGCCACAATGCGGAGCGAATGTCCATCTCGTTCAGCGGACGCAAGTTTTGGTTTTTTCCCCCCGACCAAGTGCCCGCTCCGTGTAAAAGAGTTCAAATAAGGAGATTGCCATGCGCACTCTTAAGACAATGATCCTCGCTTCGGCGGCTGTGCTGACGCTCTCCGCCCCAGTTCTGGCTGCTGACATTATTACTGAACAGGCTCCTGCGCCTGAAGCTGCATACCAGGCGCCTCAGGCCGATTGGTCCGGTGCTTACATCGGTGCCTATGGCGGCTACGGCTGGAACAAGAACAAGACCAGCGCCGGCAAACTTGATGCCGATGGCTTCAAGGGCGGTGCTTACGGCGGCTACAACCTGCAGAACGGCCAGTTCGTGTACGGTGTTGAAGGTGACGTCGGCTATTCCGGTGCCAAGGAACGCAATTTCGGCTACCGGGCGAAGCAGGGCGTTGAAGGTTCGGTTCGTGCCCGTGCCGGTATCGCTCTTGATCCGGTCCTGCTCTACGGTACAGGCGGTGTTGCGATTATGGACAGCAAGCTCTCCGGTCCTCTGGGCAGCGAAAGCAAGACTCACATCGGCTGGACAGCCGGTGCCGGTGCAGAAGCCAAGATCACCCAGAACATCGTTGGTCGCGTTGAATATCGCTACTCCGATTATGGCAAGAAAGACTATGATCTCGGTGGCATCGATAGTGTCTCGAACAAGATCACCACGAACGAAGTTCGCGTTGGTGTCGGTTACAAGTTCTAATCAGAATTTGATCCAGAAAAGAGCCGGACAGGAAACTGTCCGGCTTTTTTGTTGGGTTGGATTCATTTCGGTAAAAGTGCGGCAAGCTCCGGGTGCAGTTCTTCAAAGCGTTTTTGCCAGCGCTTGAGTTTAGAACGGCCCTTTTCCCATTTGCCTTCAAAGCGCAATGTCGCATAGGCAAGGGCAGCAGCCAGCGCAATATGACCGCCATTAAGTTTTTTGCTCAGACGCGGCGGTGCTGCGTTCAGATAATCGAGCACACGAATCGCCTTCGCCCATTGCCAGTCGAGCCATGGCTGATGGATTTTCTCTTCCGGATGGAAACGGCGTTCATAGACATGGGCGAGCAGGACATCGCACAGACCGTCCGCAATGGATTCCAGCTGCTCCGCCTCAAGCCGTTTTTCCGCATTGCGCGGAAAAATCTTGTTGCCGGAAATGCGGTTGAAATACTGGGTGATGACGCGGCTATCATAAATTGATCGGCCATCGTCGAGAATGAGTGTTGGAATCTTGCCCAGCGGATTGGCATTGATCAGATCGGCTGGGGCGGCATTGGTGTCTACAAGAATACTTTCAACCGGTATGCCAGCATAATGAGCCGCCATGCGCACCTTGGTGCTGTAGGGCGAGGCGGGGGAATAAAGAACTTTCGTCACAATGACGCTCCAGAGTTGGCGATTCGATGATTGACGGTAAACCTGTGTCGGTTTTTAGCAAAGCGTTCAGCGCGGTATGTTCAGTGTGGCGAAGCTATGGTTCGTGGTTCGACAAGCTCACCATGAGGGAGAGTGAGGATGCAACGCTAATCATCAAGATTGCAGCGTAAAGGGGGTGCAGAATTTAGCGCCCCTTATCCTGAGCCTGTCGAAGGGCCTCATGGTTGTTATGTCGAACCACGGAACACAAACCACCCACACACTCAACGCAACCTATTGCCCCGGCATATCAACGGATCGTTTGCGGCAGGATGAGCGTTCCACCTCCGGACAGCCTCTGAACTGAAGATCCTTGGTCAGGCAGACACGCACCTCGCGCAGGTAATCCCTATCGCATGTGATCGAAACGGCATCGCTGCTCATACCGGGGTTGGCGGCAATGAAGGCCTGTTCCACCACCTGCGGATTAACCGGTGCCCGCTGGGTTGGCTGACTATAGGCGGAGGGAATGGAAACCCGTGATACCGCCTGTCGCATCACCGAAAAATAATCCTGCTGGCTCAATCCGGTACAGCTGCCGTGCTTGCGCCACTCATAGGTGACAAGCCCTGCTGATGGCATAATGTCAGAGAGCTGCTTTGCCCGGCTGAACGGCACATCGCGCTCGGATGTGTCGCAATCCTGCGGATAACCCTGTTCATATTGCGGCCAAAGCCCGTGTACGACAAAACCATAGGGGCGGTTGGTCGAACATTGCTGCCGGTTGGCGTTTGACCCTTCCGAAGCGCAATAGCTTGGTGACCAGGAGAGGGCGAGAACGTAAAAATCAAAGCCCTTGCCAATGGGCACGGATGCCGCTGGAGATGCTGGTGTTTGCCGCTCGCTTGTCGCAATCGCCTCGGGCGTTTGCTGGTTAACAGCATTTTCCCGGGGCCGTTGTTCGCGCAGATACGTCAGCACGGACAGGCCAAGAAGGGCCGCAAACAGGGCGTAGCGGGCCAGCCTGCCGATCTGCATCAGTGATCACGGCTCATTTCAGGCTGCGGCAGCCGCCGTTGTAAACATTCCAGCGGTCGAAACCGGCAACGCAGAACTCGACATTGTTGCCGATGGACGCATAGCCCATGCCTTCTTCAACCACATACCAGACCGGACGCTGATTGCCATCGGAGAGATGTGCGGTCGCCTGGCAATAATAGCGTGAGACAGCCGACATTTCCGGATCGCGGCTTGGCTCATAGCGCTGCTGATGGACTTCGCTGAAATCCTGAATGGCTACCTGCTGCAGGCCGGGAACATGATGGACCTGATAGGAGAATCGGCTGGCGATACGGTTGAGAACGCCTGAGCGGCCGCATGTGTCGTCATAGGTCTGGCTGGGTGCGCGTTCGAGATAATCGGCTGATAATGCCGGAACGACGGATGAAACTGCCAGAGCAGCGCCCAGAGCGGTGCTAAAAGCTGTGGCGAGAAGGGTGGAAACGCGTGCCATCGGGGTCACTCTCCATAGGGTATACAAGGTATTAATTTGAGACCAATGTCGAACAGCCGGTGCCTGCGGTCAAGCACCAACTTGCTCGCCGCGGACCCAATCGAGGGTGAAACCCGCATTCTGTCCGTCACTGAGGACTTTCGACAACGCAGGTAAAACAGTTCTAAGCTCGTCGTCCAGTGTGAAAGGCGGGTTGACGATGATCATTCCCGTGCCATCCAGCCGCTGTTCGGGCGAGGGCGCACGAATCATCAATTCCGCGCGCAGGATTTTCGGAATGCCGGTGTCGTGCAGGGCTGAGACAAAACGCTTCACCTCCATGCGGTCCTTGACCGGGTACCAGAAAGCATAGGTGCCGCCGGCAAAACGCCGGTGGGCTTTAACAAGGCCCTCAACCAGACGATCAAATTCGCCGCCCACTTCAAAAGGCGGATCAACAAGAATGAGGCCGCGCTTTTCCTTCGGCGGCAGATGCGCACCAAGCGCCAGCCAGCCATCAAGCTCCGTGACGCGTACCTGCACATCGCCCTCGAACAGGGCGGCAAGGGTTCGCGCATCATCCGGATGCAATTCCAGTGCGGACAGACGATCCTGCTTGCGCAACAGGTGCCGCACGAGCAGCGGCGATCCGGGATAATGGCGAATTGTGCCGTCGGCATTCTCGGCGCGGACAATATCGAGATAGGGTTTGATCAGATCGGCGACAGTTGCATCAAGCTTGGTGTCAAGCAGGCGGCCGATGCCGTTTTGCCATTCACCTGTCTTGCCCGCTTCCGTTCCTTTGAGATCGTAGCGCCCGATACCCGCATGGGTATCAATAACGCGAAAAGCATGGTCTTTGCGCTGCATATACAGCACAATCCGTGTCAGGATAATGTGTTTGACAACATCGGCGAAATTGCCGGCATGATAGGCGTGGCGGTAGTTCATGGCTCAGCTTCTGTCATGATGTTGGTGCTATCGCAAGCAACTCGGTTATGCTGATGATCCAAAATGATTCCCACTGCAAGGCCTTTCCATGACAAAGCTTCTCGCTATTTCCGGTAGCCTGCGTGCCGTTTCCATGAACACGAGTGTTCTGGAGGCCTGTATGAAACTGGCACCTGCTGATGTGAGCATCGCTCTTTACAAGGGTTTGGCAGGTTTGCCGCCCTTCAATCCCGATCTTGACGGCGATAGTCCGCCTAAAAAGATAGTAGCGCTGCGAAAACAGGTCGGCGCTGCCGATGGCTTGATCATTTCCTGCCCGGAATATGCCCATGGCATTCCCGGCAGTTTCAAGAATATGCTGGACTGGCTGGTTTCATGTGTTGAATTTCCGGAAAAGCCGGTTCTTCTGATTAATACGTCGCCGCAGTCGGAGCGCATCACGCCGCTGCTTATGGAAGTTCTGATGACGATGTCTGCCCGCGTGGTCATCAATGCATCGCTCACCTTGCCGCTCAAAGGCAAGAAACTCGATGCTGACGGCATCGCCAAAAGCAAAGAATTCGGCGGCCAATTGCGCGACAGTCTTGCCGGTTTTGTGGACGCAATCAACGCCGTTTAGAACGACTGATGTTAAACGTCAGATTATCCAATTTGCCATCTGCCCCAGATGTGTCATTGAGCACATGGAACACGCAAATAGCTGGCGTGTCGGGGTTTGATCATGTCTGGAACTGTTGTTCTCATCGTCCTGTTTGCTGCGTTTCTGCATGCAAGCTGGAATGCTGTTGTCAAATCTGAGGGCGATAAATTTCTCAATACGGTGGTCGTGGTCACCTCAGCTGGGGTGATCGCAGTTGTTTGCCTGCCGTTCCTGCCCGCTCCGGCGCGTGAAAGTTGGCCGTTTCTGGCTGGTTCCGCAGTCGTGCAGCTGGTTTATCTCGCACTCGTTGCCGCCGCCTATCGCAGTGGAGACATGAGCCAGGCCTATCCGATCATGCGCGGTACTGCACCGCTGTTTGTAGCCATTGCCAGCGGGCCACTGGTTGGCGAGTTTCTGTCCGCGCAAAAATGGTCCGGCATTGCCCTGATTTGCTGCGGCGTGCTGGTGCTTGCTCTGGAGGCACGCAGGCGAGCAGGCGCCAATCGCGCCACCACGGTCTTTGCGCTGATCAATGCCTTGGTCATCGCCACCTATACGTTGATTGATGGCATTGGCGTTCGTCATTCAGGCGCGCCGGCGGCCTATACGATGTGGGTTTTCACACTCAATGCCGTTCCATTGTTCCTTTGGACCATCATCACCCGCAAGGGCGAGTTTTGGCCGCATTTCATCAAGCGCACACGGCTGGCAACCGTCGGCGGTGTGGGTACGCTCGGCTCCTACGGACTTGCCCTGTGGGCGATGACCATGGCGCCGGTCGCCGCCGTCGCCGCGCTGCGTGAGACGTCGATCCTGTTCGCCGTGGCCATTTCCGCCTTCATTCTCAAGGAGAATATCGGTGCGAAACGCCTCATCGCCGTGGCTCTGATTGCCGCTGGCGCTGCCGTGATGCGCCTTGCCTGAGAATTATTCCGGCCGCATATCGAAATAGGGCGTTGCCTCTTCAATCGCACGGGCAAAGGAAGGCCTGTGCATCAGCCGGTCTAGATAGCCGGTCAAATTTGGATATCCCTCGCCAATCGGCACGTCGAAATTGGCATAGAAAAGTGCTGGGGAAGCGGCGCAATCGGCCATGGTGTAGTCATTGCCAGTGGCCCATGTCCGGCCCGCCAGATGCTTTTCCAGAATATCATAGGCGGTACGCAGTTTTTGCCTGGCATATTCAACGCCGAGGGTGTCATTCTGGCCTTCAGGGCGAAAATTGTCCGTAACAATCTTCTGCATCGGCACCTGCACATGCAGATCGAAAAAGCGATCATAAAACCGGGTATCGAATGCCAGTTCCTGATCCGATGGCAGAAGCTTTACCTTGCCGGGAAAATGCTGTTCCAGATATTCGATGATCAGGCTGGATTCCGGAATGGTCTTCCCCTTGGCTTCATCGCGTAGCACCGGAAACTGCCTGACGGGCCAGATCTTGGCAAAGTCGGCGCTTTCCTTTTCGTCCATGAAATTGACAACGCTTGGCTCAAACGGTGTGTCGTTTTCATAAAGTGCGGTCAGCACCTTCATGCAAAAGGATGACAATGGGTGAAAATACAGTTTGAGTGACATGTCGGACCTCCCATCCAGCGTCGAATAAAAATACTAAAGTGATTGCTTAACTATCAATTCAACAGCCGGTCGTCAAGCGTTGTCGCGACATTTCGCGCGTCCTGACAGGGACAAGAAGGACAATGCAGGCCATTTCAGCGGCGTTCAAACTGCGCTATGCATAAAGCATGAATAAAGCTGTCATCCTTCGCACTGGCCATTCAGCCTGTCCTCACGATTGCCCGTCCACCTGCGCGCTGGATGTCGAAGTGCTCGACTCAGGCCAGATCGGGCGTGTGCGCGGTGCCAAGGAAAACACCTATACGGCGGGTGTCATCTGCGCCAAGGTTGCCCGCTATGCCGAGCGTATCCATCACGCGGACCGGCTGTTGAAGCCGCTTATCCGTGGCGGTTCCAAGGGTGAGGGCGTCTGGAAAGAGGCAAGCTGGGATGCGGCGCTCGATCTCGTCGCCGACCGTTTCCTGAAAGCAGAAGCCGAATACGGCTCACAAAGCATCTGGCCCTATATTTATGCGGGGACAATGGGATTGGTGCAGCGCGACTCCATGCATCGCCTGCGCCATGCAAAAAAATATTCCAACCAGTTCGACAGTTTTTGCACCAATATGGCATGGACCGGCTTTTTCGCTGGCACGGGCAAGCTTGGCGGTGTCGATCCGCGCGAAATGGCCAAATCCGATTGCGTGGTTATCTGGGGCACCAATGCGGCGGCAACACAGGTCAATGTGATGACCCACGCGGTACGCGCCCGCAAGGATCGTGGTGCCAAGATCGTCGCCATCGATATTTATGAGAACGCCACCGTTCGTCAGGCTGATCTCGGGCTGGTGCTGAAGCCGGGAACCGACGGCGCGCTCGCCTGTGCCGTCATGCATGTGCTGTTCCGCGATGGTCTTGCCGACTGGGATTATCTCAACCGTTACACGGACGATCCCAAAGGATTGGAGGCGCATCTACGCGATCGCACACCCGAATGGGCGGCTGCTCTGACCGGTCTTTCGATTGCGGAAATCGAAGAGTTCGCCCGCCTTGTCGGTACGACGAAAAAGACATTCTTCCGGCTTGGCTATGGCTTTACCCGCCAGCGCAATGGCGCAGTCAATATGCATGCAGCACTGTCGATTGCGGCTGTGACAGGCGCGTGGAAGCACGAAGGCGGCGGCGCATTTCACTCCAATTCAGGCATTTTCCGGATGGATAAGCGGGAAATCGAGGGACAGGCGTTCAAGGACACCTCTGTTCGCCATATTGACCAGTCGAAAATCGGCCTTGCTTTGACCGGCGACAAGGAGACGCTCTATGGCGGCCCGCCCGTTATGGCGATGCTGATCCAGAACACCAATCCGGCAAATGTCGCGCCGCAACAGCGTCTGATCAAGCAGGGCATGGCGCGCGAAGATCTGTTCATGGTCGTCCACGAACAGTTCATGACTGATACGGCAAAGATGGCTGATGTGGTGCTCCCGGCCACCATGTTCATGGAACATGACGATATTTATCGCGGTGGTGGCCAGCAGCATATTGTGCTTGGCCCCAAGCTCATCGACGGCCCCGGCGAAACCCGCCCCAATCTTTATGTCATTAACGAACTGGCCAAACGCCTTGGCGTAGGCGATCTGCCGGGCTTTGATCTTGATGCCAAGACGCTGATCGGCAACATGATGGCCTCTAGCAATCTGCCGGGTTATGACGTGCTGAAAGAAATGCGCTGGCTCGACGTTCAGCCGGATTATGAAACTGCCCATTACGAAAAGGGCTTTAACTGGCCCGACGGCAAGTTCCGCTTCAAGCCCGATTGGACCGGCAGTCCATCGCCAAACCGTCCGCCGCAATCCATGGGCACGCAAGGACCATTCGAAACCCTGCCGCAATTCCCCGATTATTGGGAAGCCATCGAGGTAGCGGATGCAAAGCATCCATTCCGCTTGGGCACATCACCTGCCCACAATTTCCTCAATTCAACCTTTGCCGAAACACCGACTTCGGTGCTGAAAGAAGGCCGTCCGGAACTGCTGATCCATCCTGATGATGCCGCTACGCTTGGCATTGAGGAAGGCGCACGTGTGGAAGTGGGCAATGAGCGCGGCGAGGTGGTGGTTCACGCCCGTCTGCACACGGGCCTCAAGCGCGGTGTCGTGATCTCCGAAGGCCTGTTCCGCAACTCCGCTTTCGAGCGCGGTGAAGGGATTAATGTCCTCACTGGCTCCGATGCATCAGCGCCCTATGGCGGCTCTGCCTTCCATGACAGCAAGGTATGGGTCCGCCCTGCAATAAATTGATTTTATTGATATATTTTATATTTTTCTGAAATTGAAATTTTAAGTACCTATACATTTTGACAACTGTGGTTTACACTTTCTATGAGATTGATTGAGAAGACGGACACTTTTTTAAGCTGGATTGATGGCTTGAGAGACCAAAGAGCCAGAGCCAGAATTGCGATGCGACTTGATCGCTTGATCGACGGCAATCTCGGCGACATCAAACTTGTCGGCGACGGCGTCAGTGAACTTCGAATTGATTATGGTCCCGGTTACCGCGTCTATTTCATCGAGCGAAACGACGTCCTGATTATCCTGTTGTGTGGTGGAGACAAGAGCACTCAGGATCGCGATATCAGAAAGGCAAAGACAATGGCTGCTGCTTTAAGGAAAGTAAGATCATGATAAAGTTGAGCCCATACGATACTGCCCAGCACCTCGATTCCGAAGAAATGATCGAAGAGTATCTGTTGGCAACGTGCGAAGATGGTACTCCGTCGGAAATAGCCCGCGCTTTGGGTAACATTGCGCGCGCACGCGGTATCACCGAGCTTGCCCAAAAAACCGGCCTTACCCGTCAAGCGCTATACAAAGCTTTGAGCGGTGAAGGTAATCCTGGATTGGCAACGATTACTAAGGTGGCTGACGTATTGGGACTCAAGCTGTCTTTGGTGCCTGTGGCGACCAAAAAGCAGGATGCTGCTTGAACTCTATCAATCGCTGAAAATCGTACGCCCATCTTTCGTCGCGGCCTTGCCTGAAGCAACCAGCGCAAGAGCACCGGCATAGGTTTCGTGTTCCACGGATAGCACCCGTAATGCAAGGCTATCAGCCGTATCGCCATTAAGCACCGGTACGGCGGTCTGGGCGATGATTGGGCCTTCATCCATGCCCGCCGTGACAAAATGCACGGTGCAGCCATGAACGCGAACGCCCGCTTCCAGAGCCTGCTCATGGGTGTGCAGGCCCTTGAATAGCGGCAGCAGGGAAGGGTGAATATTGATCATCCGGCCTTCCCACGCCTGAACAAACTCCGCTGACATCAGCCGCATGTAACCGGCAAGGCAGACGATTTCCGCACCAGCCGCATGCAGCGCTTCAGAAACAGCTGCTTCGTGCGCCTGTTTTGTCGGATAGTTACGATGGGGGATGGCATGGGCGGCAATGCCGTGTGCTCTGGCCGTATCCAGCCCGCCCGCGTCCGCCTTGTTGGCGATGACAGCGACGATCTCTGCCGGATAGTCGGCTGCTTTGGCCGCTTCAATCAAAGCCGTCATGTTGGAGCCGCGACCCGAAATCAGAACCGCGACACGCTTCTTTGGAGTTTTGTTGCTCACAGCGCCAGATTGCCCTGATAGACGACACCCGTGTCAGCGCGGGCGACCATGGTGCCAAGCCGCACCGCATCCTCACCCTGAGCCTTCAGCGCTGCCAGTACGGCGTCGGCATGTTCAGGCGCAACAACGGCGATCATGCCGATGCCGCAATTGAATGTGCGCAGCATCTCGTCGCGTTCGACGCCGCCGACCTTTGCCAGCCATGAAAACACTGGCGGCACCTTGATGGCCGAAAGATCAATGCTGGCTGTCAGGTCTTTTGGCAGCACGCGGGGAATATTGTCAGGAAAACCGCCACCGGTGATATGGGCCAGCGCCTTGATCGCGTTGGTTTCGCGGATTGCCGCCAGCAACTGCTTCACATAGATGCGGGTGGGAGTGAGCAATGCCTGTCCAAGTGTTGTACCGGGTTTGAAGGGGGCATCCGCATCCCAGCCAAGGCCTGATAGTTCAACAATGCGGCGGACCAGTGAAAAGCCGTTGGAATGAACGCCTGAGGAGGCGAGACCCAGAATGACATCACCCTCGGCAATATCGCCTGATGGCAGCAGCTGGTTGCGTTCCGCTGCACCAACAGCAAAACCAGCAAGATCATAATCGCCATCGCGGTACATGCCGGGCATTTCTGCGGTTTCGCCGCCGATCAATGCGCATCCGGCCTGCAGGCAGCCTTCGGCGATGCCAGTGACGATGGCCGCGCCCTGATCCGGATCAAGCTTGCCGGTGGCAAAATAATCAAGGAAGAACAGCGGTTCGGCACCCTGAACCACCAGATCGTTGACGCACATGGCAACGAGGTCGATGCCGACAGTGTCGTGTACGCCCGCATCGATGGCGATTTTGAGTTTTGTGCCGACGCCATCATTGGCGGCGACGAGAACCGGATCGGTAAAACCCGCCGCTTTCAGATCGAACAGACCGCCAAAGCCGCCAATCTCGCCATCGGCGCCGGGACGGCGCGTCGAGCGCACGATCGGCTTGATCTTTTCGACAAGCAGATTGCCAGCATCGATATCGACGCCTGCCTGCGCATAGGTGAGGCCATTTTTGATCGTCATTGTCAGCTCCGGATTATTGCTGGCGAAATGCCACGACTCCGCCGCCGCTGCAAGCTCTGAGTGCCTCATGCCGGATGAAAACACCAGATATCGACAGTTTGGCAGCCTGAAAAGGGGGTGTGCGTGGTTCGTGGTTCGACAAGCTCACCATGAGGGAGAGTGGGGATACAACGATAATCGTAGGAATCGCAGATCACAAAGGTTACAGCGTTTAGCTCCCTTTCATCACCATGAGGCGGATGGATGGGTTGCAGGGCGCTCTATTCTGCAATGCTGGTGATTTTAGTGATCCGCAATGCTGGCGATTAGCCTTGCATCCTCACTCTCCCTCATGGTGAGCTTGTCGAACCACGAACCACACACGACCAACCAGACCCACAAACAGAAGAAAATGCGAGGAAGTCGATAGCGTGACAATTCCCAATTACATCACCATTTTTCGCTTTATCCTCGTTCCCTTCATCGTCATGGCTCTGCTTTCCGGTTATGTCGGCGCGGCGCTGATCGGTTTTGTCGTGGCGGGTGTGTCCGATGGTGTCGATGGCTATATTGCCCGTCGCTATAACCAGCGCACGGAACTTGGTGCCTATCTTGATCCCATCGCTGATAAATTGCTGCTGGTGACGCTGTTTGTCGTTCTCGGTTTCCTCAATGAATTGCCGGTCTGGCTGGTTGTCATCGTTGTTTCGCGCGATATCCTCATTATAGGTGCCGTGCTGCTCTCGACGGTGATGGCCAATCCGGTGGAAATGCGTCCGCTTCTCGTCTCCAAGGCGAATACGGCCCTGCAGATCATACTGGTGGCCTTCACACTGGCAGACATGACGTTTGAATTTTCGTTCGGCGCAGGCCGGATGATTCTGGTATGGGTGGTTGCACTCTTGACCGCAGCGTCCTCCACTGCCTATCTCGTGGCATGGACAAAACATATGGCAGGCTATGAGCAAATCCGTAAGTAAGACGAAGACGATCACACCGGCCGAGCATGACATCCACGTCGATGTGCAGGTGAACACGCTTGCCACCAGTGTGCGCCGTCAGGCGGTTTTCTGGACCGGCGCTGTCGTGTTCCTGGCCCTGTTCCTCTACATCTTCTCGTCCATCCTGCTGCCATTCGTGGCAGGGCTTGTGCTTGCCTACTTCCTTGATCCTGTCGCTGACCGGCTGGAACGCCTCGGGATGTCGCGCCTTGTCGCAACCATCGTCATCCTGATCCTGTTTGTGGTCACGTTCGCGCTGTTGCTGATGATCCTCGTGCCGATCCTCGCCTCGCAGATGACCGATTTTATCGCGCGTTTGCCAAGCTACGTGGCACGTTTGCAGGAATTGATCGCCAACCGCGATTCGCAATGGCTGAAGGATTTCATCGGCGTTGATGCTTCCGTCATCCGCAACAGCCTCGATTCCCTGTTGCAGCAGGGCGCGGGCTTCCTTTCCACTCTGCTCCAGTCGATCTGGAGTTCGGGCAAGACGCTGATTGACGTTGCCGCGCTCTTTGTCGTGACCCCGGTTGTGGCTTTCTACATGCTGCTTGACTGGGACCGCATGGTCCAAAGCATCGACAATCTTACGCCGCGCGATCATGTCCAGACCGTGCGCGATATCGCCAATGACATGAACAAGGCGATAGCCGGATTTGTGCGCGGGCAGGGCACTGTGTGCCTGCTACTTGGCATGATCTATGCCGTGGGCCTCACCATAGTTGGTCTGAATTTCGGACTGCTCATCGGCCTTTTCGCTGGTCTCATCAGCTTCATTCCCTATGTCGGTTCGCTTGTTGGACTGGTGCTGGCGATTGGCGTGGCGCTGGTGCAGTTCTGGCCTGATTATTTTTATGTGGGCGCTGTCGCTGTCGTGTTCTTCGTCGGCCAGTTCTTTGAAGGTAACATTCTCCAGCCGAAACTCGTTGGCTCCTCGGTCGGGTTGCATCCAGTGTGGTTGATGTTTGCGCTGTTTGCCTTCGGTTCGCTTCTGGGCTTTACCGGGATGCTGATTGCGGTGCCAACAGCTGCGGCCATGGGTGTTCTCGTGCGCTTTGTTATCAGTCGCTACCGGCAATCCCCGCTCTACACAGGCGATCCCCGCAAAATCGAGCAATCCAAAGAAATCCGGTGACATCAGGGCGGTATTGACTGTATTTCACTGGCCATGACCGATACACCGCGACAACTGCCGCTCGATCTTGGCCATGAGCCCGGATATTCTCGCGACGACCTGATTGTCACCGCCTCCAACATGGCAGCGGTGGATATTGTTGATCGCTGGCCGGAGTGGATTTCCCCAGTCGTTATTCTCGCGGGACCAACGGGATCGGGCAAAACCCATCTGGCCGCTGTCTGGAAGGCCGAATCGGATGCCACAGTCATTGACGCCGCAAATATCGGTGACGCGTCGGGCAAAAGCGGGCCATTTCTCATCGATAACATCGGCGATGGCCCAATTGACGAGGCTGGTCTGTTCCATCTCATCAACACTGTGCGCCAGAGCGGCTCAAGCTTGCTCATGACCTCGCGCCGTTGGCCTGCCAACTGGCCGGTGAAACTGCCTGATCTTGCGTCGCGCCTGAAGGCGGCAACGACGGTGGAGATCGGTGAGCCGGACGATATGCTGCTATCAGGGGTGCTCTACAAGCTCTTCGCCGACCGGCAGATCGCCGTTGACCCCAATGTCATCAGCTTCCTTGTCAGCCATATTGAGCGTTCGCTTTCCACAGCCAGCCGCATTGTCGATAAGCTTGATCGTGCGGCGCTGGAGAAAAAATCAAAAATCACCCGTGCGCTGGCTGCCAGTGTTGTGACCGCCATTGATGAGGGGCAGGCGACATTCGATCTATGAGGAGAGGAGATATAAGCCGGCAGCCGCAGCGGAGTATGAAAATTCGGGTCTGAGTCGCAACAATACTTACAATTTGGTGTGCGATTTCAAGGCAAAGGGCAAATCAGCAGGATTTTGCATGCGGCTTTTCGGCCCTATTTCACGCCTGCACAGCAATTATGCGATTTTCATAAGTTTTCCTATTTCTGGCTATTGCTTTCCCGGTTCCGACTCTCTATTGCACACAACGTTCAAGTTGGAACGGAGCGTAGCGCAGCCTGGTAGCGCATCTGGTTTGGGACCAGAGGGTCGCAGGTTCGAATCCTGCCGCTCCGACCACTTTGACCGATGATGCTGCTGGTACTGAACCGAAGCCTGTACTATATCGGGATTTCAGACAAAGGGATTTTTTCTGATGGCAGCACGTATTTACAGCCCCGCAAAAACAGCAATGCAATCAGGCAAGGCCAAAACCGATGGCTGGACGCTTGAGTTTGAGCCGGAACAGCCACGTAAGGTTGAGCCGCTGATGGGCTACACGTCATCGGGCGATATGAAGAGCCAGATTCGCCTGTCCTTCGAAACGAAGGAAGAGGCAATCGCCTATGCACAGAAGAACGGCATTGCCTATTCGGTGCAGGAACCCAAGGAAACCAGACGGCGTGTTGTTTCCTATTCGGAAAACTTCCGCTTTGATCGTAAGCAGCCCTGGACTCACTGACTGTTTGCATTTTGTTCGGATTTCCCGGCGATACTGTGATCGCCGGTTAAAAAGCTGGTCCCGTAGCTCAGCTGGATAGAGCACCGGCCTTCTAAGCCGACGGTCGCTGGTTCGAATCCAGCCGGGATCGCCACTCTCTTTCAAGCGCTCAACTGTGTTTTCAGAATCAGTTTGAACCACCCGCCATAGCCAGACATCAAAACCTGCTGAGTTCCGGCGCAGCTTTAGCGAAAGAGACCAAGGTCGACCGCTTCCGCCATTGCTTTGTAGCCGGCGGCGTTTGGATGCAGATGGTCGCCAACATCGAAATCGGCGCGAAGACGCGTCGGATTCGCCTGATCGCGCACGGTTGCATCAAAGTCGATCACCGCATCACAATTGTCTGGAGTGCGTATCCAGCTGTTAACTGCCTGACGTTTTATCTCGCCCTCCGGAGTGAAATAATGCGCGAAGACCGTGCCCTCATAGGGCGTCAGGGTGGCGCAATAGGCTTTCACGCCATGCGCACGCGTGCGGGCAACAATCTGTTTCAGTCCGCCAATGAGATCTTCAGGCGTTACTGTCTGTTCGGACAGACCTGCCGATGTTGAATGGCCAATATCGTTAATACCCTCCATGACAACCACCCAGCGCAGCCCGGGAACCGAGAGCACGTCCCGATCCAGCCGGGAGAGGGCGCTGGGGCCGAACATTGCCTCCGGTAAATCGTGCAGCACACGGTTGCCACTGATCCCGGCATTCACGACACCGACCGCCGGACCACCTGATTTGGCCAGCCGTTCAGCCAGAATATCAGGCCAGCGCTGATTGGTGTCGGTACCCGAGCCATAACCGTCGGTAATTGAATCCCCAAGCGTGACCAAGGTGCCGCCTTCGGCCATCACTTCGACCCGTGAAAGCATGAACCGCATGGTTTGCGTGGTCGCTTCCGGTAGTGCAGGCGTATCCGTGCTGTCACCGGACATGGACAGATAAGCAGTTTGCTCCGCCAATGGATGCACCACGGAAGGTCCGGTCCAGCGTGGTAAAAACAAGCTGACCGCCAAAGTATCCAGAGCCGATACGTTCAGATCAATCGGGTCCGAGACTGCCGGGGCACCCGGCGGAACAGTGATGGAATTTGCGCCGCCAAATGTTACCGTCAGGCTGCTGGCAGGATCAATGGAACCGGGTGCATTGCCGGGACGGGCGATGCGGGCCGCGCCGATAACCAATGGCTGCGTGCTGGTCTCATTGGAAAAGCGCAGACGAACCTTTGATCCGCCGGCGCTGATGCGGACAAACTGCCGTATCGTGGCATTGCTGAGTTCAGGGCCGATTGGGAATGCCGGGCTGGCGCCCCAACTTCCCTGCCATGCTTCTTGCGCACTGGCGCCAGATGTTCCTGCAAACAACGTTATGAGGCATGCCGCAGCTATGCTTGCCCGCAAAGATTTTCTGTATCGATTCATGGGGTTTTCCTCGGATCGGCCATTGTTTCATAACGACGTCTTATTGGAGGCGTGCCGGATTATAAGCAGAACAGAGATCGTGCAGCAACCGGCTTTGGCGGCGAAGTAATTGGGCCCGGCAGTTTGACCATGACTGCCGCGGCGCAGTTTCGCTATCGGATGGCAATGCCGACGATTGATGAGTGGTCAGAGTGACGAAATCTTGTCCGTGAGAGCGACCCAGCCGCCCGGCTCCATAATCAAGGCCAGAACATCGTAATGTCCGTAAGCGGCAAGTGCCGATCTTCGGGTGAAAAGTTCATTGACTATTTTGGTTGCATTACCCGCGTCCCGGTCGAAGTAGAAATTTTGACGCGCCTTTCTGACGGTCGTCTCGAATTCGGATGACGGCTTTCGGTTGGATGGCGGGGAATGCTTGTCCAATGCTTGTCTGGCGGCTGCCAATCCCATCCCGGTCAAGCGTGGGGGGCGGGCTGCATTTGCCAGCGTCTCATTGGCAGCTTTAAGACCCATACCTGTCAGGCGGGGAGGCCGCGGATGGGCGAGATAATCCTCACGCGCAAAATAGTCCTCGGTCAGACCATTCCTGCGGCAGTACGAACGAAACTGCTCCTTGTAGGCGAGCCAATGAAGCATCATCGCAAGTCTTGCACAACTCTTGGCATGATAGGCTTTGTCAAACGTCTTCACCGCCGACGATGTCGCGTTGATCCCCGCGTTTACGCCCGCCGTAACGATCTCACCGAGCACAGGAATGGCGCTGGTTACAAGCTTTGATCCCTCAATTCCTGCCTTGTGCGCCTTCAGTTTAATGACTTGATTGATTAATGTGGAAATTCCTGCACTTTCCTGCTCGGCGGTCTGCCGGGTCTGCGGCCTCTCTGCTTCCAGCGAGGCTATTTCCTTTGCCAACTGTTTCAGTTTTGTCAGATGCACTGACGTTGCGCCAACCGTGTTGGATTGCTTCAAAATGGATACGGGATTGACTGGCAGGTATCCGAGCGATCCTATCGAGGCCACAGAACCTGCGATGCCGACGCCCGTTCCTGCAAGTTCTTTGTATTTTCGCCGTTGCAGGTATTTGAGGGTGGCGGGACTTTCGATTGTCAGATCACCGGTGCTGTGGCCATGGCTGACAAACAGGGGATTCGGGCGAACGTCGATTTTCCCGGTCTTTGCGCCGTGCGCCTTTTGCCCCGCATCAGCCCCGGAGTTTACCAAGGCTGCAAACCCATTATCGTGGCCGCCATTTGCCGAACCGAAAGCGACATCAAGACAAATGGCAGCAATCTCCGTTACGGAGAGCGGCGCATTCTTCCAGTCGTACTTCCCTTTCTTCTGGGCTTCTTGCTCTATTTTTGTATCTGTTGATGATCGACTGCGGAGGGGATTTGAAAATGAAAGTCTGTCGAAAAGATTCCGCATTTCCGCAACTCCAATTAAGACCAGCTAATCTGAGGGGAATGTAATAGTGATGGAACAGGCACCAATGGAACATAGGTGGCTCCCTCAATCAAGGTTTCTTGGCATCACTCAATAGTGTATTGCCGCAATACCACTCATGCCGTGCGAGAATTTCCAATGGACCAGTCATCCGTCGTAACGATATCACCTGTCACACCAGAGAATATCATCAGCTTTCACCAGGCGCTTGATATGGTGTCTCGTGAGCGGCGATATCTGACTTTTCTTGAAGCTCCTCCATTGGATCGCTTCCGTGAATTCGTGACAACCATGATCGCGGACGGAAATCCTCAATATGTTGCACTGGCAGACCAAAGGGTCGTCGGCTGGTGTGATATTCGCCGGCATTTTCATGCCGCGCATGCACACCGGGGAACTCTCGGCATGGGAATCATTGCGTCATATCGCGGGCAGGGCCTTGGCATCCGGCTGATTGATGCAGCCATGAAGCAAGCAAGAAAGGCGGGTTTCGTTAGAATTGAACTCGGTGTGCATGCTGACAATGAACGGGCCATCGCTCTTTATGAAAAGGTTGGTTTCATAAGGGAAGGGGTTGCGCGCGACGCAGTGTTTATTGATGGCAGATATGTGGATACCGTCAACATGGCCGTCGTTTATCGATAATTGTCTTGAACTTCTGGCGTCTCGAATTCGGCGCGAACGATGCGCGAAATATCGACAAGTGCTGATAATTCCTCAAAGAGATTCGATATGGCCGAATCTTTGTCAGCGGTTTTACTGACGCGGGAGTAGGATTCCTTGTCGGTAAAACTATCCACAACCATCATTAACTGCTCCCCAGCCATGAGGGGAACAGCACAGTTAAGTCCCAAACATCCATATTTCGCCGAGCCATCTGCGAGCAATGAAATCTCTACATCTACAGCACCCAGTTGCTTATAAAGCTGTGCGGTTTGCCGATGTATCGCGAAAACGCGGGGTATAGAATTGCTGGCTACCGGGATCAGCACCATGACCATGTAGCGCTGGTCAATCTGCATGACGGCTTTTCCTTTGTACTCGAGATGCCTATTCAGGGTGAAATGTCAGTTCGACATTGCTCCACAGATCATATTTCTCCGGATCAAGCTTGAACGGTTGGGAACGGAGCACCGCTTGGAGTGCCCGTTCTTTGGCTTTCGCGACCACTTCGCTATTGCTGCCCTGACCGGAAACAACAGGTGAGCCCTCTATCGTCCCATCCCGGGTCAGTTTGAACCTTATAACGACGATCACGTCGCGATTATCCTTAAGTTCCTCGTCTGTGAGTATGCGAACTTTGGTTCTCTCCATAGGCGAGGTATCCAAGGCAGTTCCGGCATTTTCCGCCATTGACGGCAAGGCCGCCAGCCCGAAGCATAGTGCGGCGGAAATAGCGATTCCCAGACGTATGATTGACTTGGTTTGCATCGGTTTCCCCTCCAATTTACCCAAGTCCAGATAAGCAAAAGAACAAGCGGGAGTCGATGGGTTAGCCACCGCGACCGACAAGGTCGCGGATAACGTCCCGAACGTCGACAGTCCCTTGCAAGATCTCGCTTTTCGGATTTTCGAACCGAATCCAGCCTTCGTTAAAACCGTCGAGCATTTGTATTCTTGGCTCCGGGTTGCGCATGCCCTGTGCTCTGAACATCGCTTCCCACGTCTCCCGCGGCACGGTCTCGACCCGAACCGGCTGTGACAGCACCTCCGACATCGCATCGGCGATATCAACAGGCGAAACCCGCTTCGGTCCCTCGATCTCGACAATGCGCCGCCCGGTCCAATTCTCCTGAATGAGTTCCGCCGCGAAGCGGCCGACATCCACCGTTGAAATCATCGGAAACGTACGGTTGGCAGGCTGAAGAAATGAATGGATGACGCCTTCTTCCCTTGCGGAAGCCACATCCCAGACGAGATTATCGAGAAACCAGGCGGGCCGCAGGATTGTCAGCGGGATCGACAGCGTGCTGAGCGCCTGTTCAAGAATGGTGCGCTGGCTCAGAAGGTTACTTTGCGTTGCTTGACCACCAATGGTCGACAGGCAGACGATTTTATCAGGCTTGGCAGATTGCAACGCATTGCGGATAATCGCGGCTTCCGCGTGGGCTTCGGGAAATCCGGGCAGGGGATCAAAATTCGACGGCGGAAGGATGAACACACCCTCCACACCGCTGAAAGCCTTAGTCAAAGCTGCTTCATCGCCCATGTCTGCGATGGCGAGTTCGCAACCAAGGCGCAGCCATTCCCCTGATTTGTCAGGGTTCCTCACGACAGCGCGCACCGGCTTGCCCGCCGCGAGAAGCGCGTGGGCCATCACCCCACCGACCTTGCCGGTGATTCCTGATATTGCATACATATTATTGTTCCTTTGCGGTGAAGCCGATGGTCCCGGCCATCCGGTCATTGCCATGGCGCAAAGGTACTGATTGAGCGATGTTGATTGAAGTGCAAATTGATCACATCAGCAGTGACTGAAAATCACTGAACATTGCTGTTCACGCGGTTTGTCTGACAAACGCGTCTTTGCCCGGCGGAAGATGCCCTACTAAAGACGGTCAACATCCCCCTTGTCAGGCATAAACCATCAAAGGATGCGCTTTACCTCCACCCAATCATTCATGTCGTTGATTTTCAGCTTTCCGACACCTTCAGCCGTGTCGAGCAATACTTCAGGCATGAACTGATGGACATATTCGTCATCATCACTTGTCTGCTCCCAGACCTGACCATTGGTCAGTTCGAATTTTGTCCCCAGCGAATAGCCATCGGTCGAGCCCTTGATTGTCTCCTTGTCATATTCCATTGGCTTCCCTTTCAACGTGAAAGACCCACTCTCAGCCAAGCCGGAGAGTTCGTCAATCGATTGGCGGCAAACCGCAGGCCGCAACATTGTGCGTTCAGAGGCGGAAACCGAAGAGCCATTTTTGTTACGAATTGTGGCTGGCGCGCTGTCAGCAAATCATGCCCGCCAGCGAAGACAACCTTGTTTGCACGATCCGTGGAACCAGTTCCTCCCTCATGCATTTGGTCCTTATGGAGACAAATTTCTTTACCCATGTCACCATCAAATCACCTCGCAGCGGACGTATCCTTATTGTGCGCAACGTGCAGGATGCTTTGGCGGTGCTGACCCAGTCCTGGTTACGGCGGCAGAGTGAAAAACACGCTATTGCCTGTCAGGCCTGCCGGGATGCTCTGGGTGACACGCGATCACCAGACGAAGCGCGCGCGGCATTTGTGGAAGCGTCGCGTGAGGCAGGCATTTATGTCACCGAGCGCACGGGATCGCTGCTTGGCACTGCACCCGGTATTCCCGCCGAACCCTCCGAAAAACCCGTTGGCACCGCGTAGGATCTACGGACGGCGCTTTGCATCATCGGGTTCCATAAATTTGGAATTCAATTTTAATTCTTTGTGATCGAACTTTTTCTTGCGCTCAAACGTATCTGTCCGGGCAAGGGGACCTCGACGATATGAATAACAGGTTTTTCAGACTGGAGCCGTCCGTTGATTTTATGGGGCATGTGATTTGGGAAAGATCGAAAATACGCGAAACCTGCTGGGTGCGGGCATCAAGTGAGCAGGACGCACGGCTGATTGCATCCATCAAACTCAACAGTTCTGGTTCAGCCGGTAAATCCGCATCGGAGAGCCCATGGTTGAACGGTCTGCTGGTGCAATGCAATCAGGACGTTCCGCCATTGGATTTTGGCAACCGTAGTTTGATGACAGTCAGCGGTAAAACCTATTTATGAATGTTGGCCTCGGCGGCCTCAATCATCTTGAATAAGGGTGCTTCAAAACTATGAATTCAGGAAAGCAAAGAAGGTCATTCAGGCCATGGATGAGCACAGCTGGCTAATCAGCACGGCCAGAGCAAGTGCGAAGCCAAAGACGAGCAGATGACACCACGCCGGTGTGGTATAGTGCAGGTGCTGTTCTTCCTCATCATCTTCATACATTCGAATGTTCCCCTAATTCGTCTGCAGGTGCCTATTCCATCAACATGAAAGTAAAATGTCAAAGCATGTGCATGAAAATAATTCAGAAAATGCACTGAAAAGCGACTGTAAGGGCAAATTGGGCCTTGAAACAGGCCGTACAAACGTGATGGCGAGGCGTTAAGAACAATGATTCTCTCACGCGTTGCGTTTAGAGGTAGGTAAATATCCATTGTCCCGGCCAGTACGATGCGCATACGTGGTCAGGGCAAATGATCGTCGGTTGAAATCAAAATGGCACAACCTTAGGTTGTTATGCGAAGGCGCGCCCAAGCATCCAGATTCCCGCCAGAACAATGAGCATGATAATAGCGAGTCGCCACGAACCTGCGAATACGCCGGGTTGTTTATTATCGTCAGACATTGAAAGTTCCAGAGCACATATTTGTTTTGTAAAATAAATACAACTATTGCGCGAATAAGCAACGAGAACTTGTGTAATAATAAAAGGTGAAATGTTGCATGCCGTATTTGACGACAATCATTTCATGCCGATTCATCCAGACAATTGATCAGAAGAACTCAGAAAAATATATAAGACGATTGCACTAAGACGTAGGGTTATGATGCTAAAGTGCTTATCAGTTATTGCGAGATAATAATGAGTCGTGCTGACCACGGCTTTTCTTAGGCTTGGTGGTCAGTCGATCTGCGCAATGAAATGCCTATTTGGCCAGCATCTTGACTTTAAGCTTGCGAACCATGTTGCGCGACTTCAGCTTTTTCAGAAGCCGGTCTTCAAGCTTGACGCTCCGGGCGATAAGTTGGTCCCAGTTGGTCTTTGCAACGACTTTGGCTGGTTTGGCTTTCTTGGTCTTTGTGTTTGGTTTTGAGTTTTCTGGGCGATGTGTCGCCATTGCGGTCTCGTGATTTGAATGGCCCGGATTACGATAGTCTTCCAAAAAGTACAGAGTAAGCACTCAGGTGGCCCCTTTCCGAATATCACCTGCCAGCGCAGTCGCAGGTTCCTCATCAGCAAATTGGAGGAGGGGCTGGAACACAAGACGATAACCGCCAAAAAAAGCCAATCAGCGACATCAAATAGAACTTTAGTTGTAATTCTCAATGCTCTCGCTGCTGCAACAGCTGTAAACGCGGCTCAATATCACAAAACCACATGATATCCGATAGATACAGCCTTTCATGACAGTGTGGTTTTTACCGATTGTGCGTGAATTACCGCGGTTTTTCCAACGCACAGAACTGCGGTTCGGACAATATGGTCCTTCAGGACAACAGGCCAGCAAACATGCGGATTGCCGGGAATTGGCCACGCTTGATAACGCGTTGTTCCATCCAGACGTATCGATCCCACGGCGCTGATCGAAGAAGATTGTCGTTATATTTTCATTGTCGGTGGCAGGACGATTGCAATCGTCAGGTAAATAAATTCTACTTAATCGGGAAATATTGGGAGTTTGTTCTACGAACTTGCGCCCGCGGATTGCTAGCATGCGAAATGAACAAAGAAACCAGTGGGATAGATTAAATCCTACGTCAGCTCGCAGGGTATATCATGATTTTCAAAAGCGTCGCCTCCATGGGGATGGGGGTAATATTGGCATTGGCAGCGGCAACGCCGGGCTTTGCGCAAGCCGTCAAGATTGGCAGCAAGAATTTTACCGAACAGTTTGTGGTCGCTGAAATCTACGCGCAGGCTCTGGAAAAGGCTGGCGTCGAGGTGGAACGGCGTACCAATCTCGGTGCAACACTGATCGCCCATTCGGCACTGTTGAATGGCGAAATTGACCTTTATCCTGAATATACAGGCACAGCGCTTGCCGCCGTGGTGAAGGGCGATCTTTCGGGTTCCGCTGAAAAAATCTACGGCGAAGTCAAGGACTACTACGAGAAGAACCTGAAGCTGACCTTGCTCCAGCCGACAAACATCAACAATGGCTATGCGATCATCACGCTCCCGGAAACCGCCGAAAAATACAAGCTCAAGACGCTCACGGATCTGGGCCCAGTTTCCAAAGATCTGAGTTTTGGTGCGGAAGGCGGGTTTGGCGAGCGCAAGGACGGCTTGCCCGGTCTCAAACAGACCTATGGCATCGTGTTCAAGGATTTCCGCATTTTTGCCAAGCTCGGTATTCGCTACAGCGCGCTGACCAGCAAGAACATTGATGTGTCCTATGGTTTTGCCACCGATTGGCAGATTGCCGACAACAAGCTGGTTGTTCTTGCTGACGATAAGAACCTGTTCCCGCCCTATTATCTCGTGCCGGTCGTGCGTCAGGATACTTTGGCAAAAAATCCCAAGATCGCGGAAGTTCTGAACAAGGTCAGCCCGCTCCTGAACAATGAAAACATGCGCGAGCTTAATGCCGCCGTTGAACGCGACAAGAAGGAACCCAAGGAAGTTGCCGAAGCCTTCCTGAAGGAAAAGGGCATCTGACATCAGGGCTTACAGGGTTTCACGCACATATACAGGAAGCGGCGGAGATGAGATCGTCTCCGCTGTTTCAATTCTGACCGATATGGAACGACGCATTTGAACTGGGCCCCCAAAAACATCCCTGAGATACTCACGGCAACCTGGCAGCATCTGATGTTGTCGGTTTCATCCGTTTTGATCGGGCTGGTCATCGCCTTGATCCTTGGGATCATCTGCGCGCGCCGTCCGCGCCTTTACGCGGTGGTTCTGACGATCACCGGCATCATCTTCGTCATTCCGAGCCTTGCGCTGTTTGCGCTGCTCATTCCATGGCTTGGTCTTGGCACCAAGCCGGCGCTGGTTGGCCTTTCTTCCTATTGCCTGCTTATTCTCCTGCGCAATGTCGTAACCGGCCTGCGCGGCGTCCCCGCCGATGTACTCGATGCTGCTGACGGCATGGGCTACAGCGCATGGCAGCGGCTGGCGCGTATTGAACTGCCGCTGGCCTTGCCGCTTATTGTTTCCGGCATTCGCATTGCCTTGGTCACGGTCATCGGCATTGCCACCGTTGCCGCCTTCATCGATGGGGGCGGGCTTGGGACTATTATCCTCATGGGGATCGACCAGAGCTATACGGAAAAAATCCTCGTCGGCGGTATTCTTACGGCGCTGATGGCCACGTTCTTTGATCTTGTTTTGAGCCAGGCTGAAAAAGCTCTGGTCCGCTGGCGGTGAGGGGCTGACAATGCTGATCACCGCTTTCAACTGGATCATTAATAATCAGCCGGAGTTTTTGCGGGCGCTTGGCCAGCATCTGGTGATGTCGGGCGTCTCGCTTGTGTTTGCGCTGGCTATAGGCCTGCCGCTTGCCATTCTCATCATCAATCGCGGCGGACTGGCCTTCACGGTCATCAATGCGATCAATGCGCTGCGCACCATTCCAAGCCTTGCCATTCTTGCCATCATGATGCCGCTGCTCGGCATTGGCCTGTGGCCATCCATCGTGGCGCTCACGATCCTCGCTCTGCCGCCCATTCTGCTCAACGCCTTTATCGGCCTGCGTGATGTTGATCCCGATGCGGTGGAAGCGGCCATTGGCATGGGCATGAACAGGGGGCAGGTCTTGCGCAAGATACGCATTCCGCTGGCTGCCCCCGCCATGTTCGCCGGCGCGCGCACAGCCGCCGTGCAGGTGCTTGCCGGTGCAACATTGGCGCCTTTCATTGGCGGCGGTGGGCTCGGTGATTTTATCGCCGTCGGCATCAGCATGATGGATATGTCGCGGCTTCTGGTCGGCGCAGTGCCCATCGCCTTGCTGGCACTGGCCACGGAATTCACACTCGGCTTTGCTGAAAAATTCTTCTTCGCAGAAAGAACATCCTGATGATCAATATGCAGCATGTCACCAAGCGCTATACGGAAGGTGGTGCAGCTTCAGTTGACGATCTCAGCCTCATTGTCCCGGAGGGATCAACGGTCGCGCTGATCGGCCCATCAGGCTGCGGCAAGACAACCACCATGCGCATGATCAACCGGTTGATCGATCCAACCGAGGGCACGATTATTGTCAATGGCGAGGATGTTACCAAGGTTGATCCTGTGATCCTGCGTCGCCATATCGGTTATGTGATCCAGCAGGTAGGTCTGTTCCCGCATATGACCATCGCCCAGAATATCGCCGCCGTGCCAAAGCTTCTCGGCTGGGACGACGCCAAGATCAGGAATCGCACTGACGAGCTTCTGCATCTCGTTGGGCTTGATCCGGCTGAGATGCTGAAACGCTATCCGCGCCAGCTATCGGGCGGCCAGCGCCAGCGCATCGGCGTGGCGCGCGCCTTGGCGGCTGATCCGCCCGTTCTGTTGTTGGATGAGCCATTTGGCGCCATCGATCCGATTGCACGCGCACGCTTGCAGGACGAGTTCCGCCAGATATTGCAGCGCGTGCGCAAGACTGTCGTATTGGTGACGCATGATCTCGACGAAGCTATTCGTCTGGGCGACCGTATCGCCCTCATGAAAAGCGGCAAGATTGTCCAGTATGATACGCCGGATGCCATCCTGTCTCATCCGGCTGACGCATTTGTCGAAAACTTCGTCGGCATAGACCGTGCAATCAAGCGCCTGAGCCTGTTTACTGTCGATGATGCCATGACAACGGATAAGCCACGGCAAGGGGCACACATGGTTGCTTCAACAAGCAATCTTCGCGATGCGCTGGCATTGATGGTGGCAGCCAATAGCGACGTGCTTGCTGTGACCGATGCATCAGGCGCCGTGAAGGGCCAACTGACCCGCGATGCGATTTTTTCCGTCTGATCGCGCTATGCGTTCGATCAGACATCTCGATAGAAACTCACCTTTGGAGAGTGCTTATGTCCATCAGCTATCGTTCCAATGAAATCCCCGCCATTCTGATTGAGCCGACCTATCGCCGCATCCGCCTCAAGCTCGGCGAAGAGGTGATTGCCGACAGTGCCAAGGCGATTGTCGTCTACGAGAACGGCGGCCATCCGGTTTACTACCTGCCGAAATCTGATTTCCGCGAAGACGCTCTTGAGCCCTCATCAAAGACCGGTGCATCACCGGTGCTCGGGCCAAGGCGCTACTGGTCGCTTGCGGGTGAAGACAGCGCATGGAGCTACGAAAACGCACCCGATGGCGTGCCCAATCTCGCCGATTATGTAACCGTTGCATGGAGTGCGGTGCGCTGGTTTGAAGAGGATGAGGAAATCTTTGGCCATCCGCGCAATGTCCACTGGCGCATCGACACCATCAACAGTTCGCGCCTTGTCGAAGTCTTTGTGGATGGCAAGCTTGTTGCCCGGACAAACCGTGCGATTTTCCTGTTCGAAACCAGTCTTATCACACGATATTACTTCCCGGTGGAGGATCTGATCGCCGGAACATTGGTGCAAAGCCCGCTGCATAGCTATTGCCCCTATAAGGGCAAGGCCTCCTACTATCATTTCGAACTCGACGGAAAACGCCACGAGAATATCGTCTGGTACTATCCAGAGCCGCTTTATGAAGCTGGCAGGATCAAGGGATTGATCTCGTTCTACAATGAGAAGATCGACAATATCCGCGTCAGCGCCGGGGATGCGGAATAATGCATATCGGGCTATCGCTGACCCCGTTCGGACATCACCCCGCTGCATGGCGCAGAAGCAGCGCCGCCCGGGGCGCGCTTGAGTTTAGTCATCTGGCGGCGCAGGTGAAAAAGGCCGAAGAGGGCGGGCTGGATTTCGTCCTGCTCGCGGATCGCCTTGGTCAGAGACCCGAAAATGAAATGTCGCCTCTCACGGTGCCGTTTGAGCCAACGACGCTGGTCGCGGCTCTTGCAACGGCAACGGGCAAGATCGGCTTCATTGTCACCGCTGCCACGCACCAGCACGAACCTTATAATCTTGCCCGCCGTTTTGCCTCGCTGGATTCGATCAGCAAAGGTCGTACCGGCTGGAATGTCGTGGGCTCGGAAAAGCTTGAGCGCGATCAGGAATATCTTGATGTGGTCTCGGGGCTTTGGGACAGCTGGGCGGACGATGCCTTTGTCTATGACAAGGCACTGGGCCGCTTTTTCGAACCGGATAAAATGCATGTGCTCAATCATAAAGGCGCGCATTTCACCGTTCGCGGACCTTTGAACGTTAATCGTTCGCCGCAAGGCAGGCCCGTGATCAGCCATGTGCTGACAGCCAGTACATTTGAGATCGCAGCGCGCTTTGCCGATGTGGTTTTTCTGCCGTCTTCCTCATCCGAGGAAGTAAAGACCTTCTCGGCGCGTTTAAACAGCAGCCTTTCCGCCTTTGGCCGTCGCCGGAAAGATGTACGGGTTCTGGCGAATATTATCCCTATGGTCGGCAATTCATCGTCAGACGAACTGAATGCCATTCCCGATGCGCTTGAGATTGTTGGCACACCTGCCGGGATTGCCGAGCGCATGCAGGCTTTGGCGGAAACGGCTGATCTTGATGGCTTTGTTATTCTGCCGCCAGTTTCCCCCGAAGGTGTGACCGGCTTCGTTGATCTGGTCATACCCGAATTGCGCCAGCGCGGACTTTTCCGGAATGCCTATGAGGAAATGACCTTGCGTGGCCATCTAGGGCTTGCTCATCCGGATCGTCTGGAGCGCGCATCATGAGCACGAAGCAGATGAAACTCGGTGCCTTTCTCATGGCTGGCGGGCACCATATCGCCGCGTGGCGTCATCCCGATGCTCACGCCAATGCTGGTACTGATATCGGCCATTTCATCGGATTGGCGCAGATGGCCGAGCGGGCCAAGTTCGATATGGTGTTCATCGAAGACGCTGCCGCGATCCGCGAGCGTAATCCTGAAATAGCCAGTCAGGCGGCGCGCTCCACCAGCTTCGAGCCGCTCAGCCTGCTGGCGGCGCTTGCGGTCAATACCACCCATATCGGTCTCGTTGCCACCGCTTCGACTACCTACAACGAGCCCTACGGTCTGGCCCGAACATTTGCTTCACTCGATCAGCTCAGTGGTGGCCGTGCCGGATGGAATCTGGTGACTTCGGCCAGCGATCTCGAGGCGGAGAATTTCGTTTCCAGTGGGTTGCGCCCGCATGGCCAGCGCTATGAGCGGGCGGAGGAGTTTGCCGAGGCTGCTGTTGCGGTCTGGGATAGTGTGGACGAGGGCGCCTACATTCTCGACGGTGCAAAGGGCATCTATGCCGATCCTGCAAAACTCCATCCGGTGGATCATCACGGCGCTCATTTTACCGTCAAGGGATTGCTTGATAGCCAGAGATCACCGCAGGGCAGACCGGTTATGGTACAGGCCGGGGCGTCGGATGTTGGCAAGGATCTCGCCGCGCGCACCGCCGATGTGGTTTTCTCCGCTGCCCAGACTTTGCAGGAAGCGCAGGCCTTTTATGCGGATGTAAAGGCACGACTGTCAAAATTTGGCAGGAGTGCCGATGATCTCAAGATCATGCCCGGTGTTTCACCCATTGTCGGTGAAACGGAGAGCGAAGCGCGGGCCAAATATGATGCCCTGCAGGAACTGATCCCCGATCAGGTCGGAGTGGCGCTGTTGGCGAGCTATCTCAGTATCAGAGACCTGTCCAACCACCCGCTGGACGGGCCATTGCCTGACATGCCGCAAACCGATGGTATCCAGAGCAGACAGCAGCTGATCATCGACCTTGGAAAACGCGAAAACCTGTCGATCCGCCAATTGGCCCGGCATTTCGCCGGTGCGCGCGGCCACTGGCAACTGATCGGAACGCCCGTTCAGATTGCCGATGCATTGGAGGAGCGGTTTTGCGGCGGAGCAGCCGACGGGTTCAATGTCATGCCGCCACTGTTTCCCACGGGCCTTCAGGATTTTAGCACCCTAGTGGTGCCAGAACTACGCCGTCGCGGTCTTTTTCGCGAAAATTATGAAGGGCGCACATTGCGCGAAAATCTGGGTGTCAAAAAACCGGCGCGCCTATCATGAGCAGAGAGAACCGTATGAAACCGATCTATATCGACTATCTGAATGCCTTCGACATCGACGCTCTCGCTTTGACCGATTCGGAAATCCTGAGCGCCATTGAAACCTCGCTTAAAGCACAGGGCAATGGCGAGACGGTGATCGAGCCGCGTGTGCATCTGGAGCCGGATGAAACGTTTCATGGCCATTTTAACGTGCTGCGCGGCTATGTGGCACCGCTCAATCTGGCCGGAGTAAAGATTGTTGGCGACTTCGTTGACAACTACAAGCTGAACTACCCTTCTGAATTCGGCGTCCTCAACCTGTTCGATCCGCGCACCGGCGCACCGAAAGCCATTCTTGATGCGACCGTTATCACGGATATGCGCACCGGTGCCATCACCGCGCTTGGTGCCAAACATCTGGCGCGCAAGAACTCAAAAGTGCTTGGCCATATCGGCGCGCGCGGCACCGCCTACTGGAATGTGCGGCTGCTCGATCATCTCTATGATTTCGATGAAATCCGCGTGCATTCGCGCCGCCCGGAAAGCCGCAATGCCTTTGCCGAAAAGCTCTCCAATGATCTCGGCAAGACAATAACCGTTGTCGATAACTGGCAGGCCTGCGCCGAAGGCGCGGATATTGTGGTTGAGGCATCGCGCCTGCCGGAACCGACGCCGATGCTGAAAACCGAATGGATCAAACCCGGAGCCTTTGTGGTGCCTTACGGGACCATGAGCGCTGTTGAAGTGTCACTCACCGACATCATGGACAAGCTGGTGGTTGATGATTGGGGGCAGTGCAAGGGTGGCAAGTTTGGCTCGCTACGTGCCCATGTCGAGGCGGGAAAACTGTCCGAACAGACGCTGCATGCGGAACTCGGCCAGATCGTTGCGGGTCACAAAACGGGGCGTGAGAAAGATAGCGAGACAATCCTGTTCTGGCATCGCGGCCTTTCGCTCAGCGACATCGCGCTTGGCTATGCCATGCTTGAGAAGGCCAAGGCGAACAATATCGGCCAAAGGCTGCGGTTTGCATGAGCACGCTCATTCTCCAAGGGACAGGCGTCACGGTTGCCGATATCGAAGCCGTGGCGCGCAGGAACATTGCCGTTGAGGCTACGCCAGAGGTTTCGGCCAAACTTGTAAAAGCGAGAAGCGTTCTAGATCAGGTGGCGGCAACTGGGCAACAAATCTATGGCCTGAATACCGGTCTTGGTGCCAATCTGAAAACTTCAGTGGGCGATGAAACGTTTCATTTTCAGCAGCAACTGGTGCGTGGGCGCGGCGTCGGTGTTGGCCCATCCTTGCCGCGGGATGTGACCCGTGCGGTGATGGCCGCCCGGCTGTCCATGCTGGCGGTTGGCGGCTCCGGCATATCGCCTGATGTTTTTAATGATTTGCTGGCACTCCTGAACAGCAAAGTGCATCCCGTGGTGCCATCCATTGGTTCCATCGGTGCGGGTGATCTGGTGCTCCTTTCGGCTATCGCGCAGACCATGATCGGCGAGGGGTATGCAGAGTATGAAGGCGAGGTACTTGCCTCCACAGAAGCCCTATCGAGGGCGGGCCTTGAGCCTTCAACGCTTGGCCCCAAGGATGGCTTGTCGCTGCTCAATGCTTCTGCAGTTTCAGTCGGCAAGGGGGCACTTGCTGTTGTCGATACAACCGCCTTGTTTGAGTGGCAGCGGGATGCTGCGGCACTCAGCTTTGAGGGGCTCGGCGGCAATCCGCTGATCCTCGCGCCAGCCATCCAGCAGGCACGCCCTGCCGCAGGACAGGCGCAGGAAGCGGAAAAGCTTCTTAAACGGCTTGATGGCTCGTCGCTGCATGAAGCGCGAGCCGCCATTCAGGACCCGCTCAGCCTGCGCTGTGTCGCGTCGATCCACGGTGCGCTGGCACAGGCCCTCGCAGCGGCTACGGAAGCGGTCGAGATCGAACTCAATGCAGCGGCAGACAATCCCTTGGTGATTGTTGGTGAGAACAGGGTGCTATCAACAGGCAATTTTCACACGCCATCTCTGGCACTGGCCTTTGAAACCCTTGGGCTTGCCGTTGCGCAGACCGCGCTTGCCAGTGCTGCCAGGTTCATTCAGCTGACCGGCTCAAGCCGCAATGGCCTGCCACGCTATCTTTCGCCCGTGGGCGGTGCATCGGCAGGGCTTGTCCCGTTACAGAAAACCGTTACGGCCCTCATGGGTGCGATCCGCCACAGGGCCAATCCTGTTTTGCTGGATTTCATGCCCGTTTCGGAAGGTGTTGAAGACCACGCAACCCAGACGCTTCTGGCAGTGACAAAATGCGCTGAGATGCTGGATCTTTGGCGCCATGTCGTGGCGTGCGAAATGCTGGCGGCAGCACAGGCGATTGATCTGCGAGCCGGGCATCATTGTGGTGGCGACACGCGCCAGACCTATGATCTGGTTCGCGCCATTTCCGAGACCCTGCAAGAAGATCGGTCGCTTGGCGACGATGTTTCACGCCTCGTGCAGCGCCTGCAAATGCGGTAGCTCATCGGCCAAACTTGCGGCCGAGAACGAGAACAATAGGTATAATGATCATAAAAACAAAGAGATAGCCCCAGACTGGAGTCATATAGGGCGCATAATCATCTTTCTCTCTTCTCTCGTCGTCGTCCTCATCCATTGCCTTCTCCTGCATGGGCCGGGCCAAGCAACAGTCAACGGATTTGAGCCTGCAATCGGGGTGAGGACCAATTCACGTTCGACCGGCGTGGCAATTCGAGAACAATTCAGCAGGCTTATAATAACACTGTCCCGAGCGGTGCGGGAGAGCTAATATTTCAGTTTTTTGAAGCAACATTCCGGCACCCGCACATTGGATGCCGGTACTGGTTTACACCAAGACGGGGCCGGAGCCGTCAGGCTACCGTTCAATCAATCGGATTCAACCTCAACCTCGATGTAATCCTCATAGATGTCGACATGAATCAGCGGTGTGCCATTGATGATGGCACGCCGGGCTCCCGGCGTGAATCTGCCACGATTGAGCATGCTTTCAAGACGGGCGCGATTTTCTTTGCTGCGAAAGAAGCTGTCCCCGTGATCTTCGGCATCCCGATCGCCATAAACGTAATAATTGGCACGGTCCTGACGGATAATCGCCGCGGCGCTGTCCAGCCTTTGGCCGTTGGAATTGAAATGGTCGGTTGAACTAAGCCTTGCGGTGTAGCTGTCGATTGGCTGTGCGTGGCTCACGGTTTGCATGGCGAGCAAAAACGCCGCCGAAAGATAGATCGATTTCATAAAGAACTCCCCCAAAATTGCGGCCAAGATTTAATCGGTCTTTATGCCGCTGTCGAGCGTTTGGGGGAGTTTTGCACTACCGGATAATCGGATGGAAGCGGCGAAGCGATGCAAATCCGGCAATGATGAACAGAACAAACACAATCCCTTGAGCAATGGCGAAAGGTGGCTCCGTTCCGGTAGGGGCGAGTGCGTTGAGTGGTGGTATCTTCTGAAAGGATTGGGCGACCAGCACGAACACGTTGAGGTAAAGTGAGATGATTGCAGTCACAACATAAATCCAGCGCGCTGCGCCCACAAGGCGGTAGGGATAGCGCGCTGCAATCGCGGCGGCGAGAAAGACGATGGAAATGATCCCGACGCCAATGGCAGGTGTAAATCCACTATAGGGAAATCCAAATCCGGTCAGGCTGGTTGCAACTGTGGTAACGAGAAAGATCAGTGTCCAGCCATCCTTCCTATCGGAATTGAACAGGCCCGTGAGAACAACAAGTCCCGATATGATGCCGATAAGGCTGATAAGTACGTGGAAGAAAGTATAATAAGTCATACCAAAGATCATGATGCCGTCCCCCAATCGGTTTTGTTCAGAGTTATTCTGAATTAAAACGGACAAACGAAACAAGATTTTGTATCAATTGTAAATATTGATCTGTAAACAATATACTTGAGTAAAAATAACAATATTGTCTTGGGCTGCCCACTTGGCAGGCAGCCCAAGGTGAATATTTATTCAACCTTTACGCCATTGAACTTGGTGCCAAGGTTGGTAAACAGTGTTCCAAGGCCGGAGCCGAGCGAAGTAGCGCCTGCAATGATGCCAACAGAAATCAGGGCAGCAATCAGACCGTATTCGATCGCGGTTGCGCCGGACTCATCCTTGAGAAAGCGTGCGAGAAGAGTTGTCATAATTTGTTTCTCTGTTGAAGCGTTGCGTTTGACATGGTTGTTGAACCGTTGAGAACAATGCTCAATAGGAACGGGACTGCCTCGTTGAAAGGCAGTCCCAGGCGCCTGCTTACTGGACGGTTACGCCCTTGAGCTTGGTGCCGAGGTTGGTAAACAGTGTTCCAAGGCCGGAACCGAGCGAAGTAGCACCAGCAATGATACCGACGGAGATGAGAGCAGCAATCAGACCGTATTCGATCGCTGTTGCGCCGGACTCATCCTTGAGAAAACGTGTGAAAAGAGTTGTCATGTTTATATCCCTGTTGAAGCGTTGTGTTTGACGCGGTTTCGTTGAACCGTCGTGAACTTAGGCTTTCAACAATTGCGGCTGACTTAAAGAAACTGGTTAGCAAATAGTCACCAGTCTTCTTGCTTAATCTCTGGTTACATTGTCTTGAAGATTTTATTAAAAATAGAATTTCAAATGTAGTGTGCATAACTATTGCTGGTTCTGCTTTGTTATAGATCAAGCAATCGTTACTCTTTACCGGTGATGACCAGAAAGAGCCTAGCAAGCTATTTTGCGAACACCCTCGTCACCGCACTGGTTCGACGTTATTGTTGGTCAAGTCTTCCGCTGGAAATATAAAGATATAGCTGCAGTAACGCGTCTTCAAAGCAAATATAATTTTCGGCGATTTTATGTACGTAATTGGTTTTATCG
Organism: Phyllobacterium sp. T1293; assembly: GCF_020731415.2. Taxonomy (NCBI): domain Bacteria; kingdom Pseudomonadati; phylum Pseudomonadota; class Alphaproteobacteria; order Hyphomicrobiales; family Phyllobacteriaceae; genus Phyllobacterium; species Phyllobacterium meliloti. Next base: position 1,683,862 of record NZ_CP088273.1, on the reverse strand, counting down.
TTAAACAAAGCTTTGAATAGAAAATTCCATATAAATGAAACTAAGAAAATAAAAAACTCGTACCTGTTTCCTGAAGGCGACTGCCAGTCTCTGGTGTGCGTCGGATTCAGGAGGTGATCGCAATAACATAAGTATCTATTGTCGATATAAGTACGAAATTTTGTTTATTGTTGCAATCTGCATTCGGCAGCTAAGGGTTTTTGTTTGATTTTTATTTAAAAGAAAATTGAAAATACAAAATGTAAACTACAGTTATAATAATTATATTGAAAAATATCAAATAATAATGCATATATAAATATTCTAAGCTTCAGTTTTAATGCTTGGACAACATAAGAAAATGGGTAGGGAGGTTGTAATGAGTAAATTTTATAAAAAGACGAGCTGCATCGTCGCTAGCTCCTTAATACTTGCAGTTATTTCCACGTCAGCCCTCGCCGGAGGATTATCAGTAGGCGGTGTTTCGGTGGGAGGCTCGCAGAATGGCGGTCTTGGTGTTGGCGTTGGTGCTAACATCGGTGGCATCAAGGCGGGCGCGGATGCATCCATAGGTGGATCAAAAGGTATTGCAGCAGGAGCAGGAGCTTCGGTTGGTGGTGCAAATGGCATTAATGCCGGTGCAGGCGCGCAAGTTGGTAACGGCGTCAAGGCGGGCGTTGGCGCGAATGTGGGCGGTGCCAATGGTGTGACGGCCGGTGCTGGTGCAAGCGTTGCATCAACAGGCATCGGCGCTGGAGCAGGTGCCAATGTTGGTGGTACCAACGGTGTATCCGCAGGTCTGGGTGCTGGTATCGGTTCGAACGGTATTGGGGCAGGTGTGGGTGCCAATGTTGGTGGAACTGGCGGTATCGGCGTCGGTGTCGGCGTTGGTATTGGCGGCGGAACTAAGCCAGGCGGCACAAATCCCGGTGGTACGAATCCGGGTGGTACAAATCCTGGAGGAACTAATCCCGGTGGTGGAATTATTGGTGGAGGCACAACGCCCGGCGGTGGTATCAAACCAGGCACTGGTGTGAAATCCAGTGTCATTTCAGCGAGGTTGGCAGGCCTTACTGCACAGGACCGTATGAAGTTGAGAATCCGTTGTGCTGAGATTTCATCCAATTCGATGAGCTACGACAGTTCTCTCGTTGCGCTATGCAAGATGCTTCGCGGCACATGAGGTCAAACGGATAAGACAGAAATGGCCCCGCAAGGGGCCATTTTTATAAACGGAGCAGCGCCGTGCCTTCAGCCGGCGCATTTTCTTCTGGCGATTGAACGGGTCATGGAATCAACCTGACCTTGCAGCGCACCGGCCTTCTTCTGGTTGGCTGTGCGATAATCCGGGAGAATTGGCCCAAAACCGGTGATGACATCAGGGTCCTGATAACCCTTGCCATTGGTCAACTGGTTAATCTGTGCCATTGCCGCATTCTTCTGGGAAATCAGGGCAGGGCACTCGGTCGTGTCATAGTGCAACGACGAAATCTTTTCGCGGTCAAGCTGCCCCTGTATGTTGCCACAACCGGCAAGCAGTACCGCAAGAATAATCACCGGAAGGTGTTTTGTCGTCATGTGCCAATATCCTCGATCACGAATAGCGGGACATGAATGGGCCAATGACGCGGTTTTGGCAAGATGTCAGCTCGAATCTGTTGTTGCCGAACTGTCGCAACGCCTGTGGTCGCGCCAGAGGCAGGGGAACGGCGAACGTTTCCAGCCAGACTTTAAACCGTTTGAATCATAAATAAATACTATCAATAGTTTGCAGGGTTTTTCATAATAAAGATATCAAGATTGATACTTAAAACTGTAGTGAAAACTCGATTTAATCAGAAATGTCGAGTTAATCGGTCTTGTATTAAAGTTTTGTCTTGCTGATCGAGCCTACTCGCCCTTATGATTCTGTTTCCGGGAGCCCCCGGCAGTGCAACACAAGAGTGAGGAGACAGGAATGCCTGGTTTGCTGCACCCACTTCACGAGGGCCATGCGCCCTTCATATTGCATAGTGCCTTTCAGGACGCCATTGATGCTTTGGAGGACTGGGAGCTCGGGAGTGATGAGCCTCAGATTGAGGTCAATGACAGGCAGGTTGTAATCAGCGCCGTGTTCCGGCGTCTTTGGACCTGTACGGATATTCTTCCAGCCAGAACATTGGCCGTCGTGGAAGATTTGCTGCCATTGCGCTCAGCCGAATTCAGAGCTGGCACATCAACCTATGCCGATGCCGCCCATAGCCTATGGGAACTCAGCATGCAAAAACGCGCTGCCTCCTTCGAGATGCAGCATCACAACGCCTCCTGAGAATTATTGGAAGCTTTTAAACTACCCGCCGGACTGACCCGGCGGGTAATTTATTTGACGGTTAGTTGCCGTGCTTGGCGAGCCACGCATTCATCTGCTTGATCTCGCCTTCCTGCGCGGCAATGATATCTGTTGCCAGCTTGCGGATTTCTTCATCCTTGCCGTATTTCAACTCCACCTTGGCCATGTCGATAGCGCCCTGATGGTGGGCAATCATGCCGCGGACGAAATCCTTGTCGGCTTCGCCGGTGAACTTGATGGTCATGTCCTTGTGCATTTTGGCATTTGCTTCTGCAAAGGCCTTCGATGATGGGCCCTGATCGCCGGTTGGCTGCATGGTCATGGCATCGTGTTTCATCATCTTGTGGTCCTGTGCCAATGCAGGGGAGGCAATAGCCAGAAGCCCAGCGAGGATGGCAGCGGAGAAAGTAGTCATTTTCATTGGATTGATCTTTCCTTGGGTCAGACAGACAAGCACAGGCTATGACCCGTTCGCCTCTGCGTTAAATGGAAATGGAAGCGATCAATTTTGGTTTGGGAGGGGGTGACAGGGGCGCGCTGGCCTGTGCCACAAGCGGCAACTCCGTCCCATGCGGAACCACCATTCGTGTGGATGGCGTCGTAATGGTGATGAGTGCGATAGCAGGAATGGCGATACAGGCGGAACAAAGGGCGGGATGGGGAACTTTGGCCATGCCCATGCAGTGTTTTTGTTCACCGGCGCAGGCGTGGGCATGACCTGCCATTGGCTTTTGGTCTGTAACCTGTGCCGTCATTTCCGTTGCCAGCCGGGCAGGCGCCGCAAATACGGGCACCCAACCGACGGAAAACGCCGTGAGGAAGGTCAGAAGAATGGCAAGCCTGCTCATGGCTTTGTCATAGCAAGAACGATCCCAAACGCGAAATCACCTTCTGTTTATTGTTATTGCGCCGCTTTGGCTGTCGCGAGGGCTTTTTCGAGATCAGCGATGAGATCTTTTGTATCTTCGAGACCGATCTGCAGGCGGATAAGCGCTCCCGCATATTTCTTGCCAGTCAGAACCCGGTCCGAAAGATTGACCTGAAGCGCAAGGCTTGCATAGCCGCCCCACGAATAGCCGAGCGCAAAAATATCAAGCGCGTTGAGAAAGGCTCTGGCCTGTTTTGTTTCGCCCTTGATAACGATGGAGAAGACGCCCGCAGCACCGGAAAAATCCCGTTTCCACAGGGCGTGCCCGGCATGGCTCTCAAGAGCCGGGTGCAAGACTTCGATGACACCGGGCTGCGTTTCTAGCCAGCGGGCAATTTCAAGCGCATTTTTGCCATGCTGATCCAGACGCAGCTTCATTGTACGCAAGCCGCGCAAAACATCATAAGCATCATCGCCAGCAACGCATAGGCCGATGGCCGTATAGGCGTCATCAAGCCGCTTGAAGCATTTTTCATTGGCTGAGATCGTGCCCATGAGAATGTCCGAATGGCCTGACGGATATTTTGTTGCCGCGTGGATGGAGATATCGACGCCAAAATCCAGCGGCTTCAGATAAAGCGGTGTCGCCCAGGTGTTGTCCATCATGACAATGGCGCCTGCCGCATGCGCTTTCTCAACAATCGCGGGAATGTCCTGAATTTCAAATGTGTTGGAGCCCGGCGATTCAGTGAAGACAACTTTTGTATTGGGGCGGATGAGCTTTTCAATGTCTGCGCCAACAAGCGGGTCATAATACTCGACCTCGATACCCAGGCGTTTCAGCATCGTATTGCAGAAATAGCGCGTATTGCCGTAGACGCTGTCGACCATCAGCAAATGATCACCGGGTGACAGGAACGCGAGAAGCGGGATGGTCACGGCTGCAAGGCCTGATGGGACGAGCAGGGTGCCGAATGAGCCTTCCAATTCGTCAATTGCCTGACACAGCGCATCGGTTGTGGGCGTGCCATGCGTTGCATAACCATATCTCTGCTTATGGCTCGCCATGGTTTCCGCATCAGGGAAAAGAACGGTCGAAGCGTGAACAACCGGCGGATTGACAAAACCGTGATAATCACGGGGATCATAGCCGCCATGGGCCAGACGTGTGTTGATCCCGAATTTTGCCATCTTATCAGACTCTTTGCCCATGGATATTCTCCGCATTGCGATGCATGACAATTGTAAGTGTTGCGAGAAGTCGATAATGCCACGACGTTCCCGTTGCAACAGTCGAGTAATGCCAGATGAGGAACAGTTAGCCTGTTTAGGTTCAGGCAATTGGAGAAACAATGACGGATGCCGCCAATTCACAATCCCTGTCAGGCATAAGACGCGCGGGCCGGTCGATCGTCAATTTTTTGCGACGCATGCGAGCGCCTGCCCATCCGAACACACCTGCCGTATGGACCGGTGGCATGTCGATGGCGGCGGTGCTGATATTTTTCTTCATTCTCCTGTTGCATCCCTTCGATGAACTCCTCTCACGCGAGTTGTCTTCCCATGAGGGGCCATTGAGTTCCATGCGGCTGCTGACGGATATCGGTCTGTCCCAGTGGTATCTGATCCCGGCGTTCTTCATTGCGGTGTGCCTGATTGGCATTAACTGGCGCAATCTGCCCCATGGGCGGCGGGTGCGTCTGGGCTTGATTTATTCACAGGCAACATTTGCTTTCTGGGCTGTGGCCTTGTCAGGCATCCTGACCAATATTGCCAAATTCTGTATCGGGCGTGCCCGGCCGAAATTTATCGATACTCTTGGCGCCAATGGCTTTTCACCGTTTCAGGCCGGTTATGATTTTGCGAGTTTTCCGTCGGGACATTCAACCACAATGGGTGCTGTCGGAGCCGTTCTCGCGCTATGGTTTCCGCGCTGGCGGGTGCCGATCATTCTGGCAACCATGTTTATTGCCTTCACGCGCATCATCGCGCGGGCCCACTATCCGACGGATGTGGTTGCCGGTTATTCGGTCGGCTTCCTCTTCACCATTGCGCTCGCCAGATTCCTTGCCGGGCGCCGTGCCGCCTTTTTGTTCGACGGCACTCGATTCTTCCCGATTTTGCGTTTTCGCGACCGGTTTTGGCGCTGATTTGAGTTTTTGAACAAGAAATAATCGAAAACTTCAACAAGAAGCAGCTATTCGGCTGTTTCTGCAAAAATATTGGGCAAAGATTATCCCTTGACCAAACTCACAGAATGCCCTTCGATACAGGGGTGAATGGGAGACATGTTGGAGCCTTGAAAGGGCACGGGGGGAACCCGCCAATATGGAAGATTCCTCTCTGGGAACCACGGGCAACAATTAAAGGGTTTGGTAGTTATGAAAAATCTTGTTTTGAAGGGCGTATTGGGGGCATCTGCGTTGGTCCTGCTGGCTTCCGCTGCTTCCGCTGGCACGCTTGATGACGTTAAGAAAAAAGGCTTCGTGCAATGCGGCGTAAACACAGGTCTTGCTGGTTTCGGCGCACCAAACGACAAGGGTGAGTGGTCCGGTTTCGACGTTGACTATTGCCGTGCCGTTGCCGCCGCCGTTTTTGGCGATGGAACCAAGGTAAAGTTTACACCGCTTTCCGCCAAGGATCGTCTTCCTGCTTTGCAGTCGGGTGAAATTGACGTTCTGATTCGCAACACCACATGGACACTGAGCCGCGACACGCAGGGCTTTGATTTCCCCGGTGTCAATTATTACGACGGTCAGGGCTTTATGATCAACGCCAAGAAGCTGTCGGGTATCAATTCCGCATTGCAGCTTTCGGGTGCATCGGTTTGCGTTCAGGCCGGCACAACGACCGAACTCAATCTCGCCGACTACTTCAAGGCGAACAAGATGGAATACAATCCTGTCGTGTTCGAGAAGCTTGAAGAGGTCAACGCCGCCTATGATGCCGGCCGTTGCGACGTCTATACCACCGACCAGTCGGGCCTTTATGCCATCCGTCTGACACTTTCTGCGCCGGATGATCACGTTGTTCTGCCTGAAATCATTTCGAAGGAGCCTCTCGGCCCCGTCGTTCGTCAGGGCGACAGCCAGTGGGCTGACGTTATCCGCTGGACACATTATGCCCTGCTGACCGCTGAAGAACTTGGCATCACCAAGGCCAATGTTGACGAACTGACGAAGAGCGACAGCCCTGAAATCAAGCGCGTGCTTGGTCAGGAAGCCAACACCAAGCTTGGAACGGACCTTGGTCTGACCAATGACTGGGTTGTCAAGATCGTCAAGGCGGTCGGCAACTATGGCGAACTGTTCGAGTCCAATGTCGGTTCCGGCAGCAAGCTCAAGATTGCACGCGGCATCAATGCTCAGTGGAGCAAGGGTGGCCTGCAATACGCAATGCCGATCCGCTGATTTTTTAACTGATCGATTTGAAATCCGGGAAGGGGGCTCTGCCTCCTTTCCGGGAAAACAATTACAAAAATAATAAAAATAAAAAACGAACTAAAGAAATGAGGGGTCAATGGCATCGCAGGATATTACGCCTGTCGGTACAGATAGTGCCAAAGCATCACTTTTAAACGATCCGAAAATTCGCGGCTACATTTATCAGGTCGTGGTTCTGGTTGTACTGGTGGGATTGGTCTACTGGGTCGTCAACAATACAATCGCCAATCTGCAGCGCGCCCACCTGGCAACAGGTTTCGGTTTTCTCGACGGTCGCTCCGGGTTTGATATCAGTTCTCATCCGTTCACCAGCTATTCGAGCGACTCCACCTACATAAACGCACTCTATGTCGGTTTTTTGAATACATTGCTGGTCGCCGTTGTCGGTATCATCACCGCCACCATTATCGGTTTTATTATTGGCGTCGGGCGGCTCTCGCACAATTGGCTTATTCGCAAGCTCTGCACGGTTTACGTCGAGGTTTTCCGTAATATCCCGCCGCTGCTGGTTATTTTCTTCTGGTACTCCGGTGTTTTGGCTGTTTTGCCGCAAGCACGACAGAGCATTGCATTGCCGTTCAGCACGTTTCTCAACAATCGCGGATTCTATTTTCCGGTTCCGATTTTTGGTGAAGGTGCCTGGCTGGCAGGTGCCGCATTTATCCTTGCCATCATAGGCACATTTTTTGTCCGCCGCTGGGCTTATAAACGGCAAATGGCGACGGGACAGCAGTTCCCTGTTCTCCTGACCGGCTTGGCCTTGATTATCGGACTGCCGCTTCTGGCTTTTGCTCTCAAAGGTTTTCCGCTGACCTTCAACCGTCCTGTGCTCGGCTCATTTAATCTGAGCGGCGGTTCGCTTGTCGGCCCCGAATTCATGTCGCTCTATCTTGCGCTTTCCTTCTATACGGCATCCTTCATTGCCGAGATTGTGCGCTCCGGTATTCGCGGTGTGGGCAAGGGGCAGAGCGAAGCGGCCCATGCCCTCGGACTGCGCGCCGGTACAACCACACGGCTGGTCGTCGTGCCACAGGCTCTGCGCATCATCATTCCACCACTGAGCAGTCAATTTCTGAATCTGACCAAGAATTCGTCTTTGGCCGTGGCGGTAGGGTATCCTGATCTTTTTGCCGTCGGCGGAACGATCCTCAACCAGACTGGCCGTTCCATCGAAGTCGTAACCATCTTTATCATCGTTTATCTCAGTCTGAGTGTGCTGACATCGCTCTTCATGAACTGGTTTAACGCGAAGATGGCATTGGTGGAGCGCTGATCATGGCTGATAGCAACAATCTGAGTTTCGTTCGTACCGAAATGCTGCAGGGCCAGACACCGCCTCTGGGTGAGCGGGGCATCGTCCGCTGGATCAGGCTCAACCTCATGGCAACGCCCATTGATGCCATATTGACGGTCTTTGCCATTTTCCTTCTGGCGTGGTTCGTACCGCCGATGATCAACTGGCTGTTTATTCAGGCCTCATGGTCCGGTGCGGACCGGGCAGTCTGCTCGACGGTCGCGCAGGGCGGTGTCATGCCCGATGGCTGGTCGGGTGCATGCTGGGCTTACGTGAACGCCAATTTCAACCAGTTCATGTATGGCCGTTATCCGCTGGAAGAGCATTGGCGTGTCAATCTTGTTGGCATTATCTTTTCTTTGCTGTTGATTGCGTTGCTGACGCCAAAAGCTCCGTTCAAGACCGCCAATGCGATCGTGTTTTTCTTCATTTTCCCCATCTTCGCCTTCTTCCTGCTGGTCGGTGGCTGGTTCGGTCTTCCCTACATTGAAACGGCGACCTGGGGTGGCTTGCTTGTCACGCTGGTGCTTTCCTTTGTGGGTATTGCCGTGTCATTGCCGCTCGGTATTGTTCTGGCCTTGGGCCGGCGCTCGAAAATGCCTGTTATCAAGATGCTCTGCGTCATTTTCATTGAAATGGTGCGCGGCATTCCGCTGGTGACGGTGCTGTTTATGGCCAGCTATATGCTGCCACTGTTCCTGCCGCCGGGCGTATCCTTTGACAAGTTTCTGCGCGCACTGATTGGTGTGGCACTCTTTGCTTCGGCCTATATGGCCGAGGTGGTGCGCGGTGGTCTGCAGGCGATTCCGAAAGGACAATATGAAGGTGCTGACTCGCTCGGATTGAGCTACTGGCAGAAAACCGGCCTCATCATTCTGCCGCAGGCGTTGAAGATGGTGATCCCGGGGATCGTCAACACCTTCATCGGTCTGTTCAAGGATACATCGCTGGTTTCCATTATCAGTATGTTCGATCTGCTCGGAACCGTGCGCCAGCACTTTAACGATGCCAATTGGGCATCACCACAAACCCCCATCTCCGGCCTGATTTTCGCCGGTTTCGTCTTCTGGATTTTCTGTTTCGGCATGTCGCGATATTCCATCTTCATGGAACGCAGGCTGGACACAGGACATAAACACTAAGGAGTACCTTGCATGACCACTGAAAACGTCGTCGATCCATCTGAACTTCATGTCGACCGCTCCTTGATGCAGGTCTCCAAGACCGATGTTGCCGTTGAGATTACCAACATGAATAAATGGTATGGTGATTTCCACGTCCTCAAGGACATCAACCTCAAGGTGATGCGCGGTGAGCGCATCGTCATCGCCGGTCCTTCGGGATCTGGCAAGTCCACCATGATCCGCTGTATCAACCGGCTTGAAGAACATCAGAGCGGCAAGATCCTCGTTGATGGTATTGAACTCACCAACGATCTGAAAAAGATCGATGAAGTGCGGCGCGAAGTTGGCATGGTGTTCCAGCATTTCAACCTGTTTCCGCACCTGACAATTCTGGAGAACTGCACACTGGCCCCAATCTGGGTGCGCAAAATGCCGAAGAAGAAGGCGGACGAGATTGCCATGCATTATCTCGAACGCGTCAAAATCCCCGAGCAAGCCAATAAATATCCCGGTCAGCTTTCCGGTGGTCAGCAGCAGCGTGTGGCGATTGCCCGCTCTCTGTGCATGAACCCGCGCATTATGTTGTTCGATGAGCCAACCTCGGCACTTGATCCTGAGATGATCAAGGAAGTGCTGGATACGATGGTTCAGCTTGCCGAAGAAGGCATGACCATGGTTTGCGTGACCCACGAGATGGGCTTTGCCCGACAGGTGGCAAACCGCGTTATCTTCATGGATCAGGGCCAGATCGTCGAGCAGAACGAACCAGCTGCGTTCTTTGATAATCCGCAGCATGAACGGACAAAGCTGTTCCTGAGCCAGATTCTTCATTGAGACTTCTGCGTCTCATCCTGGAATCCATTGCAGCGGTCCTTGTGGCCGCTGCTTTGGTTTTTGTGGCTGGCGCATTGATACCCCGCCCGTTCTTTCAGACAGGTCAAACGTCGCAGATCCCACGCACAGTCCTTCTCCTGTCCAATCCCATTCATACGGACATTGCGTTTCCCGCCGATCCGGATGTGCTGGCACGATTGTCTTTTCTAAGGAATGAGAACTTTCAGCTTACCGATCCCCGTATCGCCTGGATTGTTGTGGGTTGGGGAGGGCGCAGCTTTTATCTGGAGACACCCACTTGGGCGGAACTCAAATTCATGCCTTTGATGCGCGGGCTGACCTATGACGCATCCGCCATGCATGTGGAGCCCATCGGCACCATCGATACGAACCAGCCTGCGATCCAACGCTTATTGGTCAGCCCGGAGGCTTTCGACGCCATGCTTGCCAACATGTTGGCCTCCTTCCAGCGGGACGCAGAAGGAAAAGCGGTGATGATCGACGGCGCTGGCTATGGGCCGAATGATCGCTTTTTTGAAGCCAAAGGCACATTCACCGCGCTTCTTGGTTGCAACACGTGGACGGGTGCCATTTTGCGGGCAGGTGGTTTGCGCACGGGGGTGTGGAATCCGTTGCCCCAGAGCCTTGTCTGGTCGCTCAAAAATTATAATGATTTGTAAAGCGGGTGTTTTTTGCCGCGCTTCTTTTTTAAATAAACCATTGATTTTATTTAATTTATTTTGGAGTTTTTATGAGCGATGATCTTCAGGGGCTGACTAGTAAACAGATAGACGCGGCAGAATTATTGCGGAAGAGCCGCAACAATGAAGTGCTGAAATATACGGTTGCCGCATATGACCGCCTCTCCACGGCAATTTTCATCACGGGGTTTCTTGGACCGATTTTTGGTTCGGTTTTGAATCCGGCTCTATTGAGCAATTACAACAGGATAGGCAAGTTTCTGATCGTTTGTGGATTGTTGCAAGCGTTGATGATATCCTGCGGCCTGCATCTTTATGGAAAGATTAAACTGAGAGATGGTTGGCAATGACAATTGATTCAAACATACTCATTTATGCAATTTTCATGATTAATCTTATTGGAATAGGCGGTTTTTTTGCCGCTCGATACGAGTTCAATCAGCTTGAAAAAGAAACCGAGCGGTCCAAGCAACAGATCGCACGGGCAAGGCAACGTTTGCGTGAACGGGCATTACCCGCAGAATAGTCTCTCCGGCATTCACGAGCCCACGGACAGACCAAGGTGGCGAATGCGAAGGTGCCACGCTTGGACGAGCGCTATTTTGCGGGCCGGTAGTCTGCGCACCGGGGGTTTGGAACCCGCTGCCGCGATGCTTTGTGTGGTCGCTCGAATATTATAATGATTTGTAGCCGCGGGCGTTTCGTCCATACGGATTTCCAGTTAACTAATTGATTAATTTAATTTTTATTTGAAGTATCGTTCATTCGGAGTTTTTAATGACGGAGAACTTTGAGGAAATAACCAGCGAGCGATTGCGTGAAATCGCTGCAACAGAGCAAATGTGGAATAACGAGTTACGCAAGTATGTAGCTTCGGCGCTCGATCGGCTGTCTACGGCGCTCATTGTGGTTGGCTTTTTCGGACCAGCCATCAACGTGATGACAAATCCTTCAGTTTTTCAACAGGACAGCATCTTCTGGTTGATGATGAGGTTTATTGCGATGGTCCTGTGCGGCATGTTATCCTTTGGACTGCATACTAGGGGAAAATTGATTCTGAAAAGAGGGGTGTCTTAATGCACGCCCATGAGATTTACTGGTTTTTGACATGGATTGTGATGCCAATGATTGTGGGCGTTGGTGCGATTGTGTATGGCCAACACGAAGTGGACCAAAGCCAGAAAAAGACGGATATTCGACTTGCTGCGATCGCTCGCGAATTGGAGCGCCGTGCCACGGCAGCCGAATAATCGGTACTATTTGGACTCCGCATCAAATCCATAGAGCCAGTCAAAACCTGCGACGAACTTTTCCACGGGTCGATTGCGCATGAGCAGATTGCGGGCAAGGGCAACCGGTCCCTTCGCGTGATAGGCCAGTTGATTGAGTGCGCCGCGGCGTATGACCGATTCAATGCGTCGTGTTCGGCTTTTGGCATAGGCCGCTAGTTCTCTCGGCCAGTGTTCCTTCTGCTCATCAAGCGTTGCGGCGAGGGCGCAGGCGTCCTCGATCGCCATGGCTGCACCTTGCGCCGCATAGGGCGTCATTGCATGGGCAGCATCGCCGATCAGCACAAGCCTGTTGTCCTGCAGAAAGTGACAGCGCTTCATCTCGAACAGCCGCCACGGCGTCCATGGACCGACGGACAGGACCAGATCGCGAATACCCGGATGCCACGCGTAGAAATCCTTGGCAAAGTTCTGACTTGGTGCATCGGGGCTGATTTCGACATCCCAACGGCCACCGCTTTTCCGGTCGCGGGCTACGGCCACGAAATTCATCATCTCGCCTGAACGCATGGGGTAGGCTATCAGATGCGCGTTGCTGCCGGTCCAGGCGACCACATTTTTTCCTTCGGGCAGAAGGGCGGTGAACGATGCGGGCAAGCGGCTAATTGGAACTGAGGCACGCCAGGCGATAGAACCGGTATAGCGCGCCTGATCATGGTCAGATGCTGCATTACGCAAAATCGACCAGACACCATCAGCCCCGACCAGCAAGGCACCGTGATGTTCCTCGATACGGTCATTATATTGGACACGCACCATCACACCCTGCGCATCGCTTCGATGATGAGTTACAGAGGATTCCAATTGCATGGCAATATTATCGCGGCTGCGGACCTCGGCGAGCAATGCGCGTTGCAGGTCCGCGCGATGACAGACAATGTAGGGGGAATGCCAGCGTTCTTCCGCGCCTTTGCCCATGGGTAGATGCAGAAGCGTGTTGCCGCTTATCCCGTCCTGCAGACAAACGGCATCTGGCTGTACCGATGCGGGCATCAGGCGGTCAAGCACACCGAGGCGTCGCAGGAGACGCGTTGCATTGGGCGAAAGCTGTATACCAGCCCCGGCTTCGGCAAGAACAGCGCTCTTCTCGAATATCTGGACTGCAAATCCTCTGGCGCTGAGCGCCAGCGCCAAAGTCAGACCGGCAATACCGGCGCCGGCAATAATGATCTGATCAGGGTTGGGGGTTCGCCTGTTGCGGGCCGTCTTCAGGTCGATGACGGGCGTTTGCAATCAGGCGGCCTTGTTGTCCACATAGGTGCAACCCGCAGGAATAGTCTCTTCCGCGCCGAGTGATGCGTCATAACGATAGAGCGTCGAGCAGTAGGGGCAGACTTTTTCGTTATCGTCGCCAAGATCGAGGAAAACATGCGGATGATCGAAAGGTGGATTGGCACCGACGCACATGAATTCCTTCACGCCGATGCTGATGGCGGCGTGGCCAGCGCTGTTCTGGAAGTGGGGAATGCTGTGTCCAGCCATGTGTCGCTCCTGAGCTTTCGGTCAATACGCATTAGTATTGCCTCCCTCATAGAGCAATTCTGCCATTATGAAAATCGCTTCTGTTGCCTCAAAGCGAGGCAATCTGACACAAGTGCGGTTCATCCCGTGACAAATGCCGCTTTGGCGGCCTCGTCACTATTCATCCGGCTTAGAATTTCGTCGCGAAACGCTGCAATTCCGGTGTAAGCTCTTTGGGGCGTTGATATTTTATCGGGCGAACGAGAATTTGCGGCGACTGCTATAAAAGCTTCAAGAGACTTCTCTATTGTGGCCTGTGATTCCGCGTTTGACGGGACTATTCTAATCGGAGAATGACAATGAACGATCAGTCACCCGCCATAACGAATGCAGTCGAGGCCATCGATCTGCCGGATCTGCACAGCAGTGTCGATCGCTTCGTCAATCGCGAGTTTTCCTGGTTGCAGTTCAATCGCCGCGTTCTGGAAGAAGCCCATAATCTGCATCAGCCGCTGCTGGAGCGTTTGCGCTTCCTGTCAATCTCCGCTGCCAATCTGGACGAGTTCTTTATGGTGCGTATCGCTGGCCTTGCGGGCCAGGTGCGTGCAGGCGTTTCCAACCGCAGCCCCGACGGGCGCACGCCGCAGGAACAGCTGGAATTCGTCCTTGATGAAGTCGGCAAGCTGCAGGCGGCCCAACAGCTGCGTTTCAACGAACTGCGCGTGGAGATGCTGGCCGAGAACATCGAGATTGTCCGCCCTGATAAGCTGACTAGAACCGAGCGGCTCTGGCTTGAGGATCACTTCCTTGAAACCATCTATCCAGTGCTCACGCCACTCTCCATCGATCCGGCACATCCGTTTCCATTCATTCCCAATCTCGGTTTCACCATCGCGATGCTCTTGAGCCGGAGCACGGATAATCGCCCGATGACCGCGCTTTTGCGTCTGCCGCAGGCTTTGAAACGTTTCATTCAGATTCCTGATGATGCTGGCCGTTTCCGCTTCCTGACACTTGAGGATGCCATCAGCCTGTTCACCGGACGCCTGTTCCCCGGCTATGAGGTGAAGGGAGCTGGTACATTCCGCATCATCCGTGACAGCGATATTGAAGTGGAAGAAGAGGCCGAAGATCTGGTGCGCCTGTTCGAAAGCGCGCTAAAGCGCCGTCGGCGCGGTCAGGTGATCCGCATCGAGTTCGATGATGAAATGCCTGAATCCCTGCGCGCTTTCGTGGCGACCGAACTCGGCGTTCCTGACAACCGTATCAGCGTTCTCGAAGGTCTTCTGGCGCTGAACACGATCTCCGAAATCGTCAGCATTCCACGCGGCGATCTGAAATTCGTGCCTTACAATCCACGTTTCCCCGAGCGCGTGCGCGAGCATGGCGGTGATTGTTTTGCTGCGATCCGCGAAAAGGACATCGTGGTTCATCACCCCTACGAATCCTTCGATGTTGTTGTGCAGTTCCTGCGTCAGGCCGCTGCCGATCCGGAAGTGGTTGCCATCAAGCAGACGCTGTACCGCACTTCCAATGACAGCCCGATTGTCCGTGCGCTGATCGATGCAGCCGATGCGGGCAAGTCGGTCACAGCGCTGGTGGAATTGAAGGCGCGCTTTGACGAAGAAGCCAATATCCGCTGGGCACGCGATCTGGAACGCGCTGGTGTTCAGGTCGTTTTCGGCTTTATCGAGCTGAAAACCCACGCGAAAATGTCGCTGGTCGTGCGGCGTGAGGAACAGAAGCTGCGCAGCTATGTGCATCTTGGCACGGGCAATTATCACCCGATCACCGCCAAGATTTACACCGACCTGTCATTCTTCACCTGCGAGCCATCCATTGGCCGTGATGTTGCCCAGATTTTCAACTTCATCACTGGCTACACCCAGCCCTCGGGCGAAATGGGCATTGCCGTATCGCCAACGACATTGCGGCCGCGCATTCTCCAGCATATTGAGGAAGAAATCGCCTACGCCAAGGCTGGCCGCCCGGCTGCCATCTGGATGAAGATGAATTCGCTGGTTGATCCGCAGATCATTGATGCTCTGTATAAAGCCAGCTCGAACGGCGTGGATATTGACCTGATCGTGCGCGGTATCTGCTGCTTGCGACCGCAGGTTCCGGGCCTTTCCGATACGATCCGCGCCAAATCCATCGTTGGTCGTTTCCTCGAACACAGCCGAATCTTCTGCTTCGGCAATGGCGAAGGGCTGCCTTCGGAAAAAGCGCTCGTTTATATTGGTTCTGCCGATATGATGACGCGCAATCTTGACCGACGTGTTGAAACCTTGGTTCCGATCACCAATCCAACTGTGCATCAACAGCTTCTTTCACAGATTATGCTGGCAAACCTTCTCGACAACCAGCAGAGTTACGAGTTACTAGCAGACGGTACGTCGCGTCGGATCAGTCCGGCAGATGGAGAAGATGCTTTTAACGCGCAGGAATATTTCATGACAAATCCCAGCCTGTCTGGCCGCGGCAAGTCGCTGAAGTCTTCAGCACCACGCTTGATCGCCCACCGTAAGCGATCCAAAGCAGCGAAAAACAAGACTGCATGATTTCCGCAGCACAGGGACGCGTGCAGGGGCGTCATCCGGCCGGTGTCATCGACATCGGCTCGAACTCTGTACGTCTGGTCGTTTATGAAGGTGTTACCCGCTCGCCCACAGTGCTTTTCAATGAGAAGATTCTGTGTGGTTTGGGCAAGGGATTGGTCAAAACCGGCAAGCTGAATGAAAAAGCCGTGCAGAGCGCCTTGCGCGCACTGCGCCGCTTCCGTGCCTTGGCTGATCAGGCCGGTGCCCGTTCGCTTGATGTGCTGGCGACAGCCGCCGCGCGCGAAGCCGAAAATGGCCCTGATTTTATCGCACAGGCTGAAATCGTTCTGGGTGAGCCGATCAAGGTTCTGTCTGGCCGTGAGGAAGCCTATTACTCCGCACTTGGTGTTATCTCGGGTTTTCACGATCCGGATGGCATTGCGGGCGATCTTGGTGGTGGCAGTCTTGAACTGGTTGATGTCAAGGGCCGCACGATCGGCGATGGCATAACGCTGCCGCTTGGCGGCCTGCGTTTGCAGGATATGTCGAACGGTGATCTGTCCCAAGCGTCCGAGATCGCCAAGAAGACATTGGAATCGGCAAAGCTGCTGGCCAAGGGCAAGGGCCGCGCATTTTATGCGGTTGGCGGCACATGGCGAAACCTCGCCAAGCTGCATATGAGCGCCGAGCACTATCCTTTGCATGTCATGCATCACTACGAGATACCGTTTGAGGAAGCCCAGCGTTTTCTCAAACGTGTCGCCGACGGCAATCTCGACAATATGCGCGGTATTGAAGATGTGTCGAAAAACCGTCGCGCGCTCCTGTCCTACGGTGCCATCGCCTTGCTGGAAACAATCCGCAAGATGCGCCCGTCAAAGGTTGTGTTCTCTGCACTTGGCGTGCGTGAAGGTTTTCTCTTCTCGTTGCTGTCGGAATCCGAACGTCTTGAAGATCCACTGATATCAGCTGCCGATGAGCTTGCTGTTTTGCGTGCCCGCTCACCGGCCTATGCGCGCGAGCTGGCAGACTGGAGCGGCGAAGCCTTTGCCGCTCTCGGCTATAATGAAACAGAGGATGAGAAACGTTATCGCCGTGCTGCCTGCCTGATTGCCGATATCAGCTGGCGCGCCCATCCTGATTATCGCGGTTCGCAAGCACTGAACATGATCTCCAATGCGGCGTTTGTCGGTATTGATCATCCGGGCCGGGCCTATATCGCGCTTGCCAATTTCTTCCGGCACGAGGGCGTTGCCAACAGTTCGGCCGATCCAGAGCTGGCCTCGCTCGCCAGCCCGCGACTGCTTGAGTATTCCAAGGTGTTGGCCGCGATCATGCGGATTGTCTATCCGTTCTCTGCATCCATGGCCGGGGTTGTTCCGAACCTTTCATGGAAACAGGCTTCCGATGGCCTTTATCTGGAAGTGGCGGCGAAGAATGCTGATCTGATCGGCGATGTTCCCGAGGGACGTTTGCAGCAATTGGCAAAACTGACAGGCAAGACCTTGAAAATGGCCATCGGCAAATAACCGGCTTTCTCATTTCTGGATGGAGATTGATGCAGTGACACAAATCACGAAGGATCAGCTTTTTCTTCTTCGCCCTGATTTTGAGGACCCCGCCTATCCGGGCAAGCGCTTTTACTGCTGGCATTGCGCGCTGATGGAAGGGGTTCTCGCATCCTTTCCCGCGCTTGCCAAAGGCCTTGATGTGCATCGGATTGCTTGGCCAAGGCCACGTCAGGACGTTGTGGCACTGCTTGGAAGCGAGAACCAGTCGCTTCCATTGCTTGTGCTGGCAACCGGAGAAACATCCGCCTTTCAGACAGGCGTCTATAACGGCCATGCTTTCATTTCAGACAAGGACGCCATTTTGAAAGCATTGACTGAGCGGCACGGTTTTCCAGAAGCACATCCTTAAGCAGGAACAGTTGCCCGCTTGCGCGCTGGCAAGGTCATAGCTGCAACGCCTGCGATAACGCAGACGAGGCCAATCCATGCTGTTGATGTCAGGCTCTCGCCGAGAAACAGGACGCCGATGCCGACGCCAATTGGCACACGCAGATAGGCCTGCGATGTCGCGCCAACGGTACCTAGCGTATTGATCAGCCGGAAATAGATCACAAAGGCGAGGGCGGTCGAAAACACGGATAGGCCAAGCAGTGCCAGCAAGGAATGCGCTGAGGGTGCCAAGGTCCAAGGCTGGTCGACCACGAGGCTGACGGGAATGAGAATGACCGCACCGCAGATCATCGATCCAGCCGCTGGCATCATCGGGTCAAGCCCTTTAAAACCTTTGCCGAAGATCGCTGCGACCGCATAGGAAATCGTTGCGGCAACGATGGCAAGTTGCGCCACCAGTTCCTTGCCAATCCCGTTGAATGCTTCAAGCCCGATAATCAGCGAAATGCCGACAACACCTGCCGCAACGCCAAAAACCTTGCGGGTGGTCACAGGCTCATGCCGGGTGATCAGCGCGGTCAGCAAAAAAGCGAAGATGGGCGTTGTTGAATTCAAAATGGTGGCGAGCCCGGCATTCACAGTCTGTTCGGCCCAGGCGACCAAAGTAAACGGAACGACACTGTTGATACAGGCCTGAATGAAAAAGCGCTTCCACACCGCAGGGTCGCGGGGCAGCGAAAGACCGCGCATTTTTATGATGACGAGCAGCAATCCACCGGCAATCAAAGTCCGCGCGGCAATGAAGGTGACGGGCGGGATAGTTTCCACCCCGATCTTGATGAAGGTGTAGGAGGCACCCCACAGCGTCGCAAGAACGGCAAGCAGCACCAATTCTCTCGTCAACGAAAAGTCTTGAGTGGGGGTATCAGACATTATTGCCTCGCATCAGCATGGTTTCAATGGCCGATGCTAGCTGGTTTGAACGGGCCGATATTTCGGCCCGCACCGAACTATAGGTCTGCGCAGGGCACAGCCCGGATTCGCTTGTTCTCAAATTTCAGGCAAAGCTCGCCATTGATCAGCTGCAGCGCCTTTTCGCCGAAAACTTCGCGGCGCCAGCCTTGCAGAGCCGGAATATCGTCGGCATCGCCTTCCGCAGCAATCCGGTCGATTTCATCCGATGTCGCCACAACCTTGGCGGCAACGCCGTGTTCTTCCGTTACCAGACGCAGCAGAACTTTCAAAAGCTCCGCAGCGGCACCGGCACCTTCAGGCGACTGCACGGATTTCGGCAGGCGCGGCATGTCTTCCTTTGGCAGGTCGAGTGCAATGTTGACCGCATTGAGCAGGCCGGTTGCGATACTGGAGCGCTCCCAACCCTTGGGGATCGTGCGAAGGCGGCCCATCGCTTCCACATCGCGTGGCTGCTGCTGGGCAATTTCGTAAATGGCATCGTCCTTGAGAACACGGCCGCGCGGCACATTGCGCTCGCGCGCTTCCCGTTCCCGCCATGCGGCAACGCTGCGCAATACGGCCAGTTCCTGCGGCTTGCGCAGGCGCATTTTCAGGCGCTTCCATGCATCGTCAGGGTGCATGTCATAGGTTTCGCGGGCGGTCAGCACCTTCATCTCATCGAGAACCCAGTCCGTGCGGCCTTCTTCCTCAAGCTTCTTGTTGAGATAGAGATAAACATCACGCAGGTGCGTTACGTCAGCCAATGCGTAATCCAGCTGCTTGTCGGAGAGAGGGCGACGACGCCAGTCGGTAAAGCGCGAGGATTTGTCGATCTGCGCTCCATTAACCCGCTGCACCAGCTGGTCATAGGCAATCGCATCGCCAAAGCCGCAAACCATCGCCGCAACCTGCGTATCGAAAACAGGGTGAGGGATCAGATTGCCGAGATGGAAAATAATCTCGATGTCCTGCCGCGCGGCGTGAAACACCTTGACGATGGTTTCATCGGCCATCAGCCGGAAAAACGGCGCAAGATCGAGACCCGGCGCGAGAGCGTCGACAATGGCAGTATGATCAGGAGATGCAAGCTGGATAACGCAAAGCTCCGGCCAGAACGTGGTCTCCCGGATGAACTCCGTATCGACGGTTACGAAATCGGATTGCGAAAGGGCGGCTACAGCCTGGTCAAGCTGATCTGTGGTTGTAATCATGGTCATGAAATTTCTATAGCGAATGGAAATGCATTTGTCTCGTCTGTCTGAGTTTCTTCGTTACCAGAGCGCTGTCATTGCTTGCATATAGCTGTTTGGGGCTCACAAATGCCCCATCGGGCAATTCGCAATCTTGACAAATCATCGTCAAAATGCGCTTGTCCGCGCAAATTCCAGATTATATCCGGGGCTTTCTTCACGCCTTCCGGCAACAAGCATCAAGCATCTCAGAGGCACATATCATGCACCGTTACCGCAGCCATACCTGCGCCGCCCTGCGGAAATCCGACGTTGGTTCGACAGTTCGTCTTTCCGGTTGGGTTCATCGCGTCCGCGACCATGGCGGTATTCTCTTTATCGATATCCGCGATCATTACGGTCTGACCCAGATCGTTGCCAGCCCCGACTCGCCCGCATTCAAGGTGGCCGAGACCGTGCGCGGCGAATGGGTTATCCGCGTGGATGGTGAAGTGAAGGCCCGCACGGATGATACTGTCAATGCGAACATGCCCACTGGCGAGATCGAAGTTTTTGCCCGCGAGATCGAGATTCTCTCGGCTGCCAAGGAACTGCCGCTGCCGGTGTTCGGTGAACTCGACTATCCTGAGGATATTCGCCTGAAATACCGCTTCCTCGATCTGCGCCGCGATACGCTGCACAAGAACATCATGTCGCGCACCAAGATCATTGCCGCCATGCGCCGCCGCATGACCGATATCGGCTTCACGGAATTCTCAACGCCTATCCTGACGGCTTCCTCGCCGGAAGGCGCGCGCGACTTCCTCGTGCCAAGTCGCATTCATGCCGGCAAGTTCTATGCGCTGCCGCAGGCGCCGCAGCAGTACAAGCAGCTGATCATGATGTCCGGTTTCGACCGTTACTTCCAGATCGCGCCATGCTTCCGCGATGAAGACCCGCGCGCTGACCGTCTGCCGGGTGAATTCTACCAGCTCGACGTTGAAATGAGCTTTGTCGAGCAGGAAGATGTTCTGGCGACCATGGAACCCGTTCTGCGCGGCGTTTTCGAAGAGTTTGCCGAGGGCAAGCCTGTTACGCAGGAATTCCCGCGCATCGCCTATGACGTTTCCATGCGCAAATATGGCTCCGACAAGCCTGACCTGCGCAACCCGATCGAAATGCAGGCCGTGACCGAGCATTTCGCTGGTTCCGGCTTCAAGGTTTTCGCCAACATGATCGCCAACGACCCGAAGGTCGAAGTCTGGGCCATTCCGGCCAAGACGGGCGGTTCGCGTGCATTCTGCGACCGTATGAATTCCTGGGCGCAGGGCGAGGGACAGCCGGGCCTCGGCTATATCTTCTGGCGCAAGGAAGGCGAAGCGCTTGAGGGCGCTGGCCCACTTGCCAAGAACATCGGACCGGAGCGTACTGAAGCATTGCGCGTGCAGCTTGGTCTTGACGATGGCGATGCGGCATTCTTCGTTGCTGGCGATCCGAAGAAATTCGTTTCCTTCGCAGGTGCCGCACGTACCCGCGCTGGCGAGGAACTGAACCTCGTTGACCGCGACCAGTTCAAGCTGTGCTGGATTGTCGATTTCCCATTCTTCGAGTGGCTGGAAGAAGAAAAGAAGATCGATTTCGCTCACAACCCGTTCTCCATGCCACAGGGTGGCATTGATGCGCTGGAAAATCAGGACCCGCTGACGATCAAGGCGTTCCAGTACGATCTCGTCTGCAACGGCTTCGAGATTTCCTCTGGCGGTATCCGCAACCATCTGCCTGAGACCATGGTCAAGGCATTTGAAGCGGTCGGCCATTCGCGTGAAACGGTGGAAGAGCGCTTTGGTGGTCTTTATCGTGCGTTCCAGTATGGCGCACCGCCGCATGGCGGTATGGCTGCCGGTATCGACCGTATCGTGATGCTGCTCGTGGGTGCGAAGAACCTGCGCGAAATCACCATGTTCCCGATGAACCAGCAGGCCTATGACCTTCTGATGAACGCACCATCCGATGTGTCGCCAGCCCAGCTGCGCGATCTCCACATCCGCCTCGCGCCGATGAAGAAAGAGGATTAAAAACCCTTTCTAACCGACTCCAGACAAACAAAAAGCCCGGCAGCGATGCCGGGCTTTTTCGTTGTTGTCCGTGTGGATTACTGATTGGCGTTAACAGTGACGCCAAGTGTCTTGATCAGCGACTTCGGATCAGCCATGCCGCCAGCTGCGATGATCGCAAATGGAACAGACTTGGCTGGAGCAGCCTTGATCTCGATGTTCTTCGGGCTATCGAGATAGGCACTGACAGCTGTTCCCAATGCCTGTGCAAATTCGGCGTTGCCGAGCTGTGCCGCCATCATCGGCAGAATTGCCTTGCCCTGATTGACCAGATCATCGCGCTTCATACCCTGCTGCTTGGCAGCATAATCGAGCGCTTTGTTTGTAACCGAACCATCGTCAAAGCGGATCGACGCACCGGTGAAGCTCAACTGCTGCATCAGGCCAAGCATGGCCATGCCCTGTGCTTCATCAGTTTTGCCTTCGCCTTTCTTGACGGCTTCCTGCATGCCCTTGATGAAATCGAGCGTGTAACCGGAGATATCAAGCTTGAAGCCAAGGGTGCCCGCATTGTCAGCAATGAAATCAAACTTGTCGAGGTTCAGGCGACCATCAGGAACATTCCACGAGCCGTTGAAGTCGATTTTGCCTGAAACAGTTTCATAACCGAGTGCCTTGAGCGCGTCCTTGGTCTTCGGATCTTCCACGCCTGTAAGATCAGCCTTGAAGCTCTCGACATTGGATGTGAATACGACAGGAGCAGACGCAGTGAGCGGTGAGATCTTAACGGTCAGATTGCTGGCGGAGAATACGTCTTTGCCCTTGGCATTGACGTTGATCTGCTTCACGCCGCCCTTTTCATATTGCATCATCTTTGCCAGAGGGTCGGTTGCTCCTTCGGCGGGAAGGGTGATGCCTTCCAGCTTGATACCTTCAACGGCAACCTTGCTGTCAGCTTCGCCTTCTGGGTTGAAGCTGATGTCCGGTACGGTCAAAGAGCCGATCTTGAAACCACCGCCGGAAATATCATTGACGTCGGTCAATGTTACGTCACCAGCTTTGAAGCTGTCCTTGACGCCGGTTGCCGAAATCTTGGTGTCCTTGAGAACAATTGTCGAGCCATTGGTTTCGACATTCCCGAACTCCAGGGTGCCACCCTGTTCACCATAGACAGCCTTCAAACGGGCAGCTACGGCATTACCGTCCACCGCATAGGCTGAACCGGCAAAGACAACGACGAGGGCAGTGGTCGCAGCCATAAGGTGCAAGCCGGATTTCAGAGAGGTGGTTGGACGCATAGTGGATTCCTTGTTTTGGTCAGTAGGTAGTTCTATCGCATGTCGCGCGGCAAAACTATGACGGTCATGCGGCATGAATTTTGGCAAATTCGGCGGTAGAAAGTCAGATTTGGCGGACGGAAGCAAGCCCCGCCTATTTTTTAGCCGTCACGAAGCGCAACAGGCTGTGATCTTGGCGAATCATTGCTTGCTCGCGATTCAGTGAGTTGATAACCCATTGACATGGGAAAAAGCCTGATTCCGCCAGACAATGGCGACGATAATGTTGAACCGGTTGATCTGAAGGCAGCGCTTGAACAGCGCTATCTTGCCTATGCGCTTTCGACGATCACAAACCGTGCCTTGCCTGACGTGCGTGACGGGCTGAAACCCGTTCATCGCAGAATTATGCATGCGATGCGTCTGCTGAGGCTTTCGCCTGATCAGTCCTATGCAAAATGCGCCCGTATCGTCGGTGAAGTGATGGGTAAATTCCATCCGCATGGCGACCAGTCGATCTACGATGCGCTGGTGCGCCTGTCGCAGGATTTTGCCGTGCGCTATCCTGTGGTCGACGGGCAGGGCAATTTCGGCAATATTGACGGCGATAACCCGGCCGCCATGCGTTACACCGAAGCGCGCATGACCGATGTCGCCATGCTGCTTCTGGAGGGGATCACCGAAGACGCGGTTGATTTTCGCCCGACCTATAATGATGAAGATGAAGAGCCGATTGTTCTTCCCGGCGCATTTCCAAATCTGCTGGCCAATGGCTCATCCGGTATTGCCGTTGGCATGGCCACATCAATCCCGCCGCACAATGTCTCGGAACTCTGCGCCGCCGCGTTGTATCTGATCAAGCATCCCGACGCGACGGTTGAAGATCTTGTTTCACTCGAAGAAGATGCAGCTGATCATACCAGGACCATGGTGCGCGGCCCGGATTTTCCGACCGGCGGCGTACTGGTCGAAAGCGCCGATGCCATTCTCGATGCCTACAAGACCGGACGGGGCGGGTTTCGCCTGCGTGCGCGCTGGGAGGTGGAGGATCAGGGACGCGGCACCTGGATCATCGTCATCAC
Source organism: Phyllobacterium sp. T1293 (assembly GCF_020731415.2). Classification (NCBI taxonomy): domain Bacteria; kingdom Pseudomonadati; phylum Pseudomonadota; class Alphaproteobacteria; order Hyphomicrobiales; family Phyllobacteriaceae; genus Phyllobacterium; species Phyllobacterium meliloti. The sequence continues at coordinate 1,659,563 of NZ_CP088273.1, read as the reverse complement.
CGAAATTCCCTATCAGGTGCAAAAGTCGCGGCTGATCGAAAAAATCGCCGAATTGCTGATCGCCAAGAAGCTGCCGCTGCTTGACGATGTGCGCGACGAATCCACCGAAGACGTGCGCATCGTGCTCGAACCCAAGAGCCGCAGCGTCAATCCTGATATTCTGATGGAATCCCTGTTCAAGCTTTCCGAGCTTGAAACGCGCTTCCCGCTGAACATGAATGTGCTGACCAATGGCAAGGTGCCAAATGTCCTGTCCTTGAAGGACGTGCTCCAGCAATGGCTTGAGCACCGCAAGGACGTGCTCATTCGCCGTTCACGCCACCGGCTGGCCGAAATCGAGCGGCGTCTGGAAATTCTCGGCGGCTTTCTCATTGCCTATCTTAATCTCGATGAGGTGATCCGCATCATCCGCGAGGAGGATGAGCCGAAGCAGGAAATGATGGCCCGCTTCGGGCTGACGGATGTTCAGGCTGAAGCTGTTCTCAATATGCGCCTGCGTTCACTGCGCAAGCTTGAGGAATTCGAAATCCGCAAGGAATTCGACGGCCTGACCGCCGAAAAGGGCGAAATCGAGCAATTGCTGGCCTCCGACACCAAGCAGTGGCAGACGATTTCCTGGCAGATCGCTGAAATGCAGAAGAAATATGCGGCAGATACGCCTCTGGGCAAGCGTCGCACGACCTTTGCCGATGCGCCGCAGCATGATCTGACCGACATGCACCACGCCATGATCGAGAAGGAGCCGGTTACGGTTGTCGTCTCGGAAAAAGGCTGGTTGCGCGCCATGAAGGGCCATCTGCCTGATTTTGCTGCCCTGACCTTCAAGGAAGGCGACAAGCTGAAACTGGCGTTCCATGCGGAAACCACCGACAGGATTCTTGTCCTGACCACCGGCGGCAAGTTCTACACCATTGGTGCCAACAGCCTGCCGGGCGGGCGCGGTCATGGCGAGCCTATCCGTATCATCGTCGATATGGAGAACGATCAGGATATCGTCACGGCCTTCGTCCACAATCCCGGACGCCAATTGCTCCTGTCGTCGCATGACGGCAATGGCTTCCTTGTGCCCGAGGCAGACGTTATGGCCAATACCCGCAAGGGCAGGCAGGTGATGAACGTCAAGGCACCGGATGAGGCACGCCATTGTGTTCCTGTTGTCGGTGATAGCGTCGCCATTGTTGGTGAAAACCGCAAGATGCTGGTGTTCCCGCTGTCGGAAATCCCGGAGCTTGGCCGTGGCAAGGGTGTGCGCCTGCAGCGCTACAAGGATGGCGGCGTATCCGACATCCGGGTTTTTGCCATGGAGCAGGGGCTGACATGGCAGGATGCGGCTGACCGTACCTTCACGCGCAGCAAGGATGAACTGATCGAGTGGATCGGTCCGCGTGCTTCCGCTGGCCGTATGGTGCCCAAGGGTTTCCCACGCTCGGGCAAGTTTTCCTGACACGCAATTTGCCGGTTGATTGAAAATATAAACGAGAACGTTCATTCTCGTATTGACGATGATTGCGTTTCGCTATAAACGAGAACGAACATTCGCTCTTTTTTGTGGTGCCGCATGGTTGATGACATTCTCCCAAGACCGACCGGGCGCCTTGCCGATGAGAAATCGGACAGGGAGAGCGGCTGTTTTGTCACCAAACTCTTCGGCAAACGGGCACAGAACCGCGAAGTTCAGGAAGCGCGCATTCTGGAAGCGGCGACTACCTGTTTTGTTCGGGCAGGGTTTCACGGCGCGTCCATGAATGACATCTGCTCCGAAGCGGGCATGAGCCCCGGCGCGCTTTACCGTTACTTCCCGTCGAAAGAGTCGATTATCGAGACCATTGTCGCGGCCCACCGCAAGGCAAGCGCCGAAATTCTCGATCGTATGAGCGCATACGACAACATTATCGACGCCTTGGTGATGGTTGGAATGGAACATATCCACCAAAAATCCGCGACCAGCACCGGCGATGGTGTTGGTGATGCAAATGCCCGGATTTTCGCGGAAATACGGGCCGAGGCCATCCGCAATGAAGCCGTTGCTGCCCAGTGCGAGCTTTATGAAGGGCAGATGCGCGAACAGCTTCTGTCGGCCATCAGCGCTGCCAAGAATCGCGGCGAGATTGATCCCATTGGCGATCTTGGCCTCGTTGCAGCAACGCTTGCTGCCATGGGCGAGGGCGTGATCATGCGGAATTTTCCGGCACAGGGTGTGCCTGTCGAAGCGCTGGAACCGATGTTCCGGGCGCTCGCCGTGGCGATTTTGCGCCCGGTAAAAGCATAAAACATACGCATAAAATTACTGAACTACCGATCCCGGCAAATACCTCTTTTGATCAGGTCATCCGATGCGCAACCGCCGCAACAAAGTTCTGACACCTATCGTTCTGGCCCTTGGCCTGTCGTCCATGCTCGTCTCAGGCGCTTTCGCCGATGATGCATTGGTGCAGAGGGTCAAGCCGCCTGTCATCAATGTCATCCCGGCCGCCGAGGGCGAGATGGTCGCAAGCATCACCGTCACGGGCACAATCGTTCCCCGGCAGGAAGTTGCCGTTGGAACCGATGTCGCCGGGCTGATCGTGCTTGAGCTTGGCGCAGATCAGGGCGACTTTGTAAAGGAGAGCGAGATCATTGCCCGCCTCGACAAGTCATCCCTCGAAATCCAGCTGGCACAGATCGAAGCGCAGCGGGCACAGGCTGAAGCATCCATTGCCCAGTCTGAAGCGCAGATTGTTGACGCGCAGATCGCTGTCCGGCAGGCGCAGGAAGCGCTGGACCGTGCCCGCGCGCTATCTGCCAAGGGGATCACCTCCAAGGCCGACTTCGACAACGCCACCAATGCCCATGACAGCGCCAATGCCCGGCTCAACACCTCCCGGCAGGCGCTGGTTGCCAGCCAGTCGCAGCTGCAACTGGTGGCTGCACAAAAACGCGATGTCCTGCTGCGGATTGAGAAAGCTGATGTAAAAGCGCCAACCTCAGGCGTGGTGCTCAGCCGCAACGCATTGCTCGGCGGTATCGTGTCGATGAATGCCGGTCCCTTGTTCCGCATTGCCCGCGACAATGAATTTGAGCTTTCCGCCAACATTCCTGAAGTTGACCTGCCGCGCCTCAAGCCTGACATGCCCGTATCCGTGCGCGTTTCCGGCATGGAGCAGCCAGTCAGCGGTCATGTGCGTTTGATCTCACCCGAAATCACGGCCAGTTCGCGTCTTGGCGCAGTCAAGATTTCACTTGAGCGCAATGAAGCAATCCGCCCCGGCAATTTTGCCCGCGCTGTCATTGAATTGACCCGGCGCAACGGCGTCAATGTTCCGCTTTCCGCAGTGGTATATCGTGGCTCCACATCATTCGTACAGGTGGTGAAGGACGGTGTTGTCGATACGCGCAAGGTGACGCTCGGTATCCGCAGTGATCGCGCGGTTGAAGTGCTTGACGGTCTTGCCCGTGGCGAAGATGTGGTGGCGCGTGCCGGCACCTTTGTTGCCAATGGCGACCGCGTCACCCCGGTTCGTATCACCAATGAAACGACGGGGGCGGTCAAATGAACTGGAACATTTCCGCCTGGTCGATCCGTAATCCGGTTCCGTCAATCCTGCTTTTCGTTGTGCTGATGGTTCTGGGGCTGATGAGCTTTGCCAAGCTGCCCATTACCCGCTTTCCCAATATCGATGTGCCGCTGATTTCCGTGGCCGTCACCGATCCCGGCGTTGCGCCGAGCGAGCTTGAAACCCAGATCGCCAAGCGGGTTGAAGACTCTGTTGCCAATATCACCGGCGTGAAGAATGTTATCACCACGCTGACTGAGGGCAGTTCCACCACACTGGTCGAGTTCCGCCTTGAAGTGGATACGCAAAAGGCATTGAACGACGTCAAGGACGCCGTCACCCGCATCCGCAGCGATCTGCCTGCGACGATCAAGGAGCCTATTGTCAGCTCCGTGGATGTGGAAGGTTCGGCCATTCTGACCTATGCGGTTTCTGCGCCGACCATGACATCGGAAGAATTATCCTGGTTCGTGGATGACAAGATTCTGCGCGACATTCAGGGTGTAAAAGGTGTTGGCCGTGTGGAGCGCTATGGTGGTGTGACGCGCGAAATCCGTGTCTCGCTTGATCCTGATCGCCTGACAGCGCTGGGTGTAACAGCCTCCGATGTCAACCGCGCCTTGAAATCCATGAATGCCGATCTGACAGGCGGGCGCGGTGATCTCGGTTCAACGCAGCAGACCATCCGCACGCTCGGCGCCTCGCGCTCACTCGATGATCTGCGCGCCGTGGAAATACCTCTTGCCGGTGGCCGTTCCGTGCGGCTTGATGCCATCGGTACTGTTACCGATGCGTTTCAGGAGCCCAAATCTTTTGCCCGTGTGAACAACCAGACCGTTGTGTCGCTTGGTGTGTTCCGCGCCAAGGGTGCCAGCGATGCTGACGTCTTCAAGCGGGTTCAGGATCGTATGGACCTGTTGAAGCAGAAATATCCCGATACGCGCTTCAACATCATCGATAATGCGGTCAATTATACCTATGGCAATTATGAAGCGGCGATGAGTTCGCTTGTCGAAGGTGCGCTTCTGTCGATTGTCGTGGTGTTCCTGTTCCTGCGCAATATCCGCGCCACGCTGATTGCGGCGGTCGCGCTGCCGCTATCCGCCATTCCCACATTCTGGGCTATCGATATGCTCGGGTTCTCGCTGAACCTGATCAGCCTGCTCGGTATCACGCTGGTGACGGGTATTCTCGTCGATGATGCCATCGTGGAGATCGAGAACATTGTCCGGCACATGCGTTCAGGCAAATCGCCCTATCGCGCGTCGCTTGAGGCGGCGGATGAAATCGGGCTTGCGGTTATCGCGATTTCCGTAACGATCATCGCCGTCTTTGCACCCGTCAGCTTCATGAGCGGTATTGCCGGGCAATATTTCAAACAGTTTGGCCTGACTGTTGCTGTCGCCGTGTTTTTCTCGCTGCTGGTGGCGCGTCTGATTACACCCATGATGACGGCCTATCTCCTGCGCGATGGCAAAAGTCTGCATCATGAGGAAAACACCGGCGGCTGGGTTGGTGCCTATACCCGCTTCCTTGGTGTGACGCTGCGTTATCGCTGGTTAACGCTGATCAGCGGTGTGCTGCTGTTCGCCACGGCCATCTGGGCTATGGGCTTCCTGCCATCGGGCTTCGTGCCACCACAGGATGAAGCACGCGTTGCCGTCAATCTGGAATTGACACCGGGCTCTCCCATCGATGAGACGCGCCGCGTCACCGACGAAGCCGCAAACCGCGTCCGGGAAATTCCCGAGGTTCAACAGACCTACGTCGTTGGTGGATCGTCACCAAAAGGTGAGGTGGATACCCGCCGCGCCACGATGATCGTCAAGCTTAGTCACAAGAGCGAGCGCAGCCGTACCCAGAAGCAGATTGAAGTTGATATCTTCAACAAGCTTTCGGAAGTTCCTGATTTGCGTGCCAATTTCGTCAATGATCGCGGCGAGCGGGAGTTTGCTATCGGCGTTATCGGCACGGATGGTCAAAAGGTCAGTGAACAGGCGCGTGCCATGCAGAGCGCCATGATGGCAACCGGGAGCTTTCAGGCCGTGTCATCAAGTGCAGCACTGGATCGCCCCGAAATCATTGTTACGCCGCGCATGGACAAGCTGGCCGAACTTGGCCTGTCTACATCAGGCGTTTCCGATGCCCTTCGGGTGGCGACGCTCGGTGATCTCGATGCCAATCTGGCGAAATATACGGTTGGCGACCGGCAGATCCCGATCCGGGTTCAGCTGACGGAAGAGTCGCGGCGTGACCTTACCGTGCTCAACACGCTTACAGTCACCGCTCCGTCGGGTGTCGTGGTGCCGCTGGCCTCTATTGCGCAAGTCAGCTTCGGCCAGGGACCGTCGTCGATTGAGCGCTTCAACCGTGAACGCCGTGTCGTTGTCGGTGCCAATATGGCTGGAGGCAAGGAGATCGGCGAGGGGCTTTCCATCGTCAAAAGCCTACCGCCGGTCAAAACCATGCCGGACGGTGTGCGCATTCAGGAAACCGGTGACGCGGAAGTCATGGGCGAAGTCTTTGCCGGGTTCCGCGATGCCATGATCATGGGGCTGATGCTGGTGTTTGTGGTGCTGATCCTTTTGTTCGGCAGTATCTTCCACGCCTTCACCATTCTGATGTCGCTGCCGCTATCGATTGCCGGTGTGGCCGCCGCCTTGCTGCTCACCAATAACTCCGTCTCCATGGCTGTGGTCATCGGTATTCTGATGCTGATGGGTATTGTCACCAAGAACGCCATCATGCTCGTGGATTTTGCTATTGAAGAGGTGAAACACGGTATCCCGCGCAATGAGGCTATCATCGATGCCGGTCGCAAGCGTGTCCGTCCGATTGTCATGACGACGATTGCCATGTCCGCTGGCATGATCCCGGCAGCACTGGCCTTTGGTGATGGCGGTGAATTCCGTGCGCCGATGGCTATCGCGGTGATCGGCGGTCTCTTGATCTCTACCGTGCTGTCGCTGGTGTTCGTGCCGTCCTTCTATACGATCATGGATGATCTCAGCCGTTGGATGGCCCGCGCGTTCCATTGGGGCTTCCGTCCGAACAAGCCGGATGAACCCGCAACCGCTGCACCCCATGGCGTGCGTACGGTGCCAGCCTATCCGGCACCGGGCTTTGCCAGTGAGGCCGCTGAATAGGCTCTGTCAGATCGGGTGGCGGATTGCCGCCATCCGTGACCGCTTGCGGGCGCTGCGCATCTGCCAGATCGAGTGGCTGACAAGCGCGGTAATGATAATGATGCCACCCAGCAGGGTAGGATCACTGGGCCGCTCGGCAAAGACCAGCCAGACCCAGATCGGCGCAAGCACCGTTTCCAGAAGATAGAACATCGCCACTTCAGGTCCGGACAGGTATCGCGGCCCCGTGGCAAGGCAGGCAAAGGCGATGGTCGTTACCACCGCACCGTTGAAGATGATCCATCCGGGCGCGGCAACGGAAAACCCATGCTGGGACACCATGAAAATCGCAACAGACATCGGTAGGATGGTGCCGATGATCGCGGCAAAGCTCATATCCTTCTTCGAAGCGCGGGTGACGGTAATGGCCGAGGCAAGGAAGAAGGTCGAAAGCAGCGCGATGATGTTGCCGAAAAGATGCCCTGATGACAGGCCTTCACGCACGATGATCCCGACACCGATCAGCATGAAAAACATGGCGACGAAGGTCGCGGTTTTCGGGCGTTCTTTCAGGAATATCCAGGAGAGCAGCGCGGCGAAAACCGTATTGAACGCCAGAATAAACACGAGATTGGCGGTCGATGTGTTGTAAACGGCGATCATGAAAAAGATGGAGCCCATACCGTAAAGCCCGGCAACCGCAACGCCGATGCGCCCCGGAATGAGCGTTCTGACCTTGCCGGTGGCAATGCTCCACACCGCCCAGATGATCATGGCGCAGAGGAAGGTGGTGCCGCTGCGCAGGAGCAGCGTCGACCAGGTTTCACCCTGACCAAGACGCAGAAGCGGTATATCGACGGAGAGTATTAACCCGCCAATACCCGTAATCAGCAGGCCCTTGCGGTGATCAAGATGCGGTTGGGACATTTCCTCAGGGCTTTCCAAGTCTTTTTATTGTTCTAAGCCGCAGGGTTTAGCTGGAAGAACAATCTTATTCCAGCGCGCGCATTTATAAATCTGATTGCGTGTTGAGGGATGTGTGCATTTCCGTGGTTCGACAAGCTCACCATGAGGGAGAGTGGTGCGTGCAGGGAGTCTAGTTCTGCAACTTTGGAGATTATCGTTGCATCCACACTCTCCCTCATGGTGAGCTTGTCGAACCACGAACCACGAGGTTGCAAGCTTAACCCGTGGAGCAACACACAATCAGAAACCCCGATTATTCACGGCGTTCCCAGCCCTTTGGCCCGAGATGCTCCTGCGGCTTGTAGCGGATCTTGTATTGCATCTTGCGCGAGCCCTCGACCCAATAACCGAGATAGACATGCGGCAGGCCCGCGGCGGCAGCGCGCTGGATGTGATCGAGAATCATGAAAGTGCCAAGCGAGCGGTCGGCGTAGTCAGGGTTAAAGAACGAATAGACCATGGACAATCCGTCGCCCATAATGTCGGTCAACGCCACGGCAATCAGTTCGCCTTCACCCTTCTTGGTGATGAAGGAATCCGGTCCGCGGCGGCGATATTCGATGATCTGGGTCGGAACATGTGTATCCTCGACCATCATCGCATAGTCGAGCACGGTCATCTCCGACATGCCGCCCTTGTTGTGGCGTGCGTCAAGATAACGGCGGAACAGCGTATATTGCTCGGTGGAAGGTTCTGCCTGATGAATATTGCCGATCAGGTCCCGGTTATGATTCCAGACGCGGCGCATCGACTTTTCCTGCTTGAACTCTCCAGCAAGGATTCGCACCGAAACACAGGCCCGGCAATTCTCGCATGCCGGACGATAGGCAATGTTCTGGGAACGGCGAAAACCACCCTGAGTCAGGAGATCATTCAGCTCACTCGCGCGTCCGCCCACCAGATGCGTAAAAACCTTGCGCTCCAGTTGCCCTTCCAGATACGGACAGGGCGAGGGTGCTGTCAGGAAAAACTGCGGTGATTGCTGCGGTTGATGCGTCATTCGTTATCCTGGACCAGTCTGCAACTCCTATAGAATCGTAAGACCACCAAAAACGTCAATTCAATTATATTGTATTCAAGTGTGAATGTCGCGGGTTTCGGTGCAAAGCACACTGGTTGGTGGTTCGACAAGCTCACCATGAGCCCTTCGACAGGCTCAGGATGAGGGGAACTGAATTCTGCACCCTTTAGCGGCAATCTTTGCGATTAGCCTTGCATCCACCCAAGCCCCTCATGGTGAGCTTGTCGAACTACGAACTGGGGGTGAGCATGGCAGATGCAAAATTTAGCTCCCCGCAACACATCCCCTGTTATCAATCGCGCTCATCGTCGGCATGATAGCATGGCTCGCCATTCCACGAATGGCTTGGGGCATCATCCTTGCCGTCCACCTGATTGCCCCAGCGCGCCCTGAAGGAACGGTAATCATTGGAAAAATGGACGGCCAGCAGACCGGAGCCATATTTATCGGTCCAGATAAGATTATGGACGGTTCCGGGTGTGACAATCTTCTCGGTGAGCGTTCCGATGAACAGGCCATCGGGTGCCTCGATCTGATATGTTCCGGAAACACGGCCGTCGCGATCAACATTCAGAACAGTGATAACGTCCCGATAGTCGCCATTGGAAATGACCTCGCCGCAAAACCGTCCAGCGGGTGATGCGGCCAGGCTGGTGGCGATACCAAAACCATAGAATAGGAACGCCATTGCGGCGAAGGCGGTGAGCCTGAGATGTGTCATTGATATGGCCGGTAAATGAAGAGGGCTCCCTGTCAGGAGCCCTCGAGATCAATTATATGCGCGTACGACAACCGTACCGAGAAGAAGGTCGTGGACCGTACGTTTACGGTCCAGAACGAATGTTGCAAGCAGAATGAGCGGTGTCAGCACCACATTCAGACCCCAGAACAGAACCGTATGGACAATGGCAAACAGGCCGTCGACCTTCTGGCCGTCGAGGCGCTCCAGTTTCAGGCCCATCATCTGCATGCCCTTGGTTGCCTGACGTGGTCCGCCAAGCGTCGTCGCCACATAGGCGAGCGCCACGGCGGGGAACATGATGCCGTAAAGCATCCATCCAAGGCCAAGCGTTGCAACACCGAGAATGGCGATGACGATCGCCACGGGGATGCAGAGGAAAAACACGATAACATAATCCATCAGGAACGCGAAAACGCGGCTGGACCGCACGCCCTGATACATCCGCCAGTCATCCAGGCGGTTGGTGATTATTTCGCCGTCAAGCGCGCTCGTATTCATTTTGTTTCCTGTTTCAAACACACGGACATAGTGCCGTGCTGCTCAACGTGGGAACTCTAGAATAGAAATTCAAGGAACATTTTTGATGTTTTCAATCAGAAACCACCCACAACCAATGAACCACCCGCAACAGAACGCAATCTAAAGTCCGGCCTTCAAACGCTCCGCAACGATGGGTGCGAAATAGGTCAGGATGCCGTCACAACCGGCGCGTTTGAACGCCAGCAGGGTTTCCATCATCACCCGTTCCTCATCGATCCAGCCATTGGCACCGGCCGCCTTGATCATCGCGTATTCGCCCGACACCTGATAGGCGAATGTCGGCACGGAGAAGGTTTCCTTCAGGCGATGAATGATATCGAGATAGGGCAGGCCCGGCTTGACCATCAGCGAATCCGCGCCCTCAGCCAGATCCTGCTCTGCCTCGCGGATGGCCTCGTCCGTGTTGGCAGGATCAATGTAATAGGTCTTCTTGTCGCCCTTCAGGCGACCTGACGTACCGATGGCTTCCCGGTAAGGGCCATAAAAGGCCGAAGCGAATTTCGTGGCGTAAGCCATAACAGCCACATCCTGAAAACCATTCTGATCAAGCGCTTCGCGGATAGCACCGATGCGGCCATCCATCATATCGGATGGAGCAATAATGTCGGCGCCCGCTGCTGCCTGCAACACTGCGCCGCGGGTGATCTGAGCCACCGTCTCGTCATTGACGATGATGCCGTCGCGCAAAATGCCGTCATGGCCGTGACTGGTGAACGGATCAAGCGCCACATCGGTGATCATGCCAATCTCCGGCACCGCATCCTTGATGGCGCGGGTGGCGCGATTGATCAGGTTATCGGCATCGAGAATGCCGGAACCCGTTTCATCGCGTAGGGCAGGGTCAATATTGGCAAAGGTTGCGATAGCCGGAATACCGAGCTTGGCAGCCCGTTCTGCTTCACGCGCGGCCATATCCACAGAAAAACGCTGCACGCCGGGCATGGCGGCAATGTCTTCGCGGCGGTTTGTTCCCTCACACAGGAAGATCGGCCAGATCAGGTCATTCACCGTCAGCTGGTTTTCCTGCACCAGACGGCGCGACCAATCAGCCTTGCGCATACGGCGCAAACGCCGGCTTTGCGTGATTTCATCAACTGTCCGGCCTGTACTGGCGTGAAAAGGAGAAACTTTATTCATGATGGCTGCCTTATCCGCAGGTGCGGAGCTTCTTCTGTTGTTTGGAATAGTTTTAATCAGAATGGTTTTAACAGGCTTCACTCCGTGGACCAAGATGTCTGGCACAAGATGTGATCCATTGACGCGGTATGCAGGAGTTTCCTAACGTCAAACAATGAATAAGGAGGGGCGCATGGAAATCGATTTTGGCGGCAAAGGCGAGATAGCGTTCGAAATCCGGGGGAAGGCTGGCCTAGTCAGGTTGACGCGCCCTAAGGCACTGAACGCGCTTACGCCCATTATGGTCAGGGCGCTGTCCCGCGCCTTGCATGCCTGGGCCGTCGATCCTGATATTGCCTGTGTCATTCTTGAAGGCGAGGGCCGCGCCTTTTGCGCAGGCGGCGACATTCTCGCCGTCTATCATGCGGGCAAGGCCGGAAAGCCGCTCTATGAGTTCTTTTATGACGAATACCGGCTCAACGCTTTTATCCGGCACTTTCCAAAACCCTATATTTCGCTGATAGACGGTATTGTCATGGGTGGCGGGGTTGGTATTTCCGTGCATGGATCGCACCGGATCGTCACCGAAAATGTCATGTTTGCCATGCCGGAAGTCGGAATCGGTTTCTTTCCCGATGTTGGCGGCAGCGCCTTCCTTCCGCATCTGCCTGAACATTTCGGCACCTATCTTGCTCTGACAGGCAACCGCATCCGGCAGGGGGATTGCCTGCAAAGCGGCATTGCCACCCACGCGATCCACGCCGCCGACAAGGAGGCTGTTCGCCATGCCTTGATCGAAACCGGCGACCCGGCGGAGGCCCTGCGCGATAAAACTATCAATCCGGACTATGAAACCAGCGAGAAAATACGCGATATGATCGGCGTTCTGTTCGATTCGCAAACGCTTGGCGGCTGTCTTATCCGTCTTGCCGCTGCCGGGGTGAACGGAAACGAGGATGCGCAACGGGTTCTGGATATCGTCAAGGCACGTTCTCCCACCAGCCTGCATGTGACGTTCAGGCAGATCGAAGAAGGACGTGATCTCGATATGGATCAATGTATGCAGATGGAATACCGGATTCTTTCGCGAATGCTTGAGAGTAATGATTTCTATGAAGGCATCCGCGCCCTGCTTGTAGACAAGGACAATGCGCCTGTCTGGCAGCCTGCAACGCTTGAAGATGTCACCCCCGAGATGATTGACGCCTATTTTGCGCCGCTGGGCGAGCGGGAACTGCAGCTTACATGATCGAAAAGCCGACGCATCTGCCATTCGATTCGACCTTGGCGCAAACAGGCTTTGTCTGGTTGCTGCGGCTGGTTTCGATCTATTGCCTCGTGGCAGGGGTTGGCTACTGGGTGCAGATCATGGGCTATTATGAGGGGCTGCTCTGGCGCTTTGATCTGATGCCGTGGCAGTGGAAGGTCGCGTCGGTATCGCTGGCCATGCTGTTCCCGGTTGCCTCGACAGGTCTATGGATGATGGTTTCCTGGGGCCCAGTCATCTGGTTCGTGGCTGCTGCTGGCGAAACATTGATGTTCACCGTCTTCTGGGAATATTTTTATTACAAGCCTGCGATCGCGGTCATTCATTGCAGCGTGGCCGTGCTTTATATCGCCTTTCGCATCGTGCTTTTCCTGCAAAAACGCCAGCTGGCCAAACCCCAGCGCTGAGGCGCGGGTAAGTCTTCATTAAGCCTGAAATTGCATTGGTCGCGGTAAGGTACTGTTAAGTCTGAGTTTTAATTCGAATTTTATGCGTATTCGATAGTGTTGCCTCAACGGTGAGAAAAATACACCGAAACAACAGTGAGGCACGTATTATGAACAACATACAGAGAAAGTCTGGAACGACCACGCATGCCACCGTCAATGACACAGCATTGCGGACTCTTTATCTTGAAGCACTTCAGTTGGTCGAACGTTTGCATCGTCGTTTACTTGACGTTGTGAAAGATGAATTCGACCGCAACGGGCGCAGCGACATCAACGCCATTCAGGCATTGCTGCTTTTCAACATCGGCAATGCTGAATTGACTGCCGGTGAACTGCGCAGCCGTGGTTACTATCTGGGTTCGAACGTTTCCTACAATCTGAAGAAACTGGTCGAACTCGGCTTTATCTCCCATGAGCGTTCACGCACCGACCGTCGTTCGGTCCGCGTCAGCCTGACGGAGAAGGGCAATGAAGTGGCGGAACTCGTCGCAGGTCTTTATGAGCGTCATGTGGCTTCGATCGAACATGTCGGTGGCATCAAGGCAGAAGAATTCCAGTCGATGAACAAGGCGTTGCAGCGTCTTGACCGCTTCTGGAACGATACAATCGCCTACCGCATGTAATATCGACTGCAATCTGCAAGACAAAAGCCCGGCTTCGCTCTTTGAGCAGTTTCAAAACTGCTCTGGCGAAGGCGGGCTTTGCTGCGTTGGGCCTTTCCAAACAGCCCAAAAGTCATCAATCCGCCATAATGCCGTGGAAAGGCGTTTGAAGTATTCCATAATTCAGTGAAGCTTAAATATTGGCTCCGCACGGGCTGATTAGCGTTTGAACCATCACGATTACGCTATCGGTGCGAAAGTTGCTGTTTGTTAAGGGTGTTCCTGATAATTTTGGAAACCATAATCTGCTTTCTGCGTTATTGAGCGGCAGGTTGGCTGCGACGTTTTCAATTGGGTTGGGCAATACTATGAAGAAACTAGGATCATCAGGGCTTGATCGCCGCACATTCCTCACCGGAGTGGCAACTGCTGGTTTGGCTGCTATCTCATCATCTGCATGGGCGGATGATCCGGCAATCAATGATATTCTGGCTTCTCCACGCCGCGGCAATTGGGATGATCAGTTTGATGCGCGCTCCAGCGCCCACGCCAAGGTTGCAAGTTTCCAGCCGATCGCCAGCCCCGAGACGGTTTCCTTCATTGAATCCGCAATTAACACCTACAGTCAGATTGTCGCCAATGGCGGCTGGCCGAATGTGCCAATTACCACCAAGCTGCAACTTGGCGTAGTCGATCCGACAGTTCCTGCCTTGCGCAAGCGCCTGATGGTATCGGGCGATCTTTCTGAAAGCGCTGGTCTTTCCACATCGTTCGACACCTATGTCGATGCTGCTGTGAAGCGGTTCCAGGCTCGTCATGGTCTGCCTGCCGATGGTGTCATGGGCCAGTTCACCATTGCCGCCCTGAACATTCCGGCCAATATCCGCCTTGGCCAGTTGCAGACCAATCTGGAGCGCGTGCGCACCTTGGCCGCTGCAAATCAGGGTAGCCGCTATGTCATGGTCAATATTCCGGCAGCGCAGATCGAAGCCGTTGAAGGCGGCCGCGTCGTGCAGCGCCACACGGCCATCGTCGGCAAGATCGACCGCCAGACGCCGATTCTCGACTCCAAGATTTCCGAAGTCATTCTCAATCCTTACTGGACGGCACCAAAGTCGATCATTCAGAAGGATATTATCCCGCTGATGCGCAAGGACCCGACTTATCTGACGCGCAACAAGATCCGTCTGTTCAACGAGCAGCGTCAGGAAGTGCCACCGGAAAGCGTCGACTGGAATACGGATGATGCGGTCAAGCTGATGTTCCGTCAGGACCCAGGCAAGATCAACGCCATGTCCTCGACGAAAATCAACTTCGCCAACCCTTACGCTGTCTACATGCACGACACGCCGCAGCAGGGCAATTTCAACAAGCTCATGCGTTTCGATTCGTCGGGCTGCGTGCGCGTGCAGAACGTGCGTGACCTCAATGTCTGGCTGTTGCGCAGCACGCCGGGCTGGGATCGTCAGACCATGGATGCGACAATCAAGTCAGGCGTCAACACGCCGATTGCCGTTGCCGATCCGGTTCCGCTGCACTTCGTTTATGTCAGCGCCTGGTCAACCGGCGATGGTGTTGTCCAGCTGCGCGATGATATTTATGAGCGCGATGGCCAGCAGGCACTATCGATCGGCACGAATACCTGATCGTTCACGTCAGATCGCAGGATTTCGAAAAGGCCGCCTTCGGGCGGTCTTTTTGCATTTGAATGGTGGATGGCGGTTTCGGGCTAATGCTTTTCGTCCACCGGCCATTGGCCTTGACCGTTTAAGTATGATAATGCGCCGGAATACCTACTCACTTAAGACAAATGAGGGTCCAGGCACCATGTCGAATGCAAGCGCTTCCGTTGCTGATACATTTTTCAACGCATCACTCGAAGACATTGATCCGGAAATTTTTGGCTCCATCCGCAAGGAGCTAGGTCGCCAGCGTCATGAGATCGAACTGATCGCTTCGGAAAACATCGTATCGCGTGCCGTGCTCGAAGCACAGGGCTCGATCATGACCAACAAATATGCCGAGGGCTATCCGGGCAAGCGCTATTACGGTGGCTGCCAGTTTGTTGATATTGCTGAGGAATTGGCAATCGAACGCGCCAAGAAGCTGTTCAATTGTGAATACGCCAATGTGCAGCCGAATTCCGGCAGTCAGATGAATCAGGCCGTGTTCCTCGCGCTGTTGCAGCCCGGCGATACCTTCATGGGTCTTGACCTTAATTCCGGCGGCCACCTGACCCACGGTTCGCCCGTCAACATGTCCGGCAAGTGGTTCAATGTTGTGTCCTACGGCGTGCGTCAGGATGACAATTTGCTCGATATGGCAGAAATCGAACGTCTGGCACATCAGCACAAGCCAAAGCTGATCATCGCTGGCGGTACTGCTTATTCGCGCGTTTGGGATTTCGAACGTTTCCGCCAGATCGCCGATGCAGTTGGCGCCTATCTGATGGTTGATATGGCCCATATCGCTGGTCTCGTAGCTGCCGGTGTGCATCCGTCACCGCTGCCGCATGCCCATGTCACCACCACCACGACACATAAGTCACTGCGCGGCCCGCGCGGTGGCATGATCCTGACCAACGATGCCGAGATCGCCAAGAAGATCAATTCTGCCGTATTTCCCGGCCTGCAGGGTGGCCCTTTGATGCATGTGATCGCTGCAAAGGCAGTGGCTTTCGGTGAAGCGCTGAAGCCTGAGTTCAAGACTTACGGCCAGAACGTGGTCAACAATGCCCGCACTCTGGCGGAATCGCTGAAGAAGAACGGTCTTAACATCGTTTCCGGCGGCACTGACAATCACCTGATGCTGGTTGATCTGCGTCCCAAGAACGCCACCGGCAAGCGCGCGGAAGCTGCTCTTGGCCGCGCCAACATCACCTGCAACAAGAACGGCATTCCTTTCGATCCGGAAAAGCCGTTTGTAACCTCAGGCGTGCGCCTTGGCACACCAGCCGGAACAACACGCGGTTTTGGCGCTGCGGAATTCACCGAGATCGGCAACCTGATTTCGGAAGTTCTCGACGGTTTGAAGGTTGCCAATTCCGATGAAGGCAATGCTGCGGTCGAAAAGGCAGTGCAGAACAAGGTTGTCGAACTGACTGACCGCTTCCCGCTTTATCCCTATCTCGGCCAGTAAATCCTGGGTGATTGCAATGAAATGGCGGTGCGCAAGCGCCGCCATTTTTGTTTGTGCGGTTGCAGAGCGATAGTGCGTGGTTCGTGGTTCGACGTGCTCACCATGAGGGAGAGTATAGATGTAACGATAATCGCCGACGTTGCAGAATAGAGTTCCTTGCAACCCACCACTCTCCCTCATGGTGAGCCCGTCGAACCACGGACTATGGGTTTCTGCGAAGTTTCATCCCACTTGTGGGGGGTCCGAAGGACGGGCGAGACCCGTGGCTCGCTCCGGTAGTCCGACAGGACAGAGGGGGTTGAAATGGCTATATAATGCCAAACCAAATATACCGCGAGGTTACAATGCGATTGAACCAGGTGACAATAACTGCTCCCGATCTGGACATGGCCTGGGATTTTTATTGCGGTCTCGGTCTCATTCCCATCGTAGATTCCCGTCCGCGCTATATCCGGTTTCTCTGTTCTGATGGCGGCAGCACATTCTCCATTCATCAAGGTGCAACGCCCGGGAGTGGAACGACTGTTTATTTCGAACTTGATAATCTTGATGAGCGTGTAGGGCAGCTCAAAGCAGCGGGCTTTATTTTCACGTCTGACCCTGAGGATAAAAGATGGCTTTGGCGCGAGGCAGAGTTGTTCGATCCTGCCGGGAACAGGATTATTCTCTATTTTGCTGGCCGTAACCGCCTCGATCCTCCGTGGCGGGTTTAGTGGTTATGGTTGCATCAATATGGTTCGTGGTTCGACGGGCTCATCATGAGGGAGAGTATAGATGTAACGATAATCGCCGACGTTGCAGAATAGAGTTCCTTGCAACCCACCACTCTCCGTCATGGTGAGCCCGTCGAACCACGCACAATGGGTTTCTGCCAAGTTTCACCCCCCTTGTGGGGTCCGAAGGACGGGTGAGACCTGTGGCTCCCCCCGGTAGTCCGACAGGACAGAGGGGGTGAAATGCCCGCGCTGGACATAAGCCTTCGCCATATGCGTAAAACTTGGCCGTTCCTTTGACACATCGTCGCGGTGAGGGTGCTTTTATATCGTACCGAAAGACACTATCTTCCCTAACGATTTCAGAATCATCTCCGGAAAGCCAAACGATGCGTTGTCCCTATTGCCAGTCTGAGGATACTCAGGTGAAAGATTCCCGCCCAGCTGAAGATGGGGCGGTGATCCGCAGACGGCGCATCTGTACCGTGTGTGGCGGGCGTTTTACCACCTTTGAGCGTGTCCAACTGCGTGATCTGAGCGTGGTGAAAAAGAGCGGTCGCAAAGTGGCTTTCGACCGCGATAAGCTCATGCGTTCTGTGGAAGTAGCGCTGCGTAAGCGGCAGGTTGACCCGGAACGGGTGGAGCGCGCGGTTTCAGGCATTGTCCGGCAACTGGAAAGCTCGGGCGAACCGGAAGTCAGTTCCGATGAAATCGGCAGGCTCGTCATGGATGCGCTGAAAGGTATCGATGATATCGCCTATATCCGCTTTGCCTCGGTCTATCGCAATTTCCGCGAGGCCAAGGATTTCCACAATGTGATCGATGAAATCACAGCCGGTGATGTCGCATCCGATCCGGTGGAGGATGATTGAACCCTATGAACTCATCGGTGCAGAGTGCGCTTGACCGGCGCTATATGGCTGCGGCCATTCGTCTGTCGCGCAGCCATCAGGGGCTGACAGGCACAAACCCCTCCGTCGCGACGCTGATTGTCGACAAGGACGGCGTTATTGTCGGGCGCGGTGTCACGGCCATTGGCGGACGCCCGCATGCGGAAACGCAGGCGTTGGCGGAAGCTGGCGACAAAGCGAGAGGCGCAACCGCCTATGTGACGCTTGAGCCATGCGCCCACCATGGCAAAACCCCGCCTTGCGCCGATGCTCTGGTCACATCAGGCGTGACCCGGGTGGTTTCCGCAGCCAATGATCCCGATGACCGGGTAGCGGGCAAGGGCTATGCTATTCTGCGCAATGCGGGCATCGAGGTTATCACTGGCGTCATGGCCAATGAGGCCGCTGATTATCTCGCCGGATACTTGATTCGATCTTCGAAAAAACGACCGGAAGTGACTCTGAAACTTGCACTTTCCGCCGATGGTTATATCGGCAGGCATGGCACCGGCCAGATCGCTATAACCGGGCCGGTTGCGCGGGCGCAGGTGCATCTGATGCGAGCTGAATCCGATGCCATTCTGGTTGGGATCGGCACAGCGCTCGCCGATGATCCTGTCCTGACCTGCCGTCTGCCGGGGCTTGAAAACCGTTCGCCGGTGCGCATCGTGCTCGACAGTCAGTTGCGCTTGCCGGTGGGCAGCAAGCTGGTGCAAAGCGCGGGCAGTGTTCCCCTGTGGATCGCCGCCAATGCACAGGCCAATCCGGCAAAACGGCGAGCACTTGTCGCTGCCGGTTGCCGCATGCTCGCTACGGAAACCGATTGCGGTGCAACGGCTCTGCCGGAACTGCTTGATGATCTTGCCGCACAGGGCATTGCGACACTGATGGTCGAGGGCGGCGCATCGGTTGCTTCCGCACTGTTGCAGGACGGTCTGGTGGATCGCATAGCGCTTTTCGAGGGGCCACTGGCAATCGGGTCAGAGGGCGGTCTTGCAGTACCGGAACTTTCTTCCCATATCGCTCGTGACTTCACATTATCGCGCGATGATCGTTTTGGTGACGATCATTACCGCGAATATATAAGACCCATCTGAGGAAACAGCATGTTCACGGGAATTGTAACGGATATCGGCAAGGTCGGTCAGGTAAAGCCACTCAATGAAGGCGTGCTTCTGCGCGTGGAAACAAATTACGACCCAGAAACGATCGAGATTGGTGCCTCCATTTCCTGTTCGGGCGTGTGCCTGACCGTCGTGACATTACCGGAAAAGGGGTCAAATGCCCGCTGGTTTGAGGTGGAGGCCTGGGAAGAGGCGCTGCGCCTGACCAGCATTGCCAACTGGAAGAATGGCACGCGTATCAATCTTGAGCGTTCGCTCAAACTCGGCGACGAAATGGGCGGTCATCTTGTCTCCGGCCATATCGACGCCATGGCAGAACTGATCAAGCGTGAGGAAGAGGGCGATGCCGTGCGCTTCACGCTGCGTGTCCCGGAAGAATTGGCACGGTTTATCGCCCCCAAAGGCTCTGTAGCGCTGGATGGGACGTCACTGACAGTCAACGCCGTCAATGGCAACGAGTTCGATGTCCTGTTGATCCGCCACTCGCTTGAAGTCACCACTTGGGGCGACCGCAAGGTGGGTGACAAGGTCAATATCGAGATCGATCAGATGGCGAGATACGCTGCACGGCTTGCAGAATATCCGAAATCAGCCTAGGACCACACTCAAAGGCGAAGCGGCTTCGCCAATCCCATTTGAGTTCCGGAGTTTTCCATGTCCAAAAAAAAGGCGCATGCGCCACATCTGTTGATCGTGGAAGCGCGATTCTATGACGATTTGTCAGATGCCCTGCTGAACGGTGCCAAGCTGGCGCTTGATGAAGGCAAGGCAACCTATGATGTTGTGACTGTTCCCGGCGCGCTTGAGGTTCCTGCGGCCATTTCCTTTGCGTTGGATGCAGCGGAAGAGGGTGGAACGGAGTATGATGGCTTCGTGGCGCTTGGCACGGTTATTCGCGGCGAGACCTACCATTTTGATATTGTCGCCAATGAATCCTGCCGCGCTCTGATGGAGCTTGCCGTGGATGAAAGCATTGCCATCGGCAATGGCATTCTCACCGTCGAGAATGAAGAGCAGGCATGGGCCCGTGCCCGCCGCGAGGACAAGGACAAGGGTGGCTTTGCAGCGCGCGCTGCACTGACTATGATTGCCCTCAAGGAAAAGCTTGGAGCCTGACCGGATGCCTTCTTCCAAAGATGGGGAAAGTCCCGCTGTAAAGACCGCTAATAAGCGCGGCGTCGCGCGTCTGGCCGCTGTGCAGGCGTTGTACCAGATGGATGTTGCCGGTACCGGCGTTATCGAGGTTGTTGCGGAGTATGAAGCGCACCGCCTTGGCAAGGAAGTAGACGGAAACCAGTATCTGGATGCTGATCCGCAGTGGTTCCGCGCCATTGTTGCTGGCGTGGTTTCAGAACAGACATCGCTTGATCCGATGATCCGTCAGGCGTTGACGGAGGATTGGCCATTGTCGCGGCTCGATTCAACGCTGCGGGCGATTTTACGCGCCGGTATCTGGGAATTGAGAAACCGCCCGGATGTGCCGACAGCCGTTATCGTTTCCGAATATATTGATATCGCCAAGGCCTTCTACACGGAAGAAGAGCCCAAATTGGTGAATGCTGTGCTGGATCGTCTGGCTTTTGAGCTTCGCGGTGAAAGCCGGGGTGCAAAAAACCCACGGGGTTGATTGCTGCATTTCTTGCGGTGCGTGGTTCGTGGTTCGTGGTTCGACAAGCTCACCATGAGGGAGAGGGGATGCAACGCTAGTCACCAGCTTTGCAGAACTTGACTCCCCCGACACCCCATCCATCTCCGTCATCCTCGGGCTTGACCCGAGGACCTATACTTAAAAGTGCGAAATATTCAGGTGCGTTAAATCTCATCAGCCGTGGGTCCTCGGGTCAAGCCCGAGGATGACGGAGATGGGTGGGGGTTCGGGAGTCAAGTTGTGCAAAGCTGCTGACTAGCGTTGCAACCCAATTCTCCCAATGGTTGTTATATCGAACCACGAACCACGCACAATAGCTGGCTGCAGCACCCGCGCAAAACCCCCTTAAACGCGCTCAATCAGATTAATGGTATCAACCCTAAGCCGCCTCAGCGAAAGGCCTTGACCTTTTCGCATGGGCTTGGCTACTCCTAGTGCATACGGTCGCGTTTCTGCCGGCCTGGCAGATTTTGTGTGCCGTACCGAACCTGACCCGGGGAGGGGTATTTTTCGGGTCAAAATCTGAGGGAGTGGCATGACTATACTGTTTCTCGTCATCGCCTGCGGTTTGCTGTCTATCGTCTATGCTTTTTGGGCCACCCAATCGGTGCTCGCAGCGGACCAGGGCAATGCACGCATGCAAGAAATCGCCGGTGCTATCCGCGAGGGAGCACAGGCCTATCTCACACGTCAGTATACCACGATCGCCATTGTTGGCGTCGTTGTCTTTCTAGCAGTCTGGTACCTCTTGTCATCAACCGCCGCAATCGGCTTCCTGATCGGCGCTGTGCTGTCAGGTCTTGCCGGTTTCATCGGCATGCACGTCTCTGTTCGTGCCAATGTGCGCACGGCACAGGCTTCGTCCCGCAGTCTGGCTGCCGGTCTTGAAATCGCGTTCAAGTCAGGCGCGATTACCGGCATGCTTGTCGCCGGTCTCGCCCTGCTTGGCGTTGCTGTTTATTATTACATTCTGACCGGCCCGCTTGGCCATCTGCCTGCGGACCGTGTTGTCATTGACGCTCTTGTCTCCCTCGGGTTCGGTGCGTCACTCATCTCAATCTTTGCCCGTCTTGGCGGCGGCATCTTCACCAAGGGTGCTGACGTGGGCGGCGATCTCGTCGGCAAGGTCGAAGCCGGAATCCCTGAAGATGATCCACGCAATCCGGCAACCATTGCCGATAATGTGGGCGACAATGTCGGCGACTGCGCCGGTATGGCTGCCGACCTTTTTGAAACCTATGCGGTGACCATCGTCGCCACCATGGTTCTGGGTGCCATCTTCTTTGCTGCAACGCCTGTTTTGAGCAATATCATGCTCTATCCACTGGCGATCTGCGGCGCCTGTATCATCACCTCGATTGCCGGTACGTTCTTCGTCAAGCTCGGCGCGAACAATTCGATCATGGGCGCTCTTTACAAGGGCCTCATTGTGACGGGCCTGCTGTCGATTGCCGGTCTTGCTGCAGCCACATCGATGACCATTGGCTGGGGTGAGGTGGGTATTGTCGCGGGCAAGTCGATCACCGGTTCCAATCTCTTCATCTGCGGCCTCGTCGGGCTGGTGGTGACAGGATTGATCGTGGTGATCACTGAATACTACACGGGCACCAACAAGCGCCCTGTTAATTCAATTGCTCAGGCTTCAGTGACCGGCCACGGCACCAATGTAATTCAGGGTCTTGCAGTTTCGCTTGAATCAACAGCGCTTCCGGCTCTGGTGATTGTCGGCGGTATCATCTCGACCTACCAGCTGGCAGGGCTTTTCGGCACCGGTATCGCCGTAACAGCCATGCTTGGTATTGCCGGCATGATCGTTGCGCTTGATGCCTTCGGTCCTGTGACCGACAATGCTGGTGGTATTGCTGAAATGGCTGGACTTGATCCGGAAGTACGCAAATCCACCGACGCGCTCGATGCCGTTGGTAACACGACCAAAGCCGTCACCAAGGGCTATGCCATTGGTTCGGCCGGTCTTGGTGCTCTGGTGCTGTTTGCTGCCTATTCCAACGATCTGCAGTTCTTCATCAGTGAAGCCAACAAGGATGGCTCAACGGTCTTCTCCTATTTCAAGGGAATGGGCGCCGTATCGTTCGAACTCTCCAATCCTTACGTTGTCGCCGGTTTGATCTTCGGTGGTCTCATTCCCTACCTCTTCGGCGGTATTGCAATGACAGCTGTTGGCCGCGCTGCGGGCTCTGTGGTGGAAGAGGTGCGCAGGCAGTTCCGTGAAAAACCGGGTATCATGGCCGGTACGGAGCGTCCTGATTATGCCCGTGCGGTGGATATTCTCACCCGTGCGGCCATCAAGGAAATGGTTGTGCCATCGCTTCTGCCTGTTTTGGCACCGCTCGTCGTCTATTTTGGCGTGCTGCTGATTTCGGGTTCCAAAGCATCGGCTTTTGCTGCGCTCGGCGCTTCGCTTCTGGGTGTTATCATCAATGGTATTTTTGTTGCCATCTCGATGACCTCAGGCGGCGGTGCCTGGGACAATGCCAAGAAATCCTTTGAAGATGGTTTTGTCGACAAGGATGGAACGCGGCATTTGAAGGGTTCCGAAGCCCACAAAGCCTCGGTAACAGGCGATACGGTCGGCGATCCCTATAAGGATACCGCCGGTCCTGCGGTCAATCCGGCCATCAAGATCACCAATATTGTGGCCTTGCTCCTGCTTGCCGTGCTTGCGCACGGATAACCAGGCACCAGACCAAAGAAAAACCCGCGAAATCTGATTTCGCGGGTTTTTGCATTTTCGTCTGAACGATTATTGGCCGGGAGCAGGGCCAGCGCCGGGCAGAGAGCCGGGAGCCTTGCCAACACCCGCGAGCAACTGGCCGAGGAATGAAAGATCCTTGCCGCCTGTCGGCGTGGTGCGCGAGATGAAGTCGAAGACCTTGCCGTCCTGCAAACCGTAATTGGAAATGCTGGCGACTTTGCCCTTCTGGTCGAAATAAACCGCGAGAATGCGACGATCCACGACTTTCGGCTGCATGAATGCAACGCTGCGATGACGCTTCTGCGAGATATAGTAGAAAACTTCGTTGTCAAAGGTTGCTGTCGAGGATGGGCTGCCCAGCGACAGGATGACCTGCTCGCGGCTGGAACCAACCGGAACGAACTCCAGTGCCTTCTCGTCGAGAATGTAGCCTTCCGACAAAGTTTCTGATGGATTGAGATTGGCGGTGTTACAGCCGGCAAGTCCCACGACAAAAAACAGAGTCCCCGCGAGAAGGTATTCCCGTGAACGATCGGCCTTGAAAATCCGCTGCAGCAACGACATCTCCATTTCAATAGTGGGCGCAAGTCTTTCGCTGCCCGCAGAACTTCGGTAAACCACCTTGAAGTCTGATGCAACAGCGACTCGTGTTGCGGCCTGACCCAAGTGAAAGCACATATATGATTCTCAGTTTATTCAGCCGTAAGGCCAAAGCAAATGAGGCTGTTACCACCGCCCTTTACGATGCGATCGTGGCAGCGGCGCGGCAGCCATACTTCTATTCTGACATTGATGTGCCGGATTCGCCGTTAGGGCGCTATGAAATGCTGTCTTTGCACGTTTTTCTTTTCATGCGCCGGATAAAAGGTCGAACGCCAGCCCTCAAGATGATCGGGCAGGAAGTGACCGACGAGTTCTTCCGGGATGTCGACCATTCCCTGCGCGAGCTTGGTATCGGTGATTCCGGCATTCCAAAGCGCATGAAAAAACTGGCCCGCATGTTTTATGGACGTATCGAATCCTACGACAAGGCGCTTCAGGCTAATGATTATCCGGCGCTGGCGGCCGCACTGGCTCGCAATGTCCGTCCTGATAGCAAGGAATGGCCACAAGCAGCGGCACTGGCCAAATACACAATTGAGGCGGCGCTTTATCTGGAAACACAATCGGATGACGACTTTGCTGGCGGGCACCTGCTGTTTCCTGATGCTGGCGATGTTGAAGCCCAACAAAATTGAGAAGGGGAGCAAAATGACAAGAAATCTCGATGGCGCACTGAGTTTCCCGGTTTCGGTCAAGCGACTGCCACAGAAGGGGCTGACAGTCAAAATTGAAGCGGATGAGCGCGAGCGGATTGCACTGCGTGATTTTCACGACCTGCAGGATGTCGCCTCTTTCAAGGCTGATCTGCAGATCGTTCCGTGGAAAAAGGACGGCATACGTGTGCGAGGCGTCGTCAAGGCGAACATCGTGCAATCCTGCGTTGTCACATCGGAACCCGTGGACGCGGTTATTGATGCCGAAATTGATACGCTCTTTGTCCCAGAAAATTCCAAGCTGGCACGGCTGCCGCTCGATGAGAATGGTGAACTGATTGTCAGTGCAGATGGGCCTGACATACCCGAGACGTTTTCCGGCGATACTCTGGATGCAGGAGCGATTGCAGAAGAGTTCTTTGAACTTGCAATTGATCCTTACCCTCGCAAGGATGGTGTGTCGGATGCGCCTATTGAGGTTGTCTTTGGTGAAGATGAGGCAACGGAAAAGCCTGTTAATCCTTTTGCCAGCCTCAAGGATTGGAAACAGAAGCCTTGATTGTGACGATTTCCTGCGGCTGACTATCCGAATGCTGCCCAGATGGGCTATAAGAACAGAAAATTCCAAGGGCAGGTGCAGCGTTTTTCACAATGATTACAGTCCATGTGCCAGCCAGCTGGCAGATTCCGGTTGTGCAGCGAGGGAAATTGACTATTTTCGCCGAGTCTTTGAGCCATTGATGAACCCAGCAAGCATACTCACTGAACAGGACAATCGAGAGTGATCAGAATTTCCATTGATGCCATGGGCGGTGATTTCGGTCCTGAGATCGTTATTCCCGGTCTGGCAACGGCGCTGGAGCGCCATCCTGATATCCGGTTTGTGATCTTCGGTCGTGAGGAAGAGGTAAGGCCGGTTCTTGATCGCCACCCGACGCTTGCCAGCTCGACATTCCATCATTGCGATGTGTCTGTGCGCATGGACGAGAAGCCCAGCCAGGCCTTGCGGAATGGCCGCTGGAAGTCATCCATGTGGCGGTCCATCGAAGCAGTAAAAACCGGCGAGGCCGATGTATGCGTCTCCGCCGGTAATACCGGCGCGCTGATGGCGATGTCAAAATTCTGCCTGCGGACAATGGCCAATGTCGAACGGCCTGCTATTGCGGGTATCTGGCCCACCTTGCGGGGTGAAAGCATTGTGCTCGATATTGGTGCCACCATTGGCGCTGACGCCCAGCAGCTGGTCGATTATGCCGTCATGGGCGCTGCCATGGCCCGTTCACTGTTCGAGATCGAGCGCCCGACAATTGGCCTGCTCAATGTCGGCGTTGAGGAAATCAAAGGTCAGGACGATGTAAAGGATGCGGCACGCATTCTGCGGGAAATTCCGCTGCCAAGTCTTGAATATTTTGGCTTCGTCGAGGGTGACGATATTGGCAAGGGTACGGTTGATGTCGTGGTCACCGAAGGTTTTACCGGAAATATCGCGCTGAAAGCAGCCGAAGGCACGGCCAAGCAGTTCGCGCAATATCTGCGCGATGCCATGAACCGTACATGGATGGCCAAGATCGGCTATTTGTTCGCCAAGGGCGCATTTGACCGCCTGCGCGAGAAGATGGACCCGCGCAAGACCAATGGCGGCGTATTTCTTGGGCTGAACGGTGTCGTCATCAAGAGTCACGGAGGAACCGACGCACTTGGCTTCGCTTCTGCCGTTGATGTCGGCTATGATATGGCCCGCAACAAGCTTTTGGATAAGATTGCCTCGGATCTGAGTCATTTCCACAAGAGCCCGGTCGGTGTCGCTTTTCAGAGCGAGGCCGAGAATGATTCAGAAGCTGAGATAGAACCACAGGCGTAGGAAAGATAAATGATCCGGTCCGTTGTCAAAGGTGTAGGGGCGGCCAAACCGGCGCGTCTGGTTAAGAACGCCGATCTGGAAGGTATCGTTGAAACAAGCGACGAGTGGATCGTCCAGCGCACGGGTATTCGCCAGCGCTATATCGCGGGTGAGGGTGAAACAACCGCCTCTCTCGGTGAAGCGGCAGCGCGCGCGGCGCTCGACAATGCCGGTATGACGCCCGATGATATTGATCTGATCATTCTGGCCACCTCCACGCCTGATAACACATTTCCCGCCTCTGCGGTCGACATTCAGGCGCGTCTTGGCATGACCCATGGCTTTGCCTTCGATATGCAGGCCGTGTGCTCCGGCTTTGTCTATGCCATTACGACAGCTGATCTTTATATTCGCGGCGGCATGGCCAAGCGCGTTCTGGTGATTGGTTCTGAAACTTTTTCACGGCTTCTTGACTGGAATGACCGTACAACCTGCGTGCTGTTTGGCGATGGTGCCGGTGCCGTTGTCCTTGAGGGCAGTGAAGGGCGCGGACTGACCTCCGATCGCGGTATCCTGACGGCTAATCTGCGTTCCGATGGTTCGCACAAGCAAAAATTGTATGTGGATGGCGGCCCTTCCACGACCCAGACAGTCGGGCATTTGCGTATGGAAGGCCGCGAGGTCTTCAAGCATGCTGTGGGCATGATCACCGATGTGATTGAGGCCTCTTTCTCGGAGGCAGGTATCACTGCCGAAGATGTCGACTGGTTCGTGCCGCATCAGGCCAACAAGCGCATTATCGATGCCTCCGCCAAGAAACTGAACCTTGCGGAAGAAAAAGTCGTCATCACCGTTGACCAGCATGGCAATACCTCGGCGGCTTCCGTCCCTCTTGCTCTGGCAACCGCTGTTGCCGATGGGCGTATCAAGCAGGGCGATCTTGTCCTTCTCGAAGCCATGGGCGGGGGCTTTACGTGGGGTGCAGTTCTGCTACGGTGGTAATGCTCCGGTTGGGTCAGTGGTTTGTTTTATCAACTGTTTTTACCCGCTTGCCCTATCGGATTTGATCCTATAACGTCCGCTTCCACCTGATAGTTTTGCAACAAACGAGAGCTTAGAGATCGTATGGGGGGTAAGACCATTACGCGCGCTGATCTGGCCGAAGCAGTCTATCGTAAGGTAGGGCTTTCGCGCACGGAGTCAGCTTCACTCGTCGAAACAATCCTCGATGAAGTATGTGATGCCATTGTTCGTGGCGAGACGGTTAAACTGTCGTCATTCGCCACGTTTCAGGTAAGAGACAAGAATGAACGCATTGGCCGAAACCCGAAAACGGGTGAGGAAGTGCCGATTTTGCCTCGCCGGGTGATGACGTTCAAGGCATCCAATGTGCTCAAGCAGCGCATCTTGCGCTCACACCAGGCGCGAAAGAAAAAATCGGCCTAAATTAGCCGGTTCAGCGCATTCGGAGCGAGATTGCTGTGGGGCAGTCTCGCCTTGTACTTGAAAATTACATCATAAACCGCTGAAATAGACGTCGAATCAGATTTTCTCCTGAAAGGGTGAAAACATGGACAAGAGTCCCGACGCTTTTAGAACCATCAGTGAAGTTGCAGAAGATCTTGATCTTCCCCAACATGTTCTACGTTTTTGGGAAACGCGTTTTACCCATATCAAGCCTATGAAGCGTGGTGGTGGGCGCCGATATTATCGCCCGCTCGATGTGGATTTGCTCAAGGGCATCCGCCATCTGCTCTATGATCAGGGCTATACGATCAAGGGCGTCCAGCGGCTTTTACGCGAAAATGGCGCACAGTTCATTATTGCTCTGGGTAGCGGCGACACTGCTGCGGCTGAAGCTATCAGCCAACAGAAGCAGGCCGCCGTTCGCGAAGAGGAAGCAATTTCCGCCGAACAGGAACGCGCTGATGCCGCCGAAGAGGCTGCCGTCATGGGGTCGCAGAAATCGGCTCATCATGGCAGGCGCCTGTTTGGATTGATTAAGGGCGATGATGAGGGCCCGGTTGCGGCTGATGGCAAGCGCCTGTCCAAGGACAACCGGACTTTGCTGCAGGAAACACTGTTCGATCTTCTGGAATGCAAGCGTTTGCTGGATCAGGTCCGATAAACTGCTCTGATATACGGATGATTGTTTATGAAGTGTGCCTGTGTGGGTATGGTTCGTGGTTCGTGGTTCGTGGTTCGACAAGCTCACCATTAGGCCCTTCGACAGGCTCAGGGTGAGGGGAGTTTTATTCAGCAACATTTGTGATCTGCAATTTCTGCGATTAGCGTTACATCCTCACTCTCCCTCATGGTGAGCTTGTCGAACCACGAACCACGAACTACACGCCATCACCCCAATCCCCAACAAAAAACCCAGCTTTCACGGGGAGCGAAAGCTGGGATTTGGGGTTGGCTGTGGGGTTCAGCCTAGCTGGTTGGGGGACCAGTACAAAGGAAACGAAACTGGCGGCAGATAGTTCCAAAGAATTTTGAAAAAATCCGGAACTGAATTTACCGGGCCAGCATGCCGATCACGATCCCAAGACCCGCAATAACCATCAGCGTCGATACGGAGTTCTGCGTCTGAATACCGCCGATTTTCTGGGCTTGATGTCCAACCACGCGCGCGGCACGGCGTCCGCCATTTTTGATGGCTTCAAAAGTCGAGCCATCATCATCGCCTTCAAGATCGTCCAGCAGCTGGACACCCCTGTCGGTAAGGGTTTTCGTCAGGGCAGCCAGATCGCGCTTTAAATCCGCGATTTCACGCTGCAGACGTTCCCGGTCTTCCTCATCGCGCATTGGTTCGGCACTATCCATATCCATCACCCTCCATTTAGCGTCTGGAAATCAGTCCGATCAGCAGCGCCGCGCCTGCCACGATGGCAAGGGTTGCCAGCGGATTTTCCTTGGCTGCATCGGCAGCATAGTTAACCTGCTTGGTTGCGGCCCGTTTCACATGGTCGAGCTTTTCGCCGCCCATGTCGGAGAGGCTGGATGTGAGCCTTGATACTTCCTTGCGCAAAGCTGCAATTTGAGCTTCAACATCATCCTGAATATCATCGGTCGTTTTTGAGAATATTGCCATTCTTTATGCTCCTGTGCATGACAGGCCTATAACGGCTGCGGGCCGCTTATGTTCCCTCCCGAAACGGTCAAAGGCCAAGATGGGCGCAGAATAATAAATTCGCTCGCAGGAAACTTTCCAGTTGAACGCTTCGTACTTGTTTGCATTCCCCGGCAAAGGGGAGGCAAACATGGAGCAATAAAATGGGTAAATTGACTGCAGGAATTTTCGCCGGATTTTTGGCTGTTACAGCACTGAGTGGAGCAGCCTTGGCCAAGGACAACCCGATGGTTGGCGGCGCGCCAATGTATGCCAATAAGAACATTATCGAGAATGCGGTCAACTCGAAGGACCACACGACGCTTGTTGCAGCGGTCAAGGCCGCCGGCCTTGTCGAGACACTTCAGGGTAAGGGTCCATTCACAGTTTTCGCACCGACCAATGAAGCCTTTGCAGCCTTGCCCAAGGGCACCGTTGAGACGCTGCTCAAGCCAGAGAACAAGGCAACCCTCACCAAGGTACTTACCTGCCATGTGGTGGCCGCAGACGCCATGTCGGCGACAATCAAGAAGATGATCAAGGATGATGGCGGCACCCACAAGGTCAAGACCGTTGGCGGCTGTGTGCTTGTGGTCAGCGAGAAAGCTGGCAAGATCTCCATCAAGGATGAAAAGGGTAATGTTGCCCATGTCACGATTGCTGACGTGCAGCAGTCAAACGGCGTCATTCATGTGATCGACAAGGTTCTTCTGCCCAATTAACAAGACAGCGACAAGCGCTGCGGCAGACACCCCAAAATGCCCGTTACCGGTTTCCCGGTAGCGGGCCTTTGTTCTTATGCCGATTATTTGCCTTCGTGTTTAAACCGCCGGTGGCTGAAGCCGCCCTTGGCCAATCGCAGGATTGAAGACAGTTTTGTCGGATCGCACGTAACTTTGGGAATTTGTCCGCGCGCTTGCTTCAGCGTGTTTGGCGAGGCAGGCTTGGCATGATGAGGCGTATGAAGAATTGCTTCTCCCATTCTTGTCACTCCCTGACAACGTTCTGCTCCCGGCCTTTGCCGGAAAGCCGAATGCTATGGGTATACGGACATTCCTCAGTTCTGTGACTGTTGATCCTTGCCTGGATCATTCGATACATGCGTCAGTAAATTCTTGCGGTTCCAGGTCCGGTGTGAGGGTTTCGACTGGTATGCCAGCAAGATAACCACAATGACTGCAAGCAAGATATCAAGATCACGCATATCCGTAACCTCCTGCATTCTGGCGGCAACTATAGCGCGGAACCGGCGGGCTTCCAAATCACAACATGTCGATCAAAAGATTTGCACAGGGCAGCAAACGTAAAAAACGGTGAGCCGCGAAGCTCACCGTTTCAAAAAATGACGTGACTGGAGATCTCATCATCGCAGTTTGGCAATACAGTCCTTCTCCATTGCCAAACACAATTCGAATGTTTGTTGGGCCAAGGCCTGATGATCCGGGGGCGAGCCCCCGGATACGTCTTCAAATCCGTCAGGATTAGAAGTTGCGCTGGAAGCGGATCATGCCACCGAATGCATCGTCGCCACCGCCTACACGGCTTTCAGCGAATGTCTTGCGATCGCCGTCAAACTTGGTGTAGCTGATTTCTGGTGTAATAACGAAGCCAGGAACGAGTTCGTAAGCAACGTTTGCAGTTGCAGCCCATGTGCCTTCGGATTCGTAAGCAACCTGTGCGTTAACAGTTGCCTTATCTGAAACCTTGGCGGAGAGACCACCCCAAGCTGCCCAGTCACCTTCCCAGGTGCCAAACCAGTTGCGCTGACCATTGTCATGCAGGTCATCCCAGTTGGACTGGTAAGCACCCATGATAAATGCAGAAACGGTGTCTGTGAAGTTCACATCCAAACGTACTTTACCAGCGAATTCTTCTACAACTGAGTCATAGGCGACAACGCCGGAGATCTTGCCCCAAGCCTGTTCGAACTTCGCACCAGCCATAACATGTGGCATGTAGTCGTCGATGCGATAATCGTAGTTGTAGTGGTTATTGTCCATCTGACGGCCCTGTTCGGCGCCGATGATTGCCGAGAAACCGTTGCCACCCTTGAAGGTGTAGCTAACCTGATTGGTCACAGCAGACTGGTAGTTGATCACGTCGTCGTTGATGACCTTACCAGCAGCACCAGTCCACGAACCGAAAAGTTCGTCACTAACACCAATGCGGAAACCGCCGAGCTCGATGTAAGCTTGTGGAAGTTCCGTTGCATTGCCGCCGTTGGTGTACTGGAAACGGGTTTCGATGTACGAACGCAGCGTGCCGAGTTCTGTTTCCGAACGAGCGTCGAAGCGAACTGTGGCGCGTGTGCGGAAGTAATAAGTGCCGTCGCCACGAGGATCGCTGCCCTGATTGGCGTGACCACCACTGTAAACGTTGTCGCCGCCCTTGACGTCAGCGCGCAGATAGCCGCCGATTTTCAGGCAGGTTTCAGTGCCAGGAATATAGAAGAAGCCAGCGCCGTAAGCATCGCAAACGCGAACGTATTCGACAGCTTCTGGTTCAGCGACGACAACTGCATCAGCAGCGCGTGCGCCTGTGACTGCAACCAAGGCTGCAGCGGAGCCGAGTAGAAGGCTCTTAATGTTCATTGTTGCTCTCCATGAGATTGGTAGTGACAATTTCGTATTCTGCGACTTTAGTCGTAGAGTCAAATGTCAAATTACAAATCTGTAATGCCGACAACGAACGAAGTTCTATTGTTGCTGATTTGCAACTATAAGTTTACAATTAGTAAACTCAATGTATAAATAATAGAAATACTGCAAATATAAAGCATATCACGTTTTTGTAACAAAAATGTGATAAGTTTTTGAAATATAGCAAGATTATTTGGGTGTATTCCTCTCTGGTGGGCGAGGCCGCGGAATCGCCCACGGCGGGTTCTGTCCTTAAACGGCCTTCTCGAATTTAGAACGAATTTTTTGGGGATTCACAGGGTCTTCCAATGGAAATCGACTCGTGGGTGAGATTCGCCTAGCTGAAAACGTCAAACAGGGAGAAAAGCATCAGTTCCACTAATGTTATGGTCCATAGGGCGATGACGAGTTTGTCAGTCAAATTTCTTTGATGGGAATTGCTACGCTTCACAATGAATAACCAGTCCAGATGATTTATCGGACCTCACTTCGCAAAGGAAGATTGCCTGTCAATGACGGCTTGGTTTTTTGCCAATGGCTAAATTCTGTCGCTGCACCAAATTATAGGCGGCCACGTTCTTTCGTGGCAGCGGGTGAGACGTCAATCAGCCCGCCCGACCCTATCCTCAAGTTGATAGCAGTCGCGCCGTGCCCTTGCGGGCAGGGTGCTTGTGGCAGATTCTGAGCAGAAATGATACGTCGCTTAACAATCTTCAAAGGCATGACACTGCAGCCTCCCAACAACAGCTGAATTTATGGTCAAACCATTTGATTGACGAGGCCCGGTAGCCTGCCTTCATCAGTGTCAGTTACCGAGCCTCTCGCTGCATTCGCATGCAGCCAGTTAAATGTGTGCCCTTGACTTGTAACAGTCAAATCACAGTTGCGGGCGGTAAACCGGAATTATCGATTGCATGTCAGAAGTCTAATTCGCTCCTTCCTCCGCATGCGCCGTATCATGGCCAACATATCGGCACCACTGTCTTGAGTATTCAATTGAGCAGTGTCGGTTTGTTCCTTTGTTTGGACGATAATTTTTTCTTTGCAGTTCTGTTGTGACAGAAACTGAATTCTTGTTCGCATGTTCCACCACCCCTCGTGTCTTATGATTTTTTTTGAGAGACGTAATATATGCGATAATTCTGATTAGTTTGGAATACCTCCAATAAATCTTTGCTTGATACAGAGCGCACAAAACGGTGAATAACAGCCAACCCTGCCTATATGAGGGCAACGGGACTGAAATGGGAGGATTGAGCCGTGACGTTTATTGAAAGCAAGATGGCCAATGCCCTTGTGGTTGTGGATGTGCAAAATGCTTTCATTGCAGGAGACGCTGCCGTTCCCGATCACATCCAGCTTCAAGGGGCCATTGAAACGCTTCTTGCCAATGCCCGTGCAGCGGAAGTTCCCGTTATTTTTGTTCAAAATGATGGATCTCCGGGCGCACCCGATGAACCGGAAACGGATGGCTGGCAATTATTCTTTCCGGTGAAAGCTGGTGAGCATGTTGTGCGCAAGGCAGTTGATGACGGTTTTGATGGAACTGAGCTTGAGCATTTACTGACCGCATGCGGCGTTGGATCACTGGCGATCTGTGGCATGCAGTCGGAAATGTGCCTCGCAGCGACGGCACGCACGGCGATGCAAAAGGGATTTTCCGTTATATTGGCCCATGATGCTCACGCAACCTATGACGTGCCCGAAGGGCCGGGTGGTTCAGAACCTGTCCCGGCCAGAATGGCCGCCCGTGCTGCTGAATGGTCATTGGGGGACGAAATCATTCTGGTGGGCACTGCAACAGACATTTCGTTTCAAGCGGTCAATCTGGCCTGCTAGCGGAAAATGCGCAGAAAAATATTGCTCACAAGCACACCTGATATACCGCCGGCTGCTTTGAACACGGCATCCAGCAGTCTTGCATGCCGTGTCGGCGCCAGCATCTGGGCGAGCTCAAATCCAAAGGCCGCGCCAATCACCAAAAGCAGGATCAATAACCAGCGCTTGGGATAGGCCAACGCAAAGACAAAACCAAGCACTGCAAAAGCAAGAAAACGCTCGACATTGACAGGCAGACCGCTCTCCGGTCGCAGATTGATTGGATCAACGGTTATGAAAAGTATGGCGGCGAACAACAGCCACGCAATGATTTGAGCGGGTTTCATCGGTCCCAGATACCCCATTCACCTGTCTGTTCCAATCCCGTTATGTGCAGAGGTGATGTGAATTGCAAAACGACTGTGCAAATGTGTGCTGTACCGAGAGGTGAGGCCCGGCGGGGCATCGGGGGGGTGATGAAGTGGCCGGGCCTCGCGTTGTCCGAAGGCGACAACGACCGGTTGATACCATCGCAAGCTGAGCAGAGGATTATCTGAACCTGATGCGAAACTGAGGTGGCGATCACAATATTGCAAGTTGCAAAACTTGCGGCACTTACCGTTGTGGCCGCGATCAGCTTGGCAATTTCATCATAAAACCCCGTTCAACGAGATCTGCTGAACCGGAAAATTTCACCGAACCATCATATGCCAGCGTAAAATCTTCTGAAAAATCGGGGTGATCAAGAATTGCACCATAATGTGCGCCGCCGTCCGCATGGCCGCCTTGGCTGACGATGTTTTTGAATTCATTGATCGACTGGTTGGAGAAGCGGTAATGCAGCAGGACGGCCGTGATCGGAACAAAATTGCGGCTGCATGGTCCCGGACCATGGATACTGCCCCGCTCATAGCTCGTGGCTTTATCGACCCAGATGAGGGGAAATTTGGATAGCCGCATGTCACGGCCGAAGAATCGTTTTCGCGGGCCACCGCGCACCGATGTACCATAGCGCTCCAGTTTGATCGTATAGCTGTCGCCATCGAAATTTGACGATACATCAAATGGCCATCTGCTGCCATCATCGACAAACTCATCGCCGTTCAGTGGACCTTCAGGGTAGAGATCGAGCATCGGCGCATGGCATCGCTGCATTCCGGCCTCCTCCAGTTGCCGAATGAAATCCGGCAACGTCATGGTCTCGCTATCGGGGAACACAAGAAACTCATCCGCATCAAGAGACAGATACCACCGGTTTGCGCCGTAGATCTTGAAGAGCGCATCGCGCCATGCTTTTCCGCGTGCCGCTTCCGAATAGCGAATGGGCGAGGTGTAAAGATCCACATCAGGCGCATTGCGTAATATGTCTGATGTACCGTCGTTTGATTGATCGTCGACAAAGGCAAAGCGCGTGACACCAAGCTTTCGGTAGTATCGCAAAAAAGAATTGATATAGCCGATCGCATTTTTGACGATGCAGATCGCCAAAACATCGTCTTGGACGGGATGAGCAGAAGGTCCAGAAACCTTGGTCAGAAGATTTTTGCGCGGTGCGGTGAACGCAGCTGGATAGGTATAATGATAAAGGCTTGCTTTGGCCCGTCTTAGGAATGACGGTCTATCGAGACGCCGCCAATCCGCCGGGTCGGATATAGGATACTGGATTGGCATGCGGTTTCCCCGGTTTGCCGCATCGGGAAATACACTGCAGACGGCACTTTCCGTGCTCGCCAAGGCTCGCCCGGAACGAAGTTAGGAGACAACTAATTATTAGTCAGAAAATATTCAATAGCGCTGCCGGGTTGCTCGCCCGAATATGTGCGGAAGTTGAAGATTTGTTCGAGGGTCAAATCCCCATAATCCGTGATCAATGGTTTTTGATGACGTTGAGAAAAATTCCGGCAATCTTGCTCAGATGGACATCATCATCTTCGTGATAAGCCTGCCGTCCCGCCGCCGCGATAGCATTGAACAGCTGGTTGTCGGCACTTTCCAGAGTTGTGATATCCGTTACGATCTTTTGGACATCGCTTTGCGGTTGAATCTTAAGGTTCAGATAATCGGCTAGAAGCTTTTGACGTCTTTTGCGATCGCTGGTGATGGCACCGAAAATGCCCCAGGCGAACCATGTCTCGCCGATCTGCATTTCCGCATCGCTGATCTGACTGCTAAGCTGTTCCGGCAGTTTCGCTTTTTGCTTGTCGGCGATGTGTGCGGCAAGTTCAAATGCTGCATCATCCGTGATCCCGATCTTATCTGTCATTTGCAAAACTCCAAGCTTTTGAGATGTCACGTCAGTGAATGGAGCGGAGCCAAATGAAGTGTGCGTGGCGCACAACTGGCCCCGTCAGAACTCTAGTTCTAACACAATACAAACCGGCGATGGTTTGTTTTGTTCCTCATGCCACGAAAAAATGTCGGGGGCTGGCGAAATGGGGTTGGGATTTATGATTTTCCACGCTTTGAACGGGCGCGCAATTGAGCCCCCATCCGTCTCAAAAAGGAAGGCACTAACGCTTGATACATCGCCTTTAAATTCATAAGAATGTCTATGGATGACAAAACTTCACGATCAAGTGCATCAATTTTGGTTTTCAACGATTCAATGTGCGTTTCCAAGGTGCCTGCGCTATCCGATTGACGCTCAGCAATTGAGCGTAGCTCAGTGAGAACGTCTGATTTCGA
This sequence comes from Phyllobacterium sp. T1293, assembly GCF_020731415.2. NCBI lineage: Bacteria > Pseudomonadati > Pseudomonadota > Alphaproteobacteria > Hyphomicrobiales > Phyllobacteriaceae > Phyllobacterium > Phyllobacterium meliloti. Next base: position 1,622,626 of record NZ_CP088273.1, on the reverse strand, counting down.
TTGATCCAGCATTAGCTCAACAGTTTTGGTGTTTGGCATCCAACCCATTTCAGATGCTATACGAAACCAAAGTCGTTTTTCTGCCGTTGCGACCAACTCCTGAGCCCATCGGCCATTGGCAGAGCCAAGTGCTGATATATGGGCTGATCCTGCTTTAATGGCGGAACGATAAAGTTTTTCGTATTGGGAGATATATTTGTCTGCCGGGGCATGCAGGCGTACATAATTGGTAACGTTTGCTGCATCGTTTGCGTCGTAGCGTTTGATAGATTCTTGCAAAAGATCGTAGGTTGTCGGGCGAGTTAATAACCGCACACCAAAGTTGTTCTTGCGCCAAAGCGCAACGTTCTTGGAGGTTATGAGCCCAGCAAAGCCTCTGGCATCACATACAATCACGGCACATCCGACAAAGGCGGCTTCCAGAGCCATGCGAGCCGTCGCAAACACGATGTCGTATTTAGGCAGTTCTTTTTCAAGTTCATTGGAGAACCTGTTCGTGCCTCGACCAAGTTCGTCTAGAGCAATGTTCATTTCCGCGCATGCACGCTTTACCGGTTCAGCAACCCCGGTCAATTTGGTGAGCAAGAGTGCATGTTTGGGTCGATCGGGAAGGGGAGGCCTAGAGATATAACGTAAAGCATCGACCGCATTGTGGATGACAGTCAATCGGTCTGCAGGAACGCCTCTTGAAAGGCATCTATCTTTGCAAGCTTCGTCGACCGCTACATAGTGTTTGATTTGCGGGTGTAACAAAGGCGCTTCAAGTTCGAACGTCGAGCTATGGCATGTGTACACGACCGGTACATCGGGAAAGCGCAGCATCGCGATAAAGCATGGGGAAACATGATGCGCATGAATAACATCCGGTCGATAGGGTATATGGTCTATGTCATTATAGATCAAATGTCCTGTATGAAGCATCCAGTGAGCATCGTCGACTAAAGTGGGAGCAAAAATCATCACGTCGTGGCCAGCAATTCTAAGTGAATCAGCCAAAAGTTCAGCGACATTTTCTGTCCCGGATCGCGTTCCGAAAATAAAATTAGTTATAAGAATACGCACTTATATTTTCCACCATTACTGCTGCGAACCCGGGATCTGACTAAATCATGAAAAGCAAAGAAACGCTAAGTATCCTGCTTCTGGCTCATCCTGGACATGAGCTACGAATTTATCATTGGATGGAATTGAACCAACCTCTTGTTTTCTTTCTTACCGACGGTTCTGGGAGCAAGGAAAAGTCGCGGATACATTATTCCCGTGAGATTATCGCAAATACCGGATCGTCCGTTGGGTCAGTCTTCGGAGAACTCTCTGACAGGCATTGGTATAAGGCATTAGCCCACCGTGACCATGAGTTTTTTGCTTCTGTAATTTCGTCGATTGAAATTTGCATCGGAGTACGCGAATCTTACAGAATTATCGCGGATGCGAGTGATGGTTACAATCCTGTCCACGACTTAGCCTCGGCTATGGGGGCGGTACTTCAAAAGCGCTTGTCAGTTCACGGCGAACCAGCGGAATTATCTTATTCGGCCGCGACGGCAGGAGGAAAGGGCGATCTCGTCTATGAGCTTGTTTTGGATGAACAAGCTCGAGCAAGAAAACGAGCTGCGGTGGCCAGCTATCTGCCTCTTGCCGATGAGGCGAACTTAATTTTGAAACAAAATCCGACAGCAATGGATAGGGAGTTTTTGATTTCCCAGAACAACGATTGGCGTCAATTGAAACATCCTCAATGGGAAGAGATTGGTCGGGGAAGAGTTTTGGCCGGTGTTTATGAATCTTGCTTGACGTATGAGGATCATTTTCTGCCCGTTGTTTCCAAGATGTTCGAAGAGTTCTCAGAATAGGGAAGTGACACGTAAAGCGGAATTCTTGGGCCGAAAACTCCCACGCCATGCATTTGTGTGCAGTTTGTTCTTTTTCTGCCAAATCGCCTCTTGCACTCAAACGTCCAGTATTCTAGGGGTTCCGCACCGGCAGAGAAATGACGGAGCGTAGCGCAGCCCGGTAGCGCACTTGACTGGGGGTCAAGGGGTCGTCGGTTCGAATCCGGCCGCTCCGAGATTTAGCCGAATGTTTTCAGTAACATGGCTTATATTCTCTGTTTTCTGAAAGCCAGGTTCTCAAGGAACCTGGCTTTTTTGTTTCCCAAACTGATTTACAGGCGAATGAATATCCGGCGCGAAATGCCGGAATCATCGCCTATCTGCGACAGAACCGCACTCAAAGCCAAAGCCGAAAAACCGCACGCGCTCACTCTGCATACCACCAGAAAGAGGAACGCTCCGGGCTTCAATAATCACCTGTCTGCGTGCCTGCTGACACCAGACAATTGGGTTGACATGTCACATGCCGTTCACAGGCGAGGGCTTACTATGACAGACCCTTAACCGAACCGGACTGAAACGTCACAGCGACAGGAGAGGCGTGTCACATGTCGAAAATCAACGCACAGATCAACCATTCCACAGCCGTTCGAGCCAATGCGGGTACGGCAGATTCTGAAACCGTCAAGGCATGGGATCAGGCTCAGAATGCGGCAAAGGACGCGGGCATCCTCTGGAATCGACCAAAAGGTGACAATCGCTCGACGCAGGATATTATCGATAGTGATCCTCTGCTGCGCAATCTCGGAAATCAGAGTGGCGTCAAGGACATGCTGAAAGAACGGGTCGGCGATTTCGAAAAGGATGCTGACGCCGCGTTCAGGGCGGTGCAGGTTCTTGATCATGTCGAGAAGTTTGACGAAAACGGAAACCGGATTGCCGGTAATGATGTGAACAACGGCCGCGTTGATGGCTTTACCAAGGGTGGCGATGCGAGGCATGGCACGGAGGCCGGCCGCCTGCAGGACTTTGGCAAATATGGTTTTTCCAACCTCAAGGGAAAACTCAATGATGTGACCAATGCTGGCGGCAATGAACAGGCGCGGGCGCAGGCTGAGAAAGCGGGCGTCAAATGGGAGCTGCCTGATAGCGATAAACGCTCGGCACAGGACATCATCAATGACTCGCCGCTGCTCAAGAATCTGGGCAACCAGAGCGGCATCAAGGACATGCTGAAGGAACGCGTTGGTGATTTTGAAAAGGACGCCAATGCTGCCTATAGGGCAAGTCAGATCCTTGATCGCATAACGATGTATGACGAGAACGGTAATGCGCTATCGGGAGATGACGTCGCCAATAGCAGTGTTGATGGGTTCACCAAGAGCGGTGAAGCAAAGCATGGCACAGAGGCTGGCCGTCTTCAGGATCTTGGGAAATATGGCTTTGAGGTCATCAAAGAGCTGAGGAAACCCGAGGATATCAGCAGTTACAAGGATTTCATAAAAGCCAATCCAGATGCTGACGAAACATCAAAAACAATTGCCAAATATGCCGCCATCCTTGGCGAAAACTATGATGCGATCAGGGGAAAGACCGGTTCAGGCGAACATCTGACGGCTGAAGCCTTGAAGAAATACAAAGAGAAGAACCCGCAAATCAGCCAGGAATTCAAGGAAGCGCTCAATTTCTGGTCACAGCCGGGGGCTTTCAGCAAGCTTGAAACGGCGAACGATCCAACATTGCTCAAGGCCGACGGGAAACTCAGCAAGGACGATCTGAAGAGCTGGATGGAAAAGCAGAATCCGAAGGATGCCGGTTCGGCAATCACGCTGCTATCCAGTGTCACCGATGGAAATGTCGTTGCAGGCACCGATACGAGCAAGCTGGACAAGGATATTTTTGAACATCCCGAAAAGCATTCGACAGAAGAAAAAGCCGCCGCGCTTCAGGAATTGCTGAAAGCGCAGCAGCTGATCATCGGCGGAGCGAGCGCGGGCATGTGGAAGGACGATTATTCCATCGTCAGCATAGCCAACCGTGTTCGCAGTCATCCAAATCCCGAGAAGCTGCTCCAGGACGTCAACGACCACATTAAAACGCTTGAGGGCGACCCGGACGTTGTGAAGTACATGAATGAGAACAGCTCCAAGCAGATGTCCAAGCTGTTGGAAGAGAATAAGGGCCTCAAGGACGCGCTGCAGAAAACCTATGATGACGATATCAAGTCCGGCAAGGCACTCAATAGCCTATGGGACACGAAGATGAAGGATGGCAAGACGGATCAGCAGGCGGTTGTTGCCGAGTTCTACGGATCAGCGCAGACGTTCCAGAGCACTCTTGGTATCAAGAACGCGGCTGAAATCCAGAACGCCGTTAAAAATTCCAAACATGCGGGTGAACTGAACGATTTCTATGAGAAATCGCTTGCCTCAGGCGACCGGCTGAAAGAGTTGATGAAGACCAATTCGTTCGAAAAGGCAGCCAGTGCCTTCAGCATGGAAGTCGCGCTCTATAATGCAGCGCTCAGCCCTGAATTTACGGGGAAATTTGACAAGCAGATCAACGACAATTTCACCAAGACCGTGCAGGAAAACGCCTTCAATGACGCCTCTTTCAAAGATCTTAGAAAGGCATTCGGCATCAATGGCGGCGATGACCTCGATGAGGAAAAGGTAAAAGCCCTTATCGATCAGATCAGCAAGGACAATCCCGCGTTCTTCACCAATCCGAATGGGACGGTCACAAGGCCAGACCAGATATTGTCAGCCTTTAGGGGCGACTGGGATCTTCTGCGTCAGGGGGCAAAGACGCTCAACGAGCTTAAGCTTTTCAGCCCGGATTCATCGGTTAAGGGCGCTGCGGACAAGGGGGTTCTTCATGGCGTCAGTGGCCTTTTCCTGGCCGGTGTTACGATCGCCAAAGGTGCGAGCGGTTCGGGCAAACTCACCGACCGGCAAATCGTCGATATCACCACCGGGTCGATCCAGACCGCCACGATTATGACAGAAGGCGGCATGAAGGGTTTGCAGGATTACCTGAAAGACGTGAAAGGCGTGGTCGATGACGAACTCGTCGACGCTATGACGTCCAACCTGAAGAAGTTCGAAAATGCCGCGAAGGGGCTTGGTGGCATCGTCGGTATTGCTGCTGGTGCCTACGGCATCTTTGACGGTGTGCAAGCAATCCGCAAGGGCGATACGGTCACTGGTGGTATCAGTATCACGGCAGGTTCCCTCAGTGTCATGGCAGGCTTGGCTTCCACCATCGAAGGCGGAATGGCGCTGTTTGCTCCCACCATGGCGCGTTTGATCCCGGCGCTGGCCGCCGGTGGTCTTGGGTTGGTTGCGGCGGGCGTCGGTGCATTGGCGATGCTGATTCCGGGTTTGATTGCGGAAGGCAAGCAGCAAAAGAGAGCCGATGACTTTGGCGATCTGCTCAGCAGCTATCTGACCAAGTACGAGATCGACGGCGTGAAGGATGGCGGCATTATGGATGTCCCGGATAATGAGTGGCCGCAGTCCGGCAGCGGTACATCCTGATCTGGTGCCTGTTGCTAGAAGCTGGCAACGTCTGGATCAATCCTGACGGGAAACGCAGAAATAAAAGCCAGACATCAGGTCTGGCTTTTATCTGGATTTTACGGGTGATCAGACTTTGACGATCCGCTTCCCGCGGTTTTCGCCAGCCAGAAGTCCGATCAACGCAGCCGGTGTATTCTCCAGCCCGTCAATAATGTCTTCCTCCACCTTCAATTGGCCAGAGGCAACCCAGGTCTGGAGATCGGCGAAAGCACGGTCGCGCTGGCTAAAATAGTCCATGACGATGAAGCCCTGCATGACAAGGCGCTTGATGGTGATCAATCCGGGAATGCCGCGCGGTCCTGCTGTCGGCGCACCGTCATACTGGGAAACGGCACCGCAACAGGCAATGCGCCCGTGCGTGTTCATGAGTGCAAGGCAGGCTTCCAGCGTATCGCCGCCGACATTGTCGAAATAGACATCGATCCCATTGGGGACTAGAGCGCGCAGGTCCTTGAAGAGATTACCCGCCTTGTAGTCCACTGCGGCATCAAAACCGAGATGCGATACCAGCCACGCGCATTTCTCGGCACCGCCCGCAATGCCGACGACACGGCAGCCCTTGATCTTGGCAATCTGGCCGACGAGCGAGCCAACAGAACCCGCCGCCGCCGAAACGACAACCGTTTCGCCCGGCTGCACCTTGCCCACATCAAGCAGGCCGAAATAGGCTGTCAGCCCCGCAATGCCATAAACGCTGAGCAGGTGGGTGAGGGGCTCGATATGCGGCATCTTGATGAGGTGCTTGGCTGACAGCACGGTATAGTCCTGCCAGCCCGTATCAGCGAAAACCAGATCGCCGGGCGCAAAACCGGGCGCTTTTGAGGTGACAACCTCTGCAATACCGCCGCCGGCCATGACAGAATTTGGCTCGACTGCGGCGCGGTATGTGGCGCCCTGCATCCATGCACGATTGGCAGCATCAAGCGAGATATAGCGCACGCGGATCAACACCTCGCCATCAACAGGTTGCGGAATGGTGTTTTCAGTCATGGCGAAATGGTTCGGTTGGAGCTTACCAGCGGGCTTTTCACGCAGGATAATCTGGCGGTTGACGTCTAAGCTCACGGGCTTTGCCTCCATAGATGATTGTCCCGGATCGCCGTGGTCTGGCAAGCCGGGTTGGGCGTAAATCTAATATCGCCTATGGTATAAATCATATGATCAGTTCTAATGTCTGCCCATGAACAGTTTTGATAACCGCCTCGACCTCAACCTGTTTCGCGTTCTGGATGCTATTCACGCCAATGGCAGCATTTCCGGCGCGGCCAGAGCCTTGCATCTGACCCAGCCCGCAATCAGCCATTCGCTGGCCCGCTTGCGTGAAATCTTCAGCGATCCATTATTCGTGCGTCAGGGCAACCGGATGGTCGCGACCGAACGGGTGCGCATCATCATCGCCGATGTAGGGCGCAATCTGCAGGGGCTCTATGCGGCGGTTGAGACGTCTTCGGAGTTTTCACCATCCCGTCTCACGATGGATTTCAAAGTTGCGCTGCGCGATGTGCTTGAGTCGGCAACCTTTTCGCCATTGATGCGCCAGCTTGCAACGGAGGCGCCGGGTGTCTGTGTTGTCAGCCGCCGCGTTGCGCGCGAAACGTTTGAGAAGGAACTGACGGCGGGAGGGCTTGATCTTGCCATTGACCGCAAGATCAAGGTCGGCCCGCATATTCGACAAAAGACATTGCTGCGCGAACCCAATGCCGTTGTCGTGCGCAAAGGTCATCCACTCGCGGGAAAAAAGCTCACACAGGCGGATTATGTGGCTGCCAAGCATGTGCTGGTTACTCATATCGAAGGCATGGAGCCGATCGACTATATTCTGGCGGAGCAGGGGCTTGGCCGCAATATCGGCTTGCGCTGCCAGCATTTCTTCGCGGCGTGCAAGGTTATCGCCGAGACGGACTGGATTTTGACGATGCCGCGCACCTATGCGCTTGAATTATCCGACGTGCTCAACCTTGATGTGCTCGTGGCACCGCTGGCCATCCCGCCGATTGACGTTGTCATGTATTGGCACGCGGTGCGGGAGGATGATCAGGGTCATCGCTGGATGCGTGAACTCTTTGCCGAGGTGATGACAAAGTATGGCGGCGGTGGGCCGCCAGTGACCATAGGTCATAAATACAACTCATAGTCGATCATAAGAACATATAATTTGTTTGATATGCCCCGAGTCGTTAGTCTTCATCCATCAGAAGACAGGACGGCCAATCCATGCATTTTACGCCCAGCCCAAAAACGCAGGATTTCGTCAAGCGTGTGAAGTCTTTTATACGCATGCATATTCAGCCGATTGAAAAGCAGTATTGGGCTGGCATCGCTGCGGCTGATCATGGCAGCAACTGGAAGCAGTGGCAGATTTCACCTGTTGTCGAGGAACTAAAAGCCAAGGCGAGGGCCGAGGGCCTGTGGAACATGTTTCTGCCGGACGAGGCGCTGGGTGCCGGGCTGTCAACGCTGGAATATGCGCTGGTTGCGGAAGAAACCGGCCGCAGCTTCATGGCTCCGGAAATCTTCAACTGCAATGCGCCCGATACGGGCAATATGGAGGTGCTTTGGAAATATGGCTCCGAGCACCAGCAGGAAGAATGGCTAAAACCGCTGCTGGCGGGCGAAATACGCTCGGTGTTCAGCATGACGGAACCCGATGTTGCCAGCAGCGATGCCACGAATATGGAAGCGACAGCACTGGTCGATGGTAATTCCATTGTCGTCAACGGCAAAAAACACTGGTCGAGCGGCCTCGGTGATCCGCGCGCGAAGATCGCTATTGTTATGGCGCGCACGCCAGATGAAGGAAAAAGCCGCCATCAACAGCATTCCATGGTCTTGGTACCCTTGGACAGTCCGGGCGTCGAGATCATCCGCATGCAGTCGGTGTTCGGCGAATATGACGAACCGCATGGCCATGGCGAGGTGCATTACAATAATGTCCGTGTGCCCCTGACCAATGTGGTCAAAGATATTGGTGCGGGTTTTGAGATTGCGCAGGGACGTCTGGGACCGGGCCGCATTCACCATTGCATGCGCTGCATTGGCGCGGCGGAAGCGGCATTGGAGCTGACCATTGCGCGCGGCATGTCACGCGTGGCGTTCGGCAAGCCCATTCTCAATCTTGGCGGCAATCGCGAGCGTCTGGCTGAAGCGCGCATTGCCATTGATCAGGCTCGTCTTTTGACCCTGCATGCGGCTTGGAAGCTCGACACGTTGGGAGCCATGGGCGCAATGGCTGAGATTTCTGCCATCAAGGTTGTCGCGCCGCAGATGTTGCAGGCAGTTGTCGAGAACGCCATTCAGATTCACGGTGGAATGGGTCTGTCGCGAGATACACCGCTCACGCAGTTCTTCATTCAGGCCCGTTCGCTTCGTCTTGCCGATGGCCCCGATGAGGTCCACAAAGGACTGATCGCGCGCATTGAACTGGCCAAGCATGGCCATGCAAAGTGAATGAAATGACTGAAGCCAAGGGGATTGATCGCGCAGGCAAGGTGCGGGCCGGTGAGGAACTGAATGCGGAAGCAGTCAGCCAATGGCTGCACGCGCTTGGTGTGCCGGTGGAGGGGATACCCGATGTAACCCAGTTTTCCGGCGGCGCTTCAAATTGGACCTACCGGCTGCAATATTCGCAGCACGATCTTATTTTGCGTCGCCCGCCAGCCGGTACCAAGGCCAAATCCGCCCATGATATGGGGCGGGAATATAATGTTCAGAAGGCATTGAAGCCGTTCTATCCTGCTGTCCCCACAATGATTGGCCTGTGCGAGGACGAAACGCTGATCGGCGCGCAGTTTTACGTCATGGAACGCATTGCTGGCATCATCCCGCGCCGACGCCTGCCGCAAGGCGTGACGCTCAGCGCCGGGGACACACGCCGCCTCTGTGAGACCATGCTGGACAAACTGGTCGAGTTGCATCGGATCGATGTTGCGGAAGCAGGATTGGAATCACTCGGCAAGGGTGCAGGTTATGTGCAGAGGCAGGTTTCTGGCTGGTCCGACCGCTATGGCAAAGCGCGCACCTGGAACACGCCGACGTTCAAATTTGTGCGTGAATGGCTCGCCGCGAACATCCCCAATGATGCGCGCACATGTCTGATCCACAATGACTGGCGTTTCGATAATCTGGTGCTCGATCCAAAAGATTTGACCAACATTATCGGTGTGCTGGATTGGGAAATGGCGACGCTGGGTGATCCACTGATGGATCTCGGCAGTATGCTTGCCTATTGGGTGGAGGCTGGCGATCCCTATCTGATGAAGTTGACCCAGCGCCAGCCGACGACACTGCCCGGCATGATGAAACGCAGGGAGGTTGTTGATTATTATCTGCAAAAGAGCGGTCTACAGGTCGATAATTTTGCCTTTTACGAGGTGTTCGGCCTGTTCAGGCTCGCGGCCATCGCCCAGCAGATTTATTACCGTTACTATCACCGGCAGACCCGCAATCCGGCGTTCAAGAACCTCTGGATCATGGTGAACTATTTCGATTGGCGATGCCGGCGCATTATCCGGCAAAGTGGAAAATAGGGGCAGCCATGGCAACCATACGCAAGACGATCTTGATAACGGGCGCAAGCTCCGGCCTTGGTGAGGGTATGGCCCGCGAATTTGCCGCCATGGGCCGCGATCTTGCTTTGTGCGCCCGGCGGACCGAACGGCTCGACACATTGAAGGCCGAGCTGGAACGCAAGCACCCCCGCATCAAAGTCATCGTCAAGGCGCTCGACGTCAATGATTACCCCGCAGTGTTCCGGGTGTTTCGCGAGGTGCAGCAGGAGTTCGGCACTGTTGACCGCATTATCGTTAATGCCGGGGTCGGGCAGGGCAAGCGCATCGGCACCGGCCATTTCGCACACAACGTCCAGACAGCCCAGACAAATTTTGTTGCAGCACTTGCCCAGTGCGAGGCCGCCGTTGAGATTTTCCGCGAGCAGAACGCAGGCCATCTGGTGACGATTTCCTCCATGAGCGCGGTGCGTGGTTTGCCAAAGCATCTGACCACCTATGCCGCGACGAAAGCAGGACTGGCTTCATTGTCCGAGGGTATCCGTGCGGAACTTATGGCGACCCCGATCAAGGTCAGCACTATTTTCCCCGGTTACATCCGCACCGAAATCAATGAAGGCGCACCGAAACTGCCGTTTGAAGTTGATGGGCCGACCGGCTCGCGGCTGCTTGTGAAGGCAATTGAACGGGAGCCGGTCAAGGCGTCTGTGCCTTGGTGGCCGTGGGGACCCATCGGGTTTCTTATGCGCATTCTCCCGCTCAAAGCTGTGCTTCGTCTCGCCTGATAATAAGGAATAGCCTGATGAAAAAGCGTATCTTTGTTACTGGCGGTGCTTCCGGTCTTGGGCGGGAAATTGCCCTGCGCTGGGCCCGCGACGGTGCGCTCATCTGCATTGGCGATCTCAATGACGCACGCGGGCAGGAGACGCTTGATCTTATCAAAGCCGCTGGAGGCCAAGGCATCTATCGTCATTGCGACGTGACCAAGCTCGAGGATTTGCAGGCGGTTGCCGAGGAGTTGCTGCGGGAATGGGGCGGCGTTGATATCGTTTTCAACAATGCGGGCGTAGGAACAGCCGGTGCGCTTGGCAGCGAATCCATTGAACAGTGGCAATGGGTGCTCGACATCAATCTTCTGGGCGTCGTGCGCGGTTGTCAGGCCTTTGCACCGATTTTCAAGGCGCAAGGCAAGGGCCATTTCGTCAATACCGCGTCCATGGCAGGTCTCGTTCACCCGCCAATGATGGGAAGCTACAACGCGGTGAAAGCTGCGGTGGTGGCGTTTTCTGAAACTCTGCGCGTGGAACTGGCACCAAGCAATATAGGTGTGACCGTGGTCTGCCCGTCATTCTTTCGCACCAATCTGACGGAATCCCTGCGCAGTCCTGCGGCAGCAGCCAAGATTGAACGGCTGTTTGAAAAGGCACCCATTACCGCCGCAGAAATCGCCGACCGTATTTATCGTGCTGTCGAGACAAACCAGTATCTTGTCCTGCCGCATGCCGGGGATAGAAAGGCATATTTCTTCAAACGGTTCATGCCTGTTAATGCCTATCTGAATTTCATGACCAGAAAGACCCGCAGCTTTCATAAGCTTGGCCAGTCCCAGAGCGGCAAGGTGGCCAAGTAGCGTCAGAGTTTGTCGGGCGTTGCACCGGTTCGCGATTCCAGCCGGTAGCGATTGCCGGGATAAACCAGATGTACCAGCGACACCACTGACTTGCCCGACCATGTGCGGCGGCGGATAGCAAGGCAGGGTTCCTTGCGCAAAATACCAAGCAACTTGCACTCGCGCGTTGATGGCATGGCCGCTTCAACGATATGTTCCGAGCCACTAAGCGGCGCATTGGCGCTAAGATAGGCGTTGGGCGTAAGGGCCGTGAAATCCTGAGAAAGATAATCCGGAGCAGCAGCGGGATTAACGAACCGGTCTTCGATCTGGACGGGAACGCCGTTTTCGCTATGCACGATCAGCGAGTGAAACACTGCAGCACCGGAAGACAGGTCAAGTGCTTCCGCCACGGCGCAGGATGCTTTCTCCCGTGCAAGACGAATGACGGCGGCGCTGTGGGTATGGCCGCGTTCGACAATTTCATCGGCAATGTTGCGCACTTCAAACAGGGTTGAATGGCCCTTGCGCGCTGCGACAAACGAACCGACGCCGCGAATGCGCACCAGTTCGCCCTCATTGGCAAGTTCCCGCAAGGCGCGGTTGGCGGTCATTTTGCTGACCCCAAGCCCCGCCACAAGTTCGTTTTCCGAGGGCACGCGATGTTCGGGCGGCCACTCTCCGCTATGAATGCGGCCAAGGATCATCCGCTTCACATTGGCATAGAGAGGGGAGCGAACGCGTGTGTCAGGTTGTATCTTGAGCATGGCATTGGTCATCTCAGGCCCTTCATTGCTCATTCCTTGTGCAGGATCAGATTTTGCCTCTCACCGCGACTTTTCCTCTTGCGCGGCACGGGGGATGTCATAAGGTACCATATACAACTTGCGAAAAGACAAAAGCTCAAAAGCCACCGCAGCGTGGTACGGGAACACAGGTTCAACACTTGCCAACCTCAAGAGGAGAAGGCTGATGAAATTACACAAGCTCTTGCTGTCAGGAGCGATAGCGCTTTCTGCGCTGTCCATGTCCGCAGCCCATGCGAAAGAATGGAAAACAGTCACCATTACGCTAGAGGGTGCCTACGCCCCGTGGAATGTGACCAACCCCGATGGAACGCTCGGCGGTTTTGAGCCTGAACTGGCCGCTTATCTCTGCAAGGAAATGAAGGTTGAGTGCAAGCTGGTCGCCTCCGATTGGGACGGTATGATTCCAGCCCTCAATGCAGGCAAGTTCGATGTCATCATGGATGCGCTGTCGATCACTGACGAGCGCAAGCAGGTTATCGATTTCTCGATCCCCTACGCCAATACCCATGCGGGCTTTGCCACCCAAAAAGACAGCCCATTGGCCAATGCTGCCGGTACAGGCTCGGTTCTGAAGCTCACACCCGGTCAAACAGGCGTTGCGGAAATTGAAGCGATGAAAACAGCCTTCAAGGGCAAAACCATCGGTATTCAGGCTGCAACCGTCTACGCCAAGTTTATCTATGACAATTTCGGCAGCATCGCCACCGTGCGCGAATACAAAACCGGCGCGGAACGCGATCTTGATCTTGAATCCGGTCGTATTGATCTCGCTTTCGATGATGCCGTGTATTTCGGCACGACATTCGAAAAGGCCAATGGTGCGCTCGTTTTCACCGGCCCTGAATTCGGCGGTACGCTTTTCGGCATCGGCGAAGGTCTGGGCATTCGCAAGGCTGACACAGACCTGAAGGCGATGTTCGACAAGGCCATCACCGCAGCGCTGGCGGACGGGACTGTAAAAACCCTTTCAATGAAGTGGTTCAAGACCGACGTTAGCCCGTAACTATTCCCGCAAGGCGGTAATGTCTTTTGGATGAATAAGGCATTGCCGGACAATGTGAAGCATTTACACTGTCCGGCAATGCCCCCCTATACTCGAGAAACCGGATCAACCGGGCGGAGCGGGAACACAGCTGATGTGGCTAATCGAAGTGCTCGGATTTGGACAGAAGGGCTGGGGCGGTCTGCTAATCGCCGGTGCCCTGATGACCCTTTGCGTGACCATTGTCGCTCTGCTTATCGGCGCGGTGGTCGGCACGCTGGTTGCATGGGCCAAACTTTCCGGCGGCGGGGTTCTGCGCACACTTGGCAACGCCTATACAACTGTATTTCGCGGTGTTCCCGAACTTCTGATCATCTATCTCGTTTATTTCGGCGGCTCCGGTGCTGTTACAGCCATCGGACGTTATCTTGGTTATGAAGGCTTTCTCGGCCTGCCATCCTTTGCCGCGGGTGCGCTGGCGGTCGGCATTATCTCAGGTGCCTATCAGGCTGAAGTCTATCGCGGCGCATTTCTCGCCATCCCCAAAGGTGAGCTGGAAGCGGCGGAGGCCATTGGCATGCATCGTGGCTTGCGCTTCCGGCGGATTATCGCCCCGCAAGTGCTTCGTTTCGCCATTCCGGGTATCGGCAATGTATGGCAGCTCAGCCTGAAAGATTCGGCACTGGTATCCGTCACCGGCTTGGCGGACCTGATGCGCACCAGTCAGGTTGCGGCGGGGTCCACACGGCAATATTTCCTGTTCTTTATCGCTGGTGGTTGCCTCTACCTGATTTTGACAAGCCTTTCGGATCGGCTGTTTACGAGGGCGGAGCGGCGCGCCAATCGCTCCATGCCATCTTCCTTTGGTCAGGCTTGAGGGAGCGGTTATGGATTTTGCCTTCATTTTCCAGACCATGAAAACACTGCTGGCAGCCGTGCCGATGACGCTTGGCCTGTTCTTCCTGTCCGTTTCTTTTGGTGGTTTGCTCGCACTCCTCATCGTTTGGATGCGTGTCGCCAAAAACCCGATCCTCAGTAATTTCGCCAAGGGTTACATCTTTGTGTTTCGCGGCTCGCCGCTGCTGATCCAGATGTTTCTGGTCTTCTACGGGCTCGGTCAGTTCGGTTTCATTCGCTATAGTTTTCTCTGGCCGTTCCTGCGTGAACCCTTTGTCTGTGCCGTCCTTTCTCTTGCCCTGTGTACCGCCGGTTATTCCGCCGAGATTTTTCGCGGCGGTCTGCGGGCAGTTCCGGCCCGTGAAATCGAAGCGGCGCGCTCCATCGGCATGTCGGGTTTTCTGCTGGTACGCCGCATCATCGGACCGATCGCGTTCCGCCATGCGCTTCCTGCCTATTCGACAGAAATCGTCATGATGGTGAAATCAACAGCGCTCGCCAGCCTGGTAACAGTCTGGGAAGTAACCGGCGTAGCGCAGCGGCTGATCTCGCAAACCTATCGCACCATGGAAGTGTTTCTATGTGCGGCGGTCATCTATCTCGTTCTCAATTTCCTGATCCTGCAAGCCATGGCGCTGCTGGAATACAGGCTTTCCCACCATCGGCGCGCTGCCGTTTCGCGTTTGCCGTAAGGAATATCAGCAATGGCGCATGAACACTCCAGCGACCCGAGCACAGCAACCGTCAACCGGCTCTCGGTACGCAACATCCGCAAGAAATTTGGTTCACTGGAAGTTCTGCGCGGTATTTCTCTGGAAGCCCATGATGGTGATGTCATCTCCATTCTCGGTTCAAGCGGTTCGGGCAAATCCACCTTCCTTCGCTGCATCAATCTGCTTGAAATTGCTGACGAAGGCGAAATCTGGGTTGATGGCGAACATATCAACATGGTCAAGAAGCACGGCAAGAACATGCCTGCGAGTTCGAAGCAGGTGGATCATATCCGCGCGGAACTTGGCATGGTGTTTCAATCCTTCAATCTGTGGTCGCATATGACGATCCTGCAGAATGTCATTGAGGGGCCTGTTCACGTGCTGAAACGCCCAAGAGCCGAATGTATTGCCGAAGCTGAAGCGCTTCTGGAAAAAGTCGGCATTGCAGAAAAGCGGCATGCGTATCCGGCCCATCTCTCCGGTGGCCAGCAGCAACGCGCTGCCATAGCGCGCGCTCTGGCGATGAGACCAAAGGTTATGTTGTTTGACGAGCCCACTTCCGCGCTTGATCCGGAGCTTGTGGGTGAAGTGCTGCGCGTCATGCGTGCTCTGGCTGAAGAGGGCATGACTATGCTCGTCGTCACCCATGAAATGAATTTTGCCCGGGATGTTTCGAACCGCGTCGTTTTCATGCGGGAAGGGCAGATTGACAGTACCGGCACACCCGCAGAGATGTTTAGCGGCGAATCCTCACCCGCGTTTCGCCAGTTTATCGGTAATTTCCGAGGCTAGAACGACTTGTGCTTTCGGCCGCTCGGCGCCGCACAAGCACTGCGTCCACCGCAAATCCAGCCATCGCTTCGGTATCCCGGTTGCCGATGAGGAATGCGGCACGGATAAACCGTGCCAGAACTTTGCGTTCCGGGTCATTGTCGTCCTCGATCCTTAGCTTGCGTGCAGCTTCCTCCAGTGCCTGCTGCATGAGTTGGCCGTCGGCTTTCGAGTAATTCGGATTATCAGTATCTAAAAACGTCAACGACCTTTTCCACCCATTCTTTTAAGTGCATTGACTCAACTTATAGAATAGAAATCCTTCTCATATGAGAAATTCGAAATAATCGCATGATCTTACATGCAGAATGGCTTCTTTTCAATGTGAGTATGGGATTTGTATTGTGTATATATTCTGAAATATTTTTTGGTTATTTCGTGATTTTCATTTGTTGAGGATGATTGTATCGAATGGAATATTAATAACGAAATGCACTCAAGTAGAGCATATTACGGCAATATCTATACCATTACTTTCAGAATTACTTATTGGCAGGAGACAATGAGGAATGACGCGCTTCAAGCGCAGCGCAGCCCCAGATGATTCCAACCAGAATATAGAAATGGCGCCAGTGATCCGTATCGATGACATTACCGACAACCACATGCGAGACATAGGTGAGATACGCGCAGAGCAGGAAGGGTTGCCACGGGCGATCCCGGAAGAGAATACGCAGCCCCAGACCCAATGTGAGCATGGTCAGTGTCAGATAACTGATGAAGCCGACCCAGCCATAGTCGAGTGCTGCTTTTAGCCAGATATTATGGGTATCTTCGCCATAGATGGGACCGAACTCCAGAGGTCCGATGCCGAAGGGATGATCAACGGACATCAACAGGCCATACCAATGGCGGGCAAAACGTCCGAACTGCGCATCGTCGTAGTCTTGCACCAGTTGTGCCCGCGCAAAGAACAGCTCCGAGACGCTGGGGATTTGCAGGGCGATGAGGATGGCGATGAGAAGCACAACCACCGCCAGACCGGCGAGGAAGACAATCCGGAGCCGGAAAAGACGGCTTGGGCTTCGAATGAAAAGCGCTAGGGCAAGGCCGGCAATCACCAGAACCGCCATGCCCCAGGCAGCGCGGGAAAAGGAGAGGAAAACACCAAGCGTGAGAATAAGCGTAGGGATGAGGCGCAGTGGCAGGCTCCGCAAATTGCCGACCAATATGCCATGCACCAGCCAGGCAATCGGCAGAATGAGGAAGGGCCCAAACACATTCGGGTCCTTGAACGCACCCATGGCGCGGCCATAACGGGTAAACACATCAGCGCCGGGAAAGGCATCGAAATAGCCTAAAATACCGAGCATGGCGGTACAGACTGCGGCAATGAGATAGCCATTGAATATTGCTGGCAGGATGCGGTGATTGCCTTCAATGATCGCGGCGAAGAAAACCGATGTGAAGGCAAGAAACAGCGAAACGGCCATATACATGGGTGCTGTCTTGAGATCCGGCATCTGCGCCACGGATAGCCAGCCGCCGAGATTGAAGATGACAAGCAGGGCGAGCAGAACAACGACACTGCGGGAAAAGCGCAAGCCGAACAGCGCCCAGACCACGATCAGCACCGCCATATAGAGTTCATAGGGCGCAGGCTCGTTGATGACGAAACCACTGAGAAAGACGCCGAATCCGACCGCCAGCGTTGAGACCAGCTTGATCAGAAAGCGGTTTCTGGCGGCTCTGTCGACGCTGGCAAAATCAACGGGGTTGACGGTGGTGCTCAATAGGCGTTGTCCGTGTTGAGCAGACGGACCGGCGTCAGAAACAGGATCTTCAGATCAAACCACAAGGACCAGTTTTCGATGTAATAGAGATCGAATTCTGTGCGCATTTTGATCTTGTCTTCCGTATCGATCTCGCCGCGCCAGCCATTGATCTGCGCCCAGCCCGTCACGCCCGGCTTGACCCGGTGACGGGCGAAATAGCCGTCCACAACCTCATTGTATAAGAGGTCGTGGGTGTGGGCGGAGATGGCATGCGGCCGGGGGCCGACAAGCGACAGCGTTCCCATCAGCGAATTGAAGAACTGCGGCAGTTCATCAAGGGATGTCTTGCGAATAATGCGCCCGACACGCGTGACACGCGGATCATTCTTCACCACCGCATTGCGCGCCGTCGGATCGCACATTTCCGTATACATGGAGCGGAATTTCCACACTTCGATGACTTCATTGTTAAAGCCATGCCGCTGCTGCTTGAAAATGACCGAGCCTTTGCTTTCCATGCGAATGGCGATGGCCGTTGCCAGCATGATCGGGCTGAAAACGATAATGCCGAACAGGCTGAAGAAGATGTCGAAGGCCCGCTTGGCCACCGAATCCCAATCGTTGATCGGCTTGTCGAACAGGTCGATCATGGCAATCGAGCCGATATAGGAATAGGCGCGCGGCCGGAACTGCAGGTGATTATTGTGCGCCGAAAGCCTGATATCGACTGGCAGGACCCACAGCTTCTTCAAAAGCGCCAGAACGCGTTCTTCCGCCGTGATCGGCAGGGAGACGATGAGCATGTCGATATGGGCGATACGCGCAAACTCGATAAGTTCGGAAATATTGCCAAGTTTCGGATAGCCGGCAACGACGGGCGGCGAGCGCTTGGCATCGCGGTCATCAAACACGCCGCAGATGCGGATATCATTATAGGGTTGCTGTTCAATCGAGCGGATCAGGTCTTCGGCAGGCTTGCCGCCGCCAACAATGACAGCGCGGCGCTCCATCTTGCCATTGCGTGCCCAGCGGCGAATAAGCCGTGACATGATCACGCGAAACACAACGAAGAGGACCAGTCCGGATACAAACCAGGCACCAAGCCAGATGCGTGAATAGGCTTCCGAAATTTTCAGGAAGAATGCCGCCAGTGCCATCAGGGCAAATGTACCGGACCAAGCCATCAGCAGACGGCCGAACCGGGTGAACGGATTGCGCATCACCGCCAGCTGGTAACTATCCGTCAGTTCCAACACCAGCACACCGACGATAGCGGTTGCAAGAATTGCAAATGTATAGCTGAACACAACCCCTGCAGCGGGGCCCACATACATCAGAAAGACGGTGATCCCGCTCAGGACGATGATCAGGAATTCGACAATCCGCATGATTCCGCTGATCATGACAGGCGAATTGCTGGTGCGCGCATATTGCGACGCTATCTGATAGGCGACAGGGCTGAGTGCCACTTTTTCTTTTGGCGCAGAACCGGCACTGGACGCGAGATCGCGCACGGCATCCCGCGAGAATTTGGTTTCCCCTTTTCTGTCTTTCATGCTGCACCCTGAACATTTTTTATAGCTCCGTAATAGCACGGATATGATTAAAAATACTTGCATGAAAATGCGCGCTGCAGCGGCTTGGACTCTGGTTGACAACAACGGCGTGCCGCGCTAATTCGCAAATACAGTTGCTCGTGCAGCCACTGTCGTAGGCGTTACCGTCATCCAACGCGTCCTTTGCCGAGAGGGTCCCAGCTGGGAGTTCTCGGGGTAAGAGGCGCAAGGTATGATGCTATTTCCCCAACTTCAATTCACTCGCCGTTTCACGGCCTTCTCCGACATCGCTCTCGGTATAACCCTGCGCGCCGCGCGGGTCTGCGCCCCTGTGTGGTTCGAAGTCAAGACGATCTTCTTCCTGTGCTCTGCGGCGCAATTTGCGCCGCCATCTGTCCCATTTCCCGATCCGCCTACAGACACGCGCGCCGAACGGCGGCGGCTGTCAACGCGTATTGAGAAAGCAGCCGCGCACGATCAACCCATCAATCACCGCAAGAACGAAACAAAGGAGCAGCAAATTATGCAAATGACCGGCAATACGATCCTCATTACGGGTGGCACGAGTGGTATCGGGCGGGCGCTCGCTGAAGCCTTCCATGACCGCGGCAACCGCGTCATCATCACAGGGCGGAGCTTGGCCGTCCTCGAAGAGATTAGGGCGGGTCGACCCGGTCTGGTGGGAATGCCGCTTGATCTTGGCGCCCCGAACTCTTTGGCTCAGCTGGAACGCGACGTTCGCACCCGCTTTCCCGAACTTAATGTGCTTGTAGCGAATGCTGGCATCTCCCGCCCGGAGGATATGACAGCCGAGAACTGGGACGTTTCCACCGCTCAGTCGATAGTGGAGACCAACATCATGGGCGTGATGCGCACGACGGCCGCATTTTTGCCGATCCTGAAAAACCGGCCCGGCGCAACGATAATGGCAACCAGTTCCGCTCTCGCCTTCGTGCCGCGTGCCGATTTTCCGACCTACTGCGCCAGCAAGGCGTTTCTGCACTCCTGGCTTACGTCGCTGCGTCATCAGCTCCGTAAAGTCCCCGTTGAAGTGCTTGAGCTTTCACCACCCTATGTGCAGACGAAGCTTACAGGCGCACATCAGATAACCGATCCGCGTGCCATGCCTCTCGATGCTTATCTCGCGGAGGTGATGCAACTGCTGGAGCGGGGAGATCACCCAAGAGGTGAGGTGTTGCTCGAACGTGACCAAGCTCGACGCTGGGCCGAACGGGACGGTCGCTACGAGGAAATCTTTGCTGCCATGAACCTGGCATAGCGGAACAAATTTGCCATCACGGTCTCCTGTGGGAGGCCGTGCTTCACGTCTCAGACTGGCGGGGGATTGAGCGCCGCAAAATATTCGCTCTCAAGCTGTGCGGCCATCGCCTTCACACTGAACCTTTGCCGCAATCTATTGCTATCAGGGAGCGCGGCGCGAAAGGCAGTCAGGTCGCTGAGAACAACAAGCATTTTCTCAGCAAGTTCCTGTGGATTTGGGCTCACCAGAGCAAGGGAATCATTGCCCAATATTTCGGGAATGCCGCCGATACGGCTGGTGATAACGGGCCTGCTGGCAGCCAGCGCTTCCAGAACGATATAGGGCAGGGCCTCTGCACGCGACGGAATCACCACGACTTTGGCGAGGCGGAATGCTTCCCGTGCCTTCATGGGTTTGAAGAAACGGATATGCGCGTCGATCCCGGCTGCTACAGCTTGCTTCTCAAGGCTCGCACGGTCCGCGCCGTCACCCACGATCACGCCGGATAGTGCGCGCCCACTTGCGATGCTCGCTTTGGCCAGTGCGTCAATGAAGATATCCGGGCCTTTCAGGGTGCGCAGTTCGCCGATGAACAGGAAGTCCGCTGCATCCCTATTGGCCTGAACCGGTTCAAAATCCTTATCCGTGAGGCCGTTATAGATCAGCGCTGATTTGCAGCGCGGTGCGCCAATCTTGCTGGTGTAAACACTGCGTTCAAAGGCGGAAACAAAGATGATCCGGTCGCTCATCCTCTCCATGATCTTCTCAATGAAGAAAATCCCGCGCCCGGCCATTGTCTTGGGATCATAGTGCAGACTGCCGCCATGCGGCGAATAAAAACGGGCAACGCGATTTCCCGATAACCGCAGCAGCGTGCCGAATAGCCTGGCATAGGTGCCGCCCTTGGCGCCGTGACCATGCAGGATGTCGGGTTGCATTGATTTGATTGTCCTGTATGTGCGGACGGCGGCGATTGCATCAGCCGGGCCGATCTGCCGCTGCATGGCAATGCGCCTAAGCCCCAATACAAGCTTGTCCTGCATATCTGAGAGCAGCGCTTCTTCGAAATCGCCGCCGGTGGATGCATCGCAAACGATACCCACCTGATGCCCTGCTTCTATCTGGGCATCAATCAGATCGCGCACATGGCGGAATATTCCTCCGACAGGTGCGCGAAAGCAGTGAACAATTCGAAGGGACCGTTTGTCGATCATGCAGGAAGATCAGAAGAAGCGCTCACGTACATAGACCGTATCTCCGGGCAGGACTGGATCGGAAATGGTCACGCGGCCCGTCAGGATTTCGCCGTTGAGCTGGCGCGTAATATCCACATCCGCCTGATTGGCGCGAGCACTGAAACCACCGGCAGCAGCAATGGCCTTCTGGGCGGTCATTCCGGGAACGTAGGAATACTGACCGGCTGCACCAACTTCACCCATCACGAAGATCGGGCGGTAGCGGTCAATTTCCACCGCAACATCAGGATCGCGCAGGTAGCCCTTGCGCAGCTTGGCCGCAACGGCTGCCTCGATCTGCTGAATGGTCTTGCCGCGGGCGGGAACACTGCCGATCAGTGGCACGGAGATATAACCGGCCTGATCGACGCTATAGGTATTGGTAATGCCTTCCTGTTCAAAGACGGTCAGGCGTATCCGATCACCCGCATCAAGCAGATAGGGCTTGTTGATAGCCTCATGGAATGCCGCAGGGGCAGGGCGATAACTCGCACAGCCGCCAAGTGCCATGGACACAACGCTGATCGCTACCAGAAAGATTTGCTTGCTGAACACCGTAAATACCCTTGCAACAATGGCGACGAATTCGCTCGACTCTGTGCGGGATTATCAGTTCATTAGGGTTAATGGCTGGTAAATTGTGCTGATACTTTAGTTATGCCGTGTTCTTGATAGTTCTGAATATTTTAACCCGCTGGTTACCATAGGTCTTTACCATTGCGGCATTCAAAGTGGAGTGGGGAATGCCTCGGGCTGGCTCTGTCGATAGTGACGTAGATATTGATATCGGCGCTCTCTTTGCCAGTTTGTGGCAAAACAGGGTGCGGGTTTTGCTGGGCGCAATCCTCCTGACATTGCTGGCATTCCTTATTCTTTCGTTCATTTCGCCGAAATATCGCGCCGAAACGCGCATTCTCATCGAGACACGCGAATCTGTCTTTACGCGCCCTACTGGCGATCAGGGCGACGACCGGCCAGTTCTCGATCAGGAGGGAATCAAGAGCCAGGTGGAACTCATCGGCTCATCGGATCTGTTGAAACGGGTCATCGCAAAACTTGATCTTGGAAACAATGCGGAACTGGCTGCCGGTGCTGAACCTTCGGCGGTCAAGCGTCTTCTGGCCGGAATCGGTCTTGCCGCCGATCCTGATGCAACGGCGCGGGATGACTATATTCTGCAGGCAGTGCGGGATCGTCTGGTTGTCTACAGCGTGCAGAACTCTCGCGTGATCGTTATCCAATTTTCGTCGAAGGACCCGGCGCTTTCTGCCACCGTGCCGAACGCTATTGCCGATGAATATGTTTCAACGCAGCAGGCGTCAAAGTCACAATCCAACGCTGATGCCACCGGGTGGCTTGAGCCTGAAATCGCTGATTTGAGTAAGCGGGTGAAGGACGCCGAAGCCAAGGTTGCTGCCTATCGCAGCTCGTCCGACCTGCTGATTGGCCAGAACAATGCTGTTCTGGCGACACAGCAACTGTCCGAACTGTCTTCGGAACTGTCGCGCGTGCGTGCCAATAAGGCGGCAAGCGAAGCCAATGCGGCCAGCGTCCGCACTGCGCTTGCCAAGGGCGCGCCGGTCGAGACACTACCAAGTGTCATGGCATCGCCCCTGATCCAGCGGCTGCGTGAACGCCAGGTTCAGCTCAACAATGATATCGCCGACCTCTCTGCCTCTCTATTAAGCGGTCATCCGCGCATCAAGGCTTTGCGCTCGCAGCTGGCCGATCTTAACCAGCAGATCAGGCTTGAAGCCCGCAAGGTACTCACAGGTCTTGAGAGTGAAGCGGAGACCGCGCGCCTGCGCGAGACAGAACTGAACCGCTCCCTGAACGGCCTGAAGGCACAATCTTCCAAGGCCGGGGAAGAAGAAGTCGAACTGCGGGCATTAGAGCGCGAAGCAACAGCGCAGCGGCAATTGCTTGAATCCTATCTTACCCGCTATCGTGAGGCGTCATCGCGTACCGATCGCGGCTATCTGCCGGCGGATGTTCGAATTTTCTCGCGTGCCGACAAGCCGATAGAGCCTTATTTCCCGAAAGTGCTGCCGATGACAGCTGCCGCTTTTGTCGCTTCCTTGCTGGCCTTGAGTATTGGAACGTTGCTCAGTGCGCTTTTCAGTGGACGGGCACTGCGCCCGGCGCAAGCGGCTCGCGCGAAAGCTGCGCCCGTCGAAACAAAGGTCGCGGCACCCAAGCCAGTCGTGTTGGCTCCGGTTGCAGAAATGATCACCGCACCGCACAAAGACGAACCGCCAGCGCCTGCCGTCGCCGCACCCATATTCACGCCGCCTGCCGCAAGCGTTGAACACCCAGCAGATCATTCCGGTATTTCGGCCGTTGCAGACAGGTTGATGGCAAGTGGTGCGGCGCGCGCTGTAATCGTCTCGCCCGAGGGCGACGAAGCATCAGCCTTGACCATTCTGCTGGTGCGGGAACTTGCTGATCGCGGTGTCAGGGTTGTACTGCTTGATATGACCGGATCGGGCCAGATGGGCCGCTCCATGCTCGACGGTCAGGATCTGGCTGGCATGACCGATCTTCTGGCGAGCGAACAGCCGTTCAGCGAAGTCATTCATGCCGATCATTACTCACAGGCGGAAATTATTCCGCTTGGCACCCATGATCCTGCAAAAGCCATGCAGTCTATCGGGCGCCTGCCGATGATCCTCAATGCGTTGCAATCAGCCTATGATCTGGTGGTGGTGGATAGCGGACCAGCCACGGCGGACGAACTGAAGCACATTGTCGATGATGGCTCCGAGCTTGTTATGAGCCTGATCAACCCTGATGATGCAGACGTCAAGGCGATATCCATGGCGATTTTCGACGGCGGCTTCATCAAGCCGGAGCTTCTGACCCCATTCAAGGATGGTGCGTTGGAGCTTGATGACGGCGCGATTATCCGCACGGCGCTCTAATTACGCCCCAACAATCGGGACCGCATTTTCTTCACTGCCGTCCAGAGGCGCTCATTCTTCTTGATGCCGCGCACGAGTTTCCCGCGCGTGACGAGATATCCCGCATAGGCTTTGCCTCTGCCTGTCAGGCTGATCTGCGTGTCATAAACAGCTGTTTCAAGATCGCACCAGCTGCGCTTGTAGGGCTCGTCGCCAACGCCAAAACTGTAAACCGACAGGTTGGTTTGGCAGCTGTCCCTGATATCTTCAAAGAACAGGAATTCGCCGGGACTGGCATTGTTCAACTCGTCTTCAGTAATGCCGATAAAATCGATGAAAGTCTGGCTTTTTGCCCAGGATTTGCCAAGCACGGAGCGATATTGCCCGGCAACCTCAAGCGCCTTGAGCTGGAACAACGGATTTGCCTTCCCGGCATGCCGCGCAAAAAGCTCTTTGAAGAAACTCTGGATTGTCTGTGGTTCAAAAGTATTCCTGATGCCGGATTTTGCAAATTTTACCGCCTTGTTTGTAAGGTAGTTCTCAAGCATGGCATCGGTTTCGCCTGAGGTTGTGGCGGTGACGATCCGGTATCCGCCCGCCTCTTCAAACTTGCGAACAGTATTGCGGTATTTTTTCCATTTCCGCTTGGCGTTATGGCGCTCGAGAACCGTCTGAAAATTCCGGTCAAGCGTGATGGCGAGACTGA
Source organism: Phyllobacterium sp. T1293 (assembly GCF_020731415.2). Classification (NCBI taxonomy): domain Bacteria; kingdom Pseudomonadati; phylum Pseudomonadota; class Alphaproteobacteria; order Hyphomicrobiales; family Phyllobacteriaceae; genus Phyllobacterium; species Phyllobacterium meliloti. Next base: position 1,597,494 of record NZ_CP088273.1, on the reverse strand, counting down.
TATTGGCATTTTCCCGGCTTGGAAGCCGCAGAATCGGGTTTTCATAACCATCCAATGTTGGAAGTTGCCGTTCCAGCGATATGAGGTCGATATCGGCCCGCACCCGATGCAAGGCATCGAACAGGCGTTTCAGATCATCAGTTGTGATCTGATGCGCGGGAGAAACACCCGGAAAGTTGCAATTGGCATGCGGGCCGCCGGGATAGGCGGCAATCCGGCACGGTCCAATCTGGTTGATCTCCAGCGGCAGAACGAAGACGGCTGTTTCTCCCGCATATAGGCAGGCAAGAAGGCAGTCGCGATTGACATTGGATTGCCATAGCGAAAACCAGTCAGATGTTTGGGCCGGACCGAACACATGGGTTTCGGGAAGTGATTGCCACAACTCCGCTGTGTCGCCGGGTTCAGCAATGATTTTTGCATCGAGTCGTGGACGAGTCATTGCTGTTTCCAGTGAAAGTGGCGTTGCATCAAATGCCACCACATTGATCAACCTTATATAAACATTTAGTCTGCATGAAAGGCTGCTCAGAACCTCGTCTCATAATGCCTTGATTAGCGCGAATTGGTGAAGGAATGGTCCACGCGGCCGACTTGATACGGAAGGCTGTGATGCGACTCGCCTGGCATACGGGTTTTGCATCAACTGCGCGCGACCATTTTGGCGGATTGGGGTCTGTCATCATGCTGCATCGGGTGCGCCCCGATTGTATCAGCCCCTTGGGTGTCACCCGTTCTTTGTCCATCACACCAGCCTTTCTCGAACAGATCATCGTCTCATTGAAAGCCGAAGGCACTGAATTTATTTCGATGGATGAGGTGGTTGAACGCGTGAAAGCGGGAAGGCGGCCTGACCGGCGCTTTGTCGCCGTGACGCTTGATGATGGCTACAATGATAATTTTTACCATGCCTATCCGGTCTTCCAGAAGTATTCAGTGCCTTTCACCGTCTATGTAGCGCCGGGATTTATCGAGGGCGCTACTGTTCTGTGGTGGGAAGTGGTGGAAAGTCTCGTGGCCAAGGCGGACTTTGTGAGGATTCCGGGTGGCCCGGAATGGCGATGCGGTACGCTCTTCCAGAAAAGATCAGCATTTCATGCGCTTATGCGGTATTTCTCATATACGCTGACCGAAATCGAGCAGATGCCGGTTCTGCGTGAACTGTGTGAAGCCGAAGGGATAGTGTGCGGTGTGCCGCAGGATCGCGACGTCATGAGTTGGAGCGAGCTGCGCCAGATAAACAGCGATCCGCTGTGTACGATTGGGGGCCATACGGTTCACCACTACAATCTGAAAAAGCTGACATCAGGAATGGTAGCGCAGGAAATGCGCCTGTCAGCCGATATGATCGAAGACAGGCTTGGGGCGCGTCCGCAGCATTTTGCCTTTCCCTATGGTTCAGCCAAGGCGGCGGGCAAGCGCGAGGCGGAAATTGCCGCAGCTGAGGGTTTTCAGTCAGCGGTGACGACCCGGCATGGCACCATTCACGTCGAACACAGCAACAATCTGCATGCTTTGCCGCGAATCTCTATCAATGGCCGTTTTCAGAAGCTGGTCTATGCCCAGACGATGATGAGCGGGGTCACGACGCCGATCGCCAATGCGGGAAGACGCGTCATACAGGCCTGAATTCAGGCTTTCTTCTTTGGCGGTTTTTCCATCCAGCTGATGATGAACATGGCCGGAATAACCCAGAGCAGGCCGGTTCCAAGAAAATAAATCAGGTGAATCCATGGGCTGGCATTGGCAAGCAGTGCCACCGCAAAAATCGTCGCGACAATGGCGTAGACGCAAACCAGAGTGACCAGCAGGACGGTTCCGATAAGTTTCTTGAGCCGTACAGGCATTCATCCACTCCAATCGAGATCATTATTCTTTTGGCGACTGGTCTACCGGGTTAAACCGCATGCGCAAAGCAAAAAAGCCCACCGTGGGTTAAAAACGCGACGGCTTGTCGCGTAACTCCCGCTTGTCATGCGGGTGCTTATGCTGCACCTATCCGCTCAGGCCGTAAACGCATCGATATGGTCGAAAGCCTCATACCAGTTCGACTCGATTGATGAGTTTACGGCCTGATGACAGGAGTATTTTGAATGGCTGCCCACACCATGTCCGAAGGCGCTGTGTCCTCCGCCCGGGATCGCGAAGCCCGCAACCGCAGAATGATCCGCATCTGGCTTTATCTCGTGCTGATAGTGCTCGCGACGATTGTATTGGTTGGTGGCGCGACACGCATGACTGGTTCAGGCCTTTCAATAACCGAATGGAAGCCAATCCATGGCATTATTCCGCCACTGAGCCATGAGCAGTGGCTTGAGGAGTTCGACAAATACAAGCTTATTCCTCAGTATGAGCAACTCAACAAGGGCATGAGTCTGGGTGAATTCCAGCGTATTTTCTGGTGGGAGTGGTCCCACCGCTTTCTGGCGCGGGGTGTCGGCTTTCTTGTGGCCATTCCGCTTGCCTTTTTCTGGCTCACGGGTCGGCTTGAGCGGCTGTTGCAACCTCGGATGATCGGCATTCTGGCGCTTGGTGGCCTGCAGGGTGCTGTCGGCTGGTGGATGGTAGCCTCCGGCTTGAGTGGCCGCGTGGATGTCAGTCAGTACCGTCTGGCAACCCATCTGACGCTCGCCTGCATCATCTTTGCCGCTGTGATGTATGTGGCGCGCGGTCTGGCTGTCTATTCCGAACGACCCGCCGACAGGAGCACGCAACGGCTTGCCGGGTGGTTGGTGCTGTTTGTCTTTATCCAGATTTATCTTGGGGCACTCGTCGCCGGTCTCGATGCCGGGCTTTCCTACAATACATGGCCGTTGATGGATGGGGCAGTCATTCCCGGCGACATGTTCCCGATCCAGCCGATCTGGCACAATTTCTTTGAAAATCCGAAGCTCGTGCAATTTGTCCATCGCTGCTTTGCCTATTTTGTACTGCTTGCCGCACTCTGGCAGGCATTTGCCACAGTGCGCCGCTTGCCCGGCACCACCCACGCGCGGCGAGCCATATTCATGGTTGTTCTGGTGCTGCTGCAGGCCGCCATCGGCATTACCACGCTATTGATGCAGGTGCCGATGAGCCTTGGCCTTTTGCATCAGGGATTTGCCATTGTGATTCTCGGCTTTGCCGTGGCTCACTGGCGCGCCACCAAGGGTGCGTATCCTTCGGAAGCAAAAATCGGTGCTGGTTACGGCGTGTAATCTGTATTTGCAGGCAGACTCGGTGTAGTGATTTGAGAGCTTCGCTGGCTATGGTCTGCGAAGCTTTCCCGCCGCTTCGAAAGCCAGAATCATGATCCTAAGTGCGAGACGCTCCACGGCCGCTGTGACAGGTCTGGCAGTCACGCAGATCGTCAGCTACGGCACACTCTATTACAGCTTCAGCATCCTTGAACCCGCTATGGCGCAGGAATTCGGCCAATCGCGTGAATGGCTCTATGCGGCATTCTCCGGAACGCTTCTGATTGGCGGTATCGTCTCCCCATGGTCAGGCCGCTGGGCTGACAGGTTCGGGGCAGGGCGGGTGATGACATTCGGTTCGCTCGCCGCCACCTTGTCACTGGTTCTTTGTGTTCTGTCGCAGAATTGGCTCTGGTTTGCTCCGGCTCTTGTGACAACCGGTATGGCAACGCCGTTCATTCTTTATAACACTGCCTTCGCGGTTCTTGTGCAGATCGATCCGCAGATGGCTTCACGCCGCATTACCTATCTGACGCTGATCGCGGGGTTTTCCTCAACCTTGTTCTGGCCGCTGGCCACCCGTTTGCTGACCGTTTTTACGTGGCGCGAAATTTATCTGTTCTATGCGGGCCTACAGTTTTTCATCTGCTTTCCTATCCATTTCTGGTTGTCACAGATGACACGGCGTTCGCCAAAACTGCATGGGGAAATCTCTCAGGAACCAACTGATGCCGTCAGTGGGCTATTGCCGCTTGAAAGCAGACGTTCGGCGCTGCTGCTCATCATGGCCGGGTTTTCGCTCGCAAGCTTTTCGCTTTCAGCCATGCTTGTGCATCTCGTACCCGTGCTTGCTGCTGTTGGCGTTGGCACGTCGGCCGTGCTTGTCGGTGCCATTTTTGGCCCGTCGCAATTTGCTGCGCGTCTCGTGAATATGGTTTTCGGCAACAAGCTTTCTGCCATGTCGATTGCAGTTTTGTCGACCGCGTTAATTCCCCTGTCATTCATGATGCTCATTGCCCCGGAACCCATGCCGCTTGTTGTCGGCGCGGTGCTGTTCGCCATGCTGTTTGGTATGGGATCAGGCCTCAACAGCATTGTGCAGGGCACATTGCCACTCGCCCTGTTTGGTCATCAGGGCTATGGCGAGATTCTCGGAAAGATCACCTCGGCACGGCTGATCGTTTCATCATCCGCACCATTCATTTTCGCATTCATCATGGAAAAACTGGGACCCACGCTGGCTTTGTCAGTTGCAGCAATGGTCGGCATTCTTGGGGTTCTTACTTTTGTGACAGTGGCAGGACTGGTCAGGCGCTCAATCCAGTGATGCCCGCACGCGCTGTACCGCTTTTGCCACGGCAAGGCTTCGTTCTGCTTCGTCGAAATTTTTATCTTCCGTGTGCCACGACGCCGACAGACAGGCGTGGCTCATCGCATAATTGAGGATGGTGCGGATATCCCGGTTGAATGCGCGGGAGAAGGTAAGCGCCATCGTGGCAATGCGCTGCTCACTGGCGCGCAAATCCTGCCGCTCCAACGGATTGTAGAACATATTGGCCGCGTCATACATCGGGTCGCCCAGAAGCCCCTTGGGATCGATGACCAGCCAGCCGCGATCTCCCAGCAGAATGTTCTCATGATGGATATCGCCATGCAGTGGCTGAACATCCAGGGGGGTATCGAGCAGATGGTCAACCACCTTCGCCGCTTCGACAAAAAGACTGTCTGTGGCATTCTGCTGATCAATAGCCGCTTTCAGGAACAGGCTGGCAAACTGTTCGCGCAGCGGGCGCAGGTCCGGTGCAAAGGGTCTGTTGTTGCCGCTATTGTTCAAAAGCTTCAACATCACATCAACCGCGATAGCCGTGGCGGCATCATCGCCATGTTCATCGAGATGGTCGAGCAGGGTGCGGCTGCCGGCATATTCGAGTAGCAGCAGATTGTCCTTCTCTGCCAGCACACGGATGGCTCCCTTGCCATCGTGCCAGTCGAGATAATGCACGCCGCGCAGTTCTTCCTGCACGCCGGTTGCATTGAGCGCCTTGACGATAGCGGGCGTACCATTGTCCAGCCGCACCTTGATGATGCGGCTGGTATGGGTTTCAACGATCAATTCAGGCGAGGAGACCTGCCATTCCGTAGGAAAAATCTCCGGAATGCGATCAGCCATTGTTCAGCATGAGGTCCAGATTTTGCACCGCCGCACCCGAGGCGCCCTTGCCGAGATTGTCGAGCACAGCGACGAGATTGACCTCTCCCTGACCCGGCGTGCCCAGCACGAACAGCTTCATGATGTCTGTATCGCGCAGTTCCTCCGCGTCGATCCTTGCCAATACTGCACTTTCCGCCAGCGGCACGACCTGAACAATGTTCTGGCCGTCATAATGTGCTTGCAAGGCAGCGTGGATGGTTTCAAGCGAGGCATTGCCGTTGAGATCACCGGTGAATAACGGGACCTGAACGATCATACCCTGCGCAAAGCGGCCAACACTGGGGCTGAAAATCGGACGCCGTTCGAGATGACCATGGGTCTGCAACTCGGGTACGTGCTTGTGTTTGAGCGGCAGGCCGTAAAGGAAGTTGTTGGCGCTGATATGATCAGGATTAGCAGGGTCTTCCATCTGCGCGATCATCTGCTTGCCGCCGCCAGTATAGCCGGACACCGCATTAACGGTGAGTGGGTAATCGCCGGGGAGAATACCCGCATCGCGCAAGGGACGAACCAGCGAAATCGCACCGGTCGGATAGCAGCCGGGATTGGCGACCAGCCGCGCATCGGCAATCTTCTGCCGCTGGGCGCGATCAAGTTCAGCAAAGCCATAGGCCCAATCCGGGTGAATCCGGTGCGCCGTTGATGTATCGATAATGCGCGTGGAGTTATGCCCTTCAAGAATAGACACAGCTTCCTTTGATGCATCATCAGGCAGGCAGAGAATGGCCACATCAGCGCCCTTCAGGAAATCGGCGCGCAGATCCTTGTTGCGCCGCTCAGCTTCCGGAATGGACAGCACTTCAAGATCATGACGGCCCGCAAGCCGCGTCCGGATTTGTAGTCCCGTGGTGCCGTGTTCGCCGTCGATAAAGATTTTCGGTTTCATGTGAGATGCCCTTAGAGCTTGGTATTCAGTGAGTTAGCGAGAAAACCGGATTCAACATATAAGAACCCTGAATCAAATTATCAGCTTCATCGCTTGGCTTTTTTCTCCGCAAGAATACCAAGATAGTACATCGCTATTGTGGCACCCGCGATTGCCGTTACATCCGCATGGTCATAAGCAGGTGCGACTTCAACCACGTCGGCTCCGACAATGTTGAGTTCTGTCAGATGCCGTAGCACGGAAAGGATTTTAGCCGAGGATGGACCACCGGCAACCGGGGTACCAGTTCCGGGAGCAAATGCCGGATCAAGGCAATCAATGTCAAAGGTGAGATAGACAGGCTTGCCCGCGGTGCGTTTGATGATCGCCTTGGCAATTTCGGCGGCAGACATTTCTTCCACTTCATAGCCATAAACGATCTGCAAGCCGCAATCATCTGGCGCATGGGTGCGGATACCCACCTGAATCGAATGGGCAGGATCGATAACGCCGTCGCGCGCCGCCCGCCCGACAAATGAGCCGTGATCGATGCGCTTGCCGTCATCATACCATGTGTCCTGATGTGCATCGAACTGCACCAGTGCAACCGGACCATGCTTGGCCGCGTGCGCTTTCAGAATAGGCCATGTTACAAAGTGATCGCCGCCCATGGAGAGCAGGAATGCACCTGATTTGATGATTTTAGCTGCTTCCCGCTCAATCGTTGCAGGGGTTTTCTGGTGATTGCCATAGTCAAGCAGGCAATCGCCATAATCAATCACGGCGAGGTCTTCAAACAGATCGCGCTGGAACGGATATTGCGGATCATTGTCAAAAATTGCCGATGCCCGCCGGATCGCCTGCGGGCCAAACCGCGCACCCGGTCGGTTGGAAACAGCCGCATCGAAAGGAATGCCCCAGACAACCACTTCCGCACCGTTGAGATTCTTGGTGTAGCGCCGGCGCATGAATGACAGCGCCCCCGCATGCGTGGGATCGCTCGCTGCGCTGGTCAATGTCCGTGCGGTGAAGGCGTGATCAATGGTCTTCGATGGCATTGGATTTCTAACTCCGGGGAATTCTGCGTTTTCCGTAGTGCGTGGTGCGGTGTGAACCACGGCGAAGCTACCGTAACCGCATTTATTGGCAACAAAAAAGCGGACCCGAGGGCCCGCTTTTTGTTCTGTCCAATTGAAACGCTGTATTAGCGCTTCGAGAACTGGAAGGAACGACGGGCCTTCGCCTTGCCGTACTTCTTACGTTCAACAACGCGGCTGTCGCGTGTAAGGAAACCACCCTTCTTCAGAACGCCGCGCAGGGCAGGTTCGAAGTAGGTGAGAGCCTTGGAAATGCCATGACGAACGGCACCGGCCTGACCGGACAGACCACCACCAGCAACGGTAGCGATGATGTCGTACTGGCCAGCGCGGTTGCTAGCAACGATTGGCTGCTGCAGGATCATCTGGAGAACCGGACGGGCAAAATACTTGCCGTATTCCTTTTCGTTGACGATGATCTTGCCGGAACCTGGCTTGATCCAGACGCGGGCAACCGCATCTTTACGCTTGCCGGTTGCATAGGCACGGCCTTTGGCATCAAGCTTCTGGACATGAACCGGTGCAGCTGCCTGCGTCGATGCGGCGGCAGTACCGAGATCTGCGAGCGAGTTGAGCTCAGCCATTCTTATGCGCTCCTTTTGTTCTTGGAATTCAGCGCGCCAACGTCGAGGACTTCTGGTGCCTGAGCTTCATGTGGGTGATTGGAACCTGCGTAAACGCGGAGGTTCTTCATCTGGCGACGGCCGAGCGGGCCACGGGGAACCATGCGCTCGATAGCCTTTTCAACGACGCGTTCCGGAAAACGGCCTTCGAGCAGCTGACGGGCAGTGCGTTCCTTGATGCCACCTGGGTGGCCGGTGTGCCAGTAGTAAACCTTGTCGGTAAACTTCTTACCGGTGAGTGCAACCTTTTCAGCATTGATGATGATGACATTGTCGCCATCGTCAACGTGGGGAGTGAAGGTTGCTTTGTGCTTGCCGCGCAGGATGTTGGCAACGATGGAAGCGAGACGTCCGACGACGAGGCCTTCGGCGTCAATCAGTATCCACTTTTTCGTCACATCTGCTGGCTTCTGAGTGAAGGTAGCCATTGTGTTCGTCCTTGAGATCATCCTTCATAAAAGAAGGCTTTTCTTGTTGCTTGCGTTGTGTGGATGGTCGCCATTCACACAACAGTTAAATGCCGCAGGAAGAACCTACGGCAGTCGAGGGGTTCAATACCGGCCTATGGTGATCGCGTCAAGCAGATGTTTTTCTGTTTTTTGACAAATAAAATAATAAAAACAATGATTTAAGAAAAAGGTATTATATTACCACATAATCTTCGGTTCAATTTTCTGCGTTTTTGCTGCTTACAGGCGTGTTTTTCGATAACGGGCTCATCAACGCGGTGGAATCGAATAGGTCGCGGTTGCATGGGCCACGAGTTCATTATCTCCACCATTGGTCAACGAAATATCCACCACGGCGAGCCGTTTGCCCAGCTTGAGCAGCTTTGCCGTGGCATCGATGGGGCCGAGTTCAGGCTTGCGCAGGAAATTGATGTTGAGATTGGTCGTCACCGCCAGCGCTACAGGGCCGATCTGCGCCAGGATAGCGATATAGGCGGCAATATCGGCAAGGGCAAACAGCGTCGGGCCTGATACGGTCCCTCCCGGACGCAAATGTTTGTCCGCCGGGTCAAGTCGCATGGTGGCATACCCTGGGCCGGCGCCAGTCACCGTATAAGCCACGCCATCTGCGTTCACCTGCGGGAATTCACGCTCGAGAAAAGCTGTTAACGCTTTTACATTCATTGCAGTCCCCACAGGTACGCTCCATCTGTTCTCACAGCACATTCACTGATATTCCTAGCCATCCGTGTCTTCTTTGCAAGGAAGCCAGTCATGAAATTGCTTCGAACCACGCTGTTTGTCATCGCCGTTCTTGCGGCAAACTCTATAACACCGTCCTTCGCCCAGATTGCGCCGCAGATTGAACCGTTCAGCCTGCCCGTGCGACCGGTGACACTCACGCAGGACATTATAAAGCGCTTCCTTTACAGCTTTGCCGCCGTGGGCGCGCAGATGAAGCAGGAAGCGGCGGGCAATGCCACTTCGCCGGAAGCGGCTGCGCGGCTGGACAGGAAAGCGGCGGAATACGGCTTCAAGGATTTCAATGACTGGGGCGAAACCACGCGAACGATCATGGTGACCTATCACTGGCTCACCAATCCTGATCCGCGCGAGGAGGTGGAAAAGGCGATTGCTACCATCCCATCAACCCCTAATCTCACCGACAAGCAGAAGGCCGATATGATCGATGGCCTGAAAGCAGGGCTGGAAGCGGTGGAGAAGGCACGGCCATCACCGGAGAATCTGGCTATTGTCAAAAAGCATTTAAGTTCGATCAAACCGCTTTATAAGCAATGGACAAGCCTCTGATTGGGGCGTCTGCGCATGGAAATGAGGAGCACTATGGGAGAAGTTCACGTTATCCGGAAGGATGAACCAATCATCGGGTATGAACTCATCTCGGGCGTGCTGCGCCTGACATTGCAGAATCCGCCTGCCAATGCGCTTTCGATTGCCATGATGCAATTGCTTCTGGATCATCTGCGCAGCGCGCGCGATGACAAGGCGGTCCGCGTCATCATTATCGATTCGGCGCAAAAGCTGTTTTCCGCCGGGCATGACCTGAAGGAATTGACGGCCCATCGGCAGGATGCCGACCGTGGGCGCGCATTCTTCGAACAGACCATGAAGCTTTGTGCCGAACTGATGCAGGCGATTGTCCACCATCCAAGGCCGGTGATTGCTGCCGTTGACGGCCTTGCAACCGCTGCCGGTTGCCAGCTTGTGGCCTCCTGCGATCTTGCCATCAGCTCCGACAAATCCACTTTCTGCACGCCCGGCGTCCATATCGGGCTGTTCTGCTCGACGCCCATGGTTGCACTGTCGCGCAATGTATCGCGCAAACAGGCAATGGAAATGCTGCTGACCGGCGAGACGATCGATGCTTCAACCGCGCGGGAATTTGGCCTGATCAATCGGGTGGTGCCGCAGGAGTATCTGAATCCGATTGTCAGGAAATACGCCCAAACCATTGCAGAGAAATCGACTTTGACCGTTAAGATCGGCAAGGAAGCCTTTTACCGGCAGGCGGAAATGGGCCTGTCTGATGCCTATGATTATGCGGCTGAGGTGATGGTGGAAAACATGCTGGCGCGCGATGCGGAAGAAGGCATCAACGCCTTCATCGAAAAGCGCAAGCCTGAATGGAAGGGCGAATAATGGCGAGAATTACAGATTTTGAAAAAGGGCAGATGGATCGGTTTCAACTCCACGATTCGATTGAAGCAAAATATTATATTCACGAGTACGATGACAAACGGGTGCTTCAGATCTCCACTTTCGGACGTTCGTCGCGACAAGACAAAGGAAAGTTGAGTCAGACGTTTCAACTCGATGAGGAGTCTGGAAGGCAGCTATACGCGATATTGAAGCAAGCCTTTGGGATTGAGTAGATGTCGACGAATCACGATTATTATCCCGACGAATATATCAGCGGCATTCTCTCTTCGGTCAAAACCATCGCCATGGTCGGCGCTTCCGCCAATGAGGTGCGGCCGAGCTTTTTTGTGATGAAATATCTGATTGCCAAGGGTTATCGGGTGATTCCAGTTAATCCGGGGCAGGCGGGCAAGGAGATTCTCGGGCAAAAGGTCTATGCGCGTCTTGCCGATATCCCTGATCCCATCGACATGATTGATGTATTTCGCGCCTCCGATGCAGTGCCTGCCATTGTTGATGAAGCTCTGGCGCTGCGCCCGCTACCGAAAATCATCTGGACACAACTGACCGTTCGCCACGATGAAGCGGCGCACAAAGCCGAGGCTGCGGGCATTCAGGTGGTTATGAATCGCTGCCCGAAGATTGAATATGCGCGGCTGTGCGGCGAGATCGGCTGGAGCGGCGTCAATTCGCGGGTTCTATCGGCGAAAAAACCGCAGATGCGGCAGGGGTTCCAGAGTTTTGGTTTAAGACAGCCAAAATGATTTGGCGTTAAAGCTGCAATCCCATAGCCTCTGGCAAATCATTGATGACAGGGAGATGAACCATGGCGCATCGCGCACCCGGAATTGAAACTCTTGCCGTCCACGCGGGCGCCCAGCCCGATCCGGCAACGGGAGCGCGTGCTACGCCGATCTACCAGACGACAGCCTTTGTTTTCGATGATGCCGACCATGCGGCATCGCTGTTTGGTCTCAAAGCGTTCGGCAATATCTATACGCGCATTACCAACCCGACCAATGCGGTGCTTGAGGAACGGGTGGCGGCGCTTGAAGGCGGCACCGCTGCGCTTGCTGTCGCATCGGGCCATGCGGCGCAGCTGCTGGTTTTCCACACATTGATGCAGCCCGGCGATAATTTCATCGCCTCCAAAAAGCTCTATGGCGGTTCGATCAATCAGTTCGGCCAGTCGTTCAAATCTTTTGATTGGCTTGTGCGTTGGGCGGAGCCGGATGATCTCGCCTCGTTCGAAGCGCAGATTGATGACCGGACGCGCGCCATCTTCATCGAAAGCTTTGCCAATCCGGGTGGTATCGTCACCGATATTGAGGCGATTGCCGAAATCGCCCATAAACATGGTCTGCCGCTGATCGTCGACAACACGCTGGCATCGCCCTATCTCATCCGGCCTATCGAGCACGGTGCCGATATCATCGTACATTCCATGACCAAGTTTCTGGGTGGCCATGGCAATTCCATGGGCGGCGTGATCGTTGATTGCGGCACCTTCGACTGGTCAAAATCCGGCAATTATCCGCTGCTATCCGAGCCGCGCAGCGAATATAATGGCATTGTGCTGCACGAAACATTTGGCAATTTCGCCTTTGCCATTGCCTGCCGTGTGCTTGGTTTGCGCGATCTTGGACCAGCCTTGTCGCCGTTCAACGCTTTTCAGATTCTGACGGGAATTGAGACCTTACCACTGCGCATGCAGCGCCATGCGGATAATGCGCTGAAAGTAGCCGAATGGCTTTCCACCCACGGGAAAGTGGCTTGGGTCAGCTATGCGGGACTTCCAAACGATCCATACCACGCGTTGCAGCAAAAATATGCGCCGCGCGGTGCCGGTGCTGTTTTCACCTTTGGCCTGAAGGGCGGCTATGAGGCGGGTGTCAAACTGGTTGAGCACCTGCAGCTCTTTTCGCATCTGGCCAATATTGGCGATACGAAATCCCTGATTATCCATCCGGCATCGACCACGCACCGGCAGTTGAGCGACGCGCAAAAGGTGGCTGCAGGAGCGGGACCCGATGTGGTGCGGCTGTCGATTGGTATCGAGACCGTCGAGGATCTTATCTCTGATCTCGATCAGGCACTGACAAAGGCAGGATGAACCCATGACACATTTTGTCCGTATCGATTTCGGTAACATTGACCCTGAACACGGCGCACCGGCGCCGGACCGGGTTATCTCCGGCGATCCGCAATTCCGCACATGGAACTGCGATGAGGCGGAAGGTGGTCTTTATGCCGGGATCTGGGAGGCAACGCCCGGCAAATGGCGTATTGCCTATGACGAATGGGAATTCTGCCACATCCTGTCCGGTCGCTCGATTGTCACGGAAGAGGGTGGTGAAGAGCGCCATCTGGAGACCGGGGATAGTTTTGTACTGAAACCGGGCTTTCGCGGCACCTGGGAAGTGATTGAAACCACCCGCAAGGAATATGTAATCCGGCTGTGAAGCGCTCCTACCTCCCTCATGGTGAGCCTGTCGAACCACGCACCAAAATTTGAACCGGGCAGTCTGGCACCAATGGTTCATCGTGGTTCGACAAGCTCACCATGAGGGAAAGGGGTTGACGGCGGGGGCGGGTCGATGATCATTTCTCACCACTCACCACTCACCACTCACCACTCACCACTCACCACTCACCACTCACCACTCACCACTCACCACTCACCACTCACCACTCACCACTCCACAACCAACCTTTCCAATCCATGGAAATGATAGCTATCGCGGAAGCGTGGGGGTTCCTTCAAACGCAACCCGGGCAGGCGGTCGAACAGCACTTTCAGCGAAACCTGTAATTCCAGCCGTGCCAGCGGTGCGCCGATGCAGAAGTGGATACCGGCGCCGAAGGACAGGTTTTTCTGGTCGGATCGTCCCGGCATGAACGATCCTGCATTGGCAAAGGCATCAGGATCGCGATTGCCCGCACCGAGCATCAAACCGATCTGATCACCGGGTTTCACAACGATACCGTCGCCAAGATCGATCTCCTCATAGGCGTAGCGCGTGAACATATGCAGCGGCGCGTCATATCGCAGGCATTCCTCAACGGTTTGCACCGTTGCATCGGTGTCCCGCAACAGTTCGGCGGCATTACGGCCACTTTCCAGAATGGTTTTCACCGCATTACCGGTTTGATGAACCGTCGCTTCGTGCCCGGCGTTGAGCAACAGGATGGCGGTCGTGATCAGCTCATCTTCTGACAGTTTTGCTCCATCTGCTTCGGCCGCCAGCAGCAGGCTAAGGAGATCGTCGGCCGGTTCGGCGCGCCGCTGTCCGGCATAGTCGCGGAGAAAACCCGAGAATTCTACGGCGGCAGCATTGGCGCTGTCTTCGGACTGCCGGTTGCGGCCATGCATATACATGGCAACCATCCGGTGCGACCAATCCAACAATCGCGGTGCGGCCTCGGTGGGTACGCCAAGCATCTCGGCAATGACCGTAACAGGGATGGGCGTGGCAAAATCCGCGATAAGGTCGGCTTCACCCCTGGCCTCGAACCGGTCGATCAGCTCATGCGCCAAAACCTCGATGCGCGGGCGCAGGCGTTCTACCTGCCGGGAAACGAATGCGCGATTGACCAGCGTACGCAACCGCGAATGTGTGGGAGGCTCAAGCTCCAGCATCGAGAACTTTTCGATATGATCGAAATCTTTCAGATGCGAACGGTCGCCACTATTGCCCTGCGAATCCGCAATGCCATGGCGATTCTGCCGGCCAAAACGTCGGTCGCGCAGCAATTTATTGACGCCATCGTAACCGATGAAGCACCAGAAACCGTATTCCTCCCAGAAGAACGTCGATGTCTGCGCATGCAGTGCCGCGTAAGTCTCATAGGGGTCTTGGACGAAGGGCTGATCGTGCGGATCGAGTTTCAGATGGCGATTGGCAGGATTGAAGTGGAAGGGGGCGGGCATGGGATTCATGATTGATGTACCGTCAGGGTCAGGCAAAAGACAGGCAGAGGACAGGCTTGAGGCCGCTTTGCATACGGCGCCAATTGACGAAAGCGGAGCATTCGAGAAGGTCGTCATATGTACGGCGGCAACGATCCCGCATTTGAGCGATTGCATCAAGCTGCAACACCACGATGCCCCCCCTTTCGACCGTAACGGTGGTCATGCCGTCATCGGGTTCATCCAGCGATGTCATGCAATCGACCCACGCATCCATGTTGCGACCATAGAATGCAGGAAAACCAAACGTCGCGGCAAAAACGCTGTGAAAGCTGTCTTCATCGAAAATGTTTGAGCAATCGATGCGAATGGTTTCATATTGCATGCGAATCTTCCTCCTCCATAAGTCATAGCAGGACCCAATCATGAAAATCACCATCGTCGGGGCAGGAATTGCCGGGCTGTCCAGCGCATGGTCGCTGACCAAGGCGGGCCATTCTGTGACGTTGATCGAGCAGGGACCTATTTCCAATCCGCTGGCGGCTTCCGGAGATCACCATCGTATTATCCGCCGTGCCTATGGTGCTGCCGGTGGTTATGCCGATGCAATCTCGGAAGCCTATGAGGCGTGGGACGAGCTGTGGCAGGATATCGGAACGACGCATCTCGATCCGCGCGGCTTCATCTGCATTTCGCGTCAAGCTGATGATGAAGCGGAGGAATATCGCGAGGGGTTGGAGCGCGGCGGTTATCCGCTGGAGATATATGAGCCAGCGGAAGCGGTGAAACGCTATGGCTATCTGGAAGAAGGAACATTCCGGTATGCATTCTTCTCGCCGGAGGGGGGAGCGTTGCATTGCAGGAAGATCGCCACTGATATCGCCCGCTGGCTGCGTGCGCATGGTGCGGTGGTTCTGGAAAATACAAAAGTCACCGCAGTTGACAGTGCCGCCGGATCGGTCGCGCTTGCGGACGGAACGGTGATTACCGCCGACAGGGTTGTTGTTACGGCGGGCGCATGGGTCACAAAACTTTTCCCCGGCGTGACATCTTCGCTCACTACCTACCGCACTGCCGTCGTTTATCTTGAACCACCTGCGGATTTAAAAGCCGCATGGGATAGTTCTCCGGTTGTACTCGATGTGGGTGGACGCACGGATGGTTACATCATTCCCGCAAGTGGTGGCGGCGGCCTGAAATTCGGCTCTGGTCTGCACAAGCGCAAATCGCCTGATGCTGACCTGCGCCGGGTTCCGGAAGCGGGTGAGGGTGAGGCGATCCGCGATCTCTTCGCACCGCCTATGAAGCGGATCGGCGAATACACAGTCACCAATGTTGTCACCTGCGCCTACACGTTCACCGCGGATAGCCGATTTTTCGCCATGGAAGAGGGGAAATGTCTGGTTGTCTCTGCCTGTTCCGGACACGGATACAAGTTCGGCGCGGCGGTCGGGCGGCGTGTGGCGCAGGCGCTGGGAACCGGCGATGTACCCCTGCTCAAGCGCTGGTTGCTGGCGGAAGCCGCTTAAACGGCCCCCTGTAGTACTCCGTCATGATCAGGAGTCTTGGGAGATATCAAGTCACAGTGAATCTGGAGACTTTCGGTGTGATTGTGATGGATGTGGAAGCCATGTTCCCTTAATTTGGCCTTCACGGCCTCGATATCAGGCTGATGACGCCGGACCTTGGCTTTCTGCCACAATTCCGGTGTGAACACGCCGAGCGGGAGAAACCGCAACCTCTTCAGGCCAACCGCAATTGAGACATCGATATGCGTTCCATCAACATCATGTCCGTTGGCACCGAATATCTCGGCGATTTCTGAGCGTCGCTGGCTATACAGGATCTGAAACAGCTTTATTCCCATTTGCCGCGAAACGCGCCTGACAAGGCCAAGTCTCGAATGCGCCTGTTCGTAACCTCTGGTGAGGATCAACGTGACGCCCTCTGGCAATTCTTCGCGTACCGCAAGCAAGCGGTTGAACGCCTCGCGATCAATATGGACGTATGAAGAGGGCCAGCGCGGGCTTATTCTTAACCCTTGAGTGTAGCCAGGTTGCAAGCAAAGCAGCCCCGTTTCGTTTTCATCATGGACATCGGAACTTATCTCGTGGGCCTTGACTCTCATTATTACATTCCGATTTCGGGTATGGTTGCGAGATTTTGCGCGAAACCCCGGAGCTTCCAGCAATAGCCGATTTGGGTGATAAAGTGCAGAACATCTTGCGGAACAGGGCGGCAACACCCTATGTATCGAAAGTGTAATCCACGAATCTTGGGGGCGTTCAAACCCCTTGTTCTCCAAAAACGCTGAGGCCCACCGATGAGAGATCCAATCGAAACAGCAATGAACCTCGTACCCATGGTCGTCGAGCAGACCAACCGGGGCGAGCGGGCCTATGATATTTTCTCGCGCCTGCTGAAAGAACGCATCATTTTCATTACCGGCCCGATCGAGGACGGGATGGCGACGCTGATCTGCGCCCAGCTCCTGTTCCTTGAATCGGAAAATCCGAAGAAAGAAATCAATCTCTACATCAATTCACCCGGCGGCGTCGTCACATCTGGCATGGCGATCTATGACACCATGCAGTTCATCCGTCCTGCCGTATCGACCCTTTGCTTCGGTCAGGCTGCGTCGATGGGCTCGTTGCTGCTGACCGCCGGTGAAAAGGATATGCGCTTCGTTCTGCCGAACGCCCGCATCATGCTTCACCAGCCATCAGGCGGTTTCCAGGGTCAGGCTTCGGATATCGAGCGCCACGCCCAGGACATCATCAAAATGAAGCGCCGCCTCAACGAGATTTACGTCAAGCACACGGGCCGCGACTACGAGACAATCGAGAAGACTCTCGATCGTGATCACTTCATGACGGCACAGGAATCACTTGAGTTCGGATTGATCGACAAGGTGCTTGAATCCCGTGCGATCATCGAAGGCGACGCAAAGTAACCGGCTAAATGGCCGCACCGGGCCAAGAATGAACTTTTTTTGACCCGGATGCGGACTTTTTGCCACACAACCGGCTTGCATGCAGGCCAACAGACGTTACGTTAAGTCATTGGTGAGTAGAGGAAGCCTATTCTTCGAATTACTATTCGAATCATTCCCCGCAGGGCATAGTCCAAAGGGGGTGAACGGTTCCCGGCAAAACAGGGCGCCGATACTGAAAGGAAACTGCAATGAGCAAAGTCAGCAACGGCGGCGGTGATTCAAAGAATACGCTTTATTGCTCGTTTTGCGGGAAGAGCCAGCACGAAGTTCGCAAACTGATTGCGGGCCCGACTGTCTTCATCTGTGATGAATGCGTCGAGTTGTGCATGGACATCATCCGCGAGGAAAACAAATCCTCGATGGTGAAATCCCGTGAAGGCGTTCCGACGCCGCAGGAAATCATGGCTGTACTCGATGATTATGTCATCGGTCAGAACCATGCCAAGCGTGTTCTCTCTGTCGCGGTACACAACCACTATAAGCGGTTGGCCCACGCATCGAAAAACAATGAAGTCGAACTGGCGAAGTCCAACATCCTTCTCGTTGGTCCAACCGGTTGCGGCAAAACCTATCTGGCGCAATCGCTCGCCCGCATCATCGACGTGCCGTTTACCATGGCAGACGCGACGACGCTGACGGAAGCCGGTTACGTCGGTGAGGATGTCGAGAACATCATTCTCAAGCTGCTCCAGTCTGCCGACTATAATGTCGAGCGGGCACAGCGCGGCATCGTCTATATCGACGAAGTCGACAAGATCAGCCGCAAGTCCGACAACCCGTCGATTACCCGCGACGTGTCGGGCGAGGGCGTGCAGCAGGCACTTTTGAAGATCATGGAAGGTACGGTCGCTTCCGTTCCGCCGCAGGGTGGACGCAAGCATCCCCAGCAGGAATTCCTGCAGGTGGACACAACCAACATCCTGTTCATCTGCGGTGGTGCTTTTGCCGGTCTCGACAAGATCATCTCGGCGCGTGGCGAGAAAACGTCCATCGGCTTCAGTGCTGCGGTCAAAAGCCCGGACGAACGCCGTGTTGGCGCAATCTTTCGCGAGCTTGAGCCTGAAGATCTGCTGAAATTCGGCCTTATCCCCGAATTTGTTGGTCGTCTGCCTGTTATCGCGACGCTCGAGGATCTTGATGAAGCTGCTCTGGTGCAGATTTTGTCGGAGCCGAAGAACGCTCTGGTCAAGCAGTATCAGCGCCTGTTCGATATGGAAAATGTCGAGCTGACGTTCCATGAAGATGCGTTGAAAGCAATCGCTCTGCGGGCCATTGCCCGCAAGACCGGTGCGCGTGGCCTTCGTTCGATCATGGAGAAAATCCTGCTCGATACGATGTATGAACTGCCAACGCTTGACGGCGTGCAGGAGGTTGTGATCTCCGGCGATGTGGTCGAAGGCAATTCACGCCCGCTCTACATCTATGCGGAGCGCAAGGAAGAGAAGGGCAACGTTTCGGCGTAGAGCGTCGAAGCGATGTCAAAAAAGCAAGGGCTCCGCATCAGCGGGGCCTTTTGCATTTGTTGCTCGTCTTAATTGCGCCACGAAACAATATTTACGATTGATTAACTATAAGAGGCGCACAATTTTTGTGAGAGCAGCGTAGGCGTAAAAGCCCGAAGCGGGCAGTATCGCCCCGGTCGACCGATGATTTCCACGAAAATCATCCTCTTCAGAGGTGTGCTGCATCGCAAAAGATTGCGCTTGGACGTTGGTAGGAGCAGGATAGATTACGATTCTGTGACTGTGCTTGAAACCGGGGCGCTTGAAACGAGAGCCCCGCCACTCCAAGTAAAGGTTAAGCTGCACAACCGGTAGTACGCCGCTCTTCGCATGATCCCAAAAATGGTTCCCGATTTTTGGAAAGATCATGCAACCAAAGGGTACCCGGATGTGGCGATCTAGGCCGATTGGCCTGAGAAAGGACATGAAATGACGGTTGCAAGCAAGAAGACACCAGCGGGTGGGGAAAGCGGGCTTTATGCCGTTTTGCCATTGCGCGATATCGTTGTCTTCCCACACATGATCGTTCCACTCTTCGTTGGTCGCGAAAAATCCATTCGCGCACTTGAGGAAGTGATGGGCGTCGACAAGCAAATCCTGCTTGCCACACAGAAGAACGCTGCGGATGATGATCCGCAGTCGGATGCAATCTACAGCATAGGCACCATTGCCAATGTCCTGCAGTTGCTGAAACTGCCGGATGGTACGGTCAAGGTTCTGGTTGAGGGTATTGCCCGCGCTGAAATCACCAGTTTCAGTGATCGTGAGGATTACCACGAAGCCAATGCCACGACGCTGGCAGAACCATCAGAAGATCCCGTTGAAATCGAAGCGTTGGCCCGCTCTGTCGTGTCTGACTTTGAAAACTACGTGAAGCTGAACAAGAAGATTTCGCCAGAAGTCGTTGGCGCAGCCGGACAGATCGAGGATTATTCGAAGCTGGCCGATACGGTCGCCTCGCATCTTGCGATCAAGATTCCTGAAAAGCAGGACATGCTGTCCATTCTTTCCGTGCGTGCGCGGTTGGAAAAGGCAATGTCGTTCATGGAGTCGGAAATTTCCGTTCTTCAGGTGGAAAAGCGTATCCGCTCGCGCGTCAAGCGCCAGATGGAAAAGACCCAGCGCGAATACTACCTCAATGAACAGATGAAGGCGATCCAGAAGGAACTTGGCGACGGCGAAGATGGCCGCGACGAGGCAGCCGAACTGGAAGAGCGCATCAAGAAGACAAAATTCTCCAAGGAAGCGCGCGAGAAGGCCAATCAGGAGTTGAAGAAGCTTCGCCAGATGAGCCCGATGTCCGCCGAAGCGACGGTTGTTCGCAACTATCTCGACTGGCTCTTGACCATTCCGTGGAACAAGAAGTCGAAGGTCAAGAACGATCTGAACCTTGCCGACGAGGTTCTGGACGCCGAGCATTATGGCCTCGACAAGGTGAAAGACCGGATCGTGGAATATCTCGCCGTGCAGGCGCGGTCGACCAAGATCAAAGGCCCGATCCTGTGTCTCGTTGGTCCTCCCGGTGTCGGCAAGACGTCGCTGGCCCGTTCGATCGCCAAGGCAACCGGCCGCGAATATATCCGCATGTCGCTTGGCGGCGTGCGTGACGAGGCTGAAATTCGCGGTCACCGCCGCACTTATATCGGTTCGATGCCCGGCAAGGTCATCCAGTCGATGAAGAAGGCAAAGAAGTCCAACCCGCTCTTCCTGCTCGACGAGATCGACAAGATGGGCCAGGACTTCCGCGGCGATCCATCATCGGCTCTGCTTGAGGTGCTCGATCCGGAACAGAACTCAACCTTCATGGATCACTATCTTGAGGTCGAATATGACCTTTCGAATGTGATGTTCGTGACGACGGCCAATACGCTGAATATCCCCGGTCCTTTGATGGATCGTATGGAGATCATCCGTATTGCCGGTTACACGGAAGACGAAAAGGTCGAGATTGCCAAGCGGCACCTGTTGCCGAAGGCTATCCGCGATCATGCGTTGCAGCCGAAGGAGTTCTCGGTTTCAGAAGGTGCCATTCGTGTCATCGTGCGCGATTACACCCGCGAAGCCGGTGTGCGTAGCCTTGAACGTGAACTGATGAAGCTTGCCCGCAAGGCAGTGACGGAAATTCTGAAGTCGAAGACCAAGAAGTCGGTGAAGGTCACTGAGGCCAACATCAACGATTATCTCGGCGTACAGAAATTCCGCTTCGGCCAGATCGACGGTGAAGATCAGGTTGGTGTTGTTACAGGTCTTGCCTGGACTGAAGTGGGCGGTGAATTGCTGACCATTGAAGGCGTCATGATGCCCGGCAAGGGCCGCATGACTGTCACAGGCAATCTGCGCGACGTGATGAAGGAATCGATTTCTGCGGCGGCATCCTATGTCCGCTCAAGAGCCATCGATTTCGGTGTCGAGCCTCCACTCTTTGACCGCAGGGATATCCACGTGCATGTGCCTGAGGGTGCAACGCCAAAGGATGGTCCATCGGCTGGTGTTGCCATGGTAACAGCGATCGTTTCGATCCTGACCGGTATTCCTGTGCGTAAGGATATCGCCATGACCGGCGAAATCACACTGCGCGGACGGGTATTGCCGATTGGCGGTCTGAAAGAAAAGCTGCTTGCCGCACTGCGTGGTGGCATCAAGACGGTTCTGATCCCGGAAGAGAACGCCAAGGATCTGGCGGAAATTCCGGATAATGTGAAGAACGGCCTTGAGATCATCCCGGTCAGCCACGCCAACGAAGTGCTCAAGCATGCGCTGGTGCGTGCGCCTGTACCAATCGAATGGACCGAGCCGGTTCATGTACCGGCAGCCGCATCCACCGAAGATGATGCTTCGGCGCAGATTGCGCACTAATATCGAAACAAACAAAAAGCCGGGCAAGACATTGCCCGGCTTTTTTGATTCTATCAGTGGACGTTTCAGAGCGTGCCTGTGAGGATGCCGATACCGGCAAGGGCTGCAAGCCCGCCAATAAGCCTGACAACGTTGGGGCCCACGCGCTGGCCGATTTTGCCGATAGCAAAGCCAATGCCAATACCGGCGATGTGGAGCAGGGCGGTCGCAGCCATGAACCCACCCGCATAGGCAAGGCCACCGGCGCTCTCAGGCATTTCCGCGCCATGGGCGTAGCCATGGAAAACCGCAAACAGCCCCACCAGGCCAGATGCTATGGCAACCGGCGCCTGAACCTCAAATGCGACGGCTGCACCGAGCACGATGATCGAGAGAGCTATTCCAAGCTCCACGAAGGGCATAGTGATCCCGGCAACGCCGAGCGCGCCGCCGACAGCCATCATGCCGACAAAAGCGGCTGGAACGAGCCAGAGGGCGCGACCGCCCAGCTGAAAGGCAAAGATGCCGACGAGAATCATCGCAAGGACGTGATCAAGGCCGGATATGGGGTGGGCAAAGCCGTGGGTAAAGCCGCTGGTCTCACCCACGCCCACATGGGCATAGGCGAGGGGCACATGGGCAAGGGCAGGATAGAGTGTAGCAAGCGAAAAGACGGCGATTCGTGACGTGCGGGTCGTTACCATGTGTTGTTCCCATTATTTGGTTTGTCTCTTGGAAGGAGAAACACATTGTTGCCGCAGAAAATGATGCGTGCAATGAGGAAAACACAGGGCCTGTTTGATTGCAGCAGAGAAAGTCAGACAGCGTATCTGTCCCTAAGCTTCAGCCGTCATTGTGCAAGACCATGATTTTTGCCTGCAAACCGATTCTCTTATTGGGATAGATGCAGAAACCGCATCACGAAACTCAAAACCAGTATCATTCATGCAATCCAGCACATAGGCGGAGTTGCTGATAGATCAGGAGGTTTATTGAGGGGATATTCTATATTCCACAGTGGAATGGTGGGCGATGAGAGACTCGAACTCCCGACATCTTCGGTGTAAACGAAGCGCTCTACCAACTGAGCTAATCGCCCCTCACAGAGGGTGTGTGGGGAGCGTTTAGGCGTTTCGCGCGCTATTGGCAAGGGGGTATACGACACTTTTATGATTTGTTTGAAGAGTTTTTCACAATCGCATTTTTCGTGTTGCGAAGCGCTTGACACTCCCCTGCGAACCCCTTAAACGACGCCTCACACCAGATGAACTTCTGGTTTGCAAAGTGCGCGGGTGTAGCTCAGTTGGTTAGAGTGCCGGCCTGTCACGCCGGAGGTCGCGGGTTCGAGCCCCGTCACTCGCGCCACTTTTGCTTTCTTAAAATCAATAATACTCCCCAAAAAGATACTTTCAGATAAGTTGGAATATCGGGGCAGTTGCTCCGGTTTTTGTTCATTTTTGTGTGACGAATAGAACTTCTTTCAGCTCGTCGAGCACGTTTGTGCTGCACAGTTATTGACGCAAATGGGGCATAAGTGGCGGCAAGCTTCGTTGCCTCTCCCAAAGAGTTTGTAAGCTGTGATACAGTCGGCGATAGCTTGTACTAAGCCGGATCAGCGGAAGCTTGCTATCGCCCACGTTCCGCTGGGGAAACTCAAGACGAATTCTTGCGTTAGGGCGATTCTCGCTTTGTCCTTAGAATTATCACCGATCCAATTGGATTGGCGACTGAGGGAGGGGACTGATGATCATTCGAGAAGGCACTCGGCACTGCCGACAAGGTCTCGGTCACAGACAATACGCACGAGGTGATTTTCTATCGGGCCGTAGGTACTTCTTCTCGCACATTGTCCTGCGGGCTCTACTGATCGCAGTGTGGTGACGGAGGCCGACAAACTTTGATGATTCTCTTAGGCCAGAGCTCTTGTTTACCGGTAAGCACTGGGGCCATTCTTGAGGCAGCACAATCTTGCATATTTGCATGAGCGGCGGGGCAATTGTTACGTCAATGCTGTCGCTGAGAGTTTTTCAATCTGTTGAAATTTGAGCGTTTTCGTCGCGGAACATACAAAATACAAGGCGAGGTAAAGCAGGAGGTGTTTGATTATATCGGAATAATTCCAAATTTGCAGCATAAATCAGTTTTGTGGGCTTAGCGCCATTCTTTCTGTGTTTCACTAAGGCTTAAAGCTTAATTATGAATCATTCGCATCTATGAGTTTTATCGTTTTTTCAGCACTCACACGTAGTTTCAAGCGCGATCGACAACGATAATTATTGTCTTTTGTCTCCCTTGACCCTTCATATTAATTGCTTGACAGGTCTTCACCATAAGGTATCGATGCAGCCTTATAAAGGCGCGATGCAACCTTAACGTCATGCCAAAAAATTCAATGCTAGATTGATGGACTGCCAAATGGGTTTGAATATCGCGTGCTTTTGCATGATGCGCAACGAATCCCCAATTATAGGGGCGTTTTTGGATCAATGCGCAGAGTTTTTCAACACGTTATATCTTGTCGATCATTCATCCACTGATAAGTCGCTGGAACTGGCAAAAAATTACGACTTTTCGGGTTTGCAGCTGTTTAACTTGATATCTCGAGGTTACCCGCAATCTGAACTGGCAACGTTTTTCGCTCATCATGCATTTGATAGTGGCAAAGCCGATTACGTTTTTTTTCTTGATTGCGACGAGTTTTTGCCGTTTGCCAATAGGGCAGAGCTTGAGGAGTTTCTTTTAGCTAATCGTACACATGATTTAATTGAATTGCCTTGGTTGAATCTATGCCCTAGCGATCTTGCAGGGGGCAATATATTCGAGCGCCCATTTCGTCGAGGAGTAGACCCCTCAAAGTACGTAAAAGTGATCCTTTCGAAAAGCGCCTATCAAAAAGCAAACAATTTAAAAGTTCATCAAGGTTATCATGCCGTGGCAGCGCCTGGACACGATCTAACCGTGGGAAAGCCCAGCAATACCTGGTTGCTCCATATTCCGATCAGAAGTCGCGTGCAAATAACTTTCAAGCTTGTGGCCGGCCACAACAGACTGGTGCTGGAAGGAGGACTCCTAAAGAAGAAGGAGGGAACGCATTGGAAAGATCTTGCAAACGAATTGCGGTTTCGCAAGCATTCTGATGAGTTTTTCGTTGATTTGGCGCTCAGTTACCCCGCGATGAGTGGTCATTCCAGCGAACAGGAGCTAGATTTTACGTTCCCATATATAAAATCAGAGTATGTGGAGAGTTCTGACTATGTGATGATGTCATCGATTGCACTGCTATCTGATGTGAATGTGGTTGATGAATCGGATGATTACTCGTTTACCCTTATTGGGAGTAGCGGACAAATTATGCTTTCTGACAAAAGGACAGAGAAAAAACCTATGAAGATGGACAAGCTCAAAATCGCATCTGTTGCGAACGTTATTCCAGTGGACAATAAACCCGATGTATTTTCCAGTCTGGTGGAGCCATTGTTCAGCCTTCCAACAAAGATGCCTGTCACTGCATGGTCTGGCCACATTCCTTTTCTTTTTGTGCTTTTTAAATTGCTACGTCCACGCAGTTATGTCGAGCTTGGTGTTCATAATGGCGCAAGCTTCATTGCAGCATGCACAGCAGCCAAACAATATCAGTTAAATACTCAACTTTTCGGAATCGATTGCTGGTTCGGCGACGATCATGCCGGTCACTACAATGGTGACGGAATATATAATGATCTTCGCTCGT
Organism: Phyllobacterium sp. T1293; assembly: GCF_020731415.2. Classification (NCBI taxonomy): domain Bacteria; kingdom Pseudomonadati; phylum Pseudomonadota; class Alphaproteobacteria; order Hyphomicrobiales; family Phyllobacteriaceae; genus Phyllobacterium; species Phyllobacterium meliloti. Next base: position 1,571,940 of record NZ_CP088273.1, on the reverse strand, counting down.
ACACCGAGCGAACGTTTGAAAATGCGCGGCTTATCAGGAATTACTTCCATGAAGCGAGGCCAACATTCTCTGCGGGATCAATCGATCTGTTGCATATTGACGGTTTGCACACATATGAAGCAGTCAAGGAAGATTTTGATACGTGGGTAACAGCTATGTCATCGCAAGGGGTGGTGCTGTTTCATGATACCAACGTTCATGACCGGGGTTTCGGTGTGCATCGGTTATGGAAAGAGCTTTCCGAAAACTACTTCACGTTGGAATTTTTTCATTCGCACGGTTTGGGCGTCCTGTTTCTTGACTCAAAGGACCCGCGTATCGCTATGTTGTCTGAGATGAAAGAAAAGCCAGAGCAGTGGTTGTTCTATAGAGACCTAATTTCGTTAATTGCTCACGGGCTGCCTGAACGAATGGGCTGGGCTGATTCTTCACAGCGCGTCGCCGAACTCGAGAGAAGAGTAGCAGAAGTAAGTAACCAACTTGAGGTTGCTCGAAATGACAAATCCGCAGTTCTGAATTCCACCAGCTGGAAATTAACTCGCCCTCTACGCGCCCTGATATCGCGGATGCGATAGGCAATTACATGCGAATTGCCGTCGTCGGTCCGAAAACATACTTCGAAAATCATTTTCCCGAAGGCTGGGAAAATAATCCTGATATTCTTTGTGCCGATGTCGACGAAGGTCACTACGGTTGGCTAAATATTGTTCACAATTTTCGGCCGGATATAACCTTGTTCTATCGTCCTGAGTTGTATCCACGGGAGTATATTCTTAGAATTCCTGGTATAAGGATTGCCTTCCTTTCAGAACCTGTTCCCAATGTTGTGGACGGGCAGTTTATTGAAACTGACGAAACAAAATTACGATTACTCGTATACCAAAGATTGGCTTGGGAGTGCTTCCATTGGAAAGTTTTTTATGATCCAAGCAAGAGAACATCCATAGAGAAACTTGGGTTTCCGGTAGACGAATTTCGTGAGCTGCCTATCAATACGAAGTGGTTTCGCCCACCAACTAGAATACACAAACGATGGGATATTTCGTTTGTAGGGAAGGCGACGCCACATCGGAACTGGCGACTTGATTTCCTTCGCACCGCGCCTTTTCGATTCATCTGGATTGCGCACGGAGTGTCAGGGAGGGAATTTGCCAGTATATGTAAACAGTCGCGGATTGTTGTGAATGTACATGCCGATGGACAAGGGGCGATTGAACCAAGAATCTATCTGGCGGCGGCCTGCGGTGCGACTGTTCTTACAGAAACGCTTTCTGCGAAACCCAGATTGTTCAAGAATCAAATATTTGAAACCGAGTCTTGGTCCGCGAATGATATATCGAGGCATTTAGAAGACCATGCCTCATTGCCATTTGATGATGAGTCGCACCGATCTGTCAGTGTGCTGAAATTTATCGAGCAGTGCTATACTCGATGTCGAGAAATTGCACTCTAATAAATCTGGAGACAGCCTAAATGCATGATACTGCCCGTCGAGCAGGAGCCGCTTTTCTGAACTCCTACGTTGATCCTGCTCAAAAGGTCCGTTTGCTTGACGTTGGTGCGATGGATGTAAATGGGAGCCTGCGATCTGCAGCCCCATCGGCAGTTGAGTATGTCGGAGTCGACCTGGAAGCTGGGCCGGGTGTGGATATCGTATATAACATTGGCGATCCATTGCCGGTTGAAGACAATTCATTTGATCTGTGTGTGTCGACGTCATGTTTCGAGCATGATCCGCTATTTTGGCAGACATTCTTGAACGTAGTTGATGCGCTGAAGGATGGTGGATATTTTTACTTAAATGCGCCATCTAATGGTCCTTACCATACCTTTCCTACGGATAATTGGCGCTTTTATCCCGACGCAGGCATTGCGTTGGTGAAATGGGCCCGTTTGAATGGTAGAGACATCGACTTGGTCGAAAGTGGAACGTTGAAGCGTGATGGTGACGTCTGGAATGATTTTATTGCTGTTTTCAAGAAAGCGGATGGAAGTCCCGCGGTAAGAGACTCTTATTTGCTGGATGAATTTTCCGGGGCAACGAATGTCCGTCGCGGAGGCGAAGCCGATGTAACAAACCTGGATTCTTACGGGGAAGATGCGCTTATTGCCCATAGTTTGGGCTCCCAAGTAGAGAATTTGAATACTGCCTCGCATCAGCTTAAAGCTGAATTAGAAGAAGTCACGCAGGCTGCACATAAACTCGAGTCGGACCTCATAAATGCTCAGAGTTTGCTCTCCAAATTGGCAACAAATGCAAAACAGGAGAAGGTAAGGGCTGACGATTTGCAGCTAAAGATCACGAGTGAAACCGAGAGAGCCAACTCAAGTGAAGCGCGCGTACAAGCTTTATCGAGTGATCTGGAAGCGATATCTAGAGATCTGGAAGCAATGAGCCTATCAACAAGCTGGCGGTTGACATCGCCCTTGCGTAAAATGGTCAATATTTTTAGAACTTAGGCCAATCGAAAAGGACACAAGCCGCGGGTCGTTAGCTACATTCCAGGAAGCTTTTGCGGCTTTTATAGAATCTTTGCACTGCCTCGTCCCAATTGCTCACTTCAATATTAGTGTGCGTTCTGACGCCTGGCTCAGAATCTAATTCATTCGAGAATTTATTAAATATCAAAGCTTGCGCGGCCGCGTATTCATTCAATTTCTCCTCCGAAAAAGTTGCCGGATGTGAATCGTGGTAAAGTAAAATATCGGCAGTTACGCAAAGCTTCGCACCTGCCAAGTAACCACGAAACGTGAAATCAATATCGTATCCATGCCAACTGTTGAATGTTTCAGCGTCGAAGCCGCCGAGCTTTTCAAAAGTTTCTCGTCGGCAGGCTATAAACACTCCATCCAACGCCTTCGTTCCGCCAAAAACGTCAGAGCGCCCCTGTCCAAAGACCTGTAATTCAAACTTACCTGGAACAAGAGATGGGGCGAGTATGCTGCCCTGAAGGTATGGTTGCCCCGCGTCATACCAATTACCGCTTACCAATCGTTCGGTGCCTGCTACGCCTGCAATATCGTAGTAATTTAAGTCACGAACTACTTTAGCGATGGGTTCTTTTGTAACGAAATCAATATCATCGTGACAAAAGATCAAAATATCACCATTTGCCTTCGACGCTCCTCGATTGAGGCCTTCCGCCATAGAACGCGCGTCGTTTATGCGAATGATTTCATAAGGAGTGCTTACTGAAGCGACTAAGCCGGCACTGAATTTTGAAAACTTTTTTTCGTTTACACTGTTTACAATAAAAGTGGAGAAATGTGCCATAAGTTTTCCGTGCTAAACCCGTGTTATACGAGCAATTGTATGATTGACAGTTAGCACGACCACTGACGTTATCTCAAGACAAAGCTGAATTGATGAGGAGTGATCTATGTTTTTTTTGTCTCCGAGCGATGATGATATTCAGGATCATCACGTGGGCGATTTCAGAGGTTATGTTAGAAATCTGATTTCAAAATCATCACGGGTTTTAGAAATTGGCCCAAGCTATATGCCAGTGTTTCCACGCAGAGATGGTTATGATGTTTCCATCGTGGATCATGCAAGCGCTGCAGAGCTCAGGGAAAAATATGCGGCGCTCAAAGTTGATACATCCTTCATAGAGGACGTTGATTTTGTGTGGGCGGGCGAGCCACTCAGTGAGTTGGTTCAAGGGAGCAGTTTTGAGGTCGTATTTGCTTCACATGTTGTCGAGCATATGACCAATTTTATCCAGTTCATTAACGAAAGCTCCAAACTGCTGCGTCCTAGTGGGAAACTGATATTGATTGTCCCGGATAAACGATTCTGTTTCGATATTTTCCAAAGTCTAACCGACACTGCAAAAACTCTTGAGGATGACTTTTCAAATGCGTCCCGCCATTCTCTGAGCGCCCTGTATAGGGAAGAGTCACAAGCAACTGCCCGCTACGACCAGAAGGATTTGATTGCTTGGTGGCAAGGGTTTGTCATGGACGTAAACATGATGAGATCGGATCCCATTTCAAGGTATAACTCATCTAAAAGTGCAGTTCAGGGTACTGAGTACGTTGACGCTCACGAGTATTTTTTTACTCCATCCAGCTTTTACCTGATAATGGAAGAATTGCGTTTCTTGAGAATGACTCAGATGAAGGTGGAATTGTTAACGCGAGCCAGAGGATGTGAGTTCCTCGTAATACTCGAACATAGAGCTTATGTAGATGAATCAGTTTCTCGTTTTCAATCGATGAAAAAAGAGCTTTCGCTCAATATTATGAGGGAGCAGATTGAGGCTTGGGAAAAGTTAGCTCCTCTGTCTAGGCCATTCGATCGCAGCCTTGTATAGCCAAGCATTAGAGCAGCCCCTAAGTGTCATGTCGTTGTAACTTTTGACTGTTCTAGTGAACTAAAGTAACTGGGGCGATACATATTTGCAACTCTTTCAATGTAAGTGTATCCCCGGCTTGAACGCTTTATTCTCCTTGTATAGCTTGCGCATGCGATATATCGCATGATTTGTTTCACCAGAGTCTGGCCAGCGGAAATCAATTCATTGAACAAGCAAGAAGCGTCTTTCCTCAATAGCCGTCAAGAATCTGTTTGGGTAAATACCAAGCTTATCTGCCGTCTCAAATCAGCGACTTGTTTAGGTCGGACTGTTTTCGCATCCAGTCTAATATCCGTTGGGTTGAATCTGTTTTCTCCAGGCCCGATTCTGGCTGCCGAGCAGTACTGGGATGGGGACAATGCTGGGGGAGGGTCGACGCCTAACAGTACTGTTGATGGCGGTTCCGGGAATTGGAACGGTTCAAACTGGACGAACGCAGTCGGAACGACTGCTGGTGCTGGTTGGAACAACGGTAGTACTGCGGTTTTCATGGGCACAGCTGGGACCGTGGGTGTTAGCGGCACTCAGGGCATTAGTGGTCTGAATTTCAAGACAGATAATTATGTGCTTGGGGGCTCGGGGGCACTTGGACTTTCAAGTGCCGAAACGCTTGTGACAGCTGATCCAGCGGTGAATGCCGTAATAAACACTCGAATTAGAGGTGGGGATGGTTCGAAATTTGTCAAGAACGGCCTTGGCACTGTTACCCTGAGCAATGACAATAATGATTACACGGGTGGGACTGAGGTTCGCGAAGGAACGCTGAAGCTTGATGGGTCTCCTAACATATTTGGAAATAGCCCACTCGGTAGTATAAATGGCTCAACCAGCGTTACTGGCGGCACCCTAGATCTGGGGGGAACCACACAGAGACAGAATACCCTGGATGTAAGTGCGGGGGCAGTTACAAATGGCACAATACGGGTAGAGACTGCAACCATCAGTAAAACTGGCACTATTGCCGCTGGTACTACCTTAAACGCGGACGATAGTATTTCGCAGTCCGGAGGAGTGCTGGCTGGCAACGCGAAGACCAAGGATTATGATTTTTCGGGCGGTTTGATCGCCGGTACAGGTGTCGTGCAAACTGATACTGCCACAGTCCGCGGCCTCGGTATTGTTCAAGTCGGCGGTAACCTGAATGCCGATGTCAGCATCACACAAAGCGGTGGCTCGATTGAAGGTACTGCAACGACCAAGAAATATGATTTTTCGGGCGGTCTGATTGCCGGTACAGGTGTCGTGCAAACTGATACTGCAACAGTCCGCGGCCTTGGTATTGTTCAAGTCGGCGGTAAACTGAATGCCGATGTCAGCATCGCGCAAAGCGGTGGCTCGATTGAAGGTACTGCCACGACCAAGAAATATGATTTTTCGGGCGGTTTGATCGCAGGTACAGGTGTCGTGCAAACTGATACTGCAACAGTCCGCGGCCTTGGTATTGTTAAAGTCGGCGGTAAACTGAATGCCGATGTTAGCATCGCGCAAAGCGGTGGCTCGATCGAAGGTACTGCAACGACCAAGGATTATGATTTTTCTGGGGGCTGATCGCAGGTACAGGTGTTGTCAAAACTCAAACGGCTACGGTCCGTGGCAACAGTGCTGTTTTGGCTGGTGGTCAGTTAAATGCCGATGTCAGCATTGAACAAAGCGATGGCTCGATTGAAGGTACTGCGACGACCAAGAAATATGATTTTTCTGGTGGTCAGATTGCCGGCACAGGTCTCGTGCATACCGACACCGCAACAGTCAGTGGCAACAGCACTGTTTTGGCCGGTGGTCAGTTAAATGCCGATGTCAGCGTTGAACAAAGTGGTGGCTCGATTGAAGGCACTGTGACGACCAAGAAATACGATTTTTCGGGCGGTCTGATTGCCGGTACAGGTGTCGTGCAAACTGATACCGCAACAGTCCGCGGCCTTGGTATTGTTAAAGTCGGCGGTAAACTGAATGCCGATGTTAGCATCGCGCAAAGCGGTGGCTCGATTGAAGGCACTGCGACGACCAAGGATTATGATTTTTCTGGGGGGCTGATCGCAGGTACGGGTATTGTCAAGACCCAAACGGCAACAATTCGGGGCAATGGTATTATTCTGGCAAGCGGTCAATTGAACGCTGATATCAGTATTAAACAAACTGGTGGTTCAATTGAAGGCACTGCCACGACGCTGGATTACCAGTTGTCGGATGGCTTGTTGGCAAGTACGGGCAAAGTCAATACAAATACCGCAACCATCAGCAACTTTGGTGAAATTCTTGCCAATGCCCAATTGGTCGCTACGACGAGTGTGCTGCAGACTGGCGGCACGGTACGCGGGCTGGTTACGACCAATGCCTATAATCTTGATAGTGGTACTGTTACCAATACCAGCACCATTACGGCTGCAAATATTTCGCAAAGCGGCGGTCTCATGCAAGGCACTGCGCTCGCGCCAATATATAACTTATCTGGCGGGACGGCAAAAGGCACAATCAGTGCGGCGATTGCTATCAATCAGACGGGAGGATCTCTAGAAGGTCAGAATAATTTCGCCAAGAATTATGATCTTTCCGGTGGGAGCTTGCGAGGTAAGGTAACTGCGGAAACGGCAATTATTCGCGATGGGGGAACAGTTCAAGACAGCGGTTTAGTTAGCACGTCCACCAATATCTCGCAAACTGGCGGGATTATGAAGGGTAGTGCGTCTACAGCCTTGTATTCCCAATCTAGTGGGACGATGTCTGGTGATGTTCAGGCGAACACATATGCTCTATCTGGTGACGGTGATTTTAGCGGAGACGCAAAAACGTCTACGTTCAGTCAATCCGGCGGTACAATGCGCGGTTCTGTTGAGACCAATAGCTATCTGATGAGTGGAGGGACGCTTGTTAGCAGTGGTAAGGTTGTCACAAAAGCTTTTGGACAAACGGGCGGCACTGTTTCAGGCACCGTTATTGCTGACATCCGAGCGCGTGCGGACCAAGGTACAATCTCAACGTTATCACCCGTTGGTGTGAATGTTGCCAACACGGGGAATGGAGTTAGCGTCTGGACGACGGGAGATGGCGCAATCAGCAATTCTGCAGGTTCGGCTATTGTCACCAGAGAAACAACCGGAGAAACAAATATCCGGACCGGCGCAAATGTAACCGGTGCGACGGGGATAGATGCATATGCCACCGGTGCAGGAAATGTAAATATTGAAAATTATGGCACCATCCAAAGTACGTCGGGCGCTGCTGTTTCTGCGGGATCTACAGGCGGACGAGTATCTGTTGTTGGGCCTGGCGCAATAAAAGGTGGCGGCTACGGTGTTTTCGTCAAATCTCAGAATGGAGATATCTCCGTCAAGACTGGTAACACGATTAGCGGCAACACTGCGATATCCCTGGAGACGACCGGAAATGGTGCTATGGAACTTGATCTTGGTGGTGCCGTAACCGCCACGGATACTGCCATCTCCTTCAAGGGTGAAACAACAAATTCCCACGCTTTGCTCGATCAAAATATTACGGCCGGTCAAACTGCACTGCGCAGCAGCAGTACTGGCGTTGTGACATTCGATAATTATTCGACGATCAGTAGCCCAGTTTTGCTCGATAATGTTGCCGGTCAGGCAATCCTCAATAATTACTCCGGTGGGCAGATGCAGGGCATGCTCGCGTCGGGCACAGGCGCGCAGACATTCGTCAACAATATGGCTGGCGGCGTTTGGAACATGGGCAATTCGGGTGTGTCGAATATGCTCGGCAGTAATGATGTCATCCAGAATTTCGGCCTAATAAAAGCCACTGGCAATACGCAGCTCAATGGGCTGGAGCGCTTTGAAAATAACGCAGGTGGTACCCTCAGTCTGGTCAACGGTGCTGTTGGTGACAAGCTGACAATATCGGGCGATTACGTCGGACACGCCGGTTCTAATATTGCTCTTGATGTCGATTTTGACAATTCAACGGCTGACGCTGTTACCGTTGGTGGTGTTCTGATGGGAACGACCACTCTAAAACTCAACGGGCTCTCTGCTGGTCAGGCACCAAGCGCCTTCGGCAAGACGATTCTTGTTCTGGACGCGGCCAAGGGCGGAGATGGAACAGTGACCGTTGAAGGCCTGCCGTCGGGTGGTGTCATCCAATACGACGTGGCTCGTATTGGTGGGTCAGGGAGTGATCCTTCGAGGTTTGTCATTCGTTCCGGTATCAATGGTACAGCTGCAAGCAGTGTGGTCTCCGGATTTATCGCGGCACAGAATGTTATCGGTTCATCATTCTTCAAGCCATCGAGCGGTCTGATCTCGGCGCCTGTTGATCCTGAGAAGAACCAGTTTGGTCTTGCTCCATGGATCAGAACCAATGGTGGTATGTCCAAGATCGATACCAAGGGCACGATCTACCAGCCGGACGGCACCGCTGTTGAGGCGCCGGCAACGATCGAGACAAGCTATTATGGCTATCAGGTTGGCCTCGACGCAGGCGTGTTCAATATTCAGGACACAGGCGGCAACGTCAATTTTGGCCTTACAGGTGGTCAGATATTCGGTAAGTCCGACCAGAAAAACTTTGCGAACACCACCGATTTCAATTCGGTGTTCTACGGCGCCTATACCGCCTATACTAAGGGACCGTTCTTTATTGATCTCCAGGTGCGTCAGGAACTGATGGATTATACCGTCAATGTTGATGATCCGGTCTTCAAGATCAAGAACGGAGATGTTGGCGGCAGGCGTACATCGATTAGCGGTTCCACCTCCTATACGCTCCCATATAAGGACTGGTCGTTCATTCCCGCTACTGGCTTTACCTATTCGAAGAGCAGCACGGATGATCTGCTTATTCCCCATAATATCCTGCTCAACCAGAACGAGGCGCGCGTGCGTTTCTCCGATGTTGAGAGCCTGATTGGTTTTGGCGGTATTACCGTTTCCCGGAATTTCTTCTTCAAGGATGACCGTATCCGTCTGTCGCCTTTCATCACGGCAACCGCCTATCATGACTTTGCTGGCGATATTAATGCGACCCTGACAATGGATCCGAGCAGTGCCAATCCGGTTGTTCTACCGGTAAAGACAGAACGGTTGAAAACATACGGTGAAGTGAGCTTCGGTGCCAATCTTCTTGCTTTAACAGGCAAGATAAATGGTGTTGACCGGCTTGTTATCGGCAGCGTGCGTGGTGATTTTCAGTACGGCGAGAATATTATCGGCGGTTCGGTAACGGCTCAGTTCCGCATGCAGTTCTGATCAGTTGACCATGTCAGGCGAGTTTGTTGCTAGGCCAATAGGACGATCAACCAGGCAGTAGATAGGCTCCTGCTGCCTGTGTCGTTTGGCGGCTGTGTGTGTGGTTGATTTGATCCGCCCTCAATCAACCAACTTCCCATCCCCGCATAAATGCATTGCTGCGTTGCACAAAGAACAATTGTGAAACCTTCTTGGGCTAGGCATCGTCATTCCTTACTCGAGCCCTGATGGTTGCCATCCATGCCCTTGCCGATTCTTGCCCTTGCCATTGCATCGTTCTGCATCGGTACGACCGAATTTGTCATCATGGGGCTTTTGCCAGAAGTGGCCGCTGATCTGCACGTCACTATTCCCCATGCGGGTCTGCTCGTCACCGGATACGCCCTTGGTGTTGTCATCGGTGCGCCCATCATCGCTATCGCCACTGCATCATTGCCACGCAAGCCGGTTCTCATCGGTCTTGCCATGCTGTTTGTCATTGGCAATCTTTTCTGTGCCATCGCTCCCAATTACTGGATGCTGATGATCGCCCGGGTGGTCACGGCGTTTGGCCATGGTGCATTTTTCGGTATCGGTTCCGTTGTTGCCGCCAGCCTTGTGCCTCGCCACAAGCGTGCCAGCGCCATTGCGTTGATGTTTGCCGGCCTGACGCTCGCCAACATTCTCGGCGTTCCGGCCGGTACGGCCCTCGGCGAGGTCTATGGCTGGCGCTCGACCTTCTTTGCCGTTGTTGCCATTGGCATAGCCGCGGTCATTGCCATTGCGCTGCTTGTGCCTGCGGCCAGGGAAGAAGAGAAGGGTGGGGGCATTCTGAATGAGATCAAGGTTCTCGGGAAATTGCAGGTCTGGCTCGCTATGCTGATTTCGGCGCTGGCCTCCGGCAGCCTCTTTGCAGTCTTTACTTATATAAAGCCGATTCTCACCGACGTTTCAGGCATATCGACCTCGGCGGTCACATGGGTGCTGTTGCTGTTTGGCGCTGGTATGACCATTGGCAACGTCATCGGTGGCAGGCTTGCCGACTGGAAGTTGATGCCGACCGTTATTGGCACATTGGTCACTGTCGTATTCACCCATGCCTTGCTTGCTGAAGTCAGCGGCAGCGCGGCGGCTGCGATTGCCGTGGTGTTTCTTTGGGGCATTCTGACTTTCGTTATTGTGCCGCCATTGCAAATGCGAGTCGTTGAAACCGCAAGCGAAGCCCCGAATCTGGCTGCCACGCTTAATCAGGGTGCATTCAATGCTGGCAATGCCGCAGGTGCCTGGGTTGGTGGCGCGGCGCTGACATGGGGTGTGTCCTATCAGAATCTCCCCTTTGTGGGCGCGGTGCTGGCTTTGCTGGGGCTCGGCGTGGCGATCTGGTCGCTGCTGCTGGACCGCAGGGCGCAGCAGAAGAAATATGTTTCCGAAGAGGGTGAAAGGCTCAGTCTGGAGCCACTTGCGGGTCTTTAAGCGCCCCTCTTTCCCGGAGTTGGTGAAACAGCATTCGCGCCTTGGTGCGAGTGTTGTTTTGCTGCGCGCAGAATATCTGTATTTTGCCCTAAATCGTTTATAGGACCGAATGTCGCAGTTCTGAAAACCACGTCGCGGACGAACAGGCCGACAAGGCACATTAATATCATTCTAAAGAGCGATTCAGCTGCGTTTTGCGGGCTAAACTGGCATAAAACAGCAAAATATGCAGCTTTTTACCGATCTGCGTCACGCAATGGTGACCAAATCGGGGTGACACTGGGGCGATTGTTGCACTTGCGCGCATGGCGCTAACGCGCTAACCCTCGCCGCATCGCAGCGGTGTTAAAGCCGGGGCGGTCTGTCGCGTATATGTGGCAGTCATGTGCATAACATGGCATTCTTGTCAGCCTGAGTTCACAAGGCGGAAAAAGTCGGATCATGAACGAGCTTTTAAGTTCCTACCTGCCCATCGTTATCTTCATCGGGGTAGCGCTGGTAATCGGTTTGGCACTGTTGGTTGCGCCTTTTCTGGTCGCATACAAGTCGCCAGACCCGGAAAAATTGTCGGCCTATGAGTGCGGTTTCAACGCATTCGATGATGCCCGCATGAAATTTGATGTCCGCTTCTATCTTGTCTCGATTCTGTTCATCATCTTCGATCTGGAAGTAGCCTTCCTCTTCCCGTGGGCGGTCGCCTTCAGCAAGATTGGCTGGTTCGGTTTCTGGTCGATGATGATCTTCCTCGGCGTTCTGACAATCGGCTTTATTTATGAGTGGAAAAAGGGAGCGCTGGAATGGGATTGACCGACAGCAACACCACCCTCGTTGCACCGAGGCCCAAAGGTATTATTGACCCCAACACGGGCAAGCCTCTGGGTTCCGATGATGCGTTTTTCGGTGAGATCAACAATGAACTTGCCGACAAGGGATTTCTCGTCACGTCTGCTGACGCGCTTGTCACCTGGGCGCGTACCGGTTCGCTGATGTGGATGACCTTCGGCCTTGCCTGCTGCGCGGTCGAAATGATGCACACATCCATGCCGCGCTATGATGGTGAGCGGTTCGGTTTTGCACCGCGCGCGTCACCGCGTCAGTCCGACGTGATGATTGTAGCCGGTACGCTGACCAACAAGATGGCCCCGGCCCTGCGCAAGGTTTACGACCAGATGCCAGAGCCGCGTTATGTCATTTCCATGGGTTCCTGCGCCAATGGCGGCGGTTACTACCACTATTCCTATTCGGTGGTTCGTGGCTGCGATCGGGTTGTGCCGGTCGATATCTATGTTCCCGGTTGTCCACCCACGGCGGAAGCGCTGCTTTATGGTGTTTTGATGCTGCAGAAGAAAATCCGCCGCACCGGCACGATTGAGCGATAGGAGAGGGCGATGTTTGAAGAAGCATTGAATGAACTCTCCGGTTATCTCACCGAAAAGCTGGGTTCTTCGCTGAAGTCCGTAGCACTTGCCTATGGCGATCTGACGGTTGAAGTGGAAGCCGGTGCGCTGATCGACACGCTGACATTCCTGCGTGATGATGTGCAGTGCCAGTTTATCTCGCTGATCGATATCAGCGGCGTGGATTATCCATATCGTTCGCATCGCTTTGATGTGGTCTATCACCTCCTGTCCCCGCGTCAGAACCTGCGCATTCGTGTGAAGGTTGCGACCGATGAGGATACGCCGGTGCCATCGGCGACGCCTGTTTATCCGGGTGCCGATTGGTATGAGCGCGAGACCTATGATCTCTATGGTGTGCTGTTTTCCGGTCATCCGGATTTGCGCCGCATCCTGACCGATTACGGTTTTGAAGGGCATCCACTGCGCAAGGACTTCCCGCTGACAGGCTTCGTCGAAGTTCGTTATGATGATGAAGTCAAGCGCGTGGTGTATGAGCCTGTGGAACTGCGGCAAGAATTCCGCAATTTCGACTTCCAGTCACCTTGGGAAGGCACTGATTATGTGCTGCCCGGTGATGAGAAGGCGAAGCAGTAAGTAATAAGTTGGTAGTGGTGTAGTCAGTAGTGAGTAGGGGTTTTTGCAACAAAGGATCGAATCCTATCGGGACTTGAAAGTGTGGCAGTCGGCAATGTTTCTTGCCGAATGTTGTTACGGAGCGACTAAGAGCTTCCCGAAGGAAGAGGTTTATGGGCTGACTGCGCAGATGCGACGTGCGGCCATTTCAATTGCCGCGAATATTGCGGAAGGTTATGGGCGAGAGAATAGAGGGTCGTTTGTGCAGTTTCTGCGAATAGCACAAGGCTCATTGAAGGAACTGGAGACTCATATTCTGCTATCGCGTCGCGTTGGCTTTTTGGGTCAGAATGAAGAAGTTGATCTGCTGTCGCAGTGCGAAGTGAACGGGAAAATGCTTAGGGCGCTGATCCGCACTGTACAGAGTAAACAACAGGCTGAATGAATTAGGTACGACGTTGATGACCACTACTCACCATTCACTACTCACGTTTCGCGGAGCGAAATATGACTGAACACAGCGTCCGCAACTTTAACATTAACTTTGGCCCGCAACATCCTGCGGCACACGGTGTTTTGCGCCTTGTGCTGGAATTGGATGGTGAAGTTGTCGCGCGCGTTGACCCGCATATCGGTCTTCTGCATCGCGGCACCGAGAAGTTGATGGAAGCCAAAACCTATTTGCAGGCCGTGCCCTATCTCGACCGCCTTGACTATGTGGCGCCGATGAATCAGGAACATGCCTATGCGCTGGCTGTCGAGCGTCTGCTCGGCATTGAAGTGCCCAAGCGCGGCCAGCTGATCCGTGTTCTATTCTCGGAAATTGGCCGCATTCTCTCGCATCTGCTCAACGTGACCACGCAGGCCATGGACGTTGGCGCTTTGACGCCGCCGCTCTGGGGCTTTGAAGAGCGTGAAAAGCTGATGGTGTTCTACGAGCGCGCCTGTGGTGCCCGTATGCATGCGGCCTATTTCCGTCCCGGCGGGGTGCATCAGGACCTTCCTGATAAACTCGTCGAAGACATCGGCAAGTGGTGCGATCCGTTCCTGCAGACCGTCAAGAATCTCGATGATCTGATCACCCCGAACCGCATTTTCAAACAGCGTAACGTCGATATCGGCGTTGTAACGCTTGAGGATGCCTGGGCATGGGGTTTCTCCGGCGTAATGGTGCGTGGTTCGGGTGCTGCCTGGGATCTGCGCAAGTCGCAGCCGTATGAATGCTATTCCGAGATGGAATTTGATGTTCCGATCGGCAAGAACGGTGATTGCTACGATCGTTATCTGATCCGTATGGAAGAAATGCGCCAGTCGGTTCGCATCATGCGCCAGTGCGTCGATCTCCTGCTGGGAAAGGAGCGGGTAGGGCCTGTTTCCAATATGTCAGCGAAGATCGTCCCACCGAAGCGTGGTGAGATGAAGCGGTCGATGGAAGCGCTCATCCATCATTTCAAGCTTTACACCGAGGGCTATCACGTCCCGGCTGGTGAAGTTTATGCCGCCGTCGAAGCGCCGAAGGGCGAATTCGGCGTATTCCTTGTCTCCGATGGTTCCAACAAGCCGTACCGCGTCAAGTTGCGCGCTCCGGGCTTTGCCCATCTTCAAGCCATGGACTTCCTGTGCCGTGGTCACATGCTGGCCGACGTCTCCGCTGTCCTCGGCTCGCTCGATATCGTATTTGGTGAGGTTGATCGCTAATGTCCGTCCGTCGTCTTGCAGAAGATAGCGTCCAACCAGCAGCGTTTGCGTTCAATCGCGAAAACACTGCCTGGGCCAAGCTGACCATCAAGAAATATCCCAAGGGCCGCGAACAGTCGGCTGTCATCCCTTTGCTGATGCGTGCGCAGGAGCAGGATGGATGGGTCACCAAGGCAGCCATTGAGCATGTTGCAATCATGCTCGACATGCCGCTGATCCGCGTCCTGGAAGTTGCAACATTCTACACGCAGTTCCAGCTGAAGCCGGTCGGAACGCGTGCCCATATCCAGGTTTGCGGCACAACGCCATGCATGCTGCGCGGTTCGGAAGATCTGAAAAAGGTCTGCCAGCATCGCATTCATCATGATCAGTTTGAACTCAACGCATCAGGTACCTTGTCGTGGGAAGAGGTGGAATGCCTCGGCGCCTGCGTCAACGCTCCGATGATCATGGTGTTCAAGGATACCTATGAGGATCTGACGCCGGAACGTCTCGAAGAAATCATCGATGCGTTTGAAGCTGGCAAGGGTGACACGATCACCCCGGGACCGCAGATTGATCGTCATCTATCGGCTCCTATTGGTGAGCGTACATCGCTTACCGGTGGTAATGGCGCTGCCAAGCCAAAGGCTGCGGCGAAAGCTGCTAATGGCGCAGCCGTCCCGCCAACCAATGCGGCCAAGCCAGTGACGCACGATGTGGCCACCAGCGAGGCGATCAAGTCGCCATCGAAGGTGAAGGCATCGAAGGCGGCGGAAGATGCGGCTTCCAAGTCCGCTGAACCAACACCTGCCGCGGCGCGTGCTATCAGGAACCCCAAAATTGCCGAGGGTTCACTGGGCGAAAAGCCATCGGTGCAGTCAATCAAGGCTCCTGCTGTTTCGCTCGAGGACAAGAACCGCCCCGCAGCAATCGAAAAGCCAGCCGTCGTAGACGATCTGGAACTGATTGCTGGCGTTGGTCCAAAGATTGCGGGCATTCTGCATGAGCTTGGCATCTACACATATGCTCAGGTCGCCAGCTGGAAAAAGGCTGAACGCGAATGGGTTGACGGCTACCTGAATTTCAAGGGCCGTATCGAACGCGACGACTGGGTGAAGCAAGCCAAGGCCTTGGCCAAGGGCGGCGAAGCCGAGTACATCAAGGTTTTCGGCAAGAAGCCGAGATAATATCATTGGCGGAAACGATAGGCGTTTTCGCTGGAGAATGGACGAAGAGAGTAGGACGGGTGCGATATGCTCGCTGACAAAGACCGCATCTTCACCAATATTTACGGCCTTTTCGACAAATCGTTGAAGGGTGCGATGTCACGCGGCCAATGGGATGGCACAGCGGGGATCATCGCCAAGGGCCGTGACTGGATCATCAATGAGATGAAAGCCTCTGGCCTGCGTGGCCGTGGTGGTGCCGGCTTCCCCACGGGTTTGAAGTGGTCCTTCATGCCCAAGGAAAGCGATGGTCGCCCGCATTATCTCGTCATCAATGCTGACGAATCCGAGCCGGGCACCTGTAAAGACCGCGATATCATGCGCAATGATCCGCATACGCTGATCGAAGGCTGCCTGATTGCCGGTTTCGCCATGGGTGCCAATACCTGCTACATCTATGTTCGCGGTGAATATATCCGTGAGCGTGAAGCGCTGCAGGCGGCCATTGACGAGTGCTATGATGCCAAGTTGCTTGGCAAGAACAACAAAAACGGCTGGGACTACGACATTTATGTCCATCACGGCGCTGGCGCTTACATCTGCGGTGAAGAAACCGCATTGCTGGAAAGCCTTGAAGGCAAAAAAGGCCAGCCGCGTCTGAAGCCGCCATTCCCGGCCAATATGGGTCTTTATGGTTGCCCGACAACGGTCAACAATGTTGAATCCGTTGCCGTTGCTCCAACCATCCTGCGCCGTGGTGCGGCATGGTTCTCCGGCATTGGCCGCCCCAATAATGTCGGCACCAAGCTGTTCATGATCTCCGGCCACGTCAATCGTCCCTGCACGGTTGAAGAAGCCATGGGCATCACCTTCCGCGAACTGGTTGATAAGCATGCGGGCGGTATCCGCGGCGGTTGGGACAATCTGCTGGCGGTTATTCCCGGCGGTGCATCCTGCCCGGTTGTTCCGGCTGCTGATATCATCGATTGCCCGATGGATTTCGATGGCCTGCGCAACGTCAAGTCGTCTTTCGGTACGGCTGCGGCGATTGTGATGGACAAATCCACGGACATCGTTCGCGCCATTGCACGCCTGTCCTACTTCTTCAAGCATGAGAGCTGCGGCCAGTGTACGCCATGCCGTGAAGGCACAGGCTGGATGTGGCGCGTCATGGAACGTATGGCAGTCGGCAATGCGCAGAAGCGTGAAATCGACATGCTGCTCGACGTGACCAAGCAGATCGAAGGCCACACCATCTGCGCGCTTGGCGACGCGGCTGCCTGGCCGGTGCAGGGTCTGATCCGGCACTTCCGTCCTGAGATCGAGCGCCGCATTGATGAGTTCACACGCAATGCTTCTTCGGCAAGCCCCGTGCTTGTTGCAGCAGAGTAGGGTTGAGGGCACATGCCGGATAACAAGACAGACAAGAAACCGGGCGCAGACTGGTCGGCAGTGATGCCGAAGCAGATCGTTCCGGCTGCCAATCTGCTGACGCCGCCCATGGGTGCGATAGCGGCTGCGTCTGTTTTGAGTCTCGGTATTGCAAGCCAGATGTGGGGCTTATGGGCCGGCGCGCTGGCCGGTGTGCTTGATGCCAATACAAAATTGAAGCCGCTGGGCACTGCGCCTGAGACTGACGCCAAACAAGCATCAGATGTTGCTGAATTGAAGACGATCATACGCAAGAAGTCCGTGGAAACTGCTCCGAAAGCCGTTGCCGTCACGGCTGCTGACGTTCCGGTCACTGGTTCCACTGCGCCGGTAAAGCTGGTTGCTACGGAAAAATCTGTTGTGCCTGATGATCTGAAACGGATTTCGGGTGTAGGTCCAAAGCTGGAAAAGGTTCTGAACGGCCTTGGTGTCTACACCTACGCGCAGATTGCGGCGTGGTCGGCGCAAGAAGTCGCCCGGATTGATGACCATTTGAAGTTTGGCGGACGTATCGTGCGGGATGAGTGGACGGCGCAGGCCAAAGCTCTTCAGACCCCATCAGGAGAGCATTGAAATGGAGATACATTCCAAGCGCGATGTTCTTGATGTGCGCGAGTGCGTGATTACCAATTCCATCTTTGACGACGTCAATCTGTCGAACACCGGATTTAACAACGTCAACCTGTCTTGTGTGCGGATCGGTAATACGAACCTCAGCAATTCAAAAGTTGAAGATGTGAACCTTTCCAATACCTTGTTCACAAATGTTAATATGAGCAATGTTAAGATCGAAAACGCCATGCTCGCAGGAATGACGATCAATGGCGTTCCCCTGAAAGATCTGTTTGAAGCTTATGAAGCGGCAACCCGTGCCGGAGAAGAATAATGGCAAAGATCAAAGTCGACGGTAGGGAAATCGAAGTACCGGATCACTACACGCTTCTGCAGGCTGCGGAAACGGCGGGTGCCGAGGTGCCGCGTTTCTGTTTCCATGAGCGTTTGTCGATCGCCGGCAATTGCCGCATGTGCCTGATCGAAGTGAAGGGCGGACCACCCAAGCCTGCCGCTTCCTGCGCCATGGGCGTGCGCGATCTGCGTCCGGGCCCGAACGGCGAAACACCAGAGATTTTCACCAATACGCCGATGGTCAAGAAGGCCCGTGAAGGCGTGATGGAATTTCTGCTGATCAACCACCCGCTGGATTGCCCGATCTGTGATCAGGGCGGCGAGTGCGATCTGCAGGATCAGGCCATGGTGTTTGGTATCGGTGCATCGCGCTACAAGGAAAACAAGCGCGCCGTTGAAGACAAGTACATCGGACCGCTCGTCAAGACGGTGATGACCCGCTGCATTCACTGCACGCGCTGCGTCCGCTTTACGACGGAAGTGGCCGGTATTTCCGAGCTTGGCCTGATCGGTCGCGGCGAAGATGCCGAAATCACCACCTATCTCGAACAGGCGATGACATCGGAATTGCAGGGCAATGTGATTGACCTTTGCCCAGTCGGCGCACTGACATCCAAGCCTTACGCATTTCAGGCCCGTCCGTGGGAATTGACCAAGACCGAATCTATCGATGTGATGGATGCTGTCGGCTCATCGATCCGCGTTGATACCCGTGGCCGCGAAGTGATGCGCGTTCTTCCGCGCGTCAACGAAGCCGTCAACGAGGAATGGATTTCCGACAAGACCCGCTTCATCTGGGATGGTCTGCGCACGCAGCGCCTTGACCGCCCCTATGTTCGCAAGGATGGCCGTCTTGTTCCGGCAAGCTGGCCGGAGGCTTTCGATGCAATCAAGGCTGCCGTTGCCAAGACGACAGGCGACAAGATCGGCGCGATTGCCGGTGATCTTGCCACCGTTGAGGAAATGTATGCGCTGAAACAGCTTGTTACCTCGCTTGGCTCTGCCAATATTGACGGGCGTCAGGACGGAACGGTTCTGAACACTGCCAATGGCCGCGCGTCTTACATCTTCAATCCAAGCATTGACGGTATCGAAGATGCCGACGCTGTTTTGATCATTGGTTCCAATCCGCGCTTTGAAGCTTCGCTGCTCAATGCCCGTCTGCGCAAGCGCTGGCGCGCTGCCGGTATCCCGATT
This sequence comes from Phyllobacterium sp. T1293, assembly GCF_020731415.2. Classification (NCBI taxonomy): domain Bacteria; kingdom Pseudomonadati; phylum Pseudomonadota; class Alphaproteobacteria; order Hyphomicrobiales; family Phyllobacteriaceae; genus Phyllobacterium; species Phyllobacterium meliloti. The sequence continues at coordinate 1,552,561 of NZ_CP088273.1, read as the reverse complement.
GCACTGATCGGCGAACAGGCTGACCTGCGCTTCAACTACGAATATCTCGGTGCCGGTGCCGATACATTAGCGGAACTTGCCAATGGTTCGCTGAAATTCCATGCGGTGCTGAAGAAGGCCAAGAAACCGATCATTATCATCGGGCAGGGCGCTCTCAGCCGTGCGGATGGCAATGCGGTTCTGGCTCTTGCTGCCAAGATTGCTGCGGACACCGGCGCACTTGCCGATGACTGGAATGGTTTCGGCGTTATTCACACCGCTGCAAGCCGCGTTGGTGCGCTCGATATCGGTTTCGTACCGGGCGAGGGTGGCAAATCGGTTGGCGAAATGAAGGACGCGCTCGATGTGCTGTTCCTGCTCGGCGCCGATGAGCTGAACTGGTCTGACAAGGGCCGAGCCTTCACCGTCTATATCGGTACCCACGGCGATCAGGGCGCGCACAATGCGGACGTTATCCTGCCGGGTGCGACCTATACGGAGAAATCCGGCACTTACGTCAACACCGAAGGTCGTGTGCAGATGACCAGCCGCGCTGCCTTTGCGCCCGGCAATGCCAAGGAAGATTGGGCGATCCTGCGCGCTCTGTCCGATGTTCTTGGCAAGAAACTGCCTTTCGACTCGCTGGCCGCTTTGCGCGCCAAGCTTTATGCAGAATACCCGCATTTGGCTGTCATCGACGCCATCAAGGCCGGTGACGCTGCCGACATCACGAAACTGGCCAACGCATCGGGCTCCGTTGAAAAGACGGCCTTCGTATCGCCAGTGCAAGACTTCTACTTGACCAACCCGATCGCCCGCGCTTCCGCCGTCATGGCTGAATGTTCCGCGCTGGCCAAGGGCGGCTTCAAGCAGGCGGCCGAGTAGGCGGGGAAGAGACTGATATGGAAGAAATTTTCGCAACCTACATCCTGCCGCTGCTGATTATCCTTGGAAAATCAGTGCTGATGCTCGTGGTGATGCTGCTGATCATCGCTTACCTGCTTTACGCGGATCGCAAGATCTGGGCGGCCGTTCAGTTGCGCCGTGGTCCGAACGTGGTTGGCCCGTTCGGCCTGTTGCAGTCCTTTGCCGATCTTTTGAAGTTCGTGGTCAAGGAACCGATCATTCCATCCGGCGCCAATAAGGGTATTTTCCTGTTGGCACCGCTGGTTTCCTCGGTGCTTGCCATGGCTGCATGGGCGGTTATCCCTGTCAATGAAGGCTGGGCGATTGCCAACGTCAATGTCGGCATTCTCTATGTGCTCGCCATTTCATCGCTCGAAGTCTACGGCGTCATCATGGCCGGCTGGGCATCGAACTCAAAATATCCGTTCCTCGGTGCGCTTCGCTCCGCCGCGCAGATGGTTTCCTATGAAGTTTCCATCGGTTTCGTCATTGTCACCGTTCTGCTCTGCGTCGGTTCGCTGAACCTCACGGATATCGTCCTGTCGCAGAAAACGGGCCTTGGCACGATGGTCGGCCTGCCAAACACATTCCTTGACTGGCATTGGCTTGGCCTGTTCCCAATGTTCGTCATTTTCTTCATCTCGGCGCTTGCCGAAACCAACCGCCCGCCTTTCGATCTGGTCGAAGCGGAATCGGAACTCGTTGCCGGTCACATGATCGAGTATTCGTCGACCGCGTTCCTGCTGTTCTTCCTTGGTGAATATGTCGCCATCACGCTGATGTGCGCGCTGACGACGATCCTGTTCCTCGGCGGCTGGTTGCCTCCGGTTGATGTATGGTTCCTGAACTGGATACCCGGCATCATCTGGTTCATGCTCAAGCTCTTCTTCGTCTTCTTCATGATCGCCATGGTGAAGGCATTCGTTCCGCGCTACCGCTATGATCAATTGATGCGTCTGGGTTGGAAAGTGTTCCTGCCGATCTCGCTCTTCATGGTCATCGCAACCGCGGCCTTTCTTAAAATCACCGGCCTGACACCGTAAGGAGAATCAGCATGGCACAACTCGCACAAGCTGCTAAATCGCTCCTGCTGGCGGAGTTCGTCGGGGCATTCTTCCTGTCGATGCGGCAGTTCTTCGCGCCGAAGGCAACGTTGAACTACCCTTATGAAAAGGGACCGCTGAGCCCGCGTTTCCGTGGTGAACATGCGCTGCGCCGTTATCCCAACGGCGAAGAACGCTGCATTGCCTGCAAGCTCTGCGAAGCGATCTGCCCGGCACAGGCCATCACCATCGAAGCTGGCCCGCGCCGCAATGACGGAACGCGCCGCACGGTGCGTTATGACATTGACATGGTGAAGTGCATCTATTGCGGCTTCTGTCAGGAAGCCTGCCCGGTTGATGCCATCGTCGAAGGTCCGAATTTCGAGTTCGCCACGGAAACCCGTGAAGAGCTTTATTATGACAAGGACCGGCTGCTCGCCAATGGCGATCGCTGGGAACGCGAACTGGCCCGGAACATCGCAATGGATGCGCCGTACCGGTAAGAATTGAGTGGATGGGGCATCGTCTCGTCCAAGTGCGCGCATGTGTCTTAGGGCAGGGTGCTTCTACCCGGCAGGAACATGCGTTAAGAGGCTGCGATTATACGGAAATGTCCGTGAATCGCTTTAAAAATGGCAGAATAGTCTGCCGGAATGGAAATCGGGGAACCCATGCTGACAGGTATTGCGGCGGCGTTTTTTTATCTCTTCGCCTTCATCACCGTCGCCAGTGCGTTCATGGTGATTGCGGCGCGTAATCCCGTGCATTCCGTGCTGTTTCTCATCCTCGCCTTCTTCAACGCGGCGGGGCTCTTCCTGCTGACCGGTGCTGAATTCCTGGCGATGATCCTTCTTGTGGTCTATGTCGGCGCGGTTGCCGTTCTCTTCCTCTTCGTCGTGATGATGCTGGATGTGGACTTTACCGAGATGAAGCGCGGCGCGCTGCAATATGCGCCCATCGGCGCACTTGTCGGCATGATCCTGGCGGTAGAACTGATCGTTGTTCTGGGAGGATCAATCTTCGCGCCAAGCATTGGACGGGTTGTCGTTCAGCCAACGCCTGATGTGGCGACGCGCACCAACACGGCCGCGCTCGGCGACATCCTCTATACGGATTACATCTATTACTTCCAGATTGCCGGTCTCGTGCTTCTGGTCGCCATGATCGGCGCGATTGTGCTGACGCTTCGCCACAAGGAAGGCGTGAAGCGCCAGAACATCTCGCAGCAGGTCGCACGCACGCCCGAGACGGCCATTGAGGTCAAACAGGTCGAAACGGGCAAGGGTATTTGACAGGAGCGCCATGATGGTAATCGGTATCGCACATTATCTGACAGTTTCCGCGCTGCTGTTCACGATGGGGATCTTCGGTATCTTCCTCAATCGTAAGAACGTGATCGTCATCCTGATGTCGGTCGAATTGATCCTGCTCGCCGTCAACCTGAACTTTGTGGCGTTCTCCGCCGCTCTGGGGGATCTGGTTGGACAGGTTTTTGCATTGTTTGTCTTGACCGTTGCTGCCGCTGAGGCCGCCATCGGACTTGCTATTCTCGTCGTGTTCTATCGCAATCGTGGGTCGATTGCCGTGGAAGACGTCAACATGATGAAAGGTTGACGGGGGCATGCTGTATCTGGCGATTGTCTTCCTTCCGCTGCTCGGCTTTCTGATCGCGGGGCTCTTCGGCTCGGCTATCGGCGCAAAGGCGAGCGAGTATGTCACCACCGGTCTGATGATCGTGGTTGCGGTCCTCTCATGGATTGCTTTCACGACCGTAGCGCTCGGCCATGGCGAAGCATTTAAGGTTCCGGTCCTGCACTGGGTTGAATCGGGCTCGCTGAGCTTTGACTGGGCCTTGCGCATCGATACGCTGACTGCCGTCATGCTGATCGTCGTCAATACGGTGTCGGCGCTCGTCCATACCTATTCGATCGGCTATATGCATCACGATCCGCATCGGCCCCGCTTCTTTGCCTATCTGTCGCTCTTCACCTTTGCGATGTTGATGCTGGTAACGGGCGACAATCTGGTTCAGATGTTCTTCGGCTGGGAAGGCGTGGGCCTTGCCTCCTACCTGCTCATCGGTTTCTGGTTCAAGAAGCCCTCGGCCAATGCTGCGGCGATGAAAGCTTTCATCGTCAACCGCGTCGGCGATTTTGGTTTCCTTCTTGGCATTTTCTCGCTGTTCGTCCTGTTCGATACCGTTCAGTTTGATACGCTGTTCCAATCCGCTGCCTCCTATCTTCCGGCAGAAGGAGCAGGGGACGGCAAGGTTGTCCTGAATTTCCTTGGCTATGCCTTGGGCAAACAGGAAGCGATCACGGTTGCCTGTCTGCTGCTGTTCATGGGCGCGATGGGTAAATCAGCACAGTTTCTGCTGCACACCTGGCTGCCTGACGCCATGGAAGGCCCGACGCCGGTTTCCGCACTCATCCACGCCGCAACAATGGTTACGGCAGGTGTGTTCATGGTTGCCCGCCTGTCGCCGATTTTCGAACTGTCGCACACGGCTTTGATCGTCGTCACATTTGTTGGCGCAACCACGGCCTTCTTTGCGGCAACGGTTGGTCTTGTCCAGAACGACATCAAGCGCGTCATCGCCTATTCGACCTGCTCGCAGCTCGGTTATATGTTTGTGGCGCTTGGTCTTGGTGCCTATGGCGCCGCCATTTTCCACCTGTTCACACACGCTTTTTTCAAAGCGCTGCTGTTCCTTGGTGCAGGTTCCGTCATTCATGCGGTTTCCGATGAACAGGACATGCGCAATATGGGTGGTCTGCGCAAGCTGATCCCGCAAACCTACTGGATGATGGTCATCGGCACGATCGCCCTGACCGGCCTTGGTATTCCCGGCACGGCTATCGGTACTGCTGGCTTTTTCTCCAAGGATGCGATCATTGAATCGGCCTATGCGTCGACAAGCCCGGCTGCCACTTATGCCTTCGTCCTGCTTGTGATTGCCGCGCTGTTCACCAGCTTCTATTCATGGCGCCTGATTTTCATGACATTCCATGGCAAGCCACGCGCCTCGCACGATGTCATGCATCATGTGCATGAATCGCCCTATGTCATGCTGGTGCCGCTGTTCATCCTTGCCATCGGTGCGCTGTTTGCCGGTGTTGTCTTCCGCGAATACTTCTTCGGACATGAATATGCCGAGTTCTGGAAGGGCGCGCTGTTCACAGGCAAGGAAAACGAGATTCTGGAACTGCATCACCATGTTCCAGCGCTTGTAGCTGCCTCGCCATTCCTGGCGATGCTGGCTGGCTTCATCCTCGCTTGGATCTTCTACATCCGCTCGCCGGAAACACCGAAGCGTCTGGCCGAGCAGCATCGCGGTCTCTACCAGTTCCTGCTCAACAAGTGGTACTTTGACGAACTCTACGACTTCCTGTTCGTGCGTCCGGCAAAGGCTCTTGGCAAGTTCCTGTGGAAGAAGGGCGATGGCTGGCTCATTGACGGCCATGGTCCGGACGGGATTTCTGCCCGGGTTGTCGATATCACCAACCGCGTGGTGCGCCTGCAGACCGGTTACCTCTATCATTATGCGTTCGCGATGCTCATTGGGGTCGCCGCACTCGTCACGTGGATGATGCTCGGGAGCAACTTCTGATGACCGACTGGCCAATTCTCTCGACTGTTACCTTCCTGCCATTGGTCGGTGCGCTCCTGATCCTTCTGATCCGGGACGACAGTGAATCCGCGCGGCGCAATATCCGCAATGTGGCACTGTGGACCACGGTCATCACATTCCTCTTGTCCCTGCCGATCTGGTACTATTTCGACAAGGGCCATGCCGGTTTCCAGTTCGTGGAAAAGCTTGCCTGGCTCGACTCCGGAATTTCCTATCATATGGGCGTGGACGGCATTTCGATGCTGTTCGTTATCCTGACGACATTCCTGATGCCGCTTTGCATCCTTGCCAGCTGGGAAGCGATCCAGACCCGCGTCAAGGAATACATGATTGCCTTCCTCGTGCTCGAAACACTGATGATCGGTGTGTTCTGTGCGCTGGATATCGTGCTGTTCTACGTATTCTTCGAAGCCGTGCTGGTGCCGATGTTCATCATCATTGGTGTCTGGGGTGGCAAGCGCCGCGTTTATGCCAGCTTCAAGTTCTTCCTCTACACGCTGCTCGGCTCCGTGCTGATGCTGATCGCCATCATGGCCATGTACTGGCAGGCTGGCACGACGGACATTCCGACACTGCTGGCACATTCTTTCCCTGTGTCCATGCAGACATGGCTGTGGCTGGCATTCTTCGCGTCCTTCGCTGTGAAAATGCCGATGTGGCCTGTGCATACATGGTTGCCGGATGCGCACGTGGAAGCACCGACAGCGGCATCCGCCATTCTGGCCGGTATCCTGTTGAAGCTCGGCGGCTATGGTTTCCTGCGCTTCTCCCTGCCGATGTTCCCGATTGCTTCGGCTGATTTTGCTCCGTTGATCTACACCCTCTCGGTTGTTGCCATCGTCTACACGTCCTTGGTTGCGCTGATGCAGGAAGACATCAAGAAGCTGATCGCCTATTCCTCCGTCGCCCACATGGGCTATGTGACCATGGGTATCTTTGCAGCGAACGAGCAGGGCATTCAGGGCGCATTGTTCCAGATGCTCTCGCACGGTCTTGTTTCCGCCGCGCTGTTCCTTTGTGTTGGTGTTGTCTATGACCGCACCCATACCCGCGAAATCTCCGCCTATGGCGGCCTTGTGAACAACATGCCGAAATATGCGGTGGTGTTCCTGATCCTGACCATGGCCAATGTCGGCCTGCCGGGAACCTCGGGCTTCATCGGTGAATTCCTGACGCTGCTTGGTGTCTTCCGGGTCAACACATGGGTTGCACTGTTTGCAACGACAGGTGTGATTTTCTCGGCGGCCTATGCGCTGTGGCTCTATCGCCGCGTGGTGTTCGGTTCGCTCGACAAGGAAAGCCTGAAGTCACTCCTGGATATGTCGCCGCGCGAAAAGCTGGTTGTCTATCCGCTGGTGATCCTCACCATCTTCTACGGTGTTTATCCGATGCCCGTTTTCGACGCGACGGCAAGCTCGGTTCATGCCCTTATCAATCAATACAATAACGCGCTGTCCGCAGCCGCCACACTGGCGCTGAAATAGCAGGAAGAGGCCAAGGCCGATGCAGACCGACATGATTGCCAACTTGACGCTTATGGCCCCTGAACTGCTCATCGCAGTGGGAGCATTGGCTCTTCTGATGATCGGGGCCTACTCCGGTGAACGGGCAAACTCCGTGGTCAACGGACTGGCGGTTGCCGTGCTGCTTGCAGCATTGGCACTCGTTGTCCTGTTCCCGCATGATGGCCACGTCTTTGGCCGCGCCTTTGTCTCGGACCCATTCTCGCGCTTCATGAAGGTGCTGACACTGGTTGGTTCCATTGTCACACTTGTCATGTCGGTGGGCTTTGCCAAGGCTGAAAAATTCGACAAGTTCGAATTCCCGATCCTCATCATGCTGGCGACCCTCGGCATGCTGCTGATGATCTCGGCCAATGATACATTGTCCCTGTATCTCGGCCTCGAATTGCAGTCTCTGGCGCTCTATGTCGTTGCCGCAATCAACCGTGACAGCACCCGCTCGACGGAAGCTGGCCTGAAGTATTTCGTCCTCGGCGCTTTGTCATCCGGCATGCTGCTCTACGGTATTTCGCTCGTTTATGGCTTTACCGGTCACACAGGTTTTGAAGGTATCGCACAGGCGCTGGCAGGCGGCGAACGCCAGCTTGGCGTTGTCTTTGGTCTGGTCTTTATCTTTGCGGGTCTTGCCTTCAAGATATCCGCCGTGCCTTTCCACATGTGGACACCGGACGTTTACGAAGGCGCGCCGACACCGGTCACTGCGTTCTTTGCGACAGCGCCGAAAATGGCTGCCATGGCCCTGCTTACCCGTGTTGCCGTTGAGACGTTCCAGCCGATCACCCATGACTGGCAGCAGATCATCGTCTTCATCGCCATTGCATCGATGGTTCTGGGTGCGTTCGCCGCCATTGGTCAGCGCAATATCAAGCGTCTGATGGCCTATTCGTCGATCAGCCATATGGGCTATGCGCTTGTTGGTCTGGCTGCCGGTACGCAGGTTGGCGTGCGCGGCGTGGTCATCTACATGTTCATCTACCTGATCACGACGCTTGGTGTGTTTGCCTTTATTCTGGCGATGCGGCGCAAGCATGGAAATGTCGAACTGATCGAGGATTTGGCTGGGCTTTCCCGCACCAATCCAATCATGGCGACGATCTTCACCATCCTGATGTTCTCGCTGGCAGGTATTCCGCCGCTCGCCGGCTTCTGGGGCAAGTGGTACACCTTCCTTGCCGCTGTGCAGGCCAACCTCTATGCGCTGGCTATCATCGGTATCGTGGCTTCGGTCGTGGGCGCATTCTATTACCTGCGCATCATCAAGATCATGTGGTTTGATGAGCCAGCCGAAGGCTTTGTTCCTGTTGCCGGTGAACTGCGTCTGGTTCTTGGTGTTTCAGGCCTGCTGACGCTGCTTTATGTGCTCATCGGTGGACCGGTTAGCACCTATGCGGAAGCTGCCGCAAAAACCTTCTTCTGAGGCCGGGAACCCTGACCAATGGGATTTTCGCTCTCGCCACTGGCGCAGCAAAACGGTTTCAGGCTTGAAGCTTTTGATACCGTCGGTTCGACCAATGCCATTGCGCTGGAACGCGCGCATGAGGGCGATCCCGGACGGTTGTGGATTGTTTCCAAAAAGCAGGAGAGCGGGCGCGGGCGTCGTGGCCGCGCTTGGGCGACGTCCCACGGCAATCTGGCCGCATCGCTGCTTTTGACAGGCAATTTTGAATTGAAGACTGCGGCAACGCTCGGTTTCGTCGCTGGGCTTTCGCTGGCCGATGCGCTTGATGCGGTATGTCCGCAGGCTACAATTTCGGTCGGTATTGATGGTGTGGGCAATTCTGACCTGCGCATTGAACTCAAATGGCCCAATGATGTCCTGATCAACAAGGCCAAGCTGTCTGGCATTCTGCTTGAATCGACACTTTTGCCTGACGGACGCTTTGCCGTTGTCGTTGGCATTGGTGTCAATGTGGTTGCGTACCCTGAGGACGTGCCGTATCCAGCCACATCATTGAAGCAACTCGGCGCGGATTGCGATGCGGAAACCCTGTTTCTGGCACTGTCTGATGCTTGGCAGGAAAACAGCCGCATCTGGGACGAGGGGCGTGGTCTCTCGGAAATCCGCAAGCGCTGGCTGAAGCGGGCCGCCGGAATCGGCACCGAAGTTGCGGTGCGGGTCGACGGCTCGGTGCTGCGTGGTATATTTGAGACAATTGACGAAGACTGTCGTTTTGTCATACGCGATAATGATGGGGAGAGGGTGAAGATTGCTGCCGGCGATGTTCACTTCGGTGCAGTCGCATCAGCAAGTGCCGGATAGCCGGTTGTTAGGAGTATAAATGGCAAATTCCGATCAGGCGGAACTGGTGTTCCTGCCTTTAGGCGGTGTTGGTGAGATCGGGATGAATCTGGCCTTGTATGGCTATGGCCCCAGTCACAAACGCGAATGGGTCGTCGTCGATATGGGCGTCACCTTTGCCGGACCGGATCTTCCTGGTGCTGATCTTGTGCTTCCCGATATCCGTTTTCTGCAGGCCGAGCGGCATAATCTCAAAGGCATTGTGATCACACATGCCCATGAAGACCATTATGGCGCGTTGCTGGACCTGTGGCCGATGCTGAATGTGCCTGTCTATGCGACGCCGTTCACCGCTGGATTGCTGGAAGCCAAGCGTCACTCCGAGCCGGGCGCACCGGATATTCCGGTTACGATCTATCGCGCGGGTGAGAAATTCAATGTCGGACCTTTCGAGTTCGAAGCGCTCGCCGTGACGCACTCGATTCCTGAGCCTGTCTCGCTGGCAATCAAAACACCGCTTGGCACCGTCATCCACACGGGTGACTGGAAGATGGACCCGGAACCATCGCTTGGACCTTTGATCGACGAAGCGCGTTTCCGTGCGCTCGGCGATGAAGGCGTTCTCGCCATGATGTGCGATTCCACCAATGCGCTGCGCGAAGGTGAATCGCCATCCGAGCGCGAAGTCGGTGACAGTTTGCGCGATATTATCGAGAATGCCCGTGGCCGCGTGGCCATTACGACCTTCTCGTCCAATGTCGGACGTATTCGCTCCATTGCCATCGCTGCCCGCGATGCCGGACGTCAGGTGCTGGTGCTTGGCCGCTCGATGAAGCGCATGATCGCTGTGGCCAGCGAACTTGGATATCTCGATGGCATTCCGGAATTCCTGTCCGAAGAGGACTACGGTTTCATTCCGCGCGAAAATATTGTCATCATCCTGACCGGCAGTCAGGGTGAATCCCGTGCTGCACTCGCCAAGCTCGCCCGCGATGAAATGCGCAGTGTGGCGCTTTCCGCCGGTGATACGGTCATTTATTCGTCGCGCACGATCCCCGGTAATGAGAAGCCGATCATCGAGACAAAGAACCTGTTGATCGAACAGGGCATTCACATCATCTCTGATGATGACCAGCTTGTGCATGTTTCCGGCCATCCGCGCCGCAATGAGCTGAAGCGCATGTATGAATGGGTGCGCCCGCGCATCCTCGTGCCCGTGCATGGTGAAGCCGCACATCTGGTGGCGCAGGGCTCGCTCGCCGCCATGGCAGGCATTCCGGAAGTGCCGCAGGTGCGCAATGGCGATATATTGCGCCTCGCACCGGGTAAGGCTGAGATCATCGATCAGGCGCCATTTGGCCGCTTGATCAAGGATGGCAGGCTGATCGGCGACGAGGAAGAAGTCGGCATTGTTGACCGCCGCAAGCTTTCCTATGTCGGCCATGTCGCTGTCTCCATGCTGCTCGATGCGAAGTACAACATCATCGAAGACCCGGAAGTCGTGCCTGTCGGCCTGCCGGAGAATGACCGTGAAGGTGAACTTCTCGAAGACCTGCTTTATGATGCGGCAGTGAGCGCCGTGCAAAGCATCCCGCGGGAAAAGCGCAAGGATCTCGCCATGGTCCGCGAGGCCGTTCGCCGCGCGGTGCGCGCTGCAACCAACGAGGCATGGGGCAAAAAGCCTGTTGTCACTGTATTCGTAACGCGCATTTGAGGTAGATGATGCTTGGCCGTCTCAATCATGTTGCTATCGCTGTTCCTGATCTGGCGACGGCATCTGCTGTTTATCGCGACATGCTTGGCGCAAAACTCACCGAGCCGCAGGTTTTGCCGGAACATGGTGTTACCGTTGTCTTCATCGATGTCGGCAATACCAAGATCGAACTGCTTGAGCCACTGAATGCAGATTCGCCGATTGCCGCGTTCCTTGCTAAGAACCCATCAGGCGGTATGCATCACGTCTGCTACGAAGTGACCGATATTCTGGCAGCGAGAAATCATCTAAAAGAGCAGGGCGCCCGCATTCTGGGCGACGGCGAACCAAAGATCGGCGCCCACGGCAAACCGGTTCTCTTTCTTCACCCGAAAGACTTCAACGGGACGCTGATCGAACTGGAGCAGGTCTGAAATGCCTATCGCGACTGGAATGGCTGTTTATTTCATCTTCTGGTGGCTGACGCTGTTCACCGTACTGCCGATTGGCCTTCGCACCCAGGCCGATGAAGATGATGTCACGCTTGGCACAACTGCCAGCGCGCCCCATAAGCATCGCATGGGTCGGGTGTTCCTCATCACCACCATTGTCTCCGCAGTTATCTTTGTGATCTTCTATATCGTGAACCAGAAGCTCGGTTTCGGTGTCGATGATATCCCGGTTTTCTTCCCTAAGCTGGATTAGGGTCTGCAGAAATATTGTGCGCGGCATGAACATGGTTCGTGGTTCGACAAGCTCACCATGAGGGAGAGGGATTGTGCAAGGGAGTCAAGTTCTGCAACGTTGGTGATCTGCAATCTTTTTTGATCTGCAAATTTTGCGATTAGCGTTGCATCCTCACTCTTCCTCATGGTGAGCTTGTCGAACCACGAACCACGAACCACGTCTATGCAGAATATCTATTGCAGAAGGTCGTGTTGAACAAACAACCCATCACCCGCAAATGGCACGTAACCCTCAAGACCCCGTTGTCTGCCTGTAATGCGATGATGTTTTACCAAAACAGCCCTGGCAAATGCCTGTAATACTGCCCATGCAGGCAGCCACCCGGATCAGCGCTTCACCCCGGGTAAATGGCGCGGCGATGGTATAGCTGCAAAGCTTCAAGACTCTGCCCGCGATAGAGCCCGGCACACGCAGCAAAGTGGTCTTGCGGCAATTGGCAAGCTTCGCACAAATCTCGACGGCACTATTGTCCCTGTCGCGCCGGAAGTGATAGCGAAAGGTCAGTCTCTCAAGTGGCACTGTCTCATAGGCAATGGCCAGCGGCGTCCAACCGGTTTTGGCACCCAGTTCCCATGCGTGCCTGCACAGGCGCCAGTCCTCTCCACCGGCCATGCCGAGCGCATTGTCAAAGCGCAGACCTGTACGACGGAAAAAGTCGAGGCTGCCCATCCAGCTTCCAGTTGCCAGCAAAATTCTGTTGGCTTCATTGTTCTGGCGTTTGAGCGTTGCCTTGTGCTCACTGCGTCTGTTTCTGCGGTTCAAACCCGCCCAAACAAGCTGCGCAGCAAAGGAGGCGTTGGGTGCAATGGGGGCACAACGAACAGGCGAGGCGACCAGATCAAGGTCAAATCGGTCACGTTCGGCGAGCAACTCAACCAGCCAGTCAGGCTCGACCCGTTCGTCATCATCAGCAAAAGTCAGCAGGTCATGTTCACCGGCCAGCGCACATTCCAGTGCGCGATTGCGGGCAAACGCAATGCCCAGCCGCGATTCGACCTCGTATTGAACGGATATATCAGGCACCTGCGAACGGAAATGCTGCACAACAGCCTGAAGCGTTGCCTCTTCATTGTTCTCGATAATGAGGAAGTGCAGATGCACATCATCAGGAATCTGCATCGCCGCGTAGGAGGCAAGCAGGTTTTGCAGCATGACCGGCCGGTTACGCGTCACTGTGCTTATGCATATACTGCGCTTGCGCGGCATTGCCGCGTTGCACCTGTCGTCAGTCATGGGTCGTCCCCGAACACACTAATGCGAAAACGCGCCAATCCCCACGAAGGGCGCGTCAATTCATGGTCGAAGATTAGCACGCCAAGATGATTTCAACATTACGGCCTTAGTCGTATGCCGCGGTCTGACGGGTAGAAGAATGCGAATCGATGAGCGGCATCAGAGAGCTTTTTCGCACTTTTGGATTCATTAGCCTGGACACAGAAAATCTCATCCATGACTGAAATCGCCGATGTGATGACTACGCCGGGCGTGCAAGTAGTTTAAATATAGCGATGAAGTAGTGGCATAAAGAATAGCGGTACATTAATTCAAGTTTAAAAATGTCCGATAACGTCTTGTATTCCCGATACAAAACAAAAAAAATGCAAGGCTTTCGCCTTGCATTGTTAGATCGCGTCTGACCTAATCCACTTGCGTGGTGGCTGCGTATTACCGCGCCAAAGGTCACATCCTCCCAAGACTTTGACCGCGCTGGAAAGCAGAATTATTCTTACTTTCTCATTATGATTAAAAAAATAGCGGACTGCCTTCGAAATGTCACGAAAAATATTCGATACAGTCATTTTTTGCTTACAAATCTGGCAGCGTAACAAAACTGTCACAAATTCGAGGCGTCTCATTTGTGGGTTGCGGGTTCCCAACCAGTCGTTAAGCCGCTAAGAAACATTGCTGCGCCGTGGATTCCCAAGGGTTTTGCGACGAGCGCAGCGACACTTTCAATGGCGCGTGATCCTTTCCGGAAATCAGCAAAGATTTTTGGGTTATACGCTAACTTTGCACTTGGTTTTGCCTGATTCTTCAAGCATTCAGGCTGTGTTTCAATTTGGTGATCTCAATGCGGCTTTCCCGTTATTTTCTGCCTATCCTGAAAGAGAATCCTAAAGAGGCGGAAATCGTCTCGCACCGGCTGATGCTGCGTGCCGGCCTGATCCGTCAGGAATCGGCAGGCATCTATGCCTGGCTGCCGGCAGGGCTGCGCATTCTCAACAAGGTGTCCAATATCATCCGCGAGGAACAGAATCGTTCCGGCGCGATTGAGCTGCTGATGCCAACGATCCAGTCCGCCGATCTGTGGCGTGAAAGCGGCCGTTACGACGCCTATGGCGATGAGATGCTGCGCATCAAGGATCGCGGCGATCGCGAGATGCTGTATGGCCCGACCAATGAGGAAATGATCACCGAGATTTTCCGGGCTTATGTGAAGTCTTACAAGGACTTGCCGCTGAACCTTTACCACATCCAGTGGAAGTTCCGCGATGAACGCCGCCCGCGTTTCGGCGTCATGCGTTCGCGCGAATTCCTGATGAAGGATGCCTATTCCTTCGATCTTGATTTCGAGGGAGCGAAGGCAGCCTATAACCGTATGTTCGTTGCTTATCTCAGGACATTCTCGCGTCTTGGCATCAAGGTCATTCCGATGCGTGCCGATACGGGCCCCATCGGCGGTGAACTCAGCCATGAATTCATCATTCTGGCCGAGACTGGCGAGAGTCAGGTCTATTGTGACCGTGCCTATCTCGATCTGCCGGTTCCCGGTGCCGATACCAATTTCGATAATAATGCGCAGATTGCGGATATCGTGACGCAGTGGACGACGCCCTATGCGGCGACGGACGAAATGCACGATGAAGCTGCATGGGGCAAGGTTGGTGCTTCCGAACAGCTCGCCGCGCGCGGCATCGAAGTTGGCCACATCTTCCATTTCGGCACCAAATATTCCGAGCCGATGGGTGCCAAGGTTAGCGGACCCGATGGCAAGGATCATATGGTCTCCATGGGGTCCTACGGTATCGGGCCTTCGCGCGTTATCGCGGCGATCATTGAAGCATCGCATGACGAGAATGGTATTATCTGGCCAAAGGCCGTTGCGCCGTTCGGAGCCGGTATCGTCAACATGAAGCCGGGCGATGAGGCCTGCGACGCCGTTTCCGCCAAGCTCTACGAAGCTTTGACCAATGCCGGTCTTGAGCCCTTGCTTGATGATACGGATGATCGTCCCGGTGCGAAGTTCGCCAAGATGGATCTGATCGGCCTGCCCACGCAGGTGATTGTCGGTCCGCGCGGTGTCGCTGCTGGCGAAGTCGAGATAAAAGATCGCGCGACGGGTGAACGTGAAACCCTGAGCATTGAAGCTGCAATCAACAAGCTTGCAGGCCCCGCTGACATTCAGGCTGGTACTCTATGACTGAACCGGCCGTCACTGCTGTCCAACCGGGTCCAAAGCCGTTCTCTGCCTATGAACGGATGATCGCATGGCGCTATCTGCGCGCCCGGCGCAAGGAAACGTTTATTTCGGTGATCGCCGGTTTTTCCTTCACCGGTATCATGCTCGGCGTAGCGACGCTCATTATCGTCATGGCTGTCATGAATGGTTTCCGCAGCGAGTTGCTCACCCGCATTCTTGGCATTAACGGCCATGTCATCATGCAGCCGATGGACCGGCCGCTTGATGATTATGATAACCTTATCAAGCGCATTGATACGGTGCCGGGCGTTTCCTTCGCCATTCCTGTCATTGAAGGACAGGTGCTGGGGCAAGGCAATGTCGGGCAGGGCACCGGCACACTGGTGCGCGGCCTGCGTGAAGAGGATATCAACAAGCTTCAGCTCGTCGCCAAGAATGTCAAACAGGGCACTTTTGCCAATTTTGACAAGGCAGGCGGCGTGGCTATCGGCACGCGCATGGCGGAAAATCTGGGATTGGGTATTGGCGACAAACTCACACTGATGTCGCTGGATGGCGATGTGACCCCGCTTGGTGTTTCGCCGCGGGTCAAATCCTATCCGGTGGTGGCGATTTTCCAGATCGGCATGTCTGAGTATGACGCGTCAATCGCGCTCATGCCGCTGGACGAGGCACAGCTTTATTTCAATCAGGAAGGCAAGGTCCAATCGATCGAGATTTTTGCCAACAACCCTGACAATGTCGACGCGTTGAAAAAGCCCATCGAGGATGCGGCGGCACGGCCGTTGATGCTCACGGACTGGCGTCAGCGCAACGTGACCTTCTTCTCGGCGCTTCAGGTCGAGCGCAACGTCATGTTCATGATTCTAACGCTGATTGTGCTTGTTGCGGCGCTGAACATCATTTCCGGCCTGATCATGCTGGTGAAGGATAAGGGCCGCGATATCGCCATTCTCAGGACCATGGGCGCAACGCGAAACTCGGTCATGCGCATCTTCCTGATGACAGGGGCGGCGATTGGCGTCACCGGTACGATTGCCGGTGTAGCGCTTGGCGTTCTTGTTTGCCTGAATGTCGAGCGTATCCGGCAGTTCTTCTCGTGGTTGTCAGGTACGACCCTGTTCAATCCTGAACTTTATTTCCTGAGCACATTGCCCGCCAAGATGGATTTCAACGAGACCTTCACCGTTATTCTGATGGCGCTTGTCCTGTCATTTCTGGCAACGCTGTTCCCCGCATGGCGCGCAGCCAAGCTCGATCCCGTTGAAGCCTTGAGGTACGAATAATGTCAGCCGGGCCTATTCTTCAGCTGACCAATGTCGGCCGCCGGTACAATGAGATTGACCGGGAACTCGTCATTCTTGACGATGCGAGTTTCTCGCTCGGGCGAGGCGAGATGGTGGCGCTTGTCGCTCCATCAGGTGCTGGCAAGTCAACGCTGCTGCACACGGCAGGCCTTTTGGAGCGGCCCGACAATGGTGACGTGATTCTGGACGGGCGCGCCTGTGGCTCGCTCTCCGATGAAGAGCGCACGGCGATCCGCCGCAATGATATTGGCTTTGTCTATCAGTTCCACCATCTGCTGCCGGAATTCTCGGCGCTCGAAAACGTGATGATGCCGCAGATGATCCGGGGCATGAAACCTCGCGTGGCTTCCGAACGTGCGCAGCAATTGCTCGATTACATGAAAGTCGGCGCGCGCGCTTCGCACCGCCCGTCGGAACTCTCAGGTGGTGAGCAGCAGCGCGTGGCTATCGCCCGCGCCGTGGCCAATGCACCGCTTGTGCTTCTGGCTGACGAACCAACAGGCAATCTTGATCCGGTCACGTCATCCTATGTGTTTGAGGCGCTCGAAGCACTGGTGCGCCAGTCCGGCCTGTCGGCGATGATCGCCACACACAATCATGAACTCGCCCGCCGCATGGATCGCCGGGTGACGCTGAAAGACGGCAAGATCACAACCGTCTCCTGATCCGGCAGCAAGGGATGCGAAGCAAATTCGCATCCCGTTTAGCGTGTGCCATCAATCCCATCCAGCTTCGTTTTACCCTCTGTTAAGAAATCGACAACCATAGCACCAATGGTCGCTTTGGTGCGCTTGACTTTAGAACAAAAATAGAACAAAACATAGACATAGAGCAAACGAAGAAGGGTTTTACCGATGAGCGAACTTTTCCAGGATGTCATGTCATTCGTTACAGTCAGCCTGTTTATTGCGACATTCGCAATGTGGGTGAGTGTTATCTGAAGAGATCGGAACCGTGATGACGACTGAAATTGTCAGTCATTTGTTCCAGTCCGTTATATCTGGTTCCACCGGCGAATGACCGGCTCCGTCAGATCATGCTCATAGCCGAGCACACTGATAGTGGCGGTATCCAGAACGAAGAGCGAGCCGCCCTCTGGCGGCAAGCCAAGCCAGCGTGCCGCAAGGACACGCAGGAAATGCGAACTTGAAAAGATGAGAATTCTGCTGTTCGCGTTGCGGATATTGGCGATGATCCTGTCTGCACGGGCGCCGACATCGAATGCCAATTCACCTTTGGGGCAGCCGTCGCGAAAAAGCTGCCAGCCGGGACGTTCAGCCAGAATCTCTTTGGTGGTAACACCTTCATAGGAACCATAGTCCCATTCGGCCAGATCATCCTTGATGAGACGGGCGGAGCCATAACCGGCGAGGGCGCAGGTGTTCGATGCGCGCTGTGACGGGCTCGACCATACGGCATCGAAGGCGTGGCCCTGCAGACGATTCGCGAGTTGGCGTGCCGACTCTTCGCCCGCTGCTGTCAGCGGTATGTCGGTTCGGCCCGTATGTTTGCCGGAAAGGCTCCATTCCGTTTGGCCATGCCGAACCAGATAGATTTCAGGAAATGCGTTGCTCATTCATGGGGCCTTTCGTGTGCAAATGCGGGGTTGTTCACAGTCGCACGATCCGGCGGCCAAAGTATAGGTGGACACCCCAGAGCCATTGCCCGAGAATGGCCAAAAGGTGAATCAGCGCATTCACCGGGAAGTTTTTGGAGATGCAGGAATTGGCAGACGGACAGCGTAACCCGAACGAAGGCAATGCGGAAAAGCAGGCGCTTCGTTTTGTTCATCTGCGCGTGCATTCTGCCTATTCGCTGCTGGAAGGTGCGCTGCAGGTCGCCAAGGTCATTGATCTGGCCGTTGCCAACAAAGCGCCAGCCATTGCCATCACCGATACCAACAATCTGTTCGGTGCGCTTGAATTTGCCCAGAAGGGCTCCAAATCCGGTTTGCAGCCGATTATCGGTTGCCAGCTTGATATTGCCTTCCACGATCAGGCCGAGGAGAGCCGCAGCGCCAACCGGCGCGAAGCGCTTGGTCTTGCACCGCTTGTTCTCTTGGCCGCAACGGAAGTGGGCTATGCCAATCTCGTCAGGCTCGTCAGCCGCGCCTATCTGGAAACGCCTGCCGGCGATCCCGTGCATATTGCCGCCGCGTGGCTGCCTGATGTGTCCGATGGCATCATTGTGCTTTCGGGTGGTCCGGAGGGTCCTATCGCCAAGGCGATCAAGGATGAGCGCATTGACCGTGCGCGCCAGCGACTGATCCATCTGCGCTCGATCTATGGCGACAGGCTCTATGTCGAGCTGCAGCGCCATCGCGGCTATGACCGTGCCTTGGAAGCAACCCATATTGATCTGGCCTACGAACTGGAGCTGCCGCTCGTTGCCACCAATGACGTGTTCTTTTCCAAGAGTGCGGATTATGAAGCGCATGACGCGCTGCTTGCCATTGCCGCCGGTTCGCTCCTGTCTATCGATGATCGCCGCCGCCTGACGCCGGATCATTACCTCAAGACCGAAGACGAGATGGTTGCGCTGTTTGCCGATCTTCCGGAGGCGCTGGAAAATACCGTCGAGATCGCGTTGCGCTGTTCCTATTATCCGAAAAACCGCGCACCGATCCTGCCGCGTTTTACCGGCGAAAGTGGTGATCCGGAAGCCGCGTTACAGGAAGAAGCCGATGAGTTGGCGCGTCAGGCGCGTGAAGGTCTGGCAAGCCGCATCGAAACACTTGGTCTTGCTGATGGCCACACGCCACAAGAATATGCCGAGCGGCTGGAATACGAGATTTCCATCATCACCCGGATGAAATATCCGGGTTACTTCCTCATCGTTTCTGACTTTATCAAATGGGCGAAAGCCCATGATATTCCTGTGGGTCCCGGTCGTGGTTCGGGTGCGGGCTCGCTCGTTGCCTATGCGCTGACCATCACCGACGTTGATCCTCTGCGCTTCTCCCTGCTGTTCGAACGCTTCCTCAATCCGGACCGCGTTTCGATGCCGGACTTTGACATCGATTTCTGTCAGGAGCGCCGAGACGAGGTCATCCGCTACGTTCAGGCCAAATATGGCCGCGATCAGGTGGCGCAGATCATCACCTTCGGAACACTGCAGGCGCGCGCTGTGCTGCGCGACGTTGGCCGTGTGCTGGAAATGCCCTATGGGCAGGTGGATCGCCTGACCAAAATGGTTCCGGCCAACCCGGCCAATCCGGTAACGCTGGCCAAAGCCATTGAGGATGAACCACGTCTGCGCGAGGAACGCGACAAGGAGCCGGTTGTCGAGCGTCTGCTTGATATTGCGCTGAAGCTGGAAGGGCTTTACCGCCACGCATCGACCCACGCCGCCGGTATCGTTATCGGTGATCGTCCGCTCTCCGAACTCGTGCCGATGTACCGCGATCCACGCTCCGACATGCCGGTGACGCAGTTCAACATGAAGATGGTGGAAGAGGCCGGTCTGGTCAAATTCGACTTTCTTGGCCTGAAAACCCTCACCGTGCTGCAAACGGCCGTCAATCTGGTCAAGCGGCGCGGCATTGTTGTCGATCTTTCCAATCTGCCGCTTGATGACAAGCTGAGTTACGAAATGCTGTCGCGCGGCGAGACCGTCGGCGTGTTTCAGGTGGAAAGTACCGGTATGCGCAAGGCGCTGATCGGCATGAAGCCTGACCGGATCGAGGACATTATCGCGCTCGTTGCGCTTTATCGTCCAGGTCCGATGGAGAACATCCCGACCTATAATGCGCGCAAGAACGGCGATGAGGAGATGGCCTCGATCCATCCCAAGATCGACCATCTCGTCAAGGAAACCCAGGGCGTCATCATCTATCAGGAACAGGTGATGCAGATCGCGCAGGAAATGTCCGGCTATACGCTGGGTGAAGCCGATCTTCTGCGCCGCGCCATGGGTAAGAAGATTCGCGCCGAAATGGACAAGCAGCGCGAGCGCTTTGTCGATGGTGCTGTGGAGCGTGGTGTAACCAAGCCGCAGGCCAACTTCATTTTCGACCTGCTTGCCAAATTCGCCGATTACGGTTTCAACAAATCGCACGCCGCCGCCTATGCGATCGTGTCGTTCCAGACAGCCTATATGAAGGCGCATTATCCTGTTGAGTTCCTCGCGTCGTCCATGACCTACGACATGGCCAACACCGACAAGCTCAATGATTTCAGGCGCGAGGCGCTGCGCCTCGGCATCGAGGTGGTCACGCCATCGGTCAACACCTCGTTCCGCCTCTTCGAAGTGGGTGATAACCGCATTTTCTATTCGCTGGCCGCCATCAAGGGCGTTGGTGAGGCAGCTGTCGATCACATCGTCGAAAAACGCGGCGACAAGCCCTATGCCAGCCTTGAAGATTTCTGTGAAAGAATTGACCCGCGTGTGGTCAATCGCCGTGTTTTTGAAAGTCTGATCAATGCCGGGGCGTTTGATTGCTTTGGCCGCGAACGGCCTGCGCTCATTGCCGGTCTCGACCGCATTATCGGCCATGCCCAGCGCACACAGGAAGACAGTGTCAGCGGGCAGGCGGATATTTTTGGCGGTATGGCCGCTGGTGGTTCGCAGGGCTTGCAGCTACCTAATGCAGCGCCATGGTTGTCGGCAGAAAAATTGCGGCGTGAATTTGAGGCCGCTGGTTTCTATCTTTCCGCCCATCCGCTGGATGAATACCGCCCGATCCTCGAAAAGATGCGGGTGCAGAGCTGGGCCGAATTCTCCGCTGCCGTCAAGCGCGGCGCCAATGCCGGGCGTCTGGCTGGAACCATCACCGCCAAGCAGGAACGCAAGACCAAAACCGGCAACAAGATGGGCATCATCCAGTTCTCCGATGCCTCCGGCCAGTTTGAAGCCGTGCTGTTTTCCGAGGCTCTGGCGCAATATCGCGATCTTCTGGAGCCCGGACGTTCCGTTGTGGTGACTGTTGGTGCGGAAGACCGGCCCGAGGGCATCAGCCTGCGCATCCAGACAGCGCAATCGCTTGAGGACGAGGCGACGCGTATGCAGAAAGCCTTGCGGCTCTATATGCGCTCCAGTGAACCTCTCAGTGCAATTACACCCTATCTCGCTCCGCAGAATGACGGTCAGATCGTCAGCCTGATCCTGATCAAGGAAAACGGTGCGAGCGAGGTGGAAATCGAGCTACCCAACCGCTACCGGGTTGGCCCGCAGGTGGCCAGCGCGATGAAGGCGATACCAGGTGTGGTCGATGTGGAGATGGTGTAGCGTTTTGACGTTGCAATGACGTGGTGTGTTGTTATGTCGAACCACGAACCACGAACCACGAACCGGTGGCGCTCACCCCCCTCTGTCTTGTCGAACTACCTGGGCGAGCCAAGGGTAGTCCGACAAGACAGAGGGGGGTGAATACGGTGAATACCTCACCCAACGCCACTCACCCGCACCTGACTCAATCTATAAGAAACAACCCATAAATATCAGAAAACTCTAATCTATCTCATCCGGCACTGGCCTTGATCTCTGTCTGATCTTGCCAAATGTATATCCCGTCTCGACGGCATTATTCCCGAATTTCCCGCGCAATTTATCGATAGCGGTTTCCGCAACAGCGCGTTTTGTGGCCTGAACATCAACAAGATCGTGCGGGTCGGCGCGGCCATCATCGCCAAGATCAGTTACACCGATGCCGATGAGGCGAAATCGCGTGCCGTCAATCTCCTTTTCCAGCAATGCCAGACCAGTGCGGAAAATTCGGTCGGCGAGTTGGGTGGGATCAGCCAATTGGCGATTGCGGGTTTTCAGTTTGAAATCGCTGGATTTGAGCTTGAGAACCACAGTTCTGCCGGCAATATCGGCTGCTTTCAAGCGCCGTGAAACCTTTTCGGAGAGCGAGCGCAGAATCGGAACCAGATCGTCAAGCGTGCTGATATCCTCGTTAAACGTGGTTTCTGCCGAAACGCTCTTGGATTCGCCGTCCGGTTCCACCCGGCGCGTGTCAATGCCGCGCGAGAGCTGATAAAGGCGCTGACCCATAGTGCCATAAGCGCGCATCAGCGCGCCAAGCTCCATGGTCTGCAATTGACCGATGGTGCGAATCCCGTCCTTCTCCAGTGTGGCGGCAAACACCTTGCCGACACCCCAGATCATAGTGACCGGCTTGTCGTAGAGAAAACGTGGTGTTTCCTCCTCGCCGATGATGGAAAACCCGCGCGGTTTATCAAAGTCCGAGGCGATCTTTGCCAGAAATTTGCAATAGGAGAGGCCGACTGAAACGGACAGGCCCATTTCCTTTTCCACCCGATTGGAAAACTGCGCCATGACCCGGACAGGCGGATCGTGATGCAGGCGCTGTGTGCCTGTCAGGTCAAGAAATGCCTCATCGATGGATAGCGGCTCAACCTGCGGGGTCAGATCGCGCATCATCTGGCGGATTTCCCGCCCGACACGCACATATTTTTCCATATCAGGGCTGATAACCACCGCATGCGGACAGGCTTCCAACGCCTTGAACATCGGCATGGCCGATTTTACGCCGTGAATGCGGGCGATATAGCAGGCGGTGGAGACCACGCCGCGCTTGCCGCCACCGATAATCAAAGGCTTGTCGCGCAGATCAGGATTGTCGCGTTTTTCCACCGAAGCATAGAATGCATCGCAATCCACATGGGCGATGGAAAGCCTGTAGAGTTCCAGATGGCGCAACAGGCGCGGGCTGCCGCATTGCTGGCACCGGCGCCCGGCCGACGCTTGCGCTGTCAGACAGTCGCGGCAAAATCCAAATTCGGGATCGTTAAGGGTTGCCATGACACCAGGAACATAAATAGAACATGCCGAACGTACCGAAGTGGCAGGCCTCTTGCAAGCCGTTTACGCCTCAATACACATCCTGTCGTCCGCCCGGCAACAGCCGCAGCGCTTCCTGAAACAGGGCAGGGTCCGTTTGCGTCGCCTCGCAGTAGCGCATCAGGGTTGGTTCGTGCGCGAGATAGAATTGCAGCACGCCAGCCAAAAAGCCGGGTTCCTGTGCCGCCTCACGAATCTGGTCGGCGGTAATGCCCGTGAGGGCCAGAAAGCGCGGAAGCAACTCCGTATCCCCAGCCAGAAAGACCAGAGAATTGATCGCCAGATCCTGCGCGCTGTCGAGGTTCATCTGTTGTTTCATCGATCTTGTCTGCTCCGTAATGTGTGCTCAACAGGGCACCTCAACCAACAATATTGCCAATTGAAGCCATTCAGGCCGGTTGCCGCAGGTCAAATGCGCACGCGCCAATTGAATCTGATCAAAATAACATGTTCAATAAAGCCTTGGTTAAACATGATCCGCAGCATTTTTGATTGGCATGAAGAGTTTCCTTTTCATCAATCAAAACTCGCTATCAAATGCATCCATTCAATGATGCTGCAGTGGGAGCCTTGTCAATACGGCAATCCCACACAACGCACGATCTATGGGAAGTGGCCAATGGTGAAGAAAGTTATGATTGTCGAGGATAATGAGCTGAATATGAAGCTCTTCCGCGACCTTATCGAAGCCAGCGGCTATGAAACCATCCGGACGCGCAATGGCCTTGAAGCGCTTGATCTGGCGCGTGAACACCGCCCTGATCTGATTCTCATGGATATCCAGCTGCCTGAAGTCTCCGGACTTGAGGTGACGAAATGGCTGAAAGCCGATGATGACCTGCATGTTATCCCGGTCATTGCCGTCACTGCCTTTGCCATGAAAGGCGATGAGGAACGCATCCGGCAGGGCGGATGCGAAGCCTATATATCCAAGCCGATCTCGGTGCCGAAATTCATCGAAACCATCAAATCCTACCTTGGCGACGTTTGACCCGTCAGTTTTACCGGAGAAGTGAAATATGACGGCCCGCATTCTTGTCGTAGATGATGTTCCAGCCAATGTGAAGCTGCTCGAAGCGCGGCTGAGCGCCGAATATTATGAAGTTGTCACCGCCACCAATGGCTATGAGGCGCTGGAGTTTTGCGAAAACAACAGCGTTGATGTCATCCTGCTTGATGTGATGATGCCCGGGATGGACGGATTCGAAGTTTGCCGCCGGCTGAAATCCCAGCCTCATACGGCGCATATCCCGGTTATTCTTGTGACGGCGCTTGATCAGGACATGGATCGCATCACCGGTCTCAATTTTGGTGCTGATGATTTTCTGACCAAGCCGGTCAATGATCTCCAACTGCTTGCGCGGGTCAAAAGCCTTGTGCGCCTGAAGAACCTCACGGATGAATTGCGGTTGCGCGTCGCGACAACCCGCGATGTCGGCCTTGAATCCATCCTGCGTTTTCCGAGCGGGATCGAAACCATTGGGCGGGATGCGCGGATTCTGCTGATCGATGAACGCCCGGCCAGCGCCGAGCGGATCAGGAGCGTCCTGTCGCCGGAATGTGTGGTTGATGTCCAGACTGATCCGCAGACCGGTTTCTTTGATGCCATCCAAGGCAATCATGATTGCCTGATCATTGCATCGAGTTTTGCTGAGCACGATCCCTTGCGGATTTGCGCGCAGCTGCGCTCGCTCGACAACACCCGGTCCATGCCGATCATCCTTGTTGCCGATCCGGGCGAGGAGCCGAAAATCAGGCGCGCGCTGGAGCTTGGCGTCAATGATTATGTGGTCCGGCCACTGAATGCGAATGAATTGCTGGCACGGTTGCGCACCCAGCTGCGGCGCAAGGCCTATCATGACGGCCTGCGCGCCAGTGTGGTCAAGACCTACGAAATGGCCGTCACCGACAGCCTGACCGGTCTGCACAACCGGCTTTATCTTGAAACGCACCTCGCGACATTGTTCAAGCGCGCCATCGACCGCCGCCGTCCATTGTCGATCCTGATGACTGATATTGATCGCTTCAAGCTCATCAATGATACGCATGGGCATGATGGCGGCGATGAGGTGCTGCGTGAATTTGCCCGCCGCCTGCGCCGCAATGTGCGCGGAAGCGATCTTGCCAGCCGTTATGGCGGCGAGGAGTTTTTTATTGTGATGCCCGATACGGACCTGACCATGGCGGCTATTGTGGCCGAGCGAATCCGCCGCGAGGTGGCCTCGACGCCATTCTTTGTTGATGACGGTATTACCAGTGTGCCGGTAACCATCAGCATCGGCATTGCCAGCGTGCAGTCAAAGGATGACACGGTACAGAACATGCTCAAGCGTGCCGACGAGGCGCTTTACGGCGCCAAGGCATCTGGGCGGAACAAGGTTGTTTCTGCCGCTGCATAAGATTTCCGCGCTAAAATGTGGTCTGCTCCGCCGCGGCGTGAACTGCTTCGCTGTTGCGTAAGCACGCTCTGCCACTGCGTGATTTTATTCCGCCGCCGCGTGCGTTGGTGCGAATCGAATGCATATGCTTGAAAACAAAAATGCCGCCCGAAGGCGGCATTTTGATCATAGGGGAAAAGCCAAGATTACTTGATCTTGGTTTCCTTGAATTCAACGTGCTTGCGTGCGACCGGGTCGTACTTACGGAAAGACATCTTTTCCGTCTTCGTACGGCTGTTCTTGCTCGTAACGTAGAAGAAACCGGTGTCAGCGGTCGACAGAAGCTTGATCTTGATGTTCGCAGCCTTAGCCATTTTCAGTTTACCTGTTTTAATTAGAAGAGGACCGCCGTTCAGTCCAACAACGTGGCTATAAGCGGAAATTCAGGCGGACACATACCAACACCCGCCAAAAAGTCAAGCCTAGAGCCACTATAATCTAAGCTTTGAAGTGCAATCCCGGCGATGTCCGCAACAATCTGCGACTATCTCGTCATTCCGGTTTCACGCGTGTCTTGAACATCAATGTGATCCGCATGGTTGGGCAAACCCGCGAGACACCGCGTGCGACATGGTGGACAAAGCCCGGAAAGAGCAGAAGCCTGTTCGGTTTCGGATATATGGCGGCAAGAATATCATCCTTTTCCTGATTAAACAGAATTGTTTCCCCGCCCCAGTCGGGGTCCCATTTCTCATGCGGATAGTAGACGGCAGTACAAGCGCCCGGTTCCAGGGAATCCGTATGGGTTGCACCATCGCTGCCATAGGGGAGGCCATTGGCATAGCAGCGCTGGAGAACATGCCCTTTCAGCGCCGTTTGACTGAGCTGCTGCCAAAATACGTGAAGGAGAGGGGCTTTGGATGCGAGTTCAGCCTCGCATCCAATATTCGGTTTCTTTCCTTCTTGGGGTTCAACTGTATCACCGATCGCTCCGGCAAAATGTTTATGCCAGAAGGATTGCGCACCTTCGCCGCTATGAGATCGCCACCCATAACCCCAGCCTCCACTAGCAAGGAACCGGTAGATGGCCTGCTGCTCGTGGGCATTCAGCAGGTTCTCAACAACGGTAATGCCTTGCCATGGTCGGGTATCCGCCTGTTTTGGTTGAGTTGCCACTGCACGTTTCCCCTTTAGAACCTCACCGTCAGATCGGCCTTGACGGCATTGTCACGGGTCTGTTGCGAGAACTGGCCGGTATAGCTGATGCCAAGCGTGGTGGCCTTGCCGATGCCAAAGTCCAGTCCGGCTTCAACGAGTGCCGTATCTGATGCAATGGGTGATCCACTGACCGCGAAAGCCTGACCGCCACTGGCAAAGGCCAGCGAGGCTTCCGGTGTGGTATCGCCAAAGGCATGCCGCCAACCCGCCATGCCATGTGCGGTGAGCACGGTTGCCTCGCTCAAGGCAAAGCGATGCGAGGCTCTGAGACCAAGGGTTGTGGTGGTCAGATCCGTTGTGCCTGATGATCCTGACAGGGCAGTGATACCACCGGTTTCGGTAAAGCCAGCGGTTTTCAGATGGGTATAGGCGGCTGCGGCAAAGGGTTCGAGGGCAGCATAGGCCGTATCGATCCGGTAGGCGGCTTCACCGAACAGCTGCACTGTGTTGGCCGTATAATCTGCGGTGTTGCTGTCATTGATCCCGCCGAAGACCACCTTGCGGCGCGTATCAATCTCATGATGGGCAAGGCTGGTGCCAAGGCTTAAAGTCAGCGCATCGATCCTGGTGCCACCATAAACACCGACCTGATAGCTGTCGGCAGAGGCTCGGCCACGATCCGTATGAACAGATGTGTTGCCATAACCTGCAAGCAGACCAAAGCGCCATGTATCGGCAATCACCCCGTCAAACCCGGTGACGAAGCCGCCGGTATTGCGGCTATAGGCGGATGCATTGCTTGTTCTGTCCGCATGGCTGCGCGAGCCATAGGCTTCACCCCAAAGGGCCGTGGTGGGAACAGCTGGCAGCAGCGGGACAAAGGCGTCGCCCGCGGCTCCCTTCTTTGCATCAGGACCATAAGCCAGAACCGGTGCTGCCGCCGCCTTGCCGCCTGCCATATTGCCAAAGGCGGCACGAATACGATTGGCAGCCGCATCGCGCACGAAGCGGCTGTCCTCAACAAGCACAGCCTGCAGCGAAGCATGCACTTCACCTGACAGGGCATCAAAATGCTCAGGCAGGTTGTCTCCAAGCGTTGTAACGGCAATGGTGTCATAAAGCGGATTGCCGTGCCCAAGGCTTTCAACACCTGTTGCTGCCGCTTTCTGGTTTTCTGTCTTGCCAGCATCGGCAAAGGCAATCCCATTGCGGCCGAGGCTGACTTTGACATCACTCTGTGCATAGGCCAGCGAAGCACCGATGAAGTAATAATCCGGCGTGGCTGCCTCGAACCTGCCGGTTATACCCTTTTCTGCGGTCAGGACCGTATAGGTCTTGCCGAGCAGGGCCAGTGTTTCAGCCGGAGAAAGCGGTGCCTTGCTGCTCTCCGGCGCAACGATAAGCACACCGCCGAGCAGGGTTGCCTTGCCTTTCACGTCCAGACGGTCGCTGCGCCCATCGGCAGCAACCTGAATGGTCAGGCCTGTCGCTTTATCAAAGCTTGCAGGCCCGGCCACATGCAATGTGCCGATGGAATTGCCCGGTGAGACCATACCGCCCGTATGCACCGCCAGACTGCCCACGATGCCAATGCCGCCAAGCTCTCCGCCTGTGTTGATCTCCGTTGCACCGCTTGTGCCATCCACCGAGGCAAAACCGCCATTGAGGGTAACAGCGCCGGTGACACCCGGAGCATTGACCTTCAATCGGCCGCCGGGATTTGCGGTCACAGCCGCCGTCTTGCCATCGACGGTCAAAAGCCCTGTATTGTTGATGATGGCGGCCGAAATGATCGAACCACCTGTACCAATGCCAAGCTCGCCGCCATTGACGATGGTATCGCCGCGATAGCTGTTCTTCCCCGTCAGCCACAATGACCCGGCACCGGATTTCGTCAGCCCGCCGAGATAGGCAGATGGATCGGCAAGTTTCTTGGTCAGATAGGGAACACGCGTATTCTCCATGAAGGCGTATTCAAACACGGCCTGATTCAAAGCAGTATCAATGTGTTCTTGAATATTTTCCTCTCGGATTGTCTTCAAGTTGCCAGATGGTTTGTCTTTAAATGCTTCGAATTGTGGTGCTCGTGGGATGGTCGTATTCGGATTTGACGCAACGAAGGCCTTCCAGAGGGCAACGGCATCTGGATTTGCGTTCATTTTGGCATCAAGTTTGTTGAAGACCTCCGTTGCTGCCGCAAGTTTGTCTTTAGTCGTTTGTGGGGGAGCAAAATTAATCAAGTCTAGAGCTTTGTACCTTGCTGTGATCAACGCAGTCGTGGCCTGAATGTCCATGATAGGTCTTTCAGCAATAACTTTGTTTTTGATCCCTTGCTTCACATCCTCGGTAATACCATTTTGCCAACCTTCGGAAGCCTTCTTGGTTGCCCAATCAGCCTTTTCCTTTGTTTCTTCCGTCTTGCGTTGGTCAAGCGCGACCTGCGAGATGTCATTGCTCCAGATGTCATTCACCTGAGTGCTCAGATTGGCTTCAACCCGGCCCAGAAACTGCCTCGGACCATTCATCGCCTGTTCAAGGTTTGGTCTACCCCAACCAAATACATCATTCGGTACATTCGGATTGTCATTGGTAACCCGCTTATCGGTCAAATGTGTTGCGGTCGTGAAGAGCAGATTACGGGCTTGGCTGTTATCGAGGTACGGAAAGCGTTGCATCACGAGAGCCAGTGATGTGGTCACATTTGGCGCCGCGGCAGACGTGCCATTATATTCGGGCGTATACCCAGCTGTTATCTTATCATCAGGCTTTCCATGCCCATGGTCATACGTGTTACCATTCCGCCCGACGGAGGTACTATAGATATCAATAGTTGGACCGGCCATGCACCAATATTTTGCAACACCGCACCGATCATAATCTGATTTTCCATCCTTATCGACACCCGTAACGCTAATCCAATATTGCTCAATCTCCGGACGAAAGTAGGGCAGGTTCGATGAAGTATCCGGATTGTTAAACCTAGAATTGCCATTGGCCCAAGTCTGGATGGTGCTATATTGCTGTGAGACTTCTGCAACCGAGTCGAGATAAGTCTTTTTGCCAGAAAATGTCTTATAGTTTCTCACCATTCCGGCGGGCGTATTATTCTCACCGGAATCATCTGGCGCTTGTCCCCAGCTGGAATTTACAACGCGCACAGCGTTGCGGGAAAGTACCGCATAGGCCTCTTTGAAATATTCGTAATCAACAGTAGGACCATTGAGGGTATTATCAGTCCCGCCGGAATTGGCCGAATAGAGATGCGCATCAAAGGCGATTCCATGCATTTCCAGCCCATCGCGCCTGCCTACCATCTCACCAGCAGCAGCGGTGCCGTGACTGTCATTGATGAGCGGATCGTAATTTCCTGAAACGGAAAATTTGTCGCCCTTCTTCCATATCCACTTGCCCTTCTCCGTCTTGTCATATCTGTCACCATCCAGACCGTAGGTTCCCTCGACCTTTAATGGCGTAAACTGGCCCTGCAACTGTGGATGATTGGCAAGAATACCGGAGTCCACCTCGCCAATTTTGATACCCTTACCGGTGATGCCATGGGCATAGGCGTACTCTGCCCTTACGCCTGCCAAGGCGTGATCTTTCAGAAATTCCGGCGTGCGCCAGCTTGCGGCTGCCTTCTCCAGATCATTGGTCCTGCTGCCATCGGCATTGAAATATTTGCCCGGCACCTGCTGTGCATGGGCACTCGGCCCGGCGGCAGCGATAATCAACCCGGCACAAACGCTGCTCATCAGATGGTTGCGAAATTTGGAAAGGCGATCAGAACATACGGAAAAACCCGCATCTGTGGCGTGAAAAGACATGAAATATGGTTCCCAACATAATTAATATTTGAAATATCAGGCAGTAAAAAAGTCGATAATATTCAATATGCTGTAAGGGAGTGACGAATGTGCCGAGTCGTCAAGCTAATATCGGCGTTTTGCACGGCATTTTCAGCCTCTGTGGCACTGAAGCAACAAAATTTGCCTATTTGCAGTTGTAATAGGCACTCCGGTGCAATTGAAGATAGTTCGTTTCAATAGCGCATGGCCTGGCGGGCCATGTTATCGGGCAATCTAACTCCGCCGGCTGATCAGCCTCGACCCCACCAGAAGCGCATAGGCGGCGAAAAACACCGCCAGTGAAATGGCAAATCCGCTGGGCCCCATGGCATCCATGCCGAGGCCAAGCGCCTGCGGGCCAACCAGCATGCCGACGGCATAGCAAAACACGAAAGCCGCATTGGCCGAGGCGAGTTCACGCCCGGTCAGTTGCGAGCCGAGATGGGCAAGGCCGACCGTATAAAGCCCTGCAACCACGCCGCCCCAGATGAAGAACAGCCCTGCCACCAGATACCAGTTGCCGGTGATGAAGGGCAGGACGCACATGCCCGCAAGGCCGACGAGGGCGCAGACGAGGAGGATCTTGCGGCGGTCCTGCACATGATCGCTCAAAAGCCCGATCGGGATCTGCATCAGCACATTGCCAAGGCCGATGGTGGTCAGGAGCAGGGCGGCATGTGCTTCCGAATAGCCGATGCGCGCGCCATAAACCGGGAAGAGGGCAAAGCCGCCGGTTTCCACCGCGCCGAAGACGAAGACGGCAGCCGTCGCCGTCGGTACGGCCCAGATGAAGGGTGCGAAGGGAACGTGTTCTTCCTCGTGGAAATCAGGGCTTTCCTTCCACGCGAGAAGCACGGGGAGCATGGCAAAAATAATGATGCCAAAGCCGACCGCAAAGGGCGTGATACCGGTGCTGCCGATGCGCGAAAACAGCCATGGCCCAAGCGCAAAGCCGAGCGACAGGACGGTTGCGTAAACGCCAAGCACCAGCCCGCGCTTTTCCGGCGGCGCGGCCGTGTTGATCCAGTATTCCGACAGGATGAACAGAACAGTCAGGGCAAAATGCAGGAAAACGCGCAAGATGACCCAGACCCAGAAATCACTGAAGACATAGAAGCCGAAGAAAGAACAGGCGCCGATCAGAAGCATGACCAGCAAGGTGGGCACAACCCCGAGCCGCGCGGCGATGGAGGCGGCAAAGGGGGCTGCGATAATCGAGGCAATGCCTGCAACGGCAGCGTTAAGCCCGATCATCGTGGCGGAATGGCCGCGGCTTTCCAGAATGACGCTGAGCAGCGGAATGCCAAGGCCGATGGCGACGCCGACGGCGCTGATGGTTGCGATGGCCGCAACCAGCGCGCGCCACGAAGACCGGACCACAATATGGTCCGGTGTCTGCTGCAGGGAATCCACTAGAAAACCTCGCGGACGAAGCGCCCGTATTTCATGGCATATTGAACGACGGAATGGCCGGGTTGCAGCGCCGGGTTGGTTTCCAGCAGTGCCTGCGCTTCCTGAATGATGGCGCGGGTGATTGTCGGAATGTCGAGTTTCAGCGCCTCGTCAAATGGCAACCAGCAGAGTTCTTCCAGCTCCTGCGAGGGGCCGGTGCCTTCGGGCAGGCTGTCGGCCACCGCTTCGCGGAACGTCATGAAAAACCGGGTATCGAACCGGCGCGTGCGACCGGGCGGGGTGGTGGCGCGGGCAAAATAGCGGATGGCGGAAAGATCGGGCAAAATCCTGCGCTCGGCAAAGGCCGCCCAATCCGGATGGCCGATGGATGCGGCGGCAACATGTTTGCCAAGCAGAAGACCGGCTTCCTCATAGGTTTCTCGGATGGCGGACAGGACAAGCGCCCGGCAACGCTGGGCGCTGGGGCGCGTGCCCATGCCCAGAAGCAGCTTGGCTTCGTCAGAGGGGGTCAATTCGCTGGTGACGGCAATGCGTCCATCAGCCCGTTCGGTGCGCCCGCCCGGAAAGACGAATTTACCCGGCATGAAAACGTGGCGCATATGGCGGCGACCCATCAGAATGCGCAAATCCTTGCCCGAACGGTCGATGATCAGAAGCGAGGCGGCATCACGCGGCCGCAAACGGGCAGTTGCCGATCCCGCCTTGTCATTTGCAGATTTGTCGAGGTCACTCAATGCCATCATGTCACCGTTCCGGCGGTTCCAGTTCATCGGTTTCGCCGCCGAAACCATGCATGTAATTGGCCCATTGCAATCCAATAATCGCGCCCTTGATGGGTTGGAGCAGGGCCAGCGACAGGAGCACCGTCAGCGGCGCCCAGATTGCCAGATGCACCCAGCTCGAAAGCAGGATGAGCGTTTCCACGGCAAGGAATCCGCCCAGCACAATATGACCTACAATTGTGATGGTAATATATGCGGGAAAATCATCGGCTTGCTGGTGGGTATAGTCTTCGCCGCAGACGGCGCAGCGATCAACGGATTTGACGAAGGCGCGGAACAGCTTGCCTTCACCGCAATGGGGGCAGCGGCTGCGAAAACCGCGCCACATGGCCTGACCCACAAGGCGTTTGGGCCTTGCCGGTGCGGTATCCGCGCCAAAAATCTGCTCCGTCATTCCCTATCCTTTTCGCCTGCCGCGGGAGAACCCGCCGGGACGCTTCTGGTTTCCGCGTGCAAAACGCTTGGCCTTGTGGTGTGAGCGTACACCGCTGGGAACAGCGTGCGGTTCGGTCAACATCTCGAACCGCAATGCACCGGCAACCGGCAGAGCTTCGATCAGGCGGACCTCGACGACATCGCCCATCCGGAAGCCTTTGCCGCTTCGCTCGCCCGAAAGGGCATGGTTGGTTTCATCGTAAAGATAGTAATCATCACCCAGGGTTGAAATGGGAATAAAGCCATCGGCACCATATGTCGCAAGGGCAACGAAGAGGCCAGCCTTGGTGACACCCGATATGCGGCCCTGAAAGCTGCTGCCGATCTGTCCGGCAAGGTGATGGGCGATCAGCCGGTCAACCGTGTCGCGTTCAGCCGCCATGGCGCGCCGTTCGGAGGTGGAAATCAGCGCGGCGATTTCAGGCAGATCTTCCTCTTCCTTGTGGGTAATGCCGTCAGGTCCAAGCCCCAGCGCCGTTATCAACGCGCGATGGACGATCAAATCGGCGTAACGGCGGATCGGCGAGGTGAAATGCGCATATTTCTGCAGGTTCAGCCCGAAGTGGCCAATATTCTCAGGGTTGTATTCCGCCTGCGATTGCGAGCGCAGCACCACCTGATTGACCAGTTCCTGCTGCTCGCTGCCTTCAACGCGCTTGAGGATGTGGTTGAACTGGTTCGGGCGCAGTTCCGCACCGCGCGCCAGCGAAATGTCGAGCGTGCGCAGGAATTCACGCAATATTTCCTGCTTGGCCAGCGACGGCGCATCATGGATGCGGAAAATCAGCGGCTGGCGCTTGCGCTCCAGCGTTTCGGCGGCGGCGACATTGGCCTGAATCATGAATTCTTCGATGAGCTTATGCGCATCGAGGCGGGCAGGGACCACCACCTTGTCGATCTTGCCATCAGGCGTCAGCAGGATTTTCTTTTCCGGCAGGTCGAGTTCCAGTGGCTCACGGGCATCGCGTCCGCGTTTCAGTACCGTATAGGCGGCCCATACGGGCTTCAGGATGCTCTCGAGGATCGGAGCTGTCTTCTCATCCGTTGCGCCGTCAATCGCCGCCTGTGCCTGCGGATAGGACAGCCGTGCGTGGGAGCGCATCATGATGCGGTGGAAGGTGTGCGAAATCTTGCGCCCATTGGCGCCGAAGGTCATGCGCACGGCAAGCGCAGGGCGGTCGACCAGTTCCTTCAGCGAGCACAGATCGTTGGAAATGCGCTCGGGCAACATGGGCACGACACGATCAGGGAAATAGACCGAATTGCCGCGTTTGAGCGCTTCACGGTCGAGCGCTGATCCGGGTGTCACATAGGCAGCAACGTCGGCAATGGCGACGGTGGCAATAAAGCCGCCGGGGTTGTTTTCGTCAGTGTCAGGCTCCGCATAGACGGCGTCGTCATGGTCCTTGGCATCAGCCGGATCAATGGTGACGAGCGGGACATGCCGCCAGTCCTCGCGGTGCGCCATGGTTGCCGGTTTGGCTTTGTCGGCTTCTTCGGTCACGCTGTCGGGGAAGACATGGGGGATTTCATGCTCGTGGATGGCGATCATCGACAAGGCGCGTTCGCTGGCCACCGAGCCGATGATCTGGCTGATCCTGGCGAGCGCCAGCCCGTAACGGCCAATCTTGGTCACTTCCACTTCGACCAGATCGTTGGCCTTGGCATTGTTCAGCTGGGTGGGATCGACTGATAGCTCCGCCTGCCGCCGCTCGACAGGTTCGATGCGCCATTCACCATTGTCGAGATGACGCAGCACACCAAGCACCGCATCCTTGCGATGTTCGATGCGCTTGATAACGCGCGCCGTATAGGCCGGACCGCTCGGATCAGCTCCGACGAAGATGCGGGCAAGAACGCGGTCGCCGACGCCGGGTGTCGGGCCCTTCTGGTTGCGCGAGGCGCGGATGAAGACGGTTGGCGGGCGATCTTCATGATCGGCTGGCCATTCAGCCGGTTTGGCAATCAGGCCGCCATCGCCATCGCGGCCGGTAATATCGAGCACCGCAACGCTCGGCAGACTGCCGGGCACAGCAAGGCGCTTTGCCCGCTTCTCGACAAGGCCGTCATCGGCCAGATCACGCAGAATATCTTTGAGGCCGATGCGAGCGTCGCCCTTGAGATTGAAGGCCTTGGCAATATCACGCTTGCCCGCACGATCAGGATTCTCCTTGATGAACTGGAGAATCTCGTCGCGGCTGGGCAGATAGGGCTCGCGGTCGGAGCTTGCGGAACTGGCAGGCCGCTTTTTTCCTTTGGGTGGAGAGATACGGCGTGCCAATCGATATGTCCTTAACTTGCTTTCGTTGCTTTTTTCGGTGCAGCTTTCTTGGCTGCCGGTTTCTTCGCAGCGGGTTTTTTGGGCGCTGCCTTGCGGGCAGGAGCTTTCTTCCCGCCCTTGGCTCCGGCTTTCTCGGTGATGAGAAGCAAAGCTTCTTCCACCGTCACAGTTGCCGGGTCCTTGCCCTTTGGCAGGGTTGCATTGACCTTGCCCCAATTGACATAGGGACCATACTTGCCATCGCGCACCGTGATCGGGCCGCCATCGGGATGTTCACCCAGATCTTTCAGCGCCGCCGGTGTGCCGCGTCCGCGTCCCGGGCCTTTCGCCAGTTTTTCAGCCAGTACAGTTACGGCGCGGTTGAGACCGATGGAGAACACATCCTCGATGCTTTCCAGATTGGCATAGGTGCCATCATGGGAAAGGTATGGGCCATAGCGGCCGATACCGGCGGAAATCATCTTGGTGCTCTCCGGATGCTGACCCACATCGCGCGGCAATGATAAAAGCGCCAGCGCCTTCTCATGATCCGTGCTTTCGATGGTCCAGCCTTTCGGCAGGCTGGCGCGCTTGGCTTCCTTGCCGTCGCCGCGCTGGACATAAGGTCCAAAACGGCCACTGCGCACGGTCACATCTTCGTCCGTGTAAGGGTCCTTGCCGAGAACCTTCGGCTCATCGCCATTGCCATTTTCACTCGCCGCTTCACCGCCGCCAAGCTGGCGGGTGAACTTGCATTCAGGATAGTTGGAGCAGCCGACAAAGGCGCCGTATTTGCCGAGTTTCAGCGACAATGTGCCCGTTCCGCATACCTGACAGATGCGCGGATCGCCGCCATCTTCCCGTGGTGGGAAGACGAGCGGGCCGAGTTGATCATTCAGTGCATCGAGAACATTCGTGACCCGGAGTTCCTTGATGCCATCGACGGAGCCGAAGAAATCGGTCCAGAAGTCACGCAGAACATCCTTCCATTTCAGCTTGCCATCGGAAATCTCGTCGAGCTTTTCTTCAAGACCTGCAGTGAAATCAAATTCGACATAACGTTTGAAGAAGCTTTCAAGGAATGCCGTCAGCAGGCGACCCTTCGTCTCCGGGATCAGCTTGCGCTTGTCCACGACGACATATTCACGGTCGACGAGAGTCTTCAAAATGGCCGTATAGGTGGAAGGGCGGCCAATGCCGATCTCTTCCATTTTTTTGATCAGCGTGGCTTCCGAATAGCGCGGCGGTGGTTCTGTCGAATGCTGGGTCGCATTGATTTTTTCGCGGGCGAGGGCTTCCCCTGCACGGATTTCGGGAAGACGGGCACCGTCCTCATCGACTTCCTCTTCCTCGCGGTGATCCACATAGGCACCGAGGAAACCGTCAAATCTCACCACGGAACCGGTGGCCCGCAATTGCGCCGCGCGTGAACCGTTCTGCGCGTCTATTTCAACGGTGGTCCGTTCGATATCGGCCGACTGCATCTGACTGGCGATGGCGCGCTTCCAGATCAGCTCATAGAGCCGTGCCTGATCCGCATCAAGGAACTGGCGCACATCTTTTGGATGGCGGTTGAAATCCGTCGGACGGACAGCTTCGTGGGCTTCCTGGGCGTTTTTGGCTTTTGTGGAGTAATAACGCGGTTTGTCAGGCACGTATTTCTCGCCGAAAACCTTGCCGATTGTGGCGCGTGCAGCCTCGACAGCTTCCGGTGCCATCTGCACACCATCGGTACGCATATAGGTGATCAGACCGGCTGTTTCGCCGCCAAGATCCATACCTTCATAGAGGCGCTGGGCAATCTGCATGGTTCGGGTTGCCGAAAAGCCGAGCTGGCCCGATGCGGCCTGCTGCAATGTCGATGTGGTGAAGGGCGGGCCGGGATTGCGCTTTGTCGGCTTGGCTTCAACCGTTGCCGCCCTGAAACTTGCGCCTTCAAGCATGGTGCGGATTGAACCGGCCTGTTCGGCATTCTGGATGTCAAGTTTGCCAAGCTTCTTTCCGTCCACGGAAACAAGCCGCGCTTCAAAACCGTCATTGCGCGGTGTCTTCAACAGGGCCGCAATATTCCAGTATTCTTCGCGCACGAACCGTTCGATTTCGGATTCGCGGTCCGCAACCAGACGCAGCGCGACCGATTGCACGCGGCCAGCCGAACGGGCGCCGGGCAGTTTGCGCCAGAGCACCGGCGAAAGCGTAAAGCCGAAAAGATAGTCGAGCGCACGGCGGGCAAGATAGGCATCCACCAGCGGCATATCGATGTCGCGCGGGTTCGCCATGGCATCCAGCACAGCATTCTTGGTGATCGCGTTGAACACCACCCGTTTGACCGGCTTGGCGCCAATCGCCTTTTTCTGCCGCAGCACTTCCAGTACGTGCCAGGAGATGGCTTCACCCTCGCGATCCGGATCGGTTGCCAGAATAAGGCCGTCACTGTCCTTCAATGCCTTGACGATATCGCCCAGACGTTTGGCCGACGAACCGTCGACTTCCCACGACATGGCGAAATCTTCATCAGGCCGAACCGAGCCATCCTTGGCCGGCAGATCACGGACGTGACCAAACGAGGCCAGAACCGTAAAGCCTGAACCCAGATATTTGTTGATTGTTTTAGCCTTGGCGGGCGATTCGACGACGACAACGTTCATTATTCAATTGAGCTTTCCTGCTCTTGTCACATTACAAAAGCACAGTTTTCACTTCGAAACAGGTCTGTGAAATGAACAGGCTTGCTCGGAACGTCAAGGCCTACGCGTGAAAAATCGTTAAATGCAACTTAAAGTTGCTATTTGAAATAATACAATTAATGATATTTTTCTCATGACTTCGGCGCTATATTGAGAATGGCAGCGAGTCCTGCCTTTTTTGAGAAGGCGAATCACTATTTGATTGATTTTGTGGAGGTTCAGACTGGCAAACTGTCAAATCCGCGGGATTAAAGAACTGCATAATATAATTAGACCAATTTCAGTATAAATGCGTATTTAAGGACGAAGTCATGAGTGAAAATAAATTCAGTCGGACCGAAAACATTAGATATATTCAGCAGATGTTAGGCGAGTTACGGAGCATGGCCAAGTTGAATGACTTGGATATGTTGGCCTATCTGATCGAGATTGCCTACATTGAAAGTAACGATCTTATGGCCAAGGAAACGAACACTGTTTCATCCATAAAGAAGAGAAACATATCCCCCTGAGTGGCGTTGCAGGCGTCCGGCCAGGTCCAATTCAAGCAGAATCAGGCTCATGGCAGCGGGATGTATCCCGCTTGTCCTGATAAGCTCATCAACATCAACGGGTGCAGGACCCAACAATGTGATGACGCGGTCACGGTCTGTTTCATTGGGCTGAGCAATGGCCGGAAAATCTGCTTCTGGAGCGAGAAAAGCCGTGTCGTCGAGACCGGGACGATCCAGAAGCGGACTGATGGCCGATAAAATGTCAGATGTTTCTGTGACCAGGATCGCGCCGTTTTTCAACAGCGCATTGGTGCCCTTTGCCCTTGGATCAAGTGGGGAACCAGGAATGGCAAAGACGAGACGGCCAAGTTCTCCGGCAAACCGGGCACTGATCAGCGATCCTGATCGCTCGGCTGCCTCAACCACGAGAAGCCCCAGAGAAAGCGCCGCAATGATCCTGTTGCGGCGTGGAAAATCCCGCGCGCGCGGTTCCCAGCCGAATGGCATCTCACTGATGACAGCGCCGCGACGTTGCGGGATTGCCTTGAAGAGTTCGAGATTATCCGGCGGGTAGGGCTTGTCGAGACCGCCTGCCATCACGGCAACCGTCCCGCTGTCGAGGCTCGCCTCATGCGCCGCCCTGTCTATTCCACGCGCAAGGCCGGAGATCACGGCATAACCCGCTTCGCCCAGCTCCCGCGCGATGATCCGTGCAAATTTTATTCCGACCAGCGATGCATTGCGCGCGCCGACAATGGCCACGGCGGGCAGGCGAAACACATCAGGATCACCTTTGATTGCGACCAACGGCGGCGGATTATCAGATTGGAGTAGGGTTCGCGGGTAGTCAGGCTCGCCAATTCCGACGAAAACCGCACCCATGCGCGCAGCTATCGCCATTTCGCGCTCGGCATCGCCAAGACTTGCAATCTTGATGGGGCGGCGGCCACCGCCACGCCGGACGAGTTCCGGCAGCATTTCAAGCGCGTCCGTGGCCGAACCATAATGGGCGATCAGATGACGAAAAGTAACGGGGCCGACATTTTCACTGCGGATCAGCCGAAGCCAGCTGAGCCGCTGACTGTCAGAAAGGCGGACGCCCTTCTGATCTTCCATCATCCCTTGGACCCGATCTTTCCTTCGGTTCCGGCAAGCAGGCGCTGAATATTCTCACGGTGCTTGATAAAGACAATGACTGTCAGAATAACAAAGAGCAGAGCGATCTGATGATAGCCCATGAAATAGAGCGCAATAGGGCTGATGATGGCGGCAATCAGAGCCGAAAGCGAGGAATAGCGTGTTGCATAGGCAATGATCAGCCAGATGGCAGCGAAGATCAGCGCCACTTGCCAGACGAGGCCGATGAGAACGCCGAGATAGGTTGCGACGCCTTTGCCACCCTTGAATTTCAGCCAGACCGGAAAGATATGGCCGAGGAAAGCACCAAGACCGGCGACAATCGCCGCCTGCGGACTGATCACGCCAGCGATGAGCACGGCGGCAGTGCCCTTGAACATATCGAGCAAAAGCGTTGCCGCGGCGAGTTTCTTGTTGCCTGTTCGTAGCACATTGGTTGCGCCAATATTGCCCGAACCGATGCTGCGTACATCACCAAGCCCGGCAAGCCGTGTCAGGATCAGGCCAAACGGGATGGAGCCGAGCAGATAGCCAAGAACCAGCGCGGCAAAAAGATATCCTGCCTGCCCATTGATGAAATCCGCCATGTTCTTCCCCGGTTCGGTCTTTAGATGCTGAAAACAGACTTTCCTGCCACAAACGTCTCAACAACCCGGCCCTGAAAACGTGCGCTTTCAAAGCAGCTGTTCTTGGAGCGTGATCGTAAATCTTCTTCCTTCACAATCCATGGCTCGTCAAGATCGACTATGGTCATATCCGCTTGGGCACCGGGCTTGAGTGTGCCTGCATCAAGACCAAAGATTTTGGCCGGTCCGCTCGACAGCGCCTCGACAATGCGGATCAGCGGCACGTCGCCATTGTGATAAAGCCGCAATGCCGCGCCCAATAGGGTTTCAAGACCAATGGCGCCAGCTGCCGCATCGGCGAAAGGCAGGCGTTTGGTGTCGACATCCTGCGGATCGTGCGATGACACGATAATATCGATGGTGCCGTTGCGCAGCGCCTCGACCATGGCAAGCCGGTCTTCCTCGAGCCGCAGCGGTGGCTGCAGGCGGAAGAAGGTGCGGAATTCGCCAATATCGTTTTCATTGAGTGAAAGATGATTGATGGAAACGGCGGCCGTGGCATTGATGCCGTTCTGCTTGGCGCGTGCCACCACGTCGGCCGACATGGCCGTCGATATTTGCGCCGCGTGATAGGCCCCCTTTGTCAGGGCCGCCAGCCGTAGATCGCGTTCGAGCGGTATAACTTCCGCTTCGCGCGGGCTGCCGGAAAGACCGAGCCAGCTGGCATAAAGCCCTTCATTCATCACACCTGTGATCCCGAGATAGGGGTCCTGTGTTTCATGCGAGAGCACAACCCCGAAATCGCGCGCATAGGTGAGGGCGCGGCGCAGCAATTGCGTATTGGCGATGGAGTTGCGTCCTTCGGTAATGGCAACAGCACCGGCGGCGCGCAAAAGGCCGATTTCGGTCATTTCTTCGCCGTGCAGACCCTTGGTGACAGCCGCCGCCGGATAGACATTGACCACAGCCGTATCGCGCGCGGTGCGGCGCACAAACTCGACGAGGGCCACATTGTCGATCACCGGATCGGTATCGGGCATCATGATGATGGACGTTACACCACCAGCTGCTGCCGCATGGCTGGCGGATGCAATGGTCTCGCGGTGTTCGGCACCGGGTTCGCCAATAAACACACGGGCATCGACAAGGCCCGGCAACACCGTCTTGCCGGTGCAGTCGGTGACGGTAGCACCTTCGGGCATGCCCTGATTGCGGGCGTCGGCACCACTGGCGACAATAACGCCATCTTTTACGATCACGGTGCCGGTTTCATCCAGATTGCGGGATGGATCGACAATCCGGATATTGTGCAGAACAGTCGTGCTCATCCTGCCACTCCTTCCGCGTTGCGGCGCGGATCAAGCAGCGCTTCCATGACAGCCATGCGCACGGCAACACCCATCTCAACCTGTTCCTGAATAACACTCTGTGAGCCGTCGGCCACATCCGAGGCAATTTCGACGCCCCGGTTCATTGGTCCGGGGTGCATGACCAGCGCATCGGGCTTGGCATGTTTGAGCTTTTCGCGATCAAGACCGTGATAGTGGAAATATTCACGCACCGACGGTACAAAGGCACCCGCCATACGCTCGCGCTGCAGGCGCAACATCATCACCACGTCGGCGTCTTTCAGACCTTCTTCCATCGAGTTGAATACCTCGACACCCATCTGGCTGATGCCTGCCGGCAGCAGCGTGGAAGGGGCAATCACCCGCACCCGCGCACCCAGCGCATTCAGCAGCAGAATGTTGGAGCGGGCTACACGCGAATGCAGCACATCGCCGCAAATGGCCACGATCAGCCGCGCCACCTTGCCCTTGGCGCGCCGGATCGTCAGTGCATCAAGCAGGGCCTGTGTTGGATGTTCATGCGCGCCATCACCGGCATTCACCACGGAACATCCAACCTTCTGCGCCAGCAGCGCCGCAGCACCGGCGGAACTGTGCCTGATAATCAGGATATCCGGCCGCATCGCATTGAGCGTCATGGCCGTATCGATCAGCGTTTCGCCCTTTTTCACCGAGGAATTGCCAACAGACATGTTCATCACATCAGCCCCGAGCCGCTTTCCCGCAAGCTCGAAGGATGACTGTGTTCGGGTCGAAGCCTCGAAGAACAGATTGATCTGCGTTCGCCCGCGCAAAACACTCTTTTTCTTCTCCGACTGACGCGAAACAGCAATCTCGCTGTCGGCAAGGTCGAGAAGAATATTGATGTCCTCAGGGGAAAGGTTCTTGATGCCAAGCAAATGGCGGTGGGGAAACAGGAGGGGGAGCGCTTTTGATGTCATATCAAGTCCCCCCTATAGGCTCGATGCCGCCGCCCCGCAAGCGCCTGACATCATATCCAGCCATGTTCCCCAATAAAATCCTTGGTTCCATGATTGTGGTGAGTTTGTCGAACCACGCATCGATGCGGTTTGCAGAACCATTTTTGCGCCCTTCGACAGGCTCAGGATGAGGGCGTTGGGGTGATTGCAGGGAGCCAAGTTCTGCAGCGTTGGTGCGTTGCCTTCGATCTGCAATCTTTGCGATTATCGTTCATCCACGCTCTCCCTCATGGTGAGCTTGTCGAACCACCCACCACCCACCACCCACCACCCATATACAACAATATCTAATGCGCTTCCGCAGCCAGTATTGCCTCGCTGCGGATTTCCTCTGTCAGTTTCAACCGCATCTCGGTAAATTCAGGGCTTGCCTTTACCGTATAATGTCTGGGATGACCAAGC
The DNA here is from genome assembly GCF_020731415.2 of Phyllobacterium sp. T1293. Classification (NCBI taxonomy): domain Bacteria; kingdom Pseudomonadati; phylum Pseudomonadota; class Alphaproteobacteria; order Hyphomicrobiales; family Phyllobacteriaceae; genus Phyllobacterium; species Phyllobacterium meliloti. The sequence continues at coordinate 1,509,382 of NZ_CP088273.1, read as the reverse complement.
GGTACCGGCATGATGGATTTGATCCGGCCCGGACGTGCGGACATCGTCACCACCCGTGAGGCCATGAAGATTGCTTCTTCAATATCATGTGTAACAAAAATCACGGTTTTCTGCTCGTGTTCCCAGATGCCGAGCAGAAGCTCCTGCATCAGGCCGCGAGTCTGATTATCAAGCGCACCGAAAGGCTCGTCGAGCAGCAGTATCTTTGGATTGTTGGCCAGCGCCCGGGCAATCGCCGTGCGCTGCTGCATGCCGCCGGAAAGCTGTTTTGGCCAGTGGTTCTCAAAACCGCGCAGACCCACCTTGTCGATATAGGAGGCGACGATCTCGCTCTTTTCCTTCTCGCCAACACCGCGTTCACGCAGGCCAAAGCCGATATTCTGCTCAATCGTCAGCCACGGAAACAGCGTATAGGACTGGAACACCACGCCGCGATCGGCACCCGGACCTTTCACCTCCTGCCCATCAAGGGTGACGGTGCCGCTGGTTGGCCGGTCAAGCCCTGCAACAATACGCAGGAGTGTTGACTTGCCGCAGCCCGACGGGCCGAGAATCGAAACGAAATCATTATGCGCGACGGTGAGGTCTGTCGGTTGCAGCGCCTGCGTTGGCTGGCCGCCATGCACGCCGGGGAATATGCGGCTGACGCCCTTGATAACAAGCGTACTCATGCGAGCCTCCAGGCGAAAAGCCAGCGATTGACGGATTTGAAAAGGAAGTCCGAGATGAGGCCGATCACGCCAATAACAATAATGCCGAAAATGATCTGCCCGGTAGCCATCAATGCCTGGCTGTTGATGATCATATAACCGATCCCGGACGAGGCGCCGATCATTTCAGCGACGATGACATAGGTCCACGCCCAGCCAAGCACCAGCCGCAGCGTTTCGGCAATGTCAGGCGCGTTGGCCGGAATGAGCACGCGCTTGACGATGCCGCGATCATTGGCGCCAAGCGTATAGGCGGCTTCCACCAGATCGCGCCGCGTATTGGCCACGGCCACCGCAACCATCAGGATAATCTGGAACACGGCACCGATGAAAATCACCAGCAGTTTCTGCATTTCGCCAATACCAGCCCACAGGATCAGCAGCGGAATAAAGGCGGAGGCTGGCAGATAGCGGGCAAAGGAAATAAAAGGCTCCAGCATCGCTTCAACAGGCTTATATGCACCCATGGCAACACCAAGCGGAACGGCAATGATAGCTGCAATGATAAAGCCGCCGACAACCCGCCAGATCGTCATGCCGATATCATAAAGAAAATTCTGCTCGGACAGCAGGAACCAGCCATCATGCAGCATGGTCAGGGGATCGGCGAGAAAGGTGCTCGACACGAAACCGCCAAAAGTTGCCACGGACCATGCGGCGATGAACAGAATGAAAAAGAGCACGCCAAGCAGGATGCGTGACGACGCCCTGATGGGTTGGAGAGGTTGAACCATGTGTGTCCCGATCAGATCAGAAAGGTTGTGGCTGCAGGAACCACGAACCATCTTCCTGCAGCCCGCTGATTATTTGATGAAGCTGGTATCGACGATAGCGCTGATATCGGGCTTCTTCTTGATGATGCCGATTTCAAGCAGGAGATCAGCGGCTTCCTCCGAGAATTTCGTAAAGTCCTTTTCGAAGAAAGCCTGATTGGCGGCCTTATCCTGCCAGCGCAGATATTGTGCTGAATTACCAAAGACTTCTGCCGACTGCTTCACATCCGCACCCATGATTTCATAGGCTTTGGTCTTGTCCGCAGCGATCAGATCCAGCGCATCGAAATAGCTTTTGGCCAGAGCTTTCGCGGCTTCCGGGTTCTTTTCAAGGAAGGCGTTGGTGCAACCGAACGTATCCATCACAATAGGATAATCCAGTGTGGTGGCAATGATCTTGCCCTTGTCAGGCGCACCGCGCACCGTTGAAAGATAGGGCTCATAGGTCATGGCCGCATCGTTCTGTCCGGCAACAAACGCCTGCGCAGCTGGGCCGGGTTCAAGATTGACAATCTTCACATCCTTCAATGACAGACCATTATGCTTCAATATCCAGGCCAGATCGAAATAGGGCGTCGTACCGGGGGCAGAAGCGGCGATTGTCTTGCCTTTGAGGTCCGCAATCTTGGCAATATCATTGCGCACGACCAAGCCATCAGCACCGAATGATTTGTCCATCTGGAAAATCTGCTTGGTGGCCACGCCATTGGCGTTCCAGGCGATCCATGTTTCCACGGTTGTCGCCGCACACTGTACATCGCCCGATGCCAGCGCCAGATGGCGGCTCGCCTGCGGAATCTTTGTCAGCGTGACATCAAGACCATTCTTTTTGAAGATGCCGGCCTGCTTGGCCAGTGTCAGCGGACCAAAGCCAGTCCAGCCGGACAGGCCAACCGAAACAGCCGTCTCGGCTTGCGACGGCGCGACAGAGGCAAGAACCGCTGCCAGCGCAACACCAATATGCCATTTGAATTTCATGTGATGACCCCTTTGTTCATTTTTTTGGCACGATGAATATAAAGGCATGATAGGCAGCTGGATTTTCTTTTGTCTAGACATAATAAACGGCACCTGCGCAGAAAATCCTATCTGAGACATTTTGCATCGGCGCTGTCATTCCGCTAGAAAGATGGTTCGGTTAACCGCTTGTCAGAATCTTCACCCCATATATGACGCGACTCATGTTTGCGGGTGGCACTTGTTCGGATGAAACAGGCCAGCCGTAAAGACAGCAAAATAATGATCAGGACATTTTCTTGAAAACCCACGACGTTCTCAACCAGACGCCCCCCATGACCGGCCTCAACGCCTATCTTGGTGATCCGCTATTGATGCAGATTACCAAACGGTTTCCGCAGGCAACGCGGACGGAACTGGAGCAAAGCGGGCGATTTGTCCTGTCCGGCGATGCGCAGGATCTGGCGCGGCTGGCCAATACCGAAACGCCGAAGCTGCGCACCCATGACCGTCAGGGTCATCGCATTGACGTGGTGGATTACCACCCGGCCTATCATGCGCTGATGCGCCGTTCCGTGGCGCAGGGGCTGCATTCGTCGATCTGGGAAGACGGTCCCGTAGAAAATGGATTGCGGCACCAGTCCCGCACGGCGCGGTTTTATATGACTGCGCAACTGGAATGCGGACATCTGTGCCCGATCACCATGACCAGTGCTTCGCTGGCTGCGCTTATGGCGTCGCCAAGCCTGTACCGCGAGTGGTCGCCGCTAGTTTTGCCGCGCAAATATGATTCCAGCAACAAATCACCGGCCAAAAAAGCCAGCCTGACGCTCGGCATGGGCATGACTGAAAAGCAGGGCGGCACGGATGTGCGCACCAACACGACACGCGCCGAGCCTGCCGGAAGTGGGTTTTATCGTATTACCGGCCATAAATGGTTCATGTCCGCGCCGATGTCCGACGCCTTTCTGGTGTTGGCGCAGGCACGCGAGGGCCTGTCCTGTTTTCTCGTGCCGCGCATTCTGCCGGATGGTTCCTCCAATGGTTTCCGCTTTCAGCGGTTGAAGGACAAGCTCGGCAATCGTTCGAATGCTTCATCGGAAGTCGAGTTCGACAATGCGCTCGGCCAGATGGTTGGTGGTCCGGGCGAGGGTGTCAAAACCATCATCGACATGGTGACGCTGACGCGGCTTGATTGCGCCATTGCTTCATCGGGCATGATGCGGGCGGGCCTCGCCGAAGCCGTACACCATGCGCGTCACCGCGTTGTGTTCGATAGTCCGCTCATCGACAAGCCGCTAATGCTGCGCGTCATGGCCGATATGGCGCTGGATGTGGCAGGTGCTACTGCGCTGACCTTCCGGCTTGCGCGCGCCTTCGATAATGCCGCGCAGAACCGCGGCGAGGCAGCCTTTGCCCGTGTCATGACGCCTGTCGTTAAATATTGGGTCGCCAAAATCGCTCCGGCAATGCTGTACGAGGCGATGGAATGCCTCGGCGGCAATGGCTACATCGAAGAGGGCAATCTTGCCCGCTATTATCGCGAAGCCCCTGTGAATGCGATCTGGGAAGGTTCCGGCAACGTCATGGCGCTGGACGTGCTGCGTGTACTGAAACGCGGTCCACAATTGTTCGACGAAGTGTTGAACTGGATCGGCTCGCAGCTTGGACGCGGCGGGCAGGGCACGGTTGAAGTGTTGCGCGCTGCCATGCGTGTTGCTGAAAATGACGAGGGCGCGGCACGGATACTCACCGAACAGTTGGCGCTCGCCGCCGCCGGTGCCGAATTGCGGCATCTGCACTCGGAAGACATCGCCGATGCCTTCATTGAAACCCGCCTTGGCGGGCAATGGCGCACCACATATGGCATGCTCGATGCCCGCCACAACGCCAAGAGCATTGTCAACTCGCTCTATCCTCCGGCAAATTGAGGGGCATCCACTTCTCTATTATCTTCAGCTCTTATTCTTCCGTCATCCTCGGGTTCTTCCGTCATCCTCGGGCTTGACCCGAGGATGACGAAGGTGGGGTGGGAACCTATTTCTGCAACGCTGACGATTATCGTTGCATCTCCGATCTCCCTCATGGTGAGCTTGTCGAACCACGAACCACGAACCACGAACCACGAACCACGCATAATACTCGCGCAACCACTCCCAAAACCACTTTTGTCAGAAATTTTGCATCGGTGTGAATCAGCCATCTCACATGCCTCAAAAAGGGCCTCGCTAATACCTTCAATTTTAATAAAATTTTTTGAAATTAACCTTAACAAACGGTTTACGTTGCGCCTAAACTCTTAGCAGATATCAATGTGATTCGAAAATACCTCGTGATTTCACGGGGTTACACACCCACCAGATTCATCCCCGCTAGGAGTAATGAATGCGCAGCTTCCTGATATTCTGGGCGGGCCCATTGAGCTTTTTGTGGGGTTGGTACTTTCTTTCGTACTACGATCTGAGCATGGGGATGTACTTCTTCAGCCGTGAAATGCACGATCTGGTCTTCACCATTTATGGCAATATTCTGGGTATCGCGCCCGATAGCATTCCGCCGCTGGTGGCGCGGGCCTGCATCGTCGATACGGGGCTTGTGCTCTGCCTGATCGCGTTTCGCCGCCGCAAGCAGATTATCGCCTGGGTTAAAGTCTTCAGGGCGAACCGCGCTGCGGCTGCCCGGACAAAGCCCGCAGCGGCTGCCAATGCTGCGCTGGCTTATTCGAAGGAATTGTCGTCTGCGTCCTGACGCAGGCTTTGCAGCCGGTCCAATGCACCTTGCAAAATGAAAGCCGCCGCAGCGGAATCGATGCGCTCGGCGCGTTTTTGCCGTGATACATCCATGCCGATCAGCGCGCGCTCTGCAGCAACCGTCGACAGACGCTCATCCCAATAGATGAAGGGCAGGTGGGTCAGCTTTTCCATGTTGCGCACAAAAGCACGGGTTGCCTGCACACGCGGGCCTTCGCTACCATCCATATTGACGGGTAAACCGATGACAATGGCCCCTGCATTGTCAGCTTTCAGTGCCTTCAAAAGGTCCTGAGCGTCGTGGGTGAACTTGCTGCGCCTGAGCACTGGACGCGGATTGGCAAAGGAAAAGCCCCGGTCGGAAATAGCGATGCCGATGGTTTTCGTGCCAAGATCAAGCCCGGCGACGGTCTGGCCGTCTGCCACATGATCTTCCAGCTGTTCAATGGTCAGAACCGTCAATGGCTGCTTCCTGCACTTGAATTGGCCTGTAAAAGGCCGTTGTAATTCGAATAATTGTCACATAGCTGCAATAGACGGTTGTGGCGAGTAAAGACTGATGAATGAAGGGAAAACAATATGAAGATTACCTGGCTTGGCCATTCGGCCTTTCGCATTGAAATCGCCAAAAGCACGATCCTGATCGATCCCTTCCTCAACGGAAACCCCGGTGCGCGTGGTGTCGATCCCAAGGAAGCCGCCAAGGGCGCAACCCACATTGTTTTGACGCATGGTCATGGCGACCATGTCGGCGATGCAGCCGCCATCGCCAAGGATACCGGTGCAGTGGTTATCGGCAATGCCGATCTGGTGACATGGCTGAACAATCGCGGCGTGGCGCGCGTCGATCCGACAAACACAGGCGGAACGGTCTCACATACCGGTTTTACCGTCACCTATGTCAACGCTCTGCATTCATCGGCACAGATCACCGAAGATGGTGTTTCGCATTCGCTGGGCTCGGCCAATGGTATTGTTCTGCATTTTGATGATGAGCCGACAATCTATCACATGGGCGATACGGATATTTTCTCTGACATGGCGCTGATCAATGAACTGCACCAGCCGGAAATCGGAATAATCCCGATCGGCGACCGCTTTACCATGGGCGGCGCGGTGGCAGCGCTGGCAACCCAGCGTTACTTCAAATTTGCCAAGGCAATTCCCTGTCATTACGGCTCGTTTCCGATCATTGACCAGACGCCGGACAAATTTGTAGCTGCAATGGATGGAAGCAAGACGCAGGTCTTTGTTGCCAAGACAAATGACCAGTTTACGCTTTGAGTTTGGATTGCTAAAGCCATTCTCACACATCGCGTAGTCGTCACCACGACGATTGACTGAGCTATTGGAGGTATTGTGCGTAAACTGTTGCTGATTTCCTGCGTCATGGCGTTGTCATCGCCAGCTTTCGCCCAAACGATCGATGCCAAGGGCGCCGATCAACTTGCCAATACTTTGTCGAAATATGTCGGCAAGACTGCGCTCAAGAAGGGCATTTTGAAGGTAACGCCTGAGGCTGAAGGTTATCGTATCACTTTCAGCACTGATGCTTTTCTGAAGTCCATGCCGAAGCAGGAAGTTTTGAAGGGCAATCTTGGCGATTACAGTATCCTGACCAAGCCGCTCGCGGACGGGACCTGGAATGTGACCTCGGGCAATATACCGTCGGCCTCGTTCGAAGTGACGGGGCCAAAAGGCCCGGAATCATTCCAGTGGTCGGTCGATGGCGGCAGTTGGACAGGCCTCTTTGATCCGAAGATCGGCACCTTCTCCAAATCGAATTTCGCCTATGACGCCTTCAAGATGGCTGTCAAATCTGCCGAACAGGACATTGATGCCAGCGCTAGCGCTGCAAAAGGCGAAATGCTTGCAACGGCCGCCACATCGGGTGGCGTCGATATTAACATGACGCAGGCTCTTGCCAATTTCACCGAAACGATTTCAACGAAGCTGCCAAATCTGGATACAACCACTGCGGAAGACGGAACAGAAAAGCCAGCCGCTGGCGAACCGGTGAAGATCAGCTTGCGCAGCGGTGAACTTGGAACAACGGCCGAGGGCAAAGGTTTCCGCAACACTGAAATCATGGATCTATGGGCGTTCTTCGTTGCCCATGCGGAAGAAAAGAAACTCAAAAAAGACGATCAGGCTGCTCTCAAGCAGAAATTGAAGGCGGTTCTGCCGCTCTGGGACAAGCTCAAGGGCGAGTATCATTTCAAGGATTTTGTGGTTGAAACACCACTCGGCAATTTCGCGGCCCAGAATATTTCGCAGGATACCAACCTTGATGGCATCAGCAAAAGCGGCTCGTACCATTATGCGATGCGCACCAATGGTCTGAAATATCCAACCCTGCCAATTCCAGAATGGGGGGTACCATTTCTCCCAACCGACGTGGAACTGGCGATTGGCACAACCGGAGTTGATCTGGATACCGTTGTCAAAGGTGCGATTGAGGACATGGATCTCAATCGCGAGAAGGTCATCTCGGAAGAGTTTGAAGCAAAGACTGCCGCACAATTTCTGGTCACGCCGCCAAAGCTCGTCATCTCGAAGAGCCTCGTACGCACTGTCGATGCCGAATTGACCGTCGAGGGCGAGATGACATTTGCAGCGCTGAAGCCTGAAAGCCACACAACCTGGGAAATGTCCGGCTTCGACAAGGTTGTCGAGCGCCTGAACAAAGCCGGCGAAACCGACGAGACGATCAAGCAGTACATCGTATTCGTCAAGCTGGCGAAAGACTTTGGCACGCAGATCGACGGCGGCAAGATCCAGTGGGTTGTTGACCAGAAGGCCGATGGATCGGTTGCGATCAATGGCAATCCTGTCAAAGGTCCCGATCCGGTTGCCGCGCCCGGTGCTGATGACGCAATCGATTCCGATGCGCCCGAGGGCGAGGAAGACAACACCGACACGGATACGGCGCAGTAAACAGGGTTGTCCGTGCTGACTTGTCCGTTGCGCTTGGCCGCAACGGACACTATAGCTCTTTGATCAAGATTTGAATTTCGGGAATCCCAATGTCTGTCGATATTTCCACCGTCAAACGCGTTGCGCGTCTTGCCCGTATTGCTGTGAGCGAGGACGATGCAGCGCGCATGACCGGCGAACTGAACGTTATCCTTGGTTTCGTCGAGCAATTGAACGAAGTGAACGTGGCCGGTGTCGAACCGATGACCTCTGTCACCCCAATGGCCATGAAGAAGCGGCAGGATGTCGTCAATGATGGCAATAAGGCCGCCGATATCGTTGCAAATGCACCGATTACGGAAGAAAACTTCTTCGTCGTTCCGAAAGTGGTGGAGTAGGCACCGGTATGACGATCACGGTTGCCGTTGAGACGCCGCTACAGGATGACGTCCGCGCCCTTGTGGACGCGTTGAACGCGCATCTGCTGCCACTGTCACCGGTCGAATTCCAGTTCAAGATGACCGTGGAACAGATGGCCGGCGAGGATACCACCGTTTTCATCGCCCGCGACGAAAATGGCCATGCCGTTGGCTGCGGCGCTTTGAAAGAGCATGATGGCCAAATCGGCGAGGTCAAGCGCATGTTCACCCTGCCGTCCGTGCGCGGCAAGCGGGTTGGTTCGATCCTTCTTGATGCCATAACCGGGCTTGCCCGCAAAAAAGGCATGACACGTCTCGTTTTGGAAACGGGCGTTGGTCCGGGTTTTGATGCGGCATGGCGGCTTTATGAGCGTTCCGGTTTTACCCGCTGCGGCGTGCTTCTTGACTATCCGGATTCGGAACACAGTGCATTTTACGAAAAGCGGCTCGCGCTTACGCCAGCCCAATAAACAGGACTTGATATGACCGATCTGACCGCTCTCACCATTGCCGAGGCGCGCGACCAGCTGAAAGCCAAGGCGATCACCGCCACGGAGTTGACCAGTGCATATTTGAAGGCAATCGAGACCGCGAATGAGGCGCTGAATGCCTATATCACCGTCACGCCTGAAAAAGCGCTTGATATGGCAAAGGCTTCCGATGCCCGCCTGAGTGCGGGCAAGGGTGGGGCGCTGGAAGGTATTCCGCTTGGCATCAAGGATTTGTTCGGGACAGAGGGCATTCATACACAGGCCTGCTCGCACATTCTTGATGGCTTCAAGCCTCACTACGAATCGACAGTCACGTCGAACCTGTGGGCGGATGGCGCTGTCATGCTCGGCAAGCTCAATATGGATGAGTTCGCCATGGGCTCGTCCAACGAAAGCTCCTATTATGGCCCGGTGAAAAACCCATGGCGCGCCAATGGTTCGAACGCCGATCTCGTGCCCGGTGGCTCATCCGGTGGCTCGGCTGCTGCGGTTGCAGCGCATCTTTGCGCCGGTGCGACGGCAACTGATACGGGCGGTTCCATTCGCCAACCTGCGGCCTTCACTGGCACGGTCGGTATCAAGCCGACCTATGGCCGCTGCTCGCGCTGGGGCATTGTTGCCTTTGCCTCGTCGCTGGATCAGGCCGGACCAATCGCTCGCGATGTGCGCGACGCTGCGATCCTGCTCAAATCCATGGCATCGGTTGATTCCAAGGACACGACATCGGTTGATATTGCTGTGCCTGATTATGAATCGATCATCGGCAAGCCATTGACCGGCCTCAAGATTGGCATTCCCAAGGAATACCGTGTCGACGGTATGCCCGAGGAAATCGAAAAGCTCTGGCAGCAGGGTATTGCATGGCTGAAAGACGCCGGTGCATCCATCGTCGATATTTCCCTGCCGCATACCAAATACGCGTTGCCAGCCTATTACATCGTGGCTCCGGCGGAAGCCTCGTCAAATCTTGCCCGTTATGATGGCGTGCGTTACGGCCTGCGTGTTCCCGGCAAAGATATTGTCGATATGTACGAAAAGACCCGCGCCAGTGGTTTTGGCGATGAGGTCAAGCGCCGTATCATGATTGGCACCTATGTGCTGTCAGCTGGCTATTACGATGCCTATTACCTGCAGGCGCAGAAGGTTCGCACGCTGATCAAGAAGGATTTTGAGGATGTGTTCCACGCGGGCGTGGATGCCATCCTGACCCCGGCGACACCTTCGGCGGCCTTCGGCATTGCCGATCAGGATTTGGCTGCTGATCCGGTGAAAATGTACCTCAATGACATTTTCACAGTTACCGTCAACATGGCTGGCCTTCCGGGCATTGCTGTTCCTGCCGGACTTGATAGCAAAGGTCTGCCGCTGGGCCTGCAGCTGATCGGGCGGCCATTCGATGAGGAAACCCTGTTCCAGACTGCTTGGGTCATCGAACAGGCCGCAGGCAAGTTCAACGCGCCGAAATGGTGGTAGTCAGGCCTGCCACGCAAGCCGACATCGCGGCGCTTGCCGCGGTGGGGATGCGTGCATGGGCCTCGAACATCTTTTCCTTCGAACCCGAATTGCCCGGCATGCGTGCGCATGTCGAGCGCGCCTATGAAGCCTTTGCCGAAGAGCATTTTACCAGCGTGCTTGTGGCTGAGGAGAATGGCACCATCCTTGGTTGGGGCGCGCGCGAGAAGAAGGACGACTACATCTCCGATATGTGGGTCGATCCGGATTTTCAGGGGCAGGGCATTGGCTTGCTCCTGCTCAAGGCCCTGAAGGCTGATATCGCCGCTGCCGGTTATTCCAGCGCCCGTCTTGAAGCACATGCGCGCAATGTTGGTGCCATACGCTTGTATGAGCGTGAGGGATTTCAGATCATGCACCGGAGCCTCGAATGGTCGGAAAGCCTTGAGCGCAAGATTGAGAAAGTCAAAATGCTGGCGAATTTGACGTAAGGTTATTCAATGTTTTTCTTTGTTTCCAAAGTCTTCTGGTTTCTTGCTCAACCGTTGAATTTTTCCATTCTGCTGATGGCTCTGGCCTTTTTCGCGGTGTGCTTCTCATGGCGCCGCATCGCCATGACCGCGTCAGCTTTCTCATTTCTGATCCTTGGACTTGCTGCATGGAGTTCGCTTGGCGCACTTTTGCTGCATCCGCTGGAGGACCGGTTTCAACGTCCATCACCGGCACCTGCTCATGTCGATGGTATTATTGTCCTTGGCGGCGGGTTTGAGGGCGGCGTTAATCTGGTGCGTGGCGGCTATGAGCTGAATGCCAGTGGCGATCGTTTTGTTGAGACAGCCGTTCTGGCGCGCCGTTATCCCGATGCAAAGGTTGTGGTTACAGGCGGCGGCGGAACGCTGGTGCTTGAAGGTGAGGGCGACGGCGCCACGGCACCGCGCCTGCTGACAGCGCTTGGCGTGTCTCAGGACCGGCTCATTCTGGAGAATGAATCGCGCGACACTTACGAAAACGCCCAGTTCACCAAAAAACTGCTCGATATCAAACCCGGCGAGACATGGCTGCTGGTAACATCTGCCTTTCATATGCCCCGTTCGGTTGGCCTTTTCCGCAAGGCGGGCTTCAACGTGGTGCCATGGCCTGCTGATTATCGCACCTCCGGCATCGAATATCCCGGACCAGCACAGAATAATCCCTTGGATTCCCTGCAAAATCTCACCATTGTGGTGAAGGAATGGGTGGGACTTTTCGCCTATTGGGCAACTGGCCGTACTGACGAATTGTTGCCCTCGCCATGATGAAACAGGTGGATGTTCTCATTATCGGGGCAGGTGCTGCGGGCATGATGTGCGCGGTGGAGGCGGGTAAACGCGGTCGCTCGGTGCTTATTGTCGATCATGCAAAAGCCCCCGGTGATAAAATTCGTATTTCCGGTGGCGGACGCTGCAATTTTACCAATCTGAATGCCGCCCCGCAAAATTACATCAGCAAGAACCCGCATTTCTGCATTTCCGCATTGCGTCGCTATACCCAGCGCAATTTCATTGCACTTGTCGACCGCTATGGCATTGCATGGCATGAAAAGACGCTGGGCCAGTTGTTTTGCGATGGCTCCGCGACGCAGATCATCAATCTGCTGGTCAAGGAAATGAAAGAGGCCAGTGTCGAGCTACGCTTGCAGACCGTAGTGGACTCCATCGAGGCGGCGACAGACGGTTATGTGGTCTCGCTCTCCGGGGAGCGCGTTCGTTGCACCTCGCTGGTGGTTGCCTGCGGCGGCAAATCCATTCCCAAAATGGGTGCAACAGGCTTTGGCTATGACATTGCAAAACAGTTCGGGCTGGCACTGACAGAAACCCGTCCGGCGCTGGTGCCACTGACCTTTGATGAAAACACGCTGGCACCGCTGAAACCCCTGTCAGGCATATCCGTTGATGCGGTTGTCAGCCATGGCAAGACAAAGTTTGCCGAGGCAATGCTGTTCACCCATCGCGGGCTGAGCGGGCCTTCCATCCTGCAAATCTCCTCCTACTGGCGCGAAGGCGATATGATCACCGTTGCCATGCTGCCTGACGTAAAGATAATGGATGCGCTCCGTGCTGCCCGCGCTCGAAATGGCCGTCAGGCGTTGCAAACTGCTTTATCTGAGCTTTTGCCGAAGCGGCTCGCACAACTGATCGCTGAAAACAGCGGGATACAAAACCATCTTGCCGATATTTCTGACAAGCAATTGCTCGGCGTCGAAAAGGCAATCAATGAATGGCAGGTCAAGCCCGCAGGCTCCGAAGGCTACCGGACAGCGGAAGTGACGCTTGGCGGTGTTGATACGGATGGCCTCGATCAAAAGACGATGGAAGCCAGATCCATCAAGGGGCTCTATTTCATCGGCGAAGTCGTTGATGTGACGGGGTGGCTCGGCGGTTACAATTTCCAGTGGGCTTGGTCCTCGGGCTGGGTTGCAGGGCAGGCGGTCTAGGAGAAAAACGTGACGGATGATCTGAATTGGCGTGTTGAGGAAGCCTGTTTCAATGCTTGGCCATCGCCAAGGCAGGTCATTCATGGCGGCTGGCTGATGCGGTTTTCCGGCGGCAGCATTCGCCGTGCCAATTCCGTCAATCCCTTGCGCGGTCCGCGCGCGGAACCGGCAGGCGTTATCGACGCTGCGGAAAAGCTCTATAGTTCGCTTGGCCGTGGCTTCATTTTCCGTGTTCCCAGCATTGCCAATGAAATGGAGCCTCATCTGGTTGAACGCGGCTATCGTTTTGAGGGCGGTAGTGCGGTGCTTTATTGCGATCTCAAACAACGCAACGCGGAAACCGCTCCAGCCGCCGAGCTTTGCCGCGAGATGACGCCGGGCTGGCTGCGCGAAAGCAAGCGCATATCAGGCTGGTCCGAAGAGGACCACAGCGCATTCATCGATACGATCGCGTCCCTCGTTGTGCTCAAAGCCTTTGCTTCGGTCAGCTTGGACGGCAAAATCGTCGCCAAGGCCTATGGTGCGATCAGCAATGGTCTGCTGGTGCTGGAATCCGTTGCCACCGACCCGGATTACCGTAAGCGCGGCTACGGTCAGCGGGTCGTCGGAACCTTGCTCGACTGGGCGAAAGATGAAGGTGCGATGGCAGCATGCTTGCAGGTTCTTGCTGACAATCCACCCGCCAGAGCGCTCTATGCCTCGCTGGGTTTTGACAGGGAACTCTATAGTTATCACTATCGTAGGAAGCCTTGAATGATAAATGCTCCTGACAATATGCTGTCAGGAGATGTCAGTTATACCTGCTGACATTGGATCATCTACACGGGGGGATATGATGGGTATTCTGGCAAGCTGTCACTGCGGTGCAATCAAGTTTGAAGTAAGCGAAGCTCCGGCCACGGCAACCGTGTGTACCTGCACCTTCTGCACAAAGCGCGGAACATTGTGGGCCTATTACACACCCGATCAGGTCAAGCTGACCGTCACGCCTGAGGCGGATGCTATCTACAATCGCAATGGTTTCAACAAGCATCACCATTGTAATGTTTGCGGTTGCGGCACCTATTCGCAGGTTCCGTCCTGGACAGACTACAAGCCCGACTTTGAAAACCCGCGTATTTCCGTCAAAATCCGCCTTTTCGACGATTTCGATATTGCTTCTGTGCCGACAGAAATCATAGACGGCAAGAATCTCTGGTAGGATTTGCTATTCGATTGCTTGATCTAGGGAATCCTGCTTCCTTGGTGGGAACAGCGTGTCGGGAAACGCGTTGTTCCAGTCATAGAGGGAGGTAAGGCCATGTGGATCAAACTGACCGACGTTAACGGCGATCTCATCACACTCAATTTTGCGCATGTCGTTTCGTTCAATCCTTATGGAACGGGCACGCATATAGTGACAACAACCGCCGGTCTGACCTTCTTCGTCAAGGAGACGATTGACCAGATCCAAAGCAAGGTCGGCATTCAGTCGAGCTGAGCAGACCGCCAATCCCGTATCAGTGCATTCTGTTCTTCTGCGGCCAAAGTGGCCGCAGAACGGCTGGCAGTTGCACCCGCGCTACTGTAGCCGCATGGGCATCCAGATGCGCGGCCAGAACTTTGATCACATCACGAACGATTGTATCGGGCGGACTGTGATGTGCCGTGAGGTCCTTATAGACCGCCCGTACAAGAGCCTGCTCGGATTCAAGCGGTTGTGCAGGGGCAGGGCGCCAACCCTCGATGAATAGCCCACGCGGTAATGGCGGCAGTGCGTCGGCAAAGGTCAACACCGCTTCCATATCCATGTGCCGCCGGATAGCGTGCAGCACGCTGCGCATACTGGCAAAACTCTGATTATGGGTGGAGAAATCAGCCTGTTGTTTAAGAGCGGTGAGCCAATCCTGAAATTGCTTTGACGCGTGAACAATGTCCTGAGGTTGGGTCATTGGGGCACCTCCATATTAACCATATTCTATCGGGATAGTACCTTCTACTGTTGTTTCAAAGTGTAATATTTGCGTGATATTTAAGGATGGGGAACCTTTTTGCGATTTGTTAGTTTTATTCAAACGAGAGTCAAAATCGGATACAAATAGTGATTTGTTAAATCGGTTGAATTTTCCTATTGTCACAATGCATCCGAAATACAGACGCATGCTGAACAAGATTATTCTCTTAATGAGGGTAGTTAAACTTGAGGTGTGAACAATGCTATCAATAAATAATGAAACGTCGTCGCCATCTGAAGCACGCGTCATGAAGTTACCTAAGGTTGCAGTGAAGTCGAGCGCAAAGCTTGTAAAGGCCGCCCCCAAAATGGCAGAGCCATGCGACAAGCGCACGATCTCGCAAATTCTTCGCGAATCCAGCGGCGGCTTCAGCTTCCGCCGCTAATTCTTCCAAGTTTACTGTATTCGAATACCAATATCCCGCCCTTAAAGCGGGATATTGTCATGTTTCTTCCAGGGATTTTCGAGATCCTTGTTGCGCAACATGCGCAGTGCCCGTGAAACCCGCTTGCGCGTGGAATGGGGCATGATCACTTCATCAATATAACCGCGCTCGGCAGCCACGAACGGCGACAGGAAACGATCCTCGTAACGCTTTGTATGCGCCGCGATTTTCTCCGCATCGCCAATATCCTTGCGATAGATGATTTCAACCGCACCTTTGGCACCCATGACGGCGATCTGCGCCGAGGGCCATGCATAATTGATATCGCCGCGCAGATGCTTTGACGCCATCACGTCATAGGCACCGCCATAGGCCTTGCGCGTGATGATGGTGATTTTTGGCACTGTCGCCTCCGCATAGGCGAAGAGCAGCTTTGCACCATGCTTGATCAGGCCACCATATTCCTGCGCCGTGCCGGGAAGGAAGCCCGGAACATCGACAAAGGTGACAATCGGAATGCTGAAGCAATCGCAGAAGCGCACAAAGCGTGCTGCCTTGCGTGATGCATCGCTGTCGAGCACACCGGCCAGAACCATGGGCTGATTGCCGACGATACCGACAGTGCGCCCTTCGACACGGCCAAAGCCGACAACGATGTTTTTGGCAAAACTTTCCTGAATTTCGAAAAAGTCCGCCTCATCGACGGTTTTGCGGATCAGTTCCTTGATGTCATAGGGCTTGTTGGCATTGTCAGGCACCAGTCGGTCGAGCGAATGGTCAGGCTCTTCCGTGCTCTGGAAACATTCGATTTCAGGAATTTCAGCCGTGTTGGACGCCGGAAGAAAATCGATCAGCCGCCGCATCTGCAATAGCGCAGCCACATCATTGTCATAGGCACCATCGGCAATTGACGATTTCGTCGTATGGATTGATGCACCGCCGAGCTGCTCCGCCGTGACCGTCTCGTTGGTCACGGTTTTGACCACATCCGGCCCGGTGACGAACATGTAGGATGTATCGCGCACCATGAAGATGAAATCGGTCATGGCGGGGGAATAGACGTCACCGCCAGCACATGGTCCCATAATCACCGAGATCTGTGGAATGACGCCCGATGCCAGCACATTGCGCTGGAAAATCTCCGCATAGCCGCCGAGCGCTGCCACGCCTTCCTGAATGCGCGCACCGCCCGCATCGTAAAGCCCGATGACAGGGGCGCGATTGCGCAGCGCCATATCCTGAATTTTCTGTACTTTTTCCGCATGGGCTTCGGAGAGGGAGCCGCCGAATACGGTAAAGTCCTTGGCGAAGACGAAAACTGTGCGCCCGTTGATCGTGCCCCAGCCGGTGACAACGCCGTCGCCAGCGAATTTGGTGTCTTCCATGCCGAAATCGGTGGAGCGGTGTTCGACGAACATGTCGAACTCTTCAAAGGAGCCTTCATCGAGAAAGATGTCGATGCGCTCCCGCGCGGTCAGCTTGCCACGCTTGTGCTGGGCATCGATCCGCGTTTTGCCACCACCCTCGCGCGCAATGGTCCTGCGGCGCTCCAGCTCGATCAACACATCCTTCATGCCATCCTCCACATTGTGTCATTTCTGATATCAGGACAATCGGGCGGGTGAAAGCGCTTTGTCTGCAATATCAAATGTGAGTTCGTGGGAAATTTTGGCGGTACGATTGCTATCCCGCCTCAAGTCAGGCTAAGCAAGTTCTTGGGGTCCAGTTGGACAAAACTGTTTCGGGGGAAACATGGAAGGCTCACCGCAAAGTCATTTTGGCCGCCCGGCTGAATACACAGGTCATCGATTTTCGTTTTCCGGTAGTGCAAAGGAATATTTTGGCATCTGGATCGTCAATGTACTTCTGACGATTATCACCCTCGGCATTTATTCTGCCTGGGCCAAGGTACGGCGTAACCGCTATTTCTACGGCAATACCAAACTCGCAGATAGCTGGTTCGATTATCACGCCCGGCCAACGCAGATTTTGCTCGGCCGCATCATCGTAATCGGCTACCTCATCATCTACAACCTGTTGCTGCATTTTCTGCCGATCGCCGGTTTCATGCTGGCGCTTGTTTTCCTTATCGCGGTTCCGTGGCTGATCGTGCGTGGCCTTCGCTTCAGTGCGCGTGTGACGAGCTATCGCAATGTGCGTTTTGATTTTGTTGGCGGCTATTGGGGGGCTGTAAGAGCCTTCTTTCTTGGCAGCATAGTGTCTGGCATTACTCTTGGTATCCTCGCGCCAATCGCCAGCCGTTGGATGTTGCGTTATACGCTGGGCAACCTGCGGTATGGCGGCAAGGAATTTTCGCCTGATCCAACACTTGGTTCGCTTTATCGCGTTTGGGTTTTACCGGCGGTCCTCACCCTTATTGGACTGGTCCTTTTCGCAATCGTTGCTTTGGGCGCATCGGCTGGACTGCAGGCCATGAGGAATATGAATATTCCCGGTGATCAGACCGGCGAACTTGCATTCATTCTCATAGTCTATCTGATTTTCATTCCGATTTTGCTTATCTACGCCGTAACGGGCTTGCTTTACACCGCAGGCATCCGCAATGCCGGCTTTAGCGCCACCACGTTTGACAATCGTCATTATCTCTTCTCGGATATGCCAAGATGGCGTTATGCCTGGGTGGTTATTTCCAATCTCATCGTGACGCTGTTGACGTTCGGGCTGATGCGGCCATGGGCTGCTGTCAGGCTCGCCCGCTTCCATGCCGATTACACCGCTATTGTGTTTGATGGCGATGTCGGCGAAATCTTCTCCGATATCAAGGATACCGGCTCGGCCGTCGGGTCGGAGTTCATGGATATAGAGGGCATCGATTTTGGCTTCTGACACCGGCAAAATAACGACTGGTCTCTGGTACCGCGAAGGTTCAAGCGCGGGCAGGGAGGCCAGTCTCATATTTGCCGATGATACAGTCTCTGTCATTGCTGCGGATGGGACAGTTCTGTCCGCAGCCACCTTCGCAAACACCGAGATCAGTGATCGGGTCGGCTCCATTCCGCGGCGGCTGACCTTTGGCGATCAGACCAATTTCCAGACATCTGATAATGACGCCATCGACAGGCTGGTTGCCTCGCAAAAGGGCAGCCGTGCCGGATGGGTACACCGCGCGGAAGGTTTTCACCCGCGCCTGCTGCTGTTTGTTGTCCTGACAATCGTTTTTGCCTTCTCCATCTATCGCTTTGCTGTGCCAGCTCTGGTTGAGGTTGCCGTTCTGGTTACGCCGCCAGTTGTGCCGGAGCTTATGTCCAAAGGCACATTGCAAACGCTGGATACGACAGTCTTCTCGGCAAGCACCCTGCCGGATGATCAAAAAAGCAAATTGCAGGATGGCTTTGGAAAAATCGCAGCCAAGTCGGATCGTGGGGCAGGTGGTTTTGATCTGCAATTTCGTGAAGGCGGTGTTATCGGCCCCAATGCATTTGCACTGCCCGATGGTACGGTTATCATCACCGATGAACTGATAAAACTCGCCGATGGCGACACGGAAATGCTTTTGGGCGTGCTTGCCCACGAAATTGGCCATGTGGAGCTAAAGCATAGTCTGCGCCAGCTTTACCGTGCGGCAGGCGTGACCGGGCTGATTATGCTGATCGGCGGCGATATTGGTGACAGTACCCATGATATTCTGGTGCAGGGCGGCGGCCTGCTGGCGCTGTCCTATTCCCGCGCCTATGAAAGCGCAGCCGACCGGCACAGTGTCGAGCTGATGCTGAAGGCGGGTTACGATCCGACCGCCATTTCACGTTTCTTTGCGATGGCAGAGGACAAGCTGAACGACCACAGTTCGACCAGCATTCTCGAAACCCACCCCGGCACCCCCGAACGCCGCCAAATGGTGCTTGACTATGCGCAGGAGTTGAAGGCGAAGGCAGTGGTTCCGGCAAGATAAAGCTATCCGTGAAATTCCTGCAATTCCGCAAAAAACGCGGCGATTTGAGCTTCGTCGCCAACTCGCATGTGGCGGAAGATTAGATTATTTTCCGGTGCGATTGGCTGGTTATTGGGAAATCCTTAGTGATTAGTTGACCGCCAAAGAGGCAGCATGGTTCCGTCCATGAAGTTCCGTACACTACGAGCCGAATATATTCAGTAGTAGAACCATGGAGATATAACCAACAAGAAGAGCGACGCCTAAAGCGCCGACAAAAGCTGGTAAAAGACTGTGTGTCCGTCGGACAACATAAAAGGTCATCGCAGCTGACACTAAGTCTCCAATCGCCAGAGCGTATGGCGTTTGAACATGCAATGCCGGAAGCAGTCATCCGTAAAGCGCCAGCATTCCCAAGATCGTTGTGACAGCGATAGCTGCTAGCCTCATCGCAACGGAGAGAAGGGCGCTGACCGCGCTGCGTCGTGCAGGAGAAATCAAATCATCTGTCCTTACGTAGGCGCACGCCGGGTTGGCCATGGTTCAGGAATTCCACACCGGCTGCCTCAAGAACGCGCATGATTTTGTATATTTTGTCGAGCCCGCTTGTAAGTCCAGTCGCTCCCTTCTTTTCCATGGCGCTTATGGTGTTGATGTTCAGACCCGCACTTTTGGCGAGTGTTGTTTGATCCATATCAATAAGTGCGCGTGCGGCACGAAGCTGATTGCCAGTCGTGAGCAATGTTTTCTCCAACAATCGACGTCAACCAACTGTCCCACAGCAATGTGCTGACGGCAATATAGACCTTAGACGTACCGATTTATCCTTCCGCGAGACGAACGCCGGGGCCGCCGGGAACCATTTCACCGCGAGCTTCAAAAATGACCCCGGCGGCCTCGAAAGCGCGTTTCATGACATCAAGTGTCGCGTGGCGCGGTTCAGCCGCACCGCTTTCGAACTGCCGTACGGTCACGACGCCGATATGGGCCGCGTCCGCAAGCTGTTGTTGAGACCATTGGAGAAGGGCACGACCTGCGCGGCATTGGGCAGGGGAGATCAATTTGTCATTCTTTCCGAAGCCTGACGCCAAGACCGCTGGTTGATGGCTGTCCATCATCGAGCAGTTCCACACCGGCTTTGAAAAGCGCATTTCGTATTGCTTCCCGAGTGCCAATCCTGCCTTGGACGGCCTCTTTGCCTGAGGCTTCGAAGTTACGGATCGTGTTGATTCCAACACTGGCCGCATCGGCAAGGGATTTTTGTCCCATACCTGCCAATGCACGTGCAGCTTTGATCTGGTTCCCAGTTGTCAGCAACGCGTTTTCCCCTGCATCGTCCAACTGCGACTTTTTCATAACAGTCGATTGGCGGCAATATAGACTTATGGAGTAGATGGACTCATCGGGCTGCGAAGCCTCACACCGGAGGCACCATCAATATTCTCCCCATCTGCGAGGAAAACAACTTTCTCTTGAAGCACCCGCGTTATCGCTTCCAGATTATTGGTGACGGGTACGGACCGGCCAGTTTCGAAATTGCGAACTGTCGACAGGCCCACTTTGGCAGCCTTGGCCAGATCATCTTGGGACATATTGGCCAGTGCCCGCGCTGCTCTGCATTGATCGGGGTTTATCAAACTATTTTCCTATAACCATTTTAGCTTACAATAACAGAAATCGTTTGACGCAACGACATGCAACGATTTATGTTACCCATATCTTTTTTCATTATACTGAAAAAGGGCAAAGGCCCTGATCGATATTTATCAACCGCGAAAGCAAAATGTAAAGAACATCAATTTTTCCGAGGCCAAATCATGAGCAATCAATCAGCCAAACTCCTTGATGCGGGTAATATGCTGAGGGAGGTCACACACCTCGTTGAAGTCCTCTCTATGGCCACGTCCGATATAGACAATGAACGGCAGCAGAACGCTCTTCAAAGTATCTGCAATATTGTCGATGACCGTATTGTAAGCATCAATGCGCTGTTGGACGCTGCGCGCAACGCACCGGCAGGCTAAACTAGACCAGACAAAGATTGCCGACCTATTTCACCTTTGCCTGTTTGAGCACTTCGTTGATACGGCTTTGCCAGCCTTTGCCCGTCGCTTTGAACTTGGCGATCACATCCTGATCGACGCGAAGCGTTATCTGCTTTTTGGGAGTATCGACGGGTGGACGCCCTCGGGCGCGTTGAATGCTTTCATACAATTCCGGAAATACGTCCTTGAAAGGCTTGGCATTTTTTATGTCCGCTTCAGTCCATTCCGGATTGTCAGAAACGTCGTCCCAGTCTTCTTGTGTATAGCCGCGACCCGGAGTGAAGTCGTTTTGCAAAACGCCACGTCCGTGGGCTATTTCTTTTTTTGTTTCGGCGGAAGCTGCCCGCTTTGTCTGGCTCTTGATGGTCATATCAAGTTCCTTTCTGTTCTTTTGGCAGGACGCATTGAAATCACGGATATCGCTTCTGTGCCAAGAGCAACGAAAATAACAGAAATCAGTTCGTCTCCCATATAACCTATCGTCTGGAGGCGCCCCTTTTTTGCCGGGCGTGGTATCGAGGTTGCGAAAAACTCGATAGGCAAATCGACAAAATCGAGGCCGTGTTTCTCGATATTAGCAATCCGCTTCGGTTCATCCCATACGATCTTCATATAATGTAACTACATTAAATGAGATGTACAAGGTATTGGGAGTTGTACCTAGAGAGTGCCCGTGGTCAGCGCCGCCCCATCAGGAGCGGCGATGAACGGCAATAAGCGGAATTACCAGCTGCCGGTGTTCGGCATGGACAGCCACGGCTCCTGCGGCGGCAGAGCGGGACCTTTCTGGATGAGTTCGATGGAAATGCCATCGGGCGAGCGGATGAAGGCCATATTGCCGTCGCGCGGCGGGCGATTGATGGTAACACCCTTGTCCTGCAGAGTCTGGCAGGTCTCATAGATGTTCTCGACGGCATAGGCGAGGTGGCCGAAATTGCGCCCGCCCGTATAGGTTTCCGGGTCCCAGTTGAATGTCAGTTCCAGTTCCGGTGCCCGTTCGGCGACCGCGCGCCCCTTATCGTCAGGTGCCGCCAGAAAGATCAGCGTGAAGCGGCCTTTTTCGTTTTCCGTACGCCTGATCTCCTCAAGGCCAAATTTATTGCAGTAAAAATCCAGCGATTCAGCGACATCGCGGACGCGGACCATTGTGTGAAGATAGCGCATCGTTTTCCCTTGGATGTTCGTCAGTGTGTGAAAGATTGGGGCAATCATCCGATTGCTCAGGCGAAACGCCTACGACTTTTTGGTAACATTATTTTGGTGGCTCCACAAATTAACGGTCTTGTGAAGGGCGGTTGACCGGGTGTTGAAGAGATTTGCACCTGTTTTTCAACAAAAACAGTCAGATGATACTTGCCCTCATCCATCGGACAGGTGTTATTCTGAATTAAGAGAATCAGTGTTTGGTTTCAGGAGAGGAGGGCTCGCTTCATGTCAGACAGACCAGTATCAGCCCAGCATTCCCCCGATGATGAACAATTGTCCGATGGCCTCGACCTCATCGAGGTTGCGGGCGCTATCAAATGGTTCGACGTCGCCAAGGGATATGGTTTTGTTGTCCCTGATAATTCTGATCTGCCAGATATTCTTCTGCATGTGACCTGCCTGCGCCGTGATGGCTTTCAGACAGCGCTTGAGGGTTCGCGCGTTGTTTGCGAGGTCAAGCAGGGCGAGCGCGGTATGCAGTGTTTTCGCGTCCTTTCCATGGACAGCTCCACCGCCGTCCACCCAACGGAACTGCCGCCAGTGCGCACACATGTCACAGTCACGCCTTCGAGCGGTCTGGAACGCGTTCTGGTCAAATGGTTCAACCGGACCAAGGGCTTTGGCTTTCTTACCCGCGGCGAAGGCACCGAGGATATTTTCATCCATATGGAAACCCTGCGCCGCTTCGGTCTGACCGAACTGCGTCCGGGACAGGTCGTCCTCATTCGCTTTGGCAATGGCGACAAGGGCCTGATGGCATCCGAGGTTCACCCCGATATCGGCACGCAACTGCCGGCATCCCATTAAAGATCTCCCGATGACTCGATCGATCAGATTGTGCCGATCTCTCCTGATCGGCTTTTTTGTGCTCGCTTTTGCCGTATTGCCCGTGCGCGCAGCCGATCAGCAACCGATGCATCTGGCAATCGACGCGGCGCCGCTCGTCATCAACACCGCAAAGGGCGATGTGCCCTTTCGGGTTGAAGTGGCCGATACGGACGAGGAACGCGAGCGCGGCCTGATGTTCCGCACCGATCTGAAAGACAACAGCGCCATGCTGTTTGTGTTTGAGGAAAGCCGTCTGGTCACCATGTGGATGGAAAACACGCCTTCGGCACTCGATATGATTTTCCTCGATGAAAACGGGCGCGTCTCGGCTATTCGCGAAAATGCGGTGCCGTTTTCCCGCGCGACAATTTCCTCAGGCGGTGCCGCGCGGTTCGTTATCGAAGTCAAGGCTGGCACGGCCCGGCGGTTGGGCGTTGCGGTTGGTGATAAGGTTCATCATCCAGCCATTGCAGCAGTTTGCGGCAAGTGTGCGAGGAAATAGACTGTATTCGTGTGAGCTTGTTGAACCACGAACCACATTTATGCGCACAAACTTGTATCCCTGCAAAAATCCTCTTACTTTTGCACCAAATCAACGAGTCCCGACCCTATGAAATTCTTTGACAATGACGGATTGAAGCTCGCTTATATTGATGAAGGCGAGGGCGAACCGATCCTGCTCATCCATGGCTTTGCCTCCTCGCATTTTTACAATTGGGTTCAACCGGGCTGGGTTCCGACGCTGACAGCCGCTGGCTACCGGGCGATTGCCATTGACAACCGTGGTCATGGCCAATCCGACAAGCCGCACGAGAAATCACTGTATACGCCGACACTGATGGCGGGTGACGCTGCTGCATTACTCAAGCATCTCGGTATCAAAAAAGCCCATGTGATGGGCTATTCCATGGGCGCGCGCATTACTGCCTTTCTGGCGCTGGAACATCCTGAACTGGTGCATGATGTCATTTTTGGCGGGCTTGGTATCGGCATGGTCGAAGGCGCCGGTGACTGGAATCCCATTGCCGAGGCACTCTTGGCTGATGACGCTGAATCAGTGACGCATCCGCGCGGAAAAATGTTCCGCATGTTTGCTGATAAAACCAAGAGCGACAAGATTGCCCTAGCCGCCTGTGTGATCACCTCGAAGGAGGAAATCAGCGAAGCCAATATGGCACGCATCACCCAGCCTGCGCTGGTTGCCGTGGGCACCAAGGACGATATCGGTGGTAGTCCGCATAAGCTGGCGGCCCTGATGCCGCATGGAGAGGCCATCGATATCCCAAACCGCGATCATATGCTTGCGGTGGGCGACAAGGTGTTCAAGGAAGCCGTCGTCAAATTCCTCAAAGAACACCCGCTTTAACGCTTATGTGCCGTTGAAACGCGGCTTGCGTTTTTCGCGAAAGGCCGCGCGGCCCTCGGCATAATCGAGACTTTCGAAAGTCATGTCACCCAGACGGTCCGCCTGATCGAGATCGGCAGGTTCGCGTGTAATGGATGCGCGGATCGCCTGTTTGGACGCCTTGATGCTGAGCGGTGCATTGCCGCTTATCTCCGCAGAAATCGCTGATATGCGCTCGTCAAGTTGTTCGGGGTCGGTGATCTCAAGCAGAAACCCACTTTTGAACGCCGCTGCCGCGTTGATGACAGCACCGGTAAAAGTCAGAAAACGCGCCATTTGTGGTCCAACAGCCTCGACAACATCGCCCATTGCCTGACGCGGATAGGCAAGGCCGAGCTTTGCCGGCGGAACGCAAAACCGTGCATCATCCGTTGCCAATCTGATGTCGCAAGCCGCCGCAATGCCGAAGGCGCCGCCAAAGCAGATGCCGCGAATGGCTGCTATGCTGGGTTTGGAAAAGTTGCGAACCGCTTCAAATGCTTGGACATTCTGTGCTTCGTAAAGACGTGCGGTCTGCGCATCTTTGCGCACGGTTTCAAATTCGATGATATCGGCACCGGCGGAAAAATCGCTTCCCACGCCCTTAAAAACCACAAGGCGGACGTCAGGATTGCCGTCCAAATGAGCCATGAGTTGCGGCAATGCAGCCCACATCGCGGCGGTGATGGCGTTTTTTCTGGCGGGCCTGTCGAAGAAAATGGTAGCGGTGTAGTCCGAATGCGTGAAATGCAGACCCTCTGGCAGTGCCGGATGATGTTCAGACAAGTCGATCATATCTTCAATTTTTCTTGGGGCCAGAGTTCAGGAATTTGAAGTGTCAGAATATCATTTTTGCCGTATGCTAGAGGATGAAGCAAGAATATTGGCTGATTGCCTGGAGTAGGACATGTCCGCAAGCAACCCGATGAAATTGGCCGGTTCAGTCAAGCAGATGGACCCGATTTGGCTTTCCATCCGTGCCGAAGCCGAAGAGACGATCCGTCAGGAGCCTCTTCTTGCCACGTTTCTTTACACCACGATTCTCAACCATCAGTCGCTGGAACAGGCGGTTATTCACCGCATTTCGCAGCGGCTTGATCATCCGGATGTGGAATCGGAACTGCTGCGCCAGACATTTACCGCGATGATGGAAGCGACGCCCAACTGGTCGCAAGTGCTGCGCGTTGACATTCAGGCTGTTTATGACCGCGATCCCGCCTGCACCCGGTTCATCGAGCCAATCCTCTATTTTAAAGGATTTCAGGCAATCCAGACGCACCGGCTGGCGCATTGGCTGTGGAATGAGGGCCGCAAGGATTTTGCGCTCTATCTGCAGAGCCGCTCTTCCTCGGTTTTCCAGGTGGATATTCATCCCGCCGTGCCCATGGGGCAGGGTGTTTTCTTTGACCATGCCACCGGCATTGTTGTGGGCATGACCGCCGTCATCGAAGACAATGTGTCGATCCTTCAGGGCGTAACGCTTGGCGGTACGGGCAAGGAAACCGGCGATCGCCATCCAAAGATTCGCCATGGCGTTCTTATCGGCGCTGGCGCCAATATTCTTGGCAACATTGAAATCGGCCATTGCTCGAAAGTCGCATCCGGTTCCGTGGTGCTGAAACCCGTTCCGCATAATGTCACCGTTGCCGGGGTTCCCGCCCGCGTCGTTGGCGAAGCCGGCTGCACGGAACCGTCCCGCGCCATGGACCAGCTTGTCACCAATTTCGACTGAAGCAGAAGACTTCAGCTGTCAGAAACGACAACACCGGCCCTTTACAGGGCCGGTTATCGCATGCCACAAGCCCGCTTCCAGATTATCTATTCGACAGGAGAAACCGCGTGAAACCCGAAGAACTGAAAAAACTCGACAGCTATTTCAAGCGTACATTCAGAAACACGGACCTCACGGTAAAGGCGCGTCCACGCAAGGACGACTCAGCTGAACTCTATCTTGGTGATGAATTTCTCGGCCTGATCTACAAGGATGAAGACGAGGGCGAACTGTCCTATAACTTCTCCATGGCTATCCTGGACATGGATCTCTAACAGCAAAACGCTGTCGTGAATGGAAGTGCCGCCTTATGTGGCGTCACTTCGGTGTTTTGAGATGACCTTGCGCAAAGCTCAGGACCTTCTGATCCAATTCCTGCCAGTTCGCGAGAAATTCGCGCGGAAAACGGTAGGTCAACTGCAAATCCTCACCAATGAAGATATCGCGCTGGCACGATGCCAGATTGGCTTTTGATGTTTCCTCGTCAAGGCAACGGGCAACAAACAATTCGCGATTTTTGCTTTGCGATGAGGTGACAAGCTGTTCGCTCACGAAGCCACTTGTCGTCAGGAAATTCTGGATGGTTAGCCCGGATGGGCCTTTGATGCCGGGACCATCGGTCAGCGTGCTATAGATCGGGCCATAGCGGCCCGACATGTCGCGGGATGTGGCGCGTGGCTCGAAGGTCAAAAACAGCAGTGTTTTTGTCTCACCCGCACCATTGAAATCCTTGATAAATGTCGGCTGATAACCCTGCATGTCGGGCCAATGCAGATAGAGATCGACCCTTTGGGCCACCCCATCGCGGCGCTGCGCCCGGAAGCGGATGGCATTGGCGGGCAATTCAAGCACGCTATTGCCGATAACGATCTCGTGCGGCGTCGTATCTTCCGTATGTCCGCCAAGCGAAATGGTGTGGCCGAAATAATGCCCGGCTGTCACCAGTGCTGCCGTGAAAAGAGCCAATGCAATAACGCCATAGAAGACACGCTGCAGAAAAGGGCTGCCGGTTATCGGTTCCACGCGCTGTGCAGAGGTTTGCATCGCTCTTCCGGTCCTGTTGGCAGATTTTTGAAACTGCCTGAGATCAGGGGAAGACTAGCGGCAAAGTGCTGATTTATGGTTAATCGTCTGTGAAGAATGCATTTGGGTGGCTAAGCTGGCATCAGCGAATCTCAGGAGGATTTATGCCCATATATACGCTCGATGGCCACGCGCCCGCATTTGAACACCGGGAGTCAAACTGGATCGCGCCCGATGCCGTATTGGTTGGCAGGATTTTCCTTGGCGAGAATGCCGGCATCTGGTTTGGGTCGGTTTTGCGCGGTGATAATGAACCCATCCATGTTGGCCGCAACACCAATGTGCAGGAGCACACGGTGATGCATACGGATATGGGCTATCCGCTGACAATCGGCGAGGGCTGCACCATCGGCCACCGCGCCATGTTGCATGGCTGCACCATTGGCGAGAACACATTGATCGGCATGGGTGCCATTATTCTCAACGGCGCGAAGATCGGCAAAAATTCGCTGGTGGGAGCCGGTGCGCTTGTGATGGAACGCAAAGAATTTCCCGATAATTCGCTGATCGTCGGCTCGCCCGCCCGGGTCATTCGCACTTTGGATGACGCGGCCGTCGAACAACTCAGGATTTCAGCCGCCCATTATGTCGAGAATGGCAGGCGCTTCATGCGCGGCATGGAGCCCATCTGATCTGCTTCCTCAACGAAGAAGCCAGCTCCGTTGCCGGAACTGGCTTATCATGAAAGCGGGTGTATAAATCCTACTGGGCGATACTGCCAACGAGAACCTGGCGGTCGTCACTGATCGAAACCCATGCGCCTGTGTTGTAGATCGACTGACGCTTCAGATAGTCATAGGTCGTTTCGTTCCATGGCTTGATCTGCGCTTCCAGATTGTCGAGCACATAGTCACCGCGATCCGTGCGCACGGTAAGAACTGCGTGGCCTTCGCCATTCATCTGCCGGACAACAGTGATCAGCAGCGAATTGACAGGCAGTCCACGCTCGATCAGCATCTTGCGCTTGAGCAGAACATAATCCTCACAATCGCCGACAGTGGTTGGATAGGACCAGACTTCCGCCTTGCCCCAGATTTCCATATCGGTTTCAGGCTTTATCTGCGTATTCACAGTGGTATTGATCTGAACCAGCTGTGCCCAGACCTTTGGCGTCAACGTTACAGGCGTATCGCTGATGCTTTTGATGCGGCATTCATCCTGATAGATCTGGCAAAAATCATAATGACCGATCGGCTGCGATGTACGCCCGCCGGTTTGCATCACTGTTGCCGAGGACCGTGCCGGTCCAGCCTGTACAGTCATTGTCATCATAAGAAGGGCTGCGCCCGCTAAAATCATGCTTTTTATCATTACCGTCGTCTCCCCGGTTAAGGCGAGAATGGCATGGAGACATTGACCAGCTGGTAAATAGAAGAAATAAATGTGAGAAAAATAAGTAGTAAAAAATAAACTATTGAGCGTTTGCAAAGTATTATTAAATATTACCATTTTATTTAAAGTAAGAATATATGGAGATGTACAAAGTATATAGGGGTTAAAGTTCTGTTTTTCCGAATAAAGTGTGATTGACAATCACTTAAAGCTGCGTCGCCCACATTCGGCCAAAATGTATGCTTTTGGTAACCAAGACGGAAGGTAGTGATGGATTGTTCTTAAGGCCGGCTTTCGTTTAACGTGCGGGTTCGCAAAGGAGGAGCCGTTCCATGCCCAAGATCGATCTTGCCACCGTGCCTGTCCGTCCGGGTTCAGGTTATCCGCCGCCATTCGATGCACCCTGCGCTGCGCGCACGCGGCGGCGTCTTGGCGATGCGGGTGGTCTGAGCGATTTCGGCGTTAATCTGATGACATTACCGGCCGGAAGTTGGTCGAGCCAGCGTCATTGGCACAGCCATGAGGACGAGCTTGTCTATATCCTTGAAGGGGAAGTGACGCTTATCGAAGATGGCGGCGAAACGATATTGAAAGCGGGCGACTGCGCAACATTTGCCAAAAACACCGGTAATGGCCATCACATGATCAACAGATCGTCGGCTATGGCTGTTTATCTCGAGGTAGGGTCGCGCAACCCGCAAGACCTTATCACCTGTTCCGATATTGATATGATGAGCGCGAGTTCCGATGGCCGGTTCGTCCACAAGGACGGTACGCCCTATACCGGTTCCTGAAGCCGTCTAGTTCTCGAAGGCGATTTCGATTGTTTCGCGGCTTTGGACGCTTGCGAACTCGATCGCAATCCCTTCTTCGAAATGGCGCACGACACGCCCGCGCATGGAACCCAGAACAACCTGACTGTTCAGGGCGGGGCGCATGCGGATTTCCACGGCAGCACCTGAAATCGACAGATCGATGATACGGCAGGGATATTCGCGGCCATCGGACATGCCAAGCATGGAAATCGGATTGCTTGGTGCAATGCGCTGGTGGCGCCGGTCCTCGGGCATATCAAGTTCATGCTTGTTGGCAAGCCAGGTCAGTTGCGCCGCGATCTTGTTCTTCTTGCGGTCTGAAGCAATGAGCGCAAGCAGGAAGCCGCCACTGACCAGACGCTCCACATGACCTTCAACCCGGCCAATATGATCGATATAGGCGATGACACGCTCGCCGGTGCTTGCCATGACTTCCGTCGTGAACAGCGCATCACCGGGTGACATCTCGTCGATCTGACAGACATGCTCGGTGCGGTCTTCCAGCATGAAGCGGCCATAAAGCTCCACCTTCACGCGATGAAACTTTCCCATGGCGCCGATAGTCGGATTTGTATCGTCACGGGTTAAATGCATGAACTGTCCGGGAAGTTGAAATTGGATTTTGCTCAATCCAAAGTAGAACACAAGTCTTAACGGCGAGGTAACAGGATGAGGATTGATGAGAGTTCGCTAGCTTAATCCGGCATCTTTCCGCCGTCGAAAACCATCAGATGCCTCACCCGGCGGCTGCCATTGGGGGCAGGCAACAGCCTGTTGGCCACCACAAGTCTGTGGTCTTCCTGTAATGGATGATTGACCGGCACAACAGCTGATTGAAGCGGATCGACCATGGATATCGACCGGAGACTGTTCTCGATGATTGCATCGGATTCCAGCCAGAACGGTTTGCCGGCGGTGGTGATCATGCCGAGGAGATGCCGTTCATTTACCTCGTTTGCCAGTGGCAGGAGAATGAGATTGAACAGCATTTTGCGGCCACGGCTGCTTTTGCCCTCATAGGTGGACTGCACGACGGTCTTGGTTGTCAGGCTGCTTGAGATGATCCGCGCAATAACCGATTTGTCCTTGGCCTGCCAGATTGAGGTAAATGTCTGGCCTTTGAGTTCCCGTCCATAGATCGAGCAGATGCGCGTTCCGGCCAACCGGAAACGTGCTTCAGACGCTCCAGTTGCGCGCAGGATGAACGTGTCGGACAGGCGCGAGCGGATGAGGGCAGGCGATATTTCCCGCCGCTCCGGCGCTGCGCGGGTTCCGCGCAGATCGTTCCAATAGGCGAAAAGCTCGCTCGCTCCATCATGCTGCATATGATGCTTCCGGGACCCGTTAATTTCTAATTTGCGTGGTGGATGGGTTGTTCGTGGTTCGACAAGCTCACCATGAGGGAGAGGGGTGATGAAAGGGAGCCAAATTCGGCAACGTCTGCGCTGCAACCCTTACGCTGTTACATCTATGCTCCACTCTCCACTCTATGCGATTAGCGTTGCATCGCCACTCTCCCTCATGGTGAGCTTGTCGAACCACGCACGACGAACCCATGCAGCACCAGCCATCAGCCCATCATCATTAACACTGCTCGGGACATTGGCACCGCTGGTGGGGAAGCGCCATTGATGATGCGGCTGTGTCCACCGCAGGGGGCAGTTAAGGTTAATAAATGGTTTAGATTGAGCTGCTGGGTAGCCTGTGCGACAAGGGTGGCGAGTAGAGTTATCTGTTGAAGTATTCAAACTGAGGCCGTTCATGTTCATTGAACGGCCTTATTTTTGTTTGGTGAGTTTGCTGCTAAGCAGAGTTCTCAAGTGAATCAGCGGCGGGAAGAATGATCGAGCCTACGAACGCGCACAATCAGCCACCGGCACGCGAGCCGATCTTCAACATTCCCGGCGTCATCCTTGCCATTTTTGCGATTTGCATCGCCGTGTTTTTGATCGAGAATTATGTGCTGACCGACGCGCAGGACAATAATTTCCTGCTGGATTATGCTTTCATCCCGGCGCGGTTTTCACAGTTTGGCGGGTTTTATTCACCGGCGGCGTGGCTCACCACCATCACCTATTCTTTCATGCATGGCAGTTTTGCCCATATCGCGCTCAACATGATCTGGCTGGCTGCGTTTGGCTCGCCGCTCGCTGCGCGTATCGGACCGCTGCGTACATCGCTGTTCTGGATCGTCACGGCGATTGCTGCGGTCATGCTGCATTTTGCCATTTATCCGGCAAGCCCGATCCCTCTGGTCGGCGCTTCGGGCGCCATCTCAGGCATGATGGGTGCTGCGGCGCGTTTCGGCTTCCGCCGCTCAACCCAGCGCAATTCTGCTGCGTTCACCGGACCGATCCTGCCAATCGCCGTTGCCTTGAGAACCCGCACGGTTCTTGTCTTTGTCGCTGTCTGGTTTGTTACCAATATCGCAACCGGCCTTATTGCCTTCACGCCGGGCCAGGGCGCGGCAACCATAGCCTGGGAAGCGCATATTGGCGGCTTTCTCCTTGGCTTTTTCGGTGTTGCCCTGTTCGATCGCACGGACCGGCGCTGAACTGTTGGAATAATTGCAAAGCTGTTGCATTGGGTGCAACATACGCGCACCATGGCGTATTGGCCGCAGGGATAAAGGAGGATTCCGGCGGTCAGGAGTTAGGCTAATGTGCAAGGAGGACGTACATGACAGTCAAATTGATACTGGAACGCAAAGGCTACGACGTTTTTAGCGCTGCACCCGACACGACACTCGGTGATGCGGTTGCTGCACTTGCAAAGCACAAGATTGGTGCGATTGTAATCGTTGATGAAAAGAGAGCCATCAAGGGCATCTTGTCAGAGCGCGATGTTGTGCGCGCCATTGCTGCCGATGGTGCCGATGCACTCTGGCGTCCGATCTCGGATATCATGACCATCAAGGTCAGTGTCTGCTCGGAAATGCACACGGTGAATCAGGTGATGGAAATGATGACCCGCGGACGCTTCCGCCATCTGCCTGTCGAAAAAGACGGGGCATTGCATGGCATCGTCTCGATCGGTGACGTGGTGAAACTGCGTATCGAAGAGGTCGAGCGCGAGTCCGAAGAAATTCGTAGCTATATCGCAACCGCCTGAAGCGGTTGCGTTGATATTGGCGGTTTAAAAAACAACCTTTTGCATGCGCTCGAGTTCGCCGAGCCGGGCCATGGTTTCCTCATAGCCGAGTTTGATCGCCTCATCGGCCCGATGAAACTCGGCAAGCCCCACATGGCCGATTTTCGGCAGCAGCGCGATATCGGGCGGATCGCCTGCCATGCGGGCGCGTGAAATCCGGTCCTGAATGATGTTGAAGGATTCCATCATTACGCCTGTTATCCCAAGCCGTGTTGCTCTCGCTGCACGAAAATGGCTGCCTGCACCTTCCGGTTCGACATCCTGCGCACTCGGTGCTTCCGCTGAATGCTTGATCACCGCTGCACGGCCGAACTGGTCGTAATGCAGGTTCACCGCCACAACCAGCGGCTGTTCATAGGAGCGGCAGACGGAGACCGGCACCGGGTTTACCAGCGCGCCATCAACCAGTATGCGGCCATTGCAGGCAACGGGTTCAAACACACCGGGCAGGGCATAGGAAGCGCGCATGGCAGTGATCAGGCTGCCGCGGGTCAGCCAGATTTCATGACCCGTATTGATCTCGGTGCAAACCGCAACGAAAGGCTTTGGCAAATCCTCAATGGCAAGTTCTGCCAGATGCTCGCGCAAGCGGCGGTCAAGCTTCATGCCGCCGAAAATGCCATTGCCGCCAAAACGCAGATCCAGCAGGCTGAAAATACCGCGTTTGGTCAGGCTGCGCGCGAACTCTTCCAGCTGATCGAGTTTGCCGCCGAGATAGCAGCCACCGACCAGCGCGCCGATCGACGTTCCCGCAATCATGGAAATTTCGATACCCGCTTCATCGAGCGCTCGCAAAACGCCGATATGGGCCCAGCCGCGCGCCGCGCCGCCGCCAAGCGCCAGCGCAATGGGGGCTCTTTTTTCAACATGTGGGGACGGGTCCAGAACAGGTACCTTCGGACCGTCAGTGACGCCAATCGGTTCCGCCGCACGCAACCGTCGCGATGCCCATTCGAGCATGGCTTGCACTCCTAAAGTCGTATTCGCACATTATCCCCTCACTTTGGTATCCAAAGCATGAATATTGCGGAATTATGGCCGCTTAGCCAACCAACGAAAATGAGAGCAGTCGTTCGACAGTGCCTGGTAGCAAAGTTGAGCTACGCCGCAGGTGTCATGACCAGATGGGATGTACCATTTTCGCTGATGACTTGGCGGTAGAAACATGATCTGCGGCCAGTGTGGCAGGTAGGGCCATTTCCAGCCACTGTCACCTTGAGCCAAAGAGCATCCTGATCGCAATCGGTGCGCA
This sequence comes from Phyllobacterium sp. T1293, assembly GCF_020731415.2. NCBI lineage: Bacteria > Pseudomonadati > Pseudomonadota > Alphaproteobacteria > Hyphomicrobiales > Phyllobacteriaceae > Phyllobacterium > Phyllobacterium meliloti. Next base: position 1,475,307 of record NZ_CP088273.1, on the reverse strand, counting down.
TTTCTACGACTGATTGCAGATTTCCTGACGTCTCGCCCTTCTTCCAGAGTGATTGACGCGAACGGGACCAGTAATGGGCAATGCCGGTCGTCAAAGTGAGGCGCAATGCTTCCGCATTCATATGCGCCACCATGAGGAGATGACCATCATGCGCATCGGTAACGATGGTGGTTACAAGACCGGCAGCGTCAAAGCGCGGTGCGAACACCGCGCCTTCTTCATTGTCATGTTTGTCCGCAAGGGGAGACGAAAAGGAACCGTTGCTCATGAATGCCAATTCTGGAAATGAAAGCGCCTAGCGGCCCTTGAGAAGTGTCATGAAGCGAACCTGCTCGTTGACATCAGCCTTGAACGCACCGGTGAAAGTGGTCGTGGTTGTTGTCGAGCCGGAGACGCGGATACCGCGCATGGCCATGCACATATGCTCGGCCTCGATCATGACGGCTACACCACGGGGGCGCAGCGAATCCTGAATGGCATTGGCAATCTGCGCCGTCATGCTCTCCTGCGTTTGCAGACGACGGGCAAACATATGGACCACGCGGGCAATCTTGGACAGACCAACAACTTTTTCGCCATCGGGAAGGTATGCAACATGCGCCTTGCCGATGATGGGAACCATATGATGCTCGCAATGGGAAAAGAACGGAATGTCTTTTATAAAGACAATATCGTCATATCCGGCGACCTCTTCAAAGGTGCGGCCGAGCACGTCTTCAGGGCTTTCATCATAGCCCGAGAACAGCTCCTTATAGGCCTTGGCGACGCGCTGCGGCGTATCCAGCAGACCTTCACGATCCGGATTGTCACCGGCCCAGAGCAACAGCGTGCGCACTGCTGCTTCCGCTTCTTCCTGTGTCGGACGTCGTAGATTGTTCTGATTGACAGTCGTTGACTGCAAACTTTTTATTACCGCATCCATCGCGATCTCCCGTAGTCGCCCTCAGAGGAGCGACGAGTTAAACGGCAATACACGATAATCGTTCCGTAACGAGTACGCGGTGTATTGAAGCCGGCTTGGCCCGTAAGCTTCTGCCTGGGCGATCACAAATACCATTGTCGCAGAATTTACGCCATGGTGCTTTATGCCGGCCCGCTCAAATACTATATAGAGAGTGAATTCAGGATTCATAGGGCCAAATGCCAGACTATGCTCTGGAGACACTTTGGTTCGGATGAGGTGCGGAAGTCCATTATGATCAACGACGTCTATAATACGCGTATTCTGGAATTTGCCGGAAATATTCAACGCCTTGGACGGTTGGATAGTCCCGATGCATCGGCGAAAGCCCATTCCAAACTCTGCGGTTCGACGGTGATTGTCGATCTGAAGGTCAAAGATGGCGTGGTGACGGATTTTGCCCATGACGTCAAAGCCTGCGCCCTTGGTCAGGCGTCCTCGTCGATCATGGCCCGCCATGTGGTCGGGGCGACAAGCCAGGAATTGCGCGATGTGCGCGATGCCATGTTCAAAATGCTGAAAGAAAATGGCGCACCGCCGGAAGGGCGTTTCGAGGAATTGAAGTTTCTTGAGCCGGTGCGCGATTACAAGGCGCGGCACAACTCCACCATGCTGACTTTCGAGGCCGTGGTGGATTGCCTCGACCAGATCGAGAAGAAAAACGCCGAAGCTGCGGCCTGACGCTCATGTGTGAGCATTCGGCTGATGATCCTGCCGGGAAACCCAAAAAATATTCGCGTAACTGGGGCGGCGTCTGGCCGAAAACCCCGGGCGATTGTTTGGAACCGGCTTTGTCAGGCTCTACCAGCTGACATTGTCAGGCTTTATCGGCAATTCCTGCCGTCACCTGCCGACTTGCTCCGAATATGCTTATGAGTCCATTGCCCGCTATGGGTTGTGGACGGGTGGCTGGATGGGGCTCTTCCGCTTTGTCCGTTGCGGACCCGGTGGTACCCATGGTCATGATCCGGTGCCGACATCACTCGATGCGCGGTTTGTGTGGTATATGCCCTGGCGCTACTGGGGCGTGGGCAAGCAGAGTTGACACCCATCTCTGCTAAACATCCCACTCTCCGTCATCCTCGGGCTTGACCCGAGGACCCACGACTGAGTAGCCGAGATCACGGCGCATTCAGCGTTTGCCCTTACGTGAAACTTGAAATTGCGGATGTATTCCTGCTGTTTACCGTGCGTCCTCGGGCTTGACCCGAGGATGACGGAGAAAGGGGGGCTTGAGGTAAAGTAAGGCAGCCCAATCCCCTTTTCATCGACAGGTACTTTACGCCGGTCATAACTCTGATTAAAAGTCCGCTCGCCGGAGCCGTTCCGGTTACCAAACACCACCCGCAACCGTTGGCGGGACTGGATAGGAGCAATCTGATGTCACAGACAGTTTCCAAAACTGTATCCATGCAATTCCCCGATGGCTCGAAGCGCGATTATGATGCTGCCATATCTGGTGCGGAACTTGCTGAATCAATCTCGAAATCCCTTGCCAAAAAGGCAGTCGCCTATGCGGTTGATGGCGTTGTGCGCGATCTTTCCGACCCGCTGCTGGCTTCCGGCAGCATTGAAATCCTGACCCGCGATGATCCGCGCGCGCTTGAGCTGATCCGGCACGACTGTGCCCACGTTCTGGCCGAAGCCGTGCAGGAACTGTTTCCGGGTACGCAAGTTACCATTGGTCCGGTGATCGAGAACGGATTCTACTACGATTTTGCCAAGAACGAGCCCTTCACGCCCGACGACCTGCCGGTCATCGAGAAGAAGATGCGCGAGATCATTGGCCGCAACAAGCCGTTCACCAAGGAAATCTGGTCACGCGAAAAGGCTCGCAAAGTGTTTGCCGACAAGGGCGAGGCTTACAAGGTCGAGCTTGTCGATGCCATTCCTGAAGATCAGGACCTGAAGATTTATGCGCAGGGCGACTGGTATGACCTCTGCCGTGGCCCGCACATGGCCTCGACAGGGCAGGTCGGCAATGCCTTCAAGCTGATGAAGGTGGCCGGTGCTTACTGGCGCGGCGACAGCAACAATCCGATGCTCAGCCGCATTTACGGTACGGCCTTTGCGACCGATGCGGAATTGCAGTCCTATCTGCATGTGCTTGAGGAAGCCGAGAAACGCGATCACCGCAAGCTTGGCCGCGAAATGGACCTGTTCCACTTCCAGGAAGAAGGCCCCGGTGTTGTGTTCTGGCATGCCAAGGGCTGGCGCATGTTCCAGTCACTGGTCAGCTATATGCGCCGCCGTCTCGATGGCGTCTATCAGGAGGTCAATGCACCGCAGGTGCTCGACAAATCCCTGTGGGAGACGTCGGGTCACTGGGGTTGGTATCGCGACAACATGTTCAAGGTGACGGTTGCCGGCGACGAAACCGACGATGAGCGCATTTTTGCGCTCAAGCCGATGAACTGCCCCGGCCATGTGCAAATCTTCAAACATGGCTTGAAGTCTTACCGTGATCTGCCTGTACGGCTTGCAGAATTCGGCAATGTGCATCGTTATGAACCCTCAGGCGCATTGCATGGTCTGATGCGCGTGCGTGGTTTCACACAGGACGATGCGCATGTGTTCTGCACGGACGAACAGATGGCGGCCGAATGTCTGCGCATCAATGATCTGATCCTGTCGGTCTACAAGGATTTCGGCTTTGACGAGATCACCATCAAGCTTTCGACACGTCCCGAAAAGCGTGTCGGTTCGGACGCGCTCTGGGATCGCGCCGAAGAGGTCATGATGGGCGTTCTGGAGCAGATCCAGCAGCAGTCGAACGATATCAAAACCGGCATTCTGCCGGGCGAGGGTGCCTTCTACGGTCCCAAGTTCGAATATACGCTGAAAGATGCCATTGGCCGCGAGTGGCAATGCGGAACGACACAGGTGGATTTCAATCTGCCTGAACGTTTTGGTGCGTTCTACATCGACTCAACCTCGGAAAAGAAACAGCCGGTGATGATCCATCGTGCCATCTGCGGCTCGATGGAACGTTTCCTCGGCATTCTCATCGAGAACTTTGCCGGTCATCTGCCGCTATGGTTCGCGCCGGTGCAGGTTGTGGTTGCCACAATCACCACGGAAGCCGATGATTATGGCAGGCAGGTTGCCAAGGAACTGAAGGCTGCCGGTCTTCAGGTCATCACGGATTTCCGCAACGAGAAGATCAACTACAAGGTGCGCGAGCATTCCTTGCAGAAAGTGCCGGTCATTCTCGTCTGCGGCATGCGTGAAGCGGAAGAGCGTACGGTCAATATGCGCCGTCTTGGCTCGCAGAATCAGGTGTCACTCAGCCTTGATGATGCAATCAGGCAGCTCAGCCATGAAGCAACGCCGCCCGATCTCCTGCGTCTGGCCGCCGAGTAATCCCGAACATTTTATGACAGCGTGGTGACTTTCATCACGCTGTCGCATCCCTAGGCACCTTCGTAATCCTACGGATTTTAACGATACGCCTCTGCTGCTAGATTGCCATAACCGTATTTGTCCTGAACGACTGAACAGCGTCTGGGGAACACAATGGATATTGCGACAATCCTGACATTCAGTTTGGCGTTCTTTGTTTTCGCGGTCAGTCCCGGACCCGATAACATCACGATCCTGTCCAAAACAGTGTCGAATGGCCCATCCCATGGGATAGCTTACGGCACAGGCGTTGTGTGCAGCATTTTCTGTTTTGTCGTCCTTGCCGCAATCGGCTTTAATGCGATTTCGCAATATATGAATGAAAACCTGCGTCTGCTGCAATATGCTGGCGCTGCCTATCTCATCTATACGGGCATTTCGATGTGGCGATCCAATCCGGATGTGGCACCCCGCCAAATGAAGGGTGGGCTTGCAAGGCTGTTTTTGACTGGCTTTTTGCTCAATATCAGTAACCCCAAAATGCCAATATTCTATCTTGCCCTGCTCCCCGGTGTGCTTGGCATAAAACCCTTGTCGATAACCGATACCCTCATTCTGCTGCTCGTCATCGCTCTGATTGAAGTTATTGTTGTTGGCGGCCATGTCATTGTTGCATTGAAGGCCAGGAATGCGTTGAAGAGGCCTGAACGCATCCGGCTTATGAAAAAGGTGCGGGTGTGTTGATGGTGGGTGCAGGAGTTTTGGTTGCGGCTCGCTGACGGCTCATGTAATTGAGCGGCGTGCTTCATCACGCTGTCATGGAATGGCGTGATTATTCAGCCGATTCACTATTTGCCGGGATGCAAACGTGCAGTTCAGAGAACTCTCCTATGCCAACGACACCCAGTCACGCGCAACGCAATGGCTGATCCGTTCGATTGAAGGTCTGTCGGGCCGCGATCATTATGTGCGGCTCTACAATGCGTGGCGCACGGACATTGTCCCTGTTGGTATTGATGTCTTCTGCCGCATGATGGACCTGATCAACATCAAACTCGATGTTCAGGATCAATGGCCGCCGCAGCAATTGCCGGAAACACCGCTGGTGATCGTTGCCAACCATCCTTTCGGTATTGGCGATGGCATCGCCGCCCTGGCATTGGCCGAACAGCTCGGGCGTCCGTTCCGGGTGCTTATCAATAATGATCTGATGAAAGTGCCGGAAATCCGTCCCTATGCACTGCCGGTCTGTTTTGACGAGACCAAGGAAGCCGTGGCGATGAATATGGCGACGCGTCACGAAGCCGTGCGCCTTTTGAAAGAGGGCGTCACCATTGTCGTCTTCCCGGCGGGCGGCGTTGCGACGGCGCGCAAGGGCTTTGGCCGGGCGGAAGACCTTCCATGGAAGATTTTCCCGGCAAAGCTGGTGCAGCAAGCCAAGGCTTCGGTTATTCCCGTTTATTTCGGCGGGCAGAATGGTCGATTCTTCCATCTTGCCAGCAAGATATCCATGACCCTGCGTATTTCGCTGCTTATCCGGGAATTCCGTAAACTGTCGGGAAAAGCCATCAATGTGCGCATAGGCCGGACAATGGACTGGTCCGAACTTGCACCATTGGTCGATTGCAAAGCTTTGCTGGATTATATGTATGGCGCGGTGTTTTCGCTCGATCCGGCCAAATCCCGCTAGGCATTAATCCAGCGGCTCGTCGCCGCCAACAGGCTGATTGGCGGTTGAGGCGGCACTGGCACCGCCTGTTGCCAGCACTTCAACATCCTGATTGCGCCCGGCAACAACCTTGAAGTCGCGCTGGTAAATCTTGTCCTTGTTCTTGGCGATGATGATATATTCACCCTCTGCCAGAACAATGGATGCAAACGCGCCAACGCTTTCACGCACGATATCGCCTGAGGTCGTCAGTACCGACCAGGCCGTATCCGCAAGCGCTTCACCACCGTTTTCACGTACCAGTTTCATGGTCAGCTGCGCCGCGCGGTGTTCCACATTGGCTTCGGTGATCTTGCCCGCTTCGACGCGAATATCCGCGCGGATGACCGCATTGGCTGTGCCGTAATTGGAAACGATCTGATACGTCCCGGCATTGAGCCGTACGACGCTTTCCGGCTTCACGTCAGGGATGATCAGTGCCCGCTCGCCGGTTGCATCCTCGTGGTCCTCATAGATCGAGAAACGCAGCTGATCCTGCGGAATGCGTCCGCCGCCGGAAAGCACGGCATTCAGCTTAACCCCGCCCGCATCGAGAATCATTGTCTCGTTGCGCTTGGCGCGTGTCATGGTGATGCGTTTTGTGGCACCGGCCCGGCCAAAGGCCACATGGACGAGATAACTGCCCGGTGCCAGATTGAATGAGGTTGTACCGCCCTTCGAAGTTGCAAGAAGTTGCAACTTGCCGTCGGGATCAGGTTCCGGTGAGAATATGCGCCAGACAAGGCCGCGCCCGATATTTTCGCCATTTTCCGCAAGCTTTGCCGACAGAACCAGTTCCGGCTCATTGGCGATGGGGTTGTTGGCTGGCGCTTTCGGATTGGCATATTCATTGATGGCGGGAATCGCCGGCATCTTTACTTCAGGCGCGAGCGACTGTGCCGACGCACTCCCGGCAAACAAGTTTGCCGGGGCAAGCAGGCTCATAGCCAGCGCCACAAGCAATTGCCTGTGTTTGCCGGGGCCAATGGCCGCTTGCTGATTGAAGAATTTGCCCATTCGCTGTTTTGATCTCAAGCGGGTGGCAATTTCAAGGCTTTTTCGCACGATCGTGACTTTACACAGGTGATGAAACCAAGACATTGTCCGCCCATTCGAAAAACAGGACCTGGTACATCATTCCATGGATCATTCTATGCCTTCTCCCATTATAGAGTTTTTGTCGCAGCGCAGCTCCACCCCCATCTCGGCCATCGGTTTTCCGGGTCCAAGCGATGCGGATATTGAAACCATGATCCGCATTGCCTCGCGCGTGCCCGATCATGGCCGGCTGACCCCATGGCGCTTTGTGCTGTATCGTGGCGATGCCCGCGTTGAAGTCGGCAAATATCTGGCTGAACTAGCCGAAGAGCGGGAAGGACCCTTGACCGAGCAGCGCCGCGAGCAGGAGCTGAAACGTTTTGCGCGTGCGCCGCTGGTCATCGGCGTGATCTTTTCCAAGGTGGATCATCATATTCCTGAATGGGAACAGTTCCTGTCCTCGGGCGCAGCGGCAATGAACCTTGTTCATGCGGCCAACGGCCTTGGCTACGCCACCAACTGGATCAGCAACTGGTATTCTTCCGATGAAAAGGGTCGGGCTTTGCTGGGCCTTGCACCACACGAAAGGGTTGCGGGTTTTGTCCATATCGGCACCTGCGATACGAAAGTGCCGGAGCGCCCGCGCCCTGATGTGAAGGACATCCTGTCGGAATATTCCGGACCATGGAAGGCCTGATCCAGCATGTTTTATAAATTCGATGACGGCCATGGCCTGCCGCACGATCCGCTGAAGGCCATTGTTGCACCGCGCCCCATTGGCTGGATATCAAGCCGCTCGGTTGATGGCAGGGTTAATCTGGCGCCTTACTCCTTCTTCAACATGATCAGCACCAAACCGTGCCTGATCATGTTTTCCTCGGAAGGGCGCAAGGACAGTGTGACCTTCATCGAGGAAACACGCGAATTTGCCGCCAATCTGGTCAGCGCCAACCTGTCGGTTGCCATGAACAAGACATCGGTGAATGCCCCGCGCGGTATCAGCGAATTTGAATATGCCGGGCTTCATGCCGCCGATTGCAATCTCATCGACGCACCGCGTGTGGCCGAAGCCTTTGCAACGCTGGAATGCGTTGTGACCGATATCCAGCATCCGAAGGATCGCCATGGCAATCCGGTTCAGGCAATCATGGTCACGGGCGAGGTGATCGGCGTTCATATCAACGAGGCAATTCTCAAAGATGGCCTTGTGGATATGACCAAGGCCCAACCGGTCTCCCGCCTCGGTTACATGGATTTCGCCACAGTATCAGAGACATTTCAGATGTTCCGCCCCAAATGGGAGGAGTGATGTAATTTCACTGCCGGTTCGTGGTTCGTGGTTCGTGGTTCGACAAGCTCACCATGAGGGAGAGTGTGGATGAAAGGGAGCTATATTCTGCAAACTCTGTGAGGAGCCGCAACGCTGGACCTTATCGTTGCATCACCGCTCTCCCTCATGGTGAGCTTGTCGAACCACGAACCACCCACAACAGTCCTGCAATCTTGTTGTCTAACCGCCAACCCGCGCCATCAACCGCTCAGCTCTTCTCAAATGCGGGCGATCGAACATCTGGCCGTTAATGCCAATCACCCCGGCAGTGGGATCATCGGCAAATGCCTGAATAATCTTTTGGGCGTGCTGGACAGCCTCGGCGGAGGGGGTAAACACCTCGTTGATCACGGGTACCTGTGCCGGGTGAATGGCAAGTTTGGCGGTAAAGCCATCGCGTTCGGCTTCCGCACATTCGTGCGCAAGACCTTCATCGTCCCGGTAATTGATATAAACAGTATCAATCGCAGCGACATCGGCGGCAGAGGAACCCAGAATCGTCAGCGCACGGGCCAATCGAAACACATCCGTATAGCGCCCATTATCATCACGCACGGCGCGGGCGCCGATCACCGCGGACAAATCCTCCGCACCCCAGCTCAACCCGATCAACCGGGAGGATGCGTCGGGGTACGTTGCAGTGGATAGCGTGCCCAGTGCTGTTTCGGTGATGATCGCAAGGATCTGTGTCGACCCTTCTGCCGCGCCTGCATGAGCTTCATGCACATTCAATTTGGCCGAAAGGCGCGTCACATCCTTGCCGCTGTTGGATTTCGGCAGAAGAATGCCGTGCGGCAAAGAGGGCATTACCGCATCGAGATCGGCATCCGCAAGTCCGCTGGCCAGATCATTGATCCGCACAAACAGGCGCGGCGTGGCTTTATCGCGATTGGTTTTCAAAAAATCCGCGGCGATCTGCCGGGCCGCTTCCTTGCGTTCGGCACTGACCGAATCCTCAAGATCGATCAGCAGCACATCCGCACCACTGGTCAGACCCTTTTCCAGCTTCTTTTCCGAATCGCCCGGAACAAACAATAGCGAGCGCATCAGGCAGCACTCTTCGATTTCATCATCGCCTGACGCGTGCATTTGGCAACAAGAACACCATTCTGGTTGTAGGCACGGTGCTCAAACTCGACAATGCCGCGATCCGGCTTGGATTTCGAAGGCCGTGTTGACAGAACAGATGTTTCCACCCGCACCGTATCGCCATGGAACAGCGGAGAAGGGAAGGTAACGTCAGTCATCCCAAGATTGGCAATGGTGGTGCCGATGGTGGTGTCATTAACCGAAATACCGATCATCAGCCCCAGCGTGAACAGGGAATTGACCAGCGGCTTGCCCCATTCTGTCTTGGCGGCAAAGTCAAAATCGATATGCAGCGGCTGTGTGTTCAGGGTCATGACCGAAAACAGCATATTGTCGCTTTCGGTGATGGTCTTGCGCAGGCTGTGATTGAAGACGTGCCCGACTTCGAATTCTTCCAGATATAGTCCGGCCATTTGTTTGGTGTCTCCTCGATGCAAATTTTTGCAAAAGACTAGGGCGGCTTTACCGGCTTCGCAACGGGCAGGAGAAAACTTCTCTGAGGACGTCAATTGAGTATGGTTAATCGATATGGTGAACCGATCGTAAACCTTTTGCCATTAGCCTCCATCTTAATAAAAGGCTTGGGGTTTAACAGTTCATGACAATACAGCATTATCTGGCAATGGTCGGACATGCTGCGGCGGCACAACGTTGCCACGCTGCAGGGGCTCTGGCTCATATCTATCTCGAAACTGGCCGTGCTTTTGAAGACCGCTGTGCGGCGGAAGCGGCGTTGACGCTGCTGCTTGATGATCCCTCGCCAAAGGTGCGCCTTGCGCTGGCGGAGGCGTTTTCAACCAGCGCCCATGCGCCTGTGCATATCGTTGCCAGCCTTGCCCGCGACCAGATCGAAATCGCTGCCTATATGCTCGCAAGGTCTATGGTTCTGACGGATATTGACCTGATTGACTGCATCGCCGGTGGCTGCGGCGAAACCCAGAAGGTGATTGCGGGCAGGGCGAAGGTTTCCTTCGCTGTCAGTGCGGCTCTTATCGAGATCGCTGAGCCAGTCGCAATCCTTGCGCTGCTTGCCAATACCCGCGCCCAGATTGCCGATATCAGTTTCCGCCGCCTGATCGAGCGCTTTGGCCATGTGGCCGATATTCGTGCGCTTCTGGCTGATGATAATAGATTACCCGCCGATTGCCGCCATGCGCTGGCCCTGAAAGTTGCTGAAGCCTTGTGCCGGATGGATATTGTCATGGCGCTGATGGGCGAGCGCCGGGCAAAACGCATTACCAGCGAGGCCTGCGTTAAGGCGTCGATCAGCCTCGTGGCCGCAACGCCTCCGGAACAATATCCGGCCTTGATTGAGCATTTGCAATTGCGCGGTGATCTGACCACCGCCTTCGTCATCCGCATTGTCGCTTCGGGCAAGATCGATTTCTTTGGCTCTATTCTGGTTTCATTGTCCGGCCATACCCTTTCACGGGTGCGCAACCTTTTGATTGATGGCCGCGATGCGGCGCTCGGCGCGTTGTTCACTGCGGCAGGCCTGCCTGACAGCACCCATCAACCGCTGCGCATCGCGCTGCATGCCTGGCGTGATGTGGCCAATGGCAAGCTGGCGATTGGACCACAGGAAGTTACCCGGCGCATGATGGAGCATCTTGTGCCTGATAATCATGGACTACCGGGTGATTTCGCCGTGGCAAACGATGATATGCAGTCCCTGCTGCGCAAGATTTATCTGGAGGCGATTCGAGAGAATGCGCGGGATCACGCGCTGGCGATGGCTGCTGCCTGAACCCGTTTTCACGGTTGAGCACGCATTTGATTACAAAATCAGATGCCCGGATGAACGAATGAATGCGCGGCTCGCGTATTCTGTGATGCAATATTGCTTTTTTGCGATAGGCTGAGCGAAAACAAAACCACCGTTCGTCCGGAACAGCTATTTATTTCAGATGGTTATATCCGGATGTTACCAATTTTCTGCAGCTCTTGGAGGAGAGGGCGGAATAATAAGACAGTATTACTGACCTAATATTTCATGTTAGACTGCGTGAAAAATCGCCTGACTGGGAGGTCTGCTGAATGTCTGATGATTCCCTTAGTGAATTTGGTCCACTAAGCCTGCATGTGCCTGAACCGGCCGTGCGCCCCGGCGGCGAGCCGGATTTTTCCAATGTGAACATTCCTGAAGCGGGTTCGGTGCGCCGCCCGCCCGTTGATGCCAATCCGGAGGAAATCCGCGATCTGGCCTTTTCCATCATTCGTGTTTTGAACCGGGATGGTGAAGCGGTTGGCCCGTGGGCTGGCGAGCTTTCGGATGAGCAGCTGGTTGAAGGCCTGCGCCATATGATGACGCTGCGCACATTCGATGCGCGCATGCAGATCGCACAACGGCAGGGCAAAACCTCGTTCTATATGCAGCATCTGGGCGAAGAAGCTGTCAGCTGCGCCTTCCGCAAGGCGCTCGCACCGGGTGACATGAATTTCCCGACTTATCGGCAGGCCGGTCTCCTGATCGCGAATGACTATCCGATGGTCGAAATGATGTGCCAGATTTATTCCAACGAGAAAGATCCGCTGAAGGGCCGCCAGCTGCCCATCATGTATTCCTCCAAGGAACATGGCTTCTTCTCGATTTCAGGCAATCTTGCAACGCAATATATTCAGGCTGTCGGCTGGGCCATGGCATCGGCGATCAAGAATGACACGAAGATTGCTGCAGGCTGGATCGGCGATGGATCGACGGCGGAGTCGGATTTCCACGCTGCCCTCGTTTTCGCGTCCACCTATAAAGCCCCGGTTGTTCTGAACATCGTCAACAACCAGTGGGCGATTTCCACCTTTCAGGGCATTGCCCGTGGCGGTGCGGGGACGTTCGCTGCGCGCGGTCTTGGTTTCGGCATGCCCGCGTTGCGTGTTGACGGCAATGATTATCTTGCCGTCTTTGCCGTGGCCAAATGGGCGATTGAGCGGGCAAGGCGCAATCTCGGGCCGACGGTTATCGAATATGTAACCTACCGCGCCGGTGCGCATTCCACTTCGGATGATCCTTCCGCCTACCGGCCAAAAACCGAATCCGATGCCTGGCCGCTGGGTGATCCGGTCATGCGGCTGAAGAACCACCTGATCGGACGCGGTGTCTGGTCGGAAGAGCGCCATACGCAGGCCGAGGCAGAAATCCTTGACACTGTGATATCAGCGCAAAAGGAAGCCGAAAGCTTCGGAACATTGCATGCGGGTGGCAAGCCATCGGCGCGCGATATGTTCGAAGGGGTTTATGAGGAAATGCCGCCGCATCTGCGTCGTCAGCGTCAGCAGGCGGGAGTTTGATCAATGCCGCGTAAAACAATGATTGAATCCATCCGCGATGCGATGGATGTGATGATGGAACGCGACGACAATGTGGTCGTGTTCGGCGAAGATGTCGGGTTTTTCGGCGGTGTTTTCCGCTGCACCCATGGTCTGCAGGCGAAATATGGCAAGACGCGCTGTTTCGATGCACCGATCAGTGAATTGGGTATCGTCGGCACCGCCATTGGCATGGCTGCTTATGGTTTGAAGCCATGCATTGAAATCCAGTTCGCCGATTACGTCTATCCGGCCTATGACCAGATCGTATCGGAAGCGGCTCGGCTGCGTTATCGCTCCAATGGCGGCTTTACCTGCCCGATTGTCATTCGTATGCCTGCCGGTGGTGGTATTTTCGGCGGACAGACGCACAGCCAGAGCCCGGAAGCGCTGTTCACGCATGTGTCCGGCCTCAAAGTGGTGGTGCCATCCAATCCGCATGACGCCAAGGGCCTGTTGATTGCAGCCCTTGAAGACCCCGATCCGGTCATCTTCCTTGAGCCAAAACGGCTCTACAACGGACCATTTGACGGCCATCATGACCGCCCGGTCACACCTTGGTCCAAGCATGAATTGGGTGAGGTTCCTGATGGTCACTACACGGTGCCGCTGGGCAAGGCCATCAAGCGCCGCGAAGGCAAAGAGCTGACCGTTCTCACCTATGGCACCATGGTCTATGTGGCGGAAGCTGCCGCCGAGGAAACCGGTATCGACGCGGAGATCATCGATCTGCGCACGCTGTTGCCGCTTGATCTCGAAACAATTGTAGAATCAGTCGCCAAAACGGGCCGCTGCGTCATCGTGCATGAAGCAACGCTGACATCAGGCTTTGGCGCGGAACTGGCGGCACTCGTTCAGGAGCATTGTTTCTACAATCTTGAAGCACCGGTAGCGCGGGTCACGGGCTGGGATACGCCCTATCCGCATGCGCAGGAGTGGGATTATTTCCCCGGTCCAGCGCGCGTTGGCCGTGCATTCGTTGAAACGCTGGAAGGGTAGGAGCTGGCGATGGGTGAATATGTCATCAAGCTGCCGGATGTCGGTGAAGGCGTTGCAGAGGCCGAACTTGTCGAATGGCATGTAAGGGTCGGTGATCTCGTGCGCGAGGATATGGTCCTTGCCGCCGTCATGACCGACAAGGCAACCGTTGAAATTCCATCGCCTGTGGACGGCGAAATTATCTGGCTGGGCGGTGAGATCGGGCAGGTGATTGCCATCGGTTCGCCGATTATCCGCCTGAAGATCGAAGGCGAGGGCCATGCCCCGGCGCCGGAACCGGCGAAGCCAGCCGAGGCGGAGCAGCCAAAGGCTGAACCCGTCAAGGCCGAGCCAAAGCCCGAGATCAGGGCGGAGAAGCCGGTTGAAAAACCCGTGGCTCCGGTTGTTCACACGCCTTTGGCTGCGCCTGTGACCATCGGCGCACCGCGTGCCGAGGGCGACAGGGCACTTGCTTCGCCAGCCGTGCGCCTGCGGGCCCGTGATGCGGGTGTTGACCTCAGGCAGGTGACTGGCACTGGTCCGGCCGGGCGTATCAGCCATGAAGATCTCGATACCTTCTTTGCCCGTGGTTCGCAAAAGCCTGTGATCTCAGGTCTTGCACCCGATACATCGGTCAAGGAAATCAAGGTGGTGGGTCTGCGCCGCAAGATTGCGGAAAAAATGGCGATTGCCAAATCGCACATCCCGCACATCACCTATGTGGAAGAAATCGACGTTACGTCGCTGGAAGAGCTGCGTGCCTTGCTCAATACCAAGAAGCGCGCCGACCAGCCAAAGCTGACGCTGCTGCCGTTCCTGATGCGTGCCATGGTGAAGGCCATTGCTGAACAGCCGCAGCTGAATGCGCTCTATGATGATGACGCCAATATCATTCATCAACATGGTGGCGTGCATATCGGCATTGCCGCACAGACCCCTTCGGGTCTTGTGGTTCCCGTCGTCAAACATGCGGAAGCGCGTGATCTGTGGGGTTGTGCCGCTGAGGTCAATCTTCTGGCGGATGCGGCCAAAACCGGCACGGCAACGCGCGAGCAACTGACCGGCTCGACCATCACCATCACCTCGCTCGGCAGCATGGGCGGCATCGTCACCACGCCCGTGATCAATTATCCGGAGGTCGCCATTGTCGGCGTCAACAAGATGATGACGCGGCCCATGTGGGATGGTGCGGCTTTTATCCCGCGCAAGATGATGAACCTATCCTCAAGCTTCGATCACCGCGTCATCGATGGCTGGGATGCTGCAGTCTTTATTCAGCGGATCAAGACGCTGCTCGAAACGCCAGCGCTGATTTTCGTGGAGGGTTGATCCGATGAAAGATATTTCCTGCAAGCTGCTGGTCATCGGCGCTGGTCCCGGCGGCTATGTCTGCGCCATTCGCGCCGGACAGCTCAACGTCGATACGGTGATTGTCGAGGCAGCAAAGGTTGGCGGTACATGCCTGCTCGTCGGCTGCATTCCCTCCAAGGCGCTGATCCACGCGGCGGATGAATTCGCGAAAGTCGCGCATTTCGCCGCAAAGCAGACGCCGCTTGGTATTTCCGTTATCGAACCCGCGATTGATTTTTCCAAGACCATCGCCTGGAAGGACGGCATCGTCAGCCGTCTGAACAATGGTGTTGCCGGTCTTTTGAAAAAGGCAAACGTCAAGATCGTCACGGGTAAGGCAAAGTTCCGCGATGGCAAGACAATCGAGGTGGAAACGCTGACGGGCCAACAGATCATCCGCGCGGAAAATGTGGTGATTGCCACAGGATCAGCGCCGGTTGAAGTGCCATCGCTGCCCTTTGGCGGCAATGTCATTTCCTCGACTGAAGCGCTGTCCCTGCCCGAGATTCCTGAAAATCTCGTGGTTGTCGGCGGTGGCTATATCGGGCTTGAACTTGGCACTGCCTATGCAAAGCTTGGCTCCAAGGTGACAGTGGTCGAAGCACAGTCAAAGGTTCTGCCGCAATATGATGCGGAGCTGACCCGTCCGGTGGTCAAACACCTGAACGAGCTTGGCATCACCGTATTAACGGGCGTGAAGGCCAAGGGCGTTGCCACCAAAGGCGATGCGCTGCTGATTGAAACGGCTGATGGCAAGGATGAAAAAATCCCTGCCGACAAGATACTCGTCACCGTTGGCCGTAAGCCTGTCACCTCTGGCTGGGGGCTGGAAGAGATCGACATCGATATGGATGGCCGGTTTGTCCGTATCGATGACAAATGCCGCACATCCATGCGCGGCGTCTATGCCATTGGCGATGTCACCGGCGAACCCATGCTCGCACACCGTGCCATGGCGCAGGGTGAAATGGTGGCGGAAATCGTTGCGGGCGAAAACCGCAGCTGGGACAAGCGCGCCATTGCTGCCGTGTGTTTCACTGACCCCGAAATCGTCACGGTAGGCCTGTCGCCTGATGAGGCGAAAGCTGCCGGGCATGAGATCAAGATCGGGCTCTTTCCTTTCGCCGCCAATGGCCGCGCCATGACCAAGGAAGGCGAGGAGGGGTTTGTGCGGGTGGTCGCTGCTGCAAGCAATCACCTGATCCTCGGTATTCAGGCGGTGGGGCATGGGGTCTCCGAGCTTTCGGCTTCCTTTGCGCTCGCCATGGAAATGGGATCGCGTCTGGAGGACATTGCCGGGACAATCCACGCACACCCGACACAGGGCGAGGGCTTTCAGGAAGCCGCACTCAAGGCGCTGGGTCACGCACTGCATATCTAATCAGATTTGTTTCCGCTCAGGGCGCCAGTGATGGCGCCCTTTTTGTTTTGTGGTTGTGGTTTGTGGTGCTCACCCCCCTCTGGGCTGTCGCCCTACCGGGGCTCGCCCCGGTAGTCCGACAGGACAGAGGGGGGTGCATACATCCACCTACATTGTAGTTGGGAAATATACCTTCCCCATTACCACGCCCGCTTTTGCGTCTGGCTATTGATGAGGTGGGAAAGACGGGCGATCCAAAGGGGAACGCGGAAGTCTTGGTATTGGTAGTGTAGTCAGTGCGTTCCCCGGAGATTCTCCTGTTACAACCAAGAAAACTCCCGGATCACCCGTCCCGATGACTGGTTTTACCCTTGTGAGATAAAACCTTTCCCCTGCAGGGTTAACAGCCCCACAGGTGAAATCATCGATCCTCTCCTGACTTCAGAAAGTTTTCCGGAGCATTCCCGCCGGAAAGGACACCATCAGAATAAACGAGCTGGGATGGTGTTGGATAAGTTGACTGATTTTTTTTTGAGAATGGGTGGTTGCACAACCATTGTCGCGCCCTTCGACAAGCTCAGGATGAGGGAGAGTGATGGATTGCAGGGAGCCAAGTTCTGTAATCGTTGCGATCTCCAATGTTGGTGATCTGCAATCTCTCCGATTATCTTTGCAATCCTCCCTCTCCCTCATCCTGAGCTTGTCGAAGGGCGCGACAATGGTTGTGCAACCCACGCATCTCCCTCATGGTGTGTCGAACCACGCACCACCAGCATTCACCCCTCCCAACAAAAATGGCGGCACCGAAGCACCGCCATTCCAGACTGATTGGCTCAAGCGGATGTTCAAATATCCAGCTCTTCCACAAATGCAGCGCGGTCCTGAATAAACCGGAAACGGGCTTCGGGCTTGGTGCCCATCAAATCATCCACCGCAACGCGGGTTTCCTCGATCCACTCTTCATCGATCTGAACGCGCAGGAGCGTGCGCTTCTTGCGGTCCATCGTCGTTTCCTTGAGCTGGTCGGCGCGCATTTCGCCAAGGCCCTTGAATCGTCCGATTTCGATCTTGCCCTTGCCGGTGAACAGCGTGCGCATCAACTCATCCTTGTGGGCATCATCGCGCGCATAGGCGACCTTGCCGCCCTGAGCGATGCGATAAAGTGGCGGAACGCCAAGGAAGAGATGGCCATTGCGGATAAGATCGGGCATTTCCTGATAGAAAAACGTGATCAGCAGCGAGGCGATGTGCGCACCGTCGACGTCAGCATCGGTCATGATGATAACGCGGTCATAGCGCAAATCCTCATCGCGATATTTTGACCGGGTGCCGCAGCCGAGTGCGAGGATAAGATCACCGATCTGCTGGTTGGCCGTCATCTTTTCGCGACCGGCGCTGACCACATTGAGAATTTTACCGCGCAGAGGCAAAACTGCCTGTGTGGCGCGATCGCGCGCCTGCTTGGCCGAACCACCGGCGGAGTCACCCTCGACGATGAAAAGTTCAGCGCCAAGTGCGCCGGTCTGGCTGCAATCGGCAAGCTTGCCCGGCAAACGCAGTTTGCGCACGGCGGACTTGCGGTTGACTTCCTTTTCCTGACGGCGCTTTACCCGCTCGTCGGCGCGTTCCACCACCCATTCAAGCAGTTTTGATGCTTCCTGCGGTGAGGCGGCAAGCCAGTGATCGAAGGGATCGCGGATGGCGTTTTCAACAATGCGCTGCGCTTCAACGGTCGCCAGCTTGTCCTTGGTCTGGCCGACAAATTCCGGCTCGCGGATGAACACGGACAACATCGCCGCCGAGGAAATCATTACATCATCAGTGGTGATGATCGAGGCACGCTTGTTGCCCGTCAGTTCCGCATAGGCTTTCAGGCCACGGGTAAGGGCGATGCGCAAGCCCGCCTCGTGCGTGCCGCCTTCTCCGGTCGGAATGGTGTTGCAATAGGAATTGACAAAGCCATCACCGCCATACCAGGCAACGGCCCATTCCAGCGCGCCGTGGCCACTGGCCTTTTCGGTCTTGCCCGAGAACATTTCGCGCGTGACCTGAAAATCCTTGCCGAGCGACGCACCGAGATAATCCTTCAACCCGCCGGGGAAGTGGAAAACCGCCTTGTCAGGCGTCGGGTCCTTCGGATCAAGCAGGGACGGTGCGCAGTTCCAGCGGATTTCAACGCCGCCGAAGAGATAGGCCTTTGACCGCGCCATCTTGAAAAGCCGGGCAGGATCAAACTTGGCGCCCTGACCAAAAATATCAGGGTCCGGATGAAAGGTGACGCGCGTGCCACGGCGATTGTGGACCTCGCCAATATCTTCCAGTGGCCCAAGAGGATGGCCACGGGAGAAACGTTGCCGGTAAAGGCGCCGGTTGAGCGCCACTTCCACTTCAACATGATCCGACAGGGCGTTGACCACGGAAACACCGACACCGTGCAGACCACCGGAAGTCTCATAGACCTTCGAGTCAAATTTGCCGCCGGAATGAAGCGTCGTCATGATGACTTCGAGAGCAGATTTGTCTTTGAACTTCGGATGCGGATCGATCGGTATGCCGCGGCCATTGTCTGTCACCGAGAGATAGCCATTCTCCTCAAGATCGATATCGATGAAATTGGCATGACCAGCCACCGCTTCGTCCATGGCATTGTCGATGACTTCGGCGAAAAGGTGATGCAGCGCCCGCTCATCCGTTCCGCCAATATACATGCCGGGGCGGCGGCGAACCGGCTCAAGCCCTTCGAGAACCTCAATATCCGCAGCACTATAGCTGCCGCTGCTCGCGGGTGTTGAACGCGGGGACGCTTTCGCCGCTGGAGCAGGTGCGATTTTCACAGGCGGGACCACCGGCGTCACTGACGTGACTGGCGTCACTGGGGCGGTCGGGGTCACAACCGGTTCGGGCTTAGGCTGTGCAACCGCTGCCTGACGTTCCCGTGCTGTTTTGACTATCGCTGAAAAGAGGTCGTTATTGTCATCCATATCGTATTTTGGCCAATGCTACAGGGGCTGCGAATCACCAGCAATCTTTACATGGTTCGCATGGAAACGCGATGGGAGTTCGCGATCTGTTCCGGCGTTCACCACAGAACTATGGTCTGATAACCCAGGTTTCAAGCCGCTTTAAGACTTGAGACCACCTTTTCGAGTTCTTCAATGCGCTCGCCAAGCGCTTCATGCAGAAGCTTGAGATTTGCAATCTGGCTTTTCAGCACCTGATTATCGTCGGCTGTTTCGCTTTCATCGGGTGATTGCCCGACCCCGTGCATCAGCCATGTTGGCGTAACGCCCAGTGACCCAGCCAGCATGAACAATCTGTTGGCGCGCGGCTCCGACCGGTCGGATTCCCAGGCGGCAAGCGTTTCGGCTTTCACGCCAATGCGTTCGGCGAGTTCTGCCACCGTCATGGACTTGGCATCTCGGGCGCGCGACAGGCGGCCGCCTGTCGTGTCCATATCAGGCACGTCAGTCATGATATTATTGGAAAAAGTCATGGGGATTCTCCATTTTTTTCTTGTTTTTGCGGGTGTGGGAGGGGCCTTTTGCAACATTTACTGGCTGAAAAGTCAAATCTGCCGCCATTTTGCGTCAGTATTCCATTCTCCGGGCGATTGCATTTTTCCACAGAGCCGATATGCCAGAAGGCCTCGCCTGAGCTATTTGTCCCGGAAAGGTCGACAGCATGGAAAACACAACCTCACCGCAGATGAGGGGCGTTGGAACGATGGCCGGTGCCATGTTTATCCTGCCGATGATGGATGCGATTGCCAAATGGCTTTCCACGGTCGATAGCCTGCCACCTGCGACCGTGACGCTCTCCCGCTTCGTGGTTCAGACGATCCTGACTTTGCTGATTATTGTCGCGTTGACAGGTATGCGGTCGCTGAAACCCCATAATCTCTGGGGCAATCTGTTTCGCGGCTTTCTGATGGGGATTGGCAGCCTGTGCTTTTTCGCCGCCGTCAAATATATGCCGCTGGCTGATGCCATGGCGGTGTTCTTTGTCGAGCCGCTGATGCTGACGCTGCTCTCCGCTGTCGTCCTGAAAGAGACGGTGGGCTGGCGCAGGCGCATTGCCGTTGCCATCGGGTTTATCGGCACGCTGATCGTTATCCAGCCAAGCTGGGAGCTTTTTGGCTGGGTATCGCTGCTGCCGCTGGGCACGGCGGCGCTCTTTGCCGTCTATCTCGTTCTCAATCGCCGCTTTGGCGCCCATGATACGCCGCTTGTCATGCAGCTTTATGCGGGCATTGGCGGTACGGTGACAGTGATTGTCGCGCTTTTCTTCGGTGCCTGGTTCGGTGTCAGCGATATGACGCTGGGAACGCCGGCAACCGGCATGTCGTGGTTTCTGCTGTTTGCCATCGGGGCAATTGCCACAGGTGGCCATCTTCTGGTTGTGCAGGCCTCGCGTCTCGCACCAGCTTCGCTTCTGGCGCCATTCCAGTATCTGGAGATCGTCATGGCCGTCATCATCGGCCTGTTCGTGTTTCAGGAGTTTCCCACCGCTTCGAAATGGCTTGGGATCGCCATTATCATCGCGTCGGGTGCCTATGTGGTCTGGCGCGAGGGCAAAAAGCAGAAGGCTCCGGAGCCCGCTTTCAATTAGCGATCTTACCTGTTGAGCAAAGCCGCCATTGGCAATAGAACCAAAGATGCATGTGTGCGGGAGGTCCATAAAAGTGTTCAAGAAAATCCTGATTGCAAACCGTGGGGAAATTGCCTGCCGCGTCATCAAGTCGGCAAGGAAAATGGGGATCGCCACGGTCGCCGTCTATTCCGATGCGGATCGTGATGCCGTTCATGTCGAAATGGCCGATGAAGCGGTGCATATCGGTCCTGCGGCGGCCTCCGAAAGCTATCTCGTCGCGGACAAGATCATTGCCGCCTGCAAGGCAACCGGCGCGCAAGCGGTTCATCCCGGCTATGGTTTCCTGTCCGAACGTGCCTCCTTCTGCGAGGCGCTTGAGAAGGAAGGTATCATTTTCATCGGGCCAAAACCCAAGGCGATCATCGCCATGGGCGACAAGATCGAATCGAAGAAGTTTGCCAATGCCGCCAAGGTCAACACCGTGCCGGGCTTTCTCGACATCATTACCGATGGCGCCCATGCGGAAGAGATCGCCGGTCAAATCGGCTACCCTGTCATGATCAAGGCTTCCGCCGGTGGCGGTGGCAAGGGAATGCGCATTGCGTGGGACGAGAGCGAAGTGCGCGACGGGTTTGAACGGGCCACCTCGGAAGCGCGCAATTCCTTTGGCGACGACCGGGTTTTCATCGAAAAATTCGTCGTTGAACCGCGCCATATCGAAATTCAGGTGCTCGGCGATAGCTTTGGCAACTGCATCTATCTGGGCGAGCGCGAGTGTTCCGTGCAGCGCCGCAACCAGAAAGTGGTAGAGGAAGCGCCGTCACCCTTCCTTGACGAGGCAACCCGCAAGGCGATGGGCGAGCAGGCCGTGGCACTGGCCAAGGCCGTTGACTATCAAAGCGCCGGTACGGTCGAGTTCATCGTCGACAAGCACCGCAACTTCTATTTCCTTGAAATGAACACGCGCTTGCAGGTGGAGCATCCGGTGACGGAGCTGATCACCGGCGTTGATCTTGTCGAGCAGATGATCCTGATTGCAGCGGGCGAAAAGCTCAAGCTGAAACAGTCGGATATCAAGCTCAATGGCTGGGCCATTGAAAGCCGCCTCTACGCGGAAGACCCGTACCGCAATTTCCTGCCTTCGATTGGTCGCCTGACCCGCTATCGCCCGCCGAGTGAGGGCCCGGTTGGTAAGGCCATCATCCGCAATGATACCGGTGTGACCGAAGGTTCCGAGATTTCCATGTTCTATGACCCCATGGTGGCAAAGCTCTGCACCTGGGCACCAACCCGCCTTGAAGCCATTGATGCGATGGCCGACGCACTGGATACATTCGTTGTCGACGGTATTGAACACAATATCCCGTTCCTCGCGGCGCTGATGCAGCATCCGCGCTGGCGGGAAGGGCGGCTATCCACCGGTTTTATCGCCGAGGAGTTCCCCGATGGCTTCCATCCCATCGCGCCCACAGCCGAGGACAGGGACGTACTGGCCGCCATCGCTCTCAGTGTGGAGTTGGTCCGCAAGGGACGTCTCGATGGCCTCAGTGACCGTCTACGGCCACATACGGGCAAGATCCGCGCCGAATGGGACGTGCGGATCAATGATGAATACGTGCCGGTGAGCATTCACCAGAGCATTGCCAAACCGCCAGTCAAGATTGAACTCTCGCTGCATGGTGGGGAGGACATCACCATCCGCAGCGATTGGCGGCCCGGCGATGCGGTCTGGGACGGCTATATCGATGACCGCTCGGTGAAGGCACAGCTGCGCCCGGTGCTCAATGGCGTGCGCATTGACTGGAAGGGCATGTCGGTCATTGGCCATGCCATGCAGACCCATGTCGCCGCGCTGGAAAAGCTGATGCCGGTGAAGCTGCCGCCCGATACGTCAAAAATGCTGCTATGCCCCATGCCCGGCCTGATCGTCTCGATCAATGTGAGCGAAGGTCAGGAAGTGAAGGCGGGCGACACGCTGGCAATTGTCGAAGCCATGAAAATGGAAAACGTCCTGCGCGCCGATCGCGATCTGACCGTTTCAGCCATCAACGCCAAACAGGGAGATAGTTTGGCTGTCGATGCGGTGATCATGGAGTTTGCGTAAGATAGGGCTGCATAAGAGGGGTTGGTGGTTGGGGTGTGGTTCGACATAACAACCATGAGGCCCTTCGACAAGCGCAGGATAAGGAAGCTAAATTTTGCAATCTTAAATCTGCAATCTTTGCGATTATCGTTGCATCCCCACTCTCCCTCATGGTTGTTATGTCGAACCACGCACAATCTCGATGCAAATGAATTAGCGCTCAACCGCCCCAAACACATCCTCAAACGCGTCCCGCATTGCGCGGTCGAGATCATCCATCTCCACAGGCAACCCCAGATCGACAAGGCTGGTGACGCCATGCGCACGCACGCCGCAGGGCACGATGCCGTCGAAATGCGTAAGGTTTGGCTCCACATTGATGGAAATGCCATGAAAGCTCACCCATTTGCGCAGGCGGATGCCGATAGCGGCGATCTTGTCTTCGGCTGGAGAGCCATCTGACAGCGCAGGGCGTTCCGGCCGTGTCACCCACACACCGACGCGATCCTCGCGGCGCTCGCCGCGCACATTGAACGAGGCAAGGGTGGAAATGATCCATTGCTCCAGCGCCGTCACAAATGCCCTGATGTCCTCGCGCCGTGTTTTGAGATCCAGCATCACGTAGGCAACTCGCTGGCCGGGGCCATGATAGGTGTATTCGCCGCCGCGACCTGTCGCATAGACAGGAAAGCGATCAGCGGTGAGCAGATCGCCATCCTTGGCGCTGGTGCCTGCCGTATAAAGCGGTGGATGTTCAACGAGCCAGACAAGCTCTCGTGCCGTTCCCGCGCGAATCGCAGCTACCCGCTCTTCCATGAAACTGAGGGCAGTTTGGTAATCGGTGAGCCCGTCAGCCACCAGCCATTCCACCGGATGCGATTCGCCTATGGGCAAAAATGCGGGGACGAGATCGTCACGGTTACTTTTCATGATCGGAAACCAAACTTTCGAATTTCGCTCCATCCGCATCGAACTCAAGCCGATGTGGCTTTTTCAGGCAGCCAAAAGCACCGATTCACACGGAATGCAGAAGGTGAGCCGCATATGGACTTTTTCTTAGAAGATTTCCAGTCTGACGGGTGCGACATAACTTTTCGGCGGCTTTACGAAAAACATTAGCGTTAAATGCCAACAGGGCTTGTTTAGCTGAAATTGATTTGCTACATGCCGCGAGCCGACACGTTCGGCTTCTACCACAGTGCGGTCGTGGCGGAATTGGTAGACGCGCAGCGTTGAGGTCGCTGTGTCGCAAGACGTGGAAGTTCGAGTCTTCTCGACCGCACCAAAATCTCTCGCCAAGCGATTGATTTAAAACAAAAAAGGCAGCCGATCGGCTGCCTTTTTGCTTTTATGTTGTTTGTCCGCATTGGCATGTTCAGGAATCATCTATTGCCAATGGTAAGCTGACCCCAGATTCTCGTCTTTCGGCGCGACAAACGCCTAAACTACAGGCGCCATACAAGTGAGGCCCTTGCTGGCTCTATACAAGCTGATCAACTAACGTCTAATTTTGGACAAGCCCAACAAGGTAATCATAGAGTTCATCCGCTTGCGCTTGTGAGGTTTGTATTCTGTCCTTATAAGGATTGACGTAATTTGTCAGGAAGTCTCTGCGCTCAATGCAGCGTTGCATGGCCATCTTGAGATGATTGCTGTCGCGAGAAATTGGAATGATGTAGCCATTCTCCTCTGGAACTATATCTTCAACAACTGCTCCAGCATCTGACGCTATCACCCAGACGTCCCGGATCAACGCTTCACGAACAGTTAAGCCAAAACTTTCCTTCCACTGGGTAGGAAATAATAGAACATCGATCTCCGAAAAGAAGTCGTCAATATCTGCGTGAGAATAAGCTGGAACAATTCGGACAGTATTGTGCGTTTTCATCTCGTCCGCATGCATGCTGCTGTATCCCAGGTTCAACGTATTATCTACGATGACAAGCTCTGCTTCACATGCAGGCAGCTCTGCGAACGCCTTTTTTATGAGATCATAACCCTTAATTGCAGATATTCCACCAACATAGCCAAAACGAAGCCGTTTGGAGCGGGTGCGTTTGTACGTTGGTGATGGTGGGTTTATGCCATTTTTGTTGACGAATATTTGGTCAGCGGAGACACCGTTCTGCATATGCAGATTTTTAAAGTAAGCGCTGGGAGATATAAGATTTGGTGATTCAAGGAGCGTCGGTTTTAGAACATCGGTGCGATATTCATTGAACAATTTGTCAGGAACGCATTTGGCGCAAACAGCAGGATCGATCGTCGTTTGAAAACAATATCTGTTTTCACCAGTTACCATAAATTGTCTTTCACACAGCCACCAAGCATCATGCAGGGTGATCGCATAAGGAATTCCAGCCGTCGAGCAGGCTGAGGTGAGGGATACCCCTAGCGTTTGTATGGAATGCAAGTGTACTACGTCTGGCCTTACCGTCTTTAGAACTTCTGCGAATACCTGACTTATGCCACCATCATCTATATCCATGTACCGCGTTCGAATGGTTGGCACTTTAACCGCGAAAACCGTTGAGCCTTTGGCATCATAGCGAATTAGACCGTAATCGGGAGCGCCGTCGTTGGGCCATGATGCGAAAACATACACCTCAACGTTCTCTTTCTTAGAGAGTTTTTGTGCAATGTCCTCGGCTACTATCGTTGCGCCCCCAAAAGACTGCGGTGCGAAATATACATTAGCGATCAGAATACGTGTTTTGTTTTCGGGTCGCTTTGTGAGGCTTTGAATAATCGAAGCGACCTCACGCTTTGCAATTTTGCCGAGTGAATAGTTGCGGCAAGCTGACTTATGGGCGCCTTTGGCCATCTTTTTGCGAAGGTCGGGGTTGTCTATAAGAGCCAGCAGTTTCTCTTCCCATTGGGTAGCCGTGGATGCGAGAAAACCATTATTGCCATCTGAAATGGCAGCTTGGAATGTTTCGCGGGGAGAGCATACGGAAGGAAGCCCAAGAATGGATGCCTCCAAAAACTTTATGTTGCTCTTCGCGTCATTAAAAACTGTCGGCTCAAGCGGGGCGATTGAAATATCGGCCTTCGCAATTGTCTCCAAATATGTATCGAAAGTTGTAGAGGGAAATCTCTGCACCCTGTCAGCAAACTCACCGAAACTAGCGTCAATATTCAACTCTCCGGCGATCCAAAGCCGCACATTTTCTCGCTTTTGAAGAATGTTGTAGATGGCAGCGCTTGCTTCCATAAAGTCTGCATCATGCGCTTTGCTTCCGGAGCCATATACGATGGTCACATATTGATTAGCAGCATTATCGGCAGAAGCTCTTATTGATCGGCGAATTCGGCGTGCCACCTTCAGTGTATCGGTATCGATCGCGTTCTCGATTACATGAACGCTTTTGCCAGTCGTCTTTGCCATCATATCTGCAATGGTTCTGGTGGAGCCTATGCCTGCATCGCATAGCGTTAGAGCCTCTCGATAAAGAGGAACCCCTGCAAGAACGCTTTCCTTGAGGCCTGGCTCAAGGCTATCAAGGTTCTTATTGGCAAGATAAGAATCAATGTCGAATATGAGGTCATCAACTTCCCAAAACGAATAAACGCCAAGGCGTTTGGCTTCTTCGACAAGTGATATGACATCCGGAAATGCAGGAACTCTGTAGAATATTACAATTGGGTGCGTTTGAAGTTTGGTTCTGACTTCTTCGAAATGGGTCCAGTCAACGATTGTTGACTCAATACCAATTTTCGAAAGAAGTTCGGCTTTTTGCAAAACACGATATTTCTTGCATTGTGGAATGGACATCTCTGCCACAAGCAGCACACGAGTTACCATGAAACTCGGTGCCAATTTATCCGGATTTGTAAGTGTTACGTCTGTTGGGGTGACACCATTGCCGACAACAGAGTGCAATATGTTGGAATGCCTGCCTGCGAGCGCTGTCAGTTTTCCATCCCGTAAAAAATTGATCGATTTAAAGATCGTTTTGGTAAGCCCAAACATACTTACAGACGTACGAAATTGACGTATTGCGAAACGCAGTGCTCTCACAGGAACACCCCGCCGCTGGGCAAATGCATTCATCTCCCGCAACGGGCGCGTCACTTTCCATGAAACGCTGTTATGTATTTGATCCAGGTCTTGGCGAAGTTGTGTTTCGCTCTTTCTTGACGCAAGCAGACTTGCTCTTAAAGCTCGAATTTTTGCTTCTTCAGCTTTTTTGTCCGATTTAGAAAGCAAGTGATCGTTCATTTATATAGTTCCAGTCGTTCAGGGACCGCATATCAAAATCAGGTAAGCAAAGCACGATTACCCCTGTGCAGGTCATTGTAGTCCGAAATAACTTGCAATCCATTGCGAAGCAAACGAACGATGAGAGCATACGGCATTTGTCACATCAAGGTGACAAAGGCTCTCTCTCCCGAGTAAAAAAACTGTTAGAGCTGTGGCTAGGCTCATTTTTATAACAGTCATTTGTCACGAATGACATGTCGGGATCGCTCGATGACGGTCGCTGTCAGTCGATGTGATAATTTTCGCAATTAGTCATGGAAATAAGCATCCGCGACAGTTTGTGCATCTCCGTCCATTTTGATTTTGCCGTGCTCCAGCCAAACAATACGGGTGCAGTTCTTGACCAAAAGCGCCTTCGAATGGCTCGCAATAATCAAAATCTTGGTCTTGTTAACAAGGTCGTGCAGTCGTTCGTTTGCCTTGTTCTGAAAGCTCTCGTCACCGGCAGCAAGCCATTCATCCATGATGAGGATTTCAGGCTGGATGACTGTTGAAATCGAAAATGCCAGCCTAAGTTGCATACCTGTTGAGTAAGTTCTCACCGGCATATCCAGGAAGTTGCCGAGTTCAGAGAATTCTTCAATTTCAGCCTGCTTGGCAGCCATCTCGCGTTTGGTGAAACCAAGCAATGCACCGCGGATGCCGATGTTCTCTCGGCCGGTCGCCTCTGAGTCAATACCAAGTGAAATATTGATCAGCGAGGTGCATTTTCCATTGATCGCGATACGCCCGCTGGAAGGATAGTAAACGCCGCTCATGACGCGCAGCAACGTGGTTTTGCCGGAGCCATTATGCCCGATCAGGCCCAGCCGTTCACCATCATTAAGGGTCAAATTGATGGATTCGAGACCACGAATAACCACGTGGCCTTCAGAATTTGAACCAATGGTGCCGCCTGTCGCCAGACTCATCACCTGGTTCTTGAGGGAACGGCTTTTCGCATTATAGATCGGGAAATCGACTGTGACGTCTTCGAGAATCATTGAGGTCATGATTGCCTTCGCAATTGGATAGAGTGGCGTTTTACAGCCAATAGGTGATGCGTGAACGATAACGGTTCAGAAAAAGCAGCGCGACAATCCAGCCGACGATTGCCATACCGATAACCACGTACCAATTCAGTGGAGTGCCCATTCCACCCAGCAACGGTTCCCTGATGACACTGATCAGGTGATAGAAGGGATTGATGTCTAGCATGTAAACTGACTTATCAGGCGGCAATTGGTGTGGCTGCCACATGATCGGCGTGACATACATTCCAACCTGCATGATATTCTGAATGATCTGTGTCAGATCGCGGTATCGCGTGCAAATCACGGCGAGGATGACCATCATCCATAGGAAATTGAGCGATACGAGGAAGAATGCAGGTATTACCAGCAGGGAAGTCCATCCCATAAATTTCCCGAATATCAGCAGCACGATGGGAAAAATGATGATGTTGTGAAAAAGAATGATCGAGTTTCGCCACCACGTCCGCAGGACATAGGTAAAGAAAGGCAAGGGTAGCTGCAGCATGGTTTCGGTATTGGAGATGAAACTCACGCAGCCTTCATTGATCAACTGAGAGTAGTAACCCCACATGATCAGGCCAATGCAGATGAATGGCAGAAATTCGGACATGGGAGAGCGGAAGATAGTGCCGAACACCAGTCCCAGAGCCGCAATCAGGACGCCCATATTGATCGTCAGCCAGAAAGCACCGACGCTCGAACGGCGATAACGCTGGGCCACGTCTTGCCAACCCAGAAGTGCGGCGAGGCGAAAATTGCCGATGGCACCGGTGATATCTTCCCACGCAGTGATTTTTTGCGAATTGGCTATTGTCATGTGGCCGCGCATCTTTCTGTCAGTTTTGGCAAGTTCACGTTTGACCTGCCTATACACCGGTTGCCGCCGCAATTCCAAGCGGCATCACGATTCATCCATATCGTGGGAAACTCGCGGTAGCATGAAGAAGTACCGTTCGAAACCCCCGACTTTAGGATTAGAGCCGGTCCCTAAACAGCAGTCTTGGTCGAAAGATGGCAGCGCTCTGCATTAGTTCAGAGGTTTCACCATAAAGAGGCAAGGATGTCCTTCAGCCCATAATGTAGGGAAGACCTCCGCTTTGAGAAAGCCGTTCCTGTCGTAGAATGCGCGCGTATCGTCGAGGTGCGGTTCATGCTTGCCGCGTGGCGCGAGGGTTTTGACCGTGAGCAAAGAGCAGCCGGATTGCCGGGCATGCTCCTCGGCTGCTCGTAGCAGGGAACGACCGATTCCCTGGCCATGGCATTGTTTGCGCGTTGCAATGACAAAGATTTCTGCGGCTGCCGGCGGGTGATATTTCAGGGCAATAAAGCCGTTGCAGATATTTTGCTCCACGCTTGCCAGTACGGGCAGGTCCATTACCAGCTTGGCGCACGCGCTGATACCCGCCGGTTCTTCGAACCATTCCGGCAATCCGCTCATGATCTCGGTGCAAAGGGTGCTCTTGTTTTCGGGGCAGGTAATTTCACTGATCATCGGAAACATCCATCATTTGTCGATTGAATCTATGAGAAATTGAGGCATGAGATTTTTTCATCTATTTTCTAGACGCATGTGTTTCACCTGAATTTAGAGAATTTTTTTCCAATCAAGCGGTTGTGAATGTCGGTGGCACTTTCGATTCCAATTTATAGCGGGCGAAACTGGATGAGGATGTTCGTAAGGTGAAATTCATATGACGAATCCACACCACAATAGGTCGCGCGAGAGAAACATGCGGACTGGCGCCTGTTGTAGGATCATGAAAACAACGGGAACCGATACTATTGTCCTCACATGACGATCCGCTTCTGCAGCCCTATCAGCTTAAACATCTGAGGCTGAAAAACCGCCTGATGTCGACCAGTCACGAGCCGGCTTATTCGGAAGATGGAATGCCGAAAACGCGCTACCGACTCTATCATGCGGAGAAAGCAAAAGGCGGTCTTGCCCTGACGATGACGGCGGGATCGGCTGTTGTTTCTCGGGAATCTCCTCCGGCATTCGGCAATCTTCATGCTTATAAGGACGAGATCGTGCCGTGGCTGCGTGAGCTTGCCGACGATTGTCATGAAAACGGCGCCGCCGTTATGATCCAGCTGACACATCTTGGCCGCCGCACCAGTTGGAACAAGGCCGACTGGCTGCCTGTCGTCTCCGCATCTCCGGTGCGCGAACCCGCCCACCGGGCTTTTCCGAAAGAAGCGGAGGATTGGGATATCGAGCGGATCATTGCCGATTATGCAGCGGCGGCGCAGCGCATGCAGGCTGCCGGGCTCGATGGCATCGAGTTCGAAGCTTATGGTCATCTGATGGACGGGTTCTGGTCGCCCGCCACCAACCGGCGTGACGATGAATATGGCGGTTCGCTTGATAATCGCCTGCGTTTTACCTGGGCTGTGATTGATGCGGTGCGCCGGTCCGTTGGGCCGGATTTTATCGTCGGTATCCGCATGGTGGCTGATGAGGACTGGGAGCAGGGGTTGTCGCGGCAGGAAGGCGTGGAGATTGCACGGCGTCTTGCAGCATCGGGCAAGTTCGATTTCCTCAACATTATTCGCGGCCATATCGATACGGACGCGGCGCTCAACGGCGTTATTCCCATTCAGGGCATGCGGTCTTCGCCGCATCTCGATTTTGCCGGTGAGGTCAGGCAGGAAACAAAGTTTCCGGTTTTCCATGCGGCGCGCATTGCCGATGTTGCCACCGCGCGCCATGCCATTGCCGAGGGGAAGCTCGACATGGTGGGGATGACCCGGGCGCATATTGCCGATCCGCATATTGTCCGCAAGATTGAGGCAGGCGAAGAACATCGTATCCGGCCATGCGTCGGCGCAACCTATTGTCTTGACCGCATTTATGAGGGCGGAGAGGCGCTATGCATCCACAACGCGGCAACGGGCCGTGAAGGCACCATGCCCCACACCATTGCCAAGGCCAAAGACAGTCGCAATGTCGTTGTTGTTGGCGCAGGACCCGCAGGGCTGGAAGTGGCGCGCGTTGCGGCAGAAGGCGGCCATAGCGTTACGGTGCTTGAAGCGTCGGATCAGGCGGGTGGGCAGGTCAGGCTTGCGGCGCAGAATCCGCGGCGCAGGGAGATGATCGGCATTGTCGACTGGCGCCTTGAGGAACTGGAGCGGCTTGGTGTGTCCATGCGCTACAATGTCTGGGCGGAAAGTTCTGATGTCCTTGGTCTTGCTCCAGACGTGGTGGTGATTGCCACCGGCGGCTTGCCGCAAAATCCGCCGCTGCAGGCGGGTGATGAACTGGTGACATCAAGCTGGGATATTCTGGCTGGCGCGGTAAAGCCCGGCGAAAATATCCTGCTTTACGACGATAATGGCGGGCATCAGGGCATGAGCGCAGCGGAGATGATCGCACGCTCAGGTTCAAAACTTGAACTTGTCAGCCCGGAGCGATTCTTTGCGCCTGAAATGGGTGGCATGAACCATGTGCCCTATATGCGGACCTTCCAGCAACATGGTGTGCAGGTGACAATAAACACGCGGCTGGTGAGCGTTACCCGCAATGGCAATCAGCTTGTCGCTGTTCTGGGTTCTGATTTTGATCCTGAATATCGCGAGGAGCGTCTGGTGGATCAGGTGGTAGTCGAACACGGCACTTTGCCGATTGATGATCTCTACCGTGAATTAAAACCACTTTCACGCAATGGCGGCGCGGTGGATTATGATCGTCTGGTCAATGGCGGTGCCATTTTTCCGCAGCGGCAGGTTGATAGGCAATTCGATCTGTTGCGCATTGGCGATGCCGTTCATGCCCGCAATATCCATGCAGCGATCTATGATGGTTTGCGTTACGCGATCAGGTTCTGATGCGTTTTTGAGTGTAGCACGGTGCGTGGTTCAATATTGGTTGTATGACCGTGATGGGTGGTTCGTGGTTCGACAAGCTCACCATGAGGGAGAGGGATGATGAAACGCTAATCGCAAAGATTGCAGCGTAAAGGGTGCAGAAGGTGGCTCCCTTTCTTCTACACTGTTCCTCATGGTGAGCTTGTCGAACCACGAACCACGCCACCCGATATCAATTGGCGGAAAAGCGGTGCCAGACCATTGTATCTCCCCAAATAGAGGGGAGATACTCACTACTCACTACTCACTACTCACTACTCACTACTCACTACTCACTTCAACGAAGCTTTTACCTTCGTTGCGACATCGGCGCTGACCCATTTGGTCCAGATATCCTCGTGGTTCTTGAGGAAATATTTCGCGCCATCTTCGCCGGTGGCCTGATTATCAGTCATCCACGCCAGAAGTTCGTTGACTGTCTTGTTGGACCACGAACGAGCCTTCAGGTAATCCATCACAGGACCGGAGCGCTCACTGAACTTCTTGGTGACAACCGTATCGACTTCGGCCAGTTCCCATGCATTCTTCTTCGGGTCTGCGCAATCGGCGACAGTGTTGCAGCGCTTCCACTCCTTGGCGTCAAAAGGCACGCCATGGTCGAGCTTGACCATCTGGTATTTGCCGAGAAGTGCAGTCGGTTCCCAATAGTAACCAACCCAGCCCTGTTTGCGTTCATAGGCTTTGGCGAGAGAACCATCGAGCCCGGCAGCCGAACCCGTATCAACCAGCGTAAAGCCCTGTTTTTCCGCGTCATAAGCTTTGAAGAACTGGGTCGTCGCCAATGTGCCGCCCCAGCCGGGAGGACCGTTGAAGACAGCGCCCTTGGATGCATCTTCCGGCGCCGGGAACAGTTCCGGATGTTTCAGCGCATCGTCAATGGTTTTGATATCAGGATGGGCGTCGGCGAGATATTTTGGTATCCACCAGCCCTGAACACCACCATCTGACAGCGATTTGCCCGTATAAACAAGCTTGCCGTCTGCCACCGCCTTGTCGAGGATATCACGCATGAAATCCACCCAGCCTTCAGGGGCGATATCAGGCTGGCCCTTTTCGGTCATGGAGGTCAGCGTCGGGATCGTATCACCCTGAACAATATCGGCATTGCAGCCATAACCCTGATTGAGAATGATCTTGTCGAGATTGGCGAGTACCTCCGCCGACTGCCAGTTCATGCTGGCAATCGTCACATCGCCGCATTCGGCGGCTGAAGCAGCACCTGCCGCACCCAGCAGGGTGAATGCCATGACGCCGCTCATCAATAATGTCTTCATGTGAGAACCCCTTTTATTGGTTTTTGATATCTGTCTTGGAAATGGTCATCTGCCGACGCACCGGACGCAGAAACTGCACCCGGTCCTGATAATGCCGATAGAAAAAAGGCTGGACCATGGAGAAACGATAACCCCGCCTGGGGTGGTCGAGAAGCCCGAACGCGCCACATGTTTTGTTGGCTGCGACATGGTTGGTTTGTGCTCTTGCGGTGCGTGGTTCGATAAGCTCACCATGAGGGAAGGTGATGCTGTAATGCTAGTCACAAGGATTGCAGACGGCAAATGTTGCAGAACTTGCCCCCCTTTCATCACCCATCTCCCTCATGGTGAGCTTGTCGAACTACGAACCACACACCACAGATATGCTATCAAGGCACATCAACAACTTTCCCCGGATTCATGATGTTGCATGGATCGATTATCCGTTTGATTGCCCGCATCAACGAAAGCTTTACCGGATCAACAAGCGCGTGCAGTTCCGGCTTCTTTTCAAGGCCAATTCCATGCTCGGCGGAGAAGGAGCCACCCATCTCACGCAGATTGGCATAGACGACCGATTTAACCGCGTCCTTGTCAGGATTGCCGTTCTCCCCGGCGACACAGATGTGCAGGTTGCCATCACCGAGATGACCAAAGGCAAAGCCTTTTACATCGGGACCAAGTGCGGCAACACCCGTGTCAAACTGCCTGATATAGGCGTCAAGATGCTGCAACGGCACGGAAATATCGAACCAGTAGCCATGTGGATGAGCGCGGGTGATGACATTGCTGTCTTCGCGGATATTCCAGATGTCGTTTCGCTCCTTGCCGCTCTGGGCAATGATTGCATCGAGCATCAGATCGTTTTCGGTAGCCATAGCCAGCGCGTCTTCCAAGGCTGATTGCGCGCTCTGTTGGTCAAGTCCTTCCGTCTCGACAATGAGATAAACAGGTGCCTCGGTGAACGCCGCGAGCGATGCTGGCCCAAGCGCTTCAACGGCAACGCGGAAATAGCGCTCACCCATGAACTCGGTACGTAAAAGAGTGACCGAACGGTTGTGCCGGAGGGCCTGAAACAGCGAGACGGCTTTGTCGGCGGTTTCGCAGGCGACGAGCGCCGTCGCGGTGAACGCATCAACCGGAGCGAGCTTGATAACGGCGCGGGTGACAATGCCGAGCGTGCCTTCCGCCCCGATAAAGAGCTGTTTCAGATCATAACCCTCATTGCTCTTCGTCACTTGTGCAAGGTCGCTCATGATGGAGCCATCGGGCAGAACCACCTCAAGCCCCAGCACCCGCTGGCGCATGACACCCTGCCGAAAGGCCTCCATGCCGCCTGCGTTGGTGGAAATCATGCCGCCGATGGTGGCACTGCCGCGTGAGGGA
Source organism: Phyllobacterium sp. T1293 (assembly GCF_020731415.2). Classification (NCBI taxonomy): domain Bacteria; kingdom Pseudomonadati; phylum Pseudomonadota; class Alphaproteobacteria; order Hyphomicrobiales; family Phyllobacteriaceae; genus Phyllobacterium; species Phyllobacterium meliloti. The sequence continues at coordinate 1,440,392 of NZ_CP088273.1, read as the reverse complement.
ATATCAATGCCCGTGGTCAGCTTCACCTTGGCAGCTTCTTCCTGCAAGGCTTGTAGTGTGACGCCGCATTGGACAATGGCAGTTCCTGCCGCCGCTTGAACGGATTCAATGCGGTTGAGCGCGGCCAGCGAGAGGATAATTTCGCCTTTAGCCGAAACAGCACCTCCGGCAAGGCCGGTACGTCCGCCATGAGGTACAACCGATATCGCGTTTTGGTTGCAAAATTTTAGGATTTCTACAACCTGATCCGTTGTGCGCGGGATGACCATCAGATCGGCATTGAGATTATGCTCATCGGAACCGGGATGAATTGCCCGCAAGGCCTCGCCGGTTTTGATGCCTCCAGCGCCAGTAATAGTTTCAAGCGCGGCCAGAATATCATCTGCTGTCATTTCGTCTCCGATGCCCCGCGCCGTTCGATGAAAATCCTTAAAGCCAGGATGACGGCGGTCACGATGATCAGAAGCACGGAAATAGCGGCGATGGCAGGATCAATATTGTCGCGCAGGCCCATCCACATCAGACGCGGCAGAGTAATGGCGTTGACGCTGGTGATAAACAGGGTGACGCCGATCTCTTCCCACGACAACACAAAGGAAAGCAGCGCGGCGGTGGCAATGCCGAACTTGATGTTGGGAATGATGATGCGAAAGGCACGGGTGGTAAGGTTTGCACCAAGGCCGCGCGCGGCAAGGTCAATGCGTCGGTCCACCTGAAACAGCGCCACCAGAATAAGAACCACGGCAAAGGGTGTGATCATCACCGCATGGGCGAGGGCAACACCGATCCATGTGTCATAACCGATAAAGCTGTTGAAGGCGGAAAGGGTGGTCATCAGGAAATACAGCGTCATGGCTGATACCACGGGCGGCACGATCAGCGGTAGGAGAACAAAGCCGATCAGCAGCGCGGAAAAGCGCGGCTGAAACATCCAGATGCCAAGCCCGAACATGGTGGCCAGCACCGTTGCGATGGCGCTGGAGAGAATGCCAATCCGCAGGCTGAGCAGGACGCTTTGCCCCCAAGCGGGATTATCGATGAGCGCCTGATAATGCCGCAGTGACAGCACGCCATTTGGCATCGACAAAAACCGCTGCGGCGTGAACGATACGGGCACGACAGCCAGAAGCGGCATCAGCAGGAACAGCGCGACGGCTGTGGCGATAATAAGCAGGACGGGACCGGGGCGTGATGACTGCATGGCTCAGCCCACCAGATGCGCAGGTTTGATGAAACGCCGCATCAGGGCGAGCAGGACACCGATGAAGACCACAAGCACGACGCTGATCGCCGCCCCAAGACCCCAGTCCGGGCTCTGGAAAATCCTGAGATAAACAAGCTCCGCCACCATGACGCTGCGCCCGCCGCCGAGAATGGCCGGAGTAACAAAGAAGCCCAGCGCGAAAACAAACACAATCAGCGCCGCGCCGATCAGTCCGCCATAGGTGAGGGGCACAAACACGCTCCAGAAAATGCGGCTGCGCGAGGCACCCATGCCGCGGGCGGCCAGAAGCACGCGCTCATCAATGCTGCGCATGGCGGATGCTATGGGAAAAACAGCAAAGGGAATGAGAAAATGCGTCATGCCGATGATGACACCGAATTCATTGCGGGCAAGCGCCAGCGGCTCGCTGATGACACCGGCCGCCTGTAGCCACGTATTGATCAGGCCGCGATTGGAAAGGAGCGCGAGCCAGCCGAAAGCCCGCGTCAGCACCGAAATCCAGAATGGCACGAGAATGCAGAATTCCGCCAGCATGCGCTGTGCCGGTGTTCCGCGCACCCAGACATAGGCAATGGCATAGGCCATGACGAGCGCCGCGACCGTGACGAACAGGCAGATACGCAAGGTGCGGATAAAGACAGATTGGACCAGAGGATCGGTGAGCACTGCATGATATTGCCCGAGCCCCGGTTCCGGCAGTGTCACGCTCCATCTGATGACCCCGAGAAACGGCACGACATAAGCAAGCCCGAGAAACAGCAGCAGCGGCGCAAGCAGCAATATCGTTCTGGGTAAAACCGACTTTCCGGTCATTCAGCGTCCTTCTTAAATTACACACAAGCAGGTGGTGCGGGTATCTCCCCCACAAGGGGGGAGATAACGCACTTCATCACGCCGAGATGACCTTCGTGTACTCATCAAAAGCCGAGGCATAGTGCTCCGCATACCATTCCATATTGAGCGGGATTTGCTTGGTCATATTGGCTGGATCAACGCAATTGACCCGTTTCTTATCCGCCGGAATGAGTGCATCGGTGGCCGGATTGGCGGGGCCTTGTCCGAGCAGTTCGAACATCTGCAATTGCCGTTCGGGCGTCTGGGCACTGGCAATGAACTTCATTGCATTGTCCTTGCCGCCGGGATTGTTCTTCATCACAGCCAGTGCGCCGGGGGAAATCAGCCCCTGATCCCAGACAAATTTGATATTGCCGCCGGAATCCTGTTCAAGCAGTTGCGCACGCGTTGACCAAATCAGCGCCATGGAAGCTTCGCCATCCATGAGAACAGACTGGCTTTCCGCACCGCCACCCCAATAGGCGACAACGTTTTCCTTGAACGCCGCGAGCTTGTCATGGGCGCGCTTCAGATCGAGCGGATAGAGCTTTTCCGGAGCGACACCATCGGCCATCAATGCGGCTTCCCACATGGCCGAGCCCCATTTGTAGAGCGAGCGTTTGCCGGGAAATTTCTTTACGTCAAAAAAATCCGCCATGCCCGTTGGCACCTGATCGCCGAATTTCGATGAATCATAGGCAATGATATAGGAGAAGAAATAGGTGGAAGCCGCGTGATCCCAGCCAAAGCCGGGGCGCATCTTGTTTTTGTCAACAATAGTATAATCGATAGGCTCGAGCATGCCCTGTTTGCCCAATGTAATACCGGAGAAGGGATCGACATCCATCAGGTCCCAGCTGGGCTTGCCGCTCTTGAACTGCGCGGTAATAGCGCCTTCCGTTGGGCCGGAACCATCCATCTTCACGGCGATACCGCTCTCCTTGGCGAATGGCTGACCGTAGGCCTTGTCATAGGCGGTCATGGCATCGCCGCCCCAATTGACCAGAACCAGATCTTTTGATTGGGCCAAAGCGCGGTTGGAGCGCAGCAGGGCAGGCGCGCCTGCAAGCAGCATGGCGGCCATCTGGGTGAAGCGGCGGCGGCTTATCTCGCCTCGTTCCACCTTGTCGGCCAGTATTTCCAGACAGTCTTTTTGAAATGCGTGATCCATTGTGTTCCCCTTTGGATTGTTATTGTCACATTCCGGATGCGTCGATTTATGATTGCTGCGGCAGCAAAAATCCCTGTTCTGTTGGCCATGACACCCAGACATCCGCGCGATGGGCGAGGCCTGTGGTTGCGGCTGTCGGCATAGACACGGCGATGGATGTGCCGCTGCGGGTTTTCAGGTGGTATTTGGTTACAGCGCCGAGATAGGTTGCATCCTCGATCCGGCAGACGATGGCATTATGATCAGGGTTTTGCCGCGTGGCGGCGATGGTCATATGTTCAGGGCGCACGGCGGCAACGGCGTTCTGGCCGATTTGTGGGCCGGTCTGGTGGAGCACAATCGTGCGGTCCTCAAACTGGCCTGCTGCCTTGTCACCATCAAGCCTGAGGGCCCCGAGCGGCAGCAGATTGATCTCGCCGAGAAACTCCGCAACAAAACGATTGGCTGGCCGCTCATAGACATCCTGCGGGCGTCCGACCTGCAACAACTCACCATGATTGAAAATCGCAACCCGCGAGGAGAGGGCGAGCGCCTCAGACTGATCATGGGTGACGAAAACGAATGTCGTTCCGGTTTCCTGATGCAGGCGTTTGACTTCCTCCTGCATCATCTCGCGCAAATTCTTGTCGAGGGCCGAAAAAGGCTCGTCCAGCAAAAGCACCGATGGTTCAAATGCCAAGGCGCGGGCAAGCGCCACGCGCTGCTGCTGGCCACCGGAAAGCTTTGTTGGCAGTTTTTTCTCATGGCCCACAAGACCAACGCGCTCGACCATTTCGCCGACCCGTCGCTTGATATCGGCGGAGGAACGGCCGCGCACTTTCAGCGGGAAGGCGATGTTCTGTTCGACGGTAAGATGCGGGAAAAGGGCGTAGCCCTGAAACACCATGCCATAGGAACGGTCTTCGGCGGGTACATCCGTGATGTCCTTGCCGTCCATCATCAACCGGCCTTCGCTTGGCGCGGTAAACCCGGCAAGGATCATCAGGAAGGTCGTCTTGCCCGAACCGGAAGGGCCGAGAAGGGTCAAAAACTCGCCGCGTCCGATGTCGAGCGACAGGTCTTTCAGCGCACGGAATGCACCGAATGTCTTGCCAATGGATACAGCCTTGATCTCGGCGGCCTTTGCGTCGCCCAGTTGTATGCCTTGAGGCATTGATGGACCTCTTTCCCCTGCTTTTTGGGAAAGCCTAGGCACAATCTGCCGTGACGACAATTGAAATATATTGCCGCGATACGTGAATGAAATTCACGCCAGCATGAGAAAACCCCGTTTGGGTGTCTAGGCGTTGCGCGTTTGCGACAGCCGTGATTTCAGCCATTCCGTGAACGCCAGCTGGGCTGGATGCTCGACTTTGGCGAAATCGGTGACGAGGAAATAGGATTTCGGCGACTTGATGCCAAGGTCGAACGGGCGGATGAGTTGACCTGCCTTCATGGCTTTGCGGCAGGTAAGCTCATCGCCCATGGCCACGCCTTGCGCCGTAATGGCAGCGGAATAGACAAGATTCATATCGGAAAAGATGATGCCGCGTTCGGAGTCAGGGTTTTCTACATTGGCCAGCGCCATCCAGCGGGTCCAGTCTTCGAAATCGCCCAGATGCAGCAGAGGCGCGCGCAACAGGTCCTTTGGCTCAGCAATACCGCCGATTTTGTTGATCAGAACCGGGCTGCACAGTGGCGTGAACTCCACCTCACAGAGCAGCTCCACCGCGCGGTTGGGCCAGTTTCCGTCGCCGAACGCTATAAAAATATCGACAGATGAATCCGTTACATCATCAAGCTTGCGCGGCGTGACAATGCGCAGTGATACTTCAGGATATTTCTCCTGAAACTCGGCAATATGGGTACACAGCCACAGCGAGGCAAAGCCCGCTGTCGAGCTGACGCATAGCGAACCGCCCACACCGGCAGGGCTTTGTCTGCCGCCGGCATCGTCAATGACAATCAGCGCCTTGCGCACATCATTGGCATATTTGCGCCCGCGCGGGGTAAGCGCAACACCCTTGCCATCGCGCTGCAGCAGTTCAAAGCCGAGATCGCGCTCCAGCAGGCGCAATTGATGGCTGACGGCACTGCGGGTGAGGTGCAGTTCATCCGCTGCGCGCCAGACACTGCCATGCCGGGCAAAGCTTTCAAGGGACCGCAGGGCTTGCGTGGAGGGAATGCGCATGAACGGGATTCCAATGATGAGGTGAATAGAATTTGCACGTTTTGAAAAAACATATCACTTTTTGTCCCGCCTTCCAGATGATTATCTCGCGGTAACGGGAGATGGATAGTGACCACGGCAGCAGGAACCACAGCGCTGGATTTTGTCGAAAAGCGCCAAGCTGATCTCTCAGCCTGGACCCGCACCATTTTCGATTTCGGCGAAACCGCCTGGCGCGAATATCAATCGGCGGATTGGTATGTATCGCTGCTGCGTCGTGAGGGTTTTGACGTGGAGACCGGTTCAGGCGGTATGCCCACGGCATTCTGTGCCCACTGGACCAACCGGGGAGCCACTACGGGCAAATCCCCAACCATCGGCATGTATGCGGAATATGATGCGGTGCCCGGCAATTGTCAGGACGCGGCAACAGTCCAGCGCCCAAGGCCCGGTTTGAACGAACATGCGGGCGGGCACACTGACCCGCATTCGGGGCTCGGCATATCCAGTCTTGGCGGTCTGCTGGCAACGAAAGCCGCCATGGAAAAGCACGGCATAGCGGGCACATTGCGCTTTACCGGCGAACCGGCGGAAAAAGTGCGCGGCTCAAAGCCCATTCACGCCGCCAAGGGCTATTATGATGGGCTTGATGGAATGATCTCGTTCCATCCGTTCTACATGCTGCCGCTGTGTAATACGGTGCGTTGGGACACGCACTGCGGCGCTGCCTACTCAATGATTTACCGTTTTGTCTGCGATCAGCCTGAAAGTTGGGGGCTCAGCGACGGCGCACCGATCCCGCAATCCCATTCGGCGGTGCGGGCGCCCGGCGCTAATGATGCGCTGATGATGATGTATATGGCGTCAAAAGCCTTGCGGGATTCCATGCTGCCGCATCAGGGCGGTTGGTCGATCAGCGAGGCAATCCTGACCGCCGGGCAGGCAACCGCTGACAATCTTCCTGCCGGGCTCGCCGAAATTCAGTACATGATGCGTGTGCCAACCATAGCCATGGCCGAGCAGGTGACATCAGTGCTTGACCGCAATGCCGAACATGCCGCCGCTATGAGCGGTTGCCGGGTGGAGCGGCATTGGGTGTGCAAGTCACGTCCCGGCCTTGCCAATCATGCCATGGCAGAAATCACATGGGATGCCCTGCAGACAGTCGGTGCGCCGCGCTGGAACGAGACGGCAAAGGCGGTGGCACGGGACATTCAGGTCAATGCCGGGATTGAGGCGATGCAGGATCCCTTTCTAGATGAATGCGAGGCATTGATCGCACCAAGGGATGCCGAAGCAATCCTGCGCCGTGACCTGCCACCATCGCAGATCAATTCCACCTCCGATGATTATACGGATATGACATGGCACGCACCGACAGTGCGCTTCTATGTGGCACGTCCCGCATTGAAGGCGCCCAAGGGCTTTGCCTATCCGGGCTGGGTGATGAATGCGCTGGGCGGTATCCCGGAAACAATTGATCCGATGGTGACCACCGCCGCCAAGACCGTGGCGCTGACTGCCCTGCGCCTGCTTGAGGACGGCGATGCCCGCAGAAGCGCAAAGGATGAGTTTATCGAACGCACCGGCGGCGGCATTGGTGGTTCAAAATGGATAGCGCCGCTTTGCGATTATGAGCCACCAATTCATTTCCGCTGGCCGGAATATGTGACCACTGCACGCGGGCGGGAATGGTGGATACCCACACGCCCCTGACGAGGAGACAGGACCAATGACACGCCACGAACAGGGCTTTGAGGCCGACGCCTTTACATTGAAGCGCCGCAATCCGAATGGCGGCACCGCACCGCTGAAAGGCTGGGGTTTTCGCAATGAAACCGACCCGCTGACCGATGTGCTGCTGGGTTCTCCGGCATTTCTGCGGCACATGGCAACCAGCTCGCTGTCGCGCAAACATCTGCGCGAAGCGCCATGCAACATTCAGACCGCACAGGCGCAGCACAAGGAACTGGTCGCGGCCTACGAGCATTTCGGTGTCAACATCCATTGGCATGAGCCGGAACCCGAACTGCCGATGCAGGTTTATTCACGCGATTCCAGTGTGATGACCCCTTACGGCGCTGTGATCACCGCCATGGCCAACTGGTGGCGGCGCGGCGAGAACTATGCCGCGATCCGCACCTATGAACGGCTCGGCATTCCCATCTATGACATGGTGACGGCAGGGACTTTTGAGGGCGGCGATTTCAATGTGATCGAAGAGGGATGTGTTCTTATCGGCTGCGGCGGCGCGCGCACGCAGGAGGAGGGCGCCCGGCAGGTGGAAGAATGGTTCCGCAAGGAGGGCTGGGAAACGCGCCTTGCCTTCATCGATGAGTATTACGTGCATATCGATCTGATGGTAGTGCCAATTGCACCAAAGCTTACGGCGGTTTGTCTTGCCTGCACGGAACCCGGTATTGTCGACTGGCTGAAATCCAAGGGCCACGAGATCATTGACGTACCATTTCAGGACACGATGAATCTCGGCTGCAATTTCATGTCGCTGGGCAATGACCGGATCATTGCGCCGACATCAAGCAAGACGCTGATCGATAAACTGCGCGCACGGGGATTTGACGTGGCAGCTGTTGATATGAGCGAGATCTCCAAAACCGGCGGTGGCATTCACTGCATGGCCCAAGCGCTGTTGCGATCAGCGGATTGAGTGTGTGTGGAGGGTGGTTCGTGGTTCGACATAACAACCGTGAGGGAGAGGGGTGGCTGCAACGCTAATCGCAAAAGTGCAGAACTTGACTCCCTGCAATCCCCAGTCTCCCTCATGGTTGTTATGTCGAACCACGAACCACATACATGAAGAGCGATACTACCTAAACAATCCGTCGTTTTTCCATCTGGCATCCAAACCAAAAGCCCCATACCATTTGCAGAACGAACAGCATTCAGGAGGAGGCAAAAATGCTCATCAAGCGGGATTTCTATATCAACGGCGAATGGGTGCCGCCTCTTGTGGCCAATGATCTTGAGGTGATCAATCCGGCAACAGAAAAGCCAATTGCGATCATTTCCATGGGAACACCAGCGGATATCGATCGCGCCGTGGCGGCGGCCAAGAAAGCGTTTCAGACCTACAGCCAGACCTCCGTCGAGGAACGTCTGGCGCTTCTGGAAAAGCTGCTCGATATCTACAAGCGCCGGTATGATGAGATGGCGCAAACCATCACGGCGGAACTCGGCGCGCCGATCACCATGAGCACACAGCAGCAGGCCGATGTCGGTGTTGGTCATCTTCAGGGCTTTATCGATGCGCTGAAGGTCCTGCACATGCGCGAGGAATTGCCCAATGGCGACCTTCTCGTGCGCGAGGCCATCGGTGTCTGCGGCCTGATCACGCCATGGAACTGGCCTGTCAATCAGATTGCGCTAAAAGTTATTCCGGCACTGGCAACGGGCAGCACCTGCGTGCTCAAACCAAGCGAATTCACCCCGCTCAACGCGCTGCTTTATGCCGAGATGGTGCATGAGGCGGGCTTTCCTGCCGGTACGTTCAACCTCGTCAATGGCGATGGCGCGGCGGTTGGCGCTGCGCTGTCCAAGCACAAGGACGTCGACATGATGTCCTTCACCGGCTCCACTCGCGCCGGTATTGCCGTCAGCAAGGATGCGGCGGAAACCGTCAAGCGCGTGACACTGGAACTTGGCGGCAAATCGCCAAACATCGTGTTTGAAGATGCCGATCTGGAAGATCGTGTTGCGGGCAGCGTGCTCGAATGTTTCAACAATAGCGGCCAGTCCTGCGATGCGCCAACACGTATGCTGGTGCAGCGGTCCGTCTATGACAAGGCAGTGAAGATTGCCGAAGCCACGGGCAAGGAAGCGCGTGTCGGCGACCCGCAGGAGGATGGCGACCATATCGGTCCGCTCGTCAGCCATATCCAGTATGGCCGGGTACAGAGCCTGATTGAAGCTGGCATTTCGGAAGGCGCGCGCGTGCTGGTGGGCGGAGCAGGCAAGCCGGAAGGTTACGAAACCGGCTATTTCGTCCGCCCGACGATCTTTGCCGATGTGCGTAACGATATGCGCATTGCCCGCGAAGAAGTGTTTGGCCCGGTGCTCTCGCTCATTCCTTTTGATACGGAGGAAGAGGCAATTTCCATCGCCAATGACACGCCCTATGGCCTTGCCGCCTATGTCCAGACGGGTGATGCCAAGCGGGCCGAACGCGTGGCGTCAAAACTGAAAGCGGGTATGGTGCATATTAATGGCGGTGCGCACCGTTATGGCAGTCCATTTGGTGGCTACAAACAGTCAGGCAATGGCCGTGAAGGTGGCAGGTTCGGGCTTGAGGACTTTCTTGAGGTCAAGACAATCCACCGGCCATAACAGGCAAAACGGTTGATGGCTAAGTGGAGCTTTGAATTTGCTATTCGCCGGATGCGAATGGCAAACTCGCTCCACTATGGGCCATCAACCAATCAATGTTTCATCGATTTCAATCAGATATGGATTTTTGCTCGCCTTGGCTGTCAGCAGCGCGGCGGGCAGTTCTTCCAGTTTTTGCAGCTTGATCGAAGCCACGCCATAGGCTTCGGCGATTTTGAGGTAATTGGGTGCCGATGGACGCACGCCAACCGGGTTGATGTGTACGTCACGCATAGCGCGCTCGATTTCCTGATAGCCCTGATTGTTCCAGACGACGAAGATGACAGGCGCTTTTTCATCGACTGCCGCGCCAAGTTCTCCCAGCACAAACTGAAAACCGCCATCGCCGACTATACAGATCGTTGATGTCTCAGGCTTGCCGAGCGCTGCGCCAATGGCAGCAGGCGGGCCGAAACCGAGGGCACCAAAGCCCGTCGCTGCATTGAACCAGCCACCGATGCGATCGTGGTCGTAATAGAGATTGCCAGAATAGATCGCCTGTGTGGAATCTCCGACGATGAGGGAATCCGGCAGTGTGTCGCGCAGGACGTTGAGAAAGCGCACATGGCTCTGCGTTCTCGGGCCAATTTCCGCCCATGCCGCATCGCGTGTCGCCAGCGCGCGGTCTTCACCTGATTTGGTGTTGCGCCGTGCGGGCAATGTGGCTGCCAGTGATCTGACGGTTTCCTGCGCCGATGCTTCAATGGGCATGAACGCCGGGCGGCGATCCAGTTGTCCGGCGTCGATATCGATGCGTACAAGGCGTTTGAGTTCCGGGAAACCGCCATCGCCATACATGTCGTAGTCGGTCGGTCCCATTTCGGTGCCGATGGCGATCACCAGATCGCTTTCAGCGAGAAGCTTGCGCACGGCGGTAAGGCTGGCGCTGGCCGGGATGAGCAGCGGGTGATTGTGCAGGATACCGCGTGCATTGGTGGTTGCCACCACAGGCGCATCCAGCTTTTCCGCCAATTCCTTTAGTTCTGCCGCGGCACCCTTTGCGCCGCCACCAATCAGGATAACCGGACGTTCAGCGCCAAGGCACTGACGGGTCAGTTCAGCCAAGGTTTCTGCGGATGCCTGCGGAATAGGTGCATCCGATAGCTGGCGGCTCGCACCATCCAGTGGCAGCGCCATCACATCCAGCGGAATCTCGATATGGACAGGGCCGGGGCGCCGCGAGGCGAACAGCGCGAAGGCGCGGGCAAGCACAATCGGCAATTCATCCGCTGTTTCAACGCGATGCGAGAACATTGCAACCGTCTGCAGCATGGCACGCTGATTGGGCAGTTCATGCAGGAAGCCCATGCCCTTGCCAAGGGATTCGCGCTGATTGACGCCGGAGATCACCAGCATCGGAATGGAATCGGCACGGGCCTGTCCCATGGCCGTGATGGTGTTGGTGATGCCGGGGCCGGTAATGACAAAGGCGACGCCGGGCTTGCCGGTTGCGCGTGCGTAGCCGTCGGCCATGAAGCCAGCGCCTTGCTCATGGCGCGGCGTGATATGGCGTATTTTTGAGGCGGCAAGGCCGCGATAGAGTTCTATTGTATGAACGCCGGGGATGCCGAAAACCGTGTCGACATCATAGGATTCGAGCAAATGGACGAGGGATTCACCAACCGTTGTCATGCGGATTTCCGTTGCTGGAGGCGGGAGGCAAGACGGACAATACCGGCGCAGGCTGCGTCGATCTTGTCGTCGGCGACACTGAGGCTAAGGCGCAGATAACCGGCGAGATTGTCGCCAAAGGACTCGCCCGGCATGACCGCTACATGTTCTTCTTCGAGAAGCCGCATGGCGAAATCATTGCCGCTCAGACCCGTTGCGCGAATATCGGCGAGGATGAACATGCCTGCCTGTGGCATGTCGGCACCAATGCCAGCGATCCCGTCAAGCCGCTTGGAGATCAATTGCGCGCGCCGGGAATAGCTTTCGCGCATGGTTGCCGCTGCTGCCGAAGGCTGGCCAAGCGCATAGGCGGTCATATCGGCGATAAAGGGCTGAACGCCAAACAACAGGGATTCCGATAGAGGCAGAAGTTTCTGGGTGAACTCTGCCGGGCCAACGCACCAGCCGCTGCGGAAACCCGGCGCGGCATGGGATTTGGAAATGGAGGCGACGGCAATGGTCCGGTCAGCCAGCTCCGGGCGGTCAAGCGGCGAGGCGAACTTGCCGTCAAAAATCAGCAGTTCGTAGACTTCATCGGAGACGATCCACAAATCATGCTTGCGGCAGACTTCACCGATTTCAGCCACTTCCTTTTCGCTCAGCACGGCGCCGGTTGGATTGTGCGGCGTGTTGAGCAGGAGAACGCGGGATTTCGGTGTGATGACCTTTTCGAGATCGGCAGCCTGCATGCGAAAGCCGTTTTCGGGACGCAGGGGAACGGAAACCCGTGTTGCGCCGGTTGCGCGGACAACGCCGTCATAGGTGGCATAGAGCGGATCGCCGGTGATGATCTCGTCACCTTCTTCGGCAAGGCCGAGCATGACAAGCGACAGCGCCGTCTGGGTTCCGGGAAAACACATAATATGTTCAGGGCCGATATCCCTGCCGGTGCGTGCAGTATATTTGGCCGAAAGTGCAGCGAGAACAGCGGGTTCGCCGCGACCGTTGGAATAGCCGGTACGACCGGCACGCATGGCGCGCTCGGCCACATCCACCATGTCGGTCGGGGTTGGAATGTCAGGTTCGCCGATGGTCAGCTCGATGATCTCCTGGCCAGCGCGTTGCATTTCGCGCGCACGGATATGCACGGCCCATTTATCCGATCCCAGTCCGGCCAGACGGTCGGTCACAGACGCATAGCGCATCATTCGGCTCCTTGAGTGTGAAGTGAGATTCCAAGTACGGCTTCAATAGCGGCAATGCCGGTTTCAGCCAATTCCCCATCGGCGAAAATATCGCCGGCAAGACAGCCTTCCAGCCACAATCCGTCGATGATTGCATTGATGGCGATGGCATGGCGGCGGGTATGGCTCGGCCCTGCAGGTTTTCCCGAAGCAGCAAGGGCTTCGCGGATCAGGATTTCCAGCTCGTCGCGAAAACCGAGATAGCCATCGCGATGCGCGGCGGCCATGGCAGGGTCCGCATGAACAAGGGCAATGAAACCTGCCCATAGCGACAGATTGTGCGGGTCCATGATCGGCTCGCCAAGATTGGCGGTAACAAAGGCCTGCAGGCGCGAGCGGGGATCATCAGCGGCATTCTGCAAGGCATCGCTGGCCTGTACGGTCATGCGGTTCATGACGGCGCGATAGGCCGCGCCGATCAGATCATCCTTGGTGGGAAAGTAATAGCGGATCAGCCCGGCTGTTACATCGGCCCGCTGGGCGATTTCGCGCACGGTTGCACCGGCAAGTCCGCGCTCGGCCACACATTCAAGCGTTGCGGCGATCAAATCCTCGCGGCGCTTGTCCTCGCCTTCACGGCGAAAGGTTTTACGAGTGGCCGATTGTGTCTTCATTGCCGGAAAACCGGACGGGTGAGGCAGGTGGGGCCGCCTTCGCAGGCAATGCACAGTGCATCGGCTTCGAAGGTTGTGACGGTGCAGCCGGCAGCTTCCATTGCCGCCTTGGTCTTCTCAAAGCCTGCCACAGCAATCACCTCATAGGGCGCGGTTGGCAGCACGTTGAGGTTAAGCCCATTGCTGGCGGCAAATTCCTCCTCCGGCGCTGCGATCAGGCGAATGCCGCGCTCTTTCAGCAGCTGATAGAAGGCGGCAGGCAGCAGGGGCAGATGGACAAGAGCAAGGTCTTCGGCCAGCGGCGAGATGATGGACATAAGATGCAGGCAGGCCTCTTCTCCCTGCCACAGCGGCAGGTCAAAACCGAGAACGGTCACGCCAAGCGGCTCAAGAATGGCGGCCATCTGCTCGATACCGGACTGATTGGTGCGCACGCCGCGACCGATGGCCAGCGTCTTGCTGTCTACCCAGACGCAATCGCCACCTTCTACGGTACCCGGCGCAACAATGCGGCCAAGAACCGGCACATCCATCTGGCTATAGGTTTCGTGGTGAAGATCGGTTTCATCAAGCCGCAGGGGTTTGCCCATGCGCAGAAGAATTGCACCCTTGTCGGTGACGAGAGAGGGATCGTGCGTGAACACGGAATCCGACAATCCATCATTGCCGTCTCTGATCCATGTAATGTCCGCACCTGATTGCGCGACAAGATCAGCAAACACGCGGTGCTGTTCCGACGCGCGGCGCGGATCGAATTGCGGGCCATAATGCCAGACATCGCGCTCGGCACCTGCCATGACGCGGTCAGGCATGCGCATGATGACGCGTTTCAGGGGAAGGGCCATGGACTGGGAACCGAATGCGCTCATCGACTGCTCTCTCGTAAAAATTGTATCTGAGAGTATTTATACGCTTGCATAATTAGAGCGCAAGTGGTGTGATGTTCGAAATTAGGCAGTTTCGCCTCATGCTGACAAAACAGGCAATAATGATGACAGCAGATGCCAGACAACCCATGGAAACCGCACAATGACGGAAGCGTTACACGCATCCGCTCAGACGGAGCCTCTCCAATCCGTCCCGGCCGAAAAAGCCGAAGCCATCCACGTCTGGAACCTGCACAAGAAATTCGGCGCCCTTGAAGTTCTCAAGGGCGTTTCGCTGACCGCCAAAGACGGTGATGTGGTGGCGATGATTGGCGGCAGCGGTTCCGGCAAGTCAACTTTCCTGCGCTGTATCAATTTTCTCGAAAACCCGACAAGCGGCGTCATTCGCATCAATGGCGAGGATGTGCAGATGGTCAGCGACGGCCAGGGCGGGCAGTACCCCGCCAATCGTCGCCAGATCGAACGTATCCGCAGCCGGCTTGGCATGGTGTTCCAGAATTTCAATCTCTGGCAGCACATGACCCTGATCCAGAACGTCATCGAAGTGCCTGTTCATGTGCTTGGCATGAAGCGCGACGAGGCCATGGCCATTGGCGAGCAATTGCTCGAACGGGTTGGACTTTCGGCCAAGCGCGATGTCTATCCAGCCTATCTCTCCGGTGGTCAACAGCAGCGCGGTGCCATTGCCCGCGCCCTTGCGATCCAACCGCGTGTCATGCTCTTCGATGAGCCGACATCGGCGCTCGATCCGGAACTGGTCGGCGAAGTTCTGAAGGTTATCGGTGATCTCGCCAAGGAGGGGCGAACCATGCTTCTGGTGACGCATGAGATGAAATTTGCCCGCGAAGTGGCAAGCCATGTCATGTATCTCCATAACGGCATTGTCGAAGAAGAGGGACCACCGGAAGAATTGTTCGGATCACCAAAATCTGAACGTTTGAAGCAGTTTATTCGCACTGTTTCATAAATTGCATGAAAAAATACAGGGAATAATCCTGGGGAACAAGAAAACAAATGGAGTTAAAAATGAGAGCTTTCTTGAAATCAGCGGTTGCTGCCGCTGTGCTGGTTGCCGGAATGGGTGTCGCCAGCGCCGAACAACTCAAGGTAGGTATCGCTGCTGAACCCTATCCACCTTTTGCCTCGCCTGATGCTTCGGGCAAATGGGAAGGATGGGAAGTCGATATTGCCATGGCAATCTGCGCTGAGGCCAAGCTTGACTGCGTGATAACGCCCGTCTCGTGGGATGGCATCATTCCGGCTTTGACCACCAAGAAGATCGATATGATCGCTGCTTCCATGTCAATTACCGCCGAGCGCGAGAAGACGATCGATTTTTCCGACAAATATTACAACACCCCCACGGTCATCCTCGGCTCCAAGGACATCAAGATGGATGCTACGCCTGAAGGATTGAAGGGTAAGGTCATCGGTGTGCAGGTTTCAACAATCCATCAGGTCTATGTGAAGAAGCATTTTGGCGCGACAGCCGCTGAAATCAAGGAATACCAGACGCAGGATGAGGCCAATCAGGATCTGGCCGCTGGCCGCATCGATGCGACACAGGCCGATGCGCTGGCGCTCGAAACGTTTGCCCAGACCGATGCGGGCAAGGCCTGCTGCGAGATCAAGGGCAAGGTTGCACCCGATCTTGAAGTTCTGGGACCCGGTGTCGGTGTTGGTCTGCGCAAGGGCGATACGGAGTTGAAGACCAAGATCAATGCCGCCATCAAGGGCATCCGCACCAATGGCAAGTATGACGAGATTTCAAAGAAGTACTTCAACTTCGATGTGTATGGCGGGTAAGCCGCTGGCTGGAGCGGGTGTTTGCCTGCTCCGGCTTTTTCATATCCGTCCATGACGTAAGTCTACACAATGCACCCAATCCCTTGTGGAGAGGAGATGGCCGATGGTTAACCCTTCAGCGTGTTCTTTGCATGAACGGAGTGCGTGGTTCGACAAGCTCACCATGAGGGAGAGCGAGGATGCAACGATAGTCACCAAAGTTGCAGAACTTGGCTCCGTGCAACCACCACTCTCCCTCATGGTGAGCTTGTCGAACCACGGCATACTAAATCTGCAACCAGCGCTAATTCCCTCACCGGGATATGGGTGCATTTCATTGCTTTGAATCGAGGATCGCTTGGCCGACGCATCGATTATTCCAGCTGGTATAGCCGGCATGTTTGATCTTCTGTCTCCCAATCCGCCGGGTTGGGGTGGCAATCTGCTGCGTGGTCTGGCGAATTCGCTGCAGATCGCCGTGGGTGCCTTTGGCATGGGATTGCTGATTGGCACATTCGGTGCCTATGGCAAGCTCTATGGCGGGCCACTCGTTCGCGATATCGCGGCGATCTATACGACTATTGTGCGGGCGGTGCCGGAACTGGTGCTGATCCTGCTGCTCTATTATGCGGGCACCGACATGATCAACCGTATACTGGAATGGCTTGGCTATCAGCGTGTTGATATTAGCGGGCTGGTTGCGGGCATCGTGGTGCTCGGCTTCGTGCAGGGTGCCTATGCCACGGAAGTGCTGCGCGGGGCTATCAAAGCCATTCCGCAGGGGGAAATCGAGGCGGCGCGGGCCTATGGCATGTCGCCAACGCTGATGATGCGCCGCATTACCTTGCCCGCCATGCTGCCGCATGCACTGCCGGGGCTTGCCAATCTGTGGCTGATATCGACCAAGGACACGGCACTGCTCGCCGTTGTAGGTTTCAGCGAACTCACGCTTGTTACCCGTCAGGCAGCGGGCACGACAAAGGCCTATTTCCTGTTTTTTATCGCGGCGGGCGTTCTTTATCTCGCCATCACGTTGTTTTCCAACCTCATTCTGGCCAAGGTCGAGCAGTGGGCGCGGCGCGGCATGCCTTCGGTCAAGGAGGCACGGTGATGACAGAAACGCCGCTTGAAGCGCCCATCGAGACATTCCCGATCCACAAGGACAGCGACACGAGCGGGCAGGTACGCAAACTGCCACCGCATCGCATTGTGCTGATCCTGATTGGTGTTGCGCTTGTCGCTTCGGCCATATTCTTCATGCGCTGGGACTGGCTGCCCAATTATGGCGATCTGATCTTGCAAGGCCTGTGGCGCACGATCTGGATACTGATTGTCACCGTCATCATCGGCTTCCTGCTGGCTGTACCGCTTGGATTGGCACAGGCGGCGGGCCCGGCAATCCTTGCCGTGCCGGCACGGGTGTTCTGCACGGTTATTCGCGGCACGCCGCTGCTCCTGCAACTCTGGCTGCTCTATTACGGGCTGGGTTCGCTGTTTCCGCAATATCCGTGGATACGCAGTTCCGAACTCTGGCCATACTTGAGACAAGCATGGCCCTATGCGGTGCTGGCGCTCTCCCTGTCCTATGCGGGCTATGAGGGTGAGGTCATGCGCGGCGCGTTTGCCGGTGTGCCCAAAGGGCAACTGGAATCCGCCCGCGCTTTCGGTATGCGCCGTTTCACGATTTTCCGCCGAATCTGGCTGCCGCAGGCCATTCACCGCGCTTTGCCGACACTGGCGGGTGAGGCGGTATTACAGCTGAAATCAACACCACTTGTTGCCACGATCACGGTTGTTGATCTCTATTCGGTGGCATCGCGCGTAAGACAGGATACGTTCATCACCTATGAGCCGCTTTTGCTGCTGGCCGCTGGCTATCTCGTCATTACCGGCATCATTGTCTTTCTCTTCCGCCGGTTGGAAAAGCTCATACCATCAAGGCTGGGATGAGACTTTTTCAGCGTGACGCAAATGACCGAACATATGTCGCAAGTGTTTGGTCCGCATAGCCGGACAGATGCGCATAGTATGATACAAAGGAACACCTCGCAAAAGACGAGAAAATGGGATTCATGTTTTCACCGGGTGGTCTGCCCGGTGTGCATTGGTCATTGTCGCCAAGACAAATGACCGGGTCTGTTTTCCGCTCCGCTGCAGGAACGAAAGATGGTAATGCGGACAGTCGAGACTTTTCAGCACAAAGTGAGAGAAGAAGCCGATCTGGGCATTGTTCTGCCCGATGGCTGCCGCCTCTCGGCCCGGGTCTGGATGCCCGAAGACGCAGTTGAAAATCCGGTTCCCGCCATTCTCGAATTCCTGCCATATCGCAAGCGCGACGGCACCACGGCGCGCGATAATCTCACCCATCCATATTTTGCCGGACATGGCTATGCCTGCCTGCGCGTCGATATGCGCGGCAATGGCGATTCCGAAGGGCTGATGGAGGACGAATATTCGGTTCAGGAACTCAATGATGCCTGCGAGGTGATCAAATGGATCGCCGCACAGCCCTGGTCATCGGGCAAGGTTGGCATGATGGGCATTTCCTGGGGCGGGTTCAACTCATTGCAGGTGGCGGCTTTGCAGCCGGAAGCGCTGAAAGCCATCATCACGCTCTGCTCGACGGATGACCGGTATGCCGATGATATCCACTATAAGGGCGGATTGCTGCTGAACGAAAATCTCGGATGGGGCGCGACCATGCTCGCCTATTCCTCGCGTTCGCCCGATCCGCTGCTTGTTGGCGACAAATGGCGCAGCATGTGGCTTGACCGGCTCGATCACGAACCGTTTCTGCCCGCGACCTGGCTGATGCACCAGACGCGCGATGCCTATTGGAAGCGCGGTTCAATCTGCGAGGATTTCTCCGCTGTCAAAGCCGCCACATTGGCGATTGGCGGCTGGGGTGATGGTTACAAGAACGCCGTACCGCGCCTGATGGAAGGCATTACTGCGCCGGTCAAAGGCATTGTCGGGCCGTGGGTGCATAAATATCCACATTTCGCCGTGCCTGAACCACGCATCGGCTTCCTGCAGGAGGCCTTGCGCTGGTGGGATCGCTGGCTGAAGGATATCGATACGGGCGTTGAGAATGATCCTGCTTATCGCGGCTATCTGATGGATTCCGTCCGTCCGAAAAGCTGGTACACGGAACGCCCCGGTTACTGGATTGCCGAGCCGCAATGGCCATCAAAGACCATCCGCAATGAAGTGCTTCATCTGACTGCCGAGAAATCTCTGGGTAACAAGCCCATCAAGGAATTTGCCCATCTTATCGCGTCGCCGCAGGATTGCGGCATGATGGGCGGCGAATATTGCGCCATCTGGCTTGGTCCGGAACTTCCCGGCGATCAGCGCCGCGATGATGCGCTGTCCGTCTGTTATGATAGTGCTCTGCTTGAAAAGGCTGTCGATATTGTCGGCGCAGCTGAAATCACGCTGACGCTTTCCAGCGACAAACCTGTCGCCATGGTTGCTGTGCGCCTGTGCGATGTACACCCGGATGGTGCGTCGACACGCATCACCTATGGTGTGTTCAATCTCTGCCATCGCAACAGCCATGAAAAGCCGGAAAGCCTGACGCCGGGTGAAGAAGTCAAAATCCGGTTCATGTTGGATGACATTGCCTACCGTGTTCCTGCCGGTCATCACCTGCGCATTGCCGTTTCATCGAGCTATTGGCCAATGGTCTGGCCGTCGCCCGAGACCGTCAGCCTGACGCTGCATGGGGGCAGGCTGGATTTGCCATCACGCGATCTCGCCAATGGTGACGAATGGACTTTTCCCGAGCCGGAAGCAGCGTCGCCATGGCAACTCGACACCTTGCGCAAGGGCACAAACAGCCGCCTGATCGAACATGATCAGGTCAGCGGCAAGATTGTCCTGTCGATCATGGATGATTTTGGTGAAGCACGGGACCAAGAGCATGGGCTGATCCATGGCAGTGTTGCGCGCGAACGCTGGGAAATTCATCCAGACGATCCGCTTTCCGCCTATGGCGAGACTCATTGGACGGAACTATCCGGCCGCGATGAATGGCGCGTCCGTACAGAAACGTTCACCACGATGCGGTCAGACAAGCAGAACTTTCATCTGACAGGCCGCATTGAAGCCTACGAAAATGACGAGCTGGTTTTCGAGCGAAATTTCGCCGAGACCATCGCGCGTCAACACATCTGATTGCTGGAGGTTATAGTCAAAAGTCACGTTGACGATTGAAATTCACGGGTATCAAGTCGCATAATTCACAAAAACCGAATTTGGGCGCCATGCGTTCCAAGCAACAAAAGGGGAATGGGTATGTCAAAAGAACTCGATTATCTGAGCCGCAAGGTCGCACGCGGACATCTGTCGCGCCGTGATTTTCTTGGCCGCGCTGCCGCTCTCGGTGTCACCACCGTTTTAGCCAATTCATTGCTTTCCAGTGCGGCTCTGGCCGAAGGCCCGGTTAAGGGCGGTACGCTGAAAGCCGGTATGCAGGGTGGCGCTTCGACCGATAGCATGGACCCGGCAACATGGCAGAGCCAGGTTCCCTATAAATTCGGCCGCCAATGGGGCGAGCAGCTTGTTGAAATTCAGGCCGATGGCACGCTCAATCCCAAACTTGCCACAGAATGGGGCTCGACACCCGACGCCAAGGTCTGGACCTTCAAGATCCGCAAGGGTGTACAGTTCCACAATGGCAAGGAAATGACGGCTGATGACGTCGTTGCCACAATGGAACGCCATTCCGATGCCAATTCAAAATCCGGTGCGCTTGGTGTCATGAAGGGCATCGACAATGTGAAGAAAGACGGCGATACCGTTGTTTTCACATTGAAAGAACCTAATGCCGATCTACCGTTCCTGATGGATGACTACCATCTGATGATCCAGCCCAACGGCGGTAAGGACAAGCCGAATGCCGGTATCGGCACCGGGCCTTACAAGGTCGTCAAGGACGAGCCGGGCGTGCGCCATATCGGCGAGAAGTTCGCCAGCTATTGGGACGGCGATAATCGCGGCCATGCGGCGCAGATCGAAATCATCGTCATCAATGATGCCACCGCCCGCACTGCCGCGCTGCAGTCCGGACAGGTTCATATGATCAATCGCGTTGAGCCGAAGATTGTTGATCTGGTTAAGCGCGTTCCCGGTGTGACCATCCAGAACGTGGCGGGCAAGGGGCATTATGTGTTCATCGCCCATTGCAACACAGCGCCGTTCAATAATAACGACCTGCGTCTCGCCCTGAAATACGCCATGAACCGCGAAGACATGGTGCAGAAAATCCTGCGCGGTTATGGTTCGATCGGCAATGATTTCCCGATCAACAAGGCCTATCCGCTGTTTTCGGATGATATCGAACAGCGTGCCTACGATCCCGACAAGGCAGCTTTCCACTTCAAGAAATCTGGCCATGACGGTTCGGTGCTGCTGCGCACATCCGATGTTGCCTTTCCGGGCGCCATCGATGCGGCGCAGCTATTCCAGCAGAGCGCGGCAAAGGCTGGCATCAAGATTGAAGTCAAGCGCGAACCCGGCGATGGCTACTGGTCAGAAGTCTGGAACAAACAGCCGTTCTCGGAATCCTATTGGGGTGGCCGTCCGACGCAGGACCAGATGTATTCGACTGCCTATCTTTCGACCGCAGACTGGAACGACACACGCTTCTTCAATGAAAAGTTCGACAAGACATTGATTGCGGCGCGCGCCGAGCTGGACCCTGCCAAGCGCAAGCAGATGTATCGTGACATGTCGGTGACTGTCCGTGACGAGGGCGGCGTGATCGTGCCGATGTTCAACGACTTCATCGATGCGACCAGTGCCAAGGTTGGCGGCTGGGTAAAGGACGGCAATCAGGAAATGAGCGGTGGCTATGCCTTGTCCCGCTGCTGGCTGATGGCCTAACGGATGAGTGGTCCTGTCCTCAAACTGGTGGCCCAACGCATAGTCATGGGCCTTCTCCTTCTTCTGGCAGTCTCGGTGCTGATTTTTGCAGGCACCCAGATATTGCCGGGAGATGTGGCGCAATCCATTCTCGGCCAGTCGGCCACACCGGAGGCTTTGGCAAACCTGCGGCGTGACATGGGGCTGAATGATCCGGCCTATATCCGCTACCTGCATTGGCTTGGCGGCATATTGACCGGTGATCTCGGCACGGCGCTATCCAGTGGACAGGACATTGCGACGTCGCTCAAAGGGCGGTTATGGAACACCTTGTTCCTCGCTTTCTGGGCGGCTGTTGTCTCGATCCCCTTGGCAATCGCGCTTGGCCTTCTGGCCGTGCGCTATCGCAATGGCTGGGTGGACAAGCTCATTTCGGGCCTTGGACTTGCCTCCACCTCGCTACCTGAATTTTTCACCGGCTATCTGCTGATCTATTTCGTTGCCGTGCGTCTGCAATGGTTCCCGAGCGTTTCAACCGTTTATGACGGTATGCCGCTCGGTGAACGGCTGAGCGCCATTGCCCTGCCAGTCACGGTCCTGACATTGGTGGTTCTGGCGCACATGATGCGCATGACCAGAGCTGCCATCCTCAACGTCATGCAATCGGCCTATATCGAGACGGCGGAGCTGAAAGGGCTGACGCCGCTTCAGATCATCACCCGCCATGCCTTTCCCAATGCCATTGCGCCAATCGTCAATGTGGTGATGCTCAATCTGGCATTCCTTGTTGTCGGCGTGGTCGTGGTCGAAGTCATCTTCGTCTATCCCGGCATGGGGCAGTATCTGGTGGACCATGTGGCCAAGCGCGATGTGCCTGTTGTTCAGGCGTGCGGGCTGGTTTTCGCGGCTGTCTATATCACCCTCAATATCATTGCTGACATCGTGGCGATTGTTTCCAATCCCCGCCTCAGACATCCCAAGTGAGGCCGCGCCATGTTGAACGTTAAAAACATTCCCATCAGCGCCTGGATCGGTCTGATCATCACTGCCATCTTTCTGTTCGCGGCGATTTTCGCGCCATGGGTTGCCCCATATTCCGTTGGCGAGACCGTCGGCGATGTCTGGGAACCCATGTCGGCCAAATATTGGCTCGGTACGGATAATCTTGGTCGTGACCTGCTTTCGCGTATGATCTACGGCGCGCGTATCACCATCTTCATTGCTGCCATGGCAACGGCTCTGTCCTTCATTCTGGGATCGGTGCTTGGCTTTGCTGCTGCGGTTATCGGCGGCTGGTTCGATCAGCTCATGTCGCGCTTTGTCGATCTGATCATGGCGATCCCGACCCTGATCTTTGCGCTTGTCGTGCTCTCGGTTCTACCAGCCAATATCACCACGCTGATTTTCGTCATGGGGCTTCTCGATGCCACTCGCGTTTACCGGCTGGCGCGGGCGGTGGCTGTCGATATCAATGTCATGGATTTCGTCGAGGCGGCAAAGCTGCGCGGCGAGGGGCGTATCTGGATTATTTTCCGCGAAATATTGCCCAATGCACTGACACCGTTGATTGCCGAACTTGGCCTGCGGTTCATCTTTGCTGTGCTGTTTCTCTCAGCGCTGTCGTTCCTCGGCCTTGGTGTTCAACCGCCGGATGCGGATTGGGGCGGTATGGTCAAGGAAAACAAGGAAGGGATTGTGTTCGGCATTCCCGCCGCGCTTATTCCGGCTGCCGCCATCGCTATTCTATCGATCTCCGTCAATCTGGTTGCGGACTGGATTCTCAACCGAACCACCAGCTTGAAGGGAGGGCGCGGCAATGGCTAAAGCCCCTGCAAAGGACAAAACTGGCCTTCTTCTCGACATCCGCAATTTGAGAATTGAAGCCACCAGCTACCCGCCCGGCGAACCGCCGCGCAATGTGGTGATTGTCGATGATATCTCGGTGAAGGTTGAGCGCGGCAAGGTGCTGGGTCTGATCGGCGAATCTGGAGCCGGCAAGTCCACCATCGGTCTTTCGGGCATGGGCTATGGGCGTGGTGGTGTCCGTATCACCGGCGGCGAAGTGCTGCTCAATGGCCGCGATATCCTTAAAGGCGGCGCAAAGACGCTGCGGCAAATCCGGGGCCGCGAAGTCTGCTATGTCGCGCAGTCGGCAGCAGCAGCCTTCAATCCGGCACGCAAGCTGATGGATCAGGTGATTGAAGCAGCGCTTCAGCATAAGATCACCACGCGCGCTGAAGCGGAAAAACGTGCGGTTGGCCTGTTTAAAAAGCTGGGCCTGCCGAACCCTGAAACTTTCGGCCAGCGCTTTCCGCATCAGGTATCAGGCGGGCAGTTGCAACGGGCGATGACCGCCATGGCGCTCTGTTCGGAACCGGATCTGATCGTCTTTGATGAACCGACCACCGCGCTTGATGTGACCACTCAGATTGACGTGCTTGCTTCGATCAAGGATGCCATTCACGACACGAACGTCGCCGCGCTCTACATCACCCACGATCTTGCCGTTGTGGCGCAGGTCGCCGATGACATCATGGTGCTGCGCCACGGCAAGATGGTCGAATATGGCGACACCCGCCAGATCATCAAGCAACCGCATCAGGAATATACGCGCCAGCTGGTTTCGGTGCATCACATCCCGCATCAGGAAAAGACAACCGAGGGCACGCCCATCCTGTCCGTGAAAAACATCACGGCCGCCTATGGCGGTGGTCTGGTTAAAGTTCTGAAAAATGTCTCGGTGGACCTGCACCTTGGCCAGACACTTGCGGTTGTCGGCGAATCCGGCTCGGGCAAGTCGACACTCGCACGCGCGATCACCGGCCTTCTGCCGCCGATGGAAGGCACGATCACCTTTGATGGGCGCACGCTTTCACCGCGTCTCGCCAATCGCACCCGCAACGATCTGCGCGAATTGCAGATGATCTATCAGATGGCCGACGTGGCGATGAACCCGCGCCAGACCATTGGTACGATCATCGGCAGGCCGCTTGAATTCTATTTCGGTATGCGCGGCAAGGAACGCGACAAACGCATTGCCGAACTGCTCGACAAGATCGAGATGGGCAAGGGCTTTGCCGACCGCTATCCCGCCGAACTCTCAGGCGGACAGAAACAGCGCGTGTGTATTGCCCGGGCTCTTGCCGCCAAGCCGAAGCTGATCATCTGCGATGAGGTGACGAGCGCGCTCGATCCGCTCGTGGCCGATGGCATTTTAAAGCTGCTGCTCGATCTGCAGGCGGATGAGCATGTGGCCTATCTCTTCATCACTCACGATCTTGCCACGGTAAAATCCATCGCCGATGCGATTGCCGTCATGTATCGCGGCGAGGTGGTGCGCTATGGCCCGAAATCGCAGGTGCTCAAACCACCATTCGATGCCTATACGGACCTGCTTCTATCATCGGTTCCTGAGATGGAATTGGGCTGGCTGGAAGGCGCGGTGAAAAACCGTCGCATGGCGAGTGCGGGGAATTAGGGTCCGCTTTCATTTGGTTTGGGGAGATCACAACCGTTGCAGAATATAGCTCCCTCTAACCCACCCATCTCTCCGTCATCCTCGGGCTTGACCCGAGGACCCACAACTTAAAAGCGCCAAGTATCCAGATTCGTCTAATTTCCTTAACCGTGGGTCCTCGGGTCAAGCCCGAGGATGACGGAAATGGGGGCGCGGGGAACCATATTTTGCAACGATATTGCGATTAGCGTTGCATCCTCACTGTCCCTCATGGTTGTTATGTCGAACCACGAACCACGAACCACTCACCACACCATCAACCACTCACGATATCTAACTCAAAGCTGGCCCGGCCAGCGGCCTTGGCCCAGCAAATGCACCGCAGTGCATATGCGGCGGAAGCTGGAGCGGGCACGCTCGACACTGTGGCGCCCTCGCAGATAGCCATGCACCAGACCCGGCTCATTGTTCCAGATCGTCTTGCCGCCGGAAGCAGATATCCGCTCGCAATAGTGCCTGCCATCATCCGATAGCGGATCGCATTCGGCAGAGATCACAATCGTATCGGGAAGGTTGGAAAAATCCGTGTCAACGAGCGGGGCAAAGCGGGGGTCGTTTGACCAGTCGTGATCACCGCTTCTGACCTTGGCGTAGTAGACCGTATCGCGTGTGGTCAACATAGGTGCTTCCGCATGGGTGATATACGAACCCTCATTCTGCGCACCGCCCAATCCCGGATAGATCATCACCTGACCAATCGGCGCGCGATCACTGTGGCGCACATGGTGCGAAACGGCAGCAACCAGATTGCCGCCAGCACTGTCGCCGCACAGAACAATCGGCACGGCAGTTGTTGCCGCCACATGCTCAAAGACTGCCAGACAATCCTCGAACGATGCGGGATGCACATGTTCAGGCGCAAGGCGGTAATCGACGGAGATAACGCGAAAGCCGGTGGCCTCACAAATCTCAGCACAGACATCATCATGGCTGTCGAGACCACCGACGACAAAGCCGCCACCGTGAAAATACAGGCAGATGGCTTCGGCTTCGGTGTTCTCCTTGTCATAGATGCGGACAGGGATTTTCCTGCCATCGGCATCAACGAAGCGATCAGCGGATGAAACGCTTTGGGGATAGCCGACGAAAAATGCCCGGCACATGCGGTTATAGACCTCGCGTTGCCGGGCGACGGTCGTATCGACGGCATCGGGCGGGTAAAAGCTGTTGGTCCGCTCGATGAAAGCCCAGGTTTCCGCATCGATCAGAACCGAATAATCCGTGCTCATTTGCCTTTCCACACGGGATCGCGTTTTTCGGCAAAGGCTTTAAAACCTTCCTGACCGTCCTCCGAGGCATAAAGTGCATCGACGGTGCGGAATTTACGCTTGGTGATCCAGTTCATGGCGTCCTGAAAACCCATATCCTCTGCTTCACGCGCCACTTCCTTGATGGCGGCGAATACGAGTGGCGGGCCGCTTTCAAGCAGACGCGCGATCTCCCAGACACGCTCCATCAGTCTGTCCTTGGGCAGAACCTCGTTGACGAGACCCCAGCGATGCGCCTCGGCAACGTCCATCCAACGGCCGGTAAAAAGCAGGTCCATGGCGACATGATAGGGAATGCGCTTGGGCAGTTTCACCGTTGCGGCATCGGCAAGCGTCCCGGCACGAATCTCAGGCAGGGCAAAACTGGAATGATCGGAGGCAAAGATAAGATCGCAGGAGAGGGCGAGTTCAAATCCGCCGCCCACCGCCATACCGTTGACGGCGGCGATTACAGGCTTGTTGAGGTCGCGCAATTCCTGCAATCCGCCAAAGCCGCCGACACCATAATCGCCATCAACAGCATCGCCGCTTGCGGCTGCCTTCAAATCCCAACCAGCGGAGAAGAATTTGTCGCCTTCGGTCTGGACAATCGCCACGCGCAATTCAGGATCGTCACGGAATTTCTGGAAGGTTTCTCCCAGCAGGCGGCTGGTCTTGAGGTCGATGGCATTGGCCTTCGGACGATCCAGCGTGACTTCGAAAATACCGCCTTCGCGGCGCGTTCTGATCACATCACTCATGCAACTCTCCCCTTGTTACAAGCAGCGCATCGGCTATCCATGCGCCTTGGCCGCTGCGGCAGACAAGCAGCGGATTGATATCGAGTTCAACGATCCTGCCGGCATTCTTCACCGCAAAATCGGCAATGCCAAGAATGGCATCCAAGGCCGCATCAAGATCGGCTTTCGGTTTGCCACGATAGCCATCGAGCAGCGGAAACATGCGCAGTGAACGCAGGGCGGCTTCGATCTCGGCTCGGCTCGATGGCAGCAGCAGCGTCACGCTGTCTTTCAGCAGTTCAACCAGCACACCGCCTGTGCCGAGCGTCATCAGCGGTCCGAATTGCGGATCATCGACAATGCCAACAATGAGTTCGGCGATGGTGTTTGTCACCATGCGTTCGACATAAAGCCCACTACCGATACTGATTAAATCATCAGCGGCTGCACGCACGGATTGTTCATCCCGCAGATTAAGCCTGACGGCATTAAGCTCGGATTTGTGCGCAACGCCAAGTGCTTTCAATGCCACCGGAAAGGTCAGTCCTTTCGCCGCCGCAGTGGCTTCTTCGACGCTTTGGCAATGCTGACCTATTGGCACAGGCAAACCGTGCCTTCTAAGGATGGCTTTTGCTTCAGCCTCATCCGGTGTCAGGTTTTCCGCATGGATTTCTTCGGGAGAAACAACGGGCTGGGGCAACGGCGTTTTCCATGCCTGCCCGATAAAGGCTGCGGCTTCAGCAGCGTCAAACGCCTCCGTGATCCCGCAAAGCGGTGCGATATCCCTCGCCATCAGTCCGGCAATATATTCCTCCGGTATGTTTTCCGGCAGGGAGGCGACAATGGCGCCCTTGGCATTATTGGTTTTCAGAGCAGCCTCAAACCCCCGCACGGTTGCCCACCAATCCACATCGGAACATCGGTCTTTGCGGGGAAAGTCAAGCACAAGGCAATTAAGCGCAAAGCCGCCCGACACCATGGCGGTAAAGGTCTCGGTAAGCGCCGGTTCATTGTTCCAGATAAAGGTGTGGTAATCGAGCGGATTGGCAACGGCGACCAGCGGCCCCAGAGTCGATTTCACTTTGGCCCGATGTTCGGGTGTGAGGACTGGAAAGTGAACAGCGCGGCCTTCGGCACTGTCGGCCATAACGGAGGCTTCGCCGCCGGAACAACTCATGGACGAAAGCGTATTGCCGTCGAGCTGTTTATGCACATGCAGGAATTTCAGCGTTTCGAGGAATGATGCAATTGAATTCACCCGGGCAATGCCGAGGCGCTTCAAAAATGCATCCGATGCCGCATCCGATCCAGCCAACGAGGCCGTATGTGAAACGGTTGCCGCGCGCGCCTGTGCCGAGCGGCCAACCTTCATGGCGACGATGGGTTTGTTCAGTTCTCGCGCGCGTTTTGCCAAAACCTCGAATTTTGCCGCCGACTGGAACGCTTCAATATGCAGGCCGAGCGCTGTGACCCGCTCATCCTCAAGCAGGGCAATGGCCATATCGGGCAGGCCCGTTTGCGCCTGATTGCCTGCGGTCATCACATGGGCAATCGGCAGTCCGCGCGTCTGCATGGTCATGTTGATGGCAATGTTGGATGATTGGGTGATGATGGCAACACCGCGCTCATCGGCGGCAAGCCTGCGACCGCCATGTTGGTCGGGCCAGAGCAGGGCGCCATCGCAATAATTGATCAGGCCATAACAGTTTGGCCCGATGATCGGCATATCGCCCGCCGCCTCGATCAGCTCATCCTGCAGCCTTGCGCCATCCGCATCATCGGCGCCAGCTTCCAGAAAGCCCGACGCATAGCACACGGCAACGCCCGCGCCGCGTTCGCGCAACTGCCTGACAATATCGATGGTCAGAAACCGGTTGACGCCGACAAACGCCGCATCCGGGCTGCCGGGTAGATCGGCAACCGAGCGATAGGCTTTCAGGCCAAGAATTTCATCGTGCTTGGGATGAACAGGCCATATCTCGCCGGAGAATCCCATTTTCTGCGATTGCTTGATGACTTCAGCGGCCTGAAGGCCGCCGAAGACTGCAATGGTTTTGGGTCGAAGCAGACGGTCAAGTTTTGGCACTAGCGACCACCCCCTTTGTGGGGGAGATGCCCGACAGGGCAGAGAAGGGTGACGACACTAAAGCCCGACCTCATCACGTTCAGGCTCCATGCGGGCGAAGCAGGGCGCGGGATATGATGTGGCGCTGGATTTCGGATGTGCCTTCCCAGATACGCTCCACACGGGCATCGCGCCAGATGCGCTCAAGCGGCAGGTCATCCATCAATCCCATGCCACCATGAATCTGGATGGCTTCATCGGCAACAAAGGCGAGCACTTCCGTTGCTTTCAGCTTGGCCATGGCCATGTCCTGATCTGTTACCGTACCCTGATCGAATTTCCATCCGGCTTCGAAAGTCAGCAGATCAGCGGCTTTCAGTTCCGTCGCCATATCGGCGAGCTTGAATGAAACGCCCTGAAACTTGCCGATCTGCTGGCCAAACTGCACCCGCTGCGCCGCATATTCGATGGCGTGGCCAAGCGCGCGTTCCGCCCGGCCAAGGCAAGTGGCCGCAACCTGCAGCCGTGTGGCACCGAGCCAAGTATTGGCGACCTCAAATCCCTTATGCACTTCGCCAAGGATAGCGTCGGCGGGCAGGCGGCAATCATCGAACTCGATGACGGCGTTGGTATAGCCCCGGTGCGAGACATTGCGATAACCCTCGCGAATGGTCATCCCCGGATGATCCTTGTCGACGAAGAAGGCAGTGATCTTTTTCTTCTTGCCGCGCGGCGTGTCTTCTTCACCTGAGGCTACGAAGAGGATGACAAAATCCGCTTCCAGCGCATGGCTGATGAAATGTTTCGTACCGTTGACGATCCAGTCGCCGCCTTTTTCCACGGCTGTCGCCTTCATGCCGCGCAAATCCGAACCCGCGCCGGGCTCGGTCATGGCAAGACAATCGGACTTTTCGCCGCGAATGCAGGGGTAAAGGTATTTTTCCTTCTGTGCGTCTGTACCGGCGAGCAGAATGTTCGAGGGACGCCCGACGCAGGACCAGTGCAACGCATAATTGGCGCGGCCAAGTTCCTTTTCATAGAGCAGCCATGTCACCGTATCGAGACCGGCACCGCCAACGCTTTCAGGCATGTTCGCTGCATAAAGACCGGCGGCAATCGCCTTTTGCTTCAGTTCGTCAGCCAATTCCTTGCGCAGGACACCCGTGCGCTCGACTTCCGCTTCATGCGGGTAAAGCTCGTTTTCAACAAAGGCGCGGGTTGTCTCGACAATCAGCCTTTGCTCCTCCGAAAGACCGAAATCCATGGCTTAACCCTTCTTCTTCGGTTTGGTGGATTTGGCTTTCTCAGCAGCTTTTGAAATGGCGGGCTTCTTTGCCAGCTTTGACAGCTGCTTCGTGTAATCCTTGTAGAGCGCACCGGCACCCCAGCCCTTGCCCTTGTTCTGGCGGGAGAGGGCATCCATGATGGCAACCAGATTATCGTCGCGGATGCGTTCCAGTTCGCGGATCGAAAGGCCATGCGCCTGCTCGTCGGACTGGGTGGCGATCTTGTCGACCAACTCGTCGGTCAGTTCAGGCACGTCCATCAGCTTGGTCCATGGCCATGAGAGGCAGGGGCCGAACTGTGCCATGAAGTGGCGCATACCCGCTTCGCCGCCCGCCACGCGATAGACCTGGAACATGCCCATCTGCGCCCAGCGAATGCCGAAAGAATATCGCATGATATCGTCGAGTTCTTCGACGGTGGTAATATCATCCTTGATCAGCCACAGCGCCTCGCGCCAGACGGCTTCAAGCAGGCGATCGCCGACAAAGGCTTCGATTTCCTTGCGGATGACAACCGGTTTCATACCGATAGAGGCATAGAGTTCGCGGGCTGTTTCGATGGCTTCCGGCGATGTCAGCTTGCCGCCGACGATTTCCACGAGGGGAAGCAGATAAACCGGATTATAGGGATGGCCGACGACAAGACGCTCCGGATGCTGCATTGATGTCTGCATATCCGATGGCAAAATGCCCGATGTGGACGAACCGATGATTGCGTCAACAGCCGCATGCTTGTCGATTTCCGCCAGCACCTTGTGTTTCAGATCAAGCCGTTCCGGTACGCTTTCCTGAATGAAATTGGCACCGGCGACAGCTTCAGCAATGGTCTTGGCAAAAGTCAGTTTGCCTTCTTTCGGCAGACCACCGGGAACCATGGTCCTGTAAGCGCGGCGTGAATTTTTCATCACCTCGCTGACCTTGCGTTCTGCTTCCGGATCAGGATCGAAGATCGAAACGTCGATGCCGTTGAGGATGAGGCGGGCGACCCAGCCCGCGCCGATGACACCACCGCCGACGGCTGCCGCTTTGCGAATTGTCGTCATGATTTCACCAGCCCTTTGTCAGTTTCATGCGGGCGCGAACCTCGTCAGGGCCGAGGATTTTTGCACCCATGCCTTCGGCAACTTTCACCGCCCGTTCGACCAGTTGGCCGTTGGTGGCAAGAACGCCCTTGTCGAGCCAGATATTGTCTTCAAGTCCGACGCGGATATTGCCGCCCGCGAGCATTGCCATGGCGGCATAGGGCATCTGGTTGCGGCCAATGGAGAAAGCCGAAAACGTCCAGTTGGATGGCAGATTGTTGGTGAGTGCCAGTAGCGTGTTGATATCATCTGGCGCGCCCCATGGAATGCCCATGCAGAGCTGCACCATCACGGGGTCTTCCAGCAGCTTCTGATCATAGAGCCATTTGGCAAGGAGCAGATGACCGGTGTCGAAAATTTCGACTTCCGGACGCACGCCGAGCGCCTTGATCTGCGCCGCCATGTCTTTCAGCATGGCTGGCGTGTTGGTCATGACGTAATCGCCTTCGCCGAAATTCATCGTGCCGCAATCAAGCGTGCAAATTTCCGGGCGCAGCTTTGCCACATGCACCAGACGTTCCGTGGCGCCGACCATATCCGTACCGACGGGTGAGGGCGGCATGGGCTGTTCGGTGGAACCAAGAGTGAGATCACCGCCCATACCGGCGGTGAGGTTCAGAACCATGTCGACGCCTGACGCCTTGATCAGATCGACCACTTCCGTATAGAGCGCAATGTCGCGCGAACCCTTGCCGGTCTTCGGATCACGCACATGGATGTGAGCGACAGCGGCACCCGCATTGGCGGCGGAAATGCACTCGTCGGCGATCTGGCGCGGAGTGACCGGAACCTTGTCTGACCGGCCTGTTGTGTCACCGGCACCTGTGACGGCGCAGGTAATGAATACGTCGCGATTGGGGGTGAGTCCCATTGCTTTGCTCCCATTTTTTCGTTGGGCAAATCATGCAGCTGTTGCAAAGCAATGCTTTGCAATATACGAATTTGATTTGATGAATAGCGAAACGTCGCCACTCTTTTTGCCCAACACCAGAACGCTCGAAGTGACAGTTCTCGTCTTCAGCGGTGCATCGCTGATGTGTGTGGCATCCACAATTGATCCCATGCGTGCAGCCAATCGCGTCTCGGGCAGCAACCTGTTCAAATGGCAGATCGTTTCACTGGATGGAAACCCTGCTATCACCACCTGCGGCCTGCCGATAGCCGTCTCCGGCGCGTTCGATCCGTCTGACAAAGCCGATATGCTGCTGATGATCGGCGGCTTCGGCACATCGGATATTTCGCGCACGACCTTTACCGCCAGTCTGCGCCGTGCCACGCACCGCTACCAGATGATCGGTGGCATTGAAGCGGGGTCATGGCTGCTTGGCCGTGCAGGGTTGCTCCGCGGACGCCGGGCTACAACCCACTGGGAAGATATGGAGGAGTTCACCGCCGAATTTCCTGAAACCGATGTGCGACCGGATCGTTATGTCATTGACGGTCCTGTCTTCACCACCGGCGGCGCATCGCCAACCTTTGACCTGATGCTGCATCTCATCCGTTCGCGCTGCGGCATGTCCGTCGCGCTCGATGTTGCAAGCGTCTTTATCTATGACGAAGCCCATGCGTCCAATGATGCCCAGCCGCTTGTTTCTCTGGGGCGGCTTGATGATGTGCATCCGAAACTCGCCACTGCAATCCGGCTGATGGAAGGACATCTCGATGCGCCGTTGACCATTGGGGCAATCGCCAAACGTTGCGGTCTCAGCGCCCGCAGTCTTGAAAAGATATTTGCAAAAGCAGTCGGCGAGGGCCCCGGTCGCTATTATCTGCGCCTGCGCCTGAAGATCGCACGGCGGTTGATTACAGACACCAAAACACCGCTTGCGGATATCGCTGCGCGCACGGGGTTTTCGTCCGCCGCAGCCTTCGCCCGCACATTCCGCACCTTTGAAGGCAAGACGCCGAGCAGTTTGCGCACAAACGCCAATCGTTAGGCTGCCGCCATTATCAGTCGCTTTTGACAAAGTGACGGGATGGCGGCCATGCTTCAAATGCCACCGAGTTTTACCAATAAGGGAACAGCCGCATGTCAGAAGGTGAATTATACCGCTCCGCGCCGATCTCCATGGAAAAGGAATGGATCGATTATAACGGCCATCTGAACATGGCCTATTACAATGTGGTGTTTGATCGTGGTGGTGATGAATTCCTTGCGGAGCTTGGTTTCGGGCCAAAATATGCGGCGGAGCGGAAGCTGACGATTTACACCGCCGAGGTCCATATCTGCTATGTGCAGGAGATCCATCTGGATCATGTGGTGACTGTGACGAGCCAGCTGATCGATTTCGACGGCAAGCGCCTGCACACCTATAATGAGATCATCCACCGCGATGGCTGGGTAGCCGCGACCTCGGAAGTTCTGTCGCTGCATGTGGATATGAACGGGCCCAAGGTTGTGCCGTTTCCGGAGGACGTGCTGCCCAAGCTTGAGTTTTACAAGCAGGCCCACTCAAAGCTGGAGCTACCTGCGCGGGTGGGCAGAGCGATTGGGATTAAGCGGAAGTAGGGTTACAGAAATACCGGGTGGTTACACAACCAAAACTCGCGCTCACACAACCCCAAACTGTTCCACCAGCCATTTCTCAAACTGGCGGATGCGGGCTTCATTGACCCGCTCTTTGCGGCAGATCATGTACCAGGCACCGGGTTGCGGGACTTTCAGCGGGAAGGGTGCCACCAGACGCCCGGCTTTGAGATCATCCGCCACGAGAAAACCCGGTGCGATGGCCAGTCCCTGACCATCCAGCGCCGATTGCAGGGCGGCGAGATAGGTGTCGAATTTCAGCGTCACAGCCTGACCGGTGTCGGCAATGCCTGCCGCATCCAGCCACGTCCCCCAATCTTCAGGCGCCGTATAGAGTGCAAGGCGCGGCACCTTGTTCAATGCTTTGACACTGTTATCGCCCGCGATCTTTGCCGCAACCTGCGCACTGCAGACCGGAAACATTTCTGCTTTCACCAACAGGCGATAATGCAGGTTCATCCGCTCAGGCCGCGTGGTGTGGATAATGCCGATATCGCAGCTGTCGATGTTGAGTTCCCAGTCAAGCTGGCTGGTGCCAATGCGGATGGCAAGGTTTGCATTGACCTTGCGGAAATCCGTCAGACGCGGAATGAGCCAGCGAATGGCAAAGGTCGCGTAGGTTTCAAGCGCCAGATCATCCGTCGTGCCAAGCCGGTTGATCAGCGCCGTGCCGCGCGCGATCTTTTCAAAGGCATCGCGCATATAGGGATAATAGAGCGTCCCGGCATCGGTCATCGCCACGCCGCGCGGCAAGCGCTCGAACAGTTTCACCCCCAGAATTGCTTCAAGTTCGGAAATGCGATGGCTGATCGCCGATTGGGTCACGCCAAGCTCATCGCCCGC
The DNA here is from genome assembly GCF_020731415.2 of Phyllobacterium sp. T1293. NCBI lineage: Bacteria > Pseudomonadati > Pseudomonadota > Alphaproteobacteria > Hyphomicrobiales > Phyllobacteriaceae > Phyllobacterium > Phyllobacterium meliloti. The sequence goes on along the minus strand of NZ_CP088273.1, from coordinate 1,405,314 downwards.
AAGGCGAAAACTGAGCAATCGCGCCGAGGCTTCAAACGCACGCAATGAGCCGAGCGGCGGTATTCTGGGCTTCGACATCATCGGCTGGCACCTGCAATTTCGACTGTTGAGAATAATTCATGTCTTCATGAGCAACCATCGCTTGAACAGTGCCCAATGCGGAATCATTCTAATCTGCGACGCATCCGAGAAACAATAAGCGTTCGGGAACAATCTTTTTGAGCGAGGCAAAGATGGGCGCAGAACAGGCAGTGGCCGGGATTGCACCGGTGGGCGACAAGATAGATCGCATGATTGCGGAACACCGGCCGGGTCACGGTCTGGTGCGCGCCTTCTATATGGACCCGGATGTCTATGCCAGAGATATGGAGCGCGTGTTCCGCCGCCACTGGCATTGCATTGGCCACGCCAGCATCATTCCCAATACGGGCGATTTCGAGCTGTTCAAGATCGATACGGAAGCGGTAATTGTCTCGCGCGCTGACGATGGTTCGATCCACGCATTCCTCAATGTCTGCCGCCATCGCGGCGCCGAGGTCTGCACCAAGCAGAAGGGCAATGCCCGCTTTTTCGTCTGCCCCTATCATGCGTGGACCTATATGAATGATGGCAGCCTGCGGGCGGCCCGGCTGATGCCGCGCGATTTCGACCGCAGTGCCCACGGCCTGAAAAAACTGCATGTGCGGGTAGCCGAAGGGCTGATTTTCATCTGCTTCGCTGACGAACCATTGGATTTCTCCATCATCGAACAGTCGCTGCGCACCACCTGCGGCCAATATGGCTGGGCCGACGCCAAGGTGGCGCACCGCGAGACCTATCCGGTTGATGCCAATTGGAAACTGGCAGTTGAGAACTATGTGGAATGCTACCACTGCGGTCCGGCGCATCCTGAATATTCGCAGACCCATGCGCTGGAGCAGCCGCTGGAGAAAATCACCGAACTGAATGCCCGCATGGAGCAACGCACCTGCGCGCTCGGCATTGACATTGCCACCGGCGATCACTGGCAGAATTCAGCGCAGGGTCAGGAAACCATCGATACGTTCCGTTATGCGCTCTATGATGGCGTATCGAGCGGCAGTGAGGATGGTTCACCCGTTGGCCCATTGATGGGCCGTTTCACCGAATTTGATGGCGGCGTGACCTCCATTCACCTTGGAGGTACGAGTTTTCTCGTCTGCTATCCTGACCATGGCATGATCTATCGTTTTATTCCGAAGACGGCTGAGACCTGCGAGATGGAACTGATCTGGCTGGTGCGCGGCGACGCGCAAGAGGGCCGGGATTACGACCTTGAAAAGCTCACCTGGCTTTGGAAAGTGACCACCGCCGAGGACAAGACAATCATCGAACACACGGCGCGCGGCGTTCGCTCGCACTACTTCGTGCCGGGACCCATCGCGCCGATGGAGCAGAACGAATTGCGGTACATCCAGTGGTACCTCGATGAAATCGCACGGGCTTAGCCTGCAAACAAAAAGCATAAGACCACGGGAGACTTTGCATGTCTGAATTTCCAACGTCGGCGCGAGTCGTCATCATCGGCGGCGGGGCGATCGGCGTCTCCTGCCTGTATCATCTGGCCAAGGCTGGATGGACCGATTGCGTGCTCCTGGAAAAGAACGAGCTGACATCGGGTTCCACATGGCATGCGGCTGGTAATGTGCCGACCTTCTCCGCCTCGTGGTCTGTGATGAACATGCAGCGTTATTCGGCTGAACTCTATCGGGGGCTGGCGCAGGAAGTCGATTATCCCATGAACTACCATGTTACGGGATCACTGCGGCTTGCCCATGGCAAGGAGCGAATGCGCGAGTTTCAGCGGGTCAAGAGCATGGGCCGCTACCAAGGCATGGATATTGATGTGCTCGGTGTCGATGAAATCACCGGACGTTATCCTTTCCTGTCGACCCATGATCTGGAAGGCGCGCTCTACGATCCCAATGACGGCGATATTGATCCCGCCCAGCTGACGCAGGCTCTGGCCAAGGGCGCGCGCGATATGGGTGCAAAAATCATCCGCTTTTGCCCTGTAACCGCCGCACGGCGCGATGGCGATGAATGGGTGATTTCCACGCCGCAGGGCGAAATCCGCTGTGAATATGTGGTGAATGCGGCCGGATACCGCGCGCAGGAAATCGGCAGGCTGTTTGGCCGTGATGTGCCGATGATGGTCATGAGCCACCAATATCTGCTATTCGATGAAATCCCCGAAATTGCCGCATGGAGCCGCGAGCAGGGGCACAAACTGCCGCTGCTGCGTGATGTGGATTCCTCCTACTATCTCAGGCAGGAAAAGAACGGCATGAACCTTGGCCCCTATGAGCGCAATTGCCGGGCGCATTGGGCAACATCAGATGATCCGATGCCGGATGATTTTTCCTTCCAGCTTTTCCCCGATGATCTGGAACGGCTCGACTGGCATCTCAACGATGCCATTGCCCGCGTGCCCATTCTCGGAACGGCTGGCCTGTCAAAGGTCATCAATGGTCCGATACCCTATGCGCCTGATGGTAATCCGTTGATCGGGCCTATGCCCGGAGTTCCCAATGCGTTTGAAGCCTGTGTGTTCACTTTTGGCATTGCACAGGCGGGTGGCGCGGGCAAGGTGCTGGCCGAATGGGTGACGGAAGGCGCGACGGAATGGGATATGTGGTCCTGCGATCCGCGGCGTTTCACTGCCTTTGCCGATCATGTTTACAGTGTGGCCAAGGGTGTTGAAGTCTACGGCCACGAATATGCCATTCATTTCCCACGCCATACATGGCCAGCCGGGCGCAACAAAAAGCTTTCCCCATTGCATGATCGTATTGCCAAGCTCGGCGCGCAATTCGGCGTCTATAATGGCTGGGAGCGGGCAAACTGGTATGCGCAGCCCGGCGACGATACGTCGGAGGAATCCACCCAGACATTTACGCGCGAAGGCCCGTGGCAGCAGCGTATCCGCGAAGAATGCCATGCGGTGCGCGATGCGGTCGGTATTCTCGATCTGCCCGGCTTTTCCCGCTTCAAGGTGAGCGGTGCGGGTGCGCGTGACTGGCTTGCGAGCCTGATTACCGGTCTGGTGCCAAAACCGGGCCGCATAGGCCTTGGCTATTTCGCTGATACCAAGGGCCGGGTCGTCACCGAAATGTCCATAATGGCGCTGGATGAGGACGTGTTTTTCCTGATCACCGCAGGTGTTGCCGAATGGCATGATCTTGAATGGTTGCAAAACCACTTGCCGAAAGGCAGCGCAATCGCGATCAGCAATGTCACGGAGGAATTTTCCTGCCAGATCGTCACGGGCCCCAAAGCCCGCGATCTCTTTGCCGGTATCTGTGATGCGGACCTGACAAAATCATGGTTGTCGCACCAGACAACGCAGATTGCCGGGCGCTATTGCCAGCTGGTGCGTGTTTCCTTTGCCGGTGAGCTTGGCTGGGAAATTCACACCAAGGTTGCTGACACGGCAGCAATCTTCGATGCGGTCTGGCAGGCGGGGCAACCATATGGCCTAAAGCCGTTCGGCATGTATGCGCTCGACTCGCTGCGGCTGGAGAAAAGTTATCGCGCCTGGAAGGGCGATCTTTCCACTGATTATACGCCGCTGCAAAGCGGGCTTGAGCGGTTCGTCAAATGGGAAAAGCCCGATTTTCTTGGCAAAGCTGCGCTGGAAAGCGAAAAGCAACGGGGCGTCACAAAGCGCTTCGTCACGTTGACCGTCGATGCCGGTGATTGTGATGCGCCTTACATGTCGACGCTTTGGCACAAGGGCAGTATTGTGGGTGAAACCACATCGGGTGGCTGGGGCCACCGGATCGATAAATCCATAGCCCTTGGCATGCTCAAAACCGAACTCACCGAACCCGGCACGGAAGTCGAAGTCGAGATTTTCGGCGAGCGCTTCAAGGCCACCGTGCATCCGGATCAACCGCTCTGGGACCCCAATAACGAAAGAATCCGCGCATGAGTTCGCTCCCCTCGAAAGCCCGGGCTGTCATCATCGGCGGTGGTGTTTCCGGCTGTTCCGTGGCCTATCATCTGGCGAAACTCGGCTGGACGGATATCGTCCTGCTCGAGCGCAAGCAACTGACATCGGGCACCACTTGGCATGCCGCTGGCCTGATCGGCCAGTTGCGTGCCTCGCAGAACATGACGCGCCTCGCCAAATATTCAGCCGATCTCTATGTGAAGCTCGAGGAGGAAACCGGCGTTGCCACGGGCATGCGGCAGGTGGGTTCCATCACCGTCGCCCTGACGGAAGAGCGTAAGCACGAGATTTACCGGCAGGCATCACTTGCCCGTGCCTTCAATGTTGATGTGCGCGAGATTTCTCCAAATGAAGTCAAAGAGATGTACCCGCATCTTAATATCTCGGATGTGGTTGGTGCAGTGCATTTGCCGCTGGACGGGCAATGCGATCCAGCCAATATCGCCATGGCGCTGGCCAAGGGAGCGAGACAACGCGGCGCAAAAATATTCGAGAATGTGAAAGTCACCGATATCAGCAGGAAGAATGGCCGGGTATCAGGGGTTTCATGGGCCAAGGGCGAAGAACAGGGCACGATTGAAACCGATGTGGTGATCAATTGCGCCGGCATGTGGGCGCGTGATCTCGCTTCGATGTCAGGCGTCACGGTGCCGCTACATGCCTGCGAGCATTTTTATCTCGTCACCGAAGCCATTCAAGGGCTTGGACGGCTTCCGGTGCTGCGCGTTCCCGATGAGTGCGCCTATTACAAGGAAGATGCTGGTAAAATGATGCTCGGTGCCTTCGAACCCGTGGCTAAGCCTTGGGGCATGAATGGCATTTCCGAGGATTTCTGCTTTGATCAACTGCCTGAAGATTTCGAACATTTCGAGCCAATCCTTGAAATGGGCGTCAACCGCATGCCGATGCTTGGCACGGCGGGTATTCATACATTTTTCAATGGTCCTGAGAGTTTTACGCCCGATGACCGCTATTATCTCGGCGAAGCGCCGGAGCTTGGCGGCTATTGGGTTGCGGCAGGTTATAATTCGATTGGCATCGTCTCGTCGGGTGGCGCTGGCATGGCGCTGGCGCAGTGGATTCACGATGGTGAAGCGCCTTTCGATCTCTGGGAGGTGGATATCCGCCGTGCCCAGCCATTCCAGAAGAACCGACGCTATCTGAAGGAACGTGTCTCCGAGACACTTGGCCTGCTCTATGCCGACCATTTTCCCTACAGGCAGATGGCGACATCGCGCAATGTGCGCAGATCGCCGCTACATCAGCATCTGAAGGATCGCGGTGCGGTGTTTGGCGAGGTAGCGGGCTGGGAACGCGCCAACTGGTTTGCAAAACCCGGTCAGGAGCGGGAGTATCGCTATTCGTGGAAGCGCCAGAACTGGTTCGACAACCAGCGTGAGGAACATCTGGCGGTGCGCGGTGGTGTCGGTCTGTTCGACATGACGTCATTCGGCAAAATCCGTATTGAGGGCCGCGATGCACTCGCTTTCCTGCAAAAGCTCTGCGCCAACCAGCTTGATGTCGAACCGGGCAGAATTGTTTACACGCAGATGCTGAATAATCGCGGCGGCATTGAAAGCGATTTGACCATCACACGCCTGTCGGAAACAGCATTCTTTGCGGTGGTTCCGGGCGCGACGCTGCAACGCGATCTCGCCTGGATGCGCAAACACCTCAAAGACGAGTTTGTTGTCGTCACCGATGTGACGGCGGCAGAATCCGTGCTTTGCCTGATGGGGCCGAAATCCCGCGACCTCATCGAAAAGATCAGCCCGAATGATTTCTCCAACACAGGTCATCCCTTCGCAACAGCACGGGAAATCGAGATTGGCATGGGATTGGCGCGGGCGCATCGCGTCACCTATGTCGGCGAACTCGGCTGGGAACTTTATGTATCATCTGACCAGACCGCCCATGTTTTCGAGGCTTTGGAAGAGGCAGGGCAGGAGCTTGGTTTGAAGCTTTGCGGCCTGCATACGCTGGATTCCTGCCGCATCGAAAAAGCTTTCCGCCATTTCGGCCATGATATCACCGATGAGGATCACGTTCTGGAGGCGGGGCTCGGCTTTGCCGTCAAACCCGCCAAGGGTGAATTCATCGGCCGCGATGCGGTGTTGAGGAAGAAGGAGAATGGGCTGGATCGCCGGCTGGTGCAATTCCGCCTTACTGATCCCGAACCGCTGCTGTTCCACAACGAAGCCATTGTGCGCGATGGCGAGATTGTCGGAACGATCACCTCGGGCAATTACGGGCATCATCTCGGCGGTGCAATTGGCCTTGGCTATGTCGCCAGCAAGGGCGAGAGCGAAGAACAGGTGCTTTCATCCGTCTATGAGATCGAGATCGCCGGAGAGCGCGTGAAAGCCAAGGCTTCGCTGAAGCCAATGTATGATCCGAAGGCTGAGCGGGTGAGGATGTAAGAAAGATGTGTGGTTCGTGGTTCGACAAGCTCACCATGAGGGAGATTGGTGGATTGCAGGGGGCCTAGGTTCTGCAACGTTGGCGATTAGCGTTGCAACGCCTCCCTTTCCGTCATCCTCGGGCTTGACCCGAGGATGACGGAGAAGGAGGGTGTCGTCCTCAATTCATGCTGGTTAGCACTTCATCGAACTGTTCCAGCGCCCAATCCACCTGATTGCGTGTGATCACCAGCGGCGGGGCAATGCGGATCGTATCGCCATGGGTGTCCTTGGCCAGAATTCCGCGTTCCTTCAACTCGTAGCAAAACCGGTTGGCACCACCGGCTTCCGGATGCAGCTCAATCGCTAGCATCAGGCCGCGACCACGCACTTCACGCACAATATTGCTGCGGATGCCCTTGAGCTGCTGCAGGAAATATTCACCTTCGATGCGCGAATTTTCAATCATATTCTCTTCAGTCAATACGCGCAGCGCTGCCCGGGCGATGGCGCAGGCAAGCGGATTGCCGCCAAATGTGCTTCCATGCTGACCGGGTTTCAGAACGCCGAGCACATCGCTGTTCGAAAGAACAGCTGAAACTGGATAGAAACCGCCTGACAATGCCTTGCCGATCAGCGTGACATCCGCTTCGATAGCCTCATGCTGCTCGGCAAGCAGGGCACCGGTACGGCCAAGGCCCGTCTGGATTTCATCGAGGATAAGCGTGACGTTATTTTCAGTGCAAAGTTCGCGCACCTTGGGGAAATAACCCTTTGGCGGGATTTTGACACCGGCTTCACCCTGAATAGGCTCAACGAGGAAAGCCACCGTATTGGGTGTCAGTGCTGCCGCAAACGCATCAATATCGCCGAATGGCACGACCTTGAAGCCCGGCGCAAAAGGGCCAAAGTTCTCGCGCGCCGATGGGTCGGTGCTGAAACCGACGATACCCATGGTGCGGCCATGAAAATTATCGGAACAGACGATGATCTCGGCGGCATTCTCTGGCACGCCCTTGACCTCATAACCCCATTTGCGAACGGCCTTGATGGCAGTCTCGACGGCTTCGGCGCCGCTGTTCATCGGCAAAATCTTGTGCGAGCCTGTGAGCGCCGCCAGTTCCTCGTAGAACAAAGCCAACTGGTCATTGCGAAACGCGCGTGAGGTCAGCGTGAGCTTTGATGCCTGTTCAGTCATTGCGCGGAGGATTTTGGGATGGCAATGGCCCTGATTGACAGCCGAATAGGCCGAGAGGCAATCGAGGTAACGATTGCCATCAATATCCCAGACATGCACGCCTTCACCGCGCGACAGAACCACATCAAGCGGCTTGTAATTATGAGCGCCAAGACGGGACTCGGTCGAAATCAGTTGGGCGGCTGTCTGCAGCAAAATATCCTCCTATTTGCCAATTTTCTTATACGTTGAGAGCAGTGGTGCTCTGGTCTGACTGGGCGGGCCGTTCATAAATCTGCCGGCCGAACAGGCTGGCGACGAGATCGACAAGCAGCATGGCGCTCTTGCCGCGATCATCGAGAAACGGGTTAAGTTCAACGATATCGAGCGAACCGACAACGCCGGAATCGTGCAGCATTTCCATGGCGAGATGCGCTTCGCGATAGGTCGCGCCGCCGGGAACTGTCGTGCCGACACCGGGTGCAAGCGATGGATCGATGAAATCCACGTCAAAGCTGACATGCAGGATGCCATTGGCCTTTTGCACGCGTTCAATGATGCGGCGCATGAGCTTGGCCACGCCGAACTCATCGATCTGGCGCATGTCGATGACATCAATGCCGCGTTCACGCAGCAGCTTCCGCTCGACCGTATCGATGGAGCGAATGCCGAAAAGATGCAGGTTTTCAGGTTTGATCAGGCCATGCGGCTCATCGCCAAACACGCCTTCAAGGCCAGGTTCGTTGCACAGGAGCGCCGCAGACATGCCATGCATATTGCCTGATGGCGATGTGGCGGGTGTGTTGAAATCCGAATGGGCATCGAGCCAGAGCACGAAGAGTTCGCGATTGTTTTCCTGGCAGTAGCGGGCAACGCCAGCGACGGAACCCATGGAAAGGGAATGGTCGCCGCCGAGAATAACCGGAAATTCCCCCGCCTTCATGGCTTCATAGGTCTCAACGCAGAGCATACGCGACCACGCGGCAATCTTTTCGATGTAGTGAGCAAGACCGGCAACTGGCGGGACGACGGGCAGCACATCGGGCAGGCGAAGGTCGCCATGATCATCAACAGGATGGCCCATTTCTTCCAATGTGCGGACGAGACCGGCAGTGCGCAGCGCCGCAGGTCCCATCAGGGCACCGAGACGACCGGCGCCTTCCTCGATAGGCGCGCCGACAATCATCAATTTCTGTTTTGGGTCGTTCTCAAATTTGCCGAGCATGTTCATCAACAAGCGCCACTTTCGCGTTTAATTGGTCAATAGATGGAAGCCGGAGTTTCCTCCGTAAGCGCCAGTATACTGCCAGCCCGAGGCGGTGACAAATAGACAGCATCCTGATAGAAATGCGCAACTTAATGTGCAGATTGCGCAACAGAATTGTACAAATTGGAATATGATATGGATGATCTCGACCGCCGATTGCTGTCTTTGCTCCGGGATGATTGCCGCATGCCCGTTTCGTCGATGGCAACATTGCTGGGTATTTCGCGCGCCACTGTCCGCGCCCGCGTCGACAAGCTGACAACCGATGGCACCATTCAGGGCTTTACCGTGACGCTGAAAGCCGGGGCGGGTGTTTATGGTGTGCGTGCCATTGCCATGATCGAGGTGGCGGGCCAAGGTGCGGAGAAAGTTATCCGCCGTCTGCAGGGGTTTCCCGAGATTCGCGCGCTGCATACGACCAATGGACGTTGGGATATTGTCGCGGAAATCGAAGTCGAAACCCTTGAAGCCTTCGATCATACCTTGCGGGACATTCGCCATATTGACGGAATCACCCTGACCGAGACAAGTATCCTTCTTTCAACCCGCAAAAGCGGGTGAAATCACCGGGAGATAGCAACGGATGTATATCCGGGAAATTCCATGGCTGGAACCTGTAGAAGCCGCCGAACGCCTCAGGCCATTCGGCGGCTTGAGCTTTCTCGACAGTGCCATGCGTCATGACCAGCTTGGCCGTTATTCCTATGTGGCCGCCGATCCCTTCGGAAAACTGGCGGTAAGAGACGGTGTAGTCCACTGGAACGATGAAGCATCGCAACTTCCGCCACTGGAGGCGCTTTCCCATTATCTGGACCTGTACCGGCTCGAGGATCAGCCCGATCTTCCTCCGTTCCACGGTGGAGCAATCGGTTATTTTTCCTATGAATTCGGACGCTTGCTGGAAAATCTTCCCGAACCGGTAAAGCAGCCGCAAGGCGACGTTCCGGATGCAGTCTGGAGTTTTTATGATGTCGTTCTTGCCTTCGATCATCTGAAACAAAAGGTCTGGCTGGTTTCATCGGGCCTGCCTGAGCAGGCCGGGGAACACCGGGCGGCTCGTGCCGTAGAGCGTTCGGACGCCTTCTTTGCCGCGCTCGAAAAACAACTGGGACAGCACAGCTCTCCAAGACCGCGCATTGCGCGAGAAGTCTGGAAATCCAATTTCGAGCGTGAAGCTTATAAGCGGGCTGTCGCTGGGGTTGTTGAATACATTCTCGACGGCGATATTTTTCAGGCCAACATTGCGCAGCGCTTTAGCGCCGATCTTCCTGATGATTATCCCATGTGGTCGTTCTATAAAGCCTTGCGCCAGCGCAATGCTGCAACGTTTGCCGCCTATCTTGAACATGACGATCTGGTGATAGCCTCAAGTTCGCCCGAGAGGTTTTTGTCGGTGCGCGGCAGGAATGTTGAAACACGGCCAATCAAGGGAACAGTGCCGCGCTCGACTGATCCTGACATCGACCGGCGGCACGCGGATGAACTGCTGGCATCGGAAAAGGATCGTGCTGAAAACCTGATGATTGTTGATCTGATGCGCAACGACCTTTCGCGCGTCTGCAATCCCCATTCTGTTCTAACGCCTGTGCTGTGCGGTCTGGAATCCTATGCCAGCGTGCATCATCTGGTTTCCGTGGTGACGGGCCGTCTGGCCGATGACAGGACATTGCCCGATCTGATCCGCGCGGCTTTCCCCGGCGGTTCGATCACCGGCGCACCAAAATTGCGGGCGATGGAGATCATCACGGAAACCGAACATGTCGCGCGGGGCATTTATTGCGGTTCGATCGGCTTTATCGGCTTCAATGGCAATATGGATACCAATATCGCTATCCGCACAGTGCTGTTTCAGGGTGGCAAGGCTGTATTTCAGGCGGGTGGAGGTATCACGGCGCTATCTGATCCGGCGGCGGAATATCAGGAGACGCTCGATAAGGCGGTGCGGATTTTCGATGTGTTCGATATGGCCGGAGATATCGGGTCATGATCCTCATCATTGATAATTACGATTCGTTCGTTTTCACCGTGGCGCGCTATTTTGCCGAACTTGGCGAGGAGACGCAGGTTGTGCGCAATGATGCGATCTCGATTGCCGACATTGAAACGCTAAAACCCTCGTCCCTCGTTATTTCGCCGGGACCATGCGGACCGCATGAAGCGGGCCAGTCGCTGGCCATCATTGAAAAGTTCAGCGGTACGCTTCCTATTCTGGGCATCTGCCTTGGCCACCAGTGCATTGGCGAAGCCTTTGGTGGCAGGGTTTTGCGGGCGCAAGAGCCTATGCATGGCCGTTCATCACTGATCCAGCACGATGGAACAGGGGTGTTCAAGGGACTGCCAAGTCCATTCAAGGCGGGGCGTTACCATTCGCTTATTGTCGTTGCCGATGAAAACACCACCGCGCTCACTGTAACAGCACGTTCGGACAAGGGCGAAATCATGGGGCTCGCACACAATGAGCACCCGACCTTTGGCGTACAGTTTCATCCGGAATCGGTGCTGACGGAATATGGCCATGCAATGCTGGGCAATTTCCTGCGCCTTGGCCGTCAGTTCCATCAGCGGAAGAAATCGTGAACCGATAAGAGTACGCCGCTATTTTCGCCTCTTTGTTCGATATTGCTGTTGGCTGGCAACCTATTCATCGGCTACACCTTCAATCGAACAATGAGCGGCATCGACCAGCTCTCAATCAACATCCCACAGGCAGGAGACCAACCATGCTTCGCAAGACCGATTTCTATATCAATGGAAAATGGACAGCTCCAGCAGTGGCAAGAGACCTTGAAGTCATCAATCCTGCCGATGAGCAGGCATTTGCCGTCATTTCGGTTGGATCAGCCGCCGATGTCGATGCTGCCGTCGCTGCGGCGCGTAAGGCATTTACCCCATGGAGCGTGACAAGCCGCGAAGAGCGTATCGCGTGGCTTGAACGCCTGACCGCTGTCTATGAAGCGCGTATCAACGATATGGCGCAGGCGATTTCCTCCGAAATGGGTGCGCCGATCAAAATGGCGCTGGAAGAGCAGGCGGCCTCGGGCACCAGCCACCTCAAGGCTTTCATGCGCGCTCTGAGGGATTTCAAATTCGAACGGCCATTGGATGAACACAACAAGAATGTCCTGATCGCCTATGAACCAATCGGGGTTTGCGGCCTGATCACACCATGGAACTGGCCAATGAATCAGGTCATCCTCAAGGTTGTGCCTGCTATCGCTGCCGGTTGCACCGTTGTGCTGAAACCTTCAGAAATTGCACCGATCTCGTCAGTTGTATTTGCCGAAATGATCGATGCATCGGGCCTGCCGGCTGGTGTTTTCAACATGGTCAATGGCGATGGCCCGTCGGTCGGTGCTGCCATGTCTGCACATCCGGGTATCGACATGATGTCCTTCACCGGCTCGACCCGCGCAGGCATTGCCGTCACCAAGGCAGCTGCCGATACGGTCAAGCGCGTGTCGCTGGAACTTGGCGGCAAGTCACCCAACATTGTTTTTGCCGATAGCGATGTTGAAGCTGCGGTCGCGCGCGGCGTTCTGCATGTTTTCAACAATACGGGCCAGTCCTGCAATGCGCCAACGCGCATGCTGGTGGAACGCTCGGTTTACGCCAAGGCCACGGAAGTGGCTGCCGCCACAGCCAAGGCGACCGTGGTTGGCGATCCGGCAAAGGATGGCGACCATATGGGTCCGCTCGTTTCCGAAGCACAGTTCAACAAGGTACAGGGCCTGATTGAGCAGGGCATCAAGGAAGGTGCGCGCCTGATTGCCGGTGGTACTGGCCGTCCGGAAGGTTTCAATCGCGGTTATTTCGTTCGTCCAACCGTGTTTGCCGATGTAAACAACGACATGACGATTGCCCGTGAAGAAATCTTTGGACCGGTGCTTGCCATGATCCCGTTCGACACGGAAGAAGAGGCCGTCGAAATCGCCAATGACACGCCTTATGGGCTCGCCGCCTATATCCAATCGGGTGATCGTGAACGGATCAAACGCGTGTCGAAACAGCTGCGTGCCGGCATGGTTCGTGTGAACGGCGCTTCGCATAAGGCAGACGCACCTTTCGGCGGCTACAAGCAGTCCGGCATTGGCCGTGAGGGCGGTCATTGGGGACTGGAAGACTTTCTTGAGGTCAAGGCAATCAGCGGCTGGGAAGACAGCGCCGCCTGATATCAGTGCTTTGCGTCCAATGGTTGAGCAGGGTAGTAGTAACCCTCTGAAATTGCGCATAATCCTGCAGAATTCGATTTGGATTTCAGGGGTTATGCGCTAACTGACAGTCTGACAGTGTACGACATGTCAGGAAGGCAGGTGCGGACCGATGGACGAAACTGAAACATTGCCTCAGTCCGCCGATGAAGAGCGGGACGTCGACATTTACGGCGAAGACGGCGCTGTCCGCTCTTCCTATCTTGCCCGTGTCGGCGCCGCCATTGCGGATCGCGATGTTCTGTTTCTGCGGTCCCACGTCGGCAAGCTGCACCAGTCCGAACTCGGCCATGTGCTCGAGGCGTTGCAATCGGAGCAGCGCTCGGCACTCATCGAGCTTCTTGGCGATGAATTCGATTTCGCATCACTGACGGAAGTCGACGAGGCCGTGCGCCTCGAAATCGTCGACGCCATGCCGAATCAGCAGATCGCTGAAGCGGTTCAGGATCTTGATTCCGATGACGCGGTCTACATTCTTGAGGATCTTGATCAGGAAGACCGCGACGAGATTCTGGCGCAGCTGCCATTTACCGAACGCGTTCGCCTTCGTCGCTCTCTCGGCTATCCGGAAGAAACCGCCGGTCGCCGTATGCAGACGGAGTTTGTTGCGGTTCCACCATTCTGGACCGTCGGACAGACCATCGACTACATGCGCAATAACGCGGATTTGCCCGAATCCTTTTCGCAGATTTTCGTCATCGACCCAATGTTCCGGTTGCTCGGTGCCATTGATCTTGATCGTATCCTGCGCGCCGGTCGTGATGCGAAGATCGACGAGATCATGCACGAGACGCGTCACGCCATTCCTGCGACCATGGATCAGGAAGAAGCGGCGCAAATCTTTGAACAGTATGATCTTCTATCTGCAGCCGTTGTCGATGAGAATGAGCGGCTCGTGGGCGTGCTGACCATTGAGAACATCGTGGACGTTATTCAGGAAGAGGCCGAAGAGGATATCATGCGCCTCGGCGGCGTCGGCGACGAAGAACTTTCCGACTCGGTCTTTTCAACATCCCGTTCACGCACGCCATGGCTGGTCGTCAATCTGTTCACCGCATTTCTGTCCGCATCCATCATCGGGCTGTTCGACGGTACCATCCAGCAGATGGTTGCGCTTGCGGTCCTTATGCCCATCGTGGCGTCAATGGGCGGCAACGCGGCGACCCAGACCATGACCGTCACCGTGCGCGCTTTGGCGACCCGGCACATGGACATCTACAATGCGGGCCGCATCATCCGCCGCGAGGCTTCGGTTGGCCTGATTAACGGCATGGTGTTCGCGTTATTGATCGGCATGGTGGCGGGCCTTTGGTTCCAGAGCGCCGAACTTGGCGGAATTATCGCCACAGCCATGATCATCAACATGATGGCGGCGGCGCTGGGTGGCATTCTGATTCCCTTGCTGCTCGACAAGTTCGGAGCCGATCCGGCTATTTCATCGGCGGTTTTTGTAACGACTGTAACCGACGTTGTCGGCTTTTTCTCATTTTTGGGATTGGCAACCTGGTGGTTCGCACTGGGTTGAAACGCCTCTTACGTAAGGTTTGTGACCAACGTTCATTTGTGCGAACAAAGGTGCAATTGACTTTTACGTAATTGCGTGGCCAAACATTCGTGTGAAATAAAGAGAAACAGAGCAGTGTCTGTCATGCGCGAATATTATTCCATTACTGAGCTGACGCGGGAGTTTGGCGTTTCGACGCGGACATTGCGCTTTTATGAGGACGAGGGGCTGATCCATCCGGTTCGCCGTGGACGCACCCGCCTGTTTCGTCCATCAGACCGGCATCTTCTCAAGCAGATTCTTCGCGGCAAGCGCCTCGGCTTTTCCATCGCCGAGATCCACGAGATCGTGCAAATGTACACCGAGCCACCGGGTGAAATGGGTCAACTGCACCTTTTGATGAAGCGCGTGGAAGAAAAGCGTGCTGATCTTCGCCAAAAACGCCGGGATATTGAAGAGACATTGACGGAACTCGATCAGGTTGAGGAAGCCTGCATTGAGCGCTTGGCAGAGCTGGGTGTGAATACCTGAGATAGATATCTTCAGGTGTGTGGTGTGGTTCCGTGGTTCGACAGGCTCACCATGAGGGAGAGTGGGGATGTAAGGGAGCTTTATTCTGCAACCCTTATGCCCAAACCTCTCTGTCTGAGCCTTTGTGATTTGCGCTGAAACCTTCGCGATTATCGTTGCATCTACACTCTCCCTCATGGTGAGCTTGTCGAACCACGAACCACGAACCACACCATTTAAGGCTGCATCGCCTCATTGGTACACATACCGGTAATATCCTGTATCTGCGGATCATTGTCCTGCGTGCGTTTGCCCGCATAGACATCATCGAAAATCTTCTGCGTTTCCAGCTGGCTCATGGTGCAGGTGCAGAAGCGCTCGCAGAACGCCTTGTCATTCTCCACGGAACAGGTGCGCGTGCATTCCCGGTCAAAAACCTCGTGTGGCGTCAGCGTTGCAGGGGGAAACACCTGTGCAATCAGAAAAACACAGCCCATCAGCACAGGCTGATGGATAAGATAGAATGCCAGACTGTGCTGGCCAATGAACCGCAATCCACGGTCGAGCCAGTCAGGACGGATATTTCCTGCGAAAATTCGCGTGAGATTGAAGTGCAGCAGAGTTTTGGCAAGGGCCATTCCGGCGAGTACCGGACCGAACCACGGGAACACCGGGACGTAATCATTTGAGCGGATTGGCAATTCCGACAGGCCCAGCGGCCAGAAAACCGGCGCGTCGAACGTGGCCGATGCCAGATAATGCGGTGCGGCGACAACAGCGGCCGCCACCACGGCAATCACGATGGCCGGAAGGCGCAGGAACAACAGGCCGAGCACGCTGGCGGCGGCAATCTCGTGCAGAATGCCGAAAAACACAAAACTATGGGGCGTGATATACCGGGTAACAAGCGTGATCGCGAGCGATGCCGCAACAATCTGCGCAAGGCGGATACCAAAGGGCCGCCAGCGAATGCCGTTGCGATGTGCCAGAACAAGGCTGAAACCGACCAGTACGAGAAAGGTCGAAGCGATGATGCGGGCGTAGAGCTTCCACGCGCCATGGCCCGTGGTGCCGGGCTCCATATAGCCGAAAAACTCGAAATCCCAGCCCGTATGGTAGGTCGCCATGGCGATGAGCGCGATCCCGCGCAGAACGTCCAGCTTGCCAAGACGGGATTTGGCGGGCTGGGTCAACGTCTCGGTCTGGCTCATACGGGAATCTCGATTAATGCAACTTGGTGCAAGCTAAGGGAGTTGGAAAACAAAATCCACGGCTTTCCGATGGGTTGGATGGGCAACGTTTCGCACTTATTTCAACAGTTTCAGTGAAACAGACATATTATGTCGCTTGATTGACTGCTATCCCTTGCGTGGCGTCCGATTGTCCAAGGGCGCTCGAATCAGCACATCCCCGATAGCCAAGCCAGTGATCAATCAAGTTCGCCATCCTATCTGGATCAGTACGGCCAAACGTCCGACAGCTCGGGTGTTTGCGATCCTCTTTGGCATCGAGTCCATGGCCCGTGCGATTATCACCAGCGTGGTGCCGATCCAGACCTATGATCTGCTGCAGAGCGAACGCAGCGTCAGTATCCTTTACACCTGCATGTCGATGCTCGGATTGATGGTGACACTGTCCATTCCGCTGCTGATTGTCCGCATTCCGCGCCGCTGGGTCTATACATCCGGTGCGGTGTCGCTGATGCTCGGCTGCGCTGCCTTTGCGCTGGATACGGTGCCGGGACAGGCGGCTGGACTTTTCCTGCGCACTTTTGGCGCGGGCGCACTGTCGATCACGCTAAGCCTCTACATCATGGATCATATCAAGCGGGGCGAACTGGTCCGCGCCGAATCCGTGCGCATGGCAACGGCCACCGTTGCGTGGACAGCGGGGCCATTCCTTGGCGTTTTCCTCTACAGCACGATGGGCATGATTGCGCCGTTCCTGCTTTCAATAGGCTTTTCCCTGCTGCTGCTGACGTTGTTCTGGTATTTCCGCCTGAGCGACAATCCGGCCCTGCAGAAAGGTCCAAGCCGCGCCGCCAATCCCATTGCCAATGTCAGGCGGTTTGTTGCCCAGCCACGTCTGCGGCTGGCATGGCTCATTGCATTCTCGCGGTCGTGCTACTGGAGCACGTTCTTTGTCTATGGCCCTATTCTCATGGTGGCGACGGGGCAGGGCAAGCTTGCGGGTGGTCTGCTCGTATCGCTTGGCAACCTGTTTCTGCTCGGGTCGATCCTATGGGGCAAGGTTGGCATGGCCAAGGGTTTGATGCGGACGATTTCAGGTGTCTTCGTCCTTCTGGCATTGGCGCTGGCCGGTGCTGGACTTGCCGGTGAAAAATTCCCGATGATTGCCGCGCTCATGCTGCTGACCGGCGCTTTTTTCTGCGTCGCGCTGGATACACTGGCGTCAACGACATTCATTCGCGCGGTTCACCCGCATGAGCGGGCGCAAATGACCTCGGTTTACCGAACCTATCTCGATTTCTCCGAGCTTTTACCAGCGTTCTTCTATTCGATTATTCTGACATTTTTCAGCCTTGGCGCGATTTTCATCGCGCTTGGAATGCTGATGGTATTCACGGCAATCGTCGTCTGGCGCTACCTGCCGCGCGGACTATGAATCGGTGTCGGCATTATTGCGCATGAGGGCATCGCGGGCGTTCGAGAAAAACTGACGGCGCAAGAGAACAACCGCAACAAGGCTCGTGGTAATCATGAACAATATGGGGTCGAGGAACCATCCGAGATAGCCGATGGAAAAGAATATCCCGCGCAACCCGCTGTTGAAATGCTGGCCAGCCAGAATGTTGATCTCTGCCGCCCGGTTGACAGCAAAGACGACCTGCGGATCGTCAGGCGCCTTGTCACGCGCCATCGGCACGCCGCCGATCAGAATTGAGCAGTAGTTGAACAGCCGGTATGCCCAGGCAAACTTGAAGAACGCATAGGCGAAGAGAACCAGCAGGCCGAGAACTTTGGTTTCAAACAGCCGCTCGGTTGTCTCGCCCAGAAACGGTATGTCGTGGAAAAGCGTGACCACCCGCCCGGATGAATTCAGCAGACCGAAACAGCCGCCAATGGCGAGAATCGATGTTGACGCAAAAAAGCCGGTGCCTTGCTGCAAGCCAATCATGATGCTGGTGTCGATCATGCGAAGCTCGCGGCTGGACATGGTGGTCATCCATTGCCGCCTTGCCAGATTCATTTCCGATGTCAGTGAGCGCCGATTGAGAAATCCGTTCGCTGTCGTGTGCGAATAGAGGCACCAGACGCCAAAGAAATAAGCGAGGGCCAGCGCATCAACCCAGTAGGACATTAAGCGTGCGGATTCCATGCGGGCTCTCTCAGTGTGAGATGAAGGCTATGAACGGCAAGTTACTCGTTTTACCGTTGCACTCAACATGATTTTACCCCAATCGTAAACGGTGCCGTCGGCAATATTTCCATTTAAGATGTTGATATCATTGGTGTCATGCGCTTGGCGCATTTCAGCCATGCGTCTGTTCGCCCTGATTTTGCCACCTTTGGCGTTGCGAAGATGGGGATGGGCAGTTATATCCACTCTCCCAGAGACGGAGCGTTTCAGAAGAATCGCGTCCTTCCAAGAGAAACAGGGAAATACAAAATTCATGGACGATAGCGTTCAAAAATCCTGCTGGGGCATTACAGCTTGGGCAGTCATTGGTTTTGCAGTGATTTTGCTTGTGACCTATCTGGTCGTCATTCACTGAGTAAAATAGCAGGCTCCATACCAGTTGAGCCGGAATAATTTTCTGATGTAAGGGTGCGGTGCGACTGCACCCTTTTTCTTTGGTCTGGCATGTCGTAGAAACACAACGCTAGGTCGGTGGCTGGCTTCGGCGCAGACGCCGGAGCAGCCATTATACGCTATATGCAATTTCACCTGTTGAGGTAGTCCGAATGTTCCTGTCGGTTTTCGATCTGTATAAAATCGGCATTGGTCCTTCGAGTTCTCACACGATGGGCCCGATGACCGCTGGCGGGTTGTTTCTGGAAGAATTGAAAAGCGGACAATGGCCACGGCCCACGGGCGTGAAGGTTGACCGGTTGCGCGTGCATCTGCACGGTTCTCTGGCCTTCACCGGTGTTGGCCATGCGACGGATCGCGCGGTTATTCTGGGCCTCTGCGGTCTTCTGCCCGCCACGATTGATCCCAATCAGATGGATGCGCTGCTGGAGACAGTGAAGCAGGAAAAGCGTATCCGCCCGGAAGGACATCCTGCCTATCGCTTCGATCCGGCTACGGATTTGATCATGGATCGCCGGACGCCATTGCCGGGTCACGCCAATGGCATGGCCTTCGAAGCCTATGATGCGGATGAACGCCTGTTGCTGCGCCGTATTTTCTATTCGATTGGTGGTGGCTTTGTTGTCACCGAAGAAGAGCTTGAAAGCGCCAAGACCCGGACGGCTCCCAAAGCTGAAGACCCGGTTCCATTCCCGTTCAAGAATGCCGCGCAGATGCTTGCCATGAGCGAGGAAAGCGGATTGTCCATCGCGGAAATGAAACGGCGCAACGAAGAAGTTTTCATGAGCCGCGACGATCTGAATACCGGTCTTGATCGCATCTGGTCGGCCATGCGCTCCTGTATTGATCGTGGTCTGGAGCAGGAAGGCATTATGCCCGGCGGGCTCAAGGTCAAGCGTCGCGCCCGTTATCTGCATGACCGGCTGCAGGAAGAATGGCGGCAGAACCGCATGAATCCGCTTTTGGCCAATGACTGGCTTTCGGTTTACGCCATGGCCGTCAACGAGGAAAACGCGGCTGGCGGGCGGGTTGTCACCGCACCAACCAATGGCGCTGCGGGCGTCGTCCCGGCAGTGCTGCGCTATTACCTGCATTTCCATGATGATGCGGATGCCGATGGTATACGCGACTTCCTGCTGACGTCAGCTGCTGTTGGCGGCGTCATCAAGCACAATGCGTCCATTTCAGGCGCGGAAGTCGGTTGTCAGGGCGAGGTGGGTTCCGCCTCTGCCATGGCAGCTGCCGGGCTTGCCGCCGTTATGGGCGGTTCGGCCGCACAGATCGAAAATGCGGCAGAAATCGCGCTGGAACATCACCTTGGCATGACCTGCGATCCCGTCGCCGGTCTCGTGCAGGTGCCTTGCATCGAGCGCAATGCGCTTGGCGCGGTCAAAGCTGTGACCGCTGCCTCACTCGCCATCAAAGGCGATGGCACACACTTCGTACCGCTCGACGCCTGTATCGAAACCATGCGCCAGACGGGGCGCGACATGAACGAGCGTTATAAGGAAACCAGTCTCGGCGGTCTTGCCGTAAATGTGGTCGAGTGCTGATATCTGCACAATACCCGCGCATTGCCGAAAACACTTTCAATAAATCAGATACAGTCAAATCCCAAAATGGTGCCATAGTTTCATCCCGCCCGATCAGTGACATCTGGTTGGGCTGCACAAAGGTATTGGGAGGACACTACCTTGGCATCAAATTTACATGGGAATACACCGCAAGAACGACCTGAAGACGAAAATCTGGGAATAGCGGCCAATCTGGCCTATGGCTTTCAACATGTCCTGACCATGTATGGCGGGATCATAGCCGTTCCCTTGATCCTGGGACAGGCGGCGGGATTGTCGCCGAACGATATCGGTCTGCTGATCACCGCATCGCTTTTTGCCGGAGGGCTGGCCACGATCCTGCAAACAATGGGCTTGCCCTTCTTTGGCTCCCGATTACCGCTTGTTCAGGGCGTATCATTCGCCGGTGTGGCAACAATGGTTGCCATAACAGGCAGCGGTGGCATTGAGGCTGTGCTGGGTGCCGTGATGGTCGCCTCGTTCATAGGGTTGTTGATCACACCAATCTTCTCAAGAATCACCCGTTTTTTTCCACCATTGGTCACGGGAATTGTCATCACGACCATTGGCCTGACGCTTATGCCTGTTGCAGCGCGTTGGGCGATGGGCGGCAACAGCAAGGCACCGGACTTTGGCAGCATGGCCAATATTGCGCTGGCGGCTCTGACTTTGGTCATCGTGCTTCTGCTCAGTAAGGTTGGCAGTGCCAGGATTTCACGGCTTTCGATCCTATTGGCCATCGTCATCGGAACGCTGATTGCACTGGCACTTGGCATGACCGACTTCTCGAAAGTAAGCGATGGGCCGATTGTTGCCCTGCCGACAATTTTCCAGTGGGGTTATCCGACCTTTCAGCTCGCCGCGATCATTTCCATGTTCATCGTTATCATGGTGACCTTGGTCGAGACATCGGCTGACATTCTGGCCGTCGGCGAGATCATCGAGACCAAGGTGGACTCACGGCGTCTTGGCGATGGTCTGCGCGCCGACATGCTTTCAAGCCTGATCGCGCCGGTCTTCGGTTCGTTCACCCAAAGCGCCTTTGCCCAGAATGTCGGACTGGTTGCGGTAACGGGCATAAAGAGCCGCTATGTGGTGGCAACGGGTGGGCTATTTCTGGTCGGCCTTGGTTTGCTGCCGGTCATGGGCCGCGTTGTCGCCGCTGTGCCAAGTGCTGTGCTTGGCGGTGCTGGAGTGGTTCTTTTCGGCACAGTGGCCGCAAGCGGCATCAGAACGCTCTCCAAGGTCGATTACAAAAACAATATGAACCTGATTGTTGTCGCTACATCGCTTGGCTTCGGCATGATCCCGATTGCTTCACCAACCTTCTACGATCATTTCCCCAGCTGGTTTGCCACCATCTTTCACTCGGGCATCAGCTCGGCGGCGCTCATGGCAATTACATTGAACATCGTGTTCAACCATTTGACCGCCGGGAACTCGGATCAGCAGTCGGTATTTGTTGCGGGAACAGAGCGCGTGCTGCGATATCAGGATATCGCCGAGCTGCACGATGGCGATTATTTCCTCAACGGCAAGCTATATGACGCGCAGGGAACGGAAGTGCCGGTTGTTGCGCCGGATCATCCGGCTGTTGTTTCCAAACGGCAAGCCGTTGGTGGAAGCGCCATTGCGGCAACCGGTCACTAAGTGTTTACCGAAGTCAGCGGACGAAATCACCTCGTTCGCTGACCCTTTGTGGAGAACCCATGGGTTTTGGTTGACCTTGGCACGCGAAAGCGTCAATTCTCTCTCCCATGGCTCTCAATCTCGTTAAACTTTGCGTCGGCTGCACTGCGATCGAAGATCTTGCGGCATGGATCGATTTCCGGCTGGATGAGCGCAGGCGCGCCGGTCTGTCGCCGGAGCAGTTTCACACCACGCGCATGGTTCCCAAACGTGTCGAGGAATTATTGGCTGGCGGATCGCTCTATTGGGTGATCAAGGGCAATGTCCAATGCCGCCAGATACTCACTGATATCCGCACCTTTACCGATGATGAGGGTATTTCACGCTGTCATCTGGTGCTTGATCCGCGCATCATCGTGACGGAATGGCAGCCACGCCGGGCATTTCAGGGGTGGCGGTATTTGACAAGTGAAGATGCGCCTGCAGATGAAGGGCAGGGCAAAGGCCGGGCCAAACTGCCACCGGAACTGCGCAACGAACTCGCGTCGTTGGGGTTGCTTTAAAACAAGCTCAGGCGGGTCTCAGGAAATTTTCAAACGGACTGCCGAAACGCCGTTGCGATTACCGGAGTGAATACGCACATTGACTTGCGGCATGGCTGCACGGCGCGTTCTGGCAGCCTGACAAAGCAGAATATTCACCAGATCCATTGTCTTGAATGGCGAATTGCCCCGCCGGAGATCGGCGATACGTTGGGCCGCCTGTTGCAAACCGCCAAACAGCGACCGTGATTCCTTGCCAGTGATACCGGCTGGGCGATGGAAATCATTGACAATAGACATTCGCAAAACCCTCTACTTCAGACACTTGGGTCTTTCGGATCGTTTGCCTTACGATTGCGGCGCAATCGCAAAGCAGTTGAAATTCTGGCGCTTCAGCGCAACGCAGGCACTGTTCGCCGCCTTGGCAGAAGCAATCCCGGCAAAACGGGCGCGGTAGTACGTCGCCGAACCCTTCTGGAATTTTTCCGTATAGATCGAGAGTGACGCCACAGGACCACCGACTTCAGATGCAGCGCGGGAAAGAATTGCCTTGGCTTCGTCAGCACTGCCCATTGAGCCGATCTGCACCATCCAGCCGCTGGCTGAACCCTTTTCAGGAGCCGAAGCAGTGGTCACAGGATCAACCTCTGCAACGTCTTCTTCAGCTGTATCGACGCGCGCTGTTGGAGTTGGAACACGCAGGATCTGGGCCGCAGGAGATGACTGAGCAGGAGCGGAGGCATAGGCCGTTGCGGTGACGACATTGTTGGTTTGCGCCACAACTTCGTCACGCTGCACCGGCATTGGTGCATCTTCCTCATCAGGAAGATCAACCGCTGCGACCTGAACCTTGCTGTTCTTGCGGGAAGCAAGCAGATTGCCGCCGTCACGACGCGATGCGCCTGGAAGATACTGTTCAATCAGCTTGGCCATCTGGGCATCACGGGCACCGCCACTTGTGCCGCCCATGACAACAGCGACCATTTTCTTGCCGTCAACATTGACCGAAGAAACGAGATTGAAACCGGAGTCGCGGGTATAGCCGGTCTTGATACCGTCAACACCGCGTACCTTGCCAAGCAAGCGGTTGTGACCGGCAATGCGGCGACCGCGATAGTTGAAGGCGCGGGTCGAGAAATAGTCGTAATATTGCGGGAAATGCTCACGCAGGGCGATACCGAGCAAAGCCAGATCGCGCGCTGATGAGCGCTGCTGTGGGTTTGGCAGGCCCGATGCATTGCGGAATGTGGTGTTGCGCATGCCGAGCTGGCGCGCCTTGTTGGTCATCATCTGGGCAAAGCGCTGTTCCGAACCGCCGAGATACTCGCCGATTGCGGTGGCGGAGTCGTTAGCCGATTTGGTGATGACGGAGAGAATTGCTGCTTCAGCGCTGATTGTCTGACCGGGTTTGAACCCGATTTTTGTCGGTGGCTGGCCAGCAGCATAGGCAGAAACCGGAATGGGCGTCGACTTTGACACCTTGCCGGCTTCCATGGCTTCAAACAGCATATAGAGCGTCATCATCTTGGTCAGCGATGCTGGAAAACGCTGCGCATCCGCATTGGATGAATAGAGCGTCTTGCCCGTATTGGCATCGACAACAATGGCTGATGCCTTTGATGATGCTTCGGCTTTCGGGGTTTCCATGAAACCTATTCCGGAAGCAAGCGCCAAGGCCAGGAATGCATGTGTCAGTTTGGTATAAAGTCTGGAACCTTGGCGGGCTGGGTAAAGCACAATCAACACCTGCTCGTACGAAAGCGTATATGAAATTCAACTGACGTAATGTTTCGCCAGATACGGATCGTCGAACTTTAGCCGCAACAGCGTTACCAAACTGTTTATGGTAACCGGAAAGTTCACGAATTTGCGGGTGTTTGATCTTTTAAAATCGTCAAGAATTATTGCAGCGCACAATAAAATTGACTTTTTGTGCATTGCACACTAATTGAGTGCCAAGAGGAAAATTCATCCAAGGAAGGATTTATCATGGCCAATCCGTTTGAAACTCTCAATGAGTCCGGCAAGGAATTCGTCAACAACTCCCTGAAGAGCGTATCCGTGCTTTCGCAGGGCCTGCAGACAATTGCCAATGAAGCCGCTGACTACTCCAAGAAGTCTTTCGAAGACGGTACAGCACTCGTTGAAAAGCTCGGCACAACCAAGTCGGTAGAGCAGCTTTTCGAAGCGCAGACTGCATTCTCCAAGAAGGCTTACGAAGCTTTCGTTGCTCAGGCCACCAAGTTCGGTGAGCTTTATGCTGACCTCGCCAAGGAAGCCTACAAGCCTTACGAGGCTGCGGTTGCCAAGGTCACCAAATAATTCCAGATTTATTTCTGGGTCTGACAAGGTCCGGTTGCCCGCGCAACCGGACTTTTTTTGTTTCTAACGCCCAAAACGGGCTGTGCAGCGACAAGTTGATATTGCATGCTTCGAGAGAGGGCTTAAAATCGACGCGTTGCAACCTACATAGGATACACAGGGCAACACATGACCACCAAATGCGGGTATTGGAAGAGATGAAGCGGTTTGCACCAACAATGCAAGATGACGACAAAGGCAGCGGCAATGGCCCCGGCCGGGGAACAGCTGTCATCACAAGAACCAAGCCCAAACTCAAGAAGCCGAGTCTTTACCGGGTGTTGCTCCTGAATGACGATTATACTCCCATGGAATTCGTCATTCACGTTCTGGAACGCTTTTTCCAGAAAAACAAAGAAGATGCCACGCGCATCATGCTTCATGTGCATAATCATGGAGTTGGAGAGTGTGGTGTCTTTACCTATGAGGTCGCGGAGTCCAAGATGACCCAAGTCATGGACTATGCGCGGCAAAACCAACATCCGCTGCAATGCGTGATGGAGAAAAAGTGAGGTTTCATGCCATCTTTCTCACCTAGTCTGGAGCGGGCCCTCCATCAGGCGCTGACGATCGCGAACGAGCATCATCATGAATATGCAACGCTGGAGCATCTGCTCCTTGCGCTCATTGATGATCAGGACGCGAGCAGTGTCATGCGCGCCTGCAATGTTGACCTCGCACAGCTAACCCGCACCGTGACCGATTATGTCGATCACGAGCTGGACAACCTTGTCACCGGGTATGATGAGGATTCAAAGCCAACTGCCGCGTTCCAGCGCGTCATCCAGCGTGCCGTTATTCACGTTCAATCCTCCAATCGTGAAGAAGTAACCGGCGCCAATGTTCTTGTGGCGATTTTCGCCGAGCGGGAAAGCCATGCGGCATTCTTCCTGCAGGAACAGCAGATGACACGTTACGACGCGGTCAACTACATCTCCCATGGCATCTCGAAGCGCCCCGGCGCTGCCGAGCCGCGCACCCCTTTGGGTGCGGAGAGCAACAATGAAGAAAACCACGCTGCCGAGTCGGAAGAGGGCGCAACAAAGAAGAAGCAGGACGCCCTGACGGCCTACTGCAACAATCTGAACGACCGGGCGAAAGCGGGCAAGATCGATCCATTGATCGGCCGTGATCAGGAGATCAACCGGACAATCCAGATTCTTTGCCGCCGTTCCAAGAACAACCCGCTTTATGTGGGTGATCCCGGTGTTGGCAAAACAGCCATCGCCGAAGGTCTCGCCAAGCGGATTGTCGAAGGCAAGGTTCCCTCCGTTTTGGCGGATGCCACGGTGTTTTCGCTGGATATGGGCACGCTGCTTGCCGGAACACGCTATCGCGGTGATTTCGAAGAACGTCTGAAGCAGGTCATCAAGGAACTCGAGGAGTTTCCGGGTGCGATCCTGTTTATCGATGAGATTCACACGATCATCGGTGCTGGCGCTACTTCAGGCGGCGCAATGGATGCGTCCAACCTTCTGAAGCCTGCGCTATCGTCAGGAGCCATTCGTTGCATCGGTTCAACGACTTACAAGGAATTCCGCCAGTTCTTTGAAAAGGACAGGGCGCTTGTTCGCCGTTTCCAGAAAATCGATGTCAATGAACCATCTATCCCGGATGCCATTGAGATCATGAAGGGTCTTCGCCCTTATTTCGAAGACTTCCACAAGGTCAAGTACACGGTGGAGGCAATCAAATCGGCGGTGGAACTGTCGGCACGCTATATCAACGACCGCAAATTGCCCGACAAGGCAATCGATGTGATCGATGAAACCGGCGCCAGCCAGATGCTTCTGCCGGAATCGAAGCGCAAGAAGTCCATTGGCGTAAAGGAAATCGAGGCAACCATTGCCACGATGGCCCGCATCCCGCCAAAGACCGTCTCCAAGGATGATGAAGCTGTTCTGTCCAATCTAGAGGCTGAGCTGAAGCGCGTTGTCTATGGTCAGGATCTGGCGATTGAAGCCCTGTCATCCTCGATCAAGCTGGCCCGTGCCGGATTGCGCGAACCGGAGAAGCCAATCGGCTCCTATCTGTTCTCGGGTCCCACCGGCGTCGGCAAGACCGAAGTTGCCAAGCAGCTGGCTGCGTCGCTCGGTGTGGAACTCCTGCGTTTCGACATGTCTGAATATATGGAGCGTCACACGGTCTCGCGTCTGCTCGGCGCACCTCCCGGCTATGTTGGCTTTGATCAGGGTGGTCTTTTGACCGATGGCGTTGATCAGCATCCGCATTGCGTGCTGTTGCTCGACGAAATCGAAAAGGCACATCCGGATCTGTTCAACATCCTGTTGCAGGTTATGGATCATGGCAAGCTGACGGATCACAATGGCAAGCAGATTGATTTCCGCAACGTCATTCTGATCATGACAACCAATGCAGGCGCGTCCGATGCGGCACGTTCGGCCATCGGGTTTGGCTCGTCGCGCCGTGAAGGCGATGACATGGAAGCGATCAACCGGCTGTTTACGCCGGAGTTCCGCAACCGTCTCGATGCCATCATTCCGTTTGGTCCATTGCCGGTTCCGGTCATCCATCAGGTTGTCCAGAAATTCGTCATCCAGCTTGAGGCACAGCTTGCCGATCGCGGCGTGACGTTTGATCTGAAGCCTGAAGCAATCGCCTGGCTGGCCGAAAAGGGCTATGACGACCGCATGGGCGCCCGTCCGCTTGGCCGCGTCATTCAGGAATACATCAAGAAGCCATTGGCTGATGAAGTCCTGTTTGGCAGGTTGAAGAAGGGTGGCACGGTTGTCGTCTCGGTTGCCGAGAAGGCCGATGGCTCGAAGGGGCTTGTTCTGGATTACCTCGCCGATGAAGTGGCGGTGAAGCCCAAGCAGGAGATTGCAACTCCGAAAAAGCCGGTGGCGAAGAAGAAGCCTTCTCCGAAAAAGCCGGTGCTTGAAAAAGTGACGGCGGGACCATCCATTGCCGATGATCCGACACCGCCATCACGCGGCAAGGCGTCGGTACCGAAAGTACCACGCAAGAAATAATGAAAAGGCCGCTTTTAGCGGCCTTTTTCTTGCTGGCATGACGGGATCGGGTTATCGGTTGGATATGGCCGATTCCGAATTTTCTCCCTCGCCAGAACAGGACGACGATAGCCTGAGAACCCGGTTCTCATGGTTTCTCTCCGGCGTATCGATGATTTTCAGCATACCGGCCTTCATCCTCATGACGGCGCATGTGGGTTTTGCCGGTTTTGCCAGTGAGAACGGCGTTTCGCTGTTGCAGGCGAGCTTCATGGTCGCGGCAATCTGGGCACTCCCGGCCAATATTGTTCTGATCGGCGCAATATCAGGAGGCTATTCGCTTCTCGGAGCAGCCATTGCTGTCGCCCTGTCATCAATACGGCTGATGCCGATGGTGGCTGCGTTTATTCCGGAAATGCGCGGACCAAAGACACGAAAGATTACACTGCTGTTTCTGTCGCATTTCATTGCTGTTACCGCCTGGGTGATGGGCATGGAGCGGTTCCAGCACATTCCGCGCAATATGCGTACAAGTTACTTTGCCGGGCTCGGCATGACGCTGACAGTGACCAATTCGCTTGTTGTCGCGCTTGTCTATTTTCTCTCGACGGATTTTCCGCCGATTGTCTTTGCAGCGTTGTTCTTTTTGACGCCCATGTATTTCCTGACATCACTATGGGGGTCGGCGCGTGACCGGTCTATCCATGTGGCCATGGTGTCCGGCCTCGTATTGTTTCCGCTCATTCATCATCTGGCACCGGCTTATGATCTTTTGCTGACCGGTTTTGCCGGGGGCGCGGCTACCATGGGGTATGTGTATTGGGCGAGGGCGCGCGCATCATGACCTGGCATAGCCTGACCGACTGGTGGTGGCCCTATCTCTTCATTCTGCTGGCTGGCTGGCTGCCAACCGATATCTGGCGTTATCTCGGTGTTTTGATTGGCGGCAAGGTGCGTGAGGATTCCGATGCGCTCATTGCTGTGCGCGCTGTCGCCACAGCGCTTGTTGCCGGTGTAATCGCGCAACTTATTCTTTATCCGAGTGGATCGCTTGCCGAATCCTCGATTTTCCTGCGCATTGGCGCAGCCGCCGTCGGGTTTCTGGCCTATTTGCGCCTTGGCCGTCATGTCATTGTAAGCGTAATCGCCGCCGAAATTGTTCTTATTACGGGGCTCTATTTTTCATAAAACTTGAATCATTTGGATTCAGCCATCCTTAAACGAGGCTGGGTATATTGGACCCGCATAAAGGGCTCCAAGATGAATTTGCATCCGGCTGAAAAGATTTGCGCTGGCATCATCGCCACCTTGTTGGTTTTCGACGCCATCCTCATTCCTGTCAGAGGCGTTGGCGTAGACTGGATCAATTATACCCTGATGTCCGCCATCGGGCTAACGGCAATCGGTGTCGGACAATTTTATCGCACGATGCGTCCGGAAGAAAAGATTGCTTTGGCAGCAACCGCGTCGGGTCTGTTCATTCTTTTCACGATTGTGGGTTCAGTTTTCAACTACCTGTTGCTACCGGTTGGCCTCCGCCGCATCGATGACATTCTGACGAAGTTTGATGCTTACCTTGGGTTCTCGTGGACTGACGCCGTCATTTATGTTGCTTCTATGCCTGCACTCGGCAGTCTCTTGCGCTGGATTTACGCGAGTTCAATGCCGCAACTCATTCTGATCATTCTTATTCTGGGATTTTCTGGCCAAAGGGACGGGTTGCATCGCTTCCTGTTAACAGGATTGATAGGCGCCCTGATTTCCATAGCACTTTGGGCAATGTTTCCAAGTTCGGGACCCGCAGCGTTCGAAATTCTGCCAGCCAGCATTTCCAGTACGTTGGATATGGTTGTTGGAAGCAGTTATGGCGCAGAATTGAACCGGCTCGCACTTGAGGGCCCCACATTCCTGTCACCGAAAGACGCGCTCGGATTGATAGCATTTCCTTCGTTTCACACGGTTATGGCGTGCATGGCGGTCTGGTTCATGTTCAGGATGGCATTTGCATTCCCGGTATTTCTGATCATCAACATATTGATGCTACCCGCCATTCTTGTGCATGGCGGGCATCATTTCGTCGATGTTATCGGTGGTTTTGCTGTGTTTGGTATTGCTTTGTTTGCAAGCAAACGGTTGGTGCGGTCAACTAGACTTTCGCCAGTGCCTGCCTGATCTTTTCCGCATTTGCCGCGAGCACGCCCTGATCTTCCATCTGTCCGGTATGGGGTTTCAATGCGACACCCTCAAAACGTGGAATAACGTGAAAATGCAGATGGAAGACCGTCTGGCCGGAGGCCGGTTCGTTGAACTGGATCACCGTTACGCCATCCGCATTAAACGCTGACTTAACAGCGCGCGCGAGTTTCTGCGTTGTAGCGATCACCGCCGCGAGGCTGGCCGGTGCAACATCCAGAATATTGCGCGATGGCACTTTCGGTATTACCAGACAGTGGCCATTACCCTGCGGCATCACATCCATGAAGGCGTAGGTGTCGGCATCCTCATAAAGCTTGTGCGAAGGGATTTCACCGCGCAGGATTTTTGCAAACACATTGTTGTCGTCATAGGTCTGGCTCATGGGGCACCCGTTTTGTCTCAGTGATGAATCGGATGTTTGCCATGTGACGCTGCAAGGTCAAGCGTTCAACAGTCGGATTTCTTGAACGGAGCATGTTCATTGAGAACTTCGCTCATCATGGCGACCTCGTTGCGCTCCTGCTCGAGAAAACCCGCAATGGCACGGCGCAGACCCTCATGCGCGATATAATGGGCAGAATGAGTCGTTACCGGCAGATAGCCGCGTGCAAGTTTGTGCTCGCCCTGCGCACCCGCTTCAACCACTTGCAGCTTGTGTTTAATGGCGAAATCAATGGCCTGATGGTAGCAGACCTCGAAATGCAGGAACCGGTGATCCTCGATGCAACCCCAATGGCGGCCGAAGAGCCTGTTGGAACCAATGAAATTAATGGCACCAGCGATATAGCGGCCGTCACGCCGTGCCATCATCAAAACGATATCATCGGGCATGCGCTCGCCAATGAGGCGATAGAACTCACGATTGAGGTAAGGGCGACCCCATTTGCGGTTGCCGGTATCCGTATAGAAGGTGAAAAAGTCGTCCCATACAGGTTTGGTCAAAGCACTGCCGGTCAGATGATCAATTGCAATGCCATTGGAAAGCGCTTCACGCCGCTCACGCTTCAAAGCTTTGCGTTTGCGTGCGGCCAGAGTTTCCAGAAAATCATCATAGGTTTCATAGCCTTCGTTGAAGAAGTGAAACTGCTGATCAATGCGATGCAGGAACCCGGCTTCGTTGAAAGCGGGCAGGTCGTCATCATTCACAAAGGTTGAATGCGCTGAGGAAACGCCGAGTTGTCCTGTCAATTGCCGCAGACCATTGGCTAGGGCAGCGCGAACAGCAGGACCATCCCAATCACGATGTGCAAGCAGGCGAGGGCCGGTCGCAGGGGTGAAAGGAATGCTCGCCTGCAACTTTGGATAATACCGCCCACCTGCGCGCTCGAAGGCGTCAGCCCAGCCATGGTCAAAGACGTATTCGCCTTGGCTATGACCCTTCAGATAGCACGGCACCGCGCCTATGACGGTTCCAGCTGCGTCTTCCAAGCGGAGGAATTGCGGAAGCCAGCCGGATTTCCGCTCGACGCAGCCGGAATCTTCCAATGCGGAGAGGAAGGCGTAGGAAAGAAAGGGATTATAGTCAGGTGCATCTCTCGATGTGCCGGAAAGCTGCGACCATTCCTGTGGTGTAAACGCGCCGATGCCATCGCCGACGCGCAAGGTAAACTCGCCCTGATCAAGATTTGACATTGGTGAATTAGATTCCTGACGTTGCCGGCAGGATAAAATCGCCTCGCTGCCTTTGTTTAAACTAGGTATTTCACCCGGCGATACAAGAGGCGGCGAGGCAGAAGATGAGCCCATTCAAACCGTTCGTGGATCAAATCCCTCAAACGTGATCTGATCGACATGCGCATCACTTATCGCCTTGTCGTCGGGGCTGCGCACTGTCCAGGAAATTACCGGGAGACCCAGCTTGCCCTTCACAAAACCGATAAACCGGTTTTCCAGATGATGAACATTGTAGGAAACGAAATCGATATCATAGGCCAGCATGGCGAAATGCGCTTCCAGATCGCTATCCTTCAGCCCCTCGGCGGTGAGCCCGGCGGGAATGCCGGGGCATCCCTGCCAAACAATCTGATGAGATGGTGATCAAAGGACATGATGGCCGCATCGCCCTTATAGTCAGCCAAATCTCTGGCCACGGCCTTAACCAGACCATCATCACGCCCCGGAATGCCCTTGAGTTCGATCACAATAGGAACGCGTCCGGCAATAAGTTTCAGCGCTTCAGCCAGCGTCGGCACATGATCTTTGGTGCCACCCACCCGCAAGGCTGCGGCATCGGCAACCGAAACGTCATGAATATTGCCTGATTTGCCAACCAGTCGGTCCAGCGTTCCATCGTGGAAAACAACGGCTTCGCCATCGGAAGACAGATGCACATCGCATTCAATGGCAAAACCGGCGCTTGCCGCAGCGTCAAACGCAGAAAGCGTATTTTCCCAACGGGATTTGTTGAGGTCATGCAATCCGCGGTGGGCAATCGGCATTTTCGTCAGCCAATCCAAAGATGCCATAATCAGCGAACCTCGATAATAGCTTCGATTTCCACAGGCGCATTGAGTGGCAGAACGGCAGTGCCAACAGCTGAGCGTGCGTGACGGCCCTTGTCGCCGAGTACGGCAACCAGCAGATCGGAAGCGCCATTGGCGACGAGATGCTGTTCGGTGAAATTGGCAGATGAGGCCACGAATACGGTAATCTTTACAACTTTCTCGATCTTTTCCAGATCGCCAAGCGCGGCCTTTGCCTGTGCGAGAATGTTGATGGCACAGGCTTTTGCCGCTTCCTGACCCTGCGCGAGCGTAAGATCAGCACCGAGCAAACCCGTGTGAATAAGTTTACCGCCTGCCAGTGGCAACTGTCCTGATGTCAGAAGCCAGGAGCCGCTTTGTGCAAACGGGACGTAATTGGCCGCCGGTGCTGCGGCGACGGGGAGGGTGATGCCAAGCTCGTTTAGACGGCTGTCGATGGTGCTGCTCATGGGATTTCCTATCCTTATGTTGCGGAATCGCAATTGATTGTGAATGAAGTTGCGATTTTTGCCTCGCTTCCGCCAAGAGTTTTTTTAATATGCACATTCGAAAACTGGAGAATCTTGTCAATGCGTCTATTCCCCGTCCTCGTTTTCAGCATGAGCGCCCTCGGTCTTTCCGGATCATCCATGGCCTTTGCTGCTGGAACAGCGACTCTCGTACCACACCGCGCCATCTATGATCTCAAGCTTGATAATGCGCAGGAAAGCAGTGGTATCACGGGGCTGACAGGCCGCATGGTATATGAATTCAATGGTTCGGATTGTGAAGGTTACACGACAAATTTTCGCTTTGTGACGCGCGTCGATATGGAAGAACAGCCACAACGGGTCACTGATCAGCAGACCACAACGTTTGAGTCGGGTGACGGCGCGAAATTCCGCTTCGTCAACAAGACGTTTGTCGACCAGAGCCTGACCAAGGAAGTGCGCGGCGATGCCCTATTGGCAAAAGACAAGACGGAAATTTCCCTGACCAAGCCCGATGCGAGCAAGGAAAATCTGGAACTGTCGCAGTTTCCCACGCGCCACATGCAGGAACTGATCGGGAAGGCGATTGCCGGAGACGTGTTCTACCAGACCAAACTGTTTGATGGTTCGGAGGATGCCGACAAGGTGATGGCAACGACGGTGGTCATCGGCAAGCCAGCCACGAGCGATCCCGATGACGAAACAAAAAAGATGGGACCGCTTGAGAAGGAAAACACTTGGCCGGTGTCCATCGCTTACTTCGATGATTCAGACAAATCCGAGGGCCTTCCAAGCTACCGCATTAATTTCAAGCTCTATCGCAACGGCGTCACCCGTGATCTCAAGATGGACTACGGTGATTTTTCCATGACCGGCAAGCTCGTCAATCTTGAGCTTTTCGACGCACCGAAGTGTACGAAATAAGAATTACGCTGCTTTGGTGATGGGAGTGTATGTTCTGCGACTGCAATGTTGGAGATGCAATCACCCCCCTCTGTCCTGTCGGACATCTCCCCCACAAGGGGGGAGATCACATCGACATCAACGCCTTTGCACAACCGGAACAGTTTCAGATTGTGCAAGATGATATTGAAGGCTGATCTCCCCCCTTGTGAGGGAGATGTCCGACAGGACAGAGGGGGGTGAGCACCGCCGCTGCATGGTTCGTAGTTCGTGGTTCGACAGGCTCACCATGAGGGAGATGGGTGATGCAAGGGAGTCAAGTTCTGCACTGTCTGCAATCTGCACAGTCTGCGAACTGCACCATTTGCAATCTGCACCATCCGCAATTTTTAATATGCAACCTCTGCGATTATCATTGCATCCTCACTCTCCCTCATGGTGAGCCTGTCGAACCACGAACCACTGACAACCTTCTTGCAACCTACTCCCCACAACCGCTGATATCCGGCTTCATATAATCAAATAGGCCTCACGGCCCATGGCGTCGATCAAAGAATCTCCCCAACTGTGATTTGCAAAAGAATAGCGAACAATCCTGAGATGGAATATTGAACGATAGTCGTAAGCCATGGCAACAGCGCCCAAAGTGGCTAAAATCGCCTTTTCTCGCGCTTGCTCTTGCGTTTGCCGGGAATATCGATTAACAGCCGCTTCATTCCACACACGGGATTTGGGTTGATA
The DNA here is from genome assembly GCF_020731415.2 of Phyllobacterium sp. T1293. NCBI lineage: Bacteria > Pseudomonadati > Pseudomonadota > Alphaproteobacteria > Hyphomicrobiales > Phyllobacteriaceae > Phyllobacterium > Phyllobacterium meliloti. Next base: position 1,370,631 of record NZ_CP088273.1, on the reverse strand, counting down.
TCGGGAGAAATCCGATATGGCCTCCGGTGGCGGGTTTCCCGCCTCTTTCCTGTGGAGGTTAAACCGGAAAAGGAAAACTAAGAGATGGCATTGCCTGATTTCAGCATGCGTCAGCTCCTCGAAGCTGGCGTTCACTTCGGCCACCAGACACATCGCTGGAACCCGAAAATGGCACCATACATTTATGGTGACCGCAACAACATTCACATTCTCGATCTGGCCCAGACTGTTCCGCTGCTTCACCGCGCGCTGCAGAAGGTTTCCGACACCGTAGCCCGTGGCGGCCGCGTTCTGTTCGTCGGCACCAAGCGTCAGGCTTCCGATATCATTGCCGATGCGGCAACCCGTTCGGCCCAGTATTACGTCAATGCCCGCTGGCTCGGCGGCATGATGACCAACTGGAAGACGATTTCGAACTCCATTCAGCGTCTGCGCAAGCTGGACGAACTTCTTTCTGGCGATGCACAGGGCTTCACCAAGAAGGAGCGCCTGAACCTCGATCGTGAACGCGAGAAGCTCAACCGCGCTCTCGGCGGTATCAAGAACATGGGTTCGATCCCGGATCTGATCTTCATCGTTGACACCAACAAGGAAGCGATTGCGATTCAGGAAGCCAAGCGTCTTGGTATTCCAGTTGTTGCTGTTATCGATTCCAACTGCGATCCAGACCAGATCGATTTCCCGATTCCTGGCAACGACGATGCCTCGCGCGCTATCTCGCTCTATTGCGATCTGGTTGCCAAGGCTGCACTCGACGGCATTCTGCGTCAGCAGGGCTCCATGGGCATCGATATCGGCGCTCAGGAAGAAGCTCCTGTTGAGCCAGCTCTCGAAGAGCCAGCACAGGCTCCTGCACAGGACGGTGAAGCCTCCGCTTGAGGCTTCATATACCCGTCGTAACGGGTGACTAAAAACAATTGTATTGGCGCATGACGCGCCGCAAAGTTGGCATGCTGGTTTCCCCAGTATGCCTTCGCTTTGAGAAGAGGCGACATAATGAGCATTTCTGCATCACAGGTAAAAGAACTCCGCGAAATCAGCGGCGCTGGCATGATGGACTGCAAGGCAGCCCTGACTGAAACCAATGGCGACATGGAAGCTGCTGTTGACTGGCTGCGTGCCAAGGGTATTTCGAAGGCTGACAAGAAGGCTGGCCGTACGGCTGCTGAAGGTCTGGTTGGCGTTGCAACAAACGGCAAGAAGTCGGTTGTTGTGGAAGTCAACTCCGAGACAGACTTCGTTGCCCGCAATGACGCGTTTCAGGACATCGTTCGCAATGTTGCCAACGTTGCGCTTGGCACTGATGGCGTGACGGCAACTGTTGCCGCCGCAACCTATCCGTCGACAGGCAAATCCGTTGTTGACACCATCAAGGATGCTGTTGGCACGATCGGTGAAAACCTGTCGTTCCGCCGTTCGGCAGCGCTCAGCGTCAATGAAGGCGTTGTGGCTACCTATATCCATAACGGCGTTTCCGATGGTCTCGGCAAGCTCGGCGTTCTGGTTGCCATCGAAACATCTGGTAACGCAGATGCTGCAAACGCATTTGGCCGTCAGGTTGCCATGCACGTTGCTGCGACCAACCCGCTGGCCCTGACTGCGGCTGAAGTCGATCCGGCTGCTGTCGAGCGTGAAAAGGCTGTTTTCACCGAGTCCGCCCGCCAGTCCGGCAAGCCAGAAAACATCATCGAAAAGATGGTCGAAGGCCGTCTGCGCAAGTTCTACGAGGAAGTTGTTCTTCTCTCGCAGGCTTTCGTTATCAATCCTGACCTGACTGTCGAAGCCGCGCTCAAAGATGCGGAAAAGGCAATCGGCGCACGAGCCAAGATCACGGCATTTGTCCGTTTTGCTCTTGGCGAAGGCATCGAAAAGGAAGAGACCGATTTTGCAGCGGAAGTTGCAGCAGCTGTGAAGAAGTAATTTCACAACTGACGAAATCAGAGGGCACCGCGTGACAACGCGGTGCCCTTGGTGTATCCGGGCTTCGAATATCTGAAATGCGCGACTCTACGGGAGGTCTTATGGTTGGTACGGCTGTCTATAAACGCGTTCTGCTGAAAGCCTCCGGTGAAGCCCTCATGGGCGATCAGGGTTTTGGTATCGATGTTGCGGTTGCTGACCGTATTGCCAGTGATATTGCTGAAGCGCGGGCTCTTGGCGTCGAAGTTGGCGTTGTTATCGGCGGCGGTAACATTTTCCGCGGCGTCGCTGTTGCTTCCAAAGGCGGCGACCGGGTTACGGGCGACCATATGGGTATGCTGGCGACGGTGATCAATTCGCTGGCCCTGCGCACCTCACTGGTCAAGATCGGTATCGACACGGTCGTTCTTTCCGCCATCGCCATGCCTGAATTATGCGAAACTTTCTCCCAGAGACAGGCAACAGCCTATATGGACATGGGAAAAGTGGTGATTTTTGCAGGCGGCACAGGCAATCCGTTCTTTACGACAGATTCGGCTGCAGCCCTGCGCGCTGCCGAAGTTGGGGCTGACGCCCTCTTCAAGGGCACCCAGGTTGATGGCGTTTATACCGCCGATCCCAAAAAAGACCCCAATGCTGTCCGCTATGACCAACTTACCCACAAGGAGATGCTTGATCGCGGGCTTACTGTTATGGATACAACCGCAGTAGCCCTTGCGCGCGAGAACAATATCCCAATAATTGTCTATTCAATCCACGAAAAGGGTGGTTTTGCCGAAATTCTGCAGGGCAGAGGACGTGCGACAATCGTATCCGACGATTAATTGTCGATCTCGCTGGGGCTGACCGGAATACCGGAAAGAATATAGGAGCAGTAAACATGAGTGATGCACTCGATTTGAATGATCTGAAGCGCCGTATGGATGGTGCTGTGCAGGCATTGAAACATGACCTTAATGGTCTGCGCACCGGGCGCGCATCGCCGAGCCTGCTGGAGCCGATTGTGGTTGAAGCCTATGGCTCAAACATGCCACTCAATCAGGTTGCCAATATTACAGTTCCAGAGTCCCGTATGCTCGCCGTATCGGTTTGGGACAAGTCGATGGTCGGCAAGGTCGAGCGCGCAATTCGCGAGTCTGGCCTTGGTCTCAACCCAATCACTGATGGCAATAATCTGCGTATCCCATTGCCGGAGCTTAATGAACAGCGCCGCAAGGAACTGGTGAAGATTGCTCATCAATATGTCGAACAGGCAAAAGTGGCCGCCCGCCATGTTCGCCGGGACGGTATGGACGAGTTGAAAAAGCTCGAAAAGGACGGTGCCATCAGTCAGGACGACAACCGGGTCCTTTCCGACAAGGTACAAAAACTGACAGATGAAACGATCATCGAAATGGACAAGGTCGTTGCGGTCAAGCAAGCGGAAATCATGCAGGTTTAGTTCGCTTTCGTCCTTTAATACCACGGGAGGTTGAGTGCCATGTCCAATCCGAGCCACATTGCCATCATCATGGATGGAAATGGCCGTTGGGCAAAGGCTCGTGGCCTGCCGCGCGCTGCCGGACACAAGGCTGGCGTGGAGGCTTTGCGTGAAACCATTCGCGCTGCCGGAAAAATGGGCATTCCGTTTCTGACCCTGTTTGCATTCTCATCGGAAAACTGGTCGCGCCCGCGTTCTGAAGTCTCTGATCTGATGGGATTACTCAAACTGTTCATCCGGCGCGATCTGGCTGATCTTCACCGCGAAAATGTGCGTGTGCGCGTCATTGGCGAGCGCGAAGGCTTGGCCAAGGATATTCGCGGTCTGCTTGGTGAAGCCGAGACCCTGACCGAGAAGAATACTGCGCTGACCCTTGTCATTGCCTTTAATTACGGTTCACGCAACGAAATCACCCGGGCAGTGCAGAAAATCGTCGCTGAAGTTGCCTCTGGCGCTTTGGCGCAGGCGGATGTGACCGCTGAAGCCATTTCGGCGCGACTGGATACATCGGATATTCCTGATCCTGACCTGATCATCCGCACCAGCGGTGAGATGCGCCTTTCCAATTTCCTGCTGTGGCAGGCTGCTTATTCGGAATTCATGTTCCTGCCGTGCTACTGGCCGGATTTCCGCTCGACGCATCTGGCCGAGGCGATTGAGACATTTCATATGCGCGAACGGCGCTTTGGCGGTGTCAATCAGCAGGAAATCGCCCTGTGACGGCTTCAGGGGCATCTGCACCGGATAAGGGCCCCGGCCGTTTTTCCAATTTATACAAACGCATATTCAGTGCGATTATTCTGATCGCGATTGCCGTGGCGCTGACATGGGTTGGCGGCTTACCGTTCACGCTGATGGCCTGCGCTATCGGGCTCGGCGTTCTTTATGAATGGCATGCCATTACGGAACCCCGTTCAAACGTCCTGACCCGTAGCGTTTCCTGGGCCTGCCTCATCATCGTGTTGGGCATGTTGATGCTGTCGCATAACGGTTTGCTGATCATCGCTGTTTTGCTGGCCGGATCGGCTCTGGTGGCTATCCTTGGTGGCAGGCAATCCGGCATCTGGCCGGCCACAGGACTGCTCTATGCGGGATTTCCATCCATAGCTCTGACCTTCGTGCGCGGCGACACGGGCGATGGGTTTGCGGCCATTCTGTTCCTCTTTGCCGTTGTCTGGTCAACTGACATTTTCGCCTATTTCAACGGGCGCGCGCTTGGTGGCCCAAAGCTTGCGCCGCGCTTTTCACCCAACAAGACCTGGGCAGGGGCCATTGGCGGCGCTGCAGCCGGTATTGCAGCTGGCGTGGCTTGCGCGGCATTCATAACACCGGCTGGCGGTGTTCCCATTCCACTCATCGCCTTTGTGCTGTCGGTAACAGCTCAAATCGGTGATCTCGGCGAATCATGGGTCAAACGCAAATTTGGTGTGAAGGATTCGGGCCAGATGATTCCCGGTCACGGTGGCGTGATGGACCGGGTGGATGGACTTGTGGCGGCTGCGGCATTGCTGTACCTCATCGGGGCAATTCTGGTGAAACCGGAAACGCCTTACGATATTCTTTTCTAGCAGGCCAAACCCGGCGATCCCTTTGAGGGGTTGGGCAAGGCCCGGAGGACATTTTGACGGATACGCTGAGCTATCTTTTCGGCACGCACAGTTTGCTTATTGGTACGATTTTACCCTTTCTGATTGTACTAACGGTTGTGGTCTTCGTTCACGAGATGGGACACTACCTCGTCGGGCGCTGGTGCGGCATCGGCGTTCAGGCGTTTTCCATCGGTTTTGGCCCGGAACTGTTCGGCTTCAATGACCGCAGCGGTACGCGCTGGAAACTGTCGGCGATTCCTTTGGGCGGTTATGTCAAGTTTGCCGGTGACGAGAGCGTTGCAAGCTCACCGGTTGCTGCGACCCAAAACATGAGTGCCGAAGAGCGGGCTGTTGCCTTCCATACCCAACCGGTCTGGAAGCGCGCAGCAACCGTCTTTGCCGGACCTGCATTCAATATTCTCCTCACCGTTGCAATCTTTTCCGTCTTTTTTGCTCTCTATGGTCGCATGGTTGCCGATCCCATGGTCGCTGAAGTGCGTCCGGGTGGCCCCGCTGCCGTGGCGGGATTTCAGCCCGGCGATCGCTTTATCAGTGTCGATGGCGACAAGGTTCAAACTTTTGCCGACGTACAGCGCCATGTTTCTGCACGGGCAGGCGATTCTCTGAAATTTGTTGTGGAACGCAACGGGCAGGAAGTGAACCTGACCGCAACACCGGAACTTGCAGAACAAAAGGACGCCTTGGGCAACACGGTAAAAGTTGCCGTTATCGGTGTCGTGAACAATCAGGAACTCGGCAATTTCCGCCGCATTACCTATAACCCAATCGAATCAGTCGGTCAGGCCGTGCGTGAGAGCGGTTTCATTATTGCCCGCACTGGCCAGTTCTTCAGCCGCTTCTTTGCCGGACGCGAGGACAAATGCCAGCTGGGTGGACCAGTCAAGATTGCCACAATGGCGGGGCAGGCGGCCAGTCAGGGGGTCGATTGGCTGATTCAGCTGACCGCAATGCTGTCAATCGGCATTGGTTTGCTCAATCTTTTCCCTTTGCCACCGCTCGATGGGGGACATTTGATCTTTTATGCCGTCGAAGCAGTCATCCGCAGACCGGTAAAACCGGCTGTTCAGGAGATTTTTTTCCGGGTGGGCTTCCTATTGGTGCTCGGATTTATGGGATTTGTTGTGTTTAATGATCTTTTCGCCTGTCGGTGACGAAAATTAAACATTAGTGAAAATTACAGGCATGGGCTGGAAAAGCGTTATGATCTGTTTACTATAAGCTGTGAATGGCGTGGCATGGATGCCACGCTTTCGTGTGAAGTAAATAGATTTTAACCGTAAGCCTTGCGTGTATGTAAAAACCGGCTATGACGGTGTGCGAGTAAGTGCTTAGTCCGGGATCTCGCCCGGGGACAACGAGAAACAAAGGTTTAGTAGGCCTATGGCGGCAAGTTCAAAATTCGTTGGTGCAGCGTCGGCGCTCGCCATTTCAGCGGCTCTTGTAAGTTCGGGAGCAATCGTCACCACGGTTGCGGGGATTACAGTAGCCCATGCAGCAACAGTCAGCCGCATTGAAGTGCGCGGGAATACCCGTGTTGATGCCCAGACAGTCAAGGACAATCTCGGCATTACGCCAGGCAAGCCTTTCTCCAACAATGATATTGATGCTGCTACCAAGCGCCTGTTCGCAACGGGCCTGTTCGGCGATGTCCGCATTACGCAGGCTGGCGGTGCGCTTGTCGTCACCGTCTCCGAGCATCAGGTGGTCAATCAGGTCATTTTCCGGGGCAACAAGAAGATCAAGGACGCGCAGCTTGCAGGCGCCGTTCAGTTGAAGTCGCGCGATGCATTCAACCAGGCGACACTTGATGCCGACACAGAGGCCGTCCGCGCCGCTTACCGCAATGTCGGTCGCAGTGATGCTACGGTTAGTTCGCGCCTGATGGATCTGGGTCAGGGCCGCGTCAACGTTGTTTACGAAATCAATGAAGGCGACCGCACCAAGATCGCCAATATCGTGTTTGTCGGTAATCAGGCTTTTGGTGAACGCCGTCTGCGCGACGTTATCTCGACAAAGCGCTCCAACCCACTGTCCTGGCTGACACGCAATGACGTGTACAGTGAAGACCGCATGCGCGCTGACGAAGAATCACTGCGTCGGTTCTATTACAATCGTGGTTATGCGGATTTCCGCGTTGTCTCGTCGACTGCCAATCTTGATGCAGCGACCAATGAGTACACGATCACCGTCACGGTTGAAGAAGGTGAGAAGTACAAGTTTGGCGGCGTCGAAATCCAGAGTTCGGTTGAAGGTGTTGATACATCCAAACTGAATGGTCTCGTGCAGACATCCGAAGGCGATACATACAACGCCAAGGAAGTTGAAGATTCGATCATCAAGCTGTCGGAAAAGGTTGCCGGTCAGGGTTATGCCTTTGCCAAGGTCGAGCCGCGCGGCGATCGCAACTTCGAAAACCACACGATTTCGGTTGTCTATAACATCGATCAGGGGCCGCGCGCCTATCTCGAGCGTATCGAAATCCGCGGCAACGAGAAGACGCGCGACTACGTTATCCGTCGTGAATTCGATGTGAGCGAAGGCGATGCGTTCAATCAGGTTCTGATCCAGCGCGCCAAGAAGCGTCTGGAAAACCTTGAATTCTTCCAGACGGTCAACATCTCGACTGCTCCGGGCTCGCAGCCTGATCAGGTCGTGCTCGTTGTGGATGTGGTTGAGAAATCAACGGGTGAATTCTCCATCGGTGGTGGTTATACGACCGGTGGTGAAAGCCCCGGACCGACAGTTGAAGGCTCGATCACCGAGCGTAACTTCCTTGGTCGTGGTCAGTATATTCGTATCGGCGCCGGTGGCGGTCTGAACAACAACCGTACCTATTCGCTGTCCTTCACCGAACCTTATTTCCTCGGTCAGCGTATTTCTGCTGGTTTTGATCTGTTCAAGCGTCAGTCTGGCGTTAACAACAAGTATGAAACCGATTTGACCGGTGGTACGATCCGCTTTGGCTTGCCAATCACTGAAACTTTGACTGCTGGTGTTGCGTACAACCTTTCGCAGGAAAAATATGAGATTGATAGCGATGCGCGCAATCCTGATGGTTCGGTTAATCTGAACGAGATTTCGCAGGCTTTTGCCGATGCGGCCGATCACGGCGCTTGGATCAAATCATCGGTTAGCTGGTCATTGGTCTATGATACGATTGACGATCGTAAAAATCCGCATGACGGTATCTATGCCAAGTTTAATCAGGAATATGCTGGTGTTGGCGGTGACGCGAACTTCCTGAAGACAACGTTCAAGGGTAGCTATTACAAGACGCTTTCCCAGGAAATGGATATTGTCGGTCTGGTTGGTGTAGGCGCCGGTCACATTGAAGGATTTGGCGATGATCTGCGCGTGTTTGACTTGTTCAAGAACAATCAGGACATGATCCGCGGCTTCAAATATGCCGGTATTGGTCCACGGGATAGCAGCGTTAAGGATAGTGAGGGTAGTTTCCTCGGTGGCACAACGTATTTCAATGCGAGTGTGGAAACTCAGTTTCCATTGCCGATCGTTCCTGAGAGCCTTGGTATTCGTGGTGCTCTGTTCGCCGACGCTGCGACACTGTATGGCAATGAGCTCAAGAATAACAAGGGTCAGCGCTATGTAGCTGACGACGGTATGGAATGGCGTGCTTCTGCGGGTGTAAGTATCATGTGGGCATCGCCGTTCGGACCGCTGCGCTTCGACTACGCTTTCCCAGTCAAGAAAGTGGACGGCGATCAGGTGCAGAACTTCAACTTCGGCATGTCGAGCAAATTCTGATAGATTGCTGACCTCCCGGGGGAGCATACTTCCCCGGGGGAGAAAGTTAGTCGATGGCCGATCCGATCTTTTATGAGCCACTATTGAACGTGACTGTTGGTCAGATCGCCGATCTGGCCAATGGCGTTCTTGTGGACAGTTCTCTGGCTAACCGCCCGGTGACACGTCTTGCTTCTCTCGCAGATGCAGGACCAGATGCCCTTGTCTTTATCGATGGCAAGAAGAATGCGCAAAACCTCGAAGGTTTGAAGGCCGCAGGCGTTCTCTGCACCGACGAAGTCAAGCCAAGCATCCCAAAAAATGTTGCCATTATCGTTACCCGCCATCCGCAACAGGATTTTGCTGCCATTGGCCGCGCGCTCTATCCAAGGGCGGTAAATGCGCATCTTTGGAGTGGCGACGAGACTGGCGTTTCGCCCCATGCGATCATTGATCCGACCGCTGAAATCGAGGCGGGTGTTACCATCGAACCCGGCGTTATCATTGGCAAAGGCGTGGCAATCGGTTCAGGGACGGTCATTGCCGCCAATGTGGTGATTGGCAATGGCTGTAAGGTCGGCCGTGATTGCTACATCGCGCCGAGCTGCTCGGTTCAATATGCCTTTCTGGGCAATCGTGTGCTGCTGCATCCGGGCGTGCGCATTGGACAAGATGGTTTTGGTTATGTTTCAGGCAAGGCCGGGCTCGAAAAAATGCCCCAGCTTGGCCGCGTTATTATTCAGGACAATGTCGAGATTGGTGCCAACACCACGGTTGATCGCGGCGCTTTGGCGGATACGGTTATCGGTGAAGGCACGAAAATCGACAATCTCGTGCAAATTGCCCACAATGTTCGTATTGGACGCCATTGCGTGATTGCTGCGCAATGTGGCATTTCCGGCAGTGTCGTGCTCGGTGATATGACAATGCTCGGCGGCAGTGTCGGTATCAAGGATCACGTCAACATCGGTTCACGCGTTGAAATCGCTGCTGCAAGCGGCGTTATGAATGATATTCCGGACGGCGAGCGGTGGGCCGGTGCGCCCGCCCAGCCGTTCAAGCAATGGTTCCGCGAGATTGCGAGTGTTCGCGCGATGTCCCGAACCAAGAAGGAGAGCAGTTCAGATGAATGAAAATGTACAGGCGAGCACTCTTGGCGTCGCGGACATCCAGAAGCTTCTGGCAAACCTGCCGCATCGCTATCCCTTTCTGTTGATTGATCGCATTGTTGATATTGATCGCGATGAGTCAGCAACGGGCATCAAGAATGTCAGCATCAATGAGCCGCATTTCGCCGGACATTTTCCCGAATTGCCAATCATGCCCGGTGTTCTGATCATTGAAGCTATGGCCCAGACTGCTGGCGCAATCGTGTTGTTTCATAATGGCAGCGGTAAGCCCGGCAAGGTCTTCTTCATGACCATTGATGGCGCCAAGTTCCGCAAGCCTGTTGTTCCCGGCGATCAGCTCAAGCTGCGCGTGACCAAGGTCAAGCAGCGCGGCAATATCCACAAATACAGCTGTGTGGCTGAAGTTGATGGCGTCAAGGTTGCAGAGGCCGAAGTTGCAGCCATGGTCAGCTTCCCCGATGACGACGAGACCGGCGCTTGATGTCCAATTCCAGCATTCATCCCACTTCCATTATTGAAGCGGGCGCAAAGATTGGCGACAGGGTAAATATCGGTCCATTCTGCCATATTGGCGCGGAAGCTGTTATCGGCAACGATGTCAGCATATTAAGCCATGCGGTCATTATGGGCGCGACGACGCTTGGCGATGGTTCCAAAGTCTATCCAAACGCAATTTTGGGCGGCGAACCACAGAACACCAAGCATAAGGGCGGACATACCACGCTCACCATCGGCAGGAACTGCACCATTCGCGAAGGTGTCACCATGCATCGCGGTACGGATAGCAGCCGTGGATATACGACCGTCGGCAATAATTGCATGTTTTTGGCCTATTCGCATGTGGCGCATGATTGCGACATTGGCGATAATGTGACCTTTTCCAACAATGTGATGATCGGCGGTCATGTCACGGTTGGTAATAATGTCATTATCGGCGGTGGGGCGGCACTGCATCAGTTTGTGCGTGTTGGTCATCATGCTTTCATTGGCGGCCTTGCGGCCGTTGCCAAGGACGTGGTGCCCTATGGCATGGCTATCGGCAATCACGCCTATCTTGCCGGTCTGAATATTGTTGGCATGAAACGCTCGGGAATGGCGCGCCCGGAGATCCACAATCTTCGTCACGCGGTGCGTATGCTGTTTGACCGCAGCAAACCGGTTTACAAACGCGCGGAAGATGTACGGCTTGAGTTTTCTCAGTCGCCAGCGGTTATCGATCTGATCGATTTTATTCTCGCTGATACCAAACGTCACTACTGCACGCCGCCCCTCGGTTCCGGAATCGAGACCAGCGACAGTGACGACAACAGCTAAACCCACCGATCCAGCATTGCCCGCGGCCATAACAGGCCGTACAGCGATTGTTGCCGGCAATGGGCTTCTTCCCATTGCAATAGCCGAAAGCTTGCACAGGCAGGGTGCTGATCCCCTTATCATAGCGATCAAAGGGGAAGCCTCGCCTGAAATCAACGCACGCAAACATGCGGAGATTTCGATAGTCGAGCTTGGTGGTTTGATGAAAATTCTGAAATCATCCGACATTTCCAATGTGGTGCTGGCCGGTGGCGTTCGCCATAGGCCGGAATTCGCGGCAGCCTTGCGTCCCGGTAACGGCAACCTCGTCGCGCTCTATCGTTTCATGCGCGCATTCCGGCTTGGCGATGACGGATTGCTCAAAGCGGTGATTTCGACCATCGAATCCTATGGTTTCCGGGTTGTTGGTGCCCACGAAATTGTTCCGGATATTCTTGCGCCGGATGTCGGAACGATCACCCGCAAAAAAGCTGATAGCGCGAGCATTGCCGATATGCAGGCGGCCCGTCAGGCGGCTATCATGATCGGTTCACTTGATATCGGGCAGGCGGCGATCGCCGTTGGCGGGCGTGTGGTGGCACTTGAAGGCGTGGAGGGTACTGACGCCATGTTGCAGCGGGTGGCCGAACTGCGTATCGCCAAACGGATCAACCGCAAGGGCGGTGTTCTGGTCAAATGCGCCAAGCCGCAGCAGGAAGTGCGCGCAGATTTGCCCGCCATTGGCATCAGCACCGTTGAGAACGCAGTCAAAGCCGGTTTGAAGGGCATTGCCATCGAAGCCCGGCGGACGTTGATCCTCGGTTATTCCGAAACAATTGCCGCAGCCAATGAAGCCGGTATTTTTATCGAGACCTTCGCGCAGGAGGCCGAATAATGACCACGTCCAAGCCGCTACGCCTTGCCATCGTTACGGGTGAAGAGTCCGGCGATCTGCTTGGTGCTGATCTGGTTCAGGCCCTGCGGCGGCAATATCCCGCCGACGTGACGCTAACGGGTGTCGGCGGCGAACATCTTCAGGCGCTTGGTCTCAACTCATTGTTTGATCAGCATGAAATTGCTTTGGTGGGGTTGACGGCAATCGTCACGAAACTACCGCAGCTCATCCGCCGCATATCGCAGGTGGCTGGTGCAATCGTTGCGGCAAAACCCGATTGTCTTGTTATTATCGATAGTCCTGACTTTACCCACCGGGTGGCGCGCAAGGTGAGGGCTGCTGATCCCTCAATCCCGATTATCAATTATATCAGCCCATCGGTTTGGGCGTGGCGGCCGGAACGCGCCAAAGCCATGCGCGGCTACATCGATCATGTTCTGGCGATTTTGCCGTTCGAAGTGCAGGCGCTGAAGGACCTTGATGGACCACCAGCCACCTATGTCGGCCACCGTCTTGTGACGCATGCGCCCTTGCTGGCAGCCGCGGAGCAAAATCGCGCACGCGAGGCTCATTTTTCCGAAAGGAAGGAACATCATCTTGTGGTTCTTCCGGGGTCGCGCAAGGCGGAAATTACCAGTCTTTCCAAACCTTTCGGCGAAGCTATTGAACTACTGGCGAGCCGCGGAAACCGTTTCACACTGACCTTGCCGACGCTTCCCAAAGTTGAACAACTCGTGCGGCAATTGACTGCGGACTGGAAGGTCCAGCCCAACATTGTGGTGGGCGAAGCGGAACGGTTGAAAGCTTTCGCGCAAGCCGATGCCGCATTGGCAGCTTCGGGCACCGTATCGCTCGAGCTGGCATTGGCGCGCATCCCGACGGTTTTATCCTATAGGCCCGACTGGTTGGCGCGGATGTTCATTGCGCCGCGCATCAAGATCTGGAGTGCGGCCTTGCCCAATATCATTGCCGATAAGCGCGTCGTTCAGGAATATTTCAACCAGTTTGTTCGTCCCGGTCCGCTCGCGCGGGAAATCGAGCAGTTGCTGCGGCCTGGCTACGCCCGTTCGCTGCAACTCGACGGTTTTGACGAGATTGCTGAGTTGATGCGAACAGACAGGCCTTCCGGCGATATTGCTGCTGAAAAAGTGCTCGAATACATCAAACGCCAATCGTGATAGAGAATACAAAAAAGGCGCCAATTGGCGCCTTTTTCATGAGTTTTGACTGCGCTTACTTGCGGTTGCCGACTGGCACGTAATCACGCTGGGTCGCACCGGTGTAAAGCTGGCGCGGGCGGCCAATCTTCTGATGCGGGTCCTCGATCATTTCCTTCCACTGGGCGATCCAGCCAACCGTGCGGGCAACGGCGAACAGAACAGTAAACATAGTGGTGGGGAAGCCAAGTGCCTTCAAGGTAATGCCGGAGTAGAAATCGACATTCGGATAGAGCTTCTTTTCGATGAAATATTCATCGGTGAGTGCAATGCGCTCCAGTTCCATCGCAACATCGAGCAATGGATCGTCCTTGATGCCGAGTTCGGCCAGAACTTCCTTCGTCGTCTGCTGCATGATCTTGGCGCGCGGATCGTAGTTCTTGTAAACGCGATGACCAAAGCCCATCAGGCGGAACGGATCATTCTTGTCCTTGGCGCGGTTGATGAATTCGGGAATGCGATCAACTGTCCCGATTTCGCCCAGCATGTTCAGCGCTGCTTCATTGGCACCGCCATGGGCAGGGCCCCAGAGGCAGGCAATACCCGCAGCGATGCAGGCAAACGGATTGGCACCGGATGATCCGGCAAGACGAACCGTCGATGTCGATGCATTCTGCTCATGATCAGCGTGCAAAATGAAAATCCGGTCCATTGCGCGGGCAAGAACCGGATTTGGCACGTAATCTTCGCATGGCACAGCAAAGCACATGTGCAGGAAGTTGGTTGCGAAATCGAGATTGTTCTTCGGATAAACGAAGGGCTGGCCGATGTGATACTTATAGGCCATCGCAGCCAGGGTCGGAATCTTCGCGATCATGCGGATCGACGCGACCATGCGCTGATGCGGATCGGAAATATCGGTTGAGTCGTGATAAAACGCCGACAGGGCGCCAACACAGCCGACCATGACAGCCATGGGATGGGCGTCACGGCGGAAGCCGCTGAAGAAGCGCGACATCTGTTCATGCACCATCGTGTGATGCGTTACACGATAATCGAAATCATGCTTCTGGCTCTTTGTTGGCAGTTCGCCGTAAAGCAGGAGATAGCAGGTTTCGAGGAAATCGCCTTTTTCAGCGAGCTGTTCGATTGGATAGCCGCGATGCAGCAAAATGCCTTCATCACCGTCAATATAGGTGATCTGCGACTCGCAGGAGGCTGTGGATGTAAAACCCGGATCGTAAGTAAACGCACCGGTGTTCTTGTAGAGTGTTCCAATGTCCACGACATCAGGTCCGATGGTGCCTTGTTTTATCGGTAACGCAAACTCGTGACCATTCAGATCGATGTTGACGCTATTCTCAGACATTGCCGTTCCTTTCTTGCTTCAGCTCCCGCTGACATCCCGTGTACCAATTCCAAAACCCGCTGCTTGAGCAATAGGCTCTCGTTGAGCTTCGGAAACGAAAGGACACGAGTTACTTCAAATTCCAGTATGCTTCACACTGGCCCAAAGCACTGACCCTCTTTACGAGGTATTTCTCCTGATTGTCTCAGGCACGTCACCGTACCCGAACGGCGCAATGTTGCAATGCAAAAAATGCACCGTCGGGGCTACGGATTAACCTTTTATCTGGTCTTCAATACGGCCCAATGACTCTTCTCGGCCGAGCACCGCCAAAACATCAAAAACGCCCGGAGATGTTGCTCTTCCCGTCAAGGCGGCACGCAGCGGCTGGGCGATTTTTCCAAGTTTCAGCCCTGTATTTTCCGCATGAACACGCACCGCAGCATCCAGAGCCTCGGCAGTCCAGTCATTGACAGCGGCAAGCGCCGGGAAAACGCCTGACAATACGCTTCTACCTTCTTCATTGAGCAGGCCGGAAGCTTTTTCATCCAGACCAAGCGGGCGTTGCGCAAAAAGGTATTTTGCACTGTCCGCCAGTTCCACAAGGGTCTTGGCGCGCTCTTTCAGGCCGGGCATCGCTGCCAGCAGCTGCTGCCTGGTCCGGTCATCAAGCCGCGACAGAATGTCCGCGCCGCCTTCGATTTCGGGCAGGATATCGATCATGGCTTTGACCAGATCGGCATCATCGGAAAAACGCATATAGTGGCCGTTGATCGCTTCCAGCTTCTGGAAGTCGAAACGCGATGCACCGCGATTGATATCGGAGATTTCGAACCATTCGATCATCTGGGCATCGGACATGATTTCATCATCGCCATGGCTCCAGCCAAGACGCACGAGATAGTTGCGCAAGGCGGCAGGCAGATAGCCCATCGCACGATAGGCCTCCACACCCAGCGCTCCATGACGCTTGGACAGCTTTGCGCCATCCGCACCATGGATCAGTGGAATATGGCCCATGACAGGCACATCCCAGCCCATGGCATCATAGATAACCGTCTGGCGTGCGGCATTGGTCAGGTGATCATCACCACGGATAATGTGGGTAACGCCCATGTCATGGTCATCAACCACAACCGCATGCATATAGGTCGGATTGCCATCGGAGCGCAGGATGATGAAATCATCGAGATCCTTGTTGGGAAAGCGCACATCGCCCTGTACGAGGTCGCGCACGAGGGTTTCGCCTTCCTGCGGCGCCTTGATGCGGATAACCGGCTTGACGCCTTCGGGTGCTCCCTTCGGGTCACGATCGCGCCAGCGGCCATCATAGCGGGGCGGACGGCCTTCCGCACGGGCCTTTTCGCGCATTTCCTCAAGCTCGGCCTGTGAAGCATAGCAATAATAGGCCTTGCCCTTGGCGACCAGCTCTTCAGCGACTTCCCGGTGGCGCGGCGCACGATCATATTGCGAGACCGCATCGCCATCCCAATCGAGGCCAAGCCACTTCAGGCCATCAAGAATAGCTGTCACCGCCGCTTCTGATGAGCGTTCGCGATCCGTATCTTCGATGCGCAGCAGCATTTTGCCGCCCGTATGCTTGGCGTAGAGCCAGTTAAACAGGGCCGTGCGGGCACCACCAATATGGAGGTATCCGGTCGGGGAGGGTGCAAAACGGGTAACAACGGGTGATGACATAAGTACTCCAGCGGAGGCTTCGGCTATTAGCCTAACCTCCAATCGATTTGATCTGGCGTTGATGTAGCATAGGAGCGCTGCTGTGCAAGGGCATTGGCAGATTTGGAGGCAAATGCGGCGCCCTGTCACCAGTACACAAACGAGTGAACGGCACTTTTTTGATCGTCCAGCCGTCGATGAGCGCGATTTTGCGACTCAAATACCTCAAGACGAACCTGATTTTCCCGAGTGGAGCAATCTTCTAGCAAAGACGCGCCGCGCGGTGACGACCAGATGGCATTGGGTTCGGCACATACCATCGAGCATTCCTCTCGCATTTAGCCGGGAATATGATCGGGGCAATTTCTTTCTGTTTGTGCCTGTCTTTGCCGGGAGTGGCGCTGTTGTCTATTTCAACCTGCCAACGGAACCCAGACTGAGTGCCATTCTCTTCGGATTGACCGCATTGTCAGGGCTGAAACTGCTGGCTGTTAACAGGCGGCTGATAAGTCTCTGCCTGACCATCGCGCTGTGCATTATCACCGGCATGCTGTGCGCCAAGTTTGAAACCATGCGCCTTGATACAACGATGCTTGGCTCCGGCATTACCACCCGTTTGACGGGCCGCATTGTGGCGATCGCCCGGCCCGAACGTGGTGGCTGGCGGCTGACAATGGATGTCATTGCAACCGAACGTCCGCAGCTTCTCTATAAGCCAGAACGGCTTGTTATATCTGCCCGTTCCTTGCCCCCCGATGCCGGGCCCGGCACCAGCCTGCATGGTCTGGTGCATCTGCGTCCGCAATCGGGACCCGTACGACCGGGCAATTACGATTTTGCATTCCATAACTACTATCGCGGCATTGGCGGCAACGGGTTCTTTCTGGGCAAGCCGGAAATTGTATCGCTTGCAAAACCCGCCGGGATTGCAGACCAGATATTGCTGATGGTGGCGGGCATGCGTCAGCAACTCACCAATCATATTCAGCATCAGATCAAGGGGGAGCCGGGGGCAATTGCTGCGTCGCAGATCACCGGACAGCGCGACGGCATCAGTGAAGCGACGAACAATGCCATGCGGCTTAGCGGCCTGTCGCATGTCCTGTCTATATCCGGGTTCCATATGGCGCTTGTTGCGGCGATCGTCATGGGGGCCTTGCGTGCCTCGCTGGCATTCTTCCCGGAATTCTCCGCGCGATATCCGATCAAGAAGTTCTCAGCCTTTGCCGCGCTGCTGGCCTGCGCATTCTATCTGCTGCTTTCTGGTCTCGATGTTGCTGCCCAGCGCAGCTTTGTCATGCTGGCGGTGATACTCATCGCCATGATCGCGGACCGCGCGGCACTGTCATTGCGCAATGTTGCTTTGGCGGCACTTGTTACAATCGCCATCGCACCACACGAAATTCTGGGACCGAGCTTTCAGATGTCCTACTCGGCCACGGCAGCGCTGATCGCATTTTATGGCTGGTGGTCCCCCCGCAGAGCATTGGGGAACAGCAGGCGCAAACGCCGCAATGGTTTGCTTTTGCAATTGCCGGACAGGATCGTCGATCATATCAATGGCATCGCCATGACGTCTTTGGTCGCCGGTTCAGCCAGTGCGATCTTTGCCGTCTATCATTTCAACAATACGGCACCACTTGGTTTGATCGGCAACGCACTGGCTCTGCCTGTCATATCCATCCTTGTCATGCCCTTCGCCGTTCTGGCATTGCTGCTCATGCCTTTCGATATGGACTGGCTGCCCTTCCGTGTCATGGAGCGGGGGATTGAACTCTTCACCATCATTGCCAATCATGTCGCGGCCCTTTCGCCCAGCGGCCATCTTGGCCCAATGCCGCAAATGAGCCTGCTGCTCCTGAGTGCGGGATTGATTGTCCTCTTGTGCTTGTCGTCATGGCTGCGCCTGTGCAGCCTGCCACTATTGGCCGTCGGCGCGCTCATCATGCTGCGCACCGTACCGCCGGATATTGTCATATCGGAGGATGGCAGACTGGTCGGACTGCGTAATGGCGAAACACTGATGATCAATCGGTCGCAAGGCGGCGCGTTCATCCTGAACAATTGGCAGCAGGGTTATGGGCTTGCGCAGATCATCAAACCCGCCAAGGCCAATGCGCAAGCTGCAGACGGAATGTTTGAATGTGCGGACAAGCTTTGTACGGCGCGCGAACCGGGAGGGCTTATCATCGCCTATACGGATAAAGCTGCATACAGGGACGCAGCCTGTAGTGAAGGAAATATTGTCGTTCTGGCCTTTGCGGGAAGGGATGTCAGCTGTAACAATCCCGGCATATTGGTTGTTACATTGCATGATCTTGCTTTGAATGGCGCCGCGGAAATCCGCTTGGACCCGGTCACACAGGGGCAGGGGGAAGCAATGAATGCTTCCAGCATCGAACAAGCATTGGATCAAAGGTTGATTTCAGCCAGCCTGACCTATGCCATTGGGCCGCCAGACCGGCCATGGAACACTTACCGCGTTCACTCACGAGCGGCACGCAACATGCCGGAACGTGTACATAAGCCAAAAACAAAAGCGAGCACCCCGAACAGCGATGAACGGGATGTCGGTCTGGATCAATAACGCCTGATAAGTCCGACGAGTTTACCCTGTACCTGCACGCGATCCGGTCCAAAAATCCGCGTTTCATAGGCAGGATTAGCCGCTTCAAGGGCAATCGATGCTCCCTTGCGGCGGAAACGCTTGAGGGTTGCCTCTTCATCATCGACAAGAGCCACGATGATTTCACCGGGATTGGCCGTATCGCCGCGCTTGATGACGACGGTATCGCCATCAAAAATACCCGCCTCGATCATCGAGTCGCCTTTAACTTCCAGCGCGTAATGCTCGCCGCTGCCGATCATATCCGGCGGAAGGCTCAGCATATGGGTCTGGTTCTGGATGGCGGAGATGGGCACACCCGCAGCGATCCGGCCCATGACGGGAATGCTGACATTGGCAGGCATGTCCATGTCGTTGGAAGCGCGCGGCTGCGGCTTTGGCGGCGCAACATTGCGCCCGAGACTGCCCTCGATGACGCTTGGCTCGAACTTTCTCTGGGCGTTGAGCCCCGGAGCAATGGAGTCCGGCAGGCGCAGGACTTCCAGCGCGCGTGCCCTGTTGGCAAGCCGGCGAATGAAGCCGCGTTCTTCGAGCGCAGTGATCAACCGGTGAATGCCGGATTTGGAAGCCAGATCCAGCGCATCCTTCATTTCGTCGAAGGATGGCGGGATACCCGTCTCCTTCAGACGCTCATGAATGAAGAGAAGAAGTTCATGTTGTTTACGCGTGAGCATCGGCGATCCTTTAGCAGGGAATCGGAAAAACAAAACCAGAACAAACACTATCTGTTCCAGCATTGTTCTACAAGTGCTTAATATTCCGTTGCGACTGTACTCGAAGCGTCAATACTAGCTGTATGGTGATGAAAATGGCTGAATCGAAGGCGCTTTTTGATCGATCACCAATCGGATATCACAGTATTACGACATCAATTACCCGAATCGCTAAACGCTTGCTTTAACGCCGCGCAGCGACGGGTGGTCCGCTTGACTGGCGCAGGACAAGCTCGACGGGCCATATCTCGTGGATGTTTTCGACTGGCTCGCCATCCAGCACCCGCACCAGCAGTTCAGCAATGCGCGAACCGGCGGAGCGGATCGAGGAGCGGGTTGTCGTCATGGCCGGGACCATGTTGCTGGCATTGAGATAGGGAAAAACGTCATCATGGGCGATGACAGAGACTTCCTTGCCCAATTCATAACCCCTGGAGCGAATGGCGCGGAAGACGCCAAGCGCTGTCATCATGGAACCGGCAAGGATAGCCGTCGGATGCGGTGTGTAGGATAACAGCCGCTGCGCCTCATGAAAGCCCGTCTCATCGGAAAAGCGCTCATGCACGATGAAACGCGGATCAATGGGAAGGCCGCGTTCCACCAGCGCTTCGCGATATCCCATTTCACGATGCTCGGAGAATGTGTGCCCCTTGAGACCGTCAATCATCGCGACATGGCGGTGCCCAAGATCAAGCAGATGTGACGTTGCCTGCCTGAATGCACCGGCATTGTCGATATCGAGCCAGGCATGCGGCGCCGTTATGTTGGTGCGTCCATGCAGCACAAAAGGAAACTTTGCCTCGGTGAGCATGGCAACCCGTTCATCCATCAGGGTAGGGCCGGTTACGATAATGCCATCGACACGCTTGCTGGAAATCAGCCGCCTGTAGGCCGCCAGTTCATCATTGTTGATGCTCGGGCTCATCAGCAGGTCCATTTCATGCAGTGAAAGCTGCTCGGCCAGACCGGAGAAAAACTCGCTTGTGTGCGGGCCAAAACGTTCACTGCGATCGCGCGGCATCAAAATGCCGATAGCACCGATGCGACCAATGGCAAGGCGGCGCGCATTGGCATTGGCACTGTAACCGAATTTGAGCGCGGCCTCACTGACGCGCTCACGGGTTGCCTTGTTAACCTCAGGATAGCCGTTCAGGGCGCGACTGACTGTTGTCTGCGAGAGTCCCAATTGGTCGGCCAGTTCCTTAAGTTTCATGGCAGCAATCCAGTATTCAATTCGATCAGGCAAAGCAGCCAAACATTCCGGTGACCGGAACGCTATGTCCGCAGCGCAGATATGACCGCAAATAATAAACACAACCAGAGCAAAAATTCAAAGCGCTTTGAGTAATTTCTCGCAATATTGTGATCTATGGTTATCAGCCCCGAGTTTCAACCAGGGACATGCCCGCTTTTTATGATGTAAGCGTTCGGACACAATAGCTTGTTATTCCATAATAATATTGGAAAATGATCAATCTGGGAATGTAGGGCTCCAAGGCAATAGCCAATTTGCGGCTTGACAGTTTAAAACAGCTTTGCCATTTTTCATTCAAAGCGCTTTGAATTTATGGTTTGAATGAGTTTACCAAAGCGCTTCAGGAGGAGTTTTACGAGGGGAAACTGGCGTCACCACGATGCAAGTGATCCGATTCCATCAGATTTTTGGGAGGAAATCATGAAAGCCAAATCATTTATTGCGACCCTTTTGACCACCACTTTGCTGGCGTCGGGAGCATTTGCCGCCAATCTTGCCATCGTGTCGGGTGATACGGGCAATGGACGCGAGTTTCTGCGCAGCCAGCTCGACAAGTTTGAAAAGGAAACGGGCAACAAGGTTTCAATTGTTGCCATGCCCGCCAATAGTTCCGATAATTTCGGCCAGTACCGTCTTTGGCTCGCTGCCGGAAATACCGATATTGATGTTTACCGCACCGACGTGATCTGGGCGCCGCAATTGGCCGACCAGTTTCTTGATCTGAAGCCTGCAGCCAAAGACGTTATCGACCAGCACATTCCCTCGATCATCGAAAGCCAGACCGTGGATGGCAAGCTTGTGGCTTTGCCTATGTTCACGGATGCTCCGGCGCTCTATTACCGCAAGGATCTTCTTGAGAAGTACAAGAAGCCTGTGCCAAAGACCTGGGATGAGATGGCGGCAACCGCCAAGGAAATTCAGGATGGTGAGCGCGCCGCCGGTAACAAAAGCATTTACGGCTTTGTATTTCAGGCCAATGCCTATGAAGGCCTGACCTGCAATGCGCTTGAATGGGTGAAATCATCGGGCGGCGGACAGATCATTGAGGCCGATGGCACGATCTCCATAAACAACCCCGATGCGGCCACCGCTATTGATCGCGCCAAGGGCTGGGTCGATTCAATCTCGCCAAAGGGTGTGCTCGCCTATACGGAAGAAGAGGCACGCGGTGTCTGGCAGACGGGCAATTCTGTCTTCATGCGCAATTGGCCTTACGCCTATGCGCTTGGCGGCGCCGATGGCAGCACGATCAAGGGCAAGTTCGATGTGGCACCTTTGCCAAGCGGCAAGGAGGGTCAAAATTCAGCGGCCACGCTTGGCGGCTGGAATCTTGCGGTTTCCAAATATTCGAAATCACCCGAGGAGGCGATCAAGCTTGCCATGTTCCTCGGCTCTCCCGAACAGCAAAAGGCGCGGGCGATCGCGCTTGCCAGCATGCCAACCATCAAGGCGCTGTATGACGACAAGGATGTTGCAGCAGCACAGCCGCTGATTCCAAACTGGAAAGCCGTATTTGAAAACTCGGTTCCGCGCCCCTCAGCGCCAACGAAGGTGAAATACAACGAAGTGTCCAACATGTTCTGGAGCGCCGTACACGACACATTGTCGGGCAATGGCACCGCTGCGGAAAACCTCGAGGTTCTCGAAGCCAAGCTGACCGAACTCAAAGGAGACAGCTGGTAGACCCTGCCAGCAGAAGGGCACGGTGCGGATGGTGTTCATCACCTCCCGAACCCTGTTCGCACCGTTTGCCTGACGCTTTCGCTTCAACCAGAACCTTACGGGCCAAAACTATACGGGCAGGAATACGATTATGACGCCTTCCACCGCACGTTCAGAACTTATGCGACAGCGCGCCCGCTCGGCGCAGCTGTTTCTCATCCCGATGATCATCGCGCTCGCCATTGTTGCCGGCTGGCCATTGCTTCGGACGATCTATTTCTCTTTCACCGACGCTTCGCTCACCAATATGGGCGCGGCGAAATGGGTTGGTTTCAAGAATTATCTTTCATGGATACAGCTGAAAAGCGGCCGCACAATCTTTTCGGGCCTGCTGGTTGATCCGACCTGGTGGAACGCCGTGTGGAACACCGTGCGTTTCAGTGTCATCTCCGTAGCGCTTGAAGCCTTCTTTGGCATGATCGTTGCGCTTGTCCTGAATGCGGAATTCAAGGGCAGGGGCATTGTCCGCGCTGCAATTCTCATCCCATGGGCGATCCCGACCATTGTATCAGCCCGCCTTTGGGGCTGGATGCTCAACGACCAGTTCGGCATTCTCAACGATCTGTTCCTGCGTCTTGGCTTTATCAGCCAGCCCATTGCCTGGACGGCAAGCGCCGATACGGCGATGACCGCAGTGCTGATCGTCGATGTCTGGAAAACCACGCCCTTCATGGCGCTGCTTATCCTTGCCGGGCTGCAGATGGTGCCAAAAGACATCTATGAGGCCGCACACATCGACGGTGTTCATCCGATCCGGCAGTTCTTCCGCATCACACTGCCATTGATCAAACCCGCATTGATGGTCGCCATTATTTTCCGCCTGCTCGATGCCATGCGCATTTTCGACCTGATCTATGTGCTCACGCCCAACAGCTCGCAGACAAAAACCATGTCGGTGCTGGCGCGTGAAAATCTGATCGAGTTTGACAAATTCGCCTATGGCTCGGCGCAATCGACGCTGCTGTTCCTGACCATTGCGCTGATGACTGTGCTGGCGATCTGGCTTGGCCGTGTACGCCTCGATGGAGGAGACCGCTGATGATCTGGAATCTCACCAAAAACACGGCGTTTTACGCGCTCGTCACCCTGATTGTCGTATTGGCGGTCTTTCCGTTCTATTATGCGATCATCACCAGCTTCAAAACCGGCAGTGCGCTTTTCACCGTCGAATATTTTCCGACATCGTTCTCTTTCGAGAACTATGTTTCAGTTATCAACGCGGGTAGCTTTACCCGCAATCTGCTGAACTCGCTTATCGTTGCCACTCTGGTGGTGCTGCTTGCCCTGCTGATTGCCGTCACCGCATCTTTTGCACTGGCGCGTGTGCGGTTTCGTGGCCGCTCGCTGCTGCTGCTGACAATCCTGTCCGTCTCGATGTTTCCGCAGATTGCGGTGCTCGCAGGCCTGTTTGAAGTGGTGCGGTTTCTTGGTCTCTACAACACGCTGTGGAGCCTCGTTTTCTCCTATACGATTTTCACATTGCCATTCACCGTCTGGGTTCTGACCACCTTCATGCGGGACCTGCCAATTGAAATCGAGGAGGCAGCGATTGTCGACGGGGCAACACCGTGGGTCATCATCACCAAGGTCTTTCTGCCGCTGATGTGGCCAGCCATGGTGACGACAGGCTTGCTTGCCTTCATCGCGGCATGGAACGAGTTCCTGTTTGCACTCACATTCACCTCCTCGACAGAGGTGCGCACGGTGCCAGTCACCATCGCGCTTCTATCAGGAGCCAGCGCACATGAAATCCCGTGGGGCACGATCATGGCCGCATCCGTCATTGTGACGGTGCCGCTTGTTATTCTCGTCCTGATTTTCCAACGCAAGATTATTTCCGGTCTCACCGCCGGTGGCGTGAAGGGGTAATTCAAATGACAGCTATTCATCTCAATAATGTTCGCAAGTCCTTCGGTACGTTCGATGTCATCAAGGGCGTTGATCTCGAAATCAGCCCAAGCGAATTCATGGTGTTCGTTGGTCCATCCGGTTGCGGAAAGTCAACGCTGCTCCGCCTGATCGCCGGGCTTGAGGATATCACTGCGGGCACGCTTGCCTTTGATGACAAGGTGGTCAACAGCCTGACCCCATCGCAGCGCGGCATTGCCATGGTGTTCCAGTCCTATGCGCTTTATCCGCATATGACCGTGTTCGACAACATGGCTTTTGGTCTGAAACTCGCCAAGGGCGGTGCCGACGAGATCAAGCGGCGTGTGAACGAAGCGGCGGAAATGCTGCAGATCACCGCCTATCTCGACCGCTTGCCAAAGCAGCTTTCCGGTGGTCAGCGTCAGCGTGTCGCCATTGGCCGGGCCATTGTGCGCGACCCGAAAGTGTTTCTGTTCGATGAGCCACTTTCCAATCTGGACGCGGCGCTGCGGGTGCAGACAAGGCTTGAGATCGCCAAACTGCATGCAAAGATGCACGAAACCACAATGATCTACGTTACCCACGATCAGGTGGAGGCAATGACGCTCGCCGACCGCATCTGCGTGCTGCGTGACGGCATAGTCGAGCAGGTCGGCACACCGCTTGAGCTTTATGAAAAGCCGCAATCGGTCTTCGTTGCCGGGTTCATCGGTTCGCCGAAAATGAATTTCCTGACGGAAAAGCACGCCGATACGTATCGTGCCCATACGCTTGGCGTGCGGCCCGAGCATCTCGAAATCAAGCCGAAGGATGGCGCCTGGAATGGCAAGCTGATCCTTTCCGAGAATCTCGGCTCCGAAACCTATCTCTATATCGATATTGGCGCGAAGGACCCGCTTGTCGTCAGGCAAGACGGGACTGCAAGCCAGCAGCCCGGCGAACTGCTCCATATTTCGCCGATCAACGACAATGTCCACCGCTTCGATCAATCGGGCAGGCCGGCAGCGTCAAACTAAGACTGAACCAAAGCATCCTCCCAACCACGCATACGCAATGAATAGGAAGACAAAATGACTATCCGCACGCTCGTTTGGGGCGAAAATGTTCATGAGAAGATGAACAAGACCGTCGCCGAAATCTATCCTGAAGGCATGCACAACCAGATTGCCAAGCTGCTGAAGTCCGATGGCAATATTTCTGTCAAGACAACCACCTTGCAGGAGCCGGAACACGGCTTGACCGAGAAGGCATTGGATGAAACCGACGTCCTGATCTGGTGGGGGCACCGCGCCCATGGTGATGTTGCCGATGAAATCGTTGAACGCGTTGCCAAGCGCGTTTGGGAAGGCATGGGCATCATTGTCCTGCACTCGGGCCATTTCTCCAAGATTTTCAAACGCCTGATGGGTTCGCCCTGTGCATTGCATTGGCGCGAAGCCGGTGAGCGCGAGCGGCTCTGGGTGGTCAACCCCGGCCATCCCATCGCCAAGGGTCTGCCACGCTATTTCGAGCTGGAAAATGAAGAAATGTATGGCGAGCCATTCTCTGTGCCGGAACCGCTTGAAACGGTGTTTGTGTCATGGTTTCAGGGCGGTGAAGTGTTTCGTTCGGGCCTTACCTATCGCAAGGGGGCGGGCAATGTTTTTTACTTCCGCCCCGGCCATGAAACCTATCCGACCTATCACGATGCGAATGTCGGGCTGGTGCTGCGCAATGCGGTGAACTGGGCGTACAACCCCAATCGCTATCCGTTGCTCAATACTGCGCCGAATGTGCCGGTTGAACAGGCTATCGAGCCGCTCACTGCACGCGGCGGCAGCCTGCATGAGGCTGGCGAGGAAGGTTTCCGCTAGGATTTTGATCCGACATGGTGGCCGTTTGCGCGGCCACCTCAAACAGCTGTCATATCAATGCCTGCGCCTGATTTCAGTGCGCGGCACATTCATTTGAAGGACTGGACCAATGCGTCTTTTGATCTTGGGTACCGGCAGTATGGCCAATTCCCACGCGAAGGCTTTCGCTGCTATCGATGGAGTAACGCTGGCAGGTGCGGTTGACGTCGATCCCGGCCGTGCTGAAGCATTCCGCACCGAATACAATATCGAACGTGCTTTTACCTCACTCGAAGAAGCGCTTGCATGGGGCGAGTTTGATGCGGTCGCCAATGTCACTCCCGACAGTATCCATCACGCCACAACCTTGCAGTGCGTCGCGGCAGGAAAACACGTGTTTTGTGAGAAGCCGCTTGCAGCCAATTACGAAGATGCCAAGGAAATGGCCGATAAGATCGAGGCGGCCAACCTCGTCGGCATGGTCAACCTGACCTATCGCAATGTTGCGCAGTTGCAGGCGGCCCGCAAACTGGTGACAAGCGGCCAGATCGGCAAGGTCAAGCACGTCGAAGCATCTTATCTGCAAAGCTGGCTTGTCGCGAAAATGTGGGGTGACTGGCAGACGGAAAGCCGCTGGCTCTGGCGCCTGTCGAAAAAGCACGGCTCCAATGGCACGCTCGGTGACGTCGGTGTCCATATTCTCGATTTCGTTGTTTATGGCACCGATACGGAAATCGATGAGGTCTTTTGCCGTCTTAAAGCCTTCGACAAGGCGCCCAACAACCGCATTGGCGAATATGAACTTGATGCCAATGACAGTTTTACCATGACTGTCAGCTTTACCAATGGCGCGCTTGGCGTGGTGCATTCAAGCCGCTGGGCCACGGGGCATGTCAACGAACTGCGTCTGCGCGTCTATGGCGACAAGGGTGCGTTTGAAGTGGTGCATCGTCATGACGGTTCGAAACTGCTCGTCTGCCTTGGCGATGACGTCGAAACGGCAACGTGGAAAGAGGTCGAGGTCGAACCGGTTGCAACGAACTATCAGCGGTTTGTCGAGGCGGTCAAACAGGGCAAAACCCTTGAGCCATCATTTAGACATGCGGCTAAGTTGCAAAAGGCGATCGATCTTGCCAATGTAACGGAAAGCGACCGGAAAGAGCACCGGATAACCGCCTGATTCTTGTATTAAAATTGCCTTGGGTTGCTCTCAGGCAATGCCGCTCTGGAGTTGTGGACTGACCCATGACTCCAGAGGTCTGGTCTATCGCAGCATCAGGATGGTGCAGGGCGAACCGGCTGCAAGCGCGGTTGCATGCGGCTCGCGAATGATCAGGCCATTGGCGTCGGCGAGAAATTTCAGCATGGACGAATCCTGCAGGGGAAACGGCGTTGCGGTCAATGTACCGTCAGCGCCGGTAACGATGCGGGCGCGGATATAATCCTGCCTCTGGTCATTAACAGGCATGTCGATGCCCAGAACTGCAGCGCGAAGATCAGGCGCATGTGGCAATCCCATGAACGCGCGGATAAGCGGCGTCAGGAAAATATGCGCGCAGATCAGGCTCGAAACAGGATTACCGGGAAGCCCGAGAATGCGCATACCCTGCAGATGGCCGAACATCAGCGGTTTGCCGGGTCGCAGGGCAATCTTCCAGAAATCCAGTTCCATGCCGCGCGCCGCCAAAGCTGGCTGCACCAGATCATGATCACCGACTGACGCACCACCCAATGTCACCAGAATATCGGCCTTGGCGGCAATGGCACGATCAAGCGCATCGCTCAACGCTTCCAGACGATCCTCGGCAATGCCAAGATCAATGGCAATGCCGCCCGCATTGCGCACGATTTCAGCCAGACCAAAACTGTTGGATGCGATGATCTGATCGGGGCGATAGGGTTCACCGGGGCTGACGAGTTCATCACCGGTTGCCAATATCGCTACACGCGGACGCCTGATAACGGACAATTGCGGGTGATCGGCGGAAGCGGCAAGGGCGAGCGCGGACGAGTCAAGCTGTCGTCCAGCGTCGAGCAGCACGTCGCCACTGTTGAAATCGAGACCCGCCTTGCGGATGTTGCGGCCAAAGGCAATGGTCTCGGAAATTTCGACTTCATCGCCATGGGCAGTTGTATTTTCCTGAATGACCACGCTGTCAGCACCATCAGGTACTGGCGCACCGGTAAAGATGCGCACCGCTTCGCCAGCGTTCAGCGAGCCCTGAAACGCATGACCGGCGGCAGATTGGCCCACAAGCTTCAAACGAACCGGTACATTGGCCACATCATCAGCACGCACCGCATAACCGTCCATCGCGGAGGCTGCAAACGGCGGTTGCTGGCGTTTGGCATGCAAATCTACAGCGAGAACGCGCCCACCCGCTTCGCCAAGCGTTACAGTCTCGGAGTCCAGCAGATCAACATTGGCAAGGATGCGCCGCAGCGCTTCATCAACGGGAAGAAGGCCTGCCATGTTCAATTCCCGTCCGCTGACCAGTCGCCGGATTTGCCTCCGGATTTTTCCAGAAGGCGAATACCTTGGATTATCATGCCCTTATCGGCAGCTTTCGCCATGTCATAGATGGTCAGACAGGCAATGGAAACGGCTGTCAGTGCTTCCATCTCAACGCCGGTTTTCCCTGATAGTTTGACCGTGGCGCGCACATGCAGGCCCGGCAATGCTGTATCCGCATCAATATCGACTGTGATTTTGCTCAAAAGCAGCGGATGGCAAAGCGGAATAAGATCGTGGGTTTTCTTCGCGGCCATAATCCCGGCGATACGGGCCGTGCCGATCACATCACCCTTCTTGGCATTGCCGGTGAGGATGAGATGAAGGGTTTCTGGCTGCATCCGCACATAACCTTCGGCGACAGCAACCCGCTCGGTCTCGGCCTTATCACCGACATCGACCATATGGGCCGCGCCAGAACTGTCGAGATGGGTCAGCTTTGTCGTGTTCATGCGGCGCTTGTCTGTTGTTCCGATGAGCCATGCAGAAGCGCACGGGTTGCAGCGGCCACGTCACTTTGACGCATCAGGCTTTCACCAACAAGGAAGGTGCCGATATCGGATTTCGCCAGACGCTGGCAATCCGCATGGGTGAACACACCACTTTCGCTGACGAGCAGCTTGTCAGCTGGCACCATTTTGGCAAGCCGCTCCGATACGGCAAGATCGACATTGAACGTGCGCAGATCGCGATTGTTGATACCAAGAAGCGGCGAGGTGAGCTTGAGTGCCCGTTCCATCTCGGCTTCATCATGTACTTCAACGAGCACATCCATATTCAATGAAAAGGCCGTCTCTTCCAGCGCCTTTGCCAATGCATCATCGACGCTGGCCATGATGATCAGGATACAGTCGGCACCCCAACTGCGGGCTTCAAACACCTGATAGGTGTCGAACAGGAAATCCTTGCGCAGCGCAGGCAAACTTACCGCCGCGCGGGCATTGGTCAGAAACTCCGGTGCCCCCTGAAATGATGGCGCATCGGTGAGCACGGAAAGACAGGCCGCACCGCCTTCTTCATAGGCTTTTGCCAATGCGGGTGGATTGAAATCCGGACGAATCAAACCTTTGGACGGGCTGGCTTTCTTGATTTCCGCAATCAGGCCGAATTCATTGGCCGCACGCTTTGCCACGAGTGCTTGATGAAAACCGCGCGGCGCTTCCTGATCCCCGATCCGTGCCTTCAGCTCATCGACGGTAAACTGCGCCTTGGCGGCGGCAATTTCCTCGCGCTTATAAGCTTCAATCTTGCGAAGAATATCGACCATGATCAGACTGCCTCGCTGTTGGATACGTGGACCAGCTTCTTTAGCACATTTCGCGCCGCACCGCTGTCGATTGAATGGGCAGCCATGCTGATGCCGGTTTTCAGATCGTCTGCGGCACCCGCAATAACCAGTCCGGCTCCAGCATTGAACAGGGTGATATCGCGATAGGCACCATGCGCACCATCAAGAACAGACAGCAGCGACACCGCATTTTCATCGGCAGTCCCACCTTTGAGATCCTGTGGATCAACACGGCGCAATCCAAACGTCTCCGGTTCAATCTCGAATGTACGGATAACACCGTTCTCAAGCGCCGCAACCTTGGTCACACCTGCGGTGGTGATTTCATCAAGTCCATCACCATGCACAACCCACACGGATTCAGAACCGAGATTCTTCAGCACCTGCGCGATAGGCTCCACCCATTCGGGCGCATAAACACCAACCAACTGGCGCGTAACGCCTGCGGGATTGGTCAAAGGGCCGAGCAGATTGAAAATCGTGCGGGTTCCAAGCTCAACGCGGGCAGGGCCCACATGCTTCATCGCCGGGTGATGCGATGGCGCAAACATGAAGCCAATGCCTGCTTCCTTGATGCAGGTGGAGATCAGATCCGGACCGATTTCGATATTAATCCCAAGCGCAGCCAATGTATCGGCCGCACCGGAGCGCGAGGACAAGGCGCGATTGCCATGCTTGGCAACCGGCACACCGGCACCGGCAGCGACAAAGGCAGCGCAGGTTGAAACATTATAGGAGCCGGACTGGTCGCCACCCGTACCGACAATATCGATAGCGCCGGGCACCGCCTTTACGGTGAGCATTTTCGAGCGCATGGCGGAGACGGCGCCTGCAATCTCGTCAACCTGTTCACCGCGCACCCGCAGGGCCATCAGCAGGGCGCCGATCTGTGCAGGGGTGGCCTGTCCGGACATCATGATATCGAAAGCTTCAACAGCCTCCTCGCGGGAAAGAACCTTTCCCGCCGCCGCAATACCGATGAAACGTTTCAGTTCAGCCATTTCTCGATCTCACAGCAATCATTGGCGGGCGAGCGCCTGATCAATAACAGTCTTGTTGATGGATACGGGGTAGACGGTCTGCAACTGCATGACCAACTGGTCGAGCAGATCGTCGGAGAGCCGCGAGTTGAACGAATCTTTCTCGGCTTTACTCAGCGAATCCGCACCCACATTCATCGGTTCAATTGATTCCGTAACCTTGAAGATCAGCTTCGACTGATCAGCCGCAGATTCGGTTACACCAACCAGACCATCGGCGCCATCAAACACCGAGGCAACGCCGCCTTCACCCAGATCCGTGTCCTTGGACTGGCGCGTGATGCCACGCTTGGTTTCCTTGGTGAGTTTGAGTTCGGCAGCAATATCGTCAAGCGAGGTACCCGCAGCAACGCGCTTGCGCACTTCCTCGGCTTTTTCGTTCAGACGCTTTTCAAGCTCGGCTGTGCGCCAGTTTTCCGTCACACGCGCCTTCACTTCATCAAGCGTGCGTTCCCGTGCAGGCGTAATGCCTGCAACATCATACCAAAGGAAACTGTTTGGTCCGACATTGAGCGGCTCATTATCAAAACCCTGATCGGCAAGGAAAGCGGCGGTCAGCAGGTTTTCTCCGAACGGAATATTGGGAATTTCCTTTTCATCCGGTCCGCGGCCAGACTGATCAACGGCGTCAATCGTCACCATTTTCAGATTCTGCTTGGCCGCAGCATCCGCCATGGTCGCACCATCGGCGCGGGCATTTTCATAGGCATCATGCACGGACATGACCGATGTAGCGGCGAGGGTCAGGGCAATCGTTTCACGAATATCCTTCTCGACGTCAGCCAGCGGCTTGACCACTTCAGGTGTCGCGGCGGTTACGCGAACAATGACCGGGCCAAAGGCGCCGGTAAGCACATCGCTGACATTGCCAGCCTGCATTTTGAAGATTGCATCAGCAATGGTCTGGTCGGGCAGGGCATTGCGCTGGAAGGTGCCAAGACCCACATCGTTCATGGTCTTACCCTCAGCTTTTACTTCGTCTTCGAACGAAGTCCCGCCAGCCAGACGATCATGCGCTGCCTTGGCCGCTTCAGCATTGGCAAAGGTCAATTGCTCGATGGTGCGGGTTTCCGGCGAGGTATAGCGGGCGATGTTCTTGTCGTATTCAGCCTTGATTTCCTCAGGCGAAACCGATGCCTCATCAGCAATATCTTTTGGTTCGAGCTTTACATAGGTGATCTTGCGGTACTGCGGAGCGCCGTAAGCTTCCTTGTTTGCATCGAAATAGGTCTTCAGATCCGCATCGCTTGGCGCGGGAATGTCGGTGATGAATGATTTCGGCATCGATACATAATCGATGGTGCGCGATTCACCCTTATAGGTGGCTACGGCCTTGAGCAGTGTATCGGGCACTGTAATGCCGTCGGCCACGGCTTCGACGATCTGCTGGCGGCGCGCAATCTTGCTGCGGCTGTCGAGATAACCCTGCGGGGTCATGCCGGCATTGCGCAATATGGCATCAAACTGTGCAGGATTGAAACGACCGTCGGGGCCCTGAAAAGCAGGGTCTTCGGCGGCAAGCTGTGCCAGACGGTCTTTGGAAAGACCGAGCGACATCTTGCGGGCCTCTTCATCAAGAACCACACCGGCAACCAGCTGCGACTGCACCTGATTGCTCACACCAATGGCATCGGCCTGTTCACGGGTAAACCGCTGGCCAAAGCGCTGCTGCAGCGATGCAAGCTGGCGATCATAGGCTAGGCGATACTCGACCGGGGAAACTTTCGAGCTACCGGCGCTGATGGCGGAACCATTGCCAACGGCGCTGAGAATTGTATTGGACACGCCCCAGCCAACAAAACTGATGCCAAGAAGACCGAGAAGTACCTTAGCTACCCAGGTCTGGGCCACATCGCGCAAAGAATCGAGCATAGAAAGTCACCGTAACAGTATGAGGCTCAAAAGAATTGCCTCATGGTCCGATTCTGACATTTGCATCCCGCTGATACAGCCATTAAGGCAAATGTCAGAATAAAAGGACCACAAGCAACTCTATGGTTCTAGTGGAGCTTTGAATTTGACATTCGCTCCGCGCTTGATGTCACGAAGGATGCGAATGTCAAATTCGCTCCACTAGGGGAATAGCGTCATGGAGGGCTTGTGTCGATTGCTTTATCAAGTGAATTTGCTAGTCAGACAATCAAATAACCGAGAAATCATCAAATCTATCGTCTTGAGGAACGCCGAATGACCCCTGATGTCCGTCCACTCGTTGCTGGCAATTGGAAAATGAACGGGACCGGAGAGTCTCTGGATGAACTGCGCATGATCGTCAACAGGCCCAATTCGGCGATTGGCGAGAAGATCGACGGACTGATCTGTGTGCCCGCTACGCTTGTCTTCCGCGCTGCCCAGTCGGTGGAAGGCGAGGCGCTGGCCATTGGCGGCGAGGATTGCCATGCAAAGAAGTCGGGTGCGCATACGGGTGATGTGTCTGCCGATATGCTGAAAGACGCTGGCGCATCCCATGTGATCGTCGGTCACTCGGAACGCCGTACCGACCATGGCGAGACCGATGCAATGGTCAATGCCAAGGCCGCTGCTGCCTGGGGTGCGGGGCTCGTCGCCATTATCTGCATTGGTGAAACCGAGGCGCAGCGCAAATCCGGTGCGACACTTGATGTGATCGCGACACAGCTTGCAGGCTCCATTCCTGATGGGGCCGTGGCCAAAAATACTGTTATTGCCTATGAACCCGTCTGGGCCATCGGCACAGGTCTGACGCCAACTGCTGACGATGTGCGCGAGGTTCACGCCTCGATCCGCGCGGCTTTGATCAAGCGTTTTGGCGGAGAAGGCGCGAAACTGCGTATCCTTTATGGCGGCTCGGTCAAACCATCCAATGCGGTTGAACTTCTCGGTATTGACAACGTCGATGGCGCCCTTGTTGGCGGTGCAAGCTTGAAAGCTGCGGACTTCCTGGCCATCTGTGAAGCATATCATTCGCTCTAAAAGGCCCCAACAGCCGAGAAAACTGTCAATTCACGGGCTTGGTTTATTGCGAGATACGGTGTAAAGAGCCGCGTCCGACACCTAGAAAGCAGAAAATACCCCATGCAAACCGTCGTTATCGTCATTCATCTTCTGATTGTACTTGCCCTCGTTGGAGTTGTGCTCATGCAGCGCTCTGAAGGCGGCGGTCTTGGAATTGGCGGTGGCTCAGGTTTCATGAGCGCGCGCGGTGCAGCCAATGTGCTGACACGGGCAACGGCAATCCTTGCAACGGGCTTTTTCATCACATCTTTGGCGCTTGGCATCATGTCGCGCTATGCGGAAAGCCCAACGGATATTCTGAACCGTATTCCGACAACAACCGGTGGCCAGCCCGCAACGGGCGGACAGCCAGCAGGTTCCGGCGGTATTCTTAATCAGCTTCCGGGTGCGCCAACGACGACGCCACCAGCTTCGGATGCAAACGCACCGGCTTCGGGCGCTCCTGCGCCAGCAGCGCCAGCACCTGCCGAATCAACAGCGCCTGCACCAGCAGCACCGGTTACACCGGCGCAGCCTGCCAATCCTGTTCCAAATTCCCAGTAACGGGCTGAAAAAGTGAATCTTTGCGGACACGCAGCAAATGTGTTGCGCTTCCGCAACCCTTGCGGGTGAAGAATCAGTCTGCCTCATTCTTCACGGTGATTTGCATTGAGAAGAAAGCAGTCTTCGGGTACGCCATAATCAGGTTTGGCCTAGAGGGCCGGGCAAGCGCCGCTGATGGCGCATGCATACTATCCGGGAACTAACACTATGATTTCACGTCGCTCTCTGCTTATTGGAATCTCTGCTCTGGCATTGGCCGGACCAGCATCCGCGCAATCTGTAGTCAACGAGACGGCAGCGCCTGCTGTCGATGCAACACCAACAGCTTCTACGGCAAAGCCCACCAAGGTTTCGCAGGCCCGCAAGCCAGCACGTGTTGCTGCCAAGCGCAACTATTCGCTTGATCCCAAATATTTGCCGCAGGATGTTGCCTTTACCGGGTACAAAACTGGCACGATCGTGATCGATCCGAAGGAAAAATTCCTCTATCTGGTTGAATCTTCAAGCACGGCGCGCCGTTATGGTATTGCTGTCGGCAAGGAAGGTCTTGAATTCAAGGGCACTGCTGAAATCCGCACCAAGCGCGAATGGCCCCGTTGGATTCCGACCAAGGAAATGATCCAGCGTGAACCAAAGCATTATGCCCAGTATGAGAACGGCATGGATGGCGGTCCGGGCAATCCTCTTGGCGCCCGCGCGCTGTACCTTTCACAGGGCAACAAGGATACCTATATTCGCATTCACGGTACCGTGCAGCCCTGGACTATCGGCAGCTCCGCTTCGAACGGTTGCTTCCGCATGGTCAATGATCACGTGATCGATCTTTACAACCGCGTCAGTGTCGGCACCGAAGTGGTTGTTCTGTAAGAATTAATTACCGCCAGATTGAAACGGCCAGACATCGCGTCTGGCCGTTTTGTTTGTTTTGAAAAAATATTTGGACGGGAAAAACGGCTTTGATGCCGATTTTTTTGTGGCCAAATCACTCACAAAGGACTAACGAGATAAGCCCATGGCCCGATATGTTTTCATCACTGGCGGCGTGGTTTCTTCCCTCGGAAAAGGCATCGCCGCAGCTGCTTTGGCAGCCCTCCTTCAGGCTCGTGGATACCGTGTACGGATTCGCAAGCTTGATCCTTATCTCAACGTCGACCCCGGCACGATGTCGCCGTATCAGCATGGCGAGGTCTTTGTGACCGACGATGGTGCTGAAACTGACCTCGATCTTGGTCATTATGAGCGCTTTACGGGGCGTCCTGCCAATAAGCAGGATAATATCACCACCGGACGCATTTACCGGAACATCATCGAAAAGGAACGCAGGGGTGATTACCTCGGCGCGACTGTTCAGGTGATTCCGCACGTCACCGACGAGATCAAGAATTTCATCGTGGATGGCAATCAGGACTATGATTTTGTCCTGTGCGAAATCGGTGGAACCGTTGGTGACATCGAAGCGATGCCGTTTCTGGAAGCAATCCGTCAGCTGGGCAATGATCTGCCACGCGGCAGCGCTGTCTATATCCATCTGACCCTGATGCCCTATATCCCCGCAGCGGGCGAACTGAAAACCAAACCAACCCAGCATTCCGTCAAGGAACTACGTTCCATCGGTATTGCGCCTGATATTCTGCTCATTCGCGCGGATCGTGAGATTCCTGAATCTGAACGCCGCAAGCTTTCGCTGTTCTGCAATGTCCGCTCATCGGCGGTTATTCAGGCGCTGGATGTCGATACGATCTATGATGTTCCGATGGCCTACCACAAGGAAGGTCTTGATTCGGAAGTTCTGGCAGCTTTCGGCATTGATCCTGCACCCAAGCCCCGCATGGAACGTTGGGACGAGGTAAGCAGCCGTATTCACAATCCGGAAGGCGAGGTCACTATTGCCGTTGTTGGCAAATATACCGGCCTGAAAGATGCCTACAAATCGCTGATCGAAGCGCTTCACCATGGCGGCATGGCCAACAAGGTGAAGGTCAATCTGGACTGGATCGAATCGGAAATCTTTGAACAGGAAGACCCGACGCCCTATCTGCAGAAGGTGCATGGCATTCTGGTACCTGGTGGCTTTGGCGAGCGTGGTTCGGAAGGCAAGATTCTGGCGGCAAAATTCGCCCGTGAGAAAAAAGTTCCGTATTTCGGTATCTGCTTCGGTATGCAGATGGCGGTGATTGAGGCAGCCCGTTCACTGGCTGGCGTCGAAAAAGCATCGTCAAGCGAGTTCGGCCCGACCACGGAACCCGTCGTCGGTCTGATGACCGAGTGGCTCAAAGGCAATATGCTGGAAAAACGCACGCAGGCTGGCGATCTCGGCGGCACCATGCGTCTGGGCGCCTATGAAGCCATGCTGAAATCCGGAACCCGCATTGCCGATATTTATGGGTCGACGGATATTTTCGAGCGGCATCGTCATCGCTACGAAGTGAACATCGATTATAAGGACCGTCTGGAAGAGTGTGGTCTGGTATTTTCGGGCATGTCGCCGGATGGTGTTCTGCCTGAAACCATCGAATACCCTGACCATCCGTGGTTTATCGGCGTTCAGTATCACCCAGAACTCAAATCTCGCCCGTTCGAACCGCATCCGCTGTTTGCCTCCTTCATTCAGGCGGCAATGGATCAGAGCCGATTGGTTTGATCAGAAGAAGGGTGTGGCTTGAATTGCAATCAGCATTGAGGCACACCCTTTACCCATGACCACAATCTCTCCCCGCACACCTCGTCCCGTCGATCATCTGGTTCTGCCCGTGGTGGAGCTGGATACTGCGCGTGCCCGGCTTGAAGCATTGGGCTTTACTGTTGCGCCGGTTGGCGTGCATCCGTTTGGCACTGAAAATGCCTGCGTGTACTTCAACGACAATACGTTTCTTGAACCGCTTGCCATCGGCCAGCGCGAGACCTGCGAAGACGAGGCACGCAAAGGCAATGTCTTTGTTGCCCGTGACCAAGCCTACCGTTTCCGCAATGGGCAGGATGGTTTTTCTGGACTGGTGATGGGTACGCAGGATGCCAAGGCAGATCACAAGGAATTTGTGAAGTCAGGCATTTCGGCTGGCGAGGTTCTTGATTTTTCAAGGGCTTTCAAAACGCCTGAGGGCAAGGAAGACACCGCCAGTTTCCGTCTGGCCTTTGCCTCGGATTTACGGGCACCGGATGTCTTTTTCTTTACGATCCAGCGCATCAATACGCCGAAAGTCGACCGGACGACGCTGCAGACCCATAAGAATGGCGCATTGGGATTGCGCGAGATTGTACTGTCAGAAGTCAATCCAACGGATTTCCAGTACCTGTTGCAGGAGCTAGTCAACCAGCGCGATGTGAATGCTCACTCCTTCGGCATGGATATTCGTGCCGCAAATGCCAACATCACCGTGCTGACGCCTGCGGGTCTGCGTTCATTCCTCGGCCTTGATGCCTCTGAAAACGAGCGCGGTTTGCGCCTGCAGGCTTTTGTGATCGGCGTGCGCGATCTGGCTGCGGTTGAAACTTTGCTTGCCAACAACAATATCTCCACCGAAAAGCGCGGCTCCCGCCTGATTGTGCATAAGGCACCGGGACAGGGCGCTGCCATTATATTTGAGGCTGCCTGATGTCCCTGAATTCCACCGTATCCGCCGGCTCGGTTGCCTTTTCCAATACCGGTCAGTTTTCGCTGATTGCTGGTCCATGCCAGATGGAAAGCCGTCAGCACGCCTTCGATATGGCTGGCGCCCTGAAAGAGATGACCGGCAAGCTCGGTATCGGGCTGGTTTACAAATCAAGCTTCGATAAGGCGAACCGCACGTCGCTGACGGGCAAGCGCGGCTTTGGTCTTGAGAACTCGCTGCCGGTTTTCGCCGATATCCGCAAGGAATTCGGTCTGCCGACACTGACCGACGTTCACACGGAAGAGCAATGCGCCATTCTGGGAGAAGTGGTTGATGTGTTGCAGATTCCGGCATTTCTTTGCCGCCAGACCGATCTGCTGATCGCTGCTGCCAAGACAGGCAAGATCGTCAACATCAAGAAGGGTCAGTTTCTCGCGCCCTGGGACATGAAGAATGTCATCGCCAAAGTGACGGAAAGCGGTAACCCGAATGTCATGGTCACCGAGCGTGGTGCCTCCTTCGGCTACAATACGCTCGTCTCCGACATGCGCTCGCTGCCGATCATGGCTGGCTTCGGCGCACCGGTTATTTTCGATGCGACACATTCAGTACAGCAGCCGGGCGGGCAGGGTGGCTCAACCGGTGGTCAGCGCGAATTTGTGGAAACATTGTCCCGCGCGGCTGTTGCCGTTGGCGTTGCCGGTGTCTTCACTGAAACGCATCAGGACCCTGATAACGCGCCTTCCGATGGCCCCAACATGGTACCGCTCGACCAGATGCCGCGTCTTCTGGAAACGTTGTTGAAATTCGACCGCATCGCCAAGGGCCTCTAAAAGGTTCCGGCTAAAAAACCTGAATTTTTATGCAACCATGGGCGGCTTTGTTCATTCCCCTTTCAGTGACAACAGAAAAGGAGTGAGCAAATGCCAACCAATTCAGGTCATACAACAGCGATCCGTGCCACACGCGTCATCGGCACGAATGTCTACAATACAACCGGTGAAAAGATCGGTGAAATTGAAGACGTGATGCTGGACAAATCAGCCGATGGAATCATGTTTGCCGTTGTTGGCTTCGGCGGTTTCCTCGGAATTGGCGAAAAATACCATGCCGTTCCGTGGTCCATGCTGGATTATGACACCAATAATGATGGATATGTCGTGCCGTTCACGCGGCCCCAGCTGGAACAGGCGCCGACCCATACAATCAAGGAATTGACGGAGAATGACGGACGCAAGGCGCGCGACCTCTCTGCTTCCTATTACAAGGCGGCGTAGCCTGTCCTTGTGATGGCTGGACCGTCTATTATGGAAAAAGGTCGTCTCTGACGGCCTTTTTTCTGTTTTGATCGACAAATCGTCTCAATGGGGATTTTCCTTGTCATCTTCATTCGCTATTCCAGTGAAACGAATTTGACATTTGCATCCTTGGCGACGTCACGCACGAAGCAAATGTCAAATTTAAAGTTCCACTGAAAACCTTAGAGATTCGAGTGGTCCTTTGATTCTAACATTCGCTTCGGTGGCTTTATAAATGGGATGCGAATGTTGGAATCGGGCCACTCGTTGCGAATGCCGCCCAATGCAAATTGAAGGAAAAGCCTTATGACTGCTATTGTCGATATTATTGGCCGTGAAATTCTGGATAGTCGCGGGAACCCGACTGTTGAGGTCGATGTCATTCTCGAAGACGGCTCTCTTGGCCGCGCTGCCGTACCCTCCGGCGCATCGACAGGTGCGCATGAGGCGGTTGAACTGCGCGATGGCGGCACACGCTATCTCGGCAAGGGCGTCCAGAAGGCCATTGATGCGGTCAATGGCGAAATTTTTGATGCCATTGGTGGCCTCGACGCTGAAAACCAGATCCATATCGACAAGACCATGATTGATCTGGATGGCACACCGAACAAGGGTCGTCTCGGCGCCAATGCCATCCTCGGCGTATCGCTTGCCGTTGCCAAGGCTGCTGCCGAAGCATCCGGCCAGCCGCTCTATCGCTATCTCGGCGGACCAAACGCCCATGTCCTGCCTGTTCCGATGATGAACATCATCAACGGCGGCGCCCATGCTGATAATCCGATCGATTTTCAGGAATTCATGATCCTTCCCGTGGGCGCATCGTCCATTGCTGAAGCCGTGCGCTATGGTTCCGAAGTGTTCCACACGCTGAAGAAGCGTCTGAAGGATGCCGGTCATAACACCAATGTCGGCGACGAGGGCGGTTTCGCACCGAACCTCAAGACCGCGCAGGCTGCGCTCGACTTCATCGTTGAGTCGATTGAAAAGGCCGGTTTCAAGCCGGGTGAAGAAATCGCCATTGGTCTGGATTGTGCTGCCACCGAGTTCTTCAAGGACGGCAATTACGTCTATGAAGGCGAAAAGAAGACCCGTGATCCGAAGACACAGGCAAAGTATCTTGCCAAGCTTGTCGCCGATTACCCGATCATCACCATTGAAGACGGCATGTCCGAAGATGATTGGGAAGGCTGGAAATATCTGACGGATCTGGTCGGCGACAAGTGCCAGCTGGTTGGCGATGATCTGTTTGTCACCAATTCGTCGCGTCTGCGCGATGGTATCAAGATGGGTGTGGCCAACTCCATCCTCGTCAAGGTCAACCAGATCGGCACCCTGTCGGAGACGTTTGACGCTGTCGATACCGCTCACCGTGCAGCCTATACCGCCGTCATGTCACATCGCTCTGGCGAAACGGAAGATTCAACGATTGCTGATCTCGCCGTTGCCACCAATTGCGGGCAGATCAAAACCGGCTCGCTTGCCCGTTCTGACCGGGTCGCCAAGTACAATCAGCTGATCCGTATCGAGCAGGAACTTGGACCACAGGCCCGTTATGCGGGTCGCGGCATCTTCCGCAGCATCTGATTACTGTATGCTTCTGCATCAGGGCGCCAGAGATGGCGCCCTTTTGTTTGGTTCGTGGTGCGTGGTTCGGCATAACAACCACGAGGGAGAGGGGTGGGTTGCAAAACGATTGTCGCGCCCTTCGACAAGCTCAGGATGAGGGAGAGGGGTGGGTTGCAGGAGCCAAGTTCTGCACCTTTTGCGCTGCGATCTCTACGGTTGGCCTTGCATCACCCAACTCCCTCATGGTGAGCCTGTCGAACCACGGAAGATGGTGATTGCATCCCCCAACATTGCAGTTGGGAAATATACCTTCCCCATTACCACGCCCGCTTTTGCGTCTGGCTATTGATGAGGTGGGAAAGACGGGCGATCCATAAGGGGAACGCGGAAGTCTTGGTATTGGTAGTCTAGTCAGTGCGTTCCCCGGATATTTTCCTGTTTGTCAAGAAAACTCCCGGATCACCCGTCCCGATGACTGGTTTTACCCTTGTGAGATAAAACCTTTCCCCTGCGGTTGGGGTCTCCCCGCAGACGAAATCACCGATCCTTTCCTGACTTCAGAAAGTTTTCCGGAGCATTCCCGCCGGAAAGGACACCATCAGAATAAGCGAGGCTGGATGGTGTTGGATAAGTTGGCACAGTTTTTTTGAAAATGGGTCGTTGCATGGATTTGGTTCGTGGTTCGACAAGCTCACCATGAGGGAGAGTGAGGTCTGCAACGATAATCGCCAACGTTGCAGAAAATGACTCCCGTTCATCACCTCTCTCCCTCATGGTGAGCTTGTCGAACCACGAACCACGAACCACATTCATGCAGCCCCTCCGCAGCCTCCCATCACCTCAATCAAAACCCGAATTTAATCGCCTGTTAAGCAAAACATTGTTTTATGGCGCTGTGATTAATCAGGCCATGATGACCTGATTCCGCATTCCTTCGGGTCATTGCCATGTGGACAAAACAGAGACGGAAAACCAATCGCGGACGGCTTGTCGTGCCGATCCTTGCCGCCATGTTTTTCGCCTATTTCGGTTTCCACGCCTATCACGGTGAATACGGCCTCTATTCCACGATCAAGCTGCAGGAGCAGACCCAATTGCTGCGGGCGCAGTACGATGCGGTCAAGACTTCGCGCATAGAGCTTGAACGGGAGGTGCAACTTATGCATGATGGGACAATTGAGCGGGATATGCTGGATGAACAAGCCCGCAAAGCGCTGAATGTTTCGCGGCCGGATGAAGTCACAATCATGCGTGGCTCCGGCGATTTGACTATTAACTGATATCCGGTTAATTCACCTTTTATTGTGCATTTTGAACATCTTATTTGCATAGCTCTTATTCAAATCTGCATATTGTAAGTTCTGCTCCTGCTGCTATTGTCACCAGACAAAATAACAGGGAGTGAGATATGGCTACGAGGGCGAAAAAAAGCCCTGCGCGTCCCGCGCAGACCTCTGCTGTCAAAGCACCAAAACCAATCCAGTTCACAAAAGAGCAAGAGCTTGAAGCCTACCGCGAGATGCTGCTGATACGGCGTTTCGAAGAAAAAGCCGGTCAGCTTTACGGTATGGGTTTTATCGGTGGTTTCTGCCATCTCTATATCGGTCAGGAAGCTGTTGTCACCGGTATGCAGGCAGCGCTGATCGAGGGTGATCAGGTGATTACCGGTTATCGCGACCATGGCCATATGCTGGCTTGTGGCATGAGTGCCCGGGGTGTGATGGCTGAGTTGACCGGACGCCGCGGCGGCCTTTCCAAAGGCAAGGGCGGCTCCATGCATATGTTCTCGAAAGAGAAGCATTTTTACGGCGGTCACGGTATCGTCGGTGCGCAGGTCTCGCTTGGTACGGGCCTCGCTTTT
The DNA here is from genome assembly GCF_020731415.2 of Phyllobacterium sp. T1293. Taxonomy (NCBI): domain Bacteria; kingdom Pseudomonadati; phylum Pseudomonadota; class Alphaproteobacteria; order Hyphomicrobiales; family Phyllobacteriaceae; genus Phyllobacterium; species Phyllobacterium meliloti. The sequence continues at coordinate 1,327,668 of NZ_CP088273.1, read as the reverse complement.
GCCAATCGCTACCGCGAAAACGGCAATGTCTCTCTGGCCTATTTCGGTGATGGCGCTGCCAACCAGGGTCAGGTCTACGAGAGCTTCAATATGGCAGCGCTGTGGAAGCTGCCTGTCATCTACATTATTGAAAACAATCGCTACGCCATGGGCACGTCGGTTTCCCGCGCTTCGGCCGAAACTGATTTCTCCCGTCGCGGCATTTCTTTCAATATTCCCGGTATTCAGGTCGACGGCATGGATGTCCGTGCGGTTCAGGCTGCTGGCGAAGAAGCCACGGCATGGGCACGCTCCGGCAAGGGCCCGATGATTCTGGAAATGCAGACTTACCGGTATCGCGGTCACTCCATGTCTGATCCGGCGAAATACCGTTCCAAGGACGAAGTGCAGAAAATGCGCTCCGAACACGATCCCATCGAGCAGGTGAAGAACCGGTTGATCGAAAAGGGTTGGTCCACCGAGGACGACCTGAAGAACATCGACAAGGATGTGCGCGATATCGTTGCTGATGCAGCGGATTTCGCCCAGTCCGATCCGGAGCCGGATGCATCCGAGCTCTACACCGACATTCTGCTCTAAGGGAGGCGCGATCATGCCTGTAGATATTCTGATGCCAGCGCTCTCGCCGACCATGGAAGAGGGCAAACTGTCGAAATGGCTGAAAAAGGAAGGTGACAAGGTCACTTCCGGCGACGTTCTCGCGGAAATCGAAACCGATAAGGCGACGATGGAAGTTGAAGCTGTCGATGAAGGCACAATCGGCAAGATTCTTGTTGCCGAAGGCACCGACAATGTAAAGGTCAACACGGTCATTGCCGTTCTGCTGGGTGAAGGCGAAAGCGCCGATGCTGCCAGCGCGCCAAAGGCTGCTGCTGAAGCACCTGCCAAGGCGGAAGAAGCGCCCAAGCAGGAAGCTGCAGCTGAAAAGCCTGCTGCAACCGTTCCGGCTGCACCAAAGGCCGAAGTTGCCGCTGATCCGGATATTCCGGCGGGCACCGAAATGGTTTCAACCACTGTGCGTGAAGCACTGCGCGACGCCATGGCGGAAGAAATGCGCCGTGATCCCAACGTGTTTGTTATGGGTGAAGAAGTCGCCGAATATCAGGGCGCCTACAAGATCACGCAAGGATTGCTCGACGAATTTGGTCCAAAACGCGTTGTCGATACACCGATCACTGAACATGGCTTTGCCGGTGTGGGTGTTGGTGCTGCGATGACCGGCCTGCGTCCAATTGTTGAGTTCATGACTTTCAACTTTGCCATGCAGGCGATTGACCAGATCATCAATTCGGCAGCCAAGACACTTTATATGTCGGGCGGCCAGATGGGTGCGCCGATGGTATTCCGTGGTCCAAGCGGTGCGGCTGCGCGCGTTGCTGCACAGCATTCCCAGTGCTACGCCGCATGGTATAGCCATATTCCGGGCCTGAAAGTCGTCATGCCCTATACGGCTGCCGACGCGAAAGGCCTGCTCAAGGCCGCGATCCGCGATCCGAACCCGGTCATCTTCCTCGAAAACGAAATCCTCTACGGTCATTCCTTCGATGTGCCGAAGCTTGATGATTTCGTCCTGCCGATCGGCAAGGCCCGCATTCACAAGAAGGGCACGGATGTTACGCTCGTCTCCTTCGGTATCGGCATGAACTATACGGTCAAAGCCGCGGAAGAGCTGACAAAGCTTGGCATCGATGCTGAAATCATCGATCTGCGCACGATCCGCCCGATGGATATTCCAACGGTTGTGGAATCGGTCAAGAAAACCGGCCGTTGCGTAACCATCGAGGAAGGCTATCCGCAGTCTTCGGTCGGTACGGAAATCGCCACCCGCGTCATGCAGCAGGCATTCGATTATCTCGATGCGCCGATCCTGACGATTGCCGGCAAGGACGTTCCGATGCCCTATGCGGCCAATCTGGAAAAGCTGGCATTGCCGAACATTGCTGAAATCGTCGAGGCCGTCAAAGCTGTGACATACACAGCGTAAAGGGGAGGAAATCGATATGCCGATCAATATCACCATGCCGGCGCTTTCTCCCACGATGGAAGAGGGCAATCTTGCCAAATGGCTGGTCAAGGAAGGCGATAAGGTTGGTCCCGGCGATGTGATTGCCGAGATCGAAACCGACAAGGCAACGATGGAAGTCGAAGCTGTCGATGAAGGCACTGTTGCCAAGATCGTGGTTCCTGCCGGTACTGAAGGCGTCAAGGTCAATGCGTTGATCGCCATTCTGGCGGGCGAGGGCGAAGATGTTGCCGCTGCTGCCAAGGGTGGCGGTGACGCTGCTCCTGCCAAGTCAGAGGCTCCCAAGGAAGAAACCAAGGCGAGTGCCGCTCCCACCTCCCCACCCGTGGGGGAGGTCGCGCCGCAGGCGCGGGAGGGGGGAAATGGTGCAGCTGCTCCAACCCCCACCCCGGTGCTGCGCACCGACCCTCCCCACAAGGGGGAGGGTGAAGGTCGCACTTTCTCATCACCGCTTGCACGCCGCATAGCCAAGGATGCCGGGATTGATCTGTCTGCCGTTACGGGTTCCGGCCCGCATGGCCGTGTGATCAAGAAGGACGTTGAGGCAGCAATCTCCGGTGGCGGTGCCAAGGCAACCGCCCCTGCCGCCGCAGCATCCGCTGCACCTGCAGCAGCGCCGAGGCCTATGTCTGACGACACGGTGCTAAAACTGTTCGAGGAAGGTTCCTACGAACTGGTGCCGCATGACGGCATGCGCAAGACGATTGCCAAGCGTCTGCTTGAAGCAAAATCAACCGTTCCGCATTTCTACCTGACGGTTGATTGTGAACTCGATGCGCTTCTGGCGCTGCGTGCCCAGATCAATGCGGCGTCGCCCATGCGCAAGACCGAAAAGGGCGATGTTCCTGCCTATAAGCTGTCGGTCAATGACATGATCATCAAGGCAATGGCTCTGGCCCTGCGCGATGTTCCGGATGCAAACGTATCCTGGACCGAAGCCAACATGGTCAAGCACAAGCATTCCGATGTGGGTGTTGCCGTTTCAATCCCCGGCGGTCTGATCACACCGATCATCCGCAAGGCCGAAGAAAAGACCCTGTCCACCATCTCCAACGAGATGAAGGATCTGGCCAAGCGCGCGCGCGATCGCAAGCTGAAGCCTGAGGAATATCAGGGTGGTACAACGGCTGTGTCCAACCTCGGTATGTTTGGCGTCAAGGACTTTGCCGCCATCATCAACCCGCCGCATGCCACCATTCTGGCAATCGGTGCGGGTGAAGAGCGGGCCGTCGTCAAGAAGGGTGAGATCAAGGTTGCCACGGTCATGTCCGTGACGCTGTCGACCGATCACCGCGCCGTCGATGGAGCCTTGGGTGCCGAACTTGCGCAGGCATTCAAGCGCCACATTGAAAACCCGATGGGCATGCTGGTCTGAGGCCGCCAATGAAAACGGTTCTCTGCTATGGCGATTCTCTGACCTGGGGGTATATCCCTGACGGGTCAGGGCGTCATGCGCTGGAGGACCGGTGGCCGCAGGTTTTGCAGGCGGAGCTTGGCAACAGCGTGAATATTGTTGCCGATGGTCTGAACGGGCGGACAACCGCCTTTGACGATCATCTTTCAGGATTTGAGCGCAATGCTGCCAAGACGCTGACCACGGCGCTTGGCACGCATTTCCCGCTTGATCTTGTCATCATCATGCTCGGCACCAACGACATGAAGACATTTATCTGCGGCAATGCCTTGGGCACCAAACGCGGTATGCAGCGGCTGATCGAGATTGTACGCACTGCGCCTTACCAGCTTGGTGTGAGAGCACCCGATATCCTGATCATGTCGCCGCCAGCACTTGGCGATACGGGCGGGCCGGAATTCAGGCTGGTGTTCGAGCAGGGTATCGAGCAGTCGCGCCTGCTCTCAGCCTATTATGACGATGCCGCCAAAGAGGCCGCTTGCGGCTTTTTCGATGCGGGATCGGTGGCAAGAACATCGCCTGTCGATGGCGTGCATCTGGATAGAGACAATACACGGGCAATCGGCAAAGCCATTGCACCAATCGTTCGAGGCATACTCGATATTTAGTTCAGTCTTAGGAGGACCCGAGTCTTGGCCAATAATTACGACGTGATCATCATTGGTTCCGGTCCGGGCGGCTATATCGCTGCTATCCGTTCCGCCCAGCTGGGATTGAAGACCGCCATTGTGGAGCGCGAGCATCTCGCTGGTATCTGCTCCAACTGGGGCTGTATCCCGACAAAGGCGCTGCTCCGCTCTGCTGAAATCTTCCACTATGCCGAACATGCCAAGAATTACGGCCTGAAGATCGAAGGCAGCGTAACAGCTGACCTCAAGGCAATCGTTGCGCGCTCGCGCGGCATTGCCGAGCGGATGAATGGCGGCGTCGGCTTCCTGATGAAGAAGAACAAGGTCGATGTCATCTGGGGCGAAGCCAAGCTGACCAAGCCGGGTGAAATCATCGTCTCCAAGACCACCAAGAAGCCGATGGAGCCACAGGCCCCATTGCCCAAGAATGCCTTGGGCGAGGGCACCTACACGGCAAAACACATCATCATCGCAACCGGCGCCCGTCCGCGCGCGCTGCCGGGTATCGAGCCGGATGGCAAGCTGATCTGGACCTATTTCGAGGCGATGAAGCCGGAAGAAATGCCAAAGTCGCTGCTGGTCATGGGCTCGGGCGCTATCGGCATCGAATTTGCATCGTTCTATCGCACCATGGGTGTTGATGTGACTGTAGTCGAAGTGATGTCGCAGGTCATGCCTGTCGAAGATACGGAAATTTCCAATTTCGCCCGCAAGCAGTTCGAAAAGCAGGGCATGAAGATCATCCTTGATGCCAAAGTCACCAAGGTTGAAAAATCGGCCAACTCCATCACCGCCCATGTGGAAAAGAAGGATGGCAAGGTCGAAAAGATCACCGCAGACCGTATGGTTTCGGCGGTCGGCGTTCAGGGCAATATTGAAAATATTGGCCTTGAAGCACTTGGCATCAAGACAGATCGCGGCTGCATTGTCATCGATCCCTACGGCAAGACCAATGTTCCGGGCGTTTATGCCATTGGCGACGTGGCTGGACCGCCCATGCTGGCGCACAAGGCCGAGCACGAGGCTGTTATCTGCGTGGAAAAAATCGCCGGATTGCCGAATGTCCATCCGATGGACAAGGCAAAAATTCCGGGCTGCACCTATTGCAACCCACAAGTTGCTTCCGTCGGTCTGACCGAAGCCAAGGCCAAGGCCGAAGGCTATGATATCCGCGTTGGCCGCTTCCCCTTCGTTGCCAATGGCAAGGCGATTGCGCTTGGTGAAGATCAGGGCATGGTCAAGACGGTTTTCGACAAGAAAACAGGCCAGCTCCTTGGCGCGCATCTGGTTGGGGCGGAAGTCACTGAACTCATTCAGGGTTTTGTCGTCGCGATGAACCTTGAAACCACGGAAGAAGAACTGATGCACACGATCTTCCCGCATCCGACGCTGTCGGAGACGATGAAGGAAAGTGTGCTGGATGCCTATGGACGCGTGTTGAACGCCTGATTTGCGAAAGGATTACCGGCCCGTTGGTCACCATCAAGGATAGCAAACCCTGGGTTCGCCTGTCATGGGCAATCCTCAAATGGTCGACACTGATCGGCTTTGGGCTGGGGTTTGCAGCATCCGCCTTGAGTCTGCTTTCCGGCAACACCATATCCATCAATGGCAACGCCATTGGCGGTTGGGCCGGAGTGTGGACGGTGACTTTGGCCTGCGGGTTGGGTGGTTTCCTTTTCGGTGTTATATGGGCTCTGGTGTTTCGCGCCATTGCGATTGCGTCAGGACGATAGAGCGAGCGAGGAAAAATGGATCAGCCAGTTGGTATCATGAGCATGCCCGGTGTCGGTTTCTTCGGAATGCTGCTCATCGGTTTTATCGCCGGATATATCGCGGAAAAGGCAATGAGCCGTAATCATGGCTTGTTCACCAATATTCTTGTTGGTATTGCCGGGTCTTTCGTTGGTGGCACACTTGCCGGATTGTTGAATTTCAACTTTTACGGCTTTTTTGGAAATCTGATCGTTGCGACTGCTGGTGCAATTATCATTCTGTGGATTTTTGGCAAAGCCAGATCCTCAAACTAGGACATTGTGATGGTAACGGTTCTCGATACGATCGATCAAAAACGGCGCCTGCGGCATCCTGAAAAGGCGCATCGACCGGATACGGAGCTTCTGAAGAAGCCGGACTGGATTCGCGTCAAGGCGCCTGTTTCCAAGGGTTATTCGGAAACGCGCGATATCGTCCGCTCGCATAATCTCGTCACGGTTTGCGAAGAGGCCGGCTGCCCCAATATCGGCGAGTGCTGGGACAAGAAGCACGCGACCTTCATGATCATGGGCGAGATTTGCACACGCGCCTGCGCGTTCTGCAATGTTGCCACCGGATTGCCGACGGCGCTTGATCCGAATGAGCCTGAAAATGTCGGCAAGGCCGTCAAGAAGATGGGCCTGACCCATGTGGTCATTACATCAGTGGATCGCGACGATCTACCGGATGGTGGCGCCCAGCATTTTGCCGACGTTATCAACGCAATCCGCGAGATTTCACCCGGCACCACTATTGAAATCCTGACGCCTGACTTCCTGCGCAAGGATGGCGCTCTGGAGATCGTTGTTGCTGCGCGCCCCGATGTGTTCAACCACAATCTCGAAACCGTGCCTTCCAACTATCTCAAAGTGCGTCCGGGTGCCCGTTACTTCCACTCCATCCGCCTGTTGCAGCGGGTGAAGGAACTTGATCCGACAATTTTCACCAAATCCGGCATCATGGTCGGCCTTGGTGAGGAGCGGAACGAAGTTCTGCAGCTTATGGATGATCTGCGTTCTGCCAATGTGGATTTCATGACCATCGGCCAGTATCTGCAGCCAACGCGCAAGCATCACCCGGTTCTCAATTACGTCACGCCGGATGAATTCAAATCCTATGCGACGATTGCCAAGACCAAGGGTTTCCTCGTGGTCGCATCAAGCCCGCTGACCCGTTCATCGCACCATGCGGGTGATGATTTCGCCAAGCTGAAGGCTGCACGCGAGGCGCTGCACGCCAACAGAAGCTAACTGAATGCCGAAATTCGATACGACACGCCCCGTGGTGCATCGGGCCGAGCAGATGTTTGATCTGGTCGCCGATGTGGAAAGCTATCCGCAGTTTCTGCCCATGTGCGAAAGCCTGAAAGTGCGCTCGCGCAAGGAACGGGACGGCAAAACCCTGCTGATCGCCGATATGACTGTCGGCTACAAACTGATCCGCGAGACATTTACCAGTCAGGTTCTGCTCAAGCCGGATGAGAAGGTCATCGAGACCAAATATATTGATGGTCCGTTCCGTTATCTCGACAATAAATGGCAGTTCGTGCCATTGGCGAATCCTGAACATTCCGAGGTAAAATTCTATATTGATTATGAATTCAAAAGCCGCACGCTCGGCTTTTTGATGGGATCGATGTTCGATATTGCCTTCCGGAAATTCACCGAAGCATTTGAAAAACGCGCCGATCAGATTTATGGGCGGGGACCTTAGAGCCCATATTTGATTTATTTCTCCGGCTAAGTAGATGTATTATTGGTGGTTCGTGGTTCAACATAACAGCCATGAGGGAGTTGGGTGGATACGAGATAATCGCAAAGGGTGCAGAACTTAGCCCCCTTTCATCACCCCCCAACACCGTCATCTTCGGGCTTGACCCGAGGACCCACCGCTAAGAAATCAAACGAAACTGGACACTCGGCACTTTTGAATAATGGGTCCTCGGGTCAAGCCCGAGGATGACGAAGAATGTGGAGTGCGGAGAGTCAAGTTCTGCACCCTTTGCGATTATCTCGCATCCACCCATCTCCCTCATGGCTGTTATGTCGAACCACGAACATGCAATATTTTTGGCACATCAAGCGATTGATCGCGGCGGGGCGATTCAGTTAAAGCAAGAGCGCAATCAGTATAGGAGACAAGGATGAGCCGCAGTGATTCCGATTTTACAGTTCATATGGAAACACCATCCATTGACGATTACTGCCGGTTGCGTTTGATTTCAGGCTTAAGCCCAAAGAGCAGGGAAGCGGCAGCCATCGGTCTGCCGAATACGATTTGCGGCGTGACGATTAAACTCGATGGCAAGGCTGTCGGCATGGGCCGTATCGTCGGTGATCGCGGTTGTTTTTATCAGGTGGTGGATATTGCTGTTGATCCGGAACATCAGGCTCGCGGGCTTGGCAAAAGGATCATGACGGCGCTAAAAGCTTATCTCGATGCGGAAGGGCAGGAGGGTGCCTATGTCAGTCTCGTCGCGGACGGTCCGGCAAAATATCTCTATGCAAAATTTGGCTTTGAGCCTGTGACGCCGGAGGCAATCGGCATGGCTTACCGCGTAACGCGCAGCTGATTTCAGGCAAGTGTTCTCAGCACCAGATCGAGCGCCGTGTTAACTGCAGCGTGGCGGATGCTTGCGCGGCCATGATCCGGGAAAATATGGCGCACAGCCTGTGGGGCCTGTCCTTTGAGGGCAACACCAAACCAGACAAGACCAACCGGCTTTGCGGCAGAGCCGCCACCGGGACCAGCAACGCCCGTGACCGATACGGCAATGCCGGCGCGGGAATGTTTCAACACGCCCGCTGCCATGGCAAGCGCCACTTCTTCCGATACGGCGCCATGCGTGTCTATGAGTTCGGAGGGGACACCCAGCATGTCGTGTTTGGCTTCGTTGGAGTAGGTGACGAAGCCGCGATCCACCACGTCGGACGAACCTGCCATGTCGGTAAGGGAGGCCGCAATCAGCCCGCCCGTGCAGGATTCCGCCGTCGCCAGTAAAATACCTTTGGCACGGCAGGCTTCAAGAACCGCGATGGCTTTTGCCTCTGCGATGAGCCCGCTCATTCCGGCAACCCGCCGGGATAGATCACCGATGCCGTGGCGATGGCGGCAATACCTTCCTTGCGGCCGATGAAACCCATTTTCTCGTTGGTTGTCGCCTTCACCGAGACGCGGTCGGGGGTAATTCCAAGCATTTTTGACAGCGCCGCAGTCATTGCCGCGCGATGAGGACCAACTTTCGGTTCCTCGCAGATCAGGGTGATATCCGCATTTGCGATCCGCCCGCCCGCAGCTTTGACGATCTTTACCGCATGTTCGACAAAAATATGCGAGGCAGCGCCTTTCCATTGCGGGTCAGATGGCGGGAAATGCGTGCCGATATCGCCTGCGCCGCGTGTGGCAAGCAGGGCATCGGTCAAGGCGTGCAATGCCACATCCGCATCGGAATGGCCGTTGAGCTTGCGGTCATGCTCAATGAACACACCGGCGAGCGTCACGCCATTGCCGGGTTCGAAGGAGTGGACATCATAGCCATTGCCGGTGCGCACATCCGGGAAGGCGGCATGTCTCTCGGACAGGCGGTCATCAGCCATATCAATATCCTTTGCCCAGGTGAGTTTCGTATTGTCAGCCGAGCCCTCGACAATGCGCACCGGCAGACCCTGCCATTCGGCAATGGCGGAATCATCGGTGAAATCAGAACGGCCAATGGCAAAGGCAGCATCATGTGCCGCCATGATCGGCTCATAAGGGAAAGCTTGCGGCGTTTGCGCGGCATAAAGCCCGGCACGCGGAACCGTGGCGCTGACCATGGCGTCATGGCCCGCTGCCTTCAGCGTATCGGAAACCGCAAGCACCGGCAGCACGCCGATATGCGGCGTCAGATTGAATATCACCCGTTCAAGCAGATCAGCGGAAATGAAGGGGCGCACGCCATCATGGATAAGCACATGATCCGGAGCGTTGTCTTTGAGGGCAAGCAGTCCAAGCCGGGTTGATTCCTGCCGTGTCGGCCCGCCGGTGACTTTCGTCACCTGCAGAGCGTACTCACCGGCTGCCTGCGCGAAGAGCGCTTCATCTTCCTTGTGGATGACCACAACAACATGATCGATGAGCGGACAGCCGAGAAAGGCCCGCAGCGTATGCGCCAGAACCGCTTCACCGCCGATCCTGCGATATTGCTTTGGTCCTTCAACGCTTTGGCCCGCGCGTTCTCCGCGACCAGCCGCCACAATGACGGCTGCTACCCGCATCTGTCTGTCGTCTGTACCTGCCGCCACACTTCTCTCCGTAACTTCCAACTGCGTTACCTGTTGCCGAAGCGAAAGACCAGAGGTTTAAACGAAAACTAGTCGCTTCTGGGTGCTCTTTGCCTTGCCTAACCAGGTGTTCCTGTCTAAAGGATAGGCGATTGGAAAATTGCATACGAAACAGGCAATAGTGACGTGACTGATCTGCATCAACCACTCGATATAGGCGGCGTTGTCCTGCGTAACCGGGTGTTCCTTGCGCCAATGTCCGGTGTTTCCGACCTGCCATTCCGCCAGCTGGCGTGGAAAGCGGGAGCGGGCATGGTTGTGTCTGAAATGGTTGCAAGCGCGGAGCTTTGCACGCGCGAGCGCGGCAATCTGCTGCGGCTGCGCGGTGATGGTCTTGGCACGCACGTGGTGCAGATCGCTGGACGCGAGACAAAATGGATGGCGGAAGCCGCGCGCATTGCCGAAGGCGAGGGTGCGCATATCATCGATATCAATATGGGCTGCCCGGCCAAGAAAGTGACGGGCGGTTTTTCCGGCTCGGCGCTGATGCGCGATCTCGATCATGCTTTGACGCTTATCGAAGCGACTATTGGTGCAGTCAAGGTTCCTGTAACGCTGAAAATGCGGCTGGGCTGGGACGATGACACCATCAATGCACCGGAACTTGCCAGCCGCGCCGAACAGGCCGGAATCCAGATGGTGACGGTGCATGGGCGCACACGCTGCCAGTTCTATGAGGGCAAGGCCGATTGGCGCGCAATCCGCGCCGTGAAAGAGGCGGTTTCGATACCGCTCGTCGCCAATGGCGATGTGCTGAACCGGGATGACGCAGCCGGTATTCTTGAAGCTTCTGGTGCCGATGCCGTCATGGTTGGACGGGGTTCCTATGGACAGCCATGGCTTCCCGGATTGATCGTGCATGGTAATCAGAGCGGGCAAAACACTGATATGATTGCAGATTACGCTGTCGCCCATTACGAGGCGATGCTGGCCCATTATGGCGAGCAGACAGGTATTCGCCATTCGCGCAAACATCTTGGCTGGTATCTGGAAAAGCACGGTGTTGCCATTAGCGCCGCTGAACGCGCCGGGATTATGACCGAGACAGACCCGCGTCTGGTTGCCGAACGCCTGCATGCCGCGCTCTCGCGGTCTGACGAACACGACATGAAGAAGGTTGCATGATGACATCGGCAGACAATGTTACGATGGACGACAAGCTGGCAGGCACTGTTCTTAATGCCATCCGCCATCCAGTGATCATGCTCGATGAGACGGGGCATATTTCCTATGCCAATGCGGATGCGGAAGCCTTTTTCCGCTCCAGTGCCAGTATATTGAGCCGCAATACGCTTGAAATGCTATTGCCGTTCGGCAGTCCGTTGCTGGCTCTGGTCAAACAGGTGCGCGAAAGCCCGTCGCCCATCAATGAATATCGTGTGGATGTATCGTCGCCGCGTCTTGGACAAGACCGGATCGTTGATCTTTATGTCACGCCCGTCAGCGAAGCACCGGGCTCAATCGTTATCCTGTTCAAAGAGCGATCCATGGCTGAGAAGCTCGACCGTCAGATGACCCATCGCGGTGCGGCGCGCTCGGTGACTGGCCTTGCATCCATGCTGGCGCATGAAATCAAAAACCCGTTATCGGGTATTCGCGGTGCGGCACAGCTGTTGGAAACCGGGCTCAATGATGATGACCGTGCGCTGACACGGCTGATCACGGATGAGACTGACCGGATCGTCTCGCTTGTCGACCGTATGGAAGTGTTTTCCGATGAGCGACCAATCGAGCGCGAAGCTGTCAATATTCACGTCGTGCTTGATCACGTGAAAGCCATCGCCAAGAACGGTTTTGCCAGCCATATCAAGTTCCATGAGGATTATGACCCGTCGCTGCCCTATGTTTTCGCCAATCGCGACCAGTTGGTGCAGGTGTTCCTTAATCTGGTGAAGAATGCAGCCGAATCCATCGGCACGAGCGAGCCCGGCGAAATCACGCTGTCGACGGCATTCCGCCCCGGTATCCGCCTGTCGATCCCCGGTATCCGCAATCGCGTGTCGCTGCCGCTGGAATTCTGCGTGCAGGACACGGGAGCAGGTGTATCGCCTGATATCATGCCGCATCTTTTCGATCCGTTTATCACAACCAAGCCCAATGGCTCGGGTCTCGGCCTTGCGCTTGTTGCCAAGATTGTGGGCGATCATGGGGGCGTGATCGAGTGTGATTCCGTACCGCGCAAAACCACGTTCCGCATTCTGATGCCCGCATGGCAGAGCGATCCTTCGGTCGAGGATCATGCGGATGAAATGATTATTACGAAAAAGGCAGGGTTCTGATCATGAGCTTGGGAAGCATTCTCGTCGCGGATGACGACGCAGCAATCAGAACAGTCCTCAATCAGGCACTTTCACGTGCTGGCTATGATGTGCGCATCACATCCAATGCCGCCACCCTGTGGCGCTGGATTTCCGCTGGGGATGGCGATCTGGTTATCACCGACGTGGTGATGCCGGATGAAAACGCTTTTGATCTGCTGCCACGCATCAAAAAATCGCGGCCTGATCTGCCCGTTATCGTCATGAGTGCGCAGAACACCTTCATGACCGCAATCCGCGCCTCGGAAGCGGGTGCCTATGAATATCTGCCAAAGCCCTTCGATCTGACCGAACTTGTCAGCATTGTTGGCCGCGCTTTGGCGGAGCCAAAAAAGAAGCCGGAAAAATGGGCTAACGAAGAACAGCCGGATACAATGCCTCTGGTTGGCCGTTCACCCGCCATGCAGGATATTTACCGCGTTCTCGCCCGCATGATGCAGACTGACCTGACCGTGATGATCTCGGGCGAATCCGGCACGGGCAAGGAACTGGTGGCGCGGGCGCTGCATGAATATGGCCGCCGCCGCAAAGGTCCGTTCGTTGCCATTAACATGGCCGCCATTCCGCGCGACCTGATCGAATCCGAACTGTTTGGCCATGAGCGCGGCGCTTTCACCGGCGCGCAGAACCGCTCCAGCGGCCGGTTTGAACAGGCCGATGGCGGCACGCTGTTCCTCGATGAAATCGGCGATATGCCGATGGAAGCGCAGACGCGGCTGTTGCGGGTGCTGCAACAGGGCGAATATATGACCGTAGGCGGGCGCACGCCGATCAAAACAGATGTGCGTATCGTGGCGGCAACCAACAAGGATCTGCGCACGCTGATCAATCAGGGCATGTTCCGCGAAGATCTCTATTATCGCCTGAACGTTGTACCGCTGCGCCTGCCACCGCTGCGCGAACGCGGCGAGGATATCCCTGATCTGGTCCGGCATTTCTTCAAGATGGCGGCAAAAGACGGCCTGCCGGAAAAACGTATCACTGCCGATGGTCTCGACCTGATGCGCCGCTATCCTTGGGCGGGCAATGTGCGCGAACTGGAAAATCTTGTGCGCCGTCTGGCAGCGCTTTATCCGCAGGAAGAAATCAATGCGGATGTGATCGAAGCGGAACTCAAAGCCGATCTTCGCCCGACCGAGCCGTCCTCCAACTCCATATCCAATGAGGACATCACCATTGCGCAAGCGGTGGAGCTGAACATGCAGCGCTACTTCCTTTCCTACGGCGATGATCTGCCACCGGTCGGGCTTTATCAGCGCGTGCTGGAGGAGGTGGAATATCCGCTCATCCTCTCATGCCTGACAGCCACCCATGGCAACCAGATCAAGGCGGCTGAACTGCTCGGCCTCAACCGCAACACGCTGCGCAAGAAAATCCGCGAGCTTGGCGTGAACATCTACAAGAACACCAAGAGCGATCTGGGGCGGTGATTTCATTAGTCTGATGATTGGGTGGCAGGTTTAAAGGTTGACCTTCTCAGAGGTTGTTATTTGTAAAAACGGCATCGTTCATATACGCGATGCCGTTTTAGTTTCATTCAGCCTTGAACGTCTGATCAACGGAAAGCTCTACTCTTTCATCGCAGGCCATTGTGGCGAAGTATCGTCCTATACGCTTGCCATCTCGTTTAACGTAAACTGTGACTTCCCAGCCGTGAATGCCAGAATTGTATCCAAAATCCTCGTCCAACACGAGGTCGTCATAGTGTAAGCCATTTTTTGCAATTTTAGAGACATAAAAAAGTATGCCATACTTAACTGTTGCGGTTGGCATCTCCGGGCATTGCGTTGTTCTGTCTCTGAGCAATGGGATACCATACACGATAAATACAGCAAACAAGAACACCACCAGCATGATGGTCCCGATCACGCCTAGGACCCATTTCAATAGTTTCCGCACTAATGCCCCTCCCAAGAGATGGGCACGGAGCCTGGCATTGATATGTCATACTTCGTGCCCGGCAAGAGATTTACTGTTCTTGTGAATAGTTCCTGCATCATTCCACGGTGATCGCTTGGATTAAAATCATAATGATCATCATAGGCGCGAACTTCGCCTTGGAAATTCCATGTTCCGTCTTGATGACGGGTCATGTCACCTTCTAGTTTCAACGAGATGTTCCCTAGGTACGCCGCTGCAATTGCATTATCTTCTGCCGTGTCGTGATTGAACTTCTCAACTACAATGTGTTTCGTTCCGATAAAGTTTGAGTCATTAGTGTACTGATTTAACTGATTGATTTCTCTTATTTTCACCTGATCCGGACGAAGGTTGAGACCGATCTGATTTAAGGGGACGCTCAATGCTTCTCCATGGCCTTGAAGATAATGCGCCATTGCCTTGAATGGTGACGCTATTCCTCCGGATAATGTAGTGTCATTTTTGTCATAGGTCTTCGCACTCTCCGGTTCAGAATTCATTCCGTTAAAGAGATCCAAAGGAGTGTTTTGTTTGCTGAGGACATTGTCGAGAAACGAAAGACCATTGAGCCAAGTGATGAAATCTCCGGGCGTGTCAAGCAGCGCATTCAGAGTATTCATCACCCACTTCAACCCGGGCAGACTGTTCAGAGAATCCCAGAATGCGTTTTGCGTATATTCCTGATACTCATCCCACAATCGCTCCATTTCCGTATGTGAATCATATAATCTGCCTCCCGCCCAACCTGTGAATGAATTGCCGGGATTACTGTCTTCCCAAGCTTTAAGGATGATTGGTCTTAAGACTATCGTTTCAGGCATGCTCAAATCTCCTTATTAAAAATAAAAAGCATCAAAATGAAAAACTGACTTTCCAGCCTTTATGAGAGCTGGCTCAATCATTAAGCGGCACTATCAAATTTGAATCAGATCGACAGTTGGGTTTCTCGGATAAAAACGTTCTAAATGAACGCATTATTGATAAATATGATAATTCAAGTCAAGAATTAAATGCATGAATCTAAACTGCAAGCGGTGACGTCCGACAGATGTCCACTCGTTCGCCCCTTTTTAACGCGAGAAGTAGTTTGGCAAATTATTGCGTCGTCGTTGTCGAAACTATTTCTTTGAGGCCAGTGCCCCGGCCCCCTCAGAAATCCAGCGGTGCATTATCGATCACTTCTTTCATGACGAAAAAAGTTCGGGTCTGGCGAACGCCGGGCAGGGCGATGAGCTGGCTTCCATGGATGCGGTTGAAATCGGCCATGTCCTTGACGCGGATTTTCAGAAAATAGTCGAAATCGCCAGCGACGAGATTGCAATCGAGCACGAAACTCAGTTTTGTCACGGCCTGTTCGAACTGGGCGAAACTCTCAGGCGTTGAACGATCCAGCACCACGCCGACCATGACAAGCGCACCACGGTCGACTTTTTGCGGCTGCACCATTGCCCGCACTGTCCGGATATATCCCTCATCAAACAGCCGCTGGGTACGCCTATGGCAGGTAGCCGGGCTGACATCGGCAAGCGTTGCCAGTTCCGCATTGGTCAACCGCCCATTCTTCTGCAGGTGCCGCAACATCTTCATATCGATGCGATCAAGATCATCAGTCATGAAAGAATCTTCCACTATTCAGCCGAGATACAAGAGATTATCGTAATATTCCAAATTCTGCAGATTGATTTGGAAAATTGCAAGCTCAACTATGAGAGCACCTTTCTCCTGATGGATGGTAGCGTTTTGCCAGCAACAACGTTCCATCAAGGGGAAAACAATGCTGGAAAAATTCGAACGCTATCCGCTGACATTCGGACCGACGCCTATCGAGAAACTAAGCCGACTGTCGCAGCACCTTGGCGGCAAGGTGGAGCTTTACGCCAAGCGAGACGATTGCAATTCAGGGTTGGCTTTTGGCGGCAACAAGCTGCGAAAGCTCGAATATATCGTGCCGGACGCGATTGCTTCCGGTGCCGATACACTTGTTTCCATTGGCGGCGTGCAGTCAAACCATACCCGTATGGTGGCTGCAACAGCAGCGAAGATCGGTTTCAAATGCCGTCTGGTGCAGGAAAGCTGGGTTCCGCATGAAGATGCCGTTTATGATCGCGTTGGCAATATTCTTTTAAGCCGCATCATGGGCGCCGATGTGGAAATGGTCGATGAAGGTTTCGATATCGGTATCCGCGAAAGCTGGGAAAATGCCATCGAAGATGTGAAAGCCAAAGGCGGCAAACCCTATGCCATCCCGGCTGGCGCTTCGGTGCATAAATATGGCGGACTTGGTTATGTCGGCTTTGCTGAAGAAGTGCGGGCGCAGGAAGCGCAACTTGGTTTCAAGTTTGATTATATCATTGTCTGCACCGTCACCGGCTCTACCCACGCGGGCATGCTGGTTGGTTTCGCCAAGGATGGGCGTGAACGCAATGTTATCGGCATTGACGCCTCGGCAACCCCTGCCCAGACCAGGGCGCAGGTGCTGGAGATTGCACAACGCACGGCAGAACTGGTCGAGTTGGGTAAGAATCTGACCGAAGCAGACGTGATCCTGAACGAGGACTATGCCTATCCGATCTATGGCGTACCGTCGGAGGAAACCAAGGTGGCCATTAGACTTTGCGCGCGCCTCGAAGGTATGATCACGGACCCCGTCTATGAGGGAAAATCCATGCAGGGCATGATCGATCTGGTCAATAAAGGCTTCTTCCCGGAAGGGTCAAAGGTGCTCTATGCCCATCTCGGCGGTGCCCCGGCGCTCAATGGCTACGCCTATACATTCCGTAACGGTTAGCTATTTGCGGCAACGTCATTGCGTGGCTGGGAGGCGAAAGGAACCCGTCTCCCAGTTCACGCCAATAATTAAATCGGCTAACTAGTTTTCAGGCATTTCTCTTGATCAGGCTGTCAAGTAGAATTCATGGAATCTGTAAGATACCCACATAAATCTTATATTGCGTTTTTAGTGATAATAATGCAATTCGTGCCGCATGTTAACGCCCGCATGTGAGACAAACCAAATGTGGAACTTCAGTATCTTTCGAACGCTGATTATCATGGCGCGAACCTGGCCGTTCGTCTTATTACGCATGGTGATCTATACAGCCACACCCGCAGTCTACTGTGCCATTGTCGCGTGCGGCGCAGTGGTTGGCTATGGTGCTGGCCATATCTTTGTCCTGTCAGATCCTGAAGCGCCTGCAAAGTGCGCCGGGATCGGCGGATTCATTGGCTTCGTAGCCGCGACCGCAATGGTTTATGGTTTGCGCGAATACTTTCTCTACATCCTCAAGGCTGGCCACATTGCCGTGCTGGTTCATCTGATTGAGGGCAAACCGATACCCGGCGGGCAGGGGCAATTGACCTATGCCAGAAAGCTCGTGGCGGAGCGGTTTATTGAAGCAAATCTGTTCTTCGTGTTCGATCAGTTGATCAAAGCGGTTCTGCAATCAATCAGCGCCCTGACAACCGGGCTCGCTGCGCTCATTCCTGTACCGGGGCTGACGGCGGCGGTCGGCCTGCTCAACAGTTTTATCCGTATCTCGATTACCTATGTTGATGAAATCATTCTTGGTTACAATATTCGCATGACTGCGGCCTCACCGTTCGAAAATGGTATGCGTGGTGTGGTGCTTTACGCCCAGAACAGCAAGCTCATGGTGAAGAACGCGATCTGGCTGGCATTGATCGTCTGGATCATGACGGCAGGTATTTTCGTAGCTACTCTCACGCCCGCTGCCGCCATGCTTTACTGGATATCCGGGCCAAGTTTCGGCTATGTATTTGTCTTTGCCATTGTGCTGGCATGGTCATTGAAAATGGCGCTGCTCGAGCCATTCGCTATTGCTGCGCTGATGACGGTCTACTTCAAGACCATCGAAGGTCAAGCGGTTGACGCCGACTGGGAGCAGAGACTGAACCAGACTTCGGAAGCCTTTCGCGACCTGAAGGCCAAGGCATTGGGACGCTTTGCTGCCGCCTGAATTTCAAAGTGGTCCTTTGAACACGAAAAATGCACCGCCGCAGATCATGGCAAAACCCACGAGATGATTGATGGTGATCTTTTCGCCCAGATACATCACCGAGAAACCGGCGAAAACCAGAAGGGTAATTACCTCCTGAATGGTCTTCAACTGCGCAGCGGAATAGATTTCGTGGCCATAACGGTTTGCTGGCACAGCAAGGCAATACTCGGCAAAGGCAATCATCCAGCTAACTAGGATAACCAGAAAAAGTGGCCGGTTTTCAAACTTGAGATGCCCGTACCAGGCAAATGTCATGAAAACATTGGAGCCAAGCAACAGGAGAATGGGGCGAATATAATCAAAGGATGGCATGAGGTGTCCTTGGCTGTGACGAGGTGTGGCGAAAGGCAGTAACGTTCAATCGATCAAAACGATCCGGACATATGGCTTTTGCGCGCACCATAGGAAATGTGACCTATTGCCCACCGGCTGACCTGATGTAGCGCAGCTATGAAAGGAGTGAAGATTGAACGGAAGATATTAATCAATGAGATTTTTCATGGGCGGCCATTTGGTTGCCCGCAGCATACAAGGTGCATTCAGTCTCATTCTTTTTCCGACCCTTCTGACATAGAGTAATTGCTCGCTTTGCGGCCTCTTCCTGGGTTCGTGCCCATGTTGTCCAACCCCAGGCACCCTCGACGTTTGTTGCAAACGCCTTTTCGTAGGACTGCATCGCCAGATATTCCTTAAATGCATCGTATCCCGACAAGGACATGTTGTCCGGTGGCGACAAATTGGCGCTTGATAGAGTGACAAGTTCTTCATTGGAAAGTTTGTTGTTCTTCAGGAAGAGAGCGACCCGTTGCCACCAGAAGCTTTCCGGAGCGGATATCAGAATGGTGTGGCCATCGTCCTCGAAGGCAGCCGTTTGAAAAAACTCCGCCACACCACCTGCTTGCCGGTAACTATCAAACATTTTCCGGCCAAGAGTTGGCGAGAATGACTTGTCATTAGTGGAATATATCCAAAGAGTTGGGATATGGGCTGTTTGTCCGTAAGATCTGACCGCATTGATGAGACCATTCTGGTCGCAAAACCGCCCTTTCTCCGGAGCGCCGCGTCCGCCGTCAAAGTTGATGACAGCCTGCACACCCGGCGGATTCAAGGCACCCGTTGCAAGCACTCCGAAACCGCCAGAGGACATTCCAACAAGAAGTGTCTGATCACGTGATGCCCACGGTTGGTCCCGAATGGCTTTCAATGCGGCAGTGAGATTGTCACGCGCAACTTTACCCGCCCTCGCATGCCTTGGGGACTTGCAGGTGCCGCCTACATATTCATTATCGCCAGTTGATTTGCCGTATCCCTGCCGCAGAACGACAACGGCGGCATAGCCATGCCGGGCAAATGCGATGGCGGGAGAAGAGAAGCGATTTGGGTTAAGTTTGCGATCACTCGCATCTCCGTTGGTACCGTGTGTAATCAAGGCAATGGGAAACCGTCCCGACTTGTTCGGGCGTGTTACAAAAGCATCGAGAGTTGCCTGCCGGCCATCCTGCAAAGTCACCTTCAGCGAAAGAGGTTCTCTCACCAAGCCATCAAGTTGCTCATTGACTTGTCGCGTTCGATTTTCATCCGCAACGCTGGCGGACGTTGCGCCAAGCAGAATAGCAGCAAACACCAAGGTGCCGTTGCGCAATGCGATGAAGAGCTGACGCATCGTCCGATTTTCCAAGATTGAAATGAGACGCTTCAAAGACATCCCACTTATCGCCAAACAACCGATAAATTCGTTCTACGAGGCGGTAAGCGGGCGTTGAGGCGCGCGTGTAAATTGCAGGAAGATAAAGCTCCCGGCAAGAAGCGTAACTGCAAAACTCAGGAACGAAAGCAGGCTGGTCAGATGGCGCGGAATATCACTCCAACGCGGATGGATAATATTGGCGGTATTATAGGGATCGCCGCTGTACTGGCACATGACAAACGACCCGCCATTGCGCACAAGTTCGGCATCAATATCGGAAACCAGTGCGTCAACAGTGGTCCTATGCTCAGGCATGTCGCGCATATAGACCAGCACCGCCTTCACTGCGGCCAGATAGGCATGCGAGCACTCGTTGAAAGGGCTCTTTTCGTCGGCAACACTGCCGGGAACAATGCCCCAGAGGCAATAGCTGTATTGAATATTGGTGTAGTTAACGAGCCGCCGGAATGTTTCATCCGTGCGGGTCATCCGTGCTGCAAGATCAAGGATCGGCTTGCGATAGTTGGCAATGATGGCCATTTCGCCATGGGACAGACTTGGAATGGAAATGCCTGATGTATCTGTGCCTGCGCTGCTGCGATGTGCCCATGCAACCGAGTTTGGCGACAAAAACAGGAGTATGCAGGCAATGATGGCTCCGGCAAGCGGGCCGATTGCGCGTCGCGGATATTTTGGCGGAGTTTCCGATCTCATAATTATCCAATCGGCGGTGGCAGACGCATCTATAAGAGTCAGGCCTGAACGCCGCAATGCAGGCGTTCAGGCAAGTCAATCAGCGCGCGGTTTGCAACCGGTAGCTTGGACGGTGCGAAGCCAAAACCCGTTCAGCCAGAACGCCGAAGACAAGACCGATGGTCGTCCAGATGACCACATGCAAGCCAAGCGAGGCAACGCGGAAGTTCCATAGAACGGTCGGTGAAAACTGTTCAGGAACTTCGTTGATTGCCGGCAGAAGATACTGCACGATAGCAATGAAAACGACATAGGCGGCACCGGCAATCAATGCCGAATTCCACGCACCATGCTGGGCACGCAGGCGGCTTGCCAGTCCCGTAGCTGCCGCAAGGGCGCCGACAGATACCACCAGCATAACAAAGAAGAGTTCCGTTCTGGCGGCAATCGTATCAGGACTACCGACAGCTGGCGGGTTCATGGGATATTTGATGGCGGGCACCAGCACAATCGCGATGTAACCGGCCAAGGCGAGCAGGGCGGCCGTTGCACGCGGGCTGAATGAACTGACCCGGCCATGGGCAAAAGCGAAGACCAGAGAAAACAGTCCGCCAAGAGCTGTGCTGAAAACAACAACGCCGGTGAAAAGGCCAAGACCGGCCTGCGTTTCGCGGGAGACGATCTCAGGTTCGGCGACTTCACCGGCGGCCTGGCTCATCTTCTCCTCGAAAGCAATGGCATGATCGACCTGTGGTTCACCGAAAACCCGGGCAAAACCAAAGGCCAGCAAACCAGCCAGCAAACCCGCGATCATGCCGCGGATCAAAAGACTTCTAGTCATTGACCGATCTCCTTAATGGCAGGGGAAGCCGAGGAGATGGCGGCCATCATGCACGAATTCATGCACATACATCCCCGAGAAGAGTGACATTGCGCCTTCTTCCGCGCCGATAAAATAGATCGCAAGCAGCAGAAGCAGGCCACCAAAAATGGCCCATGGCAGAACTTCACCAAGAGGAATTGGTGTGACGCCGGCTGCTGGCGCTAGAGTGATATCGGACATAAACTTTCTCCCAGAATGACGCGTTCGATAACGGAATGAATGATGTTACGGTTAGGGTCTGGCTTACAACCAGCCTATGAACAGCTGACTGAATTACAGTGGCGCGACCGCTCCGGAATTTCACCGGCTTCCAAACCCGCAACTCCACGTTTATATCTGTGCGCGCTGCACGCTGTCAATGAACGGCCATGGCGCTGTTTTCGTATTTTTCTCAAGAGTTTGCAGGGGATATTTTGACAAAAGCCACGCGTTTGACATTTGTTTGTCACGGAGCGACATCGGCGACGCATGCGGGTGCATTTCCGCTTGATGAAGCGCTTACTCCGGGAGAGACACAGCGCGCGGCTGGATTCGCCGGTCAATTGCGCCATGCGCACCATTTTTTGACCAGCCCTGCGCTGCGTGCGCGGCAGACTGCCGAAGCTTTAGGGCTGGAAGCTACAGTCGATGCAGCTATGGCAGATATGGATTATGGACGTTGGGCAGGAAGGTCGCTCACCGATATTCATGCGTCAGATTCTGATAATGCCGGGAACTGGATGACTGATCCCGATTCGGCACCCCATGGGGGTGAGTCCTTCAACGATCTTCTTCGAAGGGTTTCATGCTGGATGGAGGCACATTTGGATGATGGTGGCCATACAATCGTCGTGAGCCATGCCTTGGTTATCCGCGCCGCCATTCTCTATATTTTGCAGGCACCCGTTTCCGCATTCTGGCGTGTTGATGTCGAGCCATTGAGTTTCACCGAACTGCGCAGCGATGGGCGAAGATGGATGTTGCGGGCCTGTGCCAATTTGCCATCGCCTATAGAAGGCAACACGACATGAACAGGCCAAATTCCGGCTTAATTTCCGCTGCAACTGTGCAACAGCGTCTTTTCAAACATCGCCTCAAGGAGTTCCTATGTCCAAGCTAACCCATATTCTCACGATTGCCGCCGTTCTCAGTACAGGCATAGCGGGCGAGGCATTTGCTCACGCACATCTGAAGAGCGCAACACCCGCCGAAAACGCTGTTGTAACCACATCGCCCACTGAGCTTGATCTGACATTTTCCGAAGGGCTTAACCTGAAATTCTCGTCAGCAACCGTGACCGGAGCTGACAAAGCCGCCGTTGCGACTGATAAGGCCAAGCTGGCAACCGGCGACGACAAGACACTTGTGATACCAATCTCCAAACCTCTTTCGGCGGGTGGATACACGGTTAACTGGCAGGTGCTTTCAACCGATGGCCATAAGACAAAGGGCAGCTACACCTTCACCGTTAAGCCCTGATGGAACCGGAAACTGCGCTCATTCTGTGCAGGCTTATTCGCAACCTATCTGCGATGTTCCTGTGGGGTGCGTTTGCCTATCTGACGGTGCTTGTACCTCAAGCTCTTAGATTCGACATCGGGCAACGCCTTCGCACCGCGCGTCTCAGCGCCATTATTCTGGCTATTGTATCGACATTCCTGGCGCTTCCGTTTCAGACGGGAGCCATCGGGCAGGGTTGGAGCGATGCTGTTGATCTATCGACGATCCGGGACGTTCTGCTCGAAACCAGCGTTGGTAACGCATGGTTCATTCAGGCAATTGCGGCAACGCTGCTCACGCCCGCGCTCGTGCTGCCAGCAGGAAAAGCGGGTGCTGTTACGATGGTTGCGTCTGGATTGCTCCTGATAAGTTTGGCTTTTTCAGGCCACGCAACAATGCAAGATGGTTGGATTGGCTTGACCCATCGTTTCAATGACATGGTGCATGTCCTATCGGGCGGCGCGTGGATCGGAGCGCTGATCCCCGTCATGTTGGTCCTCGGTCTGTTGCGCCAGCCCGGATATCATCAGTCTGCGCAATTGGCATTGATGCGATTTTCCACCGCAGGTCATATTGCTGTTGCGCTTGTGATCTTATCCGGTGTGATCAACACCATTCTTACCCTTGGACATGTTCCAACGGACTTTTCCTCGCCCTATCAGGCATTGCTGGCGTTGAAGATCATTCTTGTAATCCTCCTGACGGCGCTGGCCATTGTAAACCGCTATGTCTTTGTGCCGCGCATGCGAACCCGCAACGTAAATTCGATACAGGCGATATGGTATGGAACGCTTATGGAGATTGTTCTGGGATTTGCCGTGCTCGGGCTTGTGGCATGGTTTGGTATGCTCGAATCCGTGTAAAACTGCTTACATGCGATGGTTGCAGACCGCCCATCATCCCGCAAAACCCAGAATATGATTCTGGAGGCGCCAGCCTCCCAAAGAGTTGGGAGGCTGGCAAAACGCAATCTGGTTCTAGCAAGAGGGACAGAACCGGAATCCGGTGCCTGTTTTTGCCGATGTTTTAACCGCGCTTTCGTTTCAGCCTGGGGACCGATGCCCTATGCTCAGGCCAATCGTAAGAGAATGGCCCATGAAAAGCATATCCGACTTGAACAGCAGATCTTCCGGGCGAGCCGGGAACAGCACTCCGGTAGAGCAGGGCCATCAGCTGTTGCTCTCCGGTGCCGTCGGACGTTCACCAAAATCGGCAAAGCGCACAATGAGCCAGTATTTCAAGACGTTGTCGGATGTGGATGCGGCGCGTAGTCAGGTCGATAAAGCAAGACGCGCTGCTGATGAGAGCTTGAACAAGGCCAAGGCGGCACCAAAACCGCATGAAATCACCAATCCTGCCTTCGTCGCTCTTTTCGAAGCACACCAGCATGACCGGGAAGTGCTTTTCGCTGCCATGCGCGCACTGGATCGTATGCAGGAAGTCTTGCGGTCAGAGTCTGAAAAGACAGATCAATTTACACAGGACGATAAGTTTTCGCTTTAAAAACACGAAAGCTAAAAGTGTATAACTGACCGGCTTGATTGTATTTTGCAGACTTTTGCGTTTCTCCAGACTATCAATCCGTTGTTTGATGTCATCAACAACGGAAAATCTGCGTGAAAAAACTCATTTCCCTGATCGTCGTGGCAAGCTTTGCCTGTTTTAACCTGTCGGCGGCAGCGCGGGCAGAAAGTGCCGCAACTGAATTGTTCCAGAAATATCTGGCCAATGGCCGGATCGGCGAAGCCGATGAGCAAATGATTGCTCTGGCTGCCAAAGCCACTGATAACGCCGATGCGCAGCTTGGTCTTGGACTCGTGCGCTCGGCCCGGGCATTCGAAAAGCTGTCACAATCGCTCTATCGTTATGGATTTGCTTCAAAGTCGGACGGCTATGAGATGTTTCTCGGACGCGGTTCCAGCGAAATTGCCAGAAATTATAATCCGGAGCCCATCACCTACGACCAGTTTCGCGGGATTCTCGCAGCATTCATTGCTGATCTTGATTCCGCCGACAAGGCGCTTGCAGCCGTTGGCAACAAGCCGGCAAAGCTGAAAGTTGATCTATCCGTTGCGCGGTTTGACTGGAATGGTGACGGGACAGTCGGGCCGGAGGATCACATTGGCCGAGCTTTCTCAGATACGGATGAGAAGGGCGAGCCTGTACCATTCATCGTTGGTTTTGACACCGCCGATGCGAAATGGCTGCAAGGTTATGATAATCTTCTGATGGCTGTCGCCAAGGCATGGCTTTCCCACGATTTTTCCGAAAGCTGGAACAGCAGTTTCAGTGTTGTCTTTCCACGGGCGGTCTCGACCATGTCAGAGGCCAATGGCAAGGGCGGCGAAGACGAAACGATGTTCGGTGTCAGAAAAGCGCAAGCTGATGATATCGCCGATTTTGTTACCCTCATTCACACAATCCGCTGGCCCGTTGCCGACAAGGCGATGTGGGGCGAGGTACGCGATCATCTGAAAAAGGTCATTGTTCTCAACCGCGAAACCTGGGCGCTGATCGACAAGGAAACCGATGACGATCACGAATGGCTGCCAGGACCAAAACAGAAGAGCGGCGTTCTGCCATCCTTTGAGGTGACGCCCGAACGTATTCAGGCCTGGCTTGCCGTGCTCTCACAGTTTGAAGCGGCCCTTGATGGCAAGATTCTCGTTCCTCACTGGCGCTTTGATAAAGGTATCAACCTTGCAAAGGTTTTCGATGATCCAAAACCCTTCGACTTTGTGCTTTGGGTAACGGGCCCGGCTGCCGTACCGTATCTGCAGGATGGCCCTGCCATGACCAGCGGTGAATGGAGCCAGATTACCAATATCTTCGAAGGAAACTTTGCGTCTTACGCCTTTTACTTCAACTAGAGTAAAATGGATAAAAGACCGGCGAGATACGAGCTGCCGCAACGGAATGCGTGATTTCTGATCACATTGCCCCATTGCGGCAACTGCTCGGGCAGTCAGCAATGCTGCTGGACACAAATGATCGGTCTGGGGTTGGAAACGAACAGATTATGCAGGGAAAACGTGAGAATGAGTCCGTCGGATTTTATGCGCGCTTTTGGAGTTTCGTTGTGCGCAACCGTGTGAGCATACAGGATTTGGGTATTCTGCTGGCGATTTTGCTGGTGCTTGCCTATGTGGCTTTTCAGATCGATATTTTCGAAACCGAAGGAAGCGTCAGTTCAGGTGAATTGCTGATCGAACTTGATGAGACGCTGCTGCTCGGGTCCTTCCTTGCACTCGGATTGCTCGGCTTTGCCATAAGGCGTTATCTTGAGCAGAAACGTGAAATCGCGCGCCGGATCGAAGCGGAGAAACAGGCCCGCATTCTGGCCTATCAAGATCCTTTGACGGGCCTTGCCAATCGCCGGCAATTTGAGGAAGCGTTGCGGATGGCGATTGCGTCTCCACCACGCACCGGCGCCGTCCATGCCGTGATCATTCTTGATCTCAATGGCTTCAAACAGATCAATGATGCCTATGGTCATGGTGTCGGCGACGACGTGCTTGTTGTGATCGGCCAGAGGCTGCAGCGTACCATTCGCGATGGCGATCTTCTTGCACGGCTTGGCGGTGATGAATTCATTATTCTGGCCCAGCATTTGGCTGGAGCAGAATCTGCCGCCAATATCGCTTTACGCATTGTCGATGAATTGCGGGAGCCGATCGTTGTCGGGTCCATTCATTATGATGCAGGCGCAGGCATTGGTATCGCATTGCTGCCAACGGATGCTCATTCGGGCGAAGACGCTGTTCGTAAGGCTGACGTGGCACTTTATCGTGCCAAGGCAGAACGCCGTTCGACGTTCCGCTTTTTCGAACAGGATATGGACCGGCTGGTGCAGGAGCGCGAACAGCTTGAGCGTGATTTACGCGCCGCTGTTGCCAATGATGGTATCAATGTCCGCTTCCGTCCTTCATTTGACCTGCGTTCCGGTAAGGTGATCGGTTTTGAGGCCGTGCCCAGCTGGATTGCTGCCGATGGCAAGGAAGTGCCACCAGACCGGTTTTTGCCGATAGCGGAAGAAACGGGGCTGATTTACGCCCTTGGTCAGCGTATTTTTGAGAAAGCGTTCATGGCAGCCCGGCAATGGCCCGCCAACGTTACCTTGTCGATAGACGTGCTTCCCGGACAGCTTAGAGACCGGGAGTTTGGCAAGACAATCCTGCAATTGCTTCAATCAACCGGATTCGCCGCACAGCAGCTGGATATTGAAATCACTGAAAGCCTCGTCGTGCATGATCTGGAGGCCGCCAAGCTGGCACTCGGACCACTGCGCGCAGCCGGAGTAAAATTAACCCTCGACAATTTTGGCACAGGATATTCCAACCTCTACCACATTCAGGAATTCAAGCTCGACAAGATCAAGATTGACCGCCGTTTCATTGAGAACATGAACGAGGAAGAAACCGCGAAAATGGTGCGCGCACTTGCCGGTCTTGGGCAGGGGCTGGGATTGGTGGTCAGCGCTGATGGGCTGGAAGGGCGTGCGAACAATGAAACGCTGCTGCGATCAGGTGTCGATCAGTGGCAGTCATCAGGCGATCTCGTGACGATTGAAGAAACAGAGCGCTTCTTTAAACCTTAGTCAGCCAGTGATACCGACTATTCAGCCTGATCAGGATGATAAACTTTCGCATAAATCTTGATAAGAACAGCCTCATTTTTCGAGGTCTTTTCTTTCATTCATTGTATTGAACTGCACGCCGTCTAAAGTGCGGCAAACAACAGGAGAAACACCATGAAAATCAGCGCGCGCAATCGCTTGAAGGGTACCATCGTCGAAGTCACCAAGGGAGCCACGACGGCTCATGTGCGTATCGATGTGGGCGGATCAATCGTCACTGCATCCATCACCAATGAGGCAGTCGATGAATTGCAACTCAAGGTAGGCAACAGCGCCTACGCGGTTGTGAAAGCGTCTGATGTTATGGTCGCTGTCGACTGATCACCGCTAAGCGCCGCGTGGAAACATGCGGCGTTACTTTTTCGTGCGGCGCAAAAGCTCAATTGCTATGTGCAACACGTCTTTTTCCTTGATGCCGACGGTCACATCTTCCACATCATCGATCGTTTCGCCATCAACAAGGCGGATCGGGTTGTGTCCCTTGGCAACAATCATGGTCCTGACACGGCGCGGAATTGCCGGAAGCAGAAAGCGTTTGACGCATTCCACCAGAACCTCACGTTTGTTGGGAGCCAGCTTGCCTAGCTTTTCACGCAGCAAAGACCCAAACATGTTACCATCAGCAAAACCAAATTTGCTATCAAGATCAAAGGCATGCAGCTGGTATTCAATGTGAGCCATTTTGCTCTCCCCTAGGCACCTGTTCAGAGCGACAGGTTTCTGTGCCTCGATACATCACAGATATGGTGATTAGCCCTCGGGTTTTCACCTTCTTTTTGTGTCATCGACACCAGATGTTACATTGAGCCTGAAAACTTGATAATTCAATTGCGGTTTGCGACGAGCTTTTATTGTCACAGCGTGCCGGGTAGGTTACAGGATGCATATCTGCGGTGCTGCACGATGCGGCGCACTGTTGCGCAACCGGCAATATTGCCGAGGGCGCCTCCAGCAGATATCCAGATGACCCATACAAGGACTACCCCGGATTGAAACACCTTAATGAATTTGCCGATCGCCGCAAAGCGGCGGCCGAGGCTAAGCAACTGCTTCTCAAAAAGTTCGAAAAAGCCCCAAAGCCGACAGACCCTGAAATGTTGGCCAAGCGTGCGGAACGGGAAGCAATCGCCGCTGCGCGCGCAGCACGGCAGGCAGAACGCGAACGGATAAAGCAGGAAGAGCGGGACCGTAAACTTGCGGAAGCCGCCGCAGCTGCCGAAGCAGCAGCGGCTGCAGCAAATGCGATGCAGGCTGAATCCAGCAACCGCATCGCGCGCGTTCTTGCTGACGAAGCCGAACGCAAGGCCGAACGTGATCGCCGCTACGCTGCCCGCAAAGCCAGGCAGCGCTAGTCGCTCTGACGCCTACATTCAGTTGCTGTAAGCACCCAGATAATCCAGCTTGCCAATGGGAACACCATTGTGCCGGAGGATGTCGTGTGCCGTGGTGATGTGGAAAAAGAAGTTCGGTAAAGCGAACTTCAACATGTAACCATGCCCGTCGAGATGTGCCTTGTTTTCACCGAAACTCAAGGTCACTTCACGCTGATCACTGGTGTCAAGCGCCGATACGTCGAGGCCTTCCAGAAAAGCCACCGTATTGGCAATGCGCGTTTTCAGATCGGCGAAACTTGTCTCGGTATCAGGAAAGCTTGGTGTTTTGACATCGGTCAGGCGGCCAATCGTTGCTTTGGATGTATCGCTGGCACGCTGGACCTGACCTGAGAACGGCAGCATATCCGGTGCAAGACGGGCATTGACGAGTACGTTAGGGTCGATCTTCTTTTCCGCGGCATAGGCCTCGGCTTTGGCAATCAGCGCCGAGAGAATTGAAAAGCCGCGGATAAAGACCGGGACTGAAATCTGGTACATTGAAAGCGACATGGAGCGTTCCTTCCGGGGAGCATGCTTGTTTGGCATATTGCTCTTCCGATAATCGGAACAGCAATCGCATCAGGCAAATATATGCGGCTCGCCAAGGACTTCAATGCGGACGTGATCACCAATTGAAGGCAAATTGACTGCAGAACATCTGATCTGTACCGGCGCGGGTGTCCCGCCATTGAAAGCGCTCTGATTATCAAGGATCGCAACCATCAACGTGCATACGGCGCCGCCGAATTCAATATCAACCACCTTGCCATAGCGAACGGTATTGTCGAGCGCCGCCATGGCTTCCTTTTCGGGCACTGTGACGAGGCTCAACTGTTCCGGGCGCAGCATGATTTCCGCAGCACCAAGACGCTTATGGGTCTTTGCGGGGAGGCGGCCAAAGGCGCAATCAACCCATCCGTCACCAAGTTCGGCCGGCAAAAGAATGGCATCGCCGAGAAAGGATGCTGTCGTAGGGTCTGTCGGGTTGAGATACAAGGTGCGCGGCGGGCCTGCCTGAACCAGTTTTCCCTGCCGCATCACCGCAACATGATCGGCAAAGGAAAGGGCTTCCGCCTGATCATGCGTCACCAAAATGGTCGTAATCCCAGCTCTTTTCAGTACTTCCGCAACCACTTTGCGCATGTTTTCACGCAAGCCCGTATCGAGGGCCGAGAACGGCTCGTCGAGCAGCATCAATTGGGGTTGTCGTGCGAGTGCGCGCGCAAGGGACACGCGCTGCTGCTGTCCTCCCGACAGTTGATGCGGGCGACGGTGAAGCATGACGCGGTCAAGTTCCACCATGTCCATGAGTTCCAGAACACGCCGATCACGGTCCGGGCTGCGTTTGTCCAACCCAAACCCGATATTGGCAGCAACGGTCAGATGTGGAAACAGCGAGCCATCCTGCGTGACAAAGCCGACGCTGCGACGGTGCGCGGGAACGATTGAGGGGCCTTCTGCCAGAACCTCGTTCTTAAGTGTTATCCGACCGTCATCGGGCGCTTCAAAGCCGCCGATAAGACGGAGCAATGTTGTCTTGCCAGACCCTGACGGTCCCACAATGGCCGTGCGGCTGCCCGCTTCAATGGAGAGCGTCACATCATCAACCGCTGAGGTCACGCCATAGCGTTTTGTTACGCCCTGAATGTCAAGAAAGGTCATCGTCCAACAATCCGTTTTGATTGGGCGTGCAGCAGAAGTGTCAACGGGAGTGACAGCACAACCATCATCAGTGCATAGGGTGCCGCCGCCGCATAATCAATCTCACTGGTCAGCGCCCAGAATTCCGTGGCCAGCGTGCGTGTACCATTGGGGGCGAGCATCAGCGTTGCCGTCAGTTCATTGGTAATGCCAAGTGCAACGAGCGCCACGCTGGCGGCAGCGCCCGGCGTCGCCAGTCGCATGGTAATCTGCATCACCGCCTGCGCGGGCGTTCGTCCAAGCGCCATGGCAGCCCGTTCAAGCTCGACGGGAGCTTGGGCAATGCTGGAGCGCAGGCCCACCAATGCACGCGGCAGAAAAAGCAGGCCATAGGCCAGAAGCAGCGTCGCTACGGTCTGATAGAGCGGCAGGACAACGCGCACCGTGATCGTTACAAGAGCCAGCGCAACAACAACGCCGGGCAGGGAACCGACATAGTAATGGCAAGCCTCAAGCACGCGTTGGACGCGGCCGGGCGCTCTGACGGAAAGCCATGCCATGGGGATGACCGCAACCGTGGCCAGAAGGGCTCCGGCAACAGCCAGAAGAAGTGTAGTGGAAAATGCCGTGCTGATGGCATCAATATCCCAGACTGCCGCTCCTCCGGCAATGAGCCAGCGTGTCAGTGTCACAAAGGGAACACCGAGCGCCAGTGCCGTGGTAGTCAAAGGGATCAGCAGGCAGGGAAGGGTAAACCAGCCAAGCCGATGTCTGGTGATCGGACGCGCTGAACCTGAGCCCACGCGTGCATAACGTTCATTGCCGCGGATCAGGACTTCAAGCCCCAGCAAACCCGCACAACACAACACCAATACCCCCGCCAGCATATTGGCAGCAGGGCCGTTGAACGTCGATTGGAACTGGTCGACGATTGCCGTGGCGAAAGTATCGAACCGGATCATGACAAAAAGACCGTATTCCGCCAGAAGGTGCAGGCCGATCAGCAGCGAACCGCCGCAAATCGCAAAGCGCAGCTGCGGCAGCAATACGCGGAAAAACACACGCCACGGACCAAGCCCAAGCGATGCGCCGACATCTTCCATGGCCGGATCGACACGCCGCATCTGGGCAGCAACCGGCAGATAAAGAAACGGGAAATAGGCAAGCACGGAAACGAGAACCCCGCCGGACAGGCCATGCAGGCTTGGCGCAATGCTGATCCAGGCATAGCTGTGGACAAATGCCGGTACAGCAAGCGGCGCAACGGCCAGCCATGCCCAAAGCCGCGCACCGGGCAGATCAGTGCGCTCCGTGAGCCATGCGAGACTGACTGCGAGAAGGATTGAAAGCGGGATCGTCCAGACTTCCAGCAAGACCGTATTGATCAGGAGTTCCCCGACGCGGCCGCGAAACACCAATGCAATGACCGTGTCCCAGCCGGTCTGAACAGTAACCCAGATAACAAACCCGAGTGGAAGCAGGCTAAAAGCCGCGACAAGACCCGCAAGGCCAAAAACAGACAGGAACGGCAAGCGGCGCCTGACTTTCAGTGGCACCGGCGGCAGCGGCGAAGCGGCTGTGCTGCTTATTGATCCTGATGATACCAATTCACATTTGCTTTCATGGGCATGGGCGCTTCGCAGCGGCCTGATTGGCCTTCTTATCTGAAGGAAAATAGAAGAACACCCCCCGCAGGACCAAATGTCGCTGCAGGGGGTGCCGGTCGTTTTTTCAGTGCCGGATTATCGGCGTCAGGATTACAGCAGACCCGCAGCAGTCATCAGATCAGTGACCTTCTTGCTGTTGAGCTTGGAAGGTTCAACCTTCGGGGCCTGCAGATCAGCCAAGGGCACGAGTGCCGCATTGGAAGCAGCATCCTTGCCAACGGCATATTCGAAGGAATCGCCGTCCTTCAGGATTGCCTGACCAGCCTTGCCCGTAACCCACTTCAGGAATGCCTGCGCGTCTTCCTTATGCTTGCTTGAAGCGAGGACACCGCCACCGGAAATGCTGACAAATGCACCCGGATCTTCATGTTTGAAGTAGTGCAGGGAAACATTCTTGGTGTTTTCGCCTGTCTTGGCCTTATCGCCAAAATAGTAGTAGTGATAAATGACGGCGCCTTCGATTTCACCCGCGTTAACGGCTTTCATGGCAACGCTGTTGCCCTTATAGGCTTTTGAATTTTCTTTCAGTGCCTTCAACCATTTGGCTGTGGTTTCTTCACCTTTCAGTTCCAGAAGCGCACTGACGATGGCCTGAAAGTCAGCGCCTGCTGGTGCTGCACCCCAGCGACCTTTCCAGCTGGTATCAGCAAGGTCGAGCAGGGACTTTGGCAGTTTGTCTTCAGTCAGCTTCGTCTTGTCATAGGCAAATACGGTTGAACGGGCAGCAACGCCGGTCCAGCGGCCATGTTCAGGGCGGAAATTCGCTGGAACCTGATCAAGCACAGCCTTGTCGAGCGGCGCGAAGAGCTTGGCATTATCGACAAGCACCACTCCCGGAGAGTTTTCCGTCAGGAACGCATCGGCGGGTGAGGCGGCACCTTCCTGAACGATCTGGTTGGCCAGTTCCATGTCCTTGCCATTGCGGATCGTCACCTTGATGCCCGTTTCCTTGGTAAAGCCATCGGCCCATTCCTTGGTCAGGCTTTCGTGCTGGGCGTTGTACACAACAATACCGTCGGCATTTTGCGCCATAGCGGGTGAGGCAATGATGGCAACCGCGAGCGCGGCGACACTGGCAATAGTCGGAAAGTTGATTTTCATAAAAACCCCTTTGATTTGTAAGGCTTGCAGAGCAAATTTTTGTCGTATCGGCAACTGCCCACGGAACAATCGAGCCATACAAAACATGAGCGGTACGGTCAACAAAAATGACCGCGGTTTGGCCATGAAACCGGCATCACGAAGATGTTATGTATGATTTCAAAGAGTGTGATTTGCCATACCAGGCAAAGAGGAATCTACTGAATTTCAGCCCCGCAAATCTTATCTGCCAGTCTTGGCTACAATAGCGGCACAGCAAAAGACCAAGCCATATCAGGGAGTGTGTCATGCCTTTTTCAAGCAGGGACCAACGCATCCACTCCACCACGGATTGGGATATCATGCAGCACGCCCATGACCGGGCATCAAAGATGCTGGATCGCTGCCCGAAAACCCATGTGCGTTGCAACCAGCTCGCCAAGATCGTGATCGCCATCTATGAAAGCGGTGTCCACGATGTTGATGAACTGGCGGTGATGGCGGCAAATCGCGAACTGAATGTTCTGGCGGAGAAGGGGTATTTTCAGCAACCCTTTCGTTTTACACCAACTAACAAACGCCCTGAAACACTCCACTCGTAAAACACCTGTTTAAAAGCAGGATTGCACCGCTGGCGGCACAGTTTTTGCGCGCGTGACAATCTGCTATTACCCGTTTGCGCCATATCCCGATTGGATTCGCTTGCGGAGAGATATTCATGACCATGCTGTTCCACTGGCTTAATGAGCCCGCATCCTTTCGGGGCGATGCACGCGAACTCTCGCTTTCAACGGGTCAAAACACCGATTTCTGGCAGCGAACATTCTATGGATTCGAGCGTGACAATGGTCACGCCTATCTGACACCGATCAGCGGTGACTTCAGCGCGAGCGTCACTGTACGTGGTGACTACAAGGAGCTTTATGATCAGGCGGGGCTTATGCTTCGCATTGACGCCGGGAACTGGATCAAGACCGGCATCGAATACACCGATGGCTTGATGCATTTCAGTGTCGTTGTGACAAACCGGATTTCAGACTGGTCGGTTATTCCGCTGCATGGCGCCCATACCGGCGATGATGTGCATATAAGGCTTACCCGGCATGACGACGCCGTGCGTGTGCAATTTGCGATCAATGATGCACCATGGCAGCTTGCGCGCCTTGCACCATTTTCCAATGCAGATGCATCGGTTGGTATCATGGCATGTTCACCGCAGCGGGCAGGCTTTGAAGCGACATTTCGGGATTTGCAGGTCGGCCCGGCAATTGCGCGGGATCTCCATGCGGAGTAGGGCAGGCTTCTAGCTGGCGAAGAGTTCCGGCCGCTTGGTCTGCAACTGCAGAAGCATTTTCCCCATTTTGGAAATATGATCTTCCATTGTAGCCACCGCGCGTTCAACGCTCTTATCAGCAATGGCAGCGACAATCGCCTCATGTTCTTTCAGGGTTTCAACCATGCGCGTTTCGTAATGGAGGAGGAGGCGCCGCACCCGGTCGATCTGGCTGCGCTCCTTCGAGGCGATCTCGCGCAAGCCAACCAGACCTGCAGCATCGCAGATCATATCGTGAAGCTCCTCATCAAGCGCATAGAAGCCTTCAAAATCTCTGGAATCTGCTGCCTTGCGTTGTTGCGCCAGATTGTTCTGAAGACGGATGACCGTCTCTGATGAACTCCGCTCCGCTGCTCGCCGGATCGCAGCCGTTTCCAGCGCGATACGCACAAACTGGGCGGTCTCGATCTTGTCGAGCCGCAATCGTGCAACGAACGTCCCGGTTTGCGGGTAGATCTCCACCAGACCCTCATCGGCGAGACGATTGATGGCATCGCTGACAGGGGTGCGCGATACACCAAGCTGCAGGGCTACAAGCTCTTTCCGGATAGCTTCGCCGGGAGCGAGCTGCGATGAAATGATGGCCTGGCGCAGGATCGAATAGACTTGGTCCTTGCGTGTGACCGCGACAACCTTCTGTTCCCGGTAGTTCTTGCCGCCTGATCCCAACTGCACGTTCCAAGCTCCCCGAAATGCCCAATTCAAAAGATTCGACCCAACCTCATTTCATTGGAATGAAGCATTTGACTCCCGCCCAATAACATCTAACATGTTACATATTAGCTTGAAAGAATGTTTTGGGAGGAACATTTTGGATAGTCAGCTGCCGATCGTATCAATGCGCGGCATCAGCAAATCATTTGCCCATATTGTTGCCCTGCGCAGCGTCGATCTCGATATTTATCCAGGCGAGATTCATGCTGTCATGGGAGAGAACGGTGCGGGCAAGTCGACGCTGGTGAAAATCCTCAGTGGCGTGCATCGTCGCAGCGGCGGTGACATGCTTGTGTGCGGGCAGGAGGTCGACTTTGCTTCACCCAAGGAAGCCGAGCGTAACGGCATCGCCATCATCCATCAGGAACTCAACCTCATCCCAAGCCTCAGCGTATCCGAGAATATTTTTCTTGGCCGCGAACCTCTTATCGCAGGCTTGTTTATTGATCGGAGCAGCATCGAGAAGAAGAGTGCCGACCTGCTAGGCAGATTTGGCATCGATATCGATCCACGCGCCGATGTGGAGAATTTGCGGGTGGGCGAGCAGCAGCTTGTGGAGATTGCGCGCGCTTTGTCCCTGAATGCGGATGTACTCATACTGGACGAACCAACCTCCGCATTGTCGGAAACCGAGGCACAGCGGCTCGCCAATTTCGTGCGCGAACTGGCTCGAAATGGTGTCGCCATTGTCTACATCTCGCACCGCATGAATGAAATATTTGCACTGGCTGACAAGATCACCGTTTTACGAGACGGGAATTTTATCGCCACACGCAAAGCGCAGGATTTGAGCGAACACGATCTCATCCGCATGATGGTTGGCCGGGATCTCGCCGCTCCCGAACCGAAGGCAGACGTAACGGACAGACCGGTCGTGCTTTGCGCACGCAATCTCGGCCTCCGCCGCCCCAATTCACGCGGCAGAATGCATAATGTCGTCGATGATGTGAGTTTTGATCTCCATGCGGGCGAAATCCTTGGGATTGGCGGATTGCTCGGATCGGGCCGCACGGAAGTGCTCGAACTCATTTTCGGAGCCGCCACCGGTGAGCGTTTTGGCACAGTCATCCGTGGTGGTGCGCATCTCAACGCCCGTTCGCTGACGCCTCGACGTTCTGTGACCAAGGGTATTGCTTTCCTGACCGAAGACCGGAAGGGAACCGGCCTGTTGATGGATGCAGACATCCGATCAAACGCCGTACTGCCGTCCCTGCCATGGCTCGCAGCACTTGGCTGGATCAACCGGCGACGTGAAAATCCCGTTGCAAACCGGGTGATAAAATCGATGCATGTGCGTTGCGATGGTCCGGATCAAAAGATTGATCAGTTAAGCGGTGGCAACCAGCAGAAAGTCGTGCTGGGTAAATGGCTGGAAACCCGGCCAAGCGTCGTGCTGCTGGATGAACCAACCCGCGGCATCGATGTAGGCGCGAAAGACGAAATCTACGACCTTTTGAAGAAACTCGCGCTATCAGGTGTAGCCATCATCATGGTGAGTTCGGAATTGCCAGAGCTTCTCGCACTTTCCAGCCGTATCCTCGTGATGTGTGAAGGCAAGGCCACCGGCATCATTGAAAATGCCGAGTTTTCCGAAGAACGGGTGATGGAGCTGGCAACGCCCTTGGGAACGGCCCTTTCGAGGGACGCGGCATGACACAGACAAGCGAGCAGACCATGCAGTCATCCCAACGCAATCTGGGCCGCATGAAAAGCGTCCTCAACGCAACCAAGCTTTATTGGGGATTGGTACTTCTGTTTCTGGTAGGCGTCCTGTCGTCGCCCGTTTCGTCCAAAGGGCACAATATTTTCCTGTCCTATGGCAACCTGTCCGATGTTTTCAGACAAATTTCCGTTACGGGAATTACCGCTGTCGGCATGACACTGGTGATCCTGATATCAGGCATTGACCTGTCCGTCGGATCGGTCCTTGCACTCGGTTCCGTCGTTTGCGCCATGCTTTTGACCAATGAAGGCTGGTCGGCAGCCTATTCGATTGGCGTGCCCGCTATTTTCATTCTGGCATTTCTCGTGGTTCTGGGGGCGGGATTATTCATCGCAAAGGCTCGCGCCCGGTCGGTTGGTGAGCAAACGGATAATCAGACGCAATTGAATCGCATTATTGCCCTCGTCGCCATTATCGGCGCAGCGGCAATCGCCTGGTGGGTCGCATCGGGCGCCGACGCAAAGGCCGGAGTGCTGCTGGTGCTGGTCGTGGTTCCGGCGGTTGGTTTCATGCTGGGAATGGTCAATGGCCTTGTCATTGTCGGCGGTCGCCTACAGCCGTTCATTGTGACGCTCGCCATGATGGTTGCTGGACTTGGTATTGCGCGCCTGACTGCAGGGCAGAACACGGCCGTCTGGCCTGTTTATACAGGCAGCAACGCCACGGAGAATTTCGAATTCCTTCGTTCACTGATCTTTGGACTTGTGCCTGTGCCCGGATTGATCTTCGCAGGCATTATCCTGCTGTTCTGGGTGATCCTCAAATATACGAAGTTCGGACGCTATATCTACGCAATCGGCGGCAATGAAGAGGCCGCGCGTCTTGCCGGTGTGCCGGTCTGGCGTGTGAAAATCACCGTTTACGCCATCTCGGGCTATCTCGCCGCGCTCGCAGGCATTCTTTACGTTGCGCAATACCGGCAGGGAAAGCCCGATGCGGGCATGGGGCTGGAGCTTGATGCAATTGCCGCCGTGGTTATCGGTGGAACCAGCCTCATGGGTGGCCGCGGTTCGATGATCGGCACACTTGTCGGCGTGCTCATCTTCGGTTTCCTCAGCAATATCCTGCAGCTGAACAATATCGACAGCAATACGCAGCTGGTGCTCAAAGGCATCATCATCATCGTTGCGGTGTTGCTGCAGGAGCGACGCTCCAGCGGGTGGCTGTTTTTCCTCTCCCAGCTAATGACAGCCAATCCTTCAAAGAAATCCGCGCCCGACAAGCCAGAAAACAGGCAAGGGCAGGGTGAAATGAACTGACAGAAAAGAACATCAGGCCAGAAACTAACAGGGAGGAAATCATGCATCTGACACGCAGACATTTTGCCAAATTGGCAATGGCAACCGCCTTCATAGCGCCACTGGCGCTTCCCATGCCAAGCGCGGAGGCCAAAGACAAATACGTCATCGGTTTCAGCCAGACCACGACCGTTGAACCTTGGCGCGTTCAGTTCAACAAGGATCTGGTGGCCGAGGCCAAGAACCACCCGAATGTCGAACTGCTTGTAGCGGATGGACAGGACAAGACGGAAAAACAGGTGGCAGACGTTGAGAATTTCATCCGGCAGGAGGTCGACGCTATCCTGATTTCGCCAAAGGAATCCGCTGGCCTGACCGGCGTTGTGGAAAAGGCCATGGACGCCGGTATTCCAGTGATCGTACTTGATCGCAATGTGGATACGGACAAGTTCACCCAGTGGATTGGCGGCGATAACGTCGTCATCGGTGAAGCCGCCGGGCAACATGCGGTGGAATTGCTTGGCGGCAAGGGCAAAGCCAAGGGCACTGTTGTTGAAATCTGGGGCGGTCTCGGCACGCAGGCGAGCCATGATCGCAGCAACGGCTTCCACAAATATACCGACGCGGAAAAGGGCATTACCTATCTTTTGGATAAACAGTCCGGCGACTGGAAACAGGATCAGGCCTACAACATCATGGCGACAGCCCTGCGCAACCACGAAGACATAAGTCTGGTCTATGGCCATAATGATCCCATGGCCTACGGTGCTTATCTTGCCGCCAAGGATGCGGGGCGTGAAAAGAACATTCTGTTCCTTGGCGTTGATGGCCTGCCGAATGAAGGTGTCCAGTGGGTCAATAAAGGCGAGCTTGCCGCCACATTCCTTTATCCAACACCGGGCGCTGAGGGATTGCGGCAGGCCTTAAAGGTCCTTGCTGGCGAAAAGGTTGAAAAGAAAATCGTCCTTGGTACTGAAACCATCACCAAAGAAAATGCGCCCGAGATACTGAAGAAGAACGGGCTCTGATCACGCTTCAAGCCGCAACAGGCCTGCCCACCCCGAAAAAGTTGGGCAGGCCGTTGCACGATTTCGCCATTGGCCAGATCATTGGGCATTCGATATACATTTAAAAAAATGAAGGAACGATGTCGGATAGTGCTCCGTTCAATCGTCCTAGGGCAGTTGAAACAAGTGAGGAGATCAAAATGTCATATGTTGATGGATTTGTACTCGCCGTACCCAAGGACAAGATCGACGCTTATAAGGCCATGGCCAATGCGGCAGGCGGCGTCTGGAAAGAATATGGAGCACTCGCTTACGTCGAATGCATTGGCGACGATGTTCCCTATGGTGAACTCACATCCTTCCCGCGTGCGGTACAGGCCAAGGACGACGAAGTCGTTGTATTCTCATGGATTGTCTATAATTCACGGGCGGAGCGGGACGAGATTAACAAGAAGGTCATGGCCGATCCTCGTCTTGACAGCGAAAAATGGGAAATGCCATTTGATGGCAAGCGCATGATCTATGGCGGCTTTCAGTCCTTCATGGAACTCTGACAGCCGGTTCTGCCGTCAATGGCCAAACACGTTCAGGCCGAGAATGGCAACGGCATAGGCCAGGCACGGAACAAACCACAGCAAGGCCCATCCGCCGATCCGGCGGTGGGTCAATGCTGCGCCGATAGGACCACCAAGCGCGCTGATCGGCCAACCGCACATCACGTAAAAAATCATGCGCGATTCAGGCGTCACGCCGCCATCCGATGCCATGACAGAAATCCCGGCAAAGAACAGGGCAAGCGGAAAGCACAAAAGGCAAAGGGCCGCGCCGAATATCACCAGTGGTTTTGAGCGCATCGGCAATCCGTGGAGATGATGGCTTTAATCAACCCGCCGCCAGGTCGAATCCTTGCAGAGAAGCCCGCCAAGCACACAACCTGACAGTTGAATGCCCTTGTCTGAAAGCTTGGCTTTGCCGGAATAGGTCTTGCCATTTTCTGTGTTGTATAGAGAACCGGTATAGGTTCCCGAATCCGTCGGCTTCAATGTGACTGCCTGTATTCCCACAACCGGCCGATCGCGCTTGGACGCATCAGGGTTGTTGACGTCATTAACAGGGTTGCTCATCCAGATCACCGTGCCGCAAATTCCCGCACCGCAATCGCTCAACCGGACCTTCGTGCGTCCCGTATCATTGACATAGGTGCCCGTTATATCGGGCGCCTGCGCCATGGCGGGCACAGCCATCGCCGAGACGAC
Source organism: Phyllobacterium sp. T1293 (assembly GCF_020731415.2). Taxonomy (NCBI): domain Bacteria; kingdom Pseudomonadati; phylum Pseudomonadota; class Alphaproteobacteria; order Hyphomicrobiales; family Phyllobacteriaceae; genus Phyllobacterium; species Phyllobacterium meliloti. Next base: position 1,286,858 of record NZ_CP088273.1, on the reverse strand, counting down.
AAGCAAAGACAAGGTCAATTTTTGAATGTTAAACAACGAGTATCTCCTGAATGCAAAACGATATTTCCTACCCCTGCATTAATACTCCGGCTAAATTTTGACGCGAGCATTACGCCTGCCTTTTCTTTCTCTGAAATTCATACAATTTGGATTGCGCACGGAAATATCAAGGTAAGCCAGCGGGCTATTTCATCGAATTTCCGCCGACTTTTAACGCGTCAATCAGGTTCACTAGTGAATCTCCAAGTAAATTCTGCACAACTTTCAACGACAGGGCGTTGCATTTCCGCCACAATGTGTTGCATGAGTGCAACGTGGTTGGGATGGCATAAGCGATGCTCTTATCAAATTCGGTCAATCAGTTCGGGAATTCGCTCACGGCTGCCGCTGGCGGCAACACGCAGCGTTTTTACTCCCGTATTGGTGTTATCACGGTTGTGCTGGCGCTTTTAACCACCGGCATAACGTTTTTCATCCTGACCGGAATGACACCGCTTCGCCCTGACAGCAACATTTCCTTCTTCCTCACCAGTATAAATGCCGTGCTGATTCTCGCGCTGATTGTTCTGATCGGCCGGGAAATCTATCGTATCAGCCAGGCCAGAAACCGCGGGAAGGCCGCTGCACGCCTGCATGTGCGTCTTGTTGTGCTGTTTTCGCTTGTTGCCGCCGTTCCTGCCATGCTTGTTGCAATCGTTGCGTCCGTTACGCTTGACCTTGGACTTGACCGTTGGTTTGAGATGCGAACAACGACGATCGTCAATTCCTCAATCAGCCTTGCCAATTCCTATATTCAGGAAAGTGCCCGCAATTTGCAGGGAACAACGCTGGAAATGGTCAGCGATGTGGATTCGCAGCGCTCGCTCTATAATCTTGATCGCACCAGCTTCACGCGGTTTCTCACCCAGCAGGCAAATGGCCGTGGTCTGATTGGTGCTTTCATCATCCGTTCCAGCGGAGACGTGGCCGTTCGTGCGGATATACGCACCAGCATAACAATTCCGCCCGTGGCGAAATCCATTTTGAAGACAGCTGAAGATGGCAGGCCGGTTCTGATACCGCCGGAACAGACCAATCTGCTGAGTGCTGTGGTGAAGTTGCAGCAAATACCCGACATGTTTCTTTATACGGTCCGGCCCGTAGACGGAGACATTCTGAACTCCATGCGGGCGATTGAGAGCAATACGCCGGAAGCGCGCCAGCTCGCCGCCAATGGCGTTAACACACAGATTCTGTTTGCTCTGCTTTATTTCGGGCTCACCCTGACTTTGCTTTTATCGGCAATCTGGACAGGTATTGCCGTGGCCGACAGGCTTGTGCGTCCCATTCGCTTGCTGATCGGGGCGGCGGGTGATGTTGCCACCGGCAATCTTGATGTGGCCGTACCCGTGCGCCGTTCCGACGGCGATGTTGGTTCGCTCTCCCAAACATTCAACACCATGGTGCGGCAGCTTGGGACGCAACGTCGTGATCTTGTAGCAGCAAAAGACCAGATCGATGAACGCCGCCGTTTCTCGGAAGCTGTGCTGTCAGGTGTCACCGCCGGTGTGATCAGCGTCGACGGTGACGGCGTTATTGGCATCATGAACCGATCTGCAGAAACCATGTTCGAGCTTGATCCGGTCACAGCCGTTGGCAAGAATCTGACCGCACTCGTGCCTGAGATCGGGTTGGTTTTCGAAGTGGCTCACGCCACGGGCCGCCCGGTTTATCGCGAACAGGTGTCTATGTCGCGCCGCGGCAGCGCCCGCACATTCAATGTTCAGGTCACGGTTGAAGACGCCGAATCCGCAGAACATTCCTATGTCGTGACGGTGGATGACATCACTGATCTTGTGGAAGCACAGCGTTCCTCGGCCTGGGCCGATGTAGCGCGGCGCATTGCCCATGAAATCAAAAATCCACTGACACCGATCCAGCTTTCCGCCGAACGTATCCGCCGACGCTATGGCAAGGTGATTACTGAAGACCGCGAGGTTTTTGACCAATGCACGGAAACAATCATCCGGCAGGTGGGTGATATCGGCCGTATGGTGGATGAGTTTTCATCCTTCGCCCGGATGCCCAAGCCGGAAATCAAGGCGATGGACCTGCGCGAAGCGCTGCGCGAGGCTTCATTTCTTGTGGAAGTCAGCCGCAGTGATATCCGCTTTGAGCGGGATTTTGGCAACGTTCCGCTTGTGGGTCAGTTTGATGGCCGATTGATCGGCCAGGCCTTCGGAAACGTGATAAAGAATGCAGCGGAAGCTATTGAATCCGTTGTTAAAGAAGGGCTAGGGGAGGGGCATATCCGCGTCCGCTCCAAGCAAGAAGGGGATAAGTTGATTGTCGAAGTTACCGACAATGGCAAAGGCTTGCCAAGGGAACATCGGCAGCGCCTGCTTGAACCCTATATGACAACACGCGAAAAGGGCACAGGCCTTGGCCTCGCAATTGTCAAAAAGATCGTCGAAGAACATGACGGTCAAATTGAATTGCACGACGCCCCTGAAGATTTTTACGGCGGACGCGGTGCAATGATCCGCATGGTATTTCCAACTACCCATACCGATACACAGACAGCCGAACATACCACTCAATCGGCGAAACAGGTGAATTCAAATGGCATCTGACATTCTTGTCGTCGACGATGAAGTCGACATCCGCGAGCTTGTTGCAGGAATATTGAGCGACGAAGGCCACGAAACCCGTGTGGCTTCTGATGCTGACAGCGCCTTGGCTGCGATCGATGATCGCATTCCCCGGCTGATCTTTCTCGATATCTGGATGCAGGGCAGCCGTCTCGATGGCCTTGCCCTGCTGGACGAAATCAAAATCCGTCATCCGGAGATTCCCGTGGTGATGATTTCGGGTCATGGCAATATTGAAACCGCTGTTTCAGCCATTCGCCGTGGCGCCTATGATTTTATCGAGAAGCCGTTCAAGGCAGACCGCCTGATCCTCATTGCCGAACGGGCATTGGAGACATCGAAGCTACGTCGCGAAGTTTCGGATCTGCGCAAGCGTTCCACCGAGAGTTTCGAATTGCTCGGCACATCACTGTCGATGAATCATCTGCGCCAGACGATTGAGCGCGTTGCACCGACCAACAGCCGTATCATGATTACAGGTCCATCGGGGGCAGGCAAGGAACTCACCGCCCGCGCTATCCACGCCCTTTCTGCCCGCTCAAAGGGGCCATTCGTCAATTTGAATGCCGCAACCATTACGCCAGAGCGGATGGAAGTGGAGCTGTTCGGCACCGAATCCGATGGCGGCGAACGCAAGGTCGGTGCGCTGGAAGAAGCCCATGGCGGTATTTTGTACCTCAATGAAATTGCCGATATGCCGCGCGAAACGCAGAACAAGATTCTGCGCGTGCTTGTTGATCAGCAATTTGAGCGGGTAGGCGGCACCAAGCGCATCAAGGTGGATGTGCGCATCATCTCGTCAACCGCGCAGAATCTCGAAGCCATGATTGCCGAGGGCCGTTTCCGCGAAGACCTGTTCCACCGGTTGGCCGTAGTTCCGGTTATCGTTCCGCCTTTGGCCGACCGCCGCGATGATATCCCTGCGCTTGTGGAGTTCTTCATGACGCAGATTGCCGAACAGGCCGGCATCAAGCCGCGCAAGATCGGACCGGATGCCATGGCTGTTTTGCAGTCACACTCCTGGCCGGGCAATATCCGCCAGTTGCGCAACAATATCGAACGGCTGATCATCCTTGCACGTGGCGATGATCCGGAAGCGGTCATTACGGCCGATCTGCTGCCAGCGGAAATCGGTGACACCTTGCCAAAAGCGCCGACTGAATCCGATCAGCACATCATGGCTTTGCCCTTACGCGAGGCACGCGAGCGATTTGAGAAGGAATATCTCATTGCGCAGATCAACCGCTTTGGCGGCAATATTTCCCGTACGGCGGAATTTGTCGGCATGGAGCGCTCGGCATTGCATCGCAAGCTGAAATCGCTCGGCGTCTGACCGGTTCACTGCGTCTCTAAGACGTCATTCAACACGGCAGTATTCGGTTGCGACTCTCCCGGTTTTGCGGGAAAGTCGGCGGCCTTTGCTCTCCGGCATCGGCTTTTATCATGGGAGTGAGGAATGTTTCGTCCTGTCAATCCGTCCGGTCCGTCCATACCGGGCCTGTCTCAGGCCATGCTGATCGAAGGCGGCAAGCTTCTTATGCTCTCAGGGCATGTTCCTTTCGACGCAGAGGGGAAAATTCCGACGAAGGATGTGGCCACACAGCTTGATCTGGTGTTTGCCAATATGGAGGCAACGCTTAAAGCAGCTGGCACAGATTTCAGCAGTATTGTCCGGCTGACCTATTATATCAGGGATTTTGATCAGGCCATGTTGCCGCAGATACGCGCTGTTCGTGATCGTTGGGTGAATACGCAATGTCCACCAACCAGCAGCCTGATTGGCGTGGCGGCACTGTTTCACCCCGATGTTATGATAGAAGTGGACGCTATGGCCGTCATTGCCGAAGGTAAGACTGGCTGATGCGTGTCATCATCTGCGGCGCAGGGCAGGTAGGATATGGTATCGCCGAACGTCTGGCAGCCGAAGACAATGATATTTCGGTTATCGATACCTCGGCTGAGCTTATTCAGGTGATACGCGATACACTTGATGTGCGCGGTTTCGTCGGTCATGGCGCCCATCCGGATGTTCTGGCAGCAGCCGGTGCCGAACAGGCGGATATGATCATCGCGGCTACGCTCTATGACGAGGTCAATATCGTTGCCTGCGAAGTCGCGCACGCCCTGTTCAACGTACCGACCAAAATTGCCCGTATCCGCGCGCAGGCCTATCTGCAGCCGCATTATCAGGATCTGTTTTCCCGCGATCATATGCCCATTGACGTCATCATTTCCCCTGAACTTGAGGTGGGTGAAATGGTGCTGCGCCGTATCGCCTTGCCTGGTGTGAGCGATGTCGTGCGCTTTGCCGACGAGAATATTGTGGTGATGGCAATTGAGTGTCTGGAAGACTGTCCCGTCATCAATACGCCGCTGATCCAGCTGAGCGATCTTTTTCCCGATCTGCCTTCAACGGTCATGGCGATCATCCGCAACGACAAATTGTTCATTCCGCGTTCGGTCGATCAGCTTTTTGCGGGTGATATAGCCTATGTGGCGACGACCAAAGCGCAGGTGCGCCGCACGCTGGCCTTGTTCGGACACGAGGAGCCTGAAGCCACACGCATCGTTATAGCGGGCGGTGGCAATGTCGGTCTCTATGTTGCCCAGACCATTGAGGCAAAACAGCCCAAGACCAAAGTCAAACTGATCGAGCCCAATCTGACGCGTGCCAATGCCATTGCCGATGGTCTGCGCCGTTCCATGGTTTTGCACGGCAGCGCACTCGACCAGAAACTTCTGCTTGAAGCGGAAATTCAGGATGCGGACCTTCTGGTGGCGCTGACCAATGATGATCAGGTCAATATGCTGGCGGGCGTCATGGCCAAGCGCCTTGGCTGCAAGTCCAGTCTCGTCCTCATCAACAACCCGGATTATCTGGACCTGAGCAAATCTCTGGGTATCGATGCCCATATCAGCCCGCGCAGCGTCACGATTTCGCGTGTGCTTCAACATGTGCGCCGGGGCCGTATCCGGGCCGTACACAGTGTCCAGAAGGGCCGGGCGGAGATTATCGAAGCGGAGGCGCTGGAAACATCACCGCTCGTCGGCGCCCCCTTACGCGATCTCGATTTACCCGATGGTCTGCGTATCGGCGCGATCTATCGCAATGGTGAGGTGATCCGGCCCGATGGTTCTGTTCGCATCAAGCCGCAGGACCGGGTGGTTATTTTCGCAACTGCGGAAGCCGTCAAACAGGTCGAGCAGATGTTCCGCGTCAGCCTTGAATTCTTCTGATCAGCAGAAAGAAGCGCACAAATGAAACTGCAACTCCTTCGCAATGCCACGCTAAAACTTGACTATGCCGGTTCCACGATCCTGATTGATCCGTTCTTCGCACCAAAACACAGCCGTCCGTCATTCACAGGCCGTTCGCCCAATCCGATGACCGATCTTCCGGTATCAACAGACGAAGTCTTGGAAGGTGTCGAGCTTGTTCTCGTTTCACATCTGCATGCGGATCATTTTGATCCTGTGGCGCAGGAGCTGGTTCCCAAGCATTTGCCCCTGATTTGCCAGCCGGGCGACGAAGACACGATCCGCTCCTTTGGTTTTACGGATGTCACGCCGCTGACCGCCGATATCAGGTGGAAGAACATTCGCCTGACACACCGGGACGGCAATCATGGCACCGGGGAAGTGCTCAAACTCATGGGCAATGTAATCGGCTTCACGATCGAAGCGGAGAACGAGCCCTCCATCTACTGGGCAGGCGACACAATCCTCTATCCGCCTGTGCGTCAAACCATCGAGACAACACAGCCTGATATTGTGGTTACCCATTCCTGCGGTGCCAAGTGGGATGGCGTTCTGATTGTCATGGATGCCGAGCAGACCGTCGAGGTTTGCCGGATTGCTCCGCAGAAGACAAAAATCATCGCAACGCACATGGAAGCTCTTGACCACGCGACGGTCACCCGCGACGATCTCAAGGCTTATGCGCAGGCGCAGAATATCGATTCCCATAAGCTGATCATTCCTTTCGATGGAGAAACCCTCCATCTCACAGCCCCCAACTCATGAGACCAATCATGTCAAAGACTTACGCTTTTGTCGGCAACCTGAACCGCAATGCTTTGCCCGATGAGGGAAAGGGTATCAGCGTCTTCAGTTTTGATGACAAAACCGGTGATCTCACACTCGTCAGCGAGTATCTCGCCATCGACAATCCGGGCTATCTGGCCATTGATGAGAAGCGCAAACGTCTTTATGCAGCCGTTGAAATTCCCAGCTGGAACGAGGGCATGGCCGTTGCTTTTGATATCAACCCGGCAACGGGCGCGCTGTCCTATATCAATATGCAGCCGACGCTCGGCAATACGACCTGCCATCTCGGCTTTGACCAGTTGGGCGAAACCATCTTTGCTTCAAACTATACCGTCGCCGATCTTGGCGAGCGTCCGGGCAATGCGGTAGCTGCTTTCGCAATCCGCGCTGATGGTGGGCTGGAACCAGCTTTTGCTGCCGCTATCCATGAGGGCAAGAACGCAATCCTGCCCACGGACAAGCGCCAGCACGGTCATTGTGCGGTGGTCAGCCCTGATAACCGCACGGTATTTGTCTGCGATCTCGGCCTTGACCGGATCATGGCCTACAAGCTTCCGGCCAAAGGTGGAAAGCTTGAGCTGGCACCAATGCCGTTCACGCAGCTACCCGATGGAGCAGGGCCGCGCCATCTTACATTTCATCCGAATGGCAAAATAGCTTACGTTATCAATGAATTGAACAGTACTGTTTCAGTTCTTCATTATGATCCGGAAACCGCGGAAATGACGCTTGGCCAGACGCTTCCGTCTATCCCGGCAGACTTCAAGGACACCAATACCTGCGCTGAGATCGCCGTGAGTGCCGATGGCCGCTTCCTCTATGGATCGAACCGTGGGCACAACAGCATTGTCAGCTATGCGATTGGTGCCGATGGCAGTATTTCGCTGATCGGCTGGACAGCGTCACAGGGCCTTGGGCCGCGCAACTTTGTGATCGATCCATCGGGCAAATTCATGCTCGTGGCCAATCAAAAGGGGGGCGGTATCGCTGTATTCAGCCGCGATATCGAAACTGGCGCACTGGAAGACACCGGCAAGCGCGTCGACCTGCCAACACCCATGCGCATCGTCTTTGGTCAGTTCGAATAGGAGTTCTACCGATGTCCCGCATTGCCTATGTCAACGGTCAATATATCCCGCATGCCAGCGCCGGTGTTCATATTGAAGACCGTGGCTATCAGTTTGCCGATGGTGTTTACGAGGTCTGTGAAATTGCCCGTGGCAACATCATGGACATGACACGCCATCTTGATCGGCTTGGCCGGTCGCTTTCGGAACTCCGGATAGCCTGGCCAATGAACCGCAAGGCGCTGCAAGGTGTGATTGCCGAGGTTGTCAGGCGTAATCGTGTCCGCAATGGTCTGGTTTATCTGCAGGTCACGCGCGGTGTTGCCAGGCGCGACCACGTATTTCCTTCGCCTGATACGCAGCCGTCTATCGTCATCACTGCCAAACGCACTGATCCCAATGCCTCGGCTGCACGGGCCGCGAAGGGCATCAACGTCATCACCGTGCCGGAGAACCGCTGGGAGCGGGTGGATATTAAATCTGTCGGCCTTTTACCAAATGTTATGGCGCGCCAGCAGGCCAAGGAGCAGGGCGCTCAGGAAGCATGGTTTGTTGATCCTGATGGCACCGTAAAAGAGGGCGCAGCAACAAATGCGTGGATTGTCACCAAGGACGGTGTTTTGGTGACCAGACAGGCAGAAACCGGGATTTTACGCGGTATTACCCGCACAACCATCTTCGATGTGGCCAAAAAACTCGGGCTAAAGATCGAAGAACGCGGCTTTTCCGTCGAGGAAGCCAAGCGGGCGCGTGAGGTTTTCATGACGGCAGCCACAACAGTTGTCATGCCAATCGTTGCGATTGACGGCGAATCGGTGGCAAATGGACACCCGGGAACGATCGCACTTTCGTTACGAGAAGCGTTTTTTGACATTGCGGAAAAAACGCCATCCTGTTAACCGGAGTATGAGGGGACTAACAAAGCTATTTTTCACCTCCTGCAGGAGTAGTTTTTTCTGCTCCCGTTGCCGAATTTTGTATGAGACACGTTTGCTGATCGCATAAAAGGACAAAAACAATGGCTGAACGATCGCAGAATCTTCAGGACCTTTTTCTGAACTCCGTCAGAAAACAGAAGATTTCTCTGACAATTTTCCTCATTAATGGCGTCAAACTGACCGGTATTGTCACTTCCTTCGACAATTTCTGCGTGCTGTTGCGCCGCGACGGCCATTCACAGCTCGTCTACAAACATGCCATCTCGACCATTATGCCGAGCCAGCCTGTCCAGATGTTCGAAGCTGAGGCCGAAGACAGCGACTGAGATAACATTTGACCAAAGAAACACGGCGTAACGCGCAAAATCCTGGCGGAACCACCAATAATGGTGAGACCGCCAGAGAAGCCACGCGCGCAATCGTCATTGTACCGGTTTTGCCGCAACGCTTTTCCGTGGGCGGTAAGGACGATGACCATGGCCGCATGAAGCACCAGCCGGAATTCCAGCGCAGCGACGATGCGCGGCTGGAAGAGGCTGAAGGTTTGGCGCGTGCCATTGATCTGGATATTGTTCATTCTGACATCGTGCAGGTTTCGGCTCCGCGTCCAGCCACTTTGCTGGGCACTGGCAAAGTCGAAACCATCCACGAGATCATCGAAGCCTCCCACGCGGAACTGGTGATCGTTGATCATTCGCTGACGCCGGTACAGCAACGTAATCTCGAAAAAGCATGGAATGCCAAGGTTCTCGACAGAACCGGGCTCATTCTTGAAATTTTCGGGCGGCGCGCGCAGACGAAAGAGGGCGCCTTGCAGGTGGAACTTGCCCATCTGACCTATCAGAAGGGCCGTCTGGTTCGCAGCTGGACCCACCTTGAACGCCAGCGCGGCGGTGGCGGCTTCCTCGGCGGTCCGGGTGAAACGCAGATCGAGGCCGACAGACGCGCCTTGCAGGAAAAGATCCTGCGCATCAAGCGCGAGCTGGAAACAGTTGTGCAGACACGCACATTGCACCGGAGCAAGCGTAAAAAAGTGCCGCATCCGGTTGTGGCGCTTGTCGGCTATACCAATGCGGGCAAATCAACACTGTTCAACCGGCTGACCGGAGCAGGGGTTGTGGCTGAAGATATGCTCTTCGCCACGCTTGACCCGACGCTGCGCCGTATCCGGCTGGAACATGGTGAGACGATTATCCTGTCCGATACGGTGGGTTTCATCTCCAGCCTTCCGACGCACCTCGTGGCCGCTTTCCGGGCAACGCTGGAAGAGGTGGTGGAAGCCGACCTTATCCTGCATATCAGGGATATTTCCGATCCGGATACCGCCGCACAGTCGGAAGATGTGCATGCAATCATGACCAGCCTTGGCATTGAGCGCGGCGATACAAAACGCATTCTTGAAGTGTGGAACAAGATCGACAAGCTTGATGAAGCGGGCCGCGAGTCCGCACAGCGTCTGAGCGCTGCGGTCAAGGGCATTGAACATCCCATTCCAGTATCGGCAATCACAGGTGAGGGCGTCGATGCTCTGCTCAAGGAAATCGAGAACCGCATTGCCGGCAAGCTTGAGCATGTCAAGATCACCCTGCGGCCCGACCAGATGCGCCTGATGGACTGGATTTACCAGCATTCCAGCAATGTGAAGCGCAAGGATCTGGACGACGGTTCTGTTGCACTCACCATGGATATGACTGTCGCATCTCACGCCAATCTCGACGAGAAATTATTGCGCCGGAACAACAGTTAAACCCATAATAAATGAGGGTGGAATGAGTGAAACTGCGGTGAGGATATCGGCGGTTTTGTTCGATATGGATGGCGTTCTGGTTGATTCCAGAGCTGTCATTGAGCGTGCATGGCGCGAAGCCGCACAGCTTTACGGACACCAGATCACCGAGGACGATATCCACAACCACATCCATGGTCAGCCCGGACCGCACACCATCAGTACGCTGTTTCATGATCTACCACGCTCCGACCAGGAGAAGATTCAGGCGCACGTCATCCACATAGAGAACACTGCCGATTACGAGCCCATCCCCGGCGTTGAGCGGACCATTGCCCGCCTCGCTGCCGCCGGGATCACAATTGGCCTCGTGACGAGTGGATGGCAGTATAAAATCGATCGCGTGCTTGAATTGCTCCATGCACAATCGCTGTTCTCCGTGATTGTTCAGCGCGATGATGTGGTGCGCGGCAAGCCATATCCCGATCCCTATCTGCTCGCGGCTGAACGGCTGGGCATTCCGGCCTCCAGAACAATGGTATTCGAGGACGCTATCAGCGGCGTCACATCGGCAGTAACAGCCGGTGCATATTGTGTTGGCATTGGCGGTGAAGAATTAATGCGCAGCGGTGCAAAGATCGTCATCCCCGACTTCGAGGGTGTGGAAGTACAGCCGGGCGGTCCCGGCGTCTCGACACTCTCGTGCAAACCGGGACACGAGCTGTTCATCGAACAGTTGCCTGCTCGTATGTAATCAATGCTGGCTTTGACGCGTTATTTGGCGGTTTTTGCTTCCTGCCAAAGCGCTTCCATCTCATCAAGCGTTGCCGCGTCGAGCGTCTGTTTCTGCTCGTTCAGCTTGCGCTCGATATAGTGAAAACGGGAGCGGAACTTTTCGTTGGTTCCGCGCAGGGCGCTTTCTGGTTCGAGATTCAGATGGCGGCCGAGATTGACAATGGCAAATAGCAAGTCGCCATATTCTTCCTCCGTATTTTCTTTGTCACCATTGGCGATAGCCTGTTTCAACTCGCCGATTTCTTCCTCGATCTTGTCGAGAATGGGCGCAGCCTCCGACCAGTCAAAGCCTACCTTGGCGGCCTTCTGCTGTAGTTTGAGCGCACGCATCAGGGCAGGGAAGCCATGCGGAATATCGTCAAGGAAGCCGCTCGGCTCCACGGCACCAAGATTGAGTGCAGCACGGCGTTCACGCCGTTCGGCTTTTTCCTCGGCCTTGATCTTGTCCCACATGCCTTTGGCCAAGCCCGCGCCACGCGCAGAGTCCTCGCCAAAAACGTGCGGATGGCGGCGTATCATCTTGTGAGTGATCGCCTGAACCACATCGCCAAAATCAAAGGCGTTCATCTCTTCAGCCATGCGCGCATGGAACACGACCTGCAGCAGTAGATCACCCAGTTCTTCGCGCAGATCATCAATATCATCACGCTCAATGGCATCGATCACCTCGAACGCTTCCTCAAGCGTATAGGGCGCGATGGATTTGAAATCCTGTTCAATATCCCAGGGACAGCCGGTTACAGGCGTGCGCAGAGCTTGCATGATGTCGAGAAGGCGGGTGATGTCGCGTGATGGTTTCATGCAAGCACATTAGGACAGGAGCAGGGTGGCCGATATGACGGAGCCCGAAAGGCCCGCATTTGTCCACAGGATCGGTTAATGCTGGTGCAGCGATATCGGGCCAATGACATCATAGACAATCTTCACGCCGTCAATGGTGTCGGGCAAATCAGCTGTTTCAGGCACGTGATCGCGTAGATTGACCTTGATGGCGTAGGAGTCACCGATGCGGATCAGGCCGACACCGACAACGGTCCCGCACGATCCGGCAATCTCTTTCGCTTTCGGCTTGGCAAGCCGCGCTTGTTCGATGGAGGTGCTCATGTCCCTTAATTTAGTGCATCCTACAGGCCGCGGCTAGAGCCAGACCATATTAAAGCTGGCGAGGGTGTTTTCACACTCAGACAGGCATTGTCAGCCCCAATTGTTCCAGCACAATGGAAAGGTCATTGGCAAAGGTCACACCCTTGCCATTGGTGCCACCCTGATCACTGCCGGCAAACAGCAGGGCGCATGCATAGCCGTTTTCGTCCATGATAACCGATCCACTGTCACCGCCGGAACTGAACGGACCGCTGCCCGATGTTTCGATTTCAATCTGGCTGTCAAAACCGATATCGCCAAATTCGTAGCTGACAACCACATCATCGACTTCAATGGCCGTAACGGTGCCCTGCGTTACGCCGGTTGTTCTGCCGACCTTGAATACTTTGTCGCCGGGACGGAGCGGGGTCTTGCGCAATCCCTTGAGCTTGCCAGCGCCCGTCAAGGTAACAGCATCAAAACCGATATCTGCATCGATTGAAGCAATGGCCGCATCAACCAGATTGTTCATGCCTGATTTAACGGGCACAAAAGCGAGCAGTTCGCCCACCTTATCCTTGTTTTTCTTGCCGCCATCATAGGCGCCGGGCTGCAGGATCGCATCACCGATCTTCGCCTTGTTTTCATTGGCCAGCACATGATTATTGCTGAGAATGACCGTCTTGCCACTCTCAGTATGCTGCGCAAAACCACCGAGCGTACCTGCCGTGATGGAAAAGTGTCCAATTGAAGCGCCAATCAGCAGAGGTCTTTGCCGCAACTGATGCCACGGCAAGGCTGCGGGGGCTGCATCCGCACCGCCTTTGAAAACTGTACCGATATAGGTGATATCTGCCTTATTGCGAGCAGCTTCCTCGATCTGAGCGCGCAGGTGGATATTGGTTTCAAGCGCACGCCGCTGAACGCGCACAGCCAGCCGATAATCATTCTTGCCATCACCAGCAGCAATGCCAAGCGCAATTCCGCCTTCGGCACCAGTCAGGCGACGGATTGCCGTGGAACGGACAATCCTGTGTTCGGCGCGAATTTCGGTAATAAGAGGTTTTATGATCTGTTCGGCGATCTCTGTTTTCAGGGCACGTACAGTTTTCAAATCCACGGTGGTCATCCTTTCTTGTGTCTACAAGTCCAGGGCACGTGTGCGACTCGCAATAAGCTTAGCGACGCAGATTCAATTTGGCGAGCGATGAGATAGGGTCAATTCAAAGCCGTTGGAGAGAGCAGTCCAATGGGAAAGAGGGCCAGAGCAGACGCCTTGCCAAATATCGACACAAAGATCGCATAAGATAGATTATGGAACTAAACCATATGCCAAAACGACCTGAATGGTCACCAAAGGTCTATTTTAAGCTCGATGCGAAATTTGCTGGCGTCATGGAATGATGCAGGCTTGAACGGAAATTCCACTTTGGGCGCTGGCTGTGGTTTATTATCAGGCAGCCAGGACGCTGTAATCTTAACCCGCTTCGTGGCTTGATAACTGAGATCCAGTTGCCGCGTCGTTTCCTTCCCGGCTGTCTTCATGCTTCCCGTCGCCGTCAGGCTTCTATGAGTAGCAGCGAGTTGCAACGAACTATTGGTGGCGCGAAGTTTGTTGTCGAAATCTGTGCTGGCAGTCGCTTTAAAACCCTTTACAGCAGCCTCGACATCAAGTGAGCCTCCGGCAAATTTCAGATCTTTATCAACCGTCAGACTCGTGTGGGCCTTGATATCCGGATCAACCCAACTCGCATTGATATGGAAATTGAGTTCCTTTTTCAGAGCGTTGAAATAGACACTGGCGTTGGGATTGGCGCCGTTCATTTTGAGGCCGATGGAACCGGGTTTGGCGTCCCATACCATCAGATTATCGGCGTTGGGCAAACGCGTTTTCAGCAGGGTCTGCTGGGCCAGTGTCGGGACAATGGGCTCGCCCATGGGGTCGTAACCGCCCATTGCCGTGCAACACCGGCCTCCAATCTGGCAATTTACAGCAAAAAGCAGACAGCCATCGCTCGTCAGTCCGGCAACACTGTGGTGCTGTGTGTTTCTAAGGGTGTACTTCCCACAGCACGATAGAGAACTGTCGATGACCGCGTCGAGAGAATGGCCACCAAAAACGATACCTGACTGCAAGCCTTCGCCAAAAAGCGGCCTGTTTGAAAGCGGTATCAGACGAAAATCATCGTCTGCTGTTGTTGTTTTCGGACCTGTCGGTTGCGTGCGCGGTACTAATCCCATGTTCTACCTGCCATATCTGGTCGTTTGCTCGGCAAATTCGCGAGGCAATAACACCGTGAAGTCTGATGACAAGTAATACATTGCCGTCCCGGTATTTCAATCTATCAAAGGTCAGAACATGAAACTAAAACACACTATCCAATATTGGATCACACAGAAAAAATAGCGAATTAACTCGTAATATCAGCGATTTCTGCTTTTGCTGCCTTCATCAGTGCATGCGGCTCCGCCGGAAAAACGAAGTTTGTCCCGCCTGCTGCAGCCCACACAACATCAAATTGCATCAGTGTATTGTCCGCATAGGCCTTGATATCGATCAGGTGGCCCAATGGCGATACGCCGCCAATGGCAAAGCCGGTTTCCTTGCGGATGTGTTTTGGATCGGCGCGATGCAGCGTTTCGCCGGTCAATTTTGCTGCTTTGGCAAGATCAAGCTGCCGCGGCCCGGAAACCAGAAACAAATAGAGCTGCTGCGTATCTGTACCCTGAAAAATCAGCGATTTAACAATCTGTGCAACCGTCACACCGCATTGGATAGCCGCATCTTCGGCCGTATGGGTTGAATCGGCCATCTGGCGGATTTCGATCTCAAGACCCGCTTCGTGGGCTGCCTGACGAACGCGCTCAACGCTTTTGCTCATGCCTCAACCTCAAATGACAGGCCATCAAAGGCCGGTTCGACATTATCAGGCGTGCCCTGCATGACTGTTTCATAGTCCAGCGGCACATGCATATGCGTGAGAATTGCTCGACGCGGCTTTAGCTTGTCGATCCACTCCATTGATTCATCGAGAGAAAAATGGCTTGGGTGTGCGCGATATTGAAGGGCATCAATGATCAGAATATCAAGGCCATCCAGTTGCGCCGCTGTCGTCTCCGGAAAGGCGCTGACATCGGAACAATAGGCCACATCACCAATCCGGAAAGCCAGGGACAGAATATCGCCATGCACCTGCGGCAATGGCAGAAAACGGATGGAACCGCCCGCTCCTTCAATTTCAAAAGCTTCGTGATGCACGATCTCGTGTGGCCGCAGGATCGGTGGATAGCTCGAACCTTCAGGCGTTTTGAAGCAATAGCCAAATCCCTCAACGAGACGGCGCTGCGTTGCCAGATCGGCATAGATATCCATCAGGCTGCGCCGGTCGATGACAAAGGTCCTGAGATCGTCAAGTCCGTGAATGTGGTCCGCATGCGCATGGGTATAGACAACCGCATCGAGCCGTCCGGAGCCGAAATCGATCATCTGCGAGCGGAAGTCCGGCCCCGTATCGATAATCACAGTGGTAACGCCACCATTATCGGCAATGCGTTCCACCAGCAGTGAAGCGCGACGCCGGCGGTTTTTTGGATTGTCAGGATCGCAATTGCCCCAGTCACCATTGATGCGTGGCACGCCCGGAGACGAACCGCAGCCGAGAATGGTAAAGCGCAAGCGATCAGGCATGAGCGGGCCTTGGCATCTTGGTGAACAAGCGGAACACATTATCAGTGGTCAGCCGGCCAATTTCCTCAACGCCGACACCGATGGTTTCCGCCAGAACAGCAGCGGTATGTGTGACAAAGCTCGGTTCGTTACGCTTGCCACGATGCGGCATTGGCGCGAGATAAGGTGCGTCCGTTTCAACCAGCAGCCGGTCACGCGGCACATTTTTGGCGATTTCGCGTATCTCGGGTGAATTCTTGAACGTCAAAATTCCGGAGAAGGAAACATAGCCGCCAAGCTCGACGCCGACGCGCGCCAATTCGGCACCAGAGGAAAAGCAGTGCAGAATGAAAGGGAAGGCCCCCTTCCCTGATTCTTCCCGCAAAATTGAAATCATGTCCTCATCGGCGCTGCGGGCATGAATGACGAGCGGCAAGCCGGTGACACGGGCAGCAGCAATATGTGTGCGAAGCCCCTGCGCCTGCGCTTCCGGCGGTGCATAGTCATAATGATAGTCGAGCCCCGCCTCACCGATCGCCACCACTTTCGGGTGCTCAGCGAGTTTAATGAGATCATCGGCAGTAATGTCGAGTTCCTCATGCGCATTGTTGGGATGTGTACCGACAGAGGCGTAAACACTGTCATATTGTTCGGCGATTTTGATGATGCCATCAAACTTGCGAACACGCGTACAGATGGTCACGAGCCGCACAACGCCAAGATCCAGCGCCCGCTGGACAATGGCATCGCGTTCTTCGGCAAAATCCGGAAAATCCAGATGGCAATGGCTGTCGACAAGCATGAAAGATCCGGTTCCTGATCAGGCTTCTTTGTCAGTCTCGACGTAACGCGGGAAAATCGGCTGCGGTGCAGGTAAATCCGCACCGGGCACAAGTTCGGTGCCACCAAGCAGGTCGCTAAAGTTACGCTTGTCTGCGGGTACAGCAAGAACATCAAGCAGCTTCGCCGCTGAGCCCGGAATGAACGGCTGGCACAGGATACCCACGCGCCGGATCACTTCCGCCGTCACATAGAGAACGGTTTCCATCCGCGCCGGATCGGTCTTTTTCAGCGCCCATGGCTCCTGTGAGGCGAAATACCTGTTGGCTTCGGCCACCACCGCAAAGATTGCTCCAAGCGCCAGATGCATGGCTTGGCTTCCAACCGCCTTGCGGGCGGTTTCCAGCGCCGCCACGGCCTGATCAAGGATTGCCTTGTCGACCTCTGTCAATGCGCCGGGCTGCGGCACCTTGGCTTCACAGTTTTTGTTGATCATCGACAGCGAGCGCTGCGCCAGATTACCAAGATCATTGGCAAGGTCCGCATTGGTGCGATTGACAATGGCCTCGTGGCTGTAATTGCCGTCCTGACCGAAAGGCACTTCACGCAGCAGGAAATAGCGCACCTGATCAAGCCCGTAATGCTCAACCAATGTGAACGGATCGATGACATTGCCGACCGACTTTGACATTTTCTCGCCGCGGTTGAACACGAAACCGTGGCCGAACACGCGCTTTGGCAGCTCAATGCCTGCGGAAAGCAGGAATGCGGGCCAATAGACAGCATGGAAGCGAATAATATCCTTACCGATAATGTGTACATCGGCTGGCCAATAACGCCACTTTTCGGCGGTCTCGTCAGGATAGCCTATGGCGGTAAGATAGTTGGTCAGCGCATCGACCCAGACATACATGACATGCTTTTCATCGCCGGGAACAGGAATGCCCCAGTCGAATGTCGTGCGCGATATGGACAGGTCTTTGAGGCCTGATTTGACGAAGGACACAACTTCGTTGCGCCGCTCATCCGGCCCGATAAAGCCGGGATTATCCGCATAAAGCGTGAGAAGACGATCCTGATAGGCCGAAAGGCGGAAGAAATAGCTTTCTTCCTCAAGCCATTCGACGGGAGAACCCTGCGGCCCATAGCGCACGCCATCGGCGCGCACTTCCGTTTCATCTTCCTGATAATAGGCTTCATCGCGCACGGAATACCAACCGGCATAGGAATCCTTGTAGATATCCCCCGCTTCCACCATCTTCTGCCAAATCGCCTGCGATGACTTGTAATGCCGCTCCTCGGTGGTGCGGATGAAATCATCATAGGACGCATTCAAAGCATAGCCCATGTCACGGAAAAGCTTGGCATTTCTATCGGCCAATTCGCGCGGCGTAATGCCTTCCTTGCGTGCCGTCTGATGCATCTTGATGCCATGCTCGTCGGTGCCGCTGAGGAAGAACACATCCTTACCGTCATGACGGTTGAAACGGGCAATCGCGTCCGTCGCGATCAGCTCGTAAGCGTGACCGATATGCGGACTGCCATTCGGATAGGAAATGGCTGTTGTGATGTAAAATGTTTCGCGGCTCATACGTAACCTGATTTGCTTCGGAATTGGCATCTTGGGAAGGCGTCAGGCTGACATAACCCATGTCTGGCCTGATTGCTATACCGGTCGTAAACTCATGATCTGATTGAAATAATATTCCGCGTCTATGCGTTCAGGCGATCAACCGGCAAGCAGTGCGCGGTGCATCCTGTCCAGAAAGATAAGAACGGACTGCTTGCGATCAAGATTGAAAGCATCGGCTTCCCGTGCTTCGCTCTGCATCTCCTGCCAAAGCGTCGACCATTGATTGGCCTCGGCAACAGCGCCTTTTGCAGCGGCGGCCCTCGCCTTTGCCGCCAGGCGCGAGAAAATGTCCTCAAGAAAGAGATCGAACTGGATTTCGGAATCACGGCCCGACAAGGCCGTTCCAAGCGCCTGGGCCTTCGGTACATCAAAAACCGGCTTGGTCAAGATGGCATCAATCGTCTGCGATATTTCAAGGCCGCCAAAGGCCACCAGCAGAGCCGCCTTGCGCACGCTGCCATCCGCATGGGCGACGAGCGCTTCCGTATCGGGCACCTGATCCGCACCAAGACCGATTGTTTCAAGCGCTGATAACAGGTCCTGGCGGTCCAGTCCTTCAAAGCGAATAGATTGGCAGCGCGACCGGATTGTCGGCAGCAAACGCCCGGAGGAATGTGAGATCAAAATGAACAGCGTACGCTGCGGTGGTTCTTCAAGAGTCTTCAGTAAAGCATTGGCAGCATTGCGATTCATGTCATCAGCCGGATCGACAATCACGATGCGCCAAGCACCATCATGCGCTGTTCGATTGAGAAAGTGCGTGACGCGGCGGATCTCGTCGACAGTAATGCCGGTCTTGAATTTTCCGGTTTTCGCATCAAGCGGACGGCTGATATGCAAGATGGCCAAATGCGTGCCCGTGGCAATCTGCCGGTAAGGCGCAACGGAATAGTCAGGGTTATCAAGCTCCAGCGGCGCATCATGCTGAACCGGATGTTTGAGCATGTGCCCGGCAAGATGGAATGCCAGTGTGGTCTTGCCGACGCCCTGTGGCCCTTCGAGCAGCAATGCATGGTGCATATGGCCGGATTGATAGGCCTGTCCCAGAAACGAGCGCACAGCCATATGGCCAAACAAGGCTGGATTGGCTGACGGCGCCGGAATGCCATCAATGGAATCATGCGTGGCTGGAACATCAAGAACAGTATCACTCATTGTGCCGCTCCCGCCTTGGGCTTGGCCTTGATGGTACGGCTTGCCTTCAACCGGTCGACAAGTTCGGCAATATCGGCGGCAATATCGTTAACCGGTCTGTCGGCTGCAACAACCTTGCATCTGCCCGGTTCCGCCTCGGCGATGGCCAGATAGGCGTCCCGCCGTTTGCGATGCATTTCGATTGTCTCTTTCTCAAAACGATCAGCAGTCTCTGCGCCGCGCCGTGCATTTGCGCGTTGCAATCCGGTTTCCGCAGGCAGATCGAGAATAATAGTCAGATCGGGCATCAATCCATTGATGGCTGCCCGTTCAATTGCGCGCATGAGACCAGCATCCAGATCGCCAGTGACACCCTGATAGACACGGCTGGAATCGATATAGCGGTCACAGAGCACCATGCTGCCCGTATTCAGTGCCCGGCGCATGACCTGCTCGACGTGATCGTTGCGCGCGGCGGCAAAAAGCATGGCTTCCATGGCCGGACCAAACGGCTCGGCGGCCCCGCTCAGGATGACGTGGCGCACGGCCTCTGCACCCGGCGAGCCGCCCGGTTCGCGTGTCACCAACACATCGTCACCGCCCGCGCGCATGTGTTCAGCCAGACGGGTGATCTGGGTAGATTTGCCAGCGCCCTCGCCGCCTTCAAAGGTAATGAACAGTCCCTGTTGCACGCCGTCAGCCGTCTTTCGCTAAAGAGTCACTCTTTACAGCTGGTTCTAATGCCCGGGAAAGAAAAGGTCGAGCCGTGAAAGCACTAAAGCTTGAGGTGGCGTGTCCAGCCTGTAGTCAGTTCCAGCACGGCATCCATTGTCCGCTTCTGCAAATCGCCTGATTCAACGGCTTCTCCCGTATAAACAGGTGTTTCCTGCGCCAAGGCATCGCCAATCCAGATTCGCAGCACGCCAACCTGTTCATCCGCCTTCACTGGCGCAATGAGCGGCCCCTTATACTCCACATGGGCCTTGAGGCGGTCCTTGTTGGCGGTTGGTATCAAAAGGCTGATCTTTTCATGCGCTTTCAGGGGAACGCTTGACTTCACACCGCCAAACACGCTGGCCTCGCCAACAGTCTCGCCTTCGGTAAAAATGCTGATCTCTTCAAAAGCGTTGTAGGCCCATTCAAACACCTTCTTGGCCTCTTCTGCCCGTTCCTTGTCCGAAGCAAGACCACTCAGCGCAACAATATAGCGGCGCCCATTATGTTCGGCAGATCCTACGAGACCATAGCCCGACTGTTCCGTATAACCGGTTCCCATGCCATCGGCACCGATATCCAGCCGCAGCAACGGATTGCGATTGCGCTGGAAAATATTGTTCCAGGTAAAGCTCTCCTGCGCGTAGGTGCGGTAATACTCAGGATATTCGTGTTTGATGTAGCGAGCCAGTGTAACGAGATCTGTCAGCGATACTTTTTGCTGCGGATCGGGCAAGCCGGTCGAGTTGCGGAATGTCGAGTTCTTCAGGCCAATTTCCTTGGCCCGCTCATTCATCATCTCGGCAAATTTCTGCTCAGAACCCGCAATGCCTTCCGCCAGAATGATGCAGCCATCATTGGCCGACTGCACAATGACACCCTGAATGAGATCGCCAACGCTGATCGATGATTTGAGCTTGGCAAACATGGTCGAACCGCCGGAAGGCGCACCGCCCGTGCGCCAGGCATTTTCACTGACCGTATATTGCGTATCAATCTTGATGTTACCGGTTTTCAGCTCATGAAAAACCAGTTCCATGGTCATCAGCTTGGCCAGCGCCGCCGGTTCAATCAGCGTATCCGGCGCTTTGGCATAAAGGATAGTGCCGGTCTGGTCTTCCAGCATCAAAGCCTGCTTGGCCTTGGTATCAAACAGCGCCTCTTGCGCTTGGGCTGAGCCAGAGGCTGACAGTGCCACAAGAAGGCCAGCGGCAAGCATGCGGAATGGCTGTTTCGCGGATAGTTTATGGTGTGGGAGATCAGTTTCCATCATCGCGTACGACAAACGCATCGCCTGCCCCCGCCTTCCATGCAGCCTGCAGCAAGGCATCGGTGTTTTTCCCGGCATTGGCGCGCGCCACCAGGGCAATGCGCGGACCATCCGGGCTGGCGACCTCGGACAGATCGACCTTACCCAATGGCGAAAGCGCTCGCATAACACGGCCAGCAGCGGCCTTGTCAGCAAAAAGACCGATATCCACATATTCGCCCGCAGGCGCAGCGACATCATCCAGCTTGTTCTGATTTTTCCAAGCGCCGGAAATAGCCTGCGGCGAAATAAGGCTGTTCATCGCCACGGCTGTACCATTGGCACTCGCCACGCGCTCGCTGGCATAGGAACTGACAAATGGTGATGGGCGCTTGGAGCCGCCTTTGAGCGATCCCAGCAGCACCGCAGGCTTGTCATCGATATAGGGTCCGATCAGCGGCAGAACCGGCTGTATGTCATAGCCGAAAGGCATGGCGCCTCCCGACATTGCGGCCATATCCGCCGTCTGCGGCTGCGCTGGCGCACCAAGATTAGCAGCCTGATCATTAAACGATACCGGCTGCATGCTGAGGCTTGCTACCTGAACGCCTACCGGACGTGATGGCTGCATTCCCGGAATTTCAACCGTATTGCGCCGCGTGGGTGTCGAACCATTCATGGCGATCATTGTGCCTGAATCTGGCTGGCCCAGAGGATTGCGCACGCCGGGACCGCGATAGGAGGACATAAGGAATCCATCATCGCGCCCCTCAAGCGGCGCACGTCCGACATATTCGACCTTCACATCGGCCGTACCCGTATGCTGATAATCCAGCATGGTTGCTGCCTTTTGCGAAAGGTCAATGACGCGATTGCTATGATAGGGTCCACGATCATTGACGCGCACGATTACCGAGCTGCCATTGGCAAGATTGGTGACGCGCGCATAACTGGGCAAAGGCATGGTGGGATGCGCCGCAGACAGATGATTCATGTCATAGACTTCGCCATTGGCAGTCAGACGACCATGAAATGCCGAGCCATACCATGAAGCAAGACCCTGACGTTTATAACCGGGTTCTTCCTTGGGGTAATACCACTTGCCACGAACCTGATAGGGCCGGCCGAGCTGATCGCGACCACCGCCGCGGGGCATGTTGCGAAAATCCGTAACCACGCGTGGGCTGGCTTTGACCCCATATTCGGATTCTGCGAAATATTCCTTACCGTGGGTACGTTTGCCGACTTTCACCTTAGGTGACGATGCACAGGCAGCCATCAAGGCGCCCATCGCAACAACTCCAGCAATTCGAAAAGCTTTGGCTTTTGACAATGCAAACCACCGGCTGGACGCCGTCCCCACACTTTTTACGCATCGATAAACAGACAAGAATGTCAGCGCAACCCCAGAACCCATCATGGACGATTGCACCAAGTCTATAACTCGCACCGATAGGTTGACAGCACCTTAACAGAATAGGTTGATATCGCTGACATCAGGTGACTTTGGTTAACGTGCAATGATCTGGCGATCACTTTTTATGTGATGCAGATTCAATGGCTGAATTCGGGTGGATTGCGGGCGCCATCCATCTCATCTTTGAACGACCCGTTCCATACTTTTACCTGTGATGGATGCACGGGCAAAAAACGGGCGCATTCGGTTTGAGGCTTCTGTTTCCTCAACGCAATAACAATGCCGTCAAGCTCCTACAGCGACGGGTGGACGCGTCGCCCGTTTGATGTAAGGAACGCGAATATTCATGAATGGCTTTTCCAGCAAATGATAGCTCGCAAAAGTCACCGGAACCAGTGCAAGGAAACACAAGAGAGCCCAAAGCTGCGCGGTGTAATAATATGAAATATCCATGATGTGGCGATGAATGTAATCTGCCATCCAGAAAACAACGAAGAAATGCAGAAGATACATAGAATAGGAATATTGCCCGATTTTCCCGACGAACTGCGAGAACCACCCAAGTGATGACTTGAACGAGTTGTCATAGTACGCAATCAGTAACCCATAAAATGCCCCTTCAAGCGTAGGGATAACAATCCACAAAGGCGTTGGGGAAGGATAACCATTGAATTGATAGAATCCTCCCAATCTGTCAAAGCAATAATAAAATAAGCAAAAAGCGACAGCAGACAGAACAAAAAGCACATGCTTCTTTATAAAGAGAGAGCGATATTGGTAGGCTAATATTCCAAGGATAAATTGATCGATGCGCCCCGTTAACGTCCAGTAAGCTGGCCAAAACACGCTGCCGTTTCGCATGTATAGGTAGCCTCGCAACGAGATAGCAAGGAGTATCGCCGAAAGCAGAAGCAGCGGTGATTTGCGGCACAGATACAAGAGAAACGGCAACATCAGATAGAAATGGAATTCAACGGTCAATGACCACCCGCCATTTGGCAGGCTTGGCTCAATGAGGCCGTATGGAAGTGATTGCAAATAGGCCAGAACGTCATTGCCAGCAAAATACTGTTGCACACCGACAACAAATAACATGACGAACAACAAAGGTAATAGCCTCAGGCCTCTGCGTGCCAAGAACGCTAGGTAGTTCATCGAACGGCCATCCAGTATCTTGGCAAATAAATAACCGCTCAATGCCATGAAGAGTGCTACGCCGGTGTGTCCCTCATCTAAAATTGCAAGAAAGAACACAGACGGCGCTCCTTCGAACGAGACGGGATATCCGTACCAGGCGTGAGTAAAATGCCAACTGAAAACCATAAATGCTGCAAGCGCACGTAGGTGATCGAGCCCAATGTCTCTTATTCGTTCGTCCTGCAATTTCATGTTTCTCTGCGGAGTAGTTGGTGCGATATCGGCACGAGCTTTATAAACGGCGTGCGTAAAACAATTCGACCATTACAGCCAGCGGTAAATCGCGGGACGACAAACTATTAAACATCATTCGAACACGATGGGATTATGATCAAATCGAAATGGTGGATGTCAGCAAATAAGTGACGACCGCGGCCACGACTACGCCGGACACAAATATAATCAGATACCAGCCATACGAGTTGTGCGTCGGCCAGGCATCTTCATCATCTTCGTCAAAATCGTCGATCATTGCACTGCCCTTTTGGGTGGGCCCGGCCAATCGGAAGCTGCACACTTCTTGTCGACCGAGCCCTGCCAACGGGGTTTCGCCAGCTTTCTTGAACCCCGGCCAGCGAAGAAAGTTCCAATCGGAGGCAAGAACCAATCTGGAAACGCCACCGTAGAACGTTTATAGGCATCCCATGATCGATTTATCCGGCCATATCCTGATTCTAACCGGTCCTCCGGGCTCTGGAAAAAGCACGACTGCTGCATCTCTGGTTGCGAATTCAGGGGCTCCCGCGGTGCATCTGCATTCAGACGATTTTTGGCATTATATCAGGAATGGCCTTATCCAGCCCTACCTGCCGGAAGCTCATGCACAGAACAAGACTGTCATTGATGTTCTGGCTGGTGCCGCAGAACGATATGCCAAGGGTAACTTTTTTGTCGTGGTGGATGGCATTATTGGTCCCTGGTTTCTCGATCCTTTCCGCTCTCTTTCTCTGCCACTCCATTACATCATATTGCGGCCCATACTCAGTGAGGCCATTGCAAGGTGCCAGCATCGTGGCGGCAATACGCTCACCGATCCGGGTCCTATCAGCGAGTTGCACCGGCAATTTTCCGCACTTGATGAACTTGAGCGCCATGTCATTGAAACGGCGGGACAAAGCCGGGAGGAAACCCTTGAAGCTGTTCAGACCATATTGGCTGACGGTACGCACCACCTGAACCCTCTTGATTAAATGCCTCCCGCTTCCGTCCTTCGCCATCGCATGCTTTAATGTTGGCGGAACATAAAACGACATCGGGAGGAAAATGAATGTCACTATCTGGGATCACCCGGCGCGCTAGTCTCGCCCTTGGCCTTTCAATTCTATCAGCAGTAACTTTTGGCGGGCTGGCACAAGCCCAGACTTTTCCGGACCGCGTTGTGACGATGGTCGTGCCTTTTGCCGCCGGTGGATCAACCGACGTTGTGGCGCGTGTGATCGCCAACAAGATGTCTGATCTGCTTGGCCAGCAGGTGATCGTCCAGAATATTGGCGGCGGGGGTGGCAGCCTTGGTGCAGGGAATGTGGTGCGGGCCGATCCTGATGGCTACACGATCCTCATGGGCACGGTGGCAACGCACGCACTTAACCCGCTCATCCTGAAATCAAAACCATACGATGCCGAAAAGGATTTCGCGCCGATTTCATTGCTCGTGATCGTTCCCAATGTTCTCGTGGTCAATCCGGACCTGCCGGCAAAGAATGTCAAGGAGCTGGTCGATCTGCTGAAGGCCAATCCGGAAAAGTATAGCTATGCATCTTCGGGCAATGGCACACCACTGCAT
Organism: Phyllobacterium sp. T1293; assembly: GCF_020731415.2. Taxonomy (NCBI): domain Bacteria; kingdom Pseudomonadati; phylum Pseudomonadota; class Alphaproteobacteria; order Hyphomicrobiales; family Phyllobacteriaceae; genus Phyllobacterium; species Phyllobacterium meliloti. The sequence continues at coordinate 1,260,998 of NZ_CP088273.1, read as the reverse complement.
CTATCCGGCGAGTTGTTCAAGAAGATGGCTGGCGTCTCGATGCAGCACATTCCGTACAAGGGCGCGGGCCCTGCGCTCAATGATGTCATTGGCAATCAGGTGCCGATCATGTTCGACAACCTCCCCTCATCATCATCACATATGAAGGGCGGCACGTTACGGGCGCTTGGCGTAACCACCAAGGAAAGGGCCGCATCCTTCCCCGATGTGCCCACAATAGGCGAAACGATCCCCGGTTATGAAACCTATACCTGGAATGCGCTGTTCGCGCCGGCAGGTACATCGCCGGAAGTTATCGCCAAGCTGAACGAAGCTGCTAACAAGGCGATGAAAGATCCCGCGGTAATCGAACGCATGAAAGAATTCAGCGCCACCATCGTCGGCTCTACGCCTGAAGAACTCGCTGCGCATGTGAAGGCGGAAATCGCCAAGTGGACACCAGTCGTCAAAGACGCCAACGTCCAAATGGATTAATCCGGACGATACATCAGGCGGGCGCAGATTGGCGCCCGTCTTCCGTCAATCCTAAAGACTATCCCCACATACCTCTCATTCGCGCAGCGATGTCTACACGGACATTGCGTGCTTCCGCCTGTCTTGGAGATTCCTGCCGAACTTTCGGCCAAGTGGTGCATTCGAAATATTGCAGAAGCGTTGCCGGGACGAACCGCGTGCGCGAAGCATAGACATGCCTATCACCTTGCGCGTTCTGGCCATACGTGAAAAAGCGTTGCGGAACGACCAGATGCAAATCATCCTTTGCCCGGGTCATGGCGACATAGAGCAGCCGCCTTTCCTCCTCAATTTCAGGTTTTGACCCTACCCCAAGATCCGATGGCATACAGCCATCGACAACATTCAATACATAGACAGACTTCCATTCCTGTCCCTTGGCGGAGTGGATTGTGGAGAGGATCAGATAATCTTCATCGAGCAGAGGAACGCCAGACTGGTCGCTCGTTGCATCGGGTGGATCAAGGGTAAGCTCGGTCAGAAAACGTTCACGCGATGGATAGCAGCTCGCGATTTGCTGAAGCTGCAGAAGATCAGCCTGCCGCGTGGATGCATCATCGTGAAGCCGCTCCAGATGCGGCTCATACCAGGTGCGAATGTGCTCCAGATCGCCGGGCCACTCGCTCTTGCGGGCATGTACGCCTTGAAGCATTTCAACAAATGTCGCCCAGTCTTCGCCTGCCCGCGGCGGTGCGGGAATCTCGGACAACGCAGTAACCGGGTCTGCATGCAGGGCCATCTTGTCGAGGACATTTTGAGCCGACGCCGGGCCGACACCCGGCAAAAGCTGCATAAGGCGAAAACCCGCTACACGGTCGCGGGGGTTCTGGATGAAACGCAAAGTTGCCAGCAAATCCTTGACATGGCTACTGTCGAGAAACTTCAGGCCACCAAATTTGACGAACGGGATGTTTCGCCGCGTCAACTCGACTTCCAGCGCACCACTATGGCTTGATGTGCGGAAAAGCACGGCCTGCTGTTTTAGCAAGGCGCCATTTTCTCGCCTGTCGAGAACCTGTTCGACGATATAGCGCGCCTGTTCGTTCTCATCACGCACGGTAACCAGTTGCGGTCTGTCGGCAGATTGCCGCTCCGTCCAGAGGTTCTTCGTAAAACGCTCGGATGCCAAATCGATAACGGCATTGGCAGCGGTGAGGATTGGCTGCGTGGAACGGTAATTACGGTCCAGCGTGATGACATCAGCCGCTGGCGTAAAAGAGGCCGGAAAGTCGAGAATGTTGCGGACAGTTGCCGACCTGAAAGAATAGATTGATTGCGCATCGTCTCCGACGACAGTCAGCCCCGTACCCATGGGTTTCAGCGCCAAAAGGATCGAGGATTGTAGCCGGTTGGTGTCCTGATACTCGTCGACCATAACGTGATCAAACCGCGCCCCGATATCCTCAGCCAAAAGCGGGTCCGTTACCGTCTGGCACCAGTAAAGCAGCAGGTCGTCGTAATCGAGAATGTTCTGCGATTGCTTGGCTTCCACATATCCCGCAAACAATTGGCGCAATTGCGCGCCCCACACGGCGCACCATGGAAAATGTTCCTTCAGAACCTCTTCAAGCGGGCGTTCGGAATTGATTGCGCGCGAATAAATGGCAAGGCATGTGCCCTTGGTCGGAAACCTGTTCTCCATCTTGGAGAAGCCGAGTTCATGGCGGACGAGGTTCATCAAATCTGCCGAGTCCTCCCGGTCGTGGATGGTGAAATTCCTGTCGAGTGATATCTGGTCGCAATATTCGCGCAGAAGGCGCGCGCCTATCCCATGAAACGTGCCAGACCATTCAAGGGCATTGCTATAGGCAGCGCCATTCGCACCGAGTACCTGATTGCAGATGCGCTCCACACGTCGCGCCATTTCAGCGGCCGCTCGCCGGGAAAACGTCATCAGAAGAATACGTCGGGGGTCCGTACCGTTGACAATCAGATGAGCAACGCGATGGGCAAGCGTGTTGGTCTTGCCTGAACCCGCACCGGCGATAATGAGCAATGGTCCCGCACTGCCCCCGGTGCCAACTCCATATTCAACAGCGCGCCGTTGTGCATCATTCAGTTTTTCGAGATAGGCAGCCATAGACTCTCCGAGCGCGCGAATCGGGAAAAGAATCGCTTGGAACAGAGAGAGAACGTACTACCAACGCCCTACTGATGGAAAGCGCACAATTTTCGCCTGCAGAAATGGCCAGCTTACTTACCGGCCCATCAAAGCAGACGATCCCGATCGGCAGCCTCCGGCAGCCAGCATGTCTCACGGCGTCCGAAAAGAAAGTTCCTGTTGCGCGCAATGAAGCGGTAAATTGGATCACGGATAAAACGCGGCACAACTTTAAGAAGACCGGCAATCCGCCATGGCCATCCAAGACCGGCATAAATTGCCAGAACCGCATCCGAATTCCTGAAAACGCCCCGCTGCTCGACGACGATCATTGTTTCGGGGTCAGCGGGATCAATACCATTGAGCCGGTAAAGTCCCATCCCGACAGGCTCCTGCATGGATGCGAGGCGAAAGCGATGTTGATGATCATGACGAAGGACGAACTGGGCATTGGCGGAGCACATCACACAGAGCGCATCAAACACAATGATTGGGCCCTTTGAGATCATATCCTCAAGCTCGACCGAGGATGGGGTGGTGCCGGGGTTTTTCGCGTCCATAGTCAATCACATAGTCAAGAAACGTCCGATAGCAATGGTCTCGCCAGCACCAATCAATGCTTTTGCACTGGATAGACCTGCGTCTAAAATTGTAAAAGCGACAACCAACAGCTGTGAAGGTCATCATGCTTATTATTATGAGTGGCTTGCCTGGAACTGGTAAGACCACAATCGCTCGCGAGCTTGCTCGCCGTCTAAAGGCAATGCATTTGCGGGTTGACACCATCGCGCAGGCGTTAATTTCATCCGAAATGTTGAGGGATGAGGTAGGTCCGGCAGACTATATCGTTGCCTATGCTCTGGCAGAAGAAAACTTGCGAAACGGAGGAACAGTTATCGCTGACTCCGTTAATGCCATCACGATAACGCGCCAAGCATGGCGCAACGTGGCGTCTCGAGCCAATGTCGAAGCATTCGAAATTCACGTTACGTGTTCGGACGCCGAGGAACACAGGCGACGTGTCGAAACAAGAGTCTCCGACATCGAAGATATGATACTGCCCACATGGAAAGAAGTCGCAGAGAGGTTCTACGAGAAATGGGACAGAGATACGACGGTCATTGATACCTTCACAACCGGTCTGGATGAAGCTGTCAGTCTCATCTTGAGCAAGATCGAAAGCAGATCCCGAAATCGCTGACAGCACACACCGCAGACAAAGGCTTCATTGGGAAGATGTGTATTTCATTCCCAACCGTGAAAACATTCAGCAATGTGATTATAACGGGGTCATTGGGCACCCGCAGGTGTCACACGCCAAATCGTATTGCCCACATCATCAGCAACCAGCAACGCACCTGATTTGTCGATTGCAACCCCCACAGGACGGCCAAGGGCTTTATCCTGATCATTGATGAAGCCCGTCAGTATATCCTTCGGCGGACCACTGGGCTTACCGTTTTCAAAGGGAACGAAGATAACTTTATAGCCGCTGCGCGGTTTACGATTCCATGATCCGTGCTGGCCAACGAATGCACCATTTTTATAGTCTGCCCCCAAAAGCGTTCCAGTGTTGAATGTAAGACCGAGCGATGCTGTATGCGGTCCAAGCGCGTAGTCTGGCTTGATCGCCTTTGCCACAAGCTCAGGATTTTGCGGTTTGACGCGCACGTCAACATTCTGGCCGTAATAGCTGTAAGGCCATCCATAGAACGCACCGTCCTTGACCGATGTCATATAATCCGGAACGAGATCGCTGCCGATTTCATCACGCTCATTCACAGCAACCCATAATTCGCCGCTATCTGGATTCCACGAAAGTCCGTTGGGATTGCGAAGGCCTGATGCAAACACACGCTCCTGTCCTGTTGCCAGATCGATCTCAAGAACGGCTGCTCTGTTCTTCTCGGCATCAAGACCGTTTTCTCCAACATTGCTGTTTGAGCCCACGGTCGCAAAAAGCTTCTTACCATCCGGGCTTGCGATAACATCCTTTGTCCAGTGATGGTTGATAGGACCGCCCGGCAGGTCAGCGATCTTCTCGGGAGCTGTGGTGATCTTGGCGTCGCCATCCTTATAGGGAAACGCGACAATGCCGTCGGTGTTGGCAACGTAAAGTTTCCCATTGGCCAGCGTCATGCCAAAAGGCGAGTTCAGACCTTCGATAAACGGCTCTTTTATTTCGGCGACACCATCCTTGTCCGCATCCCTCAGCAGCGTAATCCGGTTAGCATTGGCAGCTTTGGCGCCTGCCCGGTTCATCAGAACGCCCATCACCCAGCCTCGAATACTGAAACCGGTTTGCTCCTCTGCAGGACCATTGGTTTCCGCAACAAGAATGTCTCCGTTCGGCAGGACATGCAGCCAGCGCGGATGCGCCAAATCCTTCGCATAAACATTGACCTTCAGCCCTGAAGCAACAATGGGGGTTACACCATCAGGCCATTTGGTGGCCTGTGCCACATTGACGGTTGGAATTGGTCGGGGGTTGGGTGCTGGCAACGTGGGATTGGGTCCATATCCCTCGCTCACAGGCACTGTTGCTGACTCTTGCGAATAGAAGTAGACGCCACCTGCCCCAAGGCAAGCAAGAATGACCAAACCCAGGATACCTAAGGTCAGCTTTTTCATGGCGAATATCCCCGTTGAAGAATTTCTGAGGCTGACACGATGATCGCGTCAGTTTGCGACACGTTCGGGCGAAACGCAGACCGGCGCGAATAGTTCCACACTATTCGCTCAAATTCTCGTCAGGCTTTGATATCTATAACTTACTTTGGAAAATGGCGGAGGGGGTGGGATTCGAACCCACGGTAGGCTCTCACCTACGCCGGTTTTCAAGACCGGTGCCTTAAACCGCTCGGCCACCCCTCCATCCTGCACAGACATTCATCGTGGCGGATCGGTTATTCCGCCACATCTATCCGAACTGGTCGGAGGCCTTTATATCTATTCGCATTGCTGCGTCAACCGGCTCCGCAGCACTGATGCACATTCTACAGATGATAGATGACACCTTGCGCAGTTCCCCGCGAAGAATACGGCTGAATGCCATTCCAAAAGGCCGTCGGTGGCGCTGGATGAAGGTCAGCGCCACCGACGAAGCAAGCCCTGGTCAGGAGCCCGCTTTTGGGAATTCATTTTTCCAATTTCCAAGGATGGCCGTTAACAGCCTGATTCATCGACAAAAGATCGAAGAACTTGCTCTCCAGCAACGCTCCACAGGTGCCCGTTTGAACCGGACTTGGCGTCGAACAGTGCGTATTGCCGATTACGGCTATCGGATTTCTGTTCTGAAATGCGCCATGACGTTTCTGACTATTGGGCCTGGCAGCGTTTGAAATCCACCCAGTTAATTCATCTCCACCATTTCACACCGACTCCTGCGGCATTTCAGGCAGAGTTACCCAATATTTACAGTGTGTCAGCCCCGTCTGCTCAGGTGCGAGCTTCAACTGTCGCAGTTTTGCGACAAACCATGGCAAAAAAAATCAAAATCGCTCAGGAAAGGCCAAGACGCTTCAATTTGCGGTGCAATGTGGCGCGGCTGATACCCATATCGGCGGCTGCAGCAGATACATTGCCACCGCTTCGCGCCAGAGCCCGTTGAATAGCACCGCGTTCAGCGGTGGCAAAATCACGCGACGTTGGTTGATGCTGCCCCAGAAGATCGGCTGCCGGCAATGGCGCACTCAGCACCTCATCGGTCAGACCGAGCATTTGGCGTGCGGATCGGGATGCGCCAACCACCAGATCATCCTCATCAACAGCAATGAGTGCGTTCAGCGCCCGCTCGCTCATCACATTATCACCGGGAGGAGCCAGAAGAATGCGTGCCTTGGGAAATGCAAGACGGAAGTTTTCCGCTTCTACACGCCGCGCAGCGTCAGCCACGGCAATGGAAATCAGCTTGACGAAATCATCGGTCAGATCGTGTCGTGCCGAGGATACGTCGATGACAGCTGCCAGACGGCCGCGATGATCAAAAATTGGTGCAACAGTGCATGATAACGCCGTGTTTTTACTGCGAAAATGCTGATCACGATGAATAGTTAGCGCGCGTTGCTCAACAATAGCAGTGCCAATACCATTCGTCCCCTCGGTTTCCTCGCTCCATACGGCGCCCGTCCAAAGGCCCATTCGGTAGAAGGTTTCGTCGTCGCCAATATAGCCCCGCCGGTCGACCGGAACGCTGTCTTTGTCCGCGAGCAGGATGCAGCAACCTGCCCCGCCCACAGCCGCATAAAGCCGGTCCAGACTGGTTTGAGCGGTGAGTATCAACGAGCCCATGCGCTCGCGTGCCTGATTGAGTTCATACTCTGTCAGAATATTTGGACCGCGGCCTTCAATGGGATTGAGGCCATAGAGGCGCATCGACCGCCGCCAGGAAGCAATCAAAGCTGATTGCGCAGCAGCATTGCCCGACGAGAGCGCTGATTCAATGTATTCAGCGTGCAAACCGCTTTGCAGCGTTACCATGGTCCCCTCCGAGGCCGCGTAGTGAAACCAGACTATGGTTGAGTGATCACCACGGTCAAGCCCACACTTTGCGCTATATTAAGGAGTCCATTCGGGCGATGACGGGCAAAAAGCGACACCGTAAACGACAATAAATAGTCATATCAGGTCGAAATCAAACATCAGACCTGTTGGATGCTAGGCATTGGCCGCCTGCAGAACCTTGGGTCGGTTCTGCTCATGTTCGCTAATATAGGTCCGCGTCAAAGGTATAACGTTGTTTCTTTTCGCAATCTGGAACTGGAAAACCACGAGATCCTCATAACGAAACGCAGACTCGGCAGCGGCGAGATAGAATTCCCACATCCGGCAGAAACGCTCATCATAGAGCGCCGCTGCGTCCTGCCACCGCGCCATAAAGCGTTCGCGCCAGGCGGATAAGGTCGATGCATAGTGAAGACGCAGAATTTCCACATCCGTGACCATCAATCCGGCTTTCTCGATTTCCGGAATGATTTCCGACATGGACGGGATATAGCCACCGGGAAAAATATACTTATCGAGCCACGGCGTGGTGAAGCCAGGCACTGCCGAACAACCGATCGTATGCAGGACCATTACGCCATCCTCATCCAGCAGTTCCGCGCACTTTCTGAAAAACTGTCCGTAGGATGCAGCGCCGACATGCTCGAACATACCGACCGAAACGATACGGTCAAATGTCCCATTCAGGCTACGATAATCCTGCAGGGCGAAGTTCACGCGATTGGAATGGCTCTTTGTCCCCGGCCTGTTTCTGGCAAATTCAAGCTGTTCTTCTGATAGGGTAACACCAAGCACCTCACCCGACGGTGCCTCATCGGCCAGATGCAGTGCTAAACCGCCCCATCCGCAGCCAATATCGAGGACCCGGCTATCCGGTTGCACCAGAAGCTTGGCAGCCAGATGCCTTTTCTTGGCAAGTTGTGCCTCTTCCAGGCTCTGTTCGGGATGTTCGAAGTAAGCGCAGGAATATTGCCGGTCTGCATCGAGGAACAGACCATATAGCCTGCCGTCCAGATCATAGTGATGGGCGACATTGCGTTTCGAGCGTGCCGGCAGATTGCGCTGGCGAAAGCCTCTGAAACGAGCCCGCAAACTGTCGATCAGGCGGGCGGGAAGCGGGTGTGTTTCGTTCTGCGCCTCGCGCAGCACCAGACAGAGAAAATCATAGATCGTGCCCTGCTCGACGATGAAACGCTCGTCCATGAACAGCTCGCCGAGTTGCATGTCGGCATCCATGAGAAACAGAAGTTGCGCCGACCGGTCGGCAAAACGCACCACCACCGGATCGCCGGTTTCATCGCCAAAAACAAGACGGACACCGCTTGCCGTCAGGACAGTCAGCGAGCCCTTGGTCACAATGCGGGAAAAAGCGAAACGAAGAATCCGGTCCACGAACGATAGAGGCATGCAGACACTCCTGAGGCGATGCGTGTCAGGCTCCTATCATGCGGCGATGATCACAGGATTACGCGAACCTGATGCCAAAATGAAATGATCATTGCTTATATCGTCAGAACTTGGCGGAGCCGGTCGCTCATTGCCTTTATATTGGCAAGCGGTTCGTGGCTGATCAGCATGAAGGCATGGGTGTCACTGGACCAGTATATGACATTCATGCCGTGCCGCCGTTCGCTATCAGGAGCTTTTGCGCCCTTGGAGGATTGAACAATACAAAGAGCCATTGGTGCCTGCGCCGCATCCAGATAGGTGATTTGCCCCAGCGCCTTGCCATCATAGGCGAGCATCTGGGCACGTTTGAGCGTGGTTCCCGGCAGTTGCACCAATTCAGGCGTGAGATTGAGACCAAGTTTGACGCCAACACCACGCAATTGTTCAGTTTGCATTGCCACGTCAGCGGGAGCGTTACCCAACGTATCGCTGGTATAGAGCGACATGTACTGCGCAACGACCGAGCGCCAGTCACTACCTTCCTGATCACCATGAAGGCTTGACTGAACGCCAAGGAAAGTCCGGTCTGCTGCAATACCTACAGCGATGAAACCAATTGCAGCGGCCAAAAAACCGCGGCGGTTCCAGCCATTTGCCTGTTTCCTGATCGGCTCTGAAGGCAGAACCTCGGCAAGCATCGCATCAAGCTTGGCCTTTGGCGCACTATCGAGCAATGGATTAAAGGCGTCGCGGAACGGCAAGCTGCTGGAAGACAGGAAACGCAGACGATCGGCAACGTTTTCGTCGCTTTCAATGAGGTTTTCGACTTCCTTACGTGTTTCTGAATCGAGTTCCCCGTCCAGAAACGCCACCAGCATCTCATCGCTTCCAATTGTCTCTCGGTTGGGATCGGTCATGGCGCGCTCCCTTCCATTTTGTCTGATCCGGCGGAGGCCAGCTTTGCGCGTGCCGCAGCAAGCCGGCTCATGACAGTGCCAATCGGTATTTCAAGCAGATCAGCGACCTCGCGATAGGAAAGTTCTTCGACATAGGCAAGGAAAACCACAGTTCTCTGCGCTTCCGGCAAAGCCTGAACCTGCCGGAGCACCTGATTGGCAAAAATATGTGTTTCGGTATCTCGTGCCCCATCAAAAACAAGGGTCTCATCGGCATCAACGAAACCCTGCCCCATGCGCACGCGCCGGGAGCGGACTTCATTGAGCCAGATGGAATGCAAGATTGAAAACAACCATCGGTCGAGCCGGGTGCCGGGAGTAAACTGGCCTGCCCGCTCCAATGCACGCACACAGGTTGCCTGCACCAGATCATCGGCAACGTCGCGCTGGTGCGATAACACCACAGCATAACGCCAGAGCCTCGTAAGGTTTTGGGAAAGACCTGCCCTGATTTCCTGCTCGTTTGCGATGGTCGCCTCCGCATCGGACCGGGAAACACGGTCCGATGACACTCTGCTACGCTTTGCCTGACTATAAGCAGGAACCGCTGGATATGCGACAGACATGATGAATCCGGTTTGAATTGTCATGGTCATCCGCCGATCACGCTTCAATCAGGCGTTTCCTTCCTCACATCTTTGCAGGGTTTTCGATCGCTTCGGCCAGATCGCGATACTCCTCACAGTCTGTGCCGCAAATGCCCCTGATCTTGGCGAGTTGATCCTTGGCAAGGTCCAGATGACCTTGGATGACATAGGCCTCGCCAAGATATTCACGCACCTTGGCATATTGCGGATCAAGCTGAACCGATTTCATATAATAGCCGATGCCCTCGTCGGTGCGCCCAAGCTTGCGCGTCGCATAGCCGCGATAATTGAGGGCAATAGCGGTATTCGGATTCTTCAGCGTATCAAGGATAGCAAGCGCTTCTTCGTAACGCCCGGCTTCTGCAAGTGCATAAGCGTAGGTTGTCAGGTCGGAATCGGGAAGCAGGCTGCCTTCCTGCTTGACGCATTTCTTGGTCTTTGGGTTCCACACCTCACCTTTCGGACAGGTTGGGGTCGCGCTGTTATCTTCGCCGGCCGCATAGGCGGGGCTCGATAATGCAGCAACCGCAAGGCATGCGCCAAACAAGGCTGCGGTAACGGATAGTGAATTGGCTTTGTTCATGATGACGTTCTCTCCTGCATCAAAACGACTGCAATGAGAGAACACGCCAACTATTCATTTTATTCGGCCCGCCCGCAGAATTTTGATCCGGGCCAGAATAAAATTTCCGCAAAGCAAAAAATCCCACCAAAATTGTCCATCACATTGGTGTCGGGACTTAAAATTGCCCGCCGCGCTCTCTATATGCATTCCGCGCCCCCAAATTGGCCGGGTGCGTAACAGGAGAAACTTATGTCTGGCACTGCTTCCCGCATCATTCGCATCGCTGTGTTGCTCGTTCTGGCCTTGGCGGTGACGCTGAGTGCTTTTGATATCGCCGACGCACGGCGGGCAGGTGGCGGATTTGGCAGCCGTGGTACACGCACGTTCGATGCGCCCGCAACCACACGGACCGCGCCCTCTCCCGCTGCCCCGATCGAACGCTCTATGACGCCGCGCCCGCAGACAAACCAGCCTTCCGCCATGCAGCCGCAGATGAATACACAACGTCCGGGCTTCTTTGGCGGTTTTGGCCGTTCCATGATCGGTGGCTTGCTGGTTGGCGGCCTTATCGGCACGTTGCTCGGCAACGGTTTTGGCGGCGGCTTCGGCTTCCTCGGTATGCTCTTGCAGATCGGCCTTGTTATCGGCGCGGTCATGCTGGCCATGCGCTTCTTTGCCCAGCGCCGACAATCATCCGCAACGGCATCAGGTCCCTCATTCAATCAGGCATTCGGCCGCCCGGCTGATCCGTCCACATCGCCTTCGTTCCGTATTCCAAGCATTGGTGCGGCGATGGGTTCCGGCTCTGCGGCTCCAAAGCCAGCACCGGCCCAGTCTTCGCAGGCATCCGATGAGCTTGGCATTTCGCAGCAGGATCTGGACAAGTTTGAACAGCTTCTGACCGAAGTGCAGACAGCTTACGGCAGCGAAAATTATGCGGTCCTGCGGACGCTGACCACGCCTGAAGCCATGTCCTATCTTGCCGAAGAACTGGGTGAGAACGCAACGAAGGGCGTGCGTAACAGCGTTTCCGACGTCAAACTGCTTCAGGGTGACATTGCGGAATCATGGCGCGAAGACAACGCTGAATACGCAACACTGGCCATGCGCTATTCGAGCGTTGACGCAATGCTCGACCGCACGACAGGCAAGCTTGTCGATGGTGATAACACCAGGGCAAGTGAAAGCACTGAGGTCTGGACTTTTGTCCGCAAGAATGGCGACGACTGGAAACTGTCAGCTATTCAAGCCGCGTAGGATCAATTGAACACTATTCAGTTTGTAATTTCGGCGCAGGAGCCTCGCTTCTGCGCCGAAATTGATTCTGAGGAATGGCTTCTGGGGAATTGATTTTCGATTATTTCACAACGTGCCAGACACCACCGACGCCGTCGCCCGTTGTCTCGCCTTCTTTTGTATCCTTGGCAAATGTGTAAAGCGGCTTGCCATCATAGGCCCACATATCTTTACCATCAGAAGCTTTGACAAGGGACCATTTGCCTTCGGCCTTCGCCTTGGCATCCGCATGGAAGGCCGGCCACTTTTTCAGGCAATCCGCATCACAATTGGATTTGCCTTTTGCATCCTTGTCGAAGGTATAGAGCGTCAGGCCCTTTTCCGTGGCAAGCACCTTGCCGAGTTTGGTTTCCACCGTTTTTGCTGGCTCTGCAGCATAGGCGGACAGGGTCGTGGCAGCCAGAAGACTCATTGCAATCACAAGTGTTTTCATTGTTTTCACTCCCTTATCGGTTTGACCGGTGAAGCACCGGCATTGCCGTTTTACGCGAACGACGTTCGCTATTCATGACGATGCGACCCATTCTGATCCGAATTGAGGCAGGGTTGAGCAAAAAACAAACAACAATTGAGACGATTGGTAACGAGACGAAAACAGCGTATTGGTTATTAGAATTCGTTGTGCGTTGAAGATGAACTGCCCGCAAAAAACCGAGATTTGATCTTATCTGCCCCGCCACCGTATTTTGATGCGGTGCCTCGAAATTTCAAAGTAATGATCTGAAAAATGCGACTGCTGCTTGTTGAAGATGACATGATGCTTGGCTCTTCGTTAAAGAAGGCGCTGGAAAAGCATGCCTATGGCGTGGACTGGATGCAGGACGGTGAGTCCGGACTGGCAGCGCTGCAAGATTCGAGTTTTGCGGTGGTCATTCTTGATGTCAATCTGCCCCGAATGAGTGGACTTGAAGTACTGCGGGCGGCGCGCCGTGACAAAAACCTCGTTCCCATTCTCCTTTTGACCGCACGCGATACCCCGCTTCATAAGGTTGAAGGCCTCGACAACGGGGCGGATGATTATCTGGTCAAGCCGTTTGATCTCGATGAACTACTGGCGCGATTGCGCGCGCTTGTGCGCCGCAGTGAGGGACGGGTCGACACTGTTCTTCGATGCGCAGATGTGGAAGTGGACCCAGCCGCCAAGGTCGTGCGCAAAGCATCCACGCAGGTCATGATGACCGCCAAGGAGTTTCAGCTCCTGAAGCTCCTGATGGAGCGATCCGGCAAATACGTCACAAAAAGCGATATTGAATATGCACTTTACAGTGCGGAGAGTGCCGTTGAGAGCAATACGACCGAAGTGACAATCTATAATCTGCGCAAAAAGCTGGGCAGCGATTTCATCAAATCCATCCGCGGTGTGGGCTATATGGTGGATGCATGAGCCGTCCCACCCTCACCCGGAAGCTCTTTTTCCGGATCACGCCGACAATTCTCATCACCATGGCAATCATCGGCGGATTTGCCTTTAATAGTGCCACCCGCGAAATCAACAATGTCTATGACGCGCAGCTGATCAACGATGCCAATGTGTTGTGGATGCTGCTGCACAATCAATTTGACGAGGAACCCGGAGACGCTCCGCCCAAGCAGATCGCCGACATCGATTTCAACATGGGCAACCAGCTCGCTCTGAATGAAGATGCGGATGATTATGCCGATGCGCATATGTTCCGGGCGTGGAAGGAGAATAAGATCGTTCTCTTTTCGGGATCGACCTTTCCGGCGGAAATTCCCCTGCAACGGGCCGGTTTCACCAATGTTCACTACGACAGCGAACAGTGGCGGATTTACTCGTTGCCGATTCCAGAAACGCAGATCGTGATCGAAGTGGCGGAAAAGATCGCCATGCGCCAGACGCTGGTGTCAAACATTCTGCTCAATCTCATTTTCCCGCTGCTTATCCTCATTCCGCTGATCGCGCTGTTGATATGGTTTGGTATCAATAGCGGTCTCAGCACAATCCGCATGCTGGTGCAGCAAATCCGCAGCCGTTCGCCCGATGATCTTTCGGCGATTCCAGTCGATACACTGCCAAGGGATCTTTCACCGCTTGGCCGGTCGATCAACCAGCTTCTCGAAGATCTGGATGATTCGCTAAAAGCTGAAAGGCGTTTTGCCGATCATGCGGCGCACCAGCTGCGCACGCCACAGGCAGCGCTGAAACTGCTTTTGCAGATGTTGTCGCAAGCCGACAGTGAGAAAGAGCGTCAGGCCATTCTTGCCGACCTCGTTATCAGCAATGAAAAAGCCACCTATCTCATTGAGCAATTGCTGCGCGCAGCGCGCGTTGGCCATCAACCGATGCAACTTCAGCCTGTCGCACTTTATAGCACCGTGGCATCAATCGTCGCGGAAATGGGCAATTTGATAACGGCCAAAACATTGGATACGTCGCTCGACGGTGACGAAAAAGCACTGGTAAGGGCTGACGACCCTCTGTTACGACTGATGGTCAGCAACCTGATCGAGAACGCCGTGAAATATACACCCGCAGGTGGCCGCATTCGCGTAGGCGTTACTCTCGCCAACAATTTCTGGCGACTGTCCATTTCCGACAGTGGTCCCGGTATCGCCGAGCATCACCGGGAAGCTGTTTTCCAGCGATTCTACCGCATCGATACACCGCAGATCGAAGGAACCGGTCTCGGATTGACGATTGTTGCGGATATTATCAAGCGGTTGTCCGGCACGATCGCTTTGAAGTCTCCGGCCTCAGGCAAGGGTCTACTCGTGGAAGTGCTTCTACCAAAAGCTTAATTTTGCTGTTTCCAAGTAAGCCTGAAGGCCTTTGCTGATTTCAGTTTGGCATCATCTTGGCATAATTTAGCGATCAGTCCTGAATGCTAGAAGCTCCTCACATTGCACGAGGAGTGTCTGCATGCATGTATTTTGTGATTTCGACGGGACCATTTCCCTCGAAGACGCCACAGATTTCATTCTGGAACGATTGGCCAGCCCGAAATGGGAGGAAATCGAACAGGAATGGAAGCAGGGTCTTATTGGTTCCGCGGAATGTATGGCACGTCAAATCGCCCTGATCCAGGCTACGAATCAGGAGCTGGACCGCGCACTTGACGATATTGCCATTGATCCCACCTTCCCCGCTTTCGTCGATTTTTGCTGGGCACAGGCTATCCCTGTCACCATTATAAGCGATGGCGTTGACTATTTCATCAAACGCATCCTTGCCCGCTACAATCTCGATTACCTGCCTGTTATCGCCAACAAACTGACGATATCGGGCATTAACGGCCACACGCGCTATCAGTTAAGCTCGCCTTACAGCGATGCCGATTGTTCATCGGCCGCCGGCGTCTGCAAATGCCGCTCGGTCGAGGCTTTCGATACACGCGTTTATATCGGTGACGGCCGTTCCGATTTCTGCGTCTCTGACAAGCCGGAACTGGTGTTTGCCAAAGACAAACTTGCCGAATTTTGCACCGAAAGGGCCATTCCCTTCGTTGGCTATCAGAATTTTTCCGACCTTACCCAGAGCCTGAAGAATGCACTCCCCGGCTTTAACAGCCGTCCAGTGAGCGTCCCACGTTACGCCACGGCGTAAATCTACAACAGAAGAGAATCTTCATGAACATCAACCTTGCTATCAAGCAGAATGACAATGCTGCCTCGCAGCAGACATCCGAAGCTGAACTTCGTGCCCTCGAGCAGGAATATTGCTCCCATGGTGATACGGTCCATTACACCGACCACCCCATGTTCTTCGATCGCTGCGAAGGCTCATATGTCTACGATTCGACGGACACACCGTTCCTCGATCTGCAGATGTGGTATTCGGCCGTCAATTTCGGCTATCGCAATCCGCGTCTGAACGCCGCTGCACATCGCCAATTGGATACACTGCCTCAGGTTGCGTCGCAGTATTTGCATCGCGAAAAGGTTGAGCTGGCTGCCATGATCGCCAAGGATGCCGAGCGTAAGTTCGGCGCCAAGGGTCGTGTCCATTTCAATGTCGGCGGCTCGCAGGCTGTTGAAGATTCACTCAAGCTGGTGCGTAACTATACTGGCGGCAAGAGCCTGATGTTTGCCTTTGAAGGCGGCTATCATGGCCGAACCCTCGGCGCATCGGCGATCACCTCGAGCTATCGCTATCGCCGCCGTTATGGCCATTTCGGTGATCGCGCCCAGTTTATCGAATTCCCTTACCATTTCCGCGGCCCGAAGGGCATGACCAAGGAAGAATACGGCCATTATTGCGTGCAGAAGTTCGCGCGTCTGTTTGAAACCGAATATAATGGCGTATGGGACCCGAAGACCGGCAAGGCAGAATATGCTGCATTCTATGTCGAACCAATTCAGGGCACGGGCGGCTATGTCATCCCGCCAATGAATTTCTTCAAGGAACTGAAGAAGGTTCTCGATGATCACGGCATCCTGCTTGTGGTCGACGAAATCCAGATGGGCGTCTACCGGACCGGCAAATTGTGGTCGATCGAACATTTCGACGTAACCCCCGATGCGCTCGTCTTCGGCAAGGCAATCACCAATGGCCTGAATCCGCTTTCCGGTGTCTGGGCCAAGGAAGAGATGATCAACCCGGGTATTTTTCCGCCCGGTTCGACGCATTCGACCTTTGCCAGCAACCCAATGGGCACAGCCATTGCCCTCGAGACCATGAAAATGCTCGAGGAAGAAGATTTTGGCGCAGCGATCATGGAAAAGGGTGCTTACTTCCTTGATGGCCTCAAAGAGTTGCAGAAGCGTCATCCAACCATCGGCGATGTTGACGGGCTTGGTCTCGCGCTGCGTGTCGAGATTTGCAAGGAAGACGGCTTTACACCTGACAAGGCAACCCTCGACTGGATGTCCGATGAAGGCATGAAGGGCAATCTGCTTGTCGACGGCAAGAAGTACGGTCTCGTGCTGGATGTCGGCGGTTACTACAAGAACGTTATCACGCTGGCGCCAAACCTTCTGATCACACGCGAAGAAATCGATCTGGCTCTGAACCTGCTCGATCAGCTTTTCGTGCGCGCAGCCAAGAGATAATCGCATGCAACTCCTCCTTCTTCACCTTGATGATGCGCTGGAGTTGCAACCAGACTTCGTGCGCGCCTGTATGCGAACAGGCGCGCGCCAGATACATGCGGAAGATCATGGCCGCGTGGTCCGTCTGTGGGGGCATCAGCCCGCAATAGATGCCCTCAGCGGCAATATCTCCCGCTACATCATTGGTGATCAGAAGAAACCGCATCTCTGCTTTATGGGGTCAGGTGATTTTCACCACGTCACCGCGCTTCTTGTGGCTGCTGCGCTTGAAAACAATCCGGGCCCGGCAACGCTCATCCATTTCGATAACCATCCTGATTGGGTGCATTTCGGCAACGGCATGCATTGCGGCTCATGGATCAATCGTGCCCTGCAGCATCCTGATCTCGAAAAAATCGTGACCGTGGGCGTATGCAGCGATGATCTGACAAGCCCCGAGCGTAAAGGGGCAAACCTGTCATTGCTCGCGCAGGGACAGCTGGAATTGTACCCCTATAGCCATGCGCCAAGCCGTGTCCGTAAAGACTATGGCAGCGGTGCAAGCTATGAACAGAAGAATGGTGTTTTGAGCTGGAAGACCATCGCGGAGATCGGTGAAGAAAACTTCATTGATCAGTTGCTGTCGCGGATCACAACGGAGGCTGTGTATTTTACGATCGACAAGGATGTTCTCGTTCGCGACGATGCAATTACCAACTGGGATCAGGGGCGTATGCGCCTGCCCTACGTCCTGTCACTGATCACGGAAATCAGCAGGCATCACCGGATCGTTGGTGCGGATGTGACCGGTGACTATTCGACACCATCCTATTCCGGCAATCTGTGGACACAATTTACCAAACGCGCCGAGATTTTCATTGATCAGCCGCACGCAACGCCTGACCCTACGATGACAACCAACATCAACAGCGCCGCCAATCACGCGCTGCTCGAAGTCCTGTCGGAGGCGATGGGATGACCGGCACGTTGACCCCCCACATGCTTGCCTTGATTGCCTTCTGCGTTTTCACGGAAACCGCGCGGGAAGTCTGCTTCAAATATTCCGCCGATAACGAGGCACTGGCCGCCGCTTTAATCAAACCTGTGACCTGGCTCGGCGTGATCTTCTGGGCGCTGGAACTCGTTGGCTGGACCATCGTGCTCGAGCATGTGCCGCTGTCGATCGCCTTTCCGCTCATGGCTCTCAGCTATGTCATCATCGTGCTCGCAGGAGCATGGATATTCAAAGAACAAATCAACCTTCGCCACGCAGCCGGTGTGCTGTTCATAACAGCCGGTGTGGCTTGTGTAGGAGCAACAGGATTATGAAACTCTTCGCTCATACAAGGTGGGATATCGCGCCCATACTCGCAGCTATTGCTCACCTTCTCTTCAATATCTATCTGGTCGTCGGCTTCGAAAGCCGGCCCTTGTGGCTCTCGCTTGTGCTTGGTGGGCTCTACGCAGTCTCGATCTCGTGGAACATCAACAGCATTTCGCATAACTTCATCCACACCCCCTATTTCAAGTCCCGTGCAATGAACTACGCGTTCAGCCTGCTGGAATCGGTGACAATCGGGTTCTCCCAGACCTATTATCAGTGGATTCACATGCGCCATCACTCGGGCAATAGCGATCGCCCGAACGAGAAGGGTGAAACCATCGACTGGTTGTCGATCTATCGCCATGGCAAGAATGGTGAGCCTGAGAATGTCTGGAGCTATACGTTTCTGAGCTTCTTCCGCGATAGCCTCGGCGATATTCACAAGGCCATCTCGAAGAACCGGCCATTTGATGCCAAATGGGGCCGCTTCGAGCTTTATGCGTTTCTCGGTCTGGCTGCGATCGGTTTTCTCTGGGACTGGAAGGCGATGCTCTTTTTCGCGCCCTTCTATTATCTTGGAAACTGCCTCTCTTCGCTTAACGGCTATTATGAGCACCTCCACGGCGATCCAGATGAACCTATTGCATGGGGCGTGAGCAGCCATAACACCTTCTATAATTGGCTCTGGTTCGGCAATGGCTACCACGCTGAACATCACTACCGCCCGAAGACCCATTGGACTGAACTGCGCAACTTCCATGAGAAAATCAAGGAAGAGCAGGACAAGGCCGGTGTACACGTCATCAGTACGTGCCACGCACTTGGGTTCATGGCCCCGGAAAACAGAAACCCGGATATGATCGATGCAGATGTCTGATGGATTGAGCTATTTCCTTGAAGGCTCAAATGGCAAAGGCGTATTGCTCGTCCATGGTTTGACGGGCGCGCCTGCGGAAATGAAAATGCTGGCCCGGCAGCTGAACCGGAAAGGCTACAGCGTCTATGCTCCGCTTCTGGCGGGGCATGGCGTTGACATGGCAACATTGACGCGGTCACGCTGGCAGGACTGGCTGGAAAGTGTGCATGAGGCAACAGAGAAATTTGCCCCCTATACCGATGAAACATTTGCGGCCGGCATCTGTATCGGCGGCAAATTATCGATGATGGCTGCCCATCAAAGGCCAAACAGCATCAAGGCCGTGGCCATCTATTCGCCCTGCTTCCATTATGACGGCTGGAATGTACCGCATTATTACTGGCTGCTTTCACCCTTTATCGAGCTGTTGTCGCATATTCCGTCAATCGCCAAGCTGAATTTCAGCGAAACCTCGGCACTTGGCATCAAGGACGAGCGCATCAGGCGCATGATGGTAAGCATGGAAGCAGAGGGCGTTATCGATAAATTCCCCGGAAAGGGCATCGCCGAGATGTACCGTCTTGGCAAGGAGTTGAAACGGAACTTACCGCAAATGCGCACGCCGACACTCATCCTTCATGCCAAAGAAGATGATTTGAGCAGCCCAAAACACGCCCGTTATATCAGCCGCCACATTGGCGGACCGCATCAGCTGACATGGATCGAAGACAGCTATCATATGATCCATGTCGACCGGCAGCGCCAGAAAGTTGGCGACTACACAGCGGCATTCTTCGAGGCTAACAATGCCCCAGCCTATGCATGATCATGTTCTACAGCACGCGCCTGTTTCAGCAAAGATCGCTGTCGTGGCACAAACACGCATATTTGAATCGATCCGCGATATCGGCCGGGAAGCATGGGATAAATGCTTTGCCAGCGAAGTAGAGGATTATGGTTGCCTGCTTGCCATTGAGGACGCTGGGATTGCAGGTTTTGCCTTCCGTTATGTCACTGTTATCGAAAATGGCCAATTGCTCGCAGCCATGCCCGCATTTCTGACAGATTACCAGTTGGATACAACGCTCGAAGAAGGCCGGTTGCGTCAGGTTCTGCGCCGTATCAGAAGGACGTTTTCCCGATTTCTGACGCTCAAACTGGCTTGCCTCGGTTCGCCATGCACTGAAAATGGCATTGTTGGGTTTCATCCTGATGTGCTTGAACGGCGCAAGGCCGATCTGTATTCACAATTGCTATCGGGCTTTGAACATTATTCCAAGGCAAACGGCTGCTCGCTTATCGGTATCAAGGATGTGCCGGAGCCAGCGACAAATGCTTTTGCGACGGTGTTTTCGGATCATGAATTTGCAGGTATCCCCGGTCTGCCAACGGCCTGGCTCGATATCGATTTTGACTCAATCGAAACCTATATGCTCAGGCTTTCATCCGGAACGCGCAAGGACATGCGGCGGAAAATGAAATCCTTCGACAAAATCAGAGTGGAAAAACGCACTGATTTCGCGAACCTGCTGCCGCAGGTCATGGCGCTTTATCACGACACGCGCAATCGCAGCGAATGGCAGTTTGAAGAACTGACGTCTGATTATTTCAGTGGCATTCTCAGCCAGATGCAGGGACGTTCGTTCTGCAGCTTTTACTATGCAGGTGATCAGCTACTGGCTGCCAATCTGCTGGTTCATGATGGTAATACGCTGATCGACAAGTTCTTCTGCATGAACAGTGCCGAAGGCCGTGCCTATAATCTGTACTATCTAAGCTGGTTTACCAATCTGCGCCATTGTCTTGATCATGGCATGACGCGTTATCAGAGCGGACAAGCCTACTACGAAAACAAGATACGCCTCGGCAGTCAGCTGACACGCAACACCATGTACTTCAAGCATCGCAATCCAGTCATTCAATGGGCGTTGCGCCTCGCCTCACCGCTGTTTGCGGCTGATGAAACATTGAAGGATGGCGCATGAAGCCGATCAACCTTGTCTGGTTTGCCATTCCAGTTCTCAACACGCTGTTTCAGGTCTTTATCAAGCTCGCCGCAGAACAGATGACCGGCCTTGGCTTCGATATGGCCTGGCTTATCCATGCGGTTACATCACCATGGATGCTGGCCGCTATCGCCGCCGAAGTGGTCTGTTTCGTGTTCTGGCTGCAGGCATTGGCCCAGCTTGACCTGAGCAAGGCATTTCCCTTGACCGGTATTAGCTACGTGATGATCCTTGCAACGAGTTGGCTTATTTTCCGAGAAGATATCAGCACACTCCAGATTATCGGCAGTACACTGATTCTTATCGGTGTCTGGCTCATCGGCACTGCATCCGGCGAGCAAAAAAACGTCGAACCATCGCTTTCAGGTGTACTACCCCACAAACTGCATTAGGTTGAGCATTGCCGTGAGGGCATTTGCCAACCAGTCAACGCAATTTGACTGTCCGTCTTTATTTCGATGTAATCTGCCATGAAAACACAGCATGCCCGACTAGGAACGCAGCCCATGGATCGCTACGAAACATTCGCAACCTGGATATTTATCGCATTCGGCGTAGTGATACTGGCAGGATTGATGGCGTTCTCGATTGCCACTGGCGACAGGCAGGCGTTTTTGTTTACGATTGCGGCGTCTTGCGCCACATTTTTTCTGGGCGCTGCCGTGGTTTTCAATCAACCCAAGATATATGGCCTCATTTTGCTGGCCACGATCATTCTTGTTGGCTGTTCGATAACCGCAATCGTGACTTAGTCCATCACTCAACTGGCGGTGTAATGTGCCTGTAAGCGCCGTGCCAGTAGAGCAAGGGTTCAGCATTCTTGCGCACAGTGACCGCGCGCACCCTTCCAATGAGTATGCCATGCGAATGCCGTTCAATGGCGTCATCAAGTTCGCAATCAAGAACCGTCAGGGCATTCTTCAAAGCAAGCGTTCCTGTCGTAAGCTCATGCCATTCGCTATCCAGATAGCGATCAATCCCCTTGCGCCCGCCCCGCCCGGCAAAACTGTCTGCAACATGGCGCTGATCATGCGCCAACACATTGACACAGAAACTGCCATGACGCTGCAACACCGGCCATGATGACGAATCCCTGTTAAGGCTGACAATCACCGATGGCGGGTCAATGGCCAGCGACGAAACCGAGGTTGCAGTAAAGCCTGTCCGGTCATTGCCACGCCCTACCGTGATAACACTCACCGCGCCCGCGAGGTGACGCATGGAATCCTTGAACAAATCGGCTTCCACAGTCAATTCGTGCTGGGCGGCACGCGCCCCTGTCTGAAAGACGGACATTTTTTCCTCATTCATTGGATCACTCTGGCAGGTGGGACCGTCAAAGTCCGGGCTTTCAGCTACGGAAGGATCACTTCGCTCGGTGTGCAAGAGGTCTTCGTCATTCGACTTTCGATGAATAGACTAGTGACCGGTTTCAGATGAGTATCCATCCACTCGATTTCAATCTCTTCAAGATCAAACGTAAATAGCTGCTCACAATCGCATTGCAGCACATTCGTATAGCGCGAAACCAGATTGTGCTTTGCTCAACCTGCGACCTTTCGGCAATTTTGTTTTGCCGTTCGCGGCAATTTCGAGAAACCAAATCTAAAACGGGTCGTATAGCGACTTCACGGCACCAGATAGATTGAACAGTTGCCAGTTGGAAACAGCGGCAATGAGTCTGTCGATCAGTCATTAATCACCAGCTCATGCAGACATTGATAATGGCGCACTTTTAAACCTGCATGCTACGCTCAACTCAAATGCGGGATTTATTTCCACAACAAGGCTGCTACGCGCAAAATCATACTCTTCCTTTCGCGAAAATTGTAATCTCTATCGTGTTAATCGTCTATTGGATGCCTGATGATGGCCACCACCTGCACAGAGAGAACAATTCCGATGGCGTCCACTGACTATACGACCACGCACAACGCGCGCGCTTCGGCATTCCAACGTATTTTCAAAGACAAAGATCGGGCCATCCTCGCCCTGATTTTCGCGGGCGCTTTTGCGTTCCATCTGGCCGTGCTGTTTAATCTCCTGCCCGCATAAGCTGTTACCCGATATTATCCTGATCGCCCTGTTTTCGTCGAAGTTCAGCATCTCAACGGCGCCCCCGTGGCGCCAGAAATATTTTCAATTGTCATGGAACCAATCCCCCGCTGACACATTGTATGGGTACTGGTACCCCAACCAGCCTTGGCTTTCCCCCCACAAGCCAACACAGCCCAATCCTCATACCCCTTGAGGATTGGGCTTTTTTCATTGCGCTTCCTTTGTCCGAACAGAACTGGTTCAATTTCGGCAGGAAAGGCTCTAGCATTGCAGAATACGAAAGCCTGAAACGGAGGAAGCAATGTCCATTGATAGTGCCAAACAAGCCATCGAGACTGCAATCCATCGCGGTGATTTTAAAAGCATGGGTGTTGCCGTAT
Organism: Phyllobacterium sp. T1293; assembly: GCF_020731415.2. Taxonomy (NCBI): domain Bacteria; kingdom Pseudomonadati; phylum Pseudomonadota; class Alphaproteobacteria; order Hyphomicrobiales; family Phyllobacteriaceae; genus Phyllobacterium; species Phyllobacterium meliloti. The sequence continues at coordinate 1,237,475 of NZ_CP088273.1, read as the reverse complement.
TCAAGGCAATCAATGCTTTGGAAGATCGAATCCGGCAGATGGAAGAGGAAATTGCCCAGTTGAAAGCAAAAGTGAACTGACGCTGAGCCATTCGTTCTTTGAAATGAAAGTTGGCTATGTTAAGGTTTTGGCAAGTTGAGTGTAGCGGTACCTTGAGCCTGCGCCGCACTGAAACGATGCGTGATATTCTTATCCAGAGTCCAGTTTGTTAGAGCCAAATCAAGCCTCAACCCGTGAAACCCCTACCGTTTCGGCAGGGGTTTTGCTTGTGAGAACGGGCACGCCATGAAAATCATTCTGTCGATTGTTGCGATAATTCTGATCATTATGGGCGGAGTATGGGCTTTGCAGGGCCTCAGCCTTATTGGCGGTAGTTTCATGGTCGGGCAAACCCGCTGGCTCTATATCGGGTTGGCGACGATCGTTGCAGGTGCCGTTCTGCTGGCATTTGCTGCTTCGCAAAAATAAAGCACTCACCAGTCTTTCATATTCCAGTCCCACGCTCGCTTTGACCCCTCAACGGTGTATTCCGGCACGAATGATTTGATCGTGCGCGCAACTGTCGCTTCCCATAAGGAATCGAGATTTTACAAGGCTTTGACCTGCCCTATCAGCACCTTACGTCTGGATTTGTCAGGAGGTCGCTGATAGAACCGTGAGAGAAAAGCGGGAGGCTTGAGTTTTTATGACTGAACTGGCGATTATTGTTGAATTCGAAACACATGAAGGCCGAGAGGAAGAGTTTACGGCGCTCATTCGCGAGCATGCACGCAAAACACTTGACGAAGAACCGGGCTGCCTGCGCTTCGAAGTCATCAAACCAATCGAGCGTGACGGTACGCCTATTCCCAACAAGGTTATGGTCAACGAGCTTTATGCCAATGAGGCAGCCGTTACAGCCCATGAAAACAATCCGCGCCTGGTCAAAGTCCGTGCAGCCAATGCACCATTGCTCAAATCCAGCCGTTTGATCCTCGCAAAATCCCTGAGCGCCAAGCCGGCCGAAGGCATGACCACGATGGAACTGAATGCCAGCAATGACGATTGAGGGGCTTTGCCTAACGTCTAATGTTGTTGGGCATCGAAATGTGCAATGAATAATTTTGAAGTACCCGCTATGGCTGCGACAGCAAGAAGGTTTCCTGTGAAAAGCAAATTGGCTATTGCCATTCTCCTGCCATGCATTTTGGCCGTCAGCAATTGCGGCGCGATGCGTTGGATGGATGAAACCTCCAAATCGACAGGATCTTCCAAATGCGCAGGCTGGAACAAAATCCGCATCAAGCCGGAAACTGCTGTTTATCTTGCCCGAAATGATTTTTCCGCCGGAATAGACATCGACTCCCACAATCTGAATGGACAGTCGCACGGCTGCTGGAATTGATTACTTTCCAGAATCCTTTCCGGTTAACAGCGTCGGAAAGGTTCTGGGTTTTCGGGAACCAAACGCTGCCCCTACCGTTATTCCTTCGCTTAAGATGAAAGGAATTCTCGAAATGGCAACGAACGTATCGAAAGCACGTGACGCAGTTGAGGGTGATCTGGAAAGTCAGATTGCGGCCCTGCGCAAGGAACTTTCAGGGATCACCCAGTCCCTTTCCGATCAGGGTTATGATCTGCTTGATCAGGCAAATTCGACCTATGACACTGTGAAACGCCATGGTCGCAAGGCAGCACGCTTCGTTGGAGATGAAGCACAGGTTGTCGCCGATAAAGCGAAGGAAAACCCGCTGATCACTGTTGCCGTCATTTCTGCAATTGCGGGTATCGGTTTGCTTGCGGGTCTTAGCGCCTATCGCCGGTAAACCGGACGGGCCTTGAAACGGGCAATGCGGCTGCCTATATCAGCTTCAGAAATTCGGTTCCGTCTTTGACCACGGATGTACTGGCACTGGTGTCGAGCCGAGTTTGGAAAGGTCGGGATTTCCCGGCCTTTTTTATTGCCTTTTTGCACCAAGGCGGCGTTTATCAGCCAGACTTGAGCCGGTCTTCTGTTGCACCCGCGAGGCGGAACATCTATGAAAGACGGGAATATAGCCTTGATCATGTTGGATCGGGTTTTACAGTGAGAGTGAGCCCCTTGATTCCGTGCCGGGGTGTTTAGAGCGAGCTGCCTGAATGGACAATTTTGAGAAATACGCACTGGCTTTGATGGTCGTATTCGGCGCCCTTATCATTGGCGGCCTGATGGCAGTCCATATTGCCTGGGTACATAAGGCCGGATTTCTCTACGCGTTGAGCGCCGCTGTCGTTGTCTGGGCTGCCGGATTTGCCGTTCTTTTCGACAAGCCCCGGGTCTATGGTTTCCTGCTGCTTGTCGCTGCCGGTTTTATCACGGCGTCTATTGTCGTTCTCGTTCGCTGATTCCCAGCAATTTGGCGCCCGATATCTCTTGTTCGAAAATATGAAACTTTAGCTCATATTATTATTTACTTTATCAAGAATAATTCTAAACTAGAGTCTCGTTTCCAAGGCATGCCCTGATTTCAGGTTGAGAGAGATATTCCCATGCGCCTAACCAGACAGACAAATTATGCCATTCGCATTCTGATGTATTGCGCCGCCAATGATGGCAATCTGAGCCGGATTGCTGAAATTGCGCAGGCTTACACGGTCTCCGAACTTTTCCTGTTCAAGATTCTGCAGCCACTCGTTGAAAACGGTTTCGTTGAAACCGTACGTGGGCGCAATGGCGGTGTGAAGCTTGGCAAACCTGCCAAGGACATCACGCTTTTTGATGTTGTGCGCGTGACCGAAGAAAACTTTGCCATGGCAGAGTGCTTTGAGAACGATGCTGCCGAATGCCCGTTGATCGACAGTTGCGGCCTGAACGCTGCCTTGCGTAAGGCATTGAATGCATTCTTCGAAGTGCTGGCCCAGTACTCCATTGACGATATCGTCAAGACAAGGGATGTGCGCGCCCTCCTCGGTATCGACAATCTGGCCCCGCGCCTCGCTACCGCCAGCTGATCCAGTCGCCCGACTTCCGGGATGACCCGTTTAAAAGATTAATCACCAGTCTTATTTTTCAAATGGAGTTTTCACCATGTATATAGCCATGAATCGTTTCAAAGTTCAGTCCGGGTCCGAAGAAGCCTTTGAGACCGTATGGAAAACACGCGACTCCCGTTTGGCGTCGGTTCCTGGTTTTGTCGAGTTTCATTTATTGCGCGGTTCCAAGAACGAGGAGGAGAACTATACCCTCTACGCCTCGCATACCATCTGGCGCACGCAGGCGGATTTTACCGCATGGACTCAGTCCGAACATTTCCGTGCCGCGCATCGCAACGCGGGCGATAGCAAGCCAAGCTATATCGGACATCCCCAATTCGAAGGATTCTCGGTGGTCGAAGGCGTCTGATTTAGTCTTTTCACGACAAATGAGACGTTTTGACACACGTAAAACCGGCAATTAGTTTTGCCGGTTTCTGTAATGAAATACGCCAAACATGATTGAATTGGTTATGTTATTTTCCTAGTTTAGAACTATTCTAACTTATTGATATCACGACATATTCAGCGTTGGCCATTTGACAGAATTCCGACAAACCGGTCTTATACAACCAGTATTGCGAATAACGCATGACCTTTAATGTTAGGGCCTTGAACCCTTGCGATTGGAGGAACCTTTGTCTGGTTCGAAAGTATTATCAGGCCACGGGACAATATTCCTTGGCCATTTTCAGCGAAGCGCCGCCTGCCCTGCCATCAGGGAAAGTTTTGACGATGTAATGGCGTCAGGATTTGTAGGTATTTATTCTTCCAGATACGGCGCGTAGACAATATGCTTGTATGTCATTGCAATATCATTACCCAAAAAGAGATCGAGAATACTATTGTTGAACTTCTCGATATTGACCCGTGGCAACTGATTGTCCCGGCAAAAGTCTACCATGCCATGCAGAAGCGCGGCCGCTGTTGCGGCTGCTTCCCAAACGTCGTTGAAACCATCATAAAGGTGACGGAAGAATATCACCTCCGCAGCGGTTCCAACGATTCTGATGCAGTGTCGTTTATTGATCGAGTGCGGGCATTGCGTCACGAATACGGGAGTTCACGGCATGAAAGGCGACAAAAAGGTCATCGAGCGGCTTAACGAAGCGCTGTTCCTCGAATTGGGAGCAGTCAATCAGTATTGGTTGCACTATCGCCTTCTGGACGATTGGGGTTACAAGCTGCTCGCCAAGAAAGAGCGCGCTGAATCCATTGAAGAAATGCAGCACGCTGATCGCATCATCGAGCGCATTATTTTCCTCGAAGGCCATCCAAATCTGCAGTCGATCGGCGCTCTCCGCATTGGTCAGAACATCAAGGAAGTGCTGGAAGCCGACCTTGCTGGTGAATATGACGCTGTAAAATCCTACAAGAAGTCACGCGAAATCTGCGCCGAAGTTGGCGACTACGTCACCAAGGAACTTTTCGATGAGCTTCTCAAGGACGAAGAAGGCCACATCGACTTCCTCGAGACACAGCTTGATCTGCTGGGCCGCATTGGCGTCGAGAACTACGGTCAGCTCAATGCTGCACCTGCTGACGCCGCTGAATAAGCCAATCATTTTGCATGCATAAAAAAGGGCGCCATTGGCGCCCTTTCCTTTGTCTGAAGACAAATCTTATTGCGGCAGCTTGTCGTCTACGCCGGCTACGTAGAAGTTCATGCTGAGAATGGTCTTGTCATCGGCAGTTTCGCCAGCCTTCAACCACTCCGAACCATCCTGCTTCTTGACTGGGCCCGTGAACGGCTTCAGCGCGCCAGAAGCGATCTTGGCCTGCGTTTCCTCGGCCAGCTTCTTCACATCGTCAGGCATGTTGGTATACGGCGCCATCACAACAAGATTTTCATGCATACCATGGAAAACATTGTGGGTTTTCCATGTGCCGTCAATCACAGCCTTGGCCCGTTCAATGTAATAAGGCCCCCAATTATCAACGATAGAGGTCAACTGGGTTTCCGGACCGAACTTGATCATATCGGAAGCCTGACCGAATGCCTTGATTTTGCGCTCGGCAGCCACCTGCATCGGTGCAGTCGAATCCGTGTGCTGTGTAATGATATCAACACCCTGATCGACCAGAGCCTTGGCAGCATCGGCTTCCTTGCCCGGATCAAACCAGGAATTGGCCCAGATCACCTTGACCTTGAAATTTGGATTGACCGATTGCGCGCCCAGCATGAAGGAGTTGATGCCCTGCACCACTTCCGGGATCGGGAAGGAACCGATGTAACCGGCAACGCCAACCTTGGACATCTTGGCCGCGATCACGCCCTGCACATAACGGCCTTCATAGAAGCGCGAATTGTAAACTGCGACATTGTCCGCAGTCTTGTAACCGGTTGCGTGCTCGAACTTCACATTCGGGAATTTCTGCGCAACCTTGATTGTCGCATCCATATAGCCGAACGATGTTGTGAAAATCAGCTTGTTGCCCGCACGAGCCAGACGCTCAATGGAGCGTTCTGCGTCGGCACCCTCAGGTACACTTTCAAGGAACGTGGTTTCAACCTTGTCACCAAGCGCCTTTTCCATTTCCTTGCGGCCCTGATCATGCTGGTAGGTCCAGCCGAAATCACCGGGTGGTCCGATATAGATGAAGCCAACCTTCAGCTTCTCCTCGGCATGCGTCGCTCCCGTCACAGCAAAGCTGGCGGCCATGGACAGCGCCATAAGCAGTTTTTTCATTCGTGTTCACCTCTCTGTTAAACCAAATGCATTGTCTTTTTATTCTCGTCCGGCCGCTCAGCGGTCGGGCACGAAGGGTTTGCCGAGGGATGTCGGCGTATTCATAAGGGTCAGCCGCTTGTTGCGCGAAATCAGCACAAGAACGACAATTGTTGCCAGATAGGGTAAGGACGACATGAACTGCGAGGGTATGCCGATACCCAAAGCCTGCGCATGCAACTGGCCAATGGTCACAGCACCGAAGAGATAGGCACCAGCGAGAATGCGCCATGGCCGCCATGAAGCGAACACCACCAGTGCAAGCGCAATCCATCCCCGGCCCGACGTCATGTTTTCCACCCATTGCGGCACATAGACGAGCGATAGTTGCGCACCGGCGAGCCCGGCGCAAGCGCCCCCGAACATGACAGCGAGATAGCGAACCCGCACAACAGGGACACCAAGCGCGTGGGCTGATGTGTGATTGTCACCGACAGCACGCAGTGTCAGTCCGGCGCGGGTACGGAACAGGAACCAAGTAACCCCGATGGTAAGAAGGATCGAGATATAGAAAATCGGGTCTTGTCCGAACAGGAACTTGCCAACCACGGGAAGATCAGTGAGGACGGGAATGTACAGGGACTGCATCCGCACACCGGGCAACCCGACAAAGCTTTCCCCGATCATCGCCGACGCGCCGAGCCCGAGCAGTGTCAGCGCCAGCCCCGTTGCCACTTGATTGGTAACAAGCGTCAGTGTCAGAAAACCGAACAACAGGGAAAAGGCTGCGCCCGCAAGAATGGCTGCGAACATTCCAAGCCACGCCGATCCCGTTACTTGCGCCACACCAAAACCCGCAACGGCACCCATGATCATCATGCCTTCAACGCCGAGATTGAGGACGCCGGATCGCTCCACCACCAGTTCACCCATCGCGGCGATCAGCAAAGGCGTTGCCGCGGTGGCAACAGTCAAAAGAATGGCTTCAAACATGCCCATATTACGCGCCCTTTGCTGCGGTTTCGCTGTGACGGGTCACGAAGCGGATGCGGTAATAGATGAGCGTGTCACTCGCCAGCACGAAAAACAGGATGATGCCCTGAAAGATGCGCGCTGATTTCTCCGAAATACCAAGCGAAACCTGCGCCGCTTCTCCACCAAGATAGGACAGAGCCAGAACCAGCCCTGCAGCAACAATGCCGAGCGGATTGAGACGGCCAAGAAAGGCAACGATGATCGCAGTAAAACCGTAGCCCGGTGTGATCGTCGTGCGCAGTTGCCCGACAGCACCCGAAACCTCGGCAATGCCAGCCAGTCCGGCAAGCGCACCGGAGACGAGAAACGCGAAGAATGTCAGGCGTCCGGCGCTAAAACCGGCAAAACGCCCTGCCCTTGCGCTGCGCCCAAGCACCTTGATTTCAAAGCCGTTCAATGTGCGCGACAGCATGAACCAGACGAGCAGCGCAGCGACGATAGCCAAAATGAAACCCCAATGCGCACGGCCCGATTCAGCCCATATCTCCGGGAGTATGGCGCTCGAATTGAACTGCACGGTTTCAGGGAAATTGAAGCCTTGCGGATTACGCCAGGGGCCACGCACAATCCAGTCGAGGAACAGCTGTGCCACATAAACAAGCATCAGGCTGGTCAGGATTTCATTGGTATTGAACCGCACCTTCAGAAAGGCCGGAATGGTGGCATAGGCCATACCACCCGCCATGCCGAGCAGAAGCATGATCGGCAGGACATACCAGCCCTGAAAATCCGGGAAAACAACGGGCAGGATCGATCCGGCAATACCGCCCATGATCAACTGCCCTTCTGCGCCAATATTCCAGTTGTTGGACAGAAAGCAGACGGAAAGCCCCACAGCGATCAGGATCAGTGGCGCCGCCTTCACCAGCAATTCATGCCATGACCAGATTTCGGTCAAGGGCTCGACGAAATAGGCATAGAGCGCCGAAACCGGATTCTTGCCCAATAGCGAGAACAGGATAGCTCCAGCAATCAGCGTCAGGAAAAGTGCAATGAAAGGTGAAAGCGCACTGAACAGCGCTGAGTGTTGCGGACGTTTGACCAGTTCAATACGCATCAGACCGCCCCTGCATTTACATGTGCCGAAGCAGTATCTGCGCCGCCCATCATCAGGCCGACACGCTCCATGTTCATTGCTTCAATTGGCACTGATTCCGAAAGACGACCATGCACCATCGCGGCAATGCGGTCAGATATTTCAAAGAGTTCATCGAGATCCTGGCTGATGACAATGACTGCAGAACCACCACGGGCAAGATCGACAAGCGCCTGCCTTATATGCGCCGCGGCACCCGCATCGACGCCCCATGTAGGCTGATTAACGACCAGAACAGAAGGGTTTCTATCCAACTCGCGCCCGATGAGAAACTTCTGCAGGTTTCCGCCGGATAGTGCTGATGCATCTGGGTTTTCTGCACTTTTACGGACATCCATCTGCGCGACGATACGCTTTGCAGCAAGGGCAAGACTCGATTGCTGTAACAGCCTTAAAAGTCCGCCGCCGAGAAAGACTTTTCCATCCGTCGAATAACGCGACAGCAGCAGGTTGTTCGTCAACGACATATCCGGAACCGCCCCATGGCCAAGGCGCTCTTCGGGAACAAAAGCGGCGCCAAGCCTGCGCCGTGCAGAAATACCCGAGCGCCCCGCATCCTTGCCCCGAATGCGGACAATATCCGCCCGCTCCTGCAAGGCTTCTCCCGATATGGCTTCGAAGAGTTCACCTTGCCCATTGCCAGCAACGCCCGCAATACCAAGAATTTCACCCGGTTTGACGGACAGTCGGACATCATGCAGCGATACAGAAAACGGGCCACGCGGTTTTTGCGACAGGCCGTTGACCTCAATCAGGGCCGTTTGGCTGGCAGGCGTGTCGTTCGGGCGCCGCTCAATGACATGAATATCGCTGCCCACCATCATACGGGCAAGTGAGCCTGATGTTTCCTTGCGTGGATCACACTGGCCAACAACCTTGCCATGACGCAGCACCGTCGCCCGGTCACACAAGCGCCGGACCTCTTCAAGCCTGTGGCTGATGTAGAGAATTGACTTCCCTTCCGACCGCAACCGTTCGAGTGTCACAAACAGAAGGTCGGCTTCCTGCGGTGTCAGCACCGACGTCGGCTCGTCGAGAATGATAAGATCAGGATTTTGCAGCAGGCAGCGAATAATCTCAATGCGTTGGCGTTCGCCGACAGAAAGATCGCCGACCAACGCATCCGGATCAACAGGCAAACCATAGGTCTGGCCAATTTCCCGCGCTCTTGCTGCAATGGTGTTCAGGTCGGTCTTCACATCAAGTGACAGGGCGATGTTTTCAGCGGCTGTCAAAGCGTCGAACAGGGAAAAATGCTGGAAAACCATACCGATACCCAGCGATCTTGCGAAAGCTGGATTGGCCATTGCAACAGTATCGCCCTTCCAGCCAATATCACCGAAACTCGGCTGCAAGGCGCCGAACAGCATCTTCACCAGTGTCGATTTACCGGCGCCGTTTTCGCCCAGAAGTGCGTGGATTTCGCCGGTGCCGATTGTCAGATCGATCCCGTCACAGGCTTTCAGAGAGCCAAAAATTTTCGTGAGAGCGCTTGCTTCCAGAAGTGGACGCCCCGCCCCGCCTTTATCACTTATGCTTGTCATAGTACCCCACGGCCCGGGACGATTATTATAAGGTGTCCCCTAACCGTTTTCGATCCTATGTCGGGCAGTATCGATTTGGGAAGTGCAAAACCTGAGGTTGCGGCCATTTGCGCACATTATTCGAGCATTATTTTCAGTGGCTTAAGGAATAAGCACAGTTGTCCCGGTTGTTTTGCGTGCTTCAAGATCACGATGGGCCGTTGCAGCATCTTTCAGTGCGTATCTTTGGCCGATATCAATGCGCACGACGCCGCTTTCCACCTGAGCAAAAAGCTCGCGTGCAGCATTTTCGAGAGCGGCCCGCGCGGCGACATAGACAAACAAGGTTGGCCGCGTCAGATAAAGCGAACCCTTGCGTGACAGAATACCAAGATCGAACGGTGGGACCGGACCCGAGGATTGGCCAAAACAAACGATCATGCCACGCGGACGCAGACAATCCAGCGATCCATCGAACGTGTCCTTGCCGACAGAGTCATAGACAACATCCAGACCTTTGCCGCCGGTGATTTCCTTCACCCGCTCGACAAAATTCTCGGTGCGATAGTTGATGACGTGATCAAACCCATTTTGAAACGCCAGCTTTACCTTCTCATCTGAACCGGCAGTGCCGATAACAGTCGCACCCAGATGTTTGGCCCATTGTCCGGCGATAAGCCCGACACCACCAGCCGCCGCATGAAACAGGATCGTATCGCCTTTCTTTACGGGATATGTCTCCCGCAACAGATAATAGGCGGTCATGCCTTTCAGCATCATCGAGCCAGCTTGCTCCGATGAAATGGCATCTGGAACTTTCACTAGACGATCCGCCGGCATGAGGCGTTCTTCCGCATAGGCACCGATCGGATTGACATAGGCGACGCGATCTCCCGCCTTAAAATCCGTAACACCTGCACCAACGGACAGGACAACGCCTGCACCTTCATTGCCGGGAATCAGAGGCAAACCACCGGGCGACGGATAAAGGCCGGTGCGGAAATAAACATCGATGAAATTCAGCCCGATGGCCTCGTTGCGCATACGCACTTCACCGGGCCAGGCTGACCGACCTCAACGTCTTCATAAACAAGAGCTTCTGGGCCGCCCGTTTGATGAATGCGGATTGCTTTGACCATCATGCCTTCTCCGTCCGTCCAAGATTGGGAAATGCCTGCATTACTGCACCGATAAGAAACAGATAAATACCTGTCACCGAAATGCCAATACGCACCCAGAGGGGCGAATCCAGATGCTGGTACAGCGACAGCACGCCGAATGCACACCACAGGAAGAATATCGTCAGATTGAGTGGCCGCAGCCGCTGTACGCGTACCGGATGCAGGAAATAGATCGGCAGGAAGGAAACAATCGCAGCGCCGAGAACGATGGCAAATGCCACCCATTCACCCGGCTTTACGATAAACAGTGTGAAAACCAGCATATTCCAGACGACAGGAAAGCCTTTGAAGAAGTTTTCCTTCGTCTTCATACCCGTATCGGCATAGTAGATCGCGCTTGATACCACGATGATTGCCGCTGCCAGAAATGACAGGCCCTCACCCATGAAGCCGCGCTGGTAGAGCGCAAAGGCCGGAATGAGCACGTAGGTCATGTAATCAATGATATTGTCGAGGAGTTCTCCCGACCAGTTGGGCAGGACATATTTGACTTCAAGCTTGCGTGCGATCGGACCATCGATGCCATCGACGAAAAGTGCGAGGCCCAGCCACCAGAACATCGCCGTCCAGCTTTGTTCGCTGGCGGCGACAACCGACAGGAACGCAAGAAATGAACCGGAAGCGGTCAACAAGTGGACTGAGAACGCTTTGGCTTGTGGTGCCGTTACTTTTTTGGGCTTAACGCCTTTGGGCAAAGTTGGTTTTTTCACGGTCCGCGCCAATCTGCTGCATGATACTCATCCGCTTGTCCCTATATGTTATCAAGGACAAACGATTTGCGAGCAGCTTTTCTTGAAAATGGCTCAAAGCGCAAGCAAAGTTCTTGATATAAACTGTTGAAAGCCTAAATGGCTTGGAAGCGGAGTGAGATGATGACCAGCACCAGAACAGATCCGATCATTGTGGCCGGAACCGGTCATGTGGGGTTGATTGCAGCCATTGCCCTTGGCCGGAGTTTTGAGAACGTCATCAGTCTTGGGGTTATTCCTAACGGTACAGATAAACGCACGACTGCCCTTATGATGCCCGCCATTCGCTTTCTCCAGCGTATTGAGCTGTGGGACAGCATCGCGCCGCACGCCGCACCCATCGGCTCCATGCGCATTCTTGATGGCACAAACCGGCTGGTCCGCAGCCCGGCAGTGACATTTGAAGCCAGCGAGATCGATGAAGAAGCGTTTGGCTACAACATCCCCAACGCCACATTGACCAAAACGCTCAATGCCGCGCTAAAGCAGGTACCGGTTCGTCATGTGGCGGCATCGGCCGCCCGCTACCATCCCGTTGAGAACGCCACGGCGGTCGAAGCCAGCGACGGCTCAATGTTCTCCGCCAATATTGTTATCGCTGCCGATGGCAGATCGTCTCTGGCACGCGAGGCGGCGGGCATTTCTGCGCGCACATGGCAGTACAACCAGACCGCTCTTGTACTCAGCTTTAGCCACACCCGTGAACATCATGATATTTCTACGGAATTTCACACGGAGCATGGACCTTTCACGCAAGTGCCGCTGGCCGGAAAGCGCTCGAGCCTCGTATGGGTAACGACACCTGCGCACGCTGCTGAACTGCTTGATCTGACCGCAGAGCAATTGGCAATGCGCGTTGAGGAACGCATGCAGTCCATGCTTGGGGCTGTTACGATTGACGTTGAACCACAGGCCTGGCCACTGTCAGGGCTTGTTCCGACCGCTTTCGCCCGCAATCGCGTGTTTCTGGCGGGTGAATCAGCCCACGTCTTTCCGCCAATCGGCGCACAGGGGCTTAATCTTGGCGTGAGGGATGTCGAAACATTGCTCGACACCTTGCCGGCGGATGGTAGCGACCTTGGCGCTGCAACGGTCGTTTCTGCTTACAACCGTAAGCGCAGCCCTGACATCATTGCCCGCACCGGTGCTGTTGACGCGCTGAACAGGTCATTGCTCTCTGATTTCCTGCCCGTACAGATGGTTCGTAGCGGCGGATTGGAGCTGCTGCGCACCTTCTCGCCCTTGCGCAGCTTTCTTATGCGCGAAGGCCTGCGCCCCGGCAGCGGCTTTCGCTGGCCGCGCCGGGAAGCGGATCGCGTCTAGACGAGAACGAAATCCATCAACAGTTTGACGTTGAGCACGGCGATCACCACCGCAATGAACATGGCAAGAGCCGTGAGCCATTTGGGTGAAACCAAAGCGCCCATTTTCGTCTTGCTGGCCGTGAAGATAACCAATGGGAACACCGCAAAGGAAAGCTGAAGGCTGAGGACGACCTGCGTCAGGATCAGAAGCTTGGCTGTTCCGCTGTCGCCATACCAGACGGTGACGATTGCCGCCGGAATGATGGCGATGGCTCGGGTGATCAACCGGCGCAGCCAAGGTGCCAGCCTGATCTTGAGAAAGCCTTCCATGACGATCTGACCAGCCAATGTAGCCGTTACAGTCGAGTTGATACCGCAGCACAGCAGCGCGATACCGAACAGCGTCGGCGCAAAGGCCCAGCCAAGCAGTGGCGCGAGCAGGGAATGCGCTTCACCAAGTTCCGCAACTTCTGTCTGGCCCGTCTTGTTGAAAGTCGCCGCAGCAAGGATCAGGATCGCCGCATTGATCAGCAAGGCAAACATCAGCGCGATGGTCGAGTCCCATGTGGCATATTTCAAAGCCTGACGTTTCTCCGGCATTGTGTGGCCATAGTCGCGCGTCTGGATGATGCCGGAGTGCAGGTAAAGATTATGTGGCATGACCGTCGCACCAAGAATACCAAGGGCGAGGTAAAGCATCTCCGGATTGGTAACAATCTGCGTGGTTGGCGCGAATCCCTTGATAACCGCAGCCCAATCGGGGTCGGCCAAGAAAATCTGGATGCCAAAACAGAGAGCAATCACGCCCAGCAGCGTGATGATCAGCGCTTCTACCCAGCGGAATCCAAGCTTTTGCAGATAAAGAATCAGGAATACGTCAAGTGCCGTGATCAGAACACCGATCTCAAGCGGCACACCGAAAATAAGATTGAGGCCAATCGCTGTACCGATCACCTCCGCGATATCCGTTGCGATAATCGCGATTTCCGCCATAAGCCAGAGCGTGTAGGCCACGGGCCTTGGAAAGGCATCGCGGCAGGCTTGGGCAAGGTCCCTGCCCGAACCGATGGCTAAACGGGCGCAAAGTGCCTGCAGCACGATTGCCATGATGTTGGAAATCAACGCGACAACAAGCAGCGTATAACCAAACTTCGACCCGCCCGCGAGCGATGTCGCCCAGTTTCCCGGATCCATATAGCCAACAGCAACGAGATAACCCGGCCCCACAAAGGCTGCGGCCCTGCGCCAACCCGGTCCCGTTGTTCTGACTGCTATTGAGCGATGCACATCTGAAAGCGATGCATCGCCCCGTTCGCGCCGCCAGCCATCGTCCGTATCGGCTGCCTGCCGCAAGGAATCCATGAAATACCTCTAATCCTAGTCGCAATTGCAAATCATTCGCAATAGTACACACAAAGATTGCAACCACAAGTACGGGTTTGCTGCGACGAAACAGCCCATATTCCAGCGTGGCGGCTTGATGGTGCAGATTTTCAGGGGAAGACAGGCGTTGGGGCTGTGATCAGCGGGGGCGAAGCCTGAAGACGCTCGATTTCACAGTGGATGTTTTCACTTGCCCGACATCGGGAACAAAATATTCGGCAATCAGCTCAAGGCGATCAACTGGAAGATGCGCCCTCTCCGGATCACCGATCAGTACATTGATTCCCGCATCAAGGCATCGGTCAAGAAACGCAATCACCCGGCTGGCGAGTTCAGACCCGTAAAAAAGATCGCCGACAACGACCAGATCGACCGCCGGTGGCGATCCGGAGGTCAAATCGTCCCCTATGAGGGTCAAAGCGACATTGTTGATCGCTGCATTCAACTGCAAAGCGACAATCGCGTTCTGATCAATTTCTGCTGCAAGGACATGACTTGCGCCTGCTTTGGCTGCCGCAATGGCGACAATCCCGGAACCGGCACCGAGGTCGAGAACCTTTAAGCCCCTCACACTCTGCGGCTGTTCAAGGATATAGCGCGCAAGCGCAGCACCACCCGCCCAGAGATAGGCCCAATAGGGCGGCTCGGGATCGCCGCCATCAATCGATTCCGCCAGACGCCAAAGCCCACTTGCCGGATGAGACGTGTGAAGCAGGATTTCCGGAAGCGATGGTACTTCCGCAACAGGCATGTTCGCCTGAATGAATTTCGCTCGATCTATCGCCAACAACGCTCCGGAAACACAATAGCAGCCCAGCCAATCGCCGGGTGCGGGATATCAATATCAGGGAATAAACCCGTGCGTCATCACATATAGCCACAAGGTCAGGGTTACGACCGAAAACAGCGTCGTTGCCAGAATGCTGCTCGATGCGCGCTCAACCCACACGCCATATTGCTGGGCAATGACAAAGACATTCGTCGCCGTTGGCAACGCCGCCAGCAACATGGCGGTATATACCCAAACAGGCGGAAAATCACCGGCAAGGTGAAGCATGCCGTATATGAGCAGCGGCTGGAAAATCAGCTTGATCGGCACGATCATGTAGAGTTCCGGCGGCACTCGCTTCAGCGGCCGTAAGGCCAGCGTCACACCCATGGCAAACAATGCGCATGGCGCCGCGGCTTTTGCCAGGAGATCAATCAATTTGTCGATGGAGGACGGTGGTTCAAACCCGACAATAGCCGCAGCAACACCGAGAATTGTCGCTATGATAAAGGGATGCAGCAATATCTTTTTGAGAACGCTGATCACGAGTTCATGCGGCGGGCGTTTCTCCTTGCCTGATAGTGCCATCATCAGCGGTGCCATGATGAAATGCAGTGTATTGTCGAAACAGAATATCAGGGC
This sequence comes from Phyllobacterium sp. T1293, assembly GCF_020731415.2. Classification (NCBI taxonomy): domain Bacteria; kingdom Pseudomonadati; phylum Pseudomonadota; class Alphaproteobacteria; order Hyphomicrobiales; family Phyllobacteriaceae; genus Phyllobacterium; species Phyllobacterium meliloti. Next base: position 1,222,133 of record NZ_CP088273.1, on the reverse strand, counting down.
GACAGGGACGGCAGCCGGGGCGCCGAAAGCCATGATTGCCAGTCCCGGCCCCATATAGCCGATATTACCATAGGCGGCTGCCAATCCTTGAATTGTGCTCTCGTCAATTTTGCGCGTTCGGTAGAAAGCCACACCGAACATCACCAGAAAAACACAAAGTGTTGATGCCGTACAACCAATGATGAAAGCCCATTGAGTCAGTTCAGCGACGGGTGTCTTTGAGAGGATCTGGAAAAACAGTGCCGGCAACGCCACATAGACAATGAAAACGTTCATCCACCCCATGGCCTCCAGCGGCTGACGACTGACGCGGGCAACCACAAATCCAAGAAAGATCAGGCCGAAAAATGGAAGAACAAGATTGAAAACGCTGAGCATGACGAGCTTTGACCATTGGAACGCGACCGGAAATGGCAAGACGCCATAGATGCTCGCACGATTTGATGGAGACAGGTATGTCTCTGATATCTATAATGAATGATAATGATGAAACAAATACGCCACGCAAAATTTCAGATTGGCCAGGTTGTGAGCCACCGGATATTCGCTTTTCGCGGCGTAATCTTCGATGTCGATCCGGAATTCAACAATACGGAGGAATGGTATCAATCCATTCCCGAAGATATCCGGCCACGCCGTGACCAGCCATTCTACCATCTCTTCGCTGAAAATGCGGATAGCGAATATGTAGCCTATGTTTCGGAACAGAATCTTGTTCCAGACACAACCGGCGTGCCTTTACGGCATCCGCAGATCAAGGACATGTTCGAAAATCCGCAAAATGGAATCTATCGCGTCAAGAGTCCGCACATCAACTGAAATCAGCGCAATAAAAAAGGGACGCAAAGCGTCCCTTTTTTGTAGAGATGGCGATCAGTTGCCGGCTTTGGCTTTCGCCTGTTCGGCCTTCATCTTGTCTTCGAATTCCTTCTGACGCTTCTGGACTTCTTCCTGAAGTGTCTTCTGGCGATTTTCGATTTCCGACTGCTGCAGGCCGGGGCCGTCAAAAGCCTGGCTGAAACCGGTCAGTGCAACGTTGATCGGGTTCGGTTTGTTCTGGAAATTAACCGAAGTCAAAGTCAGCTGATTGCCCTTCTTGAAGGAAGCAACCAATTCGTCGGACATGGGAACTTCCGAAATGCAGCGATCCGGGAAGCAGATGGCGAAATCGATCTTCTGTGTCTTGCCGCCATTGATCTGAAGTCCGACGCCCGGAGCAATCAGACGACCGGTTGGGACGGAGACCTGGAAAATCTTGCGATTCACCTTGCCCTTGATTTCAATGAGGTTGACCGCGGTCAGAAGCTGGCCGCTATCGGCCGTTACGATGTTCTGCGTGTTGCAGATATCGTTTTCTTCCTGCTTGGAGCAAACCTTGAACCAACCCTGCGGCGTTCTCTGCTGCTGCTGGGCTGATGCTGGTACTGCCGCGGCGGCGAGTAATGCAATTGCACCCGCAATGGATGCGGTTGCAGCGAATGTCTTCGGGTTGGACATGGTCAACTGGTTCCTTTCAGCGCACTTATCCGAAGTGTAACTTGATCACTAAGAATTGCTCCATCTGGCTTGGTTACCAAATAAGGCAACAGAGTGACCCTTGGTCTCGAACGTCGTGTTACACTGCATGTTAATGCAAATCCAGACTACTTTTAGCACTGTTGTCATTTCGCGAAGATGATTACACCCGTTTGGCCGCAGAATCGTCACGAGATGGTAATCTTGTGGGCGAATCAAAGGGAAATCCCGCTAAGGGGACGCAAGGTTGAGACGATGTTGAAGAGAAGTTTCCAGATTTTGGCGCTGCTGGCCGTGGCTTGTTCGGCAACAAGTGCAGCTTTTGCCGAGCCAAAACATGGAATCGCTATGCGCGGTGAGCCCGCCCTGCCCGCTGATTACCAATATTTCCCCTATGTGAACCCTGACGCGCCCAAGGGCGGCTCGATCACCTATGGCGTCGTCGGTACATTCGATAGCCTGAACCCGTTTCTCGTAAAAAGCCTGCGCACCACAGCGCGCGGCATCTTCAATGACCTTCAATTCGGCAATCTGATTTATGAAACGCTCATGCAGCGCAGCGCCGATGAACCCTTCACCATGTATGGTCTGCTTGCCGAGACTGTGGAAACCAATGATGAGCGGACATGGGTTGAATTCACACTGAATCCGAAGGCAAAATGGTCGGATGGTGAGCCAATCACGCCTGAGGATGTTATTTTTACGTTCAACCTTTTGGCTGAAAAGGGTCTGCCTCAATACAAGCAGCGCATGGACCGAATCTCGAATATTGAGAAAATCGGCGAACGCGGTATTCGTTTTACCTTCAACGACAAGGCTGACCGCGAGTTTCCACTCGTTCTGGCTCTGATGCCAATTCTTCCCAAACACGCCATTGATCCGGAAAAATTCGACAGTTCACCACTGACACCGCCTATTGGCAGCGGCCCTTACACCATTGCGAAAATTCAGCCCGGTCAACGTATCGTCTACAAACGCAACCCCGCCTATTGGGCAGCCGATATTCCTAGCCGTCGCGGTTTCAATAATTTCGATACAGTCACCATCGAATATTTCCGTACTGAGCAATCACAGTTTGAGGCGTTCAAAAAGGGTGTCTTTGATATCTTCATGGAAGGCGATCCAAACAAATGGGCCTCGTCCTATAATTTTCCCGCATTCAAAGACGGGCGCGTCGTTCAGGAAACGTTTGAAACCAAATCACCATCCAATGTATTTGGCTTTGCATTCAATACACGGCGGGAAAAATTCGCTGATCGGGATGTACGCGGTGCGCTTTCGATGATGTTTGATTTCGAATGGACCAATCGCAATCTCTACGCAGGTCGATACCAGCGACTTGGCAGTTATTGGCAGGGTTCTGACCTATCTGCTCTCGGCAAACCAGCTGACGCAACCGAACGCGCTCTTCTTGCACCCTATCCAAATGCCGTTTCACCGGATGTGATGGATGGAACATACGCGCCAGCCCAGACTGACGGTTCCGGACGCGACCGCAAGGAAATGAAGCGCGCTTACGACACTCTCGTCAGCAAGGGATATTCAATTAAAGACGAAGTGATGCTGGACCCCAAGGGGATGCCGCTGACGTTTGAAATTCTCACCCGTTCCGTGGCCGAAGAACGGCTGGGCCTTGCCTATAAACGTACGCTGGAGCGCCTTGGCATCGGCGTTACAATTCGCACCGTCGATGATGCGCAATATCAAAAGCGTCTGGAAACCTTTGACTACGACATCATTCTCGGCGCCTATTCCGGCTCCCTTTCGCCCGGTTTTGAACAGACGCGCCGCTGGAGCAGCGTATCCCGGGATGTGAACGGCAGTTTCAATTATGCCGGCGTGGCTGATCCTGCCGTCGATGCTTTGATCAACGAAATGCTGGCTGTCCGCACCCAGACGAAGTTCGAGAGCGCTGTGCGGGCACTCGACAGGGTGTTGATTTCGGGGAATTATTTCGTACCTATTTACTACCAGCCCGCGCAATGGGTTGCCCGGTGGTCCTACATCAAGCATCCGGACAAGACATCCCTCATTGGCTACCAGCTCCCGACCTGGTGGTCCGATAAACGATAGGTTGAAATCATGAGCGAAAAGAAATTCACGATCGACGTTGTATCGGATGTCGTCTGCCCTTGGTGTTTTGTCGGTCGCAAGCGGCTTGAAAGTGCTCTCGCCCTTAACCCTGAACTGGATGTGACAGTCAATTGGCGGCCATTTCAGCTTGATCCCACCCTTCCCAAACAGGGCAAGGATCGCAATCGGTACATGACTGAAAAATTCGGCAGCAGCGATAAAATCTTTGAAGTGCATCAGCAATTGATCGAACTTGGCAAGGAAGAAGGCATTGAGTTTGATTTCGAGGCGATCGAAATCGCTCCGAATACGCTTGATGCACATCGTCTGATCCGTTGGGCGTCACAAGCCGGTCCCGATGTTCAGGACAAGATCGTTGGCATTCTGTTTTCCTATTATTTTGAACAGGGAAAGAATATTGGCGACCATCAGGTGCTGATTGAAGCTGCCGAAGAGGCAGGCATGGACAGTGCCATCGTGGCGAGCCTTTTGCCAACCGATGCGGACAGCGTTGGCGTGCGTCAAGAGATCGACACCGCCAACCAGATTGGCGTTCGCGGCGTTCCCTGCTTCATTCTTGACCAGAAATACGCGGTTATGGGTGCGCAATCCGCTGATGCACTGGCTGATGCCATTCGCCAGACGGCCGATGGGTTCGAGCCTCGACCAGTCTGATCCAAAAAAACTGGCCGCTTATGCGGCGGCCAGTTTTGCCAATTGCGTCATCACTACAGCTGCGCCATTCAGGCGCTTTTCCGCCGTTGGCCAATCCCGCACAAACACAATGCTTTGATCCGGGCGGATTTTCGCCATTGAGCCCTGCTCGCCGATCATTTTCACCAATGCTGCCGGATTGTTGAACGTCTTGTTGCGGAACTGGATGACAATGCCCTTCGGCCCCGCATCAAGTTTGTCGACATTGGCGCGGCGGCAAAGCGCCTTGATATAAACGATCTTGAGCAGGTGCTGGACTTCATCCGGCAAAGGTCCGAACCGGTCGATAAGCTCTGCACCAAAGCCGTCAATGTCCTGCAACTCTTCCAGATCAGCCAGACGGCGATAGAGACCCAGACGCAATTGCAGGTCAGGCACATAGGTTTCCGGAATCATCACGGCTGTGCCCACAGCAATCTGCGGCGACCAGTGACCGTCATCGACCTCGCCTGTCCCCTTGATCTCGGAAACGGCTTCCTCAAGCATCTGCTGATAGAGTTCGAAACCAACTTCCTTGATATGGCCTGACTGCTCTTCGCCGAGCAGATTGCCAGCACCGCGGATATCCATATCGTGGCTCGCCAGCTGAAAGCCGGCACCGAGCGTATCAAGCGACTGCAACACTTTCAGCCTGCGGTCGGCCATCTGCGTCAGCATTTTGTTGGCAGGCAGAGTGAACAACGCAAAGGCGCGCTGCTTCGAACGTCCAACCCGGCCGCGCAACTGATAAAGCTGGGCAAGACCGAACATATCGGCGCGGTGGATGATCAGCGTATTGGCCGTCGGAATATCGAGGCCGGATTCCACGATGGTTGTCGACAAAAGCACATCATATTGCCCGTCATAGAAAGCATTCATGATGTCGTCGAGTTCGCCGGGCGGCATTTGCCCATGCGCGGTCGCCACTTTCAACTCCGGTACCTGCGAATCCAGAAAATCCTTGATTTCGCTTAAGTCAGAGATACGCGGGCAGACATAAAAGCTCTGACCGCCTCGATAACGCTCGCGCAGCAATGTCTCGCGGATGACCAGAGGATCGAATGGCGACACGAATGTGCGCACCGCCATGCGATCAACCGGCGGCGTGGTGATCAGCGACAATTCGCGAACGCCTGTCAGAGCCAGTTGCAATGTGCGCGGTATCGGCGTGGCTGACAGTGTCAGCACATGCACGTCAGATTTGAGATCTTTCAGCCGTTCCTTGTGCTTGACGCCAAAGTGCTGTTCTTCATCGATGATCAAAAGGCCGAGATTCTTGAACTTGATACCCGACCCGAGCAACGCGTGCGTGCCAACAACAATATCAATCTGACCTTCCGCAATGCCTTTCTTGTTCTCCGCCAATTCCTTGGAACCAACAAGTCGCGACGCCTGTGCCACATTCACAGGCAAACCCTGAAACCGCGTCGAAAATGTCTTGTAGTGCTGACGCGAAAGCAGTGTGGTTGGCACCACGACGGCCACCTGAACCCCATTGAGCGCCGCAACAAAGGCTGCACGCAGTGCCACTTCCGTCTTGCCAAACCCCACATCGCCGCAGATCAGGCGATCCATCGGCTTACCGAGCGAAAGGTCATCAATGACAGCCTCAATGGCCCGGTCCTGATCTTCCGTCTCGTCATAGGGGAAACGCGCCGCAAACTCTCCATACAGCCCATCGGGTGGCGTAAGCACCGGTGCCCCGCGCATCTGCCGCTCCGCAGCGATGCGGATCAGATGCCCGGCAATCTCAAGCAGCCGTTTTTTCAGCTTGGCCTTGCGCGCCTGCCAGGCACCGCCGCCAAGCTTGTCGAGAACCGCCGTCGAGCTTTCCGAACCAAAGCGTGACAGAAGTTCGATATTTTCAACCGGCAGGAACAGGCGATCATCGCCCGAATAATGGATTTCGAGACAGTCATGCGGCGCACCCGCCGCTGTAATCGTGCGCAAACCGATAAACCGGCCGATACCGTGATCCACATGGACAACAATATCACCCGCATTCAGGGCAGCCACTTCGCTGATGAAATCCTGATCGCGCTTACGCCGCTTGGACCGGCGAATGAGCCGATCACCCAGAATATCCTGCTCGGCGACCACAACGAGATCACCCGCATCAAAACCGGTTTCCAGCGACAAAATACCAGCGGTGATCTTGTCGCGAGCCAGTGCCTTGACCGTGCGCAGGTCTTCGACCAACTCGATCTTTTCGAGGCCATGCTCGTTCAGAACCTGTATCAGCCGGTCGCGCGATCCCTCGCTCCATGCGGCCAGCAGCACCTTTCTACCCGCCGCACGTTCATCGGCGATGTGCTTGACCACACTGTCGAACACATTGGCATCTTTGGCGGTGCGTTCCTCAACGAATGTCCGTCCACGATGGGCACCCGCATGGATCACTGACCGGCCCGTAACAAACGGTGCGTCGAAGGGCGAAAAATCAATCCGCATCCCCGATGAAATCGCCGCAGCCTCAACTTCCGCCGGTGTCAGATAGAGTGAGCCCGGTTCGACCGGCTTGTAAGGCACTGCTTCACCCGGTTCAGTACCATTGGACTGCTTTTTGCGCGCCTCATAGTGATCGACCACCATCTTATGGCGTTCGGCCATTGCTTCATGTGCCAGATGATCGAAAATAACAGGCATGTTGCCCGCATGATCAAATACGGTTTCCATACGCTCATAGAAGAGCGGTAACCAATGCTCCATGCCGGCAAAGCGGCGGCCTTCGGATATCGCCTGATAAAGAGCGTCATCACGCGAAGGCGCGCCGAATTTCTGCACATATTGCGAGCGGAACCGGCTGATTGTCTCGGGCGAGAGGGTGATTTCGCTCATCGGCTGCATGGAAAATTCGGTTTTCTGGCTTGATGTACGCTGGGACGCGGCATCGAAGGTGCGGATGGATTCGAGCGTATCACCGAAGAAATCAAGCCTTAGTGGCTCTTCCGCTCCCGGAACGAAAAGATCAAGAATACCACCGCGCACCGCGTATTCGCCAACATCGCGCACGGTCGAAACGCGCTCAAATCCATTGTTTTCAAGGCGTTGAACCAGTGCATTCATGTCAATTCTGTTGCCGGGCTTGGCGAGAAACAGCTGCTCAGCCAGTACTTTGCGCGGCGGTAGCTTTTGCAGCACCGCATTGGCGGTCGCCAGAATGACACCCGGATGTTTCTGATCGCGCAGGGAAGCAAGGCCAGCCAACGCCGCCAGCCGCCGTGCTGCCGTATCGGAACCGGGCGATACCCGATCATAGGGCAGACAGTCCCAGCCGGGCAGTTGCAGCACCGGCAGATCAGGCTGCACGAAATTCAAGACCTGCTCGATATCAGCAACGCGCTGGCCATCACTGGCGATGAACAGCACCGGACCGCCCGCGCCCGCTTCGGCAACCACTTTGGCCAGCGTAAAGGCTTCATAGCCATCGACCACGCCGTCAATGACGACATGTCCGTTGATATCCGGTTTCAGTCCGAGTTTGGAAAAGGCAGTCATATCTGATCAGAATTTCATTGTGTTTCGGGAAGCCAGGATCCTGTGAAAGATCGGCGTGTCATATTCGGCGGGAACGTCAGCCTCCCCGGTGACCCATTTGAGCAGGTCACGGTCAAGCGCTTCCATCAGTTCTTCATACTGATCAAGCTCGGCTTCCGTCAGGCTTTCAATATGTGCATCGGCAAATTGTCCGAGAATCAGATCCATCTCGCGCATGCCGCGATGCCAGGAACGGAACAGGATTTTGCGCTGTCTTGGTGGCAGATCAACTGTTGAACGACTGCTTCCGGTCATGGACAGTCTCCCTTGGAATATCATGAAAAGGCTTCGGCTGGGCGGGAAGCCATAGGATTGCGGCTGGGTATAGCGTGCATTGACGCCGCTGTCAGCCTTGCAACGCGCTTTGAAGACGTTAAACCTAAGGAATGCGTCCATCTTTGCTTGATCCCCTGTTTGCTTCCGTACGCTCGCTTCCCGGTATCGGACCGAAAGTGACGGGCCTGCTTGCCACTTTGCTCGGCACGCAGCCACCCGGAACCGAACCGCGCGTCGGTAATCTCGTTTATCTGCCGCCCAACAGTGTTATCGACAGGCGCAATCGCCCGGGAATCGCCTACGCGCCGGAAGGTGCCATTGTCACGCTGGAAGTCCGTATTGATCGCCACCAGCCGCCACCAAAGGGACGCAGTAATGTCCCTCACCGCGTTTTTGCCCATGACGACACGGGTGAAATCGGCCTTGTGTTCTTTCATGCAAAGCTGGCTTGGCTTGAGAACATCATGCCGGTTGGCGAGACAGTCATCGTTTCCGGGCGCATTGAATGGTTCAACGGCAGACCGACCATGGTCCACCCGGATCATATCGCCGCTATTGCCGATGCCGCATCGCTGCCACTGGTCGAACCTGTTTATCCCCTGACCGCTGGCCTATCGCCCAAAGTGCTGGCGCGGGGCGTACAGGAAGCTTTGGCGCGGGCACCTGACATGCCTGAGTGGATCGAGGAACCGGTTCTTGCCAAACATGCTTTTCCGACGCACCGGCAGGCGCTTGAAACGATTCATCGGCCGCAAGACCCCACGGATATCGCGCTGGATCATCCAGCGCGCCAGCGGCTCGCCTATGACGAGTTTCTGGCCGGTCAACTGGCACTCGCCTTGGTTCGCCTCAAAACGCGTCGTCTGTCAGGCCGCAAACTGGAAGGCGATGGAAGTCTCAAGGCAAAGATTATTGCCGCATTGCCCTATGCGCTGACTGGTAGCCAGCAACAGGCCATCAAGGAAATCATCGCTGATCTGCGCGAACCGGAACGGATGCTCCGATTGCTGCAAGGCGATGTGGGATCAGGCAAAACCGTCGTTGGCCTGCTTGCTATGGCCCATGCCGCGGAGTCAGGTGGGCAATCGGCTCTCATGGTACCCACCGAAGTTTTGGCGCGCCAGCATTATGCGACGATAGCTCCCTTGGCAGCAAAAGCTGGCCTGCACACCGCATTGTTGACAGGCCGCGAAAAGGGCCGTGAACGCGAGGATATACTGGAAGGCCTGCGCACCGGAGCGATCCATATCATCATCGGCACCCACGCGCTCTTTCAGGAAAAGGTTAGCTACCACGACTTAGTATTTGTAATCATTGATGAACAGCACCGCTTTGGCGTTCATCAACGGCTGCTGCTTCAATCGAAGGGCTCGGCTCCTGACATGCTGGTCATGACTGCAACGCCCATCCCGCGCACGCTGGTTCTGACTGCCTTCGGTGACATGGATGTATCAAAGCTGACTGAAAAACCCGCGGGTCGCCGCCCAATCACCACCGCGATTCTGCCGATGGAACGCCTTAGCGAATTGGTTGACCGTATGCGCCGAGCCATAGCCGACGGCCAGAAGATTTACTGGATCTGCCCGCTGGTTGAAGAATCCGAGCTGGTTGATCTGGTTTCCGCCGAAGAGCGCTTTCAGTCGCTGCACCCTTTGCTTGGCGATCAGATCGGTTTGGTGCATGGCCGCATGACGGGGCCAGAAAAAGATGCGGCAATGCTCGCGTTCAAGAATGGCGAAACGCGGCTTCTGATTGCAACCACGGTCATTGAAGTCGGTGTTGATGTGCCCGATGCCACGATTATCGTTATTGAGCATGCTGAACGCTTCGGCCTTGCCCAATTGCATCAGTTGCGCGGGCGGGTTGGCCGAGGTGACAAGCCTTCCACCTGTCTCCTTCTCTACAAGGGTCCGCTGGGCGAAGTTGCCCGTGCGCGGCTGGAGATCATGCGCGAGACGGAAGACGGCTTTAGAATCGCTGAGGAAGACCTGAAACTGCGCGGCGAAGGTGAATTGCTGGGCACCCGGCAATCCGGCACACCGGGTTTTCGGCTTGCGAGTATCGAAGCTCATCAGGAGTTTCTGGAAATCGCCCGCAAGGATGCGCGTTACATTCTGGGGCGCGACCCGGAATTGCAGAGCGCGCGCGGCGAAGCTTTGCGCGTTCTGCTTTATCTCTTCGAGCGCGACGAGGCCGTGCGGCTCCTTCGCGCCGGGTAATTACTCCACCGTCACCGATTTCGCCAGATTGCGCGGCTGATCCACGTCCGTGCCCATGAACACGGCGGTGTAATAAGCCAGCATCTGGATCGGCAGGGCGTAAATGATCGGTGTGATGATCTCGGGCATATCAGGCAGAATAACCGTATGCATGGTCTTCAACGTGCTGGCCGCAGCGCCGCGTGAATCGGTAATCAGAATGATCTTGCCACCACGCGCCGCCACTTCCTGCATATTCGAGACGGTTTTTTCAAACCAACGATCATAGGGCGCAATGACGATGACAGGCATGTGTTCATCGATGAGGGCGATGGGACCATGCTTCAACTCGCCCGCCGCATAGCCTTCCGCATGAATATAGGAAATTTCCTTGAGTTTCAGCGCGCCTTCAAGAGCCAGCGGAAAACTCGTGCCACGGCCGAGATAAAGCGCATGTTTGACCTGTGACAGATCGCGGCTGATCGCCTCCATCTGATGTTCCAGCTTCAATGCCTGTGTCGCATAACGCGGAATCTCGGAAAGCTCATGCACAAGACGGCGCTCATCATCAGCCGAGATAGTTCCGCGCATCTTGCCTGCGGTCACCGCCAATGACGCAAGCGTTGCCAATTGGCATGTGAACGCCTTCGTCGAGGCAACGCCGACTTCCGGACCGGCTAATGTCGGGAAAATAGAGTCGGACTCGCGCGCCATGGTCGATTCCTTGACATTGACCACAGAGCCGATCTTCAACCCTTGCTGCTTGCAATAACGCAGCGATGCCAAAGTATCCGCGGTTTCGCCCGACTGCGAAACGAACAGAGCAAGACTATCTTTCGACAATGGCATTTCGCGATAGCGGAATTCCGATGCGACATCGATATCAACCGGGAGCCGGGCAATCTGCTCAAACCAGTATTTGCCGATCAGGCCGGCATAATAGGCTGTGCCGCATGCGGATGCCGCAATCCGGTCGATCTTGGCAAAATCAAACGGAACTGCATCGGTGCGAATGGTGCCCTTGGAAAAATCCAGATAATTGGACAGCGTATGGGAAATGACCTCCGGCTGCTCATGAATTTCCTTTTCCATGAAGTGGCGGCGATTGCCCTTGCTGACGAGAAACGCCGTACCAGCAGATTTCTCGATCCGGCGCTTAACGGCCATGCCGCTTTCGTCATAGATCGCCACGCTGTTGCGCGTCAGCACAGCCCAGTCACCGTCTTCAAGATAGGACAGTCTGTCGGTAAACGGGGCAAGCGCAATGGCGTCCGAGCCCAGATACATCTCACCATCGCCGTAACCGACGGCGAGCGGCGGTCCATTGCGAGCGGCAATCAGCAGATCCTCTTCGCCCTTGAACATGATTGCAATGGCAAAGGCACCGCGCAGTTCCGGCAAGCTCTGGCGAACCGCTTCAACAGGAGAAAGCCCGCGATCAAGCGCACGCGTCACAAGATGGGCAACGGTTTCCGTATCGGTTTCGGTTTCAAAGACATAGCCGTCTTTCTCAAGCACGCTACGCAGCTCGGCAAAATTCTCAATAATGCCATTATGAATGACGGCAAGACGCGGCGTCGTATGCGGATGCGCATTACGGACAGTAGGCGCACCGTGCGTGGCCCAGCGTGTATGACCGATACCGATTGTGCCGCTGAGTGGCTCGTCCTTCAGAAGATTGTCCAGATTAACGAGCTTGCCTTCGGCACGGCGCCGGTCAAGTACGCCCTTGTCGAGTGTCGCGACACCTGCGGAATCATAACCGCGATATTCCAGGCGTTTCAGCGCATCCACCAGCAATGGCGCAACCTGTTCGCGTCCGATAATTCCAACAATCCCGCACATAGAAAGCTCCGATGGCTCAGGGTCTCGATTTCTTCCTGCCTAGGGCGAATCTGCCACGGCAGGAAGTCAAATTACGTTTCAGTCTCTTGCATGAATTAAAAAGGGCCTATTCAGCCTTCTTGGCTTTTTTTTGTGCGGCATAACGCTCCCGCAATAGCACAGCCCGCCCTTCCTTGATGACCTGATGTGCCCGGCCAAATGCCAGCGCGTCATCCGGTACATTCTGCGTAATCACACTGCCCGACGCCACATAGGCATTGTCACCAACAGAGACAGGTGCGACCAGCGAGCTGTTGGAGCCGATAAAGGCACCTGCCCCAATCTCGGTCAAAGCCTTGTTATATCCGTCATAGTTGCAGGTAATGGTGCCAGCACCGATATTCGCGTCAACGCCTACGATCGCATCGCCTAGATAGGTCAAATGACTGACCTTGGCACCTGCCCCCACCTTGGTATTCTTCACTTCCACAAAATTGCCGATCTTGGCGTTTGCCGCAATATCGGCACCCGGACGCAGACGGCCATACGGCCCGACGGTCGCTCCCGGACCAACCTTTGCGCCTTCCAGATGCGAGAATGCATGAATGACGGCACCCGTCGCAATCGAAACACCCGGACCGAACACGATGTTCGGCTCAAGAACCACATCCGCTTCAATCAACGTATCATGGGCGAAAAACACTGTTTCCGGTGCCTGAATGCTCACCCCGGCCAGCATCATGACGCGGCGCTTGCGGTTCTGCCAGATCGCTTCGGCTTCGGCCAGTTCCACACGCGTGTTGATGCCAATGATGTTCTCAACCGGAATTTCAATCGCGACTGCCAGTTTCCCAGCATCATTGGCGATTTCCACCACATCGGTCAGGTAATACTCGCCCTTGGCATTGGCATTCCCAACCTTGTCCAGAAGTTGCAGGGCGCTGTCACCACGCAGGGCCATAAAGCCGCCATTGCAGAAACCGATTTTCTTCTCTTCCTCGCTGGCATCCTTGTCTTCGCGGATGGCAAGAAGTTTACCGTTTTTTTCGATGAGACGACCATAACCGGCTGGATTTTCGGGCCGGAAGCCCATGATAACCACGTCAGCACCATCATCAAGCTTGGCGCGTGCCTGATCCAGCGCTGCCGTTTCGATGAGTGGTGTATCGCCAAACAAGACAAGAATATCATCATAGCCACGCGCTATGGCATCACGTGCGGCAAGCACGGCATGGGCTGTTCCCAGCCGTTCCTTCTGTTCGTGGACCGTCACATTTGAAACAACTGATTTCACTGCGTCGCGAACAGCGTCGCCTTCGCGGCCAACCACGAGCGCAATGTCACCGCTGCCAGCACTATGAACTGCCTTGGCCACATGGGCGACGATAGGCAGCCCGGCAATCGGGTGAAGCACTTTCGGTAGCGCTGATTTCATGCGCGTGCCTTCACCGGCGGCAAGAATAACCGAGAGGCAGGTACGTGATGTCATTGTCAGAATTCCGAATCCGTTTTGGCTAAACACAGTCTTATGCCTGATCGTGGCATAATCCCGGTTGCCAATGCATGAACAATTTCCGCTTCTTTAGCCGAGTTGGCCAAGGATTGGAAATGTTTCAAGCAGCCAGAAGGAGAATGTCTGCAATCCACCGGTCAGGAACAGGACACCTGTTGCCACAAGCAGCCCGCCCATTACCTTTTCCACTTTGCCAAGATGCATACGGAAACGCGTGAGGAAGCGCATGAAATAGCCGGAGAACAAGGCTGCAATAATAAACGGAATACCAAGACCGAGCGAATAGATCGCGAGCAGCAGTGCTCCATCCGAGACCGTATCGCGACCACCCGCAAGTGCGAGGATTGGTCCAAGAACAGGCCCGATGCAGGGTGTCCAGCCAAATGCAAAAGCAAGGCCCATCACATAGGCTGCCAGCGGATTGGCCGGCTTGCCCTTCGTCTGGAATCGCGCTTCACGCGACAGGAAGGCCAAGCGAAACACGCCAAGAAAATTCAACCCCATCAGGATAATCACGATACCCGCAACAATTGCGATTTCCTGCTGCCACATGCGCAGCAATCCACCAATCGTCGATGCGCCCGCTCCCAGCAATACAAACACAGTCGAAAAACCAAGGACAAAGCAGAATGAAGACAACAGCAGGGCCTGCCGAACCGGAGAAACACGCGCTGTGGGCTGGTCCGAACGGAAGTCTTCCACTGTAACGCCAGCCATATAGCACAGATAAGGCGGTACCAATGGCAGGACGCAGGGAGACAGGAAAGACAGCGCACCGGCACCGGCCGCGGTCAGATAAGAGACATCAAGCGCCATATGCGCTCCTCGTTTGGCATTGCAATTTCAACTCGTGGTGCCATAGGCCGAATCCCCTGCAAATTCCAATCACCTTTTCGCCAGTTCTGCGCACAATCCTCCCTTCACTTCCGATTTTAATGGCGTCATATCCGTGTGAAACGGCTTCATTGCTCAAAAAAACCGTGGAACCTGTAAAAACAAGGCTCAATGTTGCAAAAACAGTGCAGAATAGCTGTTGACCGATGCCAAAGTCATCCCTATGTTCCGCCGCACTTCCCAAGGGTTAGCGCAAGCGTCTTCCCTGACTGGGAGCGCGTAGCTCAGCCGGTAGAGCAACTGACTTTTAATCAGTAGGTCCAGGGTTCGAATCCCTGCGCGCTCACCACCTCACCAGACAATTTCCTGAAATTTTGGCGATGCAGTTCTGTGCGCCGATTTGCGATCGCTGTTTCCGGGGGGACAAGCGTGGGCCTATACCGGACGAACCGGCAGCGGTAATATGCAAGGCGTACCGTGAATGACGCGGCCACTGAGGGTCAAAAACAAAATGAACGGGAACACGAAAGACAAGAATAAAGCACTGATCAGGCTCGTTTACGAGAAGACACGAAGCGGCGGGCCACAATCAACCGCGCCTTTGCTCGATAGCGAATTCGTCGCCCGTATTGGCGATAGCGTACCTTGGGGTGGTGTTTACAGGGGCCCGGATCATTATCTTGGCACATGCGTGAGGCAGTATTCGCTGTATCTTGAACCGACATCCGTCGTCTATGAAACGCTGAATTCTCAGGATGACGAGGTACACGCTCTCGTTCACCTCAAGATGCATGAAGGTGACGCCACCGTACCTTTCCTCCATACATGGACAATTAGCGGCGATAAGGTCACTCATCTGAATTCCGTGTGTCTGCAACCCAGTCTTCTGTCAGCTCCGATATTGTCAGCGCGCAGAAAACGGCCAAAGCGATTGCAGCTTTATGAGCGCCTGATGCTGGTCAAACGGCGGCAAAGCATGTGAAACGCAATCAACGGCGTTAAATCCCGCTGATTTCAGTCTTCATAGGCCGCACTGAAAATATCTGTCTCGCACTCTGTCGAATTATCCATCTTTGCTCTAGATTTTCATGGTTCCGGCACTCCAGCAATCATGATTTCCCCAAAGCACAGGATGAATAATGACCAGTGATCTCCTCGTCCGCCCCGTTAGCCGTCAGGATTACGCGCAATGGCTACCGCTGTGGGATGGATATAACGCATTCTATGGCCGTTCAGGTCCGACTGCTCTGGCGCCCGAAATCACGCGGATGACATGGGAGCGATTCTTCGATGCTTACGAGCCCGTGAACGCCCTCGTCGCCGAAAGCGATGGAAATCTTGTGGGTCTGACACATTACATTTTCCACCGCAGCACCATTTCCATTGCGCCGAATTGCTATCTGCAGGACCTCTTCACCAACGAAGCCGCGCGCGGCAAGGGTGTGGGCAGGGCTTTGATCAACGGCGTTTATGAGCGCGCGCAATTGGCAGGATCGCCGCGTGTATATTGGCTCACACATGAAACCAACCACACCGCCATGGAGCTGTACAACAAGGTGGCCGAGCATTCAGGGTTCGTGGTTTATCGCAAATTCCTTTGATAAAACTTTACCGCAGTATCGGTGCCGACAAGGTTACTGCACAAGCTTTTCCCGCAGGAAGAGCCCCAATTCCCTGGTAATCTTGGAGGGCTCCTTGGCCATGAACAGGCCAAAGTCGGCGCTTGGCGCCGACGGCAGGTTGTGTCCTGAGTCGATCGTTTCGCAATCGGTTGGAATACTCTCGGGCAACATCAGGCTATATCCAAGCCCGGCCCGCAATGCTCCGATCAGAGCGCCATAGCTCGACACCCGGCAAGCCACAGACCATTCAACACCGGCACTGGCAAAAGCCACACTTGTCTTATCCTGCCAGGTGCATGAGCCCTCAAACACAATGAGAGGCACTGCGTCGCCCTCGCCCACATCGATCAACCGACTTCCACTCCAAACCAGCTGTCGCGACCAATGAAAGAACGGCACAATCGAAAACCGCGATGGGTCGGCAATAACGATGTCGAGTTTCTCGTTTTGCAAGCTTTGGCTGAGTTCGCCACTATGTGCCGTGACCAGATCAAGCTCAACCTTCGGAAACCGCTTGCGAAACTCCGCCAGAAGGATGGGCAGGCGCGTCACCACGAGATCTTCAATCAGCCCAAGCCTTACACGGCCAACAAGCTGCCGTCCTTCGATTTGCAGACGCGCATCTTCACCAAGCGCGATGAGCTTGCGTGCATAAGCCACGAGAACCTCGCCGGAATCCGTCAGTGAGACACCGCGCGAAGTGCGGTTGAGAAGTTGCACGCCGAGATCAACCTCCAATCGCTTGATCTGCATGCTCACCGCCGCCTGCGTGCGTGACAAACGTTCGGCTGCCCCGCTGACAGTGCCGGTTTCAGCAACCACAATGAGTGCTCGCAAAAGATGCGGATCAAGATTCAAGTCCATCAATATTCCTTATATTGATATAACAAATATCAAGATACATTATGGTTTGGTGATATGGCAAGGAACACTCCTGAACCAAGGAGTTGATCTTGACCACATTTCGCGAACGTTTTGAGGAAATCGGCCTGACTTGGCCCGCTATCACACCAGCAGATTTCCCCTTCAAACCGGCCATACGTATCGACAACATTGTCTATATCTCGGGGCAGATACCGGAGATCGGTGAGAACATCGCTTTCACAGGCAAAGTCGGTGACGCGGTCGGCATTGAAGATGCCAAAAAGGCAGCAGAAATTTGCGCAGCCAATATTCTGTTCTGGCTCAGCGAAGAACTCGCTGGGGATATCTCGCGCGTGGTGCAGATCGCCAAAGTCACTGTTTACATCAATGCGGTTGCTGGATTCAGTGAATTTTCTGCTGTTGGGAATGGTGCATCCGAGCTGCTCCTGAATATCCTGGGTAACAGGGGAAAACACGCCCGTGCAGCCATCGGCATGGCGGGACTGCCACTCAATGTACCTGTCGAAGTCGATGCAATCATCCATATCAGCTAGGCGTCAATAAGAGTGAGATCATCATCATGAATTTCGGATTGGATGGAAAACGCGCGCTTGTGCTGGGCGGCAATAAGGGGCTTGGTCGCGGAGCAGCAAAGTCTCTCGCTGAAAATGGCGCAATCGTTGCGATATCAGGTCGGGACGAAGCAGCGTTGAATGACACAGTGAGTGAGCTTCGTGTCCATTCTCCCCGCTCCTTTGCCCTCAATGCCGATCTTGCTGATCCGGTGGCTTTGGCAGCCATGCTCGACCGCATTGATCGGGACATGGACGGTGTCGATATTCTGCTTTTGAACGGTGGGGGGCCACCACCATTTTCCGCATCTTCGCTCAATGTTGTGCAGTGGCGAACACAGTTCGAGACGATGTTTCTCTCTGGTGTGCGCATTGCAGCGCATTTTCTCCCCAGAATGCGCGAACGGCACTGGGGCCGAATCGTGGTGGTATCATCAACCAGTGTGCGGGAGCCGATTGCTGGCCTGACCGCGTCAAATGCGCTGCGGGCTGCCGTTGCCGGTTGGGCAAAGAGCCTTGCGGGTGAAGTCGCAGCAGATGGCGTAACCGTCAACTTGCTGCTTGCCGGGCGTCTGGCTACGGCACGGACGGACAAGCTCGACCGAATGGATGCGGACGCGAAAGGCGTGGATGTTTCCGTCATAGCGGCACAAAGCCAAGCTGAAATTCCGATTGGCCGCTACGGTACGGCTGAGGAGTTCGGGGCCGTAGCGGCTTTTCTCGCCAGCGAGCAGGCATCTTATGTAAGCGGAGCGGCCATCCCTGTTGATGGGGGCTTGTCGCGCGCTATTATCTAGCAAGCATGGTATCGGCTTATATCAACCCGGCTTTAAACCCCGGGTTGATTTTTATTGGATCAGTCAGGCCCTGCCCATCCGTGTCGTGACCTTGATGATTACAGCTGTCAGCAGCAGCAATACCGAAGCGACCATGATGACTGATGTAAACGCCTGTTCGAATGCGGCGTTGGCCAAGCTAATGAGAGTCGAGGCAGTTTCAGGCGCGAGCCCCTGCGCCATGATCAATGCCTCATCCAGACTGTCGTAAACCAATGCCGATACATTCATCGTATCGGGCAACACCAATGTCACGCTGTAGATCGTCGACATAAGGCTGCCGAGCAGCGCAACGCCCATCGCGCCCCCAAGTTCATAGGAAACTTCCTCGATCGAGGCCACCGTTCCGGCGCTCTCTTCCGGCGTATTGAGCATGACGGCGCTTGATGCAGCAGTCATCGCCGCGCCGAAGCCGAAGCCAAGAACCACGAGGCTTGAAATCTGCACGAGGGGTTTTGCATCGTACACGTAGAGCAGGCTGGCAACGCCAAGTCCGGCTGCAACGAGACTGACCCACATGATGCGTTCCGATCCAAGGCGCGGCAGCGCCAATCCGGCAATCGGTCCAGCAACAAAAGCAGCCAGTGGAACCGGCAAAATAAGCAGCCCGGCCTCCAGTGGCGACAATCCCATGACCAGCTGAAAGCGCTGGCTCAGTACCAATTCCATGCCAACAAGGGCAAGCGACGCAATGAAGGCGGTGGCAACACCGGCTGAAAACCGCCTGTTACGGAAGAGTTTGAAGTCAATCATCGGCTGCGCCGAACGCCCCTGACGCCGAACGAACAGCCAAAGAAAGGCAATGCCGATGACAGCGGCTATCAATGCAGCTGCGTAGACAGGCACCTGTTTGCCAAACTCCTTGATCGCATAGGTCACGCCGATAAGGCCGACCATGATCTGCCCCGAGGCAACAATATCCCATGGCCGCGTCGCATCACCCGCCCGGTTAGGAATGACCCAGAGCGTGAGGGCAAGCGCGACAACGACAATCGGAACGTTGATCAGAAAGACCGAACCCCACCAGAAATACTCTAGCAGGACACCACCGAGGACCGGGCCAATAGCGGCACCGCCTGAGGCAATTGCCGCCCAGATGCCAATGGCAAAGGCGCGTTCCTTTTCATCGGAAAATGTCTGCCGCACGATTGAAAGCGTAGCGGGCATCATCATGGCCGCGCCGACGGCCAGCAAAGCGCGTGAAGCGATGAGAACGCCGCTTGTTGGAGAAAAGGCAGCCGCCAGAGAGGCCAGACCGAATACGACCAGGCCGGCGGAAAAGAGTTTCTTGTTGCCAAACCGGTCGCCAAGCGCACCGGCACCGGGCAGTAGACCCGCAACAACAAGGGGATAAGCATTGACAATCCACAGCTTGGCGGAGGCCGAAGCATGAAGATCATGGGTTAGACGTGGCAAAGCCGTGTAAAGAACTGTCATGTCAATGACGACGAGGAACAGAGCGCTGGAGACGATCGCAAGGACCAGCCAGCGGTTTTGGGGTAGCATTTTTTTCACCATTGGAGCGTTCTGCGCTCCCGTTATAATTGCAATCGCGGACCGATTGTTCATCGATCCGCAATACATATATAAATACGATCGTATTGAAATGGAAGAGGGAGATCGATTTGGGCCGCAAACGCACGATTGATCGGGATATGGTTCTCGACGCGGCGGAAGCCGTAGTGAGCAAGGTCGGCGCCGCTGCACTGACCATCGATGCCGTTGCAAAGGCTGCGGGTATTACCAAAGGCGGCGTGCAATATTGTTTCGGCACGAAAGGCGCTTTGATTGACGCCATGCTGGAGCGCTGGGGGCAGGATTATGATACGGAAGTGGTGCAACTGACCGAAAATGCATCCGCCTCGCCTATCCACGCCCATCTGGAGGCCACGCGTAAAGGCGACGAAAGCTCTAACGCCAAAGCCGCAAGCCTGATGGCATCACTTATCCAGACGCCGGAACATCTTGGCAGCACCCGTGAATGGTATCGCACGAGAATGGCGGATTTCGACCTGACGACGGAAGAAGGACGGAGGGCAAGAACCGCATTCATCGCCACGGAAGGCGTTTTCATGCTGCGCTTCTTCGGCTTCATGGAAATCAATGAGCAGGACTGGAACGCCATCTTTGATGACATTGAGTCATTTGTACTGAACAAAGAAAAGCCCGGAACATAATCCCCTCTCAGGTTGCAAGCGGGATTCTCAGTTCGGCCCTTAGACCACCTTCCGGATCATTCTCAAGTTTGATGTCGCCACCGCAGCGCTGTGCAATATTGCGCGCGATGGTAAGCCCCAGCCCAAAACCGCCGGTTTGCCTGTTGCGTGAACCCTCCACACGCCGGAAGGGCTGGAAAACCTCATCCAGTTTGGCTTGCGGTATGCCCGGCCCCTTGTCCTTGATCGCAAGAACAATGTCATTTCCCACCTGTTTCAGGCTGACATTGGCTTTTTCACCATAGGTTACGGCATTGTCGATGAGATTTGTAACACAACGGCGCAATGCGATTGGTCGGCCGAAGCAGATGAATTTGCGGGAAGCCGCACTTTTCTTGTCAAACGTAACCTCAGGATAGTTATCGACAATAGAGTCGACGAGCGACCAGAAGTCGATCTTCTCCTGTTCCTCATCCACCACCTCATAGGTGGCAAAATCGATGACTGAACGCGAAATTGCTTCTATATCATTGAGGTCCTGCATCAATGACTGGCGCAATTGCGATTTGCGCAAAAGTTCAAGCCGCAAGCGGATGCGGGTCAATGGCGTGCGCAAATCATGGGCCAATGCCGCCGCCAGTTGCTCGCGGTCGGCAACATAATCACGCAATTGCTCCTGCATCGCATTTACCGCCCTTGCCGCGGATTTATATTCCGAGCTGCCATATTCGGGTAAGGGCGGAATTTTTACGTCCTCACCGATGCGTTTCACCGCACTTTCCAGTGCGCGATATGGCGCTGTCAGCCTGCGCATGGCCCAGATCGACAGGATGATGACGATGGCTGCGACCGCCCCGAACAATGGAAGGGTCTGCAGCGTAAGAATAGGATCAATCGGCGAAACCGGTGTTACAAAGTTCAGCCATTGCCCATCATTGAATTCGATAGATGCCGCAAGGCCGCCGCTTTGGCTAAAATCCTGCGCGAGATCTGACAGCTGTTTTTCCACCACGCCGACATCAGGGTTGAGGGCGCTCGAACTTATCTCGGTACCTGGCGAAACCTTATTGGGTAAATCCCGGCGAACGCGGGCATCGGTCACGCCAAACGCCGAGAAACGTGCAACAAGCACATCTTCAAGTTCCGCCAGATTGTCATCGGATGCGATCGCCGATGTCACTGCCGGATCGTCTGACATATAAAGCGGACTTGAAGCATTCGACATAACAGCCGCAAGTCGGATACGCTCTGGCGGCGGTGCCGCGTAAAGCAGCTTCACCAGCGTATAGGCCCGCTCGCTCAGACGAAACAATTCAAGGATATTATTGCCCTCATTGCGATCGCGCGAGACGATGGACAGCGTGGCAATCTGTGTGGTGATCAACCCGGCAATCAGGATCAGCAATATCCAGCTTGGCAAGGACTGGGGGAAAAAGCGCTTCATTCCGCTATGACTTCCGGCACAAACTGATATCCGCCACCGCGAATTGTCAGGATCAGCTTGGGCGAACGCGGATCATCTTCCATCTTGCGGCGCAGACGGCTGATAAGAATATCAATGCTGCGATCATAGCCATAGGCCACATTGCTTCCTGCCAGTTCCAGAAGCTGATCACGGCTCAGCATGCGCTGTGCGCTCTTGACCAGTGTTTCAAGCAGGTTGAACTCTCCGCTGGTCAATTCCACGCGCACATTGTCAGGCGATACGAGCCGGCGCCGTGAACAATCCATGGTCCACCCGGCAAATTTATAAACCTGTGGCTCAAGACGTCGATCCGTCCCCGGTCCGTCAAGTCGGCGCAGAACAGCCCTCACCCGTGCCAGCAATTCGCGCGGATCAAATGGCTTGGAAACATAGTCATCTGCGCCCATTTCCAGTCCGACAACGCGATCGGTGGTTTCAGTGATTGCCGTCAACATGATGATCGGCACGCGTGAGTGCATGCGGATGTCACGGCAAATTTCCATGCCGCTTTTGCCCGGCAGCATCACGTCGAGAATCAGCAGGTCGACGGGCGTGCGCGAAAAAATGACCTGCATCTCGTCATTATCTCTGGCGACTGAAACCCGCATGCCGCGCTTTTTCAGAAATTCATGCAGCAAATCACGAATAGCCTCGTCATCATCGACAATCAGGATATGTGGCTCGGACTTCATGCGAATCTTTCAACAATAACAGGCTCTGATTTGCTTATCCGGCAACAAGATAGTGTCCGAAATCCGCATTGACCAGCCGGAACATATGCGCCTACGGGCGATTCAGCATCGCTTCCCAATTCAGAAACAATCCAGAAACAAAACTCTACAGACCGGAAAAACGCCCGCAATAGTCGTGTCCGATAACAGGCACATCGGTTCTGCCCCACTACGGAAACAGAACAAGCATTCACAAAGGGTCCTATGCGTAACATTTTGACCATATCGACACTCATTCTGACCGGCACTCTGTATTTCGCCGGGCCGATTGAGACGTCCATGGCTGATGAGACGCCAACCCGTACCGTGCTTTGCGGCAAACTTCAGCAGCAAACTCAACAAGCCATCACCGAACACGCCGAGGCAAAACGGGCTGCCAAGGCGAGAGCACTTCAACGTAAGGCAACCAGGTTTTGTGCCAGCAACAAGCAGGCGCAGGGCATCAGGACATTCGCCCAAGCGTTGAAACTGCTCGGTGTGCAGCCGATTGATGATTGATCGACTGTGTCCCATGAGCCCATATCAAAAGGAAACTGACCTATGAAAAAGTCCCTCTACACAGCTTTCGGCCTTGCCATCGCTCTCGCTGTTTCGGCTCCAGTTCTGACCGTTTCCAGTGCCAACGCAGCAACTGCAGCTGCACCAGCTGCCGCAGCAACCACCCCTGTTAAGCACGCTGCAAAGGCAAAGCATCACGTCAAGAAGACCGTCAAGCACAAGGCTCACAAGAAGGCAGCTGCCAAGAAGGTCTAATCTTCTTAATGCGCTATTCTTGACTAGTCTCAAAACTATGCCGGACATGGGAAACCATAGCCGGCATAGCTTTTTTATAGCTGCCGTTTCCGCGGTATTGTTTTTAAGTAGTAAAAAAGATCAATGATTTCTGCTGGATAGCCTCACACCAGCTCAAAGACGCTAGATATTGTGGTATTTGACCCGATCCATACAAGTTTAATTACCCAAAACGCATTTCCCATCGTAAAATCATTGTGATGATTCTACGGCCGATCACGGATCGCCCATGAAGAGCGGCATCCACGGTCTGGACCATCGTAACGCAACCGGCATGTGGAGAGACGACTATGGGTGGAGAATCACTACTTATTTTCCTGTTAGTGGGACTGATCGCTGGATGGCTGGCGAGTCAGCTCGTTCGTGGAGGCGGCTTTGGCCTTATCGGCGACTTGATTGTCGGCGTCATCGGCGCGTTCATAGCGGGATATCTCTTTCCGCGTCTGGGCATATCGCTGGGAGCCGGAATTCTGGGCTCGATCATCGCGGCCACAATCGGCGCCGTTATACTGCTCGTCATTCTTCGCGCTGTTAAACGAGCCTGACATTATAGAACACCAAACATGACAAAGCCTCCGAACCTGGCAAGGTTCGGAGGCTTTCTTTTTGAGCGATCATCAACCGGTCAGGTATGGCTCGGCTGAGGCTCTGCGCCCGGCTGCGGTTTGGTCGCTGTCTCAACCTTATGATCCTTGTGGGAAATGAAGGTGTAGAACATCGGCACCACAAAGAGCGTGAAGATCGTACCCACCAGAATACCCGAGAAGATCACCAGACCGATGGAGTAGCGTGCTGCCGCACCCGCGCCTGTTGCCGTGATCAGCGGAATAACGCCGAGCGCCATGGCTGCTGTGGTCATCAGGATCGGACGAAGACGCGTCTTGGCTGCCAGAATAATCGCATCGTGCCGCGATATTCCATGCAGTTCACGCTGCTGGTTGGCAAACTCCACCATGAGAATACCATGCTTGGTGATCAGCCCCACAAGGGTGATCAGCCCCACCTGCGTATAGATGTTCAGCGTACCAAGTCCCATGTTGAGCGGAACAATTGCACCGAAAATCGACAACGGGACCGACATCATGATGATGAATGGATCGCGGAAGCTTTCGAACTGCGCTGCAAGCACAAGGTAGATCACGACGATAGCAAGCACGAAAGCAATCAGAATTGTGTTGCCCTGTGTAACCTCCAGACGCGATTGGCCTGTGTAATCCAGGAAGAAGCCGTTTGGCATCAGCGGACGTGCCGTATCAACCACGGCCTTGAGGCCCTCACCCGTTGTAACGCCCGGCATGGGCAATGCGGAAATCGTTGCCGAATTCAGCTGGTTGAACTGCTCGATAGCTGCCGGAGATGCATTTTCCGTCACTTTGATAACCGCTGACAACGGCACCATGTCGCCGGATGAACTCTTGACGAAGTATTTGCCAAGGTTTTCCGGATTGGAGCGGAAATCTTGCGGCACCTGCGGAATGATATCGTAGCTGTTGGAATCGCGGTCAAATTTCGCGATCTTGCCGCCACCAACCAGAAGCCCGATTGTCTGGCCGATTTCACTGACAGGAATACCCAGAGCCGATGCACGATCACGATCAATCGTCACCGTGACCTGCGGCGCGTTAAACGACAGTGAATTCTGCGCGACAATGAACTTGCCCGAAGCCTGCACCTTGTTCTTGATCTCCTCAGCCACTTCGAAAACCTTGTCGGCGGGACCCGTCGATTGGATGACGACCGAAATCGGCAAGCCACCACCCGTGCCGGGCAGAGTTGGCAGTGCGAAAATATAGGCCTGCGCACCGGCTACCGGGCTGATTCTGCCCTGTAACTCCTGCTGAAGCTGCTTCTGCGACTTTTCGCGTTGCGCCCAGTCTTTGAAAACCCAGATCGCAAACGCCGAATTCGTGGTGCCCAGACCCGCAATATTAAAGCGGGCCTTAAGTTCAGGCAGATCCTTGGTCAAGGCATCAATCTGATTGGCATAGAGCTGCGTATAGTCAGTTGTCGCATATTGCGGTGCATTGACAAGCGAAACCAGGAAGCCGGAATCTTCTTCCGGTGCCAGTTCGGATGACGTCTTGTTGAACAGGAAGGCCGTCAATGCCACCAGCGCGATAACAATGAACAGGGTTATCGGCCGGAAAGCCAGCGATCCCACAACCCGTCGTTCATAGGCACCTTCCAGCCAGCTGAAGCTGTTATCAACAATACGCTGGAAACGGCTGTGATTGCCACTTTTCAGCAGCAAGGCGCACATCATGGGCGAGACCGTCAAAGCAGCTACGCCAGAAATGATAACCGCACCAGCCAGCGTGAACGCAAACTCGCGGAACAACGCACCGGTGAGACCGCCGGTAAACCCGAGCGGCGCAAACACAGCCGCCAATGTAATCGTCATCGCAATGATCGGGCCGGTGATTTCCTTCATGCCCTTAAGCGCGGCGTCGATTGGCTTGAGCCCCTCTTCGATGTGACGATGGATGTTTTCCAGAACCACGATCGCGTCGTCAACGACGAGACCGATCGCCAGAACCATCGCGAGCAGCGAAAGCAGATTGATCGAATACCCCAGAAGGAACAGGAAGAAACAGACACCGACCAGTGAAATTGGAATAGTCACGACCGGAATGATGACCGAGCGGAATGATCCAAGGAAAAGCAAAATCACCAGAACAACAATGAGAACCGCTTCACCGATTGTCTTGAACACTTCCTCGATGGACGAACTGATCTGCTCCGTCGAATCGTAAAGCATGATGATAGACATGCCTTCTGGCAGCGTAGCGTCGATCGCAGGCAGTTCTTTGCGCACAGCAGCCGTCATATCCAGCGGATTTGCCGATGGCGTCGGGAAAATACCGAGGAATGTACCGCTTGATCCGTTGAAAGTAACCCGTGTGTCCGTATTAACGGCTCCAAGCTCAATGCGGGCCACATCACGCAGACGAACGATATTGGTGCCGTCCGACTTGATGGGCATCGCACCAAAGGCCTCAGGTGTCTGCAAGGTTGTTTTCAGCGTAATTGGCGATGCAACATAGAGATTTTCGATCTTACCCGGCGCGGACAGGAAATTTGACTGCTTGATGGCTGTCAAAACCTCCGATGCCGTGGTCTTGCGTGCAGCAAGCTGAATCGGATCGATCCAGACACGCATCGAGAACACCTGACCACCCAGAACCTGCGCATCGGCAACACCTTGAATCGTCGACATACGCGGCTGGATAACGCGCTGCAGATATTCAGTAAGCTGCACACTGGTCATATTGGGATTTTGCACAGCCAGATACATGGTCGCGAACTCCTGACCTGTACCCTTCTTGATCACAGGATCATCGGCTTCCGTTGGCAGATCGCCGCGAACCTGATTGACCTTGGAAATGACTTCGGTCAGCGCCGCATCTGGATCGGCACCGAGTTTCATCTGCACAGTAACGGTGCTGGATGACGGCACCGATGATGATGTCACATAGTCAATGTTTTCCGTTGTGGTGACAGCCTTGGCAATCGGTGCAGAAATGAACCCCTGCATCAGATCGGCGCTGGCGCCCGCATAGGACGTGGTGATGGTGATGGCCGTTTCGTCAACCTTCGGGTACTGGCGAACCGCAAGGTTCGACACGCCCTGGGCGCCGAGCAGGATAATCATCAAGGCGACAACCGTCGACAGAACTGGACGGCGAATGAATACATCTGAGAAATTCATTTTGTGGGCAGTCCCGCGTCAGTGGTGTTGGCTGGATTGACGGCGTTGGCAATTGTGACGGCTCCGCCAGCGTTCAAGCGATTTTGACCTGCAGTCACAACAATATCGCCTGCCTTGATGCCTTTGGTGATTTCAACCAAAAGACCTGAGCGGCGACCCGGCGTAACGAAAACCTGCGCAAGAACAAATCTTTCTTCCTTCTTGGCGGCGGCAGGGTCTGCTGGCTTTGCTGCGTCGGCTGGCTTGGCAGCGTCAGCAGGCTTAGCAGCATCTGCCGGTTTGGCCGGGTCTTCCTTCTTCACCTCAGGACGAAGAACGAAGATGTAATCGCCGTAAAGGCTGGAGACGAGCGCGGTCTGCGGCAGTGTAAACACCGCATCTTCCTTTGGAAGCGTGACATAGACCTGAGCAAACTGGCCCGGACGCAACTTACCATCCGAGTTGTCGACTTTCGCACGCACGGAAACCAGCCGCGTTGCCGGAT
Organism: Phyllobacterium sp. T1293; assembly: GCF_020731415.2. Classification (NCBI taxonomy): domain Bacteria; kingdom Pseudomonadati; phylum Pseudomonadota; class Alphaproteobacteria; order Hyphomicrobiales; family Phyllobacteriaceae; genus Phyllobacterium; species Phyllobacterium meliloti. Next base: position 1,194,439 of record NZ_CP088273.1, on the reverse strand, counting down.
CAATCCGTGGCTCTACAGCCGTGATCTCGCCATTATAGCTCTGGTTGGTATCTGACAGGCTCATCTTGATCTGTTGTCCGATATGAACCTGATTGAGATTTTGCTCGTTAACCGTGAAATCGACGCGCATGGTGGCAAGGTCCTGCAGCGAGACAACAACGTCGCCCGGCTTCAGATACTGTCCCTGTTCGATCTGCGGAATACCAACTGTGCCCTTGAAAGGCGCTTTGAGCAGCTTCTGCTCCATAACAGCCTGCAATTTGGCGATTTCAGCCTTCTTGGCCAGTGATGCGGCCTGTGCCGTATCCACATTGGATTCAGCGCCGACGCCACGCGTATTCAGCGTGCGTGCGCGCGCCAATGTCTGATCGTTCAGAACATCCTGAGCCTTGGCAGCTACAATATCGGCCTTTTCGATGGCATCATCCAACTGCAGGAGCGAAGCGCCCTGCTCCACAACCTGATTTGCTGTGAAAGGGATTTCCTTGACGATACCAGCAACCTCAACAGCCAGACTAACGCCTTGAATAGCGCTGACGGAGCCGATCGCTTCGATATTTGGTGTCCATACGCTGGGTTCAACCTTATAGGTCGAGACAGCTTGGGCAGGCTGCTGCATGGTGGCAAAGAACTGCTTGATCATTCCCTCTTTGAAATAATTGAACCAAACCAAGCCTCCGCCAAGCACCACGACCAGAAGTAGAATGATCACGGGTAGAATGTAGCGCTTTATCATGGGGAACCGCTCCGGAACAAAACAATGGCCAGCAAAGTTTGTTGCCAGCCTCTCAAATGAGAATAACGTGATGTGGACTTGATTGCCACGTGCCATTTACTGTACCGTCCGGACGGTAAAGTCAATAGAAACAGGATTCCTTATGGGACTAAAGTTTTGAAGAAAGAGCACAATGCGGGCGGCCGTTCTAACAACAAAAGATAAAATCCTGCAGGCAGCTGCAGAAATCGCCATGGAGGTCGGCCCAGTCCACCTCTCTCTTGATGCGGTCGCAAGGCGAGCGGGACTTTCAAAAGGCGGTTTGCTCTATACGTTCCCCACCAAGGCCAAATTGCTCGAAGCACTGGTTGAGCACCATGTGGCGGAGTTTGACGAATCACTGCGCATGCAGGAGGCCAAGCGGAACCACAAGGTGAACAGCGTGGTTCAAGCCTGTATCGAGGTTTATCGCGCTGAATTTGTACTCAATGAGCCTGAACCATCAGGCATATTGGCAGCGATTGCCAATGATCCGAGCTTCATTGATCCCATCAGGCGCTACAACAAGCAGTTGCTCGATCGTATGAAGGAGAACTCGGAAGATCCGACCATGGCGCTGATCGCATTTCTGACCATAGAAGGCCTGCGCAGCCTGAAGCTCTTGGATATGGATACCTTGACCCACGAAGATCAGATCACGGCGATTGACGGGTTGCGTCAGCTCTTCGCGCCCTGTGATCCCGATAAGCCATCCCAGCCCGCAACGGGCTGATCAGGCATAAACCGGAATATCACCCTGAGCCCATGCACCTTGGGTCTCTTCGCTGAATGCCTCGAAACGTTTGGCCTCAATGGCATCGCGGATGCCCTGCATATGCTGCTGGTAATAGGCCAGATTGTTCCATGTCAGCAGCATGCCGCCGAGTGCTTCGCCTGATTTGACCAGATGATGCAGATAAGCGCGGCTGTAATCACGCGCGGCCGGGCATGAGGACTCTTCATCGAGCGGACGCGGATCATCCGCATGGCGGGCATTGCGCAGATTGACCTTACCGCGCCGGGTAAAGGCAAGACCATGCCGCCCTGCCCGTGTCGGCATCACACAGTCAAACATGTCGATACCGCGCGCCACAGATTTCAGAATATCGTCAGGCGTGCCGACACCCATAAGATAGCGCGGCTTTTCCGCTGGAAGTTCCGGACAGGTCACATCAAGCATGTCGAGCATGACGTCCTGCGGTTCACCCACGGCAAGACCACCGACCGCATAGCCCTTCAAATCCATGGCTTTGAGCGCCTGTGCGGACCGAATACGCAAGTCCGGCACGTCGCCGCCCTGCACAATGCCAAACATCGCCTTGCCCGGCTGACTGCCAAAGGCCGTCTTGCACCGTTCAGCCCAGCGCAGCGACAATTCCATAGCGCGCTGAATATCCTTCGGCGTCGAAGGCAAAGCCACACACTCATCAAGCTGCATCTGAATATCGGAATCCAGCAAGCCCTGTATCTCGATCGAACGTTCCGGGCTCATTTCATAGGCGCGGCCATCGATATGCGAGCGGAAGGTCACGCCTTTTTCGTCGAGCTTGCGCAATTGCGCCAGAGACATGACCTGAAAACCACCGGAGTCCGTCAGGATCGGTCCCGGCCAGCGGGCGAAATCGTGCAGACCACCCAGCTTGGCAATGCGCTCGGCACTGGGACGCAACATCAGGTGATAGGTATTGCCAAGAATGATATCAGCACCAAGATCGGCAACCTGATCCATATACATGGCTTTGACGGTGCCAGCCGTACCGACAGGCATGAATGCGGGCGTGCGCACGGTGCCACGCGGCATGGTGATTTCACCACGCCGGGCCTTGCCATCGGTTGCGATCAGTTTGAATTCAAAGTTTTCTGTCATGATGCGGATCGCCATAACAGGCTTGCATCGCCATAGGAATAGAAGCGGTAGTGATTTTTGATCGCATGTGCATAGGCCGCGTGCATCCGCTCAAAGCCGGCGAAGGCGGAAACCAGCATGAACAGCGTCGATTTGGGCAGATGAAAATTGGTCATCAGCAGATCAACCGCGCGGAACTGATAGCCGGGCGTAATGAAAATATCCGTCGGCCCAGACCATGCTTTGATAATGCCGTCTTCCCCCGTCGCGCTTTCGAGCAGTCGCAATGACGTTGTGCCCACGCTGACAATACGCCCACCCCGCGCTTTCACGGCGTTCAAGGCATCAGCAGTGGCTTGATCAACGTAGCCAATTTCCGCATGCATCTTGTGATCGGCAGTGTCATCCGCCTTAACAGGCAAAAACGTACCCGCGCCCACATGCAGCGTTACGAAATGCTCTTCGATACCGCGTTTCTTCAGGACTTCCAGCAGTGCAGGCGTAAAATGCAGTCCTGCAGTGGGCGCAGCAACGGCACCTTCTTCGCGGGCATAGATGGTCTGATAGTCCTCTTTATCACGGCCATCTTCGGCACGCTTCGAGGCAATATAGGGTGGCAAGGGAATATGTCCGACGGCAGCTATCGCCTGATCGAGATCGGCGCCACTGAAATCAAAGACCAGCAATGCTTCGCCCGCTTCGCCTTTTTCCGCGACGGTTGCCTGAAGCGATCCCAGCAGACAGGCATTATTGCCATGGCCGAAATCAATCCGCTCGCCTTGTTTGATGCGTTTCGCGGGACGCAAAAAGGCTTTCCAGCGATCCGGCCCGGTGCGCATGTGCAGGGTCGCGCTGATTTGGGCTTTCACGCCTTCACGTTCGCGAAAACCTTCAAGTTGCGCTGGTATCACTTTGGTATCATTGAAAACAAGCGCATCACCAGCCCGCAGAAAATCACCGAGATTCTGTACGGTACTGTCCTCAAATCCTGAAGCACTCGCCTTCACAAGCAAAAGCCGCGCTGAATCGCGCGGCTCTGCAGGTCTCAATGCGATGTTTTCTTCCGGCAGATCAAAATCGAAAAGATCAACACGCATGATGTATCAATGCGATCTTATTCGACGTCTGCGGCAACACGCATGGACACGATCGAATCCGGGTCCTGCACTGGCTCGCCGCGCTTGATCTTGTCAACATTGTCCATGCCTTCGATGACCTGACCCCAAACCGTGTACTGGCGGTTCAAAAAGCCTGCATCGTCAAAGCAGATGAAGAACTGGGAATTGGCAGAATTCGGGTTCTGCGAACGGGCCATGGAGCAAGCACCGCGGCCATGATTTGCATTGGAGAATTCAGCCTTCAGATCAGGCTTTTCCGAACCGCCCATGCCGGCGCGCGATGGATTGAAGGACGAACCGCCCTGCTTGCCGAACTTCACATCGCCAGTCTGCGCCATGAAACCGTCGATAACGCGGTGAAACACAACGCCATCATAGGCGCCTTCGCGTGCCAGTTCCTTGATGCGCTCGACATGGCCGGGGGCGAGATCAGGATAGAGTTCAATGACAACATTGCCCTTGGTGGTTTCGAGCAAAATCGTGTTTTCTGGATCTTTGTAAGCCATATCAGGCATCTCCTGTTGTATGTGAGTTATTTTGCCGGACCGACAGTGACCTTGATCATCTTGTCCGGGCTATCGACAGCGCCGTTCTGCGCTTCGTTGCCTTTTTTGATCTTGTCGACGGTTTCCATACCGCTCGTCACCTTGCCGACAACCGTATACTGGCCGTTCAGGAACGAACCATTGTCAAACATGATGAAGAACTGCGAATTGGCCGAATTGGGGTTGGATGAACGCGCCATGCCAACGGTGCCGCGCACGAAGGGTTCCTTCGAGAACTCGGCAGGCAGGTCAGGACGCTTGGAACCACCGGTACCAGCCGCGGCCTGATTGTAGCCCTTCTCGGTATTGCCATACTGCACATCGCCAGTCTGGGCCATGAAGCCCGGAATAACACGATGGAACACGACGCTGTTATAGGCGCCTTCCTTGGCAAGTGCCTTGATCTGCTCAACATGTTTTGGAGCAAGATCGGGGCGCAGTTCGATCTTTACGTCGCCGTCCTTGAGCTTGATGATCATTGTGTTCTGGTCATCGGCCCAGCTTGGGCTCAGCGATGCGAAAGACAGGGAAGAAACGGCCGCCACAAGAAGCGCAGTGCGAAATACGGACATGAAAGTCTCCAAAGGATCGGGTTAAAAAGAGAGCCCTATTTGAATTTGGCCTTGAGCGCCTCGGCGACAAGAGCAGGAGCAAAGTGCCTGATATCACCGCCCATGGCCGCAATCTGACGGACCAATGTGGCAGTAATGGTGCGAACCGAAGGATCGGCCGGAAGGAATACGGTTTGCAGTTCCGGCGCCATCTGGCCGTTCATGCCAGCCATCTGCATTTCATAGTCAAGATCGGTACCGTCACGCAGGCCCCGCACCAATAGTGAAGCACCATGTTTACGGGCTGCATCAATCACCAATCCGTCAAAGGAAATGACTTCAAGCCGCTGGCTATCCTTGCCAAAAACATCCGCCGCAACCCTGTTGATCAGGTCCATACGCTCGGCAAAGGAAAACAACGGCGCCTTTCCCGGATGAATGCCGATGGCCACGAAAACCTTGTCGGCAAGGCGCAACGAGCCCTTCAGGACATCCATATGTCCATTGGTGATCGGGTCAAATGATCCGGCGTAAATTGCGATTGTCATACCGTCTCCTAACCGTTTTGCCCGCAGCTTTCAATGGCCGCAAACATTGCCCTCTCATTCTTAAATGAACGGAAGATGAACGAGGCAATCAGCAAGCATTCAGTTGTCATTAACTATAAAGAACTCTGAAAATGAAACCTTTTGGCTCTTAGGGCGTTGTTAACCATAAGAAAGCTGAAGATTGAAGGGACCAGAGATGTTTATTCTTCTTAGCGTTGGCATGATGATTGCGATGATGGTTTCCGCCGTCGTTATGATGATCGAAGAAAACAAAAAGCGGGAAGCCAAAGTAAAGACATCCCGCTTTGGTGTTTATCCTATGAACGGTCGCATCGACCGCCAGCGGTTCTAACTTTCGTCAGAACCGCCCTCTGGGGCTGAAGTATCTGCCTCACCGTCGATAGGCGCAACTGCCTCGAGTTCTTCGTCTTCGCTGTCGGTTTCTGAAATCCGCTCGACCGAAACAACCTTCTCACCATCTGCAGTATTGAAGATCGTCACGCCCTTCGTGGAGCGTCCCGCGAGGCGGATGCCATTGACCGGCACACGGATCAACTGCCCCCCATCCGAGACGAGCAGTATCTGGTCAGAAGCCTCGACCGGGAACAGCGATACCAGCTTGCCGATTTCGTCGGTCTTCGACGTATCCGTTGCACGGATGCCCTTGCCGCCACGTCCAGAAACGCGGAACTCGTAGGACGATGAGCGCTTGCCGTAGCCGTATTCGCTAACAGTCAGAACCGTTTGCTCGCGGTCACGCAACTCGGCATAACGTTCCGGACCAAGATCCGTCACGTCGGTCGCCTCTTCGCCGACCAATGCAATTTCCTCGACATCATCCGCACCCTGCGCACGCCGCTCTGCAGCAGCCTGCTTCAGATAGGCCGTCCGTTCGGCAGGCGTTGCTTCAACATGGCCAAGAATAGCCATTGAAATAATCGTATCGCCGGGCGCCAATGTGATACCACGCACGCCGATGGAATTACGGCCGGCAAAGACGCGCACATCAGTAACCGGGAAGCGGATACACTGGCCACCGGCTGCCGTCAGAAGCACATCGTCAAATTCATCGCATGTATCGACGCCGAGGATTTCATCACCCTCTTCCTCGAGTTTCATGGCGATCTTGCCATTGCGATTGACCTGAACGAAATCGGAGAGCTTGTTCCGGCGCACGGTGCCGCGCGTCGTTGCAAACATCACATCAAGATTTGCCCAGCTTGCCTCATCCTCCGGCAATGGCATGATCGTGGTGATGCGTTCGCCCTGTTCGAGCGGCAGCATGTTGATCAGCGCCTTACCGCGTGATTGAGGTGTGCCAATTGGCAGACGCCAGACCTTTTCCTTATAAACAATACCGCGCGAGGAGAAGAACAGCATCGGCGTGTGGGTGTTGGCCACGAACAGCCTTGTGACGAAATCTTCGTCCTTCATGGTCACGCCGGAACGGCCCTTGCCGCCGCGACGCTGTGCGCGATAGGTCGTCAGTGGAACACGTTTGATATAACCCGCATGACTGACAGTCACGACCATGTCTTCGCGGGCGATCAGGTCCTCATCGTCCATATCCGCGCCGCCATCGGTCAGTTCCGTGCGGCGTGGCGTTCCGAATTCGTCGCGAATGGCGGCAAGTTCGTCCTTGACGATGGTCATGATGCGCAGGCGTGACGCCAGGATTTCAAGGTAATCCTTGATCTCGACGCCGATCTTGTTGAGTTCGTCGGCAATTTCATCGCGTCCAAGCGCCGTCAGACGCTGCAGACGCAGGTCAAGAATGGCGCGAGCCTGCTCTTCCGACAGATTGTAGGTATTGTCATCATTGAGCGTGTGGCGCGGATCAGCGATCAGCGTGATCAGCGGAGCCACATCATTGGCTGGCCAGCGACGTTCCATCAACTGGTCACGCGCCGTCGCTGGGTCTGGTGCCCGGCGGATCAGCGCAATGATCTCGTCAATATTGGCAACGGCAATCGCCAGACCAACCAAGACATGCGCGCGGTCACGCGCCTTGCGCAGCAGGAACTTTGTGCGGCGGCTGACAACTTCCTCGCGGAAGGCAACAAAGGCGCGCAAAATGTCCATCAGGTTCAGAAGACCCGGCTTGCCGCCATTGAGCGCCACCATATTGGCACCGAATGACGATTGCAGCGGGGTAAAGCGATAAAGCTGATTGATGATAACGTCCGCAACCGCATCGCGCTTCAGTTCCACGACAACGCGATAACCATCACGATCCGACTCGTCGCGAATGTCCGAAATGCCCTCAATGCGTTTTTCACGCACCAGATCGGCCATCTTTTCGATCATCGTCGCCTTGTTAACCTGATAAGGCACTTCGGTGATGATGATGGCTTCGCGGTCACCGCGCATGCTCTCAACAGCAACTTTGCCGCGCATCAGGATCGAACCACGACCAGTGCTATAGGCCGAATGGATGCCCGACCGGCCAAGAACAATGCCGCCCGTCGGGAAATCCGGTCCGGGAATGATTTCCATCAGCTCCGGCAGGTCGATGGCGGGATTATCGATCAGGGCAATACAGCCATTGATGACTTCAGCAAGATTGTGCGGGGGTACATTGGTGGCCATGCCAACGGCGATACCGCCGGAGCCATTGACCAGAAGATTTGGAAAACGGGCCGGAAGAACCACCGGCTCCTGCTCACGGCCGTCATAATTGTCCTGAAAATCGACAGTTTCCTTGTCGATATCCTCAAGGAGCGACTCCGTAACTTTCTCAAGGCGGCACTCGGTGTAACGCATCGCGGCGGGAGAATCGCCATCGATGGAACCAAAATTGCCCTGCCCGTCAACAAGCGGATCGCGCAACGACCAGTCCTGCGCCATACGAACCAGCGCATCATAGATCGAAGCATCGCCATGAGGATGGTATTTACCCATCACTTCACCGACGACACCGGCAGACTTACGATAGGATCTGTTCCATGACAGGCCCATTTCGTTCATCGCATGCAGGATACGCCGATGCACTGGCTTCAAGCCGTCGCGCACGTCAGGCAATGCACGGCTGACAATCACGCTCATGGCATAGGAGAGATAGGAGCTTTGCATCTCCTCGATAATGGAAATCGGCTCGATACCGAAATTTCCGCCTGGTTTATCGTCTTCTGGGCCGGATGGTGGGGTTAGTTCAGACACGAGGCACTCATCTTTCGTATAGAATCAATCTTCATCTTATAGCGGCTTTTCAACGCAAAAGCCAACCAACGGCACCGCAATGCACAGTTGAAAACCCTTTGTTTTCAATAGGATACAACAGTTCATTTCAATCAGTGAAAAACTTGGTTGCAAAATCTCAACTTTATCGACGCTTCACCGCGAATCCGGTACTGTTCATCAGCTTCAATCAGAGAAGAAAAGCAAAATCGTGGCGCTTTATGACACCCTGCTCAATGCGCTCGTTACCTTGATGGTGACGATCGATCCACCGGGACTGGCGCCGCTCTTTCTGGCGTTGACACGAGGCATGAATCGCAAGGAGCGCGGTCAGGTCGCCTTGCGCGCCAGCATCACTGCTTTCATCGTCCTGACGATTTTCGCCGTCGCCGGTGCGCAGATATTGGCGCTGTTCGGCATCACCATCGGCGCCTTCCGCATTGCGGGTGGTCTGCTCCTGTTCTGGATTGCGTTCGAAATGATCTTTGAGAAGCGACAGGAGCGTCACGAGAAGAGCGCGACGATTGCCATTACCAAGGATCATATCCGCAATATCGCTGCTTTTCCGCTGGCCATTCCGCTGATTGCCGGTCCCGGCGCGATCTCGGCAACAATCCTGCTTGCGGGTACATTATCCGAGCCGGTATCGCGGCTGGCGCTGATCGGTATCATTCTGATCTGTATCGCTGCATCCTATCTCGTATTTTTCCTTGCTGAGCGCGTTGACCGGTTTTTGGGTGAAACAGGCCGATCGATCCTCACACGCCTTCTGGGCGTCATCCTTGCGGCGCTGGCGGTGCAATTCGTGGCGGATGGTATCAAGACCTTCATCACCACGTGATTATTTGAGATGATCTTCCTCTGCCGCATCTTTTTGCGTGATCAGTCGCGCACTGCGCGCACCGCTGACTGAAATCCACAGCCAGCTCATCGCGACAGCAAGGCGATTGCGCACGCCAATCAGGAAGTAGATGTGCGCCAGTCCCCATAACCACCAGGCGACATAGCCCTTAAGCTTGATAAAGCCGAAATCGGTAACTGCCGCGCGCTTGCCGATCGTTGCCAGATCGCCCGCATGGCGGTAGCGGAATGGCCTTGGCGTATTATCTCCTGCCAATCTTGCCTTGATTGTCTTTGCGACATGGATGCCCTGCTGTTTGGCCGCAGGTGCAATACCGGGAACCATACCCTTATCGCCGTTCTTGACGGTCGCCGTATCGCCAATAACAAAAATATCCGGATGACCGGGTGCCGTCAGATCATCATTGACCACAACACGTCCTGCCCGGTCTGCCGCCACATCCAGCCACCTTGCCGCCGGAGACGCCTGAACGCCCGCAGCCCAGATGATGGTCGCGGCACCCACAAATTTACCGGCATATTCCACACCATCGGCAGTACATTTCATCACCGGATTGCCCAGATGCACCTGCACGCCAAGTTTTTCCAGCGCCCGCTGCGCATAGGCAGACAGATCAGGCGCAAAAGCCCCAAGCACCCGGTCCCCGCCCTCGATCAGGATTACCTTTGCCGTGGCCGGATCAATGACCCTGAATTCACCTTTCAGCGTATCGCGAGCAAGATCGGCAATGGTTCCGGCAACTTCAACGCCTGTCGGTCCCGCGCCAATGATCACGAATGTCAGCAAAGCCTCGCGGCGCTTCGCATCAGGCTCGCGTTCGGCCTTTTCGAAGGCAGTCAGAATACGTCTGCGGATTGTGGTGGCATCTTCAAGCGTCTTGAGGCCGGGCGCAAACGGCTCCCAATCATCATGGCCAAAATAGGCATGGCGCGCGCCTGTCGCCAGCACCAGCGTGTCGTAGGGAATAACTTCGCCATCCGCTGTTGAAATGGTTCGCGCATTTGTATCAACGCTCTTAACAGTGCCAAGCAATGTCTTGATATTGCTGTATTTACGCAGGAGGTGCCGGATCGGCCAGGCAATTTCCGATGTGGCGAGTGTCGAAGTGGCAACCTGATAGAGTAAAGGCTGGAACAGATGATGGTTGCGCTGATCGACGACAGTGACGGCAACATCCGCATTGCGCAAGGAATTGGCCGCTTCCAGTCCCCCGAATCCTGCCCCGACAATGACCACCCGGCGCCGGGTGTTTGAGGGCTTCGCAGTATCAGTCATATCAGGCTCCTTGAGCAAAAGCCTCCCTGTTCCTTTAGAGCATCTAACACGCCGGGCGAAAAGGTCAAAACGCCCGGTTTGCCGCCGTCAGTGCAGCCCATCGGCCCGGTGTGATACCAAAAGCTTTCTTGAACTGCCGATTGAGATGACTTTGATCGGAAAAACCCGTTTCCGCTGCAATTTCCGCCAGCGGTACGCCCATTTTCATGAGATCCTTTGCCCGCTGAAGGCGGCGCATCAACAGAAACCGATGCGGACTTGTGGCATAAAGCGTACGAAAATGCCGCGATAACGCATAACGATCAAGACCGCTGACTGTTTCCAGCTCCTGTGAACGCACCACGCGCAAGGCATTATCGGCCAGATAGTCACGCGCCATTCCCGCCTGCCTCACTGCCGGTTTGCCCATCGGCTTCAGTGGCTGGCCGGCATGTCGGGACAATCCCTGCGCCAACTGCGCTACGATATCATCAGCCAGAAGTTCATCCATTTCCTCGTCCAGATTGTTGAAAGCCATTGAAATGGCCTGAACAAGCGGCGCATCGGCAAAGACGGGATCGCTGACAAAGGGCAAGGAGCCCCTATTACCGCCAAGTGCCTCTATTGCCAGCGCAGGTTCCAGATAGATAATCCGGTAGCGCAGGCCGTCATCCGTGCCAGCACCGCCATCATGCACTTCATCGGGATGCAAAACCAGAATATTACCGGGAAGGCTTTGCCGCTTTTCGCCGCGATATTGGAATGTCTGCACGCCATGCAGCGTGACGCCAATAGCATAGGTATCATGCCGGTGCGGCTCAAATGCATCGCCGGTAAAGCGCGCTTCCATACGTTCAAGGCCCGGATTGGAAGGCGCTGACAAAATCGCATCATGCACCGGACGTTCGCACAAACGTCCAAGACCGCGCAGCGCTTCCTCTCTTAGATTTTCCGACATCCGCATTCCCGACCCATGACTGGAGACCTAGATTTGGTGTTTGATACGAAAATTGCAATTGTTGTGCGCGATGATTTGGCGACATGGCAGAAACTCAACGTGTCGTCATTCCTGACCGGTGGCCTTGTTGCGCAAACCTCTGGTTTGATCGGCGAGCCCTATATAGATCGTGTCGGCAATCACTATCACGCTCTACCCATCCAGCCCATTATCATACTGACGGCAGATCAAGTCACCCTGTCGGCAATCCATCGCCGTTCACTGGAGCGCGAAGTCAAATCCTGTCTCTATGTCGAGGAAATGTTTGCAACCGGCTATGACCAGCTCAACCGCGCCACCTTTGCCCGGTTTGCACCTGATGATGCCAAAGTTGTCGGTATTGCGCTGCGCGCGGAAAAGAAGATTGTCGACAAGATCACCAAGGGCGCAAAAATGCATCCATGAGCCTACCAACCTGATACGAGCGCAAACACGACAAGATAACGCACCGTCTTGGCAATCGCGACCAGCAGGACAAAACTCCATATTGGTTCGCGCAAGACGCCCGCAATCACCGTCAGCGGATCGCCAATGACAGGCACCCAGCTTAAAAGCAATGTCCACTTGCCATAACGCTGATACCAGCGCGTGGCGCGGTCCAGTTGCGCCTCGCTTGCCGGGAACCATTTTCTGCCGCGAAACTGTTCAATCCCGCGTCCCAGCAGCCAGTTGACCATGGAACCAAGGACATTGCCCACGCTTGCAACAGTAATCAAAGCGGATGCGGGGTAGGAATGGCTCAGAAGCAGCCCGGCAAGCAGCGCTTCCGATTGCATGGGTAAAATGGTTGCGGCCGCAAAAGCGGCCGCGAACAATCCGGCATAAACACCAAAATCAAGCATGATCAGGCAATAACCGGCAATTGATTACAAAACTGGATCAGAACGGAATCTCGTCATCAAGATCACGCGAGAAATTGCCGCCTGCATTGTTGCCGCCGCCGCTATTGTTTGACGAGGACGCGCTGGAACGACCGAAATCGGAACCATAATCACCATTATCGGAAACCTGACCACGGCCCGAATTGTCAAACGAACGCCCGCCGCCGGAACCGGCGCCCTCACCGCGTGAATCGAGCATCTGCAATTCGCCGCGGAATTTCTGCAACACGATTTCCGTCGTGTAACGCTCATTGCCGGTCTGGTCCTGCCATTTGCGGGTCTGCAAGGAGCCCTCAATATAGACCTTCATGCCTTTTTTCAGATACTGCTCGGCAACCTTCGTCAGATTATCGTTGAAAATAACGATATTATGCCATTCGGTTTTTTCCTTGCGTTCGCCGCTGTTCTTGTCGCGCCAGCTTTCTGACGTGGCAAGGCTGAAACTGACAACAGGATCACCTGAACCCATTTTCCGAACTTCCGGGTCCTTGCCCAGATTGCCCACCAAAATCACCTTGTTGACACTACCGGCCATAAAAATACTCCACAAAATTAGCTTTTCGATTTTGCGCCATCATACAGAAGCCGCACACCCGGCGGGCAACTGTCTGGCTCTATCCACAAAATACTGCTCAAATCCCGCATCCAACTGCCGTGAAACGCATGGCCGGATGAACTGGCAACTGACATTCTCCTGACAAATCTGTCAGGAGCCTTGCCCTCGTCGCATTTCACCGATGCAACTTTCCTGCGCTTGTCTGGTTTATCAGACACGGAACCAACAGGTTTTGCGCTGATTTCACCTTGCCTACAATATTTGTTCTTTTTTTGTTCTATCACTTGCTCTATGGATGTCAACATGGCTATGGTGATTCCAACTCAGGTACAGCCTCGTAATTTGCAGGAAACTTTCTAAATAAGGGAAAGACTCCGGCCAGCGAGCCAGTTCCTCCCCCATAACGGCGTGACAGTCATGAGCGATCAGAAATTTATATCCATTCGTGGTGCCCGCGAACACAATTTGAAGAATGTCGACCTCGACCTGCCGCGCGACAAGCTTATTGTCATGACGGGCCTGTCCGGTTCGGGCAAATCGTCCCTCGCATTTGATACGATTTATGCGGAAGGCCAACGGCGTTATGTCGAGAGTCTGTCGGCCTATGCCCGGCAGTTTCTGGAGATGATGCAAAAGCCGGATGTCGATCAGATTGACGGACTTTCCCCGGCTATTTCCATTGAACAGAAGACGACGAGCCGTAATCCGCGTTCCACGGTCGGCACTGTGACGGAAATCTACGATTATCTGCGCCTGCTCTATGCGCGCGTCGGCATTCCCTATTCACCTGCGACAGGCCTGCCGATTGAAAGCCAGACCGTAAGCCAGATGGTTGACCGCGTTCTGGCGCAGGATGAAGGCACACGGCTGTTTATTCTCGCGCCCATCGTGCGCGGTCGCAAAGGCGAGTACCGCAAGGAATTGGCCGATCTGCAAAAGCGCGGCTTTCAGCGCGTAAAAGTTGACGGCATATTCTACGAAATTGCCGAGGTTCCGGTGCTGGACAAGAAATACAAGCACGACATTGATGTAGTGGTGGACCGCGTTGTCGTGCGTCCGGATATTTCGGCCCGTCTGGCCGACAGTCTCGAAACCGCACTCAAGCTCGCCGATGGCATTGCCCTTGCGGAATTTGCCGATAAGCCGCTACCCGCAGACGAGACCTCAGGAGAATCCGCCAACAAATCCAAGAACGAGACGCATGAACGTCTGATGTTCTCGGAAAAATTCGCCTGTCCGGTTTCCGGCTTCACTATTGCCGAAATCGAGCCGCGCCTGTTCTCGTTCAACAATCCGTTTGGTGCATGCCCGACCTGCGATGGTCTTGGCACCCAGAAGGCAATTGATCCCAATCTGATCGTCCCGGATGAAAGCCTTACGTTAAAGGGCGGCGCGATTGCACCTTGGTCAAAGTCAAGTTCTCCCTATTACAACCAGACATTGGAAGCGCTGGGCGGCAGCTATGGCTTTAAGCTCGCTGACCGCTGGCGCGATATCAATGAAGAGGCACAGAACGCCATCCTTTATGGCACCGGCAGCCGCGAGATTCATTTTTCCTATGATGATGGCCTGCGTTCCTACAAGACAACAAAGCCGTTTGAAGGCGTCATTCCCAATCTGGAACGGCGCTGGAAGGAAACCGACTCCGCTTGGTCGCGTGAAGAGATCGAACGCTTCATGTCCGGCACACCCTGCCCGGCATGCGGCGGTTATCGCCTGAAACCGGAAGCGCTTGCCGTCAAGATCGGCGGATTGCACATTGGTCAGATCACCGAAAAATCGATCCGTCATGCCGATGCCTGGTTCAGCGATATCGACAAGAGTTTCAACGAGAAGCAGACGGAAATTGCCGCGCGTATCCTCAAGGAAATTCGCGAACGCCTGCGCTTCCTCAATGATGTTGGCCTCGACTATCTGGCGCTGTCGCGCAACTCCGGCACGCTATCCGGTGGTGAGAGCCAGCGCATTCGTCTGGCATCGCAGATCGGTTCGGGCCTCACTGGCGTACTTTATGTTCTCGACGAGCCATCCATCGGTCTGCATCAGCGCGATAATGAGCAGCTTTTGAAGACGCTGCGTCATCTGCGCGATCTCGGCAATACGGTCATCGTGGTCGAACATGACGAAGATGCGATCCTGACCGCCGATTATGTGGTCGATATTGGTCCAGCTGCCGGTATCCACGGGGGCGAGATCATCGCCTCGGGCACGCCTGCCGATATTATGGCAAGCCCGAAATCCCTGACAGGCAAATATCTGTCCGGTGCAATTGAGGTTGCCGTACCTGCAGAGCGGCGCAAGCTGAACAAGAAGCGCATCAAGATTGTCGGTGCGCGCGGCAACAATCTGAAAAATGTTTCCGCGGAAATTCCGCTTGGCACCTTTACCGCTGTGACGGGTGTGTCCGGTGGTGGCAAGTCAACATTCCTGATCGAAACCCTCTTCAAGTCAGCCTCGCGCCGCATTATGGGTTCGCGCGAACAACCGGCGGAACATGACCGGATTGATGGCTTGGAATTCCTCGACAAGGTTATCGATATCGACCAGTCGCCGATTGGCCGCACGCCGCGTTCCAATCCAGCGACCTATACGGGTGCTTTCACGCCGATCCGTGACTGGTTTGCCGGCCTGCCGGAAGCCAAGGCACGCGGCTATCAGCCGGGACGCTTCTCTTTCAACGTCAAGGGCGGGCGCTGTGAGGCCTGTCAGGGCGACGGCGTGATCAAGATCGAGATGCACTTTCTGCCCGATGTCTATGTCACCTGTGATGTCTGCCACGGCAAACGGTATAACCGCGAAACATTGGAAGTGCTGTTTAAAGGCAAATCCATTGCCGATGTGCTGGATATGACTGTTGAGGAAGGCGCCGAGTTCTTTGCCGCTGTTCCCGCCGTGCGTGACAAGTTGCAGACGCTGGCAAAGGTCGGGCTTGGCTATATTCACGTCGGGCAGCAGGCCAATACCCTATCAGGTGGTGAGGCACAGCGCATCAAGCTTGCCAAGGAACTGTCGCGCAAGGCAACAGGCCGCACACTCTACATCCTTGACGAGCCGACAACCGGATTGCATTTCCATGACGTAGCAAAACTTCTTGAAGTGCTGCATGAGCTTGTGGACCAAGGCAACACGGTCGTGGTTATCGAGCACAATCTTGAAGTCATCAAGACAGCCGACTGGGTCATTGATCTAGGACCGGAAGGTGGTGATGGCGGCGGCGAGATTGTTGCTGTCGGACGCCCCGAAGAGATTGTGGAAGAGCCACGCTCCTATACGGGCAAGTTCCTGAAGGAATTGCTGCAACGCCGCCCGGGCAACCGGGCGCAGGCCGCGGCGGAATAGCTGACAAACCCGCCGGAGACGGCGGGTTTTGTTTATGGGCTGGAATAAAGACGGATTGACGGGAGGCAACCATCATGACCACAAGCGGAACAATCAGAACAGGGATTGGCGGCTGGATTTTCGAGCCATGGCGCGGCACTTTCTACCCTAAGGGACTGTCGAAGACCAAAGAGCTTGAATATGCCGGTCAGCATTTGAGCACCATCGAGATCAACAGTACCTATTACGGCACGCAGAAGCCGGAAACCTTTGCCAAATGGGCAAGTTCGGTTCCCAATGGTTTCATTTTCTCGGTCAAGGGCAATCGTTTTGTCACCAACCGCCGCGTGCTGGCAGAAGCTGGCGAATCCATGGAACGTTTCATCAAATCCGGCATTGCCGAACTTGCCGACCGGCTTGGCCCACTACTCTGGCAATTTGCGCCAACCAAAAAATTCGATGCCGAGGATTTTGGCGCATTTCTTGATCTTCTTCCTGAGAAGGAAGGTGGTATTCCACTGCGCCATACGGTCGAGGTGCGCCATCCCTCCTTTATCGATCCCGATTTCATTGCGCTTCTGCGCAAAAAGAATGTCGCTGTCGTCTACGCCCACCATTTCGATTATCCTGAAATTGCCGATGTAACGGCGGATTTCGTCTATGCGCGCTTGCAGAAGGGCGATGATGCGGTGGAAACCGCCTACCCCGCCAAGGAGCTTGATCAATGGGCAGAACGGGCCAAACTCTGGGCCAAAGGTGATGCGCCTGATGATCTACCGCTGGCAGCGCCAGCGAGCAAACCAGAGAAAAAACCCAGAGATGTTTTTGTCTACTTCATTCATGAAGGCAAAGTGCGCGCTCCGCAGGCAGCTCAGGCCCTCAAGAAGCGGCTTTGAGCCTGACATACCCACCGGAAGAATAGATCGGCCTTAATTTTAGGCAAAGTGACGATTTTTTAATCAAAATCAGTGTGGCGCATTTCTTTTGTCGCCGAGGCAATGGCAGGGAGTTCAGAAAACTCCCTGCGTCAGCATGGGTAAAATCACATTCCTCGAATTAATTCACTTTAGGGGTCGACTTGGCATGCTTCCTGCTTTTTGTTGGGGCAAGCGGGCAAGAGGTCCGTCTGCCATACATAGGGAGTTTATTCTCTGATGAAGAAAATTGAAGCCATCATCAAACCATTCAAGCTGGATGAGGTGAAAGAGGCACTGCAGGAAGTGGGGCTTCAGGGCATTACCGTGACTGAAGCCAAGGGCTTTGGCCGTCAGAAAGGTCATACGGAACTGTATCGCGGCGCTGAATATGTTGTCGACTTTCTGCCAAAGGTGAAAGTCGAGATCGTTCTGGGCGACGAGTCCGTCGAAGCTGCCATCGAGGCGATCCGCAAGGCCGCTCAAACAGGTCGTATTGGCGACGGCAAGATATTCGTTTCCAATATTGAAGAAGTCGTGCGTATCCGTACCGGCGAATCCGGTATCGACGCAATCTGACCCTGCTATCCCATTTTTGCCGGCGCTGAACCCGCCAGCTCATCCGCTATCATCGTCGCTGAACAAGGAAAACTGACATGACGACCGCAAAAGACATTCTCAAACAGATCAAGGACAATGATGTAAAGTTCCTTGACCTTCGCTTCACTGATCCGAAGGGCAAGCTGCAGCATGTGACGATGGACGTTGCCGAAGTTGACGAAGACATGTTCGCCGATGGCGTCATGTTTGACGGTTCCTCCATTGCCGGCTGGAAAGCCATCAATGAATCCGACATGGTTCTTATGCCAGACACTGACACGGTTCATATGGACCCGTTCTTTGCGCAGTCGACCATGGTTATTCTCTGCGACATTCTCGATCCGGTCTCCGGCGAAGCCTATAACCGCGATCCGCGTGGTACAGCCAAGAAGGCCGAAGCCTATATGAAGGCGGAAGGCATCGGCGACACCATTTTCGTTGGTCCAGAAGCTGAATTCTTTGTCTTTGACGACGTCAAGTACAAGGCAGATCCCTACAACACAGGCTTCAAGCTCGATTCGACAGAATTGCCGTCCAACGACGACACCGATTACGAGACTGGCAACCTCGGTCACCGTCCGCGCGTCAAGGGTGGCTATTTCCCGGTTCCTCCTATCGATTCCTGCCAGGACATGCGTTCGGAAATGCTCACGGTTCTTACCGAAATGGGCGTTCGCGTTGAAAAGCACCACCATGAAGTGGCCGCTGCACAGCACGAATTGGGTATCAAGTTCGACGCCCTCACCCGCAACGCCGACAAAATGCTGATCTACAAGTACGTCGTGCATCAGGTTGCCAATGCCTATGGCAAGACCGCAACCTTCATGCCGAAGCCGATTTTCGGCGATAATGGCTCGGGTATGCATGTGCATATGTCGATCTGGAAAGAAGGCAAGCCGACCTTCGCTGGCAATGAATATGCTGGTCTTTCCGAAAACTGCCTGTTCTTCATCGGTGGTATCATCAAGCACGCCAAGGCAATCAACGCCTTCACCAATCCGTCGACCAACTCCTACAAGCGTCTGGTTCCGGGTTACGAAGCTCCAGTTCTGTTGGCTTACTCGGCGCGCAACCGCTCGGCTTCCTGCCGTATTCCATTCGGCTCTTCGCCGAAGTCGAAGCGCGTTGAAATCCGCTTCCCTGATCCGACAGCCAACCCATATCTCGGCTTTGCCGCGATGCTGATGGCCGGTCTCGACGGCATCAAGAACAAGATTCATCCCGGCCAGCCAATGGACAAGGATCTCTATGATCTTCCTGCAAAGGAACTCAAGAAAATCCCGACTGTCTGCGGCTCGCTGCGTGAAGCGCTCCAGAGCCTCGATAAGGATCGCGGCTTCCTCAAGGCTGGTGGCGTGTTCGATGACGACCAGATCGACAGCTTCATTGACCTCAAGATGGCGGAAGTGATGCGCTATGAAATGACCCCGCATCCGGTCGAATACGACATGTACTACTCGGTCTGATCAGACCTGTTTTGTAAGAACAGAAAACCCCGGGCTTGCCCGGGGTTTTTGCTTTTGATGGCAGCGAGACTTGGAATATCGGGGACCAATGTTATATTGTTCTTGGAGTGAGAGGCGAGCTTTCGTCCACCTCTCGTGTCCTAGAGTGTGAATTGAACCCGGAACACGACTTGCCAGCCTGTCCGGGTTCTTTTCACTTCCAGGGTGATGGTCAGTGGTTTACGCCACATCACGTCACCTCCAAGTTCAAAGGCAAGGTCATTGCCATGGTCGGGAGGCCTATCTTCCCGACGCACTGCTGGCTCAGTGCATCCTGCTTTACCCTTGAAACCACTGTCACAATTTTATTGCGGAACGAATGCGCTGCGCGCAATAAACGTAGAGTTGAATCAATAAGATAAAGCAGGTTTCTGATAGTTTTTGATGGGAATTCTGGCGCGAAGCTTAAGAAGCAACGACAGCTTCAAGCATTTTGACAGCAGCAATCATCTCGCGCCCGCGGATGGCACGGCGGG
Source organism: Phyllobacterium sp. T1293 (assembly GCF_020731415.2). Taxonomy (NCBI): domain Bacteria; kingdom Pseudomonadati; phylum Pseudomonadota; class Alphaproteobacteria; order Hyphomicrobiales; family Phyllobacteriaceae; genus Phyllobacterium; species Phyllobacterium meliloti. Next base: position 1,174,537 of record NZ_CP088273.1, on the reverse strand, counting down.
CCGCAGCTTCCGCATCCTCACCCCACTGTTCAATTGTCCAATCTTCATCCACATGCGCCAGTTTCCACGCATCGTCGCCGGAAATCTCACCCTTCGCAACGGCAAGAGCCAGAATGGCAGAACCGGTCAAAGTTGTGATTGTATGCAAAGCGGCAATGGCAAAAGCATCTTTGAACTGGCCAAGATGCACACCAAAGGCGGCAAGCGCTTCACGCGGCTGCTCCACATGCATCACACCTTCCGCGAGGATGAACCGCGCACCGAGTTCCGATGCCGCCCAATCAATAATCGGGTCCCAAAGCTCGGTCTGGCGCTCAACCAGCCGTTCCGGTGAACCGGCACGGTAACAAAGCATATCCGAGGAGGCGAAACGCAGTACGTCCTCCAGCACCGCCTGCGGATCATTGATAATGCCATCAATCGCCGTGTTGGCTAGCCGTGTTGCCGGCATCCTGGCTGGATCAATCTCTTTTTCCTGTGCCGCGAATTCGTCAGCGATCAGCTGGGCCGCATCCCGGGTTGGCAACACAAGATTTTGCCGAGCGGGTGTTTTGACGGCGCGGCCATCCAGTTCAACGGCAAACAGCCCATCCTGCTCAGCCACGGCTGCAAGTTTATAGAACCGCTTGGGCAATGGCAGCTTGGACGTTATCTGTGCCCGGCGTACCGGATCTGGATCGGAAAGGCCGTCCTGAGTGTCCAGATTGAAAACGTCATTACGCATGATCAAAGTCCGTCTATTTGGTCTGAATGGCTCAAAGCCCTGATACTGATCCACCGGAAATTGTGGCCAACCCGGCTTAATTTTCTTCGTCGCCATCACTTTCATCAAGGCCGAGAAGATTCCAGGTCTGCACCATATGCGGCGGCAGAGGCGCCGTAACGTCGATGACACCGCCACCGGACGGATTGGGAATACGGATACGGCGCGCATGCAGATGCAGGCGGTTCTGAATGCCACCGGGAAACGACCAGTTTGTATCAGCTTCAAAATATTTCGGATCGCCAATAATAGGGCAGCCAATATGGGCAGCGTGAACACGCAGCTGGTGTGTGCGTCCCGTATAAGGCTCCATTTCCAGCCATGTCAGCACTTGGCCCGCGGATTCAATGACGCGGTAATAGGAAACCGCATGATCGGAATCCGGTTCACCGTGCTGGGCAACACGCATGCGGTCGCCATCGGGAGTGGTTTCTTTAACCAGCCATGTGGTGATTTTGTCCTCGCGCTTGCGCGGAATGCCTTTGACGAGGGCCCAATAGGTCTTCTTGGTTTCACGCTCGCGGAAAGCCGCAGTCAGTGCCTGTGCGGCACCACGTGTGCGCGCAACCACAAGAACACCCGACGTATCGCGGTCGAGCCGATGCACAAGCCGCGGCTTTTCGCCCTTCTTGTTGCGCCAGGCTTCAAGCATGTCATCCACATGCCTGTTAACGCCGGAGCCGCCCTGCACTGCCAGACCGGCAGGCTTGTTGAACACAAAAACCTTCGGGTCTTCATAGAGCAGCATCTGGGATAGAACATCGCCATCTTCCCGGCCACGAATACTCTTGCCAGTCAAATGCTGGCCATCGGCCTTGGCGTCCACCTGTAAAGGAGGAATACGCACCGACTGGCCTGCCTGCAGGCGTGTATCCGATTTGGCGCGTGAGCCATCAACCCGGATCTGCCCCGACCGCAGCAATTTCTGCAGGTGTCCGAAACCCAACCCCGGATAATGTACCTTGAACCATCGATCGAGGCGCATTTCCGCCTCGCCGGTGTCAACTGTCTTCTGCTCTACCACTGCCATAATTCATACCTTGTCTAATCAGGCATGCGCTTAGCACTAAGCGACCGCTCTTGCGAGCCATAATCCTAAAAACAGCGCACCAATGCTCAATATCACGCTTAGGAGCACATAAATCAGCGCTGAAAACACTTCACCGCGCTCCCATAGGAGCGCAACATCCAGCGAGAAAGAGGAAAAGGTGGTGAAGCCCCCCATAATACCGACGGCTACAAACAGGCGCAATTCATTCGAACCATCGAAACGCCGCGCCAGAAGCTCGATAAACAGCCCCATCAACAAGCCACCGACCACGTTGACGGTCAGTGTTCCCCAAGGAAAAGCGGCACCCAAAATCCTGGTCATCAGCAGGCCTGCGAGATAGCGGGCAACCGAACCGATAGCTCCACCTGATGCAACCAGTAATATTGCGTTCACTTTACCTCACCTCCGGCGGTTTATTCTTTGAAGTCAAATATTTGACTCATCACGGGACGTTAACAGACGTAGAAAAATGTTCCTTGAACAGACGCGGAACTGACACAACTTTAGAGCATTGAATATTGCAGCGCACAAGCACCTCATGCAGAGTCAAAAATTGAGGAATGTGCGCAGAAGCGGGCATAACGAGCGGAGTGGCAAAGTGTCATTGATACAGATCTATTGGAAATCTCTCCAATATCTCGGGGCGGAAAAGCGTGCGACCACGTTTATCTGCCTGGTCAACGTTGCCTTGGCCCTGACAATGCTGTTCGAGCCTGTTCTTGTGGGCCGCGTCATTCAGGCGATTACAGTCAAATCCAATATCTGGCCGCCTCTCAGCCAGCTGGCCGGTGTTGGCCTGTTCCACATCGTTGCCAATGTGCTGGTATCGCGTGAAGCTGACAGGCTCGCACACCGCCGTAAACTGTCGGTGTTGACGGAAGCCTATAATCGCGTGATCAGCATGCCGCTTGCCTGGCATCATCAGCGCGGCACCTCCAATGCGATGCATACGCTTTTGCGCGCTATTGAAACCCTGTTCAGCCTCTGGCTTGAATTCATGCGCACACATCTTGCAACCGCTGTTGCGCTCGTGGGCCTTGTTCCTATGGCCCTGTCACAGGATTGGCGTCTGGCTTCGGTTCTTGCTGTTCTTGGTGTTGTCTATGTCATTGTCAGCCGCGTTGTAACAGCAAAGACCAAGGATGGTCAGGCACAGGTTGAGCGCCATCATATTCAGGCATTCAGCCACGTAACGGACTCGATGGGCAATATCTCTGTTCTGCAGAGCTACAACCGCATTGATGAAGAAACGCGCGCGCTGCAGTCCTACACGAAGCAGTTGCTGGATTCGCAGTACCCGGTTCTCAACTGGTGGGCTTTGGCTGCCGGTATCAACCGCATGGCCTCGACAATCTCGATGGTGGTGGTCCTTTTCCTCGGTTCCTATTTTGTCATTCAGAACCAGTTGAATGTTGGACAGGTCGTGGCATTCACCGGTTTTGCTGCCCTGTTGATCAGCCGTCTTGATCAGCTGAGCGCCTTTGTGAACCAGATTTTTGCTGCTCGCGCCAAGCTCGAAGACTTCTATGAGATGGAAGACTCCGCTGCTTATCAGGCTGAGCCAAAAGCTGTACACGACATCGACAATGTCAGCGGTGAAGTCGAATTCCAGAACGTGTCATTCGATTTTGCCAAATCGACTCAGGGCCTGAAGAACGTCTCGTTTAAGGCCAAGGCGGGTCAGACGATCGCTATCGTTGGCCCAACGGGCGCTGGCAAGACAACGCTCATCAACGTGCTCCAGCGCGTTTACGACCCGAAGGAAGGCCGTGTGCTTGTTGATGGTATCGATACACGCACGATCAGCCGTCGCTCGTTGCGCAATGCCATTGCTACGGTGTTTCAGGATGCCGGCATGTTTAACCGCAGCATCGAGGATAATATCCGCGTTGGTCGTCCGAATGCGACCGATGAAGATGTTGCAGCCGCAGCGACTGCTGCCGATGCAAGCGATTTCATTCTGTCGAAATCATCCGGTTTTGATACGATGGTCGGTGAGCGTGGTTCGCAGCTTTCAGGTGGTGAACGTCAGCGCGTTGCTATTGCCCGCGCCATCCTGAAGGACGCGCCGATCCTCGTGCTTGACGAAGCAACAAGCGCGCTCGACGTTGAAACGGAAGCACGCGTGAAGGTTGCGGTTGACAAGCTGTGCCAGAACCGCACGACGTTCATTATTGCACACCGTCTGTCGACGGTTCGTGATGCCGATCTTGTGCTCTTCATGGACCGCGGCGAAATCGTTGAGTCCGGCAGCTTTGACGAGCTGGCTCATCAGAACGGTCGCTTCACTGCGCTGCTCAAGGCCGGTGGCCTCAAATTGGACGACGACACAACCAATGTCACGCCCTTCCCCCGCAAGCCGGAAGCTGCCGCGTAAAAGCTTACCTGGACACTTAAAGCAAAAGGGCCGCTTCAGATGAAGCGGCCCTTTTTGTTATTTCTGAATTTAACCAAAGATTTGCTGCAAGAACCGTGGTTCGTGGTTCGACAAGCTCACCATGAGGGAGAGTGAGGATGCAACGATAATCGCCAAGATTGCAGATCAAAAAGATTGCAGCATGATAAGGTTGCAGAACAATAAGGTTGCAGAATGTAGCACCCTTTCATCACTCCTCTCCGTCATGGTGAGCTTGTCGAACCACGAACCAAGACCCCACACATCACCGATTTGGCAGGGTACTACTCGCCGCGCTCAACTCTCAGCCGGTTCCAATATTCGATACGCTTGCGGATTTCGCGTTCAAAGCCGCGCTCGGGTGGATTGTAGAAAGTCTGACGGCCAAGGGCATCGGGAAAATAGTTCTGGCCGGAAAATGCTTCGGGCTGATCATGATCATAGGCATAGCCTTTGCCATAACCCTCACCCTTCATAAGCTTTGTCGGCGCATTCAGAATGTGTTTGGGCGGCACAAGCGACCCATTCTCTTTGGCCACCCGCATCGCTGTGGCAAACGCCGTATAAACAGCATTCGACTTGGGCGCAGTGGCCAGATAGACGCAAGCCTGCGCCAGAGCCAGTTCACCCTCGGGTGAGCCCAGATAATCATAGGCGTCCTTGGCAGCGTTGCAGATAACCAAAGCCTGCGGATCGGCGAGACCGATATCCTCGCTTGCCATACGCACCAGACGCCTGCCGATGAACAGTGGGTCTTCCCCCGCATCAAACATACGGCAGAGATAATATAGCGCCGCATCGGGATCAGAACCGCGCACCGATTTGTGCAGGGCTGAGATCAGGTTGTAGTGGCCGTCCTGCCCCTTGTCATAAACAGGAGCGCGGCGCTGTACGATCTGCTGCACGCGCTCTACATTGAAAACTTCCCCTTCGCGTGCCGCGCGCCACACTTCCTCGGCCAGCGTCAGGATTGCCCGGCCATCGCCATCGGCCATGCGCACGAGGCTCGCCCGTGCTTCCTCATCAAGAGGTAATGGCTTGCCTTCGTGCTCCTCGGCGCGCTGCATCAGTGCTATAAGGCTGGCTTCGTCATGCGGATGAAAAACAAGGACACGCGCCCGCGACAAAAGAGCGGCATTAAGCTCAAATGATGGGTTCTCCGTCGTGGCACCCACGAGAACAATCGTCCCGTCTTCCATGACTGGCAAAAAAGAATCCTGCTGGGCACGGTTGAAACGATGAATCTCATCGACGAACAATAATGTCTGGCGACCGGACATTTTTCGTGCCCGCGCCATCTCGAAAACCTTTTTCAGGTCAGCCACACCGGAAAAAATCGCCGATATCTGTTCGAAGGCAAGATTGGTTTCGCCCGCAAGCAAACGCGCGACGGTGGTCTTGCCGGTGCCGGGCGGGCCCCAGAAAATCATCGATCCGAGCGAGCCCGATGCGATCATGCGCGTCAGGGCACCTTCGGCTCCGGTCAGGTGCTCCTGACCGGTCACTTCACCAAGAGATCGCGGACGCAAACGGTCGGCAAGCGGCCTGCTCCGGTCCGAAGCCGGATCGTCCTTCGCCGAAAATAGATCCGTCATTGCCCTGCAAGCCTCATCTAACGAATGATCTGGCGGATGATCGCACCGCCGCGTTCAAACTCGAAACGCCACAATACGGGCGAGCTGGACATCACTGCGGTCAAATCTGCGACCGTGGTGATATCGCGACCATTGACCTTGCGCACAATATCGCCTGGCTGCAAACCAATGCGAGCCGCCGGGGTATTGGGGAAAATCTTCTCGACCGCAACACCTGTGGTGTCGCCGGATAGACGCAGGCGCGTCGCACTGCTTGGTGTGAGCGTAATAACCTGCGCGCCAGAAAGCGGGTTCTTGCCTTGAATCACCGCCTTGCTGCTTGGATCATCTGGCCTTGGCTTCTCCAGAACCAGAGAAATCACCTTCTCCTTGGACCTGCTCAGAACGCCAAGCTTCACAGTCTTGCCAATTCCTGCTGTCGACAGGCGATATCCAAGTCCATCAAAATTCTCGATACGGAAATCGTCCACGGACAAAACCACATCACCAACCAGAAGCCCGCCCTTTTCAGCCGGTCCATCCTTGACCACACTTGTTACCAAGGCACCATAAGGCTGCTTCATTCCAAGACCTTCGGCGACATCAGACGTTACGTTCTGGAACGTCGCGCCAATATATGGGCGTTGGAATGTGTCGCCGCCCTGCTTTGCCGTGTCGACCACGGCGCGCACCATGTTGGATGGAATGGCAAAACCGATACCGACAGAACCGCCGGAACGGGAGAAAATCGCTGTATTGATACCAACAAGCTTGCCATCCATGCCAATCAAGGCACCGCCGGAATTGCCGGGATTAATCGCGGCATCGGTCTGGATGAAGAAGTCAAAATCAGAAATACCGACCCGGGTGCGGGCTTGTGCCGAGACAATGCCGCTCGTCACCGTCTGACCAACACCAAAAGGGTTGCCAATTGCCAGAACGAGATCACCGACCTCGACCTTATCGGAGTCGGCAAGTTGCAGGACGGGAAACTGCTCATTCGCATCAATCTTCAGAATGGCAAGATCGGTCGATTCATCTTTGAGAAGAACCCGCGATTCAAATTCACGCCCGTCTGACAGCGCGATCTTCACGGTCTCCGCATCGCGGATAACGTGGTTGTTGGTGACAACGATACCGGACGGATCGACAATCACCCCGGAACCGAGCGAGGATTGAATACGTGGCGGGCCATTGAATTTGCCGCCGAAGAACTGTTCGAAGAAGGGATCACCGGAGAAAGGCGAGCGCTGCTGCACTTCACGCGCCGCGTAAACATTAACAACTGCTCCCGCAGTCTGTTTGACAAGCGGCGCAAAGGACAATTGCGTATCCGCACGGGTTGCCGGAACCTGCTTTGTCGTATCAACAGCCGTTTGCGCGTAAACTGGCGCTGTCATACCGGACACAAGTGCCGAGCAAATAAGAAGCGTCCGTGCTGATAGTGCAATTCTGGAAGAACTCATATCGATCTCCTGTACTGATGAATCAGTAAAGCTTGTCAATCTAATGTGCTGAATTTCATAGGAGATACCAGCCATGAAACAAAGCAAATTTGAGACATTCAAAGCAGCTTGGCTATTGCGCCCATATTTTCGGCCGCCTCGGCAAATTTGCGGTCCAGAGTATAGATGGTGGCCCCATGATGAATAGCAACAGCCAAATGCAATGCATCACGGGCTCTTATCCCGGCAGCATATTGATCAGCTATCTGAGCAGCGGAGCGAAACTGCGTCCCCGTGATAGGCAAAGTCTCAAATGACTCACCAACCAGACGATGAAAGGCTGCAAGGGAACTGTTCCGGTGCTGCACTTCCAGCTGTTTCATACGCACCTTGAGCGAGAGTGCTGAAGAAAACTCGGTGATGGTCCAATCACTCACCGCCAAAGGCTCTGCGTGCTGTGCGCCGAGAAAATCAAGCATTCGCTCGGTTTGGCTTTCCGCAGTCAATACTGCAACAAGAACCGACGTATCAATATAGAGCATCAGTAGCGATCATCGTCGCGCATCTTGCGCACAAACTCACCAGCCGGCTCTGTCTGTACAGGCATCTTTTCCGTAAGCTTCCGCAAAACCGCAACATCGACAGGTTTACGCGCTGCCTTGGCTGGCACCAAGCGGGCCACCAACTTGCCTCGACGCAAAATATCCACGGTCTCCCCGGCTTCCACCTGATCAATCAAATCGCTCAAATGCGCTTTTGCTTCGACAAGATTAACCGTGCTCATCACTCACTCCTGACCATTTAACCGGTCATATATAGCGCAAGTTAGGCAAAAATTCAATTATACGAAGGTCATAGCAAAACAGAAAAGGGGCCCGTAAAGGCCCCCTATCCTTAAATCCAAAATGCAAAAGCGCAGATTATGCGGCTTCAGCTTCGCTTGCCTGTTCAGCAGCAACGCGGGCCAAATCCTTGGAACCCTTGGCGCTGACATCGCGATCAACGAATTCGACCACTGCGAGCGGTGCATTGTCACCGGTACGGAAGCCTGCCTTCATGATGCGGATGTAGCCACCATTGCGCTGGCCATAGCGCGGAGCAAGCGTGTCAAACAGCTTTGCTACGAGCTTGGCATCGCGGATTGCCGAGATCGCCTGACGACGAGCATGCAGATCACCGCGCTTGCCGAGTGTGACAAGCTTTTCAACGATTGGACGAATTTCTTTAGCCTTGGGCAGCGTTGTAACGATCTGCTCATGCTCAATCAATGATGCAGCCATATTGGCAAACATCGCCTTACGATGGCTGGCAGTCCGGTTAAGCTTGCGGCCTGAATTACCGTGGCGCATGAGCCTTCTCCTTCAATTTCTCTTTTCGGGCTCACGGCCCGGGCTTTGTTGTCGGGCAAAAGCCCGGGTTCTTAATACTGGTCTTCGTAACGCTTCGCGAGATCTTCAATGTTTTCTGGCGGCCAGGATGGGACTTCCATACCAAGATGGAGACCCATGGAAGCCAGAACTTCCTTGATTTCGTTCAGCGACTTGCGACCAAAGTTTGGTGTGCGCAGCATTTCTGCTTCTGTCTTCTGAATAAGATCGCCGATATAGACGATATTATCATTCTTCAGGCAGTTTGCCGAGCGTACGGAAAGTTCGAGTTCATCGACCTTCTTGAGCAGAGCCGGATTGAACGCAAGTTCAGTGACCTGTTCCTGCTGTACTTCCTTCTGCGGCTCGTCGAAGTTGACGAAGATCGCCAGCTGGTCCTGCAGAATGCGTGCTGCATAAGCAACAGCATCTTCACCGGAGATCGAACCATCAGTCTCGATCGACAGGATCAACTTATCATAATCGAGAACCTGTCCCTCACGGGTGTTTTCGATCTTGTAGGACACCTTGCGAACCGGTGAGTAGAGGCTATCAACCGGGATCAAGCCGATTGGCGCATCTTCTGCACGGTTGCGGTCAGCCGGAACGTAACCCTTGCCGGTGTTAACGGTGAATTCCATGCGGATTTCAGCGCCTTCATCGAGCGTGCAGATCACGTGTTCCGGATTGAGGATTTCGATATCGCCAACCGTCTGAATGTCGCCAGCCGTTACAACGCCGGGGCCTTCCTTGCGGACGACCATGCGCTTCGGACCGTCGCTCTCCATGTGGATAGCGATTTCCTTGATGTTGAGGACAATGTCCGTCACATCTTCACGAACGCCGGGGATCGATGAGAATTCATGCAGAACACCATCAATCTGAACGGCAGTCACGGCAGCGCCGCGCAGTGAAGACAGAAGCACACGGCGCAGAGCATTGCCGAGCGTCAAGCCAAAGCCGCGTTCAAGCGGCTCAGCGACAACAGTTGCCTTTGTCTTCGAGCCGGAGGTCTGGAACTCGACCTTGTTCGGCTTGATCAATTCTTGCCAGTTTTTCTGGATCATCTAGTTTTTCCCTATCCTTGCCATGCCACCATCCAATCGTGGCAATGAAGCGTGGAAACCATAGAGGAACTGAATTTCAGCTCATACGGCCAAATCTTGTCGAAACAGATTAGACGCGGCGACGCTTGCGCGGGCGGCAACCATTGTGCGGGATCGGTGTCACATCGCGGATCGATGTAATCGTGAAACCAGCAGCCTGAAGTGCGCGCAGAGCCGATTCACGGCCGGAGCCCGGTCCGCAAACTTCAACTTCGAGCGAACGCATGCCATGTTCCTGTGCCTTCTTGGCACAATCTTCAGCAGCCATCTGTGCAGCGAAAGGCGTGGATTTACGTGAACCCTTGAAGCCCTGCGCACCGGCGGAGGACCAGGCAATTGCATTGCCCTGCGCATCCGTGATGGTGATCATCGTGTTGTTGAATGTCGAATTAACGTGGGCAACGCCCGACGAAATATTTTTACGCTCGCGGCGGCGAACGCGTGTGGCTTCCTTGGCCATAGTAGTCCTTTCAGTTGATCTCGACGCCTCCGTATTTCCAGAGGCTCCACCATGGTTTCAGTTAAAGTGCGAAACCGACACTGTATCTCTGCAAAAGCAGAACCGGCGCAGCGAACCGCGCCGGAGTGACCTTACTTCTTCTTGCCGGCGATTGCCTTGGCAGGACCCTTACGGGTACGCGCATTGGTGTGCGTACGCTGGCCACGAACTGGCAGGGAGCGGCGATGACGCAGACCGCGGTAGCAGCCCAGATCCATCAGACGCTTGATGTTGATGGAAACTTCACGACGCAGATCACCTTCTACCTGGTAATCACGATCGATGGTTTCACGAATCTGCAGCACTTCGGCATCGGTCAACTGATTGACACGACGCTCTGCAGGAATGCCGACTTTAGCGACGATTTCCTGTGCAAATTTTTGACCAATCCCGTGAATGTACTGAAGCGCGATAACAACGCGCTTATTCGTCGGGATGTTGACGCCAGCAATACGAGCCACGTCTGTTCTCCTTGTTAACCGGCAGAGCTGGACAGTCAACGCGACCGGCCAGATGACGGGATGAAAATGATATCCGGGACAAACACAAACGATCAGCCCCGAACCTGCTTTACCGGATCGGCGCCGATCGCTTCATATCCAAGCGAATTTCCGCCGTCTTTGAAGGAATCGCTTCGAAAAGTCAACTCCTCCCGTACATTTTTGTCGGAATCTAAAGTTCCGCCAAAATCTTCTCGATCGATTTGGTGACTTCTTCGAAGTCTGCCATCCCATCGACCTTCTTCAGCTTGCCCTTGGCATAGTAGTAGCCAATCAGGGGCGAAGTCTGTTTGTAGTATGCTTCGAGCCGCGTGCGGACCGTTTCAGCATTGTCATCGGGACGCCGCTTGAATTCCGTCGAACCGCATTTGTCGCACACACCCGGTACCTTGGGCTGCTTGTTGGTGTCGTGATAACCCGTACCGCACTTGGCGCAGGTATAACGACCAGAGATTCGCTCGACGAGCACATTGTCGTCGACCTCAAGCTCGATAACACAATCAAGCTCAAATCCCTTATCCGACAGCATGTCCCCCACAGCATCGGCCTGGACAAGTGTCCGGGGATAACCATCAAGAATAAAGCCATTGGCTGCATCGGGCTGATCAATGCGCTCTGAAACGATCGCATTGACGATTTCGTCAGATACCAGCTTGCCGGCATCCATGACAGCCTTGGCGCGCAAACCGACATCGGTTCCGGCTTTGACTGCGTCCCGCAACATGTCTCCAGTGGAGAGCTGCGGTATCCCTAGTTTCTCTACCAAGCGCTGAGATTGAGTTCCCTTACCTGCCCCCGGTGGTCCGAGAAGTATTAATCTCATCTGTTCCGCTTCCCTCCACGGAGCTTAGACTTCTTGATAAGCCCCTCATATTGATGCGCGATCAGGTGACCCTGGATCTGTGCAACCGTATCGAGCGTGACGCTCACGACAATCAGCAGCGATGTACCGCCGAGATAGAAAGGAACGCCAGCCCAGGAAATCAGGAACTCCGGCAGCATGCAGATCAATACGAGATAGGCTGCGCCGAGAACCGTGATGCGGGTCAAAACGTAGTCGATATATTCGGCTGTACGTTCACCGGGACGAATGCCGGGAATGAAGCCGGAATGCTTCTTGAGCTGATCGGCAGTGTCCTTGGGATTGAAGACAAGTGCCGTGTAGAAGAAGGCAAAGAACACGATCATCGCAGCGTAGGAAGCCATGTAGAGCGGCTGGCCATGACCAAGCGAAGAAAGGATTGTCGTCGCCCAGCCCGGAAGGTTCTGGTTGTTGGCAAAACCGGCAATGGTGGCAGGCAGAAGCAACAGCGAAGACGCGAAGATCGGAGGAATAACACCAGCCGTATTGAGCTTCAGCGGCAGGTGCGATGTATCGCCCTGGAACATGCGATTGCCCACCTGACGCTTCGGATACTGGATCAGAAGACGGCGCTGCGCACGTTCAACAAAGACGATGATACCAATAACTGCAATCGTCAGAACAATGATTGCAAGGATGATAGGTGTAGACAAAGCGCCGGTACGGCCGAGTTCCAGCGTGCCAGAGATGGCCTGTGGAAGGTTTGCAACAATACCGGAGAAGATGATCAGCGAAATACCATTGCCGATACCACGCGCTGTAATCTGTTCACCCAGCCACATCAGGAACATGGTTCCGCCAACGAGGGTGATAACGGTCGAAAACAGGAAGAATGGTCCGGGATTGGTGACAATGCCCTGACTGCCCTGCAGACCAACAGCAATGGCATAGGCCTGAACCGTCGCCAGCAGCACCGTGCCATAGCGCGTATACTGGTTGATGACCTTGCGGCCCTGCTCGCCATCTTTCTTGAGCTGCTCAAGCGCCGGAATAACCGACGTCATCAGCTGAACGATAATCGACGCAGAAATGTAGGGCATGATGCCGAGCGCAAAGATCGCCATACGAGCGACCGCGCCACCAGCAAACATGTTGAACATGCCCAGAATGCCCTGCGCCTGATGGTTAAAGGCCTGGGCATAGGCACCAAGATTAATGCCGGGAAGCGGAATATAGGTTCCGAGCCGGTAAACCAGCAATGCGCCTAATGTAAACCAAATGCGCTTTTTGAGCTCTTCGGCTTTGGAAAAAGCAGAGAAATTAAGATTGGAGGCGAGCTGTTCAGCGGCTGATGCCATAAGTAGTCTCCGGTCTGCGCCCGTCAGGCACTGACGGTCCTACCCAGATATGTGCCGTTACTGCGCCGAGCATTCCCAATCGGAACAAGGAATGCATCAGCACCAGGATTTTCCCATCATATTTACCAAAAGAACAATGCGGGATTTTTTTGGTAAATATGATCGGGCAAGACAAGATACAAGCGGCGACCCGGAAGGCCGCCGCTCATTTCATAGATTTATTCTGCAGCTGCTGCAACAGCAGGAAGCTTGACTGAACCGCCAGCCTTTTCGATCTTTTCGATCGCGGCCTTGGAAGCGCCAGCAACTTCAACCGTCACTGCAACCTTGATATCGCCACCGGAAAGCAGACGGACACCGTCTTTTGCACGGCGGATAATGCCAGCAGCCTTCAGGGTTTCAATCGTGATTGCAACCTTGGCATCGAGCTTCTTGGCATCGATAGCAGTCTGGATGCGGCCAACAGATACTTCATTGAAGTTCTTCATGAAGATGTTGGTAAAACCGCGCTTTGGCAAGCGACGGTAAAGTGGCATCTGTCCGCCTTCGAAGCCGTTGATGGCAACGCCGGAACGGGACTTCTGGCCCTTCACACCGCGACCGGCAGTCTTGCCGGAGCCGGAGCCGATACCACGGCCAACGCGCTTGCGAGCCTTGGTGGCGCCTGCGTTTTCGCTCAGATCATTGAGTTTCATTTGATCAATCTCCGGAGTTCTTAAGCCTCGTCCACAACGCGGACGAGATGCTGAACTTTCGCAATCATGCCACGGACGGAAGGCGTATCTTCCAGAACCCGGCGACGATGCATTTTATTGAGGCCCAGGCCAACAAGCGTTGCACGCTGTTCTGCCGGACGGCGGATAGGGCTGCCGATCTGTTCGACCGTAACCGTCTTACCCTTCTTCTTCTCAACCATGACTTATATCCTTTAGTCTACAGCCAGCGGGACCGAGATCCCTGCCCTGCTGCGCCAGCTTCTGGCCTATTCTTCCGAACCGACCACGTCGCGGCGACGAGCCTGCAGTGTGGAGTACTTGATACCGCGCTGGGCAGCGATGTCCTTGGGATGCATCTGGTGCTTCAAGGCATCGAATGTCGCACGAACCATGTTGTATGGGTTCGACGAGCCGAGCGACTTGGCAACAACGTCCTGTACGCCCAGTGTCTCGAAGACAGCGCGCATTGGACCACCGGCGATGATACCTGTACCAGCTGTTGCTGCACGAAGCAGAACCTTGCCGGCGCCATGACGGCCATGAACATCGTGATGAAGTGTACGGCCTGAACGCAGCGGTACGAAAATCATCTCGCGCTTGGCAGCTTCGGTGGCCTTGCGGATAGCTTCCGGCACTTCACGTGCCTTGCCATGACCAAAACCAACGCGGCCCTTCTGATCGCCAACGACGACGAGAGCTGCAAAACCAAAACGCCGACCGCCCTTGACGACCTTGGCGACGCGGTTGATGTGAACTAGCTTGTCAACGAATTCGCTATCGCGCTCTTCGTTGCGGCCGCGATCCTCGCGGTTCCGTTTTTCCTGTGCCATGCTCCTAATTCCTTTTTCTTTTCCGGTAGCACGAATGATAGTAGCAAAATCCGGCTTACAGGAGACAAGCCCCTGCAGTCCCGGATCTCGAAAGTTTTTGCCTTAGAAGCTGAGACCAGCTTCGCGAGCAGCTTCAGCAAGTGCCTTTACACGGCCGTGGTAAATATAGGCACCACGATCAAAGACAACTTCCTTGATGCCAGCCTTGACGGCGCGCTCTGCAACGAGCTTGCCGATCAGGGCCGCAGCATCCGAATCTGCACCGGTCTTCAGCTTGCCCTTAAGGTCAGCTTCGAGAGTGGATGCGGATGCAATAGTGTGACCACGCGCATCATCAATGATCTGCGCATAGATATTCTTCGAAGAACGGTGGACGCTGAGCCGCGGACGGTCACCGGCAACCGCCTTGAGCTGGCGGCGAACACGCGAAGCGCGACGCTGAATGATTTCTTTCGGCGATGCCATGACACGAATTCCTTACTTCTTCTTACCTTCTTTGCGAACGATCTTCTCGCCCGCATACTTCACGCCCTTGCCCTTATAGGGTTCTGGACCACGATATTCGCGGATCTCAGCGGCAACCTGACCAACCTGCTGCTTGTCGATGCCGGTGATGACGATTTCCGTCGGCTTCGGCACAGCAACTGTAATACCTTCCGGTACCTGGTAGACCACTTCGTGGCTGAAACCGAGCGACAGCTGGACATTCTTGCCCTGCATAGCCGCACGATAACCAACACCATTGATCTCGAGACGCTTTTCAAAACCGTCCTTAACACCTGTGAAGATGTTGACGATCATCGTGCGGCTCATGCCCCACTTCGACCGTGCGGTCTTGCTGCTGTCACGCGGATCAACGCGAACGGCGTTATCTTCGAACTTGACCAGAACTTCGTCATTGGCGACAAAGCTCAGTTCACCCTTGGGGCCCTTGGCCTTGATGGTTTGGCCGTCAACGCTGGCGGTTACGCCGGCCGGGACTGCCACTGGTTTTTTACCGATACGAGACATTTTTCAAACCTTTTCCAGCCAGCGCTTAGAATATACGGCAGAGCAATTCGCCGCCGACATTCTGTTCACGTGCCTCGTGGTCTGCCATCACACCCTTCGGTGTCGACAGGATCGAAATACCAAGACCGTTCGCAACCTGCGGGATCGACTTGACCGAAACGTAAACGCGACGGCCAGGCTTCGAAATACGGGTAATCTCACGGATTACTGGTACATTCTCAAAATACTTCAGTTCGATTTCGATTTCGGACTTGCCGTTTTCGAAATCAACCTGGCTGTATCCGCGGATATAACCTTCGGACTGAAGAACATCCAGAACGCGTGCGCGCAGCTTGGAGGCAGGTGTAGAAACCTTGCCCTTTTTGCGCATGATTGCGTTACGGATACGTGTCAGCATATCGCCGAGAGGATCTGTCATAGACATCTGTCTTCTCCCTTACCAGCTCGACTTCACGATGCCAGGCACCTGGCCGAGCGAACCCAGCTGGCGCAATGCGATACGCGACATTTTCAGTTTGCGGTAAAAACCGCGCGGACGGCCCGATACTTCACAACGATTGCGAATACGAACCTTGGTGGAATTGCGTGGCAGTTCTGCCAGCTGGATAGTCGCGCGGAAGCGCTCATCCAGAGGAAGCGACTGATCCATCACGATTGCCTTCAAACGAGCACGCTTTGCAGCAAACTGCTTGACGAGCAAACCACGGCGCTTGTTCTTTTCGACTGCGCTAGTCTTTGCCATTTCAAATACCTCGCTACGCTTGCCGTTACTGGCGGAAGGGGAAGTTGAAGGCGCGCAAAAGAGCGCGTGCTTCATCATCCGTCTTTGCAGTCGTGCAAACGATGATGTCCATGCCCCAGATCTGATCAACCTTATCGTAGTTGATTTCCGGGAACACAATGTGTTCCTTGATACCCATGGCAAAGTTGCCACGACCATCAAAGCTCTTTGGGTTCAGACCGCGGAAATCTCGAACGCGCGGCAGCGCGATCGTGATCAGACGATCCAGAAATTCGTACATACGCTCTTTACGAAGCGTAACCTTCGTGCCGATCGGCATATTCTCACGTACCTTGAAGGTAGCGATCGAATTACGCGCCCGGGTAATAACCGGCTTCTGACCAGCAATCAATGCCAGATCTTCAGCTGCGACAGTTGGCTTCTTGGAATCAGCAGTTGCTTCACCAACGCCCATGTTAAGAACAACTTTGGTGATGCGTGGAATCTGCATCTCGTTGTCATATTTGAACTGCTCGAGAAGATCCTTACGTACCACTTCAAGGTACTGCTTCTTCAAGCGTGGTTCGATCTTTGCAGCTGGATTAGCCATCGATCTGGTCTCCCGAACGCTTTGCTACACGTACCTTGTCGCCGTTCTCGAGGACCTTGAAGCCAACACGGGTCGGCTTGCCATCCTTCGGGTCGGCAATAGCAAGATTGGACAGATGGAGCGGCGCTTCTTTCGAAATAATGCCAGCTTCCTGAGTCTGTGTCTGCTTCTGGTGACGCTTGACAACGTTGATGCCGCGAACGAGCGCCTGCTCATCCTTCGGCAAAACTTTGATTACTTCGCCGGTA
The DNA here is from genome assembly GCF_020731415.2 of Phyllobacterium sp. T1293. Taxonomy (NCBI): domain Bacteria; kingdom Pseudomonadati; phylum Pseudomonadota; class Alphaproteobacteria; order Hyphomicrobiales; family Phyllobacteriaceae; genus Phyllobacterium; species Phyllobacterium meliloti. The sequence goes on along the minus strand of NZ_CP088273.1, from coordinate 1,157,541 downwards.
CGACCTTTGTCCTTACCAGCAAGAACGACAACGCGGTCGCCTTTACGGATTTTCTGCATCGTCTGCTCCTTTAGAGTACTTCTGGAGCCAGCGAGATGATCTTCATGTGGTTCTTTGCGCGAAGTTCGCGCGGAACCGGTCCGAAGATACGCGTGCCGATAGGCTCTTTCTTGTTGTCGATCAGGACTGCAGCGTTCTTGTCGAAACGAATAACGCTACCATCTGCGCGACGGATGTCCTTGGCTGTGCGAACAACCACAGCCTTCATCACGTCACCCTTTTTAACACGGCCGCGCGGAATTGCTTCCTTGATCGAAACGACAATAATGTCGCCGACCGAAGCATACTTCCGCTTCGAGCCGCCCAGCACCTTGATGCACATGACACGACGGGCGCCGGAATTATCCGCGACGTCGAGGTTTGTTTGCATCTGAATCATGACTAGCCGCCTTCTTCTTGTTCAACCGGACTGGGCTTTCCTTGCCCCTCGCGATTGTTGCGTACTTACATACAGATAGTTAATTAACTCGCCGGGGCGTCTGTTACGACAACCCAACGCTTGTCTTTCGAAATCGGCTTCGATTCCTGAATGGAAACGGCATCGCCGACCTTGAACTGGTTGCTCTCGTCGTGCGCCTTGTACTTCTTGGACTGGCGCACAGTCTTCTGGAGGAGCGGGTGCGAATAGCGCCGCTCGACCTTGACCACGACGGTCTTGTCGTTTTTGTCGCTGACGACAACGCCCTGCAGAATGCGTTTAGGCATGGTTTTCTTCCTTAAGCCTTGCTCTCGACCGCTTTCTGGCGGGCGACTGTCTTGATGCGCGCTATATCACGGCGGATCTGCCTGACACGAGCGGTTTTTTCCAACTGACCGGTTGCTTTCTGGAAGCGCAGATTAAACTGCTCTTTCTTCAGGCCAGCCAACTCTTCATTCAACTGATCGAGGCTCAAGGCCCGGACTTCTGCGGATTTCATAACATCCACCCCTTATTCTGCGATGCGCTGAATAAAGCGCGTCTTGACCGAAAGCTTGGCAGCACCAAGGCGAAGAGCCTCACGAGCCACGTCTTCCGGAACGCCGTCGAGTTCAAACATGACGCGGCCTGGTGCTACACGGGAAGCCCAGTAGTCCACGGAACCCTTACCTTTACCCATGCGGACTTCGGTAGGCTTCGATGTTACTGGCACATCCGGAAAAATCCGGATCCACACACGGCCCGCACGCTTCATGTGACGGGTAATTGCACGGCGAGCGGCTTCGATCTCACGCGCGGTAACGCGGTTCGGCTCGAGGGCCTTCAGGCCGAAAGCACCAAAATTAAGATCCGTGCCGCCTTTCGACGCGCCGTGGATACGGCCCTTGAACTGCTTGCGGAACTTTGTGCGCTTAGGCTGCAGCATTGTTCTCTACTCCAAAATTCTCTTTCCGGAAAGACGCTATTTTAAGCGTTTTCGCGGCGACGGTTCTGACCCTGATGACCATCACCTTCAACAGCGCGACGTTCGGAGGCCATTGGGTCATGCTCAAGGATCTCGCCCTTGAATACCCAGACCTTGACGCCACAGATGCCGTAGGCGGTGTGTGCTTCAGCAGTTCCGTAATCGATATCGGCACGAAGTGTATGCAAAGGCACACGGCCTTCACGGTACCATTCCATACGCGCAATTTCCGCGCCGCCAAGACGACCCGAGCAATTGATACGAATGCCTTCTGCACCAAGACGCATGGCCGACTGAACGGCACGCTTCATGGCACGGCGGAATGCAACACGGCGTTCCAGCTGCTGAGCGATGGACTGCGCAACCAGTACTGCGTCTGTTTCCGGCTTGCGGACTTCAACGATATTGAGAGTTGTGTCCGCGTTTGTCATTTCTGACAGCTTGCGGCGCAGCTTCTCGATATCGGCGCCCTTCTTGCCGATGATCAGACCTGGACGTGCAGCATGGATCGTAACGCGGCACTTCTTGTGCGGACGCTCGATCACCACCTTGGAAATGGCAGCCTGCTTCAATTCGTCCATCAGATACTTGCGGATCTTCAGGTCTTCATGCAGCAGCTTGCCGTATTCACCTGTGTTCGCGTACCAACGCGAGTCCCAGGTCCGGTTGATGCCAAGGCGGAAGCCAACCGGATTAATCTTCTGGCCCATTATGCGGCCTCCCCTTTTTCCTCAACTTCGCGGACAACGATCGTCAGATGCGAGAATGGCTTCTCGATCCGGCTTGCACGACCGCGACCACGAACGTGGAAACGCTTCATCACGATTGACTTGCCAACATAGGCTTCAGCAACAACCAGAGCATCAACATCCAGGTCATGGTTGTTTTCTGCGTTGGCAATAGCTGATTCGAGAGTCTTTTTCACCGTTCCTGAAATCCGCTTGCGCGAAAATTCCAGATCGGCAAGAGCGGCGTTAACCTTCTTGCCACGGATCATAGCCGCCACCAGATTTAGCTTCTGAGGGCTGATACGGAGCGTACGGGCAACGGCTTTCGCCTCGTTGTCCTTAAGCTGGCGCGGAGCCTTAGCCTTGCCCATCTTTATTTCCTCTTCGCTTTCTTATCCGCGCCATGACCGTAATAGGTACGCGTCGGAGCGAATTCACCAAACTTGTGACCGATCATCTCTTCGTTGACCGAGACCGGCACATGCTTGTTACCATTGTACACACCGAAGGTCAGACCGACGAACTGTGGCAGGATCGTGGAGCGACGGCTCCAGATCTTGATAACTTCACTGCGACCGCCCTCACGTACCTTCTCAGCTTTCTTGAGAAGATAGCCATCGATGAACGGGCCTTTCCAAACTGAACGAGCCATTTCAGACTACCTCTCTTACTTCTTGCGCTGATGACGCGAACGAGCGATGAACTTGTCCGTCGACTTGTTGGAGCGCGTCTTCTTGCCCTTCGTAGGCTTGCCCCACGGAGAAACTGGATGACGACCACCGGACGTACGACCTTCACCACCACCGTGCGGGTGATCAACCGGGTTCATGGCAACACCGCGAACGTGCGGGCGCTTGCCAAGCCAACGGCTGCGGCCTGCCTTACCAAGGCTGATATTGCCATGGTCAGGATTGGATACTGCACCGACCGTGGCAAAGCACGAACCGTGGACGAGGCGCTGTTCACCTGAGTTCAGGCGAAGGATTGCCATGCCCTGATCGCGGCCAACGAGCTGCGCATAGGTACCGGCGGAGCGAGCAATCTGACCGCCCTTGCCTGGCTTCATCTCCACATTGTGGATGATGGTGCCGACCGGGATCGACGACAATGGCATCGCATTGCCTGGCTTAACGTCTGTCTGCGCGCCAGCAATAACGCTGTCGCCAACAGCCAAACGCTGCGGAGCCAAGATGTAGCTCAACTCACCGTCTTCGTAGCGGATGAGAGCAATGAATGCGGTCCGGTTCGGATCGTATTCAAGGCGTTCAACCTTGGCAGCCACGTCATGCTTGCGGCGCTTGAAATCTACAAAGCGGTATGTGCGCTTGTGACCACCACCCTGATAGCGTGCAGTCACGCGACCGGAGTTGTTACGACCACCCTTTGAATGAAGACCTTCAGTCAAAGCCTTGACAGGCTTGCCCTTGTAGAGCTCCGAACGGTCCACAATCACCAGCTGACGCTGGCTTGGTGTGGTTGGATTATAATGTTTGAGTGCCATTGTCTTTACTCCACGGCCCCTCAGAGACCAGTCGAAACATCGATCGACTGCCCTTCGGCAAGCGTCACGACTGCTTTCTTGACATCACTCTGGCGCCCGACGATGCCGCGGAACCGCTTCACCTTGCCTTTGCGCACAGCTGTATTGACTGCAGTAACCTTCACGCGAAACAGCGCTTCGACTGCGGCCTTGATTTCCGGCTTCGTTGCCTTGCGGGCTACGTTGAAGACGACCTGGTTATGTTCAGAAACCAGGGTCGACTTTTCCGTAATAACCGGGCTGACGATCACGTCGTAGTGGCGAAGATCGGTCATTTGAAACGCTCCTCGAGAGCTTCAACTGCAGCCTTGGAAAGCACGAGCTTGCCGCGACGCAGGATGTCGTAAACATTGATGCCCTGAATTGGCAGAACATCGATGTTCGGGATGTTCGAAGCAGCACGACGGAAATTCGCATCAATCTCGGCACCGCCGATGAGAAGCGCATTTTCGAAGCCCAGCTTGGCGAACTGCGAAACAAGTACCTTTGTCTTTGCGTCAGCAGAGGCCAGATCATCGATGATGATGAGTTCTGAAGCCTTTACCTTGGCAGACAGGGCATGACGGAGCGCAAGAGCGCGAACCTTCTTCGGCAAGTCATGATCATGGCTGTGAACAACCGGACCATGAGCCTTACCACCGCCGCGGAACTGCGGAGCACGTGCCGAATGGTGACGGGCGCGGCCCGTACCCTTCTGCTTGTACATCTTGGCGCCGGTGCGTGCGATTTCCGAACGACCCTTTGCCTTATGTGTTCCCTGCTGCTTGCGGGCGAGCTGGTAACGGACCATGCGCTGAAGGATATCGTCGCGTGGCTCAAGACCGAAAATCTCTTCCGAGAGTTTGACCTTGCCGGCGTCTTTGCCTTCAAGTGTTGTAATTGTGAGATCCATTATTCGGCTCCCTCGGTTGTCTGAGCTACTTCTGCATCAGACACAGCTGCTGCGGTGTTTGCGGCCTGGCGAACACCAGCTGGCTTGGGAGCAGAAGCTGGCAGCGCTACCTTCATGGCATCGCGAACCAAAATCCATGCACCCTTGGAACCAGGAACAGCACCACGAACCAGAATAAGACCACGATCCAGATCAGTCGAAACAACTTCGATGTTCTGGGTCGTCACGCGGGTCTGACCCATGTGACCGGCCATCTTCTTGCCCTTGAACACTTTACCCGGGTCCTGACGCTGACCGGTCGAACCGTGAGCGCGGTGAGTTACCGAGTTACCGTGTGTGGCGCGGTGACCACCGAAGTTGTGACGCTTCATCGAACCGGCAAAACCTTTACCGATCGATGTACCCGTCACATCAACCTTCTGACCAACGACGTAATGCTCGGCCGTGATCTCAACACCGACATCCAAGAGGTTGTCAGCAGAAACGCGGAACTCAGCCACTTTCGCCTTTGGCTCAACCGAGGCCGTCGCGAAATGACCGCGCAGTGCCTGTGTTGTATTCTTTACTTTGGCCAGGCCAACACCGAGCTGAACGGCAGTGTAGCCATTCTTCTCGACTGTACGCTGAGCCACAACCTGACAATTCTCCATCCGGAGTACTGTCACCGGCACATGCTCACCTGCGTCATTGTAGACGCGAGTCATGCCCAGTTTCTGTGCAATTACACCTGAACGCATCGGTTCGTCCTTCCGTCCTCAAGCCTTACAGCTTGATCTCGACATCAACACCAGCGGAAAGATCGAGCTTCATCAGCGCGTCTACTGTCTGCGGGGTTGGGTCTACGATATCGAGAAGACGCTTATGAGTGCGCATCTCGAACTGTTCGCGGCTCTTCTTGTCGATGTGCGGCGAGCGATTAACCGTGAACTTCTCGATCCGCGTAGGAAGCGGGATCGGTCCGCGCACATTGGCACCGGTACGCTTGGCAGTCGACACGATTTCCCGCGTCGAATCGTCAAGGATCCGATGATCAAACGCCTTGAGGCGAATGCGGATGTTTTGACCGTTCATTTCATCTTTTCCTTGTTTAGCGGAGACGCCTATAACAGGCGTCCCTGCATAAAACCTTAATATTATTCAATGATCGAAGCGACGATGCCGGCACCTACGGTGCGGCCACCTTCACGGATAGCGAAGCGGAGCTTCTCTTCCATTGCGATCGGCACGATCAGCGTCACATCAACAGAGATGTTGTCGCCGGGCATAACCATTTCCGTGCCTTCCGGCAGGGTTACTACACCCGTCACGTCGGTCGTGCGGAAGTAGAACTGCGGACGGTAGTTGGAGAAGAATGGCGTATGACGGCCACCTTCGTCCTTCGTCAGGATGTAGGCTTCTGCCTTGAACTTGGTGTGCGGCTTGACCGAACCTGGCTTGGCAAGGATCTGGCCACGCTCAACGTCTTCACGTCCAACGCCGCGGATCAGCGCGCCAATGTTGTCGCCTGCCTGGCCCTGATCGAGCAGCTTGCGGAACATTTCAACGCCGGTAACTGTCGTCTTCGTCGTCGGCTTGATGCCGATGATTTCAACTTCTTCACCAACCTTGACGATACCGCGTTCAACGCGGCCCGTCACAACCGTACCACGACCCGAGATCGAGAACACGTCTTCGATCGGCATCAGGAACGGCAGGTCAACCGGACGCTCTGGCGTCGGGATGTACTTGTCAACTTCAGCCATCAGCGCGCGCACTGCGTCTTCGCCGATTTCCTTGTTGCTGTCTTCAAGCGCAGCCAGAGCCGAACCCTTGACGATCGGTACATCATCGCCCGGGAAGTCGTACTTCGACAGAAGCTCACGCACTTCAAGCTCAACCAGTTCGAGCAGTTCAGCATCGTCAACCTGATCAACCTTGTTCAGGAACACGACGATCGCAGGAACGCCAACCTGACGGGCAAGCAGGATGTGCTCGCGGGTCTGTGGCATCGGGCCGTCAGCAGCCGATACAACCAGGATCGCGCCGTCCATCTGCGCTGCACCGGTGATCATGTTCTTCACATAGTCGGCGTGGCCGGGGCAATCAACGTGTGCATAGTGACGCGCTGGGGTCTCATACTCAACGTGCGCCGTCGAAATGGTGATGCCGCGCGCCTTCTCTTCTGGCGCTGCGTCAATCTGGTCATACGCCTTGTATTCGCCGAAATACTTCGTAATCGCTGCCGTCAACGATGTCTTGCCATGGTCAACGTGACCAATCGTGCCGATGTTGACGTGCGGCTTGTTACGTTCAAACTTGCTCTTAGCCATCTGAGCTCTCCGTTATATGTTCGCCTGCTCAGGCTTAACTCAACTGTCACGCGCAACCCTTAGCGGTTACGCAAACTTCTTCTGAATTTCCTGTGCGACTGCTGTCGGAACAGGTTCATAGTGATCAAACTGCATCGTGTACTGCGCACGACCCTGGCTCATCGAACGCAGCGTGTTCACATAACCAAACATGTTGGCCAGCGGCACGTTTGCATTGACAACCGTAGCAATGCCACGAGCTTCAGTACCCGAGATCTGACCACGACGTGAATTCAGATCGCCAATCACGTCACCGACGTAATCTTCAGGCGTAACAACTTCGACCTTCATGATCGGCTCGAGCAGCTGGGCACCGGCTTCGCGGGCAGCTTCGCGGAATGCCGCACGGCCAGCGATTTCGAATGCGAGAACCGACGAGTCAACATCATGGTAGGCACCGTCGATCAGCGTGGCTTTCACGCCGAGCATCGGGAAGCCTGCGAGCGGACCCGCACCCATAACGCTTTCGATACCCTTCTGAACGCCCGGAATGTATTCCTTCGGTACAGAGCCGCCGACGATCTTCGATTCGAAGATGAATTCGTCGCCATCGTGGGGTTCGAAGATGATCTTGACGCGAGCGAACTGACCCGAACCACCCGACTGCTTCTTGTGGGTGTAGTCCTGTTCCTTCGTACGCGTGATCGATTCACGGTAGGCAACCTGCGGCTGACCAACATTCGCCTCGACCTTGAACTCGCGACGCATACGGTCAACGAGAATGTCCAGATGAAGTTCGCCCATGCCGGCGATGATTGTCTGACCTGATTCTTCATCCGACTTAACGCGGAATGAAGGATCTTCAGCAGCAAGACGGTTCAGCGCAATACCCATCTTTTCCTGGTCGGCCTTGGTCTTCGGCTCGATCGCGATTTCAATAACCGGATCAGGGAATTCCATACGTTCCAGGATAACTGGCTTCAGCGGATCGCAGAGCGTGTCACCTGTCGTTGTTTCTTTCAGGCCTGCCAGAGCAACGATGTCGCCGGCAAACGCTTCTTCAATGTCTTCACGCGAGTTGGAATGCATCTGCAGCATACGGCCGATACGTTCGCGCTTGTTCTTGACTGTGTTGTCGAGCGAAACGCCCTTGGTCAGCTTGCCGGAATAGATGCGGCAGAAAGTCAGCGAACCAACGAACGGATCGTTCATGATCTTGAATGCGAGCATCGAAAGAGGCTCTTCATCCGAAGACTTACGGGTTGTTTCACCATCAGTCTTAGGATCGATACCCTTGATCGAAGGAACGTCAACCGGCGAAGGCAGGAAGTCGACAACACCGTCGAGCAGAGGCTGTACGCCCTTGTTCTTGAAGGCGGAACCGCAGAATACCGGATGGAATTCAACGCGGCAGGTGCCAACACGGATCAGCTCGCGCAGGGCGTCATTGTCAGGCATATTGCCTTCCAGATACGCTTCCATTGCGGCTTCATCGACTTCAACAGCAGCTTCGATCAGCTTTTCGCGGTATTCTTCAGCCTTGGCTTGCAGATCAGCAGGGATCTCAACGACATCCCACTGCGCACCCAGCTGCTCATCACGCCAGACCAGAGCCTTCATTTCGATCAGATCGATGACGCCCTTGAATTCTGTTTCAGCACCGATTGGCAGCTGCATGACAACAGCCTTGGCACCAAGACGGGTCTTGACCATTTCAACGCAACGATCGAAATCGGCGCCGGTCTTATCCATCTTGTTGACGAAGATCATGCGCGGAACATGATACTTCTCAGCCTGACGCCAAACGGTTTCTGTCTGCGGCTCTACACCGGCATTGGCATCGAGCAGTGCAATCGCACCGTCGAGAACGCGCAGCGAGCGCTCAACTTCAATCGTGAAGTCAACGTGGCCAGGAGTGTCGATGATGTTGAAGCGACGCTTCTTGCCATCACGGCCAGTCCAGTAGGTTGTGGTTGCAGCGGAAGTGATCGTGATACCACGCTCCTGTTCCTGCTCCATCCAGTCCATGGTTGCGGCGCCATCATGAACTTCACCGATCTTGTGCGACTTGCCGGTGTAATAAAGGATACGCTCGGTCGTCGTCGTCTTACCGGCGTCGATGTGCGCCATAATACCGAAATTACGGTAGTCTTCGATTTTATATTCGCGGGCCATGATATGGTGCCTTCAAGAATAGGGTTTCGACGATTACCAGCGGTAATGCGAGAATGCGCGGTTGGCTTCTGCCATGCGATGCGTGTCTTCACGCTTCTTCACAGCCGAGCCGCGGTTGTTTGCAGCATCCAGGAGTTCGCCGGAAAGGCGATCAACCATCGTGGTCTCGTTGCGACCGCGAGCGGCATTGATCAGCCAGCGGATTGCGAGAGCCTGACGACGCTCTGGACGAACATCAACCGGAACCTGATACGTTGCACCACCAACACGGCGCGAGCGCACTTCAACGTGCGGCGCTACATTGTCGAGTGCCTGATGGAACAGGGCAACCGGCTCCTGCTTGCTCTTGGCTTCAACCGACTCAAGCGCACCGTAAACGATACGTTCGGCAATCGACTTCTTGCCATGATGCATAACTGCATTCATGAACTTGGTCAGAACGAGATCACCGAACTTTGGATCGGGGTTGATCTCACGCTTTTCTGCACTATGGCGTCTGGACATATTCTTCGTCTCTTAACTACATCGGGTTGACCTACCAAGTGGCCAAATTCCCGGAAAATCTTACTTCGGACGCTTCGCACCGTACTTCGAACGGCGCTGCTTACGGTTCTTGACGCCCTGCGTATCGAGAACACCACGGATGATGTGATAACGAACGCCCGGCAAATCCTTTACACGACCGCCGCGGATCATCACGACAGAGTGTTCCTGAAGGTTGTGACCTTCACCCGGAATGTATCCGATAACTTCGAAGCCATTCGTCAAACGGACCTTGGCAACCTTACGCAGAGCCGAGTTTGGCTTCTTCGGGGTTGTCGTATAAACGCGAGTGCAAACACCGCGCTTCTGTGGGTTTTCCTGCAGAGCAGGAACTTTATTGCGCTTTACCGGCGCAGTGCGCGGCTTGCGGATCAACTGGTTTACGGTAGGCATTCAACCTTCCCTCTTTGTAATGCGTATCAAAGCGCTAGCGCTCCGGCACAAATCTCGTATCTTCGCCCGTCAGGGCCGTTTCAGCGCCATGCTCATGCACGAATTCGGGCAAATAAACCACCCAAAGGGTGGTTGCCCGAATAAAAGCAGAGGAAGCCTAAGAAGCTTCATGCGAGCGGCAAATTGCATTTCGATCGTAAAACGAACCCTGTTTGAGATGAACTCCAGAGCATGTCGCTCCGAAACAGCCAATCTCACATCGGCTCAGATGTGGTGCTGATACTTTGTCCCCTGCTCTACGTCAAGCCTGAACTCCAAATATTATTAAGGTTTGGAGCGTTTCGGGGCACTTTGGGGCCTGATCGTAAGATTGTTTCGCCTGATGAGGGCGAATTCAAGCAATCTTTCGCATCATGCACAGGGATTTATGGCATCCACAAGACGCGCGCGGCCATTTTGGCTAATCTGACCGCTAGAAACACACAGATTCGGGAATCATTAACAATGTCCACGCCTCCAGCCGACTCGAAACCGGTCCACCTCATCATTGCCGACGTATGGAAGAAAGGCGAGGAAGACTCGCGGCAGGTGCATGTACTCCTGATGAATGACGATACCGATGGACTGGTACAGACCGCGTTGCAGATACTGGCCAACGAAGGCTATGAAGAAGCCGAGCTTCTGGAAATCGGGACGCTCACAACCGAGCCCGACGAAGAGCCACATCTTTCCGCATGGAAGACCGCCCTCACCGGTCAGGTCGCTCTTATTGAATTCAACGAATAGCAGATTGCCACATAGTCAATACTGATCCTGCCGCGCTTGACGGATGAGCAGGATCATTGGCATCTTCGCTCATGCGTATACTTCTTGTCGAAGACAACAACACACTGGCGAATTGGCTGGCCAAAAGCCTTCGGCAATCTCAATATACTATCGATGTTGTTCATGACGGCGCGGACGCCGAACATGCGCTTGCGGTGACATCATACAATCTTGTCATTCTAGACCTTGGTCTGCCCGACAAGGGCGGGCTGGAAGTGCTGCGTCATCTGCGCCGCGCGGGTAACGAAGTTCCGGTGATTGTGCTGACCGCCAATGCCAGCCTTGATGGACGCATTACCGGCCTTGATGCCGGAGCTGATGATTATCTTGCCAAGCCCTTCGAGCTATCGGAGCTGGAAGCACGCATCCGCGCGCAGCTTCGCCGGGCGAGCCAGAAGACAGCGCCTGTCATCACCTGCGGCGCTTTGAGTTTCGATACGAACACCCGGCTGTTTTCAATCAACGGCGAACCACTGGCGCTTGCTCCCAAGGAACATGCGGTGCTGGAGCAACTCCTGCACAAGATCGGTCGCACGGTCAGCAAGACGGCCCTGTCCCAAAGCATCTATAGTTTTGACAGCGAGACCGACGAGAACGCTATCGAGATCTATATCCATCGCCTGCGCAAGAAGCTTGAAGGCAGCAAAGCGGAGATCGTCACCCTGCGCGGCCTCGGTTATCTCCTGCGCGACGGGGTGTGAACCAATGCGGCTGATCCCCCGCCTGCCCGGCAGCCTCAGAGTCCAACTCGTATCCTGGATTGTCATTCCATTGATCATCATTGCGGCCATCAATTTATGGGTAAGCTGGAATACATCGGAGAAGATGGCCGATCTTGTCACCGACCGGATGCTTACCGCTTCCGCGCGCGCCATCGGCGAAGCGACCGCCGCATCCGGTAATACGCTAGATGCTATCGTTCCACCTGTTGCCATCGAAATGTTTTCAACGGGTGATGGCGACCATGTCTATTACAGCGTCGCCACATCGGATCGTCAATTGCTGACGGGATATCCGGATCTGCCCGCCCCGCCAGTGCTGAAGGATTTTGACCCTGTTTACTTCTACGGCAGCTACCGCAATCAGCCTGTACGGCTTGTCGCCCTGCGCCATCCGATTGTCGCAGCATCGGCGGAGCTATCGCAATCGGTCGACGTTATTGTCGGTGTTACACTGGCGGGTCACACCAACATCGCGCGCGGCCTCTGGCTGGACAGTGTAAGCCAGCAACTGGTTCTGATTGCTTTTGCAGCAGCCCTCTCCCTGCTGGGATTGCGCTACGGCCTGCGTCCGCTGATGAAACTGCGCGACAATGTCCTGCGGCGTGGGCGCGATCTCGAACCTTTTGATCAGGCCGCTGTCCAGACAGAACTGCAACCTCTTGTGGCTGCCTTGAACCAATATATGGACCGCGTGCGCAAACAGATGGCAGCGCAGCGCCGCTTTATCCAGAATGCCGCCCATCAATTGCGCACACCGATTGCCACCCTGACAACACAGGCAAGCTTTGCGCTCCGGACAAAGGATAAGGACGAACAGGCGGAGGTTCTGACGAGTATCAAGACAAGTGCCATGTTGCTGGCGCGTCTGGCGGCGCAGCTTCTAACGCTCTCCCGGGCGGAACCTGGCAGCAGACGGCCACGCGCCGACCGGGTTGATCTCATAGAGGCTGGACAATTGGTGCTGGAAAGCCTCGCAGGAAAAGCCTTTGACCGTGGCATTGACCTCGGGTTTGAAGCGAGTACCGCCGCTGCAATCGTCACGGGCGATGGTACGATGCTGCGCGAGATGATCGTTAATCTTGTCGATAACGCCCTGATCTACACACCCGAAGGCGGCTCCGTCACATTGGGTATCGCGCGCGACGGCGACCTTATCCATTTGACCGTCGAAGATAGCGGCCCCGGCATTCCGGAAAATGAGCGCGAGCATGTCTTTGAGCGGTTCTACCGGATAGCGGGCGTTCAAGCCGATGGCAGTGGTCTCGGTCTTGCCATTGTCCGCGAAGTCACCGAAGGCGCCGGTGGGACTGTCGCTCTGTCGGAAGCCAGAACCGGCGGGCTGCTCGTTACCGTTACGCTGCCCGCCAATTCAATGATCGCAGATTAGCCCGCCTGATCGGACAGGGCTTGCGGACGCCACTTCACCAGATGGTTTTCCACAAGGGTAATGGCATATTCAACAACCAGTGCCAGCACAGCGAGAATAACCATCGCGGCAAACACGCCATTGGCATTGAATGCCCCCTGTGCGGTGGAGATCATGAGGCCAACGCCCTTTTTCGCGCCGAGAAATTCACCCACAACCGCACCAACCAACGCGAAGCCGAAGCTGACATGCAGGCTGGCGAGAATCCAGCTCATGGCTGACGGGAGAATGACGGTACGGGTGATCTGGGTCGGCGAAGCACCAAGGATCTGGGCATTGGCAATCAGCGCACGATCAGCTTCACGCACACCCTGAAAAGCATTGGCAAACACAACGAAGAACACCATTACCACGGCGAGTGCCACTTTGGACGCCATGCCGAGCCCCAGTGCTATGATGAAAATGGAACCGAGCACAACGCGCGGAACCGAATTGGCAATCTTGATATAGATGCTGAACACATCGGCAAGAAACTTGTTGCGGCCAAGAATGATGCCGCAAATGATGCCGCCGATTGCACCGATGAGAAAGCCGAGAAGAGTTTCTTCCAGTGTGACGATGATCTGCTCGGACAGCGGTCCTTGCGACGTACCTTCCGTGATCCACACCCATATCTGATCAGCAATGCCTGATGGGCTGGCAAAGAAGAATGGATCAATCACATTGGCGCGGGTACCCCATTCCCAGCCGCCAAGAAAGACGACAAGGATAGCCAGCCGGACAAAAATCACCGTTGCGTAGCGCCTGCGCGCCTTCGCCTTGAACACGGCTTCAGTCTTGGCGATACCGGCTGCGCTGGCGGCTGATGTTCCCGACGGGGATAAGATTTCATTGGTGCTCATTTTGATGATCCTTATTGACCGCTTTGCAGGGCGCGCTGCTGGCCGATCTGCACTTCCTCGCGCAAATCGTTCCAGATCACCTTGGCGATCTCGACAAATTTCTCGTCAAAGCGAATGTCTTCCATCACGCGCGGGCGGGGAATATCGATGTGATAGACGCTCTTGACCGTGGCGGGACCCGCAGTCAGCACATAGACCTTATCCGCAAGCGCAATGGCTTCTTCCAGATCATGGGTGACAAAAATCACCGATGCGCCCGACTGCTGCCAGAGATCAAGAAGTTCACCTTGCATCAGCGTGCGTGTCTGCACGTCAAGCGCACTGAATGGTTCATCCATCAGCAGAATTTTTGGCTCATTGATGAAAGTCTGGGCCAATGCCACACGCTTGCGCATACCGCCGGAAAGCTGGTGCGGATAGTGCTTTTCAAAGCGCGCGAGCCCAACCTTGGCAATCCATGAACGGGCCTTTTCATAGGCCTCTTCCTTGCTCGCACCGCGATAACGCGGACCGGCGCTGACATTATCAATCACATTGCGCCACGGAAACAGCGCATCGGCCTGAAACACAAAGCCAATATCCGGGCTGACGCCATCAATGGGCTTGCCCATCAGCCGGACTTCACCGGCGCTGGGACGTGCAAGGCCGGTTACGAGGTTGAGGGTCGTTGATTTCCCGCATCCGGTCGGTCCAACCACGCAGGCAAACTCCCCCTGAGCAACCGTCATGGAGAAATCGCGCAAGGCCGTCATCATCTTGCCGTCGGGTGTCACAAACCGGCGGGTCGCATTGTCAAGTACAATGGCGGGTACATCAGATCCGTTTTGAGTTTTCGGGGCTTCCATCAGCATGGGGTTCCTCACGAACATGCGCCATCCTTGCCAGGAAGCACGGCTTCCAGCTGAAAAGGCGAACAATTGAAAGTGAAAGCGCTGCCGGAACTGTTCCGCGCAGCGCTTCGTCGCGGATTATTTGGCGGCGTCGAGCGTGCTGTTGGCCTTATCGACAAAATCAGTCGTAAAGGTCTTGGCCAGATCGATGTCTTTTCCTTTTACCGTTTTGGAAAAGGACGAAAGAACCTGCAACACGGTTGTTGGGCCATCCTTCGGCATACGGCCATCAGGCGTATACTGCGCCTTGCCCTCGGCAAGTCCCTTCACATAAAGGTCCTTGTCGCCGACATAATAGTCTTTCGGCAGCTTATCGGCGATTTCCTCGGCGCTATGCGAGGCAATGAAACGCATGGTTTTTACCATGGCGTTGGCAAGCTTCTGTGCATCGTCCTTGTGGGTTTCAAGCCAAGCTGTCTGCACATAGAAGGAGGCAGCTGGATAGGGTCCACCCAATGCGGCGGCAGTCTTTTCCGGCGTGCGCATATCAACCAGAATTTTCGCATCGCCGCTCTTCCGCGTCGCGGCAATGGTCGGCTCGGTGGTCATTCCAGCCTGAATGGCATCCTGCTTGATGGCAGCAATAAAAGTGTTGCCTGCTCCAACGGGCAAAAGCGTGTAGTCGCCCTGCTTCAGGCCATTGCGAATAGCCAGATACTGTGTGAGGAAATCGGTGGAAGAGCCAAGCCCGGTCACACCAAGCGTATGGCCCTTGAAGTCAGCAGGTGATTTCACCGTATCGGCATATTTGGACGAGACGAGTTCAACCTCGCCCGGTGCCTGACTGAACTGGACAATGGACTGAATAAACTTGCCTTTGGACTGAAGATCGATCGTATGATCGTAAAAGCCGACGACGCCCTGCGCGCTACCGGCAAGAAGTTCGTTTTCCGCATCAACACCGGCACGGCTGTTGATCAGCTCAACATCGAGACCTTCATCCTTGAAATAGCCAAGTCGCTCGGTAAGCACAGCAGGCAGATAAATCTGCTTCTCCATGCCGCCCACGATAATGGTGAGCTTTTCCGCCTGTGCGGACGAAGCAAAAACAACACTCGCCGCCATGGCACCGGCAAACACGGCAGCGCTCAGCGAACGGCGATATAAAGCCAAAGAATACTTCATTGAATCTCCTCCTGGCCCGACTATTTTCCTCCGGGCCCTCCTCCAGAAAAGGCGTTTGCGCCTTCCCGATTCCTCAATCGGTACTGCTTGGTACTATATCCAAGCTTTCAACCAGCTTTCAGCCGCTTCGCTTATTTGTGATGGGGGTGTGATCAGCCACACTCCATTGTTGCGCAAACAAAAAGGCCGCCCCGAAAGGCGGCCTTTTCAATGTGTTCGTGAGCAACAACCGGCTTATTCGGCCGGGGTGCCTGTCATGTCGGTCAACATGGCGTCGACCTTGGCAGCACCGGCTCCGCTTTCCTTGCGGCGCTCGTCGATGATCAGTTCGTCGCGGGCACCGGCAATGCGGCGGATCTGCTTGACCGTGCCACCCGTACCAGCCGGGATCAGACGACCAACGATCACGTTTTCCTTCAGGCCCTGCAACGCATCCATCTTGCCGGCAACAGCAGCTTCCGTAAGGACGCGTGTTGTTTCCTGGAAGGACGCTGCCGAGATGAACGACGGTGTCTGCAGCGAAGCCTTAGTGATACCCAGGAGAACCGGGGTACCATAGCCCGACTTCTTGCCATCTTCCTCAAGACGTTCGTTGATCTCATCAAGCTCGATCCGGTCAACATGATCACCAGCGATGAAGCCAGTGTCACCGGATTCGGTGATTTCGACCTTCTGGAGCATCTGACGGACAATCACTTCAATGTGCTTGTCGTTGATCAGAACGCCCTGCAGACGATAGACTTCCTGGATTTCATTGACGAGGTACGAAGCAAGTGCTTCCACGCCCTTGATGGCCAGAATGTCGTGCGGCGCTGGATTGCCGTCGAGGATGTAATCGCCCTTTTCGATCGCATCGCCATCCTGAAGATGGAAAGGTTTACCCTTGGGGATCAGATACTCAACAGGCTCGAGCGTCTCGTCGTTCGGTTCGATGACGATGCGGCGCTTGTTCTTGTAGTCGCGGCCAAAACGAACCGTACCATCGATTTCGGCGATGATCGCATGGTCCTTTGGACGACGTGCTTCGAACAGTTCCGCAACGCGCGGCAGACCACCGGTGATGTCCTTGGTCTTGGCGCTTTCCATTGGAATACGGGCAAGAACGTCACCCGCCTTCACATGGGAACCGGGCTCAACCGAAAGGATCGATTCAACCGACAGCTGGAAGCGGGCATCGCCACCCTTTGCCAGTTTCAGAACCTTGCCGGCCTTGTCCTTGACAACGATGCAAGGCTTCAGATCCGAACCGCGAGGGGTCGAACGCCAGTCGATAACCACGCGCTTGGTGATACCGGTGGACTCGTCCGTCGTTTCCGAAACGGAAAGACCGTCAACCATGTCTTCGAATTCAACATGACCTTCGACTTCCGTCATGACTGGACGGGTATATGGGTCCCACTCGGCAACACGCTGGCCGCGCTTAACCGTATCGCCATCATCGACATAGATGCGCGAACCGTAGGTGACGCGGTGTGTTGCGCGTTCCTTGCCTGTCGCATCAAGGATGACAACAGCCATGTTACGACCCATGACGACCAGATGGCCATCGGAGTTGCGCACCACATTGCGGTTACGGATCTGCACTGTGCCTTCATAGCTGGCTTCGAGGAACGACTGATCCACAACCTGCGCCGTACCACCAAGGTGGAACGTACGCATGGTCAGCTGTGTGCCAGGCTCACCGATCGACTGAGCAGCGATAACGCCGACAGCTTCACCCTGATTGACAGGTGTACCACGGGCCAGATCGCGGCCGTAGCACTTCGCACAGATGCCGCCACGGGTCTCACAGGTGAGAGCCGAACGGATGCGGATGGACTGAACGCCTGCCTTTTCGATGGCATCAATATCGAACTCGTCGATGATGTTGCCGCCGGTAACCAGAACGTCACCCGAAACCGGATGCAGGATGTCTTCAAGCGCCGTACGGCCGAGAACACGCTGGCCAATGGTCGCAACGACCTGACCGGCATCAACGATCGGCTGCATGGTGAGGCCCGTTGTCGTGCCGCAATCCACCGAGATGACAATGCAATCCTGCGCGACGTCAACGAGACGACGTGTCAGATAACCGGAGTTAGCCGTCTTCAAGGCGGTATCGGCAAGACCCTTACGGGCACCGTGTGTCGAGTTGAAGTACTCGTTCACGGTCAGGCCTTCCTTGAAGTTCGAAATGATTGGCGTTTCGATGATTTCGCCCGAAGGCTTGGCCATCAGTCCGCGCATACCGCCCAGCTGGCGCATCTGGTTCGGCGAACCACGAGCACCCGAGTGCGACATCATATAGATCGAGTTCATCTGCTTCTGGCGACCAGTAACAGGATCGAACTCGACAGCCTTAATGCGGGCCATCATTTCGTCAGCGACCTTCTCGGTGCACTTGCCCCAAGCGTCAACAACCTTGTTGTACTTCTCGCCCTGAGTGATCAGGCCGTCATTGTACTGCTGCTCATATTCGGTCGCCAAAGCTTCGGTTTCAGCAACCAGCTTCGCCTTGGTATCCGGAATGACCATGTCGTCCTTGCCGAAGGAAATACCGGCGCGGCAGGCATGGGAGAAGCCGAGCTGCATGATACGATCGCAGAAAATGACCGTCTCTTTCTGTCCGCAATGGCGATAAACCGTGTCGATCATCTTGGAGATGTTCTTCTTGGTCATTTCCTGATTGCAGATGTCGAAAGGCACATTGTGGTGCTTCGGCAGCAGTTCACCGATGATCATACGGCCAGGGGTCGTATCATAGATCTTCGACGTCGGCTTGCCATCGGCATCAATGCTCTTGAAGCGGCCCTTGATCTTCGTATGCAGGGTCACTGCACCGCTGCCAATGGCGTGATGCAATTCACCGATATCGGCAAAGGCCATGCCTTCGCCCGGCTCTTTGGCCGCAACGATCGACAGATAGTACAGGCCGAGAACCATGTCCTGTGACGGAACGATAACCGGCAGACCGTTTGCAGGGTGCAGGATGTTATTCGTCGACATCATCAGAACGCGGGCTTCAAGCTGCGCTTCCAGAGAAAGCGGAACGTGAACAGCCATCTGGTCACCGTCAAAGTCCGCATTGAAAGCGGTACAGACGAGCGGATGCAGCTGGATTGCCTTGCCTTCGATCAGGATGGGTTCGAATGCCTGAATACCAAGACGGTGCAGCGTCGGCGCACGGTTCAGAAGAACCGGATGCTCGCGGATGACTTCGTCAAGGATATCCCAGACTTCCGGCTTTTCCTTTTCAACCAGCTTCTTCGCCTGCTTGACAGTCGAGGAATAACCCTTGGCGTCGAGACGGGCGTAGATGAATGGCTTGAACAGTTCGAGCGCCATCTTCTTCGGCAGTCCGCACTGGTGCAGCTTCAGCTCCGGACCCGTCACGATAACCGAACGGCCCGAGTAATCGACGCGCTTGCCAAGCAGGTTCTGACGGAAGCGGCCCTGCTTGCCCTTGAGCATATCGGACAGCGACTTCAGCGGACGCTTGTTGGCACCGGTGATGACGCGGCCACGACGGCCATTGTCAAACAGAGCATCAACCGATTCCTGAAGCATACGCTTCTCGTTGCGGATGATGATGCCAGGTGCGCGCAGTTCAATCAGGCGCTTCAGACGGTTGTTACGGTTGATCACACGACGATAGAGGTCGTTCAGATCAGACGTCGCAAAGCGGCCGCCATCCAGCGGAACAAGCGGGCGCAGGTCTGGCGGAATGACCGGAACGATCTTCATGATCATCCATTCCGGACGGTTCCCCGATTCCAGGAAGTTTTCGACGATCTTCAGACGCTTCATCAGCTTCTTCTGCTTCAGATCAGAAGTTGTTTCGGCAAGTTCTGCACGCAGATCGCCGGCAATCTTCTCCAGATCCATGGAAGCCAGAAGCTCATGAATAGCTTCCGCACCGATCAGCGCGGTGAAGGAATCTTCACCATACTCATCGACAGCGATCATGTATTCTTCTTCGGAAAGAAGCTGATGTTCTTTCAGGGCTGTCAGGCCGGGCTCGGTCACAATATAGTTCTCGAAATAGAGAACGCGCTCGATACCCTTGAGGGTCATGTCGAGCAGAGTGCCGATACGGCTTGGCAGGGACTTCAGGAACCAGATATGCGCAACCGGAGCTGCGAGTTCGATATGGCCCATGCGCTCACGGCGAACGCGTGACAGCGTGACTTCCACACCGCACTTTTCGCAGATGATGCCCTTGTATTTCATACGCTTGTACTTGCCGCACAAGCATTCATAGTCCTTGATCGGCCCGAAGATCCGAGCACAGAAGAGACCATCCCGCTCAGGCTTGAATGTGCGGTAGTTGATCGTCTCCGGCTTCTTGATCTCACCGTATGACCAGGACAGAATCTTCTCAGGGCTGGCGATCGAAATCCGGATGGAATCGAATGCCTGCACAGGTACCTGAGGATTGAAGAGATTCATGACCTCTTGGTTCATGCCGTTTCTCCATGGGGCAAAATTTGCCCTCTCCTTGCGATGGAATAATCCGCCGTCGCGGGTCCATCTAGATCAAATGCCGCTTCTGCAGCGGCTCGAAACAAACTGGTCGGGTGCGCGGCGAACCGCGCACCCCAACCTTTTTTACTCTGCCGCGTCAGGCAAGGCCTGCTGCTGGTCTTGCTGGCGTGTATCGTCCAGCTCGACATTGAGACCGAGCGAACGCATTTCCTTGACGAGAACGTTGAAGCTCTCGGGGATACCGGCCTCGAAAGTATCGTCACCACGGACGATCGCTTCATAGACCTTGGTACGACCGGCAACGTCATCGGACTTGACCGTGAGCATTTCCTGCAGCGTGTAAGCCGCACCGTATGCTTCCAGTGCCCAGACCTCCATTTCACCGAAGCGCTGACCGCCGAACTGGGCTTTACCACCCAGTGGCTGCTGCGTAACGAGCGAGTATGGTCCGATCGAACGGGCGTGGATCTTGTCGTCAACCAGGTGGTGCAGCTTCAGCATATAGATGTAGCCGACAGTAACCTGACGATCGAAAGTTTCACCCGTACGTCCGTCATAGAGCGTCGACTGACCGGAGGCCTTCAGACCCGCCTGCTCCAGCATCACATTGATGTCTGGCTCATGCGCACCGTCAAACACCGGCGTTGCAATCGACACGCCACGCTTCATCTGCTCACCAAGACGAACGATGCTCTCGTCGTCATAGTTGCGCACTGGCTCATTCCGGTCGTTGTCGGGGATGATCGACTCGATCGTCGCCCGCAGCGGCTGGATATCGCCTGCACCACTTGCAGCATACTGTGCCTTGTAGGCTTCGATCAGATCACCGATCTTCTTGCCCATTCCGGCACAGGCCCAACCCAGATGCGTTTCCAGAATCTGGCCAACGTTCATGCGGCTTGGCACGCCAAGCGGATTGAGCACGATGTCAACATGCGTTCCGTCTTCGAGGAACGGCATATCTTCAACGGCGGCAATACGCGAGACAACGCCCTTGTTGCCGTGACGGCCAGCCATCTTGTCGCCTGGCTGGATCTTGCGCTTCACAGCAACAAAGACCTTGACCATCTTCATGACGCCCGGAGGCATCTCGTCGCCGCGCTGTACCTTTTCGACCTTGTCCATGAAGCGCTGTTCAAGCAGCTTCTTGGAGTCGTCATACTGGTTACGCAGAGCTTCGATTTCGCCCTGAAGCTTCTCGTCCTCGACAGCAAACTGCCACCACTGGGAGCGCGGGTGTTCACCCATGACTTCCGAAGTAACAATTGCGCCCTTCTTGAACGACTTCGGTCCGGCAACAGCAGGCTTGCCATTGAGAACGTCAGCCAGACGGCCATAGACGTTGCGGTCAAGAATAGCCTGTTCGTCGTCACGGTCCTTGGCCAAACGCTCGATTTCCTCGCGTTCGATAGCCATGGCACGTTCGTCCTTTTCAACGCCGTGGCGATTGAAAACGCGAACTTCCACAACCGTACCGTAAGTCCCGGGCGGCATCCGCATCGAGGTGTCACGGACATCGGAAGCCTTTTCACCGAAGATGGCGCGCAGAAGCTTCTCTTCCGGCGTCATCGGGCTTTCGCCCTTCGGTGTGATCTTGCCGACGAGAATATCGCCCGGCTGAACTTCCGCACCGATGTACACGATACCGGCTTCGTCCAGATTCTTCAGTGCTTCTTCCGAAACGTTCGGAATGTCGCGCGTGATTTCTTCCGGTCCAAGCTTCGTATCGCGGGCCATGACTTCGAACTCCTCGATATGGATCGAGGTGAAGACGTCATCCGAAACGATCTTTTCAGACAGCAGGATGGAATCTTCGTAGTTGTAGCCATTCCAGGGCATGAACGCGACGAGCACGTTGCGGCCGAGCGCCAGATCACCCAGATCCGTCGAAGGACCATCAGCAATAATGTCGCCCTTTTCGATCCGGTCGCCAACACGAACCAGTGGACGCTGATTGATGCAGGTGTTCTGGTTCGAACGCTGGAACTTCATCAGGCGATAAATATCAACGCCTGACTTGCCCGGTACGAGGTCTTCCGTTGCACGGATAACGATACGGGTCGCGTCAACCTGATCGACGATACCTGTACGGCGCGCACCGATAGCCGCACCGGAGTCACGGGCAACAATCGGCTCCATGCCTGTACCAACGAATGGCGCTTCAGCACGAACCAGAGGAACGGCCTGACGCTGCATGTTCGAGCCCATCAGAGCGCGGTTGGCGTCGTCGTTTTCCAGGAACGGAATAAGCGCTGCGGCAACCGATACGAGCTGCTTCGGCGAAACGTCCATCAGATCCACGTTTTCACGCGGAGC
This sequence comes from Phyllobacterium sp. T1293, assembly GCF_020731415.2. NCBI lineage: Bacteria > Pseudomonadati > Pseudomonadota > Alphaproteobacteria > Hyphomicrobiales > Phyllobacteriaceae > Phyllobacterium > Phyllobacterium meliloti. The sequence continues at coordinate 1,134,930 of NZ_CP088273.1, read as the reverse complement.
CATGAGAACTTCACCCGCATGGCGGCAAACAACGAATTCATCCGTGAAGGCGCCGGAAGCGTCCAGTTCCACATTGGCCTGCGCCACGTGATACTTGGCTTCTTCCATAGCCGACAGATAGACAACGTCATCCGTTACCTTGCCATCGATGATCCGGCGGTACGGGCTTTCGATAAAGCCATACTTGTTGACCCGGGCAAAGGTTGCGAGCGAGTTGATCAGACCGATATTCGGGCCTTCAGGCGTTTCAATCGGGCAGATACGGCCATAGTGGGTCGGATGCACGTCGCGCACTTCAAAGCCAGCACGCTCACGGGTCAGACCACCGGGTCCAAGAGCCGAAAGACGGCGCTTGTGGGTGATTTCCGAAAGTGGGTTGGTCTGATCCATGAACTGCGACAGCTGCGAGGAACCGAAGAACTCGCGAACTGCGGCGGCTGCCGGCTTCGCATTGATCAGGTCCTGCGGCATCACGGTGTCGATCTCGATGGATGACATACGTTCCTTGATGGCACGCTCCATGCGGAGCAGACCAACACGGTACTGGTTTTCCATCAATTCGCCGACCGAACGCACACGGCGGTTGCCGAGATTGTCGATATCGTCGATTTCACCGCGACCATCGCGCAGATCAACCAGCATCTTGACCACGGCAAGGATGTCTTCCTTGCGCAGAATGCGAACAGTATCTTCCGCATTCAGGTCGAGACGCATATTCATCTTCACGCGGCCAACAGCCGAGAGATCATAACGCTCTGAGTCAAAGAACAGCGACTTGAACATGGCTTCAGCCGAGTCAATTGTCGGCGGCTCACCGGGACGCATGACGCGGTAGATGTCAAACAGTGCGTCCTGACGGCTCTCGTTCTTGTCAACAGCAAGCGTGTTCCGGATATATGGTCCGATATTGACATGGTCGATATCGAGAACGTTGATCTCGGTCACACCCGTATCGAGCAGAACCTTCAGCGTCTTTTCGTCAAGCTCGTCACCGGCTTCAAGATAGACTTCACCGGTTTCGAAATTGACGATGTCTTCCGACAGGTACATGCCGAACAGATCGTCTTCCGTTGCCTTGATGAACTTCAGGCCCTTTTCAGCAAGCTGCTTGGCAGCACGGGCTGTCAGCTTCTTGCCGGATTCGAGAATGACTTCACCGGTATCGGCATCGATAACGTCTGTCGTTGCCTTGAAACCACGGAAACGATCCACGGAGAAAGGAATCCGCCAGGTATCGCCATCACGGCTGAACATCAGCGAATTGTAGAAGGTCGACAGGATTTCTTCGCTGTCCATGCCCAGCGCCATCAGAAGCGATGTCGCAGGAATTTTGCGGCGGCGATCGATACGCGCATAGACCACGTCCTTGGCATCGAATTCGATGTCAAGCCATGAACCACGGTAAGGAATGACGCGTGCAGCGAACAGGAGCTTGCCCGAAGAATGGGTCTTGCCCTTGTCGTGATCGAAGAAAACACCAGGCGAACGGTGCATCTGCGAAACGATAACGCGCTCGGTACCATTGACAATGAACGTGCCGTTATCGGTCATGAGCGGCATGTCGCCCATGTAAACGTCCTGTTCCTTGATGTCCTTGATCGACTTCGCGCCCGTATCCTCGTCAATATCGAACACGATCAGGCGCAGTGTGACTTTCAGCGGTGCAGCATAGGTCAGATCGCGCTGACGGCATTCGTCAACGTCGAATTTTGGAGCTTCAAATTCATACTTGACGAATTCAAGCATGGAAGCGCCGGAGAAATCCTGGATAGGGAACACAGACTTGAATACAGCCTGCAGACCTTCATCAAGACGCCCGCCTTTCGGCTCCTCAACCATGAGGAACTGATCGTAGGAAGCCTTCTGAACCTCAATAAGGTTCGGCATCTCTGCGACTTCAGGGATCTTACCGAAAAACTTGCGTACGCGCCTACGACCGTTAAAAGTATGGGTCTGAGCCATCGTCGCTCCTCGTCTTTGCGCCAGCGGAAACTGGCATGTTTCTTAAAACCGCTTTTGCGGCCCCGTGAACGGGACAAAACCCGTTTCCTGAAAGCATCGGAATTGCCGTCAGGAAAAGGGTTCAGTACCGGGTTGCCCCGAAGGGCAGATCAGCGGACAGGGCTCATCGCCCTGCCCGCCAAAAATGTTGGACTTACTTGAGTTCAACCTTGGCGCCAGCAGCTTCGAGCTGTGCCTTGATCTTGTCAGCTTCGTCCTTGGTAGCGGCTTCCTTGACTGCCTTAGGAGCAGCTTCAACGAGGTCCTTGGCTTCCTTGAGGCCGAGACCGGTGATAGCGCGCACTTCCTTGATCACGTTGATCTTGTTAGCGCCGGCTTCGGTCAGGATAACGTCGAATTCGGTCTTTTCTTCAACGGCTGCAGCAGCTGCACCGCCGCCAGCGGCAGCAGCAACAGCAACAGGAGCAGCAGCAGAAACGCCCCACTTCTCTTCCAGAAGCTTCGAAAGTTCAGCTGCTTCCAGAACTGTCAGGTTGGACAGGTCGTCTACGATCTTTGCGAGATCAGTCATTTTGGTTTTCCTTTACAAGGTTCGATATATTGACAGCGAGAACGGCCTTATGCCGCTTCGTCCTTCCGGGCATAAGCGCCAAAAACGCGGGCAAGCTGACCTGCCGGTGCGTTTACGATCTGAGCGATGCGCGTTGCTGGTGTCTGGATCATGCCCAGCAGCTTTGCGCGCAACTCGTCGAGCGATGGGAGTACGGCAAGCGCCTTTACACCATCTGCATTGAGAGTTGTTGCTCCCATCGAACCACCGAGGATGACGAGCTTGTCATTACCCTTGGCAAATTCAACGGCGATCTTTGGTGCCGTAATCGGATCATTCGAATAGGCAACAAGTGTCTGGCCTGTGAACAGGTCAGAAATGCCTTCCGATTCCGTGCCCTGAAGAGCGATCTTGGCAAGGCGGTTCTTCGCGACTTTAACGGTGCCACCAGCATCACGCATCTTGGAGCGAAGATCGCTCAGCTGCGCAACGGTGAGACCGGTATAGTGGGCCACGACAACTGAACCAGAGTCATTGAAGACCCCATTCAGCCACGCGACGAATTCGCGCTTTTCCGCTTTTTCCACTGTCTCTCTCCATTTGACAGAAACACACAATGTGCCCCTGCCGGGTTGCCTTTGTTGCAAAGCTTCGATCCGAAAACCGAAACCAAACAACGTTGAGGATCCTGTCCCCCCTGCTTCGCCGGAAATCCGGCTGCAAGCGAAAGGCAACTACGGTTCGAACCTTGTCTCGATGGATTTTTCCATCCTAACAAAGCTGTTCCACGTCTCATGCAGGCTCATGACAATTAAGGCGAGCCACCTGCAATCTCGGACAGGATAACCGGACTTTCATCCGGTTATCCAGGCCCCGAAAGGCCTGGAATTCTTTAAAACTCAGACTGTCAGGTCCGAGACTTCACATCAATTGTTACGCAGGGCGTACAGTTGATGGATCAACCTTGACGCCAACGCCCATCGTCGAAGAAATCGCGACGCGCTTGACATATTCACCCTTGGCGCCAGCTGGCTTTGCCTTGGTGACGGCATCGGTGAATGCCTTGATGTTCTCTTCCAGCGCCTTGACATCAAACGATGCCTTGCCAACGCCAGCGTGAACAATACCGGCCTTCTCGACGCGGAACTCAACGGCACCGCCCTTGGAAGCCTTGACCGCTGCTGCAACGTCAGCCGTTACAGTGCCGACCTTCGGGTTTGGCATCATGCCGCGCGGGCCGAGTACCTTACCAAGACGACCGACGAGCGGCATCATGTCAGGGGTCGCAATGCAGCGATCGAAATCGATCTTGCCGCCATTGACGATCTCGAACAGATCTTCCGCACCAACGATATCCGCACCGGCCTTCTTGGCTTCTTCAGCCTTGTCGCCACGAGCAAATACTGCAACGCGAACCGTACGGCCTGTGCCGTTTGGCAGGTTGACAACGCCGCGAACCATCTGGTCCGCATGGCGGGGATCAACGCCGAGGTTCATCGAAACTTCGATTGTCTCGTCGAACTTGGCAACGGCACGCTCCTTGACCATGGCAACAGCCGAAGTCAGATCATAGAGCCGGTCCCGGTCAACGCCTTCACGAACCTTGGCTACACGCTTTGATACTTTTGCCATCGTCTCAGCCCACCACTTCCAGGCCCATAGAACGGGCAGAACCTTCGACCATGCGCATAGCAGCTTCAACGTCAGCTGCGTTCAGGTCTTTCATCTTTGCTTGAGCGATTTCACGGACTTTGTCGCGCGAGATCTTGCCAGCAACTACCTTGCCTGGCTCTTTCGAACCGGACTTCAGGTTTGCAGCCTTCTTGAGGAAATAAGACACTGGTGGTGTCTTCATCACAAAAGTGAAGGACTTGTCCTGATAGTATGTGATCACGACCGGAATGGGCGAACCCTTTTCCAGTTCCTGCGTAGCCGCATTAAAGGCCTTGCAGAATTCCATGATGTTGATGCCACGCTGACCAAGTGCCGGTCCGATGGGCGGGGACGGCGTTGCCGATCCTGCCGAGACCTGCAGCTTGAGCTGGCCTGCAATTTTCTTAGCCATAACTTCTCTGCCTTATCATTATGCCGGAAAACCGGCGGTTGCAGTTTGGTGGTGCGGATTGAAGACCCGGCTAAAGGCCGCCTCACCTCCCACCATTTGCCGCTTGCGCGACCGGCCGCCCGGTGGGCAGCCGAATGATCAGATCTTTTCGACCTGACCAAATTCCAGATCGACCGGCGTAGCGCGGCCGAAAATCGAAACTTCCACCTTGAGGCGCGAACGCTCTTCGTCAACTTCCTGAACGATACCGTTGAACGAAGCAAACGGACCATCGGCAACGCGAACACTCTCGCCGATCTCGAACGAGATCGAAGCCTTCGGACGCTCAACGCCTTCCTGAACCTGCGTCAGGATCCGCTCGGCTTCCTTGTCGGAAATCGCGACCGGCTTGTTGTCCGAACCAAGGAAGCCCGTAACCTTCGGCGTGTTCTTGATCAGATGATACGCATCATCCGTCAGATCAGCGCGAACCAGAACGTATCCCGGGAAGAACTTGCGCTCAGCATCAACCTTACGGCCGCGGCGCACTTCAACCACTTTTTCAGTCGGCACGAGGATTCGCTCAAAAAGATGCGACAGACCCTTCTGCCTTGCCTTTTCTTCGATCGACTCAGCGACCTTCTTTTCAAAGTTCGAATAGGCGTGAACAATATACCAGCGCGCGGTCATTCAAATTTCCTTGTCAGCCTGCGTTAACGACCAAGACCGAGAACGAGATCAATCCCGAAGGCCATCAACTGATCAGCTGCGAAGAAGAAAATCGCAGCAAAAAACGCCATTACCATCACCATAGCGGTGGAGATAAGCGTCTCGCGGCGTGAAGGCCAGGTGACCTTTGCCGTTTCCGCGCGCACTTGCTGAAAAAAAGATATCGGATTCGTTTTGGATGCCATTTACCGCTCGTGCGTGTCATTTTGCTGTAAACTCAATGCGTTGCAATCTCTACAACACGCTTTGTTCACACCATTACGGCCCGTAAAGCTGATCGTTCAGCTCCACGCACCGCGTGTCTGTTGATGTTACATAGAACCGATTCCGGTAAAACACAAGTCCCCGGATTCGTTTCTTTCCAAACATCTGTCAGCACACCATCCAATCGTGTGCGGGCAGACTATGTATTGGCAGGGGAGACAGGATTCGAACCTGCGACCTACGGTTTTGGAGACCGCCGCTCTACCAACTGAGCTACTCCCCTACAGTCCGGGGCGTACATTCCACAAAGCGCCACGCTTTTCAAGCCCCTATTCCTGCAGCAGGCAGCTTTACGGCAAATTCATCAGCCAGAAGCAAAATTTAGCGGTATGCCTAAGTTCAATTGCAACGGAAGTGATGATTTAAACCGGAATTTGGCTTCAACCGGCTTGGGATTCCTCCGGTTAATGAGCTTACGATTGCCGTGACGCTCACAAATATGACCAAACGAGAATCACTTCCGTCCGCCAACATGAATTCCGAATATCCCTTGGTGTACTTTATATAGTCATTGGCCTTCAAAAATATCAGTCCACCCGCGAAACAACTTTGGTCACGGGCTGTTTAAGCTCGACGCAGTTGGCGGGCTTGGTTTCCTGTTCGCATATGCGCGTGGCCGTCAGATCACCAACATCCCCTGCCCCGGTTACGAGCTTGTACTGCACAAGTTCGTCCTGCGTCAGAACGGAGATATCCTTGGCCGGGATTGCCAACATCCGGTCGACAAGAGCCGGATCAACCCCCATCTCCGTGAAATAGGTCAGCAGTTTCTTTCGATAGCCCTTGCTGAGGTCGGTACGCTCGTAGGAACCGGCAGGCTTGCGGCCGATTATCCGTTTGTCCAGAATTTTTTTCTTACCATTCACCATGCGGTAGCGCGTTTCATAAGTAATGCGCGTCTGCGTATAGACCTGTGTGATCTGATGCACGCCAACCAGTGCCCAGGGGCCAACAAAACGCTTTTCGCCTGCGGCCAGAATATAGGGACAGGCCGAGAGACAATAGGTTCCGGCAGGATAAGGGAGACCGGCATAGGCTCCGTCGGCATAGCGATCCGGCTTGCACTTCTGATCCGGGCTGCATCCATCAAAGCGCGTATTACCAACGGCAACATCAAGGCCGCGTTTGCGGATCATCCGGCCCATTTCCATGGCCGCGTCCACATTGCCGCCATTTGATTCCATGATAATAGGCAGGTGACGCTTGCCCATAACCTTCAAAATCTTGCGCAGCTTTGCGGGCGTATCTCCCAAAATGGTACCAGACGCCGAAATCCACTCGGGACATCCCGGTTCGCAGGTCGGAACCGCAGTGCGCACAATCGCAAACCGCATGGATTTTATATCAGGCGCTTTTGCAGTTTTCTTTGCCGCCAGAACAGGTGCAGCCATGGATAAGGAAAGAAGAATGATGGCAAGCGCGCAAAAGAGCCCGCTTGAAAAGGCGCCACATACGGCCAAACGATGAAAACGCATATCAATCCTGATTGAAACCAATTGGCCGTTGCCGAACCGCTGCGCGATCCATTGCGGAACAAGGATAGACGAAGGGTTTCGGAGGGTAAATAGAAAGCAGCAGCCCTATCGCCGCAGGATAACCCCATGAACGAAGGGGGACGAAAACTCACCGTTCCCTTGGAACAGCTGAAATCAAAGTTGATGAAGCGCACCATATTTGCGTCATGCTCGCGTCATGAATATAAGTCATCACATTTCCGTGAATTTAAATTTAATGGACCACTGCCCGCCGCCGTCATTAACGGATTATCGCGGAGTGGACGAAAGAGCCAAAAATGGACGCGCTTCAAACCATCAAAATTAAGTCCTCGTTCTCGAGGCCACTGCAACATATTGCCATGTCCGCCATGCTGTCATTCTATTCGATCGGTCTGGTTATCTATGAATTGCTCGATAGCGAGCCTGAGAGCCTGATTGAGTATATCGCCTGTGTCGGTTCAGTGGTTTTCCCGCTGCTCACCTTCCGGCTGATCTGGCGTCTTTTGAAAACCCGTGATGCCATCACCATTTCACCGGAAGGTCTGTGTGACAAACGTCTGGCGAATGAACTCATTCCCTGGAAAAACATCAACGACGTGGCATCCTGGAATGACAATCGCGAACGGACAATTGTGCTTGGCATTGACCCCCAGCAGGTAGATCAGCTGGGCCGGGGTATCAAATCGAGGATTGTCCGGTCGTCCCTCTTCCGCATGCCCAAAGGTCTTTATATCGATGGCCGGGTCCTGACGATAGATTTTGACCGCCTCCTTGAGATCGTGACGGCCTATCATCGCGCGCACGGCAAGCCGAAAGCTGTTTGAGACAATCAGGCTTTTCGTACCGGCAAAGAAAAAGGCGGCCAATTGGCCGCCTTTTTTATGCAAACTGTCTTGCGACAATTATTCAATGATCGAAGCAACAATCCCTGCGCCAACCGTGCGGCCACCTTCACGGATAGCGAAGCGAAGCTTCTCTTCCATTGCGATCGGCACGATCAGCGTCACATCAACAGAGATGTTGTCGCCGGGCATAACCATTTCCGTGCCTTCCGGCAGGGTTACTACACCCGTCACGTCGGTCGTGCGGAAGTAGAACTGCGGACGGTAGTTGGAGAAGAATGGCGTATGACGGCCACCTTCGTCCTTCGTCAGGATATAGGCTTCTGCCTTGAACTTGGTGTGCGGCTTGACCGAACCTGGCTTGGCAAGGATCTGGCCACGCTCAACGTCTTCACGTCCAACGCCGCGGATCAGCGCGCCAATGTTGTCGCCTGCCTGGCCCTGATCGAGCAGCTTGCGGAACATTTCAACGCCGGTAACTGTCGTCTTCGTCGTCGGCTTGATGCCGATGATTTCAACTTCTTCACCAACCTTGACGATACCACGTTCAACGCGGCCCGTCACAACCGTACCACGACCCGAGATCGAGAACACGTCTTCGATCGGCATCAGGAACGGCAGGTCAACCGGACGCTCTGGCGTCGGGATGTACTTGTCAACTTCAGCCATCAGCGCGCGCACTGCGTCTTCGCCGATTTCCTTGTTGCTGTCTTCAAGCGCAGCCAGAGCCGAACCCTTGACGATCGGTACATCATCGCCCGGGAAGTCGTACTTCGACAGAAGCTCACGCACTTCAAGCTCAACCAGTTCGAGCAGTTCAGCATCGTCAACCTGATCAACCTTGTTCAGGAACACGACGATCGCAGGAACGCCAACCTGACGGGCAAGCAGGATGTGCTCGCGGGTCTGTGGCATCGGGCCGTCAGCAGCCGATACAACCAGGATCGCGCCGTCCATCTGCGCTGCACCGGTGATCATGTTCTTCACATAGTCGGCGTGGCCGGGGCAATCAACGTGTGCGTAGTGACGCGCTGGGGTCTCATACTCAACGTGTGCCGTCGAAATGGTGATGCCGCGCGCCTTCTCTTCTGGCGCTGCGTCAATCTGGTCATACGCCTTGTATTCGCCGAAATACTTCGTAATCGCTGCCGTCAACGATGTCTTGCCATGGTCAACGTGACCAATCGTGCCGATGTTGACGTGCGGCTTGTTACGTTCAAACTTGCTCTTAGCCATAGCTGTCGTTCTCTCGTCATCACAACCGGTCTAGGGCCGGTACCATGTTTGTAGCTCAGACGAGACAGCACGCCGTCCGTCAGCTCAGTCGCCCGCCCGATCAGTGAGATCGATCCGGGTTAGCTTTGTCCTGATCATGCTCGTTCATATGGGGACACATGAGCGGCGTGCAATGCTCAAGACAAAAATCGAAGAGCACCAATACACGCTCACGCGGGCACGCGGTGCTCTTGTAAATCTGGAGCGGGTAGCGGGAATCGAACCCGCATATTCAGCTTGGAAGGCTGCTGCTCTACCACTGAGCTATACCCGCACACCTTACTGTGCCGTGCATCAATAACGCACCAGATCACAGTAACACTCATCACAGCGCACAAGCCATACCAAAACCAATTCCGGTCTTGGCGGCGTGCGCCAGGCGGGCGGTTCCGGCAGTGGTGGAGGAGGTTGGATTCGAACCAACGTAAGCCAAGCTAACGGATTTACAGTCCGTCCCCTTTAACCACTCGGGCACTCCTCCGGTCACTGCCGTGGAACCGCGCCATCAGGCACTCTGCAAACCGTCTGCCAAATTTGTTTTCCAGCGGCGGCTTGCGGGTGGCCTTATGCCGACTAGCTTTCGTGGTGTCAACAGTCTGCGGAAGAAAATGACGGGCCCTGTGAAAATCAATGCTCCGGGGTGCCGGTTCATGCCGTTGCAGCACAGAAAACCGAAACGCCTGCATTTTCGCCAATAAGCATATATCGCCGGGCGAGATGAAAGGTTATAGGTTGCGCCATGAGCGAAGATAAACCATCCCATACACCCAAAGATTCCCACTATGCCACGCTGCGTCGCCAGTTCCGCGACAAGAAGGCCGGAGGCGCGCCACAGGCGCAGCGCCCCACACGGCCTGCAACGGAAGGCACACAGGCACCGGAAGGGCTTGTGCGCCTCTATGGCCTGCACACGGTGCGCGCAGCACTGGATAACCCCAATCGCCAGATCAAGCGCATGCTTGTGACAAAAAATGCTCTCGACCGGCTGGAAATCGCCGATTCGAACGCCCTGCCCTTTGATGTCGATATTGTTGATCCGCGCGCTATCGACCGGGAGACCGGTTCGGAAGCCGTGCATCAGGGTGTGATGATCGAGGTCAAACCGCTAAAGGCCCAGTCGCTGAAGGCGCTGAAAGACAGCAAGCTCCTGCTGATTCTCGATCAGGTCACCGATCCGCACAATGTCGGCGCCATCATGCGCTCTGCCGTGGCTTTCGGTGCCGGTGCCATCGTTACAACAGCCCGCCACAGCCCGCAGGAATCGGGTGTATTGGCCAAGGCTGCCTCCGGCGCGCTTGAACTTATTCCGCATATCGAGGTGCGCAACCTCGCCGAAGCCATCGACGAACTGCATGAACTTGGCTTCGCAACGATCGGGCTTGATTCGGAAGGCCCGCTGGAACTCGAAAAAACCATGGCAGGTGATCGCATCGCTCTGGTTCTCGGCGCAGAAGGCAAAGGCCTGCGCCAAAAGACGCGTGAAACAGTGACCCACCTCGCCCGGCTCGACATGCCCGGCGCAATCAAGTCGCTCAACGTTTCCAATGCGGCGGCTATATCACTTTATGCAGCCCAGCGTTTCCTGACTGCCAAGGCCGATTAAAAAAGAATCGTCCATCTGAATATTTTTCGCGGCTGCGGTGTTCATTCCACATCAGGGCACACATTTCTTGAATGAGTGGTGCCCTCCTGACGGAGTGTACCGATGCTGCGCAATAATACGGAATCCTATGGGCTGGTGACGATCCTCTTCCATTGGATCATTGCCGTCATTTTCATAGGGCAGATTCTGCTCGGCTATCTGATGGTTCAAACCAGCGATTTCGCGTTGCAGTTCAGCCTTTTTCAATGGCACAAGTCTTTCGGATTTCTCATTCTGGGCCTTTCAGCATTTCGGCTGCTCTGGCGCATGGCAAATCCGCGCCCACGCGATCCGCTTGATATGAGCCGCATTGAGCGTTTGGCAGCACATATGGCGCATGGTGTGCTCTATCTCGCGCTCTTCCTCGTTCCGTTGACTGGTTGGGCACTGGCGTCGAGTTCACCGCTGCAGATACCCTCCTTTGCCTTCAATCTCGTCGTCATACCGCCGCTGCCCCTGACAATATCAGATCAGGCGGAAGCGTTCTGGACAGCCAGCCATGCCTGGCTTGCCTATCTCTCCGCATTTGTGGCCGCCGCACATATATTGGCGGCCCTGCATCATCATTTCTGGAAGAAAGACGCTGTCTTGCGGCGCATGCTTGGTTGGCATTCTCGCATCCGCATCGCCGCACAAAAGGATATCAGATCATGAAAAACGCCAAAAAATTTGCGTCAGGCATAGCAAGGACTGCGGTGGCGCTGTTCATCGCCGTAGCGCCTGCCATGGCCAATGCGGATACACTGTCAGAAGTGGCGGGTCGTTACCAGATAGATGCCACTTCCCGTATCGGATTTATCGTCGCGCAAATCGGCGGCGGCGGCATATCAGGTAACTTCAAAAAGTTCTCCGGAGTGTTTGCCCTTAACAACAGCGATATCAGCCGGTCGACCATCGAATTCACGCTTTTCCCCGACAGCGTTAGCACGGGTCAGGCCCGCATTGAGAATTTCCTGCGCTCCGATGCGGTTTTTGATTCGCAGAATTTTCCAAAAGTGACGTTCAAGTCGACACAGATCACCCAGACCGGCCCCAGCACGGCCAATGTGGATGGCATACTGACCGCACGCGGCAAAAGCAGCCCTGCCAGTTTCCAGGCAAGCCTTTCCACCCACGACAAGAATGCGATCGTCTTTCATGTTGAAGGTAAGGTTATGCGCTCGCGCTATGGAATGGATGTCGGCACACCCATCTATTCCAATGTTGTACAGTTCGATATGACAATCCATGGGCAGAGAAGTTAGTACAAATTACGACAAATAAAGACGATTTCCGATTTTTACTTGCTAACGCGTTAATCATCAAATCGCGAATAGACAAAATTGGCAGAATACACTGAAGGTAACAAGGGTTATCCATTGTCATATACTTTAGTATGAATTAGCGTGACCGTGTGTTGGAGGAAGATTCATGTCGCATCCGTACCGTGATTTACCTGACCACCAATATTGGCGCCGCGCGATAAGCTCGCACACCTGGGACGAAATCGATCCAATTGTTGATACACCCGTCAAACTGCAGCGAACCACACGGGTCGCCACAGCCGGCAGCTGTTTCGCTCAGCGGATTGCAGCCTCGTTAATGGATCAGGGCTATTCCTATCTCAAAACCGAAGACCCTCCGAGGGGACAGGAAGAGAACCCGCTCTATGGGCAGTTCTCCGCCGCCTATGGCAATGTGTACACCGTCTTGCAGCTCCACCAGCTGATGGGGCGAGCCTATGGCACCTTCAAACCGGAAATCAATTACTGGGTCAATTCCCAGGGCCGGTATATGGACCCGTTCCGGCCTGCGGTACGAGAAGAAGGTTTTGAAACTCTGGACGAGTTGCTCGAACTGCAAAAATCACATCTTCGCGCCGTTCGCAGGGTTTTTGAAGAATGCGAAGTTTTCCTTTTCACCTTCGGTCTGACCGAAGGTTGGCTGGCAAAAGGCGACAAAGCCGCTATCCCGGTTGTTCCCGGAGCCGTAGACTGCCCGGACTGGAATGATCGCTACGAGTTCCACAACGCCCGTGTCCATGAAATGAACGAGCTGCTGAAGGCGTTCCTGAAGGATTTGCGGCTCGTCAATCCGACGGTCGAGGTTATCCTGACGGTTTCCCCGGTATCGATGATCGCTACCTACGAAAAGCAGCACGTCCTTCTTTCAAACACCTATACCAAGTCTGCCCTCAGGGTTGTCGCTGAAGAAACGGCGAGAGACCATGATTTCGTCTCGTATTTTCCATCATTTGAAATGGTTCACGCCCACCCCTCGCAAGCCCAATACTACGAAGATGATTTTCGGCTTGTTCGTTCTGAAGGCGTGGCACGCGTCATGGCAATGTTCGCAAAACATTATCTTGGTAACGAAGATTCCCGGAAACCTCGGTCCAAGCCTGCTCCGCGCAGTGTCAACAAGGAACTGGCCGAAGAAACGGCAAGAGAATACGCAAATGTTGCGGGCGTTCTTTGCGATGAGGAAAGACTGGCATTTTAGGAGCTGAAGTCGAATGACCGTACGCGTAGCTGTCGTTGGAAACTGTGCTGCACTTGGTATTGCGAATGCTGTTCAGGCATTATCACCCGATACTTATGTTCAACATTTCAGCGTTGCTGATATTTATGCGCTTGATCCGACGCAGATCAAGGAGATGTTTGACGGTTTTGATCTAAGTTTGTCCTTCTCCGAAATTGGCAGTTATCAGGCAATTCACCAACAGGTCCTAAAGATTAACCGCTCAGTCATGTGGCCAAGCATTGTGTTTGCCGGATATCATCCGGATATCGCTTATTTTGGCATTGACGGTCGCGTCGCCAGCTCCTGCCTTGGTGCATATAACTCACGCATAGTCGCACTGGGTTATGCCCATGAAATGTCGGTGGAAGACACAGCCGAACGTTTCAACGCTTTGACTTACGGCCGCCTCGGCTATTTTGACGCCTATGATCTGGGCCGCGAAGAGTTCTTGCGCACGGCTCGTAATCACAACCTTGATCTTGATGCAGATTTTACAAAATGGGAGAAAACCGGCCCATTCATGTACACATCCAATCACCCCAAAATACAGGTGATTAATGATGTGGCTCGTAAACTGATCGAGGCATCCGGGCTGGAGATTACCGGGGATATGGACACGGACGCCACCGTGCCCGATTATTTTGCCAACAACATCGTTTGGCCCCTTTACCCGGAACTGGCAAAACGCATTGATAATCCGAATGGCTCATACGAGTTCAAACCGGCTGGCCATCTCCACAATCCGTCAACCATATTGAATTTGGAAGAGTTCGTTGATGGATGTTTCAAGAAATACACGACTGACGGATTTACACCCGCACAGTTCAGAAACACTGGCCTTTACACCGTACTGGGTCCGCGAATGGGCCTCGAGCTGCGTCACTGACGCCTGCCCCCTGTTGCGACTGCATCAATCCTTGTCACCGACCGACATCTCTGCCGCGGCAGGTTGAGCGCTTGTCTCTTCACTCTTTCGCGGAGCATAGCCAAGGATTTGCCGGACGCCCTTTGCTGAAAAGGGTTGAGCAAGCTGGCCAAGGAAGCTCTTGGCGACACGCCCGCTGATGCCGATGTCCACTGGCGAGGGGCGTGGCGGGTTAAAGTAAGTTCCGAGTATCTGGTCCCAAAGCACGAGATTCTCACCATAATTGGTGTTTCCCTCAGAGAGTTCCTTCGAGTGGTGCCAGCGATGCAGACGCGGGGTGCTCAAGAACCAGTCGAGTGGTCCGGTTCGTACATCCACATTGCAATGGGTCAGAAGACCGGTGAACGCAGTAACGGCGCTGATCCAGAGGAACACTGGCAATGGCGCACCAAGCAGATAGAGCGGTAGCTGGCTCAGCGCGATCTTGAATAGTGAATCGATTACGTGGAATCGGCCCGTATTGACAACCCACAGACGCTCGACACTGTGGTGCAATGCGTGAAACCGCCATAGTGCAAGCTTCTCGTGAGCCAATCGATGCGCAATATAGAGCCCGAATTCTGCAATGATCAGCCCGAGAACGACCTGAATCGCCAGCGGCCAGTCGCTGGGCCATATATGCACGGATGTTGCCAGAACCGGCTGCGCAATGATTGCCACGACCATGGGGAACGATGCTCCAATGGCAGCAGCGATCTGCACAGCGCCCTTTGTCAGCATCGTATGGGCGATATCATTGAAGGTCTCGCCATCCCGTTTCAGCCATGTCTCCTCATAGGGCATGATCCGTTCGAATATGGCGATCAACGCCACCACGGAAAAATAAACCACATTGAACCACAGCAGCGGCGATTGCGTCTGAAAGGCTATATAAGTGCCGATGAGACCGACAATGTAGAATAACGGCCACAGCGAATAGGAAAGCGCCGCATAGAGCCATGAATTTCTGGGGATTGTCATTTGAACATCCCCCTTTTGTGGGTCATCAATCTGTATTCCATTTTCGTCGCAGTCATCATTGCTTCACGCGGTGTTCATTCAATTGGCTTGCTTCGCGCCCCCCACAAGCACCAGAAAAAGCAGGAGGTAGGGCAAACGTCAAATTCTGGCGCGTATAGCAAGTTGGGTTTTCACTCGTTTAGATTGCAAGAACATTGCATGAAATCCTGATTATGACATTCCCAACCGGAACTTTTATTTGATTCCGCCGTTCAGTCATCGCTGGATTTCCAGCAGAGGCTTGACACTATTGCCTGCTCTCCAAGTTGGTTGGTGGTCAGGCCTCTCCTATTTGGGACGTACAATGCCTCAACTCAAGGCCTTGGCGATAAACGGCAGACTTATGTCCATGCGATAATCCACAGCCGAATGATTATCATCGAACTCCTCATAGCGATGACTGATGCCAAGTCGATCAAGCGTGCGATGAATGCGGCGTGAGCCGTAGAGGATGTTGTATTGATCCTTGGTGCCACAATCAAAATAGAACGCTTTCAATTTCTTGAGATTATGGCCATGCGTTTCCGCCAATTGTGCCGGGTCCCAGGCCAGCCAGTTGGCCCACCGCTCCTCGATAAGTTCACAGGTTTCCAGATCGATAGGTAGACGCAATCCAAGAAACGCAGCCGGATCAGGATCAAAGGTTGCAGCCTGAGCCAGTGTCATGATCACCAATGTGTCATTGTCGCTTTTCTTCGGCTTCGCCTCGAAAGCCTTTATCCATGCTTCGATGGACAGGTCGTGTTCGGCCAAAGCCCGCAACACACCGGGGAACTCCGCGAGATAAAGCTGTTCAAACCCCGCATCGCCGGAATGGCTGGCGGCCGCCGACCAGATGTCAGACCGGCGCATTGCATGCACATGCGTGCCATAGCCACCCGAGCTTTTACCGAAAACCCCACGCTTGCCGAAACCACCGCAATGAAACTGGCCTTCAACCTTCGGCAACATCTCATCAATAAGGAAATCTTCCCAATTGCCCATTGCTGCGCTGTTAATGTACTGGTTGCCGCCAAGACGGGTAAAACAGTCCGGGAATGCAACGACCACAGGCGGCATCTCACCGGAACCAATCAACCGGTCGAGCCGCTCCGGTACATTCTCGCCAAACCCCTTCCAATTGGTATGCGCAGGACCACCAGCCGTAAAGCCAACCAGATCGACAAGCAGCGGCAGGCCCGCGCCATCATGGCCGGCAGGCACATAGACATCGACAATTCGATCGGTCGGATCGCCCAGAACATTATTGCGAAGATGCACGCTGTTGATATCAAGGCGATGCACAGTTCCGGCTGGATGATTGGTGACACGCATGGGAAAGCCTTCAGATAATTGACAAGCGAGCCTCCGCCACAAGGACAGATTCGCATGATCAAACGTGCTACCGGCGAAGCGCGAAGGCAAGCCTGTTTGTCACCTCTGCCCGTCGTACCACGCCGCTTTGCTGGCGGATCAATAAATTATCACATCAAATTTGATCGAAGCCGGTGGTCCTCACAACCCATTTGGTAAGATTCCGTTAGGATTTGAGGACTAGGTGATTGGGGAAGACAAAGGACTTGCCCATGCGCCGCGTGATGATGATTGCTTTGTTGTTGCTGACAGGCTGCGCCTCAGCGCCCACTCAGACCAACAATGTTTGTGCCGTGTTCGATCAAAAGGACGGCTTTTTTAACAATTGGTATTCCTACGCCAAGGGAGCGGAAGCTCAGTTTGGTGTGCCGGTTCCTATTCTCATGGCAACAATCAATACGGAATCCGGCTTTCAGGCGCGCGCAAGACCACCGCGGACCAAACTGCTCGGCTTCATTCCATGGACACGCCCATCCAGCGCATACGGCTATTCCCAGGCGCTCGACGGAACATGGGCTGAATTCCAGCGCAGCACCGGCCGTTACGGCAGTGGGCGTACCAGTTTTGCCGACGCCGTCTATTTTGTCGGCTGGTACCATGCACAAAGCCACCAGAAGAATGGCATTGCGCTCAACGACCCTTACAACCTCTATGTGGCCTATTATGCCGGTCCGAAGGACTACGCACGCGGCACATGGAGAAACAAGCCTGGTATCGACCGGGTCGCGCGCCGTACCGCTGCTATGGCAAGCAAATATGCGGCGCAGATGCAAAGCTGCGGCATGTAGATTTACAGCGTGGGGTCGCGGGCACCCCGCCTCAATCATCAATCAAACGAAAACGGGCGCCATGAGCGCCCGTTCTGTTTATCGAAACAATGATGTTACGAATGGCTTATGGCTTCATCGCCGTGTACGCGCCATCATGCCAGACATTGATGTCATATTTGGCATCCTTGATGTCGCCCTTCTCATCAAAAACAACAGCACCAACAACAGTGTTAACCGGCTTTCCATCCTTGAGTGCGGCGGCAACCTTCACTGCATCGTCGCTGCCGGCGCGTTCCACGCCCTGAGCGATAGCTTCAACGACAGCATAGGAGAAAAGCGTGAAACCATCAGGCGTGAAGCCACTGGCCTTGATTTTCTCGACTGCTGCCTTTGCCTCAGGACGTGCCTGCGGATTTGCCGGGAACGTGAACATCACGCCTTCGCCAGTCTTTCCTGCCACCGCCCAGAATTCTGGTGAAGCGATGGAGTCACCCATCATCAGCTGGAACTTGACGTTCTGGTCCGCTGCCTGACGCAGGATCAGACCGGCTTCCGGATGATAACCGCCGAAATAAACAAAATCTGCCTTTGCGTCCTTCAGCTTGGTAATCAGCGCCGAATAGTCCTTGTCACCAGCATTGATGCCTTCATAAAGGACTTCCTTCAGCCCGCTCTCGTTCATCTTGCCCTTCACCGCATCGGCAAGGCCTTTGCCATAGGCACCCTTGTCATGCAGGATGACGACGCGCTTGCCCTTGTACTTTTCGGCAATCCACGGCCCGACAAATTCGCCCTGACCATCGTCACGCGTATAAAGGCGCATGATTGTTGACCAGCCCTTTTTCGCCGCTGCTTCGGTCAGATCAGGATTGGATGACGCTGGCGTCATCATCAGCACACCGGCTTCCGCATATACAGCCGAAGCGGGAATGCTGGAGCCCGAGCAGGCATGACCGTCAACAAACTTGATGCCTTCCGCAACAATGCGATTGGCAATCGATACAGCCTGTTTGGGATCGCAGACGTCATCTTCGATCACAAGTTTGATCTGGCGGCCTTTGATACCGCCCTTTTCATTGATTGCAGCCGCTGCTGCCTGCGCACCCTGTTTGAATTGATCCCCGATATTGGCAAGCTGTCCGGTCATCGGACCGGCGACTGCGATTTTCAGATCGTCAGCCAAAGCTGCCGGTGCGCCCAAAGCAACACCCAGTAACGCAGCTTGCATTATTCTTTTTAACAGCATGTTTTTTCCCCTCATTTTTCTTCAATTGTCCCCAAGGACGAGCGAACCGTACTATAAGTAAAATTGAAATACCACGGCTCCCATATGATCATTTAGTAGGAAAAACACTGCGTTGGTTAGTGAAATATTAGAATGATTTTCCGCTGTTTCGCTCATTACCGATTTTACGGATTTTTTGTCGAA
This sequence comes from Phyllobacterium sp. T1293, assembly GCF_020731415.2. Taxonomy (NCBI): domain Bacteria; kingdom Pseudomonadati; phylum Pseudomonadota; class Alphaproteobacteria; order Hyphomicrobiales; family Phyllobacteriaceae; genus Phyllobacterium; species Phyllobacterium meliloti. Next base: position 1,116,148 of record NZ_CP088273.1, on the reverse strand, counting down.
AGCTTATAATCAGCAAGTACTTCTTCGAGAACCTTGCGGGAATTCTCTGCTTCGAGCGGATTGGTACCAGCAAGTCCGGCATAGACAATCGATGCCTTCCACAATGTCCAGCCACGCCCCCGCGCCCATGTTGCCTCATCAAGTGGCAAAGCAGCGCGAAATGCCCCTCGGCTTTCGCCGTAAAAGAGCGTCCAGGCGATAGCCAGATCGCAGGACGGATCACCCACACCTGATGTGCCGAAATCGATGACTGCACTCAGCGCGCCATTCCGCACCAGAAGATTACCAAAGCTGATATCGCCATGGAGCCATACGGGCGAACCATGCCATGTTGCGTCAAGCGCAGCGTCCCAGACTGCTGTGGCCGTATCGGTGTCGATCTTGCCCCGCAAGGCCACAATAGCTTGCCGGGTCTGCCCGTCATAAATGGTCAAAGGCCCACCACGATAAAAATTGTGCGCGCCGGGTGCTGGACCATGCGTTGCATCAGCTCTTTGCAAGGCGGCTAGAAACGCCGCCAGATCGAGAGCAAACTGTGTGAGATCGCCAATACGTTCCGGTTTGGCAACCTCCCCTTCAAGCCATTTATATACGGACCAGTGCCATGGATAATTCTCGTCAGGGATTCCCATCGCGACGGGCGCCGGGATCGGCAGTGGCAAATGCGCCGCCAGCTTTGGCAGCCAGAACTGTTCCTTCTGGACCTGTTCCGCATAATCCCTGCTGCTCGGCAGCCGCACCGTCATTCCTTCGCCAAGATGAAACGTGCGGTTGTCCCATCCGCCATGCTCGACAGGTTTAACCGGAAGAGCAGCCCATTGCGGAAACTGCGTAGCAATCAGCTCTCTCACCAGCGTAACGTCGATCACCGGCGCGCGGTCCTGCGGCTTCTCTTCCGACATTGATGACCGCTCCTAATCCGATTTGGTTTGCTTTGCAGCTTTCAAGACCCGCCGCTTGTCCGTCAGTCCGTCATGATCACCCATCATCCGTTCTGGCGGATTCTCCCACCAGTCGGAACGAAGCGGCTTTCGTTCCGGATTACGCGGATAGTAGATGAGATTTTCCGGCTTTGGTGTTTCACCTACAACCAGCAAACGCACCTCTTCCTCGGTATTATTGAGAAAGCTGTGGCAAATCCCCGTTCCCGCTGGAAAGCCGACACCATCGCCGGGCTCTAACCGATGCAGTACCCCATCAATCCACACGTCAGGCGTACCGTGGATCACATAGACAAACTCTTCTTCTGCGCTTTCTGCATGCGGGAATGATGTGCGCCGTCCGGGCAGCAATCGCTGATGATGAATACCAATTCTGCCAAGCCCGAACTGCTGTCCGAATGATGCATCCACGGCGAGCAGTTCATCGTCGCCCTTGTAGTGATCTTCATCCGGCCTCTCGATTTCAGACCAGTGCGCGATGAAGGGCGGGCGCCCTGTTGATGTCATGTCTTGCCTCCCGATGAAATAAACAGCGCGACGATAGATCGTGCAATTGATGCCAGCAATATTGATCGCGGTCTTTCCGCTGGCATTTGCGTGTTTACATGGTGATTAAATAGGGATATTTATTGTCCTTAATAAATGCCGATCATGTTCGGCTATGGAATGAATTCATGATCCTAAAAAGCCAAGTCGAATGGGCGTTGCATTGTTGTGCCATCCTCGCAGGTCTGCCTGACGGCCGCTATCTGTCAACCAAAGCGCTCGCCGAGTTCCACGGGCTACCGAAAGAATATCTCTCAAAAGCGCTACAGAGCCTGTCGCAGGCAGGTCTCGTCCACACGACACTCGGTCCATCAGGCGGATACAGATTGGCGAAGTCTCCCGCTGAACTCAGCTTTCTCGACATTGTTGAGGCGGTGGAGGGCAAGACGCGAACCTTTGTCTGCAACAATATTCGCGCCAACAACCCGTGCCGCCCGCAAGGCTATTGCGAAAGCAGCCCATGCGCCGTCGCCCGCATCATGTGGGAGGCTGACGAAGCATGGCGCGAGCGGCTGCGCAGTGTCACGCTGGCTCAATTGACGGAAACCCTGTCTAAGGAAATCCCGCCCACACTCTGGAAGAGTAGCTTTGAATGGGTGTTAGACCGCGCGGGGTGAAGCGGCGGCGGCAGGCAACGCATGCTGCGCAACAGGCATCTGAAAGAGATAGCTCTGCGGCGGCATCGCCAGAGAAAGCCCGCTCGCCTCACATTGGCGATAGACCATATCAATCACCTCATTTTTCGCAGGCGTTCTATTGGCTGGGCTCGGCACGCGAAAGAACAGCTCCGCTTCGATTGCAATCGCATCGATTGTTTTGAGGGCGACGATTGGCGGCGGGTCCTTGTTGATTTGTGTGCAGCTTTGCAAGGCAGCTTGCATGACGGTTTCAATAACTTGCGGCCTATCTGTTGCCGAAATACGCACGGTCAATACCATCTGATAGGCCTCGTCGGGGCGGCTGAGATTGGTCAGTCCGACCTTGGCCAACACGCTGTTTGGCAGAATGATGACGTTATGGGCGCTGGTTAAAAGATTGGTGGAGCGCCAGTTGTTTTCGGTGACACGTCCTTCCGTGCCATCACCCAGCAAAATCCAGTCACCGATGACGAAGGGCCGTCCCAGCGTTAGTGCAATGCCGGAAAACACATCACCAAGCGTGTTCTGCAGTGCAAGACCAAAAATAATGGCAACCACACCTGATGTAGCGACGAGCGTACCGATAGGCACATCAAAGACGAAAGCCAAAATGGATAGGAACACCCCGAGATAGACCGCAGCGACAATCAGATCCTGCAACAGGCGGGCTTCCTGTGGCCTTCGCTCCAAAACAATGTAAATACGAACAAATCCAATCAACGCCCAGGCAAGGTGTGTCCACCAGAGAATCTGCGCAGACATGGCCAGAAATGCCGCCACGCCTTGCAGGTGTTTTTCCGTGAACCGATGCGGCAGAATCCCATTGAAGCCAAGTATGGCAGTCATGACGACGAAGAAAACAATCTGGACGACAAGCCGCGCTGTCGGGCGACCGCGACCCTGCAGAAGCCAAACGACGACCCCCGCAACACCGAAAAGGTCGATCAGGATAAGCGGCAAGGGAAGATGATCATTGAACATGGCATGTCTCATTGGCACCGCATGGCAAAACCGGGTGCAATGAACGGCACCCGGTTTTCATTTCTGACTTACTTCTTGATCGGGAAGGTCAGGCCCTTTTCCTTCGTATCGACAACGAAGACCGCCAGAAGCTTCGCAGGTTTTGTCTTACTGCCATTGGCGCTGACACCATGGCGATCACCCGGCATTTCCGAAAAATTCTCGCCTGCATGGTAGACTTTCACCGGACCATCATTGACCTGACTGCGGATGGAGCCTTCCAGAACCGTGGCATAGATGAAAGCTGAGGTCGGATGTGTGTGGGCTTCGGACGAGCCGCCAGGCCCGTATTCGACCAGTATGCCCTTGATGCTCTTGCCGGGAACGTTCGGCAATTCATGTTCATAGACGAGCGTGACTTTGGCGGTGTTTTCACTTGCAGTGGCTGACATAACCGGCGCGCCCAAAACCACGGTCGCAACAGCAAAGCCTGTGATGATTGATCTTAACATTTCAAAATCCTTTGTTTGGGTGGGATAAATGTCTTTTACGGTTTCCGGCTGGTGGGAAACCACTGCTCGAACGTAATCCGGCCAAGGCGGGGATTATTGTCGGAGACAAGCGAACCTTCCTCCAGACGCGCACCAAAATAGCGAGCCTCCGGATCAGGCTGGACTTTGCGGGAATCACCCATCGCCTTGAGGTATCGTTCGACCAGAGCGCTGAGCCGTGAACGCTCCGGGCCAGCAATCTCAAGCGTCCCGTTGAGCGGTTGGGCGAGTGCGATATCGGCCATAACATCGGCAACGTCATCGGAAGCGATCGGCTGTACATAGGCCGGAGACAGATGCACCTCGTCACCCACCGTCCCGGACTGAGCGATGCCACTGAGGAATTCCATGAACTGTGTCGAATGAACAATCGTATAGGGAATGCCCGCGGCCTTGATCAGATTTTCCTGAGCAAGCTTTGCACGGAAGTAGCCGCTTTCCTGCAGACGTTCCGTGCCAACGACAGAGAGCGCGATATGGTGTCTGACCGCAGCGGATTTTTCCGCCGCAATCAGGTTACGCCCTGAAGTTTCGAAAAACTCCAGCACCGCCTTGTCTTCGAAGGATGGCGAATTGGCCAGATCAATGACGACCTGCGCACCGGAAAGCGCTTCGTCCAGCCCCTCGCCCGTGATGGTATTGACGCCTGTGTTTGGAGATGCGGCAATCACCTCATGTCCCTGCTTGCGCAGGCGTTCAACTGTCTTGGAACCGATAAGGCCGGTTCCACCAATAATAACGATTTTCATATGACTTCTCCGTTCAAAGGGCTCTGTGCCCGCATGTATCTGTGACTGTTTGAACGAGGCTTTAGTTCAAACCGGCTTTGTCGAGGCCGTAAGCTTTGTCCGCCGAACCCGGGACAGTCTTGAACGCGACGTTGACGCGGTTCCATGCATTGATAACCATGATCGAGAAGGTCAGATCGGACACTTCCTTTTCAGATAGCTGTCCACGTACCCGCTCATAAAGCTCATCGGGAATACCGCCCTCCGGCAGGCTCGTAAGCGCTTCGGTCCAGGCAAGAGCAGCACGTTCACGCGGGACGAAAAGGGTCGACTCTCGCCAGATTGCAACGTGATGGAGGCGCAGCTCGCTCTCTCCGTGAATCTTTGCTTCCTTGACATGCATATCGAGGCAAAACCCACAGCCATTGATCTGTGACGCCCGGATCTGAATGAGATCGTGGATCGTCTGCTCGATGACACTGTCTTTCAGGGCCATGCTGAGGTCCAAAAGCTTTTTGAACAGTTCCGGCGATTGTTGAGCGTAGTTCAGGCGCGACGTCATTGCTTTCTCCATAATTAAGGACATTTGATATCCTTATGGATAATTTATATCCTTAATTTCTGGACTGTAAAGCCGTTCACGTATAAGTTGCAGACATATGGCTTATGTCGAAAAGTATGAGGGTTACGATGGACATCGTATCTGCGTTGAGAACATTCCTTCGGGTAACTGAGACTGGCTCGTTTTCAGCCGCCGCGGCAAATCTTGGTTTGACGCAGCCCGCCGTGTCCCGCCAGATATCCGCGCTGGAAGCGCATCTGAACACACGCCTTCTGCACCGCACCACAACGGCAATGACGCTGACGGTTGAAGGTGAGCAGATGATCCCGATGGCATTAAGGGTTGTCGAAGCCGTTGACGCTCTCGGCGAGGCTAGCTGCACGGAAAAGTCAGCCATATCCGGGAAAGTCCGCCTCTCCGTCCCAACTCCACTCGGGCTTTATGCAAGTGACAGACTGGCCGGGTTGATCGAACGTCATCCGAATCTTTCCGTGGAACTGATCTTGCGCGAGGAACCATCAGATTTGGTCGGGGAAGGAATTGATCTTGAAGTTCGCCTTGGCCCGGTGGCAGACGATAACCTGATCTGTCGCAGGATCGGATGGACAACCGCCTTTCTTGTCGCAGCACCGCACTATCTGAAAGGGCGAATGGCGCCGGAAACGCCGGGAGACATCGAGGCACATGATTGCATCTCCTATAGCCGCAGCGGGGATGGACGTGTCTGGTCTTTCTCCAGCGGGGCCAATGACATTGCCGTGCCAATTGCGCCCCGCATAATCGCAAACAACTCTGTTGCGGTTCATCGCGCGGTTCTGGCTGGAGGTGGGCTGGCGGTGCTTTCCCACATCCTTGTCTTTCGTGATCTGGAGGACGGCAGGCTTGTCAACGTCATGCCCGATTTTCCACCGAGCCGCCTGCCGATCTGCATTGTCTATTCAACCCGCCGAAACATGCCCCAGCGCGTCCGGATCGCTCTTGATTTTCTCATTGAGGCTGTGCGGGAAGATCCGATGATGGCATCTTCGACCTCGGCAAAAGGCGTGGACGAGAATTAAGAACAACGTGTTCGCGCGCAGCGAACACGTGAGCCATTGTTCACGCTTGACTCTCCATGGCAATAAGGCCCTGCTTTGGAATATGCGAGGCCCTCGTGGCCGTCGATGTCACCTTGTGGATTGGAAAGGTTGGACACATGGCGATCAAACGGATGGACAATATAGGAATCGTTGTCGATGACCTCGAAGAGGCGATTGATTTCTTTCACGAGCTTGGCCTTGAGCTTGAAGGACGGGCCATGATCGAAGGAGAATGGGCCGGGCGTGTCACTGGACTGGGCGATCAGCACGTCGAGATTGCCATGATGCGTACGCCTGACGGCCACAGCCGATTGGAACTCTCCCGCTTCCTTACGCCGCCTGTCATCGCAGATCATCGGAACGCCCCGGTCAATGCCTTGGGCTACCTGCGCGTCATGTTCACCGTGGACGACATTGACGACACGCTCGAAAGGCTCCGCAAGCGCGGCGCACAGGTCGTCGGCGAAGTCGTGCAGTATAAAGACGTGTATCGGCTCTGCTATATCCGCGGGCCCGGAAAACTTCTCATCGGACTCGCCCAAGAACTCAGCTAATTCGCGCGAATAGAACGCGCCATCATTGTTGGACGCATCTTGAAATCGCCATATCGAAGTATCACGTTTTCTCTGTTGTCGCTCTCCAGTGTACAACATGAGGTCCGGCAACCCTTCCCCCGTTACTGCCGGGCCTCATTTTATTTGAGCTTGCCAATATTCCAGCTTCCGGAAATGAAAAAGCCCCACAATCCGTAAGAAAGTGGGGCTGATATGCTCTGGACGATTTAATCGACTGAGATTACTTCTCCGGTTCGACGATCGACGGAGACTCTGATATCATCCCCTCGATAGTCGGTTCCCTCAATGATGAACCGCGACCGCGTTCTCGTAACATCGTCAACATCGCGAAGCCCCTCCGAACGCGCGATCCGCACGGCTGTTCTCTCGCTTATGCTGCTGATACGCCGATAAGGACGTTCCATCTGAGGTTCAACAAGCCGAACCCCGCCCGGACCAATTTCGATGGATTGTGCGTATGATGGCGCTGAAGAAAACACCATTAGAGCCGCCGCTCCTGCCACTACCAGAACCTTGTGCATCACTCTCTCCTTAACTGTTCCTGCCAAGCTGTTTAACCAATGCTTCGCAGGCACCCCACAACTGACGGTTAAGATTCCGTTTAGGGCCATTGTGAGGCGGAGTAACTGTTCAAGGATGAATAGCCAAGAAGGTAGCTGACACGGGCCACACGCGTGAGCCATCCGAAAAGATGCGTGGAATTAAGTCTTCGAAGCGTATTATGGGCCAAATGGAGCCGCGTTGTCCCGCACCTTTAAAAAAGGCGCTGGACAGTCAACAACTTAACAATCACCAGAAGAAAAATGGTGCCCCCGGAGAGACTCGAACTCCCGACCCTCTGATTACAAATCAGATGCTCTACCAACTGAGCTACAAGGGCAGCGGCGTCCGATTAGCACAAACATTCCGGATGTAAAATGGAAAAACAGCACTTTATGCAATTTTCCCGCTTTTTTTGATTGAGCAGCATTTTGCCAGATCAATCGCGCCGTGCTAGGCGATACGTCCTTGAGATGCTCGGACACGCAGGCAGCCATGAACCGGAATATTGAAACCTTCGCTTTTCTTTCCTCCGGAACACCGGAATCCGACGAGGCTATGCACAATCTCGTCAAGCTTTACGGGCAGACCGCGCCGAAGGATGCCGATGTCATCGTCGCGCTGGGCGGTGATGGTTTCATGCTGCAGACCCTGCAGAACCACATGAACCAGGGCAAGATGACCTATGGCATGAACAGAGGCTCGGTCGGCTTTCTCATGAACGAGTATAGCGAGACCGATCTGAAACAGCGTGTGGAGGCCGCACAGGCCGAAACGATCCGTCCGCTGAAGATGGTTGCAGAATCGCTTGAAGAAGGCACCGTGACCTCCTTTGCGCTCAATGATGTCTATCTGCTGCGCCAGTCCTATCAGGCAGCCAAGATCAAGATCACCGTTGACGATCAGGTCCGACTGGAAGAACTGATCTGCGACGGCGTGATGGTGGCAACCCCGGCCGGCTCGACCGCTTACAATCTGTCAGCTCAGGGACCCATCCTGCCGCTGGATGCACGGCTGCTCGCCCTCACCCCGGTTTCACCGTTCCGCCCGCGCCGCTGGCGCGGTGCGCTGCTATCAAACAAGGTTACGGTGCGGCTCGACATCCTTGAACCGGAAAAGCGGCCGGTCAACGCTGTCGCTGATCACACGGAAGTAAAATCGGTACTGTCAGTAACAGTGGAAGAAGCGTCGCAGTTACGTGCAACCATTCTGTTCGACAAGAACCATTCATGGAATGAACGGATTCTCAAAGAACAGTTCCTTTATTGACAACATTAGACTAAAGTGATGCACAATTGTAACAGACTCTTAAATCTCAAGGGATGCGAGAGTTGACTTTTGCTGGTATGGGCCGTAACGCCATTCCTGCAAGACATTGTGCAATGAAAAGCACCCATTCCATTGGCAAAATAACGGACATGTGCGGCATCGACTGCAGATAGAAAGTTAAATCTCCATTGACCACGTTCGCTGATCTGGGCCTTTCGCCGAAAGTGCTCGATGCTGTGGAAGCAGCAGGATACACCACCCCCACCCCGATTCAGGCTGGGGCGATCCCGCACGCGCTGCAGCGCAAGGATGTTCTTGGCATTGCCCAGACCGGGACAGGCAAGACTGCTTCCTTTGTGCTGCCGATGCTCACATTGCTTGAACAGGGCCGCGCCCGCGCGCGTATGCCCCGCACGCTGATCCTTGAGCCAACACGCGAGCTTGCAGCGCAGGTCGAGGAAAACTTTGTCAAATATGGCAAGAACCACCGGCTCAATGTCGCGCTGCTGATTGGCGGCGTTTCCTTTGATGACCAGCTGCGCAAGCTCGAACGCGGCGCCGATGTGCTTATTGCCACGCCCGGCCGCCTGCTTGACCATTTCGAGCGCGGCAAGCTGCTTCTGACCGGTGTTGATATTCTCGTCATCGACGAAGCAGACCGTATGCTCGATATGGGTTTCATTCCCGATATTGAACGCATCTGCAAACTGATCCCCTTCACCCGCCAGACATTGTTCTTCTCGGCAACCATGCCGCCGGAGATTACCAAACTGACGGAACAGTTCCTGCATGCGCCCGTGCGTGTTGAAGTCGCCAAGGCCGCGACCACAGCCAAGACGGTTGAACAGCAACTGGTCAAATCAGGCAAAAAAGATTGGGAAAAGCGCGCCAAACTGCGCGATCTGATCCGCGCTGAAGAAGATGGGCTGAAAAACGCGATCATCTTCTGCAATCGCAAAAAAGACGTTTCCGAGCTGTTCCGCTCGCTGGTCAAGCATGAGTTTGATGCTGGTGCCCTGCATGGCGATATGGATCAGCGTGCCCGCACGACGATGCTTGCCAACTTCAAGGACGGCAAACTGAAGATCCTCGTGGCCTCCGATGTGGCGGCACGCGGCCTTGATATTCCCGATGTGAGCCACGTCTTCAATTTCGACGTGCCTGTTCATTCGGAAGATTATGTACACCGCATCGGTCGCACGGGCCGCGCTGGACGTTCCGGCAAGGCGTTTACGCTCGTCACGCCAGCTGATGTAAAACATCTGGCATCCATCGAAAAACTGATCGGTGAAGACATCAACTGGTATGATGGTGATCTTGCCACCCTGCCCGTTTCGGAAGAAACCGACGAAGCGCCGCGCCGTGGCCGTAATGCCCGCGGCAAGAGCGAAACCAAGCGCAAGCCGCGCAATGAGGGCCGTGAACGCGAACGCCCGCAGTCGGAAATCGACATTATTGCCGCCGCCGAACGCGCCAAGGAAACCGGCGAACAGCCTGACGTCGTCGAGGTACCGGTCAAAAAGACAGCCGAGAAACCGCAAAAAGCTGCCATCAAGGCCGACAATGAACAGCGCCGTGCCCGTCCTGCTGCCCCACAGGAACAACCGCGCCGTGAACAGGAACCGCGCCGTGATCATCGCCGCGACAGAAATGACAACGATCCATCACCGGTTGGTTTTGGCGATGAAATTCCTGCCTTCATGCTGATCGATACAAAAATCTGAGGGTTCGATCGTGAATGCACCGGGCGTTGGATGTGGAATCGTCTTCATGAGAGACGGCCATATCCTTTTGTTACAACGCAAAAAAAGCCCCGAGATCGGTGCTTGGGGTATCCCCGGTGGCAAGATCGATTTTCTGGAAACCGCCGAACAGGCAATCAGGCGCGAAGCCTTTGAGGAGACTGGTCTTGAGGCTGGCTCCATCCGCCAGCTTGGTATCAGCGAGCAGCTTTTCCACGACGAGCGCCAGCACTGGTTTGGCATCCTGTTCCTTGCCGAGACATTCTCTGGTCAAATGCAGTTACTCGAACCGGACAAACATGGCGGTATCGACTGGTTTCCCCTCGATAACCTCCCCGCGACGCTTACGCTCCCGACCATTCATGCGCTGGAATTGATCCGCCAGGAAGCTTGAGCCTATTGCAGCAACATCCGTACCGGCTCCGGTTTGGCCGATTTCGCGTATAATTTGTCAGAAACCGCGCAGTAGGACAAACCAGTCGAGATTAGTGTTGAGGATATCGATCATCCCCAACAGGCGGCTCCAATGCGCGAAAATATTCAGTTTCAATCCGAAGAAACAACATTGCGGGGCTGGCTCTACAAGCCCGATGACTCCCGTGACGAGAAAAGCCCGGTGATCGTCATGGCCCACGGGTTCTCAGCGGTGAAAGAACAGTACCTTGATCGCTATGCCGAAGTGTTTGCCGCCGCGGGTTTTGGCGTGCTGGTCTATGATCACGCAAACTTTGGCGAAAGTGACGGGCTTCCGCGTCAGGAAGTTGATCCCACGTTACAAAAGCGCGGCTATCGCGACGCGATCACCTATGTTCAGAGCTTGCCATGGGGTGATCCGCAACGGATTGGTATATGGGGGACAAGCTTCAGCGGCGGTCATGTCATCGAAGTCGCGGCTATTGATCGCCGCGTTTGTTGCGCGGTGGCTCAGGTGCCCCAGATCAGTGGATATGAATCGGCGCGCCGCCGTACGAGAGCCGATCTGCTGCCGACACTTCTCAATCGCTTCCATGCGGATAGAGCCGCCCGCTTCGGTGGCCAGTCCCCTGCTATGTTACCGGCAGTTTCGGATGATCCTGTACAGCCATGTGCCATGGCAGGTGGGGATAGTTACTTCTTCTTTTCGGACACCCGGTCATTTGCACCAAATTGGCGCAATGAAGTCACGCTGCGCAGCGCCGAACTGTCGCGTGAGAATGAACCCGGTATTCATATCGCCCGAATAAGCCCAACCCCGTTTCTCATGATTGTTGCTGAAAACGATGTGCTCACGGCAACGGATATTTGCTTGACGGCATTTGAACGCGCTCTGCAACCAAAGAAGCTGCTACTGATACAAGGCGGCCATTTCGACCCCTATGTCGCTCAATTCGAAACAACCAGCCAGGCTGCCTGTCAGTGGTTCGAAACCCATCTCACCGCCCGCCGGTAATTCTTGACAGAAGGTCTCGTAAACCTGCAAGGTCCTCATATGCCTGCACAATCAGTCACACAGCGGGTTCTCCCAGCCATTCGTGAATATCCAGCACATTGGACAGTGGGGCCTCATTGTCACGACCACGCGCAGCTTATCTATGCGACATCAGGGGTGATGGAAATCAGGGCCGCAAGAGATATCTGGATCGTGCCTCCACAACGCGCGCTCTGGATTCCCGCACGGAGGGAACATTCCATGCGAGCCAGGGGACTGGTGTCGTTGCGTACGCTGTATATAGCGCCCGCTGCAATACCCACAGCATGGCCACACCATCCAACCGCCCTTGCGGTGACATCTTTTCTCCGCGCCCTGATTTTGCGAATAATGGATTTCCCCGTCGATTGCACCGAGGACGAGCGCAAGAACAGACTTGTAGACGTACTGTTGGATGAGGTGCAATGGATGACGGAAGGCACGCTGCATCTGTCGATGCCCTCCGATTTGCGTCTGGTCCGCGCTTGTGAGCAAATCCTTGCCAATCCCGGTGATAAACGCAATCTGAGTGAACTGGCACTTTCATCAGGGACCTCAGTACGAACATTGTCCCGACTGGCTCACTCGGAACTCGGGATTCCCTTTTCCGTCTGGTGTCAGCAAGTGCGAATGCTCCACGCCATACCCAAACTTGCAGCGGGATGGCCGATTACACAAATCGCCCTGGAGCTAGGATATGATTCGCCCGGCGCATTTGCGGCCACGTTCCGGCGCTTTCTCGGCGTGAAACCGAGTGCATATCTTTCCAAGAGCACGTTGAGCCCCGGTGACATTGATATCTAGAGGCTTTCTGACAAGCTGATCCGTAAGCTATTTTACCGTGCGCAGCGAGGCCTCATAGGCCTTGCGTGCCCACTCGGTCATGATGTCAGGGTCATCAAACGCATCGGCGGGAATTGACCAATAAGGCATTTCGACAGTTTTTGATTTGCCTTCATAGGTCCACCGCCGGCAACCGGCGGCCTCAAAATCCGGTGCAGAGATCTTGTCAGCCTTCAAAAGGATTTCGTCGGCAACCTCAAGCGCGAAAACCAGCCCGTGGTGATAGATGCCCTTGCCGCCAAACATGCGTTTGATGGTGACAGGTCCGAGGCCGGAAAACAGGTCGTGAATCGCATCATTGTCCATGGCTTCAGTATTGCAGGCGCAAAGACAGGCGTCACGCCCAAAATTGCACTGTCATGACTGCAATCGAGGCGGGAAAATCAGGACGTTGCAGATGCCAGAGCTTCGGGCTTGGCAGGGGTCAACTCGACCGATTCGCCGCAGCCGCAGGCTGATGTCTGGTTGGGGTTATTGAAGACAAAGCCCGTGCGCAGGGTCGTTACTTCAAAATCCATCTGCGTGCCCAAGAGATAAAGCACAGCTTCCGGTGCTACAAATACCTTCGAGCCATCTTTTTCGACAATATCATCGCCGGGCTTGGCTTCTGTAACGAGATCAATGGTATATTCCATACCCGCGCAGCCGCCTTTCTTGATGCCGACGCGGATACCGAGCGCATTTTCGCGCGTCGCTACAATCTCGCTCACGCGGGATGCTGCAGCATCAGTCAACGTCATGACAGAAAAACGACCCATTTCTAATCTCTCTTGGTTCAGATCGTATAACGATCAGTCTGTACCATAGTTAGTGTTACATAGTCGTCACCGCAAGTGTTCAAACTCACCCACGTCCCACAAACCCGTATGCAGAAGGCAGAAATCATGAATTACCGCCATCTCATTCTCTCTAGCGTCGCCGGTCTGGCGCTGAGCCTGACACCTGCGCTGGCCCAGGAGGCCAAAAAGCCCGAACCGCCAAAGCAGGAAACCGGGGCGAAGCCCGCAGCACCCGCCGTGGCCGCGCCAGAAGCCCCTGCTACCAAGGAAGCGCCTGTTACCAAGGAAGCCCCGATTGCCAAGGAAGCCGCAGAGGCCCCGAACCAGTCAGTGCCTGACTATCTTGACGACCGCAGCACGCCGGAGCAGCTGGTCAAATCCTATTATAATGCCATCAACCGGCAGGAATATGCCCGCGCCTATAGCTACTATGCTGAGGAAGGGCACACACAGGCTTTTCCGCAGTTTCAGGCGGGTTATGAAAACACAGTCTCAGTAGAGCTTCGTCTGGGCAAGGTCGAGAGCGAGGGCGCAGCCGGTTCCACCTATTGGAGCCTGCCACTGGCAATTGAATCGACGCAGAAGGACGGCAAGCGCACTGTTTACAATGGTTGTTATCGGCTGCGGCTGGCAAATGCGGCCATTCAGGGCGTTCCCTTCGTGCCACTGTCCATTCTTGACGGTACGCTGCAGAAATTCGAGAAGCCACTGGATCAAAGCGTGCCCGAAGCATGTGAAGCGCCCTGACAGCACTAGAAATAACTGACAAGGCTGACAATGGCGACCAGCAGGCATGCCAGCGCTGCAGCCAGGGAGCCTTTTGCGTTCTGTTCTGCCTGTTCCAGCACGGACTCGGCTGCGCAACTTATGGCAGACCGGCCATCAAGCAATCCGGCAATATCCGCTCGTGTGAGAATCTCTGTTGATGCGTGCCAGTGCCACGCGGCCTTGAGTGTAAGTAAAATAATGCCCGCTGTGCCAAAACGCACAATCCATATGGCAATAGGCAAATCAAAAATCATAATAAAACAAATTCAAACGCTGGGTGATGCCCCCACCACATATTCGATGACATTATGTGTCATCGATGGCATCCGGGACATGACCGGTTAAACTGTCTGCAACAAACGGTGCAGAGCGGATAACCACATCATGCTTGGCTGTGGGACTTCTGGCAATTAGACTTTAGTCTAATATCTGAAACGCGCGCGGCTGGATCAGTACCAGCCGACGGCGACCTGCGCTTCTTCTGACATGCGATCAGGCGTCCATGGCGGATCGAAAGTCATCGTCACATCAACAAAACTGACGCCTTCGACCGAGCTTACCGCATCCTGCACCCAGCCCGGCATTTCACCGGCAACCGGGCAACCGGGTGCTGTCAGGGTCATTTCGATCTTTACAGACCGATCGTCCTCTATATCAATCTTGTAGACAAGGCCCAGCTCATAGATATCGGCGGGGATTTCCGGGTCATAGACCGTCTTCAGTGCGCCGATAATATCATCGGTCATCCGTGCCAGTTCATCGGCTGGAATGGTTGACGCAGAAACAGCGCCGCTTATCTCGGAAGTCTCCACAGGTGCATCCGGCTTCACAGCCTCGTCTTTTTCCAGCGTCTCGACTTTATCGGTCATCGTCTTCACCCAAAGAATTTCCGCGCTTTTTCCAGCGCATCGGCGAGAACATCGATCTCGTCTCTTGTATTATACATCGCAAACGATGCACGGCATGTGGATGTTACGCCGAAACGTTTCAAGAGCGGCTGGGCACAATGTGTGCCCGCACGCACCGCAACACCCGCCCGGTCGATAACCATCGACACGTCATGGGCGTGAATGCCGGCAAGTTCGAAGGAGATGATCGCGCCCTTGCCCTTGGCATCGCCGAAAATACGCAGCGAATTGATCTGGCGCAGCCGTTCATGCGCATAGTCGCGCAAATCTTCCTCATGGGCAAGAATGGCGGCGCGGCCAATCCTCTCCACATATTCAATGGCTGCACCAAGACCGATGGCCTGTGCAATTGGCGGCGTGCCAGCCTCGAAACGGTGCGGAGGATGATTATAGGTGACGATATCCTCAGTCACCTCTTCGATCATCTCGCCGCCGCCCTGAAACGGACGCATGGCTTCCAGCTTTTCCTTGCGGCCATAGAGCACGCCAATGCCGGATGGGCCATAAATCTTGTGGCCAGTGAAAATATACCAGTCACAGCCGAGATCCTGCACATCAACGGGCAGATGCACCGCACCCTGACTGCCATCGACAAGCACCGGAATGCCGCGCGCATGGGCAATGCGGACGATTTCCTTGATCGGCGTCACCGTGCCAAGCACGTTGGACATATGAGTGATGGCAACCAGCTTGGTACGATCAGTCAACCGCGCCTCGAATTCCTCGATATGGAATGCGCCCTGCTCATCGACAGGTACCCAGACCAGCTTTGCACCCTGCCTTTCCCTGATGAAATGCCAAGGAACAATGTTGGAATGGTGCTCCATGATCGACAGGACGATCTCGTCGCCCTCGCCAATATTGGGCATACCATAGCCATAAGCGACCGTATTGATCGCCTCGGTAGCGGATTTGGTGAAAACGATCTCGTCAACCGAAGCCGCATTCAAAAAGCGCCGGACACTTTCGCGCGCCTTTTCATAGGCATCCGTAGCGGCGTTCGACAGGAAATGCAGGCCGCGATGCACATTGGCATATTCATTCGAATAGGTGTGGGTGATCGCATCAATGACCGCCTGCGGCTTCTGTGCCGAAGCGCCATTGTCGAGATAGACAAGCGGTTTGCCGTAGACTTCACGCGACAGAATAGGGAAATCGCGGCGGATTGCCTCGACATCATAACCGGCCTGAATAATCTTCGTATCCATAGTGCCCGCGCTTTCCTGCGTTTGGGTCGAATACCTGCCGGATCAACCGGCAGGCAAACAATCAGACATGAACAGCCAGCCACTTGTCGAGAATAGCTTCCAGAGCTTCGACCAGCGGTTCGCTTTCCAGTTCCTCGATGATTTCAGCCACGAATGCCTTGATCAGCAAGCCGCGCCCTTCGCTCTCCGGAATGCCGCGCGCCTGCAGATAGAACAGGTGGTTGCCGTCGATTTCCGTCACCGTCGCACCGTGGCCGCAGGCCACATCATCGGCAAAGATTTCGAGTTCCGGCTTGGCATCAAATTCGCCATCATCGGACAGGAGCAGCGTGTTGCAGGCCATGCGCGCATCGGTCTTCTGGGCGATCCGGTTGACCTTGATCTGCCCCTGAAAGACACCGCGCGCCCGGTCTGTCACCACATTGCGGATGATCTGCACCGACGTGGTGTTTTCAACAAGATGGCCGAGCGTCATGGTCACATCCGTATGGCTGTCACCGCCAAGCAGATTGACACCGCGCAGCTGGAAATCCGAGCCCTCGCCCTTGGACAGTACATGCACTTCCTGCCGCACCAGCTTGCCGCCCGCATTGACGATATAAACCGTCAGCTTGGCATTGGTACCGATAGTCGCGGTGAACTGGGCAAGCTGTGTGGCTTCAACGCCCTGTTCGCGCAGGATGATCCAGACAATCTCTGCATCATCGGCAACAGTGATATTGCTGATGGATGTTGAAAAGCCCTCACCCTCGCCGCCAGTCTGACGCTCGATAATGGTTGCCTTGCTGCCCTTGCCGAACTTGACGGCAAAACGCACATGGCCCTGCCCGCGCACCTGCGCATTCTGCAGTTCCAGCGGCGCTTCAAGCTCGACACCATCGGCAATGTTCACCGCCCAGCCATCGGTCACGTAAGCCGCATTGATCTGGCCGATTGCATCGTCACCACCGCGAATGGCAAGATCACGGATCGCCGATCCATCAGCCAGTTTTTCGCTGTATTTTGTGAATTCGACACCTTCAATCCGTGGCGCATTCAGTGCAACGCCGTTGGACACGGTGGCAACAGCTGATCCCTGAATAACGGCTGGCAAGGCATTGGTACCAGCCGCGCCGTCATAGGCGGCAACGCTCCGCAGCAAGGTGCGCAGATCGGTATAGTGCCAGCTTTCGACACGGCGCGACGGCAGGCCCTGCGTCTTCAATGCCTCAATTGCATTGTCACGCGCGCTGACGATTTCCGCATCGCCCGGCAATTCGCCCATCCGGTCGACGAAGGAGTCGACCAGCGCCGCTTCTGCGGTTGTCGGCTGGCGTCCTGTGTGAACATTCATAACGTCGCTCCTCAGGCTGCCTCGCCGATGATATCGGCATAGCCGTTCTCTTCGAGATGGAGGGCAAGGTTCTTGTCGCCTGACTTGATGACCTGCCCCTTGTAAAGGACGTGGACACTATCCGGAACGATATAGTCGAGCAGACGCTGATAGTGGGTGATCACGATCACCGCACGGTCAGGCGAGCGCAGTGCATTCACGCCATCCGAAACAATCTTCAGCGCGTCGATATCGAGGCCGGAATCAGTCTCATCAAGCACACAAAGCTTTGGCTCCAGCAGTTTCATCTGCAGGATTTCCGCACGCTTCTTCTCGCCGCCGGAAAAACCAACATTGAGCGGACGCTTCAGCATGGCAATATCCATATCGAGCGATGCCGCAGCGGTTTTGACGCGGGCGATGAAATCAGGAATTTTTAGTGGCTCTTCACCGCGCGCCTTGCGCTGCGAGTTCATCGCCACTTTCAGGAATTCCATCGTCGCAACACCGGGTATTTCCATCGGATACTGGAATGCCAGGAAAATGCCCTTGGCCGCACGCTCAGATGGATCGAGTTCCAGAATGGATTCGCCATTGTAGAGAATGTCGCCTGATGTGACTTCGTAGTCTTCGCGGCCCGCAAGAATATAGGATAGCGTCGACTTGCCGGAACCATTCGGCCCCATGATCGCCGCCACTTCGCCCGCCTTGACCGTAAGGTTCAGGCCGCGAATGATTTCCGTGTCCGTATCTGCGATCTTCGCATGAAGGTTGATGATCTCAAGCATTGTATTACCCTTTGAATTCCGTGGGATCAGCCTCGTCGATCCCAAATATGATCTTGTTTGGCGAATGGCTGGCCCGTGGCCGCCACATGGCTATCCAACTGAGCCCTCAAGGCTGATGCCGATGAGTTTTTGCGCTTCCACGGCAAATTCCATCGGCAGTTCCTGAATGACTTCCTTGACGAAGCCGTTGACGATCAGTGCAATCGCCTCTTCTTCCGGAATGCCGCGCTGCATCACATAGAACAGCGCATCTTCGGAAATTTTTGAGGTGGTCGCTTCGTGTTCGAACTGGGCGGTGGCGTTCTTCGCCTCGATGTAAGGCACCGTATGCGCACCACAATCATTGCCGATCAGCAGCGAGTCACACTGGGTGAAGTTACGCGCATTCTCCGCCTTGCGATGGGCCGAAACCTGACCGCGATAGGTGTTGTTCGACTTGCCAGCCGAAATACCCTTGGAGATGATGCGGCTCGACGTGTTCTTGCCGAGATGCAGCATCTTGGTGCCGCTATCGATCTGCTGATGACCATTGGAAACCGCGATGGAATAAAACTCGCCGCGTGAATTGTCGCCGCGCAGGATCACCGATGGATATTTCCATGTGATCGCCGAACCGGTTTCAACCTGTGTCCACGAAATCTTGGAGTTCTTGCCACGGCAATCGCCACGCTTGGTCACGAAGTTGTAGATGCCGCCCTTGCCTTCCGCATCACCGGGGAACCAGTTCTGCACGGTCGAGTATTTGATCTCGGCATCATCAAGCGCAATCAATTCCACAACAGCCGCATGCAGCTGGTTCTCGTCGCGCTGCGGTGCTGTACAGCCTTCGAGATAGGACACATAGGCGCCCTCTTCGGCAATGATCAGCGTACGCTCAAACTGGCCGGTATCCCGCTCATTGATGCGGAAATAGGTCGACAGTTCCATCGGGCAGCGAACACCCTTGGGCACATAGACAAACGAACCGTCGGTAAAGACAGCCGAATTCAGCGTCGCATAGAAATTGTCGGACACCGGCACCACGGAAGCCAGATACTTTTTAACCAGTTCCGGATGCTCGCGAATTGCCTCGGAAATCGAACAGAAGATGACGCCCGCTTTGGCCAGTTCCGCCTTGAAGGTCGTGACAACAGACACACTGTCAAACACCGCATCCACAGCCACACGGCCTGATTTGTAGACATTGTCGCTGGCTTCTTCCTCATCGGAAGGGCTCGGCTCGCCCATTTTGCGCACGCCCGCGAGGATTTCCTGCTCTTTCAGCGGAATACCCAGCTTCTCATAGGTGCGCAGCAGTTCCGGATCGACCTCGGCAAGCGATGTCGGGCCCGTCTGGTTCTTTGGTCCAGCGTAATAAACCATGTCCTGAAAGTCGATCTTCGGGTAATCCACCCGCGCCCATGTGGGCTCTTCCATGGTCAGCCAGCGTTCATAGGCTTTCAGGCGCCATTCCAGCATCCATTCCGGCTCGTTCTTCTTGGCCGAAATAAAGCGGATAATATCTTCGCTAAGGCCCTTTGGCGCCTTATCCATTTCGATAAGGGTCTCAAAGCCATACTTGTACTGGTCCACATCCAGGGTGCGGACCTGATCAATAGTTTCCTGCACGGCAGGCATTGGCGTTCTCCATCCTCGCGGGATTCAAGGTCCCGCAGTTGCAAACGTCAAGGCGTGTGTCGTCTTGAATATTTGCCTCAATGTAGTGTGCTAACGCACGATTTAACACCGGTATTTACCGGATTTTTTGCAATTACCGGCAAGTTGTTGCCAATAATCGTAATATTTTACGCCGCATCGGCAGCAGCCAGCTTGGTCCGGTCGCGCCGCGCAACAATTTTTGCCAGCGCATCCAGAAAAAGCGCTATCTCGTCCTGCGTGGTTTCAGGCGATGTGGACACCCGCAGGCCGCCCGTTCCATCGCCAAAACCCATGGCCGCAAGCACATGGCTTGGTCCAACTTTTCCCGAAGAACAGGCAGAGCCTGCCGATAGCGCAATTCCCGCCAGATCGAAAGCGATTTGAACGGTTTCCGCCTTCATATCTGCAAGACTGAAGAACGTGGTGTTGGCAAGCCTGTCCACGGTGTCGCCATAGATAACCGCATCGGATGCTATGGAGCGGATGCCATCTTCGATCAGCTGCCTGTTGCCAAGCCCCCAGCCTCCACCCAGAAGCGCTTCACGGGCAAACCGCGCCGCCGCGCCAAAACCTGAGATAATGGGCAAGGCTTCCGTTCCGGCCCGATGCCCCTTTTCCTGTCCGCCGCCGCGCACAAGCGCTTTCGGCATGACCAGATCGGAAACAGCAATAATTGCGCCAACGCCCTTGGGGCCACCGATCTTGTGTGATGACAAAATGAGATAATCAGCAGAAGACGTTGTGATATCAAGAGGAATTCGCCCTGCCGCCTGCACGGCATCCACGACAAAAAATCCACCGAACTCTTTGACAATCCTGCCGATTTCACCAATCGGCTGCAAAATACCGGTTTCATTGTTAGCAGCCTGCACGGCAACCAGTGGCAGACCTTCGCTCTTGTCATGGGCGGCGAGAAATGCGCGCAGCTGGCCAAGATCGAGCAGGCCATTGCTATCAACGGAAACTGTTTCAATCTGCTCCGCCGCGAACTGACCGCCCGCCAGCATGCATGGGTGTTCGCTGGCACTGACATAAAGCCGCGAAAGCCGCACCGGTGCCCGTCCCATCACATAATGCGGGGTGAGCAGGGTTGACGCGGCCTCGGTGGCACCCGATGTAAAGAACACATGATCAGGTTTGGCATTGACCAGAGCGGCCACCTCACGGCGGGCGCTTTCAAGAATTGCTTTTGAGGCACGGCCTTCGCTGTGAACGGACGATGGATTGCCCGTCTGCGCCAGAGCGTCGACCACAGCATCACGCGCCACCGCGAGCAGCGGCGCACTGGCGTTGTAGTCGAGATAGGCGCGTTTTGGGGCCATACCTGTCGTAATTCCTGTTCTTTTGAACTATGCGCTTTCAAAAAGCGCAATTTTCTTGAAATTCAACCTCGGACCGGCCTATGAAGCCGCTTCGAGACAAATTCTACACCAGTTTTGAACGGTTCTAAACTGGTTTTATGGGTGCTGTTGATCGCCGTCAAGTCCGGCTGATAAACAGGAACCCTGTGGCGAAGAGTGGAGTACACATGCCTGAAGTAATTTTCAATGGACCTGCGGGCCGTCTTGAGGGCCGTTATCAGCCTTCGATGGAAAAAAATGCGCCAATAGCCATCGTGCTGCACCCGCATCCACAATTTGGCGGCACCATGAACAACAAGATCGTCTACGATCTGTTCTACATGTTCCAGCAGCGCGGTTTTACGACATTGCGGTTCAACTTCCGTGGCATTGGCCGCAGCCAGGGCGAATTCGACCATGGTTCGGGCGAACTGTCCGACGCCGCCGGTGCGCTTGACTGGGTTCAGTCGCTGCATCCTGATTCGAAAACCTGCTGGGTTGCCGGTTATTCTTTCGGCGCATGGATCGGTATGCAGCTTTTGATGCGCCGTCCGGAGATCGAAGGCTTTATTTCGGTTGCTCCGCAGCCGAACACCTATGATTTCTCATTCCTCGCACCCTGCCCCTCCTCAGGTCTCATCCTGCACGGCGATCAGGACAAGGTTGCCCCGGCCAAGGACGTTCAGGGACTGGTTGACAAGCTGAAGACCCAGAAAGGCATCACCATCACCCAGAAAACGATGGTCGGCGCCAATCACTTCTTCACCGGCATGACCGATGAAGTAATCACCGAATGCTCCGATTATCTCGACCGCCGTTTGAATGGCGAACTGGTGGAAGCCAAGCCAAAGCGCCTGCGCTAAAGGTCTTGGGCATTCGTGCTGCATTACAAATCCTC
Organism: Phyllobacterium sp. T1293; assembly: GCF_020731415.2. Classification (NCBI taxonomy): domain Bacteria; kingdom Pseudomonadati; phylum Pseudomonadota; class Alphaproteobacteria; order Hyphomicrobiales; family Phyllobacteriaceae; genus Phyllobacterium; species Phyllobacterium meliloti. Next base: position 1,094,088 of record NZ_CP088273.1, on the reverse strand, counting down.
GGGCCAAAACCCGGGGATTTTTTATTTGAACGGGTTCTGTATGAAAGTGGTTCGTGGTTCGTGGTTCGACAAGCTCACCATGAGGGAGAGTGAGGATGCAAGGGAGTCGGGTTCTGCAACGTTGGCGATTATCTTTGCAACCCTCCCTCTCCCTCATCCTGAGCTTGTCGAAGGGCGCGGCTATGGTTCTGCAATCACCCATTTTCAAAAAAAATACACCAACTTATCCAACACCATCTCACCTCGCTTATTCTGATGGTGTCCTTTCCGGCGGGAATGCTCCGGAAACCTTCTGAAGTCAGGAAAGGATCGGTGATTTCACCTACGGGGCTGTTAACCTTGCAGGGGAAAGGTTTTATCTCACAAGGGTAAAACCAGTCATCGGGACGGGTGATCCGGTTGTTTTCTTGATTGAAACAGGAAAATCTCCGGGGAACGCACTGACTACACTACCAATACCAGGACTTCCGCGTTCCCCTTTTGGATCGCCCGTCTTTCCCACCTTTCAATAGCCAGACGCAAAAGCGGGCGTGGTGATGGGGGAGTGTGTTCCGCAACTGCAATTGGAGATGCAATCACCCCTCTGCATGGTGCGTGGTTCGACATAACAACCATGAGGAAGAGACGTGGGTTGCAAAAGCATTGTCGCGCCCTTCGACAAGCTCAGGATGAGGGGGAGTGAGGATTGCAATGCTAATCTCCACCATTGCAGAACTTGGCTCCCTGCACCCCACTCCTCTCCCTCATGGTGAGCTTGTCGAACGGCGGACCACGAACCGCTTCGATGCAGTCTACTTCCTACTTCCTACTTCCTACTTCCTACTTCCTACTTCCTACTTCCTACTTCCTACTTCCTACTTCCTACTTCCTACTTCCTACTTCCTACTTCCTACTTCCTACTTCCTACTTCCTACTTCCTACTTCCTACTTCCTACTTCCTACTTCCTACTTCCTACTTCCTACTTCCTACTTCCTACTTCCTACTTCCTACTTCCTACTACCACCCCGCCCGGCACTGCCACATCGCACCCCGTTGTGGTTGGAAATGTCAGCGGCAAGCCATCGAGTGCGCGCACGGCGAGATAGGCCCAGGCCTCCGCTTCCATCGAATCGCCGTTGAGACCCAATTCCTCAGCGGCGATAACCGCTGCGCCGGTCTTGGCTGCCCCATCAGTCAGATCAGCCATGATAGTCGCATTTTTGCGACCGCCACCGCAGATCACCCACAGCGCGGGCTTGTCAGGTGCATAGGCACTGGCTTCGAGAATGGCATCAGCCGTTACCTTGGCGAGCGTGCGGGCACCATCGGCAAGCTCAGGGTTGCCAAGATCTTCGAGCGTGAAATCATTGCGGTCGAGCGACTTTGGCGGTTTCAGATCAAAGAACGGCTTTGCCATGTAACGCCCCACGGCCTCGGTCAGCACCTGACCTTCGCTGGCAATGGTCCCACCGGAATCATAGGCGATTCCCGCCTTGTCCTGCACCCACTGGTCGATCAGCGTGTTACCGGGGCCCGTATCAAAGGCAATCGGATCGGTACTCCCCGATATAATCGTGACGTTGGAAATGCCGCCAATATTGACGAAAACAACGGGCTTACCCTTGCCAAGCTCGGCAGGAACCCGTGCAGCGAGCGCCTGATGATAGACGGGAACGAGCGGCGCACCTTGCCCACCATGCACCATGTCATTGGCCCGCATGTCGTAGACCACAGGAATACCGGTCATATCAGCCAGCAACTTGCCATCACCCAACTGTACCGTCAGTTTTTCCAGCGGCCGATGCAAAACTGTCTGGCCATGAAACCCAATAATATCAATGGCATCGGCGCTTAGCTTATGATCGGACAGAAAGCCGAGCACCGCCTCGCCATGCCGCTTGGTCAATTCCTGTTCAATTGCTGCCAGACTGCCGGGGCGTTCATGGCGCGTACGAATGGATTTTGCTTCATCGAGCCCCGCCTCGATCCGGCGGCGGAATGACGACTCATAGGCGACAAAGCCTGAGGGCCCGCGCCGGACCTCGTTTTTGCCGTCGGTTTCGAGGAGCGCGATGTCGATTCCATCCATGGATGTTCCGCTCATCAGGCCAATTGCCCGCCTTATCGCTGTCACGTCACACCCTTTCTTGTGATTCGGTCCCGAATGATGTTAAACGGCCACGTCTTGTTCGGCACGTTTCTTCATGCCGGATGCTTCCCTACGTAAAAGTTTCAGGAAAAATCATGTCTGCCTTCAAATCCGACTTTATGCACACGCTTTCCACGCGCGGCTTCATCCATCAGGTCTCCGACGAGGCTGGTCTGGATGCGCTTTTCGCCAAGGAGACAGTGACTGCCTATGTTGGATATGATGCGACGGCCACCAGCCTGCACATTGGCAACCTCATTTCCGCGACCATGCTCTATTGGCTGCAGGAAACCGGACATCGGCCCATCGCGCTGATGGGCGGCGGCACGTCAATGGTTGGCGATCCCTCGTTCCGTGATGAGCAGCGCAAGCTGCTGACACCCGAAGCGATCAACACCAACATTGAGGGCATCAAGCGGATTTTCGCGCGCATTCTGCGTTTTGGCGAGGGTCCGACCGATGCGTTTCTGGTCAACAATGCCGATTGGCTGATGGGTCTTGGCTATGTCGAATTCCTGCGCGATGTTGGCCGCCATTTCTCTGTCAATCGCATGCTGTCCTTCGACAGCGTCAAGCTGCGGCTCGACCGGGAACAGTCCCTCTCCTTCCTCGAATTCAACTACATGATCATGCAGGGCTACGACTTCGTTGAACTCAACCGTCGTCATGGCTGCGTATTGCAGATGGGCGGTTCGGACCAATGGGGCAACATCATCAACGGCGTTGATCTTGGCCACCGCATGGGAACCCAGCAGCTCTACGCCTTGACCACCCCGCTGCTGACCACCAGCTCGGGTGCCAAGATGGGCAAGTCGGCCTCCGGCGCGGTCTGGCTCAATGAGGATGCCTTCAGCCCCTATGATTTCTGGCAGTACTGGCGCAACACGGAGGATGCCGATGTGGGGCGCTTCCTGAAAATCTTCACGCGCCTGCCGCTTGATGAAATTGCCCGGCTGGAAGCACTCGGCGGCTCTGAGATCAATGAAGCCAAGAAAATCCTCGCAACGGAAGCAACTGCTATCGTTCATGGCCGTGAAGCCGCGACAATGGCGGCTGAAACCGCCCGCACAACCTTCGAGGAAGGTGCATTGGCCGCCAACCTGCCATCCATCGATATCGCCACGAGCGAGCTTGATGGGGGTATCGGTATTCTGACACTGCTTGTGAAGGCTGGTCTTGCGGGTTCGAACGGTGAAGCCCGCCGCCACATTCAGGGCGGTGCGGTGCGTGTGAACGATACCAGTGTTTCCGATGAAAAGGCGCAGGTTTCAACGGTTGATGTGACGGGCGATGGTGTAATCAAGCTGTCACTGGGCAAGAAGAAACACATTCTGGTCCGCCCCGCATAACGGGTTGATTTTGCGGGGGTGGGGTTCGTGGTTCGACAAGCTCACCATGAGGGAGAGGTGATGCAACGCTAATCGCAAAGAGTGCAGCACAAAGATTGCAGATCGCAGATATTGCAGAACTTGGCTCCCTTGCATCACCCATCTCTGTCATCCTCGGGCTTGACCCGAGGACCCACAATTTAAAAGCGCCGAGCATCCAAGTTCGTTTGATCTTCTTAACCGTGGGTCCTCGGGTCAAGCCCGAGGATGACGGAGATGGTGAGGTTGCAGGGAGTTTTATTCTACAATCTTTGTGATTAGCGTTACATCTACCCAAGCCCCTCATGGTTGTTATGTCGAACCACGAACCACCATCCCCACCCCGCAACAAAACCACCCAGTGTTGCTCTATTGAGTATTTTCTATTGAAACTCGAAAATTGACCTGAATATACCCGGTGCGATAACCGAAATCGGATTGACGATAATCTGCGGCTGTTTGATTGGGCCCTGCAGCTTGTAGGTAATGCCGATCAGGCCGCGATCCCGGCCATTGCCGAGCAGCAGGCCGAGCACCGGCAGTTCGCCAAAGATGCGATTGATGCCATAGGCGGGCATGAACGTGCCTGTCAGAGCCATATTGCCCTGCGGATCACTCAATACCCCCTGGAACGTCGTCCCAATAGTCGAACCGCGCACAACGCCATTGGCAAGATTGATATAATTCTTGCCCTTCTCGATCTGGGAAAAGCCGCGCTCGAAAGTAACCGTCGACACATCGATATTCTTCTTCACGGCGTCGTTGAGACTGGTACCGTTCGGCGACGACGAAACAAGGCTTGCCAATCTCGGTTCATTGACGAGGGTGAAGTCACGCGCATCGATCTGCCCGCGCAATGGGCCATCGCCTTTGGAATCGAGCGTAACGGTGATGCTGCCGCCCTGCATCTTGTCGTAGAAGCCGGTAAAGCGCAGCACTGCCCCTGCATCCTTCGACTGAAGGTTGACGGAACGCGCGCCGCTTTCCGAACTGTCCGTAGCGATGACCTTCTGGCCGGATTTCGTCACCGCGTTGAAAGCGAGACCGGAAACATTGGAACCGACGCTCTCATAGGACAGCGAGACATTGCCAAAGCTTTCCGAAAAGAAGCCTTGAACATCATCAATATCCGCATTGACGAGAACGCGTTTCTTATCGCTGTTATCGCCGCTCTGCTTCTTGTCCGTCACCTGATTGAGCAGCGAGCGCGCGTCAAATGACTTGCCCTTCACATCTGCCCGGTAGCCATAGCCGGTGCGCGATACCTTGACGGCGATATCATCGGTGCGATTGAGGCTGACCTGACTGAAATCCGCGCTGGCAAGGTCGCCTTTGACCACGGATATGTCTCCGCGCAACCGGAAGGTTTCGCCGGAGACATCGAGGTTTTTGATGCTGATATTGTCCGCATCCTGCTGCAGGCCGAATTTTGCCGTGGCTTTCACCCCGGCGCCCTTGGTCCAGCCAAGCTGTGCGAGCTTCACTTCGGCTTTGCTCAGGTCAGCAGTAGCAATCTGACCGCCATCAGCCGATTTATCAATATCGACGGTGATAGGCCCCGAAATAAACGGATCAAGGCTTGGGAATAGCGTATTGCGCGTTTTATCGTCCAGTTGCAGCGAGACCGATTGCTTGCGCTTGGCGGGATTGCTGCCGAGTGGTTCAAACAGTGTAATATTGGCCGGAACACCATTCAGCTGTGCCTTGACGTCGATATTCGCCTCGGTGTCGTTGACGTTGAGTGTGCCATTGGCATTGGTAATCGTCTGGCCATCGAACTTCTTGGAAAGGTTCACGCCATTCAGATCGATCTCGGCTGACCATTGCAAACTTCCCTGCGGCGCGTGGCGTGTCACCGGAAATGTCACAAGAATATGGGTTTTAACATCGCCGCTGATATCATCTGGCGTAAAGGGCACACCTTTCACTGCATTAATCGGCTTAAAACCGGCAATCTCGGCGATAGCGGAAGCATCACCGGCAATATTCAGATCAAGCTCTGAAAGCACCGGACGCTGCGGACCCCACGGAATGATCAGCGTACCGTCAACAATGCGCGCCTCGCGGTTGCCGGGCGTAAAGGCCGAACCTTTCAGCAGCTTGATGGTCGTATAGGCGCCGCGCACGCTGATAGCGCCATTCGCATCGCGGATAGGCGGCAAATCTCCAACAATGTCGAAGCGCGTATCCTGCACGTTGAAATCAACCTGCACTTCGTCGGCCGTCAGGGGTGGCGGTTTGCCCGGACCATCGAAACGGCCAGCGGCGAAAATAACGTCAATGCGGCTGTCCTTTACCTCGCCGCCAACGATATTATCGAGAACCCAGCGACGCGCACCGGTGGCAATCCAGATCGGCCATAGCTGCTTGACCTGCGCTGTCGGCATCTTTGGTACACGCAGCGCCAGCGTCATGGCTGGCGAACCCTTGCCAAAGGTTGCGCTGCCCTGCCCGTAAAGTTCATTCTCGCCATCACTGCGCACGGCGATCTCGGAAAGGTCGAGTTTTTTCTCACCCGGCGCATATCGCCCGGTCACTCGCGCATTGAACACAAGCGGAGGCTCTGTGGAATCCTGCGGTGCCGAGCTTGCTTCCTGCGTGACCAGTTCAAAACGATATCCGGGATTCACCGCAGCCGCGACAGCTGTTGCATCGTCGGGCAATGGCTCTGGCCCGATGGCACCTTCAACGACGCCCTTGAAACCACCGAAATGGATGCTCGACGGTGTAATCTCGACCTTTTTCGTGCCGAAAACATGTTCGAAATTGATCTGGGTGCTGGCGCCCATGTCCGAGACATTGCTGATACTGACGGGACCTTCGCTCACATTGAGGGAACCCCAAACCCGCATCGGCACGGTCGGCGCACCGGCAACACCATCCAGTTTGATTTCGGCTTCGTTGTTATAGGCGAAGTATGAACCATCAGGCTTAATGCCATCGGCATCCGGCACAGGCTCTATGCCATGTGTGCCAATGAGCGGAATCTTGCTGATCGCCAATGAGAATGAATCGATCTTTGCACCAATTGCGGCACGTTTGACCTGCGCCGATACATCAATGACCTTGCCGCGCCACTCCACCAATCCCTTGATTGCGACGGGACCGCCCGTTTCAGCCAGTTCCAGATTGATAATGCGCAGGCTTTCCGGCTGACCGGCAACGGTGAAATCAAAAGTCGTATCGGAGACCGTGATGTCACGGGTTTCGCGCTGATCCAGCAAGGAGACAGCATTCTGCAGCCCGGTAAAAAGCAGCTCCGAAACACCATCAAGATTAACAAGACCGCGATCATCCTGCGGCACAATCGACATGAAATCGAAAGGCTCCTGACTGGCAACCTTGATCTGCGCCCCGTCAAGCCCAAGGCTCTGCACCTGCACATTGCCCTGCAAGAGCGGCAGCGTGGCCAGACCGATACGCACCGAGCGGATATTCTTTATCTCCACGCCGCGTTTGACGTCGGAAATATTGACGTTGCGCGCTTCAAGCGCGACGTGCCTGTGTTGATCAAGCGAGATCTGAGCCGATTGGATCGTGGCATCGGTATCAGGGCCGACAACGGATTTGAGCGCGGTCTGCGCGCGCTGGGTCAGCGCTTCCCCGCCAATGCCGACACGCAACACCACAAAGGCTATTCCGGCAAGAACCACGAGAAGAAGCAGGAACGACGCAAATGCGCCACAGACGAATCGAAACCGCGAGCGGCGGGCAGGCATAGCCACCGGCACCTCGCCCTGCTCGACCGCAGACGGGTAATGATGAAATTTCAGGAAGTCGCGCTTTGTAAAACGGACTCTTTTCGGTTTCTCTGTCAAATTCCCAAGCCAATTGAGGAATCATGTGGGAAACCGTAGACGATTCCCTTGCCTCTCTTATAGTTGCCCAAGTGAGGCTCGCATTCAATGATGAAAGAAAGGCATTCCTATGACAACTCTGGAAATCGGCAATCCCGCCCCGGACTTTACCCTTCCCCGTGACGGTGGCGGCACGCTTTCGCTGGCGGAATTGCGCGGAAAGCCTGTTGTCCTGTATTTTTACCCGAAGGACGATACAAGCGGTTGCACCCAGGAAGCGATCGAGTTTTCCGGCTTGAAGCCCGAATTTGATAAGCTTGGTGCGAAAGTCATCGGCATGTCGCCCGATCCAACCAAGAAGCACGACAAGTTCAAGACAAAGTATGATTTGAAGGTCGATCTTGTTGCCGACGAGGAAAAGACCATTCTGGAAGCCTATGGCGTCTGGGCTGAAAAGAGCATGTATGGCCGCAAATATATGGGCGTTGAACGCACGACGTTCCTGATCGATTCGCACGGCAAGATCGCAAAGATCTGGAACAAGGTGAAGGTTCCGGGCCACGCAGCCGAAGTTCTCGCAGCCACCAAGGCGCTCTAGGTCATCTTGTCCTTGAAATGAATGGAAAAATGCCACTCCGTTAGGGTTTGTTAACCATAACGGAGTGTAATGCCCGTCAAGAACTGAAGCTAAAAATGACGAGCAGAGCGGCCATGAAGAAGGCAAAACATTCCCCCATCTTCAGCAATCAGAAAGAACCCCACACGGTCATCATCGCGCGGGGTGAAACTATTCGTCATTTTACCCTGCGGCCCTGGGCAGCCATTCTTGGCGGCACCCTCGCCTTCGCGCTGGCGGGAACCTATCTGATAGCCACATCCTATCTGGTTTTCCGTGACGATCTGATCAGCGGCAGCGTTGCCCGTCAGGCACGGTTGCAGCAGGCCTATGAGGACCGTATTGCCAATCTGCGCACCCAGCTTGATCAGGTCACCAGCCGTCAGATGCTCGACCAGCAGCTTATGGAAACCAAAGTATCTGAACTGATCCGCAGGCAGAAATCGCTGGCTGAACGGCATGACAAGCTCGCACCCATGCTAGAGCGTGCAGAACATGCGGGTGCCGCTATCCCGCCCGTTGTGGAAGACAATGCGCCGATGGACAGCAATGGTCAGGACGTTGTGCGGTCGCAGGATGACGAAGCATTCTATGGCATCGATCCCATCATTACAGGACCAACGCCAGTCTCGCACAAACCGGCACCGCGCAGTGAGAAACCGGCGAAAAGCGTCGACAAGGCGGAACTTCTGCTGAAATCAGTCAATACGTCGCTCACGGATATCGAAGCCAAACAGATCGCGCAGATGCAGACGCTGTCCAACACAGCCTATGAAAATGCCGACAAGATCATGGAAGCACTGGCAGCCACCGGCGTTAAACCGGCCCTCGATGAAAAGTCAGATATTGGTGGCCCGTTCATTCCCGCCGGGAGTGTTGCTCCATTTGATGCCAAGCTGAATGATCTCGATCAGGCGCTGGAACGGCTGGAAAGCGCCAAAAGCCTTGCCAAAACCATTCCCATTTCCAATCCGGTTCCGGGCATGCCCGTGTCCAGCACCTTTGGCGTGCGCAAGGACCCGATCATCGGCTCCATGGCGTTTCATTCCGGCATGGATTTCCGCGCAATATCAGGCTCGTCAGTACATGCTACAGCCAATGGCACAGTCACCGAGGCTGGCTATAATGGCGGTTATGGCAATATGGTCGAGATCGACCATGGAAACGGCCTGTCGACCCGCTATGGCCATATGAGCCAGATTCTCGTCAGCGTCGGCCAGAAGATCAGCATCGGCGATATTGTCGGCAAGGTCGGCAGCACGGGCCGCTCCACCGGCCCGCATTTGCACTACGAAGTGCGCAGAAATGGCAGCGCCATCAATCCCGCCGGTTTCCTAACGATTGGCCGCGAGGTTGCGACGGCGCTTTAACGGCACTCCGCATCGCAAGTTTTGAATACAAAAAAACCGGCAGGAGCGTATCCTGCCGGGTTTTCTGATTTGGCAATGCGCCAGAACTTTTAGGCGATATCCTGCACGTCCACATCGGTGCCGTGGACGCGGTGTGCCAGCGCAGCTTCCATGAACATATCGACTTCACCGTCGAGCACGTCCTGCGGGCTGGTGCTTTCAACGCCCGTCCGCAAATCCTTGACCAGCTGATAAGGCTGCAGAACGTAGGAGCGGATCTGATGCCCCAGCCAATATCGGTCTTGGATGCGGAGATGGCGTCAGCCGCCTGCTCGCGCTTTTCCAGTTCGGCTTCATAGAGACGCGCGCGCAACATGGACCACGCCGTGGCACGGTTCTTGTGCTGGGAGCGTTCCGCCTGACACTGCACCACGATACCCGTGGCGATATGCGTGATGCGCACGGCGGAGTCCGTCGTGTTGACGTGCTGACCACCGGCACCCGAAGCGCGGTAGGTATCGATGCGAACATCTGCTTCCGTCACGGCAATTTCAATATTGTCGTCGACAACCGGGTAGACCCAGATACTGGAAAAGGAGGTGTGCCGCCGCGCATTGGAATCGTAAGGCGAAATACGCACCAGACGATGCACGCCCGATTCCGTCTTCATCAGACCATAGGCATTGTGGCCCTTGATCAGGATAGTGGCGGACTTGATGCCGGCTTCTTCACCGTCATGGATTTCGAGCAGTTCAACCTTCATGCCCTTGCGATCGGCCCAGCGCGTGTACATGCGCAAAAGCATCGACGCCCAGTCCTGACTCTCCGTGCCACCGGCGCCGGAATGCACTTCGACATAGGTGTCGTTGGCATCGGCTTCACCGGATAGAAGCGTATCGATCTGGCGCCTGTCGACTTCCACCTTGATGGCACGAATGCCCTCTTCCGCCTCGGCAACGATGGACTTGTCGCCTTCCTCATCGCCCATGGCGATCAGCTCGATATTGTCCTCGAGCGACTGGCTGAGCGTGCGGATGGAGTTGATGCCGTCTTCCAGCTGCTGGCGCTCGCGCATAAGCTTCTGGGCTTCCTGCGCGTCATTCCACAGTGCAGGGTCTTCGGCAAGCTGGTTCAGATAGCCAAGGCGTTTGATTGACGTATCCCAGTCAAAGATGCCTCCTCAGCAGGCTTATGGCCTGCTTGATCTCATCGACCAGCGTCTCGATTTCAGCGCGCATTGGCTGTCCGTTCCTTCTGCATTTATCGTTGTTTTCGAATTGCGGCGGACCATATTCACTGGTCCGCGCGATGTAAAGTCTTGAAGCTTTACGAATTATCCGGGTTTGGGGCGGTTAGAAAAGCCCGCCGCCGCCGCCCTGAATGGCCCTGTTGACGTTCGGGGACTGCACCTCAACCGGCGCACCTTCCGAGAATGTACCCATGCCGATGACGGAATAGCTGTCCGCAGGGCCTGTGCCCGGCTTGAAGGCTTCCATGATCACATTGGGCTGGCCTTCCGTGGCACGCATACCCGTCTTGCGATCAATAGAGACCACGGTCATGCCCTCTGGCACGCGGAAGTCAACCGAACGCTGGCCCTGCATGGCAGCGGTAAAGAAATCCTTGGCCACCGGCGCAGCAAGGCCGCCACCAGTGCCGCCATGGCCCATCGCCGTCGGCGTGTCATAGCCAAGATAGAGGCCAATCACCAGATCAGGCGTGAAGCCCATGAACCAGGCATCTTTTTCATCATTTGTCGTACCTGTTTTACCGGCGATAGGACGGTTCAGGCTTTTAAGGATCGTTGCCGTACCGCGCTGGATAACGCCTTCCATCATCGATGTGATCTGATAGGCGGTCATCGGGTCGAGCACCTGATCGCGGTCATCAACCAGTTCGGGCTCTGGCTGGTTCTTCCAGTCTTCCGCAGTACAGGTTTCGCACTTGCGCTCATCATGCTTGAAGATGGTCTTGCCGTAACGGTCCTGAATACGGTCAATGATCGATGGTGTGATCTTGCGCCCGCCATTGGCGATGATCGAATAACCAGTCACCATGCGCATGACCGTCGTCTCGCCAGATCCAAGCGCCATGGCCAGAACCGGCAGCATCTTGTCATAGATGCCAAAACGTTCGGCATATTCAGCCACAAGCTTCATGCCCATATCCTGTGCCAGACGCACGGTCATCAGGTTACGTGACTGTTCAATGCCATAGCGCAAGGTCGATGGTCCGGCAAAGTTGCCGCCATAATTCTTCGGCGCCCACACACCAAGGCTGCCACCCTGATCCACGGAGATTGGTCCGTCAAGCACCACGGATGCAGGTGTATAGCCATTATCAAGCGCCGCTGAGTAGACAAACGGCTTGAAGGACGAACCGGGCTGACGCATCGCCTGCGTTGCACGGTTGAATTCCGATTGAGCAAAGGAGAAGCCGCCCACCATAGCCAGAACACGGCCCGTATGCGGGTCCATGGCCACCATGGCACCTTCAATGCCTGGCACCTGATGCAGATCAAAGGCCGTATCACTGCCCTCTTTCTTCTGCACAAATACAACATCACCCGGCTTGAACACGCCTTCCAGCGATTTTACCGGTGTGCGCCTGCCATCCTTATAGAGGTTCATGGCCCATTTGATGTCAGCCGCCGCAATCGTGCCCTTCTTGCGCTCCGGCACAAGACCGTTCGCATCGTTACGCTCCGGCTGAAGGCCGATTGTGGCCTCCGTGGGCGTCACTTCAAGGATAACTGCAAGCTGCCAGTCCGGAACATCGGAGAATGCTTTGATCTCTGCGAGAGGAATACCCCAGTCGCCAATGGTCGAGATGGTCTTGTAGGGGCCGCGATAACCCTTGGCCTCATCATATTTGAACAGACCATGTTGCAGGGCGGCGCGCGCCTGCACCTGCATTTTCGGATCAAGAGTCGTGCGCACCGACAGACCGCCCTCATAAAGAGCGTTCTCGCCATATTTGTTGATAATCTCCCGGCGGACTTCCTCGGTGAAATATTCAGATGCGAAAAGATAATTGCCCGTATGGCGCGGCGTCACGCCAAGCGACTCCGCCTTTGCTGTCTTCGCTTCTTCAGCGGTCACATAGCCATTTTCGGCCATACGATCGATCACCCAGTTGCGGCGTTCAATCGCCCGCTCGGTCTGGCGGAAGGGATGGTAATTGGATGGCCCCTTGGGAAGAGCGGCAAGATAGGCAGCTTCTGCAACAGTCAGTTCATTGACCGACTTGTTGAAATAAGTCAGCGCGGCACCGGCAATACCATAGGAATTCAGGCCAAAGAAAATTTCGTTCAGATAAAGCTCGAGAATGCGGTCCTTGGAATAGGCCTGCTCGATGCGGAAAGACAGGATGGCTTCCTTGACCTTACGGCCCATCGTCTGATCGGAAGAAAGCAGGAAGTTCTTGGCGACCTGCTGGGTGATTGTCGAGGCACCAACCGGGCGGCGCGAGCCCCAGTTCTGAATGTTGACAATGACAGCGCGCGCAAGGCCGCTGATATCAACACCGGGGTGCTGGTAGAAATTCTTGTCTTCCGCTGAAATGAACGCAGCTTTCACACGATCAGGAATGGCCTGAATAGGCAGGTAAAGCCGGCGCTGCCGTGCAAATTCCGCCATGAGCGCACCGTCAGACGCGTGAATGCGCGTCATCACAGGCGGTTCATACTTGGCCAGAACTTCGTAGTCAGGCAGGTCTTTCGATACATTGACCACATAAAGCGCCGCGCCGCCTGCCGCCAGAAGCGCCATGACGGTGCCGATTCCGAAAAAATATCCGATCAAGCGTATCATTTGTATCCGGAACCCGTTTCATCCATTGGCATGTCGATAATCGATGCACGATCTCATCAATACAGATTGCACCCCGGGAAACCGTTCCCGGCACTTCAAACCGGAATACACAACGCCCGGCAAACTCAGTGACGCAATTGAGCGACAAATGTGACAAAGGCAAGGACAACCCGGTTCTGCGCACAATTTAAATACCAATTGTGGAGTTTCGGCAACGCACGCGTGAATATACTAAACGTTACAACTCAACCGGCAGTCGCAAACTGTCAGTTCAGTGCGCCCGCTGTCTTTTTTCCGGAAAATTCACCAACGGCAGTGGCAAGGCGCTCGGCCACGTGGCTGCGCCAAGCGGGGTCCTGCATCAGTTTTGCATCTTCTTCATTGGACAGGTAGCCGATTTCCACCAGCACCGAAGGCACATCCGGCGCGCGCAACACCTGGAACCCGGCAAAGCGATGTGGATTGTTGATCATGTTTACATCGCCCTTGAGCGCACGCACCACGCCTTTGGCAAAGCTCAATGAGAATGTGTGCGTCTCGCGCCGTGTCAGGTCCATCAGAATATCGGCGATCTCAGGCGTCTCATTATCAAAGGTGACACCCGCCACCGCATCGGCCTTGTTTTCACGGTCGGCCATGGCGCGCGATGCCGCGTCGGAAGCCTTGTCGGAAACCGTATAGACAGTTGCGCCGCGAATGCTGCGCTGGTTGATCGTATCGGCATGAACAGAAATAAACAGATCGGCTTCGTATTGCCGGGCAATCCGTACCCGTTCGGTCAGGCGCAGGAATTCATCGCTGTCCCGCGTCATTTCAATCCGCAGGCCGGGAATCTTGCGCAACTGGTCGCGCAGTTCCCGCGCAAACATCAGCGTAACGTCCTTTTCCATGATACCGCCGGTGCTTTCCGCACCACTATCGATGCCGCCATGCCCCGCATCGACCACAACCGTGAATGGTTTTGGCGCCTTGCTGACCTCATTGGGCGCTGCACTTGCAAGACGATCACCCTTTGGCGCCATCTGCGTGGAAGCGGTTGTTGCATTCTGGTTTTTGATGGCTTCGGCAAACTGACGGTCAGAAGACGCCACAAGGTCAGCCACAAGGCGATAACCGGGGCTGTTATCATTCTTCAGGACATCGACCCGCTCCACACTGAATGGGCCTTTCACCGTGAAAATGAGCCGCGAACGGGCGTCATCGATCATGCCATAGCGCACATCATCAATCAGACCGCGCGGCTCAAGCGACTTCTTGTCAAAGGCAAACACTGCTTTTGGCAGATCAATCACCAGACGGTGCGGCTGGTCCAAAAGCAGCGTCGACACTTCGGGTTCACGATCGAAATTGATCACAACACGGGTCCGCAACTCGTCGCCTGCAGCCTGATAGGTCAAGGCGGCAAGTTCATTGGCAGCGCTGGCTCTCTCGCCCGCCTGCACAACCGCAAGCAGACCCAAAAAGACAGTAGCAAAAACCCGGCAGATCAAATTCATTTCATTGCAGATCGACATCGGCATTCGCCAGACATCATCCCCTCTGGTGCTATTTCGTATCAGACGGAGCACGATTGTTACATCGCTTTAGCCACATTATATGTGAATGATAGGTAACGCGTCGTGGTTAATTTAGTCTTATTAACTGACTTGTCCCGCCATCCTGGCCGCCACTTCTGTGCCACCCGGATGACACGATTATGAAGAAGGCCTTGTCATAACGCGACACACCTCCTAAAAGCAAAGGTGGGTTACTTCCTGCCCTCCGGAATCAGGCTCCTTCGTGTTACGGCAAATGACCTGCTGACACTGAAGACAGAGACATGGAGCAGCAAGGGCGAATTTCGCTGTAGGTAACCGGAAAAGAATTTGGCGTGAGCAGACAGAAAATGTCGGCCAGCGCTTTTTGTGAACGGCAGATAGCGCAGACAAGGCGCGTCGAGCCAGCCCTTTCGGGGGTATTAAAGTGTCGGCACTGCTTCAAGGCGTGCCATTCGTGAGGTCGTTTCGTCAGGAACAGAGATGTTTGATACAGACGTGACTATAATCGGCTTGAAAGCCGCGGGTGCTGAAACGCAACCCCGCGTGATGCCGTGTCTGTCTGTTTCTGCGAACCTTAATATATCCGGCAAATGTGAAAACGCGGCTCCGGCACCCCTACGGGCGTCCCGGTTGCACCGCGTTTTGAGCGTTTTAGCCGGGGAGAAGAATTATAATGTCGGACAAAATGCTAATCGACGCCTCCCACCAGGAGGAAACGCGCGTTGTCGTGGTTCGCGGCAACCGAATTGAAGAATTTGACTTTGAGTCGGAACACAAGAAACAGATCAAAGGCAATATCTATCTGGCGCGTGTCACACGTGTAGAACCATCGCTTCAGGCAGCATTCGTTGAATATGGCGGCAATCGCCATGGCTTTCTGGCGTTCAGCGAAATCCATCCTGATTACTACCAGATCCCTGTTGCAGACCGTCAGGCGCTGATCGAGGCGGAAGCCGAGGCAGCCAGCCAGGACGAAGACCACGAGGAAGCTGCCGGTGAACAGCGCAGCCGGGATCGCAATGATCGCGGCCAGCGCAATCGCCGTGGCCGCAGCCGTCGTGGCACCCGTCAGGGTGACGATACGGTCAAGCTTGATGCTGCTGACGAAGAAAACGCATCCGCAGGCGAAGCCGGTGACGCACACGAATCGTCAGAACAAGGCGGATCGGACGAAAACCCGTCTTCTGAGGACAATGGCGGCCAGACCTTGGCTGCTGCCATAGACGCTGATGTCATTTCCGAAGCCATTATTGTTGAGACAGACGAAGCTACCGACTCCGAAGAAAAGGCTGACGAGAGCGATAATCACGCGCGCAAATCCAAGCGCCGCTCGCAGGACGACAAGGAAGAGCCGCATGACGAGCTTGACGAAGTCGATTCCATCGGCGCCGAAGATGCCATGGAAGAAGTTCCGACGCATCAGCGCTTCCAGCGCCGCCAGTACAACATTCAGGACGTTATCAAGCGCCGCCAGATTCTGCTGGTGCAGGTCGTCAAGGAAGAGCGCGGCAACAAGGGCGCGGCTCTGACCACTTATCTGTCGCTTGCCGGTCGCTATTCGGTTCTGATGCCGAACACCGCGCGTGGCGGTGGCATTTCGCGCAAGATCACCAGCATTCAGGACCGCAAGCGCCTGAAGGACATCGTCAAGGACCTTGAAGTGCCCAAGGGCATGGGCGTAATCCTGCGCACCGCCGGTGCCATGCGCACCAAGCCTGAGGTCAAGCGCGATTACGAATATCTGATGCGCCTGTGGGAGAATGTCCGCAGCCTCACCCTCGCCTCCAGTGCGCCGACCCTCGTCTATGAGGAAGGCAGCCTGATCAAGCGCTCGATCCGCGATCTCTATAATAAGGACATCACGGAAATCCTCGTTGCCGGTGAAAACGGCTACCGCGAGGCAAAAGACTTCATGCGCATGCTCATGCCGAGCCATGCCAAGGTGGTGCAGCCCTATCGCGAGTTGACGCCGATCTTTGCGCGCAATGGTATCGAGGCACAGCTCGACCGTATGTTGCAGCCGCAGGTCACGCTGAAATCCGGTGGCTATATCATCATCAACCAGACCGAAGCGCTGGTGGCGATTGACGTTAACTCCGGACGCTCGACACGCGAACATTCGATTGAAGACACCGCGTTACAGACAAATCTTGAAGCGGCAGATGAAGTTGCGCGGCAATTGCGTCTGCGCGATCTTGCCGGTCTGATCGTTGTCGATTTCATCGACATGGAAGAAAACCGCAACAACCGTGCGGTGGAAAAGCGGATGAAGGATTGTCTGAAAGACGATCGCGCCCGCATTCAGGTTGGCCGCATCTCGCATTTCGGCCTGCTCGAAATGTCGCGCCAGCGCATTCGTGCCAGCGTTCTGGAAAGCACGACACAGGTCTGCGCACATTGCGGCGGTACCGGTCATGTGCGTTCCGCCTCGTCGATCGCGCTGCATGTCATGCGCTCGATCGAGGAATATCTGCTGCGCCATTCGCAGAATAACATCATCGTTCGCACTACCGTGGCAACGGCGCTTTATGTTCTCAACCACAAGCGCCAGAACCTTGCCGATCTCGAAACCCGTTTCGGTCTGACAATCAGCATCGAGGCGGATGACAGCGTGGGCGCCCAGCATTTCGCCATCGACAAGGGCTCCATTGCGCTTGGTCCGATTGTTCCGCTCACCGAAACGCCAGCCCTCGGCGTTATCGATGATTTTGACGAGACTGATCCGGTCATCGAAGAAATCGACGATGAAGCCGAAAGCGAGGCACAGCCCGGCGAAACCGCCCGCACTGGCGACAATGACGAATCGTCCCGCAAGCGTCGGCGCAAGCGTCGTCGGCGTGGTGGTCGTGATCGTCAGGACGTCGCTGCCGGTGAGCCCGGTCAGGCCGTGCGCGGTGATACCGACAGTGACGATGCGGATGTTCCTGCCGTTGAAGGCGAGGATGCCGCCGCTACCAAGGCACGCGAAGAAGAGAACGAACGCCGCAAGAAGCGTCGGCGTGGGCGTCGTGGCGGTCGCAAGAATCGCCGTCCGGAGGATGGTGAGGATCATCAAATCGCCGCCAAGTCCGTACCCGATGCGGAACCTGTTTTCGTAAGCATTCCGCTGCCGGATTTCAGCAAGCCCGCCGCGGTTGAAACCAAAGCGACTGCTGTCGAAGAAGCTGTTTTCGTCGAAAGCACAATCGTTGAGGTTGTTGCGGATGCGGAACCGGCTTCTGCGGAAGAAGCGCCAGCAAAGCCAAAGCGCGCGCCTCGCAAGCCGCGCGCCAAGGCTGGAGCTGAACCTGCTGAAACTGTAGCGGAAGTTGTATCTGTCGAGGCTGAAGCACCGGCAAAGCCGAAGCGCGCCCCTCGCAAGTCAGCCAAGAAGGCTGTTGCAGAGGAAACCGTTGCGGAGGTAGTTGCAGTGGAAGCACCGGCAAGCACGCCAGTTGAGGTTGAAGCCGCACCGGAACCCGTTGTTGCGCCAAAGCCTGAGCCAAAAGTGGAAAACGCTGCGCCCGTCGTCACGTCCAGTTCAACCAAGGACAAGAAGGACGGTGAAGCGTCGCCGAAACGCGGCTGGTGGCAGAAGAAGGGTTTCTTCTGAGCCTCAAAAACGCGTGGATAACTGAGTTGAAGAACCGGCATCATTGCCGGTTCTTCTTTATCAAGACTCCCTGTATCCTCTACGAAAGCCGCAGATTTGCCTGATTAATCTGCATTTTCACAATTAAGGGAACGCGATTTGCTTCTCTTTCAATAAGAGACTGACTTCGATACGAATAAGCCATGATGACAGTTCGACAGATCATTTCACGTCAATCGTTCACTGCCATGGCGCGCAGCGCAGGTGCTGCATTGGTCGCGGGAGCTATCAGTCTCGTTCAGACCGACATTGCCGCCGCACAATCCAACGTGCCCATTGTCCGCGATGCGGAAATCGAAGCGCTTGTAACCGACTATGCCACCCCGATCATCAATACGGCTGGTCTTGGCAAGCACGCTATTCGCATCGTTCTGGTCAACAACAACAGTTTCAATGCATTTGTCGATGGCCGCCGCATCTTCATCAATACGGGCGCCCTGCTTCAGGCGGAAACGCCCAATGAAATCATCGGCGTTCTCGCCCATGAAACCGGACATCTGGCCGGTGGCCATCAGTTCCAGTTGCGTGAGCAATTGGCACGCGCCAAGACCATGGCCGTCGTCGCAGGGCTGCTTGGCCTTGGTGCAGCCGTTGCGGGTGCTGCAACCAAGCAGGGCAGCGTTGCGCAGGCGGGTGCAGGTGTTGCCATGGGTGGTACGGAAGTCGCCATGCGCAGCCTCCTCAGCTATCAACGCACGGAAGAAATGGCGGCAGACCGGTCCGCAATCACCTACCTCGCCAATACCGGGCAATCAGCCAAGGGCATGCTGGTAACGTTTGAACGTTTCTCGAACGCCCTGTCATTGACAGGCACGCGCACCGACCCCTATCGCATCAGCCATCCTCTGCCGCGCGAGCGCATCGCCAATCTGGAAACACTCGCCCGCGCCAGCCCCTATTTCGACAAGGCTGATAGTCCTGCCCTGCAGCAGCGTCATGACCTGATGCGCGGCAAGATTGCCGCCTATACGGGCGGTGGTACCAGTGTGCTGCAAAGCTTCCGCAAGGACCCGAACAATATTGGTGCGCGATATGGCAATGCAATTGCAACCTATCTCAACGGTTCATCGCAGGAAGCGCTCGGTAAAATCGACGCGCTGATCCGCGAACAGCCGAAAAACCCATATTTCCACGAAATGCGCGGCGAAATTCTGCTCAAACAGAGCAAGGTCATGGAAGCGGCAGAAGCCTATAAAAAGGCCGGGGCCCTCGATCCGCGCAAGTCAAGCCTGATACGGATGAGCTATGGCCGCGCGCTCATGCTCAGCGGCACGCCTGCCAATCTGAAAGCGTCGATCAAGGAAATTCAGGCCGGTATCGACCGTGACCGCGAATTCCCCGATGGATACGGTTATCTCGCTCAGGCCTATGGCCAGCTTGGCGATGGTCCGCGCTCGGACCTCGCTTCAGCGGAACAAAAATACTACTCCGGCAAGATTCAGGAAGCGCAAATTTTTGCCATACGGGCCCAAAGAGCCCTTCCCAATGGATCACCGGACTGGGTTCGCGCCCAGGATATCATCAACTCCAAGCGCAAATCAGCGGATTGAAACTGCTTTTTGCCGACATCGATACAAACAAGGACATGACAATATGAATAAAGTCGCTCTGGTAGGTGCATCCGCAGGCCTCGCCGCCCTCGTTGCGCTCGGTTTCAGCCAACAGGCTGTTCTGGCCCAGACCAGCACCGCTGCCACGTCGCAGCCTGCCATGTCTTCAAACGTCAATCGCGCTGAAATTGAAGCGATCATCAAGGATTACCTGATCAAGAATCCGGAAGTGCTGCTGGAAGCGCAGGCGGCTCTCACTGCCAAGCAGGAAGCGACGCAGCAGCAGGCGCAGGGACAGATCATCAGCCAGAACAGCGACAAGCTTTTCAATTCGCCTGCCGATGCAGTCTTTGGTAATCCCAAGGGCGACGTCACCGTGGTTGAGTTCTTCGATTACAATTGCGGCTATTGCAAACGCGCCCTGCCAGACATGGATGCGCTGCTGAAGAGCGACAAGAATCTGCGCTTCGTGATGAAGGAATTCCCGATCCTCGGCGCCGATTCCACCCGCGCGCACATCGTGGCGAAGGCCTTCAAGGCGCTGATGCCTGAAAAATATCTGGAATTCCACCGTGACCTGCTTGGCCGTGATGGCCGCGCGACTGAGGATTCCGCCATGCAGATCGCCATCAAGCTTGGCGGCAACGAAAAGCAGATCCGCGAAAAGATGAAGTCACCTGAAATCGCTCAGGCATTCCAGCAGAATTATGACCTTGCCAACAGCCTGAACATCAATGGCACGCCATCCTATATCATCGGTAACGAAGTGGTTCCCGGCGCCCTTGGGGCGGATGCTCTGGCTGAAAAAATCAGCCATATTCGCAACAAATAGCGCTGTTCATGTGCCAATGATTGCAAAAACCCGTTGTGGACAAGCAATCAAGTGACTTTGCAGGCTTTTCGCTTGCCGATAAGCCGTTTATATGGGACCCGTCATCGGGTCCCGAAACCCGTCAATATGTCCGGTATGGTATGAAACAGCTGATCTTTGTCCTCAATGGCCCGAACCTGAACATGCTGGGAAAGCGTGAGCCGGGAATCTATGGCGCTTCCACATTGAGCGACATCGAGGCGCTCTGCCGCTCCGAGGGTGAAAAACTCGGCGTTGAGATCGAGTTTCGCCAGTCCAATCATGAGGGTGATCTGGTTACATGGATTCAGGAAGCAGGCGAGAAAAAAGCCGCCGTCCTGATCAATCCGGCTGCCTATACGCATACATCAATCGCATTGCATGATGCCATCCGCGCGGCCGCCGTCACGCTGGTGGAAGTTCATCTGTCCAATATTCACGCGCGCGAGTCATTCCGCCATCACTCCTACGTTTCCCCTTTGGCCAAAGGGGTGATATGTGGCTTTGGGGTGGACGGCTATGTGATGGGCCTGCGCGCACTCGTCAAAGCAGCGGCACCGCAGTAACAAGGGTTGCCGAACAGAAATAAGGGGCTTGAAAAAGCATGGCTAGCAGAAACACCGGGATCGACAAGGTCATGATCCGCGATCTCGCAGAAATTCTGAACGAGACGGATCTCACCGACATCGAGATCGAACAGGGCGACCTTCGTATCCGCGTATCGCGCCAGATCACAATGCAGGCCGCCGCGCCGCAAGCCGTTTATGCGCAGGCACCTGCCGCCGCACCGGTTGCCGCCGCATCGCCCATTGAGGCAGCCAAGCCCGCAGGTGATCCATCGAAGAACGCCGTTCCTTCGCCCATGGTCGGCACAGCTTACCTTTCCCCAGCGCCGGGTGCCCGCGCCTTTATCGAGGTTGGCACCAAGGTCAAGGAAGGCCAGACGCTGATGATCATCGAAGCGATGAAGACGATGAACCAGATTCCATCGCCTCGCGCCGGTACCGTTACGGCCATTCTCATCGAAGATAGCCAGCCGGTTGAATATGGCGAATTGCTAGTTGTGATCGAATAAATCGAGAGCGTGATGTTTCAGAAAATTCTCATAGCCAATCGCGGCGAAATTGCCCTGCGCGTTCTGCGCGCCTGCAAGGAGCTGGGCATTCAGACTGTCGCGGTTCATTCGACCGCTGATGCCGACGCCATGCATGTACGTCTTGCGGATGAAAGCGTCTGCATTGGACCGCCCCCTTCGCGCGATAGCTATCTGAATATTCACCAGATCGTTGCCGCCTGCGAAATCACCGGTGCCGATGCCATCCATCCCGGCTACGGCTTCTTGTCGGAAAATGCCAAGTTCGCGGAAATCCTCGAAGCCCACAACATCACTTTCATTGGCCCCACCGCTGCGCATATCCGCATCATGGGTGACAAGATCGAAGCCAAGCGCACCGCAAAGCGTCTGGGCATTCCGGTTGTTCCCGGCTCCGATGGCGGCGTGACCGACGACAAGGAAGCAGCGCGCATTGCCGCAGAAATCGGCTACCCCGTTATCATCAAGGCTTCGGCTGGCGGTGGCGGACGCGGCATGAAGGTTGCACTCAGCGAAGACGAACTGTCTATCGCTCTGTCAACGGCCCGCACGGAAGCTGGTGCTGCCTTTGGTGACGATGCTGTTTACATCGAAAAATACCTGCAGAAGCCACGCCATATCGAAGTTCAGGTCATGGGCGACGGTATGGGCAAGGCTGTGCATCTGGGCGAACGCGACTGCTCGCTGCAGCGCCGCCACCAGAAGGTTTGGGAAGAAGCCAACTCACCGGCGCTCAATGCGGATGCGCGCGAGCGTATTGGCATGATCTGCGCCAATGCCATGGCCGATATGGGCTATCGCGGTGCGGGCACGATCGAGTTCCTTTACGAGAATGGCGAGTTCTATTTCATCGAGATGAACACCCGTCTTCAGGTGGAACACCCTGTTACCGAAGCCATCACCGGCATCGATCTCGTACACGAGCAGATCCGTGTTGCTTCGGGCGGCGGTCTTTCGGTCACACAGGACGATATCCGCTTCCATGGCCACGCCATTGAATGCCGTATCAATGCGGAAGATCCCCGGACGTTCGCACCCTCGCCCGGCAAGATCACCCATTATCACACGCCCGGCGGTCTGGGCATTCGTGTCGATTCCGGCGTTTACACCGGCTACAAGATTCCGCCCTACTATGACAGCCTCATCGGCAAGCTGATCGTGCATGGCCGCAATCGTGTGGAATGCCTGATGCGTCTGCGCCGTGCTCTGGATGAATTCGTGGTGGATGGTATCAAGACCACGCTGCCGCTGTTTCAGGACCTGATCAACAATCCTGATATTGCCAACGGTGATTACGATATCCATTGGCTGGAAAAATATCTGGCTGGCGATGCGAAAACTGCCGAAGATGAGGCATGACGGGTAAAGACCCGGCAGAAAGCTTCCAAATAGACCCCGAGTTGTTGCTGCGCGCCTATGCAACCGGGGTCTTTCCCATGGCCGAAGAGGCGGACGATCCGGAAATTTTCTGGGTTCGTCCGGAAAAGCGCGGCATTATTCCCTTTGAAAACTTTCACGTCTCACACAGCCTGCGCAAGACCATCCGTCAGGGCCGTTTTGATATCCGTTTCGATACGGACTTTGAGGGCGTTATCGATGGTTGTGCCAGCGGCAGCGGTGAACGCGCCCGTACGTGGATCAACCAGCCGATCCGGCAAGCCTATGGCAAGCTGTTCGAGTGTGGTCACTGCCACACGGTTGAGGCATGGCAGGAGAGCAGGCTCGTCGGCGGCCTTTATGGCATTTCACTGGGATCAGCATTTTTCGGTGAAAGCATGTTTTCGCGTGAGCGCGATGCGTCGAAAGTCTGCCTCGTTCATCTGGTCAGCCATTTGATTGAAAAGGGTTTTACCCTGCTCGACACCCAGTTCACCACCACCCATCTGGAAAGTTTTGGCGCGGTTGAAGTGCCCCGGCGTCAATATCAAAAAATGCTCGACAACGCATTGTCACAGTCAGCAGAGTTTTGAGCCGTCATAGTCTTCGTAAAAATATGAAGTATTGTCCTTTTCGTTGAAACTGCCTGAGAGCAGAGCAACGAAAGATATTTTTACAGGCAGTGTCGGGTTGGCGGTTTTCCAAACGTCCTTGGGTTGGAAGCCCCAACACAGGAGAGGAAAGCTGTTATGAAAATCAATGCTTATCTGAATTTTGACGGACAATGCGAAGAAGCATTCAAGTTCTACGAAAAGGTTCTGAACGGCCAGATTCAGTATATCGCCCGTTTTGGCGATATGCCCGAAGGTGCGGGAATGCCGGGAGCGGAAAATCTGGTCATGCATGTGCATATGACCGTCGGGAACGCCGAATTGATGGGCTCCGATGCACCGCCGCCCTATTTTGAAAAGGCGCAGGGAATGCACGTTGCGCTGCATCCAGACAGTGCCGAGGAAGCTGAGCGCATCTTTGCCGGTCTCAGCGACGGCGCCCGCGTGACAGCACCCATTGGCGAAACATCATGGGCCACACGGTTCGGTATGCTGGTGGATCGCTACGGTACACCGTGGATCATCAACTTCGCCAAGCCGATGTAGGTTTATGCACCAAGTGATCCCGGTGCTTTCGTGCCGGGGTCACGGTTTTATCCGTTTTATATACATAGTTCCCGAGTTTCACCCCCTCCGCCCTGTCGGGCTAGAGGGGGTATAAAGCCCTCAGCGGGAAAATAGTGAACTCAGCTCTTGGCTGGAGCGGGCACATCCGAGGACTGTTTGCAGCCCTTTAGCCAGACATCATACACAGGGTGCTCAACGGCGTTGAGACCGGGGCTATCGGCAAACATCCAGCCGGAGAAAATCTTGCGGATTTTGCGATCAAGCGTGATTTCGTCCACTTCAACGAACGTATCCGTCTTCGGCGTTTCCGTATCCGGACGCGTGTAGCAAACGCGCGGGGTGAGTTGCAGCGCGCCGAACTGAACCGTTTCATCGATATAAACGTCAAACGATGTGATTCGACCGGTGATCTTGTCGAGCCCGGAGAAAACGGCAATCGGATTGGAAATCTTGTCGTCGGCCGCATGGGCTGGTGAAAACGCGGCGGCTGCGGTCAAACCGGCAGCGAAGATGCGCATTTTGTTCTGGAACAGAAAGGACAAGTGGGAACGGATCATTTCAATTCCGGCTATGTTCAGGCTGACGGGACGGTCTCATACCAACCCGTCGATAATCACCAATTGTGGCAGAAGAAAATCCGCTCAGCTTCCCGGTGTCCACGCATCATAGTCGCCCGTAACTGTTGGACGGTTGTCGCCATGGGCAATGGAGCCTTTTGGACGATAGGCGGCAGCAGAACCGGTCAGATTGGGCTGATGCGCCTTTTCCCATGCATATGGCTTGTAATCTTCACGCGATGGCGCTGTTTCAGCGCGATGATGAATCCAGCCGTGCCAGCCAGCCGGAATGGCTGACGCTTCCGAATAACCCTTGTAGATCACCCAGCGGCGCGTGCGGCCTTCGGAGTCCTGCGTGCCTTCATAATAGACATTGCCGAACTCGTCCTCACCGACTTTCGTACCCTTGCGCCACGTAAAGACGCGTGTACCGATCGTCTGACTGTTCCACCAGGTGAAAAACTGTAAAAGGAAGGTCTTCATAGCAATCCTGCTTCGAACTCTCTCGTTCAACTCTTCGGGTTATGGCCGTATCGTCAGGCGATAGCAAGGGTCAAGTTGCCGCTGGCCCTGCATCAACAACCATTTTGAAACCGGCATGGCTCTTCTTGAAGCCAAGCCTTTCATAGAAGCGATGCGCATCAACGCGCTTTGCATTCGACATCAGCTGGATCAGCCCCACGCCACGTTCCTTGCCCAGCGCAATGCAATGATTGATCAGCTTGCCACCAACACCCTGCCCGCGCATATCGCTGCGGGTCTGCACTGCACCAATGGTCATGTTGGTCGTGCCAATGCTCGGCAAGGTTGTTGTGAATGTCACCTGCGCTGTGGCAACCACTTCACCGTCAAGAACACCAACAATCAGCTGATCGCTGTTGCTGGCTTCAATCTGGTCGAAGGCACGCTCATAACGCGGGAAAGCTTCAGGATCGGTCGTGTCGCCATGCCCACCCAGCAAATCCTCGGCAAAGATCGCAATCAAAGCGGATAAATCCGCACGCTCGGCGCGGCGAAAAACCAATGTCACGGTGCAAGCTCATATCCGGACAGGGATTTTTCCATGACCAGCACGGAAATACCGGAATTGGCTTCACCCCAATTGTCTGTTCGCGCGCCGGTCAAATCGAATCCACGGCTTTCATAAAAGCGCCGAGCCTTTTGATTTGATTCGATAACTTCAAGCTGCAGCATGAATACGCCAGGGAAAGCGCTTTCCACTTCCGCCAGAAGCAGCGAACCCACGCCGTTGCTCTGCTTTTCCGGATGCACATAGAGCTGGTTGAGCAGTGCCAGCTTGTGATCTTTTTGCGAGGCATAGGCCATGCCAAAAAGATCAGCCCCGTCATCGGCAAGAATGAACTCCGAATAGGGTTTCGCCAGCTGTTTTTTCAATGCATCCAGCGAGTGGTAGCGATTGGTGACTGCATTGACCTTTTCGACGCCGTAAACATCGTCGTAAGTCGCATGCCAGGTCTCTACGAGCAAATCACGGACAGTTGGCAGATCGTCCTTCGTCGCGCTTCGAATCCACATTCTTAGAGCCTTCTCCAACCATATTGGTTCATTCTGTTTCTCGGATGGCGAGACAATCCACGCGGAAGGTGGCGAGGTCGATGTGGTTCATCGGACGAAGCCACCTGACAAAGCGGGTGTCCGCCAGCCGGAAACCCGAAGGGACGGGCCTCGTTGCGCCAATCCCGGCGCAAAGCCACTCTCCCGCACGAAGAGTGCGGGTCTTCCTGTCTTTGCTTGATCTTGTCGCAACATGCCTCCGTCAGAATGGATCAATATGGTCGGAAAAGGCTCTAATCGATAATCCCGAGTTTTGCCTTGACCAGATCGCTGACAGCCTGCGGATTTGCCTTGCCACCAGTAGACTTCATCACCTGTCCGACAAACCAGCCAGCCATGGTTGGTTTTGCCTTTGCCTGCTCGACCTTATCAGGATTCGCAGCAATGACATCATCCACGGCTTTTTCAATGGCGCCGGTGTCAGTCACCTGCTTCATGCCGCGCTCTTCAACCAGTTTGCGCGGATCGCCGCCTTCGTTCCAGACAAGCTCGAACAGGTCCTTGGCGATCTTGCCTGAAATGGTGCCTTCCTTGATCAGGTCAATAATGCCGCCAAGCTGATCCGCCGATACGGGAGATTCTTCAATCCCCTTGCCCGCTTTGTTCAGCGCGCCGAGCAGATCATTGATCACCCAGTTTGCCGCAAGCTTGCCATCGCGCCCTGCAGCCACCGTTTCGAAATAGTCGGCAATCGCCTTTTCCGTCACAAGAATGGAGGCGTCATAGACCGAAAGGCCAAGCGCTGAAACGAGGCGCGCTTTCTTGTCATCAGGCAATTCTGGAAGGTCAGCCCGCAGCTCATCCACATAGGACTGCTCGAATTCCAGCGGCAGAAGGTCCGGATCGGGGAAATAGCGATAGTCATGCGCCTCTTCTTTGGTGCGCATGGAGCGTGTTTCGCCCTTCACGGGGTCAAACAGCCGTGTTTCCTGCTCAATTGATCCACCATCTTCCAGAATGGCAATCTGGCGACGCGCTTCATAGTCAATTGCCTGACCGGCAAAGCGGATGGAGTTGACGTTTTTGATCTCGCAGCGCGTGCCGAATTCGCCGCCCGGCTTGCGCACGGAGACGTTGACGTCAGCGCGCATCGAGCCTTCATCCATGTTGCCATCGCAGGTGCCGAGATAACGCACGATGGTGCGCATCTTGGTCAGGTATGCCTTGGCTTCGTCGGCTGAACGCATATCCGGCTTAGAGACGATTTCCATCAGCGCCACGCCTGAACGGTTGAGGTCCACATAGGACATGGTCGGGTTCTGGTCGTGCAGCGACTTGCCGGCATCCTGTTCCAGATGCAGGCGCTCAATGCCAATCTCAACATCTTCAAACTGGCCCTTATTGTCAGGACCAACCGAGATGAGCATCGTGCCTTCACCGACAATCGGCTGCTTGAATTGGGAAATCTGATAACCCTGCGGCAGGTCAGGATAAAAATAGTTCTTCCGGTCAAACACGGATTTCAGGTTGATCTGTGCCTTCAAACCAAGACCGGTCCGAATCGCCTGACGCACGCACCATTCATTGATGACAGGCAGCATGCCCGGCATGGCGGCATCAACAAGCGACACGTTCTCATTGGGCTCAGCACCAAAGGTCGTCGAAGCACCGGAGAAGAGTTTCGAATTGGACGTGATCTGCGCATGGACTTCCATGCCGATGACGATTTCCCAGTCGCCTGTGGCACCGGAAATGAAACGCTTGGGTTCGGGTGTGCGGGTATCAACGAGAGTCATGCTGGACTGCAATTCCTGGCTAAATTTATCTGTCTATTGGCTAATCGAAACAGCCCCGTGAGGCAAGTGTTTCTCAATATGGAAGCATCACGTTTGAGGAAATGCCGCGCATCGGCCTGTTTTTCCGGGCCCATGGTGATACCGTTGATTCCCGGGAGCGGTGATCGGGAGAGGATCGCCTGACATATGTTCGGAGGACATTCATGCAAAATATCTACGGTCTTGCCATCCCTGAAACCCTTGCTGAAACCGTAAGCCCCGAAACAACGGCGCTTGTTGTTTACGATATGCAGGTGGGAATATTGCACCAGATGAAGGATGGCGCTGCCATACTGGACAAGGTGGTGCAAACCGTCGAAATCGCCCGCTCCGCTGGCATCCGCATCTTCTTCATGCGCCATATGTCGCTGCCAAAGAAAATGGCCGGGATATTCCAACTGAAACAGATGATGGCCTGGCAGCGCAAAACAGCGCCCGAAGACGTCGAACCATGGTTCCTGCGTGACAGCCCCGGCTTTGCGCTTGCCCCGGAATTGGCGGTGCGCGAGGATGAGGCCATTCTCGATAAGATCACCTTCTCAGCCTTCGAAGGCACACCGCTTGCCATTGCCCTGCGTGATTGCGGCCTCAAAAGCTTTATCATCTGCGGTATTGCCACGGAAATCGGCATTGATCCGACGGTGCGCCATGGTGCCGATCTCGGCTTTATTCCGGTTATCCTCACCGATGCCTGCGGCGGCGGCCATGCTGATGCGGCGGATCGGTCGATGGCCAACATGGCCTATATGGGCGACTCCATCCTTTGCACTGTTGATGAACTGGCAAAGGCGCTGACGGCAGGGACGTCTGGTTGATCAAACTCACTCTGCCAGCATCTCCCTGAGCACCATGCGTTTGAAACCGTCGACCAGCGCAGCGCCTTCCGCAGGGTCGACGGAAATCGCAAGGTGCATCGTTGCCTGGCCCAAATGCATGATCAGGAAGCTTGAATTTTCCAGAAAAGCCCTGTCCGCAGCCGGATCGACGCGGGCTCGCGCGTCGGCCAGCACAGCACCGTTCAGGCGGCTATCGAGCAGATCGATATCGCGCAGCGCCTTGTCCGCCTGCGTGCCCGACCAGATGTCGCGCATAACCGGTTCGGCAAGAAACAGCGCATAATAAATATCAATCAATTCCGCAAAAGACGCCTGTAAACCGTTCATATCATGAACATTTTTCAGCGTATCAGCAATGCATTCGCGCCCTAGCGCATTGTACCGATCGGCAAGGGTGCGGATGATTGATCCCTTGTCCGGAAAGTACTGGTAGAGCGAGCCGATCGATATTCCCGCTTTCTCAGCCACGTCGCTCATGCGCATGGCATCGCTGCCATTGTCCGCGATCAGCGTCGAGGCACAGGAAAGAATGCGCTCCACCCTCTCCTTGCTGCGGCGCTGGGTCGGTTCCTTGCGCATGGCGGCATCCTTGTCACCCGACACAGACACAAGGGGTGCGATCTCATTCATTGGCAGCGTCTCCGACTCTCATAAATTCTGCTTGACTTGCAGAATATGAGGATTTATCACTTATTGCAAATGTGAGTATTCCTCATATTAATTAAGGGAGATGAAAATGACCACGACAAGCACTTCTTCGACAAAACCAATCCTGATTATCGGTGGAACCGGAAAAACCGGACGCCGCGTTGCCGAACGCCTGACAGCACAGGGCGTGCCTGTCCGCATCGGTTCACGCAGCGGCACCCCATCCTTTGACTGGGAAGACCGCAGCACATGGCTTCCCGCACTTGATGGTGTGAAAGCCGCCTACATCACCTATTATCCCGACATTGCCATTTCCGGCGCGACGGAAACAGTGGAAGCGCTCACCCGCCTTGCTGTTGAAAATGGTGTGAAGCGTCTCATTCTTCTGTCCGGACGCGGCGAACACGAAGCCCAGCGTGCCGAAAAGGCTTTCCAGGCTTCCGGGGCCGACTGGACCATCGTCAGAGCCAGCTGGTTTGCGCAAAATTTCAGCGAGAATGTCATGCTGGCATCCATCCTCGCCGGCGAACTTGCCCTGCCTGTTGGCGCCGTAGGAGAACCTTTTATCGACGCCAACGATATCGCCGATGTTGTCGTGGCTGCGCTCACCGATGACAGGCATATCGGCCAGCTCTATGAAGTCACCGGCCCGCGTCTCTTGACTTTTGCCGACGCGGTGGCCGAAATCGCCAGCGCCACCAAACGCGATATTCGCTATGTGACGATAACGCCGGAACAGTTCTCGCAAGGGTTGGCGCAGGAACAGCTTCCGCCTGAAATCGTCGGGCTGTTGAACGACCTCTTCACGCAGGTACTCGATGGCCGCAATGAATATCTGTCCGATGGTGTGCAGCGAGCATTGGGCCGCGCGCCGCGCGACTTCTCAGACTACGTTCAGGAAACAGCAGCAACCGGCGTCTGGTCCGGTACAGTGGAGGGACAGTAACATGTGGCTACCTATTCTCACCCTTTTGGCCGCCTTGGGAAGCGGCCTGATGGCGGGTTTGTTCTTTGCCTTTTCAAGCTTCATCATGACGGCATTCGCCAAGCTTCCGGCGGAACAGGGCATTGCCGCCATGAACTCGATCAATGTTACGATCCTCAACTTCTCGTTCACGCTGGCTTTCTTCGGCACAGCAGCGATCTGTGTGGTGCTTGGTGTTGTCAGCGTTCTACGCTGGAGTGACAGCGGGTCGCTGGCTCTGCTGGCTGGCAGCGTGTTCTTTCTGGTCGGCACGATCATCGTTACGATAGTTTTCAATGTACCGCTCAATGACGCATTGGCGGCAGTTGCTCCCGCAAGTACCGAGGGCGCAAGCGTCTGGGCAAATTATCTGAAGGATTGGCTTCCCTGGAATCACGTGCGGACGGTTGCAAACTTCGCCGCCCTCGCCGCCTTCATCTTCGCCTTCGCGCAGCAGTCGCAGGCGTAAAACTACCCGATAACACGAAGCGCGCGTGCAGCGCGCTTCAAAGCCTGCGGCGGCTGACCATAAAGCCTTAAAAAAGCGCGCCGCATGCGTTCCGGATCAATGAATCCTACGGAAACCGCAATAGTCTCAATCGGTTCACTACCCGATTCAATCCGCACTCGTGCCGCTTCCGCCCGCAGACGTTCCACTGCTTTCGCCGGAGTTTCCCCCGTCTCAGCCCGAAATGCCCGGCCAAACTGACGCGGACTGAGACAGGCAGCCTCTGCCAGCCGTTCCACAGGTAATGCCTCATGCAAATGCTCACGGGCAAAGCTCAAAGCACGCCGTACCCGGTCGCTATCGGGCTCCAGTTCCAGCATGGCGGAAAATTGCGACTGGCCACCCGGACGGCGATGATAGACCACCAGTTCCTGCGCCACCGCCCGCGCTGCATCGGCACCAAGATCGTCCTCAATCAGTGCCAGTGCCAGATCAATTCCCGCCGTGATACCAGCCGACGTCCAGACCGGGCCATCCCTCACGTAAATTTTGTCGCCATCAACCGCGATATCGGGAAAGCGCTTTTGCAGATCCGCCGCACGCCGCCAATGGGTTGTCGCTCGCTTGCCGTCAAGAATACCTGCCGTCGCTAAAAGAAAGGCTCCAGTGCATACACTGGCAACCCTGCGCGAGCGGGACGCAATATCTCTTATCATTGCGGGAAGCGGCCCGGTTTGCGATGCAAGCCGCGCACCATAGCCGCCAGCTACAACCAGCGTATCGAAAGACTGGTCTCCCGCTTGCACAGTCATGACTTCGAGGCCCATGGTGCTTGCCACCAATCCACCCTCCGCTGAGATGACATGCAGCCGGTAGTCCGGCCCGGCAATCTGAAAGGCAGACAACGGCCCCGTCAGATCGAGAATCTGGAACGCAGGAAAGACGAAAAATCCGATATGGCGGGCCATGGCTGAAAATGAGGGTTCTATGTCGTTTGAGACGCAATGATGTCGCTCTAATCTGATACTGTCAACCAGCACTGCAAAGGACTTGCTATGGCCGACCTGATCACTATCGTCATCCCAATCTATAATGGCGTCACCCATCTCGACTTCACCGGCCCGCACCAATTTATGTCCCGCCTGCCCGACACGAAAGTCATTGTCGCGTCCATGAACGGCGAAGATGTCGGTGCCGACGGCCTCGTCTTCTCTGGTCTCTCTGATCTTTCAGCAATCGAGCGTTGTGACGTGCTGTTTGTGCCCGGTGGTTCCGGTTGCACAGGTGCCTTGCAGAATGAAGCGTTTGTCGCCGCAATCCGCCGCCTTGGGCTTTCTGCACAATATATCACCTCGGTCTGCACCGGTTCCCTGATCCTCGGCGCTGCAGGTCTTCTTAAAGGCAAACGAGCGGCCTGCCACTGGGCATGGCGGGATATGCTGCTGCCATTCGGCGCTATTCCCGACATTGATCGCGTGGTGCGCGATGGCAATATACTGACCGGCGGCGGCGTTACCGCTGGTATTGATTTCGTATTGACCCTGATCGCAGAATTGCGCGGAGACGAGGCCGCACAGCGCATTCAGCTGATGCTGGAATATGCACCTGCCCCGCCCTTTAACGCAGGCCGTCCCGATACTGCTCCGCAAGCCATTGTCGATGCGGTTCTCAGCTGGATGCAACCCTTCGTGCAACAGCGCCATGACGAGGTTGCCTTGGCCGCCGCTCGCCTGACAGGATAAGTTTTTCTCATTTGCATGGCATCGACAAACCCGGCCAGATATTTGGCCGGGTTTTATTTTACAACACCATTGCGAAATCGCGCTTGCGACTCACATAAGTCTATGCTTATGTATCTTCATGTCAGAGGTCGATATATTCAAGGCACTTGCCGATCCCACCCGCCGCGCCGTGTTTGAACGGCTGGCCGATGGCGAGAAGAACGCGACGGAGCTGCGCGAGGGGTTTTCCCTGTCCCAGCCCGCCATGTCACAGCATCTTGCGGTGTTGCGTTCCGCCGGGCTTGTTGCCGAACAAAAAACCGGCCGCCATGTTCACTACCGGGTCAACCCGGATGGACTGGCGCAAATCCACCAATGGCTTAACCGCTACCGTGCCTTTTGGCCGCAGCGCGTCGATGAACTGAAGCAGCTTTTGAAGGAGATGGATCAATGACCAGCGACACGGCAGAAGCCGACACCGCCCTGCGTTACGAATATGATCTGGATGCCGCACCTTCGAAAGTCTGGCGCGCGCTGACCGTGCCGGAATTCGTTGCCCGCTGGCTGCTGCCTGATCCGCAGGCGCCACAGGAGCCATCGCGTATCTCCCTTGAAGTCATCGAAGCCGATACGGAGCGCTTTGTCCGCTATTCCATGCGCGAAGAAGATGAAGCGGTGCCTGATAGCATCGTCACCTTCCGGATCGATCCCAATGGCTCGGGCGGCACCACGTTCAGCATTGTGCATGAGCCTGTAACCTTGGCAAAGCCGATCAGCCGCACCGCTGCCAACGGCAACGCGCCGCCGACAACCATGCGCCTCGCCGCTTAAACCAAACAAAATCTCAATATCGAAGGAGTGTTCGCCATGCGCGACATGATGCAGCTCGTCCCTATGGTCGTGGAACAATCCAGCCGTGGTGAACGATCATTTGATATCTATTCGCGTCTCCTGCGGGAGCGGATTGTCTTTCTGAATGGTCAGGTGGAGGATGGAATGGCGGCGCTGATCTGCGCGCAATTGCTGTTTCTTGAATCGGAAAACCCGAAAAAACCCATCTCCATGTATATCAATTCACCGGGCGGTGTGATTACCAGCGGCCTTGCCATTTATGACACGATGCAGTTCATCACCTGCCCTGTCGCCACGCTGTGCATGGGCACGGCCCGCTCCATGGGATCATTCCTGCTGATGGCAGGCGAACCCGGCCACCGCGCCGCCCTGCCCAACTCCAGCCTGCACGTACATCAGCCGCTTGGTGGCTTTCAGGGTCAGGCTTCGGATATTTTCATTCAGGCGCAGGAAATGGCCGTCGTTAAACGGCGCATGACCAGTCTCTATGCTCACCATTGCGGGCGCACGGTGGAAGAGGTCGAGAAAACCCTCGACCGCGACCATTTCATGACCGCACAGGAAGGGCTCGACTGGGGGCTTGTCGATACGATCATCACCAAGCGCGATCGCGATCCCCTACAGATTACGAAGGAGTGAGCACCAGCCTCACGCCTTCCAGTGCGAACAGCGGATCACATCGCAGAAATTGCCGCGATGGAAATGCGGGTCTTTGTCCGCAAGCACATCAGCCTTGACGTTGCCGAAAGTGGTATCGGGCTTGTGCTTGATGCCGTCATAGAACGCCTGAATGATATCTTCCTTGAAGTGGTCACTGCGTGGGAACGCCTTGACCACCGCCTCCCGCTCCGCATCGCTGTATTGCTTGTAGGTCAGACCCAGCACATCCATCTCCACGCCGGCAGTCACAAGTGCCACAACAGGATGCATGTGCTTGGGGATTCCGGGCGTTGTATGCAAGGCAATCGCGGTCCACACCGTATCGATATCCGCCTGCGCGATGCCATGACCGCGCAAAAATTCCCGTGCCGCATTGGCACCATCCACCTCGAACCGCTCATCGGCACTGCTGTGCTGATGCGTCAGGCCCATATCATGGAACATTGCGCCCGTATAAAGCAGCTCACGATCGAACTTCAGCCCCTTCTGCTGTCCGGCAATCGCACCGAAATAATAGACGCGGCTTGAATGGTTGAAGAGCAGTTCCGAAGCCGTGTCGCGCACCAGCTCGGTGACGCCTCGCGCAAGCTTCGTATCGGGAATGCTGATACCGCCAATGGATATGGACATTTTGATTTCTCCTTTGTCTCGGGAAACCGACCCTATCGCGCACGCCATTTGGCAGCAATTGACTGGATACGTCTAATTCTGCCAATATGCGATCCGTAACGCCACGGAGCAAAAAATGCGGACCATCAGTCTATTGGCCATGCCCGGCGTCCAGCTTCTCGATGTATCGGGACCAATGGACGTGTTTGCCGAAGCCAATGTGCAATCGGGACGCACGGAATATGAGTTGCAGGTGGTTGGCATTGAAGCGGGGCCAATCCGCAGTTCATCAGGTGTGCGGCTTTTGCCTGACCGGATCATACCGGATGAGGCAGAGGCCAGCGATACGGTGCTGGTTGCCGGATGCCCGCATGCGCCTGATATCCGGCTTACGCCAGAGCAACATCACTGGCTGCGTACCTCCAGCCTGCGGGCGCAGCGCTTTGGTTCCGTTTGCAGCGGCGCTTTCATTCTCGCTGCGGCAGGATTGCTCGATGGCAAACGCGTCACCACCCACTGGGCGGTGGCGGAGGACCTGGCAGCAACCTACCCCGCCATTCACGTCGATGCGGATGCTCTGCATGTGCGCGATGGTCCCGTTCGCACCGCTGCGGGAGTAACAGCCGGGCTCGACATGGCACTTGCTCTGGTTGAAGAGGACCTTGGCCGCGATATCGCCCTCAAAGTGGCGGGGCAACTGGTGATGTTCTTCAAACGCCCCGGCGGACAGTTGCAATTCAGCCGCCACGGCGAGGCGGAACCGGGCGGGCGGTCCGCCCTGCAGGAGGTACAGCGCTGGGTTGCCGCCAATCCCGGCGAAGACCACTCCGTCACCAGCCTTGCCCAGCGCACCGGGCTCAGCGCGCGCCATTTCGCGCGTATTTTTCAGCAGGAAGTTGGCATTACGCCAGCGGCATGGGTGGAAACGGCGCGGATCACGGCAGCGCGCAATCTTCTGGAAAACGGCCACCGGCTACCAAAACAGGTTGCTGCCGAATGCGGCTTTGCCGATGCGGACACGCTGCGCCGCGCCTTTGTTCGCCATGTCGGCGTGACACCGGCGGAGTACAGGCGGCGCTATTTGTGAGGGTGGACAGGGCGGCAATCTTGTCCTATACGGCTCGTCCACACCGATGGAGTGTTTATGTCTAATCAGTCTGAGTCCCGCTAGAGCCCCAGCTTCTTTGAAGGTTGGGGCGTGAAAACAGGAGCACCGCGCCAAACGCTTTTGGCAGCGGATAGGTTCTTATGGGCTTTTGCCCGTTTTCCCAGGACTTGGATCAATGGATATTTCGCGCGACGAACAGCGCATACTTCACCTGCTCGCCCAGGGCGGCAAAATTTTACTCGAAAAAGATGAGCGCAAAGCCATCACGGATATCATCTGCCTCACCCGCGATGGTTCCCGCTATTCCGCTTGCAATTTGCGGCTCTTCCGCAAGCTCAAGCAAAAGGGCGCTATCGCTTCATCCGGCGGCGGCCCCTACCGCGTAACCCGTCGCGGCCTGCAACTGGTAAGGTCGGAGCTGGATAATCGGTGAATGGATGACCGGCGGTGCCAAATGGTCCCGCCGGTTTCTCTACCAAGGTTCCGGTATTGATGTCGAGGCGCTCACCCCCCTCTGTCCTGTCGGACTACCGGGGCGAGCCACGGGTCTCGCCCGTCCTTCGGACCCCCCACAAGGGGGGGGAGATGTCCGACAGGACAGAGGGGGTGATACTTGGCAGAGCTATTGTGCGCGGGTAGTGGTTCGTGGTTCGACAAGCTCACCATGAGGGACTTGGGTGATGCAACGATAATCGCCAACGTTGCAGATCACTAACGTTGCAGAATTTGGCTCCCTTTCATCATCCATCTCCCTCATGGTGAGCTTGTCGAACCACGAACCACGAACCGCGCGCGTCCGCACAAACCCTCAAAAATCCTCCGGCTCGGGTATCCGGCCGAACGCAATTTTTGAGCCGATATAATTCCCCGGCCCGGTAGTCAGCCCGAGATTGAGTGCCTTGGAACCGTGGCGCACGCGCACCTTGTCGAGCATATCGGACACGCGCTCCCATTGGCTGCGCTGTTCGGTGACGGCATGCGTATCAAACAGATCCTGGCTTTCCTCCGTCTCGCTGGACAGATCATGCAGCACGACGGTGACGGAGCTGATGTTCCGCATTTCATCTGCTTTGACCATTTTTTCGTGCAACGTATTGAGGCAATTGAGAAAGCTATGATCATCGCGCGCAGGGCGAAATTGACCTTCCATGGTCACGCGGCTGTCCCGGCGCACGCCCACCGTATAGCTGAGCGCTCCTGCGCGGTAATGCGAACGGCGCAGACGCCGGGCGGCGCTGAGACAAAGCAGCCGCGCGCATTGCAGCACCTTGTCAGGTGCCCGCCAATCCGGCGGCAGGTTGCGGCCATGGCCAAACATGCGCTTGACCGTCTCGGGCTTTTCCACCGCATAACCATGCAGCGCTGTGACAAACCGCTCGCCCTCAACGCTGTTCCATATCGCACGGGCATGTTTGGGTGCGAGCGCCCAAAGGCCCTGCACATCATTCACCCCGGCCTGTCCCAGCCGCTGCTCCATACCCTTGGAAATACCGGGCAAATCCTTCAGCCGCAGATCGAACAGCCGTCCCGGCAGGTCTTCATGATCAAGCACGACGCAACCATCAGGCTTGTCCATTTCCGCAGCGATCTTGGCAAGGAGTTCATTCAGGGACACACCGATGGAACAGGTCAGCACCGCGCCCATTTCATCGTGCAGAGCCCGCTTGATGCGTGCAGCAAGCCCATGCGGGTCCTTCGCTTCCGATGCCAGCAGCGTGCATGCAACTTCATCGATGGAACGCACCGCAGCAATGGGCACACATGTCTCAATGGTTGTCAGAATCTGGTTATGCAATTTCACATAAACGTCGGGTCGGGCTTCCAGAAACACGATATCAGGACAGAGTTCCCGCGCGTCACGCACGGACGTACCTGTTTTGATGCCGAATGGCTTTGCCTCGCGGCTCGCGGCAATCACACTCGTGTGGGGCGAATCCAGCGGCACAACTGCAATCGGACGGTTGCGCAGTGCCGGGTTCAGCTGCTGCTCGGCGCTGGCGAAGAAACTGTCAAAGTCGAGATACAGTTTTTCCAGATGGGTCGGTTTGCGCATGGGCCACGGGTTCTATCATTGCCAATATGAGAACAAAAATAGAACATATGCGGAGAGAGTGCAAACTTATTCGGGAAATGCTGCGATTTCTGCTGACAACAGCCGTCAGGCTTTTGCGGCGTCGATGATACGAAACTGCGTGGTTGTCGACCCGTTCCAGTGGTTGAGCGCAAGATTACCCGCCACATGCATGGATTGGCCAAGATTGCCGAAGAGGA
Organism: Phyllobacterium sp. T1293; assembly: GCF_020731415.2. Classification (NCBI taxonomy): domain Bacteria; kingdom Pseudomonadati; phylum Pseudomonadota; class Alphaproteobacteria; order Hyphomicrobiales; family Phyllobacteriaceae; genus Phyllobacterium; species Phyllobacterium meliloti. Next base: position 1,055,777 of record NZ_CP088273.1, on the reverse strand, counting down.
AATCACCGAGCGGCGCACCCGTGGCGCGAAATGCAATGGCGTTGATGCGCTTGCCATCGGCGCCCGCCAGCGTTGCCTTGACGTGGTTTGTGCCAACAGTGCGCGCGTCTACCAGCCTGTGGTGCGGCAGCACAAGTACGGGCTGCGGGTGGCCCGAACCAAACGGCCCGGCCCTTTCCATCGTTTCATAAAGCGGCACCGTAGCACCCGAGGCGCTGAGCGCGCCATCAATGGCCAGAGACTCGTTTTCGCGCAACTGGCCGACCATTTCAGCCGCGTGCTCTTCAAAAAATGCCCGTAAAGCACCCATTTTGCCGCGTTCAAGCGTGATACCCGCCGCCATGGCATGGCCGCCGCCCTTGACCAGAAGCCCGGCATCAACCGCGCCACGCACCAGCTTGCCAAGATCAAATCCGCTGATCGAACGTCCGGAACCACTTCCCGTGCCATTGACGTTGAAGGCAATGGCAAAAACCGGACGGCGCGTTCGCTCCTTCAAGCGCGCAGCGATCAACCCGACAATTCCGGGGTGCCAGTCATCGCTTGCCGTCACCAGAACGGCAGGACCGCCGCCACTCGACATTTCAAACATCGCCTCGGCTTCCGCCTGCTCCAGCATGACGGTTTCCATGGCTTGCCGTTCCGAATTGAGCCGATCAAGCTCGGTGGCAATGCGCGCCGCTTCATTGGGGTCATCCAGCGTCAACAGGCGCGAGCCAAGCCCCGCATCGCCAATACGTCCGCCCGCATTGATGCGCGGTCCGATGAGATAACCGAAGTGGAAAGCGCTCAGCGGCTCGCCGATGCGCGATACCCGCGCCAAAGCGGCAAGCCCGGCATTTTGCTGCGCCCGCGCCACCAGCAGACCTTTGACCACAAAGGCGCGGTTGAGTTCCTTCAGAGGCACCACATCGCAGACGGTGGCCAGCGCCACCAGGTCAAGCATCGACAACAGATCAGGCGCAAGCGTTCCCGTCGCGATGCGCTGCTCGCGCAAGGTCCGCAGAACCTGCACCAGCGTGAGGAAAACCACACCCGCCGCGCAAAGATAGCCCTGCCCTGACAAATCGTCTTCCCGGTTGGGATTGACCACAGCGACGGCAGCGGCTGGCAGTTCACCGCCCACCTGATGGTGATCAAGCACAACCACATCGGCGCCGGCCTCCCGGGCCGCCTCAATGGCCAAAGCACTGTTGGTGCCGCAATCCACGGTGACAATCAGCGAAGCGCCGTTTTGCGCCAGCTCACGCATGGCCTGCGGATTTGGCCCGTAGCCCTCGAAAATCCGATCAGGGATATAAATGTGATTGGCAATGCCGTAATGGGTGAGAAATCGCGACAGAATGGCCGATGAACAGGCACCGTCCACATCGTAATCGCCGAAAATCGCCACCTTTTCGTGTTTGCCGATAGCCTGCGCAATGCGAAGGGCCGCCTTCTCCATATCGGTCAGCGTGGCCGGATCGGGCATCAGCCCCTTGATTGTCGGGTCCATGAAGGCCGGTGCATCATCGACACCAACGCCGCGCCCGGCAAGAACACGGGTGACAAGATCAGGAAAACCATGGTTCTGCGCCATGGCAAGAGCGATATTGGCCTCGCGCGGGCCCAGCCGGTCAATCCATTTGAGACCGGTTGCCGAGTTTTCAACGCCGAGGAAGAGCCGTTCTGCTGCCATGCAACGCTTCAATCACTCAGCGCCGCCGAATGCAATGCTCCGAATGATGTATCCAGTGAACAAGCCCGCAATTACTGTGCGGGCGCCGGTGTAACCGCCCCATTTGCGGGCGCGACGGCACCATCTGCGGGTGGCGGCGGCGGTGCGCCAATGTCATGCATTGCCGTTGCAATGGAGCTTGCAAAGTCTGAAAGGGTGCGTTCCGCCGCTTCCTTGCTGCCCTTCGCATAATTGGCGGCGGGTTGGATCAGCAGATAGCGGCTGTGCATACCGACAACACACACAAGAAAGGCGTGCTTTTCCTGTGCCGCGTCAGCGCTGACACAGGGCATTGCCAGCCCGGCGCTGTATGGCAGCGTGCTCTGAACAGCGATCTCGCCGGGCTGGGTCGAATGATACTGGGTCGCCTTCTCAAAGAGATCGCGAACAACCGGATCATCCGCACCGTCCTTGATGGGATAAGCGGCTGCCCTGTTATTGGCCTTCACGCCCGCCATTATCACCGTTGCCTTGGCATCCACAGCTTCATATTCCGCTGTGACACCAAAATCCTGCGGATTGACACTGTGCTTGACCAAGGTGAATGGCCCAACGGTCTCAGGAAACCTGTCGGCAATGGAATTGGATCGATACCCCTGAATGAGGTCAAGATAGGGGTCCTGAGCAAACGCACTGCCGGACAGCCCGGCGAATACGAGCGTCGAAACAAGGCAGGCACTTATTTTCGTTCGGATATTCATGGCTTTAACACTCATATGAACTCCCGATATGAAAATAGCTTAAAAACCATGGCCCCAATAGGGCAATTCCGACTGAGCCTCGAACGCAGTTAACAAAATGCCCTGCTGCTCGGGTGAGCGGCAGGGCAAAAAGTGTTTCAATTGCCAGATCTTACTGGAACTTGCTCATATCCTGATGCTTTGCCTTGATCTCGCGCACGGTCTGCGAGTGCGAGCGCATGACGATTGTATGGGTCTGGATATAGTCGCGGGCGAACTTGACGCCTGACAGCATATTGCCGTCGGTAACGCCAGTTGCCGCAAAAAGAACGTCACCCTTAGCCATTTCTTCCATGGTGTAGATCTTCTTGGGATCGCTGATACCCATCTTGGCCGCACGAGCGATCTTGTCATCGCTGTTGAGCTGCAAGCGGCCCTGCATCTGGCCACCAATGCAACGCAGTGCTGCGGCAGCCAGAACGCCCTCAGGCGCGCCGCCAATACCGATATAGATATCGATGCCAGTCTCATCAGGATCGGTTGTATGGATCACACCGGCCACGTCGCCATCGCCGATAAGGCGGATTGAAGCGCCTGTTGCACGCACTTCCTCGATCAGACGCGCATGGCGCGGGCGATCCATGATGCAGGCGGTAATCTCGTTGATTGGCACGCCCTTGGCTTTCGCAACGGCAGCAATATTCTCGGCTGCAGGCGCATCAAGCTGAATGATACCAGCGGGATATCCGGGCCCAACGGCAATCTTTTCCATGTAAACATCTGGCGCGTAAAGCAGATTGCCCTTTTCGGCAATCGCGATCACGGCAAGCGAATTGGGCAGGTTCTTGGCGCAGATGGTCGTGCCTTCAAGCGGATCGAGCGCAATATCGACCTCGGGGCCAGTACGTGTACCGACTTCTTCACCGATATAGAGCATCGGCGCTTCGTCACGCTCGCCTTCACCGATCACCACGGTACCGCTGATTGGCAGACGATTGAGTTCCTGACGCATGGCATCCACAGCCGCCTGATCGGCAGCCATTTCATCGCCGCGTCCGCGCAGACGCGCAGCCGCCACGGCGGCACGTTCGGTCACGCGGACAAGCTCAAGGGTCAAAATACGGTCAAGGCCCATTGAAGTCTGGTCGGAAGTTTTCGGCATAAATCTATCCTGCGTTCGTGTGGAGATACCCAGTTGCGGATCAACAGGGCTCTTCCTAGCATTGCTGTGCAAACCTTTTGTCAAAGTCATGCCGCAGCGGCAAGACCCCGCCAGCAGGAAAGTGCCCTCACCGAAAAAGCTAATCGATTAAACGGGGTAGCAGTCGTTCACGATGCAATACAGGTCTTTTACAAAGGGTCATGTGGTCGGGCTTTTGAGTGGGGGTCGGTTCGTGGTGATGCAGTGGAGATATGCCTTACAAAGAAACCACTGTCGTCCATTCCGAAAGCTGCATTGTTCCGGCACGCATGGGCGCTTCGATTTCGATCAGCAATGGAGCGCGGGCGGCATGGATATTGAGCGTTGGAAACCACAATCGGTTTTTGTCGACCACAATCAGCAACCCATCCGTATCGCCGACCGGAGAAAATGTATCGGTCTGGGGTGGAAATGGCGGCACACCAAACTCGGTCGTCAGCAGATCAACGGAGGTTTTGACGTTCTCAACAGCAAAACCAACCTCGGCAATGGAAAATGGCTGCGGGCCAACGAAAGGCAGACCGCTATATTCATCATGGGCAATATATTCCAGAATAATTCCTTCGGGGCCGATGAAGTAAAGTGAACGCGAATGCCAGCCCTGCGGACCGGTAACAACATCGCTGCCACCGACGGAAATCAGCCTAATGCACTTACCCAACCAGTCTCTGATCCGCTCGAACTTTGTCGGCGCGATGCCGAACGCCAGATGATGCACACCACTGAATGCTGTGCCCTGTTCCATCACAAGGCGGCTGTAACCCACAGTCACAATGGCATGGCTGATATGCTCTTCAACCGGCAACTGGAGTAGATCCCGATAGAAAGAAACAGCCGCGCTTAAATCCTGCACAGTGATGCGCGCAGAGAAAATCTTCATTTCACATATCCCTGAAAATCACTCGATCTGCCAAGCGTAATTCCTCAAGCATAGTTGAGGTCAACAGCGATAAACATCTGTTTTAGATATATTTTGGCGCTCAAAAGCAAAACGCCACCCCTTGGAATACAAGGGATGGCGTCTGAACCGGTTATAATCTGGCCTGTTAGCCAGCGCGCTCGATGCGGATCATCTGCGGCTTGTCGGTGGCGTGTCCATCCTTGACGATGCCTTCCAGCGCCTTTTTGACGGCCGCCTCGGTCGTCTCATGCGTGACGAGAATGACAGTCTTGGTCGCATCAGGATGGCTTTCCGGCGTCTGACGCTGGACGATCGATTCCAGTGAAATGTCATTGTCGGCCATACGCTTGGCAATGGCGGCAAAAACACCGGCACGATCATGCACCGTCAGGCGAATGAAATAGCCGCCCTCGTGCGAGCGCATCTTGGCGCGTTTATAGGGTGCAAGGGCTTTTGCCGGTGTGCCGAATACGGGGCCATGCTGGAAACCCGGACGGCTTTTGGCGATATCGGCAAGATCACCGATGACCGCTGATGCTGTCGCGGCACCGCCTGCACCCGGTCCTGATAACAGCAGTTCGCCAAGCAGATCGGTTTCAATGGCTACCGCATTGGTCACGCCATGCACCTGTGCAATCACCGATTCGACCGGGACCATGGTCGGATGCACACGCTGCTCGATACCGCTATCGGTTTTCAGGGCAACGCCAAGCAGCTTGATGCGATAGCCGAGTTCATCGGCGGCCTTGATATCGGCCAGCGAAATATTGCTGATGCCTTCGAGGTAAATATCATCGGCGGCAATCTGCGTGCCAAAGGCCAGGCTGGTCAGGATCGCCAGCTTGTGCGCCGTATCGTTACCTTCGATATCGAAGGTAGGATCGGCTTCCGCATAGCCAAGACGCTGGGCATCGGCGAGACAATCCTCAAACGAAATACCTTCATCCCACATCCGCGTCAGGATGTAGTTGCACGTACCGTTCATGATGCCATAGACGCGCGACACGGTGTTGCCGGTGAGCGATTCACGCAAGGCCTTGATAACCGGGATACCGCCAGCGACCGCCGCTTCGAAGTTAAGCAGAACGCCCTTTTCCTCGGCGATCTTGGCAAGAGACACGCCGTGTTTGGCCAGAAGCGCCTTGTTGGCAGTGACCACATGACGGCCAGACTTGAGCGCAGCTTCAACCGCAGCGCGGGCTGGACCCTCATCGCCGCCGATCAGCTCGATAAAAACATCGATATTATCAGACTTCGCCAAGGCAACGGGATCATCGAACCATCTGGCTGAGGAAAAATCCACGCCGCGATCGCGTTTGGCATCACGCGCAGATACAGCGGTGACGATGATTTCCTTGCCGCACTGACGGGTGAGCATATCGCCCTTGTCCCGCAAAATTTTCAGGACCGAGGCACCAACAGTGCCCAGTCCGGCGATTCCCACGCGCAGCGCATCACTCATCGTTCATTTCCCTGAAATATCTAGCCTGAAACGGCGCCCGAAAGCGCCGCGAGTTCCGGTTCCAGCTTACCGCTTAGCGGCGCGCGTTCAACGGAATGACGTTGTGCAGCTTTTCATCCGCCGTGGCAAGAAACCGCTTGAGATTACGGGCTGCCTGACGAATGCGATGTTCGTTCTCGACCAGCGCAATGCGGATATAGTCATCACCATGTTCACCGAAGCCAATGCCCGGAGCAACGGCCACATCCGCATGTTCGATCAGAAGCTTGGAGAATTCCAGCGAGCCGAGGCTGCGGAACTTTTCCGGGATCGGTGCCCAGGCAAACATGGTTGCTGCCGGTGACGGAATGTCCCATCCGGCCCGACCAAAACTGTCGACCAGAATATCACGGCGATGCCTATACACAGCGCGAACTTCCGCAATGTCGGAACCATCGCCATTCAGCGCTGCAGCGGCGGCAACCTGAATGGGCGTGAACGCACCATAATCGAGATAGGATTTAACCCGGGTGAGCGCCGAAATCAGACGTTCATTGCCAACGGCAAAGCCCATGCGCCAGCCGGGCATGGAGAACGTTTTCGACATGGAGGTGAATTCCACCGCCACATCAATTGCGCCCGGCACCTGCAAAACAGATGGAGGCGGCGCATCATCGAAGTAAATCTCCGAATAGGCCAGATCCGACAGAATGATGATTTCATTCTTGCGGGCAAAGGCAACCACATCCTTATAGAAATCCAGCGATGCCACATGGGCGGTTGGATTGGATGGATAGTTGAGGATCAGCGCCAGCGGCTTGGGGATCGAATGGCGAATGCCACGCTCCAGCGCCGGGATGAACTGGTCATCGGGCATGGCCGGGATCGAACGGATCACACCGCCGGACATGATGAAGCCGAAAGCATGGATCGGATAGGTCGGATCAGGGCAAAGCACCACATCACCGGGCGCGGTGATTGCCTGCGCCATATTGGCGAAGCCTTCTTTCGAGCCAAGCGTCGCCACAACCTGCGTGTCCGGGTTGAGCTTGACGCCAAAACGGCGTTCGTAATAGGCGGCCTGAGCGCGCCGGAGACCCGGAATACCCTTGGATGAAGAATAGCGATGGGTGCGCGGGTCCTGAACGGCCTCGCACAGCTTGTCGACAATACCCTGCGGCGTCGGCAAATCGGGATTACCCATACCCAGATCGATAATGTCCGCACCCGCCGCTCGCGCGCTCGCCTTCAGGCGATTGACCTGTTCAAATACGTAAGGTGGCAGGCGGCGAACTTTATGAAATTCTTCCATAGGTTTGGGTCCGGTAAAATGGGTTTAATGTGCGGGTGCGCTATACACCCAAACTGCAAAGCGGTCGAGCAATGATTGACCTTTTGTGTCTTGCACTTAAGTCAATTGCTGCGATGCCATCCAGCTTGGGATTTCTTAGGAAGACACTGTGAATGCGGTGTCTTCGTGACCGTGCGGGGCAGCGTGTTATTGCGAGCCTTCGATGGCCTTCAAATCATCCTGCTGTTGCTGGACCAGCTTCTTCATTTCCGCCTGTCGCCGGGCAACGGCAGCGGGATCGGCGGTGGCATTGCCCTGCCCGCTTTTGGCAGCAACAAGCTTCTTATGCACTGCGTCCTTCTCCTGCGGCGTAAACTGCGCGGTCTCGCCCTTCGGATCGGGTGTGAACACCGGATAGGTCCCGGTATTGACCGGACCGGTCAGCGGCGAGTTGGACATTGGCTCCGGCGGCATGTTCGCACAGGCGCTCAGACCAGCAATCAGAACGGTGCCAACCGAGAAGCGGATAATGGTTTTGACCGAGATATTCATTGTTTGTCCTGACTGCCGGAATCGATATTCATCATGGTGATAAGAATTGCAGGTTAGAGGGATAGCATTAGAGCCCCATACATTCAAATAGGTTCAATTCTGTTTCTCCAAGGGAAATACAATCTGCGGGCAAGGTGACAACACCATCATCTTTCCTGCAGAATGGCTTCAATTGAATGTCCGTTGCTCTGACTTGTGGTATCATGTCTATTATGCTGATCGGGAGGATCAGCGGGAGGAAGTGAATATATGGATAATCACGGCGACAAGACCGGAAAAACGCCGAACCTCGATCATTATGTCATCAAGGACCCTGAAGCCTTCGCGCGTAACGTCGCCCATATGATTGAGCAGGCCGGCAAGGCCGCTTCCGCCTGGGTTGAGCCGCGCGAAAAAGGTCTGAAGCGCGATACGATTGCCGATCCTGTCACCGATGTGGTGAAAACCCTCTCACGCGTTTCCGAATACTGGTTATCCGAGCCGGGCCGTGCCCTTGAAGCGCAAACCAAGCTTTTCGCCAGCTACATGACCATCTGGTCGAATTCCATCCGCCGAATGAGCGGTGAAGAGGTTGAAGATATCGTCAAGCCCGACAAAGGCGACAAGCGCTTTTCCGATGAGGATTGGGGCAAGAACGCTTTCTTTGATTTTCTCAAACAGGCTTATCTTGTCACAGCAAACTGGGCTGGTGAGTTGGTCACTCATGCGGAAGGTCTGGATGATCACACGCGCCACAAGGCCGCGTTCTACGTCAAGCAGCTGACCTCAGCCATATCGCCCAGCAATTTCCTTTTGACCAATCCAGAGCTTTACAAGGAAACGGTCGCCAGCAATGGCGAAAATCTGGTCAAGGGCATGAAGATGCTGGCGGAGGATATTGTCGCCGGTGGCGGTGATCTGCGCCTGCGTCAATCAGACCTGACGAAATTCACCCTTGGCGAGAATGTCGCGACCACGCCCGGCAAGGTGATTGCCCGCAGCGACGTGGCCGAAATCATCCAGTACGAAGCATCCACAAAGGAGGTGTTGAAGCGCCCGCTGCTGATCTGCCCGCCATGGATCAACAAATTCTACATTCTTGACCTCAATGCCGAAAAATCCTTCATCAAATGGGCTATCGATCAGGGTCACACCGTTTTCGTGATTTCATGGGTCAATCCTGATCATCGTCACGCACTGAAGGACTGGACCGCCTATATCAATGAAGGCCTCCGCTTTGGCCTCGATACAGTCGAGAAAGCCACAGGCGAAAAGGCTGTGAATGCCATCGGCTATTGCGTTGGTGGCACCCTGCTCAGCGCTGCCCTTGCCCTTTTCGCGGCAGAAGGCGAAAACCGGATCAAAAGCGCAACGCTTTTCACCACTCAGGTCGATTTTACTTACGCTGGTGATCTCAAGGTCTTTGTTGACGAGGATCAGATTCGAGCGCTGGAAGCTGCCATGTCCGCCGAGGGCTATCTCGATGGCACACGTATGGCGACAGCCTTCAATATGTTGCGCTCAGGCGATCTGATCTGGCCCTATGTCGTCAACAATTACATGCGCGGCCGCGATCCTGTGCCGTTTGATCTTCTCTATTGGAATGCCGACGCGACACGCATGAGCGCTGCCAATCACTCCTATTATCTGCGCAATTGCTATCTCGATAATAATCTGGTGCGCGGAATGATGAAGCTGGCAGGCGAGAACCTGTCATTGGGTAACGTCAAAATTCCCATCTACAATCTCGCAGCCAAGGAAGACCATATTGCTCCCGCTTTGTCAGTCTTCACCGGCTGCAAATATTTTGGCGGCGATGTCACCTATGTGCTTGCTGGCTCCGGTCATATCGCTGGCGTCGTCAACCCGCCCGCCAAGAATAAATACCAGTACTGGACCGGTGGTTCACCCGTTGGGGCATTTGACGAATGGCTCACCAAGACCACCGAACATCCCGGCTCCTGGTGGAATCATTGGCACAAATGGATCGAATCGCAGGACGAAAACCGCGTCCCGGCCCGCATACCCGGTGAAAATGGTTCGGAAATCCTCGCCGATGCCCCCGGAACCTATGTCCGCATCCGCGTGTGAAAACCCGCTATTTTGCTGGCTTTTAAGTTTATCCAAGAGTTGAGAACCGTGGCAGGAAAGTGGCTAATCACTTTTCTGCCTCATTCTCACTATAGCCAAACGCTTGTAGAGACGTTTAAAAACCGTTAACTTTACGAACTCTCTGCCGGTGTTTTTTGCACTTCAACGAAACTTCGCGAGCGTCCTGCTCATAAGAAAAGCGGATTGGACTGAACTTTTGCAAGAGCCGGAAAAGACGAGACGGGGGAATCGTTGAACAAGCTGTCAGCCTCAGTAGCGGCCTTCCGGGCAAGCACCGTCATATGCGTTGTCACGCTTTTCGCGATGGCAACCGTGTCGTGTACGTCTACGGGTTCGTCGCCGACAGCAGGTACCGTCCTCAGTGTCGCTCCAACAACAACCACAACATCCACGGCTACCGCCAACGCAATGCCGGTGACTGGCTCGGAAAGTGTGTCTCCGGAAGCGTTGGCACTTGCTGGCGGTTCAGAAACGAATGCGCTGAAAACCGTCAATGATGCGGCAGCCCAGCCCGGTCATGACAAGAGCAACACCTCCGCAGCACTGACAGGCAAAGACGCAACTGTGGCTCAGGCACCGGGCAAGATACCCGGAAAAACCGCACTTTTCGGATCAAGCGCACCGACACCGCAACCGGAAGCCCAGCAGCAGATTGCAGCATTGGCGCCAGCAGCGGCGAAACCACCGGTCAAGACATCATTGTTTGGCAGTTCCACCAAAGCTCCGGAACCGGCAGCAGCAGAACAACCTCAGCAGGTTGAAACGCCAGAAGTAGGCAGCAAGGCCGCAAAAGCTGCTCAAGCCGCGGAAGCACAGGCCGCCACGACCCAAACAAGGCCGGGTACTGGCAAGGACAATGGGCGGCTGGTGCGGCTTTTTTCCAATAACAATGCTGCGCCGCCATCAAAACGTCTCGTGGCCGTCATTCAACCGAAGGCACAAGCCCAGCTCAAGGCACTCAGCAGCGATAGTCAGGTGCAAATGGCCGGACTGCCCTCTCCTTCCGATTACAAGCCGACCGAGCATCTTGCCTCGCTGCCCGGCGTGCGCCCCAATGGCGGCATTGTCATCATGCAGCGCGACAGCCTCTATCAGGATGACGATGAAGGGTCAGCTGCTCCGGTGATTCTCGCTTCAGCGGCTGGTCTCGCCCGTCTTGCACCCAATGGCCTCAGGGTTCAGCGCGAAAGCGTCGATGTCGCCTGCCTGAAACCGCAGCTGGTTGGCATACTGAAAACAATTGAACGCCGTTATGGCAAATCGGTTATCGTCACCTCTGGCTATCGCAGCCCGCCCTACAACCGGCTGGTGAACGGTGCAAAGGCCTCTTTGCACATGTCCTGTGCTGCCGCCGATATTCAGGTTCCCGGTGTTTCCAAATGGGAATTGGCAAATTTTGCCCGATCAATGCCGGGGCGTGGCGGCGTTGGCACCTACTGCTATACCGAATCAGTCCACGTGGATATCGGCCCGACTCGCGACTGGAACTGGCGCTGCGGCCGTCGTCGCAGCTAGTATAAATCGATAGTAGCGGCCCTCCTTCTGCCCGGCAGGCAGTGTATTTGCCCACAGGCACCACAACAATTTTCACTTTTCCCAAAAAAGAATGAAATATGGGGTTGCAGTCGAAAAACTGTTTCACTATAAGCCGCTTACCTGCAGGCGCCCATCGTCTAGCGGTTAGGACGGCGCCCTTTCACGGCGCAAACAGGGGTTCGATTCCCCTTGGGCGTACCAGGTTTTCTCCCCGGAAAATCAATGATTTATAACAGCTGGCTAACAAGCCTGCGTGCCGTTTGGTCATGTGAAACGGCCAGCCCGTGAAGGAGCCGGCCGTTCTGTCTTTGGTCAGTATTATCAGTTTGCAGGTGCCGGTTTTGCTGGGTCCGGTGCGGGAGTTGCCGGAGCTGCATCGGGTTTTGCAGGTTCCGACGTGGTCGCAGGTGGCGTCGTGCCACCCCCTGATTGCTTGTTGTCACAAGCTGCCAACGTAAACGCAGCGATCGCTAGAATCGGTACAAGAAACTTATAGTTCATCGTGTCTCCTCCTATGCGTTTCACCCGCCTTAGGCAGGCAAGACACAGGATGAGACACTCAAAGCGATGAGAACAGCCCGCGGCGTTCAAGCTTTGTCACCGACTGTTAAAGAAAGTTATGAGGTTGTATTCCTGACCTGACCTATCATGAATCACTGCTGAGATTCCGATCTTTAGCAGTAGGGTTCGGTTTAACCTCCAAACGAACCCGAATTCTCCCACCCCAGAGCAAATTTGCCTGCCCCTCAAAAGGCAGGCTTTTTTTCGCCCTGCGCTTTTGCACAGCGCGGATACAATGCCTGCGAATGAGCATAACTGAGCCACAATCCCGGCACGTTTTTTCTGTCTCTTTGGCTCATGCAGGAAAACATAATCATGAGCAAACAAACGAAAACAACGCTGACATTCTTTCTGGCTGGCCTTGCCGCTATTGCCGCAGTGCTGACAGCAGATATGTCCCTCGCAGATGTGATCCGAACAGTTCAAAGCCTGTCCTGACGGCGTAACGCCTGTCCTGACGGCTGAAGGCCTGTCCTGATTACAGATTGTTCCGGGGCACCGGTTCGGATACATCTCGGGCATGATTTTCCCCACGCCCCTCGCCACCGGCAAACTGGTCCAGCGCTATAAACGATTTCTCGCCGATATCATTCTGGACGACGGCAGCCCGATCACCAGCTCCGTTCCCAATACAGGCTCGATGCTCGGGCTCACCGATCCCGGCATTCGTGTCTGGTTGTCCCAGTCCGATGATACGAAACGCAAATATGCGCACACGCTGCAAATCGTCGAAGCACAGGGCACTTTGGTTGGCATCAATACCGGCCTGCCCAACCGCATCGCCGAGGAAGCTATTTTGGCTGGCCTTTTGCCCGGCCTCTCCGGATATCGCGACCTAAAGCGCGAGCAGAGATATGGCGCCAATTCGCGGATCGACATCCTGCTGACTGACCCTGAGCGCGCAGCAGCCTATGTCGAAGTGAAGAACGTCCACTTCTCGCGAACGGAAAATCTCGCGGAATTTCCCGATTCTCCGACTGCCCGTGGCGCAAAACATCTGGACGAGCTAGGCAACATGGTTGAGAATGGCCACCGTGGTGTCATGCTCTATGTGATCCAGCGCGACGATTGCGACCGCTTGAGAATCTGCGGCGATCTTGATCCGGTTTATGCAAGGGCATTCGAGCGTGCAATGGCGCGTGGGGTTGAAGCTTACGCAATAAGATGCCACATCACACCTTCGGGTATCGCAGCAACAGGCGCGATACCCATTATTGATTGACGCCAAGCGGAAAGCACCATGGTTACCTATCTCGATGCGCAGACTGCGCCCCTGAAGAACACCGGACAGATCAGGCTTCACGGCGCTGATGGTTTTGCGGCCATGCGCAAAGCTTGCCAGCTGACCGCGCGCTGCCTCGATGAGCTTGCGAGCATCGTTGCGCCCGGCGTCACCACCAATACCATAGATCGCTTCGTCTTCGAATTTGGTGCCGATCATGGTGCCCTGCCCGCAACGCTGAACTATCGCGGCTACACAAAATCGTCCTGCACCTCGATTAATCATGTGGTCTGCCATGGCATTCCCGATGACAAGCCAATGCGTGAAGGCGATATCGTCAATATCGACGTGACCTATATTCTCGACGGCTGGCACGGCGACTCCAGCCGTATGTACCCGGTTGGCGAAATCAAGCGCGCTGCGGAACGGCTCATGGAAGTAACCCACGAAAGCCTGATGCGCGGCATTGCAGCCGTTCGTCCCGGTGCGCGCACCGGCGCTATCGGCGCAGCAATCCAGAATTATGCGGAAGCGGAGCGCTGCTCGGTTGTGCGCGATTTCTGCGGCCACGGCGTTGGCCAGCTGTTTCATGATGCACCGAATATCCTGCACTACGGCACACCCAATGAGGGTGTCGAATTGCGGGAGGGCATGATCTTCACCATCGAGCCAATGATCAATCTTGGCCGTCCACACGTCAAAGTGCTCGCCGATGGCTGGACCGCAGTTACGCGTGATCGCTCGCTGACGGCACAATACGAACACACAGTCGGCGTTACCAAAGACGGCTGCGAAGTCTTCACGGTATCACCGGCAGGTCTGTTCGCCCCGGGACTGAAACTCGAATAGAACGCAGAGGCCCATGAGCGAAGACGAGCCACAAAAGACTTTCTTCCTCAATGAGCCTTCCCCAAACACCCTTCAGAAACAACCTGGTGTTGAAAAAAGCGCTGGCACGTCGAATCTTGCCAGCAAACCGGATGAGCCAGTCGAGCCTCATTACACCGGTCACCGCGAGCGCATGAAGGAGCGTTTTCTGAAAGTTGGCCATCAGGGCTTGGCTGACTATGAAATGCTGGAAGTGCTGCTTTACCGCTCGATACGGCAAGGTGACACCAAGCCGCTCGCCAAAGCGCTTCTGGCTCGTTTTGGCAGTCTGGCTCAGGTATTGGGTGCGCCAGATCATCTGCTGCAGGAGGTAAAGGGCTGTGGGCCCGTGGTGGCCTTTGATCTTAAACTCATTGCTGCCTTCACGCACCGCATCATCCGCAGCGATATGAATCAGCGCACCGTGCTCGGCTCATGGGGCAAACTGATCGACTATTGCACGGCCGCCATGGCGCATGAACAGCGGGAGCAGTTGCGTATTCTGTTTCTCGACAAAAGAAACACCCTGATTGCCGACGAGGTGCAACAGGTCGGAACAATCGACCATACGCCCGTTTACCCGCGTGAAGTCATCACCCGGGCGCTGCAATTGTCAGCCAGCGCCATCATCCTTGTTCACAATCACCCCTCCGGCGATCCGACACCATCGAAAGCCGATATCGAAATGACCAAGACCATTGCCAATATCGGCTCGCAAATGGGCATCGTGGTCCATGATCACATCATTATCGGCAGGAACGGCCATGCCAGCCTCAAGGGCATGAAACTTTTTTAGCCCCGTCAAAATTGCATTCGAACCGCAATCGCGATCAAATGCCCTCTCCCGGCGGCGTGTAGTTGAATGCTGTGCATATGTGGAGAGTTTCATGAATTCGGTTGAGAAAGCGATCTGGTACGTTGAAGGGCATTTTGCCGAGGAAATAACACTCGATGATATTGCTGACGTTGCGGGTCTATCGCGTTTCCATATGTCGCGCGCTTTCGGCATTTTTGCCGGGCGCTCGGTCAGCAGCCATATACGTGGCCGCAGATTAACGGAAGCAGCGAAATCCCTGTGCGAAGGCGCCCCGGATATTCTCAGTGTCGCGCTTGATGCCGGATACAGCTCCCACGAGGCATTCACGCGTGCGTTCCGCGATCAGTTCGGGCTCACCCCCGAACAGGTTCGCGCACAGCGCCATGTCAGAAACATCCCATTGGTGGAGCCGATGAAAATGGATCAGCAATTTATTATCAATCTGGAAGAGCCGCGCATCGAAAATGGCAGGCCGATGCTCATCGCAGGCATAGGCGAACGCTATAGCTGCGAAACAAGTTCAGCCATCCCGGCACAATGGCAACGTTTCGGCCCCTATTTCGGCCATATCAACGGTCAGGTTGGTGACGTCGCCTATGGTGTCTGCTGCAATGGCGATGATGCCAGCAATTTCGACTATATAGCTGGTGCCGAGGTAAAAGACTTTTCGGATATTCCGGCGGAGTTTGCGCGGGTTCGCATACCGGCCCAGACCTATCTGGTGTTCTCGCATCGGGATCATATCTCAACCATACGCAGCACCATCATGACGATCTGGGGTAAATGGATACCCGAATCCGATCATGTACTGGCCGATGCACCCAATTTTGAGCGTTATGGTCCGGAATTTGATGCGCGAACCGGTAATGGCGGGATGGAAATCTGGATTCCCATCAATAGCTGAACATATCCTGACACAGTGCTGTCAGCAGCAAATCCGCTATGATGAACTCACAGGAGCGGAGAAACCAGCATGTTACAAGCCTGTCTCAACGGAGGACGGACGCGGGAATTTCACCCTGCAGTTCCGTTTACGGCATCGGAAATAGCCGGAGATGCGGCGCTTGTCGTGGCAGCCGGGGCGCGTGAACTACACATCCATCCACGCGGCCCGGACGGATTGGAAACACTCGATCCGGATCATGTGGCCGATACATTGCAAGCCATTCGTGCAACCGTACCAGGCATTCCTGTCGGCCTTTCCACCCATTGGCGCATAGCACCGGGCGGAATTGCCCGGCAGGCACCAATCCGCCAGTGGAAGACCCTCCCCGACTATGTCTCGATCAATCTCATCGAAGACGATGCAGAGGATTTGATCGCCCTTGCTCTTGGCAAAGGTATCGGCGTCGAAGCCGGTCTCTGGTCCGTCGACGACGCAGACCGATTTGTCAGGTTAAGCAACGCCGGAAAATGCCTGCGTGTCCTGATTGAGATCAACGAACAGGATGTTGAGGAAGGCTTGCGCGTTGCAGAGGGCATACAGGCAGTCCTGAAAGCGGCGGGCAGCAAACTCCCCATCCTCATGCATGGCGATGAAGCCAGCGTCTGGCCGGTCTACAGGGAAGCTATGGCGCGAGGTTTTGACAGCCGCATCGGTCTGGAAGACGGCAATCTCCTGCCTTCAGGGCAAATGGCAAAGGATAATGCCGATCTGCTGCGCGCTGCTTTCAGCCTGCTTGCTCGCTAGATATTTTATATCTCATCGAGAAACTCATCCAAAAACCGGCGTAACCGCTCTTGCCGCGCCTGCGCTATCTGCGCGCCTTTTGCAGTATTGAATCCAGCAGTCAGTTTGAAAAGCTTCGTCTCAAAGTGATCAATGGCGAAGCTCTTGTCATCAAGGCTACGGTTTTCAGCCGTTGGATCATCGGGATCATAGAGCCCACTTCCCATTCTGCCCGCAATATAGAAGCACCGCGCAGCACCAACCATACCAATGGCATCCAACCGGTCTGCATCCTGAAGGATTTGCGCCTCCAATGTACGTGGTGGAATGTTTGCAGAAAAACTATGCGCCTCAATAGCATGTGCTGCTGCTGCGATCTTCTGAGTTTGCCAGCCGATACCCGTGAGAAGGTCAGACGCCTTTTTCGCAGCCAGTTTTGAGGCTTGCGCTCGGAGCGGAGAGTTCTTTTCAACCGCTACACAGTCATGCAGGATTGTCGACGCAGCCAGTATTTCCTTGTCGCCGCCCTCCGCAGTATGGATTGCCGACGCGTTTTTCCAGACCCGCAAGAGATGCGACACGTCGTGGGACCCATCAGTTGTACCCTCGGTCGCATGAGGTAGCAATTTTTCGGCAAGCGCCTCGAACGGCGTAAAAGCAGCAAAGGACATTGCACGGCATCTCTTTGGAATCAGTCGGAGTGCCAACATACCCTGTTGAACATGACCGGGTACAGATAACAAAAAGGCCGCTCAAAAGCGGCCTTTTCATTCAATAAATCAGAAGCTTATGCTTCGTCTTCGGTCTTCTTCTTGGCGGCCTTTTTTGGCGCTGCCTTCTTGGCAGGCTTCTTGGCTTCACCTGATTTTTCGTCCGACTCGTCTTCAGCCATCAGCTCTTCCTTCGTCACCTTCTTGTCGGTGACATTGATGGACGAGAGAAGGTGATCGACAACCTTTTCTTCAAAAATCGGAGCGCGGAGATTGTTGATTGCTTCCGGTGTCTTGCGGAAGAATTCGTAAATCTGCTGTTCCTGACCGGGATACTGACGAACCTGATCGTAAACGGCGCGCTGCAATTCTTCTTCTGTCACTTCAATACCGGCCTTGTTGCCGATTTCGGAGAGAACGAGACCAAGACGAACACGGCGTTCAGCCAGCTTGCGATATTCTTCGCGCGCTGCTTCTTCCGTTGTGTCTTCGTCTTCAAAAGTCTTGCCAGCCTGCTGCAGGTCCTGACCGATCTGTGCCCAGATGTTGTTGAACTCGGCGTTGATCAGACGTTCTGGCGATTCGAACTGGTACTCACCATCGAGCGCATCGAGAATCTGACGCTTGACCTTCTGGCGGGTGAATGAGCCGTACTGGCTTTCGATCTGCTCACGGATAACCTGACGCAGACGATCGGCGCTTTCAATGCCGAGCTTCTTGGCGGTTTCGTCGTTGATTTCGAGTTCGCCGGGCTTGCCGATTTCCTTGACAGTGATGTCGAAGGTTGCGTCCTTGCCTGCCAGATGCGCCGCACCATATTCAGCCGGGAACGTCACCTTGATCTGCTTTTCGTCACCAGCCTTGGTGCCAACGAGCTGATCTTCAAAGCCGGGAATGAACTGGCCCGAGCCGAGGATCAGCGTTGCATCGGTATCAGCGCCGCCATCGAACGGTTCGCCGTCGATCTTGCCGAGATAATCCATGGTCACGCGGTCGCCGGTTTCGGCCTTGCCCTTCTTGGGCTCAAAAGTCTGGGCAGAGCTTGCAACGCGCTTGACCTGCTCTTCAACTTCCGCATCCGTAACATCAACGACTTCGCGTGTGATGGAGATCTTGGAAGCGTCCTTGAGTTCGATCGCTGGCAGAACTTCGTAGTTCAGCGTGAATTCGAAATCGGCTTCGCCGTTCAGAACCTTGTCTGCTTCCTTCTCGTCTTCAGTCATTGCGACTTCTGGCTGGGTAGCGGACTTTTCATTGCGGTCAGCAAGGATCGTGCGCGAGGAATCGCTGAGGATCTCGTTGACGACTTCAGCCATGAAGGACTTGCCGTACATCTTGCGCAGGTGATTGAGCGGCACTTTGCCGGGGCGGAAGCCATTGATGCGCGCCTTGGCGCTGGCACCTTGGAGGCGTTCGGAAAGCTTTGCTTCCAGATCCTTGGCCGGAACGACGACCTTGATCTCGCGCTTCAGCCCTTCATTGAGCGTTTCAGTAACCTGCATGTCCAAACCTTCACTTTTTTAACATTTGTCCCGCCGTCGCCGGCCTATTAGCCAAATTGCGGGAGAAAAACTGTCTGCCATCGTGGCTTCTGGTGCAGATGGGGCGAGCCATGCCCTGACCATCTACGTTGATTTTATTGCTTTATTTCTTTTTCGGCCCGTTATTTGTGTCAAAATTCATATCACAGAATATGCCACAAAGCCGCGGAAGAAATTGCACCCTTACCGATTGGTGGCTCCATTTACTTGCACTGCGTACAAAAATCAATGGCACAGCCCTATGCGATTTGAAAATCCGCGCCGGTGCGCCTGAACTCCTGCACACAAGTCTGGCGCTTTCATGATCACAAAAAGAAGTGAAATATTTGTCTGATGACAACCATGTGCAACTGTGCAAATCTTGATGCGTGGGGACCATCGATAGCCATACTGGAAATACACCATACGGAATTTTGGAACTGCCCTTGCGCTGGTCCCTATCGAGACTAAGTATTAAATCGATACAATCTGAGAAATTGACTTGTTTATCTGCGGCACCAGCGTTCCAGCTGTTCTGGTCAGTGCTCATCTGACTCGTAGCCATAAGATGAATCACCGGCGCGGACGGAGAGGCAATCGCATCTCACGAGGCACGGAAGTCTGATCGTCATGGAGGCCTGCCCTTGTCACGGAACTCTCTTTCTACACTCACCCTCGGCTTTGCACTTGCGCTCACGACCGCCTTGCCGGTGCTGGCGCAAAATGCTCCCCCGCCTCCGACAGTCACCGTAGCAAAACCTGTCGTGCGCGACGTCATCGACAGCGATGAATTCATCGGCCGCTTTGAAGCCGTCGATCAGGTTTCTGTCCGGTCGCGTGTTGATGGCTACCTCGATACTGTCCACTTCAAGGACGGTGCTCTGGTCAAAAAGGGTGATCCGCTTTTCACCATCGACCAGCGGCCATATATATCCGCGCTGGCTCAGGCACAATCCGCGCTGGAAGTTGCCAAGACCACGGAAACCTATGCGGAAGCACAGTTCAAGCGGACACAATCGCTGACCGGAAGTGGTACATTGTCCGTATCGACGCTGGATGACCAGCGGCGGGCGTTTCTCGCCGGTCAGGCGAGTGTGGTTGGCGCACAGGCTGCCGTGGATGCAGCCCAGCTCAACCTCAACTATACGCAGATCACCGCCCCGCAGGATGGCCGTATTGACCGCCGGCTCATTTCGGTCGGCAATCTGGTCAATGCCAACAATACAATCCTGACATCTATCGTTTCGCTTGATCCGATCGATTTCTACTTCGACGTGGATGAGCGCAACCTGTTGTCCTATTCGAAGACAGCCCGTGAAAACGGCGCCAATCTGCAGGAAGGCGGTGGCGGTCTTGAAGTCACCGTCAGGCTGACCGATTCGAACGAACAGCCATTCAAGGGCAAACTCGATTTTGCCGAGAACCGGCTCGATGACGCCACAGGAACAATGCGCGTGCGTGCGCGCTTCGACAATCCCAAGTTCATTCTTCAACCCGGCCTTTTTGGGCGCGTCGAAGTGGCTGCCTCGAACACATATAAGGGCACGCTCGTACCTGACGAAGCCGTTGGCTCCGACCAGAATGAACGCGTTGTCTATGTGGTCAATGCTGACGAAACCGTCACCACAAAACCAGTTCGCCTCGGACCGAAACTTTACGGCTACCGGGTTATCCGCAGCGGCCTGAAGGGTGATGAAACCATTGTTGTCAACGGCCTGATGCGCATACGTCCCGGCATCAAGGTCAAGCCTGAACTCGTCGAGCTTCCGCCGGAGGTTAAGGGCGCGGAGGCAGGCCAATGAGGTTTGCGCATTTTTTCATCGACAGACCGATCTTTGCGTCGGTTCTGTCCATTGTGCTGCTGATTGTCGGCGGTATCGCCTATACTCAGCTTCCCGTTGCCCAATATCCTGAAATCGCACCACCAACCATCGTTGTCCGCACCGCCTATCCCGGTGCTGATGCCGAAACCATCGCCAATACGGTCGCTACCCCCATCGAGCAGCAGATCAACGGCGTCGAGGACATGCTTTATATGTCCTCCTACTCGACCGCTGACGGCTCAATGGCGCTGACGATCACCTTCAAGCTTGGCACGGATCTCGATAAGGCGCAGGTTCTGGTGCAGAACCGCGTTGCCATTGCCGTACCGCAATTGCCGCAGGACGTGCAGCGCAACGGTATCACCACGACGAAAAGCTCGCCCGATCTGATGATGGTCGTACACGTGCTCTCGCCTGATAATCGTTACGACCAGCTTTATGCGTCCAACTATGCCAACACCCGTATCCGCGACGTTCTGCTGCGGCTCGACGGTGTTGGTGAAGTTACCATCTTCGGTGAACGCCAATACTCCATGCGTATCTGGCTCGATCCGCAAAAGCTGGCCGCCTACAGCATGACATCCGCTGATGTGGTTCAGGCACTGCGTGACCAGAACGTACAGGTCAATGGTGGTGCTATCGGCGGACCGCCAACATCGGGCACCAATGCCTTCCAGTACACAGTGACCATGCAGGGCCGTTTCAGTGATGCCCGTCAGTTCCGCTACGTCATCGTCAAGACAAGCGGTGATGGCCGTCTTGTACAGTTGCAGGACGTCGCCCGCATCGAGCTTGGTGCGAAAGACTATG
Source organism: Phyllobacterium sp. T1293 (assembly GCF_020731415.2). NCBI lineage: Bacteria > Pseudomonadati > Pseudomonadota > Alphaproteobacteria > Hyphomicrobiales > Phyllobacteriaceae > Phyllobacterium > Phyllobacterium meliloti. The sequence goes on along the minus strand of NZ_CP088273.1, from coordinate 1,034,368 downwards.
TGACGAACAGCTATCTCGATGGCAGTCCTGCCGTTGCGCTGGGTATTTTCAGCCGCCCCGGCACCAATGCCCTCGCCGCCGCAGAAACAATCCGCTCGACCATGGAGGAACTTTCCAAGGATTTCCCTCCGGGCCTGAAATACGACATCGTTTATGATCCAACGGAATTCATCTCTGAATCGATTTCCGATGTTTACAAGACGATCTTCGAAGCCGTCATCCTCGTGGCACTGGTTGTGCTTGTCTTCCTGCAATCCTGGCGGACGGCAATCATCCCTATCGTTGCAATCCCAGTCTCGCTGATCGGCACCTTTGCCATACTCTCGGCATTCGGCTTCTCGCTGAATATGCTCACTTTGTTTGGTCTGGTGCTCGCCATCGGTATCGTGGTTGATGATGCCATCGTGGTTGTCGAAAATGTCGAGCGAAACCTAGCGGCGGGCATGAGTCCGAAAGAAGCCTCCCACATAACCATGGATGAGGTCGGAACTGCGGTTATCGCCATTTCGCTGGTGTTGATTGCGGTGTTTGCGCCAACAGCCTTCATTCCCGGCATCTCTGGTCAGTTCTATATCCAGTTTGCCGTGACCATCTCGGCTGCGACGGCCATTTCGGCGCTTAACTCGCTGACACTTTCGCCTGCTCTGGCAGCGATCGTGCTGCGGCCGCATAACCATGCGCTGTCGAACAATCCCGCGGCACGTTTCGGGCGAATGCTCGCCAATGGTTTCAACACTGGCTTCGACAAGATGGCGAACGGCTATTCGTGGATCGTTCGGCGTCTGGTTGGATCGTGGGTTGGCATAGGCGCGTCCCTGCTCGTATTTGTCGGCTTGCTCGGTGCCACATGGTTCATGGCCAATACGATCCCACGCGGCTTCGTTCCGCCCATGGATCAGGGCTACGCCATTGTGGTCGTCCAGCTTCCTGACGGTGCATCCCTCGCCCGCACCGACGCGGTTATTGAAAAGGCATCCAAGATCATCCGGGGCGTTCCGGGTGTCCGCAACGCCGTGGCCTTTGCGGGTTTCAACGGTGCGACCTTCACCAACGCATCGAACTCCGGCGTGGTCTTTGCTCCGTTCCAGCCCTTTGCTGACCGGATCAAGAATGGCCAGACTGGTGATTCGATCATCAGGCAGATCTATGGAAGTCTGCAGAGTATTCAGGAAGCCTTCATCATCGCCGTACCGCCACCGCCAATTCGCGGCGTCGGTAATGCCGGTGGCTTCAAGATGCAGCTTCTGGATCGCGACAGTTCGGACATGCGCCGTGTTCTCGGCCTTGCCTATCAGATGATGGGCGAAGCCAACCAGACACCGGGACTAACAGGCGTCTACACCACTTTCTCCGCCAATAGCCCGCAATACTTCCTCGAGATCGACAGAGACAAGGCACAGGCGCTCAACGTGCCTATACCGAACATCTTTGAAACGCTCTCGACCAATCTTGGCACGTCCTATGTCAATGATTTCAACGCCTTCGGCCGTGTTTATCAGGTGCGGGCGCAGGCCGACCAGCAATACCGGCTGGATCGGACTGATATTCTTGCACTGAAAGTACGCTCGGCCACGGGCGCACTGGTTCCACTTGGCACGCTCATTGAAATCAAGGACACAAACGGTCCCTCGCTCGTGCAGCGATACAACATGTATGTATCGGTGCCGCTACAGGGTAATGCTGCACCCGGTGTTTCCTCCGGTTCCGCGCTTGACAAGATGGAGGCATTGGCAGCCAAGACCCTGCCCGCCGGAACAACCTTCCAGTGGACAGAACTTTCGCTGCAGGAAAGGCAGACAGGTAATACCGCAATCCTGATCTTCGGGCTTTCGGTCGTGTTCGTCTTCCTTGCACTCGCCGCCCAGTATGAAAGCTGGGTCCTGCCACTGGCGATCATCCTGATTGTCCCATTGGCGGTTCTGGCCGCGCTGATAGGCGTGTTCTTGCGAGGAATGGATAATAATATCCTGACCCAGATCGGCCTTGTGGTTCTGATTGGTCTGGCGGCGAAAAACGCGATCCTGATCGTGGAATTCGCCCGCCAGCATCAGGCGGAAGGTTCCAGTCCCGTTGAAGCGGCCATTGAAGCCAGCCGTCAGCGTCTGCGTCCGATCCTGATGACAGCTTTCGCCTTCATCTTCGGTGTCGTGCCGCTGATGATTGCCCAAGGCCCCGGCGCAGAAATGCGTCAATCACTGGGTACGGCTGTGTTCTCCGGCATGCTTGGCGTGACATTCTTCGGTCTGTTCCTGACGCCGGTGTTCTACGTCGCACTCCGCTCCATCGGGCGCAAGAAAGCGGCTGTGGAGACGCCCACGGAAGCGCCTGCCCATTAGGGCTGGCACCACACCGTATAAATCAAATCGCGTCGGCATGAATGCCGGCGCGTTTTTTTACTGGCATCGAAATTGATCCTTTGAGGCATTGCAAAACGCCTCACTTTCACCAGACTGCTCGGCAGATTCTCAAGGAAGTGAAGCTCATGACCGTTCAAGATATCCGCCCGACTGTCGACGCCCCCGATGATGATCCACATATCTGGCTCGAGGAAATCGAAGGGGCCAAGCCGCTTGAATGGGTTGCCCGGCAATCCGCAGCCACCTTGCAGCGTTTTGGTGGCCAGCAATTCGAGCAGGATCGCGATGTTCTGACCGCAATTCTGAACAGGCCAGACAAGATTCCGATGGTCGCCCGCCGCGGCAACTATCTCTACAATGTCTGGCAGGATGAACAGAACCCACGCGGCCTGTGGCGCCGCACCACCATGGCGTCCTATAAAACGCCAGAGCCGGAATGGGAGCTTCTCCTCGACATTGATGCGCTCGCCAGATCAGAGGACGATGACTGGATCTGGAGCGGCGCGCACATCGAATCGAAAAAACGGCAGCGCGCCATCATCAAGTTATCGCGCGGTGGCAGCGATGCGGTTGTCCATCGCGAGTTCGATATGGATAATTTCCGCTTTATCGAGGATGGGTTCAACCTGCCCGAAGCGAAAGGCGATCTTGACTGGCTGGATATTGATACCGTCCTCATCTCAAGCGCGCTTGGCGAAGGCATGGTCACACAATCAGGCTATGCCCGCACCGTACGTCTATGGAAGCGTGGCACCGATCCACTGTCTGCGCCTGTCATCTTTGAATGCCCGCCGGAATCCATGGCTGTGGGTGCTGATATTGACCGCAGCAGCGGCAGCGAGCGTATCTGGTTTGTCGAGCAGCGCTCCTTCTTTGAAACGGCGGGCTGGCTCGGCGACCGCGAAGGCGCCAAACAGCGTCTGGACGTACCGGCAACTGCCTGGTGGAACTCCTACAATAAATGGCTGACCGTAAAGCCGAGGGAGGATTGGACCGTATCCGGCATCACCTACCCTGCCGACACGCTGCTGGGCATTTCGCTCCAGGCCTTTCTAGCGGGCGAGCGCAATTTCCAGATTCTGTTCGAGGCCGCGCCGCGCCGCGCGCTACAAGGTTTTTTCTGGAACGATAAGAAGCTTGTCGTCTCGTTTCTCGATAATCTTGCGCCGCGCTTCGAAATTTTCGAACCGAGCGAGGGCAAATGGGCAAAGACAACCGTCAGCGCCCTTCCCGCCGAAGGTATTGTTCACCTCTGGTCGCTGGATGTCGAACATGACGATACCACGGGCGAATTGCTGGTTGCAGCGCAGGACCCGATAACCCCAGCACAGGTGCTGTTGCTCAATATTGCCAAGCCAGAGGCCATCGCCGTACCAACGTTGCTCAAGCAAAGCCCTGCGGTCTTTGATGCCACCGGCCTTGTTGTCACGCGGCATGAAGCTATCTCGACGGATGGCGAAGCAATCCCTTACACACAGATCGGACCAAAGGGTGAAACGGGCGACGCGCCCGTCCACATGACTGGCTATGGCGGCTTTGGTTTGTCGATGGAGCCTTATTACAGCGCATCTATCGGCAAGTTGTGGCTGGAGCGCGGCGGCACCAGCGTGGTTGCCAATCTGCGCGGTGGCGGTGAATTCGGCAGCGCGTGGCACGAAGCCGGGCGCCGCGCGGGCAAAAAGCTCTCCCACGACGATTTTGCCGCCATTGCCGCAGATCTGGTTCGTCGCGGCGTTACGCGGCCCGAACGTATAGCGGCGGAAGGCGGCTCCAATGGCGGCCTGTTGATCTCCAATATGCTGACGCGTTACCCCGAACGTTTCGGGGCGCTGTTCTGCACCATTCCCCTGATCGACATGCGCCGCTACAACAAGCTTCTCGCCGGAGCAAGCTGGGTCGACGAATATGGTGATCCTGACAAGCCTGAGGACTGGGACTTCCTGAAAGAGCTGTCAGCCTATCACAATGCTGTACCCGGTCGTCCCTATCCGCCAATCCTGATTGCAACAACACGCCGGGATGACCGCGTTCACCCCGGTCACGCACGCAAGATGGCGGCAAAGCTGCAGGCTCTTGGCTATAACACCTATTTCTACGAGCCTGAGGCGGGTGGGCATGGCTATGGCAAGGACAATAAAGAACGGGCCAGCTTCATTGCGCTTGGCTACACTTTCCTGCGCGATGCAATCGGCTGGAAGCCAGTCTCTGAGTAAACTGTTCAAACAGCAGCTTTTTCCTTTGACCCCCGAGAAGACGGTGATATAGAGACCGGCGCTTGGGGGTCGAATACGGCAACCATCTGCGGATATGGCGAAATTGGTAGACGCACCAGATTTAGGTTCTGGCGGGAGACCGTGGGGGTTCGAGTCCCTCTATCCGCACCATTATTTTCTATAGATAATGTCTAATATGCGGGCTCCTGATAGAGCAGACGCCCATTATATTTGAGCGCACTGATCTGGGCGTCGCCTGCCTTCGACACCGCGATCACAGCATCAAGAGCGTGTTCGCCTTGCATCTTCTCAACAGTTTGCCCCCAACCTTCAGGAAGGTAATAGCGCTCAACGCCGTACTGGACCGCATAAACGTCATTTGTGACCGCGTAGGAATGATTGAGCGTCCGTCCGTGCAATTGAACGTCACCGGCAGCAATGTCCGTACGCTTCTGCCAGGAAGCGCTGGCGAAATTCCACCGCCCGTCCGCACCTTCCTTGACCGTGACATAGATATCGATGAGCCCTGTTGTCTCGGGCTTGTTGCCGGTCACTTTGTCTGTTCCAACGGATGAAATGCCATAGCCGAGCCGCACATATTCGCCCCGCAAAAGGTCGCGTGGATCAACCGGTTCCGTTGCCAAGGTGATCATTGTGCCATGGCGAAGAACCATCGCATGTTTTTCCACCATGGCGTAAAGTACACCCGACTGCAGCAGTGCGACGACAATCCCTGCAATCAAAAAGCGATTTATTTTCATGGCGCTACACTCTTCAGCAGACTCTTTTTCTGAAGGCGGCGCTCCATGCGGATAACAAAGACCGCAAGCAGCAGCACCAGCACACCGATGGTGAGGAAAAAGCCGGCTGTTCCAATCATCGTGCCGATTGTTTCGAAAGCAAGATAAAGAACCTCAACACAGAAAATCGCATAGGCGCTCCACCTTATGGCAAGATTGCGGTGCCCCGACAGGGCCAAACCGGCAATCGCGAGCGCCAGAATGGCAAAGCCTATTGTCACCTCGCGCGTCCGGCCAAACCCATGATCATCAAACTGGAAAATCATCAGCACCATATGGGCAGCCAGAAAGCCATAGGCACCAAGACCTATACTCCATCCAGTCAGATCATCCAGAACCGGCGAGCGCAATGCATCAGCCAGAAACAAGCCAAGTCCTGTAGCAAGTGCCAGCCACAGGATGGTGCTGGCATCCAGATCGAAATGAACCACACAGACAAAGACAAGCAGCAAAACCGCCAGAAAATGCCGCGCCACGTCAGCTTTCACGTACCCGATCAGGCCTGCCGCCATGACAGAAAAGACTGGTACGAGCCAGACATAGGTCAAACGTGATGTATTATCCGGCTCTACGCTTGCTGCAAGATAGATACCGGCAATGACAATGCTGGTTGAGACAAGTGTCGGTGATCGCAGCAACAGGGCAGCAATAACCGTTCCTCCAGTCCACCACAGGGCAGCAGAGGCCATGTCACCCGATAGATGATACATTTGACCGACAAACGCGATACCGGCGCCGAAACCTATCGCGGCGATCAGATAGAGCGCTTCGCTGAAAACCTTGTCACCCCTGCTCGCCCGCCATGCGCCGCCAAGATAACCGCACCAGAGAACAGCGAAGATCAACCCAACGCGGACAAGCCTTGGCATGGCCTCCCAATTGGCAGCAATCAGGGACAGAAGCGCAGCGCCAAGCAGAATAGCACCGAGAATGGCCAGAACATTGCCAAGGCCAAAGCTGACACCATGCCCGGCAATATCCTTGCGCAAGCGTTCTGCCGTGGTTTCATCAATCAGCCCGTCCCGCTGCCACCGCGCAATATGTTTGCGCAGGGTGAAGCCGATTATCATGCTTTCTGCTCCCGATTCGAGATGTGTCACTAATAACGACAGCCTCATTGAAAACGCAATTGCAGCCGGATTCGGGCAAAAAGCCATGAAGATGACAATTGTGCGACGCAGCAATTAAAATCGATTAATGATGCAATGCAACATACGCATAGCTGGCGTGCAAACTTGGCTCTGCACATTCGGCAAGGCATCCACTATCTTCAGTTCAACGATCAAGACTGATCAACGAAACAATTTGAACCGAATGGTGAATGAAATGAACCTTATCCGCTCTTACAGCAACTGGCGCCGTTATCGTGACACGGTTTCCGAGCTGAACCGTCTGTCGACCCGCGAACTGAACGATCTGGGCATCTCCCGCTCGGACATCCCGTTCGTAGCCAAGAAGTCTGCAGTACGCTAATCGCATAACAGAATATCGCCGAGGCTCATCCTCCTCCCAGAGCCTCCGCGATCAAAGGCCGGCACTCCTCCTCCCAGTCGGCCTTTACCAAACGGCACCCACCGCACCTCCTCCCGCGGTGGGTGTTGTTGTTTCAGGCCTACCTCTGGCTGTTGAAACCCCGCTCCTCCCACTCAGCCAAACGCATAACGTCAGGTTTTCCGCCCGCTGGCTCATACCAGGAGTCAACGGCCCAGAGCGTTCCTGACTTGTCGCGCAGCACCGCTGCGAAATGCGGATAGCGGCCATCAATGAAGCTTCCGCGCGATTCACGACTGCTGACACTATGGTGCCGGAGCAGGCCGGCGCTTTGCAGATAGCGCAGGAAATGATCCGTATTGGTGGATTCATCCACGCAATCCATCTGACCTTTCTGCCGTGCTTCGCCAAATTCCATCTTTGGACGGTCCGCCACGCCAATCACCTGTGTCGAGCGAAGCTCAAACACCTGCACGGCACGCCGTATGGCAGCACGCTCCGCTTCGGCTGATTTGCGTCCATTTGCCATAATGGCGGCAATCCGGCTGCGATCGGCTGATGTCAACGTCACCGGCGTTTGGAAGTAACAACCATAGCCATGGCAGACACGGAAGCTTTGCGCAGCGGCAGAACCTGTCCAACCTGACAGCGCCGTAAACAGAACCAGCGAAAGATAAAACCCTAAGCCTGATGTTTTCATGTGCCCATTGTATCAACGGCCATAGTCAAAACCTATCACAACCGCTTGATTTGGTTACCGTCATCGTGGTTGCGGGTGGAAACGCACGGTGAACCTGCCTACACTCGCAATCCCAACCATCCTCCCCCGGAGATCAATCATGCAAAAACGCCCCCTTGGCCGCACCGGCCTTTCCATTGCTCCATTGGTATTTGGCGGCAATGTTTTCGGCTGGACCGCCGACAAGAAGACCTCCTTCGATCTGCTCGACCGCTTCGTCGATGCGGGCCTTAACGCAGTCGATACGGCTGATGTTTACTCTCGCTGGGTTCCGGGAAACAGCGGCGGTGAATCAGAAACGATCATTGGTGAGTGGATCAAGTCCCGCAACGCACGCGATAAGGTGGTTGTCATCACCAAGGTCGGTGGTGACATGGGTCAGGGCAAGAAGGACCTTTCCCCTGCCTATATCGCCAAGGCAGTTGAAGCATCATTGAAACGGCTGCAAGTGGATAGCATCGATGTATATCTCTCCCATTGGCCCGATCCGGAAACGCCTTATGAGGAAACACTGTCTGCCTATGACACGCTCTTGAAAGCAGGCAAGATCAAATCCATTGGCGGGTCGAATCTCGATGCGGACCAGCTGCGTGCGGCGCTTGATGTGGCCAAGGCGAATGGCCTTCCCCGTTATGACGTTCTGCAACCGGAATATAATCTCTATGGTCGGGCCAGCTTTGATGGCAAGCTGCGGGACCTGTGCATTGCCGAAGAGATCGGCGTCATCAGCTATTTCGCGCTCGCGCGCGGCTTTCTCTCGGGCAAATACCGCAGCGAAGCTGATCTGGCACAGAGTCAACGCGGTAGCGGCGTCAAGGATTATCTCAATTCGCGCGGGTATCGCATTCTTGATGCGCTGGATGCGGTTGCCGCCAGGCATGGCGCCAAGCAGGCCGAGGTGGCCATCGCGTGGATCATAGCCCGCGATGGCGTAACAGCCCCCATTTCCAGTGCCACATCGCTGCAGCAGCTGGAAAGCTTGATCAAGGCCGCGGCGCTGAAACTTGACGCAAGCGATATTGCCGAACTTGATAAGGCGAGCGCCTGACCCTTTAAAAGCCGCCACGGACAAGCTGTGGCGGCTTTTGCACCATTGAAGCATGACGCCAAACGGTTTATTGGGGTGCTATGTCAAACACACCCGTACATATCATTGGCGGCGGTCTCGCCGGTTCCGAAGCTGCATGGCAACTGGCCGAAGCAGGCATTCCTGTCATCCTGCATGAAATGCGCCCCGTTCGCGGCACAGATGCGCACAAGACGCAGGATCTGGCTGAACTTGTCTGTTCCAACTCGTTCCGTTCCGATGATGCCGAAACCAACGCCGTCGGCGTCCTGCACGCGGAAATGCGCCTCGCCAATTCGCTGATCATGGCATCGGCGGATTCCCATCAGGTTCCGGCTGGCGGCGCGCTTGCCGTCGACCGTGATGGCTTCGCTCAAGCCGTCACGGCCAAGCTTGAAGCCCACCCGCTCATCACCATCGAGCGTGAAGAGATCACCGGCCTCCCGCCCGCAGAGTGGGACAAGGTTATCATCGCGACCGGCCCGCTGACTGCCCCTTCGCTTGCGGAAGCCATCGGCAAGCAGACAGGTGCGGACGCCCTTGCCTTTTTCGATGCCATTGCGCCGATCGTCCATTTTGACAGCATTGACATGAACACCTGCTGGTTCCAGTCACGCTACGACAAGGTTGGCCCCGGCGGCACCGGCAAGGATTATATCAACTGCCCCATGACCAAGGAGCAGTATGAAGCCTTCGTGCAGGCCCTGATTGGCGGGGACAAGACTGAGTTCAAGCAATGGGAAGGCACGCCCTATTTCGATGGCTGCCTGCCGATCGAGGTCATGGCGGAACGCGGCGTTGAAACCCTGCGTCACGGCCCCATGAAACCGATGGGCCTGACCAATGAGCATAACCCAACCGTCAAGGCCTATGCCGTCGTACAGCTCCGGCAGGACAATGCGCTTGGTACGCTCTACAATATGGTCGGCTTCCAGACGAAGCTGAAATATGGCGCGCAGACCGAGATTTTCCGGATGATCCCCGGCCTTGAGAACGCAGAGTTTGCGCGTTTGGGTGGTCTGCATCGCAATACCTATCTGAATTCGCCGATCCTGCTTGACCCGACGCTGCAGCTGAAATCACGTCCCGGCTTGCGCTTTGCCGGTCAGATCACGGGCTGCGAAGGTTATGTGGAATCCGCAGCCATCGGCCTGCTTGCCGGGCGTTTTGCTGCCGCCGAGCGGCTGGGACAGAGTTTGACGCCGCCGCCTGTCACCACAGCTTTTGGTGCGCTGCTCAGTCACATTACCGGTGGCCACATTGTCAGCGATGAGGAACCCGGCAAGCGCTCGTTCCAGCCGATGAATGTCAATTTTGGTCTGTTCCCACCGATTGAAGCGCCAAAATCTGAGGGCAAGCGCCTACGTGGCAAGGAAAAAACCAATGCAAAAAAACGCGCCATGAGCGCGCGTGCGCTAGCGGATTGCCGGACTTGGCTGGGTTTACCTGCGATAGCTGAGGCTGCCGAGTAAGCTTTCAGCAATAGTGTTGTAGAGCCTGTGGTTCGTGGTTCGACAAGCTCACCATGAGGGAGAGTGAGGATGCAACGCTCATCGCAGAAATTGCAGATCAAAAAGGATTGCAGCGCAAAGGTTGCAGAACCTGACTCCCTTTCATCCACAGTCTCCCTCATGGTGAGCTTGTCGAACCACGAACCACGCATCACGCGCGATATCTTGCCAAGTTTCACCCCCCTCTGTCCTGTCGGACATCTCCCCCACAAGGGGGGAGATCACATTGACAGTAACGCTTTCCCATAAATAACCGGAAGAGTTGCAAATTGTGCGAAGGCGGCATTGAAGGCTGATCTCCCCCCTTGTGGGGGAGATGCCCGACGGGCATAGGGGGGTAAAAACTGGCAGAACAATACCCCGCTCAAGCAGAGCGCATCGATGCCCGGAGCATAGTCCACTGGCGGCGCAGCGGCGAAACAACCGGCGTCTCATTCGCCACATCAAACCCGCTCGCCTTGAGTTTTTTCAGGTACATTCTGGTGAGACCAACGGGCAGATAGGCAGGGCGCAATGTTGCTGGCAGTGATTTTGCCACGGCTTCATACTTGCCAAGATGATCCTCAGCCAGTGCAATCATTGCATCGATAGCGCGTTTGATTGCGGCCTTATCCGTACCTTCGAGCAACATCTCTGCGCTGCAACCGACGGCTGCCAATATATCTGCCGGAATGTAAGTCTGGCCGCGTCGCCGGTGCAGCGGCAATAGCCGCAACAGTCCGGTTACGGCCTGCGCAACGCCTGCATGTCCTGCAATATCTGCCTGGGCTGGTGCCTTTTCCGCATCCAGTACCAGAGACGCCAGTTGGATCAGTGCAGAGGCCGTCTCACCGCAATAACCCTCAAGATCATTGCGGCTGGGCATGGGATCGTCATAGAGGTCGAAAATACGCGCTTCGCAATAATTGTCGAAGGCCGTGCGTGGCAGATTATACGTCTTGATTGCTTCCAGCAAAGCCGCTGCAACAGGATTGCCGACCACTTCGCCATGCTCGGTGCCGTTGATCAGATCGCGCCACCACTGCAATCGCACTTCACCGGGCAGTGGATCGTGGATCAGATCACGGATACGCGCGATCTCCACATTGAATCCATAGAGCGCAGCCAAGGCACCCCGTTTCTCTTCCGGCGCATAAAGCACGGAAAGATAGCGGTCCGGATCGGCATCCCGCAGCAATTGCAGACAATGGGATTCATTTGCGTTCATCGGGCTGAGATACAGACAAGTGCTAAATTAATCTACCGCAATCAGTGCCGCAGCAACGGCGCGGTCTTCCGCCAGCAAAACATTATAGGTGCGTACAGCTGCACCGGTGCTCATCGGATCAGAGGAAATGCGATGTTCGCGCAGAACGTCCCGCAGCGCCTGTGGCAAGCGGCGCAATTCAGTACCCATACCCACCAGCAAAATCTCGATATCGGCGGACTGTTCCAGCACAAGCGCCAAATCGTCGGCCGTAAGAGCAGTCTGAATCTTCGGCGTCCAGCCGTGAATGCCGGATGGCAGACACAGGATTGATCCGCGATGCGACATATCGGCGAACCGGAACCCGCCATTGCCATAGGCATCTATCGGCGCGCGGCCCGGAAAATGGGCATCCCGGATTTCAATGCCTTTGACCACAGTCCTATTCTCCGACATCGGCCCGGCGGCCATCCTCGACAACATCCCGCCCCTTGAGGCCAAACAGCATCAGCAACGGGCCTGCGACGAAGATCGACGAATAGGTCGCAACCACGATACCAACAGCAATGGTAAGTGCAAAGGCGCGTACATCATCGCCGCCATAAGCATAAAGTACGATCAGTGCCAGGAACGTAGCCAGCGATGTCAGGATGGTACGTGACAAGGTCTGATTGATCGAGGCATCAAGCACCGCAGACAGGGAAACACCATTGCCATGCCGCCGCAGATTCTCCCGGACGCGGTCGTAAATGACAACCGTATCGTTGAGCGAATAGCCAACAATGGCCAGCAGGGCCGCAATACTCCAGAGATTGAACTCCATCTGGAAGATGATGAACATGCCGAGCAGCAGCACGACATCGTGGATCGTCGCAATGATCGCGCCAAGCGCAAAATGCCATTCGAAACGGAACCAGACATAGGCAAGGATTGCAGCAAGCGAAAGCGCAACGGCCAGCCCACCGGCTTTGGCCAGTTCGCTTGATACGGTCGGCCCTATCACATCGACGCGGCGGAATTCATAATCCTGATCAAGTTCACCGCGGATTTTAACGCCGACGGTCTGTTCGGCATTTTCGCCCTCGCCCTGACTGCCAACAGTAATCAGCGCGCGGTCATCCGATTTGAACGGTTCAATTTTCACATCGCCAATATTGAGGTCATCAAGCCGGCTGTACACATCATCCAGATCGATCGGGCCCTCACTGGAGGCGATCTCAACCATCGTTCCGCCCTTGAAATCGATGCCGAAATTCATACCGATAACAAAGAACAGGACGATGACCGCCACTGTTGATAATGCAGAGAAACCAAGCGTCAGCCCGCGCAGGCGCATGAACGGGATTTTCGTGTTGTAAGGAACGAGCTTCAACGTCGCGCGGGGCACTTCCTTCGGCTTTGACCACTGCACCCATGCCGAAACCATCCAGCGTGTGAGGGTAAAGGTTGTGAACAGCGTGGTAATGATGCCGACAGTGACTGTCACGGCAAAGCCATGCACGGGCCCGGTACCCAGAATGAAAAGCACCAGAGCCGCGATCAAGGTGGTGACGTTGGCATCGACAATGGTCGCCTGCGCCCTGGCAAACCCGGAATCAATTGCCTGAATGACCGAAAAGCCTGCGCGCCGATCTTCGCGGATACGCTCATAGATGAGGACGTTTGAGTCAACCGCCATGCCGATGGTCAGAACAATACCAGCAACGCCCGCGAGACTGAGGGGGACGCCAACAATGGTCAAAAACGCCAGGATCAGAATGATGTTGACGATCAACGCTATGCTGGCAATCACGCCAAGCAGGCCATAGGTCAACAGCATGAAGAGGATGACAAGGCCAGCACCGATAAGCGCCGCAATCTTGCCAGCTGAAACGGCTGCCGCACCAAGATCGGTGCCAACCGAACGCTCTTCAATAACAGTAACAGGCGCAGGCAATGCTCCGGCGCGCATCACGATAGCAAGGTTGCTGGCACCGGACAGATCGAAATTACCGGCAATTTGGCCGGTGTTACCCGGAATGGCCTCGCTGATAACCGGTGCCGACAACACCTGATCATCGAGAACAATGGCGAATGAGTTTCCGATATTTTCCTTCGTTGCCTTGGAGAAGCGCTCCGCACCGGCACTATCAAGCTTGAATGTGATAACCGGTTGCTGGGTCGCCGTATCGACACCCGCCTGTGCGCCAACGAAATTCGCATTGGTGACGATAGGCTCTTTCTTGACGAGATAGGCGACGGGCGGATCATCAAAGGAATAGACAACATCCGAGCCCGCGGGCGGCGTGCCGTCAATGGCCTGCTGCACCGGCACCGATGTATCGATCATCCGGAAGCTCAATTGCCCTGTGAGGCTTAGAATGTCCTTGAGCAATTGCGAGTCATAAAGACCCGATACTTCAACGAGAACACGGCCATTTCTCTGGCTTTCCACATTGGGATTGGTATAGCCAAGCTCGCCGAGGCGGCGGTTCATCACCTCGATTGTCGCGTCAGTCTGCGCCAGCTTGTCCTTGTCGACCTGCAGCCGGATGCGCGAGCCGCCCTCAAGATCAAGCCCCAGTGCGAGCTGTTTTTTCGGAAGCCAATTTGGCAGGTTCGCCAGTTGGATGGGGGTAAACAGATTTGGCAGAGCCAGGATCACGCCTACAAGAACAACGGCCCAGATGAGAAGTGTCTTCCAGCGGCTAAAATAGAGCATGCAGTCGCGACCTCAAGAATCAACAGGGCGGCCTGATGCCGCCCCGTCACTATGACTTATTTCTTGTTATCGGCAACCGGTTCGCCTTTGACGCGTACATCCGACACCAATGCGCGGATAACGCGAGCCTTGACGCCCTCGCCGATTTCGACTTCGAGTTCGCCGGTATCTTCGAACACTTTCGTCACCTTGGCAACGAAACCACCACCGGTGATGATGGTGTCACCGCGGCGGATGTTCTTCAGCTGCTCTTCGCGCTTCTTCATCTGCGTGCGCTGCGGACGGATGATCAGGAAGTACATGATCACGAAAATCAGGATGAATGGCAGGATGCTCATCAGCATTTCCGGCGCACCACCGATGCCCGTTGTCTGTGCATATGCGGGAGTTACGAACATAGAGACAGTCTCCAGAGTAATTCTTGTTTGAATGATACAGAACCTGCGGAATACAATGTTTGGAATGGGAAAAGCAACAGTGCAAAATCCCGCATCCCGCTTTTCGGTTTCCCATCAACATGATAGTGGCTTGAACGCAGAAAAAACAAAGGCTTGAGAAGAATGTCCGAGGAATTGCTTGCCGATAAACTTGACCGACTGATTGCAGTGCTGGAACGGATGGCACCGCCAAAAGCGCAACCCGCTAATCTCGACGTGGCTGATTGCTTCGTCTGGAACCCGGATCATCTTGCCTTTGACCCGGTTCAGAAGGTCAATCGTGTCGACATTTCCCTCATTCGCGGCGTGGATCGTGTACGCGATATTCTCTTCGACAACACCAAGCGCTTTGCCGATGGCTTGCAGGCAAACAACGTTCTGTTGTGGGGCGCGCGCGGCATGGGTAAATCATCGCTGGTCAAAGCCGTTCATGCTTCGGTAAACGCTGCGGCGCCCGGCAATGACAATACGCTGAAGCTCGTCGAAATACACCGCGAGGATATTGATAGCCTCCCTGCCCTGATGGCGGCCATCAAGGACACAAAATATCGTTTCATCCTGTTTTGCGACGATCTGTCCTTTGATCATGACGATACATCCTACAAGTCGCTCAAGGCAGCGCTTGAAGGCGGCGTTGAAGGCCGTCCTGACAATGTTATCTTCTACGCCACATCCAACCGCAGGCATCTCTTGCCGCGTGACATGATCGAGAATGAACGCTCGACGGCGATCAATCCATCTGAAGCCGTTGAAGAAAAGGTTTCGCTGTCAGATCGCTTTGGCCTGTGGCTTGGTTTCCACAAATGCAGTCAGGATGATTATCTTTCGATGATCGACGGCTATGCTGCGCACTTTGATCTACCGATGCAGAAGGAACAACTGCACGCGGAAGCACTTGAATGGTCGACCACGCGTGGTTCACGCTCCGGCCGCGTTGCATGGCAATTCACGCAGGATCTTGCCGGGCGGCTCGGCAAAAAGCTCTGAAAAGCAAAAGGCCCGTGCATCGCTGCGGGGGCCTTTTGAATTCAAGCGCGAACCAATCAGGATTCGAGGAACTTCGAAGGATCAACCGGCGTCGAGTTCTTGCGAACCTCGAAGTGCAGCTTTGGCGAGGTCGCATTGCCGGTCATACCGGAGCGGCCAAGTTCTTCACCGCGCTTCACCTTCTGGCCGCGCTGCACGTTCAGCTTGCTCGCATTGCCGTAAACCGTGACCAGACCATTATCATGGCGAACGAGAACCGTGTTGCCAAACTCCTTCAGACCATCACCGGAATAGATGACAACACCGTTTTCAGCTGCCTTGATCGGCGTGCCCTCTGGAACCGAAATGTCGATACCATCATTGCCCTTGCCGTAATTGGCAACGACACGGCCACGAACCGGCCAGCGCATCTGCGAGGCGCCGGTGGCTGATGGTGCGGATGCAACGTCCTTTTCGGCATCATCGATAACCTTTTCGCTCGCCTGTGGCGGCGTGTATGGCTTTGCCTGACTATCGGCCTGCGGTGCTGCCGGAGTGGTTGCGGTCGCCGCGCTCGGGGCCACGCTTGCAACAACCTTTGGCTGCACGACTGGCGGTGTCGCGGCAGTCTTGACCTGATCGACCGCGCCCTTGGCCTTCATGTTGTTGGCAACATTCTGCGCCATCGATGAGCTTGATGCCGGAATGGTCAGAGCCTGTCCAACACGAACCGTACCATCCTTCATATTGTTGGCCTGCTTGATGGCCTCAACATTGGTTCCCGTCTTGCGGGAGATGGCATGGAGCGTATCGCCGGTCTGTACGGTGTATGAACCGGTATGGCTTGCTGGCGACGCCGTGTTGTTGGCAATTGCCGCCGGTGCAGCTGGCTTTGTCGGCATACGTGCCTCGCGGCCATCCGGCGTTTTCAGCGAACCGGCAGACGATACAAGCGGCGGAGCCTGCACATTACCCATGGGCTGCGCCGAAGCGACCTGCTGGCGAACAGGAGCAGCACTAACGGCTGGGCGCATCGGCTGCGAGGAAACCGGCGGAAGTGCAGAGGCGCTTGCCGCACCCACTGGCGGCAGGCTGCTGCGCTGAACACCACCTGCAGGTGGAACCGCGTTGCGGTTGACCGAAGCCGTGTACGTTGAATCAACCGGCGGCGTATAACCCCGTGGAGCCGAATTCTGCCCCTGAATGATTGAACGCTGGTTGTCACTATAGCCGGAGCTGAAATCCGCGCTGGTGAAGCGCGACACCCCGGAACTACAACCTGCAGCCAAAGCTGCAATCATGAGAACGCTGGCATTCAGTGCCAGCCGCTGTGACGCTTTGTCTAGTACACTCAAACGCATCGCTTATCCCGCCCGTACTCAATACAAGAATATTGGACCATTAAACCGCGTTAATGTTACTCGACAGTTAAAACGCTTAAAAAATTTGTAAAAGATTCACCAAGTCCATAAACGGTTGCGCCAATCCTGCGGCAAACGAGTCTGTCAGAGCGCTGTGGCAACACCATCCAGCAGCGGCAGGAAGCGTGCAGGCATCATATCCTCACGTTCGAAACGGCTTCCGATTTTGGACAGGCGCGACACCACCTGCTTGCCATCAACCGGCCCAATCGGTGCAATCATCACACCATTGGATGAGAGAAGATCGACGAACTGGCGGGGCATGCTTTCAAAGGCGGCCCAGACAATAATGCGGTCAAACGGGCCATCATGCGTCAGGCCGAGCTTGCCATCCGCATGTTTGATGAACAGGTTTTCGATCTTCAATGCCTGATGGCGCTGCTGCGCAAGTTCAATCAGCGTGCGATAGCGCTCAATGGAAAGAACGCGTCCGGCAAGCCGGGCCATGATTGCGGCGGTAAAACCTGTTCCCGTACCGATTTCCAACACCCGGTGCGTTGGCTCCAGATCAAGCGACTTGATCAAACGGGCCTGCAAATCCAGCCCTTCCATGAACTCGCCGCACTCGATAGGCAGCATCCGGTCGCCATAAGCCACGGTTCCAAGATTGCCGGAAACAAAAGCCATGCGGGGCGTCGCTTCGAAAGCCCCCATAAGCCGCTGGTCCGACAGTCCTAAGGACCGCATACGCAGGACGAAGGCGGCAAAGCCTTCCCGTTCAGAAAGCGCAGGCTTCATGCGAAGGCCTCCTCCAAAGTCTGGCGCATTTCGTGCGCCGTCAGATCGAGTTGAAGCGGTGTAATGGAAATATAGTTCGCACGGATTGCCGCCACATCGCTATCAGGCGCAGGCTCATCCTTGCCACGGCCATAACGCAGCCAGTAATAGGGCAATCCACGTCCGTCCTGCCGTTCTTCAATGGTTAAACCGTGGGAAAGCTTGCCCTGAGCTGTCACGCGAACACCAGCCAGTTCACCACCGCTGCAGCTGGGGAAATTCACATTCAGCAAAACGCCCTTGGCAAGTTCGACGCCAAGCAGTTTTTTAAGCAGGGCCGGAGCCCGCTGTTCAACAATTTCCCATGGCAGAATACGCGCGCCGCCATTCAGATTATATTCCTGCGACAAAGCGATAGAATTGATACCAAGCAAGGTGCCTTCGATAGCCGCAGCGATGGTCCCCGAATAGGTCACATCATCGGCCGTGTTTGAACCGGAGTTGACGCCTGACAGGATCAGATCCGGTGCTTCCGGCATCAAGTGCCGCACGCCCATAATCACGCAATCCGTTGGCGTACCACGCACGGCATAGTGGCGATCATCAATCTTGCGCAGGCGCAGCGGTGTTGAAAGTGTCAGCGAATGCGCAAGACCGCTCTGGTCGGTTTCCGGCGCAATCACCCAGACATCGTCGGAAAGCTGGCGGGCAATGCGCTCAAGAACAGCAAGACCTTCCGCATGAATACCATCATCGTTGGTCAGCAGAATGCGCATCGCCCTCTCCTATGCAGCTTTTTCGATTCGTTTCAGTCCACCCATGTAAGGCACAAGTGCTTCAGGAACCGTAACGCTGCCGTCCTCATTCTGATAATTTTCGACAACAGCAATCAACGCACGACCGACAGCCGTGCCGGAACCATTCAGCGTATGGACGAAGCGCGTCGACTTCTCGCCCTCGGGCCGATAACGCGCATTCATGCGGCGCGCCTGGAAATCACCGCAGACCGAGCAGCTGGAGATTTCGCGGTAAGCCTTCTGGCCGGGAAGCCATACTTCCAGATCGTAAGTTTTCTGCGCGCCGAAGCCCATATCACCGGTGCAAAGCGTCATGGTGCGGAACGACAGATCAAGCCGTTTCAACACTTCCTCGGCGCAAGCCGTCATCCGCTCATGTTCAGCAATGGAGCTTTCAGCGTCAGTGACCGATACAAGCTCAACCTTCATGAACTGGTGCTGGCGCAACATGCCACGTGTATCACGACCAGCGGAACCCGCTTCCGACCGGAAACAGGCGGTCAGCGCTGTCATGCGGATCGGCAGATCGCGAATATCGAGAATTTCTTCCCGCACCAGATTGGTCAGCGGCACTTCGGCGGTGGGGATCAGATAGCGGCCTTCCGTTGTCTTGAAGAGGTCTTCTTCAAACTTTGGCAACTGTCCGGTACCATAAAGCACGTCAGCATTGACCAGCAGCGGCGGGTTGACCTCCATATAGCCATGTTCCGTCGTGTGCAGATCGATCATGAACTGACCAAGTGCCCGCTCCAATCGCGCCAACTGGCTCTTCAGAACGGTAAAACGGCTGCCGGAAAGCTTGGCTGCCCGTTCAAAATCCATGTAGCCGAGATTTTCACCGATCTCGAAATGCTCTTTCGGCTCGAAGGAAAAGTTCTTCAGGTGGCCAACACGGCGTGTTTCGACATTCCCGCTTTCGTCCTTGCCAACCGGAACACTATCGAGCGGAAGGTTTGGAAGCACGGCCAGCGCATCGTTCAATGCCCGGTCAAGCTGGCGCTCCTCCTCTTCGGCAGACTGCAGAAACACCTTGATATCAGCAACTTCAGCCTTGAGGCGATCAGCCGTCGCCTGATCCTTGGCACCCATCGCCTTGCCGATCTCCTTGGAGGCGGCATTGCGGCGCTCCTGAGCATCCTGCAATTTGGCAATGTGCTGCCGGCGCTTTTCATCCAGCTCGATCAACCGGGACGACTGAGCTTCAACACCCCGTTTAGCCAGAGCTGCGTCAAGCGCTTGCGGATTCTCGCGTATCCATTTGATGTCGAGCATGGGAATAAAGCCGTCTTGGAATAGTCGTTGGAATGAGGACGTGATTGTCCGGCGAAACCGATAGCCGCGTCAGGAAGAGATATCGCTATCACTGGACCCTGATTGTGCTTCAGCTTCAGCAGCTTCACGCTTTTTCTCGATCAGACGCGCCATCCAGATGGAAACCTCGTAGAGAAGGATCGTCGGGAGTGCAAGACCGATTTGGCTAAGCGGGTCCGGCGGCGTGATAACAGCCGCAACGATAAAAGCGATGACAATCGCATATTTGCGCTTTGATCGAAGTCCCTCATAACCCACCAGCCCTACCCGGGCCAGCAAAGTGGTAACAACGGGCAGCTGAAACACAAGACCAAAGGCGAAGATCAGCGTCATGATCAGGCTGAGATATTCCGAAACCTTCGGCAGCAGCGAAATTTGCACTTCGCCCGCACCGCCAGCCTGCTGCATGGCAAGGAAAAACCACATGACCATGGGCGTAAAGAAGAAATAGACCAGCGCGCCGCCCATGAGGAAAAGAACCGGCGACGCAATCAGAAACGGCAAAAACGCCATCCGTTCGTTCTTGTAGAGCCCCGGCGCTACAAATTTGTAAATCTGCGAAGCAATAACCGGGAACGCCAGAACAATACCGCCGAACATGGCGATCTTGACCTGCGTGAAGAAGAACTCCTGTGGCGCCGTATAGATCAGCTGTGCCTTGGCTGGATCAAAACCAGCCCAACCAACAGCCCACTGATAGGGAATGACCAGAAGGTTGAACAATTGCTTGCCGAAATGGAAGCAGACCAGAAACGCCACAAAGAACGCCAGCAATGCCCAGATCAGGCGGCGGCGCAGTTCAATGAGGTGTTCGATCAGCGGGGCTGAGCTTTTGTCAATTTCGTCATCGGCCTTGCTCAAGATTTTGTCCCCGTATCGCCAGCTTTGCCAGTGGCACGCGGCTTCGTCGTTCTTTTTGCCGGAGCCGCCTTCACAGGCGCTTCTGCTTCTGTCTTGGCAGCAGGCGTTGCCTTGGTCGCAACTTTTGCCGGAGCCGCCTTGGCTGGCGCAGCTTTTGTGGCTGCCGTCGCCGCCGCCGGTGCTTTTTCAGCAGCGGCCTTCGGCTTGGCAGTCCGGCCCGGCTTCTTCGGCGTTGTGGCGGTCATCAATGGCGCAACAGGCTCCATCACCTGCGGCTGCACTTGCGTAGCACCCGGCGCAGAGGGGTCCGGAATAGCAAGATTGTCCTTGGCTGCCGTTCCCGCATCTTTCAGTGTCGAGCGCAGGTCTTCGCCGATCGTGCGGACAGGATCGAAAACCTTGCGAATATCATTGCGCGGATCGAGGCTTTTGGCATCATTGATGATATCGCGCACGTCATCGAGTTCGGCCTCTTTGAGAGCCTCATCGAACTGACGCCGGAATTCACCGGCTGTGGCGCGAAACTTGGCCGTTGCCTTGCCAAAGGCGCGCAGCATTTTCGGCAAATCCTTGGGCCCGACCACTACGATCAAGACGATCACGATCACCAGGATTTCCGACCAACCAACTTCAAACATTCATCATGCTCCAGCCACGACGCGGCAACGAGGCCGCGCGCAGGACAACGCTATTATGTGCCACTCAGGACTTTGTTGTCTTTTCCTTGGTGGAATTCACCGGCTGGCTCGTCTGATTGTCGATCGTCTTGGAATTGTCAGCCGTATCGTCGTCGCTCATGCCGCTCTTGAAATTCTTGATGCCCTTGGCAACGTCGCCCATCAATTCAGGAATCTTGCCACGACCAAAAACCAGAAGCACGATCGCCAGAACGATCAACCAGTGCCAAATTGAAAAACTACCCATCTTACCCTCGCATTCGCTCAACAGTTTGAGCTGATCTATGCCTTTTCCCCGTGCTTTTCAAACACAAGTGCATAATGTTGTTTCACATTCATGTTTGTTCGGCGCAAGTGCGAAGTGAAATCTTCGTCACGAATTTTGCAAACAGGCATGTTCGCGCCACCATCGCGCATAAATGTGGCAAATAAAAACTCAATCGTTCTCGACGCGTGGCGTCAAAAGTCCAAGCTCTTCCAGATCGATATCCGTCAACGGGTCCTCATCCTCGGTCAGCTCATCAGGGTCGTTGACCGGAACCGGAATGGCAAAATTTGCAGGCATGCGCGCTGAAAGAAGTCCAGCACCGCGCAATTCATCGATACCGGGAAGATCGCGCACTTCCTGCAGACCGAAATGATCAAGGAATGAAGACGTCGTGCCATAGGTAATCGGTCGGCCCGGTGTGCGTCTGCGGCCACGGAACTTGATCCAGCCCGTCTCCATCAGCACATCAAGCGTGCCCTTGGATGTTTCAACACCGCGAATATCTTCAAGCTCGGCTCGTGTAACCGGCTGGTGGTAGGCGATGACTGCCAGAACTTCGAGAGCCGCACGGGACAGCTTCTTTTGCTGCACCGCCTCGCGGTTCATCAGGAAGGCAAGGTCAGCGGCGGTTCGAAATGCCCAAGCACCACCAACCTGCAGAAGATTAATGCCGCGCTTGGAATAAACAGATTGCAACTCACCGAGCAGCGCCGGAACGTCAACCCCTGATGGCAGGCGCTCTTCCAGCGCCCTCACCGTCACCGGCTCGGCAGAAGCAAACAGAATGGCTTCCGCCATCCGCAAGGCTTCGGAGACTGGAATAGCCGATGTCCATTCCGCCTCTCGCAGATCGCTTTCATCATTGTCGGCTTGCATAAGCAAAGGACCATTGTCAGCCATTGGCCACATCCCTCATCGTTGTGAGCGGAGGCTGCCCTGTCTTTTCCGCTGGCCGCGGCGCCCTGTCGCGCAGGAAAATCGGCTTGAACGCACCGGTCTGCTGAATTTCCATATGCCCTTCCCGCACCATCTCAAGGCTGGCGGCAAAGGAACTGGCAAGCACTGTCGCGCGCTCACTCGGTGAAGCAATGAATTCGAGCAGATACTGGTCCAACGCCGTCCAGTCTTTCATCTCACCGATGAGGCGCATCAGGATCGTCCGCGCGTCTTTCAGAGACCAGACACTGCGGCGCGCAATCTGCACATGGGAAATGGCCTGCTTCTGCCGCTGCGAGGCATAGGCGGTCAGAAGTTCGTAAAGCGTTGCCGAATAAATATTGGTCTGATCAACGATGACAGCCTCAGGCATGCCGCGCGCAAAAATATCGCGGCCAAGGCGGTTGCGGTTGACGAGTTTCGTCGCCGCATCGCGCATGGCTTCCAGCCGCTTCAGCCGGAATTGCAACGTTGCGGCCAGTTCCTCGCCACTCTCGCCCTCATCGCCAGGGGCTTTCGGGATCAGCAATTTTGATTTGAGATAGGTCAGCCATGCGGCCATAACCAGATAATCGGCGGCCAGTTCAAGCCGCAGAGCCTGTGCCTGACGGATAAAGATCAGATATTGCTCAACAAGAGCCAGAACGGAGATACGCGCGAGATCGACCCGCTGGTTGCGCGCCAGATGCAGGAGCAGATCGAGCGGACCTTCAAAACCCTTGATATCGATCAGCAGCGACGGCTCGCTCAGGCCGCGATCCGATGTGCTTTCCCACAGCGCCTCCATGGGTGCTGCGGTCGTGCCATTGGTTTTCTGTTCCGTCGCCGTCAAATCTCTCTCGCTTCTATGCCACCGCTTCGAAGAAACGCTGGAATTCTTCCCGGATTTCAGCCTCGTCTGAGGCATCCGGTTTCTTTGCATATTTGAGTGCCCGCTGCGCCCGCTCCAGCGCTTTACCATCTAGTTCAGGCGTACAGGAGGCAACCGCCGTCATTTGTTCCATAATACCGTGGCAATGAAGCACGATATCAAGGCCCGCCGCAAAGATTGCTTTGGTCCGATCGAAATAATCCCCAGAAAGTGCATTCATCGACACGTCATCGCTCATCAGCAGCCCGTCAAAGCCTATATGGCCCCGGATGATTTCTTCCACCACCTTGCCTGAAGTCGTCGCCGGGCTCTTCGGATCAACGGCCGAGAAGATCACATGAGCGCTCATTGCCATTGGCAAATGCGCCAAAGCGCGGAACGGCGCAAAATCATGTTCCGCAAGCTCTTCAAGCGGCGTTGTTACCGTTGGCAACTCATGATGCGTATCGGCAAAAGCACGTCCATGCCCCGGAATATGCTTCATCACAGGCAGCATGCCGCCAGCCACCAGCCCTTCAGCCGCCGCCCTGCCCATCGCCGTGACGATCTCAGGATGCTTGCCATAGGCACGGGTGCCGATCACGTCATTGGCGCCTTCAACGGGAACATCAAGAACCGGGAGGCAATCCACATTGACACCAAGCTTCAACAGATCGAACGCATGGAGCCGCGACAAAAGCCATGCGGCCCGCAGCCCGGCTTCCTCATCCTGTTTGAACAGGGCACCCAATGCGGAACCTGCAGGATAATTCGGCGCCAATGGTGGGCGCAGGCGCTGCACGCGTCCACCTTCCTGATCGATCAGCACGGGAGCTTCGTCGCGCCGCACCAGATCGCGCAGATGGGCGGTTAAATCCTCAACCTGCGCCGCTTCGCTGACATTGCGGGCAAACAATATAAAACCCCACGGGCGCTCGTCGCGAAAGAACGCGATTTCGTCAGGGGTCAGTTTCAGACCGGATGTACCGGCAATCCATGCTTTTGATTCGCTCATATCAGAAGTCTACTGCGTTGATGCAAAAAAGGAAAAGGCGGCCAATGGCCGCCTTTGTCCGGTTAAGGTGAGTATAGCTTACTGCGTGACGAAGCAGCTGCCACCCGCCGACTTGAACTTGGTACACAGATTAACCGCTGCGTCCTTGGTTCCGGCAGGAATGCGAACCCGGTAGAATGTGCCCTTACCGGCAATCTCGGCCTGCTTGATATCGACACCGCGACCGGCAATCACACCCGGATAGCGCTGGGCCAGGGATGCGTAGGTCTTCTGTGCGCCTTCAGCTGTTGGCTGTGAGGCAACCTGGATCAGGTAACTACCCGGAGCAACAGCCGATGCGACCTGCTGAGGCTGAGCCACTGGCTGCGCGGTTGCCTTCTGCGGAGCAACCCGGTCGACAACATTCAGCGGCTGGTCAGCTGGACGATCAACGACAGGGGCATTCCTCGGCGAGACAGACGCAACGGTTTCAGACGTGATCTTCTTCGTCTCAACCGCCTTGGCTGGAAGCTTGCCGGAAGCCGGAGCCTGCGGTTTGGCAATCAATGGCTCAACCGCGGGCTTGGGTGTGGCAGGATTGCTGGCGGCAGCGAGCGAGCCGATCTGATCATTGCCGTCAGGCATCGCATTAACAGGAGCCGGAGCAGCGGCGGCGACTGGACGCGCTGCGGGTGCAGCAGCCGGACCCGAGCTGACTGGATCGGCGGCCTGCGGAATGGCAGCAACCATCGTACCGTCAGGTTTCACGACCATGGTCTGAACCTTGCGCGGTGCAATTGCGTTGTTCGGCTGCGCCTGCTGGTCAGTGGAAGCAACATTGGCGGCGGCAGGATCAACCCGTTCTTCGGCTTTGTTGCCCGCTGTATCGTTCATTGCCACATCTTCGTCTTCATCGGCAGCGGCAAGATCAACAGGCGCTTCCTGCGTGGTGACGAGTTGCTGCTGCTTTGGCGGCGAAGTGTCTGCCGTCGCACCCTTTTCATAGACAATCTTGTCCTGAGCAGGAGCAGTCGCGTTGGCAGTGGTTTCAGGCTGAACCTTGATCGGCGCTTTGTCCGCCATGATCACAACGGGGGTTCCACCGGAACCACCCATCCACTTATAGGCGGCGGCACCGGAAACGGCGATGAGAACGGCCGCAGCCACTGCACCCGGAACCATAAAGCTGCGTTTGCGGCTTGCCGGTTGAGCATAGTTTGTTGCGGCCATCCCGACATCGTCACGCTTTGGATCGTAGCCAAAGTCCATATCGTCTTCGGGGCCATTGCTGTAATTGCTGGCAACCGGACGTGCCTGATGGGCGCTGGCTGCTGCCACACCGGCAGCTGCTGCCGCGACACCAGCTCCGGCAATGGCGTAATTTGCCGGGGCATGGCCAGTCTTTTCTGCCTCATTGCCAAACACATCGGCAAAAATATCGGCATACTCATCCTTGGGTGCTGCCGTTGACTGCGGCTCTTCCTGCGGCGCGGCATAGGCAGCGCGAGGATCTTCCGCCTCGATCGAGCCGAAAACTTCAGCGAATTCTGTTTCCAGTTCGCCCATGCCATTATGCTGCGGAGCATCGTCTTCGTAATGCACTTCAGGCAGATCGAGAGATTCCGTATATTCAACCCGGCTCTCTGTGACAGCCATCGTATGAACATCCGGCGCCGACGCGATGGATGACGCAGCGCGATCCAGTTCATCCGCATAACCGCTCAAATCCTGCGGCTCCGGCAGATGATGAGCCTCAACCGCAGGTTCCGGCGCAAAAGCAACCGGCTGATGAACAGCCGCGTAGGACTGAACAGGGCTTTGATAATGGGGAAGTTCTGCGTCCTCAACCCGGGCTTCCGCCTGTGGTTCGGCTACAGCTTCATCCTCAATATCAACAGGCACTTCGAAATTATCAAAAGCAGCCATCAGTTCTTCGGTATCAAAATCATCAAGCGGATCATCCTGAACCGGTGCTGATTCCTGCACCTGAACCGGCTCATCGGCAATGGGAGCCTGATAAGCGGCTGGTTCGGGCACATAGGCTGGCGCTGCTACGGGAGCAGGCTGGGCGACGGGCGCTGTATAGGATGTTGCCCGGCTGATGATGGGGGCGGCTTCAGTACGGCCGACAACCGGCGCCTGCGAGCCATAACCCCATGATGCGTTGCCAGAACGCTGGGTCACAGGTTTGGCAGAACCCGCAAGCAGCGTCTCCAGCTCATCCTCAAGGCTGAGCGATGGTGCGGCAACGACTGGGCGCTCTTCTGCATAAAGAGCAGCAGGCTCTACGCTCGGCGCAGGCGTTGGCTCTGGAGTGAAACTGACAGGTTCGTGCGCATCGGCGCCCTCACCTGCTTCACTGTCCACATAGGCTGCTTCCGGCTCGTAATCGGCGTAATCAGGTTCTTCGTAGATTGCCACCGGTTCGGAAATTACCTGACGGACAGGTTCAGCGACATGATGTGAATGGGAAGGTTCCTCATCCGACATCAATTCCCGCTCCACCGCATCCTGCAGATCGAAATTCGCAAAAGGGTCCTGCGCAGTTGCAGGATGGTGATCATGCACGGCTTGCGCAGGTTGGGCAGCTGCTGCCTGTGGGTGCTCGTCAAAGTCACCCATGAGCTCGCGCTCCAGATCCATAGCAAAATCCTCGCTGGAACCGGTCGCAGAGTTCTCCTCTTCCTCGGGCGTTCCCATAATACGGGAAAGCTCCATCAGAGGATCGTCATTACCGATTCGCGAATCATCCTGCCGGTGAGAACGCTGAAGATAGTTGTCCGCCATGGCGTTAATCCTGTACTCTCAACTATGGACGTCAAAAGACGTCACGCATTGGCCATACCAGCGCAATGTGGGCAAAAGTTGACAGGATTTCTACGCCTTTCAGCGCATTTCGGTTGGGGCGTCCGCACCAATGATAGACAATCCGGACGTCAAAACCTTAGAAACAACCTGAACCAGCCCTAGCCTGGCTTGGGACAAGTTTGGATCGTTAACCTTAATAAAACGTAAGTCCGCGTTTTCGGTTCCTTTATTCCACTGCGCATGCAGCGAACTTGCGAGGTCATAAAGGTAAAAAGCCAGTCTGTGCGGCTCCTGATGGATGGCGGCTGTTTCGATCAAGCGCGGGTATTCGGCGAGCTTGCGAATGAGCGCAATTTCGCTTTCATCCGTCAATAGACCGAAATGCTGCGCACTTGCGGCAAGTGATTCTTCGCCCATGCCGAGCTGTTCAATCGCCTGCCGGAACACTGAATGGCACCGCGCAGAAGCATATTGAACGTAGAATACCGGGTTATCCTTCGAGTGCTCCGTAACCTTCGCGAAGTCGAAATCCAGTGGCGCGTCGTTCTTCCGGTACAACATCATGAACCGGACAGGGTCCCGCCCCACCTCTTCCACCACATCGCGCAGGGTCACGAACTCGCCTGACCGCTTCGACATCCGCACAGGCTCACCATTGCGGTAGAGCTTCACCAACTGGCAAATCAGCACCGTCAGCTTTGCCGTACCGCCGGAAACCGCGCGCGCCAGCGATTCCAGCCGCTTGACGTAGCCGCCATGATCCGCGCCGAGCACATAGATCATTTCATCGAAATGCCGGTCATACTTGTCCTTGAAGTAGGCAACGTCAGCCGCAAAATAGGTGAACTGCCCGTCGGACTTCACCAATGGCCGGTCAATATCGTCGCCCACATCGGTCGAGCGGAACAGGGTCTGTTCCCGATCTTCCCAATCTTCAGGCAATTGGCCCTTGGGCGGCGGCAGCTTGCCCTTATAGACATGGCCCTTCAACGTCAGATCATTGATCGCCGACCGGATCTGCTTGGCATTATCGGCATGCAACGTCCGTTCGGAGAAAAACACATCATGATGCACATTGAGCGACGCAAGATCGTCCCGGATCATGGCCATCATTGCATCGATGGTCCGGTCCTTGATGATCGCAGTTGCTTCCTCTTCCGGCATTGCCAGAAGTTTTGTTCCGTAATCGGCAGCAAGCGCCTGCCCCACCGGCACAAGATAATCGCCCGGATAAAGCCCTGACGGAATATCGCCGATATGTTCACCGAGCGCTTCCCGGTAGCGCAGCATCACCGAATTGGCGAGCACATCAATCTGCGCGCCCGCATCGTTGATGTAATATTCCTTGGCGACATCATAACCGGCAAAGGACAGAAGGTTGGCCAGCGCATCACCCACAACCGCACCGCGGCAATGGCCGACATGCATCGGTCCTGTCGGATTGGCCGAAACGAACTCGACATTAACCCGGTGGCCATAGCCAAGCTTCGAGCGGCCATAATCGAGACCTGTGCTCAGCATTCCGGCAAGTTGCCTGTGCCAATAGGTATCTTTCAGGCGCAGATTGATAAAACCTGGCCCAGCGACATCAACAGAGCCGACATCAGGGTCATTTTTCAACGCATCGCCGATCTTGACTGCCAATTCGCGCGGATTTTGACCAACGGCCTTGGACAGAACCATGGCAGCGTTTGTCGCGATATCACCGTGGCTGGGATCGCGTGGCGGCTCCACGCCTACGCGGGACAGGTCCGCATCGGCGCCATCAATGGTTTTCAATTCAAGCGCTTGCAGGGCTTTCTTAATCCGCGCGTCGAAATCGGCGAAGATGTTCATGACGTTATACTCGATCGGGTTTTTCAAATTGATACGGCCTTTTGACCGCGATTGGCCCTCCGCTTAAGCCAATTCGGGCGTGTGGTCAAACAAGCGGCGATGCTCGCGCACAGCATAGGTGTCGGTCATGCCAGCCAGAAAATCGGCAACAAGCCGTGCGTGGGCCGCCAAACCGTCCTGTTTCTGCCCGTCGCGCCAGCCTTCCGGCATGGTCTGCTCATCGGCCATATAGGCATCAAACAAATCTCTCACAATTTTGTCAGCGGATTTTCGAATACGAACGACGCTCTCGTGAAAGTAAAGGTTCTTGTACAGGAATGCCTTGAGCAGCTTTTCCTTCTCACGCATGGCGTCAGAAAAGCCGATCAGCATACGCCCTGCATTGTGGATATCATCAACAGTTTGCGGCTGCAGCGCATCAATGTTGGATTGAGCGGTCCTGATAACATCCTCCACCATGATAGTGATCTGCCGCCGGACAATCTCGTGCGCAGTGCGAACCTCATCCAAAACAGGATATTTCTCCCGTACCCCGCGCAAAATGTCACCGGTCAAAGGCACATCCTCAAGGGCATCCAGTGACAACAGCCCCGAGCGCAGACCGTCATCAATGTCATGTGCATTATAGGCAATATCATCGGCAATGGCCGCACACTGCGCTTCAAGGGAAGCATAGCGGCCAAGTTCAAGGTCATATTGGCTGTTATATTCGACAATAGCCGCAGGAACGGGATGTTTGAGCCCTTTGCCATCCGTACCAGTGAGCGGGCCATTGTGCTTCACCAGCCCCTCGAGCGTCTCCCAGGTCAGATTGAGCCCATCAAATTCCGCATAGCGTTTTTCCAGATTGGTGACGATACGCAATGACTGGGCATTGTGGTCAAAGCCGCCGAAATCCATCATCCGCTCATTCAGCGCATCTTCGCCCGTATGCCCGAACGGTGTATGACCAAAATCATGCACCAGAGCGATGGCCTCTGCCAGATCTTCATCAAGCCACATCGACCGCGCCAAAGCCCGGGCAATTTGGGCGACCTCAATCGTGTGGGTCAGACGGGTGCGGTAATGATCCCCCTCATGGGCAATAAAAACCTGTGTCTTGTGTTTTAGCCGCCGGAAAGCCGTGGAATGGATGATCCGGTCCCGGTCACGTTGAAAGACCGTGCGCGTCGGACTTTCGTTTTCCGGAAAGAGCCTGCCGCGACTGTGCTGTGGATCACAGGCATAGGATGCCCTCTCCCTGTATCCGAAGCCAATTCCCTGCATCGACATGATTGAATTGAATGCCTTTCATTTTGCAACCACTGCGGTCGTTGACTTCGCGGTCGCCAATTCTTAGCTATGGTGTATGATGAATGGCAAGGTGTGACATGACAATGTCAACTTAAGCCGGAGCGCGGCGAACTTGTTCGCATTTGGAGCGTGATGAAATGAGTGATGCAATGAATGTTTCCGTATCCGATGCCGCTGCAAAGCGCATTTCGGCGATTCTGAAATCCGATCCCGACAAGACAGCCCTGCGCATTTCTGTCGAAGGTGGCGGGTGCTCGGGCTTTTCCTATAAATATGATCTCGTCGATGCACAGGACGCCGATGATATCGTCATCGAAAAGCTGGGCGCCAAGGTTTTGATCGATTCGATCTCTCTGCCCTATATTGGCGGCTCCGAGATCGATTTCGTCGATGATCTGATGGGACAGTCTTTCCAGATCCGCAATCCCAATGCGACGTCATCCTGCGGCTGCGGAACCAGCTTCTCCGTATAAGCAACCATTTCTACCGTTTGATAAAGGCCGCCTTACGGGCGGCTTTTTGTTTTTGCACTGTATGTCAGGAACATGTGCAGCACGGCTCACACTTGCCACCTCGCCGCTTGACCCGCTGGCTGGCGGGCGCGTATCTTCTGCGCAGGATCAATATCGATCTCCGTGCAATCAAAAACCCAGCAAAGTCGTTGTTTCCCATGAAAATTGTCACCTGGAACATCAATGGCGTGAAAGCGCGGATCGAAGTCCTGATTGCCTGGTTGCAGGAGTCCAATCCTGACATCGTCTGCCTGCAGGAAATCAAATCCGTCGACGAACTCTTTCCGCGTGCCGAGATCGAGGCGCTGGGCTATCACATCGAAACACACGGACAGAAGGGCTTCAATGGCGTTGCCATCCTGTCAAAAAAGACACCTGACGAGGTAACGCGCGGTCTGCCCGGCGATGATACCGATGAGCAATCGCGCTTCATCGAAGCGGTATTTTCAACAGAAACCGGCGCCATCCGCGTCGTTTCGCTCTATTTGCCCAATGGCAATCCCATTGATACGGAAAAGTTTCCCTACAAATTGCGCTGGATGGAGCGCCTCGAGCGTTGGGCTGAAAGCCGGCTTGCGCTGGAAGAGCCACTGGTTCTCGCGGGTGACTACAATGTCATCGCCGAACCAAAGGACGCCAAACATCCCGAAGCGTGGGTCAATGATGCCCTGTTTCAACCGGAAACGCGGCAGGCATTCCGCCGTCTGGAAAATCTGGGTTTCACGGATGCAATCCGTTCAGTCACCGATGAGGCCGGTATCTATACGTTCTGGGATTATCAGGCTGGCGCTTGGCAAAAGAATAACGGCATCCATATCGATCATCTGATGCTATCGCCTGAGGCAGCCAACCGGCTTGAATCCGCAAGCATTGAAAAACATGTTCGCGCCTGGGAAAAGCCTTCCGATCACGTTCCTGTTGCAATTTCCCTGATTTAATTGAATTTCTAAGCTTGGGAACATTCGGCAGGGGTGGAGAATGATCGATCAGGCTTTTGCAGGCCGTCTTCTGAGTGGCGAACGCATTCTGTGGCAGGGTCGGCCCAGTCAGGGTATCCTTTTTATCTCACGCGATATGTTTGTCATTCCGTTCAGCCTTTTATGGTGCGGTTTTGCAATTTTTTGGACAATCGGAGCAACAAACACAACCGGAGGCGGACCTTTCCCTCTCTTCGGTCTGCTATTTGTTTGCATCGGGCTCTATTTTGTCTTTGGCCGGTTTCTGGTCGATGCCTGGGCGCGAAGCAGCATGTATTATGCGGTGACGGATCGGCGAATACTGATCATCCGTTCGCGGCCGACCAACAGTTTCACCGCACTTAATATCGCGCAACTGTCTGAAGTTGATATCAATGAAAGAGCCGACGGGCGTGGCACCATATTGTTTGGTCGACCTGCATACGGGGATTCCCGGAATACGACCAGCATGTCACCGGCATTCGATCACACGCCGCAGTTTCTCGCAATTGAAGATGCGCGCCGCGTCTTTGATTTGATTCAGAAGAAAATGGCACCCTGACGGGATAACGGGCCTGAATAACTCAGGTAAAGCCCGATCAGAAGTCGCCGGTTTTGATGATATCTTCGGCCAGAACGATGGCTGTGCGCCGGTCCGCTTCATCAGCGATAGAAAACGCCTGTTCCTGAATATCGCCGATCCAGACACGATCCTGTTTGGAAGCCCGCTCGAAAGCAGCGGTCATCATGGCCAGCCCGCGCACGGTCTTGCCAGCCTGAAACAGGAGGTTTCCGAGCATGGCCTGCGCGCCCGCATGGCCCTTTTGGGCGGAAAGACGGAACCAGCGCGCTGCCTGATTGGGGTTGGGTTGACCACCCTCGCCCTTCATCAGCATTTTGCCAAGTTCGAACTGGGCAGCGGGGTCGCCAAAATTCGATGCGGCCTGCAGATAGAGATCGCGCGCTGCGCCGGGATTGGAGCGAATTGGAGAGTTCGGAATGCCGCGCTTTACATAACCGGCAAGTGCGACGAGCGCATCCGCAACGTAGCTCTCGTTCTCTGTACCCTGATCAGCGCCTTCATGAATGACCTGCTCGAACATCTTATAGGCTTCATAGTCGTCTTCCTTGACGCCATCACCTTCCGCATACATGCGGGCAAGCTTCCAGTTTGCGCCCTGATGACCCTTTTCCGCGGCAAACCGTAGCGCTTTAACAGCCTCGTCCTTGTGGCCGTTCTTGTAAGCAGAAAATCCGAACTTGAAGAGATCGAACGGGCTTGAATCCTCGTTCATCTCTTTACCTGCATCAAAGGCGTGGCATGGCAGCGTCATGACACTCAATGCAAGGCCAATCCCAAACATGGGGGCTGCGAAACGATCAATGATGAACATGACAGTACACTTCCCTTGTCCGGAACGCGTGCGTCGCAGCATCGCCGCGCTCAGCACATCTCGTCAGGACCTGATATTTGGCGACGCCCGCAAT
The DNA here is from genome assembly GCF_020731415.2 of Phyllobacterium sp. T1293. NCBI lineage: Bacteria > Pseudomonadati > Pseudomonadota > Alphaproteobacteria > Hyphomicrobiales > Phyllobacteriaceae > Phyllobacterium > Phyllobacterium meliloti. The sequence goes on along the minus strand of NZ_CP088273.1, from coordinate 1,001,176 downwards.
CGTGCGGCTCGCCTTCCAATTTGTACCAGCCAGTGCTGTTCGCGCTGCTAGTGTTGTTACCGAGAAATATTGCACATCATTCCAGCGATCGTTTGACCGCATTCCGGCAATAGTACGGCCGGTTACATTTGAATCTGGTGTGCAAGAAAGAATGGAATCGTAGGGGCTGCGCGTCAGTTCCGACATCGCGTAACGGCTATCTGTATAAGCCAGAAGGATCGGTTTTGCGTCCATCATTACCCCGTGCGGGATATCGGCACCATTGCACGATATATCTTCAACCACTTATCGGTCGCCGCCCTATCGAGGTGCTCCGGGTTTGTGGCGCAAAATGGGCAAAATTGCCCCTTGCCTCCGCCTTGCAAATCATCGCTCAGAAGTGTTGCTGAATCGTCACAAAACGTAATGGAGAATTTCTTACTTTTAGGACGACGCGCTTCGCACTGCACAACAAACCAGGGCCTGAATACTAAAAAGCCCGGTACGAATACCGGGCTTTTCTGTTCAATCTTTGGTTGATCAGAACTTCAACTTGCCCGAGAGCGAGACTGCAGTCACGAGATCATCACCAAAGTCATATGAAGCATCCGTACCGCATTTCTTTGTGGCATTCGGGCAGCTCGTCGGGCCGTAGGAACCGGAGGTCAGCATGCCGATCGCGCCACCCAAACGAATTTCAACATTCTTATTAGGCGAATAGGCAACACCACCGGAAAGCAGATAGGTATCGGTCTGAGTTGTCAGGCCTGTTGATGTGCCACGATCCCAGCTAACCTGCAGCTGGCCACTCCACTGGTCGTTAAACTTGTGACCGACACCACCAGTAACTGTCCAGCCGTCCTGGAACATCAGATCAAGCGACGTGGCCCGTGCTGGCGAAGCTGGTCCGCAGGCAATTTTTCCCTGCGTAGCGGTAGGGCAGAAAGCGATGACGTTGAGAACACTCCAGTCAACCCATTTAACCGAGCCATAGGCCAGCCAGCCCGGTGCGAAACCGCTCTGCAGCTTGAATTCAACCGACTGTGGCATGGTTGCAGTGCCGTAAACATTGGTGATCTTGCCACCGATGCCGGGTGCCAGCGGCGACTGCGTCAGATCAAGCGTCCCGGTTACTGTACCCAGATCAACTTCTGAGTTGTAAATCAGGCTGGCGCGCAGTGCGATTTCCAGCAGCACCAATGCGCCAGCCAACGCCATTGCCTTCCAGATCAAGACGGCCTGTGCCGTCGAAACGACCTGGGAAGCCGGGATGAACCTGACGTTCCTTGAAACCGGAAACTTCCTGATAGGAGACACCACCGATAATGCGGAAGTCGCCTTTTTCACCGACGTTGAATTTGTAGGAACATGTCAAACCCCAGTCTTCACTCTTGACCTTGGTTTCGATGTTCTGATTGACGCCGGCCCAATTGTTGCCTGGGTTGGTGTGAACGCCCCATGGCTGGCTATAGGTGCCCAAGCAATCCAGATCGGGTGTAATGCCAACCTTCGCGCCAAACTTATAAACCGAATAGTCAGGCGTTTCGTTTGCGGACTTGCTTTTGTTATTGTTGTTGCCATCGCGTGGATCAGTATCCTTCGCATTCTTGATCTTGCGATCAGGCATAACGTAGATCACGCCACCTTCAGTCGCAAAACGCTCTTCACTGAAGAGGAGATCCCAGTTGTAACCACCGCGCTCAAGGCCCCGGCCTGAGCAGCAGTAGCAACACTTGTCAAAAGAAGCGCGCCGCCGATGATTGTGGAAATAGTCTTAGTCATTAAGTCCTCCCCGAGACCTGAAAACTTCTGAACGCGCGATCACAGTTCAGCAAAATTGTTACCAATACGTAATAGGTAACAAAGCGCGCGAATCCTGCAACTTGTTTACGACGGGCGGTTTTCGGAGGCTGGAGGCGCGAAATTCAAAAACGTGGAGCTTTCGCGTATTTTCACCCAGATTTTTCAGAATTTCGCAATGCACACCACCGCATTGAAGCCAGAAACGGGCCGTTTTCAGCCAGAAAGCGTCAATGTTGCTCAAATGCAACGGCGCTCAAAAATGACCGAATTGGGGCGGATAACTGTCGAAAGTAGGGTGCGCTCCCCACCTATTCAAGGGGAGCGCAGATTAATTCAATTAAATTGAGAATCAATTAGCCAGAAATGGCTAGTTTACTCAACCTGCCTCACTTACGCGGCGAATGGCGACTTCGATCTTCTCAATCGATGCTTGCAGTTCGACGAGGCGCTCGCGTTCGGCTTCGACAATCTCGGGTTTGGCATTGGCGACAAACTTTTCATTGCCAAGCTTCTTCTCGATCTTACCGATTTCCTCGTTGATTTTACCAGCTTCCTTGCCAAGACGAGCAACCTCAGCCTTCACATCAATCAGGCTGCCCAGTGGCAGGCAGGCAGTCGCTTCGCCGATAACAAACTGAGCCGAACCCTTTGGCGCTTCATCAGCCAGATTGATCGTTTCGACGCGCGCGCGCCATTTGATCGAGGCTTCATGGCGCACCAATCGTTCCTTGGTGGCATCGCTGGTGCCAACAACGACGAGCGGGGCGGTTGCGGATGCCGGAACATTCATTTCAGCCCGCACCGAGCGGATACCCGTCACAAGATCAATCAGCCAGTTGATATCAGCAGCGGCTTCCGCATCCAGAAAATCCGGCTCCGGCCAACCCGCATGGCAAAGCAAGGTTTCACGCACCTGCCCCTCACCTGCAGTATGCGCCCACAACTCTTCCGTCATGAAGGGCATGAAGGGATGCAGCAGCTTGTAGATTTCATCAAGAACATAGGCAGCGCAGGCCTGCGCTTCCGCCTTGGCTTCCGCATCTTCACCATTGAACACCGGCTTCAGCAGTTCAATGTACCAGTCGCAGAACTGATTCCAGACGAAACGGTAGGCAGCGCCAGCCGCTTCGTTGAAGCGATAACTCGTAATGCCATCGGTAACATCGCGCACCGCATTGGTGAGTTCTGTCAAAATCCAGCGATTGACCGTCAGCTTGGCATTCTCAGGGCGGAATGCGGGATTGCGTGCGACGCCGTTCATTTCGGCAAAACGCGTGGAATTCCAGAGTTTCGTCCCGAAATTGCGGTATCCGGCAATGCGGCTCGGGTCGAGCTTCACATCGCGCCCCTGTGCCGCCATGATCGCAAGCGTGAAACGCAGCGCATCCGCACCATATTCGTCGATCAGTTCCAGCGGATCAATGATGTTGCCTTTCGACTTAGACATCTTGGCGCCGTTCTTGTCGCGAACAAGTGCATGCATATAAATCGTGTGGAACGGCTCTTCATTCATGAAGTGCAGGCCCATCATCATCATCCGGGCCACCCAGAAGAAGATGATGTCGAAGCCTGTCACGACCACATCGGTCTTGTAGTACATGGCAAGCTCGGGGGTCTTGTCGGGCCAGCCCAATGTGGAGAACGGCCACAGAGCCGACGAGAACCACGTATCAAGCACGTCCTCGTCACGGGTGAGAAGCTCGCCCGGCTTGAAGTCTTCAAGCAGGTTCTGCACGAAAGCCTTCATCGGCCCTTCATGCGCAAGGTAGTGCTGAACAGCAGCGCTCAAGGCCTCTTCTTCGGTTTTCTCAACAAAAACCTGACCATCTGGACCGTACCAGGCCGGGATCTGGTGGCCCCACCAGAGCTGACGCGAAATTGTCCATGGCTGGATATTCTCCATCCAGTCGAAATAGGTCTTTTCCCAATTCTTCGGCACGAAGTTCGTGCGGCCTTCGCGGACACTGGCAATAGCGGGTTTGGCGAGTTCGCCGGCATTCACATACCACTGATCGGTCAGATAAGGCTCAATCGGCACGCCGCCACGATCGCCATGCGGGACCATGTGCGTATGATCGTCAATCTTCTCGAGATAGCCGCCCTCTTCCATCATGGCGACGATCAGCTTGCGCGCGGCAAAACGGTCCTTGCCATCCAGTGCGTGAATCAGTTGATCAAGATGACTCGATTTCTCCAATCCTTCGAGGAAGTCGTTGTTATCCTTCAGGAAGATCGATGCATCCATGTTCAGGATGTTGATAATGCGCAGATCGTTGCGCTTGCCAACCTCCGCATCATTGAAATCATGGGCAGGCGTAATCTTGACTGCACCTGATCCCGCTTCCGGATCAGCGTAATTGTCAGCAACGATAGGAATCAGGCGGCCAACCAGCGGCAGAACAACATTGTTGTCCAGAACAGCATGGTAGCGTTCGTCTTTTGGATTAACCGCAACGCCCGTATCACCAAGCATGGTTTCCGGACGAGTCGTCGCAACCACAATATAGGTGTGCGGGTTTTCCGGATCGAATGCAACATTCTCAAGCGGATAACGGAAATGCCACAGATGGCCTTTAAGTTCACGCTGCTCGACTTCGATATCGGAGATCGTTGTCAGCAGTTTCGGGTCCCAGTTGACCAGACGCTTGTCCTTGTAGATCAGCCCCTGCTTGTAGAGGGTGACAAAGACTTCAAGAACGGCCTTTGAGAGCCCCTCATCCATGGTGAAACGTTCACGCGACCAGTCACAGGATGCGCCAAGGCGCTTCAGCTGATCGACAATAATGCCGCCGGATTCCGACTTCCATTCCCAGACACGCTCGATGAATTTTTCACGGCCCATGGCACGGCGGCCCGGCTGCTGGCGTTCCATCAGCTGGCGCTCAACCACCATCTGTGTTGCGATACCGGCGTGATCCAAACCCGGCTGCCACAGCACATTCTTGCCGCGCATACGCTCGAAGCGCACGAGAATATCCTGAATCGTATTGTTCAGCGCGTGGCCCATATGCAGCGAGCCGGTCACATTGGGTGGAGGAATAACGATCGAGAAAGGATCGGCGCCGGGCTTTGAACCAGCTCCAGCCTTGAATGCTCCAGCTTCATCCCAGCGTTCTGCGATCTTCGGCTCTATAGCCCCGGCGTCATAGGTCTTCTCAAGCATGCGAATAGTCCGTCATTTTTGCGGAAAAGGATTAGCTACGGTGTAAACCGAATGGCTGGACATAAGTCAATGATGACTTGGTGAATGTCGCCGGGATGGCTTTGACTCACGGATAGGAGAACTCCATGAGTATCATCGTATCGCACATTGCGCTTACATCAAGGCAAATGCCGTCTCGCAAGCTATAATCACAAGCGGACACGGATTTTGCCGAGCACTATTATATACGTTCTCGCGATTGTGCGGAGAGTGTAGTCCGGACCGATATCAGCGTTTGGCGCCGCGCGCCACGCGCTCAATTTCCTCACGCACAAGACGCTCTACGAGATTTGGCAGATTGTTATCCAGCCAGTCCTGCAGCAAGGGCCGCATGATTTCCTGTGCGATCTCGTCAAAAGAACGCCGCTGTTCGTTCTGCACCGCAAAGGAAAGATCACCGAAAGCGGCACTGACTTGACGTTCTGTCGCTTCAGACAGGATCGGCTCCAATGCACGCTCCAGATCCAGAGACACTTCGTCGCCTATAGTTGCCTCTGATGCATCAGAGACGGTTTCAACGGGCTCCGGTGTAAACTTCTGCTCTTCCGCCTTGATCTGCTCCGGTTCAATGGCCGGCTCCTCGTGTGGCGCGGGCGCGACGACGGGGGTTTCGATAACCGCTTCCGGTGCTTCGAAAGTTTCTGCCTCGGGCCCATGATAGTCCACTGGCTCATGCACAGATGTTTCGTGAATGACGGGTGACTCCAGAACTTCAGGCTGCACGGCTGCTTCCGTTACCGCTGCTTCGCGTTCAACGAGTTTCGACTGAAGCGGCGAGAATGGCCGGCTTAGCGGTGCCTCATAGGACTGCGGAGCCGGATGCGAAACGGCAATGCCCTCGCGTGGCGGCAATTCCACCTCTTCGTCGGCTAGATCATAGGACTGAGGCTGCACCTGCATTGCAGCAGTCTGAACAGGGACATCTGAATTAACAGGTGTGGGCACAACATCATCCGTGCGCGTCGTATCACTCTCTTCGATGATGCGACGGATCGAGGCGAGAATCTCTTCCATAGAAGGTTCGCGCGCCACGCTGGATGATTGTGCCATGATACTCTCGCCTACTACATCTTGTTTCGCTGCCAAGCAACGAATCTGCATTCAGTGTAGAGGCTTACATTGTCTTTGAGAATCCCTCGGGCGGACAATCCGGTCTAACCCACAGACTTTTCTGGCCAGCGCGAAAAACCTGATATTTCGATCCACAAACACAGATGCCGCCGGGCGTTAGACCGGCGGCATCTGAATAGTCTCGAATAAGTGGCCCAAAAGCCTAGCGACCGTCTGGTGTCCGCAGTCCGAACCACTTGTCCTTGACGGCTTCGTAATGCTCTTCCGGCTTGTATTGAGCCACTTGCAATCCGATCCGTTCCGGCGAAAGCCGTCCAACGGCCAGAAGCACAGCGTAGCTTGTGACAACACTGTCGCGTTCCGCCTGTGCCAAAGCGATCTGTCCGGAAAGAACCTGAGCCTGCTGCTGCAACACGTCGAATGTCGTGCGCTGGCCGACCTTGCGTTCCTCGATCACACCGTTCAAGGCAAGCTGTGCGGCAGAAATAACTGTCTTCTGCGCAACAATGGATGCTTTGGCAGCTTCAAGCTGCGACCATGACTTGGCAATCGCCTGACGTACGGTATCCCGCTGTACATCAACCTCGATCCGGCGCTGGGCCGCGGTTTCCTTGGCCTGACGGACCAGTGCTGGCGTGCGGCCACCGCTATAGATCGGAATCGTCAGTGTTATACCGGCCGATGCCGTGGTGTAGTCAGTTGTATTCCCTGGTGTACCACCGGAATAAAATTCATTGCGGTTGACACTGCCGCTCAAACCAATTTGCGGCAGCAACGCACCTTCGTTGGATTTTACGTCATAGCCCGCTGCGTCAAGTGCATACTGGGTCGCCAAAATCGCCGGATGATCGTTGGCAGCAATGGCAAAAGCCGAGTCCATGGACTTGGGCAAATTCTTCGATGCAATACTTGCCGACTTGAGACCGGTCGGTGAAGCGCCAACAATCTGGATATATGTCGCTTCGGCGGTCTTCGCATCCGAACGCGCTACGTTAAGCGTGGCGATAGCCGCAGCTTTCTCCGCGTCAGCCTGTGCAACGTCCGTCCGCGTGCCTTCACCAACATCAAACCGAGCCTTGGCGGCACGCAGCTGCTCATCAAGGAATTCAAGGTTCTTTTGCCGCAGAACAACGACCTGACGCGCCAGATACACGTCCATATAGGCTTGTGCAGCGCTGAAAAGCAGGTTCTGCGTGTTGTTCCGCAGATTTTCACGCTGAGCCAAAACCTGCGTCTTGGCAGAAGATACTTTGTTCTGCGTTTGGAACCCGTCAAACAATGTCTGATTGACGGAAATACCGTATGTTCCTGTGGTCGAATTACCGGAACTGCTGCCATCGTTCTTACGTGAAGCAGCGGTTAAATTCGCTGTGGCTGAAATTGTCGGGCGATAACCGGATTTTGCTACGGCCACGCCTTCATCAGTAACGCGCACGCCAGCACGATCAGCATTGAGCGTGGAATTGTTGCCATATGCCTTGGCCATGGCACCAAGGATCGTTTCTGCCAGTGAAGGCGTAGATGTCAAGACCGTCGCCGACAGCAGCGCCGCGGTGAGTACTCGCTTACCCGCTATGAACACCATAAACCCCTTCATTCTCTAAAATCTGTAAACCCCAGACCGAACCGACTGGTTCGACCACATGTCGTTCATTAGCTTTCAATTTGCAAGATGGACCACAAACACATTTTTCGATATCCGAACAAAGTGGCCAACCGTTGCACTTTTGTCTCATGCGCGACAGTTAAAACTCGAATTCAGGCACTTTCTCAAAACCGGGAAGCAGCTTCACGGCAGAGTTGAAAGCAGGACGACCGGACACAACCCCATCATTCTTGACGTAGATCATGGCCTTGGCAGAATTGCCCGCGCCCTCAACGGCGACAAGACGTCCCCCATCCTTCAGCTGGTCGAATAATGGACCAGGAACATGATCAATACCACCCTCAAACAAAATCACGTCGTAAGGTGCTTCTGAAGCGTAGCCATTTTGCAACGGCGCGCTGACCACGACCACATTGTCATAACCAAGCTCCGCCAGCGTCGTGGTAGCCTGCTGCGCAAGGCTCTGATCGCTTTCAAGCGCAATGACTGACCCGGCGATTCGCGAAAGCACACCAGCGGAATAACCAGTTGCGCAGCCAATATCGAGCAAAACATCCTCAGGCTGCACATTTGCCAATTGTACAAGCTTGGCGAATGGCGAAGGCTGCATCAGATAACGTGGGCCTGATTCCGCAGTGGCCGCAGCCACAAGCACATCCTCGTCAATATAGGCGAGAGGCACGCGCGCCGCCGGTACGAATTTTTCGCGGGGGACATCAAGGAATGCCTGAAGCAGTGGTTTGTCGGTCACATCAGTCGTACGCAACTGATTGTCGACCATCTTGATGCGAAGATCTTCAAAGTTCAGCGTCATGGTCCACAAGCTTTCCTGGCAAGGCACTTGCAACACAGAGCGCTTGCAAGCGCGTAACAGGCCTCCGCCGGATGATTACGGCAGAAGCAATAATTTAGGACAGGATGTGGCAAAAAATTAAGCCATCGTCAATCAATGTCTGCCGTGGCGAGATGACATAGCTGTCATTTTTTCACGAATATCAACCATTTCTCGCAAGCCGTAATCTTTGTGCAACTCTTGTCGCGTTTTTCAGGGGACGGAACGCCGGGCCATCGTCTTGCAATCGATTCTTTGGTGAGCCGTAACGGCCATAGACTTTGAGATTCGAAACATTCGTACCGTGTCTAACGTCATTGTGAATTGATATGAGCAGCGTAATTGCGCGACTAACGGAATGTGTCACATCCTAAAGTATAACAAAAACAGGCGTCGAACTGGTTGAAAATCCGTGGTAAAGTAAAACGCACTGAAGCTGCTTTTATTTACCTTGCTATTGTTTTCCGCTCACGCATGTACTCAATTCTGTGATTGAACTGACAGCAAGCACCTGCCATTGTCATACGCAGGCAAAAGGAATCGGTAAGCGGTAATAGGAATTGGGCGTAAATGATTGATTTCAAAGGACTGGGCGATTTTCCCGTCAGTCACGACGAACTCACCGGACTGGCCGACAGGGATGCGCTTGAAGAACATCTGGATAGTCTTTGCGCATCTTACGGCGAAAGTGACTTCGTTGACCGCATAGAATTTGCCATTCTTTGTATCGATATTGACAGCTTCAAGACCATCAATGAACAGTATGGCCGCAGCGACGGTGACAATCTTCTGCGACTGGTAGCGGACAGGCTGCAGTCCTGTTTGCGCAAGAACGATGTGGTCTACCGTCTGGGCGGCGATGAGTTCGCCATTGTGCTCGTTCAGGTGACGGCCGAGGAGACCGCCCGCGTTGCCGACAGGATCATCGGATCGATCTCTCAGCCCTATGATCTGGGCGGAGATGCCCCCATCAGAATAACGGCAACCATCGGCGCCGCACTCGCCCCCCGTGATGGTCAGACGCCGGAAAGCCTGCTTTGGTGTGGTGACGCCGCGCTCTACATCGCAAAAAACGCCGGCAGAGGTGTATACCGCCGCTATTCGGAACGCCGGTCCAGCTAGTCCCGGATCTGGTTCGGTACTCTAACGTCCGTCCCGTCGCCGTTAACGCTCCGATACGGTAAAAATGGCTGACTCGATGAATCCCACAGAACGACAGGCTTTCGATCAGGCAAATGAGGGAATTCGCCTGGGCGCCATTGGCAACCATTTGCTCGCGGTCAAGCATTGGGAAAAGGCTTCGCGCATTGCGGATGAACTTTTACCGCAGACAGATATCAATTTCTGGATCAAGAGCGGATTTGGTGCGGCTCTCTTTGATGCAGATCGTTTTGACGAAAGCATCGCCATCTCGCAGATGGCGCGTGACTGGTGTCTTGGCCATAAGCAGCCACTGGCATCGCTGTCCATTGCGCGCTCCTACCTTGCCCTTGGTCAAACCACGGCTGCAACGACCTACCTGCGCGAAATTCACAGTCTGATCGGTAACGATATATTCGCAGCGTTCAATGATTCCGACGAGGTTAAAATACGCGCGGCCCTCTCAGACGACGAACAAAATTGAAATAAAACGAACAATACCAATATTTTAATCGATTTTACTGTGTGTTTCGCAGTCCAGTATTATTGACACCGGAACACTTGTTTAAAATTGAAATTAAAATCTTCGCCGCCATAATGATTTTTGTAATAGACCGTCGCAATTGTTGATTTGAACTGCAGAACTCTTGCCTATTTTGATCGCTACCACGTCCGGCAGTTCAATTCGGAGTCACAGAATGACGATCAAGACCGTTCCACAGGAAGTCTACCAGCGCCATGAACGCGAATGGCAGTTGCTTCGTGAAGCCTTGGCTAAAAACAAGTCCGCGAGCGACGCCCAGCCGGTTATCAATGTTGAACCGAGCTTGCCCACAGAGGCAATTCCGGGCGCATTCCCGCAGTAATCCGGCAGACATCCAAACCCGCGCGATCAACATTATTGGCCGCGCGGGTTTTATTTTATCCGTATTATTACCAATTGAATTGACAAGCAGCAGCTTCTAATTTCGTTTGAGCGACCAAAATCGGGATTAGAAACGGTATACAATATATGAGGAGAATCCTCATCATCGCATTGTCTGTCATTGCCGCTTCGAGCATCGTGCTCGTCAGCAGCGCTGAAGCCGCGCGATTCGGGTTCAGTTTCGGTGGACCTCGTGGCCAAGGGAGTAAACCGAGTAGCAAGGGCAGTAGCATGAACCCCGGAAAGGGCAGCAGCGTTAGCCCCGGTAAAGGAAATGGAACAGGCCTTGGCAAGGGGAACGGTGGTGGCTCTGCCAAGGGCAACAGTAGCAGCTCTGCCAAGGGCAACAGTAGCGGCCCCGGCAAGGGCAACAGTAGCAGCTCTGGCAGAGGGAGCCCTCAAGGCGGGCACTGGCGATAGTCTTGTCAGCTTTGAATATCGAAATATTCCTGCCGCCCTCTCCTCATGACACAACATCGATCTGGCAAGCCTGAACAATGTTCGGGCGATAACTCTGGCAAAAATCCAGATATGTTCTGACAATTGTCGATTGATGGCGATGCGGCGGGTAGATCAGGTTGATAGACCATTCAGGCAATGGATAACGCGGCAGCAACGGTATAAGTCGCTTATCGCGAATGGGTGCAGCCGCCAGAAACGGCGGCAATTCAGTGACCACATCGCCGCCCAGCGCTCGGCAACATAAGTGCTGGTAATCATTTGCTGAGAACACCGTGGGCGGCTCGACGATCTGTCCGCCCAAATCCCAACGAGCCGGATTATCGATGCGTGAAGCCCATACAGCGCACGGAAAGCTGCGAAGATCATCGGGCACGCTCGGCATGCCAAGACGTGCAATCAGTTGCGGGCTGGCAACCAGAACGTTGCGAAAAGACAGAACATGCCGCGCGATCATGTTATCGTGAACAATTGCCCCTACCCGAAGAGCGACATCTATACCGTCCTCCACCAGATCAACGCGGCGCTCCGTCGAATAGACATGTATCTGGATATCAGGATAGCGGCGCTGAAACGCCTGAAGCAAATCCCACCAAGGGTAAAAGGTCTGGGGTATTGATAGCCGCAGGCGTCCTTTTAATCGTGCCTGATCGTTCGTCACAGCCTGCTCGGCATCGAGCAATGTCTCAATACCGCGGCTGGCATATTCATACAGCCGTGCTCCCGCGTCGGTGAGTTTTACGCCGCGCGCCGAGCGTACCAGCAACTGCACATTGAGCTGCTGCTCCAACTCCCTTATCCGCCGGCTCAGCGTCGGAAGCGGAATTCCAAGACGGATCGCTGCCGCTGAAAGACTGCCCGATTGAGCGACCGATACGAACATGTGAGTGGCATTGAGATCCATATGGCAAGCCTATCATATTTGGTAGGTCTCCTGTCAATTATGGGCATTCTTTTTCATATTTGATTGCATTAAGTTCCGCTCAAACTTATCCCCGGAGCCATTATGAAGAAGATCAATATGATAACTTCCGCTGCCCTATCCGCGATGATAGTCACTTCCGGCGCGACCGCTCAAACGCCCGCCTCTTCTTCAACCCCTGTTACCGTTGAGAACTACAATCGGGCGCAGACGGATGTTAATTTCGCCGGTGTGGTCAAGAGTGGCGGTTTTGCAAAGTTCCGCCATGGGCGCGAGCTTGCCCCTCCGGTTCAGCAGGGGATTGTCCGCCCCAATCGCGACACCTTGTATTCATTCGCCATTTTCGACCTTGATGCCGGACCGGTGACAATCGCGCTGCCCGAAGGTGCAAAGCGTTTTATGGCGATGCAGATCGTCAATCAGGATCAATATACTCCGGCAACTTTCTATGGCGCAGGTACCTACACCGTGACGCGGCAGATGATTGGCACGCGCTATGCCATTGCCGTAGTCCGTTTCCTTGTCGATTTTTCAGACAGGCAAGAAATCCAGCAAGTTCATGCCTTGCAGGATGCAATCAAACTAAGTCAGGATCATTCCGGCAATTTCGAAATCCCCAATTGGGACGAAACAGGCCTCAAGAAAATACAGGCGGCGCTTATGCAGCTTGGCACCACAGTTTCCGATACGCGGCACATGTTTGGCGCGGGCGAACAAGACGTCGATCCGGTAAAACATCTCATTGGATCGGCCATGCTGTGGGGTGGCAACCCTGAGAAAGACGCTCTTTATCTGCCAATCACACCAGCGCGAAATGACGGCAAGACCATCCACAAACTGGCGGTGGGTGAAGTCCCGGTCGACGGCTTTTGGTCACTGACCGTCTACAACAGCAAAGGCTACCTTGAAGCGAACCAAGACAACATCTATTCGGTCAATAGTGTCACGGCGAAAAAGGGTGCCGACGGCTTGGTGAATATCCAGTTTGGCGGATGCGATGGCAAAACTCAAAATTGCCTGCCAGTCACGGAGGGCTGGAGCTACACGGTGCGAATGTTTCGCCCGCGCGCTGAGATACTTGATGGCACATGGAAATTCCCTGTGGCACAGCCAGCAGAATAATACCCTACATTATTCAGCCATTGCGGCATCGAGCAATCCCTGAATTAGTTTCGAGTTTACTCCATCCGGGTTGTGCAAGCCGTAATTATCGTACCAATCCTGAGGTGCTTCGGGATGAGGTCCGATCAGCGTTGCACTGCCTTTGCCATAGGAATAGCGCGCAGCTGCCACATCCCCCGTCTGGTAGTGCGCAAGCGCCAGAAAACCTGAATTCGCATCATTTTTTGGAAGATATGGACCATCCTGATAGTATGTCCATAACTGAGAGCCCTTCCATTTAATGGGCACCACGTAATCACCAATATCGGAAACTGGAAACCCCGGTCTTCCAACCTCGGAATCAGTTTCACCGTCCACAATATTAAAACCCAGATCCGTGGCGAGATACGCACCCATACAAATTCCCAGATACCGCCCGCCTTTGGATATAAAATCCCTGACAGACTGGATGCCAGCTTTTCCAAGGCTTTTTCTCGCCCCGTCAATATCCTGTCCGCCGCCGGGTTGGACATATAATGAAGCCCCGATGAAACTGGATGGTTCCAACTTCAGTTTTTCATTCGGGCCGATAAACTGAACGTCAAAATGAAAGGTACTGTTCTTTAAGGCGTCGGCGATTGCAGAAGAACAATCATCACATCCGGCAGGCCCGCGATACACAAGAGCCAAGCCCCCCTGCGATGCATTTGCAGAGCTATTCAGCACGAGAAGAAACATGAGAAGTGCATATTTTGCTCCACCAAACATAATCGAATTCCCAATTGATCTGATCCTGCGCGCTCTACCCTATGCCCAATTGCGGTTTAATTTTGTGAAGCGCTCACCCCACGAAGAAGCTTTCCCGATGCGACGGACGCCGCTTTTGTTTCTCGGATGAAGTGCTAAAATGATGAACTCTGCCGTGCGTTGCCGAAATGCAATGCTTCTTACGGGAGGAATCGTGATGGAAAACAACAATGACAGCCTGATACTTGATCTGGTTGAATGGGTGGCCCGGGAACCGCGACATTATGCAGATGCGATGGACGCATGGAAAACCTCCTGCCCCCGGCTGACAATTTGGGAAGATGCGATTGATCGCGGTTTCATAGACCGCTCGCCGTCACAATCCAGCACAACGCAAATCGTAGTGACCGCATCTGGAAAACAATTTCTCGCGGCCAATCATAGGCTGCAAGCTTACTAATCCGCTCTGATATGCCCGCAACCGTCTGCTTGGGCTGGGTTCGACTGGTAGTGTTTTCTGTCCATAGGTCCGCACCGCAGATGGAAACCAGAGCAATAAGAGCTATCATTTTGCTCTTGCTTTCCATCAGGCAGAACGATCTGGCACACCTGAAAGAGTGCAAGCAATACCAAATATATGCAGAGTGAAATGAAAGCGTTGGAGGCCTCGCCCGGAATCGAACCGGGGTGCAAGGATTTGCAGTCCTCTGCGTAACCACTCCGCCACGAGGCCTCAACTGCAAAATAGCTAATGAAATTAACTACTTATGGAAGTGACGATTTTTCATTCTGAATTCAGTCACTTGCGGCACTCCGAATAGCCGTTTTTGTTTTGTGCTGCAACAGCAAAAATGTTGAAGCTGTGGAGATATGAGAATTATCGCAACCGCGCGCCGATCATCGCGATTTGTGCCGAGCCATCATCAAATCGCTTTAGTCATCCAAAGGATCAATTCGTCGTCGACGCAGTAATGCTCTCCGGCAATAACTGGCTTTCCGTCATAGGTAATGCCATTGCCATCAGGTGTGTAGCCGAGTTTAAAATAGAGCTTCTGGGCCGGGCCGTAATCCGCATAAAGCCCAACCCCAATTCCCACCTTTGTCTTGCCAGTATCTCTCGCCAACTGTTCGAGTTTTGCGATTAGAAGGGTGGCAATGCCACCTCCTCTAGCCTGTTGCGCAACGACAAGATTGTTGATTTCGGGTATATCGTCTTCACGAAATGGATCATATGCCGACAACCAAGCCAAGGTAACATAACCCACGACCTGCAATTCTTGAATTGCCAGAAGAATGATCCTTTCCTCCTTATGTTGCTCGGCAAGATATTGATCCCAAAGCTTTTGGTCGGTGTTCCAAGCCGCTCCCCCATTGGTGACTTTTATCCGTTCAAAATCACTGGGTTCGAGCATTTTGACGAAGATATTATCCGCATTCTCGATGTGGCCAATATGCCGTTTTGATCCGCTCATTACGTGATTTCCAACTTGTTGGCCCTGATGGTTTCGTTGAGAAAATAAATCAGCCGCGGCCCCAGGGCGATAGCATTGAGGTGGCCGATTTGGCGGTGTGTTCCAGCCAACTCGCTCTATTTTCTCGCGTGGTACAGAGTTGAGCTGACTTCGCCGTCATATATGCGATGAAGACTGTAAAGTCTTCTGATCCGCCCCCACAATCTATTATTGTTTGCCTCAGTCTGCCGCCAGGATTGATTGACTGTTGAATGACAGCTTGCTCGTCAATGCGGATCAATTATGAATCAAACTATGGAAGTGACCCCCTCTCCACAGAATGACAACGGGCCCTCGATGTCTGCCGTGCAATTTCCGCTCAAGCGCATTGCGCGTGTCAGTCTTTTCTTTGCGGGACTTCTCATCGCATCCTGTGTCGCCAGCGCCCTGTTCTATCTGTGTCTTGCCGGTTGGGATTCTTTCAGCAACCCAGAATCCATCGCCAAGCTCTTAGATGTCAGCCAATGGTTCAACATCGCACCGCTCATAGCAATCATCGCGTTCCTGCCTGCCCTGCTGGCAGTGACCATTGATCAAGCCAGACAACGACGTTCCGCGCTGTTCTTCATGGTCTGCGGCGCGCTCCTCGGTGTTATTCTCGCTGCCGCTACCCAAAACATCACAGCAATAGTGATGATCGGGAGTATAGGCGCCGTTGCCGCGCTCATCTTCTGGTTTATCGCTGTTCGCTCCGCCCGCAGGTTTCTCTAAACGGGTGAAATCCTATCACCCTGCCCCAGCGCTCTTTGCATCAGTACCGTATCGACCCACTGTCCAAACTTGAAACCAACAGAACGCAATGTTCCCACCGGCTCAAAGCCAAGCCGCTCATGCAGTCTCAAAGAGCCCGTATTGCTGCTATTGCCTATTATGGCCACCATCTGCCGCCAATCGCCCGCCTCGCATCGCCTGATCAATTCACCCAGCAACAACGACCCTATACCGCAGCCGGACATTCCATTGGCGATGTAAACTGAATCTTCCACCGTATAACGATAGGCAGGGCGTGGCCTATAGAGTGTAGCGTAGCTATATCCCACGATATGTCCGCCCGCCTCGGCCACCAGATAGGGTAAGCCAGCGGCAAGAACACCTACCTTGCGCGCCATCATGTCATCCAGCGATGGAACCTCGACTTCAAAAGAAGCGATACCATTGAGCACATGATAGGCATAAATGGATTGGACTGCTGTCATGTCGTGATCATCGGCATCGCGTATATGCAAGGCAGCGGAATCAAACTGCGAGGTCTTTGATTCAAACAATTGATTATTCAACGGAATATCCTTCGGGGTTCCGCGCAGCACATCGGCTGGCGTCAGGCCAATATCATCAAGCAAATCTGGATCGAGCCCGCGCAACGCAGCGAGTTGATGAATTCGAGATTGGGGTGCGGCGGTCAGATACCAATCCATCTGCTGCAACAGGGTGCGGATTCTGCCCATCTGCACCTTCATTTTCCCGTATCCTGCGCATCCTTTTTGCCGCCCATCGGTCAAAAAGCTGATGACACTGTGACGCCATTCGCAATATAAAAGAAGCTTTGGTAGACTATACGAATTATAAGGAAACCTTTGTGTCGTCCCTTAGCCTTGATCAGCTTGCAACCTTCGTAGAGGTCATCGAACTCGGCAGTTTTTCAGCCGCTGCTGACAGGTTGAATATCAGCCAACCGGCCGTGAGCCTGCAGGTGCGCCAACTCGAAAAACGGCTCGGCGTCCTCCTGATCGAGCGAATCGGTCGTAAAGCCACACCAACGGCTGCCGGTACTGAACTTCTCGCCCATGCCGGGCGTATCAACCGGGAAGTCTCAGGCGCTTTGGATGCCATGGCCAGATATACGACAGAAACAATCGGTCGTGTGCGCTTGGGCACCGGTGCAACCGCCTGCATCTACCTGCTGCCGCCACTCCTGCGCAGCTTGCGCCAGGGTTTTCCCTCGCTGGATATTACTGTCAGCACTGGCAATACGGCGGATATGGTCAAGGCGGTGGAAGACAATGTTCTCGACATAGCGCTCGTCACAATGCCCGCATCGGGCCGGATGCTCGAAATCAAATCGATCCTGCGAGATGAATTTGTCGCTGTCGCCCCGGCTGGTGTCGTGATGCCGCCGCAGCTCACAGCTGCGGAGCTGGTCAAGAATCCGCTGATTCTGTTCGAACCGTCAGGCAATACGCGCCGGATCATCGACAGATGGTTTGAGCAAAGCGGCGTAACCCTGCAACCTGTCATGTCACTCGGCAACGTGGAGGCAATCAAGGAGTTGGTCCGCGCCGGGCTTGGCTGGGCCATCCTGCCAGCCATGGCGGTACGGGAACCGGAACAAAGGCGCGCCTTTACGGTGCGCCCGCTCATCCCCAATCTGCACCGCGAACTGGCCCTCATCATCCGGCAGGACAAAACAGTCACCCGTGGCTTGCGCGCACTGATCGCGGCTATCACCGAGAGTGGCACGCGCAGACAGATCTGAGAATCAAAACCCGCTCTGAATTACAACCATTGCCTGCCATCGCCGACCGCACAGCCATAGGGTGGCAGATTATTGCTGAAATTCTTTTTTAGCTGGGCGCAACCCCACTGCCTGATCGGAACAGGCATATAATTATTGAGGCTGATTCCAACCTCGTCATAGGGGCTCGTGGTATTTGTTATGTACTGGTACCAGCGCCCGCCGATAACAACGACCAGCGCAATCACAGCAACAAGCAATATCCGTACGAATCTCATCATCCCGCCTCTCCCTCAGCCAATAACCAGTAACGACAGGGGTAGCAGCGGCGTGAACATGCGCCAAGCCAAGGTCGAATCAAACCTGTGAATCAGAAATCGCGCCGCCCCTGAAAGCGCCAAACAGCCCGGAATCAGGCTTTGCTGTTGCTGGCAGAGGATCGATTCCCCTTCCAGCGCCGTCCAAGCTTCACTTCGAGCTGGCGGCGTTTGCGCCGGACGATCGTGGAATCATGCGAAAGCACGACAAGACCAAGCGGAATCATCCAGAAACCGAGAATCGGCAGGAAACCAAATATTCCGCCTACAACAAGCGCACCGCCCAGTGTGCGACGCATTGCCACCGATTGCGGTATTGGCACACGACGTCCAAAGATGCGCATATGACGGCGTTTTGGCGTCGTGGAATGCGCTTCAGCACCGTTTGACGTATGATTACCGGTGTTTTCGGGGCGTTCGGTCACTCAGCAGCTCTTTCGTATTTCGTGTTCAACAGACCCCCGATGTAGGGACGCCGGACGGGCATTTCATCCTTTCCTGTGAACATTATATGAAAAAAAGCGAAATGGTCCTTTGCAAAAGCGAAACCCTTTTGCTATAGGCCACTTCGCTGATGACTGAGTAGCTATTCCCCGGTAGCTCAGTGGTAGAGCAACCGGCTGTTAACCGGTTGGTCGCTGGTTCGAATCCGGCCCGGGGAGCCACTACTTTGTCCTAACGTGTTGATCACGTTAGGACTTCCACCCAGGCAGCAATCCTTTTCCTAATATCTTTCCTAATTAGCATTGGTTCGACTCCAGAGTTGGCTCCGGTTTCGCTGCTCTTACAGAGAATCGGCTCGTTGATAAAAATTATACCGAAAAGCCAGTCCCTGTTTGACTGGCTTTCCTTTTTGGCGGGCACGGATGGATTCGAACCATCAACCGTCGGCTTAGAAGGCCGGTGCTCTATCCAGCTGAGCTACGCACCCTCGTTCATTTGGGTGGCCACCCTTATTTCATCTTCTTTTGGTCAGTTTTCTCATTCTCACTCTCCTCGGGTTGGCCGCAGTGCTTGGGAGGACTTAGCGGCATTGTGGTTCTCTTACGGCTGGTCAGGCCTGCTGTGGTGTTGTCTTCTCCTCGTGTGACGCAAACGAATATTTTGCGTTTGCGTCTGACGTCAGTGGAAAGACTGGCTGTCGCTCGTCATCAGCCGATGTCGCCATCGCCGCACCGACGAGGCGTGAAGGCCTGTAGCGTTCGCGATGGCGCTAATGGAGTATCCAGCCTTCAGCATGGCAACGATCACGTCCCTGTGCTTGCTTTGCGTGCGAGCAAGCAAGGCAACGCGCGCCTTGTGGTACTGCATGATGCGGCTTGTATCTCCTGCCCACGGATTGCCCATGCGATCGCCTACGGCGTTGTAAAGCATTGTGGCCAGTTTGAGCTCTTGTGGATTCTTGGACGTCTTTAAGACATCATGCGTCAGTTCGAGAAATTCCTGCCAGCTAAATGGCGCGTCAGGAAGGATAAATGAATCTAGGGGCGTACCCTTGGCGTAGTCCCTGCCCTCGATTGGGGCGCGGGTTGAGAACCTTGGTCTGTCGGAAAGTTCTTCTAGATACATTGCAGCGGCTCCTCGTTGCGTTCAGCATTAAACTTCTATATCAATAAAAAACACCAACCTTGGTGCAAAGTCAACATTAATTATTGATGTTGGTGTTTTTTATTGAGGATACTGCGATGAACCCCGCTCAATGTCGAGCCGCTCGAGCAATGTTGGAATGGACGCAACCTGAATTAGCGAAGGAAGCTGGCGTCTCCGCATCCACGATTCGAGATTTCGAATCTTCCCGGCGTATACCTATCGCAAACAATCTCGCGGCGATCGAACGTGCCCTCACAGCAGCCGGCGTGCTTTTCATTGATCCGAACGGCAATGGCCCAGGCGTCAGGTTGAGGGATCGATGATCAAGAAGTACGAACCGAAGCCGTCTGGTCTGAACACGCTATTCTTCCTTATGGCTCAGTACGGACCAACGGCGGTCGTGCCGCTAGATCAAGTCTGCCAGGACTACTTCAGTCACCTCACAATTGAGAAATTTATGAGAAAAGCTGCGTTGGGTGAAATTGCCATCCCAATTACCAGATTGGAAAAAAGTCAGAGAAGCCATCGTGGCGTGCACATTCTTGATCTAGCTGAGTATATTGATGCGCGGCGGGCTGAAGCCGTCAAAGAATACAAGCAGATTTTCGAGTAAACCATGACCGAAGAAAAACGCCTACTCACCCGCGGAGAAGCTGCGGCTTATTGCGGTCTAAAACCGTCCGCTTTCTCCGATTGGGTCCGCAAGGGCACGATGCCGAAGCCAATAAACGGATCCCGGCGTTGGGATAAAAAGGCGATTGATGCCAAGTTGGATGAGATTGCGGGTATTCAAACCGCACGCGCACCGGCAATCAATGATGATGGGGAATCTGAACTTCAAAAGTGGCAGAGAGAACATGAAGTCATCCAAGCTGACCGGCCTAAATTGAGGCTTAACGATAGGCAAGAACAAGCGCTTAGGTATCTTCATCCACGCCATCCAGAGCCACAGGAGACGCGGTTTATACGAGGGGTGGCTGATCGTACGTTGGAAGAGCTCGTTGAAAAAGGCGCGGTCGCTGAGGTTCGGCAACCCAAAGATGCGCCAAGAAAGTTTAAACTCACTCCTCTTGGGTTGGATGAACACGCTCGATATGAACGAGAAGACCAGAGGCAAATAGATAGATATCGCCAACGCTAATCGACGTTTCTCACCCGTTCCAACCGCCTGAATACCTCCTCGGCACCATTCCTAAGCGGATCCATTGCGGCTATCTTTTGTTCCAGCCAGGCTTTCCATTCATCGATCGAACGCTCACCAATTACTGTGGATCCATCGTCCGGTAACGACCTCAGAGCAAAATAGAAGGACTGGAGCTTGCCTTTGGTCTCCCACGCGGTGGCCATTGATGTGAAGGCGTCCAACGAAGCTTGGTCTTGCGCTTTTCGTCTACGCTCGGCCTCTCTTATCGCGGCACGCTCATCTCGTTCTTTTTCTCTTTCCCTCGCCAAAATGGCTTCATGTTCGGCACGGTCGCGGTCAAGCAAGACATTCAGTAAGAGCTGGGGCAGTTGTTCCTCAAGAGGCTTTGTTTCTTTGTCTGCCCAAAGGCTGAGACGATCTGACGTAAACTCTACAATGCCCTTGGGCTCGAGAGTCACGGAACTTTCACGCCTCATCAGGTGATAGAGTTTTCTTTCAATTTCTGTCGCAAAGGATGTGCGTTTTGGATGGGTTATTTTCACCTGTCGATACTGTTCGCGAAATCGGAAGTGGATCTTGTGAGAACCGGACTGTCCGTAAATCCACCAATTCTGATCTTCTTCGAAGCTGTAGCCTTTCGCCTCCAAAGCCTTGAGGAAAGTATCCAGAATTCTCAGGGCGCGGTGTGTTTCGG
This sequence comes from Phyllobacterium sp. T1293, assembly GCF_020731415.2. NCBI lineage: Bacteria > Pseudomonadati > Pseudomonadota > Alphaproteobacteria > Hyphomicrobiales > Phyllobacteriaceae > Phyllobacterium > Phyllobacterium meliloti. Next base: position 979,681 of record NZ_CP088273.1, on the reverse strand, counting down.
GAGAAAACGGTGGTTCGTACTGTTTCTGGTTCTCGTGATTATAGTGTCGAGAATTATATACGCCTTTGAAAAACACACTAACAATCGGGTGAGGACGTGCGAGCCGCTCTGGGACTTTGAATTTTTCAAATCCGCTGCTTATCTTGCGGACTCGTTCCAACCGCGCTCGATCCAGTTCAGTTTCTCTTTTGAAACCCGTCCGCAGCCGTCCCTTCTCGTAGTTGTACGGCTTCAAGGGAGGCTGAACGGGTAATTCCTTGCCTAGCTCAACCTGCTTCCAATACCCGGACGGTGGTGTGGGAACTTTGTATTCATCGCAGAATTTTCGGAGGTGGTGATAGCTGGTGTCGTAGTGATCAATGACCTGCTTCATCGGCATTTCCCATAACATTTTATACAATTCTTCTCGGGAAACGGTGATTTCAGACATTGGTTGGCCTCAAAATGAGATTTACCTCACCTTCCCAAAATGGGCCACCAACTGTAAAGTCGCCTCATGACCAACATCCACAACCATCGTCGACAGATGTGCGGGCGCCGCGAGGGCGCACTGCTCGACGGAGGTTGTTATGGTATTGCAAAAGCGTATTGAAGAACTCGAAGCTAAGCTTCAGGATGCCTATATTGTCATTGGTGTTTTGTTGGCCGGCCCCGATCGAAAGTCGCCAGACTTGGCTAGTGCGGAAGGGCAGCGTGCTTTGGACTATTTCGCCCACGGCACCTTTGAGGAAGATTTCCTGCCGTTTGAACATCCGGCCCGCCTGCAATAATAGTGGTGAGTCCATGCAGTATTGTGTGGATAGAGCCAGACTGGCGCCACGGTCAAATGAATCACAACATTCTTTCCCGCGCTTTCATCCTTGACTCTCTTGCCCAATGAGAACAAAGATAGAACATTGAGTACATAAGGAGGTACGCCAATGGTGGGATCTGCTGCCAGCACAGATACGCGCGCCGATTGGCAGAAGGCAAATGAACCGGATATGGGCGAGATTTTGAAAGTCCTCACCTATGCCCCGGTCAAGCGCTACAAATATTTCATCGATATGGTGATTAGAACGGAATGCATCTGGGCGTGTGGTGTCGGCGAACGATGGGCCATGATGGACGACGAACATCTTGTGCCGTTCATGTTCCCGGTCTGGCCAGCGAAACAGTTCGCCTATTTATGGATACCACCCCAGGCCGATTTATCCGGGCTAGAGGTAAGACCAATCCCTCTCGATGTAGCGCTTGAGAAAGTCCTGCCATCGCTTGAAGTGGACCAGATTGCAGTTTGTTTTGACGGACACGACAAGGGGCCGGTGGTTACTGTCGAGAAATTTGCCGCTGATCTGCAGAAGGCATTGGCAGCGAAGAAGCGGCAGCTCAACTGAAACTGCAGAATTAGCATAAGTACAACCTGAAACCTGATAACCCCAACTGTCTCGCGCGATGGGGAGCGGACAGGCTTTGTCTCTGGAAGGAGAAACGGGCCATGAACGAGCCGGTATTAAACCATGATGACGAGATTGATCGATACATCGCCGAACACCATGGCGACACCAGAGCGGCGATAGACGCCCTGCTCCGTGACTGTGCCTACCTCATCAGAGAGATTGAGTACGCTGCGCTGATTGCCGGGCATGGCTATGCGCGTGGATGGAAACCCAGAACGTCGAGGCACTGAGATGGCCAGTCGTAGCAGAGGCGACATCCCAGATACGCTATTCAATCAGATATACCCCTATCAGGTAGCATTGACCGCCTTAGAGGTACGTTTTAGGTTCCATGAAGTGGAAGCTCTGTCCAAACAACTGGAATGCAGCCGCCTGAACAAATCTGCATGGTCGTGGAATGAGGGATACATCGTTTACTGCTTTGCACTCAAAGCGCAGGCAGAGACCTTCTTAAAGGCATTCGATGCTGAATGGGTTGATCCCAAGGAACTTATGAGCCGCAAATGGCGCTCACGCTGGCAACGAATAGAGGTCGGGCGCTTTGGCTAGGAAGAAGTCATTGAACGGGCCGAAAGACACGGATCGTTTCTGTGATCTGGAAAGTTGGGATGATCTCTATGGCTATTGTAGTAACTGCTGCCGGGATGGATTGGTTGATCGATACGCGCTTGAGCGAAAGCATGGGAAGCACACCAGGATCAATAGTTTGGCTCCGCTGCTCAAATGCAATCTCTGCAAGGGAAAACTCATGAACGAGTTCGGCACGCGAAACCGGGCGCGGGATTAAGCACCGTGGGCAAGGTGCGCGTTTATATGATGATGGTCACCAATATGGAGGCATTCATCGATCTGGCAAGTTACGAGATACTTTTCGCGCTCTGCACCGAATGCGGTCACACAAAACAGATCGACCGATACGAGCTCGCAAAGAAATATGGATTGTACTCTCCAATCAATGCAATCAGACCGAAACTCAAGTGCAACGCCTGTGACAGGAAGACCGTCTCGGTTGTCGGCAAGGCAAATGGGCCACGGGATTGAGCATCTTGTGATCGCAACCGGATCAATTATCATCTCTGATAAAAGGGAACCGATCTGACTATGTGCAATCTTTTCCGTATCACCATGGGCGTTGAAGCAATGCGCGATCTCTTCAAGGGGATCGGCAACCGAACCAACCGAAATGAGTTTGACGACAATATCTATCCGGACTATCCGGCACCGATCGCGCGCAAGGATGCAGACGGCGAGATGGAACTGGCGATGCTCCGCTGGGGAATGCCGACGCCTGCCGAACACCTGAAGCCCAACGCCAAAACAGGCGTAACCGTCGACAGTGGAGTGACCAACGTCCGCAAGTCATGGATACCGCACTGGCAGACTTGGATGGGCGAGGAAAACCGTTGTGTTGTGCCTGTCACCCAATTTTCAGAATATGGCAGCGTCCGCGATCCCGTCACAAACAAGCTTCCGCTCTATTGGTTCGCCTTGAACGAGGAAAAGCCCCTCTTCTGGTTCGCTGGCGTCTGGACGAAATGGAGCGGTGTGCGCAAGGCAAAGGAAGGCCCGGTTGATACGGAGATATTCGCCTTCCTGACAACGCGCCCGAATGCTGTCGTCGAACCTATCCACTCCAAGGCGATGCCGGTTATCCTGCGCACCCCGGAAGACATCGACATTTGGCTGAATGCTCCGAGGAAAGAGGCGCTTAGGCTTCAAAAGCCCCTGCCCGACGACGAACTGATCGTATTGCCACCCGAGCCTCCCAAACTGGAAGAATTAATATTGGAATGAGCGATAACAGAGTGACAAGTCAACCTCACGCGCTCGCTGACCTCGATCACTCTTTCCTATTTGTCTTCGTATCACTCTCAGCTGAGTTCTTGGGCGAGCCCGATGAGAAGTCCTTCAGGCCCACGGATGTAGCAAAGTCGATACACGTTTTTATACTGGACCACTTCGCCCACAAGCTGCGCGCCGCGCTTACGAAGCCTTTCAAGCGTGTCGTCCACATCATCGACAGCAAACATAACGCGGAGATAGCCTAGGGCGTTGACTGGCGCGTTGCGGTGATCTGCGACGACAGGCGGCGTGAGGAAGCGGGAGAGTTCGAGCCGGCTGTGGCCGTCCGGTGTGCGCATCATAGCAATCTCGACACGCTGATCGCCCAGTCCAGTCACACGGCCAGCCCATTCTCCTTCGATCGTGGTCCGCCCTTCGAGCTCCAGGCCGAGCTCGAGCAAGAAATCGATCGCCACGTCCAGGTCTTCGACGACGATTCCGACGTTGTCCATTCGTTTGATTGCCATGCACCCAATCTCCAAAGTATCGTCCTAATCTATAAGGTGGCGCCTACTCTGACAACAGACACTCGAGTTGCCCCAACCCTGAAACGGACTGTTACTCCACTTGACTCTTTGGTTATTGAGAACAAAATTGAAACAGGTTTCAGCTAATGAAACACTCGAATTGAAGTAAACGCACCAAGAGCAAGAAACTGATCGTTGATCAGCTGGTACTGAAAACATGAAAATTGAAATGCGGCTGGCCGCGTTGAACGATCTGGATGTTCTGACGTCTCTTGATACCGTCACCCCCACCTATTCAGAGCGTACCAAAGAAATAAAACAATGGATCGACGCGAACGAATGTTTTGTGGCTTGTCATAATAACGAAATCGCCGCCTACGGTGTTTTCAACTACCATTTCTTTCGCTCAGGCATGATTGAAATGATCATGGTTGGGACGGCATTCCGAAAGAAGGGCGTCGGCGCTGCCCTGCTGTGCTACTTTATAGATATCTGCACAACACCGAAAATTTGGGCAACAACAAACCTCTCAAATCAGGTAATGCAGAGGCTTCTCTCTCAAGCTAACTTTAGCCCGAGCGGGTATATTCATAACCTGGACGATAACGATCCGGAGCTCGTGTTTGTCAAGTTTCTGGCATAGTCCGCAGGCGGGAGCATATCAATGAAAATAAAGGCTCCAAGGGCCAAGGGGAATTATTCTGACCGCTTCAATGACTGCCAGATGGCGCTTGAGGATGGATTGATTGATCGGGGCAGCTTCGCACCTGAGCAGAGGAAGGCCGCAATGAGGTTTCCCGTTCTGATTCAGCAAGCGCTATGGAACTGGGGGTATTGCGGGGACCGTGCACGGCTGGGCTGGGTTTAAAACCTAACGCCCTTCCCGGACGAATATGCCCGCCTCTTTCACCGCAGCGATGAATGACGCTCTCGCCTGCTCAGCATCCAGAGCATTCTCCATGGCATCGAGACAATCAATCCGGGCCTGCAATTGCAACGGTCCCTTCTCAATCGGCCAATCATAAACAAGAAACTCTGCGGCTTCCTCAACCGACGTGATGTTCCGGTAAAGGCCGACCTTCTTGGTTTCGATGGTCACAGATTCAAATGAGTGTCGTTGCATGGCCTGAAACGGCGATGAGTGGATTCGGTTCCAGAAAGAAAAAAGACCCCGCCAGCCTTTCAGCCAGCGGGGGTACAAAAATAAACCCCGCACAAACCTTGCGGAATATGCGGGGTTGGTGGGTGAGTATGAGATTAATCAACCGGGTATATTTGATGTTCCGCATCCCACCAAACGACATTGAATATGTGGCCATCTCGAAAGCCCCAAATTCTGCCCTTTCCGCCCGTGCGAAACCTAAAAAGCTCATCTTCGCCGCGCCCAATCTCAAGCCATCTCTCTTGGGCTTCGGCGCACAGTGAGTCCCACGCTTGGGAGTGATTCTTTTTGTGTCTCTTATGTCCGCTGCCAGTCCTCTGCGCCAATATTTCGTGCCAATACAGTCCCGACATAAAAATCATTGTTGAGCGAATTTCACAGGCATTTTCTGCATTGTGCGCAGGTGAACACCAATTCCTTTCTTGGCCCCAGCTCCAAGCACCTTCTTGATCTGCATGCGTAATAACTTGATACTGCATTTGCATGCCCATGATACTGACTGGATCTGCAAGCGTGCGAGGGTTTTTGTTAATTTGGGGAGCGTCAATGACTCGTGGCGTTTTCTCTTCGGAAAACTGGGCAACTGTCCGAGCTTTTTTCTGAATATGCGCCAGCTGCTTAGCCAGTTGCCGTTCAATACGAGCGTTTTTCCGGTTCATGCTTGCTCATTGTTTTCCACATTAACAAGACCCGAGTAATATTCATGCATATCCGAAAGTAGAATTTCCTCATCTGAAGGAGTGCCGTCTTGAACGTCAGCGCGCATACGCGCCCGCACCCACGGAGTCTCGAGATGGGTAAGATCACTCAGCCATTGCGCGGATTTGTCTCCGTAGAAACTCAGGACAGCATGGACCGTATTCGTAGCCCGCTCGTCTAAATCCAATTCACCCGTCTTAATTTGATTTGGCCCAACACTGAATTGACGGTGGTGAGCCGAATACAACGAGCGGCATACTGGTCCATTCGCCCACGCTTCAATTTTTTCATCAAATAGCGGACGCTCGTCCCAAACTAGCGACCATGCCTGCGCGTAGTAGACGAGCTTTTGCAGCTTCATGGCCGTCATTTCGCCATTCCGCCTCAGAATATATTCTGCTACATCTCTTACTGGCATTTTTACTCTCCAATTATTTAGTGCGAGTCGTATTCGCTGATTTTTTGAGACTCATACTACTCTTAATATATTAAATAAACACGTCATTCTCATGATCGCGCCCGGGTCACCGGTTTGCCTTGGTGTTCTACCCACCTATCGATGCGGTCGTTTACCTTGTCAATTTTGTCACCAATGCCTTCAATCGACCGCATGATTTGATTGGTTTGTTCTTGCATGCCAGCCTTCGTTACGAACGTCTCGGCGGTATGGAGCTTGTGTGCGGCCAGATCGTCGCGAACCTTGCCAATCTCTCCCCCCCACTTCCAATACAGGCCGGCAACGCCAGTTGCCACAAAGGCCAGAAGGTAGAATATTTCTAGGCCCGTGAAGCTCATGCGAACCTCGCAAGGAGGTAAGAGAGGTTGGTGAAGTGGATGTATGCGCAGTTGTATAGGTGGCGGAGTCCCGAACGGGAGTTTTTAGGCACTTCAGACGCGCCAAGTTCAATATTAATCCCGAGCGGGTTCATTTCTTATTTCCCATCAGTCGTGCATCGCGGTCGGTGTAATAATCACCCAAAGCCCTGTGGCGGCGTGAACACTCGATCAGCGAGGCTCGGTCAGTGATCCACAGCTTCTCGACTTGTCGCTGTGTTACATCGCCAGCACCCAGCCGAACGGGAAGGTTGCACGCCTTGAGAAGCGCGCTATCTGCCTGTGTTAGTTGTGGCTTTGGCGCAGGGCTAATTGATGGAGTCGATACGCATCCGGCTGTCGTCAGACAGACAAACGCGATCACGGTCAGCGTCTTGATCAGCTGCATCGGACAATTCCTTTTGTTTCTGGGATAGTGCAGCAGACTGCGCAGCGATGATTGCGAGATTTACGGACTCACGATCTTTGGCTTCTTTGTTTGCCGCGCCTTGCCGCGTGCCTTCAGCAAGGGCTGCAGAGGCATAATTGCGCTCAATAGTTGCAATCTTGGCCTCCCACTTCGCCGTCGCGCTCGAGGAGCCAAGATGGAACGTGTAGGCGAGTATGCCTAGGGCAATGGCAGCTATGGCGACATAGCCCCACGCACCGCCTATGAGATTATCCAGCATCGTTGTCTCCAGGTAGCGGTGGTGGTTCTTGCATCTCGGTCGTAGAACCTCCGCTGATTGGCGACAGGCTACGCATAAGCAACTGAAGGTCTTTGTGTCCAACGCCCATGTACTGCCCGCCAAGGATGGCAACCATGGCGAAGCCGCCAAGAGCGACGTAAGCTGCCTGCGCCCAGAAGATCGATGCGAATATCGCGCCCCACGCCAGCCCGCAGTTGGCAATCACCATCCACTTGGAGAAGGTGCGCGTGGCTTTGGGAGGTAATACCGTAATTGGCTGTAGCGTGGGCTGTGTAGTGGTTTGTGCCGGCGTCTGTACGGTGACGTTGACTGTGGACGACTGGCCGTCCTGCGGGGCGTCAGTCATAACCAGCAGCCTTTAGCAGCCCGTCATAGACTAGTGCGTAACCGGCGATCAGATCGGCGCAATCCAAGATGTTGATAATACGGCGAGCTTGCCTAAAGTCTGACTTCTGAAGCGTGATGTAATCCGCAAGGCGCTTGCCGGTGAACCAGCCTTCCTTCATGCCAACAACGGCAATCTCGGCCGAGTATTCTGGATTGAGCAGGAGCTTTGGATCAGCAACAAAGTCGACACCCAATTCTTTCGATGCACGCTTATAGTTGGTTAGCCATGTGACCTGGACAAAGCCCATACCCACATACGGCCAGTATTTCTTCTTGCGCAGGTATGACTCGCCGCCCTTCTCACGCACTGGCAGCATCGTATGCGCCGTCTCATGATAAGCCGTGGCAAGAACATACGCAGCTTGGTTGCGAAGCAGGCCATGCTTACGGCACGACTCCACCAGCAACGGCGTGTAGCCGAGCGTCAGGTTCATTTGATTTCCTTGGGGGATTGGAACGTTTTTAGTATCTTGCCTGCCGCTCTGGGGCGCAAAGCACGTAGCGCAGAAGCATTAAGCGTATGGTTAGCTCAAGCGACACGCGCGCCGCATAGCGAGATGCCCGCCGAAGGAGGTTGCGGAGCATGGTGTTTTCCTGATTGTGGGACGGGGTATTTAAAGGGCGGAGGCTGCCGTAAAGAAGACGTCGATCTGCTCTGTTGAAAAGCCGAGCGCATCGAACCCAGCCTGTAACATCTCATCAGTACGCAGGAAGGATACACTGTCGGCATAGGCTGCCCGTGTGCGGATATCCTGAGATGCGATCCAAGTTTCAACCTGGTCGAGCAATCCGCTATCGATCAATTGCAGCCGGAACTGCCGACGCGATAGACGGTCCGGAATAACAGGCTCAGGCGTTGGTGGTTCATATGGCACTACATGCCCATCAACAAATTTCCGACGCCCCTGATTGCAGATCAGATCTTCGTATTGCGCCTGCTCAATTTTGAATGCATCCGAAGGAACAATTGCGTTGCGATCATCCCCCCGTCAGGGGGAGCATAGGCACCACTTTGCCAGAACCCGACCGGAAATCCATCTGCATTGATCTTCGTGAATATTATGTTTTCCACGGTCATACCCCTATCGCAATCCAGTCAACCCGTGCGTCTCCAGCATAATTAGCCCCAGCTACAGTCTTGGCATTGACGGCAAATGCTGTTGCAGATGGAAATCCGAATTGCCGAACCTGCTGGAACGAGACGTTGTAAAGATTGTGTCCATTCCAAGCGACGAGGTTATAGGTAGCTGCACTGTTGAATGCGGTCGGAAACGTTACACTTCCGATGCCATTTGCATCGAACGTCACGGCGTTGCTTCCATATTGAAAGATCAGACCGCTCGGCAATTTTTGCCAGGATGCGCCAATTGTGCCGCCGCTTGAACCACCCATTGTGGTAAACATGGCCGCACCAGTTGTATCGTCAAGAACCGTTCGTGCGAATGCCGTCAAGTCAGCAAGTGCCGATGCAGTGGCGCTAGTCATGTACGGAAGTTTATTGGCAGCCGGAGTCCCGGCTACGTTAGTAGCGGCACGCCCCGCGGCCGTAATATCAAAAGTGGCTGCTGTATTGGCGTCGGTAAAATACACGCCTTTGTCAGCGGCAACCGTCAATCCCAAAAGAGAGCGACCCCAAGCCTTGAACGAAGTCAATGTTGCAGTGCCAGCTCCTGTAAAATAAGCGATCTGGTCGGCAGCCGGAGTGAGACTGAAGAGTGAACGCGCCCAATCTTTGAAATCAGACAGTGCCATGACACCGGTGCCAGTGAAGTATGGTATTTTATCTACGGCACCCGTTAAAGCCTGCATAGCCGCAACGCTTCCGGTCGAAAATGAGTTGATCAACGCACGGGCAGCCGCCGTATATCGCGAACCATCGGCCTGATATCGCACATAGTAGGATGATCCGGCAGCAAGTGTAACACCGCGCCATGGCTCGATTGTCAGAGATGTATTGCTGTTGACGGTAACAACGCGAGCCTGCGGATAGCCCTGAGCGCCAAACATATCGCCTGGCTGAATGTCGGCATTCACAAAGAACGTGCCGACGCCCGTTACAGTCGTGGCACCCGCCGTTACGGCAATCATACCGACGTCATAATCTGGTTTGATAGCCATTATTTGATTACCTTCGGCGCAGGCTTGGTTGCGGCTTCGAGGTCGAGGCGAAGAGCTTCAACGGTGCCAGTGAGTTCGTGGATCTGCTGGGCAAGAACCAATGTGCGATTTTCGTAGAAGGACTTGAGGGCCGCGTACTCGTTGAGAGCAGCCTGCGGGGCGATGTCGATCTTGCCGTCTTTGTTAGGTGCGGACATAGGTTCTCCTCCCCGCCGTGAGGCAGGTGGTAAATTGGGGATGTGGCGGGGGTGCTAAAGGGCGGCTATGATGGCGTCGATTTCGGCGGCAGATGTGGCTGCATCGACTTGGGCTTGCGCGGCCTGGCGCTGAGATTCGATGGTGGAAATGAGGTTGATATGCGCCTCATGCCTCTCGATAATTTCGTTGGGGCTATCGTTGTCAGACATAACAACTTGGTTATACGCAAGTGTTGCCTTAGCCTGATACAGCGCAAACTTAGGCCCCATGGCCTCGTTGATGCGAGGCACATAGATCAAGTCAATAGCCGCCCTGCCCCGTAGCCTTTCAGCTACAATGTCTTTTTTGCCAGAGATTTTCATGGCTTCACTGCCTCAATGGCCGTTACTGTCCAACGTGCATCGACAAACGGAAAGACTGTCTCAAACACGTATGTGCCTGCATCTTCAGTCGAGAACTCAAGTGTGCCATCAGTGACCTCTATCGGTTCACCATCCAGAAGGAACGCGCATGGTTTGGGTAGTCTGTCGACGATAAACGCATCAACGCCATCGGCTTTGATCTCTGTATTGTCCGTAGACACAATAGGACGTTCCGCCACCTTCCACTCACCATCAACATTAATGACGTAATGCGTGTGTAGCTGTACAACTGGCATCTGAATGCCGGGACTATCTACGATTTGCTCGCCGTCCTCGCCAAGTATTGGTTCACCCTTTGGTGTGAAGAATGGCATAGGTGGCAATTGTACGCCCGCCTCATGCAACCAATCACTCTCAGCAAGAACCGCGTCAATGAGTTCTTGTGTATCGGGGTCACTGCGGATGTGGGTAATCTTGCCGTTTGGCTCGAAACGAATAAGCATGCGTCAGTACCCAATTCTGTAGTTGAACACGAGATAGTCGTACGTATAGCCAAATGTTGGATTTGACCCGCCATAATTGACCATAAGAAACGAGATGCCACTTGTGCTGACTGCCACCTCAACTCGGGTAAAATTGAAACAGAAATCATTCATCGGCATTTTTATATCGCCGAAAGTTCTGAGAGTGCGGATTTCTCCGGGTCTAGACGTTGCTGAGCCAGATATCAGATTCACCATTACAAACGGCTTGATTGAGAAAGCCGACGAAAACGCGACATTTGTTGTTTTGGTGGTCCCTGAGCAGATGTCTGATACTTGGCCCCGCACAACTTTGGCTGGACTAGCGACATCCCCACTAAATAGCAAATTTTGTTGTGAGGCCACCAATACATCTTGCCCTGGTCTTGATAGATTAAATCTACCAGGATCAATTAAGAGCCGATTACTCATGGTATTGGCGTCCTAGTGACGATGTAATAAGCGGTAGCGTTGCCCGACTCGGATGGGCTGGTGATATCCTCCGCGGCATTGGTACGTCTAACTGTTGCGGAAGAAGTTCCTGCTAAGTACGTAAGATTCATTGAATACTTATCATTGGCCAACAATATGAGTGGTCTGAACCCTAAATCTGTCCAGCTTAGAGTCATCGTAGTTGTAGAATCGGAATTCAAGGTAAAAGACCCCGATTGAAGTATCTGCAGTTGTTCATAAATCGTTGACCACATAAATTGATATTTTGTGGCCAATAGAACATCTACTCCGGGTATAGAGACGTACCCTCCCATACCAAACGTTGGGTGGTTGCCCAATAAAATCCGGTTAACCAATTATTGGCCCCTTCAATACTATATAACCTATCGTTATTGGTGGCAGGACCGACGAGTTCCAGAATTTAAGTTCTGTTAATGAGGTGGTGGCGTAATACGCTTGATACGCAGCCGAATTGGTCGCTGTCTGGCTCATGAAAAATGTATTAGAATCGATCTGCCTCCAATAAATAACGAAGGGCACCGCATCGAGCGTTGTACTGAAGGATATCGTGACGATACCACCAGAACTAATCGCAATGACACCCCGATCGATAATGACCGCGCTATCTAGCCAAGCACTATCAAATGCTAGGTCTTCTGGATTGAGTGTGGTGGTGACATCTTTTCCGGATTTTGACATCCGAATGCGATAGTCACCACCACCAAAATCGCCAATTAAGGTTCTGCCGGTCAATTTATTCCCCTTAATCGGAAATCAGAATGCGCTTGTTGGTCAGGTCTATCTGCATCTTGCTATCGCTTGAGCGCAGCATTCCTGCGGTTACAACGTTGATACGGGCGGCCTGCATCTGGGCGACACCACCAACGAAGATGAATGGCGCCTCTATGTTCGTGCCGTTGGAAATGACGAACCTGTCAGCCCGGATTGTAACCGTTGAGATGCCGCCAGATTGAGCACTGATGAACAGAGCCGCCTGAGTGGTTACGCCACCAGAAGTGGCACTAGCACTAAGACCGATCGTCGAGAGCGCACCTGATTCCGTCGCTGTTGTTTCGACACGAAACAAGCCGTTGGCCGAAACACTGCCAACACTGACATTGAGGTTGGTGATGGCCGTGGCTTGAGCGGTAACAACGCCATTCAAGGTGGTAACCGTCACCGTCAGGGCATCTACTGCTGTAGCTACGGCTGCAATCTGCCCCGGCACCCCTGCAAGGTTGACTTCAAGCGTCTCAATACGAGACACAGCAGCCTGAGTTGCTGTTGCCACAACCTGAATGTCCCGCGTGTAAGACGCGGTAACGCTTCCGATCGACGCCAGAAGCTCGAACTTGTCGGTGGTGGATTGAGCGCCTGTTTCAGCAATAAGATCGTCAATCTGCTGAACTTTTTCAGTCAGCCATCGCGTCGTATTGCCTGCCCACTCCAGATGCCCGCCAATCTCTTGGTTGACTTCATCGACGATATCTTGAGTGTAAATGTCTTCACTGCCCAACAGTACGTTGGCGGTAGTGACATTCAGCCAACCAGACCAAAGCGTTGAGCGTGCCGTGCCTGGAATATATCTGCCGCGAACGCCATAAAGCGTATTTGGCAACAACCCCTGACTGATCAGCAGCGAACCAATCGTCGGCTGATCCATGCGCCCTTGGTAGATAGTCACCAGTGACGAAGCCAAGCGGACTTCGAACTCAACGCCTATAACGTCTTCCTGCGCCCCATCCCATGACAGTCTAATGCCGGGACGTCTGGGAACTCCGTTATTATCTGGAACGTTTTCTGGAGCAACAAACCAATCGATGATTGGCTGTGGGTCCGGCCTTGACGGCGTAATCGGCACAAAGATTGGAGGCGTATAGTCTGTGCCTTGATTCCAATCGTAGTCGGAAGGATCGACTTCCGTCATGTCGACTGTTACGTCGAGATTGCCCTTGTCTGCTACGCCATCAATGCGGAATAGCTTGCCGACATAACCATTGCGAACAGACGTAAACTGGCACACGGCACCCGGAACAGCATAAGGCCAGAACTCTGGCGGCAACACGAGTGTGTGTCGTCGAGCCCTTCGTGCCTCCAACAGTGCCGACCGCATCAGGCGTTGAACCTGACTTGCGCGATACACCATGTCGTACTGCACATCCGCCATCATGCGACGGTTGCCGTCTTCGGCCTCAAGGTCTGCTACGGTCAGTGCTGGTGCGGTCTTGGTATTCCAGCTTTCCTTTGGTTCCGGGTATGTCGCGCTGATACCGTTGATGGTGTCAGCCAAACCAAAGAACGGCGTAAATTCCTGCTCTTCGGTTGACAGAACCTGGCTGTCATCGAATGCAAACGTCGGAGCATCTGGTGCGCCAACGTAGATGGAATACAGCCCGCCGTATTCAGTTAGCTTGCCTTGGCAGCCCGTAAGGATTGCTTCAATGGCATCAGCCAACTGCGCGTCAAGCTGGACTTCGCCGCCCGTGAGATAAGTCGCCTCGTTGCCGTCTGGTCCCGCAATGAGCGCGCGACACTTGTTGATCTGCGCAATCCACTCGGAAGTAGGAAGGCGCGTTGCAGCAAGACCCTGCAAACCATAAAGCCAGCTTGCGCCGTATGTAATGCCGCGAAGCAGGTTGTAAATCTGGACTGCCGGCAGATCGTCGCCGTCACCACCCCATGTGGATGGAGTGTCAAAGCGCTGTGTGCCAGAACCACCAACAGAGCTATCTCGTGATGGATCGTAAAGCTTGGTTCCCTGCACTTCGAATTTGAACTGAGGAAAGCCAGTGAATAGTTCTGCATCAACCTGCGCCGTAACGACAGCGTAGGCCACGCCAGTGCCAATACGCGTTGATTGCCACGGCCTGACCGACGAAGACACCTTATTGACGAGAAGGCTGTCAGCGGCTGTCTGCGTGCCATCGTGGAAGCGAATCCATAGATGATTGTCAGAGCCGCGCCGATACTCGGCAATCTGAAAGCCCTTGTCGTCAGGATCAAGGATTGGATCAATCGTGACTGCTTCGCCGTTGACGAAGAACTGTGTCAGGCCAGCAATTGGCAAATCCGAAAGTGCAATGACCTGCGTGAAATATTTGTTTGGGGTTTTGCTGCCCTGCGTCCATGTATTGGCGTAGACCAGCGAGCCAGCAGTGACCGTATGCCCGAGTATGAACGAACGGGAAACGTCACCGCCAGACTGAAGCTTGCCGTTGACGCTGAATTTCTGTTCTTTTGGCTTGCCTGCAAGGGCCTGCGCGGCAAAGCTTAGCCCGACACCAACAACGGCTTTGAGCAGTATGCCACCGATACCAGACAAAAACGTACCGCCCAGCAATCCGCCGATAGCGGTTGTTAGGCCTGCAAAAACTGGCATGGGATATCCTTAAGCATGGCTTGGAGCGACTAAATGCGCTTGGAAAACATCTGTTCGACTGGCTCGTAGCCAAGGCGTTTAAAAGCGCGGCTGGCTCTAGCGCCGCCGATCATCCCCATGCCAACAATGGAGCAATCGCGGAAAGCTGCCCAATCCTCATATTCTTGGATAAGGGCTGGCATTTTCCGCCAGTATTTTGGACGTACCCACCAGAACGATTCCATGGCGGCGCGAATATTTGCTAGTGGGTAATCGTATGCCTGTGCAGCAATGACGCCATGCAGTCCGTCATCCTCTATGACAAAGCAGCATCTATCCGGTTCACTTATCGAGGCACTAAACAACAGGGAGGCATGTGCAGCGCTGAATGGAAAATGCACGCCGCTTGATTTGTGGAAATCACGTGCCATGACCAGCACGCGCGACATGTCCTCTTTTCGTGCGCGTCTGATCATTTACCGCTTAATATAACTTTGGTTTTGAGAGACGGGCTGGCAACCGTCTCTACTTTTCCAGCCTTTTGCCCCCAGAAGAATTCAGTCTCGCCAACGGTAGTCACGTCCTCAAAGAAGTTGTCAGTGGCCGAGCGAAGTCTCTGGCTGTCATTGGCGCGACGATCCGGGTTGCCTCGAGTCATTTCCTGAGTGTGGCTGGCACACTCAATCTCAACACTGCCCGCGTCATTCTCTTTGGGAGTCTTGATCGTTACTTTGTCGACAAAGCCAATCCACCGTAAAAATGCGGGATCGACCAACTGACGCGTATCTGGATTGAACAGCCCGCGGTATATTTCGATACGTGCCTGCTTCAGATCATGCCCTCGAACGATATTGGCAACGCCAGCATCAATCTGTGACATGGAAATCGTGACGTTCTGGACAGTGATATTGGCGACCTGCGGAACATCGCCGATCTGGATAAGGGTGCCAGAACCTTCGAAGTTGCGAGTGTTGGGCAAGCCTGTATCGGGATTTGTCACTGGAGCACTGATATCGCCAACGCCAGACCAGAAACCGTATGGATAAGGCGATCCATCAAAAGACCGAGCCACAATCCAGAGGAAATCACGCGCCACAAGTTGACGCCCCTGAAGCAACGCAAGGTTGCCAGAAGAAATGTTGCGCATGATTGCTCCTATAGACGAGCGTCTATCGTTGTGGATTATCGTCGTTCGGAAATTGGTGCGGGCCTCTAACCCGCTTGTCGCTTTTTCACAGCCTCAGCATTTAAGCCTGTCAGCGGTTACAGTGGGCCTTTATCACCCGGCTCTTATCGATCTTCCATGGCCTGAAAACTTATCGTGCCACGGCCAGTAGCTAACTCGGCAGTAGTACTCAAACTACCCGGAACCATCGTCATGTTACAGGATGGCCTGACCACTGCCACGGTGTCATTCACCGCGGACTCTGGCCAAAGGTGCGATCTGATTTCAAACTCGCCTGTCACGCCGGATGTGTTGGCAGTGAAGTCCTCCATCACCTGATGGAGATTGCGCGTTCCAATCTGGATATAGTCGCCGATCTTGCCAGTGTATCCGCCGTTCAAGCCTTTAAGCGTGATGGCTTTGCGGTTGGCGTTGATAGAATTTACCTGTGCGTTGAGGCCTGTGAAAGTTTCGTAGCGTGAGAATGAAATGTCATCAAATGCCAGATACTGAGCCGCACCGTTAACTGAAAGATTTAGGTAAACAATTGCAGTTATGGCCGCGGCAGGCGCAACTAGGGCGCCAGACACTGCCGTCCATAGCATGGTATAACCGACATTATTTACGACGTTGATAAATCCGAGGCTTGCGTTCGCTGCGTCACGCCATTCAACCTTAAGGAAGGCACCAGCAGATGCGCCCGCAGTTACGCCGTTAATCCATCCGGATAGCTGATATTGCTTGTTTGCCTGAATGCCCGATACAACCTGAAAGGCGGCTCTGTTTGTTCCAGCTCCTATGCCAGAGGCACCTTTGTTCATTAAAAGTGCGTACGCTCCTGAATGAGTGCCGCCACCTCCAGATGCAATGGTGATATTTACACCGTCAACTCCTTGCCAAGGTGTGGCTAGACCCGTTTCAAAGCCCGGATTCGCCAGCAAGTTAGCAAAGCTATCCTGCCCGAAGAATTGACCACCGGGATAAGCGATAGGATAACACCGCGACCTAGACCAAGCGCGAAACTGATTAAGTCCATTTTCGAGAGCCTTGAATCGTGCACGCCATCCATCCAATTCGTTCGCAGACATAGAGCGCGACTGGTAAGTTGCCTGCCAGAGAGGGTCGCCCATGTCCTTGACATAGGTTTTCCCTCCTGCAGTGCGGCTTTGCTCCTGTCGGTAGGCCAAATCAAATTCAGTCGACCAGCCAGGAAATTCAGTCAGAAGGTCGTATGGGTAGGTGATTGCCATTTTTAGAAAAGCCTAAAGCTGGCGATGCTGTTTCGCCTTACGAATAATATCTATGACGCGTCGTTCGAAGTCGCCGCACGTGCACGCTGGAACGAACTGATTTTCCCATTGGGCGATGAAATCCTTCACCTGCTGAACAGTGCCGAGCAATTTTCCATCGGCCTCCACAACTGGATCAAGATTCCTATCTCTATGGCCTACGAATATGTTTGCATGTTCCATCATGGACTCCTCTGGTAGGTTGTGATTGTTTCAACCCACAACCAAAGGGAGTGGGAAATGGCCGTTAAAATTAAAGTGGAAGTAAAGAATGAGATCAGGATCACTCGCCAAAGAGATGGATGGAATCTTTCTTTGGCTGATCTGAATGCGAGCCCACCCACGATTGTCGGTAAACTTCCTAGCCTATTCAATACGTTCGAGGAGGCCGTTGAGGCAGCCAAGGAGCGCTACGCTCTAGACTAACCTCAACTCAACACCCTACTCTTCTGAGCCTTGCGAACTGTGGTAACGATGTGTGCAGGGAGTTCTTGGCGATCACGTGCCATTGCCTGCTCAAGTCGTGTGACGGCTGCTGCATCAGCACCGCGAGCGTCAATTGATGGAGAATACACGACGCTTACTGGTTGGCTGCGGCTGGATTGAGAATGCAATCTCGGCATATTTGGAGCGCGACCGACTAAACCGCCCCCTGCGTACCCACCCAACATGGAATGGATGCCACCGACACCAACCTTATCGACAATGCTCTTTGGGATGACATACTCGCCTTTGTGGACGATACCTGCGGGATCATTCTTGCCGCCAGCCCCCGTATATCCACCCTTGTCGAAGCCGAGTAGTTTGCCGATACTGCCAAATATTCCACCGAACATTCCGCCAGCAGAATTTCCGGATGCGGGTTTGAACAATTGGTCAAAGGCGGAATTCAGTAGCATCTCAGCGAGCTTCTTCAGAATGCCAGACAATGCGTCTTTCAGGCTTTCAGCGCCGGTAATCGCACCAATGACGCCACTCTTGAACGTGTCGTAGAATTCGGAAGCTGCGGATTCTGCGCGCTCCTGCGTCTCCTGAACCTTGCGAAGCTCTTCAGCCTGACGCCCGTAGGCTTCAGAAACAGCATTGATCTTTGCTACCTGCTCCGATGAAAGCTTGATGCTATCCAGATCAGTGACACCCTTCTTACGGGCCTCCTCTCGCAAATCAGCCAAGGCCGATTGTTCGAGGTCGAGAGCCATTTTGCGGGCCTCCTGCGCCTGGTACGACTTGCCAACCATCTCCGCTTCAAGGCGAAGTGCCTCGGTGCGATCCTTGACCTGCTGGATGTCTGCTGTAATGCGGTCGTCGGCGGTTTTTGGTACTGCTTTGGCCTTCTTTGGTTTCCCGACTGGCTTGTAGTCTTCAATCGAGATCGGCTTGATGGCGTTAGGGCGAAGAGTGCCGCCGCCTGTAATGTCGGCAGTTGTCCCAGGTTTTGCACTGGTGCCGAATGCCGTATTGATGCGGTCTTGTATTTGTTTGTCAGTAGGCTTTGGTCCAGTGGCACCAAAGAACTGGCCAACCTTATCTGTACCAAGGAACTTGCCGATAGCAGCGCCGGTCTGCTGAGCCGACGCGGAAACCGTATCTAGATATCCTGCAAATTCAGCAAGCGGGCCTGTTGCCGCTGTGATCCACCCGCCCAACTGTTGGAAAACATCACCAAGCTCTTTGAGGAACTTGGTAATCAGCATTGCTGCGTCGGTGCTGTTGTCGAACTCGCGAGCAACATTAATCATAATGTTGCCGAGACGGGTAAAGCCTTGGCTGACAGTCAGTGTTGATCCTGCCACCTTCTCTTCCAGGATAGGCGACCCAGCTTCAAACGCCTTGAAAAACGCCTCAGATGAAACCTTCCCATCGATAACCAGTGCGCGCAGTTTTGAAACTGACCCACCGGCCTCTTTCATCCCCGCCGCTACGGCCTGGAGGATTGGCAATGCGCCTTCCTGCACAGAGTTAAACTCTTCGGCGCGTACAGTGCCAGAGCCAAGTGCTTGGCTAAGCTGCAGCAATGCGCCTGATGCTGTGGAAGCGTCCGTACCGGCCACGCGCAACGCAAGCGCGACCTTGTCAGTGAATCCGATAAGTTGCTGCTGATTGATGTTCAGTTCTTTTTGGACAAGAGAAACACGTCCGTAAAGCGTCACGAGACTTTCAAGTGGTGCCGCATTTTTCTGAGCACTCACAAACAGAGCGTCATATACGGTCTTGAGGTCGTTACCAGAAAGCCCTGCAACCTTTAGGGCGTTAGTGATGCGTGTCGACGCGTCCAAAAGGTCTTGCGCGCCTTTTAGTGCGACACCACCTGCGAATGCTCCTGCGACGACACCTCCGAGCCCACTCAATGAAGAAGCAATATTCTTGCTGCTCTTGCGTACCCTGCCCTCAATGCTATTCATCTGACGATTGGTCAGACCGTTTGCTTTGTTTAGTGCATTCTCGTATTTCTTGATGTCAGCAGACAACTGCACGACTAGTGTTTCCAGATCGCGGGCCATCGGCTGTTCCTAAAGGTAGAAGGTATGAAGAAAATACTGATTGTCTCGGCCATGTTGATCGCGGCGCCGTCAGTCTCGTTTGCAGACGCCGTAAGCGATGCCTACAAAGTATGCGAATCCATCGACGCAACAGGGATGTCCTCGCAAAAATGCGAAGTGTCGGGATGGAATTCCAGCATTACGGCTGTGATTGACATGTCATCCGGCGAGGCGCGAAAACTATGCGTTCAAATGGCCGAAATGATCAAAGCCAAAGGTGCGATCTTTGAGGGGAAATGGACTCTCAACATTAAGAGTCCATATAGTGGCGATAACACCATTGCGTTCTGCAAATTGCGTTAACCCTCAAGAATCCACTCAAAAAGCTCGTCTTTTTCTTGTTCGGTCAGTTTTTTGTCTTCACCGCTAGAATTGGCCTTTTCATAGCCATCCAGTGCTGCCATAAACTGCCAAATGGACATGGCATTCACTTCTTGAGGCGTGAAACCCATCACTGCGCCATTTCCGTAAACCGCGGCAAGTCTCAACTTTCCGTTGGGGAGGTCGTCGAGTGGTTCGCCTCGCGACTTGCCGCCTGATCTTTTCCCAACTCCTCCTCGGGAGCCCCCATCAATCCAGCAGACAATATGGCCTGTGCATGCATTACGCTTTCAACGGGCGGCCTGCCTTCGACATAGTCTCTAACGAGATTCAATGCCGACAACGGTGTCATTCCACCACCGATCAAACCCCAGCGAATTACTTCCTTGATATCGTTAAGAAGCCAACTCTGCGTAGATAGGCGATGCAAAACCACATAAGGCCCTGCATCGCATGCCTCCTGAATTTTGGCCAACTCACCCCACCCCAATCGAAAGTGATATGCGTTGTCACCAAAATCCAGTTCTATCGAAGCGTCCCGACTCATTATGTGGTTACGCGAACCATTTCGCCGTCAGACTGCAGGCTCACAGTCTGTGTCGCACGCTGACCGTTAGGAGCGCCGACCTCAATGGTTTCAACGTGCATTTTGCCGGTCCATGTAATCAGTTTTGCAGGAAACTCCCACTCGACCTTTGCATTGACTGAATCGACACTTTCAAACGCTGAAAGCCAGGTATCCACCGACTCTGCGGTCAATACACCTTCACCTGAAATAGCCATCGAAAGACTCGTAGCGTCACGCCCGAGCCAATCAACCTTGTCAGGATTGGCGCAATCAGGCAGACGAACCTCTTCAAGGCCTTTTGAAAGCGTGATGGATTTAGATGTGAAGCCGCAAGGAGCGGTATACACGATTGGCGTTGCGTTGTTGCCGATGAAGACGCGAACTTTGCCGCCCTTGATGGTCGTAGGCTGTGCCATTGATTGGTGGCCTTTCAATATGAAAAAGGCCGCTCAAATGGCGGCCGATAAGATGGTGAAATTTGTGAAGTGCTGGCCAAACGGCCAATGGCTACGGCTCTTCCAGGATCGCCGTAATCGAGATGGCAGCGTGATTAACTGCGTTGTTTTCGTCTCGCATGAATCGCGTCACATTGTGCTTTAGGAGAACCAGAGAGTTTTGCGTAAGTGGAAGTTCCTGGTTGTGCAGTGCCTTCTTTACCTCATGCGCAACTTTGCGAACCATGGCGGAAGAATTGTGTTCTCCAGCACCCCATGACCAACAGTCGATTTGCAACGTAGCCTCAACTCCATCGACGCACTCGATGTCCTCAGTGAGATCGTCTGATGGACCAAGCGAAATGTAAGGACTGCTTGGTGCGTTGGTCACGGTGGGAGGATTGTCGAATATCTTCGCACCAACTAGAGCGGTGATCGCTGGAATTGATCGCAACTTCGCGAAGATCGCTGTGATTAGTTCAACGGTGGGATCCACGCGTTATCCTCCGCTTGCCGCAACCTGCTTGGCAGACTTAGTAATTGCTCTTGTGATGCGGGACTTCGCGCGCTTGCGTAATGCTCGCCATGAGACGAAAAAGAACGGCTCGGCTTTAGTTCCGGGGTGCTGCGTTCCTGCGAACTGTCCACCATTCAAGTGAGGAGCAGTGCCAAACTCAACCAGATGAGCATATCGAACCTTGGAGTTACCGACATGGATTGTCAGGGTCAGATTTCCACTTGCCGATGTCACGGATGCAATGGCCTGTGAATATTTGGGCTTGCTCCCCCAAGTCCATCCAATGCTCTCTCTAAGATCACCCTTGTCGACCGGAACGAGTGATTTCATAAGCGCAACTATTTCATTAGCGCTTTGCTCCATGGCCGTCCTGATTGCGGCCTCAGCCGCTGCAGGAAGGCGCTTTAGTTTGGCGTTCAGCTTCTTCAAGCCGAGTACCGCCATTATGTCACCGCACCTTCCTGAATGATCATATCGAGGAAAGCATTGTTCTGGTCATTGTCGACGGTGGGAGAAAACACCTGATAAATCTTACCAGTTCGCGCATCCACCAACTGCCACGCGTTATTTACCGTTCGTGCCATAGCATGAGAGCCGCGGAATGTGCAGGAATAAGGCTGCTTGCCATTCAATCGACCAGCAATGACAGTCTCAGACCCGCGCATTGGTATTAGTCTAGCAGCCGCTTCAAACACTGTTGCAAATGGCCCTGTCCCCACAATAACCCCACCGAAACCATCATCTACGTCTCCACGCTTCTGAAAGCTGAACAGATATTTAAGGTCTCCTGCTCCAGGTTTCTTAGGCATTGAACGTCACCATTTTCGCCAAGACTTCGATGCGAACGACGGGTTCTCCATCCCTCTCAACGACAGTCCAGCCATTTTCATCGATTTTTTCTTTGGTGCCTTGGATCAATTCAATACCAACAACACCCGCAAGGGGCTTTCCGCCCACTTCAACGACGTATCGACTATGACTTTTTCGACGAATGACCGTGTTGGGTTTAGTTGCCATCTCCTGTCTCCAGTGCTGGCATTTCACCTTTGCGAGGCGTTTTCAGATGTACGCCTCGACCTTTTGCAAACGCCTCGTCGGCGCATGCCTGAGTGACGATTCCTGACCATCCGGCTTTGTATGCCGTAATAGTCATACCCACTCTAAAGTCATGATCATCCATGAAGCGAAACCAAGCCATCTCAAAGAGCTACGCCGGGGAACTGGATATCAATGCCAATAACTGTCGTAGATTTCGCCAAACCCAACAAGCAGACGTATTCGCCCGCACCAACATCAGCCAAAGGACAAATGCCGCCAGGGGTGTCGCTCAGGTAGTAAGCCGTACCAGCAACAAGTGTGGCGCCGATCGTAATGTCGCCAAAGCGATGAACCACAATGGGCTGATTGAGCGATGCGCCATTCAGCGCAATACCAACTGCCTTCCTCTGTTCAACTGTCGCTGAATTCGAGTCAGCAAGAAGGTACTTCGAAACGGCACTATCCAGATAGACAGCCTGTCCCGCGGTAATTGATGCGCCAGCGATGCCGCTGTCAGATACAGCGTTGCTGCCACGCACCACGTTTGCGGGCGTAATTACTAGATCAACCATGATGGTTCCTTATGGACGGCAAGCCCACAAGGGTGCCGATTGAGAGAGTGGGGATGGGTTAGGCAAACCGACCAACTCGGTGCCGATCGAGTATCGATTGAACGGCTAACGGAAGTTCATAAAACTCAACCTCACCAACGGCTTCGCGATGTTCATAGAAGTGTGCCGTGAGCAGAAGAACAGCCGCTTTTAAATCGGCAGGCACCGCCTGGTAGCCGCATTTAAAGACGACCTTGACGGCACCAGATTCACAGACAATGGACGGCCACGCTGTATCGCGGGCGGGCCAAATGCGGAGCGGTTGCGTGTCAAAGTCTGCCCGCCAAGAAGCTACCGTTGCCGGTAATCCCGCAGAATCTGTATATCCAATGCTCGATACTTCAGTCACCGGACCAAGAGGTATCGTTATCTCACAGGGGAAGTGGTCCAGGGATAGGCGCCATGTTTGGGGACGAAGCGCCGCGCCAATCCCATTTGGGCCCTCAATGAAAGCGACCGCCGCATTGATATACAGTGGTATCTGGCCGTCCTCATCAGTGTGAAAGATTCTGCACTGCTGCTTTGCTTCCTCAAGCGTCACAACTTCGGTTGTGGCCGCGGTAACTAGTGCTAAACGCGACCACTCATTCATTATCGAATTTCCTTGGCAGTGTTTTTTACGGCGCGTTGAAACGGAGGTTTCTTTTCAGGAACCTCAACAACCTCGACTGCCTCGGCATATCCGCGATCGATCAGGCGGCGTGCCTGGTCAACTGGATACTCGACTACGTCACCGGAGCGCCGATACGGGCTGCCGATACGACCTTTGAGCTTAATTTTCATGATGGTGTTGGGGCGGCAATTAAACCGCCCCACTCCCTAATTAAGATGCAGCGTGGAGCAGATGCTTGACAGCCGCTGTGTCCATCAGTTCCCCGTCGAAACGGGCAAAACCAATGAAACCTACTTGATCAAACTCGGCGTAACGC
Organism: Phyllobacterium sp. T1293; assembly: GCF_020731415.2. Lineage (NCBI taxonomy): Bacteria > Pseudomonadati > Pseudomonadota > Alphaproteobacteria > Hyphomicrobiales > Phyllobacteriaceae > Phyllobacterium > Phyllobacterium meliloti. The sequence continues at coordinate 955,740 of NZ_CP088273.1, read as the reverse complement.
TCGACAAGGCGACGGATCGCAATTTCACGAACGCGGCGAACGATGTAGCGATTGAATGCGCCGAACAGGACAGACTTGGTGGAAACACCAGCGGTTGCCATATCCTGATTGATTTCGTAGCCGTAGCTTAGGATCGAAGAAGGCTGCGCAGTGCGCGCGTCGGCAGGCTGCCAAATATAATTTCCTTCGAGATCCTTGATCTTTCGCAGCGCTTTCAGCGTGCCATCGCTGAACATAAACTTGACGCTGGGATCCTTCCTGTAGGCAGGATCAATCGAATGAACGAGATCAATCAGGTTATCGAAGTTAATCGCGCTGACTGCTGCATCAGCACCCTTCACAGACGCGGTGACAATACCATTCGGGTCACCAGTACCATCGCCAATAGTCAGATCCTCATTGACCTTCCGGCCAATCCGTTCTGCCATAGCATCACGAACCAGCTGTTCAACATCGAATGCGGAGTCCTGAATCAGTTCAGACGACACCAAAATCGGGCCGGACGCGTACTTATAGGCATCCAGGTTTTTATTGCCAAAAACGAGATCACCCTCGTTTGTGGCAGCCGTATTCTCGGAAAGACGATAGCCCTTGTTGGCCGTATCGTTCAGTGTTGGCCAATCAATCTGGTTACCTGTCGCCGTGACAACCTGACGAACAACGCCCGGATCAAGCATTGGCCCCCAAGCCTTCAGCGACACTACGAGTTCGTTGGAAAAACCCTGCGGGACAGTATAACCGCCTGCAGTATCGGTACCGGCTGCCTGCGCGCGAAGTTCACGAAGAGCCTTGCGTTCCTCAATATCCATGCCGTCCAGGCCGTTACGGAGGTATGAACGGAAAGCATCAGCGTGACGATCTTCCTTTTCCTTTTCACCACCCGGCTTCACCGCACGGTTTTCACCAAGCGGACGGCGTTCATCGGCAGCGTTTAGTTCTGCTTCGCGTTCGGCGAGCTTTTCTTCGCGGGCAATACGAGCTTCAATGCGATCATATTCGGCCATCGCCTTATCGTGCTGGCCTTCAAGTTCAGCCACTCTGGCTTCCGGTGTGTCTGACTTGATATCTGCCAATGCAGCGCGGGCTTCCGCAACAATCGTAGCCTGTTTTTCGCGCAGTTCTGTAATAGTGGACATTGCGTCCCCTTCATAAAAAAAGGCCCGCGTGAGCGAGCCTGTAAGTTGGATTGGTTATTGGCGGTTAGGCAGCGCCTAACTTTTTGTTCGGAGCTTTAGATCGAGCCCGATGGAAAGCCGTGCTTTGGTATGCACAGCCCTTGTCTTCGGCGCTGCCGCCGAATCTGATGCGGCAGACTCGTCAGGGTGCGCCTCGCGCCATTCCTGTAATGAGCGTTTGCCAATTTCTGTGTCGTCATAGGCAGGGAATGCCACTGCGCTGACTTCAGCTAGCTCAACAGCCTGAATGGTACGAACTGGCGGCTCTACTGTTTCGTCCCACAGTTCCTTGGTCACGCGGAAGCCAAACGACATCCCAGAGATGTCACCGCGGCTCACAAGCTCCCAAAGATCATTGCCGTCGCTGGTATTTGGGACGTCAATCTCTACCTTTAGACCTTTTGCGTCTTCCGCTAGGCGAAGTGTGCCTGACTTGGTCCGGCCAATCACTCGGCCCGCGTCATGGTCAACCAGTGCACGAACATCTGCACCTAGCTGGTTCGAAAACGAACCCGGAGCGATGATCTCAGTGAACCACCCGCCAATGTCGGCGGATGAATTAAATACTGCGGCGTACCCGACAAGGGTTCGAACACCTTCTGCTGCACGTACCTCAACTCCCGTCGAGGCTGTGCGCTTTTCAAGCTTAGTCATGCGGCGTCAGCCTCGGGTTTTGTGTTTGTATTGTCATTGGCAGGCATAGGAGCTGCCGACATGCTTTGCATGCCAAGTGGGACAGTTGCGCCCTGAATATGAAGCTTCTCTGCCTCACCACCATGGGCCGGCCAATTCTCCATGCCGCGAATTTCATCGGGCGTGTTTATGGCGTTCTGCACTGCCTTTGCGTAGCCTTCCATGCGGGTCTTGAAGTCTCCGCGCATGAGTGCGTCGAGATTGAATTCGCAGAATTTGGTGCGGTTTCTCGCGCTGAACAATTTTAGGTTCAACTCCTGCTCCCATGCCTTCAGCCACTGTGAAAGCGTATGCTTCACGAAGTGCAAGTCCTGCTGCTCCGTGTTTGAGAATGTCCCGTGCGTCAAATCCTGCAAAAAAACTGGTGGGAGATCGAATACGCGGGCAATCTCCTCAATCTGAAATCGGCGAGCTTCCTCCATCTGGGACTTCTGCGGATCAACGCCTACCGGTCTCAGTTCATGGCCTGACGGCATAATCATGACGTTTCGACGCTCAGCATTTGCAGCTTTGACCGCATCCTGAACGTCTGAAGCTGCCCTCGATGCTGCTCCCGGCGATGGCATCGGGCCATAAAGTGCCAATGGAGGAACGCCACCGTTTGCAAAGAACTTCTGGGCGTACTGTTCAAGCGCTATCGAAAGACCAACGGCGCCCTTTAGTTTGGAGATGGGATCAACATGCGATACGCCGTCGAATCCGATCATAAATGGGATGTCGATGATTTCGTCGGCGGCGTAAACCACCTGTCGTGAGCCGTCCTGATAGACGTATCGTTTCCGGCCCTCCTTGCGTTCGACAGTTGTCTTGCACGGATCAAGAGGCCAGAGGTTCATCACCCTACCCGCCTTGTTTCGCTCGATGAAGGTATAGGACCTGCCCTTGATTAGCGTATTCACCATGCAGTATTTGCGCCAGGCGAACGAAGTCCACTCTGAGTTGGGTGCATCGTGCAGAATGGCGTAAAGAGGGTCTTTGTCCGCAGTATCCCTGCCGCCTTCGCTTTTGGTAAATACCTGAAGGGGCAAGGAAGCTAACGTGCCGGCAATAAAATTGACTGCACACCAGACCGCAGGGACTTCAAGGGCAGCCTCGGATGTGACCGTCACGCCTGCCACGGAGTTCCACTCGCCGAATAAAGATCGCCATGCCTTGATGTCGGACAGTGATACAGATGGATTTTCAAGAGATGACCGCGTTTCCGCTGTAGCCGTCTCAGTTTTGTTAAATGGCCACATTAAATCACGCCGATCTTGAATTCAGGGTCTTCCCACGGGGAAGTTGCGGGTGGCAGTGTTGCAGAACCGTCGACAGCGGCTCCAATTGCCATGCAAAGTGCCAAAGCTACGTCGATACGCACGGAAGCCTTTTGCTTTACGAACCAGCGGTTGCCCTGAGGGTCGCTGTCGAAAGTCGCGCCCATGAGCGCGGTCATAAGCACAGGGCTCATTCGAAGACGGATACGCCCATCTATGATCATGTTTTCCAGCTCATTGACCGAGCCAGGCATCCACAACCCTTGCGGCGCCGGTAAGCCCGCAGCCTTAGCCGCTTCTACCTTGGCTTCGTTGGGTTTGGCTCTAATCTTGCCGCCTTGAGGATGCGGAACGTGTTCGACCTCGACTCCGATGGCATCAAGCTCCTGGCGGAACTTGTCGTAGGCATATCGATCGTAGGCAATGCCCTGGATGTCGAAGACTTGGTCAAGCTGCTGAACACGTGCTGCTACAAAGTCCAAACGAATGCGTGGACCGGGTGGAGCGTTCAGCCAACCGCCTTCGACCCACTGGCTGTACGGCGCTTTATCCGCGGCTTCTCTGATTTTGATGGTGTCGCCAGGAGTCCACGCCTCGACCCAGGCGTCGTAGGTTGGCAGGCTAACCAGCGTGCCATCCTCGCGTTCCATCTCTTTGAAGCCGGTCTGGATTGCGCCTGCCAAGGCAGTCATGTCCTTGTGGCCAGATAGATCGCAGCCCAGAAAAGCTTCCTTGCCAGCGTGCTCAATCTCCGGATCAAAGTCATGCATGACGGCTTCAATCGTCGATCGGGCCATCCAAGCTTTGTCGGCATCCGTCCAGCAGCAAAAGTGCAGGCGCAGAATGCCATTAAGCTTACCTGGCATCTGCTTAGCTTGCGAAACTACCCCAGCCAAATACGCATCCGTGAGGATGGTGCCGAGCAGAGGATTAGCTTTTTTCCAGCAACCCATATCCTCTAATGGATCATCGCCTTCATCTAGGGCGCAGACATAAGCGAACGTGCTGTCATCGATGGCCTCACCAACGTAGGTGAAATCATCGTCTGGTGTTGGTGTGCCAGCGGCGACATTCACGGCATGCTGATGTTCTTCCCAACAGACAGAATTACGATCGGATCCAGAGTTGGTAATCATCAGGAGCAGCGGTTGCTGCCGAAACTTGAAACCGCGCTCGAGCATTTCCATTGTGCCGCGGTCAGGGTGCTCGTGCACCTCGTCGCAGAGCGCAAAGTGTGGCCGCAAGCCTGAACCCGTCTTACCTGCCTCCTTTGACAGGGGTCGGAAGAATGATTGACTGCGCAAATGCGCAATGTTGTATTCTTTGCCAGGCCCGCCGCTTGTGGTAGTGCGACTTAACAGGTCCGGGGATTGGCCTCGCATTTTGACCGCATCGCGAAACAGGATGTTGGCCTGATCTTTGGTGGCTGCGGCCGCAAAACACTGAGCTCCTGATTCCTTGTCGGCTGTAAGTCCGTAAAGACCGATGCCTCCCGCGAATGGGCTCTTCCCGTTACCTTTGCCCTCCTCGATGTAGACGCGACGAAAGCGGCGATATCCGCTCGATCCCATCCACCCGAAAATCGAGCCAATTTTGAATGCTTGCGACGGGTGAAGCAGAAACGGCCTGCCCTCGAACTGGCCTTCACTGAGTTTCAGCTTCTCCTCAAAGAAGCGCATTGCTCTAGTCGCGGCAGCATCGTTCCATTCGAGACCGCGTTCGGCGCCAGTTCGCAAATCATCGAAGTGGCGTCGGCAAGCGTTGCGAACGTGTGGGCCTGCTGTCTCAACGCCGTCTATTACCGACTGCGCGTAGGCGCTCACCCGATCAAGTGCCGGCCTCTCAGTCGTCGAAGATATCGTCTTTTTCTTCGTCTTCATCTGGCACCGTGATCTTTGAGGCGTCGGCAGGAGTAGCGCCCATCTGACCAAGGCATTGCCTCAGTAAGTTCATTGCCTGCACGCCTACGTCCTGATTGGCCATCATGCGTCCTTGGATGTTGGCGGCCATACCTACCAGCATGCGATGCGACTCTGTGAGCCACGGAATTTCTTTTTGGAAAAGCAACCAGGCCGACTTGGCTTTGCTGGTCTCTGTGTCTGCCAACCACTTTGGTGGGGCGCCAAGAGGACCATTCGGCTTCAGCTCGGTGCGTGCTTTAAAACGCTTGGGATTTCGCTTGTCGGTGGCTGTGATTGCCGCCAAAGCGCGCGGCTTGCGAGGGGCAGCCATGGGGAATTCCTATTTAGGGGTCAACATTTGAACTGTGGCTGTGTGTAAAATGGGGGGACGGCGGTGCGGTATGTCGACCGCTTGGGCGATCAAATCCACCCCTCCCCGTCATGTAGGCCATCCATCGGCCCTGAAGGTCACGACAGTCTGCCCTCTATCCTCACGTTGACCACGTGAAGCGTGACATGACTTACATGTCGAGATGTAAGGTCCGGACCAGAAGAGCTCTTCACTGCCACGGTGTGGCGTCGCATGGTGGCACTCAGTCGCCGCTTCGACAATCTCGCGTTCAAGACACCACTCACATAGCGGCTGCTGAGACAACTGATGATGTCGGATGCGCTTCCAGCGGGCAGATTGGTACAACTTGCGATACTGTGCTGCTTCCGCGCTGCGATGGTCATACTTCTGTGCCATGTGCTGGCCTTATTGGTTGCGGCAGATCGGACTTGCACCGATGTTCTCCTGATTATGAGCCAGGCGAGATAGCTGCTTCTCTACTCCGCATGAAAGACGCAAGGCATTGGCGCCTTGGACATACAGTTGAACTGCATGTGAATTGGTCAGGGCAACAGGGCTCGAACCTGTGACTCCCGCAGTCCAAGTGTGTTACATCCTGGTATACAAGAAGGAGGGCAGGAGTAGCTGCGGGCAGGACTCGAACCCGCATCGCCGTTGCCGGTATCCTGCCTTTGAACGACCGCAGCATTAGGGGCTATCTTGATGATCAAAACTATACTAGCGGCTTTGTTCTCATTGGCTTTCTCAGTGACGGCTCAGGCTTATTGCTCTGCACCCACAGCTCCGTATTGTGCAACCAGCTTTAGCTCGTTCAATGACCGAGATGAGTTCGACCGATGTAAGCGCGAGATGGAAAGCTATCAAAGCGAACTTGAATCGTTTGTCACCTGTGAAAAACGGGAACTCTCATCTGCAATCGAAGAAGCTCAGAGTGAGATGCAGTCAAAGGTTGATGACGCTCAGCGTGAGATGCAATCAAAAGCTGAAGAGGCTCAAAGTGATGCGCAGAGGAAAGTGTCGTCAGCAAATAGCGATTACAGCTCAGCAGTGGATAGCTTCAATCGGCGAGCAGGAAAATAGAGTTCAGAGGCAGGCCGCTCAACCAATGAAGGGAGCGACCTGCGATCATAGCGTCGCCGAGGAGCGCGCTGCCATGATTGTTACCCCAACTTAAGTCAGGGTCGCCGCGACTAGTTGCGCGTGCGAAGTGTTTGAGCGCTGCGTTTAATCAACCCTCTCACCTATTACCGGTTTCGCGCCTCCACACAGTACCCTTACCTATGCGACCTCTTGCTTTTTGTTGTGATTGTCATTGGCGGCCTTGAGGAAAATGACTCTTCCTTCAGTATTGCCTGAACAGTTCGTTCCGGTCCGCTGATCAGCAAGTTCGTCTGACAGCTGCTGTTCTACTTTCATATCATGCCAAGCGTGCCTGAGTGCTACCAGTCCGCGCATCACTAGGGCCTTGCCTGCAATCTCAGGCTTAACCTCAAAACCTTCCTGCTTACCGATGTGAGTCATCGTGGCGGCATCAAGTATAGCGTCCTCAACCGGACCAACGTAACAGCCAAGTACGGACCGGAGCCTACTAAGTATGACTTTAGCATCGATCATCGCGTGAAGAAGATTAGTGCTGAATTTTACCGCAGTGCTTTCCGTGAAGCGTGAGCTTTGACCCTCGTCACCCGATGTATCGGCTAACTTTACGCGCTTGGATGGCAGATTAATTGTACCACGCGTACTTTGCTTAATTTCCCTGTAGGTAATTTCGCCACCATTAACAGGAGTCTTCCATTCAGACTCAGAGGCTGCTTCGATATCATCATGCAAGCCGGTTTTTTTATTGTACCCATTGAGATTTGATCGACGAACTTTGAACAATCCATGAGCTTCATAATCAGATCCACGCATGGGATCTGCATTGCACAGAGCAACCAGCTTGCGGTACTTCTTTACCACCTGAACAAGGTCAAGATTACTGTCCTTGCGAAGGACAGAAAGGATAGGTATCTCATCGCCGCCGCGAACTGGCGTGTAATCCTCGCCAATACCCTGACGCTTGGCGATTTGGCGCTTTAGCTTCGCAATAGCTTTGGTCTCGCTCCCCTTTTCACCATGCAGAGATTCATAGCGAGCTCGTCCGGCTGCACGTTCTCCGGGCGTGGACTTGGATGGCTCATGTGATGCAAGGCGTGGACGCTTGTTTTGGAACCAAGGCTTATCAATAGAAACTGTTTCGGCCTTGACGAGTTCGCGTTTCGCCAAGTCTTTGAGAAATGCGGCATATCTGACGTCGTGACTGATGACATCATGATTATCGTTGTCGGAAACAGGCGGCATTATATACTCCTGATGGAGTGAAGGGTGGCCGGAGCCGGTGCGTGTTGAGCTGATGGACCGCGAATGTGCTTCCAGCGGGTGTGGGCGCAGTCTGATCGCTCTTAAAAACAGGGAGTGTATTCAAAAAGGCTCTATGGCCGGTCGTCTTGTATCTATACTAACAAGGAACTCGTAATGGAGTGTCAAGTCTTGTAGTGCTTATAGTAACCCGAAACAATAAATATTGTATCAAGGGTGGGTGAAACGAACGGAGATATTTTTTTGGAGAGCAGGGCATCCCCGTTCAAATGGCTTGGAATTGCCTTAGGCGTGATCACTGTCTTTCTGTTATTACGTGCGCTGTCGATTTATATCGACTGGTGCCCTCTTGGACGCTGCCTGACAATAATTGGATCTGATTTTCGCGACCTGCTGAAATTTGAATGGGTTGAAAAGTACCAAACGCTTTTAGGCGGATTGGCAGCGTTGGGGGCTGGTGCGTTTGTCTTATTGGCGGCAAGACATGCAACAAACGATGCGAGGGCAACAGCATCTGCTATCAAGCGTCAGAATTCTGTGACAGCAGGGACTTTGGTTGGTGCAAAATTTATCGATACGGCAGTTGCGATATCTTCTACCCCTTACAAGGGTCGCACCCAGGACTTTTCTGACATAAGGGCCCAAGCTGCTCAACTGAGCCAAATTGATCCTATGCTGGCATCCGTCGTGCTCGCAGCGGTTCGCGAGGCGTCGAGTTTCGACTTTGGTAACCTTCAAGATTCTCAAGTTACTTTGCGACACGGAGCAGCAGGTCAATGTTATGCTATGGCCAGGATACTTCACCACATAGTCGAAAACCTGAAAATTGATGGCACTTATGATTTTCGAAACGAGGTGTCCATACCTCCAGCCGAACTCGTTTCAAATCTCGGTCACTTAGCCATTGAAAAAGAACAAATTCGACCTCTCGACGTCTTCTTTGATTGGAACAAAGCTGGTTGAGCGGCGGCTGCGGCCAACGTGTGCCTGCTAGTTTCTGGTCGAAACTACTTCGATATTCGCGCCATTATTCGTAGAACAGACTTGCCAAATTCTTGGATAAGTCGGGAATACCGTCAATCATCACGGACGGGGTACTCGGCACACCATCTTCCTCGAACAACGCCGCTGCCTTATTCAAGCCATCGCGGTGCGCAGCGATGATTGCCGCATCTGCTTGATCGTGAGTGATCATCTTAAGCGTCATCTCCGCTTTCATATTGTTGATTATCTCAACGAGCGGCTGAGTTTCGACCTGAATTTGGGAATCCACATATCTACCCGCTGCCTGAGAACCGTTATTGAATCCTCGGTCATACGCCCAATGAACCACGGCGTGGAGCAACGAGGGCAGTATCTTGTTGTCGCGGAGGGCTGTTGCCAGAACGCGAGTACAATACTCCGCATCTGATTCAGATGGCCTCTGATTGTGGTGGTGTGTGAAGTGAGATGGATCGTTTGGATTCATGAGTTCACCACATCACTCAAGATGGGCGCGAGGTGGTAAGCAACGCTGGCACGATATTTAGTCGACCATTCCTCTGGCATCTCACGTATTGCGATAGCCGCGTCCATTGCCAATGTCCAAGTCTGACCTATCGAAGCACCGAAAGCACTTTCCGCCGCTTTGCGGACGGCATCACCGTGATAGAGTTGAATGTACCCGTCATGCGGACGATCGATTGTCTCAACAGCTTTATAAAACTTTCGCAGCCGATTTTTGATCTTGGTAACATCATCGCGTGTCGCCGCAATATTGTGCTTCTTTTCGAATGCTTCTGCCGAATTCGTCATAAGTGCCTCCTTCGTTGTTTGTGTGATCTCTGTCCCGTTGTCCCGACCCTAGAAAGTGCTTCGGACGGGACAACATTTATGGAGGGTCAAGACCCCCCATAAATTAGAATGTTCATACATCTTTTTGTCCGAACTTAAGTAGCTGGTTTTATTGTATAATAATGGATTTCGGACAGTTCGGACAACCTCGGACAGGACAGGGACAAAATTGAAATAATCTCTCAAATTGTCCGCTCTTTCTGTCCGAGCTTCGGACAGCTATTTTCCGCCCCATTTCGCCATCATTTTCGCGGCGGATTCTTCGCTGAACCTTTGAGCTTTTACATCAACGAGCTCGGCGTATCCCTTGGTAGTGATCGTCCACTTATTGCGGTCAGAGTACTCTACTAATTTTGCCCTCTTCAGCTTCTCGGCCGCAGCCGTCGCGCGGCGCCTGTGCACGTCTCCGTTCTCGTCACGCCATTGTAATTCATCGGCCATGCCTTTCATTGACATAGTGCCATCTTTGTCGATGAGCAGAAGTATCGCATCTTCATCCCGCCTGGCTGTCGATGCTCTGTCCCTGACTTCACCCTTGGACAGGGCAGCAGCCATGACCGTGGGAACGTCCCGCCCCTTGCTGTCCCTCAGCGCAGGCGCTGTGACTGTCTTCAGCGCAAACATTATGGGGTCAAAATCAACGCCACGGTGCTTACCGTGCCAATGTAGTTTGACACAGGTATCCCCCTTCATCAGAACAAGGTTTCCATCCACTTCATTAAGGAAAGCGCCACCACCTCGTGGCAGTAGATTGGATGCCTCGGCATTCTTGACTGGATGAGCTGCCACAAAAACAACTGGTGCGCCTTTGAGGGTCGTGAGTTCTCTGAGTTCTCGCGCGTGCTTGCCAAGCTCGGTGTTCGAGTTTTCATCCTGCCCTTGGAAATATGCCGCACTGGTATCGATGACGATCATATCAACACCGCCTAGTTTCTCGACATCTTTGCGGATGCGTTCAAACATCTGGGGAATGGAGAATGCACCCTTGATGAAGTGCACATCAATGTTGTCCGGATTGAAATCCATGTGGTGAGCCATGGCGATCCATCGCATCGTCACGTCATCAGGGTTCTCGCCGGCGAAATACAAGCCCCGTCCCTGCTTTACTTCAAGACCAGCAAGAGGCTTGCCTAGAGCCGCATGAGCAATGAGAAGCAACAGTACCGCAGTCTTGCCTGTGCCGGTCATAGCTGTCGTGGAATATAGAAATCCCGTCTGTGCTACTCCGTCCAGAAAATAGTCAGGTGGTACGAACCCTCTAACAAGATCGCCACTCGATGTAATGCCTGGATAAGACGGTTTTTTGGCTTGAGACGGAGTGTTATCGTTGGCTGCTTGTATCGGAGTGACCTGTTCCGTTGTGTGAGAAATTGAATGCGCAGCGTGTGTGTTCTTCCTCAAGTTGTTGGCTACAAAATCCGCCAGGTCATTGGCCGGTATATGCTCTCGCTCGTCACCAACATATCCACGCAACCAGTCAGCGGCTTCGGGAGGCTTGATACCTAGAGCCACGGCGACAATGTCGATTGGATTGTAGCCTTGATTTCCGTCAGCGTGATCGCAAATACCTGCAGGTGAGAACTCAACCGAGAGTCCACGTGCGGCCCCAGACTTTCCTTTGGATGACGTGCTTGGGCGGAAATCAGCCCGCGCAAGAAATCCCTGCTGGTACCGCTTTGTGCCGGATAATCCAAGATGCGGAACCCACAAGTCAAGATTGGCCATAGCGTTGGCTTTCAACTTGGCCCAGATGCCATCACCAGCCGTCGCGGCAGCGTTTGGCTTGGGGTTATAGCCTTTAACGGTCTGTTTCTCCTTCTCAACCTTCTTCCCGTGTTGCGCCATGATCGCTTCTGTATCGACAAGAAAGCTATCGATTTCACCTTCGTCTATCTCCGGCAGAGCGTCGAACTCGACATCCAGAGGGCTATCGCCGACCCACTCGTACGGCTGTTTCGTGTCAGGATGTATGCCGAACGCCACAACTTGCTGACCCGCGCGCATCACCTCCACACGATGCTTTCCACCATTGATCAGGTAAAAGGGAGTCAGTTTTTTCTTTCCCGCTTCCGATGACCGGAAAAAGAACATGGCTTTGGGCGCCTTGCCTATCCTGACTAGGGCGTAAGATGCGTTTGGGATTGCAGCCACGCGTTCTTGAACGAGGCGGGACACCTTCTCGTCGGTAATATCCACATCAATCGCAACGAGATTGCCGGTCTTCAACCCAGTGCTGATGTGGTCCGGATACTGATTTATTAGGCGGTCGACGTCAGCAAGGGCCGGCTCAAGGTTTTGCCAGCCGTCGATACGGGGGAACTTCCCAAGGACTGGGATGGGCAAATAGCCGTGATAGATAAGATCCCGACGCGTGGCGGATAAGACTGAGTCAGGCTGCTCGGCTGGCGACATTGGCTGCATTGCTCCCATTGTTTAGGACTGCTGCTGCAGCCTGAGTGATTAATTCCGCGAGTGCAGGTGTGAATGTCGCTGTGTGCTTTCCCATGGCATTTGGTGAAAATGTGCGCATTTTCCCGTCTGAAGTTGACCTTAGTGCGAGATTGTAGAGACGAAGATTCTCACTAATTTCCACGTCAACGAGGGCAATAGTTCTCTCCCCCGCGCCAAACGGCGCAGGGCGAACACTCAAGATTTTTGGATACATTAAGCGGCCACCGCTCTGAAGTTCGAAGGATGAAAGTTCAAGATACCGAAGCTGTCTCGCCAGACACTCGCTCTACATCCGTGGAGCAACTCACCGTCGTCAACGTCGGGCACGCCACAAGCATGGGTGAACTCCGTAAACTCGCGTGTACCTTTCATTGCCATGCTCTTGAACGAACTCTGGAGCCGGAATGAGATAACGAAATCCCCACGAGAAGCTCGACATTTTACGTCCATGTGCACCTCTGTGCGTCCGACCTTTTCGATGTCAGTGTCCAATACGGTAAAGTCGGTTGGCATTGAGATATCGATTGGCTTGTTCTGATTGCTCATATTGTTCTCCCTATGCTGCAGCTGCTTGTGTGAATCCGGCGTAAGCGGCTTCAGCCGCTGCCAGTATCCGCGCCGAAAGATCATAGCCAAAGTACGCAACCCGTCCTGCGTTGCGGGTATTCGCGCTGTTAGTGGAAGTTCGCCTTTCCGTGACCACATAGCGTACGCCATCGAGGCGCTCAAATAGTGCGCAGCCGAAAATTTGAATTTGCTCTTCAATCGTCAAGTCAAACTTCGCGATTAGGCTGGCGCCGTCACGTTGATCATTAAATGTACGCATCGAGGTAATACGGACGGCCAGGCTCATGCTGCGGCCCTCCGTTCTGCGCGACGAGCGAGTTCAGCCATCATAGCGTCGGCCTCTGCCTGATACTCGGCCGCATTGGCTAGAAGAATCTCTTCTCCGATTGCTATGCCACGCTCAACTTCCGCCTGCGACATGTCGCCAAATCGTGCGGCCATGACTTGCGTCAGTTCTCTACCCTTCAGCCCATCGCTCTCCTCGACCATGAACTTCGCGAATGCCAGTACCTTGGTCATGTTCATGCTGCCACCCTCGAGGCCACGCGCTCGTTGATCCAAGCAATTACTTCAGCTCGTACGAAGGCAAATCGTCGGCCAGGGAGTGATACTGGTTGGACGAACTCGCCTCGCTTTCGGTAAACATCGATCGCCTGTCGCGACATGGAAGTAAGGCGCGCTGTCTCTTTGATGGAAATCAGCGCAGGGAAGTTGTCGTTGTCGTGCATGGTTTCCTCCATACTCGAGTGAACGGAATCCGGGCATCGTAAAGCCCGGGCGACTTATAAGTGAGAAAGTTGGCTGCCAATGAGCCAAGGATTGCGTTGCCCCAAGTGTGGGCGGCTATGGGTTAGCTCAGAGTGCTACCAGACTCATTCAAAGGCTCTATGGCCGTAGATGTCATCAATGACGTGTATACTAACAAGGGACTCGTAACAGAGTGTCAAGGGCGGGTGAAGAATTATGGGCGGCACTTACTTCTTAGTCAGATATTTTGACCACGCGCTCATCATTTCTCGCCTCTTTGCCAACACATCGCCGCGGCGATAGGCCCGCTCGACCGCGTCACCAGTCACGTGCGCAAGGGCAGCTTCAGCGACTTCTGATTGAAAATTAGTAGATTCCGCAACCCAATCCCGGAATGAGCTGCGAAAACCATGAACCGTCACATCTGCTTTTGCTGTCTTTACAGCCTTCGCAAGCGTCATGTCTGAGAGTTGCGAATTAAGCTTGGCACCTGGGAAGACATAATTCGAAATAGACACTGCCATCATGTCTTCGACTATTTGTACCGCTCGATCTGAAAGAGGAACGCGATGTTGTTTGTCACTCTTCATACGATTTGAGGGAATAGTCCAAATCTTCTTCTTCAGATCGATTTCGGGCCAAATCGCGCCTCGCGCCTCGCCGCTGCGGACCGCTGTCAAAATCGTGAACTCTAAAGCTCGAGCGCCGGTTCCCTCTGAGGCTCGCAGCCTTTCCATAAAGGCGGGCAATTCAGTGTATGGCATTGATTTATGGTGACCGCGCTGCAGTTTCTCAGGAGATGGCAACATGTGATCAAGATGCCCAGACCACTGCGCCGGATTGTCACCGGTACGCAGACCTTTGACCTTCGCATGGTCGAGAACCATTTTTATCCGCTCGCGAACCTTGCCTGCCGTCTCCGCTTTTGTGTGCCAGATTGGCTCGATACACTTTAGGACATCGGCGGTACTAACCCTGTCCACGGGCAGCTTCCGAATATCTTTTGCGTACGTACCAAGCGACAATTTCCAGCCAGCTTCGGTCTTGGCGCCCTTCCATCGGGATTTCATCGTTTCGATATACGCGTCGGCAATTTCTCCAAAATCCGCTACCTTGATTCGGGCTTTACGTTCTTCCATCTCTAGAAACGGATCGCCACCCTTCCCAAGAATCATTCGAATCTCTTCGGCCTTGGCTCTTGCGGCAATTAACGTCACGCTTCCCGTGCCGGAACCGAATGACCCCAGGCCCATCTCGCGGCGTTTGCCATCACGAATGTAAATGAAGACCCAATATTGCCCGCCAGCTTTACTTCGATGCAGCCACAAGCCGTCCCCATCCCGGAGCTTCGCGGCCGAACTATTCTTTATTGAAAGGGCCGTGAGAAGATTGCGTGCCATTTTTTTCCTAATGCTTTTCCCAATTTTGGTTGCTTGCTGTGTATGGCGTCTATGGCGTTATGAACATTAGTATCGGAGCAACCATTAGGAAAAACAAGTGTCAGATTGCATATATAGCAGCAATATCAGTTACTTGTATCCGGCCCGGGGAGCCAGTCACCTCAAAGGCTTAGCAGCTCACGCTGCTGAGCCTTTTGCTTTTAGAGATATTTTCTAACATTTACCGCGCTATAACCGCTCGCCAATCTGCCACGAGCCCTTACGGCTGGCGGGTAATCGATGCTATAGATCGCGACAACAATACCGATCCCCCGGAGACGATATGTTCCTGCTCACTGTTGCAACAATCTGGACCATTGCGGCGCTGACACCGGGGCCAAATTTCTTCATGGTTGTACGTTGCACCCTCACCGGCTCGCGCAAGATCGCGATCTCTGCCGTAGCAGGCACCATAACGGGAACGCTGTGCTGGGGGCTTGCCGGGTGGCTCGGGGTCGGTTCATTGTTCATGGCCGCGCCGATTGCCTATATGGGTTTGAAAATTGCTGGCGGTATCTATCTTCTCTGGCTCGGTCTGCGTCTGCTGTGGCAGGTACGCCAGCCAAAGGGCGACATGATTATTCCTGCAAACAAGGTCAAGCTGACGCCCATGGGTGCATGGCGTCTCGGGCTTGCCACCAACCTCGCCAATCCAAAATCCGCGCTGTTCGTCGCCAGTCTGTTCGCAGCAACCATGGCGCCGGGTACACCCTGGACGCACGGTGCCGCAGCGGTGGTCGTGATGGTGACCATATCAACCATCTGGTACGCTGGTCTTGTCGCCGCCCTCAGCCACCGTACGGTTGCTGACGCCTATCAGCGGGCACGCCGCGCCATTGATGCTCTCGCCGGCGCAATCTTTATTGGTTTTGGCTTGAAACTGGCATTGTCTGATCGGTAGCCAGAGCCGAGCCAACAACAATTATAGCTCACTTTTTCAACACGAACTTTTGTACTTATGTATAATTGAAAGTACCCAATCTCCGTGTTAGCCCTAGTGCTTGGAGATGATTTGATGTCCGTTTTAGCAATCACGATTCTTTGCATTGTTGCCACGTGGGTGGCCTGTTTTCTTTTTCCGCATCTTGACTGATGGACCGGGTCTGATGGCGCATGCTTCCCGTTCAACGAAGCAGCGGCAATTCTGACAATATGCGCGGCGATATCATCGCACCCATGTCGTGTTCTCGACATAAATATCGGCTTCCATAGTCGCCTGAACAAAAATCGATCGTACCATGGCGGGCGAAGCATGGCCCTCCATCGCCTCGGTGCAGGCCATTTGGGCGAGAAGATAAATCCTCCCCCGCTCACCCGGCCAGTCACTCGATAAAAACTCGGCAGCTTCAGCCACGGAACCGATGTTCCGCAGCTTGAACGAATGAAGTGACTCGACGGTCACCGGTTTGAACTGAGCGTTTTTCATGGCTTAGAAACGCGGATCGTTAAAACTGGTTCCAATCTGAAAAGCGCCTATGGCAAAATTGCGATGGTTTACGCTTCGTCCATCACATGCCTGTGAGCGCGCAGCCACATGAAGCTTTCGAAACACCCGAAATACCCTTGCCAGGCACAGCACCCAAATTATATTGGATCGAAGAATCTGGCCGTAAGATACCAGAATTATTGAATTACTACTTTCGTCTAAGTCATTGCATATAAAGAAAAATATCTAATATGTGTACCGTTTCCCGCTTGTGTTAAAGCAATATCTCAGTGATACTCGTCGTTGATTTTTTTGATGTATCCTGTCGCCGAGAGATGGCGGAACTATTTCATTATTTTTTTGACATCTTCATCGCTCAACGCTCAACAACGTTTTTCTGCGGAGCACCGAAAGCGATGTTCCTGCAGGAGCGAGTTTGTGCATAAGAATGCTGCGCTTGGCCGCTATTACTGGCGTTTCATTGTCATACTGCTTGCCACTACCGTTTTAACAATGGTTGTCGAATGCCTGATAGAAGCAAAAAATGGACGATTTCCTCAAACAGCATCGACGATCATCAATTTCTACATCCTTCATCACTCAGCACGCGTCACATCACGTGCATTCGTAACGCGAGAACAACGCGTTCCTACAAACCGGGAGCGTTCGCTCTTGATATGGGTATCTTTGCTGCTATGGACAGCGACCTCACTCATCCCCTCACTGATAGTAATCTGTGCCGTCGTAATTTTTCAGACAGGAACGCCCAGCCTGGAGGCTTACGCAGCAGCAATTTCAGAAATATATGATGAAACAGGTGTGTCCGACGCTCTTCAAAAGCCTGGTGTCGGCATGAGACTGGTTGTTGCGATAGCTCTGATCAATTCAATAGCCGCTTATATTCTTTATTCGGCCTATACTCCCAGAACACGGAAATAACTGGAGAATCGTAAAAATTATTTGCCCCGGCGTCTATCGAGATACCGGGGCATTCAGCCATTCTCACAATGGATGGCTTCTAGAATGGCTGACGGAAATCCAGCCAGCGCCGATCGCTATCCGGAAATTTCAGGCAGGAGCGCATGCTGGGGCTCAGATTGATATCGCAAAGCAGGTGGCCATTGAGGTCAGACAGACTGCCCACAGGTCCATTGCCATGCTTTGCCGCCGCAGGAATCATCCACGACAGATTCAGGCCAAAATATCGAACTTCAGTCATTTCATACTCCCAAAGTCATCAAGCTCATTTCTATGTCTGGAGAAATAGTTCTTTATTTCTGGGATCACCAACGTAAAATGATGGATGAGCCATCAAACCATTTTATGGGTACATCATGTCCTCCCTGCCGCTTCCAGCCATCCGCGTGTTCGAATCCGTCGCTCGCCTGCAGAACTTCACCAAAGCGGCTGAAGAACTGAACATGACCCAATCAGCGGTAAGCTATCAGGTGAAACTGCTGGAAGAATTTGCTGGGGCACCGTTGTTTCACCGGCTTGCCCGCGGCGTCTCCCTGACTGACAAGGGCGACCTCGTAGCGCCGGTGATCCGCCGCGCGCTGGCCGAACTCAGCGAAACCTTTCGCACCATCCGCGAGGAGCAGAATTCGGTTCTGCTGGTTTCGGTCATACACACTTTCGCCAGCAATTGGCTGACGCCGCGCATTGTGGATTTTCAAACCCGGTTCCCGGATATATCGGTACGCTTTGATATTGCGTCGCGGATGGTCGACTTTGTGGCCGAAGGCATCGATTGCGGCGTCAGGATGGGTAAGGGAAGCTGGCCGGGTCTAAAAGCACACCGGTTGCTCTCCGGAGGCTTTACGCCCCTTGCCAGCCCCGCTTATCTCGAAAAATATGGCCGGCCACAAACACCTGTAGACCTGCTCAACTATCATTTGATCACCCCTAATGATGATTGGTGGCCGGTCTGGTTTCGTCAGGCAGGCGTCGAAGGGCCACTTGTCATGGCCAAGCCGGGTGTTGGTATCGACACTCAGCAGATCATCGCCAACCTCGCACTGTCAGGCGGCGGCGTTGCGCTCGTTTCAGAAGGCATATTCAAGGACGAAATTGATTCCGGCAGGCTCGTTCAACTGTTTGATGTCTGCGCCTCAACCGGCTCGGACTTCTACCTCGTTTATCCCGAAGGCAGGCAGCTGCAGCCGAAAACGCGGCTCTTCCGGGACTGGATACTCGAACAGGCAGGCGTCCTTTGATTATTTCTTGCCATAGGCTGCCATAAACACCCGCACGCCTTGCTCGGCATGTCGGCGCAGCGCTTCAACTTTCGGAATGGCCACGTCACCCAGCAGCATAACCTGATTGACGGGTTCGGCCATGACAAGCCAGTTGAAATGGGAAGCGGCAATTGCCGGGTCTTCAATCTCAAGCAAACCACGTTCGGCGAACACAGCAAAACTTGCCGCCAGAGCGGTCATGGCGCGTTTCGGTCCACGCTCGTAAAGCACCTTGGCCAATTCGGGAAAACGGCTGACCTCCCCGATCACGAGGCGGCGCAGCTGCATGAGCCTCGGCGTCAGAACAACCGTCAGTTGTTGATATGCATAGTTTGAAAGATACTCCGCAAGATCTTCGCTGTCTTGAAACTCCGGAATTTGACTGTGGACCCTGTCGCCGGCAACGCTGACCATACTGGTCACGATCTCAACAAACAGCGCTTCCTTGCTCTCGAAATGCTTATAGACCGTTTGCTTTGAAACAGCCGACCGCGCAGCGATATCGTCCATATTGGTGCCGAGATAGCCGTTCTGCAGAAACACCTCCGTCGCCGCATTAAGGATGGCCTTGTGCTTGCGCTCGGAACGGCTTGGTTCCGCTGTGCCCGATGGATGAATTGAAGTCACTTCCGTCATAAAACCGCTACCCGCAATTGCAGCACCCTAGCATGATTCCCGATGGGATCGAGTGTGTACCGTTGACACACAGTACTAGACAGTCTAGTTTGATTCAAGACGATCAATACACATACAGATTTGCTCAGTTCTCGAAGACTGTTGGCCGGATCCGCGCTAACGGCTTATCAAACAGGAGTTGCACAATGACGTTTCCTACCAAGACAGGTACATTGAAAGTGCCGGGCGCGAAAATTTACTATGAAGCCCAAGGCTCAGGGCCTCTCCTGCTGCTCATTGCCGGAGGGCCAACGGATGCAGGAGTTTTTGCCGAACTTTCGCATTTTCTCGCGGACCGCTACACGGTGGTGGCTTACGATCCTCGCGGGAATTCGCGCAGTCCCTTTGATGGCAAGCCTGAAGCATTGCAGCTTGATGTTCACGGCGATGATGCCGCCCGGTTGATTGAAGCATTGGGCGATGGGCCTGCCTTTGTAATGGGTAATAGCGGCGGCGCGCAAATCGGACTTAATCTGGCAGCACGGCATCCGGAAAAGGTGCGCGCACTGGTAGCGCATGAACCGCCATGCCTGATGCTACTTCCTGATCCCAGCGAAGCTTTGGCTGGCAATAAGGAAATTCATGACACCTATCAGCGCGAGGGTGTGGAAGCGGCGATGCAAAAGTTCATGGCCATGGCTGGGTTGGACGAGCACAGTGAGGACGAAGAACAGCAGGCGCCTCCCCCGCCCGAAGCTCTGGAGACATTCGAGCGGATCAACGGAAACATGGACTATTTTCTCGCCCATGGACTGATGCCGCTTTCGCTGTACCAACCGGAGATTGAGACGTTGCGCACGGGCAAGCCCGATGTAATCGTCGGCGTTGGCGAGCAAACTGTCGGAGAAATTGCCAATCGTACGGGCGTAGCACTGGCGGAAAAGCTTGGCACGCAACCCATGCAATTTCCCGGCGATCATGGCGGCTACGGCCCTCACGCTGAAGCTTTCGCAAAAACACTTCACGCGGCATTCGCGCGAGCATGAGCAGCCCAGAGCGTCGCGCCGTATATGTGGCACGACGCTCTTGACAGCCGTCAAAGACAATCTGGAGAACGAACAGATGCATATACAGTTTGCCGAGCTTCCCGTGTTCAATCAGGACCGTGCGAAGAAATTCTACATTGATCATTTCGGCTGCGCGATCGTCGCTGATGTTCCCATGGGGGCAGATGGATGGCGATGGATAGAGCTTAAATTTGCGGGTTCGGAAACAAACCTGCATTTTGTCAAACGATCGGACGATGAACCGGCCGACCAACCTGTGATGGTTCTTGTGGACGACAACGTTGCCGGCACCGCTGGAACCCTCAAGTCAAAGGGTGTCGAGATCATCACCGAACCGCAGGCTGCGCCCTACGATCCGGGACGCACCGTCGCCGAATTTAGGGACAGCGAAGGCAACCGCTTGGTGATCAGCAGCAGCTGATTAGAACGGAAACCGGCGCGCCAGTATATGCCCACGCGCCCTCACCCCGTCCAATCCCTGCAACGTTCCTTCGCGGGTTTCGATAATCTCAAAACCCTCGGAGAGATAAAGCTGCAAAGCGGGGTCGTTGCCATCCAGCACCGAGGTGCTCATCCTGCCTTTTGCCGTGATCAGGACATGTCGTAACAATGCTCGGCCCACGCCTTGCCGATAATGGTCAGGATCGACATAGAGCCATGTGATCTCGCCTTCATCCGCAGCGATAAATCCGACTATCCGCTCATCCTGTTCGGCCACATAAAGCTGACCGTCAAACAGCCCTTCCCCTTGCGCCGTCTGCGCAAGGGTTCGGAAAGCATTTAACCCGACTGACAATCGCAGTTCATCCAGACGGGCGCGATCATGAATATGCGCCAGAAAATCCCAGTCATGGGAAGCATAGGGGCGAATACAGATAGTCACTGCCAACTCCCGTCAGCGGTAGGCTTCGGTTACGGCTTGCGCTGCACTGGCAATGATCGTTGCGCGTCGGGTCGGCGTTTCGCGGGAATCGGCCACAAAAACGCTGATTGCAACTTTGCCACCATCGGGTGCGGTCAAGATACCCACATCGTTTGTCGCCACATTGACACCCTTCCAGGTGGGGCTGGTTCCTGTCTTGTGCGCAACGCTCCAGTCGTTGCCGACGCCAGCACGCAGCCTGTCGGGAAATGTCGACGTCTCGTTCATGATGGCAAGCAGGCGATCGGTTGAACTTGTGGAGATGAGCTTGCCATTCATGAGCGCGGCGAGAAATTCTGTCATCGCGCGCGGCGTAGCCGTATCGCGCGGATCTTTCTGATAAGCGTCAAAGGCAGTATCGCGCTCTACCTCCGGTACAGCCTTGATTGCCCGCTGCAGCACCTTCGCATCCACATATTCCTGCTTCCATTGCAACCCGACAATATCCGTTTGCAGATGCCTTTCATCACGATCAATCCGAATACCGCTGATCGCTTTGCCTGCGAGAAATGAATTGATCTTCCCGGTTCCGCCCAACCGGTTAATCAGTATATCCACGGCCGCAGAATCGCTCTCAACAATGGCGCGGCGCACAAGATCACCGGCATTTGTCCGAAAGAAACCGTTCCGTTCGACAATCTTGGCCAGAGGCTGCTTCATAAGGCTGAGATTTTCAGATCTGATGATAATCGGGTCTTCAATATTCACAGCGCCATGATCGGCAGCATCAAGCGTTGCGGCACCAGCGATCAGCTTCACAACACTCTGCAACGAAAACCGCTCGTCCCCCCGCACGCAGACGGACGTTCCTGCTTGGTCCAGAGCACAGATACCAATGCGCGCATCCTTGCCTGTAGCCAATTTTTCGAGGCGTTGTTGAAGCGCCGCGGGGTCTGCAATTCCTCCCGCATAGCTCACATGGGATATACCCAAAGCAGACACAGCGGCAATCGCAAGTGCAAATGGCTTCATGGCTTGGCATGCCTTTCCGGTCGGTTCAATTCCCGATCTTTTATAAAACCAAGATTACGGCAGCCTTACTGACATCTGATCTTCGCAGGACGGTTGCGAGGATCGCGCTTGCTCCAGACCCGGTACAGCGCGTAATCTTTAACCGGATGGCATGGGGAAAAGCATGCGGGCAACGCTCGGGTACATATTGGTGATTTTAGGCGCTTGTCTCGTCGCCGCAGCCATGTGGATATGGGTGGGCCACGACTATCTGTTGATCGATCCATTCTGGATCAGTTGGGCCATCTTCACGTTTTTCAAGCCGGCAAGCATCCCCCAGACATTCTATGACGTGCTCGTCGGCGTAACCGCTTCACTTGGAATTGCCGCATACAGTCAAGGAAAATACCTGCTTCGCCCGACAAAACCGGCAATCGGCGAGACCGGTCCCGAACAGCCATAGCCGATCCTTATATTTTCTTGAGATTCAGCAAAGATACCCGGAATCGAATCCTTACATCGCGAGGAATATTCTTAGCCGAAGAAAAACAACGGTTCTGACCATGCATGATCTTACGCTTCTACTGGCGGCCATAGCCGTTATCCTGCTCGCCTTTCAGGCAAAGCCGCGCCGCGAGCCCAGTTCAACACATACTACCGGCACCCGCTACAACGACGCCGACATTGCAGTGATTGTGTTTGCATTCGCTCTGGTGATGGTCATTACCATGATGGTCTGGTCGCGATAATCTCTTGATGCCGCCATGGCATTCTGTCACGCTGTGTCAGAACGGTTATCCCCTAAGGTCATCAATGAAACTCCCAAAGCTGCCATTCACCGTGACGGACTGGAACAAAGTGCCGATCACCGAACATTCGGGCGAACACGGAAAAGCGCTCTGGCGCAGCTTCACAACTGATGATTTGCGTGTACGAATTGTCGAATATACGCCGGGATATCTGGCCGATCACTGGTGTGACCGGGGACATGTTCTCTATGTTCTTGAAGGCGAGCTTGATACGGAACTGCGCGATGGCCGCACGTTCAAACTGACAGCCGGAATGAGCTATCAGGTTTCAGATTTCGGTGATGAAGCACACCGGTCTTCAACGAAAACGGGTGTGAAACTCTTCATCGTTGATTAGGTCACGAAGCCGTAACCAGCACGCTATTTGTCTGATGCTTCTTCCTCGAACATCACGGCTACATCGGCATTGGCAGACAGCCGGACCTTGTTGCCCTCGACCTCTGCGACAAGCGATGTTGAAATATAGTGATGATGGCCTTTATGCGAACCCTCACCGCTGTCTTTCTTCGTCAGCTTGATGCGGGCGCCTTCCACGTGATCGACCGTACCAACATGGACGCCATCAGCGCCGATGACTTCCATATGTTCTTTGATGCGTGTTGCAGGCATGATTTTTCTCCAAAAAGGTTACGGAGCAGAACGCACAAGACGCGCTTTGGATGCATTGCCTCGGTGAAATTGTTTGCAGCGCCATATGGCTTATTCGAATGGACGGCAATAGATGCTTGTATCCCGCTTGATCGCCTCCTACCATTCCTGACAACAGGCATAGTGTCGGGAAAACATTGATTCAAAAATGGCTGACGAGATTCTCACACCAGCACAGATGGGCGAAGCCGACCGGCTAACCATCGCTGCCGGACCGATTGACGGATACGGATTGATGTTGCGTGCGGGCTATGCGGTTGCCCGCCACATCCTCAACAATTATGGCAGCGCGACCGCCTTTCATATTCTTTGCGGCCCCGGCAATAATGGCGGTGATGGCTATGTCGTCGCCAGCCTTCTTACCGAAAGCGGCGTGAAGGTGCATCTATGGAGTGATGACAAGCCGAAAGCCGGTTCCGATGCGGCCTTTGCCCGCCGCGATTGCAGCGTCAAAGCCGCGCCTCTTTCCGGTTTCAAGCCCGAACCCGGCAGCATAGTAATCGATGCCTTGTTCGGTGCCGGTTTGAACAAGCCTCTTACAGGAAAAGCAGCTGCTGTAATCGAGCGCAGCAATGAAGCCAACATCACCCGCATTGCCATCGACGTGCCATCCGGCCTTGATGGCGCAACGGGCATGGCGCTTGGCCCGGTGCTGAAGGCCGATTGCACCATTACCTTCTTTCGCAAGAAACCCGCACATCTGCTCTATCCCGGACGAGGTTTATGCGGCGAGGTCGTGGTTGCCGATATAGGCATCTATGAGGACGTGCTTTCCACAATCCATCCGCTGTGTTTTGAGAACCTACCACATCATTGGCAACTGCCCTCTCCCGGCGTGGACACGCATAAGTACAAACGCGGCCATGTCGCCGTGTTTTCAGGCGGGCCGACATCAACAGGAGCGGCGCGACTTTCAGCATTGGCGGCCGCGCGTAGCGGCGCAGGTGCGGTCACGCTGCTTTCCCCGGCGGAATCTCTGGCTGTCAACGCCGCACATCTGACTTCAATCATGCTCAACCGCTGTGAAACCGACCATGAACTTCGGGCATTTCTGGACAGGCGCAAACCTTCCGCACTGGTGCTGGGTCCCGGTTTCGGCATAGGCGCGCGTACCCGCTCGATTGCGCTCGCCTTGCTCAAGGAACAACTGCATCTGGTTTTCGATGCCGACACGATCACCTCATTTCAGGACCACCGCGACGAGCTGTTCAATGCCACACGACGTGCATCCGAGGTCCACTTGGTGCTGACGCCGCATGAGGGCGAGTTCAAGCGGCTGTTCCCCGATATTGACGAAGACAACACGCCTTCAAAGGTAGAGCGCGCCCGCGCCGCGGCCCGGCAAGCCAATGCGATTATCATCTACAAAGGGCCCGACACGGTCATTGCTTCGCCCGATGGCCGCGCTGCGATCAACAGCAATGGCACCCCGCTTTTAGCCACTGCGGGCTCCGGCGACGTTCTGTCGGGCATCACCGCTGGTCTGATGGCACAGGGAATGGCACCGTTTGAGGCAGCCTGCGCAGCCGCGCACATCCATGCGCAGGCGGCGCTTGATCTTGGTTTTGGCCTGATAGCCGAAGATTTGCCCGCCGCCGTCGCAAAGGTGATCGCACAGTTACAGTGCAGATAAAACCAGCGCAAAGCGTCGTTAAAACACTCAGCGCAAAATCCCACTCCCAACTTTTTAAAATTACCCGTTTGAATTAACTCTGTCTTTACCTTGATCGGGCACTTTCAATTCAAGCGCGATTTGTACTGCGTACGCGCTTCCTTAATTTTGTGAGCGTCATTATTCTGTCGTAATATCAGGGTATTTATTCTCACGTAGCGAACAGCTTGTTTCCATTTTTGACCACGGATGTACTGGCACTGGTGTTGAGGCAAGTTTAGGAAGGTCGGGTAGCTCCCGGCCTTTTGCTTTTTTAGCCCATCTCCTTTTCGCTACCAAGATCAATACTTTATGTTAGCATTCCTGCTGATACTGATTGCCTTGGCTGAGGGGCACGATCGGCGATGATTGCACTCAATATCCTGTTGCTTATGATCGAGGCGCTTGTCTATTTCGCCGTGATGACAGCTTTGCTGCATTGGCGAAAGCGCTACGGCCTCGGGGTTTTCCTGTGCGCCCTCGGTGTGATGCACTTCCTTGAAACCTATCTGGCCGCCTTTTTCTACATTCAGCTGCCGTTTGGCATCATCTCCCCCGGCTCTACTGTCCTGTTCAGTGGCAAGCTGATGATGATCCTTCTTCTTTACATCAAGGAGGATGCGCTCACGGTCCGCCAGCCCATCTATGGCCTTCTTATCGGCAATTTCCTGCTGATCGGGCTCCTTTTCATCGCACGCAATCACGAAACGGTTCAGTTGGTGACAAGCCGTCAGCCTGATCTCGATTTTGTCGATGAAATGGGCATGCTGATGGTTCTGGGTACTGCTCTCCTCTTTATCGACTCCATCGCCATTATCCTGCTTTACGAAAAGCTTGGCCGCTTCTTTGCGCGACATCAGGCATTCCGTATTTTCATCGTTTCGGCTGTCATCCTGAGCTTCGACCAGATCGGCTTCTTCGTGGCACTGCACTATGTCGCCGGTACGCCAGCGTCCGCACTATGGGGCGGCTGGGTGGCAAAGCTTGGTGCGGCGCTGGTCTATAGCCTGATGGTGACGGCCTATCTGCGCTGGTTCAAGGATGAGCCGCAAAATGAACGGCGGGCGAGCCTGCGCGGTGTGTTCGAAACACTGACTTACCGGGAAAAATATGAACGGCTTCTGGAAGAAACCGGACGTGACAGCCTGACCGGTGCGCGCGACCGGCGCAGCCTGACGAGTGAAGGTCCACGCCTTTTTGCCGAAGCGCGCAGGGAAGGATCAACATTCAGCCTGATCGCCATCGATCTCGACGATTTCAAAAGCATCAATGATACCTATGGCCACCAGACCGGCGATATGGTGCTGCAGCAAACGGCGCGCAAAATGCTGGCCAATACCCGCAAGACCGATCACTTCTATCGCTATGGCGGTGAGGAGTTCATCGGAATATGTCAGGGACTGTCAAGTCAGGGATCATCCGCCCTCGCCGAGCGGTTACGCACGGCAGTCGAGGCGTCACCTTATCAGAATGTGAAAAACGTGACGATCAGCATTGGTGTGGCCAATTTTCCGGGAGATGGCGAGAATTTCGATCAGCTCTTTGCCAAGGCTGATGAGCGGCTCTACCGCGCCAAGCGCACGGGCAAAAACAAGGTCATAACGCTCTAGTAGGTCACCGTGACAATGATTGTGTCATCGTAGCTACCCGGCGCAGGTGTTGTCTGTGGTGGAACGCGCCCATAGACAATGATGGGTTGCGATGCGCCAGAGCCCGTGCCCGCAACGGTGTTTGTTCCAATCGTATTTCCCCAAGGCAGCGTGCGGTTCGTGTCCCGGTACAGGCCATAAGTGACCACACCGCCAGTAGTCCCGGTCATTTTACGCGCCGTCGGGCTCGTTCCGGTCCCACCGAGACTGAGCGAAACCGTATATGGCACGGTCGGCGTACAGGTTACGTTCACCTGACCAGTCTGATCAATATTGGCATTGAGCAGCCCCCTGTTGCCAAAATCAATATTCTGCGCCGTGACAAGGCAATCATTGGCCAAAGTAATCTGGGCGTTGAAGGACGGAGGCGAACCCGTCAACGCGCCGTTGAGAACAGAGCAACCGGCGCCATCATCATAGCGATAGTGAAACGTCGCATTTGCCCCAGTGAATGTGGAGATGTAAGTGCCAGCGGGCGCAGCCTGCTGGCTGGCCAGCACCTGTCCATAGAGCGTAATTGTCGTTGATCCGCTTCCCAGCAATGGACCGAGAATGGTGGTGAATTCGACCAGAAAACCCGGTGCACGGGCCGCATAAGGCCAGGTGATCGATCCCCAGACGATTGAGCGGGCCGCATCCTGAAAGAGTTGGTAGTTGAGCACATTGGCACCACTCAACATCTTGCGCGCGCTGCTGGTTGCTCCGCCGCTGCCTTCGTTCAAATCAGGGCATACCAGCACTTTGCGGCCAAGTCCGAGCAGTCCTGAGCAATCCGCTTTCACCGTCGTCATGCTGTTGATGACATTGCCCGGAATTGTACTTCCGGAGAACACGATGCCGGGAACTGTAAAGGTGCAGGATTGCGCCCAGACAACAGCTGGCAGCAGCAGGACGCCGACGAAAAAGACAAACCGGAGCAGCCAGTTCCTCATGAGCACACCACATTGCTGATTTTGATCTGTGTGCCCGGCTGGGCGCGATAGGTGAATTGCGCCTTGCAACTGCTACCATCCAGACGCTCGATAACGATTATATTCTGGGCGCGTAGCTTCTCGATGAAGGCTTCACCGTCGTAGCCGACGACAAATTCATCCGTTGAACCGTCAACATGTCCCCGCAAACCAGCCTCGAGCGGCTTGCCGGTCCCATCCACCAGACTGACTATGGCCGAAGCAGACGTCTGGCTCACATGGAAATCAACGACGACGCCACTGCGGTCAGCAGGCACAACGATATTGCGTGTTGATCCTATGCTTGCGTCAACGGGAAGATTTTTTGGATCGATGGCCACTGTGTTTGGCTCATAGGAGTTCAGGTCCGGCACCAGAATTTTGCCGCTGCGGTTCGTCCTGCCTACCGGGCGGTTTTCCGAAAGAACCTCAACATCAGGCGCGCCGACATCGACGACCGCAAAAGCATCATTGATCCTGTTGGTCGCAAAGACGCCACCTGCGGCCACCGCAAGCGCGCCATCAATCTGTGCGCTTGCGCGGGTATTGCCGTCGAACTGCTCGACATCGCCCTGTACGCGCGCATAGCGCCCTCGATAGCTTGCAGAGGCCAGCCGATCCGGATTATCGCCCTCGCGGGTACGCAAACGCCAGCCATAACTGCCCTCTTCCAGACGCTCGGACTTGGCAATATCGACGACACCGGAGGCACCACTTGCTGTCTGTTCGTAGCCGGTTGTTACGGTAATGTTGTTGTCAAACGGAATGGTGAGACCGGCAAAAACACCAAAGCTGTCGCTATTTTCGAGATCGGTGAAAGCAGTCGCATAGAACGAACTGTTCTTGAACACCGTCTGACTGAAGGAAGCACCGATAATGCGGTTCTTCTCTCCGTTTGCTGCTTCAATCTGCGTAAAAGACAAATTGAGATTAGAGCGTTCAAATGGACCTGGCGCGGACACGGTCACCTGCGCCAATGAGCGCGGCACGCGCGGGCTGAAGATGGCAACCCCCGCAGGATCAAAGACCGAAAGACGGCTTGTATCGGCGGAAACCGATGCAACGTCATCATAATTGCCGAATGCCTGCTGCATGCGGGCAAAGACAGTATAATTGCGATAGCTAAGTTCCACCGAACCATTGACGAGAAAACCTGTATCGCCGTCGTGACTGCTTCCCGCCACCGCCAGAGAACTGACACCATAGCCGCCAATCGGAAACGCAACACCGACACCGCCATTGAGCAGATCAACGCCGCCCTCAAAGTGTCCTTCCAATGTCAGCAAATCGCTGACGCCATAGCGGACAGTGGCAATCCCCATCGCGTCACCGGCATAATCGCTCGATTCAGTACCGAAATCACGCCGGGGAAAACCAACCTCACCGGAGAAGTCCAGAAGACCTTTGCGCAGCAAAAGACTGGACGAGTAGAAAGGCAGCGTGGTTTTGGTTTCGCGGCCAAGCGTATCACGCAGCACCACTTGTGCCTGCCCAGATCCGGTGAACACAGGGAAATTAGTCACCTGAAAGGGGCCCGAGGGTACCGTGCCGCTATAGGTCTTGACGTTCTGCGTATAGACTTCAAGCGTCGACGGTACGGCGGCCGAGCCTGAAATAACGGGTATTGGAATGGTGACAAGATCGGACCGCAGGTGAAAATTGCGCTGGACCTGCAGGCCGCCAAGATAAACGGGGCGTGTCCACTGCAAACCACCGGAAATGAAATCACCAGCCCGGTAGGTAATCAGCCTCTCCGTATCGGAATAGGTATAAGTTGTATTGAGGCGCTTGAAACCCTGCAAATCCGTATCGCTGGCGCTTGATGTGAAAGACTGGGTGAGTGTGCCGAAGGGACTAAAGAACCGGGCATCAAAACCGCCCGATATTCCCTGAAACGGCTTGGCATTGCCTGAGAACAGGTTGTCGCTGCTGGCAAAGAGCGAGTAATTCAGTACCGCACCGTAACTTGATTGCGCTTTTGGATGGTCGTCATCCGGCTTTGGATTGATATCGATCTGTTTGGCTGCCCGTGCCTCGTCATTGGTGGTCACGTAAAGGCGCTGGTTTTCCATATCAACGCGGTATTGGACGTCAGGCAGGCGATCAACCCGGATCGAGCCATCCTTGTCCCGGGCGCTTGACACCGGCTTCAGTCCAACTTCCTTCAATTCCTCAGGGCGTGCCGACAGGCCGCCATCCGCCAGCTGCCGAAAAGCGCCTGCCAATCCGGTCGGTTCATCATTGATGAAGACCTCTAAATAGAGGTCCTGTGCGATGCCGGGCTGCGGCACGGTCTGCTCCGCTTCTACAGCATTGGTATCTTGAGCCCGTCCAGAGGTAAGAATGCACGGGCTTATGCAGAGTGCCACAACAAGACTAGCGGCCGCTGACCGCAACGTTGACATCAAGCGGTCCAGCATCGCTCTGAGCCTTCAGGGCAATGGAACCGGCAGACACCGCTTTACCCCCACCCACGGGCCATTGCATCGAAGCGCCACCAAGGACGTAACCGACCAGCCCCTTTCGTGTACCGATTTCCCGCCCGCCCTGCATCAACTGCACATCGGAAAGGCGCAGCCTTGAGTCGCCATTGTTGCGCGCAGCAAGCACCAGCCCGCCGCCAGAGCGTTTGATTGTCCAGGCTACCTTCGGTGCCGATGCATCAGCATCCTTGAAGAACACCGGAATGGAATAGCGCATGACCAGCGTGACGGTGCCGCCCTTGCGACGCGACGGATCAGGCAATTCGTCAACAATCACCCGGTAGCTTTCCTCACCCGCCACCGGCTTTTTGCTGACCCTGATCACCCGTACCAGATAATCCTTATTGCCGGTCAGAACGGTTGATGGAGGACTTGCCACCACATCACTTGTTGGTTCGAGTTGCTCTACACCATTGACCTGAGTCCAGCGGAAAACACGCACCTGCACGTTAATTGGTCGCTTCGCCTGATTTGTCAGCGTCAAGACAGCAGCGCTTCCCGGCGCGGTCAGGTCAAGGCTGGTGGGTGCTACGCGCAGTGAAGCCGCATTGGCTGTGCTGCAAAACAGCATAAAGAGCCCCATCGCTCCAATGCGTTTAAGCATGGATCGCATCTCGTTCTCCTTTTTATCTAAACTTTAGTAGGTAACGGTCACCGTTATCGTATCGTTATAGGTGCCGATTGCCGGAGTGGTCTGAGCTGGAACAAGCCCATAAACCGTGAATGGTTGCGCAGCACCATTGCCCGTACCGCCCACCGTGTCGGTACCCACCGTATTTCCCCAGACCGTTGCATGGGTTACTTCCGTATACAGCGAGTAATTGATGGTTGCAGAAGCCGGGCCAGTCATTTTGCGAACCGCGACCGTTGCACCCGCTCCGGTTCCGGCATTCAATCCAACATTGTACGGCGTTGCATTGGTACACTGGACCGACAGTGCGCTTGTGGACGGAACATCCGCTGCAATGACGCCTGTATTGGGAAAGGTCATGTCAGTCGCACTAACCAGAATACAGGACGACTGGATGGTGATGTGAACACCAAAGCTACCAGTCGCCGTAGCGGCCAGCGCCGGACTGGAAAAGCCGAGTGCAGCTGCCAATCCCACTGCGGCGAATCTACGTGTTGAATATCCGAAACTCATTCATCCTCCTCAAGGTATACGTGCCAGCGGCAACTACCTCTGATTCATTACAAATGACTCAGTAGTTATTCTGTATACAATACTTATGTCTTATATCTTTAAAATAACTTATCGAACAGTCAAAAATCTTATGTAATTGAAACGATGTCGTGTCGTTATATGTTTGTTTGTACATATAACGTCACTTTCACGCGCATTATCATCATAAATATTGATATTCTAAAATTTTACGCGATCTTTGAATTATTTAGATAATTTCATATATCTATATTTATTCTACTATCAAAAAAATTCTATTGTGTTTTTAGTAAATCAAATGTTCGGATATGTCGCCATCAAAGCAACGGCGATAACATCATCATTTTATAATTCACTATTGTATATCGGCAACTAATCCACAATCTTATTTACACATGACGTAAAATCGAATCAAAAGTACTCTTGAATTTACTTTTGTTGCTATTGAAAGAGGCACATAAATTGCAGCCTTCCCGCTCGCCAGCCCTGATCATCCACCTGTCCTGATATAGCCATCAGAACAGAGCGTTGTTTCGCCAGCTAATCCAAGTGTCACACAGCAACCCGATGAATTGCTCTTGAACATTTGCTTTTTGACGGCGAAGATTGCTTCATAAGCATGGAAGAACACGCACATGGCACAGCAACGAACTACCAACACATCCGACGCTCTGGGGCAGCTCAAATGGCTCACGCCCGAGAATGTTGGCGCTGCGCTGAAAGGCCTGCCACTGAAGGTTCAGGCGGCACTGCGCGCTGCAGCACATTTGCCACGCGGAACGTTGACGATCACCACGCCCGACCAGCGGATATTCAAGGTCGGGGGTAAGGCTTCGGGCCCGGATGCAGCATTGGTGCTGCACAACTGGAACCTGCCACGCCGTGCATTTTCATCCGGCACCATTGGCGTTGCGGAATCCTATATGGATGGTGACTGGGAAAGCCCCGACGTAACAACCTTTCTGGAACTCTTTGTGGTGAACAACCAGATCGGCGAAACCATTGCTGGCGGAACAAACTGGTTCGTCAACACCGTCCAGAGATTGCGTCACTGGCTGAATGAAAACACCCGCAGCCGTTCGCGCAAGAATATCTCGGCGCACTATGATCTGGGCAATGCGTTCTACCGCGAGTGGCTCGACCCAACCATGACCTATTCGTCGGCGCTTTTTGCGGAGGGCGCCAATGACCTTGAAACCGCGCAGACGACAAAATACCGCGCCCTCGCCCGCAATATCGGTATCACCAGAGACAGTAAGGTGCTCGAGATCGGCTGCGGCTGGGGTGGTTTTGCCGAATTTGCAGCGCGTGAAATCGGTGCCCGCGTCACCGGACTGACCATCAGCCGCGAACAGTTTGACTTTGCCACGGAAAGAATGCGCAAGGCTGGCCTGTCGGATAAGGTCGAAATCAAGTTTCAGGACTATCGCGACGAAACAGGCAAGTATGACCATATTGCCTCTATCGAAATGTTCGAGGCCGTTGGCGAAAAATACTGGCCGGTGTTTTTTGGCAAGGTAAAGGAATGCCTTGCTCCCGGCGGAAGCGCCGGGATGCAGATCATCACCATCAACGAGAACTCGTTTGAGCGTTACCGGAAGCGCCCGGATTTCATCCAGCGCTATGTATTTCCAGGCGGCATGCTGCCGACGCCGGAAAAGTTGAAAAGTCTTGGCAGAGATTTCGGCCTTGATCTCTATCGTGAAAGCATTTTTCCGCAGGACTACGCCCGTACCCTTGCCGAATGGCGCGAACGTTTCTGGGGCTCATGGGACAAGCTGAAACATCTGGGCTTTGACAGCAGATTCAAAAAGCTCTGGGAATTTTACCTGTATTATTGCGAAGCCGGGTTCAGGTCGGAATATATCGATGTGCGGCAGGTATTTTACAGATCATGACTGAAGTGTCGCTCAATACGGTTTTCGTGCGGATATGGGACTTGGCGCAAGCCCTGAACCTGCCGGAACTGAACCAAAGCACGACGCACGGTACGCCATCGCTGAAACTCAAGAGTGCATTCCTCGGACGCCTCAAGGATGCCGATACATTTGCAATCCATTGCCCGCTGGAGGAAAAGCCGCTTCTGATGGAAAGTGCCCCGGATATCTATTTCGAGACGGATCACTACAAGGGCTGGCCCTATATACTGATCCATCTCGATGCAATCGCTGATGCAGAGCTTTCACACCGCATCAAGCTTGCATGGCTGGCAAAAGCGCCAGCCAAATTGAAGAAACTCATCGAGCCTAAAGCGTAATGCGATAACGGGCAAAACCGTTTTCGCCGTCTCCCGCTTCCTCGATTTTCAATGTTTTCACATCAGCGATGAAATTCTTGCCCTTTGGGCCCGTATCAAACAGCACGGACGCACCCTTCACTGGCGCGAACTTCCAGTTGTCATCCGCCGACGGGTTAATTGTCTTCTGGTCGATGATGTAGCGCACAATGACATCGCGGTTGGTATCGGGCGCAACAAATATAACTTTGCTCTCGTTAATCCCTGGGAAATTGCCACCGCCCCCTGCCCGGTAATTATTCGTCACAACAACAAATTTCTGTGCGGGATCAATCGGTTTGCCATTAAAGGTCAAGTTGACAATACGATTGCTGTCGGCGTGGGCGAGTTCCCCCTTCAAACCATATTTGGCTGGCTGCGACAGATCAATTTCATAGGAAACGCCGTCGATCACATCAAAATTATAGGACGGGAAACTGGTATCAATCAGCGGTTGGTCGGCTTTGCCTGCTTCCACCGTCTTGAAAATACCTGCGGACATTTCCAGCCACTCTTTCACATCCGCCCCGGTGATGGCCACCGCCCGTACAGTGTTGGGATAGAGGTAGAGATCGGAAACATTCTTGATGGCGATGTCGCCTGCCGGAACGTCCGTATAGTAATCAGCACCACCGCGACCACCGGCCTTGAAAGGTGCTGCCGCAGAAAGGACAGGCAAATCCTTCCATTGCGTGTCCTTGAGCATGTCCTTGATGTACCAGGTCTGCGCATTGGACACGATCTGCACCGATGGATCATCGGCAACCAGCGAGAAATAGGAGTAAAGCGGCGCCGACGTCTTGCCTACGGGGCGGCGAACATAGGCGAGCGTCGCCTCGTGATCAGCCTTGGCTGCTTCCAGCACATCGGGGCGGCTTTCCACCAGCGGCTTTACTGTCTTTTCAACACGTTCATAGATCGGCCGTGCCTCCGTCGTGAAATCAGCGACTTTCCACTTGCCACCATCCCGTTCAAGTAGAAGGTCTATCAACCCCATATGCGAGCCCCAGAAACCAGCCATGACGGCTGGCTTGCCCTGCAATGTGCCCTTCTTGACGTCAACACCTTCAATACCGGCAAAATCTTTCGGATCGGGGAAAACCAGATGCTGATGCCCCGTGACAATGGCATCAATGCCCTCAACACCTGCGACATAGAGCGAAGCGTTTTCCATGCCGTCACTCTGTCCTGCTGCAATGCCGGAATGCGAAAGCGCGACAATAATGTCAGCGCCCTCTTGTTTCATTTTCGGCACCCATGCCTTGGCCGCCTCAACGATATCACGCGTGACAACCTTGCCCTTGAGATTCTGCGCATCCCAAAGCGTGATCTGAGGCGGCACAAAGCCGATAAAACCTACCTTCACTGGCAGTTTCTGTCCTGCACCATCAGCAATCTCATATTGCTTGATCAGATAGGGCTTCATGTAAAGCGGATCATCCGTTGGGTTTGCTGCCAGTTCGCCCTTGACCAGATTGGCGCAGACATAAGGGTAGCCAGCACCGGCCAGAACCCTATCCATATAGTCGAGGCCATAATTGAATTCATGATTGCCAAGCGTCCCAACCTCATAGCCGATGGTATTCATGGCCTTGATGATCGGATGAACATTGCCGTCCTTCATGCCCTTCTCATAGGCGATGTAATCGCCCATGGGATTGCCCTGCAGAAAATCACCATTGTCGACGACAATCGAATTGGTCGATTCAGCACGAATCTTGGCAATGATTGATGCCGTGCGCGCAAGACCCATCGTGTCGTTCGCCTTGTCGGCGTAATAATCATAGGGGTAGACGTTCACATGCAGATCAGTCGTTGCCACGATGCGCAGATGCGCCTGCGAAGCAGCAGCAAGCGCTGAAAATGGATGCAGGATTGCCGCCGCACCGGCTGCGGCCGTGCTTGCAAGAAATGAACGGCGGGTGAGAGCAGATAAGAGTTCTTGCATAACGAGGCTCCTGCTTGAATGGAATGTAAGCGGCTTTGTTAGCCGCCATAGATCACCGAATTATGATGAGTTTGTCACGGCCTGTCGCAGCCAGCAATTAGCTTCCCGCAATTTCGATGAGTGCCGTTTCAACACCAAGGCCGGTACGATCCGCCACCTCGCGCAAGGCGAAGGATGAGTTGATCTTCGTCACATGCGGCATGGCAGAAAGCCAGAACTTGTGAATACGCTCGTAATCTTCCAGATCCTTGGCAGCGATGCGCAGGAGATAATCATATTCCCCGGACATCAGATAGCAGACGAGCACATTGGGACAACGACGCACCGCAGTCTCGAACTCACGTAATTGTTTGTCCGCCTGCCCCGACAGGGATATATTGACAATCACCGTGACGGGATGGCCAAGCATCTTGTTGGAGAGGCGGGCATGGTACCCTCTGATAACGCCCGTCTTCTCCAGAATATCCAGCCGGCGTGAACAGGCGGATTGTGAAAGCCCGACCTTTTCCGCCAGCGTCGCATTCGACATACGGCCATCTTTTTGCAGGCTATCAAGGATAGCGATATCAATCCTGTCCAGTGACATTGTTCGATCTTTCTTCGACAAATAGCTATTTCGACGCAAGAATATTCGAAAAAATCCTTTCCGTCGATATTGCTTAGCAAGGACATGCGAAGCGATTCATGGTGTCATACGCACCTCAAACGGGAACTTTGAAGAACACTCAAGAGGAGGCGTAAATGCGCGTAGGCTGCCCGAAAGAAATCAAAAACCATGAATATCGCGTCGGTCTCACTCCGGGGGCCGTACGCGAGTATGTTGCACATGGCCACACGGTCATTATCCAGTCCGGAGCTGGAGCTGGAATAGGCGCCGATGACGGAGCCTATCAGGCGGCTGGCGCAAAGATCGTCAAGACTGCCGAAGAAGTCTTTCTGCAATCGGATATGATTGTGAAAGTGAAGGAGCCGCAGCCGTCCGAATGGGCGCAGCTGCGCGAAGGTCAGCTCCTCTATACCTATCTCCACCTCGCCCCCGATCCGGAACAGACCAAAGGCTTGCTCGCATCAGGCGTAACGGCGATTGCCTATGAAACCGTTACCGATGATCGTGGTGGACTGCCTCTGCTTGCACCAATGTCAGAAGTTGCCGGACGCCTTGCCATTCAGGCCGGTGCTACCGCACTTCAGAAGGCCAATGGCGGGCGCGGCGTATTGCTCGGTGGTGTGCCCGGCGTTCTGCCCGGCAAAGTCACGATCATTGGCGGCGGCGTTGTCGGCATCAATGCGGCACAGATGGCTGCTGGCCTTGGCGCAGATGTGACCATTCTCGATCGTTCGATCCCCCGCCTGCGTCAGCTCGATGATCTGTTCCATGGCCGGATTCACACGCGCTACTCAACCATTGAAGCACTCGACGAAGAAGTCTTCTCCGCCGATATCGTCGTGGGTGCCGTCTTGATCCCCGGTGCGGCGGCACCAAAGCTCGTCACCCGTGAAATGCTGTCTGGCATGAAAAAGGGCGCCGTGATTGTCGACGTGGCCATCGATCAGGGTGGTTGCTTCGAAACCTCCCACGCCACAACACATTCCGAGCCGACTTACGAAGTCGACGGTGTTATCCATTATTGCGTGGCCAATATGCCCGGCGCCGTGCCTGTCACCTCTGCCCATGCGCTGAACAATGCCACCTTGCAATATGGCCTGCAGCTAGCAGACCGCGGCGTCAAGGCTCTGGTCGACAACCCGCATTTGCGCAACGGCCTCAATGTCCACAAAGGCCGCATCACCAATCAGGCGGTCGCTGAAGCACTCGGTCTGGAAATGGTGGAAGCCAAGGCGGTTCTCGCCGCCTGACCTGTCATTCAATAAAAGATAAGCCCGGGTAACGCCCGGGCTTTTTGTTCTCTTTCAGCTGACAAAATTGAGTTCGTGCAGGTCGATCCGGCACTGGAAACAATTATTCCTGGCCGAACGCATATGCACGTAAGCCACCTCGTCACGTCCCAGAAGCTCCGCCGCCCGCGCTGCAATATTGTCGGTGGCAATCACACCGCCCGTGCCATAGACAATCCGGTCCTGTCGCGAATAACCGCGCAGGATGTAGTCACTGTTTTCGCGAAACATCTCTGGCATGTCTAATATTGCATCATAGCGCTCGCATTCATCCGCATGCAGGAAAATCGGACCAGTTTCCGCATAGGGTTGCGGTGCCGGAAACGGCCGGTGCGAAAGAATGAGATATTTGTCACCAGCCTTCACATTCTGCAGGCAATGACGGCAGGGTACGCCGTCACCATCCGAGATATGTGTTTCCGGCGTCTGGCCGTTGGCGTCGACACCACCGGCCTGATAGTGGCGGGCGAGAGTTGTTGTCATTGCAGTAAACTGGATCGCGCTCATGGGAACCTCCTTCGTTACATCGAAGAAAACACCCAAATATGGGAGCAAACCACCCGATTCCTGCTGATCACCAACGGCCATCAGGCCCGTCGGTTCCCAGCGACAGTCCATCGCAATTCAGTCGCGAAGATCGGTCCCAGCTTTTAAGCCAGCTCTGGCGTGAAACAGTCCCGTTCTTGCGAACTGGTCACGTGTGATTTTCTGTCCGCAGCCCGTTGCCCGGTTTATTTTGTGACTGAGATCGTAAAGCTGAAGTAATCAAAATATTGGGGTTGCCCAGCCATCTGCCCGGAGACCGTCACTTTATCGACACCGGAGAAACCAGCGGCTGGCGTATAACGGATTGACGTTGCCGATATGCGGCGCGAGTGGCACTTATTCGGCGAGCCTTCTGGCCCCTTGGGAAGCGTTCCGGAAACTTTGGCGAACTGCACCGTGCCATGCGACGGGCCCGAGATAACTTTGAGCGCAGGTGCTCTGCCAGTCGAACAGTCCGGATTGTAATTGAGAATATTAGTCAGCAAGACTTGCGTTCCGGCTTTGGTTGTTAGAGACCGGGTAGAAGAACCCATTGTTACCTTGCTGGGATCAGCCGTTTGACATGCGGAAACCAACAGGCCGGATGATACCAACACCAAGCCAATCAATGCTGTGTTCAACTTCATATTTTATCCCCCGATAAGTAATATACCCTATGTAAATGGATATTTATCGGACCGCTAGAAGACAAACAGCAAATAAAAAGGTTTTTCTACGGAAAGAATACAATGTGGAAGCGGCGCTCCGTATAGGCAGCGCAGCTTCCCTCACCAAACAGATCAGCGGATGAAATCGGTGACCCGGCGGATCGTAACACGCCGGTTGCGCCAGTCTTCATACTCGGTCTGAACAAGCAAATATTCCTCGCCATAACCAACTGTCTCGAGCGCACGCGGTGGAACACCGAAATAACGCACGAGATCGCGCTTGAGCGATTCAGCTCGCTGCTCGGAAAGAATCTGATTTGACTCGTATGATCCTACCGCATCCGTATGCCCCTCGATCAGGAAAACCTCGTTGCGGCGGCGCCGTCGCAGGACGCGGTTCAGTCCATCCGCAATACGCTCTACCTTGTCCTGCTCCGAACGGGGAATAGCCGCTGAACCAAAGGCAAAGTTGATCGACTGTATATCAATCGATGGCGCATAACGGCGCAGCTCAGGACGGCGCTTGAATTCACGCACAGTCACACGGCGTTCGTCAGGCAAACGCATGCGCGGAGCAGCTTCAAGACGCCGCTCTATCTCATCCGCACTGGGCATCAAGCGCGATTGCGCAAAAGCGGGTGCAGCAACGGTTGCAGCAGCGAGACCAAACAACAGGCCACGGCGATTGATCATAGACGTTCTCTCCTTCCAGACAGGCAGTTTGCACTGCATTGATTGTTGAAGAAGAAATAGCGCAGCAAAAATGAAGCGGGCATGAACGACCCGCTACGCAACCGAAGATTGTAGTTACAACCAAGCCTCAATTTCCGCGTCGGCAAATCCAACAGGATTGAACCCCATGCGCTGATACATTTGCAGGGCGCGCGGACTGTCGAGCGTATTGGTTTCGATAATCACCTTTTCCGGGCTGCTCATCCACGCGGCGGAAATGGCTTCGTTCAGGAAAAATTTGGCAAGTCCTCGCCCCTGAAACTCCGGCACAAGACCGAAATAAAGGATTTCCGCGACACCCGGTTCCTCATTGAGCACCAGTTCGAAGAAACCAGCAGGCGAGCCATCCACATAGAGCACATGAATGGCAACGCAATCCCGGTGAATGATAGCGGTCAAAGCCTCGTCGCTAAGGTTCCTGTGTACGAACCAATGGTGCGGCTTGCCGACCTGCTCATAGAGAAACCGGTAAAACGGCAGTGAAATATTCGTCGCCGACATGATCGCCAGCTTAAAACTGGCAGGCGTGGCCACGGAATAAACAGGCCGGTTGGTCATCTCAAGCAGCGTTACACGCGTCTTCAAAATCTTTGGCTTGCTTGCCTCGGCCATTATTCTGCTTCGCCCGTAGCAACAGGCGTTTCCTTATGCGCACCCCACTCGCTCCACGATCCATCATAAAGGATATTGTCCTTATGGCCGAGAGATTCGAGCGCAAGGGTGATTACGGCAGCTGTGATGCCCGAACCACAACTCGTGACGATGGGCTGGGACAGGTCAACACCGGCATCGTCAAACACCTGACGCAGACCCGGCAAATCCTTCAGATAGCCTTTGTCGGCCAATGTCGACGACGGCACATTGCGCGCACCGGGCATATGACCGGAGCGGAGCCCTTCGCGTGGTTCCGGGTCCTTGCCGACAAAGCGTCCTGCCGCCCGCGCATCGGCGACCTGACGCGATCTGCTGTCAACGATCTCCCGCATATCGGCAAAGCTTGCCACTTTATCTGCTTGAAACTTTGGCACAAAAGCCGATGGGGCAATCTTCGTCACCTCATCGGTCACTGGCCTGCCATCATTCTTCCAGTTATCGAAACCGCCATCCAGTACAAACACATTCTTTGCGCCCATGGTGCGGAACATCCACCAGACACGCGGTGACGTGTTCATGCCGGGGCCGTCATAGACGACAATCGTATCGTCATTTGTGATGCCCATGCTGCTGACCGCCGCGGCAAAGGCCTCGGGCTTTGGCAATGTATGCGGCAAAGACGAATCCGGATCGGACAGTTTTTCGTGATCGAAAAATACAGCGCCCGGAATATGCGCGGCCTTATATTCACCTTCGGCATCCCGGTTGAGAAAGGGAAAATACCAGGAAGCATCGAGAATGCTCAGACCCGGTTGACCCAGCCGCTCCTGCAACCAGTCGGGCGAAACCACAAACGCGCTCTTGTCTGCCACGGTCATTCTCCTTCCGGCAAGGCACCGAAGCGGATACGCAACCGCCGGTTTTCCTTGCCCTTCTTTTCTATTTTTCCAATGTGGATCGCACCAACTTCGCCAGTGGTGGCCGTATGGGTTCCGCCGCAGGGCTGCGAGTCGATGGAAGCATCCTTGCCGATACAGACAAGACGAATACGGCCCGTCCCACTGGGCGGGCGCACATTCTTTGACTTGATAAGACCGGGATTGGCCGCAAGCTCGTCATCCGTGATCCAGCGCGTGAAGATGGGATGGTTAGCATTGACCAGCTCCATCAGCTTTTCGGTTACATCTTCCTTGGTGACACCGGCATCCGGCCAGTCAAAGTCAACGCGGCTGTCATCCTCGGCAACCGAAGCGCCGGTGATTGGAAACGGGCAGACAACACTCAGCAAATGACAGGCCGCATGCATACGCATCAGCTTGTAGCGCCGATCCCAGTCAATGCGCAGGGTCAACTTTTCGCCAATGGCAGGCACCTGTTGATCCGGCGCCGGCACATGGATAATTTCTTCCTTGGTTTCACCCGTCACCGTCGCAGCGATGATAATTGCACTGCCATCGTCGCGGATAAAAACCCCGGTATCGCCGGGCTGACCGCCTGATGTCGCATAAAAAATCGTCCGGTCGGTGAGAATGCCACCACGCTCATTGATCGCAAGAACCGTGGCTTCCGTCTCTTTCAGATAGGAATCATCACGGAAAAGAATTGTCGTGTCATATGCCATTAAACTCAGCCTTCGAACGGAACAGATATATTAACTTTCGCTTCCATCCAGCGGGGAACTGGCAGGTCTTTGGAGCGCAGGAATTCCGGATTGAACATTTTTGACTGGTAGCGGTTACCATAGTCGCAGAGGATGGTGACGATGGTGTGGCCAGGACCAAGATCGCGTGCCAGACGGATCGCACCGGCAATATTAATGCCAGAAGAACCGCCAAGACAAAGCCCCTCTTCTGTCACCAGATCAAACACCACATCCAATGCTTCCGCATCCGATATCTGATAGGAAAAGTCAGGGGTAAAGCCTTCCAGATTTGCCGTCACCCGGCCCTGCCCGATACCTTCAGTGATCGAACTGCCCTCAGACTTGAATTCGCCTGATGTATAATAGGAATAAAGCGCGGCACCAAGCGGATCAGCAAGGCCGATCTTGATATCCTTATTGCGCGCTTTGAGCCCGGCAGCGGTTCCTGCAAGGGTTCCGCCGGAACCCACGGCGCAGATAAAACCATCCACCTTGCCATTGGTATCGCGCCAGATCTCCGGCGCTGTGGTTTCCACATGGGCCAACCGGTTGGCCACATTGTCGAATTGATTGGCCCAGACAGCACCATTCGGCTCAGTTTTTGCCATCTGCTCGGCAAGACGGCCAGAAACTTTCACATAATTGTCGGGGTTTTTGTATGGAACCACCGGAACCTCGACCAGTTCCGCACCGAGCAGGCGCAGCGCGTCTTTCTTTTCCTGACTTTGCGTCTCGGGAATAACGATGACCGTGCGATAGCCCAATGTCTTGGCCACCATCGTCAAACCAATACCGGTATTTCCAGCAGTGCCCTCAACGATGACACCACCCGGGCGCAGCAGGCCGCGATTCTCAGCATCGCGGATAATATAGAGCGCTGCCCGGTCCTTGACCGACTGTCCGGGGTTCAGAAATTCGGCCTTGCCGTAAATATCGCACTCGGTCAAAGCCGATGCCTTGCTCAGGCGGATTAGCGGCGTGTTTCCGATGGCGTCAATCACTGAATTCAACATGGGCCAAGTCCTCATTCTGCTTGGCTTGAACCTATTTGCCCCTCGCGCGCCGTTCAAGCGCCGAATGGCAGAAAGTCATGAAAATGCAGGTCTTTATTTCTTGGCAGGAAAGCGGGATGCCAAGCACGCACCAACAAAAAGGCCGCCGATACGATGTATCGACGGCCTGATTGGTTATCTCTAAAGCAGCTTAGGCTGCCTTGGCGCCAAAGCTCTTGCGCTTGGCGCGGCGAAA
Organism: Phyllobacterium sp. T1293; assembly: GCF_020731415.2. Taxonomy (NCBI): domain Bacteria; kingdom Pseudomonadati; phylum Pseudomonadota; class Alphaproteobacteria; order Hyphomicrobiales; family Phyllobacteriaceae; genus Phyllobacterium; species Phyllobacterium meliloti. The sequence goes on along the minus strand of NZ_CP088273.1, from coordinate 912,870 downwards.
CGGACGCTTCTGCGCCGGAGCGCCGCCATCATTGCTCCAGACCTTTTCGCCGCGCGGCTCGCGTGGCTTGCCCGGTGCCTGACCGCGATGCGGCTTCTTGCCCGGTGCGCCATTGCCACCTTCGTGGCGTGCTGGACGCTGGTCATTGCTGGCAACGCGCGCAGGAAGCGTCGACAGATCGATAGGCGAATCGGCCAGCGGCAGACGCATGCGCGTGACGCGCTCGACGGCCTTGAACTTGGATGCTTCTTCGGCTGGATCATAAAGCGTGATCGCATTGCCCGATGCACCGTTACGGCCTGTACGGCCAATACGGTGTACATAGCTTTCCGGCTCGTCCGGCAGGTCGAAATTGATCACGTGGCTGATACCGACGACGTCAATGCCGCGAGCGGCAATATCTGTGGCAACGAGCACACGAACCGAACCATCCTTGAAACCGTTCAGCGCGCGCTGGCGGGCATTCTGTGATTTGTTGCCGTGAATGGCCGCCACATCATAGCCGTCCTTTTCCAGAACGCGGGTTACTGCATCAGCACCGTGCTTGGTACGGGTAAAGACGATAACCGAAGACAGTGTTGCATCTTTCAGCATGGCCGAAAGAACCTGCTTCTTCTGCTTGGTCGGGATCATGTGTACGACCTGCTTGATTTCAGCAGCTGTGGTGCCCTGCGGTGCTACTTCCACGCGAACAGGATTGCGCAGCAGGCTTTCAGCCAGCGTTGCGACTTCCTTTGGCATGGTTGCGGAGAACAGCGCGGTCTGGCGATCGCGATGTGTGCCCTTGGCAATGCGCTTCACATCATTGATGAAACCCATGTCGAGCATACGGTCGGCTTCGTCGAGAACGAGCCAGCGTGTTTCCGACAGGTCAATGCGGTTATCACGCACGAGATCCGTCAAACGGCCGGGCGTTGCAATGAGAACGTCAACGCCGCCCTGCATTTTGTTGATCTGCGCGACGCGGGATACGCCGCCAAGCACGAGAGCAGTCGAAATATGCGCGCCCTTGGAAAGCTTGCGAACAGTTTCTTCGATCTGGACGGCCAGTTCGCGGGTGGGGGCGAGGATAAGAGCACGGGCAGTCTTGCCCTTGCGCTTGTCACCGATGGTCAGGATTTTCTGCAGGATCGGCAGGCTGAAAGCCGCCGTCTTGCCGGAGCCTGTCTGGGCAATGCCGAGAATGTCCTGACCGGCGAGCTGTGCCGGAATGGCCTGTTCCTGGATTGGCTTGGGAGTAGCCATTCCAGCTGCCTCGACTGCTTTGAGCAGGATGGCATTCAGACCCATGGCGGCAAAGCCAGTTTTTTCAATATTTTCCAATTCAATCTTCTTTCATTGGCCAAGCGTGATGGGAGATCACGGGCCATAAACACATCACAGGGCGCAACCTGCATGTAACTTATTCGGGATGAACGACGAGACGCGGGGAACCAAAGATTCCATGCGACTTGCGCAGCCGTGCCTGAGACAGTGTGCCAACAGGACTTAGACGCCACGAAGTCCGCAATCGGAAGACCGGAGTGTCCGGTCCAAGCGCCTAAGCCGCATATGGGCTTTCTTTGGCAAAAAAGCAAACGATTTTATTGTGCGTCGCAAAATGGCAGTCTGATTATCCAGCCAAAGTCAGCGGTTCGCCCGGCTGCCCGGCGCTCAGATTGCTGTTATAGAGCGCGGCAATTACATCGGATTGGGTGACTATGCCGACAAGCTTCTCGTTTTCGTCAGCAACGGGCAGATGATGCAGCCCCCTATCCGCCATCGCTGGCACCAGTTCCGTCACCAATGTCTCTGGCCGGACAAAGTGAACCTCTGAGGTCATGATGTCAGCCACCGTGCGCTGCGCCCGGCGATCCAGCTTGACGGCCCGGCGCAGGCGGCGCGCCAGACCTATGCGCAAATCACCGTCGCGGTCCCAATTGGCATTCTCCATAAAATCGGTCTGCGTCACAATGCCGATGATATTGCGATGGGCGTTGACCACCGGGAGTGCCTTGATGCGATGCTTGATCAGCAGCGCCCAGGCGAGATGCAGGGGTGTATCGGCTTTGACAGTGGCAAGATCGGTGGACATGATCTGCCCGCAGCGCACTTCACCAAAGCGGCGCCGGTAAGCCTGCATCTCGGTCTTGTGCAGGATGGCATCAAGATCATCAGGGCTGATATTGAGCACTTCATCATATTGCCGGAGCACCGTATCGAGATCAGCTGGTGTAAAGCCCAGTCGACGTGTTGGCAAAGGATCGGCCGTCTTGTGTACATTGACGGCTGGTGCTGGAACGATATGCGGATAACGACGGCCTGTCAGATTGTTATAGACCAGTGCTGCAATCAGCAGCAGCAGGGAATTGAGCCCCACCGGCCACAGCACAAACCCATAGCCAAGATTATGAACGACAGGACCGCCGAGAACTGCGGTCAGGGCAACCGCGCCGCTTGGCGGATGCAAGGAGCGGGTAGCAATCATTGCGAGAATTGCCAGCGAAACACCAACTGCCGAAGCGATAACCAGATCGGGAATCCAGATGGCGCAGGTAACACCGATCAGCGCTGCAACTGTATTGCCAACGATGATTGACCAAGGTTGCGCCAGCGGGCTGGAAGGCACGGCAAACAGAAGCACCGCCGAAGCGCCCATAGGCGCGATCAGCAGCGGCACTGCGGTGGTTGAACCAAGTGCTGTCTCGCTGACAACGCCGGTGATAAAGACCCCCAGCAATGCACCGAAACAGGCGCGCAGCCGTTCCATCCCGCTGACCGGAGCCAATGCGGGCAAGAACCGCTGCAACGCGACTATCCATGATTTCATGATGCATTCCTGAAGCTGCGCATTACATGCGCATACCTTTTGCTGCACCCACTGGCAAAGAATGAATTACTCAAGATTGAGAATAATTTGGAAAAGCAATCCAAGATTGCATTCAGAACCCGCCTATCTGGCAAATCGCTTTGCGCCCGCCACACACAGGATGACAGCCATCGTCACAAGGATCATCGACCAGCCAACGGTCTCGTGCAGCACTGTTGCCGCAAGAACCAGCCCGAAGAACGGCTGCAGCAACTGCAACTGCCCTACCGCTGCGATGCCGCCCTGTGCAAGACCGCGATACCAGAAGATGAAACCAATCAGCATGGAAAATAGCGAGACATAAGCCAGTCCCAGCCATGCACCCTGCCCGATCGAGCCCCAGTCATGCGGCATGGTGTAAAGCGTCAACAGCAGCATTAGCGGCAAAGACAGAACCAGCGCCCATGAGATAACCTGCCAGCCACCGAGTCTACGGGAAAGTTGAGCGCCTTCCGCATAGCCAAGACCGCAGACAATGACCGCCGCAAACATCAAAAGATCACCGGTCAACGAGGCCGTAACGCCCTGAAACAGCGCAAAGCTTACGACGAACAGGCTGCCAAGGCAGGAGAATATCCAGAAAACCGGACGCGGACGCTCGCCGCCCCGCAGCACACCAAAAATAGCCGTCGCCAATGGCAACAGGCCGATGAACACAATGGAATGGGCAGATGTGACGTGGCGAAGTGCCAGCGCCGTCAACAGCGGAAAGCCGACGACAACGCCGAGCGCCACCACAAACAATGACATGAGGTCCGCCTTTGCCGGGCGCTTCTCACGAAACGCCAGCAACATAGCCAGCCCGAGCAGCGCAGCAATGGTGGCACGGGCGACGGTCAGGAAAACCGGATCAAAATCAGCCACGGCCACCCGTGTGGCCGGAAGAGAACCACTGAAAATCAGCATCCCTACAAATCCGTTGATCCAGCCACTCGTCATCTTGTCCATTATCGCACCTCATTTTCCATGCAGCATTTTCGCCCAGACAGAATCGTTCCGTCGGGCAGGAACTGCTCGGGAGATATCGACGGATAGTCATGGATTTTCCAGAGACGGTACAGTACAATATACCCAAACTGTAATGGGATAATGAGCAGTACAGATGGATATTTCTCCACAGGATGGTACCCTTGTCGAACAGGTGATGCAGGCTATTCGGCAGCGGATTGCCGGACGCACACTGGGCCCCGGCGCGCGTCTGCCATCAATCCGCAGCTTTGCCCTGACCATGCAGGTATCGAAATCGACCATTGTCGAAGCCTATGACCGGCTTGCGGCTGATGGCACTATCCAGTCGCGCCGTGGCTCCGGCTTTTACGTTGCCGGCCATATGCCGCCATTATCGCTGTCGGAAATCGGACCACGGCTTGATCATGCCATTGACCCGCTCTGGGTTTCGCACCTGTCGCTTGACGCGGATGAGGATATGCCCAAACCCGGATGCGGCTGGCTGCCACCGTCCTGGATGCCGGAGGCTGGTGTACGCCGTGCGCTGCGGACACTCGCCCGTGCCGAAGATGCACTCCTCACCGATTATTCAACGCCGCTGGGATTGAAGCCACTGCGCCAATTGCTATCCCGGCGTATGGCTGAACACGGTATCGAAGCGGCACCCGATCAGATCATCATCACAGAATCCGGCACTCAGGCCATTGATCTGCTTTGTCGCTTTCTGGTCGAGCCCGATGACACAGTCATTGTCGACGACCCCTGTTACTTCAATTTCCATGCGCTGTTGCGCGCGCACCGGGTCAAGGTCATCGGTGTACCCTATACGCCCAATGGACCGGATCTGGACCGCTTTGCCGAGGCTTTGGTGGAACATCGCCCTCGCCTCTACATCACCAACTCGGCCCTCCACAATCCAACAGGCGCTGTACTTTCGCCGGTTATCGCCCATCGCCTGCTCAAACTGGCAGAACAACATGACCTCACCATCATCGAGGATGATATTTTCGCCGATTTCGAGCATGAACCTGCTCCACGCCTTGCAGCTTTTGATGGGCTGGAACGCGTCATTCATATGGGCAGCTTTTCTAAATCACTGTCCGCTTCGGTACGATGCGGTTTTATTGCCACGCGGCGGGAGTGGATTAATGGTCTCGTTGACCTGCGCATAGCCACCTCTTTTGGCGGCGGGCGGCTATCATCTGAACTGGTTCTGCTCATGCTGAAAGACGGCACCTATCGCAAGCATATGGACCAGTTGCGGGCACGTCTCGCTCAGAACATGGCTGAAACCGGCACTAAACTGAAGGCGCTCGGCCTGCTGCCATGGATCGAGCCACGCGGCGGCATGTTTCTATGGTGCAAGCTGCCCGATGGCGTCGATGCAGCAAGCGTAGCCCAAGCGGGACTTAAAGAGAGAATAGTCTTCGCTCCCGGCAATGTGTTCAGCCTCACCCAATCAGCGCATAGCTACATGCGTTTCAATGTGGCCCAGTGTGCCGATCCGCGTATTTTCACGGTGCTGGAATCCGCTTTAAACAGCCGCGAGCATGTTCTGGAGCGTTAGCACAGTGCGCCAGTTGCGCGCCGTCAACGGCACTTTCAACACTTTGTCGAGTGCTTCGGCCATTTTCGAGGTGCCGAATCCGTCAGGCGTGTAGAGATACAGCACGCGGTTGCGAACCGTGAACTCTTCCGTATCACCAGCCTTGCTTGCAAGCTCCACCAAAGCCGCATCGGTCGGGTCATCGTCCAAGATCACCGCATGCAGGTTTTTCGGATTATCCAGCGCCTGCGGATAGGCGTTCTTGTTGATCATGCAGTTCCACTCATCCTCGCTGCGGATGGTCACGCGCGACGAAAATCCAAAGGTTCGTGGAAAAATCTCAGTGATGGTTTCGGCAACCCGACGCGCAGTCTGGTCCGATGTCAAAATCACGTTGCCACTTTGAACATAAGTTCTGACATCGCCAAATCCAGCGACAGCCAGAATTGTCCGCAACGTCTCCATCTTGACGATCTTGTTGCCGCCCACATTGATGCCTCTGAACAGAACAATATATTTGGTCATGGTGCCCCCTTGTCGATTTGCTCCGCCAATTGCGCCAGTTTCAACACGGTGTTCCAATTGCGTGCCGTTGCTGCGACTTTGAGCGTTGTCTCGATCTTGCTGAAGAGTTTGGATTCCGATGCGCCCTGCGGCGGATAGTAATAAAGCACAATGCCGTCGACCACGAATTTCTCCGGCCCTGCATTCTTCCTCTCAAGTGCTTCTATTGCCGCGCTGTCAGGCTCTTTTTCCAGAACATAGGCGTGAAGTTTATTGCCTTCTGCGCCGGGAAATGGATTACCGGCAATCAGCTTCTTCCAATTGGTACGGCTGACAATCATGATGGATTTGGAAAAAGCAAACTTTTCCAAGGTGATATCAGCAATTCTTTGAACGATTTGTCTTGGTGTTCGGTCAGATACAAGAACGACATTGCCGGTATTGATATAAGTGGCGACCTTTTCGAAGCCGTCCTCCAGCAAGGCAGTCTTCAACGGCTGCACCGGCAGCGATGTTGCACCGCCGACGCCGCGAAACAGAATGATATAGGTCGTTCTACGCCCCATGCCACCTCAGACCTGACGCCGGGATTTTCCCCTCGCATCCGTCAATCCATTACCCCTGTAGCAATCTTACAGGCGATTCAACCAACTGCAATCGCAAGAAATTAGATAATCAGCCCAGCGATTGTTTCGTTGTCGGTGATATCCTGATAGGCCCAGCCCGCTTCATCAAAGCGCTGGAACAGGGCATCAAAGTTCGCCTTTTGCTTGGTTTCGATGCCGATCAGAACCGAGCCGAAATTGCGTGCCGATTTCTTGAGATATTCAAACCGCGCCACATCATCCTCGGGTCCGAGAAGATCCAGAAACGAGCGCAATGCACCCGGACGTTGCGGGAAGCGGAAAATGAAATACTTCTTCAGCCCCTCATAGCGCAGTGAGCGTTCTTTCAGTTCCGGCAGGCGTTCGAAATCGAAATTGCTGCCTGAAATGACGAGAATAATGTGCTTGCCCTTCAGCTCGCTCTTCTTGAAATCCTTGAGCGCATCAATGGCAAGAGCACCGGCAGGCTCCACCACGATACCTTCAATGTTCAGCATCTCGATGATGGTTGAACTCAGTCGGTTTTCCGGAATCAACATCACAGAATCAGCCGTGAACTCTTTGAGAAGCTTGAAGTTTTCCCGGCCGATTTCGGCAACAGCAGCGCCATCGACAAAATTATCGACCGTATCAAGCTTGACCCGTTTCCCGGCTTCAAGGCTGCGTTTGAGGCTCGGTGCTCCCGCAGGTTCAACGAAACGGAAGCGCGTCTCCCAGCCAAGATCGCCAAGATAACGGGTAACACCCGCCGAAAGCCCGCCGCCGCCTACGGGCAGGATGATCAGGTCCGGTTTGCGCTTGTCAGGAAGCTGCGCCGCAATCTCATGGGCGACGGTCGCCTGCCCGGTGATGATATCCGCATGGTCAAAGGGCGGCACCATGACCGCGCCCTTTTCCGCAGCGAAATCTTGTGCGGCGGCATAACATTGGTCGAAAATATCGCCGACAAGACGGATTTCGATGAACTCGCCGCCAAAAGTCCGCGTCTTGTCGATCTTTTGCTGCGGGGTTGTGACAGGCATGAAAACCACGCCATGTTTGCCAAAATGGCGGCAAATAAAGGCAAAACCCTGTGCATGATTGCCTGCGGAAGCACAAACGAAGGTTGAATCCTCAGATTTATGCTCGTTCAGATAATGGGCAATGAAATTAAACGCGCCACGGATCTTGTAGGAACGAACCGGCGATAGGTCCTCGCGTTTCAGCCAAATCTGCGCGCCGTACTTCTGCGAGAGATAATGATTGAGTTGCAGCGGTGTTTCCGGGAACAGCGCGCGCATTTTCTCTGTCGCGCGGTCCACAGCCTTGATGAATGCAGTCATAGGAACAGGTCAACCTTCTCGAATGTTCTGACATCGATAATGCCGACATCGGAAATACGCAATTCAGGAATGACCACAAGTGCCAGCAGCGAATGCTGCATATAAGCGTTGTTGAGACTGCATCCCATGGCGCGCATGGCATTGACAAGCTTATCGGCCTTGGCGGCAACAACTTCCGCCCGCTGATCGGACATGAGACCAGCAATCGGCATTTCCACCAGCGCCAGTTCCCGCCCTTTTGAGAACAGCACCACACCGCCGCCGACTTCACCCAGACGATTGGCGGCTTTGGCCATGTCATCCTTGTTGGTGCCGACAACGATCATATGGTGGCTATCATGGGCGACGGTCGACGCCATGGCACAGTCAAGCGTGTAACCAAAGCCTGAGACAAACCCATTGACCACGGCACCAGTGCCGCGATGCCGCTCCACCAGCGCGATCTGGCAGACATCGTTGCGCCGATCCATCTGCACGATGCCATCGGAAACCGGTAGCTCTGCCTCAAGCGCCTTGGTCGGTGCCTGATTTTCGATAACGCCGATCACCCGTGCCGTAACGTGCTTGGTGGGTCTCGGCGCCTTGATATCGAAATCCTTGGCATTGAGCTTCTTGCCAAGTTTGATCGTGTTCTTGGCAAAAGCCGGATAGTTATAAACGGGAATCTCCGCTGCAAGCTTGCCCTTTTCCGCCAGAAGCACGCCGCGACCATAGACCCGGTCGATGGTGAGATTGGCAAGGTCCGACACAATCAGAAAATCGGCGAGACGACCGGGCGTGATCGAGCCGATCTCCCGCTCCATGCGAAAATGCTGAGCGGTGTTGAGCGTTGCCATCTGGATCGCTGTGACAGGCTTCAGGCCTTGCGCAATTGCATGGCGGACCACCCGGTCCATATGGCCATCATTAACAAGCGTGCCGGAGTGGCTGTCATCGGTACACAGGATAAAATTGCGCGGATCAATGCCCTGCTCCGTCACCGCCTTGATCTGACTGGCCACATCATACCACGCCGAGCCCAGACGCAGCATGGCGCGCATGCCCTGACGCACCCGGGCAATCGCATCCTCCATGCGCGTGCCTTCATGGTCATCCTCCGGACCACCTGCCACATAGCCATGGAAAGCGCGTCCGAGTTCCGGTGAAGCAAAATGTCCGCCGACGGTCTTGCCCGCCTTAACCGTCGCATCGATACCACCACGCATGGTTGGATCATTATTGGCGACACCGGGGAAATTCATCACCTCGCCCAGCCCGACAATATTAGGCCAGGTCATTGCCTCAGCGACATCATCAGGGCTGATGGCAGCACCCGCATTCTCAAGACCGGGAGCTGAAGGCACACAACTTGGCATCTGCACATGCACATTAATGGGCATGGCGAGCGCTTCATCATGCATCAGACGGACGCCTTCCAAACCGAGCACATTGGCGATTTCATGCGGATCAATGAACATCGAAGTCGTGCCATGTGGAATGACGGCGCGCGTAAATTCGGTGACGGTCACCATGCCGCTTTCGACATGCATATGGGCATCGCAAAGACCCGGCACGAGGTAACGCCCGCCCGCATCGATAACCTTGGTCTTCGGCCCGATGCAATGTTCCGCACCATGGCCGACAAAGGCAAATCGTCCGGCAACAACGGCAATATCGATACCTGCGATGATTTCACCCGAATAAACACTGACAAGACGGCCATTGCGCACGACAAGATCGGCATGACTGCGGCCCATGGCGACATCCACCAGCAAGGGGGCTGATTCTGTCCATGCTTGCGGTTTGTTACCGGTTGGGGCTTGTCTGCTCATCTCATCACCTCATTCACTGCTTTGACAATGCATATACCAATAAAGACGCTTTCGCGGCGCATTCATCAAAAAAAATCGCAATACCAATGAATTACTTGACATGGGCGCTCTGGTTAAGTCCGATAGGATCAAGTGCAAGGCGCCGCAACGAGACTGCCAATATCCTCGGAGGAACAATGGATATGGCAGCCATCACGGCAAAACCCATTGTACTGATATAAACGCATTGCTCGGGGAGGAATTTAATGCGCGGACTCTCAATCTCATTTGCGGCCACGGCTGCCATCGCCCTGCTTTCGACCGGCGCTTATGCGGCTGGTTATCCGGAGCGAAATATCACGATGGTTGTACCGTTCTCGGCTGGCGGACCAACTGACACGGTGACGCGTCTTGTGGCCGAATCCATGTCAAAAGACCTCGGTCAGCAGATCATCGTTGAAAATGTCGGCGGTGCCGGTGGCACGCTTGGTGCATCGCAAGTGGCCAAGGCGGATGCTGACGGTTACACGCTGCTGTTGCATCACATCGGCATGGCTACCAGCGCGACGCTCTATCGCAAACTGCCCTACGACACCCTCAATGCCTTTGAATATGTCGGGCTTGTTACGGATGTTCCCATGACCGTTGTCGCCAAGAAGGATTTTGAGGCAAAAGATCTCAAAGGTCTGGTTGATTACGTGAAAGCCAATGCTGACAAGGTCAGTCTCGCCAATGCCGGTATTGGCGCGGCATCGCATCTGTGCGGCATGCTGTTCATGAGCGAAATCAAGACGCCGCTGGTAACAGTTCCCTATAAGGGCACGGGTCCTGCCATGACGGACCTTCTGGGCGGACAGGTCGACCTGATGTGCGACCAGACAACAAACACGACCAAGCAGATCAAGGGCGGCACCATCAAAGCCTATGCCGTGACATCGGCCAAGCGCCTTGCCGCTCTGCCTGATGTCCCAACCGTGGCCGAGGCAGGCCTGCCCGGCCTTGAAGTCGGTATCTGGCATGGCATTTACGCGCCGAAGGGTACACCGAAAGATGTCACGGAGAAGCTGTCGGCATCGCTTCAAAAGGCGCTGAAGGACCCGAACATTATCGCCCGCTTTGCCGAGCTTGGTACTGTGCCCGTCAGCGATGCGGAAGCAACACCTGCCGGTCTCAAGAGCAAGCTAGAAAGCGAAGTCACACGCTGGAAGCCTGTGATCGAAGCAGCCGGACAGTACGCCGATTAAACAAGCGGCCTTGCCGTTTTTTTACCAAATCATCTCCCCTCAAACCGGGGGAGATGAAGTCGGGTATCGGTCACAAAAAGCCAAAAAAGGCACTGTGGGGGTTCTATGAAATCGTTGAGTTTCAGTTCACGCGATCTGATTTGCGGGCTTCTGTTCATTGCAGCGGGCCTTGTTTTCGCCATTCAGGCTTACGGGCTTGAGCTTGGCACGGCATTCCGCATGGGTCCGGGCTATTTTCCGCTCGTCCTTGCCTGCATTTTGATCGTGCTGGGTGTCATCGTTATCATTCAGGGAACACAGCTCGAACATGAGCCAATGGGCCCAATCGCCTGGCGCGGCATTCTTTTCATCCTGCCTGCACCGGTTATTTTTGGTTTAACGGTACGTGGGCTCGGCTTTGTGCCCGCGCTGTTCATAACCGGCCTCTGGGCCGCTTTTGCCAGCGTCAAGATGAAACCGGGTCTGGCACTCATTCTGGTGGGGGGACTGACGTTATTTTCCGTGATCGTTTTCAGCTACGCGCTCGGACTGCCCTTCAGGCGGTTCGGTCCATGGCTCGGACTGTGAGGGGCTGCACATGGATCTTTTGAACAATCTCGTCCTCGGTTTCGTGACCGCCGCCTCGCCGTGGAACCTGTTCTTCTGCTTTATCGGCGTCATCCTTGGCACACTGATTGGCGTGCTGCCCGGTATCGGCGCAACGGCCACAATCGCCATGCTGTTGCCGATAACCTTTCAGCTTGAGCCGGTTTCGTCCCTGATCATGCTCGCTGGCATCTATTACGGCGCGCAATATGGCGGATCGACCACCGCAATCCTCATCAATATGCCGGGGGAGTCGTCTTCTGCAGTTACTGCTATCGATGGCTACCAGATGGCGCGAAAAGGCCGGGCCGGTGCGGCTCTCGCCATTGCAGCCATTGGCTCCTTTTTTGCCGGAACGGTCTCGACCTTTCTCGTTGCGGTCTTCGCGCCGCCACTGACCATTATTGCCTTGAAGTTCGGATCAGCTGAATATTTTTCACTGATGATTGTCGGCCTTGTCTCCTCCATCGCCCTCGCCCATGGCTCCGTGGTCAAGGCGCTCGGGATGGTGGTTCTTGGCCTGCTGCTGGGGCTCGTCGGCACCGATATCTATACGGGAACGCCACGTTTCAATCTCGGCATTCTTGAACTATCCGATGGGCTCAACTTTGTCGCGGTTGCTGTGGGTGTATTCGGCATTGCCGAAATCCTGCGCAATCTCGAAAACGAGCATGACCGTGAGGTTATGATCAAGAAAGTCACCAATCTCTGGCCAACGCGGCAAGACTGGAAGGAAATGACAGCGCCGATCCTGCGCGGGACGGCCATAGGCTCAGCCCTTGGCATCCTGCCCGGCGGCGGCGCGATCCTCGCTTCCTTCGCCTCCTATACGGTTGAAAAGCGCATGTCGAAAACCCCGGAGGAATTCGGCAAGGGTGCCATTGCGGGTGTTGCCGGTCCGGAATCCGCCAACAATGCCGGTGCGCAGACATCATTTATCCCAATGCTGACGCTTGGCATCCCCGCCAACCCCGTCATGGCACTGATGATCGGTGCAATGATCATTCAGGGCATTGTCCCCGGCCCCAATGTGGCGACGGAGCAGCCTGCCCTGTTCTGGGGCATCATCGCTTCCATGTGGATCGGCAATCTGATGCTCATCCTGCTCAACCTGCCGCTGATCGGCCTGTGGGTGAAGCTGCTGACGATCCCCTATTACATGCTGTTCCCGGCGATCATCGCCTTTTGCGCGATTGGCGTTTACAGCGTCAACTCAAACGTGTTCGACCTGTTTGCCGTCGCCTTCTTCGGCCTGATTGGCTATGTCCTCGCCAAACTGCGCTGTGAACCGGCGCCGTTGCTGCTGGGCTTTGTTCTTGGACCGCTGCTTGAGGAACATCTGCGCCGCGCCATGATCATGTCACGCGGCGATCCATCGACCTTCGTCACCCGCCCGATCAGCCTGTCGCTGCTGCTGCTTGCAGCTGCAGTGCTGGTGGTTGTGCTGCTGCCGAGCATCCGCAAGAAACGCGACGAGGTGTTTGTCGAGGAAGTATGAGAGTATTGTTCCGGCGCCTTAGCGCGCTGGAACAATCACGTAGCTCACAATCTTGGTCTGATCAGGATAATATTTATAGCTCAGCGTCACCTGTTTGATGTCGGTGGGCGGATTGGTAATGCCAGCGCTTTGCATGAGCCCCTGCACCACCGGGTTCATGCCTTCGCCAAACCAGACAAACAGCGCTGGAAACTGAATACGCGCCGCAGCATTGGGCATTTCCCAATGCACAGGACTGACAGTTCCATCAAACAGGCGCAAATTGCCCGGCAGTTGCGGTCCATCCGAAACAACCGTCCGGTAATTCCCGTCGGCGCGCGTTGCAGCAAAGAGTTTTGCATAGTCCAACTGCCCGATGGAAGGCACACCGCCATCACGGGCATGAAGGATATTAAAGGCCAGAACCGGAATGACCGCCAGACCGCAGAGAGCGCCGACGATCGCGAAACGTTTGAGCGGCAGGTCCGACGCGATATAGCGCCCAAGTAAAAGCGCCAGATAGAGCGGCGACAGGAACAGCACCGGTTGCAGCCAGCGATCCTTGACCTCGGCGGCACCGCTGATCAGCACGCCAATGAAAACGCAGACCAGCGCAAACATGATAATGCGGCCGACAAAGGTCTCACCATCGGTCCAGCCCGCCTTCGGCGTGACCTGTTGCGCGCGGCTGCGCCACCATGCAATCGCAAAAAACACCAGAGCGACACCGGAGAAAAGAATGCCGTTGAGGAAGAGTTTCCACTCGCCATGCAGGCGGCTGATCAAAAACTGGCTTTGGTTGAACTCGAATTTACGTGTTCGTGCCAATAGACTATCCATGTGGGACAGCGCCCAAAGTCCTGTCGGCGTTATAGCCCCCCAAAAAACCACGAGGGTCAGGATGGATTTGGGGGACAGAAGAACAGCGCGGTAGGCAGGAATGGAAAATCCGGCCAGAATCAGGCCGATGAGGAAGAAGCCTGCGTTGAATTTTCCAAGGAGACCCGCAGCAATCCCCAGCCCCAGCAGCGCAGCGGAGAGCCACGAGCGGGATTTCATATGCCATGCGAAAGCCAGAAATGCCCATGCGCAGCCAGTGGTGGCACCGACGGAATGCGTAAGCGTCCGCTGTGATTCCCAAGCGATCTGCGGCAGCAGAAACACACCAACCATGCCAGCAGCAGCAACCGCCTTTGACAGGCCAAGCAGCCTCGCACCAGCATAAACGCTGATAAACAGGCTCGCCAGCATACCGAACTTCACCAGAAATACGGTGAACATGCTGATGCCGAGAACATCCCCAGCCACACTGTTGATCCAGGTATAGAGCGGCGGTTGCGATCCGCCATATCCCCATTGCAAGGCGCCAACATAGGCGAGTTGCTCGGCATCATCGACGCCAGCACCATTGGAAATACTTGTCAGGAAAAATACCTGAAAGGCGAAATACAGGAGAACGAACAGAAGACCGGGATTTTCCGATGCAAATCGTTTGATGGCGTTCATAGGCATTTGAACCGGAATAGCTGGCATTGTTTCTATCTTTGATTGCGCCGCTTCTATTCCAAGTGGCTACAGAAATCTACCTATCCATGCATCAACGTGCGCTGCGGAAGCCTGTCTTTGCATGAAAGCTGATCAACCTGACACAAGGATATTTCAAAAGGGGACAGCGGCGTCCCTTTTCAAGCCAACGCAAGTGACTAATGTCCATAACTGTAGTTGCAATGTTCAGGGAGAAAGATTGAGCATAACGTCTACGATCATTGCGGTCGAAAGCCTGTGGGTGGCGAAACGACAGAGCGCTGAGTTTAAAGTGCGCTTAATAAGCATGATTGCGGATGGCATCTGAACAGCAAATCTCACAAGAATATTCAAGCCTCACCAAAACAAGAACAATTCCTGGGGTGGGGTGAAGGGGCGGGATCGGTCAGTATCCCGCCCTTTCCTTTTGCGCTTTACTCTAAAGAACATAGCGCTGAAAATTAATCCAAGATTTCAACTAAATTTTTGAGCACGCGATCCGTCTCTGTAGTGCCGGTTGCTTCCGGCTTCGGAGCTTGGTCATAGAACCATGGGCGTGGGAACGTGGCCAAGCTCCGATTCACCCTTTCGCATGCATCGAGCGATCAGGATACCGAGCTGAATATAGCTCCAAAGACCCGCCCTGCACCGCGAAACACTCCAACATGCCAAGCAAAAAGCCGTTTTCACAGCAAACAGCCAGTTGACGGAATCGTCCGAACCGTTGAAAAGCATAAGCGCGCGGACGTGGCGAAACTGGTAGACGCAAGGGACTTAAAATCCCTCGGCCATAGGTCATGCGGGTTCGACCCCCGCCGTCCGCACCAGATATGCAAAAACCCGGCAAGTGATTGCCGGGTTTTGCTTTTCTCAAGCGAATGAATCAGCCATGCAGCTTGATAGTGATCTCTGCAACGCGCTTGCCCTGAAATTTTGCGCCTTCCAGTTCCTGCGCTGAAGGCTGGCGCGAGCCGTCGCCGTCAGCCGTCGTGGTCATGCCGTAGGGCGCACCGCCGCGCACGACATCATTGCCCATCTGTGCCTGATAGGCGTAGGAGAGCGGCACGATAATCATGCCATGATGCTGCATCTGCCACTGGGTGGAAACCAGCGCCAGTTCCTGACCGCCATGCTGGGTGGCAGAAGATGCCATCACCGAGCCGACCTTGTTGATCAATGCGCCTTTGGCCCACAGACCACCGGTCTGGTCAAAAAAGTTCTTCATCTGCGCCGACATCGAGCCGAAGCGCGAGGATACGCCGACAATGATGGCATCATAGGTTTCAAGCTCGTCCACCGTGGCAATTTCAGCCTTCTGATCGAGCTTATAATGATAAGCCTGAGCCACTTCGAGCGGAACGAGTTCCGGAACGCGCCTGACTGTGACTTCAGCGCCAGCTTCGCGCGCGCCTTCTGCAGCGGCATAGGCCATCTGCTCCATATGTCCCCAACTCGAATAATAAAGCACCAACAGCTTGGCCATGATTGTCTCCATCGTTGAAACCGGTTCGACGGACAAATGCCGCCATGGCTCTTTAAAGTAAGCATTTCGCTGTTCATTAAAACAAACATTGTCACGACAAACTGTTCACCATTTGAAATGGCTTGCGGCGGCTGTTTGTGCCCATTACGTTCGCGGCGGCGATAGGAGAATCCAGATGACGAATGATGTTGTAAGCGCTGCCATGCTCGCCATTGGCGACGAATTGCTCTCAGGTCGAACCAAGGACAAGAATATCGGTCATCTCGCCGATATTCTGACGGCAGTTGGCATCGATCTAAAAGAAGTGCGGATTGTTCCGGATGAGGAAGACCGCATCGTTGATGCCTTGAATGCGCTGCGCCCAAACTATGATTACGTCTTTACCTCAGGCGGTATCGGCCCGACCCATGACGACATCACGGCTGACGCCATTTCAAAAGCCTTTGGTGTGCCGTGCGAGCACGATGCCAAGGCCATGAAGCTGATGGGCGACGCCTATGCGGCACGCGGCATGGAATTCACCGAAAGCCGCCAGCGCATGGCGCGCATGCCGCGCGGCTCTATTCATATCGACAATCCTGTCTCGACGGCTCCGGGTTTCAACATTGGCAATGTCTATGTGATGGCCGGTGTTCCCTCGATTTTTCAGGCGATGCTCGACAATGTGATTCCGACGCTAAAGGTCGGCAAACAGCTGCTTTCCCGCTCGGTCAATTGCCCCTTCGGCGAGGGCACGATTGCCATACCTTTGCGCGATATTCAGGCCGCATTTCCGGAAACAATCATTGGCTCCTATCCAAAATACGAGAATAACAAATTCTCTACAGAACTCGTTATTCGGGCCCGCGATGAGGAAAAGCTCGCTGCCGCTGAACAGGCCGTAAAAGCCATGGTCGAAAACCTTTCAGCAGCAAAGCAAATTTGAGGAACTCAAGGCCATTAGCAAACGTTTTACTTCGCACCTGCGATAAAATCACACGCACGGGACTTGTGTTCCGGGCGTATAATGATCTGAATAGGAAGATCGACGTATCAACCGATGGAGGCCAACATGGCATTTCGCACGATCATCGCTTTTATCCGCAGCGAACGCGAGGCAGGAAGAGTTATGGGTGCGGCCAAGCTGATAGCCTCATCAAGCGAACGAACACACATTATCGGCCTTTATACGATCCCCTCACCCATCGTTTATGCGGACCCCACCGGCTTTGCCGATACGACACTGTTTGAGGCGCATGAACAGCGCCATAAGGAAAACTCCGAGGCGATTGCTGCGCTGTTCAACAAGGAAATGGGCAAAGGCACAATCTCCCATGAATTTCGTATTGTCCGTTCCGAAAGCAGCAGCCCATCCGCCGGTGTGACACAGAGTGCGCTTCGCGCTGACATCATTATCGCGGGTCAACCGGACCCGGATGATCCCGATAGCGTTAATGATGTGACCGATCCGCTCGTGATGGAGAGTGGTCGTCCCGTTCTGTTTGTTCCTTATAAGACGGAGCTGCCGACGAAGATCAACCGTGTCCTTGTGGCTTTCAATGGCAAACGTGAGGCTTCCCGTGCAGCATTCGATTCCCTGCCCTTCCTGATCAAGGCTGAACGAACAGACGTTGTCTGGATCGATCCCAAAAAGACCACTGATCCCAATATGGATATTCCGGGAACACCGCTTTCCGATGCGCTGCGCCGTCACGGTGTGAACGTCAATCCCTTCACGATTGAATCCAATGGCGAGGCCGCCGACAAGATTCTCCGCCGCAAGATTGCTGATGACAAGGTCGATCTGGTCGTTATGGGCGCCTACAGCCAATCGCGTCTCAAGGAATGGGTTTTTGGAGGGGTGACAAGCTCTTTCATATCCGACATGCCCTGTCTGACGCTGATGTCGCGCTGATCAATTCAGGCCATCGAGCCGCAAATCACACCTTTCTGTGCTTCAGGGCATAGCAGGCTGCGCAAGCGGCTTGCCATGAACAGGCTTTTCCAGCTATTGCGAAACGCATTCTCTCGCGGATTGGAGTTTCTGTATGAAACTTTGGCCTCCGCTTGTTTCGTGATTACTTGATGGAGTGCGCCATGTCTCTTCCCGATAAAGCTTTTCCGGTTTCCTGGGACCAGTTCCATCGGGACGCCCGTGCCCTCGCCTGGCGCGTTGCAGGCATGCAGCGCGAATGGCGCGCCATGGTTGCCATCACGCGTGGCGGCCTCGTTCCCGCAGCCATCATCTGCCGTGAACTGGGCATCCGCATGATCGAGACTGTCTGTATCGCCTCCTACCATGACTATGAGGAACAGGGCGAGTTGAAGGTCCTGAAAGATGTTGATCCGCGCCTTCTGGAAAATGGCGGCGAAGGCATTCTTGTTATCGATGACCTGACCGATACGGGCAAGACGGCCGCGGTGGTGCGCGCCATGATGCCAAAGGCACACTTTGCCACTGTCTATGCCAAGCCAAAGGGTCGCCCGCTCATTGATACGTTCGTGACCGAAGTTTCACAGGATACGTGGATTTATTTCCCGTGGGATATGGGCCTGACCTATCAGGAGCCTATTACCAAGGGCCACCGTGGCTAAAGCCAGCCGTTCTTGCGGAACCGCCAGTAAAGCACCACGCATAGCACCAGAATGAGCCCCATGACTTCGTAATAGCCCATGGGGTTATCAAGCTCGGGCATGTAACGGAAGTTCATGCCATAAATGCCGGCAATCGCCGTGGGCACCGCCAATATGGCCGCCCACGATGCCAGCCGCTTCGCAATGGCGGTTTCCTGACTCTGCCCAACCAGCAGACTTGCTTCGAAAGCAAAGGCGAGGACTTCACGCAAGCCGTCGATCTTTTCCTGAACGGTGCGTACATGATCGGTGACATCGCGAAAAAGCGGCTGCATTCCGGTCTGGATTTGCGGCAGATCCGTGTTGCTCAGCCTGCCGCACACATCCACCAGCGGTCCGATGGCATTGCGCAACCGCAGAAGATCGCGGCGGAGCATATAAAGCCGCTCAATATCGGCATTGGTCATAGGCTTGGTAAGAACCCTGTCCTCGATCGATTCCACCTCGTCGTGAATAGCTTCCAGTACCGGCATGTAATTATCGACGATGAAATCGAGAATGGCGTAGAGGATAAAGTCTTCGCCCTTTGACAGCGCATAGGGCGAAGTCTCCCAGTGTTTGCGCACCGCCGTATAGGAGGTAGAGGCAC
Organism: Phyllobacterium sp. T1293; assembly: GCF_020731415.2. Lineage (NCBI taxonomy): Bacteria > Pseudomonadati > Pseudomonadota > Alphaproteobacteria > Hyphomicrobiales > Phyllobacteriaceae > Phyllobacterium > Phyllobacterium meliloti. The sequence continues at coordinate 893,792 of NZ_CP088273.1, read as the reverse complement.
CATGGCGGACGCTGACAATATAGCCTTTGCCAAGAAAGACGTGGGTTTCGCCGAACGCCACCCGGCCCTCAATCAACTGGGCTGTCCGGGCCACAACAAAGATCGCATCGCCATATTGCTCCAGTTTTGGACGTTGATGTGCGTGTTCTGCATCCTCGATGGCAAGACTGTGCAGGTTGAACTGTTTCTGGACCCTGTGCAGGAGTTCACCATCAGGCTCCAGAAGTCCGATCCAGACGACGTGCCCCTCCTTGCGCGCCCAGTCCCCGGCATCATCGATAGCGATATCGGCAACCCGCTGACCATTGGCGTAGACGCATGAGGCGACAACGCTCGCGCCTTCATCATGAAGCTTGGCAGCATCAGAAAACGACGAAGCTCCATCATCTTCAGCAGTCCGCGAAAATACCATTGCACCTCCCCAGCGTGTCGTTGGGAGACAGATTACGCCCACTGGCCGTCCCTTGCCAATCTTATCCTTTGGCCCGGCGAGTTCCCCGCTATTTCCAGCCCTTTTTCACCACTGGCTATTCGCTGTGATTTTTTTGCACTGCTGTTCAAAAAATCGACACAAGTCGCATATAAGCTAGGAACAGTACTCATTGAGTGATTGCTGTTTCAAAGAATCGGTTCACAATCACTGAAACAAAACGCAAAATATGGACGGAGCATTGAACTTTAATTACGCCAACGAGATTGTGATGGAAAAACGGATTGAAATGCCCGACGGCAGAATCCGCCAGGTCGCTGCACTCGTTTACCGGGTCAAAAAACACCAGACAGAGATTCTTCTGATCACCAGTCGTGGCACTGGACGATGGGTGTTGCCTAAGGGCTGGCCGCAGGTTGGCAAAACCTTTGCTCATTCCGCACGCGCCGAAGCTTATGAAGAGGCCGGCGCGCGCGGCGACATAGCGCCGTTTTCCATCGGCGCCTACCGCTATGAAAAACACGATATGTCCGAGGGCGAATGCGGCGACTTCATCGTCGATGTTTTCCCCATGCATTATTCCCACCAGGAGAAGAACTGGCCGGAACGCGGCGAACGCCGCCTCGAATGGGTAAGTGTTGAAGAATGTGTCAGCCGGGTTGAAGAACCGGAACTAAAGGCCCTCATTGCGAGTTTTGATCCGGCGCTCATCACCAAGCGCTGATTTATTCAGGACACGCGATATGCTCCGCTTTGGTCTTTCACTCGCTCTCATGACGATGATCTCCAGCCCTGCACTGGCCCTCGACAACGCCCAGCTGGAGAAAACTGAAAAATCCTGCATCGAAGAATCGGCATCTTCATCACCGGAAGAGCGAATCAGCAATTGTACGATCTGGGTCGACAACGCACCGGATCGTCTGCGCGCCAAGGCTTTTTATGACAGAGGCAATGCCTATCTCGACGCCCAGAAACTCGATCTGGCAGTTGCCGATTATTCCCAAGCCATCAGCCTGAAGCCGGACTTCAAGGACGCCTATTACAGTCGCGGCTATGCCAGACATGATCTGGGTGACTATGATCATGCCATTGAGGACTATGATGCGGCGCTCAAGCTCGTGCCTGATGATGTCGATAGCCTGTATGGCAAAGCCTATGCCTATCAAAAGAAGGGCGATCTTGATGCGGCGATTGCCGGTTACACAGCGGTCATTCGACTGAAGCCGGATTACCCGACTGTGTATTACAACAGAGCTATCGCCTACAACGCCAAGGGCGATACGGAAAATGCAACGCGCGATGCGCTTGAATATGAACGGCAGAAGGCCAAGAACCCACAATAGATAGTGTTGGGCACCTTTTTGGTTGCCGTTTCCTCTCTTCAGCCGGCTGTTGAAAAACAGCAAAAGTTCTCCCCGTTATCCACATATGTGACACACAAGATGTTGCGGTCACAATTATGTAAAAAACTAATTCTTGACGATAACCCCCGAGTCACTTTTTATAGGGCAGTCGTTGCGTTTGTGGCGTGACCGGGGAGTAATGTGACCGGTCTTTTTCCCAGTTTATGCAGTGTTTTTCGCAGCTTGCGTCCTTTGGCGCATGCCAATGATGACCTGTGTTTGCAATATGGGAAATACCATCGTGCACAGGGAAATATTTGTTGGGTAAATGGTATTTTAACACTATATTTAGTGTTTACAGATACTCTTAACACCAGATAGTGTGACACTCTCAGTTGGGGCGAGTCACAAAACAGGCGTCAAATAATGGGCCGCCGGGCCTGAAACGGAAGCGGGAAACCGCTACGATCACGGGCCACGGCGACAGAACCGGATTCAGCAGCTGAATCCGGATGGAGCGGGATTGTGTTTCTGGTGCGCTGAACTCTTCACATAGCGCCTGATGAACACTATATATAGAGACAAGGACGAAGCAGATGCGGATCGAACGGCGTTTTACCAAAGAGAATCAATCAGCCTATGCGGAGATCGATTTCCGCGTAGCGACGAGCGAGATCAAAAATCCTGACGGCTCTGTTGTATTCCGTCTGGAGAACATTGATGTGCCGGCCCAGTTCAGTCAGGTGGCCGCCGACATTCTCGCGCAGAAATATTTCCGTAAGGCGGGCGTACCGGCCAAGCTGAAGAAGGTTGAGGAAAATTCCATCCCTTCATGGCTGTGGCGTTCGGTTGCCGATGAAGAAGCCTTGGCAGCGCTACCAGCCGATGAGCGTTATGGCTCGGAAATGGATGCGCGCCAGGTTTTTGATCGTCTTGCCGGGACCTGGACCTACTGGGGCTGGAAAGGCAAATATTTCGATTCGGAAAAAGACGCCCTCGCCTTCCGCGACGAGCTTGCCTATATGCTCGCCACCCAGCGCGTCGCGCCCAATTCCCCGCAATGGTTCAACACCGGCCTGCATTGGGCTTATGGCATCGACGGCCCCGGTCAGGGCCATTATTACGTCGACCCTGATACCGGCAAACTGACGAAGTCAAAATCATCCTACGAGCATCCCCAGCCGCATGCCTGCTTCATCCAGTCCGTCGCTGACGATCTGGTCAATGAAGGCGGCATCATGGACCTGTGGGTGCGTGAAGCCCGCCTGTTCAAATATGGCTCCGGCACTGGCTCCAACTTCTCGTTCCTGCGTGGCGAAGGCGAAAAGCTTTCCGGCGGCGGACGTTCCTCCGGTCTGATGTCCTTCCTGAAAATCGGCGATCGTGCAGCCGGTGCCATCAAGTCAGGCGGCACCACGCGCCGCGCCGCCAAGATGGTGGTTGTTGATGTCGACCATCCGGATATCGAAGAATATATCGACTGGAAGGTGAAGGAAGAGCAGAAGGTTGCCGCTCTCGTTACCGGTTCCAAGATCGTCAAGCAGCATCTGGCTGCCATCATGAAGGCTTGCGTCAACTGCGAAGCCGATAATGGCGATTGCTATGAGCCAGCCAAGAACCCGGCGCTCAAGCGCGAGATCAAGGCTGCCAAGAAGAACCAGGTTCCGGAAAACTACATTTACCGCGTTATCCAGTTCGCCAAGCAGGGCTACACGGATATCGACTTCAAGACCTATGACACCGACTGGGATTCCGAAGCCTATCTCACAGTAGCAGGTCAGAACTCCAACAATTCGGTCTCGCTGAAGGACGAATTCCTGCGCGCCGTGGAAAATGATGGCGACTGGAGCCTCACCGCCCGCAAGGACGGCAGGGTCATGAAGACTTTGAAAGCCCGCGACCTCTGGGAAAAGATCGGCTATGCCGCATGGGCATCGGCTGATCCGGGCCTCCACTTCAACACAACGATGAATGATTGGCACACCTGCCCCGCAGCTGGCCCGATCCGCGCGTCCAATCCGTGCTCGGAATATATGTTCCTTGATGACACGGCCTGTAACCTCGCATCGATCAACCTGCTGACCTACCGTGGCAAGGACGGCAAGTTCGACATCACAGGTTACGAACACACGGCACGCCTATGGACCATCGTTCTCGAAATCTCCGTGATGATGGCGCAGTTCCCTTCGAAGGAAATTGCAAAACTCTCCTACGAATACCGCACACTCGGCTTGGGCTATGCCAATATCGGCGGTTTGCTGATGACATCAGGCATTCCCTATGACAGTGCTGAAGGCCGCGCCATTGGCGGTGCCCTCACCGCCGTTATGACCGGCATTTCCTATGCAACCTCGGCTGAAATGGCCAAGGAACTGGGTGCTTTCTCCGGTTATGCCCCGAATGCTGCCAATATGTTGCGCGTCATTCGCAACCATCGCCGTGCTGCCCATGGCGAAACACAGGGTTATGAAGGCCTCGCCGTTAACCCGGTTGCGCTGATTGCTTCCGATTGCCCGGACCAGGACCTGATCACCCATGCCCGCACAGCTTGGGACAAGGCTCTGGAACTCGGCGAAAAGCACGGCTACCGCAATGCGCAGGCCACTGTTATTGCACCGACAGGCACAATCGGCCTTGTCATGGATTGCGATACCACAGGCATCGAGCCTGATTTTGCTCTGGTCAAGTTCAAGAAGCTTGCCGGTGGCGGTTACTTCAAGATCATCAACCGTGCTGTTCCGGAAGCCCTGCGTACACTCGGCTATTCGGAAAGCCAGATCGCCGAAATCGAGGCCTATGCTGTCGGTCACGGCAATCTCAATCAGGCACCTGCGATCAACCCCGGCTCGTTGAAAGCCAAGGGCTTTACCGATGAGATCATCGCAACGCTCAACACGGCACTGAAGTCAGCCTTCGACATCAAGTTTGCGGTCAACAAATGGACCGTTGGTGAAGACTTCGCCAAGAACGTCCTCGGCTTCACCGATGAACAGCTCAACGATTTCTCCTTCGAAATGCTGCCGGCTCTCGGCTTCTCCAAGAAGGAAATCGAAGCCGCCAACATCCACATTTGCGGTGCGATGACGCTGGAAGGCGCGCCTTTCCTGAAAGAAGAGCATTATCCGGTGTTCGATTGCGCCAATCCGTGCGGCAAGATCGGCAAGCGCTATCTCTCGGTTGACAGTCACATCCGCATGATGGCCGCTGCCCAGCCCTTCATTTCAGGGGCGATCTCCAAGACGATCAACATGGCCAATGAAGCGACGGTAGACGACTGTAAGTCCGCCTATATGCTCTCATGGAAGTTGGCATTGAAGGCCAATGCCCTTTACCGCGATGGTTCAAAACTGTCACAGCCGCTGAACTCCTCTTTGCTCGCCGATGCGGACGATGATGAGGATGATGCAATCGAGGCGCTGATTGAGGCTCCGGCCGCTGCCCGTGCGGTTCAGGTCACTGAAAAGATCGTCGAGCGCATCGTCGAGAAGTACATTCATGACCGCGAGAAACTGCCGAACCGCCGCAAGGGTTACACCCAGAAGGCAGTCGTCGGTGGCCACAAGGTCTATCTGCGCACCGGTGAATTTGATGATGGACGTCTCGGTGAAATCTTCATCGATATGCACAAGGAAGGTGCTGCTTTCCGTGCGATGATGAACAACTTTGCCATCGCCATCTCGCTTGGCCTGCAATATGGCGTGCCGCTGGAAGAATATGTGGAGGCGTTCACCTTCACCAAGTTCGAACCAGCAGGCATGGTTCAGGGCAATGATGCGATCAAGAACGCCACGTCGATCCTCGACTATGTGTTCCGCGAACTGGCTGTCTCCTATCTCGACCGCCATGATCTTGCCCATGTCGATCAGTCCGACTTCTCCAATACCTCGCTTGGCCGTGGTATTTCCGAGGGTAAGACTGAACCGGTTTCCAAGGGTCTTACCCGCGGCGCTATCCTCAAAATGGTCAGCCCTGGCGCACCCGATCCCAAGGGATTTGGCGCATCATCAGCACCGAAAGCCATGGCTTCCAATGTAACGGCTCTTGCAACCCGCTCTTCCATTGCCGTTGCCACCAAACCTGTTATTGCCCAGGCGCAGGAAGAAGCCTCCGGCTTCAAGCGTGAATATGAGGAACGCGCCAGGGATCAGACGGAAGAAGATACATCTGCTGCCTCGGCCCTGTTCGATGATCAGAATGCGGAATCGACTGCAGAGGAGGCCAAAGCTGAAGCCAAGAAGGTCATGTCAGACCGCCGCATCAAATCGATGATGCAGGGTTACACGGGTGACAGCTGTTCCGAATGCTCAAACTTCACCATGGTGCGCAACGGCACCTGCTTGAAGTGCGACACATGCGGCAGCACGAGCGGTTGCAGCTGAGTATTACAGCGGCCTGTAGTGGCAGACCGAGGCGTAACGGAAAAATACTCGCTAGAAATGAGGTTTCCCAAGATTGGGGAACCTCAGAAACAAATTCAGAATGTAATTTTGAAACGCCCGCTGTCCGAATCGATTGAAATTCGAGAACACTTTTTGAATATATTTGAACGCTTGAATTTGATGCCGCCGGTAAACACATAGCCTACGCATTGTGATAGGGCTTCAACGGCGCTCATGAAACCTTTCAGTCCAGCCGCATCAGACGCCCTTCGACAGGTTTCACTTGCGCATTGGCATCAGCGGTCCGTGTGATGAGCCAGCCTGAACGCAAATTATACGTTGTCGGGATGTAGAAATTTCTGAACAATTTTTCCGTCATAGCGAAAGGCGTGTTTATCGCCAACAATCCAGAGATAACTGTCGCTGACACTGTCAATTTGCTGGATCACCGTTGTCTCGTCAAAACCGATATCGGATTGACGGATAATATCGAAAGTTGACCCGTTGAACCGACGCAACCCCTGCACCGTTCCAACGTATATCTCACCTTGAAATTTACGAACGGACCAAAATTTGATGTCTTCGTTCGATTCATGCAGTAATTGGAAACCATCGCGCGCATTACCGGAGAGAAGCGTTTGCCTGTAGCCCGATACGATAACTTCATCATCAGATACGCAATGTAGATCGAGAAGGTGCTCTTTCGTACTCGTATTCTGCTTGTTCCAAACTCGTCCGTCGAAATAGTAAAGTTGTCCGCCAAGGCCAACCGTATACACCCCATCCACGTTTAATCCGTCAATGGCTATCAATTCTGGAATATCCAGTTGATCTTTGACATTGTCCCGTAATCTTTCATTATCTCGGCGTACGTTATCTCGCTGTGCTATACGACTTTGAATGGATTGGGACTTCGCTACAAGACCGCCGTCAATTGCCTGCCATTTATCTGGGTCGCGTCGATATATTTGACCGGATGATCCGCAGACAAACAGCTGCCCATCAATTTCTTTTATGTTATTGACATAACCGAGAATTGGTCTCCCTGGTTCAAGGTCGCGAATACCAGCGTCGGGGATTTTTTCTCTTATTTCCTCAGAAGAATTTGCAATTTCCACCAATCCCTCGTTACTCAGAGCACAGCCTGCACGTTTGATACCCTCGCGTTCTTTCCGCAAGCAAACTGAAACGATGGTTTCTCCGGGTAAATCTCGATGCTGCCACAGCTCGGGATGATCCAGGTTCAAATAAAATAGTCTCGTGTAAACTTCATCTTGAGCGACAGAATGTGGAAACGAGACGACGATCAAAAATCGATCATTGACAGCACAGCAATTGCCGAGAGTAGTTGGAACCTTCGCATTCAAAATTGTTACTCCTCCATATCCTACAAGCCACCGGCTCCGGTCCCTGTTGAACCCGTACCCAAATTGGTAGGATCTGGTTTTAGACGGCCAGTCGGATCAGCGCGAAATCTTGTATTTGGTGATAAACCTCGGCCTTGATGGTATGTTCGAAGCTGCTTTTTCATGGCAACAGGATCACATCCCGTGACTGCTGCTGCTGCTGCAACGCCTTTGTCTTCAAGAGCTCCTAGTTCTGCGGTTCCAATTGGATTACCAGCTGCACCAAGAAGTGCCTCCTCTCGATTATATATACCATGTATTTTCCCATGTTCGTTAGCCAAGGGACCGTTGAATATCGGTGTCCCACCTTCTACACACAGCGTCAAACCATCAGCGTGAGAAATTCCGCCGGGATATAGCGTATTTGTACCGGGTTGCCGGAAAACTCGATCAGCTACAACGTGATGGGGTGTTGTATAGGGCAGAGCATCAGCACAACCATCCTTATAAGGACGCAACAGGCAATTTCGGCGGCGTTTTCTGCCTCTCACCGAAATATTTCCGTCCGTTCGTCCCTGCGGTTTTGGCGGTGTATCTTCCTTGACTATTACTTCTTGCTGCCGTTTTAGCCAGTCTTGGAGTTCCTGTTCATTCTTGAGACCAAGTTGCTGCATCAACTGTCGTTTCGGAGCATCAAGGTCGATGGGTGTTCCATCGGGGTGAGTGAGCGGAGGCCCCTTGTCATAAAGCTCTTTCTGACGCTCAAGACCCTTAAATGCTTCTCTGGTAAGCAGCAGTTGAAGCATCAGCAGGTTGCCCGACCAGAAACGGTTACCCGAACTAGGTTTGCCAGGCTCTTTCTTTGCCCCTTCATCTGGCTTTGAGGGAACGTCCTTCGGAAGTTTTTCTTCCATCGGCTTCAGTTTTTCAGTATCCAAAAACGCGTACTCGGCGTTCGGGATCAGCGGTTCAGGGGCGATATCAAAGTCACGCATAACCTGCGGCTGAGAAGTAGCCTTTACCTCACTCGTGTCGGTTTCGATAAATGGTGGCGTTGGGTCAAAGCTTTCAGTGCTTTTGGGGTAAACGAGTTTACCAACTGTATTTTTGTTGTTCATCCACCATTCGTCGCCGTGCCTAGTTGCCCACTTTCCTTCAAAGCGGACCGTATTTGAGTGCTCTTTGCGGTGACAAACGGAACTTACTGTTCCAGATTTGACTCCAAGGCCGGTGCCCGGTTCGTCACCGGTGCAACACGTTATGATTGATCCTTGATTGTGCGCGCGTTGTCCTGTCATTCGAACTGACGTGCAGCTATTGGCATCGTCTGATTGCTTGGCAACGATTGTATATGGAATGGGACAGACCGGCGAACGGCAAACATCGGGATATTTTGAGATGACTATACCTTCGGAGGTGTCTCGGCTACCTTCGCGTGGCGGATGCAAACTCATGCCACGACCTTATCTACCGCATGGACATCTTCCAGTCCGTCGATACCCGAAAAAGGCATTTCGTAGCAGACAAGATCACCTAACGGAGCGACAAACAGATCAATCCTGAAAAATGATGGACAAATTGGCAACCAGCCGCGCCAAGTGACATCTACAAGAATGTCTGTGCCTCTTGCATCAATGTGAACACCATCAAGATTAAGGCGCATTGGGACAACACGTTCATCGGTCCATTGGAATTTTGCATATGGTTGTATTCGTGGCAGTCGGAAAACGATGCTCTCTAGTTCGGCATGAAGCCTGAACAACTCAATTTCCTCGTCACCTACGAGAAATCCACCCATGATCAATTGCGGTGGCGCACACTGATAAAAGCGGTAGTCGAAATCGACCGGCAACAGGGGGTGACGGTTATTTTGCCAGTCATCATTGTAAGTGCCGGCATACTGCTGCCGATCTCTCCAAAATGGGGCTATAGGAGCGAATCCCGCGGGAGTATTAATTGCATTCTTGGCATTGAACGATTCATCATTCCACGCCTGAATTAACGCCATCGGAGCGTTGAGCACGGCATCAATATCATCATTGGGCAGTCTTACGCCGACTGGATTGTAGGGAGCGGGATCGCTCGGCATTTCCTCGAGGTGTAGATCACTCCAAGTAAAACGATAATCAATCGGGGTTGGTTTCGCTAATTGAGGACTTCCAGGCCTCAGGTCTTTGCCTTGCCTTTCCCAATAGCGCTGACCAAAGACACGTACAGCATATTTATACTCTTCAATGCGGACACCTGCTAACCAAGTTACATCCTGCGCGATTGCGTTGGGCGGGTAGCTCGTTGCAAGAACGGTAACATCAGTTGCGGGCTTAAATGGAATGAGATCAGCTGCTTGAACTAACGGTGTGGATTGCGGAATGCCTGCATAAGTGTCAACGAGAACAATCTCTTGCGCAGATAGAAGTTCTAACGATCCATCTCGCTCAACCCGATAACGTCCTCTGACGGCGATCACGCCCATATCATTGCCGTTGACGTGAGCCTGTTCGAACCCAATAGCTGCAAATGGGGTTTTGTTCTCGCCGAGCATCAGTTGATATCTACAATCTTGCCGTTGATCTGCACATGTCCGCTGGCGGCAAAATTGAATTTAGTTCCAGTGATAGTGACATTCCCCTTCTTATCCATCATCAATTTGGACTCGCCACACTTGATAATAAACTCTTCACCGATATTGATCGTCATCGTGTGGCCTACGGAGGTGTTTTTATAAAGTCCAATCTGCTCGGTTCGAGCAAGCCCGATCGTGTCCGACCTGAACTTTTCAATCACAGAGTTGACAATGCCTGACATTGGCATAAGCACCGAAAGTAGATTTCCGATTGTGGAGCCCTTACTCGTTTGTTGCTTGCCTGCTTCAGTTCTGTGTTCGCCTGCGGACCCGAACGCGCTGTTGGCAGCTAATGATGCCAATTCTGATCCTGCTCCCATTGCAGCAACAGAATTTGCAAACTGGCTAACCATATCGCTATTGACGGCTGCAGAGCCATTGATTGAGTCTTTGCCACCTACCGCAACGATATTCCCAAGCATCGCCATTAATGGAGAACCTCCACCGCCAACACTCTGGTTTAGAGAGCCGTGTATCTTTTCTTGTCGATTTTTTTGAATTTCAGTGTTTCGGTTACCACCGATACTTTCAACATCGTGCTGATCGATACGCTTGACCTTGTTGTTTAAAACCCGGGTTGCCATGTTTTTCTGGGCATGAAGGAAAAGCTCCTCCTCCCCCTTTTCATCCTCAAGTGAAATCTCATTGTGTCCAGCGGCTTTGTGACTGTTGCTGCGTATTACCGACTTTGTCTTATTTTCCGGCAGCTTGTAGGGCACCTTCGTGCTTGGATTGGGCACGATACCCGTCACGACAGGTCTATCAGGATCACCTTCAAGATAGGTGACCATCACCTCCATGCCGATGCGCGGAATGACCTGTGCGCCGAAACCGCCGCCAGCCCAGGATTGCATCACCCGAATCCAGCAGGTGTCAGAACCATCTTTCACAGCACGCTTGCGCTGCCATGGAAACCACACCTTGATCCGCCCATATTCATCCGGATGGATTTCTTCACGGTCCGGCCCGGCGACAATGGCAACCTGCGATCCGTCGATACGTGGTTGTGGTGTTACTCGGTGCGGCGTTGCAGGAAGCCGCGCGGGAAGCGCAATAAAACTGTTAGAATAATCAAGCTTGCCATCCTCAATCGTCTCGTAGGAATGATCTACGATCTGATGGATGATGGCTGTAATCACATATGGTTCAAACGCATGATCGGGATGGGCAACATCATAGGGTTTGAACTTGCGCCCTGCGGCGAGTGTCCGGACAGTTGAGTTACCTTCGATCTTTTCGTGATCGGCCTCTACTGCCTGCATGCGTAGTTTCAGGGCGAGATCATTGGACGACTGATCCATCGCCTTTGACGGATAGTGGAATAGTTCGTATTCGGCATTCTTCGGCAGGGACACCAGTGATGGTGTCACGGCACCCTGCGGCCCTTGCGGTTTTTCAAAGTTCCAGTCACCGCCAGCACGTCTCCCCGGAGTAAACTGGTAGTCCCTGGTAAATTCCGCGATGTGGTTCCTGTCCGTTGAGCCCGCCGCAAACCGCACATCCGTATCTGGACCTTCCGTGTAACCAAAGGGATGGCTGGCGACATGCAGTGTATGCTGGCCATCCGTATGTTCGAACCAATAGAACAGTCCATCGAATTCCAGTCGCCGGGTGAGATAGGCAAGATCCGTTTCATTCCATTGAACGGAATAATGGATCGGAGCTGGTGGACTGATGACACCACCTGTCACAGCCGCCTTGATGCCATGTTCGCTCAAAAGAATCTTGACGATTTGCACCGTAGTCTTGTTCATCCAGATACGGCAGTCCGAACGTTGTGACAGCAGCCACAATTGCGGACGGATGACCAGACGATAAGAGCGTAATCCGCGCGAGACAGGTGGTCCTTCACGAAATCCCGTGATCAGCCCATTCCATGGCCGCCGCTGGCCATAGGCAATCTCAAGCGAAATATCAGCAACAGTACCGACAAGCTCTTCGGGCTTGATATCGGTTCGCTTGGATTTAACGTCGACATGGATTTCGAAAAGGCCATTGACCTCTTCTCTGATATCAACCTTCTCGGCAAGCAGAACATCGGTCCCGAGAGAGGTCGAGATACGGAGAATGCGGTCAGCTTGAATCAAACCCGCGTTGGTAAAGTCAAATTCCATTCGCACCTCAAATGTAGAAATGTAACCTAACCGTGATCCTCGTGTTGTTTTAGGTCTCTACGAGAGAGGCGTCTAGAGAAAATTCTTAGATGCCAGAGTACAATTGCGGATTAATTGCGTTGAACTAACATAACCGCACAACAGAATACGATAAATGCTATCGACAAGAAACAAATCCGACATTCCTGTATCGCTACCCTTCTCCGGCCTTCTTTTGCTGAACCGCCGACATGAGTAAACTATATGGCTCAAGCGTCGCCAACAAAACTCAAACAATGCTGGAATGTCCGCCAGTTTCCGACGCCAATGCTGCCCCCTCATTGCCAATCACTCTGCCATATGTGTACCGAAGATCACTATTTCATGCCAATTCAGGTGTAAGGAATATCGGCTATTAACAGCCCCGGTTTATCTAACGGCAGTTGCCACACGACTTCGCCATCCGGATTCAAGATAGCAGTTGGTCCCCAAGAGACGCACCCTTCGCGTTCGCCAGTTACATCTGCCGATATGAGCCAGAGACCCGTCTCAAGACATCGATCCCCTCGCGCAATATTGTGTTGATCCCGATAGGTTTCGGCCCGTTCTCTCGGCATCATATTATTGGCAGGACAGACAATAAGCGTTGCGCCAAGATCGGCAATCCGTCTGGCAGCCATCGGAAAGTTGGTGTCATAACAGATGTTGATGCCAAAGCTCACGCCACCCACGGCAAAGATTGGCATATCCTTTCCTGCGGAGAAGGCCTTTTCTCCCTGCAGAAGATGGGTTTTGCGGTAATACCCAACGAGGGTCCCACGGTCTATCACTGCGGCGCTGTTGAATAATTCCCCACTGGATGCCTCAATTATTCCAATCACAATTGTCGGTCCAGTTTTGGGAAACCGATCGAGAACCTGTTTGAACTGCTCGGAGGAAAAATCCAACGCAATTCGCCGCGCCGAAGACTCCTCGGTTAGATAGCCTTGGAGGAAGGCTTCAGGGAATAGGAGTAACCTTGCACCTTCGGTTTCAGCATGCCGTGAAACATCGGCGATACAGGTTAATGCGCTTTCGATGTCCTCGAGGTACTCGATGGTCTGGGCCGCCGCTACCCTAACGGTTTTCATGCTTTCGCCAAGCTTTCTATATAGTTGTCAACCACAGCCTTCCAAAGTTGCGGCTTGTAGGCAAGTGCGTGACTGGCTGATGTAGCGACAAACTCACCTGATCCGCTAGCGGCAATGTTCCATTTTATAATAAATATCCTTACGCCCATATAACCATAAAGGAGCAATTCCGGTCGCTGCTCCTCTTTCAAAGATTAAAGGATTGATGATTTCGTGGGTGGGGCAGCTACGCCCAAGCCATCGGCCAACCGGAAGCATATATAAAAGGCGGGTCAAATTTCGGTGGAAATACCGGGGCAGTTCTCAGCGGTAATCGACAGTTACACCAATTATTCAGTCTGGCAGATCCATCTGGATCAAAGCGAACAGATACCAGAGCCAGACAGCAAGAATGAACGCGCCGAGAATAAGAATGGGATATCTCAGCCGTTTACTACCTGCCATAGCCGCCCAAACAGCGATCAATGCAGCTATCGGCAATAGAAGCAGGATGGGCATTTTGTAAGACTCCAGTCGGCAAAAGCCAGGTGGCAGTTAGAGCTTATAGCGACCGTTCCGAAAACCGTTATTCTGCAAACACGCCCATCAATCCACATAAACGCAATTCAGTTCAACTTGAACTCACCATCGATGTGCCGCCATTCGCTGGGTCCAATGAGATGTCTATGGCAATAGCGAACGGAATGAAGTGGACCATCAAGTGTTCTCTGCCAAAAATCGAGAAATTTCCTCATCTCGGGAAATTCCGGAGCAAGATCATAGTCCTGCCAGATATAGGTCTGTAGAACCGATTGAAAATGAGGGATGCGGTATAGGATATGAGCAGTTGTGATACCGTAGCCCTTAAGCTGGCGTTCCATTTCTGACGAAAAGTGCATCGCAATCTCCGTTGTTCTCACACTGGAAAAGGGTGTCGCACATTTTCGTGAATTTCAATGCCGGCTCAACAAAATCCACATAGTAATCTTTACATTCCAATGTGTTAGCAGCCATCTCCGATGATTGCTAATTTATGGTCCGGCAACTCTTATTATCATCGACCGATCACACCAACCGGAATTCCTTTCGGCTGTCCGAAGCTAAGGAAGACACATTTGACGCGGGTTTTTCCTTTTCGGATCAGCAACGGCAAGACCTCTCCGACTTACGGTTTTATTTCAGTTCTTAACGGCCCATCGACGCTCTCATAGAAATAATGTTGGCGTAATTGCCAGATGCAGTCTTTCCAGAATAGCTTTGAGCCAACGGGCCTTCCCGGCTCTTCCAGATACGTGAAGGACGATATCGTGTCCCGGAGATCCTACCTTTTCGGAATGACTGTTGCCTTGGCACTGACGGCACTCCCCCAGGCTTTGATGGCAGCCAATGAGGATGACGTTATGCCCCTGCCAACAACACGCACCGAGCTTTCCGAACGCCTCGTTCGCGCTGGCCTTTCTCTTCCCGCGATCAAAACTATTGTGGCGGCTGCCCGCGACGCGCTGGTGATTGAGACATCGGCGGCGGACGAAGCGAAAATCCCCTTAGGGGCAAGCAAATTCGGCGGCTCGCCTGATTTACCGAAGGGAATGCCGTGGGCTATTCGGCCTGCTTACGAAGATGCCGGGCAGATGGCCCAGCAATACGAAGCAGAGGCAACCAACCTCTACGCGGATGTCGGCCTGTTACCACCATGGCTATCCGAAGAGGCAGGCAAGACCCTCGTTGCCGCGCGAAAGCGTCTGAATGACGAGGCGATGGCCGGCGCGCTCAAGCTTATGAAGGACGCTGGTATAGACACTTCTGCGTTGGATATCGGAAATCTGCCCAAAGCAAGTTCCGATGAGATTGCTGCCTCCGCCACGGAACTGCGTGCGAAAGCTATGGCCGTCGCGAAACCATTCCCGCTGACATTCATTGCCCAACTCGATCTTGCAGCACTTTCCGCAGAACGGGGATTCGACCCGGTATTGCCAGGAACCGGGCGGCTTTTGCTTTTCTACGACCTGCCGATCCTGCCAGCGGATTTCGAGCCTCGCGCCCGTGCTGGTTGGCAATTGATTTATGACGAAACCCCGGTTTCCCAGTTGCAACGCATCGCGGCCCCCAAAGAATTACTCGACTTCCCGTCAACCACACAGCTTCGAGCAGCAACTATAACCCCATCATCGGTTGTCACCACTGTACCAACAGGCGATGCCTCATATGAAGCTTTGCAGGGGATCACAGAGGCAGATACGTCACTCTACCACAAATGGCTTTTCACGCTTGGCTGGCCCACGGACCATCAGGGACGCAACCATCAGCTCGGCGGTTGGTCGCGTGCCATACAATCAGGCATGCAATCCCGCAGCCAGCTCGCAGCCAATGGAATCGATGCCGGAACAGGCGAAGCATATCAGAGCAAAGCCGCACAACAGCTGCTCACCGATGCCAAAGCCTGGCATCTTGTCCTGCAGATCGGCACGGATAACGCGATCGGTTATACGCTTCCTGGCGCGATCAACGTTCTGGTGCGCGAAGAGGACATTGTTGCACGGCGCTTTGACCGGGCATGGATAGTTTACGAACAGGACTGAAACCATAAGTGCCTTGGCTTGGCATTGATCTGGATCCTGCTCTGTTCATTCGAAACACGCGATGGAACGCTCTATGTTATTTCAAGATAGAAAATCCCGCGAACGATGACGGGCTTCACAGTTGCAAGATGTATGGGAGATAGCGCCGCCATCATATTTTTTCCTTCGGTAATTCATCGGAAGATGCAGGGCTGGCCATCACAGATAGTCCGAAAACGGCGATCAATAACCTTAAGATGCGCAAACGAACGTCCTCCCCTACCGATAAATATTTCCCTGAATCACCACCACGATCAACGTCTATCTTATTGAATCTCAAATGCAGTCAGATGGACGATATCAGGAACTCCGTGCGATATCCGGTTTAATCACGAACCGGCCGCTATAGCGGAAAAGTTCACCCAACAGAGGATGGCGAAGGGTCATCTTCATGCTGAAGTTCTGTGCATCCACGGGTCGTTCCTCCACATAGGCGCTGCCGAACAACAGTCCTACGGGAATGGGAACGTCGATACCGAACAGCCGCCAGATATAACCCTCATCACGAAACACCAGGGCACCATCTTCGGCTGTCACCCGCAGACGCAGGCCCACGCCAAAGCGCACGAACTCAATCACACGATTGCCGCCGATCTGCTCCATATGTGACCTGAAATGGAAAGGCCGATGCCCGGGAAACTGAAACACTCTGTCCCAATAGATCGAGCCATTGTCCCGGTGCGAATTATAATGAACATCGATAGGAACATTGGTCCCGCGATAGGGTACCAGCGCACCGAATATCCAACCAAACGGGATCAGCAGCTTTCCAATGGCGCTATGCTGCACCTCCTGCATTGTTCCGCTAACGCAAATGTAGTCATTGCTGTACGGCTGCAACGAATAATGCCGTTTGACGATATCGCCCAGATCATGCCAGGCATCGCCCAGCACTGCCTGAAATACCGGCAGGTGATTTTCGGCGTCGCCGGTGCGCTCAATCTCGCCGCTCTTCAATTCCACTCCCGATACATGCTGCAATCCTCTTGATAAGCTAGAACAGCAACTCTGCCCAATCTTCGATAGATCAGTCCTGCCTCCCCCTCGATATCACGCGTTATTATCGCATGCATTAAGTGGTTTCGGAGCCCGCTGCACGGAATCGCGTCTCAAACTCACGCCTCAAGGTACGCCTTACTTCAGCAGCGCGCAGGCGTTGTTGCCCGATTTCGGTCGTTGGATGAAATGGCGGCACCTCGGTGGGCCGGCCATCCGCATCAACGGCCACCATGGTGAAATAACATGAATTTGTGTGACGTCGCTCGCCGGAACGGATATCTTCGGCCTCAACCCGGATGCCAACTTCCATGGACGTTCGGCCCGCATAATTGATCGAGGCGCGGAAGGTCACCAATTCGCCAACCTTGATAGGCTGACGGAACACCACCTGATCGACAGACAAAGTGACCGCATATTGCTTTGAGTAACGCGAGGCGCAAGAAAAAGCGACGCGATCCAGCAGATTAAGCAACGCACCGCCATGAACCTTGCCACTGAAATTGGCCATATCCGGGGTCATCAAGACCACCATTTCAATACGGCTTCTGTCGATACCATCATCCATTCCGGCAGCCCCTAAATTTCAACACTGAGTTATTATCAGCTACCAGAAATCCCATCGCTCGTCGCAGGGATTCCCTACACCAACATTTCACTGGATGCGATTGTAAAGTCTTCAGCCCCTGGCGGCACCCTCGCCTTCTGGCAAGCTTTTCGCGTTCTCGTCTGCATCGCTTTGTCATCGACATGGCTACCTTATAATATCACAGCCGTTGGAGGGGCAGTTTTGCCCCTCACTTCTGTCTCCGTGCTGCTATTCGCTTGCCGGATTGCTTACCGGCACATTCCGGCGCACGCGCAGCAGATATTCGGTGCGATTGAACGGATCAGCACCAGAACGCTGGCGCAAACGCTTTGGGCCTATTATTGGCGCATAGTGATCAAACTCACATTCCATAGCGCCCGCGCCACTCGTCAACCCCGGCAATTGCAGTTGAACGTTTTGGATCATCGCCGACGCTATTGTGCCTTCAAGCCGGGCCATACCACCGGCTATCACGGAATCTTTCGTGACAGCCCCAGCTTTTGCCAGCAGGGTAAGCAGGCCACTCAAAGCCACCGCAGGAGCTTCGAGACAAAATCGGTTGATCGGCTCGCAAATGACAGTTTGTGCTTCCGATAGCGCGGTTGCCAGCACCAATGGCGTCAACTGGCGGAAATCGGCAGCCGTGCTAACCGGGGAACTATGCCGGGCGGCGATCATGGCCACATGACAATCAATCACCTGCCAGCCAAATAAGCCCTGCTTCAATGTTGTGAACACAGTTTCCTCGACCGCCCGATAAAAACTCGCAGGCATCTGACCTATGTCCACTTCCAGCGCGAAGCTGTTGCCCGCCCCTTCTGGCCGCGGATCGATGCGCAGCCCAACCGTTGCAATAAACGGATTGGGTTCCTTGAATATGATCTCGACTCCACTTCCGGTTCCAATCAGCCTCTCGACGCAGATGACCGTGGTCTCCTCGAATATGGCATCAAGACCAAAATCACTCAGCAAGATCGATTGGATGACCTCTTTTTGCACTTCACCATAGAGCGATACAAACACCTGATTGGCCTCTTCGTTCCTGCGCAAATTGATCAACGGATCTTGTTCGGCCAATTGGTTAAGCGCCAGCCAGAGTGCGCCATTCTCAGATGGATGTCTGGCCAGAACACGGGTTTCCAGAGTGGGCGGCGCAAAATCAGCACGTCTGCTTGAAGCAAGGTCAATGCCCACCACATCACCGATCTGCGCATCACTGAGCCCGCTCACACGGGCGATCTGTCCCGCTTTGAAGCTTGTAACTGCATGAACCCGTCCGGCCTCGAAAAGCTGGATGCCCGTCACTCTCGCCTGCCCTTTGGGTAAATTCAGATATTGCCTTGTTTGGATGGTGCCTGAATTTAGCGACACATAAGAAAGCTTTTCGCCGCCCCAACCGCGTTCGATCTTAAAGATTTTCCCCTCGGTCGGACCGTCAGGATCAGGAAAGCGCGCGGGCAGTAGCGCCGCGATGGCGGCCATCAGGGCGGAAATGCCAATGCCTGTGGTTGCCGCTCCCCCGAATACGGGGTGTAGCCATCCCTTGGCGATCTGATCAGAGAAGGCATGCTCAAGTCTTTCCGCGATCAGGCGTTCGGGAGCCAGAACATAATCGGCCAACAACGCGTCATCATTCTCCGCCAGCGTCTCGCACAAGGTTTTGAAGAATGCCCCATTTTGCAGATCATGCGCCTCGACCTGCGCACGCTTGCTGCCGGGCTCCATGACACGCGACATGGCAATGGGCCGGACTGGCAACTGGTTGGCGATGGCCTCCAGAACCCGGTCATATTGCGCCCCGACGCGATCAACCTTGTTGATGAAGAACACGAATGGAACAGCAAGGCGTTGCAGCGCCCGTACCAATACACGCGTCTGCGCTTGCACGCCCTCGACCGCCGAAACAACGACCACCGCCGCGTCGAGCAATCCGAAGATACGCTCGACCTCGGCGATAAAATCAGGATGACCGGGCGTGTCGATGAGATTAACCACCGTATCGCCAATTGTAAAAGACACGACCGCAGCCCGGATCGTGATGCCGCGTTGCCGTTCAAGCTCAAGATTATCAGTCTGCGTATTGCCGCTATCGACGCTGCCGAGCTTGTCGATCACACCGGCATTAAAAAGCAGTCGTTCAGTAAGGCTGGTCTTGCCTGCATCCACATGGGCCAGAATGCCCAGATTCAAAGTGCGCATGAATCCTCAACTTCTCAGAATTTCGTTTGTGATTTTCTTGAGAAGTGAATCGGGGCATTGGAACCTCTATGCGCGGATGACAATGACTATTGCGAAGACGCTCCATCGAGTCCGGAGCATGGGCAGAACCCTACAAACTTCGCGAAAGATATGTCAAGGATGGATAAGGCAAGCGTTCTATCCGCGCTGCCATTGATATCATGTTTATTTAGAATGCTATTTCCAACCTGCATTTTGGCGGGCGAGCGGGCATTTATAGATCAATCCGGAAATTTCTGTACAAATTGCGGCACTAGAAAGTGCTGAGATAAAGATATACCCTCCCGTTGCAACTTAAGGTTATTCATCGGAGGGAAAAGCGATGAGTCAGCCGTCGAAGTGGTGGTGGGGACTACTCCCCCTGATCGTCTTATGGATTGTCGCCACCGTTTTCACCAATAAGTTTGTTAGCTCAGATCTCAACAACAGGTCAGCCGCAGCATTAGGCGCCACCGTTGACAGTCCGGCAATCTCGGTGACCGGGCGTGATATCACCGCATCAGGCACCATCTTCTCTCCTGAGGACTCAGCCAAGGTCACCAACACCATTGGTGCTGTATGGGGTGTGCGCAAAGTTCTGAACGATACGAAACAACCCGCACTGGCAAACCCTTTCAATTGGGGCGTGACCCGTGATGGTTCGACGGTAAACTTGACCGGAAGCGTACCAAACCCTCAGGCGCGGGAAAAAATAGTTTCAGCTGCCAAAGCGGCGTTCGCTGGCGCTGAAATCAAGGACGCAATGTCCTACGCCAGTGGTGCATCTGCCAGTTACGAGACTGGCGCGCTGTTCGGCTTGGATCAACTCGCCAGATTGGCAAAAGGTAGCGTCGCAATTTCAGGTGCCGACCTCACGGTTTCGGGCAATGCTGCAACACAGGCCGCCTATGACGGCATCACGGCAGCGCTTAAAACCCTGCCCCAAGGCATTACGCTCGCAAAGGCAGACATAGCACCACCGCCATCTTATGCCTTTGATGCTTTGAAAGATGCGGGAAAACTGACGCTTACAGGCAAATATCCGGATGATGACACGCACGGCAAGATACTTGATGCCGCCAAGAGCCTGTTCTTCGGTGAGGAGATTGTCGATCAGCTAACGGCTGCTCCGGGCGCACCCAGCGGCTTTGGTAATGCGGCAATAGCCGGGTTGAACGCCCTCTCCCGCCTGGCAAAAGGCACGTTCTCGCTCTCGAACACCAATGCAAAGCTTACCGGTGACGCTCTGTACGATCAGGCCGTTGCCAGTGTGCAGAATGCCTTTGCCACTGCAGTGCCTGACGGTTTCAAATTCGAGCCAGCGCAAATTGTCGTCGGCCCGGCGGCACCGGCAATAGATGCCACGAATTGCCAATCGACGCTCAATACCATGCTCACCAAATCCAAGATCAATTTCGAGACTGGCAAAGCGCAGATAACACCCGCATCATCCGGTCTGCTTGATCTGATAGTGGCCACCATTGGCCGTTGCGCGAACAGTTCTATCGAGATTTCCGGTCATACTGATTCCAGTGGTGATGAAACCGCAAACATTGCCCTATCAGAACAACGCGCCAAGGCGGTGGTCGACTATCTGACCAGTGCAGGCGTATCACCCGAGCGTTTGACGGCTGTCGGGCTCGGTTCCTCACGTCCAATTGCATCAAACGATACTGATGAAGGCAAGGCGCTCAATCGCCGGATCGAATTTTCTGTTAAATAGGAGGTAGCGGCAATGACCTATCTACTTTCCACCTATTGGCCATGGATGTTGATCGTACTGATTTTCGGCGGTGTGGTTGGCTTCGTGACCTTCCTGCGATCTGCCAGCGGCTGGTGGCCGGATTCCTGGCCGGGCTGGTTTAAATTACTCTGCCTGCTGTTCATCGTCGGTCTTGTGGTAGCGATATTGAAATGGCTGCCTGGCCTTGCAGGCCATTACCTCGAAACTGCCCTGTTATTGCTTGGCAGTTATATCGTAGGCTGCTTCCTTGGCAGTTGGCTGGCAAGCTTCCGTGCCACAGAACTGAAACCGCAGGAGCGGCCCTCTTCGCTTGCTCCGGCTGCGCCAACACCTAAACCTGAGACAGTGGCAGCACCGGTCGTAGCCGCGCCTGCTGCTGCTTTGGCTGGCAATGATGGCCATCCGGGACAACGGCCGTCCTCGATGGAAAAAAGTGCGGCGCCGGACAATCTGAAACGTATATCCGGCATCGGCCACACCAATGAGATAAAGCTCAATGAATTGGGCATCTGGACGTTCCGCCAGATCGCCGAATGGACGGGCGCCAACGCGGAATGGGTTGGAAGCTATCTTGCTTTTCCCGGACGGATAGAGCGTGAAGATTGGATTGGTCAGGCGGCCCAGCTCGCAAAGGGTCTTGAAACCGAGTTTTCTCGCAGGGTTGATGACGGCGATGTACCGACATCGTCATGATCAGTTCCATGCTGGCATCATGCTCAAACCACTTTGCCTTGCCCATGCTTTGAAAACCCAAGCGTGGCACGTGAACATGCTGACTCATTCCTGCCCCAGAATGCTGCGACCCTGCGCACGTTGAAATGACGCGAACGGAAAAGAGGAAAAGATGAGTGAAAAACGTTTTTCTGTCCCCGTAGCAGTACGATTGGGCGCTGCCGGGCAGCGGATGATCTTCAGTACCTGGGAAGCCGTGGAGTGCCTCAAAATCCAATGGCCTCGCAATCATGGACCCAAATACCGCAAAGCTCTGCAGGCCTGCATGGATGCACTTGAAGGGTGGAAACCGACGCATAAAGCCAGACGCGCCTTTGTCGATGCAGCGCGCGAGGCCGGTATTTTCCTTGAGGTCAAGCCACAGCACTAAATCCGGCTAATGGATGAAGAACGCGGCGCAAAACAACGCCTTCATTCAGAAAGTGCTGTGTCTTCAACCGCTATTTCCTGAATGAAATCGAGGAAAGCCCGCACTTTTGCCGGAGGCAGATAACGCGACGGGTGATACGCGTAAAGCGGAAACCG
This sequence comes from Phyllobacterium sp. T1293, assembly GCF_020731415.2. NCBI lineage: Bacteria > Pseudomonadati > Pseudomonadota > Alphaproteobacteria > Hyphomicrobiales > Phyllobacteriaceae > Phyllobacterium > Phyllobacterium meliloti. The sequence continues at coordinate 871,048 of NZ_CP088273.1, read as the reverse complement.
CTCGCCTGACCATCGGGTTAATATCGGCACCAGTTCTCCGTTTGCCAGCCACGGCCCAAGCCCCACCGCAAGGCTTTGGAAGATGCCCTGACCTGCGACGCAGGCAGCCACCGCCACCGAGGGGTCATCCACAACCACCCTGCCGGTAACTTTCACCTCGAACGCCTCTCCTTCGCGGTGAAATTCCCATGGAAAAGGCCGCCCTGTCTGCGGGTCGCGAAAAAGCAGAGCTTCATGGTGTTTCAGATCGTCCGGCGTTTTGGGCTCGCCGTGCCGCTCGAGGTAGACAGGCGACGCACAGGTAATGACGCGTGTATCGAGCAGTTTGCGGACGATCAAAGAAGCGATATCCGGCGGACCAAAGCGGACTGCTATATCGGCTCCAGTCATCATGTCCTCGCGATAATTCGTGTTCATCAGTTCCAGAAACACCAGCGGATATCGGGACATGAATTGCGGCAGCTGCGGGGCGAGCACCATCCGGGAGAACCAGGGGTCGATTGATACCCGCAACCGGCCACTGACAATAACGGCTGCACCTGCGGCATTGGTGGCAGCCTCCTCCAACCCGGCCAGCAGCGGCATGGCCTGCTCATGGAAACGGTGTCCCTCCTGCGTGAGCGTGACATATCGCGGGCTGCGATCAAACAGTCTTACGCCAATGCGCGCCTCTAGCCTTGCTATGGCACGACTGACACCTGAGGGCGTCAGGCCCAGAATTTCTGCCGCCCGGGCAAAATTCCCTGCCTCAGCAACGGCGGCAAACACACCAACGCCAGTCAGCAGCCGTGCGTCAAAACTCATCGATTTACCTCTGTAAAACTCGGTATTAAGCTGGTGACGCGGATTATCCGGGTCCGAAATCATGCATCACTCACCATTATAGCGATGATTTTCAGTCATTTCTCTAATGATCTTTTTGATTTCATATCACGGCATCATCTTCAGCTACTCATGCGATGCAAGCCTTCACCCTCATTTTTCGCGGCATAAAGCGCTTTATCGGCGGCAAGAAGGATAGCTTCGGGCGACGTTCCATGTTGCGGAGCTTGTGCGCTGCCAATGCTGGCACTGACCTGTGCGAACCGGCCGTGCCCCAGATCGAATGAATAGGCCACCGCTTCCTGAATACGCTCCACCAGTTCGACATAGTCTTGATCAGAACGGTCGGGTAGCAGAACAACGAACTCATCACCGCCGATCCTGAACACGGTGTCCTTTGCCCGAACGGCACCGGTTATGGCAGCTCCCACCTTTTGGAGCACGATGTCGCCTGCCGCATGGCCGCAATTATCATTGACCGCTTTGAAACCATCAAGATCGATATAGAGCAGCGAGAACCAGCGTTTTTCGTCCGTTTCGTCGAGACTCAATTGGCTACAAAGAGCCTCAAGTTTCCCGTCAAGTGCCATGCGATTGGGTAGTCCGGTCAGAGCATCATTGGTTGCCAGAAACTGATTGAGAATTTCCGTTTGTATGGCCCGCACGTTCAATTGATAGTTTTGATAGAGCACAAAACACATGCCAGCGGTCCATACAGGCAAGAGCAGGCAGAGATATCCTGCATCGGGAATGGGCGAGAGGTAAAGCCCGACAAGAAACGGCAAGCCGACCAGGATAAGAACCAGAACCGCATATCTTGGGATTGCGGCGTTTCTCGATGCAATGACGCCTTGAATACCTGCCACATTCATCGCTGCCATCATGGAAAGCGTGAAATTACCCGTGACGACACAAAAGGCGCAGCCCACACCCGCCACCAGTGACCATAGACCGCCAGCGAGCATCAGATAAGAAAATATCCGTGGATCAGTTTCGGACTTGGCTTCTTCTCCGAGCGTCAGGAGATGCTGGCGAATGACCAGCAGAACGAGTTCGATGATGATCCAGACAAATGGCCAATTGCTCTGTGTAACCGAGCGGGCATAGGTGGCCAGCGCTACAATGCTGATTGATCCAAAGAACAGCGCTGCCCGGCGCAAAAGCATCGTCTCGATCAGCCGTTGTTCGACGGCACGCGACTGGCGCGGAGATGCAGTTGTGAACCACTCAAATAATAAATTGGACATCGTGAGTTACTTTAAGCCTAACGCCCTCTTTTTGATATTTGACGCAACACCTCAGAGTTATCCTGAGAAAATACTATCACAATATTTGAATATGCGCTTGAACAACAGTAAATACATCAAAACGCATCCACAGATTCCGGCATGGTAAATAAAAATGCGCGACTAAACTTTACCGGCAACCGCGTTTGCCCAAGTCAGCGCTTTATGAGCCATTGTTTTCAGATGATCCCCCACAGAGAAACCCGACAGGTTTTTGCGTGGGCGCAGATCATGATCTCCATCCTCAAGCCAAACTATCTCGATAGCATCTGAAAGCGTGTAATCAGAAACTTCTTCGCGTGTCCCGAACAGATCGCGCGTCCCCTGTACGATAAGGGTCGGGGTTTTCATGTGGGCAAGATGCGCCGTGCGTAACTGTGCGGGTTTGCCGATAGGATGAAAGGGATAGCCAAGGCAAAGCAGACCAGCGATCCGTCCCGAGGCATGGAGATCATCGGCGATCATGCTCGCAATGCGGCCACCCATCGATTTGCCGCCGATAATCAGCGGTCCAGTTGCACCAAGTGCATCAATGGCAGCCAAATACTCAGGAATGAGCGTGTCTGCACGCGGTGGCGGCTTTCGCGCACCCAGCGTTCGGCGGCTGGCCATATATTCGAATTCAAAACGGGCAACCCGAAACCCGGCTGCGGCCAAGGCCTCGGCGTTTGCTGTCATCGAGGCCGAATCCATCGGCGCACCAGCGCCGTGGGCGAGCAGGATCGTATAATCTGCATTCTCTTGCCCATTAAACAGGAAGCTTGCTGTCATCTCGATCGATCGCTTCTCTGGTCTCAATCTTCCCACAGGCAGGCGGCAACGTAGATTGCAACAAGTCGCTCCACACCCGCCTGATCAATGCTGTCAAATCTGGCCTGCAATGGACTATCCAGATCAAAAACACCAAGAATGGTGTCCTCGTGAATCAGCGGTACGACGAGTTCCGAGCGGGAAGCCGCATCGCAGGCGATATGTCCCGGAAAAGCGTGAACATCTTCGACAAGGATGGACGAGCCCTGCGCAACAGCTGTTCCGCAGACACCATTGCCCACCGCAATGCGCACGCAAGCTGGTTTTCCCTGAAAGGGTCCGACAACGAGTTCATCTTCCGAATAAAGAAAATAAAAACCGGCCCAATTGAGATCAGGCATCATCTGGAAGATCAGTGCCGACGTGTTGGCGGCATTCGCTACGGGGTCAGTTTCACCCGCGAGCAGACCACTCAACTGATCGGCAAGTTCGCGATAAAACCTGGGCTTGTCAGATTGATCAATCGTCTTCTCCGCAAACATCGAACATCCTTACGTGTTTAATTCCCGCCGCCAGGGCGAAATATCTGAGACTCATCCCTACTACAGGATGTCCTTCGAGGCGACGGTGAACTCTTCGGCTTCTTTTCGAAGCCATTCACAAAACAGCGATGACTTGCGATGTTGGCGCGCACGACGCAAGGCGACATAGTTTTGTCCGCTCTCGATAAACCGACGCGGCGCAACCAGACGCCCTGCCCTTATGTCATCTGATACGAATGGCCAAGGTGCAATACAGACGCCCAGTCCGCCCATCGCCGCTTCCAACATGAAATAGAAATGTTCGTACTCCTTGCCTGGCGCATTTCCGATGGAAGTACCTGATCGGGCGCACCAATCCGCCCAGGCATAAAGCCGGGTTTGCGAATGGAGCAGCGGAATTCCTGCAAAATCCGATGATATAACCGGCATCAGAGATGAGGCCAGAACAGGGCCAATCTGCTCACTGAACAGCGGAACAACCTCCGCGCCCTTCGGCCAAAGATCAGCACCGACCCGGATTGCCACATCGAAACCATCGCGGGAAAAATCAACGGGCTTGCTTGAGGAAGTCAGGCGGACGTCAATGTCCGGATGCACAGCCTGAAACCGGTACAGGCGTGGAATAAGCCAGCGCATGCTGAATGTACCGGGACACGAAACATCAAGCGGTCCCTCTTCCGTATCTGCCACCAGTCTTACAGCAAGATCGATCTGATCGAACGCCGGGACTAGCCCAGAGAGCAACCGTGTTCCTGCATCGGTCAGGCGAAGCGCATTCTTCGGTCCTTCGAACAATGGAACGCCAAGCACATTCTCAAGATGCTGAACCTGCCGGCTGATGGCGCTATGCGTAACGTTAAGTTCATCGGCCGCCAGCGTCATACGTCCATGCCTGCCGGCCGCCTCAAAGGCGCGAAGCGCATTCAGTGATGGAATTCTACGAGCCATGTGCGTTTTCTGAACAATGATTGTTCAATCATATCGCTTTTCCCGCAATCTTTAACAGTGTTTTCTTGCCGCGAACATCAGATTTCCCTGCTGTAAAAGCAATAATCCGGGATTGGAACTCGCCAATCCCGTCCTCCCTCATGTGACTAAACTGATTATATGAAGCTGCTCAACTAAGGAGACTTGATCGTGCTGAACAGATTCAATGATGGCAGTGCTGGTGACGCCAATTACGGTGTGATTGGCGCTGACTACACCAGATATCGCCAGCCCGACCCGCACATTGCCGAGTTTATACGTTCTGCGTTGAGCGATGCGAGATCCGTTCTCAATGTTGGTGCGGGCGCCGGGTCTTATGAACCAATCGACCGGGTGGTGACAGCCCTTGAGCCTTCGGCTTCCATGCGTGCGCAAAGGCCGGGTCACTTACCGATGGCGGTCGACGGTGTTGCCGAAAGACTGCCATTTCCTGACCAAAGCTTTGATGCGAGCATGGCAACCTTTACGGTCCACCAGTGGCCTGACCTGAAAGCTGGTCTTGCAGAAATGCGGCGCGTTACCCGTGGCACCGTACTGATCCTGTCCTGCGATCCGGACGAACTGCATCGCTCATGGCTAGCCAATTATGCGCCTGAAATGATTGCGGTCGAAGCGCGCCGATATCCCTCGATGCGGTCAATCCGGGAGGGGCTTGGCGGCGAGGTCGAGATCGTTCCTGTTCCTATTCCCCTCAACTGTGCGGACGGCTTTGGCGAAGCCTACTATGGACGCCCTGAGCGCCTGCTGGAGAAAGGCGCCCGTCTGGCAAATTCGGCATGGAGTTTTGTCGACTCTTCCGTCGCCGATCGCTTCGTCGAGAAACTCGCTCGTGATCTTGATGCCGGAATTTGGGATGCCATGTATGGAAGCCTCCGTACCCAACCATTCTTTGAGGGCTCCCTCAGGCTGATCATCGGGCGAAAGTGACCATGTGAGAAAGGCCCCGATGATGCAACATCGAGGCCTTTCTTTGTATGGATACAACACCTGCTAATCGACGGAGATGACTTCGCCTGTCTGTCTGTCGACATTGACCCGGATGTCGTTGCCGCGCCGATCGGTGCCTTCCACAATGAAGCGCGACCGTCTGCGTTCGATATTGTCCACATTTCGCAGGCCTTCAGCACGCGCCACGCGCACAGCTTCGCGTTCGCTGATTTCCATTCCACGACGCATGGGCCGCTCGACGCGTGGCTCCACAAGTCGCACACCACCGGGGCCAATTTCAACGGATTGTGCAAAAGATGGCGTCGCCGACATGACTGTCAGTGCGGCAACACCTGCAATGGCAAAAGCTTTCAACATGATTGTCTCCCTGAATTAATAAAATTCATGCTTACGGGGAGATAACGCAGAGCGCAGGGGGTGGTTCCCATCGCTGGCAGCACTGGCCCTACTCGGCGGCCAGTTTCCCGGCGTGAAAGACGTTGCGCGTGCCTTTGGTCAAATCGGCCTTCACCGCAGCGAAATCGCCTGGTGATGTCCAGTATCGCAGAGTTACCACAACTGAATCCTCCGTCAGATCGGACACGAAGGCTTGTGGTCCCGGATTTTGCAAAATCCGTTTGTCACCGGCAGTCAGTTTGACAAGGCTTTTTTGAACCTGATCGACATCTTCATCAGGACCAGCGCTGATCGTGATATCGTTGCGCCTGACACCGTTGCGCGTGTAGTTCTTCACCGGCTGGGTCCATAGTGTCGAATTCGGAGCAAGGACGTAAACACCATCCGCTGCCCGCAACCGCGTGGCAAACAGACCAATTTCCTCCACAGTGCCCGTAACGCTGCCGACTTCAACATATTCGCCGATACGCAGCGGCCTCAGGGCCAGTAGCATGATACCGGCGGCGATATTCTGTAATGTCCCTTGCAAAGCGAGCCCGATGGCCAGACCGATCGCGCCAATGGCAGCGATGACCGAGGCAGTCTGGATGCCGAACTGGCCGAGCACCATGACTGTTACAAGACCAAGCACCACATACCGGGCAATCTTTGAAAAGAAGCGGCGCAGCGTAAGATCAAAGCCACTCACCTGCCCCAATCCGGCATAGAGCCATCGCTCGACCAGCCCGGCAACGATATAGCCGATCACCAGCAACAAGATGGCCCCTATCACCGAGAATGAATAGGTGACGACAAGCGCACTGGCTTGCTGAACTCCGGTTTGAATGGCGTTGAAGGCGTTTTGGGGATCAAGTTCCATGAAGCATTTCTCCTTGTCAGGGACTGCAGGACAAAACTTTACAGCACTGGGATAGTTCCCAAATCCGCTGCATCGCTTGCCCTCGAATCCTCTTCGGGGAACTAATACCTAAACATCATTGTGGCCATACTTTTGACAACGCCAGAAGGCGATATCCCATTTCAGGGCTTGCGCCGAAACCCGCTGTCTGATTCTTTGCCGGATATTGGGGCTAGAAGCAGTTTTGATTCTCCAGCTGAGCCCCGCCATACCATTCAGTACCTGCACGCCGATAATGATCACCGGCCGGGAATAAGGATTGCACGATGTCAATTAACCTCAAGAAGCCGGAAATTTCCGAGATGAAACCGAATATCACAGTGTTCGGCGTCGGCGGAGGCGGTGGTAACGCGGTTAACAACATGATCCGCGAAAACCTGCAGGGAACACAGTTCATCGTTGCCAATACGGATGCACAGGCGCTGTCCATGTCCAAGGCGAGCCGCCTGATCCAGCTCGGTGCGAATGTAACGCAGGGTCTTGGTGCAGGGTCCCATCCAGAAATCGGCCGGGCGGCGGCGGAAGAAAGCATCGACGAAATCATGGACCACCTCGCCGGCACACATATGTGCTTCGTAACGGCGGGCATGGGTGGCGGCACCGGAACGGGCGCTGCGCCCGTGATCGCGCGTGCTGCTCGCTCTGCCGGTATTCTCACCGTCGGCGTCGTGACAAAGCCATTTTCCTTCGAAGGCACACGCCGTATGCGCATGGCCGATGAAGGACTGGAAGAACTGCGTGACAGCGCCGATACGCTGATTGTTATTCCCAACCAGAACCTTTTCCGCGTTGCCAATGCCGCCACGACTTTTGCCGATGCTTTTGCCACGGCTGACCGCGTTCTTTATTCCGGCGTCGCCTGCATCACCGATCTGATGGTGCGCGAAGGTCTGATCAATCTGGATTTCGCTGACGTGCGCTCCGTCATGCGCGACATGGGCCGTGCCATGATGGGCACCGGCGAAGGTTCGGGTGAAGGCCGCGCGCAGGCAGCCGCCGAGGCCGCTATTGCCAATCCGCTTCTCGACGTGGAATCGATGAAGGGCGCCAAGGGCGTTCTGGTCTCGATTTCTGGCGGGCGTGATATGACGCTGTTTGAAGTGGATGAAGCGGCTACCCGTATTCGCGAAGAAGTTGACGATCAGGCCAATATCATCCTTGGCGCAACATTTGACGATGCGCTGGAAGGTGTGTTCCGGGTATCGGTTGTTGCAACGGGCATTGATGTCGCCCGCACTGCTGCGGCCGCAGATACCGGAACACCCGGCTCTGTTCTCTCGATGACCAGACGTCAGGCCTGATCAGGCATTCAACAATATTAGATATTTAAAAGAGAAATTTCCCTTGTTGGTTTAACTTGGGAAATTGCATTCGGAGCAGCACCATGTCTGCCGCTGCTCCGAATAGGTAGTTGTTAGTCTTGCTTCTTGCCGGATTCGATATCCAGCGCGGCCTGTTCAAGTATTTTGCGAACCCGTTCCGCCTCTTCCGCGTCCCAGCCATGGCTGTGCAGATGCAGCGCTGTGCGCAACGTATCCATCGCATGGGCGATGGCTTCCGGCGCGCGCTGTCCCGCCATGGAACGGGCAACCATGCCCATTCGTGTGCGGACCGCATCAACGAGGTTCTTGTTCTCAGCCAGATAGGCAAGCCCTTCCTCGGTGATGGTGTAGAGCTTCTTGGAGCCTTCGCTCGCCGCAGCCGTAACCTGCCCTATTTCCTCAAGGAATGTCAGGGACGGATAGACTGAACCGGGGCTTGGCGCATAGGCGCCACCGAACAGCTCTTCAATATCCTTTATCAACTCGTAGCCGTGGCGGGGCCGCTCGGCGACCAGCGCTAGCAGGACAAGACGCAGATCGCCCGATGCGAACACCCGGCCTCCTCCGCCTCTGCGGCCAAACCGACCGCCGCCGCCGGGACCATCATGGCCACCGCCATGGCGGCCGAAGCCTCGACCCATGGCATGCAGGATTGCGCGTTCGACGTGTTCATGCCGTTCGTTTCGTTCGTGATGACAATTTCTAAACATGTGTTTTCTCCTTTTCATACACAAACGATATATCTTTTGAGTCTATCTGTAAATAGAATCTTTAAATCGCATCGAAAGTACGCACCGCCGATGGCGCTATGTGTATGATTGTCTTGGAGAAAATATTGCGGCATTCATTCATCGGCTGGCTGCAAAGTCGCAACACGGACTATATCGCCAGTGCAAAAACTTACTTGCTCCGCCGATCAATCTCTTCCGCTTGCTGCCGCGTTATGCCGATATCATCGAGCAAATGATCGCTAAGCTTACTGATGCGCGGGTCATCCGCCCGCTCTACCCGGTAGAACAAATTGCTCCAGAGGGACGTGCGGACTTTTCTGATCAATTCTAACACGGCATCCCCGCTTTTCTGCAGGCCAATGGTATTGGGTTCATTTACTAGTAGACCAGTCGTCTTGAAATTAGACATGATAAATCTCCTATGCGTGGTTTTTAAGCAGCCCGTCGAACGCCATCGTCTTGAAACGCTGGAGCGGTGCGATGCTGCCTTCGGTCTTCATGCGAACAAGGGCGCCTTCATAGGCGTCAATGAAAAAAGCCGCGGTTTCATCAGGATCAAGGTGCGAAGGCAATTCCCCCTGCTCCCGCGCTTCCCGCAAGACTTGTTGAAAATCGCGCTGCCAGGCAGCAAAGGCACGGTGCAGTTCCTGCCGGAGCACATCACTATGAACCGCGATCGATTGGGCAAGATTGCCGAGCAAACATCCACCTATGGGGTTCTCGCTGGCATATACCTGCTCATGATACTCAAAATAGGCGCGCAGACGTTGCAGCGGTGATTTGCTCTCGTCAGTCAGCAATTGGGTCCGAACGGTCTGATTGCCCTCCGTATAGGAACCGACAACCGCCGAGGCAAACTCCTCCTTGCTGGCAAAAAAGTGGTAGAACGAACCCTTGGGGACGCCAGCGGATTTGAGGATTGGCCCAATTCCCGCCCCTTCATAACCGTGCGAGAGAAGAGCTTTCAGCCCCTCATCAATAAGTACGGCGCGTGTGTCAATCTTGCTCATGTGTAAAAAGTAGACCAGTCGTCTAGTAAAGTCAACCCTCCCTGATATTTTGGCTAAATCGGCTTGCAGCAGGATTGGCAGACATGAGAATGCGCAGCGCGAAGGATACTCGCCTGATCTCAAAGGCTTTACGTGAGCGCTGCTTCGCGCGCATTGCGCCGGATCACCTGTGGCGGCTGACCGAAAGCCCGCAGAAATGCGCGGCGCATCCGCTCGCGATCAGCAAATCCGGTTTCCTGCGCCACGGTATCGATAGGCAGACGCCCCTGCTCCATCATCAGCCGTGCCGCCTCGACACGCAGGTTCTCGACAGCCTTGGCAGGCGATTGGCCTGTTTCCGCCTTGAATGCACGGCTGAACTGGCGCGGACTGAGATGCGCCGCCTCCGCAAGCTGCTCCACCGAAAGCGCCGTTTGCAGATTACGCTTGGCATAAACAAGCGCGCTCTGGATGCGATCAGATTTGGGTTCGAGATCAAGCAGCGTTGAAAACTGTGATTGTCCACCCGCCCGGCGATGATAGATGACGAGGCTTTTTGCCACCAGCCGGGCAATATCTGCACCCAGATCCTTTTCAACCATCGCCAACGCCAGATCGACCCCGGCAGTCATGCCTGCCGACGTCCACACCGAGCCGTCAACGATGAATATCCGGTCTTCTTCCACTTTGATTGCAGGAAAACCGGAACGCAGATCCCGCGCATAGAACCAATGGGTGGTTGCCCGGCGCCCATCCAGAATACCTGCTTCGGCAAGAACAAATGCACCCGTGCATATAGACGCAATGCGCCGGGCACGGTTCATTTCCCGCTGCATGAAGGCGACCAAACCCGGTCTTGACGGCGCGATACCGGTGGCACCACCAACGATCAGCGTGTCGAAAGCGGCATCATTGAACGGCTCAGTCTGCATCGCCAATCCGATAGAGTTGCGAATGGGTCCACCCGTTTCCGACAACAGATGGACGTCATAGATCGTCTCCTCTGCCTCGATATTGGCGAATTCGAACACCGACGCCGCAGCCAGACTCATCATCTGGAAATCAGGGAAAACCACAAATCCGATACGTTGCATGACATCATGTCCTAAAAGGTTGCATATATGACATTTAGGACGTCAATGAAGCGATGTAAAGTCCAGCTCACTATCAACAACCACAAACATATGGAGCATGATGATGAGCACGAACCCAAGCAAAGGCACCGCCCTGATTACCGGAGCATCTTCCGGTATCGGTGCAATTTACGCCGACCGCCTCGCCCGGCGCGGATATGATCTGATCCTTGTTGCCAGAAACCGCGGACGTCTGGACGCGCTCGCCGAGCGGCTGACAACGGCAACAGGTCGTTCAATCGAGGCGGTCGCTGCCGATCTGAACGACAAGGCCGATCTCGCACGCATCGAGAATATTCTGAAAACCGATGCCAGCATTACGCTGTTGGTCAACAATGCCGGTGTCGGCGCATCGAAACCATTGCTGGATGGCGAAATCGATAGTCTCGACAGTCTTATCAGTCTGAACGTCACCGCCCTGACCCGGTTGACCTATGCGGCAGCGCCGGGTTTTGTCGCCAGAGGCGGCGGCACGATCATCAATATCTCGTCCATCGTTGCCGTTTCACCTGAACTTCTGAATGGGGTTTACGGGGGCAGCAAGGCTTTCGTTCTGGCTTTCAGCCAATCGCTGAAGCACGAGCTTGCTGATAAGGGCGTGCGAATTCAGGTTGTACTTCCCGGTGCCACCGCCACCGAATTCTGGGACGTCGCAGGGGTGCCGATTACGCATCTGCCTGAAGCGATCGTCATGACCAGCGAAGATCTGGTCGACGGCGCTCTGGCAGGCCTTGATCAGGGTGAATTCGTCACCATTCCATCTTTGCCCGATGCAGCGGACTGGGACCGCTACGAATCAGCACGAACAGGCCTTGCACCGAATCTCTCGCACAAGAAGCCCGCTGAACGTTACGGAGTTGCCCCCCGCGCCGCCGCATAGTGACAAAAAGAGCGCCTGCCGGATGGCGGGCGCTCTTTATCGCAGATTTATCGATACCGGCTCGACGATGCGACGCGAGGGATTTTACGAACAATATTCTGGTTGCTTGCAGCCTGTTCGGGAGAAATTTCCGCGAGCCTGCGCAGGTTACGTTCGCTTTCAAACTGCATAACCGACAGCGCAATGCCCACCGAAGGCTTGCAGCGCCCATGCAGTGACGCCACGAGAATTTCGCGCCCCGAGAAAAGTCCGTTCAAATCATAATTGGACAGATAATCGTCCACGGCAGCACGCGCATTAAGGAAGGCCGATTTCCAGACCTCCATGATCTCGCCATGCAATGCCGCTGCAACGCGCCACCGCTCATAGCGCTCTCCGGCATTCACCGCATCGCGATAAGCCGCCAGACGCTCACGCAATTCGTCGCATAGCGCAGCCAGTGGGCTGATCTTTTTTTGAATAACTGACTCTGCGCCACGGATCAGTTTTGCTGTTTCCGGGTCAGTATCGATAGGCTGGGGACTGGCCCAATTACTCGGCATGGTGGTGGATTCCCTCGAAATATCAGCGCTTGAGGACTTTTTCCCACGTGAAACGCCCGCTCAATGCGACTTGATCGAGATTTCAGCACAGGTACCGGTTCGATTTATTGGCATTCCGACTGTGGTTGTGCGATCAGCGTCTGCAGGATTGAGAACAGCTCGTATTTGTCCAAACTGTCATCGTCCTCCAGCAGAAGAGAACAAATGTGCCGTGCTTTCGCTGCAAATTCTTCCAACGTATTTGCCGGATGCCTTAGCATTGCAACGCGTGCGTGATGTTCCGCATCCGTCGCCGCCGCAAGGCGTCTGTCAAATGAAGCAGTCTCCTGCCCGCCATCCATGCAATCAGTGCATGCACGCACAAGCCATTGTAGTTCGCGTCTGGAATTTCGGTGCCGTTCGAGCACAGTTGCAATCGAAGCAACGCGGGCGGCAGGATTAACCCTGATACCATCGATGGTAATGACAGCCAAAGTCACGCCGAAAATCCCCTTGATGCAAATCTGCACCGCTCACGTTTCGGTCGGAACACTATTCCGTTATACCAAGAAAAATAGGGACAACCCTGTCCCTATTTTGCGCTTTATAGAAATCGCACTACTCTCTAAGCGCCAATGCTGTCAGCATGGTAAAATGGCGTGCAACCGGGAGTACGCGTGAGGGCGATGGCGGAACAGACGTCGAAGCATACACACGTGCTGATCATCGAAGATCAGCACTTAATGAGACTGGCCCTGATTCATGAATTGCAGGCAGCCTTGCCTGCGTCCATTGTTCACGGCGCAGCCAATATAACAATTGCGCTCGACCTGCTGGAATCACACCAGTTCGACCTTGTGGTGATTGATCCGGGTCTTCCCGGCTATGATCCGAAGTCACAGGACGACCGCTTTGATGTGGTGCAGGTTGTCATAGAACTGTCACCCGACGCCATCCATTTTGTGGTTACGGGTTCCGACACGGATGAAGAATGGGAACACTGCCAGAAACTCGGCGTCGTCGGCTATCTGGCCAAGAACAATCTAAGGCCCGGAGCCCTGGTCGACGTTCTGCAGGAGGTTGCAGAACGCGGATACAGTGTCAGGCTTTCAAATGAGACGACAGCACCACCCGAATTCTATCATTCGGGTCTGACACCGCGTGAACAGGAAATACTCGGCTGGATGCGGCAACGACCGTCTGGAATCAGCCGCAAAGAAATATATGAACAGCTCGGGGACCGCTTTGATATTGATGCAGCATCTGCAGAAAAATACTATAAACGTGCACGTGCTAAGCTATTAAAAACCGGGCTCCTACCAAAGGGGTTATGATGGGGACTGCTCTGGAACACCATAATAACAAAAAACTAAAGGCATCAGCGGCAATTGGAGGTCTTTTCGCCACTGGAACTGCCAACCGAACAAAACAGATAAATAACGCAGGCAAGCAGGTTTCTTTTTTCTTCGCGGGCTTGTGTCTCTGCATGTCGATTTTTTCGGGTACATCTTTTGCCAATGATGACCCTGCGGTCATTCAAATGCAGGATGCATCCGGCGGTGCTTTGGCGACTTTCACCCAGGAAAAACTCCGTCAGGAGTTTCCCATGCATGATCTGGTCACGGAGACACCCTGGACCAATGGCGTGAAAATCCATTTCCGGGGCCCCTCGGTGAAGGAAATGGTGACCAAGTACAAGATTGCGGACAAGCCCAACCTCGAAGTTGCTGCATTCGACAATTATATTATAAAAATCACCATGGAAGAGGTGGCTGAGTTTGCGCCTATCATTGCACTCGAACAGGCCTGCACAGATACCGACAAGCAAAGCGGCGTCTGCACCAAGGATCAGGATTTCAGGCCCTTATCACTCGATGATGGCGGGCCGTTCTATATTGTCTGGCCGCTGGGTAAACTGCCAAAGCCCTATATCCCGGCACGTAACTCCATATGGGTCTGGTTTGTTACTTCGATCCGCCCGGCCGATTGAAACTGACTGAACATGAAGCTGGATAAGTACCTCGACCCGCTCTTTTACATCATCCTGATCGGAGCGGCCCTGCTCTGTGTCTGGTCGTTTGTCCGCGCGGATCTGTACCGTATCCAGACCAATGAAATCATGAGTCAGACCTTTGAGGTTCAGGTTCGAGCTTCACAGGCGCGCGAGAAGATTGCCAGCATCAAGGGTTATCTGATGCTCGCCACCAGAACGGGCGATCCTGAGCCGCGTCTGATTCAGGAAGTGACCCTGATGAATTTCAACCTGAAATCACTGGATCAGCTCGACTATGCAGACCGGTTTCTCGATGCGCCTGATATCGCTTCCCTGAAAAAGACGATCCTGACAGTCGACACGGTCTTGACCCCGCAAATCAAGGCAAGCCAGTTCGACAAGGCGTTGAAAACCGTACAAACCATCGAAACGGATATTTTCCGCACCGCCGGGTCGACCTTAGCCCATAGTATTACCCTGCAGGGCACCGCCACCATCGCCGCCGATGTTGCCAGAAACAAGCTTCTGGGGGCGGCTGGCGCGCTGATCCTTGCCGGACTGCTCATCCACCAGCGCAGTCTTCTGGCCCGCCGCAAGGACCAGCATATCCGCTCGTTTTCCGCACTGTTTGCCCATATGACGCGCACGCGGATTGCCGCATTGCGCCTGTTTCTCGGCTATGTCGGCAACAATGCCATTCCCTCCTCCGAAATGACCGAAGCAGCCCGCAGCACGATTGCCGAACTGGAAAGCATCAATGAGGGCCTGATGATGATCGGCCACTCCAAGACGCAATTCAAGAAAGTGCCCTTGGGCGATCTGCTTGCGGACATTGTGTCGAAAAGCCCGATCAACCTGCAACTGGACATTGAACAAGCCGCGCGCAAATCGCTTATTCCCGCATCGCAGTTCCATCTCATCATTGACGAACTGGTCCGCAACGCCACCAATGCCGTTGCCACCCGCACTGATCCGGTTATCGCGATCAGGGCGAGCGTCAACCGCCGCTTTCTGCAGCGCCCGCAACTGGTACTGGTTGTTGCGGACAACGGCATCGGCATGAGCCCCTCCACGCTGGCGAAAGCCAAGGAGCCATTTTTTTCGACCAAGGCGGGCGTCCACCTTGGTCTTGGCCTGACAAACTGCATGGAACTGGTGAAAACCATGACGGGAAAGCTGAAAATCACATCGGTTCCCGATGTCGGCACGACCGTGCGCATCAGCTACGGGCTCGATAGCTAATCCCGGCAAGCCATTTTTGAACCCGATTGTTCGAATTAGACACAACCCAGGATAGCTTTCTTCACTTGTTTCAGGCTTGAATGCCGGTGCTCGCAACTGACCCGGCGGAAACAATGAACATCTACAACCTATGGATGACCCGATTTGGTGCGCTTTCGCCATTAAGGCAAGTCGCGATCATGGTTGGCATGGCCACCATATCATCGGTTATTCTGGCTGTGAGCGCCTTCTTCGTCATTGGCCTGCAAACGCCCTATCGGGTTGCCGCCGTTACAACAGGCATCGTCGTTCTTGTCAGCCTGCCGCTTGGCGCATTTCTGGTCGGGCTGAATTACAAATTGAAGCAGCTTGCAGAGCAGCTTGATCTCGACTCGCGCCGGGATGATTTGACGGGCCTGCTCAACCGCGCCGAGTTTTACCTGCAGACACAGCAACTGTTCGCAAGATCCAGACCCATCGACAGTGCGGGTGCCCTGCTCTACATCGACGCCGATTACTTCAAGGCCATCAATGATCGCTTTGGCCATGCCACTGGCGATGGCGTCATTCATGAACTTGGCCGGGTCATTAAGTCCAGCATCGGCGAGCGGGATTTGGCCGCGCGGATCGGCGGCGAGGAATTCACGGTCTTCCTCGCCGATGCGGATCTTGGCCGCGCCAACTGGATAGCCCACAAAATCCTGATCGCCACCCGCGCTATTGGCAGGGAACTCGGGCTTGAGCGAACAATAATCACCGTCAGTATCGGTATTTCCCTGCACACACCGGGGCAGTCACTGGAAGAGACATTGGCGATTGCCGACAAATATCTTTATTCCGCCAAGCATCAAGGTCGAAACCGGGTCGTTTATGGCTAAAACACTCAGGCGCTTGTCATCCCGGCGCGCTGATTGAGTTTTCCGCATCTGCGCCGCAGCCTCATCAAGGAGCTTGCATATCGTAACACATAGAGTTACATGAAATGCAATGACGGCCTTTCTTCCACCCCTGCCTTCTGCCGCAGTGGCGAGACCCCGAACGGAGATGCAGAATGTCATCGTTTTCCAATCCCGATGTCGTTTCGGGATATGCGGCCAGAACCGCGCAACTTGTGCCGGGCCTTAACGACCTGCACCGGATGACTGGTCTGCTTCTGGCAGAGCGGGCTCGTGCCGATGCGCGCGTTCTGGTTCTCGGGGCTGGCGGAGGAATGGAACTGTGCGTGCTCGCGCAGATGCAACCGCGCTGGCATTTCGATGGCGTCGACCCCTCCGCCGAGATGCTTCAACTGGCCAAAACCAATCTCGGTGCGCAGGCCTCTCGTGTTGCGTTCCACGAGGGCTATATCGACAGTGCGCCCGAGGGCCCATTCGACGCCGCAACCTGTCTTCTAACGCTTCACTTCCTGCCGGAAGAGGAACGGCGCCAGACGCTGCGCGCGATCCAGCAGCGATTGAAGCCCGGCGCGCCCTTTGTTGCCGCGCACCACAGCTTCCCCAATGAGGGGGCGGAATTGGACAAATGGCTCGCGCGCTACGCGGCGTTCGCGGCGGCATCCGGGGCTCCAATATCCCTGACTGCGAACAGCATCAGAACCATGAAGGAGCGATTGCCCGTTCTTTCCCCCGCCATGGACGAAACCATTTTTCGCGACGCGGGATTCTCGAATATCGAGCTGTTTTACGCCGGTTTCACATTCAGGGGCTGGGTCGCTTACAAGAGTTGACCGCGGACTGCACCCCACCTCCTTCCGTCATCCTCGGGCTTGACCCGAGGACCCACACCTAAAGAGTTCCATTGAACTTGATTGCTCGTGCTTTCAGATCATGGGTCCTCGGGTCATCCTCGGGTTAAACCCGAGGACTGAGGATGACGGAGTGGGGGTGATGCAAGGGAGCCAAGTTCTGCAACCTTTGTTCTGCAACCTTCGCGATTAGCGTTGCATCCACTCAAGCCCCTCATGGTTGTTATGTCGAACCGCGAACCGACAGATGTGCAAATCTCTCTTTTATGATTAGCGCTTTAAAGGTGGCTTGCCCTCAGCATATTCAAACGCTTCGCCCCGCCCCTGATCAAGGAATAGCAGTGGCGGGTTATCTCCCGCCTGCTTTACATGGCTGATGATATGAACCCGGTTTTGTTTATCCCGATGCACGGAATAAACCAGTTCGCCATCAAGCCCTGCCCGCTTGCTCTCGATCCTGAATCGCAGCGTCAGCGCCACTATCCCCAGCATGAAAGCTGGCGGAACAATCAACCACAGCACTTTCAGCAAGTCCGAGAGTGATTGGTATGTATCGAAAAAATCCTGCCAGAAATTATAATCGGTCATGCGCACTCCCTTGTTTCACGAGGAAAGCGGCCACCCGAGGATTATCCTCTGGTGACCGGGGAGCTAGAAAGTCGCACACAGACGACCGCCACGGCCTTTAAGCCGAAGCTCTGGACATACGCCGAGGCCTCCCCGGCCATAGGGCTGAGGAGGTGCCTTTGCGGTCGACACCGACCGCTGTATGCGAGGTTTCTAGGCCCCAAGACCAATCCATTTCGACCGGTCTCAACGCAGACCATAGTGGGAAAATTATGCAGGTGGAAGGGGTTAGAATGTCAGTTTGCAGGGTTATTAGTGAGTGGAGTGTGGTGTGTGGTTCGTGGTTCGACAGGCTCACCATGAGGGAGAGCGGTGGATGCAACGATAATCGCAGAGATTGCAGATCAAAATGGTTGCAGCGCAAAGGTTGCAGAACTTGGCTCCCTGCAATCCTCACTCTCCCTCATCCTGAGCTTGTCGAAGGGCGCAACGATGGTTCTGCAACGCAAAGGTTGCAGACTATCGCTCCCGATACCTCAACCCACTCCGTCATCCTCAGTCCTCGGGTTTAACCCGAGGATGACCCGAGGACCCACGACAAAGGGGAAGGAACGACTACAATTATCGTGCTTCTCGATCATGGGTCCTCGGGTCAAGCCCGAGGATGACGGAGAGATGTGGGTTGTGGCAGCAGGAAGCGGAGCAATGGCCCCGCTTTCCGTTATCAGATTTAGCTCTTCAGGCGGGAATTGCAGAGGCTGTAATAGCCGCCGCCCTTCTGAATCCACTTGAGGCCGCCAAGCGTGTTGTTCTGCTTGTTGGCATAATACTGTTCAAGGCATGTATGCATACGGGCCTTGCCAGCGCTTTCAGTGGAGTATTTGGCCGAAACGGCCTTTGGGAAACCAACGCCCGCTGGAGCTGCCGTCGTGGCTGCTGGCGGCTCATCCTTATAGGTCGCTGTCTGAGGTGTTGGAGCAGTGTCATCATCCGTAGCGGCAGCGGCTGCACCGGAGCTGCACTGTGCCTTGCGGAAATCATTCCACTTCTGGCCGCCAAGTGTGCCTGCCGTCTTGGCAGCCTGATACTTGGCACTGCATTCCTTCATCGTCAGACCACCACCGGTGCTGGCATCTGCCGGCGCAGTGGCTGTCTTGGTTGCTTTGGTTGGCGCGGCGGCCGGTGCAGTTGCCGCTGCATCACCACTGCACTGGGCCTTGCGGAAATCATTCCACTTCTGGCCGCCAAGTGTGCCTGCCGTCTTGGCAGCCTGATACTTGGCACTGCATTCCTTCATCGTCAGGCCGCCACCTGAATCAGCGGGCGCAGCAGCTTTTGGCGCTGCGGCTGTTGTCTTGGCGGCTTTGGTTGGAGCAGCCGGGGCCGGAGCCGCAGCGGCAGGCGATGCATCCGCACATTGCGTCTTGCGGAAATCATTCCACTTTGCGCCGCCAAGTGTCCCGGCAGTCTTTGCTGCCTGATACTTGACGCTGCACTCTTTCGCCGTGAGCGCATAGGCCGGTACAACCGTAAATGATGCGGCACCGATAATTCCGGCCAATATAAGATTCCGGGTCATAGACATTTTTGAACTCCCTCAATTTCAACAGTGCACATTCAGAAACTGGCACCAACCATGGCTTCCCCCGAAACCCATAGTCTTCATATGTGATGAAATGATTATGGCTTAAATTGGAGAAGTAACCAACAGGAATTACGCATGCAGAATATTCAAAATATCTGACAGAATATTACAGAATTTCAAATAATTATACCAAAGTCTTATCAAAATACTGGTGCAATACCCACATAAAGACAACAACAAGAAAACGGCCTTTCAAAAGAGAAAAACTGTTGATGCGAAGAATCGGACGGCCTCTGTCGCCCTTAACCACGAGTTAACAATCTGAAGTTGTTAAACTGATCCTTGGCCCGAAGACATGAAGGGCGAGGCATTTACGCCGCCGGACTTTTCGTTGTTATATGCGGCCAAGGAAAAACTCTTCGATCAGGGAAACTTCGTTGCGTCCATCACCCATCCGCCCGCTGCCCGCGTTTGTCTTTCGCAAATACACCCTCCCCGAACTTTGGGCCGATGGCGTTGTTCACATCTCGGGCGTTACGCTGGCAATCGTGGGATCGATTCTCCTGCTCGTCTTCGGGCCGGAAGAGCCCGCAACCTATGCCGCCGTGGCCATCTACCTTGCGACGCTTGTCCTCTCCATGGGGCTTTCGGCGACATACAACATATGGCCGATTTCGCCTGTTAAAGCCCTTTTGCGGCGTTTCGATCATTCGGCGATCTACCTGCTGATCGCGGGCACCTATACGCCGCTTATGGCCAAAAGCTGCACGTGGTGGCTGCTATCCACTGTCTGGGCCATTGCCATCGCGGGCGTGTTGTTGAAACTTTTGATGCCCAACCGGTTCGACCGGCTGTCTATCGTGCTTTACCTTGCCTTGGGCTGGAGTGGCGTCGCCGCCTATCAGGAACTGACTCTGGCACTATCCGCCACGGTGCTGTGGCTGATCCTCGCCGGGGGTCTTGTCTATTCCTTCGGTGTCATTTTCCACGTTCTTGAGCGGCTGCCATTTCACAATGCAATCTGGCATGCCTTTGTTCTGACCGCGGCAAGCATTCATTTTGCCGCCATTTGTACAGCGGTGGCATAGGAGTAGAGCACCATGAGCAAATATGTGCTGATCGGTTCGGCAGGATGTGGCTCAGTCATTATCGAACTGGCCTTCGCCCGCGCAAAGGCCGCCTTTGTGCTTGAACAGATCCCCTATATTGAACCCGGTCCGGAACGTGATCGCCTGCTCGAACTCAATCCCCTCGGTCAGGTGCCCACGCTCATCCTGCCCAACGGCAATATATTGACGGAAAGCGCAGCAATCATTCTGCATCTGGCCGATGCTTTCCCTGACGCCGGACTGGCGCCCTCTGCCAGTGATCCGCATCGCCCGCAGTTTTTGCGCTGGCTCGTCTACATCGTCGGCGCGATTTATCCGGTTTCCACTTTTGGCGATGAACCTGCGCGATGGGGGCTGGATGAGGCAAACCAGAAGAAATACCGCGACAGCCTCGAAGAATATCGCCTTAGCCTTTGGAAAAACGTCGAAGAGGTTGCAGACGAGCCGTGGTTCCTTGGCGAGAATTTCAGCGCTATCGATCTCTATCTGGCGGTCATGCGCAATTGGCGGCCGGGGCTCGGCGCATTTAACAGCTATTTTCCCAAACTCGCCGCCATCGCCGATAAAATTGGCAAAGAACCAGCCTTTGCAGAAATCCTTGATCGAGATTTCTAACTTCGCCCTAAACGCTCCTGCCATATCAGGCATAATGCTGACATGACAGGCTTGAGCCACGGTGGAAAATAGGACAAGCTTGCAGGTGAACGGAAAGCTGCAAATTTTTCGTTGCAGGCCCTTTTCGCGGAAATAAATACCCGGACCCGCCACGGCAATCGTGGTTTAAAGGTCATATTAATTCGGGATATCCAAAGGGAACGAAAAGAATGTCTACCAGCAAAACCTTTCTCGGCGCTGCGCTCGCTCTGGCGCTTTCTATCGGATCTGCAGGCGCGCAGGTCGTTGTTTCATCCAAGATCGATACGGAAGGCGGCGTCCTCGGCAATATCATTCTGGCCGTGCTGAACGCCAACAAGATTGCCACCACAGACCGCATTCAGCTGGGCGCGACACCCATCGTGCGCAAGGCGATTACCGCCAAGGAAATCGATATCTACCCTGAATATACGGGCAATGCCGCGTTCTTCTTTGAAAAGGCTGATGATCCCGCATGGAAGGATGCGACCAAGGCCTATGAGACGGCAAAGAAGCTGGATTACGATGCCAACAAGATCGTCTGGCTGACGCCCTCACCCGCCAACAACACCTGGGCGATTGCCCTGCGCAAGGAAGTGGCGGACGCTGAAAAGCTGGTGACACTGTCCGATTTCGGCAAATATGTGGCTGGCGGTGGCAATGTCGTGCTTGCCGCCTCCTCCGAATTCGTCAATTCGGCGGCAGCCCTGCCCGCGTTCCAGACCACCTATGGTTTCAAGCTCAAATCCGACCAGTTGATCACGCTTTCAGGCGGTGACACAGCCGCAACGATTGCTGCTGCCGCCAACAAGACCAACGGCGCCAATGCGGCCATGGTTTACGGCACCGATGGCGGCATTGCTCCATCAGGCCTCGTTGTTCTTACCGATGATAAGGGTGTTCAGCCTGTTTATCAGCCCGCCCCGATCATCCGTGAGGCCGTGTTGAAAGAGCATCCTGAAATCGAGACTCTGCTCAAGCCAGTTTTTGAAAAGCTCGATCTCGTCACATTGCAGGACCTCAATGGCCGGGTGCAGGTGGGCGGCGAACCGGCAAAGGCTGTTGCGGAAGACTTTCTGAAGAAGAACGGTTTCCTCAAATAAGTCAGTCACTTCACTGAAGCAGGGCGGGCTTATCCTGCCCTGCTCCGGTAAATGGAGACCATGGCCGTGCGTCTGGACAAACTAGGTGTCGTGATTGCCCTGATCGCCGGATATGCGGTGGGCGTAGCGCCGTTTGCCACGTTCCGCGCCAACCGGATCGTTGCCGGTGAACCGCAAACCCTTCTGGCTTCCCTGCCATCATGGGCTGGCCCCACACTTCTTGCTGTCATTGCCATTGCCGTGGTCATCGGCCTCTTTCGCACACCACCGACGCTGCGGCTGGCAGCCAGCTTTGCCACGCTTGCAGCTTTGTTTCTCCTCATCGGCACGGCAGCCGATCACCTCACTCCGCCTGCCAATACCTATGCACGCGTTTCGCCCGCGTCCGGTTTCTGGCTGCTGCTCTTTGCTTTCGCCCTGCTCGCAGCGGATTCGCTGACGCGCCTGCGCCTGACACCGCTGCTCCGTATCCTTGTGCTGATCCTTGCGGGTGGCTTTATCGGCTTTGTCCTGCTTTCAGGAAGCTGGGACAAACTGTCGATCCTGAAAGAATACAGCGCCCGCGCCGATAGTTTCTGGGCGGAAGCCAGCAAGCACATCACATTGGCGCTAGGTTCGCTCGTCGCGGCTGTTGTCGTTGGCATCCCGCTCGGCATTCTCTGTCACCGGGTGCAAAAACTGCGCGACATTGTTCTCAATGTGCTCAACATCGTGCAGACAATCCCGTCCATTGCCCTGTTCGGTATTCTCATCGCGCCGCTTGGCTGGATTGCTGCCAATGTGCCCGGTGCCGCAGAAATCGGCATCAAGGGTATTGGCATGGCCCCCGCCTTTGTCGCGCTGTTTCTCTATTCGCTGCTGCCTGTCGTCGCCAATACCGTCGTCGGCCTTGCGGGCGTTCCCGTTCAGGCCAATGACGCGGCGCGTGGTGTCGGCATGACCGAACGGCAACGCCTGTTCAAGGTGGAATTCCCTCTGGCCTTCCCGGTGATCCTGACAGGCGTGCGCATTGTTCTGGTGCAAAATATCGGCCTTGCAACCATCGCCGCGCTTATCGGCGGCGGCGGTTTTGGCGTCTTCGTGTTTCAGGGCATCGGCCAGACCGCCATGGATCTGGTCCTGCTCGGCGCAGTTCCCACCGTGCTTCTCGCCTTTGCGGCGGCCATTATTCTTGATGCTGCCGTCGAAGTCAGTTCACCCTTTCACTCCGGGGCATCCGCATGATTGAAATCGAGGGTATCACCAAGCGCTACGGCGCGGCGACTGTCGTCAACAACGTCTCGCTTGTCGTCCAGCCACGCACCGTCACCGTCATTGTCGGCACATCAGGCTCGGGCAAGACGACGCTGATGCGCATGATCAACCGGCTGGTCGAGCCGACATCGGGCATCATCAAGCTCGATGGCGAGGACAATCGTTCCCTGCCCGGCTATGAACTGCGCCGCCGTATCGGCTATGCCATTCAGGGCCACGGCCTCTTCCCGCACCGCACCGTGGCGCAGAATATCGCCGTCGTGCCCGAGCTTCTCGGCTGGGACAAGGCGAAGATCGACGCCCGTGTGAGTGAACTGCTTTCGCTGTTCCAGCTGGACCCTGATACATTCGGCCCACGCTATCCGCATGAACTCTCCGGCGGTCAGCAGCAGCGTATCGGCGTTGCCCGCGCGCTTGCGGCAGAACCAAACGTGCTGCTGATGGACGAACCCTTTGGCGCGCTTGATCCCGTTATCCGCTCCAAGGCGCAGGAGGATTTGCTCGCCATCCAGAAGCGTTTCGGCACCACCATCATTCTCGTCACCCACGATATGGAGGAGGCAATCCATCTTGGCCACAAGATTGCGGTGATGGATGGTGGCAATCTGCTGCAATATGCGACACCGGCTGAAATTCTCGCCAATCCGGCAACGGATTTCGTCGCGACACTGGTTGGCACCGGCGACCGGCCCTTCCGCTTCCTGTCCTTGAGCCCCGCTGGTGACGCGGTGGAACCCGGCACAGCGGAAGGCGAAGCTATTCCAGCCTCCGCAACCCAGCGCGATGCCTTGGCCGAACTCCTCTGGTCGGGCCGCCCTGCTCTGCCCGTGGTCAATGAAGCGGGCAAATCCATCGGCCGTGTCACAGTGGACGGGCTGGTGAAACGTGCCTCAAGGCCAGCCGCATGAACCTGCGCCTTCCAACCATTCTGCGCATCGGCATCATGGCGCTGCTGATCGTTTTTCTGCTGCGACCGGAATGGTTTGAACCGATCTTCCGGCCACTCACCCAGAACAATGCCCCTGTCATCTACAATCAGGGCAGTCTGCTAACGCTGACCTTGCTGCATCTGCGCACTGTTGCCATTGCAACCGCAGGTGCCACCATCGTCGCTGTTGCTCTGGCTATTCTGGTCACACGCCCGTTTGGTGCGGAGTTTCTGCCGCTTTCGCGCAGCCTTGTGAATATCGGCCAGACATTTCCGCCGGTGGCTGTTCTCGCCCTCGCCGTGCCTGCGGTCGGCTTTGGTGAAAAGCCAACGCTCATCGCTCTTTTTCTCTACGGATTGCTGCCGATCTTCGAAAACTCGCTGACGGGCCTGACCACCCTGCCGCCAACCGTCACCGATGCAGCACGCGGTGTTGGCATGACCGGCTGGCAGCGCCTGATCAAGGTCGAACTGCCGCTGGCAATGCCAATCATCCTCGCTGGCATCCGGCTTTCCGTGACGATCAATCTGGCCACGGCCACCATCGGTTCGACAGTTGCGGCCAAAACGCTGGGTGAAGTGATCATTGCCGGGCTGCAATCCAACAACCTTTCCTTCGTCCTGCAGGGCGGCCTCATCGTCGGCATTCTCGCGGTCATGATCTATGATGGATTATCAGCGATAGAACGTTTCATTTCGCGCCGCATGGGCCTTCTCCAGTCGAGCTGACCACCCCATATGCAAACAATCGGACTGCTCCCCTCAAAGGCAGGATTGTGAAAGGACATGCGATGAGCAAGACACGCAAACTGCATCTTGGCGCTTTCATGCGGCCGGTCAGTATTCACACGGGTGCCTGGCGCTATCCCGGCGCTTATCCGGACGCGAATTTCAATTTTGCTCACCTGAAGCGCTTTGCCCAGACGTTGGAGCGCGGCAAGTTCGACGCCTTCTTCATGGCCGATCATCTGGCCGTGCTGAACATGCCGGTGGAAGCGCTGAAACGCAGCCACACGGTGACATCCTTTGAACCCTTCACCCTGCTTTCGGCTCTGGCCGGTGCCACTGAACATATCGGCCTGATCGCCACCGCCTCGACCACCTTTGACGAGCCCTACCACATCGCTCGGCGCTTCGCCTCGCTCGACCATATCAGCGGCGGGCGTGCAGGCTGGAACATCGTCACCACGTCCAATCCCGATGCGGCGCTTAATTTCGGTCTGGAAGACCATATGGAGCATGACGAACGCTATCGGCGCGCCCGTGAATTCTACGATGTGGTGACAGGACTTTGGGACAGTTTTGCCGATGATGCTTTTATCCGCGATGCCGAAACCGGCATTTATTTTGATCCTGAGCGCATGCATGTCCTCGACCACAAGGGCGAGTTTCTTTCGGTTCGCGGTCCGCTCAATATTGCGCGGCCCGTGCAGGGCTGGCCTGTGATCGTACAGGCAGGGTCATCCGAACCGGGACGCCAGCTTGCCGCTGAAACCGCTGAACTCGTCTTTGCCGCACCGTCCAATCTTGCCGACGGCAAAAGCCTCTATGCCGACATCAAGGCCCGTATGGACAAAATTGGCCGGTCGCGCGATCAATTAAAAATACTGCCGGGTGCCTTTGTCGTGGTGGGTGATACGGTCGAGGAGGCCAAGGAAAAACGCGCCCATCTCGACAGTCTTGTACACTACGCCAATGCCATCGGTTCCCTGTCGATTGCCCTTGGTCAGGATGCGTCGGGTTTTGATCCGGATGGGCCATTGCCCGAAATCACCGATACCAATGCCAGCAAGAGCGGCTTGGAGCGTACGGTCAATCTTGCGCGGCGTGAAAACCTGACCGTGCGTCAACTGGCGCAGCGGCTGGGTGGCTATGCGGGTCCTGCCTTTATCGGCACGCCCAAAACCATCGCCGACGAGATGCAGCAATGGCTTGAGGAGGAAGGTTCAGACGGTTTCAACGTCATGTTCCCCTATCTGCCTGAAGGACTTGATGATTTTGTCGATAAGGTTGTGCCGGAACTACAGCGGCGCGGCATTTTCCGCACGGAATATGAAGGCAGGACGTTGCGCGAAAATCTCGGTCTGCAACGCCCCGCCAATCGGTTCTTTTAGATGCGGTGATCGAGCCGTTTGACCAGCCTGTCGCCAACCCACTGAATGCCGCAGACGAGCACAATCAGCACGATCACCACGGCAATCATCACCGAGGTTTCAAAGCGCTGATAGCCGTAGCGGATGGCAAGATCACCCAAGCCTCCCGCCCCGATTGCACCCGCCATGGCCGATGCTCCAATCAGCGTGACAAGCGTGACCGTGAAGCCCGCAACAATGCCCGGTAGCGCCTCGGGCACCAGCACCTCGCGAATGATGGTCCAGCGATTGCCGCCCATCGCACGCGCCGCTTCAATCAGCCCGCGATCCACCTCACGCAAGGACACTTCGGCAATGCGCGCATAATAGGGCGTCGCGCCGATGGATAGCGGCACAATGGCGGCCCAAGTGCCGATGGACGTGCCGACGATCAGCCGTGTGAGCGGGATCAGCGCCACCAGCAGGATAATGAATGGCACCGAGCGGAAGGCATTGATAATGGCGCCAAGCACACTGTTAACCCAAGGGTTCGGCGCGATACCGCCACGGTCGGTTGCCACCAGCGCCAGACCAAGCGGCAGGCCAGCCGCCAGTGAGATCAGACCGGAAGCACCGGTCATGACAAGCGTTTCCCAGAGCGATTGCAGAAGCAGTTCATACATGACTTGTGACATAACCAAGCACCTCTACACGGGCCGAGCGGGCCTCAAGAAACGGAACAAATTGAGCAACTGCAACGGCAGGAACTGCGAGATATAGCCGGGCAATGGCCTGATTTTGCACATGGTCGACACCGCCGTGCAGCAACCGGAATGATCCCGGCAAGTCGGCCAGCAATGTGCCCTGCGCGGCAGCACCGGCAAGATCGACACCAAGCACAGCTTCGCCAGCAGGTTCTGATGACAGGAGGCTGGCAATATGGGCTGGAAGCTGTGGGCGGATACCCGCTAGCAGGCTTTTGGTGATATCGGTCTGCGGATCAGCAAAGACCGACCAGACGGGGCCTTCCTCAACGATTTTACCCGCATCGATAACCGCAACCCGGTCGCCAATGGAGCTGATAACTTCCATCTCGTGGGTGATCAACAGGATAGTGAGGCCAAGTTTCTGGTTGATATCTTTCAGCAGCGCGAGGATGGAGCGCGTCGTTTCAGGATCAAGCGCGGATGTCGCTTCATCAGAAAGCAGCAAAGCGGGCCGCGCCGCCAGCGCCCGGGCAATACCCACCCGCTGTTTTTGCCCGCCTGAGAGCGACGATGGATAGGCTTTCGCCTTGTCGGAAAGCCCAACCAGTTCCAATAGTTCCCGCGCCCGGTTCAGACGCTCAGCTTTCGGGCGTCCCTCAATCTTGAGTGGCAGCGCAACATTCTCTTCCACCGTCTTGGCCGACAGCAGGTTGAAATGCTGAAAAATCATGCCGATGCGGCGGCGGAACGGCTGCAGCTCGCGCTCATCCAGCCCGGTAATCTGCCTGCCCTCAACAAAGATGGAGCCCGATTCCGGCCGCTCCAGACCATTGAGACAACGGATGAGCGTTGATTTGCCCGCGCCGCTGCGGCCGATAATGCCGAGAATTTCACCTTTGCGGACAGTCAGCGAAACGCCATCAAGCGCCGGCGTCTCGCCGAAATGCCGTTTGACATTTTCAAGCCTGACAACATCGTCGTCCTGGCGCGCGTCTGCGATGATTGCCCCCGATTGGCCGGAAACAGAGACATGCGAATTCATTTGTTTTCCCCTTGGGCGAATATAGAAACCGTATCCGCCTCAATCGAGAAGGCGGTTCGCGGCATATCCCTATGCTGCGAACCGCCTTGCCGTGATTATTCTGCGATCAACCGGATATCAGTACGCGCTGATACCTGTGCCCTTGTAGACACGGTCAAATTCCGCTTTGACCTTGTCATTCTGATAGGAGGAAACGAGGGTCTTCACCCATGCTTCTTTCTCCTGACCAGCCTTCACTGCAATGAAGTTGCGGTAAGGATTGTCATCGATCTTTTCCTGCGCGATACGGTTTTCCGGTGTCAGGCCGCTCTTCAAAGCCCAGTCAGTGTTGACCACTGCCGCATCGAGATCTTCCACCGAACGCCCGACGATACCGGCATCGAGTTCCTTGATTTTGACCTTCTTCGGATTGTCGGAAATATCAGCGATCGTTGCGAGAATGCCGGTACCCGCCTTGAGCTTGATCACGCCCTGATCCTGAAGCACACGCAGCGCACGGCCCTCATTGGATGGATCATTCGGCACGCCGATCACTGCGCCTTCAGGAAGTTCAGTGATCTTGGCAAACTTCTTCGAATAGAGGCCAATCGGCCAGACGCCGGTATAGCCGACCGGCACGATGTGATAGCCCTGTGTCTTGATCTGGTTGTCGAGATAAGGCTTGTGCTGGAAGGCATTGGCATCAAGATCGCCGCGTTCCAGCGCTTCATTTGGCTGCGTGTAATCATTGAAGACAACTGTCTTGATCGTCAGACCGTTCTTGGCTGCTTCTGCTGTGACGACTTTCCACACATCCTCATCTTCGCCGCTGATGATACCGACCTTGATGGCCTTGTCAGCCGCATGTGATGGCTGTGGCGCTGCAAAGCTTGATATGGCGATGGCCGAAGCCACCAGCGCAAACAGGCTCGCGCGCCGCGTAATTTTCCCGTTATTTGCGAGATTTTCTATGGTTTTTGTCATGTGCTGGCCCCCGTAGGCAGTGTGAATAACTAAAAAGAAACGCCTTGTTTCCTCCTGATATTCGCCAATGCACTCAATTTGAGCGAGGGATGGCTATCTTTTGTGCAGCGCAACCGGCGAAAAACCTTTCAACAAACATCTGAATGGGAACTCAAATTTTCCACCATATGGAACACATCCATCTTTTGCCGCGAAATGAATCCCCCGACACAATTTCATTGGCGCGCGCCGGGGAGAAAATATATGCCATGGATAATTCCAGATCTTTTGCAGATGGATGTCCCCATGAGCCGCATATTGCCCGTTATCTATGATGAGGCCTCACCGGAAGCCCGCGCCGAACATGACCGCGAACTGCAACTGCGTGGCCGCATGACCAATATGAAGCGCATCATGCTGCATTCGCCCGTTGCACATCGCATCTACGCGGAATGGTTCACCTTGCGCGAATTGCTGCGCCCCGCCTTGCCCGACCGCGCCATCTGGCTTTTGTCCCTTGCCATCGCAAAGGCGAGCCATGCGGATATCCCGGTCACGTTTTTCCGCCGGGCGCTGATTGATTCCGGTCTGCAGCCGGAAACCATCGTCCCGGATGCGGATGAGACCGTTCTGATGGATTTCGGCAAGGCAATCGTCGCCAATGCCAATGCGATACCGGAGCGCCTGTGGAAGCGGCTGGCTGACCGCTATGACGAACCGACATTGGTCAATCTCGTCGCCTTTGCAGGCATCATGATCGCAACAACCGTTTTCACCAATGTGGTGGAAGTCGATCTCGATCCGGAATTGAACGGCTACCGGGAAGCCAAACCCGATAATGGGGTGACGATGGATCATCTCGATCATCTGGTCCTGACGGTCAAAAATATCGAAGCCACCTGCGCCTTCTATTCAACCGCGCTGGGCATGACGGTCGAAACATTTGGTGACGAGCGCAAGGCGCTGCGCTTCGGTCATCAGAAGATCAATCTGCACGAACTGGGTCATGAGTTTGAACCCAAGGCGAAAGCAGCTACACCGGGTTCCGGCGATCTCTGCTTCATCACCAAAACACCACTGGATGCGGTAATCGCCCATCTCGATCAGCTTGGCATTGCCATTGAGGAAGGCCCGGTTGCCCGCACCGGAGCAACCGGACCTATCCGTTCGATCTATATTCGCGACCCCGATGGCAATCTGGTCGAAATCGCGAATATTATGACAGGTTAATGGGTTAGCGTCTTTTCATAACCGGCTGACAGCCAGACCAGAACCAGCGTCACCAAGGCGGATATTGCCGTAAATGCCGCAACCGGCCAGAAATTGGCCTGCGGCAGCAGAACTACAATGATCGTTCCGGCGATGCCCACAATAACACTCTCGATGAAGTAATAGAGGGCCGTTGCGGTTCCCGCTATATCGCCGAATTCCCGCAATGCGCCATTGGCAGCCACCGCCGAGGTGACGGAGATGGCGCTGGCCATGACCCACATCGGCCCCATGAAAGTCACGACGGAAAGCGGCAAAAACACCTGCCCCAGCACGAGCAGAATCGCACCGGTCAGAAACAACGCCATTCCCCGGATCAGGCATCCCCGCTGTCCCCACCATCGCACGAATACGCCGCCGAAACGGCTGCACGCGATCATCACCAGTGCAACGGTTGCAAACACAAGGCTGAACGGGGTCGAGGAAAGGCCCAACTCCTGCATCAGAATACGCGGTGCCGTCGAGAAATAGACAAAGAACGTCCCCATGGCAGTGCTGAATCCCAGCGTATAGGTCCAGAAGGACAGGCTGCTGAACACTCTTGCGAAATTGCTGATCAGTGCGGTTCGCTCTGTCTGTACCGGGCGCGTTTCAGGCCAGCGCAGGAATGCATGCAGCCCTGCCAGCGCCGCAAGCGCGGCAAGCAGCCAGAATATGCCGCGCCAGCCGAATATGTGATCAACAAGCGCGCCGATAGTCGGTGCGAATGCGGGAACAAATGCCAGCATCGAGCCGAAGAGACCGTAGATGATAGCGCCTTCAGGCCGATCCGCATACACATCGCGGACAGTGGCAAACGTCGCCACCAGCGCCGCCGCCCCGCCAGCCGATTGAAGAACACGAAGCGCAACAAAAATCTCGGCAGAACTGGTCACGGCCAGCCCTGTCGAGGCGAGGCAGAACAGAAGCGCACCGCCAAGCACGACGGGCCTGCGACCGATACGGTCCGACAATGGCCCGAACAGGAGTTGCCCGCAGCCGAGCACAATCATGTAAAGGCTGAGGGTTAGCTGGATAATGGCGGGTGATGTGTTCAGCACCGCAGGCATATGGACAATAACAGGCAGATAAATATCCATACCCAGGGAAGCGAGAAGATCAAAAGGAGCCATCAGCAACAAGGCCGCTGGCAGTGAATAAGCCCAATTTTTGGGGTGTAGCATAGCAAAATCCCACGCGAACGAGAGGTTCGGCGGCGATCATTGATCCCAACTCAAACGGATATTGAGAGCCTTGAATGCCGCAACAACGGTTGAAAACGGTTGTTACGGCCTATCGGGTTGCGAGCTTGGCGGCTTTCATCGGACTTTGCTTCTGTCAAAGGATCATGCTCGTATAGATCTGTGATTTTTTACCGTCAAGCGATCAAGAATTGTGTCCCGCCGGTTAAACAAATTTAACATTCGCGCACACAAAGAAAACACGGTCCGCCAATAATCTCGCGCTTGAGCAATGCTGGCATGACGCATAGTCCCCTGCATCCTGTTGATTTGCAAGGACTTGGCGAAATGCAAGCAGTGCTCAGGTGCAACCGTAGCGTGACAAGAATCATTTTCACAACGCGCTACAAAACCGGTTTGTAACTCAAAGGAAACGACCATGAAATTAGTTGCCACCCTCGCCGCCGGCGCAATCCTCGCCTTCGTAGGCACAAGCGCCATGGCACAGACTGCAGCTCCAGCCACAACAGCGCCAGCAGCAACCACCACGGCCCCGGCACCAACCACCACCACCACGGCCCCGGCAGCTACGAAGCCAGCCAACACCATGATGAAAAAGGCAACGACCGCAACCACGCCTGCCAAGACGGCCATTTCCAAGGCGTGCTCGGCTCAGGCTGATGCCAAGGGTCTGCACGGCAAGGAACGCCACAAGTTCCGCAGCGATTGCAAGAAAAACGGCGGTAAGGTTTAACAGCCCCGTTTGAATGCTGGCGGCAAGATACCCGCAACTTGCCGCCAGTCATTCAGCGCTTTTATGCATTCAGACCAAATCCACCCATGGGAACAGTTTCCGTGTGATTGGAAAAGCCTGCAATACATGCGCTCCTTCCCGTCTTCGTTTGATCCCACGATAGCTATTTTCAATAAGGCTTACTAAACTTGGACACATAAAACGTGATTCAGGGAATAATACGATGACAATTCTCGTTACAGGGAGTGCCGGTCATCTTGGTGAAGCCCTCATGCGCAGCCTGCGTGAGGGTGGCGAGTCCGTGCGAGGCATCGACATCAAGGCGTCGCCATTCACCGATAGCATCGGATCAATCACCGACCGGGCCTTTGTCCGAGCCTGCATGAAGGGCGTTCAGACAGTGATGCACACGGCAACACTGCACAAACCGCATGTCGCCACCCATTCCAAACAGGATTTTATCAATACCAACATTACGGGCACGCTGATTCTGCTCGAAGAAGCTCTGGCTGCCGGGGTCAACGCCTTCATCTTCACCAGCACCACCAGCACGTTCGGCGCAGCCCTTACCCCTGCCGCCGGAGAGCCAGCGGCCTGGATCACCGAAGATGTCACGCCGGTTCCCAAGAATATTTATGGCGTCACCAAGATCGCGGCGGAAGATCTGTGCCACCTGTTCTTCCGCAAGGAGCGCCTGCCGGTGATCGTGCTGCGTACCTCACGCTTCTTTCCCGAAGAGGATGATGACGCAACAGTGCGGGACAAGTTCCAGCCAGCGAATGTACAGGCGAATGAACTGCTCAATCGCCGCGTCGACGTGGAGGATGTGGTGAGCGCCCATGTTCAGGCGGCACGCAAAGCGCACAGCATTGGTTTTGGCCGATACATTGTCTCCGCAACGACACCCTTTACACCAGGCGATCTGGCGCTGCTTCGGGAAAATGCTGCGGATGTGGTGCGGCGGCTCTTTCCCGAATGCGACGCGCTTTATGCCAACCGTAGATGGCAATTGCCTGCCGCTCTGGACCGCGTTTATGTCAATCAACGGGCGCTTGCGGAACTCGATTGGCAGCCGAAATATGATTTCCGCCATGTCCTCGAAAGCCTGCACAACGGAAGGGATTTTGCCAGCCCGTTGGCGCGCGCTATCGGCAGCAAAGGATATCATGGGCAGACGTTCGATAAGGGCCCTTACCCGGTCGCCTGACCGTTTTTGCGCTGTGCCGCCAGCGTGGCAATGAGATCGCTGAAACGATCCCCCTGCACCGCAATGTGCTGGCGCAGATGCGTGCGGGCGGCCTCGGCATCCCCTGAAAGGATCGCCTCAACAATAGCCGCATGTTCGTTGAACGATGTGATCATCCGGTTGCGCACCCGCAATTGCAGTCGCCGGTAAGGCCGCAGACGGCGATGCAGCGCGAGGCATTGTTCGATCAGGAAGCTACTGTGGCTGGCCGTATAGACGGCCTGATGAAACCGCTCATTATCATAATAATAGGTGTCGGTATCCTCCGCATTGGAGGACTGTGTACACTGGGCGTGGGCGGCCAGAAGGTTAGCCCGATCCTCATCCGTATGGCGACGCGCGGCCAGAGAACCTGCCATGCCTTCAAGCTCGGCCATCACTTCGAACATTTCGTAAATCCGGTGCGGTCCCGGTTCAACAACGACCGCCCCGCGCCGCGGGCGAATCTCGACAAGCCCGATGGCGCTCAGTTGCATAAGGGCTTCCCGCACTGGTGTGCGCGAAACACCGAAATGCTTTGCCAATTGCATCTCATCCAGCCTTTCGCCCGGAGCAAACTGGTTTGTGACAATACCGTTCTCGATTTCGTCCCGCAGTCCTTGCACGATATTTTCGGCCATGATCCCTCAAAAATGCAATATTCCAATTCTTGTATACAAGACAGTTGACATTACATACAAGAAAGCCCAAACATTATATACCATCCCGTAAGAGGTATTGGAACAAACGAATAATCTGACGCATGCGAAAGGGAGTATCGCAGAAGCGCTATCATACCGGATCGGCTATACTGTGCACTGCGGTCGGCAAGCGCCGGATAAGCGCCGCCTGATAAACCTGCATGCTTTGCCTGATCCATCCTCGGAACTGGAGTTCTGCAATGACCGGTACATCCTTCTTCAGCGATATGGTGCAGACGATCACCGAACGTGGCCGCAAGCTGCTTTCGTTTTCACCGCGCACGGAGAAACTGCCATCCGGTCTCGCTGGTCTTGAACGGCTATGCACCATGCTGCTTTCCAGTCGCGGTGAAGCATCGGGCATGGCACTGGCCGCGGAAATCCTGCAGCAATGGTCCCGCCTGAACGATGGACAGCAGCGCGATTTCATGCTGCTCCTTGCCGATCGGTTCGGACCGGATTCTGACAAGCTCGAAAAGGCCATCGACACCTATCGGGCCGAACGCACCGCCAAGACAGTGCTGCAATTGCATGAGGCCGCCGAACCGCGCAGGCAGGAACTGATCCGCCGCCTGAACCTTGCCCCCAAGGGCATATCCACGCTTGTGGGCATGCGGGAACGTCTGCTCGAACTCAAGGCCGATACACCTGATCTTGAAGCGGTAGATGCGGATTTTGCCCACCTCTTCACCTCGTGGTTCAATCGCGGCTTTCTCATCCTGCGCCCGATTGATTGGTCCACGCCCGCGCAAATCCTTGAAAAGATCATTCAGTACGAGGCTGTACATGAGATCCACGATTGGGACGAGCTGCGCCGCCGGCTCGCGCCAACCGACCGGCGTTGCTTTGCCTTCTTTCATCCGCAGCTTCCCGATGATCCGCTCATCTTCGTTGAAGTGGCGCTGACCAAAACTATCCCCGAGACGATTTCCGATGTGCTGGATGAAAAACGGGCGCCCATTCAGGCACAGGATGCGCGTACCGCTGTCTTTTATTCCATTTCAAACTGTCAGGTGGGCTTGCGCGGTATTTCCTTCGGCAATTTCCTCATCAAGCAGGTGGTGGAGGATTTGCGCCGTGATCTTCCCAAGCTCGATACCTTTGTCACGCTTTCGCCAGTACCGGGCTTTGCCAACTGGCTGGGACGCGAGCGGCGCAATGACGACTCCGATGTGCTGTCGGTCGAAGACAAGGCTGCCCTCGCCGCTCTGGATGACGCCGACTGGTTCGATGACCCGATAAAGACAACGGCTGTAAAGACAGCATTGCTGCCCGCCGCCGCCTGGTATTTTCTGCGCGGGCGAACACCCGATGGGCGCGCCATTGATCCGGTTGCGCGGTTCCACCTCGGCAATGGCGCACGGCTGGAGCGGCTCAATTTTCTTGCTGATCGTTCGCCCCGTGCCGTCAGGCAGGCGCACGGGCTGATGGTCAATTATCTCTACAAGCTTGACGATATTGAAACCAACCACGAGGCATTTGCCCAGCGGGGCGAAATCGTCGCGGCACCAGCGATCCGCAAGCTGTTGCGCAGCGAGAAACCCGCCCGCGCAACACAGCCCAAAGAGCAAGACAAGACCAAGGCAAGCAGCAAGGAACTGAGTTCATGAGCAACCATCTGTTTGATGCCATCAGGCGTTCCATTCCGGCTGAGGATGCCGTGTTTATTGAAACGGGTGATAACAGCACATGGACCTATGGTGACATGCTGCAATGGTCTGGCCGGATCGCCGGTGCCATCGATACGCTCGGCATTCGCCCCGGCGACCGCGTAGCCGTTCAGGTAGAGAAAAGCCCTGAAGCGCTGATGCTCTATCTCGCCTGTGTCCGTTGTGGAGCCGTCTATCTGCCGCTGAATACCGCCTATACGCTGGCCGAACTTGACTATTTCATCAGCGACGCCGAGCCGCGCCTCGTTGTGGTCACGCCGAAAGCTGCCGAAGGCATCAAAGCCATCGCTTCGAAATACGGTGCGTTGGTTGAGACGCTTGATGATCATGGTGGCGGTTCGCTGATTGATCTGGCGAAGGGCGAAGCACCGGATTTCGTCGATGCTACCCGTGCCGCAGATGATCTTGCCGCCATTCTCTACACGTCAGGCACAACAGGCCGCTCCAAAGGCGCGATGCTGACCCACGACAATCTCCTATCCAACGCGCTGACATTGCGTGATCACTGGCAGTTCACCGCAAAAGACCGGTTGATCCATGCCTTGCCGATCTTCCACACCCACGGGCTTTTCGTTGCAACCAACGTTATCCTGACGTCAGGCGCATCAATGTTCCTGTTGCCGAAATTCGATCCGGCGGAAATCCTGTCTCTCATGCCACGTGCAACGGCGATGATGGGTGTCCCCACCTTCTATGTCAGGCTTTTGCAGAATGAGGGCCTGACCCGCGATGCGGTCACAACCATGCGCCTGTTCATTTCAGGGTCTGCGCCCCTGCTCGCTGATACCCACCGGGCATTTCAGGAGCGCACGGGTCAGGCCATTCTTGAACGCTATGGCATGACCGAAACCAACATGAACACCTCCAATCCCTATGCCGGGGACCGGATTGCCGGAACTGTAGGCTTTCCGCTCCCCGGCGTCACCGTGCGGGTGACGCATCCGGAAACCGGCGTAACCCTGCCAGCCGACGAAACCGGCATGATCGAGGTCAAGGGACCGAACGTGTTCAAGGGCTATTGGCGCATGCCCGAAAAAACCAAGGCGGAGTTTCGTGATGACGGGTTTTTCATCACAGGCGATCTCGGCAAGATTGATCAACGCGGCTATGTACATATCGTCGGACGCGGCAAAGACCTTGTTATTTCAGGTGGTTACAACATTTACCCGAAGGAAGTCGAAAGCGAGATCGACCAATTGTCGGGCGTTGTCGAAAGCGCTGTCATCGGCGTCGCCCATCCGGATTTCGGTGAAGGTGTTACCGCCATTGTCGTTAAAAAAGCCGGTTCTGATCTCAGCGAACAGGCCATTCTCGATGCGCTGCAAAACCGGCTCGCTCGCTACAAGCAGCCCAAACAGATCATTTTTGTCGAGGACCTGCCCCGCAACACCATGGGCAAGGTGCAGAAGAACGTTTTGCGCGAGCAATATGGCAATCTCTATGCCATCAGCGCAAATGCCTGATCCATGACGCCATCATCGCGCAGATGACGGCGGAAACGAGGGCGTAGGGGGGAGCTTACGCCACAATAAGAACTGAAGAAGCGGCCGCTTATAGCGCGCCGCAGAGGGAGGATTTTACCGTGAATATCCAGATTTTCTCTATTCTTGTGTTGATTGCCATGTTCGTTGTTGCAACGATCCTGCCGATCAATATGGGCGCACTGGCCTTTGCCGCCGCCTTTGTGGTCGGCTCGCTGATCATGGGAATGTCATCCAATGACATATTTGCCGGGTTTCCCAGTGATCTGTTCCTGACACTTGTTGGTGTCACCTATCTGTTCGGTATTGCTCAGAACAACGGCACCATCGACTGGCTGGTTGAACGGGCGGTGCGGCTTGTTCGCGGCCATATGGCGCTCATCCCCTGGGTGATGTTTTTTGTCGCCGCTGTTATCACCGGCTTTGGCGGATTGAGCCCCGCCGCCTGCGCCATCCTTGCGCCTGTCGCCCTGCGCTTTGCCGCGCAATACCGCATCAGCCCTGTCATGATGGGCCTCATGGTTATTCACGGCGCCCAAGGCGGCGGTTTCTCGCCGATCAGCATCTATGGTGGCATCACCAATCAGATCGTTCAAAAAGCCGGCCTGCCCTACGGCCCGACAACCCTGTTCCTGTCGAGCCTGCTCTTTAACCTTGCCATTGCGGTTGTGGTGTTCTTCATCTTCGGCGGCTGGAAAAGCCTGCGCGATCATGCGGCAGCATCCGGACCCGATCCTGATACCCATGTGGCGGGCGCATCGCGTTCCATCGTTGGCCATGGCGGCACCCCGGCCTCACCAGCCTATCACCGCACCGCCACATCGCCATCCGGCGCGGCAATCAATCCAAACGAAAGCTTGACCAGCGAACGCCTGCTGACGCTGCTCGGATTGACGGCGCTTGCGGTCGGCGCTCTGGTGTTCAAGTTCAATGTGGGGCTTGTGGCGATAACCGTTGCTGTGCTGCTCGCCCTGTTTTCTCCGAAAACCCAGAAGGCGGCTGTCGACAAGATCAGCTGGTCAACCGTGCTGCTGATCGCCGGTATCATCACCTATGTCGGCATCATGCAGAAAGCCGGGACTGTTGATTATGTGGCATCGGGGATTTCCAGCCTCGGCATGCCGCTTCTGGCCGCCCTGCTCCTCTGCTTCACCGGCGCAATCGTCTCTGCCTTTGCATCGTCAACCGCATTGCTCGGCGCTATCATTCCGCTGGCTGTGCCATTCCTGATGCAGGGACATATCAGCGCCATCGGCGTTGTCTCGGCCATCGCCATCTCGACAACCATCGTCGATACCAGCCCGTTTTCGACCAACGGCGCGCTCGTTGTTGCCAATGCGCCGGAAGCCGAGCGGGAGAGCGTACTGCGCAAACTGCTCGTGTACAGCGCACTGATTGCGGTCATCGGCCCCATTATCGCGTGGCTGGTTCTCGTCGTCCCCGGCGCGATCTAGGCGTAAAACTCAGGTCAGCGCATCGGCTCCCGGTCGATGCGCTGACTGATACTCATGGCCTGACAATCGATATTTTGCCGTCACTGCCGATTTCAGCGGTGATTTCATCATAGCTGGCAATGGTTGCGTGGCGTGTCTCAACAGCGTGCATTTGTGTTGCCGTTATCACAAGCACCTCGGCCCCAGCCGCCTCTCCCGCCTGAATTCCTGCTGGTGCATCTTCGAAAACCAGACAATCGGCAATGTCGACACCAAGCTTTTTGGCACCGAGCAGATAGCATTGCGGATCGGGCTTGCCGATCGATACGTCCTCTGCTGTCACCATAATCTCGGGAAAAGGAATTCCTGCCGCTTCCATACGCCGTTTTGCCAGCAGAATTGGAGCCGATGTCACAATGGCCCAGCTTTGCGGCGGCAGCGATTTCAGAAATGCGACCGCACCGGAAATGGCAACAACGCCCTCCACATCGTCAATCTCCGCCCGCTCGATTTCGGCGGCCTCGGCCACAGGATCAACACCGGGCAATCCAAGACGGCTAATCGTATCGACACCGCGCGAACCATGCATGGTTGGCATGAATGCCTCG
This sequence comes from Phyllobacterium sp. T1293, assembly GCF_020731415.2. NCBI lineage: Bacteria > Pseudomonadati > Pseudomonadota > Alphaproteobacteria > Hyphomicrobiales > Phyllobacteriaceae > Phyllobacterium > Phyllobacterium meliloti. The sequence continues at coordinate 831,642 of NZ_CP088273.1, read as the reverse complement.
ACATCAAGACCTTTGCTGCGCGCCCAGTCACCCCAGACGCGCTCGGCAGCGGCAAGCGAATTGAGGATCGTACCATCCATATCGAAAAGCAGGGCTGAAAATGGCTTACTGAAAACCGGAGACGTCGCTGAAGACAATTTATATTTCCTTTTGCTTGGCAAAACCATCGATACACAATTGCCACGCTTGCCCGCAACGCCTGTAGTGCTAATTTCCTGATACGAATCTGACTGCGTTGCGACATACGGATTTAGTGCCAGTCATTGTCGAGCTGCTCGCGCGTCTCGGCGACGGCCACGTCCCACAGCGCCAGCGAATCCGCATCGGGTCGCTGGAACAGCCCGTAATAATTGCCTTCCCCGAGCATTTTGCGTTTGCGGCGGGCATCCACACGGGCAAGCCCGCCAAAATCGATCTGCGCTTTCGGCTCCTGCGGTACCGGTGCTCCGGCAATCCTTGTCCACGGAAAATTCTCCATCCATGAGGCGTGCGATGCGGCAGGATCGATTTCCATCACCTTCGCCCACGTTTTTGGTGCGCGCCACCAGTCATGCAGCTTGACCGAAGCATCTGGATGATCGTTCAGCCATTCGGAAATGACGGTTCCGGCGGGCGTATTGCCGCCATGACCATTGACCATCAGAATGCGTCGGAAGCCATTGCGATACATGCTGTCGAGCAAATCGCGGATAACAAGCGCATAGGTGGCAAGACTGAATGTGAGCGTTCCCGGAAAATCCATGAACGACGATGCAAGCCCATAGGGCAATGCAGGGAAAACCGGAACGCCCAAAGGTTCGGCTGCATCGACACCAACTTTCTCGGCCAGAATCATATCCGTGGCGAGGCTCAGATAAGCATGTTGCTCGACACTGCCGATGGGAAGAATGCAGCGATCGTCCTTCGCGACACGTTCTTCCACCTGCATCCAGTTCATATCCGCGATTTTCATTCCTGCTCACCTTTTCCGGCACACATCCATACTGTCGTTTAACAGTGGTGAAGGAGGCCGTTCTCCCTCAAACTGTCAAGCCAGACAGTCAAACAAGCCTTCGCTGAATGATCTGTTTTTGCAATGAATTTTATGTCACAAGATGTGGCGGTAAACACATTCTTTATCTGTGGCGATGCCACAGCTTCATGCATTCGGGGGGACGATGGAGAAAGAAGAGGCTGATGCAATAGCGGCCCTTGGAACTGGCGCGCTCGACGTCATTTTCCAGACGCCGCTTACCGGCTTCCTTTCGATCGGCGCCCTTATCCTGTCATTTGTCATAGCCAAGTTGATCACGCGGCGTCTGAAGCGCATCCGGCCGATCACCTCGCGCATCAGAATTATGATCGACTATCTCTCGACAATCGCTTTTACCATCCTCATCCTGTTTGGATTGATGCGAGCCTTCAATGGCACGCTTGCCAATCCGTTGATCTTCGTTATTGGCGGGATACTTTTATCATTCCTGCTTGTCCGGCTTGTAGGGACGATTGTGGAACTGATTTTCAAACCGCATGATCCCTTGCGCTCCATTCTGCGCGCCTCATCCGTCGTGTTCTGGCTAACGGTGCTTATTTATCTGTTCGGGCAATGGAACGAGACGGTCAAAAGTTTCTTCGACACTGAATATTCCATAGGCGATGCCAAGATCAGCGTGTTGGCAATCCTGACCATTCTGTTCTTCGCTGCTATCGTCATCATCGTCACCATCTGGATTTCCGAAGTATCACAGCGTTATCTGCACAAAAGAAGCGGCCTGCAACCCAATCTCGCCTTGGCGCTTGAGCGTATCATCTCTGTGACGATCTGGATCATCGCGGCACTCATCATCATCTCAACCGCGGGGATTAACCTGACCGCCCTCGCCGCCTTCGGTGGTGCGCTCGGCATCGGGCTTGGTCTCGGTTTCCAGAAACTCGCGGCCAGCTATATCAGCGGCCTCATCCTGCTGTTCGAGCGCTCGGTTCGGGTTGGCGACAATCTGGTCAGCGACCGCATCACCGGTAAAGTCACCGAGATGACCATCCGCTATACGACTATTCATACGACCGACGGGCTGGATGTTCTGATCTCCAACGACACGCTGATCAACAGCACGATCTACAACGAAACGCTGTCGAACAATAATATAAGGCTGGAATTTCCCATCACCGTGGCATCCACCACCGATCTGGACGCGGCCCGAAGCATCTTTCTGGCAGCGGTGCAAAAGCAGCCGCGCGTGATGAAAGAGCCGCCGCCACAGATTTATACCGCCAGCATCGAAAACAAGAGCATCAAGCTGCTGGCCCGGTTCTGGATCAACGATCCGAGCAATGGCAGGATTGCAATCATCTCGGATATTAACGAGATGGTTCTGGATGAATATAAGAAAAAGGGGATTGATCTGGCCTGACGACGAAGCAGGAGATCAAGACATTGGGGCTGGGAGGCAAATATGTCATTCAATGAAACGGTAGATCCATACCGCAAGATAAGTCTGCGCATCATCCCGTTCATGATGGTGCTCTATCTCGTGGCATTTCTCGACCGCGTGAATATCAGCTTTGCCGCCCTGACCATGAATGACGATGTGGGCCTGACTCCATATGTCTATGGCTGGGGCGCTGGCATATTCTTCCTCGGCTATTTCCTGTTCGAGGTGCCCAGCAACGTCATCCTCGAAAAAGTCGGCGCAAGGCTCTGGATCGCCCGCATCATGATCACATGGGGGCTGGTTTCCGCCGCCATGGCCTTCGTGCATGGGCCGTGGAGCTTTTTCATCCTGCGTTTTCTGCTCGGCGTTGCCGAAGCCGGGTTTCTCCCCGGCATGATCCTTTATCTCACCTACTGGTTTCCTTCAGCACAGCGGGCAAAATTCATTGGCCTCTTCATGGCTGCCGTGCCGCTGGCGAGCGCCGTCGGCGCTCCTCTGTCAGGCCTGATTATCGGCATCGACAATGTCTGGGGCCTGAAAGGCTGGCAGTGGCTTTTCATCATTGAAGGTCTCCCGTCCTGCCTGCTCGGCCTTGCCGTGCTGCGCCTTTTGCCCAACGGACCGGCGCAGGCCCCGTGGCTGACCCTGACAGAGCGCCGGATCGTGCAGGAAAGGCTCGAAGAGGATCGCCAGCTCAATCCGGGACGCACCCAGCACCGGCTCTGGCCCGCCCTTGTCGACCGGCGGGTGCTGCTGCTTGGCCTCGTCTATTTCGGCATTGTCATCGGGCTCTATGGCATTGGTCTCTGGCTGCCGCAGATGATCAAGGCCATGGGTTTTTCCAATACGCAGGTCGGCTTCATCACGGCCCTTCCCTATATTGTCAGCGCCTTGGCCATGCTGCTCTGGGGCAGACACAGCGACAAAACAGGCGAACGGGTCTGGCATGTGGCCATTGCCGCAGCCATCAGCGCCATCGGCTTCGTCGGCAGCGTCTATCTGCAATCCAATCTGGTGGCACTGTTTTGTCTCGGGCTCGCATCCATCGGCATCTATGCGAGCCTTGGACCCTTCTGGGCCATGCCATCAGTCTTTTTGCAGGGAACCGCAGCCGCTGGCGGCATCGCGCTGATCAATTCTGTTGGCAATCTTGGCGGTTTTGCCGGGCCTTATCTGGTTGGCTGGATCAAGCAGAGCACCGGCAGTTTCCAGATCGGCATGGGCGTGCTCGCCTGTTGTCTTGCCGCAGCGGCTGTTCTCGTCCTTTTTCTCGGGCGGGAACTCAAATCCACCAGACACGACGCCATACACTGAAACCTATTCAAACAGATCCGGATGGTTCTTTTCGATCTCCGGCAGAACGCGCAGAATCTCGGTGAGATGATAATTCATGGCGGCTTCCGCCGCATCGGGATCACCGGCATCGATCGCGCCGATGATCGCCTGATGCTGCTCGATGAGAAGCTGCATGGAAGCGGTGTTGAGCAGGCTGAGCTGGCAGGCGCGGTCCATATGTGCCTTCAGATTACCAACGACTGACCACGCCATCGGGCAAGCCGCCCCCTCAGCCAGGGCAATGTGAAACTGTTCGTCAAACTTTTTAAACGCGGTAGAATCTGACCGGGCCGCCGCCCGCGCCTGCGCTTCCAGCGCCTCGTCAATCTTCTCACGGCTTGCCGGATCAAATTCTTCACAGGCCCGCCGGACAACAGCGCTTTCGATCACCTCACGCAGAAACCGCGCTTCACGCATTTTCGCAATGGAAATCTTGACGACAATCGTCCCTCGCTGCGGCAGGACTTCAACAAAATGCTGCTTGCTGAGTGCAATCAAGGCTTCACGCACCGGTTGCCGCGACACGCCGTAACGCTCAGCAATCTCCTGCTCCGATAGCCGGACACCCGGATATAGTTCAAGCGAAACAATCGCCCTGAGCAGTTCTTTTTCGAGCCGTTGTGCTGTGGAACCACCGCGGCTGAGATCAATCGTCAAAATAAGCTCCTCCCATCCGCTTGCATTGCGTCGATTACCATATCATACTACCATACTAGTATATGCCACGCCATTTGAGGTCAAGCGACGGCCTGTTTGCGAACCACGATAAGGTGCCAGAACACCCCATATCTGTTTCGCACATCATCCCGCCCGAACCAAGCAAAGCCTGCGCATAAACAACAGCACGCCGATCCGGTTGAGGAGCCGCCGTCGTGTTTTCAAGCCGCCCTGATAAAGAGCGGTAAAACGGGGGACGCCGGGGGTGGCGTCTGGAACAGTAAGGATCACCTGCGTGGTCCGTGGAGGAGATACTATGAAGGATATTCGCCTGACGCGCCGTGCATTTGGCCTTGGCCTTGCTGGTGCCGGAACATTTGCCATTATCGGCCGCGCAACACGAGCGGAAGCTGCTCCCATTGCCTTGCGCATGTCATCATCCCTGCCCGCTGATCCCAATTCCGCGCATTGGCTCTGGTATGACCGCTTTCAAAGCGGCCTGAAGAACAAACTTGGCGATGCGGTGGAGATCAAATATTTCCCTGACAATCAGCTCGGCAAGGAAGCCGACATTGTCGGTCAGGTCAAGCTCGGCATTGTCGATATGATGATCTCTGGCTCCTCGATCTGGGGAACACTGGCACCCGAGATCGGTGTGCTTGATCTTGGCTATCTTTTCGATTCGATGGATGCCGCTGGTCCTGTTCTTGATGGCAATGCGGGCAAGGTGCTGAACGGTATTTTTGCCGACAAGATCGGTGTCGAGGTTGTAAGCTGGGCCTATAGTCTTGGCGGTCGCAATGTCACCGCGCGTCAGCCAGCCAACACACCTGAACTGCTCAAGGGTCAAAAAATCCGCGTTCTGCCGGTGGCCAATTTCGTTGCCACATTGAAGGCCATGGGCGCGTCACCCACCCCGATGTCGCTCGGCGAAGTCTATACTGCCTTACAGACAGGCGTTATCGACGGGCTTGAGCACGATGCTCCCACCGTTCTTGCCCTCAAATGCTATGAGGTAGCCAAGCACATCTCCCTCACCCAGCATATCTGCAATCCGCAGACCATCGTCATCGGCAAGCGCGCCCTGTCAAAAATACCGGCGGAACATCTGCCTGCCTTCCGCGAAGCGGCGGCTGAGGCATCCACCTTCCAGCGCAGCAAGGCCAATGAGATCGAGGCCAGCGCATTGGCAAAATTGCGCAGCAATGGCGTGACGACGCACGAGGTCGACCGTGCGGCTTTCAAGCAGCTCGTCATGCCGCTCTGGAGCGAATTTACCACGACCTATCCAAGCACCAAGCCAGTGCTTGAATCGATCCACAAGGCCTGAGGTCAACCATGTCCGTCGAGGCTGCACTGCCCACCTCCCACGCACCAGCTGTCCGGGGAGCGCCGTTTGTCGGCGCTCTCCTGCGCATTGTCGAGATTCTTGCCGCCATCGCCCTCGCGGCGGATCTCCTGCTGGTCATCTCAGCCGTCCTTTGGCGCTATATCTTCAACGATACCATTTTGTGGGCCGATGAAGTCGCCCGTATGCTGCTGATCGCCGTTGCCTTTCTGGGCGGTGCAGCGGCAGTCGCCAAAGGCAACCATGTCGGCATCCGTATCTTACGCGACAAGCTGGCTCCACAGCACGCGGCCCGTGTCGAAACAGCCGGGTTGTGGATTGAACTTGGAGTAACCCTCGCTGTAGCGATTTTCGCTATCCAGTACTGCGAATCCGCCTCCACGCAGGTCACATCAACCGGCTGGCCGCAAAACCTCTTCATGTATCCGCTTATCGTCGGCGGCTTCTGCATGGCGATTTTCACTGCCGCGCGGCTGCTTGTTTATCCCAAGGCCGATATCCTTGCGGGTCTGGCTGGCCTGCTTGTTCTCGCTGGCGTAGTCGCGCTGTGGAGCACGCTCCTGCCCGCACTTGCGCCTAGCCCGCTGGTCCTGATGCTCGGCGGTTTTGCCATTTGCCTGTCCAGCGGCATTCCCATCGCCTTTTCGCTCTGTGTCGGTGCCCTGCTCTACATTTTCGGCGATAGCTTTATTCCCTTTGCCGTCTTTGCCCAGCAGGCATCCAGCGGCATTGATAATTTTGTGTTGCTCGCCATCCCGTTCTTTGTTCTCACTGGTCTTGCCATGGAAGTGAACGGCATGTCGGTGCGCCTGATCGAACTGCTGCGCCGCGGCGTCGGCAAACGCAAGGGCGGACTCAACATCGTCACCATTCTCAGCATGGTGCTGTTTTCAGGCATTTCAGGCTCGAAACTTGCGGATGTTACCGCAGTCGGCACCGTCATGATCCCGGCCATGCGCCGCTCTGGTCATGATCCATCCGAAGGCGTGGCTCTATTGGCCGCCAGTGCCGTGATGGCCGAAACCATTCCGCCCTGTATCAACCTCATCATTCTCGGCTACGTCGCCAACCTCTCCATCGGCGGCCTGTTTGCCGCCGGTATCTACCCGGCAATCCTGATGGCGGGCGCGCTTATTCTTGGGGTCATCATCTTCTCCAAGAAGGCACCGCCCGCCCCGGTGGAAACATCAGGCCGCAGCCTCAGCAATCTTCTGTGGAGCGGTGCCGTCAGCCTTGGCGTTATTGTCATCATTTTCGGCGGCTATCGTTCCGGCTTTGCCACAGCCACCGAAATCGGCGCCTTTGCTGTTGCCTATGCACTGCTGGTCGGACGCCTTGTCTTCAAGGAATTGACATGGCGCAGTACAGTGACCTTGTTTGTTCGTTCGGCAACGCTGGCGGGCATGATCCTCTTCGTGGTGGCTGCCTCGCAGACTGTCGCCTTCTCACTGACCATTGATCAGGTTCCGCACATGCTGGCGGAAGCCATGATCAATCTCAGCCATGGTGCCGGTTCATGGGCATTCATCATTGCCTCAATCCTCATCCTTATCGTCATGGGTGCGGCGCTTGAAGGCGCTCCGGCGCTGATCATCTTCGGCCCGTTGCTCATTCCCGTGGCGCAGAGTTTTGGCATCCACCCCCTGCATTATGGCATTGTGCTAATCGTTGCGATGGGGCTTGGCCTGTTCGCGCCACCATTGGGGCTCGGGCTTTATACAAGCTGCGCGGTAGGCGGGGTATCTCTCGAAGCAACGGTCAGGCCAATCGCAAAATATCTGCTGATCCTGTTCGTCTGTCTGCTGCTGATTGCCTTTATCCCGGAAATCACGCTGTCATTGCCACGCTATATGGGCTTTTTGCATTAGACAGTAGCCGCAGCAAGACCACGCAATGCCGGGCCTTGTGCCCGGCATTTTTATGCCCACCGCAAATGCGCACAGCCGTCATATGACAGTTGCGCTTTCGATCTCCGCTGGAAGAGTGTCGCGCGAAATGCCAATCATTGCGTTGCCAGCGATTGGACATTTTCTAAAATCGGGCAGGAATATATGTGGAATTTCAGTATCGCGCGTTCACTTGGGCTTATGGTGCAGACAGCCCCGTTCATTATGCTTCGCATTGCCGTCTATTTCGGCATGGCAATCGCCTATGTGCTTGTTACCGGAACCGGTGCTGGCATCGGCTGGGGCATAGGCGGCCTCGGTGATGAAAGTTTTCGCGCTGGTTCCGCCTTCATCGGCGGTCTGGCTGGTTTCTGCCTGACGGCAGGCGTCCTTTATCTGATGCGCGAATACATTCTTTATGTCGTCAAGGCGGCTCACATCGCCGTGCTTGTCGAGTTGCTGGACGGCAGGCCATTGCCTGATAACAAAGGCCAGATCGACTACGGCAAGGAGGTTGTGACCAGCCGCTTTGCCGAGACAAGTACACTCTTTGTCGTCGATCAGTTGATCAAGGGCGTGCTGACAACAATCACGGGACTGGTGCAGGGCATCGCGTCTTTTCTCCCCATTCCCGGCTTGCAGCAGCTTGTCTCGTTACTCCGGGCGTTCCTGCGTATTGCAGTCGGCTTCATTGACGAAGTCCTGCTTGGCTATACAATCCGCACCCGCAGTTCCAACCCATGGCAAGCGGCACAAACGGCTCTGGTTCTCTACGGCCAGAATACCGGCACGATGCTGCGCAATGCGGCGTTTCTGACAATTATCGTCTATGCCCTGACGATTGCCGTTTTCATCCTGATGCTGGCCCCCGCTGCCGCTCTGGTTTACTGGATTCCCGGTGGCTGGTCGTCGGGTGGATTGGTCGCCGCACTTATCTTTGCCTGGGCCATCAAGGCGGCTCTCATCGAGCCCTTTGCCATTGCCTGCATGATGCAGGTGTTTTTCCGGACAATTGAAGGTCAGGTGCCGAACCCGGAATGGGACGCCAAGCTTTCGCAGATTTCCAGCAAATTCAGAATGCTCAAGCAGAATGCCGGTGGTTCGACATAACAACCATCACCCGCAGAACTGATCGCAACTATCCCTACTTGAGCAGATGCAGATCGCCCGCCCGCACCCTCTCCAAATCCTCATCAATATGTTTGAATGTTTCATCTTTTGAGATTTGCAGGTGCAGCCGCATCAGCGCCGCCGCTACCTGACGTTCACCCCGCAGCAGCGCGGCGATGATATTGCGGTGCTCTATCAGGGATTCGCGAATCCGGTCCAGCCGCACAAATCCGATATATTCATTCACCCGGCGAATATTGTTCTGGCGCTCTATGGCATCAACGAGGTGAGTCGACCGGGCACCGAGCGCAATCAGCCGGTGGAATTTTGCATCGAGATCGAAAAGCCGTCGCTGATCGAGCTTGTCGATATTGCTGATTGTATTGGCATGATCGCGATCAAGCGCCTGAAACGCCTCGGTATCGATGAAATAAGGGTCTGCAAGGATCGTTGCCGGTTCCAGAATCTGGCGGAAATTATACCCGTTCTCCAGCGCCGTGGCACTGACATCGGAAAATATCCAGCCATGCCCAACTGAGGGCTCAACCAGTTGATCGCGCATCAGGCGGCGCAGTGTCGACATGAGAATGCCGTGCGGCACCTCATATTTCTGCATCAATGCGCGTTCGCTGATGACCGAACTGAGATTGCCGAGGGCCATATCACGCATGACGCGCTCATCAAGCAACTCGTCTCTTTCGCCATCCGCCTCAAGAGTATCGACAGTCGCATCTGCCAGGCGAAAGCCGCGATGCTGCTCGTAGCTGACGACGCCCTCATTTTGCAGCTGCCACAACACCTTGCGCACCGGTGTACGTGAAATTCCAAGCGCATCGGCGATTTCTGCTTCATTGACCCTGTCGCCAACGTGCAGGTCCTCACCGAACCGGCGTTGCAGCTGATCGCGAATACGGGACTGAAGCGGTGTATGTTTGGTCAAGTTCAGCGGCCTCTTGATATATTAGTCGTACTTTTCCCATCGAAGCACTTTTAGCAATAGTTAAGCTGCCGTTTTTAACACAAAAGTGCACTTTTCTATCTTGGAATGTCACATTTGTTCGCACGGACTGCTCAATGACTCTCCCTGAACGTTCACCGGAGACCATTCATCACGCTTCGTCATTGAACGCAATCAATTCGAAACCAGCAAATATGCATATGTCGCAGCTCACTCTTAAAGAATTCTATAGCTCTTCCAAGTTAGCCGGAATAGGAAGTGACAAACGAGGGAGCCCATCATGGCAAGACCAGCAATCGCAACAATGACGACAATAGCTCTGACGGCCTTAGGCGCCCTGACATTCGCATCCAGCCCCGCATGGAGCAGCAGCAGTGTTCAGACCATCGCCTTTATCAGGCACGGCGAAAAGCCGGAAAAAGGACTGGGACAGCTGAGTTGCCAGGGCTTGAATCGCTCTCTCGCCCTTCCGCCAGTCATCGCCAAGGTGCTGGGCAAGCCCGATTTCATTTTTGCACCCAATCCATCGGACCGGAAGGAAGATGACGGCGTGGATTACGACTATATCCGTCCGCTTGCAACAATCGAGCCAACAGCCATATCCTTCGGTCTGCCTGTTGATACGAGCATCGGTGTTTCCGATCGCAAGGACCTCAACAAAGCTCTGAACAATTCCAAGCTGCGCAATGCCCGTATCCTCGTCGCCTGGGAACACAAGAAGATCGATAATATTGTCAGCGACCTTCTGGAAGCCAACAACGCCGCTTCAACAGACGTGCCGAAATGGAAGGGCGATGATTTTGACAGCATCTATGTTGTGACCATCACCAGAAATGGTGAGGCGGCAAAGGCAACGCTCGAGATCAAACATCAGGGCTTGAATGGACAACCGCAGACCTGCCCACATTCGTGACACACTAGGCCAATAAAGTTTTCATATTGATGGCATACTATTCATCCATATTGGGTTTTTTTGCCGTAATACGAATTTCAGTTGTCCTCTGAAACTATTGCAAATAGTTTATATGCGGGTGGATTGGGTAGTGGCGGCGGACGACATATGTCGTGTCAGGGGCAGATATGATTTTTTGTGATTCAGCGGGTCCGATATATTCGCCGCAAGATCTGGCAACAATGCGCAAAGCTTATGCCGAAGCTTTTCGCATGCTGGACCTTGGGCCGCGGTCAAAAGTCTATTCGCAGGAAATCTCCCTGATCATTCTGCAAATCTTCACGTCAGGCGTATCGGATGTGAAGCGACTTGCCGAGCTTGCGGTAGACAGGGCCGTGCGCAAGAACTTTGAACTGCGCCTGACGATTGATGCAGCACGGGCACATCAGCTGCGCCGCGAGCAGATCGAAGCGGCGGTTCTGAAAGCCCCTGTCATCCCGGGCACCCGCCCGCAGATCAGATCACGATACACGCGCAACTAAAGCCATATTGCCACGTTTTTAACGCTCTGCGTTTTGACGCCGCCGCACGTTCAGTATAAACCTGCAAGGGCAGCTGTCTTTACCTTCGCAGTCCAAAATGTTCCGCAAATTCAACATTCGCCGCCTTGGTGTCCTATCCATCCTTCTGGCACCCAGCCGCCTCAGGGCATTTGCACGCGGCAATGAAATCGGGCTTGTTCTGGCTGCAGCACTCATCGGCGTGGTCGCCGGTGTCGTCGTTACCGGCATGAGCCTTATCACCCAGGAAATGCATCAGCTCATCTTCAAAATCGAGGATGGCGAGCGCCTGAGTTCCATGAGCGCGCTGGATCAGGTCGCAGTCTTCGCCGCTCCGCTTGTCGGCGGTATCCTGCTTGGCATACTTGCCCTGATACTGGCGCGCTGGCGCAGACGGCCAATGGTCGACCCCATCGAGGCCAACGCGCTGCATGGCGGTCGCCTTTCCGTCAATGACAGTCTGATCGTTGCATCGCAGAATATCATTTCCAACGGGTTCGGCGCTTCGGTCGGTCTCGAAGCCGGCTATACACAGCTTGCATCCGGCCTTGCCTCCAAACTTGGCCTGTCCCTGCAATTGCGCCGCGCGGAACTGCGTATTCTCGTCGGGTGCGGTGCAGCGGGCGCGATAGCGGCAGCTTTCAATGCGCCGCTTGCTGGCTCGTTCTACGCATTTGAACTGATCATCGGCTCCTACACCATCGTCAGTCTGGCGCCGGTTGTCGTCTCGGCACTGGTCTCAACCATCGTTGCCCGCGCACTGGTTGGCAGTGATTTCATGATTGATGTCGGCACGTTCGGATCAGTCGTGACTGCCGATTATGTTCCGGCAATGCTTCTTGGCGTTCTCTGTGCCGGTGCGGGCATCCTTTTGATGATGGGGGTTTCCTTTGTCGAGGAGCTGGCGCGCAAAAGCTCCGTCCCCTCGTCCGTGCGGCCCATTATCGGCGGGGCTGTGGTTGGGGCCCTCGCATTGATCTCGCCGCAGGTGCTATCAGGCGGCCATGGCGCGCTGCATCTCAATCTCGATCACACGGCAACCATTGCCACACTCGTGGGCATACTCTTGCTCAAATCCACCGCCTCAGCTGTATCCATCGGATCGGGCTTCCGTGGCGGCCTGTTCTTCGCCTCGCTGTTCATGGGGGCCCTGCTCGGCAAGATATTTGCCTACTCCGCCCCTTTTATTTTCGCTCACGCGACGCTTACTCCGGTTATTTACGCGGTTGTCGGCATGAGTTCTCTTGCCGTGGCTGTCATCGGCGGCCCGCTGACCATGACCTTTCTTGCGCTGGAGATAACAGGTGATTTTCCGATTACCGCTCTGGTTCTGGCCGCCGTCATCACCGCGTCGCTGACTGTGCGCAATACGTTTGGCTATTCCTTCGCCACATGGCGCTTTCACCTGCGCGGTGAAAGTATCCGCAGTGCACATGATGTCGGCTGGATTCGCAATCTCACCGTTGATCGCCTGATGCGCCGGGATGTGCGCACCGCATCCACCCATATGACCATCGCCGATTTCCGCCACGATTTTCCGCTCGGTTCCACCCAGCGGGTTATTGTGCTTGATGATCAGGGGAAATATGCGGGCATCGTTCTCGTGCCAGAAGCTCATTCGTCAGTGGTTGATGAAACCGCGGGCACGCAGGAAATTGGCAGCCTTCTGAAATACCAGAGCGATTTCCTGCACCCGCAGATGAATGCCAAACAGGCGGTCGGCATCTTTGACAAGACCGAAAGTGAAGCGCTTGCCGTTGTCGATAATCTGATCGAGCGCAATGTCATGGGCCTCTTGACCGAAAGCCATACGCTGCGCCGTTACAGCGAAGAACTCGATCAACGAAGGCGAGAGGTTTCGGGTGAACTGTGAGACCGGAAACGCATTGGAACAGCAAAACGCGCGTGCCTGCAGCGTGCCCGCTGCAAACTTCATAAAACTGTCATCTGGCAGAAACGGAATATTCAAGGATAGGCACGAAGTATCCCGCGGCAATTCGCATTCTTGCCGGAGTACACCATGTCCTTCCAACCCGCCGAAAAGCTGGTTCTGCGTCGATTTGGCGACGATCAGCTCGTGACCCTCGCAAAGCTGGCCATAGAAACCGCATTCCAGCCTATCGTCGAGGCGGCAACCGGGGCGACGTTCGGCTATGAATCCCTCATGCGCGGGTTTGACCGGCTGGGTTTTGGCTCGCCGCCCGAATTGCTCGACAAAGCCTATGATGTCGGGCAACTGGCCGAACTGGAACAGATGATCAATGTCAGGGCCTTTGCCGGATTTTCCGGCCTGCCGGGTTTCACCCACCGCATGTTGTTCATCAACATCGATGCACGGTTGATCAGCCTCGGCAATAATTTCGTCGAACGCCTGACCACACACCTCATCAAGGCCAGCATTCGCCCCTCCTCCATCTGCTTTGAATTGTCCGAACGTTTCGACAATACCAAAGATCCGGCTTTCACTGCCCTGATCAACAAGCTGCGCCATGGCGGCTTCAAGCTCGCCATTGACGATTTCGGCGTCGGCTTCAACGGGTTGAAACTCCTATGTGATTATCCCACTGACTATGTGAAGATCGACCGCCACTTCATCTCCGGCCTCGATGCCAGCGCGCGCAAACGCCACATCGTCAAGCAGATCGTCCAGATGGCGCATATGCTTGGCGCACGCGTCATCGCCGAGGGTGTGGAGACCGAAGCTGAATATATCGTCTGCCGTGATCTTGGGTGCGATCTTGTGCAGGGCTATTATATTGCAAGGCCCACCACCAATGTCGGCGAGTTGCAGGACAGCTACCCCCACCTTGAACAGGCAGGGACCGGCCGCAGGCAGACCACGACGCTCGACAGCATTCTCATCCGCGCGCAGGTGCAGCGCCTTCCGGTGGTGCATGAGAATGACGATCTCGATAATGTGTTCGAGCTTTTCCGCAAAAACCCGCAGCAGAGCTTCTTTCCGGTGCTGGGCGCCAATGACGAGCCGCGCGGTGTTCTGCACGAATATCACGTCAAGGCGATGATTTATCATCCCTTTGGCCGTGATCTGCTCAAAAACCGGATTTATCAGCGCGGCATTTCCCATTTTGTGACGGGCACGCCCATTGCTGATCTGGATACGCCAGCCGAACAGATGCTCAAGATTTTCGCCGGCATCGACGGCAGTGACTGTGTGATCCTCACGGAAAATCTGCGCTATGCCGGTGTGCTCTCTGCTTCTTCACTGCTGAAGATCATCAATGAAAAACAGCTGAAGACCGCACAAGATCAGAACCCGCTTACGGGCCTGCCCGGCAATCGCTCCATCCGCGATTATGTGCAGGATGTCATGCGCGACAGTTCTGCGCCCCGCTTCTTCTGCTATTGCGACTTCGACAATTTCAAACCGTTCAATGACCATTACGGTTTTCAGAAAGGTGATCTGGCCATCGGCCTTTTTGCCTCGCTGCTGCGGCACCATTTCGTCGGTGAAGACAAATTTCTTGGCCATGTCGGCGGGGACGATTTTTTCATTGGCATATCAGGCAGCAACCGTCCTGAAATAGAGGAACGCCTGACCACCCTCCTCAATGATTTCCAGACCAATGTGCTTGATCTTTACACACCCGAGGATCGTGCGGCGGGTGCCATCCGCGCCCATGACCGATCGGGCGGCGAACGCCATTTCCCGCTGATGCGCTGCAGTATTGCCGTTCTGGAGATTGCCGAAGGCCTTATGCATGCGGACGTCAATCGTGTCAGCGCATCCATCGCCGCCATCAAGGCTTCCGCCAAAGCCAACCCAGCTGGATTGGTCTTCAGCAGCCTGACAGAAATTGGTTAGGCAGAACGCAGCTCAAGGCTGGGATCGGCGAACATCTGTCCCAGCCAGACACCCCGAACCGTGCGGGCGGCAACCACAAGCCAGATAAGAGCCAGCGCGACGACAAGAATTTCTGCAAATACGGCAATGCTGGCAACCGGGAAAATATGGCCAAGGCGCAGGGTTGCCACCGCATAGACGCCAAGCGGGAATGTATAACCCCACCAGCCAAGATTGAATGGAACACCGTTGCGGAAGTACCGGATGGTGATCATGACGGCCATGGCCAGCCACCACAGACCATAGCCCCAGAGGACCACGCCAAGGATCAGGCTTGCGCCCGATACTGCGCTCGCCACCGCGCCAAAACCAAACGCCGCAAGGATATCAGTTGCATTGGCGCTGAGGACAAACATGCCGAGCGCGCCCGTTCCAATGGGGCCGAGCGCCAGCCAGCTTGATGCCGCCATGTTTGCTGGAGGCAATTTATGCAAGGCCATGCGCAGGAACAGAACGACGAGAATGCACATCGCCAGCGGCACGGACAGCGCCCAGAGCACATAGCTGGCGAGAAGGATAGACAGCTGGCTCGACATGTCGGCAATGTGCGGCAACAGCAACCCGCCGCTAACAGCTGCCACTTCTGACGCAACGACGGGCAGAAGCCAGACGGATGTCATCTGCTCCATCGCATGGGATTGCCGCGTAAACATCATGAACGGTATCGCCAGACCACAGCCGACCGACAACGCTACATCCAGCCACCAGAGGCTATAGGCGATATCAACGGCGCGCTCTCCGATATGGGCAATGCCGAATATGAGGAACCCATTGAGGATGGTGGCAAGACCCATGGGGATGCAGCCAAAAAACATCGACATCACAGGGTGACCGAACACCCGTTTTGCTTCCTCGGGGTGGCGCACCCAGCGCGTGGCATAGATCAGCGTGAAGGTTGTAAAAAGCAGGATGTTGAAAAACCACAGCAGCTCGCCAGCGCCGAAAACCACAGCATATTCAGGAAACTGGCCAAGCGAAACGGATAGAATGCCCGTGCCCATCGTCGCCGCGAACCAGTTGGGCGTGAACTGCCTGATAATCCCAAGTTTGCCACGAGCAGTGGTACGAGGAACGGAGCGTGTCGATGTGTCCAGCGTTGTCATGATTTTTCTCTGCGTCTGTGCCGGAACACTGATAGCAGGCGGATACTCATCACTTCCAACGCATAAAACTTATCAAATCATTCGATAAAATCGAACAATCTCAAATCTTCGCATCAACCAGCGAGACAAAGGCATCGGCTGCCTTGCTGTAATAACGCTCGCGGTGATGCAGCAGATAAAACGGGCGTGGTGTGGTCGGATAAGCGACCTGCCGTAAAAGTTTCGCCCGCAACTTCGATGATGCGACGCTGCGCGATATCAGCGTCGCTCCTACTCCAGCCTCTACTGCACCGATAACCGCCTCGTTACCCGGCAATTCCATGGCGATTTCAAGCATGTTTACATCCATGCCCACAGACCCAAGCAACTGGTCGAATGCCGAGCGCGTGCCTGATCCTTTTTCGCGAAGCACCCAGGCCACATCCCTGAAATCCTTGGCTTCCACCGTCCGGTGCGCCGCCCAGGGCTGACCCGCCGCAACGACAATGATCATGTCATCCGTTGCCACCACCTTGGTCGACAGCAGCGCGTGATCGACCCTGCCCTCGACAAATCCGAGTTCCGCCTCACCCGCTTCGACCGCCTCCGCGACTTGCTTCGTATTGCCGATCCGGATATCCAGCGTAATGCCAGGATAGCGCTTGCGGTATGTGCCAAGCCTTTCCGGCAGCCAGTAACCGGCAATGGTCTGGCTTGCCATGATCGACAATTCGCCGCGCATCAGACCGGCAAGATCGGTCAGGGCAGCTTCAGCAGCCTTGGCGCGCGCCACCACGGCGATGGCCTCTTTCAGGAAAACCCGCCCGGTCTGGTTGAGAACGATGGAACGCCCGATGCGGTCGAACAATGCCACACCGTGCCTGTTCTCAAGCGCGGTGATGGCGGCGCTCACCGCTGACTGCGTCATATTGAGCGCCGCTGCCGCATGGGTGATATGCTCCCGTTCGGCAACCGCGATGAAGATACGCAGTTGATCCAGCGTCATTACTGCGCCGGAGCGGTTGTAGGTGCAGTTGCCGGTGCAGGCGTTGCTGCCTGCCCCTGCACGCGGGAAGCAATGGCTTCCATCAGCTTGGCCGCCAGCGCGTCATATTTCTCATTGTAGTGATGATCGCCCGCCAGCAGGATTTTCTGCACGGTGCTCAATGCCGGGTCAGTACAGGCGGTATCATCCTCTTCCGTACCATAGACGCACAGGACCTTTTCCGGCGGCAGCTTGGCAACGGCTGGAGCCACTTCATTGTCGCCGCCAAGGCCTAGCCATGCACCGACAGAAACCTGAAACGGCGTTGTTTCTTCCGTACCGATCAACCCCACCATCGCAATCCGCTTTTGCAGGTGTTCAGGCAGGAATGGCCATGCGAAGGGCACCGTATTGGCGCCGAAGGAATAGCCGAGCAGAACCACAGGAAGTTTGCTGTTGGGATCAGCCTTCTTGACGATACGGCCAATATCCTTGGCAATATCCTCAGGCTTGCGCACCGACCAGAAATACTGCAGGGCATCAACGCCCACCACATGCACACCTTCCTTGGCAATGATATCGCCGACGGACTTGTCGATATCGCGCCAGCCGCCATCACCGGAGAAGAACACTGCCAGATATTTCGCAGGGCCATTGCTGCTTGGAATATCGACGATCGGCAGGGTGTCGGCAGAAGCATCCTCCTTGGCAATTTCCACCGCTGCATCGGCAGCAATCTGCATACGCTCCTGCTTGGTTGCGGCCAGCTTTTCCTGCGCCTTGAAAAAGCCGGGTGTTGCCGGGCCTGATGGCGCGGGATCGGGCTTTTCGCGCACGATCACAGCAGGATTGGGCAAATCCGCATCGTAGGAATAGCTGAAACCCTGTCCGGGCACCGCTTCAAAGTCCGCACCTTCACAGGATGGCAGTTTGGTAGCAAGCGCTGGCGACGGATCGAGAGCAACAGCACCGGCCAGTGTCGCAGGTGGCGCATTGGCCACCGACGCATAGGATATCACGCCGCCCTCACCAATACCGATCATAACGGGGTGCATATAGCTATTGAGGGAAATCATCCGCTGAGCCTCTTTGGCAATGCCTTCAAGTTCGGAAACGAAATAGGTACATTCGCCCGTATCCTGATTGAGTTGCGCGCGCCATTTTTCCAGATTGACCGTCAGGACAAGAAAGCCGCGATCAAGCAGCAGCTTGGACAGCGCCTGATCATCGGCAGCAATACCGCCCTTCTGCGACACCTGAATGGCAATACCCGTTGGCTTGACGCTTGGCTGCAGAAGCGGCACTTCGCTCAGACGTTCGGATGTCACCAGAATATTCTTGGATATTCCCCAGCCGAATCGGGGCAGATAGCCGGCAATAGCGGCAAGTATGATGCTAAGGACCACAAGCGCAGCAACAAGATACAGATAGGGCCTGCGTAGAAATTTCATCGTTTAAAGACCTCGAAGGGGCTGCCGCTTACCAGATTCGTTGCGTCGATCAGGGAACGTGGTGTGGCAAGGCCTGGGGGGCAAATCAGATAGTAAGGAGTCCATTTCGGGCCGAACTTATCCTTGAACGCGCGCAATCCGTCAAATCGATAAAATTCCGCGCCCCGCCGGTAGATGAACGAGCCGATACGGTTCCAGCGGGAGGCAAGGTGGCTGTCGGAAAGTCCCGATAGCGGCGCAGCGCCAAGATTGAACCATTCATAGCCTTCGTTCTTGGCGGCCATCAGCAGATTGGCGAAAAGACCATCCATGATCACACTGGACGCATCCGGGCGGTGGCGCATCAGATCAACGGCAATTTCTTTCTGCCCTGCTCCGCGCCAGACATTGGCGAACGCGACAATGGCGCCTTCCTTGCGCAGAACCGCAATGTCGAAATGCGAGAGATAATCCGCTTCGAAGGAACCGAGCGAAAAGCGCTTTTCCGAACCCGACTTCATTTCGAGCCATGCATCGGAGACTTCCCGCAATTCATTCATAACCGCAGCTGTCTGCTCCCGCGGCAGGATTTCAAAGGAAATGCCTTCCTTTTCCAGACGCCGCGCCGCGTAACGCAGCGGCTGACGCTTGGAACCCTCCAGCGAAAAGTCAGCAAGCTCCACGCGCGCGACTTCACCCAGCTTCAACGCGGTAAGCCCCATGTCGAGGAATAGCGGCAGCCGTTCAGGGCCGACACCATAGAAAACAGTGCGCGCGCCTGACCGGTCAGCCATATCGCGGAACGACCATGCGAGATCACCGATTGCATCATCGCTGCCAACTGGCTCGCCCATCGATACCAGACTGCCGCCGGAGCGGGCATACATGACGAAGCCCCGCCCCTTATTGTCCATCAGGAAACGCTTATCGCCCAGAAGCGCCAGCGCATCGGATGCACGCGGCGATTGCGCCACCATATCAGGCACACCCTCCGGTATGGGCTGCGCGCGCAGCTTGCCCCGACCGACACCGTTGATAATCGTATTGATCGTGATCGCCGCCAGCACAGTCAGAAGCAGAACGCTGCCACGCAGGAAGCGGGATGCCTGCGCATCCCATGCAAATTCCCACCAGAGCTGATTGGCATATTCCACATGGCGGTAGGCAAAGAAGCCAAGCCACAGCACGGCGAAAGCCGTCGTGCCTATACTGGCGAGCCAGCCCCATGTCAGCCTGAAGCTTTCGCCCATGGGCTTGCGGTAGAAAGAATCGCCGAATAGCAGGAGAACGCCCGCCATCAAGGTCAATGCCAGCGCTTCTTCCCAGTCCAATCCTTTGGCCAGTGAGAACACGGCCCCAAGACTGAACAGGATGACCGCCATGACCCAGGCACGCCATAGCCGCCGGGCAAGGCCGCGCGCCACGATCAGCAGGGCCAGACCAACAAAACTGGCGCCAAGATGTGACATTTCCAGAAACGGCATCGGCACGAAGTCCGACAGCACCTCAAGCCTGCGGCTGAAATCCGGCGTGACGGATGAAATCAGCAGGACGATGCCACCAAGAAACGCAATACCGGCTGATAGCGCCGGGATCAGCGTTTCAAACACCCGCACCGCCAGGATTGTCGGCCCTGTGATCAGGTGGCGGCGGCGCAATATTTCGGAAATTACAAAGCCGATAATGGCCAAAAGAAAGGGTATGAGGGTGTAAATCACCCGGTATGTCAGCAAAGCGGCAATGGCGTCAGGGTTACGGCCAATGCCAAGACCGGCAATCATCGTGGCTTCAAATGCGCCGATACCGCCGGGCGAATGGCTGATAATACCCAAGGCGACAGCCACCACATAGATCAGCGCAAAGGCCGCAATACTGGGCACAGCCCCGTGCGGCATCAGGACATAGAGTGTTGCCGCAGCAGCGGCCACATCAACCAAACCGGCGATGATCTGCAGCATGGCACCCTGCGACGAAGGCAGGCGTACCGATACTTTGCCAATCTTCAGCGTGCGTTCGCGGCGCGACAGCCAGACCAGCAGCACGGCAACCGCCACAAGGATTGATGCCCCGATAAACTGATCAAGATCAGGGCCAAACGATACAATCCACGGAATGCGCGTCGGGTCGATCACCAGCGCAACAGCAATCATGATGGTAAAAGCAAACCAGATCGCCAGCCACGACGTGCCGATGATCCGGCCAATATCGGCAACATTGATGCCTTCAGCCGCATAAACCCGGTAACGCAGCGCACCGCCCGTCAGCAGCGAAAAGCCGAGCGCATTGGAAATGGCATAGCCCGCCGCCCCCGCCATCGCGGAAATATAATAGGGCACGCGCTTGGGCGCGATCGTCTCAACAGCCACGACATCATAGAGCGCAACGGCGGCAAAACTCACAAATGTGAAGAACAGTGCCAGCAGCAACGTGCTATTGGGGATAGCGTGGATTGAATGTTTGACGGCGCGGAAGGAAATTTCGCTCGACAGATGGGTGAGCACCAACAGGCTGAGGACAGCCACACCGACGCCGAAGAACGTGAACAGGGCAGATTTCGTCCGCTTGCCCCACGGCAATTTGAGCTGCGAGCGCGCATTGATCTGCTGCAGCGCTTTCTCATTGCTGTGAACCGGTGACGTGGCTGGGTCCGAAATCAATGTGTCGTCTTTCCAACAAAGCCAAAACCAAGATGATTTTTGGCAGGCGTCATAAGCTCGGCAATCATGGCGTCAATATGCCACAACAGCGGCAACACTCAACTTTGGCCGCGCCAAAATCGAGTGTATAACCCGTTAGTTATTGCATTCTGGTGAATTGTGCTACTAGGCAGCCTGATCCAAAGCAAGGTGACGGTACGATCCCGGCGCCCGTACTCTACCTACAGCTGCAGATGGTGGTGTAAGGCCCATGCCTTCTGCGATGGCTGTCGCCACCGAATTGCTGTTCTGGATCAGGAATGAGTAAACCAGGTCGGACGCCCGGATACGGGCAGCCATATCGACCGCCGCGCGCCATTTTGTGGCAATGGCTGCATAATTACCCTCAAGCAGCAATGTCGTGCGCGATGTCGGGCGCACATAGAACTCCGGATAATAGGTGAGATCCCGGTTGGAATAATCAGTGACGACAGCCGTCAGCCGGCCACGGATCGCGCAATAGTTGAAACTGTCATCCGCATTGGCTGCGCCGCCATTGATTTCGTAGAGCGGACGGCCTGTCTCATCGGTCCAAACCACAAAATTATGGCTGGCAATCCCGGCAAAGCGCGGGATCGGATAGGAGCCAAAGAGAATGCGGTGGTTCATAAAACGCGTGCTCTGGAGTTGTGGTTCAAGGAAATCAGAATCTTCAATAGACCATTTAATTTCAAAGACAACAGGGGAATTTCTAACAAAAATGTTATGCGTATTTGCTTAGCCGGAGCACAATCGGTTCATAGACACAAAACTGTCAAACTTGCTGCCTCTGCAGGCCGAATTATCGCATTTTGAGGCCAATCTCCCGGAGCATAAAGGCAAATTCCTGCAGATCAGCCTCAAAAAATTATTTTGCACTTTTTTTGCGAGCGAAACGGCGAAATTGTTTCCCTTCGCTGGCAAAATTGAATGCAATCGTCCCCGGGATCAAACCACCCGCGCGCGAATTTCGCCAATGCCATCAACGCCGCCATGCATTTCATCGCCCCTGACAATGGCACCAACCCCGGCAGGTGTTCCTGAAAAGATGAGATCGCCCGCTTGGAGCGTGAACAATGTCGATAGATAAGCAATTGTCTCCGGCACATTCCAGATCAGCTGCTTCAGGTCGCCGCGCTGACGCTCCTTGCCATTCACATTGAGCCAGACCGCTCCCGAGGACGGATGGCCGATTTTCGATGCGGGAACAATGTCCGAACAGGGCGCAGAGGCTTCAAAAGCCTTGCCCACTTCCCACGGACGGCCAAGTTTCTTGGCTTCGCCCTGCAAATCGCGCCGGGTCATATCAAGCCCGACCGCATAGCCGAACACATGCTCAAGTGCCTTGTCCGCGGCGATATCCGATCCGCCCTTCCCCAGCGCGATCACCATTTCCATTTCATAATGAACATCGTTGGAGCCGGACGGGTAAGGAAAATCACCATTGCCGGTAACGAGTGTGTCCGGATTCTTCTGGAAAAAGAACGGCGGCTCGCGGTTCGGATCATGGCCCATTTCAATGGCGTGATCGGCGTAGTTGCGACCGACGCAGTAAATCCGGTGGACAGGAAACAGCTTTTCCGATCCGGTTATGCGCAGGACAGGTTGCGAAACCGGCTGGAAGACGAATTGATCATTCTGCATCATGGGCCTTTCACACGAGATTGATCGCCTTGGTCCAATTTGACCTTGGCAGACGGACGATCACGCTACACATGGTATGGAGATCAGACAGATATCGGATATATCTGGGCAAGTGTAGCGGCGTTGTGCCCTGTAGCAGGAATATTCAGCCTTTATGGATCAAACATTCGTGCGTGAAAACACAGACATCGCCGCCGATGATGCCGCTTTGCTGGATAGGGTTCAGCGGGCAAGCTTCCAGTATTTCTGGGACGGTGCGCATCTGCAAAGTGGTCTTGCACGCGACCGGTCAGGTAAAAATGCCGATCCTGCCAATGATCTCGTCGCAGCGGGCGCGACCGGGTTTGGTTTCATGGCGATTCTCGTGGCCATCGAGCGCGGCTGGATTGAACGGCAGGAAGCCATCACCCGTATCGGGACAATGCTGACCGCGCTGGAGAACACCAAACGCTATCACGGCGTCTTCCCGCATTTCTTTCATGGCGCCGACGGATCAACCATCCCCTTTTCCATGCGCGATGATGGCGGCGATCTTGTCGAAACCTCATTCCTCTTTCAGGGGCTGCTCTGTGTCAGGCAATATTTTACCGCGCCAGCGCCCGATGAGACCATACTGCGCAAACGGATCGACCATCTCTGGCATGGCGTCGAGTGGACGGCACACATCAAGCATGATGAGAAGGTGCTGTACTGGCATCACAGCCCCCGCTACCATTTTGCCCGCAATGTACCCATTCAGGGCTGGAATGAAGCGCTCATTACCTATGTTCTGGCCGCTGGCGCACCCAGACACGGCATTGACGCTGACATCTATCATGAGGGTTTTGCCAAAGGCAGCCAGTTTATCAACCGGCGCGATTACTACGGCATCAACCTGCCGCTTGGCCCTGATTATGGCGGCCCGCTGTTCTTCGCGCATTATTCGTTCTGCGGCCTTGATCCACGCGGCCTTTCCGACCGTTATGCCGATTATTGGCAGCAGAATTGCAACCATGTCCGTATCAACTACCAGCATTGCGTGGAAAACCCGCACGGGTATCGCGGCTATGGCCCTGACAACTGGGGCCTGACCTCCAGCCATGGCCCTGCGGGCTATGTCGTCAGTTCACCGGCATCGGATTTCGGCCTGATCGCACCCACAGCTGCTCTTTGCAGTCTGCCCTATCTGCCCGATGAATCCATGAATGCCATCAGGCATTTCTTCAAACTACCGCAGGCAAAGATGTGGGGCCGCTTTGGTTTTGTCGATGCATTCTCGCAAACCAGCGGCTGGTATGCCCGCACCTATCTCGGCATTGATCAGGGCCCCATCGTCACGATGATTGAAAACCACCGCACCGGCCTGTTGTGGAAACTGTTCATGAGCGCACCTGAGGTGCAGCAGGGATTGCAGAAGCTTGGTTTCACCAGTCCGCATCTTGCCAATAGTGAGCAGGCAATTTTGGAACCAATGGCCTGATTGTGCATTGCCACATCGAGAACAGCCGGTCACATTCCGGCCTGATATTATGATATGCCTGCCATCGGGGACCATTCATGAAAATCCATGCCGTTTTCAACCGCGATGGCGGAACGTTCCGCACGATGGATATGAAAGCATTCGCCCAGACAGCGAAGGAAATCTTTGAAAAACATGGCCATAGCTTCGAAAGTGAAAGCGTGGCCGGTAAAGACATCGTCAAGGCGCTGACAAAGGCCGCTACGCAAGACGATGATCACATATTGATGGCAGGCGGCGGTGATGGCACCATTTCCGCCGCAGCCGATGTTGCATGGAAAGCGGGTGTGCCGCTGGCTGTCTTACCTGCGGGGACCATGAATCTTTTCGCCCGCTCATTGAAAATACCGCTGGAACTCAATGCCGCGCTGGAAAGTCTGGCTGATGGCACCATTAAGGCGGTGGATATTTCGACCGCCAACGGACAGACATTCGTTCATCAGTTTTCCATCGGGTTTCAGCCGCGAATGATCAAGCTGCGCAACACGCTGGAATTCAACTCGCGTTGGGGAAAACGTCTGGCGAGTATGCGGGCCTTTGCGGTTGTCATTGGCAATCCGCCGCGTTTTGCCGTCCGCATGACCATTGACGGCGCACCGACAGAGCGTACCGTCTCGGCAATTTCCATCTCCAACAATCCCTACGGTCGGGGCATGCTGCCGATCGCCGATGATCTGGATCGGGGTGAGCTTGGCGTTTATGTCGCCGAGCGGCTTTCTCCGCTGTCAGTGATGAAGCTGGCGGCAACAGTGCTTATGAGGTCGTGGCGCAGGAACATTGATGTGAACGAAATATTGGCCAGAGAGGTGGGCCTGCACTTTCCGCATCTTTATTCCGAGGCCAAGGCAACAATAGATGGTGAGCTTGTCCCATTGGGGCAGGACGTGACCATCAAAATCCATGCGGGCGAATTGAAAGTTCTGGTTCCCGCTTAATCAAAGCTCAAATAAAAACGGCGCAGCTCGCGCCGCGCCGCTTCATCAACAAAGTAAAGCAATCAGCCCTGCTGTTGAGCCTGATTCTTCCGGGTCTTCTTAACCGGAGCGTCAGCAGCAGTGCCACCAGCGGCCTTCTTGGCAGCGGCGGCTTCTTCAGCGGCAGCCTGATCAGCGCTCTTGCCCATTGTATCGACAACCGAACGAACCTTGCCCTTGTCGGAAACGGTGCAAAGCGCATCGCGAATATCAACCTTCAGGCTGACTTCGTTCATACCAGCGCCAACTTCACGTTCATCAACAGCGCGGATATTGCGTTCCGACAGAACATATTTGCTGGCTGCCGCCGCGATGCACGGACCTGCGAGTTCCGAGCTAACGGGAGGGCGAACCGGTGAGAACGTTGCGAATGTCGGGCCCATGCTGGGCTCACCGGTGGTCGAACATGCGGCCAAAGGAACAAGAATTGCCAAGGGAGCAATCCGGCTGAAAAGAGAGGTAGGCAGGCGCATGGCTTTCTCCGCAAAGTCTCATCGCAGGGTGATGTCTGATTAGGCCGGAAACTATTCGCTTTTAGCCATTTGTCTAGTGGCGCAATTGCCACAATGGCACTTTATTGCCACAATCCCCAAACCTTACCTCATGGTGCAACAGTGAGCATCCAGTTCAAAACGCCACGCCAATCCGACATGCGGATCGGTGTTCCGTGATTACCGGTCTCGAAGCGAACGAAGCGCACGGGATAGCCTTTGGAGGATTTGCGTATCTTTTGGTAAAACGCCTCCTGATCATCAATGCCGAACACCGGATCGCGGCTGCCATGGCCAAAGAAAACGGGAATACGCCGCTTGTATGAGGGCGATCCGATGAACTTGTCTTCCCAGAGAGAGCCGAGAATAACCAGGCCTGATATGTTTTTCGCCGCCTCAGCATCCTGCGCCAGCCCCCAGCACAGTGAGCCACCCATTGAACCACAGGCGACAAACAGCTTGGCTTGCGGTGATTGCGATTTGAAATAGGCAATCAGCCCGGCAATCTGCGCGACGCCTTTATCACCAAAATCACGAAAATCCGGTGTGAGGTACAGCCCGCCATTGAGAACCATCAAATTCTTGATGCGGTTGAAATTACCGCCAAAAGTAAAATCATTCATGCCCTGCTGGCGATTGCCGCCCTGCCCGTGCAGATAGATGGTGATGATGGAAGCACCGGGTTCAATTTTCCCCGCAGCCATGACCTTCACTGGTCCATTTGCTGTTGTGACTACCAGATCTTTCTGGGCCCGCTTGGCGGCAAGGTCGATATATTTGCGTCTGACGCGCAGCTCAGGCACCTCGTCACGCCCGTTAATATCGCGCATTTCATTGTAGTCGACCACGATGTAATCGCCGCCATCACCAGTTTTCATGATGCCCGGATAAGCGAATATATCGTCTTTGAACGGCTCAAGCTGCGTGGCAAGCGCGGCGCTGGAAAAACAGACGGCAGCCAGCGCGCCAAGAAGAATAGTCCTTATCAAATGCAAGTCCCCTGATTACCGCACCGTTTCCACGATGGTCCCGCCTGCCAGCCGCAACATATCCGGCGTGTCTACGTCAATCGCCGCCGCTTCGCCAAGCTCTACATCAATGACCGGAATATCACCACGCTCCACCAGATGCCGCGCACCGACATCCCCGGCGAGCGTGAATACTTCATCAAAGAGGAAACGCGGCAGGATGACCGGATTGCCGCGCTTGCCCCGAAACGTGGCTCGCACAACCGTTTGTCCGCCGACATCATGGAACTGCCGGATCAGGGTCTGCAGGTCGGAGACAGACAAGGCAGGCATATCGGCAAGCATGATCATCACCCCATCCACTGATGCCGGAAGATGCCTGATAGCCACATGCAGCGAAGAGGCAAGCCCGCTGGCATGATCCTTGTTGAGCGCGATGTTCACGGGCAAGCCATCGAGCGCCGTGCTGCATTCCTGCGCCATATGTCCGAGAACAGCAATAACCGGCTCGCCTCCCGCCCTGATTGCCATCTCCGCCGAGCGTCGGATCAGCGGCACGCCATCGAACGTCGCCAGCAATTTGTTGGTTCCGCCCATGCGGGTGGATTGACCGGCAGCAAGAATGGCGATGGCAACAACGGGCTTGGGTAAGGGAGGCCGAGGGTCGCGTGGCTGTGGCCGCGTCGGGATTTCCATCAGCAGGCCGCCAACACCCATGCCGACAATATCAGCCTTGGTAACGGGAATATTGGCCATCAGACGGTCAATCACCCAGTCAAAACCGTTTTCCTTCGGGCTGCGCGCGCAACCTGGCGCACCAATAACGGGTTTTCCGTCCAGTTCGCCCAATACCAGCAGATTACCGGGATCAACGGGCATGCCGATATGCTGCACCGTCCCACCCGCTTCGCGAATAGCTGCCGGAACCACATCATCCTTGTCGACCACGGCGGAAGCGCCGAAAATAATGACCATATCGCTGTTCCGGTGCATTTGCCGGATCGATACGGCCAGCGGGCTGACTTCATGTGCCGGGCGCAACTCGCCGATCAGGGTGCCACCGCTGGCAGCGGCGCGCGCATCGAGAACCCGTGTTGTCTTGTCGAGCACGGAGGATTTGACCGATGCGAGCGTGGTCTGGATCAGCCCGACGCGTGAGCCGGAAAAAGCATGAACCCCAAAAGCATTGCGTCCATCGGCAAGATTGGCAATGTCACTGAGAACTGATTTCGCGACGGCAAAAGGGATAATCTTGATGGTCACGACCATCTGCCCCTGCTCCACCCGCTCAAACGGTTTCAGCGTCGCGATAGTCACAGACGGATCGACTGAATTGATCGCGTTAATGAGATTGGCATCCACGGTAAAAACGCCCGATGCCTGCGCATAACAGTTCACCCGGCCCGTTGCGGCTGGCCCCGCCTGAATGCCGAACCATTGCAAGGCACTGGTTATCTGCCGGGCGGCGGCGTTCTCCTCGACATCATCGGCGTCAAGCCGAGCCGCCGTCACCTGCGTAACACCGGCACCGCGCAACTGCTCGATATCATCCGTCGTCAGGACGTGCCCCTTTTTCAACTTCACGGCACCCGCGTGGGTAGAATGGGCCAAAACGGCCCCAAGTGCCTGATCCAGAGGTGTATCGCCGAAAATCATGCGGTCTTTTCCAGTGTTTGCGGCATGCGCAGACTGCGGGCGCGAAAAGCCTCGATGATTTCAGCCAGCACCGCCACGGCAATCTCGGCAGGGCTTGCCGCGCCTATATTGAGCCCGATCGGCGCGTGAATGGTGGCAATACTTTCATCGCTAAGACCAACCGCCTGCAAACGCTCCACCCGTTTGGCGTGGGTTTTGCGGCTGCCCAGCGCACCGACATAGAAACACCCGGCTTTCAGGGCTGCTTCCAACGCATAATCGTCAATCTTCGGATCATGGGTAACAGCCGCAACCGCCGTATAGGCATCAAGCGGATGCGTTTTCAACACCTCCTGTGGCCATTCGGCAAAAAGCCTCACATCGGCAAAGCGCTCCGGCGTGGCAAAAGCCGTACGCGGGTCGATGATTTCCATATCATAGCCTGCAACCCTCGCCATAGGCACCAGCGCCTGACTGATATGCACAGCGCCGATAACCACAAGGCGCGGCGGCGGCAGATGCACATTGAGGAAGAACGAGCGCCCATCAACCTCGACCACACCTGACTGACCCGACAGAAAGGCCTTTGTGATCACTGCGCCCAACTCTCCGGCAACCGGATCGCCTTCCTTGATCACCCGGTCACGGCCATCGCCAAGATCGGTCAAAAGCAGCGCCGCCCGGCGCGCCCGGCGCTCAATGTTCAGTTTTTTGAGGCAATAGGGGTCCACGATCAGCCCAACCGTTCCACATAGACTTTGATGCGCCCACCGCAGGAAAGTCCAACCTGCCACGCGGTTTCATCGGCAACGCCAAATTCCAGCAATCGCGGCTCCCCGCTGGTCAATACATACATAGCTTCCGATATCACCGAGCCCTCGACACATCCGCCTGATACCGAACCTTCAAAATTGCCCTTCTCGTCAATGACAAGGTGGCTGCCGACAGGACGCGGCGCTGATCCCCATGTTTCGACAACTGTGGCGATAGCAACATCACGGCCATCAAGCATCCAGCTTTCGGCAATCAGCAATGGGTCCAGCTCACTCGTGTTCAATTGTGTCATAAAGGCCTCCCGCGGCATGATGAATATAACGTGGGTTGCGGGAAAGACCTTTGCAACCAGCGTTGCGGATCATCACGCTTTTCTGACGGACGGCCCAGCGCTTTGCACAAATCCTCCAGCGCATCGAGATTATGCACGGCGCGAAAATCATCGACATAGGGCAACATCGCCCTCACTCCTCGGGCGCGTGGTTCAAAACCCTCGAACCGCAGAAGCGGATTGAGCCAGATCAGCCGCCGGCACGATTTTGCCAACCGTTCCATTTCCGCTTCAAGCCCGCAGGTTTCCTCCCGCTCCAGCCCATCGGTGATCAGCAGAACCACCGCACCTTGACCCAGAACCCGGCGCGACCAGTGCCGATTGAATTCCCGCAGTGTTTCGCCGATACGCGTGCCGCCCGACCAGTCGCGCACAGCACCGGTGCAATGGGCAATCGCGTCATCGGGGTCCCGGTAGCGCAACGGGCGGCTGATATTGCTCAACCGCGTTCCAAAGACAAAACAATTGATACGGCGGCGCTTGGCCATCATCGCATGCATGAAATGCAGGAAAATCCGGGTGTACTGGCTCATGGACCCGGAAATATCCGCAAGCACAACCAGTGGCGGGTGTATTTCGCGCCGCGAGCGAAATTTCGGCAAAATGAGATCGCCGCCGGTTTTCAGGCTCGCACGCATCATGGCGCGCGGATCGATACGCCGTCCCTTCGGATCGACGCGAAAGCGCCGCGTCTCCACCTTGTCGACAGGCAAGACCAGTTGATCCATCGCCCGGCGCGCTTGGGCAAGCTCGCTGGCGGTCAT
The DNA here is from genome assembly GCF_020731415.2 of Phyllobacterium sp. T1293. Taxonomy (NCBI): domain Bacteria; kingdom Pseudomonadati; phylum Pseudomonadota; class Alphaproteobacteria; order Hyphomicrobiales; family Phyllobacteriaceae; genus Phyllobacterium; species Phyllobacterium meliloti. The sequence goes on along the minus strand of NZ_CP088273.1, from coordinate 801,372 downwards.
CTGGGCGAAGTCCTTGGAACGCAACACGTCTCTGCCGGAAAAGGTGAAACGCGCATCAATGTCTGTTTCAGGCGGTTGCTGCTGTGGTTCATGGCGGCCATTGCTATTGAAAAGCGCTTGGCCGACACGCGCCGCCGTCGGCTTTGACCGCTCCGGTTCCATGGCATCGGGCGAAAACATCGCGAGCATTGCCTCAATCAACGCATGCGAGCGCCAGTACAGCCTGAAAGCCTCGTCAAACGTTGCGTGATCCTCGCGCCTGACAATGAGAACACTGCGCAACGTCCAATAAAAATCGTCACGCGAGCCGATACCAGCGGCAAGGACAGCCTCTATGGCATCCTTGACCGCCGCGGGCCCAACACGCACACCCGCTTTGCGCAGGGCTCTGGCGAAATAGACAATATTGTCTGCCAGCCGGCTGGTTGATGGCGATGATGTCGACGTTTCCATCCTAGGCTGCGTTCAGCTCCGCCTTGACCTCGTCGAGAATGCGCCGTCCCTCGCCTGCAGCGATCCGTGCGATATCATCCTGATATTTGAGCAGCACGCCAATTGTATCGGAAACCGTTTCCGGATCGAGCGCCAGCTTGTCCATCTCGGTCAATGCCCCGGCCCAATCAATGGTTTCGGCCACACCCGGCAGCTTGAACAGGTCCATATCCCGCAATTTCTGCACGTAACGGACGATTTCGTCGGAAAGCCGTTCATTGGCGGATGGCACCTTACGCCTGATGATCTCAAGCTCGCGCTCCGCCGTGGGGTAATCGACCCAGTGATAGAGACAGCGGCGCTTCAAGGCATCGTGGATTTCACGCGTGCGATTGGTGGTAATGATGACAATAGGCGGTTCGGCGGCCGCAATCGTGCCAAGCTCGGGTATCGTCACCTGATATTCAGACAGAACTTCCAGCAGAAACGCCTCAAAGGCCTCATCCGTGCGATCCAGTTCATCGATCAGAAACACCGGAGCCCTGCCCGGTTCGCCTGACAGCGCCTGCAACACAGGACGCCGGATCAGGAACTTTTCGGAAAATACATTGCGTTCAATGGCAGATTTGTCGAGCGTTCCTGTCGCTTCATCCAGCCGGATCTCGATCATCTGCGCCGCATAGTTCCACTCATAGACGGCGGAGGAAATATCAAGACCTTCATAGCATTGCAGACGAATGAGCGGGCGATCCAGCGTCGACGCCAGAACCTTGGCAATCTCTGTCTTGCCGACACCCGCTTCGCCTTCGAGAAACAGCGGGCGCTTCATGCGCAGGCAGAGAAACAGCACCGTTGCCAGCGCCCGATCAGCCACATAGCCACCGGTTTCAAGCAGTGCCAACGTCTCGTAAATCGATTGCGGCAATGGTGAAACGGACTGGTCGGCCATGGAGTCTCCGTTGGTTCTAGTCTCCTACACCGTGATAGGAGCGGTTGAGATAGACGAGTGACTGGCTGCGCTCGCCAATATGCAGTGCCGTCACCTTGCCATAGATGACATAATGCGTCGCCACCTCATGGGTGGCAATGATACGGCAGTCAAAGCTGGCCAGCGCATCGGCGAGTACCGGTGCGCCCGTTTGCAGCGTCTGCCAGTGTCCAAGCGCAAAGCGGTCTTCCTGCGAAAGTTCCCCCTTGCCTGAGAAAGCCTCCGAAACCGCCTGCTGGCCCGACGAAAGGACGTTCAGGGCAAAAACCTGATTCTCGATAAACAGGTGGTTGAATTCATGCTGGCGGTTCAAACAGACCAATATGGTCGCCGGATCGTCAGACACGGAACACGCTGCGGAAATCGTCACGCCGCGCCTGCCCGCCGGTCCATCTGTCGTAATGATGTGAACCGCTTCCGCAAAATGGCTCATGGCATTGCGGAAGGCGAGCGGTTCTATCTTCTGATCTTTGGCGATGAGCACTATATTGTTTCCATTGTCCAAATCATCACTATCGCAACATGCATCCGAACCATAGGGCTTGAACCACTGGAGCAGAATATTTTTTCCGCGCCTGCGATCTGACACCGATATTATCGCACCATGCTTATCCTTTTATATAGAGCCGCATTGCGCAGAGTGAAGGAAACAGCTACCCAAATCGAACGTTTGGTTATCCAATGTCCCGAAGGTACGGCAATATCGCAATGAATCCCATGATACGCGCCGCAACGCTTGGCCTATGCCTGTTGTTCAGCTGTGTCGCCTATGCGCAGGACAAGATCGGCGTCATCGCGCCGCTTTCCGGCTCCTTTGCGCGGCTGGGCAGCCAGCTTGTGGACGGCGTCAATGTGGCTGTCTCGGGCAATAAGCAGGGTCAGGATATTGGCGTTGTCACCGCCGATGACAAATGTGACGCTGCGGGCGGTGCCGCCGCGGCCCGCGAAATGGTGCTTGCCAATGCCACCATCGTTATCGGATTTCTCTGTGCAGAATCGCTTGAAACAGCCCTGCCCATTCTTAGCCAGAAGGGCATTGCCGTTATAACACCGGGTGTACGGGACCAGACGCTGACAGAATTGCGCGCCGAAACGCCCTATCAGGTATTTCGTATCGCACCGTCCGAACGCAATGCCGCACGCGAAACCGGCGATCTTCTGGCGGGCATCTGGCGATCCTCCCCCTTTGCGATCATCGATGACGGCACCATTTTTGGCCGCGAGATTGCCTCCGCCGTGCGGGCGCGGCTGGAGGAAAAGCGCCTGAAGCCTGTATTCACCGATACCTATCGCCCCGGCCTCGATAATCAGAACGCGCTTATCGGGCGGTTGAAACGTGCCGGAGCAACACAGGTTTTCATTGGTGGCGAAAGGGATGATATCGTTGCCATCGGCCGCAGCGCCGCGGCGCTCAACTACCCCCTCACCATTGTCGGCGGCGAAACGCTCAACGCAATCACCAATGGCAGCGATCTGTCCGCGGGAACCTTGATGGTCGCACCTGTTGACCCGGCAACTCTCGAAAGCGCGCGCAATGCCAAAAATGCCATTGAACTGGCGGGCAAGGCACCGGAGGGCTATACGGTGCCCGCCTATGCCGCGGCAGAAGTTGCCATCCAGCTTCTGACCACCGCACAGGCGCAAGCCGCCTCGTTGGCTGATCTCCTGCGCAAAAACGTGTTTGATACAGCCATCGGACCCGTTCAGTTCGATGCGCATGGCGAGCGTATTGCCGACACCCTTCGTCTGCAACGCTATGATGGAAAGCAGTTCGTGCAGGAGACGAAGTAATGCCGCTTAAATCTGGCCCTCGCAACCTCATCACCGATGTCGCCGGATTGAGCATCGGTAATGCTGCGGATGCAACAATCAAATCCGGCACCACCGTTATTCTCTGCGATGAACCCGCGACAGCGGCTGTACAGGTTCTTGGCGGTGCTCCCGGCACACGCGAGACTGATCTTCTTGAACCGCACAACACCGTTGAAACCATCAATGCGCTGGTTCTGTCTGGTGGTTCCGCCTTTGGTCTGGATGCCGCCTCCGGTGTACAGGCGGCTTTGCGCGAAAAGCGTATCGGCTTCAAAGTCGGTGCCCAGCGCATTCCCATCGTTCCCGCCGCCATCCTGTTCGATCTGATCAATGGCGGTGACAAGGATTGGGGGCTTTACCCGCCTTATCGCGAGCTTGGCTATCAGGCGGTGCAATCCGCGTCGCGTGACTTTGCCCTTGGCAGCGTGGGTGCGGGCACGGGTGCGCTTGTGACCGGGATGAAAGGCGGGCTTGGTTCGGCCTCATCCATCCTGCCCAGCGGCGCCACCATGGGGGCGCTTGTCGCCGTCAATGCGCTTGGATCGGTTACTGTTGGCAAAACCCGCCATTTCTGGGCCGCGCCTTTTGAGGTCGATGATGAATTTGGCGGGCTTGGCCTGCCCCATCCACTTCCCTCCGATGCGGCGGATATCAAAACAAAATTCAAGGAAGCGGCCAAGGACACCAATACAACCATCGGCGTCATTGCGACGGACCTGCAACTCACCAAAGCACAGGCCAAGCGTCTAGCCATTGCAGCCCATGACGGTTTTACCCGCGCCATCTGGCCGTCCCATACGCCATTCGATGGCGATCTGGTGTTTGCCCTTGCAACGGGAACCGCCGGACGAGCACCTGAAATCGATGAATTCATCGAGCTTTGCGCCGCCGCTGCTTCAACCATGGCTCGTGCCGTCGCGCGCGGCGTATTTGCGGCGACATCAGCGCCCAATGACCTGTTTCCTGTGTGGAGCACGCGCGCCTGACAGGGTTTTCATTGTGCCTGCCTGATACCCATGGTAACGGGCGCGCACAAAACCTCTACCGGAGAACGCCATGAGCCGTCCCCTTGTCATCGCCCCGTCCATCCTCGCTTCGGACTTTTCCAAGCTTGGCTCGGAAGTCACCACAGTCCTTAAAGCTGGTGCTGACTGGGTGCATATCGATGTCATGGACGGCCATTTCGTCCCCAACATCACTTTCGGCCCCGAAGTGGTCAAAGCGATCCGCCCGCTCACCGATGCCGTGTTCGACACGCATCTGATGATTTCGCCCTGCGATCCCTATCTTGAAGCTTTCGCCAAGGCGGGCTCCGATATCATCACCATTCATGCCGAGGCCGGTCCGCACGTCCACCGCTCGCTGCAGGCAATCCGCGCGCTCGGCAAGAAGGCGGGTATTGCCATCAATCCCGGCACACCTGAATCCGCCATCGAATATGTTCTGAACGATGTCGATCTGGTGCTCGTCATGACCGTCAATCCCGGCTTTGGTGGGCAAAAATTCATCACTGAAACCTTGGGCAAGATCCGCAAGATCAAAGCCATGATCGGCGACCGCCCGATTGATCTGGAAGTCGACGGCGGAATTACCGCTGACACCGCCGGACTGGCGACAGAAGCCGGTGCCAATGCACTTGTTGCAGGTTCCGCTGTATTCAAGGGTGGCTCGGAAGCCAGCTACCGCGCCAATATCGATCTCATCCGCAACGCAACGCTCAAAGGCTGATATAGGCTTTCCCGCCATCAGTGGTGCGCGTGTTCGTGGTTCGTGGTTCGTGGTTCGTGGTTCGACAAGCTCACCATGAGGGAGAGGGGTGATGCAAGGTTAATCGCCAACTTTGCTGATCATTTTGCAGATCACAAAAGTTGCAGAACTTGACTCTTTTACATCACCCCTCTCCCTCATGGTGAGCTTGTCGAACCACGAACCACGAACCAGTCCCACCCCCTACTGAACTCAGTATTTCCCACCCATGCTGAAAAAGCCGCGTTGAGTACAGCGCCATGGTCTGTTAGAGCAGGTTTCACATTCATCCGCCCATCGATTGCCAATAGGAACACACAATGATCCCGCGTTATTCGCGGCCCGAAATGGTCGCCATCTGGTCCCCGGAAACGAAATTCCGCATCTGGTTCGAAATCGAGGCCTATGCCTGCGATGCGCTGGCGGAACTTGGCGTTATCCCGAAGGAAGCTGCTGCGACCATCTGGGAAAAAGGTGGCGCTGCCACATTCGATATCGACCGCATTGATGAAATCGAGCGTGAAACCAAGCACGACGTTATCGCCTTTCTGACCCATCTGGCCGAGATCGTCGGTCCCGACGCGCGTTTCGTGCATCAGGGCATGACCTCCTCCGACGTGCTCGACACCTGTTTCAATGTACAGTTGATGCGCGCCAGCGATATTCTGCTTGCTGATCTCGACAAGCTGCTCGTTGCGCTAAAGAAGCGCGCTTTCGAGCACAAGGATACGGTCACTATCGGCCGCAGCCATGGCATTCATGCGGAGCCGACGACTTTCGGCGTCAAGCTGGCACAGGCCTATGCCGAGTTCGAGCGTTGCCGTACCCGCCTCATCGCCGCCCGCGCGGAAATCGCCACCTGCGCCATCTCCGGCGCTGTCGGCACTTTTGCCAATATCGACCCCTACGTCGAAGAACATGTGGCCAAGTCGCTTGGTATGGAGCCGGAGCCGGTTTCAACGCAGGTTATCCCGCGCGACCGTCACGCCATGTATTTCGCCACGCTCGGCGTCATCGCCTCGTGCATTGAGCGGCTTTCGGTGGAAATCCGCCATTTGCAGCGCACGGAAGTTCTGGAAGCGGAAGAATATTTCTCCCCCGGCCAGAAAGGCTCGTCCGCCATGCCGCACAAGCGCAATCCGGTGCTGACTGAAAACATGACCGGCCTTGCCCGCATGGTTCGTGCCTTTGCCCTGCCCGCCATGGAAAATGTGGCGCTGTGGCATGAGCGCGATATTTCGCACTCATCGGTTGAGCGCATGATCGGCCCTGACGCAACAATCACGCTTGATTTTGCTCTCGCCCGTATGACCGGCGTTATCGACAAGCTGTTAGTCTACCCTGACAACATGTTGAAAAACATGAACAAGTTCCGCGGCCTTATCCATTCCCAGCGTGTATTGCTTGCGCTCACACAGGCAGGCGTTTCGCGTGAAGATTCCTACCGCCTTGTCCAGCGCAATGCGATGAAGGTCTGGGAACACGGCAAGGATTTCCTTGAGGAACTTCTGGCCGATACGGATGTGCGCGCCGCTCTGCCCGAGGAAACCATCCGCGAAAAGTTCGACCTTGGCTATCACACCAAGCATGTCGATACGATTTTCAAGCGGGTTTTTGGCGAGGCTTGATTGCTGCGCTGCTGATTAAGCTGCGGCGGGTGTTTTCACCCCCGCCGTCAATCAAACAGCCAATTTATCCAAAACTTTTTCCCGGCACGATCCGCATGACATTGCCCCAGGGATCAACGATCTCGCGTTCATCCTTGGCATCAACCGAAACAAACTCTGCCCAGGCAAGACCGGAGCGATCATTGTCACGTTTCCCGGCACCCCTGCTCTGCCAGGAATTGGCAGCGACATGGTGGTGATAGCCACCTGTTGACAGAAACACGGCACTGCCGCCAACCCCGGCGACGGTCTGCATGCCAAGTTCCCTGTGCCACCATTCCTCTGCTTCACCCGCATTGCCCACACGCAGATGCAAATGGCCGACCATGGCCCCATCAGGCGCGCCAGTCCATTCCGCCGTATCCGGCTTCAGCTCGCCAAGCAGATTGCCGACATCAAGCGCAGCCGTACCCATCTGAACCGATGAACCGTTCCATTTCCAGCTTTCATGCGGACGATCCGCATAAATCTCGATGCCATTGCCTTCAGGATCGGTCAGATAGATGGCCTCGCTGACAACATGATCCGACGCACCGACAATAGGCGTGCGCTGATCGATGGCGCGTTTGGCCCAGCGGGCAAGGTCAACGCGTCGCGGCAGGAGAAAAGCCGTGTGATAAAGCCCGGCGCTGCTGGGATCATCGGCGCGAATGGCAGCCGCCTGCTCAATTTCGAGCAGAGGCGTATCGCCAGCGCCAAGCACAACCGTCTGCCCCTTGCGGGACAGTTCGCGCAGGCCCACCACATCCGTGTAGTATTTTGAAAGCTGATCAGCGTCCTTGGCCTTGATGCCCACTTTTGACACATGAGTCGGGGCCATTGCTGCAAAAGGTAGATTGTTCATATCTGTCTCCGCGCGGGCTGGTTCTCCGCCCGCAATCGCCTGAAAGGCAAGCACGCCGGCACCGCCGACAACATCTCTGCGTGTAACCTTCATGTGCATCCCCGCGATTTCATCACCTGTTTCATTGGTGATAAGGTCGGCTCTCTCAGGCCAATATACAAGCCACGCAGCGGCGAACAGCATGTTCACTATTAGTGAACCGACCAATCGTCACTGTTTACAATCTTGCCACGTTGCGATCCGGCAGATTTTTTCCTAAATGGGGGATATGAAAGTCAAAGACGCCGATATTCTCATTATCCCCGGTTACACCAATTCCGGCCCCGATCACTGGCAGTCGCGCTGGGAAGCAAAACTTTCCACCGCGCGCCGTGTCGAGCAGAAGGAATGGTCAAAGCCTGTTCTTGCCGATTGGGTGGCCGAAGTGGTCAAGTCAGTCAATGAAGCGACACAGCCGGTTGTTATTGTCGCCCATTCGCTTGGCGTGCCAACCTTTGTGCATGCGCTGCCGCAGATTGCTGACAAGATCAAAGGCGCGTTTCTGGTCACGCCGCCGGATGTATCGAATCCCAAAATACGGCCAAAGCACCTGATGACATTTGGCCCCTATCCGCGTGAGCCTTTCACATTTCCGTCGGTGGTCATTGCCAGCCGCAATGACCATTACTGCGAATATGCAGTCGCGGAAGATCTGGCCGCCGCATGGGGCTCGCTGTTCATTGATGCGGGTGAATCGGGCCATCTCAATTCCGAATCCGGCCATGGACCATGGCCGGAGGGTTCGATGGTTTTTGCGCAGTTTATCTCAAGGTTGTAAGCGTCGCTCTACTCCCCCACGGCATCCAGCAGGCTTTTAACACCGGCCTGCAGATAGCCAGTATCGACCGCGAGTGGAACATAGGTATAGCCGAGGCTGGTGAATCTCTTGGCCAGTTCCGCATTCGCCGCATAGATGCCGCAGAGCTTGCCCGCAGCGAGGGCCTTGGCTGCGATCTCCTTCAATGGCTCAATGATAGCTTGCGATCCCGCATCCACCTCGGCTCCATTGCTCCAGCCGATGGAAAAGTCCGAGGGGCCGACGAAAACACCGTCAATACCGTCAACGGCAAGGATACCATCCAGCGCCGCAAAGGCCGCGCGGGTTTCGATCATCGCAAAAGCCAGCGTCTTGCCGTTGACTTCACTGAGATAAGCGCCGGAGCCGCCAGCGCCATAACTTGCGGGCCGTCCGCGCAATTGGCCCCATGAACGCTCGCCAACCGGCGGATATTTCATCGAAGCCGCAAACCGCTTTGCATCTTCAATGGAATTGATCATCGGGGCGATAACACCCTCCGCGCCGAAATCCAGCGCGCGGCTTGCCATGTCGAAACGGTCAACAGGAATGCGCACCACCGTGTGCTTGCCTGCATTCTGGATGATGCCGACACTTTGCAGCACCGATTGCGTATCAAACGCACCATGCTGCATATCGAGCATGAAAGTGGTGAAATCCGTACGGCACAGGGTTTCCATAACCAGCGGATAAGGCAGGTTGCACCAGGCGGAATAAACCGTTTCTCCCGCCCTCAGACGCGACGCTAGCGACATGATTTCTCTCCCTGATGCTCTGCTGATGGTCGACTCGGCATGCAGTGAAGCAAAAACGGCGGAGGTGCGCCAACAAAAAACCGCCCGTGAAGGGCGGTTTTTACGAAGCGCGTGCAGGTGAGATCAGGAGCCCTGAATCTGCTTGATAGCTTCCTGCAGCATCTCGTCCATCGTGCGGCGGATGCGGTGATCGGATTTGTCGACGCCAGCGGCATCGAAATCAGCCCGGATCTTGCGGAAAACATCGTCGTCGCCGGCTTCCTGAAAATCTGCCTTGATGACCTCAAGCACATAGGCTTCGGCTTCCGCGCCTGTTTTACCAAGCTTTTCCGCCGCCCACTGACCGATCAGCTTGTTGCGCCGTGCCTCTGCCCGAAAGCGAACTTCCGCATCATGTGCGAATTTGTTTTCGAAGGCATTTTCGCGATCTTCCATTGTCATCCTCTCTTGCTCCCGCAAAATGAATTGGTCATTCCGGTGAAAGATGCCTCCCGGGTCTTGGCATTTTTAGGGCAAGTCCCGATCAGCATGGTTTCTGAGGTCCATATAACTATTCTGCACAAAATCTAAAGTCTGAATTGAACCTCTTCAGTCAAACATGGGTCACTTTGTCGTGGAAAGTCCATATAACCCATAATTCGGGGGATCACATACCCCATAATTCAGGGGAACTCATAAAGTATCATTGTAGAATGCTTGCTTTTACGATAGTTAGCGCGCCAACATGATGGCTATGACCAAGGCCGACCGATAACTCCAATACCAGAGACCTGCAATGAATCGTCGCCGCCGTGTCTACGAAGGCAAAGGCAAAATCCTTTACGAAGGACCAGAGCCAGGAACACTTGTTCAACATTTCAAAGACGACACCACCGTGCTGCATCCCAAGAAGCACGAAGTCATTGATGGCAAAGGTGTTCTGAACAACCGGATTTCCGAATATATATTCACCCAGCTGAACCGCATGGGTATTCCGACGCACTTTATCCGCCGCCTCAACATGCGCGAGCAGCTGATCAAGGAAGTCGAAATCATCCCTCTTCAGGTGGTTGTGCGCAACATTGCCGCCGGTTCGCTGGCAAAACGCCTTGGAATCGAGGAAGGCACGGTTCTGCCGCGCTCGATCATCGAATTTTATTACAAGGCCGATGCGCTGGATGATCCGATGGTCTCCGAAGAGCACATCACGGCCTTTGGCTGGGCAGCGCCGCAGGAAATCGATGACATCATGGCTTTGGCCATTCGCGTCAACGACTTCCTGAGCGGTCTGTTCCTCGGCGTCGGCATTCAGCTTGTGGATTTCAAGATCGAATGCGGACGTTTGTGGGAAGGCGACATGATGCGTATTGTCGTCGCCGATGAGTTTTCGCCCGATTCCGCCCGCCTGTGGGATAGCCAGACCAATGAAAAGCTTGATAAGGACCGGTTCCGCCGTGATATGGGCGGCCTGATCGAAGCCTATCAGGAAGTGGCTCGGCGCCTTGGCATCATGAATGAGAATGAACAGCTGCGCCCCACCGGGCCGGTTCTGGTTAAATAAACGCTGATTGAACAATCCCGGAGAAGACAATCGATGAAGGCACGTGTCACTGTAACCTTGAAAAATGGCGTTCTTGACCCACAGGGTAAGGCGATCGTCGGCGCGCTCGGCAGTCTTGGTTTCGAGGGCGTCGCATCCGTGCGCCAGGGCAAGATTTTTGATGTCGAGGTCAACACCACAGACCGCGCAACTGCCGAAGCCAACGTCAAGGCGATGTGCGAAAAGCTGCTCGCCAACACAGTCATTGAAGATTACGCGGTGGAGCTTATCTAAATGAAATCAGCTGTCGTACTTCTCCCGGGCCTTAATCGCGACCGTGACATGATTGCGGCGCTGACGAAAATCTCCGGCCATGCACCCCAGACCGTCTGGCAGACGGACACGGAAATCCCCGATGTCGATCTGATCGTCATTCCCGGCGGCTTTTCCTATGGCGACTATCTGCGGTGCGGCGCCATTGCCGCCCGTATGCCCGTCATGCAGGCGATCCGCGAAAAGGCCGACAAGGGCGTCATGGTCATGGGCGTGTGCAACGGTTTCCAGATTTTGCAGGAAGCTGGCCTTCTGCCCGGTGCCTTGATGCGCAATGCATCGCTGAAATTCGTGTGCCGCGAAGTGAAGCTTGAAGTGACCAATGCCAACACCGCCTTCACCCGCGGTTATTCGCATGGCCAGATCATTCGCTGCCCGGTTGCACATCATGAGGGCAATTTCTTCGCTGACGAAAAGACTTTGGCCCGTATCGAAGGCGAAGGTCAGGTGGCTTTCCGCTATGCGGAAGGCACCAACCCGAACGGCGCCATGAATGACATCGCCGGCATTATCAGCGAAAAAGGCAATGTTCTCGGTATGATGCCGCATCCGGAGAACCTGATTGAAGCCGCCCATGGCGGTTCCGATGGCCGCGCACTGTTTGCGGGCATTCTTGGGATTGCCGCCTGAGTAAAATTCTATACGTTTGAGAAATGCCGTTTTGATCCGCAATGGATCGGAACGGCACTCAAATGGAGGAATTGAGACATGAAACTCTACTCTCGGCCGCTATCCCCCTACTCCTCAATTGTTCGCTGCATCGCCTATTACAAGAATGCACCGATCAAGGTTGTGGCCCCACCCGCTGGTTGGCCGATCCCCGAAGAGTTTCGCAGTATTTCTCCATTCAATCGCATTCCGGTTCTGATCACCGGCTCGGGCCTCACGGTCCTCGAAGCCACCGTCATTTCGGAATATCTGGAAGAACATTTCCCCGAACCTGCCCTCCTGCCTGCGGACTCGCGTGATCGCGCCGTCGTGCGCATGACGGCTCGCCTTGCCGAACTGGAAGTGCTCGTGCCGGTGATGGAGCTTTTCGAACTCGTCCACACCAAATCGAAAGACGATGCCCGCATCACCAAGCTTTTCTCCCAGCTGGAAGCCGGTCTGCGCGAGATCGAGCATCGCATTGGCCACGGGCCTTATGCCCTTGGCAACCAGATGACGATGGCCGATGCATGGCTTACGCCAATCCGCTTCCTCTTCAACCATTTCCGGGTGATGACGCGCCGCTCGCGCCTGCTGGAACCATTTCCGAAATTTGACGCCTATGAGCAACTGATTGTTCAGGATCCGGTGCTATCGCTGGTCTGGTTCGAGATGGCGGATGCTTCAAAAGTGTTCCTCGCGGAACTTGAGGCAAGTTAGACCGTAAATTCATTGGAGATAGCTGGATGCATATGAAGACGATTGGCATGGCCATGATGATTTCGCTCGTGGCACTCGCCGGATGCCAATCGCCAAGCAAGCCGGGGCCTGGTTCCCTGGCTTTTGGCTCTGACAAGGCTGCCCTTGCCACCATGGAACGGGTGGCGCTGGCCGCCAATACCTGCTGGTTCAAATCAAAGGATTCGGCCTTCAAGCCCTATCATCTGGCACCGGAACTGAATTCCTATTCGGGACGTCCGCGCATTCTGGTGGTCCCGGCTGGTAATCCCGGCGCTCGCCCGCTGCTCGTCGTTCACGCGGAGGGCAACCCGGCCAAGGTTGAAGCCTTTGGACCGCTGATGGGCCATTCAATGGGAAATCGCATCTCGTCAGACGTACAGCGCTGGGCTGCAGGAACGCCATCCTGCACCGCGCGCGGCTGATCGATTACAAACAGGAGGCCGGTGCGATCCGCACCGGCTTTCAAACCTCAAGCGGACAAATAGCGATCGAGATCGGCCTCGACATGATCGCGGGTCAAAGCAAGGTCTTTGAGCCCCTCATCGCTCAACCTGCCAAGTTGCAGTCGCGTGCGCCGTTTCATCAGCGCGCTTTCCACCCATCCGGCAAATTGCGACAGGAAGTCGGGCTGTGAGGCATAGGTCAGGCCCCGGATAGCAGGCTGGTTAGGTTCTACAAAAGTCGTACCCATATGCGCCTCCCTAAAACGGTTGAATATGTAATATATATGTAAATCACAAAAAATTCATTCAATATTACTGAGCGCAGGTATCAGCTATTCTGATTAATGCCTAAACAGCATTCGCCGCGCAACAATCGGCAATTTTGCCGATTGAGCAGAGGACAATCAATCCCAGAAAAACCGTTTGGATTCATGCCACGCCTGTGATGGCGTCATGCCGATATCCTTCAGCTGATCCTTTGTCAGTTCGCGCAGTTCAATACGGGTGCGGCGCTTAACGGCTGCCTTGCTCATCCACGCAACAATGCGGCGCAGTATTGTCACCCTGTCATGGGGCAGTTTTGGCAAAAAGACCGCTTTTACGCCTCTTGAACTCGCACATTTTCTTTCGATTGCATCAATTGTACTCATAATCTCCATCCTACCAAGCCGAAATGACTCGAATTGTATCGTTAGATCTAATGGATTGACTCAATTGGAATCGCAATATACATAATTGTCACCATGACAAATTGGCTTCCAGAACTGAAACACGGCAAAGGCCCGCTTTATCTGCAGCTTGCGGAGCGGATTGAATCGGATATTGCCGATGGTGTGCTTGCGCCAGGCACGAAATTGCCACCGCAGCGCAACCTGGCCTTCGATATTGGGGTGACAATTGGTACAGTTGGTCGCGCGTACAATCTCATCCGCGAGCGCGGCCTAGTCAGCGGCGAAGTCGGTCGCGGCACCTATGTGATTGATCACCGGGAAGCCAAGCTGATCGAACTCCCGACGGCCCAGAATTCGCAGCCGTTCGGCGGCACGCGCGCCCACATTATCCCGCCGGGCAATATCCGTCTCGACAGCACTGCCGCCATTGATGTGGGCCAGTCGGTGATCATGGACCGCTTTCTGCAGGATATTACCAAAAACTACCCCGCTGAAATTGCCAGCTACTCCCGCACCCTGCCCCCGTCATGGCAATTGGCAGGCAGCCGCTGGCTCGGTTCATCCGAATGGCGGCCCGACGTATCATCCATCGTGCCGACCCTTGGCGCCCATTCCGCCATTCTGGCGATTATTGCCGCCGTCACGGTTCCGGGCGACCGTATTGCCTTTGAAGATTTGAGCTATTGTTCCGCCGCGCGCAGCGCCAATTTGATGGGCCGGCGCAGCATCATCATCAATACGGAAGATGGCAGCGCCACGCCTGATGATTTTGAGCGACTTTGCGCGCAACAGCACCCGAAACTGGTGTTCCTGATGCCATCGCTGCAAAACCCGACCGCCACCACCATGCCGGAGGATCATAGGCGCGCCATCGTTGAGACAGCCCGCCGTTACAATGTCTGGATCATCGAGGACGAGATTTATGGTTCGCTCGTCGGCCTTGATCACGTCAAGCTTGCGGAACTTGCCCCTGAGCGCACTTTCCACATTGGTGGCCTGTCCAAATCCGTGACCGCAGGCGTGCGCGGTGGCTGGGTTGCCTGCCCGCCGCATCTGGCTTCGCGCGTCGTCACCGCCCACAAGATGGTAACGGGTGGTATGCCTTTTCTCATGGCGGAACTTGGCGCGCAACTGGTCAATTCAGGCGAGGCGGACGCCATTCGCATCAAGGTGCGGGAGGAAACATCCGAGCGGGAATCACTGGCACGGTCGATCTTCAGCGGCTTTGAGTTCAACTCACACCCCTATTCCCCCTTCATCTGGGTCAAACTACCCGAGCCATGGCTTTCCGCAACCTTCAAGAGCGCCGCGCTCAACGAGGGCGTGCTGATTGATGATGAGGATGAGTTCAAAGCAGGCCGGACGGAAAAAACGTTTCACCGCGTGCGGTTTGGCTATTCCGTTCCCGGCACAAAACAGGAAGTCGCCAGCGGGCTGACAATCCTGCGCAGGCTCATGGAAACCGACAATGCGAGCTATGACAGTTATTCGTGAGCTGGCTCAAACAGCCTAATCCACCCTTCTCCGTCATCGTGGATATCTCTCTTCGTTATCCCAGACGCGCCTCTTCGTTATCCTGGAAAATCTCTCTCCGTCGTCCTCGGGCACCTCTCTTCGTCGTCCTCGGGCAGCTCTCTCGGTCATCCTCGGGCTTGACCCGAGGACCCACGGCTAAGAGGATGAAATCATCTGAATGTTCAGTGCTTTTAAGATATGGGTCCTCGGGTCAAGCCCGAGGATGACGGAGAAAGGTGGAGTGATGATCCGAATATCACCCCAGCTGTTGAAGAAACGCGGCAAGCGACATTTTTTCCGCGTTTGACGGTGTATTCCCCGCACAAATTGCTCTAAGAGAACCCAAGAAAAGCGCAATGGAATTGGTATTACCGATGGCTCTCTCCAATACAATCCAGATCACCCCGGAACTCGTTGCTTCGCACGGGCTGAAGCCGGACGAATATCAACGCATTCTCGACCTGATCGGACGTGAGCCGAGCTTTACCGAGCTTGGCATTTTCTCGGCGATGTGGAACGAGCATTGTTCGTATAAATCCTCGAAGAAATGGCTGCGCACGCTGCCGACAACCGGGCCGCAGGTCATTCAGGGACCGGGCGAAAATGCTGGCGTTGTTGATATTGGTGATGGCGATTGCGTGGTCTTCAAGATGGAGAGCCACAACCACCCGTCCTATATCGAGCCCTATCAGGGCGCGGCTACAGGCGTTGGCGGCATTTTGCGCGATGTGTTCACCATGGGCGCGCGGCCGATTGCAGCCATGAATGCCCTTCGCTTTGGCGCGCCGTCCCACCCCAAGACACGCCACCTCGTATCCGGTGTAGTGGAAGGCGTTGGCGGCTATGGCAATTCCTTCGGCGTGCCTACCGTTGGCGGTGAAGTCAATTTTGACGCCCGCTATAACGGCAATATTCTGGTCAATGCCTTTGCTGCTGGCCTTGCCAAGACCAATGCGATCTTTCTGTCCGAAGCCAAGGGCGTCGGCCTTCCCGTGGTTTATCTCGGTGCCAAGACAGGCCGCGACGGTGTCGGCGGTGCGACCATGGCATCGGCGGAATTTGACGAATCGATCGAAGAAAAGCGCCCGACCGTGCAGGTTGGCGATCCCTTCACCGAAAAATGCCTGCTTGAAGCCTCGCTGGAACTGATGGCCTCCGGCGCTGTCATCGCCATTCAGGACATGGGTGCCGCTGGCCTCACCTGTTCTGCCGTTGAAATGGGTGCCAAGGGCAATCTCGGCATCCGCCTGAACCTTGATGATGTGCCGGTGCGTGAAGAGCGCATGACCGCCTATGAAATGATGCTGTCGGAAAGCCAGGAGCGTATGCTCATGGTTCTGCGTCCGGAAAAGGAAGCGGAAGCCCAGGCAATCTTCAAGAAATGGGGTCTGGATTTCGCCATTGTCGGTTACACCACCGATGATCTGCGCTTCCGCGTCATCCATCAGGGCGATGAAGTCGCCAATCTGCCCATCAAGGATCTCGGCGATCAGGCACCCGAATATGATCGTCCGTGGATGGAACCCGGCAAACATGCACCGCTGCCCGCCGCAAGCGTTCCCGATGTGGATGATTATGGCGCAGCACTCTTGAAACTGATCGGCTCACCCGATCTTTCCTCGCGCCGCTGGGTCTACGAACAGTATGACACGCTGATCCAAGGGAATTCATTGCAGGTGCCCGGCGGCGACGCCGGTGTTGTGCGCGTTGAGGGCCACCGCTCCAAGGCACTCGCCTTCTCCTCCGACGTCACTCCGCGCTATTGCGAAGCTGATCCCTATGAAGGCGGCAAACAGGCTGTTGCCGAATGCTGGCGCAACCTGACTGCGGTCGGCGCAGAGCCGCTCGCAGCTACCGACAATCTCAACTTCGGCAATCCGGAACGCCCTGAAATCATGGGCCAGCTGGTCAAAGCCATTGGCGGTATCGGCGATGCCTGCCGCGCGCTCGCCTTCCCCATTGTCTCGGGCAATGTGTCGCTCTACAACGAGACCAATGGTCAGGCGATCCTGCCGACACCGACCATCGCAGGCGTTGGCCTGATCCCCGATTGGTCGAAGACCGCCAAGATCGGCGGCATGCATGAGAGTGATGTGCTGATCCTCATCGGCGGCGATGGCACACATCTTGGCCAATCGGTCTATCTGCGCGATCTGTATGGCCGTGCGGATGGCCCGCCCCCGCCCGTTGATCTCAACATTGAAAAGCGCAACGGCAATTTCGTCCGCTCGGCTATCCGCAACGGTCAGATAACTGCCTGTCACGACCTGTCCGATGGCGGCCTTGGTATTGCGCTGGCTGAAATGTGCATGGCCTCCGGCAAGGGTGCCACCGTCAATGTTGGCGAAGGCCCTGCCCATGCGGTGCTTTTCGGCGAAGATCAGGCGCGTTACCTGATCGCTGTTGCCCCGGATATGGCGAATTTGATTTCGCTCAATGCTGAAGGCTCCGGCGTTCCGTTCCGCAAGCTTGGAACCGTGGCCGGCAATACATTGACGATCGAGCGTCTCGCCTCCATATCAGTTGCAGACCTGACAAAAGCCCACGAATCGTGGTTCCCTGACTATATGAGCGGTCAGGACAGCGAAGAAACACAGGCTGCGTGATCGCGAGAAGATTGGGAGACAGAATATGGCTATGGACGCGCACGACATCGAGAAAATGATCAAGGACGCCATTCCTGACGCACAAGTGACCATTCGCGATCTTGCCGGTGATGGTGATCATTATGCAGCGGAAGTCGTCGCCGAGAGCTTTCGCGGCAAGTCGCGCGTTCAGCAGCACCAGATGGTCTATGATGCCTTGAAGGGCAATATGGGCGGGGTGCTGCACGCCCTCGCCCTGCAGACCAGCGCTCCCGAATAATCCTACTTCTTCCCGAATACGGCGATAATCGGCCCCACGGGGTCGGTGCCGCCAACCAGCGTTTTGCGATCATTGGCCAATGACGAGATCGTGCCATCGAAAAACAGCGCATTGGCACAGCCAAGCCCGTCCTTGAACAGGCGGGCAAAACTCCCCAAACTGACTGGCTCGATCGATATCGCCAGCACAACAGTGTTCGCATCACGAATGCCGACACCATTGCGGATCAGACGTGACGTGCCGTTCGGCTCAAAGCGCGGATGGACCTGTCCGTTGATAACAAGCATCGGCCCCGATTGCGTTGCGATGCGCACATCGGGCGCGGCAGCCGCAAAAGCGCCCGTTTCAAGAATACCGGGCGTTCCGTTCTTTCCGATAAAGAAAACCCCGTTCGGCTTCAGGAAAAAATTGCCTTCGCCGTCATTGGTTTCCAGTTCCGACGTCTGGTTGCCCTCCTCCACATAAAGGCCAACGGGCGAAAGGTCTTCCTCATACATGCCGGCATTCATGGCGAGGATCGGCCTGACATCCTGCGGGCGGGATTCCATGAACGCCTTGAGCGAGCCATAGGCCTCACCATCGGCATTCGCCCTCGCAAGATCGATCCGGTGGGTGCGCAGATCAATCTCGCACACGATGGAGTCGACCCCCTCGAATGTCATCTTCCGGCAGATATCGGGCAGATCGCCGTCGGAGATATTGATTGGCGGATTGGGCGCAGGTTTAGGGGGCGGTGGAGGTCGCATAAACCAGAAAATGCCGACGATAATGACCAAAACAACGATACTGATCGCGATAATGCTACGAGATGACACAATGACCAGCCTTGTTTTGCCAGAATTGAAGCGCTATTTGTTTAGAAGAGATCAATTTGGACCAATGATGACGATTCGTCGTGCATTGGTATGAAAGGTTTGCCCGAAATGAGCGGTATCAACGAATTTATCGACAATGAGGTCAAGAGCAACGACGTTGTCCTGTTCATGAAGGGTACTCCGGGCTTTCCGCAGTGTGGCTTTTCCGGGCAGGTCGTGCAGATCCTTGATTACATCGGCGTGGATTATAAGGGTGTGAATATCCTTACATCAAATGAGCTGCGTCAGGGTATCAAGGATTACTCTAACTGGCCGACCATTCCGCAACTTTACGTGAAGGGCGAGTTCGTCGGCGGTTGCGACATCATCCGCGAAATGTTCCAGGCAGGCGAATTACAGACCCTGCTCAGCGAAAAGGGCGTCGCCACAAAGGCCGCCTGATCAGAGCAAAGCTTGCTCTAACGCTATAATTTCAATTGGTTCCGGGGAAATCCGGAATCTTTTTCTCAAGGCGTCGGGCCCTCCGACGCCTTTGTCTTTGTTTTTGCAGGTCTCATAATGGATAGCACTACACAAGCATCGGCGCCGCGCCTGATGGGGATGGGGAAAGTCGAATTTATCGGGATGATGGCCATGCTCATGGCGATCAACGCGCTGGCAATCGATATCATGCTGCCCGGTTTACAGCAGATCGGCGCGAGCCTCGGGGTGACGAACGAAAACCACAGGCAATATGTGATCTCGGCCTATCTGCTCGGTTTCTCCATATCACAATTGTTTTACGGGCCGATCTCCGATCGTTTCGGCCGCCGCAAGCCGCTGCTGTTCGGTCTGGCTGTCTATGTCATTGCGGCCACCAGCGCCGCCTTTGTGCCAAGCTTCGCCTCGCTCCTGTTCTTCCGGCTGATTCAGGGCATTGGTTCGGCAGCAACGCGCGTTATCACCGTTTCCATCGTCCGCGACGTTTATGGTGGCCGTCAGATGGCTGAAGTCATGTCGCTGATCATGATGGTGTTCATGATCGTTCCGGTTATCGCGCCGGGCACGGGTCAGGCCGTCATGATCTTTGGCGACTGGCACCTGATCTTTATTTTCATGGCTGTCATTGCCGCTGCCGTCACGCTCTGGATGTATATCCGCCTGCCCGAAACCTTTGATCCGGCGGACCAGCGCCCGTTCACGCTGAAATCGGTTGCTCAAGGTTTTAAGATCGTGCTGACCAATCGCGTGGCGCTTTGCTATACGCTCGCAAGCGCGTTCCTGTTCGGGGCGCTCTTCGGCTTCATCAATTCGGCCCAGCAGATCTATATCGGCATCTATGAGCTTGGCATCTGGTTCCCGGTGGCATTTGCGTCCGTCGCGATCACCATGGCGTTTTCATCCTTCATGAATTCACGCCTTGTTGGCCGCTTTGGTATGCGCCGTCTTTCCCACGGCGCACTGCTCGGCTTCCTGACCATCAGCACGATCTGGGTGCTGCTGACGATATTCGGACCGCATCCGACGCCCTTCCCGCTCTATCTCGTGCTCTTTGCGCTGGCAATGTTCCAGTTCGGCTGGATCGGCTCGAACTTCAACGCACTGGCAATGGAGCCGCTCGGCCATGTAGCCGGTACAGCGTCATCCGTGCTCGGATTCATGGGTACGGCGGGCGGCGGTGCTATCGGCGCACTCATCGGCCAGTCCTTTGACGGGACGACCTTGCCGCTGGTCATGGGCTTCTTCGTGGTTTCGGTGATCGGTCTGATCTTTGTGCTGATTGCCGAAAAGGGCAAGCTGTTCCATCCACATAATCCGCGGGTTTAAACCTGCGGATTACGCCTGCCAGAGTATCTCACGCAAATCCTGCCAATTCGCCTTGTCAGGCGCGATCAGCAAGCCGCCATCCAGATGCTTGGGCAGATAGGCAGAACCATCAAAGCGGGCCGCATAGCCGCCCGCTTCCTGATGGATAAGCACACCGGCAAGGTGATCCCAAGGCATCAGCTTGTTAAAGATGGCAAAATGTGCATTTCCCGATGCGATCAAACGGTATTCATGCGCCGCGCAGCGGAAGCCGAATGACGCCTTGCACTTGGCATGGTTGCGCGCCAGCGTTGAACGCAAGGGATCGCTGAGGAATTGCCAGGAAATCGCGCCCAGCATTTCATTGACCGCCGCCGGTGGTGATACAGACACTTTGTGCCTGACATCAAAAGCCGAGCGAATATGGCTACCAGCGCCTTTGACGCCGATGATCCAGTCCTTGCCGACAGGATCATGAATAATCCCGGCCACCGTTTCGCCATTGACCACAACGGCCAGCATCACACCGAAAAGCGGAACACCGGTGGCAAAATTATAAGTGCCATCAACGGGATCAATGATGAAGGCCAATGGCGCGTCTTTCAGCTTGCCGAGCAACGATGCGTCAAGCTCACAGGCTTCCTCGCCGAGTACAAATGCATCGGGGTAGCGCTCGCGCAGACGCGCCGTGATCACGCGCTCTGCACTGGTATCGGCTTCTGTCACCAGATCAAGCGCTGATGTCTTCTGCTTGATATCGGCTGTGCCAAGCTGGCGAAAGCGCGGCATGATCTCCTGAAGCGCAACTGCACTGAGCAGATCACTCAACCAATCAATATCCTGATCATTAAACAGCACTGGCTTCTGCTCCACTTGTGACAAGACCGGCAAAATCAAAGATGTTGCGGTCAAGGAGATGGCTCGGGCGGGTGTTGGCCAGCGCCCGGATCATGATTTCCTTGCGGCCCGGCATACGCTTTTCAATATCGGTCAGCATTGCCTTCATCATATTGCGCTGCAGGCCGTCCTGACTGCCGCAGAGGTCGCAGGGAATGATCGGAAACTGCATGGCGGCGGCGAACTTTTCCAGATCATCCTCGGCGCAATAGCTTAAAGGCCGCAGCACCATCACATCGCCCTCATCATTGAGCAGCTTTGGCGGCATTGCGGCGAGCCTGCCGCCATGAAAGAGGTTCATGAAAAAGGTTTCGAGAATATCCTCGCGGTGATGGCCAAGCACCAGCGCCGAACAGCCCTCTTCGCGCGCCACGCGGTAAAGATGACCCCGCCGCAGCCGCGAACAGAGCGAGCAATAGGTCTGGTTTTCCTGCACCTTGTCGGTGACAATGGAATAGGTGTCCTTATATTCAATCCGGTGCTCGATGCCGTTCTTTTTAAGGAACTCCGGCAGGATATGTTTGGGGAAATTCGGCTGCCCCTGATCAAGATTACAGGCGAGCAGGTCCACCGGCAGCATACCGCGCCATTTCAGGTCCAGCAGCAATGCCAGCAGGGCATAAGAGTCCTTGCCGCCTGACAGTCCGATCAACCAGCGCTCGCCCGGCCTGACCATGCCGAAATCATCCAGCGCCTGACGCGTATTGCGCAAAAGCCGCTTGCGCAGCTTGTTGAATTCGACATTGGACGGCACCCCGAGAAACATCGGGTGGCAACCCGCCGCATCCGCCAGATCCTGATCATGAATGGTCATCTTCTCACCTCTGGCGCTTTCATTGCCCCGGTGCAAGCTCCAACGCAAGCAGTGTTTCGTTTTGTGCCAATCCTAAAGTTTGAATTCACCTTTGTTTCAGTAAACTTAAAATTTGCATCAACATTGCTCGTGGTTCGACAAGCTCACCATGAGGGAGAGGGGTGGGCTGCAAAGATAATCGCAACGTTGCAGAACTTGACTCTCCACACTCCACCTCCTCCGTCATCCTCGGGCTTGACCCGAGGACCCACGACCAAGGAGATCAAACGAACTTATATGTTCTGCGCTTTTAAATTATGGGTCCTCGGGTCAAGCCCGAGGATGACGGAGTTGGGGTAATGACGGGGAGCCACAGTTTGCAACGTTGCGATTATCTTTGCAGCCCACCCCTCTCCCTCATGGTGAGCCTGTCGAACCACGCATGATGGTCCTGCAAACAAAACTACTGCCCGAACACCGACCAGCCCGTCCGTTGCGCCAGAAGCTCCAAGGCGGCAGAACCGAGCAGCGAATTGCCATTCTCATTCAGCCCCGGCGACCACGCGGCAATGGAGGCCCTGCCCGGTGCGATCGCCAGAATACCCCCGCCAACACCGCTTTTCCCCGGCAGACCAACCCGATAGGCAAAATCGCCCGAGCCATCATAATGCCCGCACATCAGCATCAGTGCGTTGATACGCCGTGCCCGGCTTGAGGACACCACACTGCCGCCACTGAGCGGATTACGGCCTGCGGAGGCCAGATAAAGCCCCGCATGGGCCAGTTGCCGGCAGGACATGGCAATGGCGCAATGGTGAAAATAAACGCCAAGCACATGTTCGGCCGGATGATTGAGATTGCCAAAGGACCGCATGAAATTGGCAAGCGCCACATTCCTGTAGCCAGTATTGGTTTCAGATCGTGCCACATTGTGATCAATGGCAATGGTCTCATCATCGGCAAGATGCCGGATGAACTGAACGATCTCGCCGATTGCCTCTTTCGGCAGATGCCCGGCCAGTACCACATCGGCGACAGCAATTGCCCCCGCATTGATGAAGGGATTGCGCGGCTTGCCCTTCTCCTGTTCGAGCTGAACAATCGAATTAAACGCATTGCCAGAAGGCTCGCGCCCGACACGCTTCCACAACCCGTCGCCGATCTTGCCGAGCGCCAGCGTCAGGGTGAAAACCTTGGAAATGCTCTGGATGGAGAATGATGTGTCGGCGTCACCGGCTGTATGCACCTGACCATCGACGGTGCAAAGCGCCAGTCCGAACTGCTTCGGATCAACCGTGGCAAGTTCGGGAATATAATCAGCCAGCTTGCCCTCGCCGATACGGCTGGCAAGATCCTGATAGACACTGTCGACGACATCCTGAAGATCGGTCATACGCGCTCCGGCAAGATAAGAGACAAAAAAAGCCGCCCGGATTTCTCGGGGCGGCTTTTCGTAAACTCAGAACTGATTAACGCGAATAGAATTCGACAACCAGATTTGGTTCCATCTGTACAGCGTATGGCACATCGGAGAAGGCCGGAACGCGTGAGTACTTGGCAACCATCTTGTTGTGGTCAACTTCGAGATATTCAGGAACATCACGTTCAGCAAGCTGGCTGGCTTCGAGAACGAAAGCGAGCTGCTTTGACTTTTCGCGCACTTCAATCACGTCACCTGCCTTGCAGATGTAGGACTGAATGTTGACGCGGCGGCCGTTGACGTTGACGTGACCGTGGTTGACGAACTGGCGCGCAGCAAAGATCGTCGCAACGAACTTGGCGCGGTACACCACTGCATCCAGACGCGACTCGAGCAGGCCGATCAGCTGTTCGCCGGTATCGCCCTTACGACGGGAAGCTTCTTCATAGGTCTTGCGGAACTGCTTTTCCGAGATGTCGCCGTAGAAGCCCTTGAGCTTCTGCTTGGCGCGCAGCTGTACGCCGAAATCGGAAAGCTTGCTCTTACGGCGCTGACCATGCTGGCCGGGACCATATTCACGACGGTTAACCGGGGATTTTGGACGGCCCCAGATGTTTTCGCCAAGACGGCGATCAATTTTATACTTGGACGATTCGCGCTTGCTCATCGCATTTCCTTTCAACCAAACCAAATCGAAGCCTGCGCCCCGATTCAAGGAAACGCGCCCTCCTCTGCCTCCTGTTTTTGAAGACTGACAGAATGATTCACGCACGCTTTGCGAAATCACTCACGGGACACGTCAAATGAAACGCAGAGCCGTTGAGCCCTGCGCTGGGGTGGCTTCTAGTGTGAAGGTTTCTTGATGTCAAGCCAGACCGAGCATTTCACCGGTTTATAAAGTTTGAAACCGATAGCCCGCATTAGGCGTTAGGTTAGACGCTCAACAGGAGTAGAGCCGATAATGACCCTATTCTCGCAGCAACAGCGCTGTTCGACACTCGTCCTTTTATCCCTCACAGCATGTTTTGCAACAACGGCTTTGATCAGCACTGCCGATATGGCCGAAGCGCGCCAGAGACGGCACTCCACGGCAAACCGACCCGTACTGCCGGTTGTACCGCCAGTCCCGCAAACCAAACCAGGCAGTGAAGCCGCACCGGAAGCGCCCAGGCCCGAGGAAAAGCCCGCAGAGGATATTCAGAAGGCCGATCCGGAAACAACGCCGGTTCCCGAGCAGAAACCTGCGCCCGAAGCCAAACCGGCGGAGAAACCTGATGTGAAGCCCGCAGAACAGCTCGGACCCAATCCTCCCCCTGACGGAAAAGCCGCCGATAAGAATGATACGAAGTCCGATGATGAAGACACGGCTGAGAAATCCGATCCGGCCACTTCTCCCGATCGTGTTTATCAAAACGCCTGTCCGGCGCTGATGAACGGCGATGTTCAGGGCGAAATCATTCCGCCATTGTCCGAAGGCATGTGCGGTGAGCGCTCGCCGCTCAAAATTACCGCCATCGGCAAGGACAAGCCGGTGAAATTTGCTGCGCCCATCACCACGAACTGCACCATGGCGGGAACACTTGCCGGATGGATCGGCGACGTGGAACAGGCAGCGCAAAAATCATTTGGTGCGGGGATTGAGAGTATTTCCACGGGTTCCGACTATCAGTGCCGCAAGGTCAATAATGGCCATAAGGGCCGCGTATCGGAACACGCCTTTGCCAATGCACTCGATATCATGTCGTTCAAGTTCACCAACGGCAAAGCCACGGAACTTGGTTCCGGCTGGAAAGGATCACCGGAAGAACAGGAATTCTGGCGGTCGGTGCAAAAAACCAGCTGCGAGAAATTCATGACCGTGATTGGCCCCGATGGTGATGCCGCCCATCAGGGCAATCTGCATCTGGATCTCGGCTGCCACGGTAAGGCGTGCAAAGCGCGCATCTGTGAATGATATCTGGGGCGTTGCAGGTTTTGCCCCGGTTAGTTCAATAGAATGTGTTGCATTGCTGGTTCGTGGTTCGACAGGCTCACCATGAGGGAGAGTGAGGATGCAACGATAATCTCCACCATTGCAGAATAAAGCTCCCCTCACCCTGAGCTTGTCGAAGGGCCTCATGTGAGCTTGTCGAACCACGAACCACGCACATTGCAGCACACTTATTTCTTGGGCTTCACCTTCTGGGGCAGACCCTTGCGATCAGTCTCGGCAAATTCCTCAAGCTGCTTTTCACTCATCGAATCATACATGCTCTTTGATGCACCCTTGAGTTCGCTTTTCTTCGTCTCACCACGCTTGGCTGACAAAGCAGCGCCCGCAGCTTTCTGCTGGGCCTGAGATTTTGCAGGCATTGTCTTTCTCCCTGTCAATTTCCTACAGAGGAAAAACGCAGGGGATGCGCGAGGGTTCCCAGTAGCGTGAGACTGTGTGGTTCGTGGTTTGACAAGCTCACCATGAGGGAGATTGAAGCGTTGCAGGGAGCTAAGTTCTGCAATGCTGGTGATTGGCTTTTGCAGCTCTCACCTCCGTCATCCTCGGGCTTGACCCGAGGATGACGGAGGTCGGTGCTTAAAGATGACGGAGTGAGAGGTGCGGCCTTTAACCCTCCTGCACCTCATCAAACACCTTGCGGGCTTGACGCAGATGATCGCGGTTTTTCACTGCCCAATCCCCGAGCGCACCGACCGGAACGGCAATCGAATGGCCAATCGGCGTCAGCGCATATGTAACCTCAGGTGGAGACGATGGTTTGACCGTGCGCAATACCAGGCCGTCACGCTCCAGCGAACGAAGCGTCACCGTCAGCATGCGCTGCGAAATCCCCTCGACCATCCGGCGCAGTACATTGAACCGGCGCGGCCCGCCCTGAAGATTGATGATCACCAGCAGGCTCCAGCTGTCGCCGACAATATCCAGCACCTCGCGCATCGGGCAGGCACCGGCGCCATCAGCCACCATAGCTGCCGATGTGGACAGCAGGGGCACATCGCCATCGGGTTTTGAATGAATGCTCATCTCATGGTCCTCATCATTTCAGGGGTGGTTACTTCCATGTTCCCTGAAACGGAAAAAGTGCGTTCTTCACAGGACGCGGCTTCTAGCATAGATGGTTATTAATAGTAACCAGAAAACAATCCATAGCCGAGCATATAGGAGATCAACATGAAAATCGCACTCATCGGCGCCACAGGCTTCGTTGGCAAAGAACTTTTGAAGGAAGCCGTATCGCGCGGCCATAGCGTGACTGCGCTGGTTCGCAATGTCGACAAGGTGGAAAAACTCGATGGCGTGAAGGCAGTCAAGGTCGACGTGCTAGATGCTGCTGACCTTACCGCAAAGCTTGGTGGCAGCGACATTGTTCTGTCCGCCTATAATCCGGGCTGGGGCGTTGATGACATTCAGGCCATTCACATCAAGGCGAGCAAGGCCATCACCGAAGCCACCAAAAAGGCTGGTATCAAACGCCTGATCGTTGTGGGCGGCGCTGGCAGCTTGTTCAATGCGGAAGGCAAGCAGTTTGTCGATGGCCCTGACTTTCCTGCGGAATGGAAGGAAGGCGCGCTCGGTGCTCGTCAGGCCCTCAACGACCTGAAGACTGAGAACGGCCTCGACTGGAGTTTTGTCTCACCACCGTTCGCTCTCGTGCCCGGCCCGCGCACTGGCACCTACCGGCTGGGCAAGGACAACCCGGTGTTCAACGCCGAAGGCCACAGCACGATCAGCGCATCTGATCTTGCTGTTGCGATTCTTGATGAAGCTGAATCTGGAAAACACATCCAGCAGCGCTTCACTGTCGGCTACTGATAGCTCTGGCACTGATCGCCGGTCCTCGGGTTAAACCCGAGGATGACGGAGGGGGTGCAAGAGAGTCAAGTTCTGCGACGTTGGTGGTCAACATTGCAACCCACCCATCTCCCTCATCCTGAAAGCTTTCACCCCCCTCTGCCTTGTCAGGCATCTCCCCCACAAGGGGGGAGATCAGCCTTCAATACCATCTTGCACAATTTGAAACGTTTCCAGTTGTGCAAAGGCGTTCATGCCAATGTGATCTCCCCCCTTGTGGGGGAGATGTCCGACAGGACAGAGGGGGGTGATTGCATCTCCAACATTGCAGTTGCGGAATATCATTTCCCATTACCACGCCCGCTTTTGCGTCTGGCTATTGATGAGGTGGGAAAGACGGGCGATCCAAAGGGGAACGCGGGGTGTCTTAATATTGGTAGTCTAGTCAGTGCGTTCCCCGGAGGTTTTCCTGTTTGAACCAAGAAAACAACCGGATCACCCGTCCCGATGACTGGTTTTACCCTTGTGAGATAAAACCGCTTCCCCTGCAGGGTTAACAGCCCCGCAGGTGAAATCACCGATCCTTTCCTGACTTCAGAAGGTTTCCGGAGCATTCCCGCCGGAAAGGACACCATCAGAATAAGCGAGCTGGGATGGTGTTGGATAAGTTGGCACAGTTTTTTGAAAATGGGTGGTTGCAGAACCATTGTCGCGCCCTTCGACAAGCTCAGGATGAGGGAGAGAGAGGATTGCAGGGAGTCAAGTTCTGCAACCTTTTGCACTGCAATCTCTGCGACTAGCATTGCAGCCAACACCATCCCTCATCCTGAGCCTGTCGAAGGGCGCGACAATGGTTGTGCAACCACCCATCTCCCTCGAACCACGAACCACGCACCACGAACACCAGCATTCACCCCCATAAACACCTCCCCATCCCGGTTTCCTTTTGGTGCCTTGGCAACCGGAATGTGCGTTCTTCACAAGCTCCCACCCCGTGCTTAACTAAGCGGCAACGGAAATACGAAGGTGAAGATCATGGAACTCGGCATCTATACATTTGCAGGCATGAGCCCTGACCCCACGAGCGGTGTTGCCATTGATGCGCATCAGCGCATGCTGAATCTGCTCGAGGAAATGGAACTGGCCGATCAGGTCGGTCTTGATGTTTTTGGCATTGGTGAACATCACCGGCCGGATTTCGTCATTTCAACGCCCGCTGTGGTTCTGGCCGCTGGGGCCGCACGTACGAAAAACATTCGCCTGACCAGTGCCGTCACGGTTTTAAGCTCCGAAGATCCGGTTCGCGTGTTTCAGGAATATGCGACGCTCGATCTCATCTCCTCGGGCCGCGCGGAAATCATGGCCGGGCGCGGTTCGTTCATCGAGTCCTTTCCGCTGTTCGGTTATGACCTCAATGATTATGACGAGCTGTTCACCGAAAAGCTCGACCTGCTGCTGAAACTGCGGGCCAGCGAACGTGTGACGTGGAAAGGCAATCTGCGCGCGCCGATCAACAATCTCGGCGTCTATCCGCGTCCGGTGCAAAATCCCCTGCCCGTATGGATTGCTGTTGGCGGCACACCCGCTTCAGTCATTCGGGCCGGTACACTTGGTCTGCCGCTTGCAGTTGCAATCATCGGCGGTGAGCCGCACCGCTTTGCACCGCTGGTTGAACTTTACCGTGAGGCCGGCGCAAAAGCTGGCCATGCGCCTGAAGTGCTGAAGGTCAGCATCAATTCGCATGGCTATGTGGCCGAGACATCGCAGGCCGCAGCGGATGGCTATTGGTCGTCCTATGAGGTGGTGATGAACAAGATCGGGCGTGAACGTGGCTGGCCGCCGAGCAACCGGGCGCAGTTTGAAGCAGGCCGCACACCGCGCGGCGCGCTTCTGGTCGGCTCACCGCAGGAGGTCATCGACAAGATCATGCTGCAGCATACCTACTTCAAGCATGACCGTTTCATGCTGCAGATCGATCTTGGCAGCCTGCCGCACAGGAACACGCTGAAGGCCATTGAGCTATACGGAACCAAGGTTGCCCCTGTCATCCGCAAGGAACTTGGTCAACCCGTGAAGGCCGAAGCAGCACTGGTATGAAAGACTGACAATGGCGGGGCTTCGATTCCGCCATTATCACCCCATGGCAAGCCCAAAACCCTGCATCAGCCGGCGTGTTGAAAAATCGGGATTGCCCGATGTGAACACGGCAATATCGTCACCATGTTCAGGCTCGATACCCGTACCATTGGGCTTGAGCAGCGATAAAGTGCGGCGAGCAATCGCCTCAGCCGGATCGAGCCAATCCACGGGCCATGGTGCCAGTCGGCGAAACACATTGGCCAAAAACGGGTAATGCGTGCAGGCAAGCACGACAATATCGGTGCGCTTGCCATCCATCTCGACAAAACATGGGGCAATCTCAGCCAGTATGTCAGCATCATCAATATGATCGCCGCGAATATGCGCTTCGGCCATGCGTGCCAGATTCTGACTGCCAACAAGCCGTACATGGCATTTCGTGGCAAAGGACTGGATAAGATCCCGCGTATAGGCGCGCTTCACGGTGCCGGGCGTTGCCAGCACCGAGATGAGGCCCGATGATGTGCGCTCGGCAGCCGGTTTGATCGCAGGCACTGTGCCAACGAAAGGCACTGATGGAAAGGTCAGGCGCAGATCATCCAGCACCAGTGTTGATGCGGTATTGCAGGGGATGATGACGATCTCAGGATCATATTTCGCAATAAACCCCTCGAACAGCCCGACAATGCGCTCACGCAGCGGCTCCTCATCCCAGTCACCATAGGGAAAACCGGCATCATCGGCGATATAGACAAAACGCCTGTCGGGGATGAGCACCCGCGCCTCGCGCAGCACGGTCAAACCGCCAATGCCGCTATCAAATGCAATGATTGGCCGGTCGGCTGTTTCACTCATCGCCTGATGTGTCCTCCTCGGGAGCGATAATCTTTTTCACAACCGGCTTTTCCCGCTTGCGCCCTTCAGGCGCGCCGGAACCGCGCGGCGTCTTCGGGCTGAAATAGTCGAGCGAGACGACAACCCCGCGCAACAGCCTCAACTCCGAGTCAGAAAATCCCGCCCGGGTCAAAACACCGCGCAGATTGTTGACCATGATTTCCTTGCGCGCCATCGGGCGGAAATAACCGCGCGCCTGCAAAGCATCTTCCAGATGATTGAAAAAGCCCTGCAGCTGTTCTTTTGGCGCAGGCTCAAGTTCGGGACCACGGAAGGCCGTGTCCGTTTCCTTCTCCAACCCGGATTTCATCCACTCATAAGACATGAGCAAAACCGCCTGTGCGATGTTCAGCGACGAAAATGCCGGATTGACCGGAAATGTCACCAGCTCATCGGCAAGGCTGACTTCGTCATTATTGAGGCCGAAACGCTCGCGGCCAAAAAGAATCCCCGTCTTCTCACCCCTGTTGAAGCGCTGGCGCAATGTCTGTCCGGCTTCAACCGGTCCGCGCACCTGTTTGAACGCATCGCGCTCGCGCGCCGTGGTGGCATAAACGAAGTGCAGATCCTCGATCGCCGACGGCAGATCGTCATAGACCTTTGCAGCATCGATAATATGGTCGGCCCGGCTGGCAGCGGAGCGCACCTTGTCATTGGGGAATTCCTCGCGTGGTTTAACGAGGCGTAGTTCCGCCAGACCGAAATTAGCCATGGCCCGCGCCACCATGCCGATATTTTCGGGCAATTGCGGCTCAACCAATATGATTGCCGGTCCTTCGGCGATGAGCGTGCGCTGTCTGTCTGTACCTGCCATGATCAATCCATTGTGAACGCGCCCTCATACAACGCGCTTTTTCACGGGGCAATGCGGTGGTTTGATTGTGTGTGGGTGGGTGAGTGGTGGTTCGTGGTTCGTGGTTCGTGGTTCGTGGTTCGTGGTTCGTGGTTCGTGGTTCGACAAAACCATGAGGGAGAGCGGAGATGCAACGATAATCGCAGAATGCGCAGAATTTAGTGCCCTCACCCTGAGCCTGTCGAAGGGCCTCATGGTGAGCTTGTCGAACCACGAACCACGAACCACGGACCACGAAGCCACGAAGCCACGAACCAGCCCTCCACTTTTACCCCCCTCAAAAGCTTTCACCCGCATTATTCCGCATGGATTGCCATCAAAGCGTTAAAGCCTGTCTTTGCGTTCTCGTTTGCGAGTGCTATAGGGGCGCGAACCCTCAACGAAAACCGATGCTGGCATTCCCAGACCAGCAAAAAAGAGGCTGACTATTCATGGCAAAGATCAAGGTTGCAAACCCGGTTGTCGAGCTTGACGGCGACGAGATGACCCGCATCATCTGGCAATACATCAAAGAAAAGCTGATCCATCCCTATCTCGACATCGATCTGAAATATTATGATCTGGGCGTCGAGCACCGCGATGCAACCGATGATCAGGTGACCATCGATGCCGCCAATGCGATCAAGCAGTATGGCGTTGGCGTCAAATGCGCCACCATCACCCCGGATGAACAGCGCGTTGAGGAATTCGGCCTCAAGAAGATGTGGAAGTCGCCCAACGGCACCATCCGCAACATTCTCGGCGGCGTTATCTTCCGCGAACCGATCATTGCCAAGAACGTTCCCCGCCTTGTTCCGGGCTGGACCCAGCCGATCATCGTTGGCCGTCATGCTTTCGGCGATCAGTACCGCGCCACTGATTTCAAATTCCCCGGCAAGGGCAAGCTGTCGATCAAATTTGTCGGCGAAGATGGCAAGACCATCGAGCACGAAGTTTATGACGCACCCGGCGCGGGCGTTGCCATGGCCATGTATAATCTGGATGATTCCATCCGTGATTTCGCCCATGCTTCGTTCAACTATGCCTATAATCGCGGCGTTCCCTGCTACCTCTCGACCAAGAACACCATCCTCAAGGCCTATGACGGCCGCTTCAAGGATATTTTCCAGGAAGTGTTCGATGCCGAATTCAAGGACAAGTTCGCCGAAAAGAAGATCACCTATGAGCATCGCCTGATCGATGACATGGTCGCCTCCGCATTGAAGTGGTCCGGCGGTTATGTCTGGGCCTGCAAGAACTATGACGGCGACGTCCAGTCTGACATCGTGGCACAGGGCTTCGGCTCGCTCGGCCTGATGACCTCAGTGCTGATGACGCCGGATGGCAAGACGGTGGAAGCGGAAGCTGCCCACGGCACGGTGACGCGTCACTACCGCCAGCATCAGAAGGGCGAGGAAACCTCGACCAACTCCATCGCCTCCATCTTTGCCTGGACGCGTGGCCTCGCCCACCGCGCCAAGCTTGACGGCAACAAGGAACTGGAACGCTTCAGCCTGACACTGGAAAAGGTCTGCGTGGACACGGTTGAATCCGGTTTCATGACCAAGGATCTGGCACTGCTGATCGGCCCTGATCAGCCTTGGCTCTCGACAACAGGCTTCCTCGACAAGATCGATGAAAACCTGCAGAAGGCCATGGCTGCCTGATCAGGCAATCATTTCAGAACTGAAAAGCCCTGTCGAAAGATGGGGCTTTTTCTTGCTCTGCTCAAGAAACAAACAATCACACTTTTGATCCCAACATCACATTCCCGATAGTGATCGAGTTTCGGCCCAAGCGATCGAACAGAAAAGATTTGAATGTTCAGAATGTTGCATGTGAAATGATTGTCATTTCGCAATAGGACATTTCGAGACAATGAATTCATTTCGCCGCAAATCCATATATCTGGTTCGCCACGGAGAAACTGTCTGGAACAGTGTGGGACGCTTCCAAGGACAATTGAACTCTGCATTGACACAACGTGGCATTGAGCAGGCCGAACAAGTAGGAACGATTTTAGCCCAGGAAATCAAAGACCATTCTTTTCCCATCAATGTTCACATAAGTCCTTTGGGACGCGCCAGAGAAACTGCTTCTATCATTACAAGACATGTCGATTTACCCAGCCGTGAAGAACCGCGAATTTCCGAGGTAACCTTGGGGTCATGGGATCGAATGACGCACTAGGAGATAGATACCGAATATCCCGGCCTGCTCACCGGCGCAGATGCTTTTGACTGGTATTTTCGATCTCCGGATGGCGAGACATTCGATTCTGCGTGCATCCGCGTGAAAGCGTGGCTGTCTGACCTATCAGTACGCACAATTGCAATATCGCACGGGTTAACAGGACGGCTCATACGAGGCCTGTACCTTGGATTACCCATGCGCGAAATGCTTGAATTGCCTGTCCCGCAAAATGGCTTTTTCAAACTGCATGACGGCAGCGTGGAATTCATCGAATAGAAAGATTGATGGTCAAGAAGGCCATGACCGTCTGATCAGGCAATCATTTAAGAACTGAAAAGCCCTGTCGAAAGATGGGGCTCTTTCTTCGGATTGTGCTGTCTCCAAGTTCTTTGGATCGCGCTGTCTCCAAGTCGGAGTTTTGGGCTTGGCTATTTGGCTCTGAGTATCTGGTGGCTGACAATTTGATTGGTTATTGTGATTGGGCCATTTACCACTTCGCTATTTACTGCTTCCTGCAGCTCAAACTGTTTACCACTTTGAGCTGCATTTGGGCTATCTGCTGCTGGCTGTCCGGGGCTTAAGCATTTGATATTAGCACTTGAAATTACCAATGGATGACATTGCCCAGGCTTGAGGTTGCCCATCTTTGCAATGAGCCATCGTTGCGATCAGCCGACTTTAACGGACATTGCACCTCAACCGCCATAGTATGATGGACTTGACCGGACTAATTGCAAATGAGCCGACCGGACGCATTTCAACGATGCCCCGTCCCAGCGCGTCAGCACATCCCAATCACATTTATAGGGGAATTTCCCCCGCAGCATCAGTTTCCACCTCTCGATCAGATTCCGCCTTTGCTTGGTCAAATACCTCCTTTCCACTCGGTAGCCTGTTCGGCTTTGCCGCCGTAGAACAGGTGACCGGGCATCGTGGCAATTTCATCGTCGATTTCAGATCGAGCACCCGGCGAAAGGCATGGGCTGGTATCCTGCCGACAATTTTCCCGGCTTTCCCCGCCAGTTCAAAATCAAATCCCTTCGTAGCAGCGGCGACAAAGTCCGCTTCGTCCATCGAAACCACGCCCGTGTCTTCCCGCGTCGGTGAACACGGCAGGAGATAACAAGGCACCTTCGTGCTTAATCCCCCGGTAAACTGCAATTGCTTACCATAACTCCATGCTTGCGAAATCATACTTTTACTCGGCCCGACATAGCGCGTCTTGAAACCATAACCCACCGTGGTTGAGTAAAATGGCTGGGCACTCAGCGACGTGAACACAGCGTAGTAAGCCATGACATCAGGTCCATAGGCAGTATCACTTGCCATATGCACGTCTTTGACCACTGTCGATGTCTGACAAGCAACAAGCAAGACCGCGGCAAATAGAAGAGCAAGAACAGCTTTCACAGCAGCTCACAAAATCAATAATCAAAACAGATACTCGAGACGTTAAGCAATACGCCTCTGAACCAATTTACAAACAAACCACTACGCACGCGCAACACACCTATCGCGTTATCGAAGCACTATAAAATATCGCGTTATCTAAGCACTATAAAAATAAAACCATATCGAAAATAGGAGGAGATTTCAATTAGACCATAGTATAATTGATAATGAATTCTGCATTCTGTATATTCAAGCT
Organism: Phyllobacterium sp. T1293; assembly: GCF_020731415.2. Lineage (NCBI taxonomy): Bacteria > Pseudomonadati > Pseudomonadota > Alphaproteobacteria > Hyphomicrobiales > Phyllobacteriaceae > Phyllobacterium > Phyllobacterium meliloti. Next base: position 766,418 of record NZ_CP088273.1, on the reverse strand, counting down.
CAAGTGATGAATGAGGAAACGAGATCAGGGTTCAGCCGCGTTAAGATTTATACCCTCGATTGGCTCAAAACGCTCAAAACACCACTGGAAGGGGCATTACGGGAGTTGGGTGCGCTTGATGCGAAATGGATAGGCCGCGCATTCGCAAAGAGATGCATATGAAAGCTGAGCAATACATGATCTGGATTCACGATGTCATGGCGTGGGTTCCAGATGTGTAGATGATGATAAACTGATGCGTAGATAATGATGCTTAGACGATGGGTGGCGGCTTGATGTCTCTGTAGTGATTTGATCCCTCTTGCGGACGCTTGGTGCCTCTTGCGCACGACTGTTCCTGCGAACATCCGCGTTGCACATGAACAATATTCTTGAGGGCGTCGTCTATCGGAGCGGATTGTCCTGCCGGATTTGCCGGAGTGGTTTTTACGCGCGTTGGTTCACGGCGCCAGCATCGTTCGCCATGGGCCATACGCCGCCAGCAAATCACAGGTTAAATCACGCGCCACCCGCGTATATCGTACCCACCAGCGTATATCGTATGCCGCCAGCGCCAGCTCATACGTCGACAGGGTGTGCGGTGTCGCGACAATCGGCATTCGGCAACAGCCGCATTCGGCAATTCTTGGCAACTGCCGAGAGGCGGCCTACTGACAGGCGGTCTACCGACAGGTGGCTTAGGGAAGACTGAACCAGTCCAAACAAAACCAGTTCAATCTGTCGCCAATCCCGCCGCCAGTGCAATCCGACTGACGATACGAAAAGAGCCGCTCTAACAAACGAGCTGCGTTAGCCCGCCAAAGCGTCGCGCACGGCGATAATAGCAGCCTCAGCCTTGGTGCCATCGGGACCACCGGCCTGCGCCATGTCAGGACGGCCACCACCACCGGCACCGCCAAGTGCCGCAGAGGCAATCTTGACCAGGTCAACAGCGCTGAATTTGCCGACGAGATCATCAGTGACGCCAACAACAGCGCTGGCCTTGCCATCTTCCGAGACGCCGATAAAGGTCACGATGCCGGAGCCGACGGTCTTTTTGGCATCATCAGCCAACGGCTTCAGGTCGCGCGGGCTGACGCCAGTGACAACCTTGCCAATGAACCCGACGCCATTGACGGTTTCGGACTGGGCACCGCCAGCATTGGAGCCACCAAGTGCCAATTGCTTGCGCGCTTCGGTCAATTCCCGTTCGAGCTTGCGGCGCTCATCCATCAGCGCAGTCACCCGCGACAATGCATCGGCGGGAGAGGATTTGAGCGCGCTGGCAATCGCCTTGACGCGTTCATCCTGCTCTTCAAGATAGCGGCGGGCCGCCTCGCCTGTCAGCGCTTCCATGCGGCGAACACCGGCAGCAACAGCGCTTTCCGAGACAATGCGGATCAGTCCGATATCGCCGGTTGCGCGCACATGCGTGCCGCCGCAAAGTTCGGTCGAATAGCTCTTGCCTGCCTTGTCGCCGTGCAGCGCGGTGCCCATGGAGACAACCCGCACCTCATCGCCATATTTTTCGCCGAACAGCGCCATGGCGCCTTCCGCAATAGCATCATCCACCGCCATCAGGCGGGTGCTGACAGGTGCATTCTGCAGAACGATCTCGTTGGCAAGATCTTCGATAACAGCGAGTTCCTTGTCGGAAATCGGCTTCGGATGCGAGAAATCGAACCGCAGCCGATCCGGCGCCACCAGCGAACCCTTTTGCGCCACATGGGTGCCGAGCGTTTCGCGCAGGGCTTCGTGCAGAAGGTGCGTGGCCGAATGGTTGGAGCGGATACGCGTGCGACGTGCGCTATCAACTACCAGTTCAACCGGCGCATCCAGTTTCACTGTGCCCTTGACGACCTTGCCAAGATGCACGAACACACCATCATTCTTCTTTTGCGTATCGGTGACGACAACCGTAAAGCCATCGCCGGAAATGACGCCCGTATCGCCCTGCTGGCCACCGGATTCGCCATAAAACGGCGTCTGATTGACCACAATGGCAATGTTCTCGCCTTCCCCGGCGCTGTCGACCTGCGCGCCATCACGCACAAGCGCGGTGATGACACCTTCCGCTTTTTCCGTTTCGTAACCGAGGAATTCGGTCGCGCCGACCTTATCGCGCACCGCGAACCACACTGTTTCCGTCGCAGCATCGCCCGAACCGGACCAATGGGCGCGTGCTTCCGCCTTCTGGCGTTCCATCGCGGCAGCAAAAGCATCCGTATCAACAGCAATACCGCGCTGGCGCAATGCATCCTGTGTCAAATCAAGCGGGAAGCCGAATGTGTCATAGAGTTTGAATGCGGTCTCGCCATCAAGACGATCACCTTCGCCAAGCCCCTCTGTCGCATCGCTGAGGAGGCCAAGGCCGCGGTCGAGCGTCTTGCGGAATCGGGTTTCCTCAAGCTTCAATGTTTCCGAAATCAAGGCTTCCGCGCGGATCAGCTCCGGATAGGCCTGCCCCATTTCGCGGATCAGCGCCGGCAGCAGGCGCCACATCAGCGGCTCCTTCGCACCAAGCAACTGCGCATGGCGCATGGCGCGGCGCATGATTCGGCGCAGCACATAGCCACGGCCTTCATTGGATGGCAGCACGCCGTCGGCAATAAGGAAGCTCGACGAGCGCAGATGATCGGCAATCACCCGGTGGCTGGCGCGGAATTTGCCTTCCGCCTTGACGCCGGTTGCATCTTCCGACGCACGGATCAGCGCACGGAACAGATCAATGTCGTAATTGTCATGCTCACCCTGCAGCACCGCCGCAAGACGCTCCAGACCCATACCCGTATCAATCGACGGGCGTGGCAAATCAATGCGCTGCTCCTTGGTGATCTGCTCGAACTGCATGAACACCAGATTCCAGATCTCGATAAAGCGGTCGCCATCCTCATCGGCGCTGCCGGGAGGGCCGCCCCAGATATCTTCGCCGTGGTCGTAGAAAATCTCCGAGCACGGGCCGCAAGGTCCGGTATCGCCCATCGCCCAGAAATTATCACTGGTGGCAATGCGGATGATGCGGTCCTCGGGAAGACCGGCGATCTTCTTCCAGAAACCAGCCGCCGCATCATCCGTATGATAGACAGTGACCAGCAGCTTATTCTTGTCGAGGCCGAATTCCTTGGTGATCAGGTTCCAGGCAAGGTTGATCGCCTCCTCCTTGAAATAATCGCCAAAGGAGAAATTGCCGAGCATTTCAAAAAAAGTGTGGTGGCGGGCGGTATAGCCGACATTATCAAGATCATTGTGCTTGCCACCGGCGCGCACGCATTTCTGCGACGTGGTGGCGCGGCTATATGGGCGCTGCTCCAGACCGGTAAAAACATTCTTGAACTGAACCATGCCGGCATTGGTGAACATCAGCGTTGGGTCATTGCGCGGGACAAGCGGGCTCGACGCCACGATCTCATGGCCGTTCTTCTTGAAATAGTTCAGAAATGTCGACCGTATCTCGTTGACGCCACTCATGTGCATTGCCTTCTGACTTGTCTTAAACCAAAGCGGAATAACCCCTTATTGCATCAAAGGGGCAGAACGCAACGCTTGTAGCGAGGCCACCGCTGCCTGTCCAGAAAATCCGGGTGAGTTGGGGGCAAACATCAACAGGCACTCAGGGATAATAACAAATGCCACCCTTCCTCATGATGGTCGTTGTGAGGTTTTCGTGGAGTAAAATCTCTTTTGCATCGGCTATCGTGCGTGGTTGGACAAGCTCACCACGGACCACAAACACACCAGCCCTAAAAAGAAAAACCCGCATCCACAGCTGGATACGGGTTTTTACATTACAGACCAGAAACGGCCTGTCCCGGGAGATCAGCCTTCGGCGGCCTCGGGGCCGTCATTGTCTTCAATATCATCAGGGCCCTTGTCGAGCATCTGCTCGGCGATGAGACCGGCATTCTGGCGCAGGACCAGCTCGATCTCATTGGCCACCTCAGGGTTGTCCTTGAGGAAGATTTTGGCGTTGTCGCGGCCCTGCCCCAGACGCTGGGAATTGTAGGAGAACCACGAGCCGGATTTTTCAACGATGCCAGCCTTGACGCCGAGATCAACCAGTTCGCCCGTCTTGGAAACGCCTTCACCATACATGATGTCGAATTCGACCTGCTTGAAGGGCGGTGCCAGCTTGTTCTTCACAACCTTGACGCGGGTCTGGTTGCCGACCACTTCGTCACGCTCTTTCAAGGCGCCGATACGGCGAATATCCAGACGAACCGAAGCATAGAACTTCAGCGCATTACCGCCTGTCGTGGTTTCAGGTGAACCGAACATCACGCCGATCTTCATGCGAATCTGGTTGATGAAGATAACCATGCAATTGGAGCGCGAAATCGAGGCTGTCAGCTTGCGCAGTGCCTGGCTCATCAGACGCGCCTGCAGGCCGGGGAGAGAATCGCCCATCTCACCTTCAATTTCCGCACGCGGGGTCAAAGCCGCCACGGAGTCAACGACCAGAACATCGATCGCACCGGAACGCACCAGCGTATCGGTGATTTCAAGCGCCTGCTCGCCGGTATCGGGCTGCGAGATCAGGAGGTTTTCCAGATCCACACCCAGCTTACGGGCATAAACAGGATCGAGCGCATGTTCGGCGTCAACAAAGGCGCAGATGCCGCCCTTCTTCTGGGCTTCGGCAATCGTATGCAGCGCAAGTGTCGTCTTACCGGAACTTTCAGGCCCGTAAATCTCGACAATGCGGCCTTTCGGCAAACCACCGACGCCAAGGGCTATATCAAGCGAAAGCGATCCGGTCGAAACCGTTTCAATTTCCACAACCTGCTCATTGCGTCCAAGCCGCATGATCGAGCCCTTACCAAAGGCCCTCTCGATCTGGGACAATGCCGCATCCAGCGCTTTCGTTTTATCCACCGAATTACCCTCAACTAACCGCAAAGAATTTTGAGCCATAATACACTACCCCTGTACTATCCATGAAGTCCGGACGCTCCGGTCTATGAAGATATTTGTATCTGTTTTGTTCTCATTTTGCAATATGCATAACCAATTGAAAAATAATGATAACTCAAAAATGTTCTTAAAACGTTCTTGTAGGCAACTCCAATGCCTTGTCCACATATTCCTTGCCGCGAACCGGCGCTTACGCAGAAACAGCCCGATGAAAATTCGAATCGTTCTGATGATTGCGTAAGGCCACGGAGCAATTTAGAGAGGAACCAGACCAAGTGTCTTGCAACCGATCATTTTGTTCAGCAAAAGCCTTCACTATGACCCAGGACCAAATCCCGCTGCTTTTTGCTGTCGGCGGCGCCCATATGGACCGGCGCGGCCAGAGCAGCGTGCCCTTTATAGCGGGCGCTTCAAACCCCGGCGTGATGCGGGAGGAACCGGGCGGCGGCGTATTCAATGCGCTGCGCCTTGCGGTCAGGCGCGGCGTCAAGGCCGAGATGTTGTCGGTACGCGGCGGCGACCGGGTGGGCGATGTGATCAGCGCGGCGTTTGAAGCTGCAGGAATCAAAGACAGTTCCGCCGTGTTCATTGACCGGACAACCCCAAGTTACACGGCCATTCTGGATGAACGTGGCGATGTGGTTGCCGCCATTGCCGATATGGCGCTGTATGAACTTGCCCTGCCCCGGCAATTGCGTCGCCGCAAGGTGCGCGATTCCATTGAAGCAGCCGATGCGGTGTTCGGCGATGCCAATCTTCCTTCGGAAGGTTTGCAGCGGCTGGCGGGTCTTGCCGGAGACAAGCCGCTCTATGCGCTGGCGATTTCACCGGCCAAGGCTGTGCGATTAAAACCAGTACTGGGCGATCTTGCCTGCCTGTTTCTCAACCGGCGTGAAGCGTTTGCGCTGACGGGGCTGGGCGCAGATGCAAGCCTGCCTGATCTTCATAAGGCTTTGAAAGCCGAAGGTCTGCGGGCAGCTGTTGTCAGCAATGGCGGCGAGGCTGCGCTTGTCTATACAAACGAGGATGCATTCTCGTTGCTCCCGCCTGAGATATCAGAAATTGCCGATGTAACCGGCGCGGGTGATGCGCTGGCGGGAGGCACCATTGCGGCGCTGATGCGCGGGCTTCCGCTTGAGGATGCCGTGCGCGAAGGCTTTGCCGCCTCGGCACTCACCTTGCAGACCCATTCGGCGACCCCTGTCTTCACCGCCAGAATTTTCGATACGGCACTTGCACATATCCCGGCACCAAGCCCGCTCGCATGAGCAGCTTTTTCGGATACGATCATACAAAGGAAGAACCATGACCATTTCAGCCCTCAACCCGTTCACCGATATTGCTCCGGAAGTGCAGAAGGCGCTTGATGCCGGGCAGCCTGTCGTGGCGCTGGAAAGCACGATCATCACCCATGGCATGCCCTACCCTGACAATAGCCGCATGGCGGCGGATGTCGAAAGCATCATCCGTGAGGGTGGTGCCGTTCCTGCTACCATCGCCATCATTGATGGCCGGTTGAAGATCGGTATTTCAGCCGAGGAGCGCGAGATATTGGCGCAGGTCAAAGACGCCATGAAGCTGTCGCGCGCCGATCTTGCCTATGCCCTGTCGGAAGGCCGCACCGGCGGCACCACGGTTGCAGCAACCATGCTCGCTGCGCATCTCGCAGGCATCAAGGTGTTTGCAACGGGCGGCATTGGCGGCGTGCATAAGGGCGCCGAAACCAGCTTCGATATCTCAGCTGATCTCGAAGAACTGGGCCGCACGCCCGTCATCGTTGTTTCAGCCGGAGCCAAAGCGATTCTGGATATTGAAAAGACGCTGGAAGTGCTTGAAACCAAAGGCGTTCCTGTTGTGGTCTATAGCTCTGATGTTCTGCCAGCCTTCTGGTCGCGTCAGTCACCCATCAAAGCGCCGCTACGCCTCGACACGCCTGACGCCATCGCAAAATTTCAGGCAACACGCAGCGCCATCGGCGTCAATGGCGGCATGTTGATTGCCAATCCGATCCCGGCGGAAAGTGAGATTCCGGCTGAAATCATGGGCGGCCATATTCGCGAAGCTCTGGCGCGCGCCACAAAAAATGGCATCACGGGCAAGGCCGTGACGCCATATCTGCTGTCGGAAATTCTTGATATCACCGAGGGCGAAAGCCTGAAGGCGAATATCGCGCTGGTGGAAAACAATGCGCGCCTTGCGGCACGCATTGCTGTAGCGCTGGTTAGCTAAGCGGCGAAATCTGCAGCTCGACGCGGCGGTTTTGCGACCGGCCAGCTTCCGAATTGTTGGAAGCGACAGGCTGGCTCATGCCAAAGCCGCGCACTGCAAAGCGCCGGTTGTCGATGCCCTGCTGGGTCAGATAGTTCGAAACGGAAAGCGCGCGGCGTTCAGACAGCAGTTGATTGTACTGCTCGCCGCCGACATTGTCCGTATGGCCGTAAACATCGATGATGCTGCGGTCGAACTTGCGCAAGACAACCGCAACGGAATTGAGCGTTGCGTAGAATTGCGGTTTCACCGCATCCTGATCCGTCGAGAAGGTAATGTTCGATGGCATGTTCAGGATGATCTTGTCGCCAACGCGGGTCACGGATACCCCGGTACCCTGCAACTGGGCCCGCAATTCTGATTCCTGCCGATCCATATAATTGCCGACCGCACCGCCCGCCAGCGCACCGATACCGGCACCGATCAATGCCGCGTTACGACCAGATTTGCCACCCCCGCCAACAGCAAGACCGCCCAGCGCGCCAACTGCTGCACCAATGGCAGCACCGCCAGCCGTATTCGATATTTTCTGCTCACCCGTATATGGATCGGTCGTGGTGCAACCGGCCAAGAACGTCGCGGCAAGACAGCCGATGGCAAACTTCTTGATCATAGAATCAGTACCCTGTTGGAAATGCGGGAAAATATACCAACGAATACGGCAAAATATGGAAAGAATACGGGCTAAATCGCCCGTATCCGCGCCATCGCCAGCGCATCGACAAACCGCCCATCCTTGAAGGCGTAATCGCGGTGAATTCCCTCGCGCTCAAAGCCGCATTTTTCATAGAGACTGATGGCTCTGGAATTGTCCGTATAAACGGTCAGTTCGAGCCGCCGGATATTGAGCCAGTTATCAGCTGCGTCAATCAGGGCATGCAGCAGCGCCTTGCCGATACCCCTTCCGGTGAAATCATCATGCACGCCGATGCCGATTCCAGCTGCATGGGCACGCCGTCCTGATGATGGTTGCAAGCCCGCATGGCCAATAATCTGCCCATCTGTTTCAGCCGCAATGTTGATTGCACCGGGGACCGGATTCTCCAGCCATTTGCGCGTCACTTCAACGCTCTGAAATGGCAGACGCAACGTGCCGGCACGAAAGCCGGGCAAGCTGGTCAGGACATTAATCTGTTCAAAATCGCCGGGACGCGTGGCGCGGATCGACAATCCGTTGGCTTCAAGTGGTGGTGGGCTCTGGTCGTTCATGTCGCTCTCCTATTGATTGAGAAGAGCAACGGTCAGACCCTGCTCGCCTCATTGGCAAGGTCTGGTGAAAGATCGCGTCGACTTTAGCGCAATAGCTCTCCACTACCCCTGAAAAGGAGTGAGGTGGACATCACGATGGTCGAACGGTTGATCATGGGCAGCATCTTTCACCACAATATCAATGATTTCAAGAGGTCGTCGGATTCAAAACATCATCCCGGTTCAAAAATTTTGACCGATACGCCCGGCGAAATTCGTTTGCGCGCCGCCTGTTAATCAAAGATGCTCCGCGGCAGTTAAACGATAGAACAGGATTTCGCATGACCGACACTTCACAAGCACCCGTAGCAATCATCACCGGCGGCGGACGTGGCATGGGCGCAGGCATTGCCCGCGAATTGCACGCGCGTGGCTACCGCCTTGGCCTGATGTCACCTTCAGGCAGCGCTGTCGAGCTGGCTGCAGAACTTGGCGCAATCGGCATCAAGGGATCAGCCGGGGAAGCCAAAGATCTGGAAACGCTGGTTGAAAAGACGGTTGAAGCCTATGGGCGCGTCGATGCGGTGGTCAACCACACGGGTCATCCGCCCAAGGGCGATCTGATCGATATCACCGATGAAAAATGGGCCATTGGCAATGATCTGATGGTGCTCAGCGTCGTGCGCATGGCGCGTCTGGTCACGCCTTACATGCTGAAACAGGGCAAAGGCTCGTGGGTCAACATCACCACGTTTGCGGCGTTTGAGCCAAGCCTCGTTTTCCCGGTATCGTGCGCCTATCGCGCTGCTGTCGGTGCCTATACCAAGCTTTATGCGGATCGCTATGCCGCCGACAATATCCGCATGAATGCGCTGCTCCCGGGTTTTATCGACAGTCTTGAGCACAAGCCCGGTACGGAAACCGGTATCCCGATGAAGCGCCTGGGAACCATGAACGAGATCGCCAAGACAACGGCATTCCTGCTTTCAGATGATGCGGGGTATATTACCGGGCAGAATCTGCGTGTGGATGGCGGTATCACCAAACACGTCTAAACGATGGATTGGGCAGCATTGGAGAGTGCTGCCCATGACTGTGCGTGTGTTGGAGCGTGTCCGTGGCTCGTGGTTCGTGGTTCGTGGTTCGACAAGCTCACCATGAGGGAGAGAGTGGATGAAAGGGAGCCAAGTTCTGCACCCTTTGCGCTGCAACCCTTTTGATCTGTAATCTTTGTGGTCTGCAACCTTTGCGATTATCGTTGCATCACCCCTCTCCCTCATGGTGAGCTTGTCGAACCACGAACCACGAACCACGAACACGAACCACAACCACACACCCCATCCCCTAACCTATATCAGATTCACACCAAGGGATTCACGCAATTGTCTCTGGCCATTCGGCGTCACTGACACCGCGCGGGTGCCCTCCACGCGTCTGATCCAGTCCTTGTCAAAACAATGGCTGCACAGCGCGGCACCAATGGCACCGGCCAGATGCGGGCGACGCTCGCTCCAGTCGAGACACGGGCGGCACAATATGCGCCCTTTTTTCCGGGTGATAGAGCCGACATCCATTCCCAGCCGGTCAAACAGCGACATGCCGCTATCCGTCAGTTCACCCGCATCAAGACCAAGGTCGAGATGGCCAGCCCCGACAAGTGCATCGGTGATGGAAACACCAAGCTTTCCCGCCAGATGATCGTAACAGGTGCGCCCTGCCCGCAAGGCTGCATCCTTTGGCCCGGTTCGTACAATTTTGGTGCTCGCAACGGGCGTTGCAACCTGCATGATGCTTTCAATCATCTGCGCAACTGCGGGTGATGCCAACCGGTGATAGCGATGCCTGCCCTGCTTTTCCACCTGTAGGAGCCCTGCTTCCGTCATACGCATCAGATGGCTGCTGGCGGTCTGTGCGGTGATACCGGCGAGATGCGCAAGTTCACTGGCGGTCAATGCCCGGCCATCCATCAGGCCGGTTAACATGCTGGCGCGGCCGGGATCTCCGGCCAGCGCAGCGATTTCGGCAAATCTTGCATTGTTCGACATGGCACTCTTCCGTGGTTGCTTCCCGTAAATTCTGGTGCATCCACGGCCAGAATGCTTCGAAAATGCTCGAACTATCAAGCGCTCCTGACAAAAAGCAAAGCGTGCCCGCTATTCGCTTTCCAGCATTTCCTTGACCGACGTCGCCAGTTGCTTCAGCGAGAACGGCTTTGGCAGGAAGCCGAATTTGGCGTCCTCGGGCAGATTGCGGGCAAAGGCATCTTCCGCATAGCCGGAGACAAAGATGAACTTGATATCCCCGTATTCCTTGCGCAGCTCACGCAGCAGCGTCGGGCCGTCCATTTCAGGCATAACCACATCGGAAACAACAATATCGACCTTGCCGTCGAGTTCCTTCATGACCTCAAGCGCTTCAACGCCGCTGGAAGCCTCGTGGACCGTATAGCCGCGCGATTGCAGAGCGCGGACACCGCCCATGCGCACTGCATCCTCGTCCTCGACGAGAAGCACCGTTGCGGAACCCGAAAGATCAGTCGCCTTCTCGGCTTTCTTTTCCTTCTTCGGTGCTTCAACAGCAACGACTTCGCCCGCCTCGTTGAGGACAGGAGCTTCGACGTGGCGCGGCAGGAAGATGCGGAATGTCGTGCCCTTGCCGAGTTCGGATTCGCAATGGATCGAACCGCCGGTTTGTTTGATGATGCCGTAGACCATGGAAAGGCCAAGGCCCGTACCCTTGCCAACTTCCTTGGTGGTGAAGAACGGTTCGAAAATCTTTTCGATGACCTCGGGCGGCATACCCGTGCCGCTGTCCTGCACCTCGACCAGAACATAATCACCGGGCACGAGATCGCGGTAATTCAGACCGGCGCTTTCGCTTTCGTTCATGTTGCGCGTGCGGATGGTGAGATCGCCGCCCTCCGGCATCGCATCGCGCGCATTGACGGTGAGATTGACCACCACCTGCTCGAATTGGCCAAGATCAGCACGCACCGGCCACAAGTCGCGGCCATGCTCGATCTTGAGGTTAACCTGCGTGCCCGCAAGCCGCGTCAGCAGCATACGCACATCGGCAATAACGTCGGTGAGGTCAAGCACCTCAGGACGCAGCGTCTGGCGGCGCGAGAAGGCCAGCAACTGGCGCACCAGCGATGCGGCGCGGTTGGCATTCTGCTTGATGTTCATAATGTCGGCAAAAGACGGATCGGACGCCCGGTGATTGGTCAGCAACAGGTCCGATGACATGATGATGGCGGTCAGAACATTGTTGAAGTCGTGCGCGATACCGCCTGCAAGCTGGCCGACAGCCTGCATTTTCTGGCTCTGGGCCATGGTGGCTTCAAGCGCTTTCTGCTCAGTGGTTTCAACCACGGAGACGATTGCAGCTTCCTCAGCGCCCTCTTCCGAACCCGCATCAAAGACCGGGCTGATATAGAAGCGCAGATGGCGCTCCTCATGGCCGGGAATGACCGTATCGACAGGCGATATCTCGGCCTTGCCAGCAAAGGCAGCGGCAAGCGCCCGGTCGAAAGCCTCGCGGTCGCGTTCATGCACGACAGTCTCAAGCGGCGTGCGCCGGTCGATGGCATCGCGGTCAACGACGGGCGAGAACAGGCCAAGGAAGCGCGCATTGGTGCGCAGGATCTTGCCTGAGGCGTCCACCGCGGCAATGGCCATGGAGGCGGAATTGAAAAAGCGGGTGAAGCGCACTTCGGCGGCGCGCAACGCAGCGGAATTGTCCTCGCCCTCGGCACGGTTCAGCACGATGGTACGGGTCGGACCGCGCTTGCCATCGCGCTGGGCCTGTACGCGGTGATAGAAGCGCACAGCGAGGCTTTGGCCGTTTGCCTTGGCAAGATCAAGATCGATGACTGTATTGCGGCTGGTGCCCGGCTCCGTCTTGACGGCATTGATCAGCGCCATGCCATTGCCTGCAACAATATCGCGGACAGTCATCGAGCCCGGCGTAAACTTGGTCAGATCAACCCCGAGCCATTCGGCAAGCGTGGCATTGATGTAGATAATGCGCCCATCCGGGTCAGCCGAGAAGAAACCGGCCGGAGCATGGTCGAGGTGATCGATTGCTTCCTGAATATCCTGAAAATAGCGTTCCTGCTCGGCACGCTCGGTGGAAATATCCGCAATCTGCCAGGCAAAAACCGGCGCCGTCTGGCCCGGAATACCTGCAACCGCACGGGCTTTCACCCGGTACCAGGTTGGAACAGGCTCGCGCGCCGGATCGAGCGGACGCGACAGACGCAGCTCCTCCTGACCGGAAACACCGTCCCGCACCGCATTGGCAAGCCGGTAAATTGGATCGGAAGCCGCGCTTTCGCTGGAAAGAATATGCTCTATTGCCTGAACATCGCTTGAATTGGTAACGCCCGTCAGTTGGGCATAGGCCCGGTTGGCATAAACAATGCGGCCCTTCTGGTCGGTAACAACGGTTCCTTCAGGGAACGTATCCACAAACGCCCGTGTCAACTCATCGCTGGTGCCGCGCGGGGTAAACTGGATGACATTGATGGCCGAGCCGAACAGATAAAACACGCCGGTCATGGCCAGTGTGCCGAGTAGACCGAGCAGGAATTGCTGGCCCAACTGGTCGCGATAGATGAAATAGAGGATGGAAACGCCCACCAGCAGCACACCAAGGATGACAAGACGCAAGGCGGCTCTGGTCGACTTGGTATTGGCGATGATCGGCTCTGGATAAAGATCGTTGTTCGTCTCTTGAGACATGCGTCTCAAACCCCTTCTTTTCATCGCGGAAGCTGCCCGGGCAGGCCACAATATTCTGAACCGACTGAGATCCGTATGATCAATGCCGGTTCCGATTCGTTTGGATCATATCTTTGATGCCGTATAAACCCCAAGCTTGCAGAAGTGACTATTATTCCACGATTTCGCGAAGCAATTGCGGCGTGAGATCAGCCGGGGTGAACCGATAGCCACAGGCGTGACCATGCATCAGGGTTGCAGCAAGCAAAAGCTGGCATTAGTGTCGCACAAAATTATACTCCGGGTTCCATGTCGGGGGACGTGCGTTTTGGACCGGAGTCTGTAAAGGAGAGTTCGTCATGAATAACTGGCTGGTCGGTATTGTCGGCGAAACCGCTGCCCCGATTGTCGGGTTCGTCCTGCTTTTCGCTTTGGTCATCGTCCTTTTGCTGCTGGTCTTTGCCGTCCTGCGGCGGGTAACTGGCGGAACCTTCGTGTCAGGCGGGCGCAACCGGCAGGTCCGCCTGTCTGTCACCGATGCTGCTGCTGTTGATAACCGGCGCCGGCTGGTGCTGGTGCGCCGCGATGATGTGGAACATCTGATCATGATCGGTGGCCCGAGCGATCTCGTCATCGAACAGAATATCCGGCAGTTTGCCAAGCCGCAGTCGCGTGTCGAACCGGCAGCGACCATCACTCCGGCAGAAGCAGAGTCAAAGGCCGAGACAAAGCCAGTTGAAGCGCCTCGCCCGCTGCCCGTCGCTCCCGCGCGTGTTTCACCGCCCATTACACCCGCTGTCAGGCCCACCGCCCCTGCACAGGCTGCTGCACCGCATATTCCTGTTCGCCCGGCGGCTCCTGCCCAGCCTCCGGTTGCGCCGCGTGAAACACCGCAGCCGGAGCAGCAGCGTCCGATTGCAGCGGCAGCACCACTACCGCCCATTCCGCCTATGCAGCCCATCCCGCCGGTTGTTGCCGCTGCGGCGGCGGCCGTATCTGCTCCCGCCGCACAGGAACCGGCAGAAGCCCCATCTCTGGGCGCACCGCAAAGAGACAATGGCTGGCAGCGCACGGCTTCACCTTCGTTTGGTACCGCCCAGCGCAGCGAACCGCACATAGATGCACTTCCCCATTTCGAAGAGACGCGCCCTGAACCAGCAGCAGCTGAAACCAGAACGACCACAGCCGCAGCTTTTCCGTTCTCCGTGCAGAACCTCAAGCCTGCTCAGGACGAGGCGTCGCTGGATATCCTTGGACCAGCGAAACCGGAAGAGCCCGAGATCAATCTGGCTGACCTCAATTTCGACGATGCATTCGAATCCGATCTGGAAGGCGAATTGCATGTCACGCCCGATGAAGAGCCCCGCAAGGAGCCCGGTAATATCGAGGACGAAATGGAACGTCTGCTCGACGACCTTTCCAAGCCTGAGAAACGCTGATTGGTCATACCCCTAAACAATAAAAAGCCCGGAATTTTCCGGGCTTTTTATTTGGTTCATTGAGATCGCATCAATCGTCGCGGTAAACTTTCTCGCGTCGCTCGTGACGTTCCTGCGCCTCAATGGAAAGTGTAGCAATTGGACGTGCGTCCAGACGCTTCAGACTGATCGGATCACCGGTCTCCTCACAAAACCCGTATGTCCCGTCGTCGATCCGCTGCAAGGCAGCATCGATCTTGGAGATCAGCTTGCGCTGGCGATCACGCGCCCGCAATTCGATGGCACGGTCAGTTTCTGACGACGCACGATCAGCGATATCTGGCAGGTTCGCATTTTCCTGCTGCAGGATTTCAAGCGTTTCGCGCGCCTCCCGCAGAATGTCATTCTTCCAGTTGATTAGTTTTTCACGAAAATAGGATTTCTGCCGATCACTCATGAAAGGCTCGTCATCCGTGGGCTTATAGTCAAGATCGATAAGTTTATTCATCTTTGAATCACCCTGCACCTATGAGACGCGAGGAGGCCTATATAGGTTGTGTCACAAGGCGGCACAACTACAAAACGACAGGCAAGAGCGGGATTCGAATAACGCCATTTTGCTTAAATAATCGGCAAATAATTTGCCAAATACAGTGTCTTTGAACCCAAAAAAGCGGAAATTGCGCCGAAATCACCGCTTATCCGCGGTTTTAATGGCCCGACCTGCATGACGCAATTTGGCTATTGCCTCACAGAAATGCAGCCCGCCCATAAATAAGACAGGCCGGTTTTGCACAATTATTTGAGAATTGCGTCATTTGTCGCAGAGGTTTATCCGTTATTTGTGTCCTAAAAGGAACAATGACACCTTGGAGTTAAAGATGAGCCAGGTCTATTTACTCCGACATGCCAAAGCAGTCTGGCCGTCTCCGGGACAGAAAGACTTTGACCGGACACTCGATTCATCAGGTGTTGAATCGGCAACTGTTCTTGGCGAAGAGATGAAGCGGGCCGGATTGAAGCCGGATATCATTATCTGCTCGACGGCGGTGCGCGCCCGTCAGACACTCGAACATATCAATTTGAAAGCGCGTCTGGTTCAGGAAGAACTGGAAAAGCTCTATTCCGGCACGGCAGACAATTACCTGATGGCCATCCGCATGGCTGGGCTAGAGCACGAAAGTGCCGGCTCTGTCATGCTGGTCGGCCATAATCCAATGATGGAAGATGTGGCCATTGCCCTTGCCGGACGCGGCGATCCCCCTGCCCACCCCACCTTTGCCGCCGGTTTTCCAACGGCTGGGCTTGCCGTGATCAATTTTGATAGTCCATTGGCGGAAATCCGTCCGGGAACTGGCACGCTGGCGACGTTTCTTTCGCCTTCCGAACACCTCTGAAAAAAGCCAACTTCTTGTCATTAGACGTGTGGCCCCTATATCCGGCCACAGACTTGCATTGGTAACAGAGCGAAAGCGCAGGACGATTGCCTTGGGAACACTGACCACACTGACCGACGAAGCAAAGATCGCGCTCGATACTCTGGCGGATCGCACCACAGCGCTGGTTTCCCCCTCGCTGCGGCTTGGCGTCACCGGCCTTTCCCGGGCAGGCAAGACGGTTTTCATCACGGCTCTGGTTCACAATCTCATCCATGGCGGCCGGTTGCCATTGTTCGAAGCGCAAAAGTCGGGACGCATCGCCAAAGCCTATCTTGAGGAGCAGCCAGATGATGCGGTGCCGCGTTTTCAGTATGAGGACCATCTGAAAGCCCTCATCGAGGATCGTGTCTGGCCTGACTCAACGCGGGCAATTTCCGAGTTGCGGCTGACCATCGAGTACGAATCGGCCTCGATGTGGAACCGCATGTTCTCCGGCGGCAAACTCTCGGTTGATATTGTCGACTATCCCGGCGAATGGCTGCTTGATCTGCCACTGCTCAATAAGAGCTTTGCTGAATTTTCCAGGGACTCATTTGATCTCGCCCGCCTTGAAAACCGGCGGGAATTGGCAAGCGAATGGCTCGCCGAGGCAGACAGTATCAATCCCGATGCGCAGGCGGATGAAGTGACGGCCCAACGCCTCGCCCGCAGCTTCACCGGTTATCTTAGAGCTGGCAAGGCAGACGAGCGCGCGCTCTCGACATTGCCACCCGGCCGCTTTCTGATGCCCGGCGATCTCGATGGCTCGCCCGCCCTCACCTTTGCACCACTGCCCGATCTTGGTTCAGCCAAACATCGTTCAGGCTCGCTCGCCGCCATGATGGAACGCCGTTACGAGGCGTACAAAACCCATGTGGTCAAACCATTCTTCCGCGAACACATTGCGCGGCTGGACCGCCAGATCGTGCTTGTTGATGCCATGCAGGCAATGAATGCCGGAACCTCCGCCATTGCCGATCTTGAACGTGCCTTGACCGAAATTCTTTCGTGCTTTCGCCCTGGAAGTACCAACTTCCTTACCGGGCTTGTCCAAAGACGCATTGGCCGCATTCTGATTGCCGCGACCAAGGCTGATCACCTGCACCATGAAAGCCATGACCGGCTGCAGGCCATCGTCCGCCGTCTGGTCGATCGCGCTGTCAGCCGTGCGGATTTCTCCGGAGCGAATGTTGATGTGCTTGCCATGGCCGCCGTGCGCACCACGCGCGAAGCGACGGTCACGCAGGGCAAGGAAATCCTGCCTGTTATCGTGGGAACACCGCTGAAAGGCGAAACCATCGACGGCGAACGCTTCGACGGCAAGACCGAAACTGCGATATTTCCCGGTGACTTACCGGAAAAACCGGACTCAATTTTCGAAGGACCGGAATCAGTTTCTGAAGACCCGGCCATTCGTTTTGTCCGCTTCCGTCCGCCAAGCCTCGAAAAAACCGCGGAAGGCTTTACACTTTCACTGCCGCATATCCGGCTTGACCGGGCGCTTCAGTTCCTGATCGGAGATCGTCTCGCATGACCGACAGCAACCCACGCAAACCCGCCGCCTTCCGCATTGATCCGCCTGTTGCAAACCAGCGCGCAAAGACCGAGACGGCACCAAAGCCCGAGGCCCGCAGGCCGACCGCCATCAAGGATATCGCCGTCATCACGCCAGCGCCAGTTGATGTGTTCGATCTCGACGCTGAGGCGGCGGGCGAACTCGACGCCTTGACCCCACCACCGGCTTTGCCACGCAAAAAACGCCTCTCCTTTGCGTCCGTGCTGACGGGCGCGCTGGGTGTCCTCGTCTCCCTTGCTGTTGGCCTTTGGGCTGACAATCTCATCCGCACATTGTTCGAGCGCGCACCATGGCTTGGCTGGGTAGCGCTGGCCGTTGGTATTGTCGCCGCGCTCTCGCTTCTGGCTATCATTATCCGGGAGGGCCTTGCCCTGCGCCGTCTGGCATCCGTGCAGTCGTTACGCGATGAAGCGGCAAAAGCAGCTGCCGACAATGATGCAAGACAGGCCAAGGCCGCCGTCGCCCGGCTCGTGACAATCGCCGAAACCATGCCCGCCACAGCGAAGGGCCGCGCCCTGCTGCATGATGTGCGCGATGATGTGATCGACGGGCGCGATCTCATCCGCCTGACGGAAACCGAGCTGCTGCGCCCGCTTGATCGGCAGGCGCGCGAAATGATCCTTGCCGCATCGAAACGCGTTTCAGTTGTGACAGCCGTCAGTCCGCGCGCTCTGGTTGATATCGGCTATGTCGTGTTCGAATCCGCGCGCCTGATCCGCCGCCTGTCAGAACTTTACGGTGGACGCCCGGGAACGCTGGGTTTCCTCAAGCTGACGCGCAATGTGATCGCCCATCTTGCTGTTACCGGCACTGTTGCCATGGGCGACAGCATCATCCAGCAGCTTGTTGGCCATGGCCTTGCCGCAAAACTGTCGGCGCGTCTGGGTGAAGGTGTCATCAACGGCCTGATGACTGCACGCATCGGCATTTCAGCGATGGATCTGGTCCGGCCTTTCCCGTTCAATGCGGAAAAGCGTCCGGGAATTGGCGATTTTATCGGGGACCTCGCCCGCATTGGCGGTGCAAAAAAAGAATAATCCTGTGGACGGGGTTGCAATTTCGGCAGGAATGGCAACCATCCGTTAACCATTCCAACCGATGATCGGTCATCGTCATTTCAATGATTTGTGTTGAGTATATCCCCAATGAAAACACGCGCAGCTGCCGCTACCCTGTCTTTGTTCGCCTGCGCGCTCTTCGCGTTTTCAGCACAAGCCAAGGATAAAGACACAGAATTCTTCCAGACCGTGGAAGGCCAATGGGTCGGCCCCGGCGAGATCGTCGCGGGCAAGTACAAGGGTACGAAATTTACCTGTACGCTCGATGGTTCAACGCCCGGTGAAACCGCTGGGATGACACTTGATGGCAATTGCCGCGTCGGTATTTTCAACCAGCCGATGAAAGCAACCATTGCCCGCACCGGCGGTACCTATAAGGGCGCGTTCCTCGATGGTGCAGCTGGCAAAGGTCTTGATATTACCGGCGGCAGTGTTTCCGGTGATCGCGTGGTGCTGAACATCACCCGCAAGCAATTGACCGGCGCCATGCTGGCCAAATTTACCGGTGATAATCAGCTGAATGTCACCATTTCGGTGCGGCTTGAAGACACGCTGATCCCGGTCGTTGGCATGACCCTGAAGCGCGTCGACAACACCGCCGTCGGCAGTATCGTCAAGAACTGACTATTCAGCCCTGCTTTCAAGCCACCAGCCCGCGTCTTCGCGGGCTTTTTCTATGCCGGAACGATCACATAATGCTGCCCACTCGGCGATGCGTTTCCCATTGACCACAAGATCAGGTGCAATATCGCTGAGCGGTACCAGCACAAAGGCCCGTTCGGTCATGCGCGGATGGGGGAGCGTGAGCTTCGGGCTTTCCACGGGTTTCCAGTTTTCATAAACGAGCACATCAATATCGATGATGCGCGGTCCCCAGCGCTCAATCCGTTCACGTTTCATGTGGCGCTCAATATCGAGGCAGACAGCCAGCAAATCCTCCGGCAGCATGGATGTTTCCACCTGCGCGCAGGCATTGTGAAACCACGCCTGATCAGTTTTGCCCCATGGCGGGGTGCGATAGACAGGCGAAACAGCGGCGACACGCGTGTCATCGCGCGCATGCAGCGCCTGCAAGGCCTCCGCCATCGCCTGTATGGGTTCGCCGATATTGCCGCCAAGGCCAAGCCACGTTCTGTATCTGATGGTCATTAATCAGCGCTCCGCTGCTGGAGGATTGCGTCAGTCATGACAAGCGCATCCCGGTTCGTCTTGACGTCATGCACCCGGAAAACATCCGCTCCTGCCAGTCGCAGAATAGCTGAGGTGGCGGCGGTTGCCGCATCCCGCTCATCCGCGTCCCGTCCGGTAACTGCACCAAGAAAACGCTTGCGCGATGTGCCAGCCAGAAACGGATAACCGAAAGCCTTGAGTTCACCGAATCGCCGGATCAGCGCCAGATTCTCTTCGGTTTCCTTGGCAAAACCAAACCCCGGATCGAGTACGATCTGGTCATGCGCCACACCCGCAAGCTTGGCGATCTCCAGTGACCGGTTGAGAAATGCGAACTGATCCACGATCACGTCAGGGTCACGTTCCCTTTCGCGGCCCGTGTGCATGATGACAAGTCCGGCGCCCGTCTTGGCGGCGAGATCCGCAATCGCCGGTTCGCGCTGCACGCCCCACACATCGTTGACGATATGCGCACCGGCAGCAACGGCCAGCCGTGCGGTTTCTTCTCGGTAGGTATCGACGGAAATCAGGACATCGGTTTCTTTTGCCAGTGCCTCGATGACGGGAAGCACCCGCGACTGTTCCGTTTTGGGATCAACCCGGGTGGCACCGGGACGGGTCGACTCACCACCGACATCGATGATCGCAGCACCCTCGGCAATCATCGCCCGTGCGCCCTCAATTGCCTTGTCGAGCGCAAGATGCACGCCGCCATCGGAAAAGGAATCCGGTGTAACGTTAAGAACACCCATAATGACGGACACTGGCCCGAGGGTCAGGGATCGTCCATGCGCCAGACGCCACTCTCTTTGCATAGGGATGCTCCTTTGATGAATGCTGAAACTGTTTTTGAACAGAACAATCGCCGCGTCAATTCATCCGCAACGTTTTTGGTCCTAGAGTGTTGTAAGCTTGATCAGGCAGGCTTGTCAGAAACGAAGGACCGATCCCCCATGAAGACTATCTTGAGAATGGCGGCTTTCGCATGCGCATGTCTGTTTGCAGTGCAAAGTGCCAGTGCAGCGGTGGTCCTGCGCAAATACGAGTATTTTACCCTGTCGGGCAAAACGGCTGCTGATCTCGACCGTGAACTCAGCCGTCGCGGCCCGCAAATACACAAAACAGGACAGCGCCACCCCGGCGCGACACAGATGCGTTTCAATACAAAGGTCAAATATGGTTCCGACGCCAAAAGCTGCCGGGTTGTGGAGGCTGATATCACCATCCATGCCCGCGTGCATCTGCCACGCTGGAAGCAGCGTGCATCGGCCAAGCCCGACCTTGCGCTGATCTGGGACACGCTTTCAGCCGATATCAAACGCCACGAGGAGAGCCATATCATTATCGCCCGCACGGCGGCATTTGATATGGAGCGGGCGCTCAAAGCCCTGCCCTGGCGCAGCAATTGTGATGAGATGAAAACGGACGCTGCAGCCCTGATGACCAAGCTGATGCTGCAGCAGGACGCAGCGCAGATTCAGTTCGACCGGGTGGAAGGCAAGAATTTTGAACGCCGTTTCGAACGGCTTCTGGTCTTCCGGATACAACGGCAAATGCAAAAGAAGTGACACCATCGTTACCACCCGGAGAACGCATGTCGCCCTTTTATGTCGTCACTGATGTGGAATTCGATGGCCCGTTACCAGGCACCCATTCGATGCTGGCATTTGCATCGGTGGCAATGTCCGCAACTGGCATTATCCTCGGCGAATTCGAAGCGGTGCTTGAGCCGCTCGATGGGGCTATAAAAGACAAGAGGACCATGGCCTTCTGGCAAGCGCATCCACAAGCATGGTTGGCCTCAACGTTGAACCCCCAGCCGCCCGAAACAATGATGCACAATTTCGTCAACTGGGTCAGCTCATTCGATGGGGAGCCGATTTTTGCCGCCCATCCGGTGGCACTGGATGGACCATGGCTCGATTATTATCTCAAGCGGTTTACCGGTCGCCCCTTATATGAGGGGCCGTGGATTCCCGACCGCCTTTTCCAACATGCTCCCCTTTGCCTCATGTCTCTGGTTTCAGGCAAAACCGGACGTGCGCACTGGGAATGTGATGTGAATCATTATCCACCGGAATGGTTGGGCTTTTTAGAACATACCCATCGGGCAATCGATGACGCACGCGGCTATGCAATCTACTACGCGCCATGGTGCTGGGTTGAATTTTTCACACCACGACGCTTAAATCCTGTTTTCTTAATGCACGCCAAGCTTTTTCTGCAGGCTTGTGGATGAGGTCGTGTACTGGAACACCACCCGCTCACCTGGGCTGACGATCCGCTTGGCCGCTTGCGTCATCAGCGCGGCTTCATGGAAGCCCGATAGAATGAGCTTCAGCTTGCCCGGATACCAATTGATGTCGCCGATAGCAAAAATTCCCGGCTCGGATGTTTCAAATGTCTCCACATTAACCGGAACGAGGTTCTCGTGCAGATTAAGCCCCCAATCGGCAATGGGTCCGAGTTTCATGGTCAATCCGAAGAATGGCAGCAGACGTGTGACGGGAATCTCGGTTTCGCCCTCGGCGGCCTTGATCGTCGCACTTGAAAGCTGACCATCCTCACCCTTCAGGCCTGAAATCTGCCCAAGCTCGAAGCGAACGCTGCCGCTTTCAACCAGTTCGAACATTTTCTTGACGCTATCGGGCGCTGCGCGAAACTCGGCACGGCGATGCACCACTGTCAGACTGCGCGCGATGGGTTGCAGATTGAGCGCCCAGTCGAGAGCCGAATCGCCGCCCCCAACAATCAGCACGTCTTCATCACGGAATTCCTCCATGCGGCGCACCGAATAGAAAACGCTCTTGCCCTCGAAAGCTTCGATGCCGGGAACCGGCGGGCGTTTTGGCTGAAATGAACCACCACCGGCGGCAATCACCACCACCTTGGTTTCAAAAATCTCGCCTTCATCCGTCTCCACATGGAATTGACCATCCGGCTGGCGTTCCAGCCGCGTCACCATGCGATTGAAATGAAACTGCGGCGCAAATGGCTTGATCTGCTCCATCAGCTTGTCGGTCAGTCCCTGCCCGCTGATTTCGGGCCAAGCCGGAATATCATAAATAGGTTTTTCCGGATAAAGCTCGGCACATTGGCCGCCGGGGCGATCAAGAATATCAATGAGATGGCATTTGAGATCATAAAGGCCAAGTTCAAACACGGCAAACAGGCCAACCGGCCCCGCACCAATGATCACAACATCCGTTTTCGTCATTTCACTCATCGATATTTCCTCATGACATGCCACCATACTATTCCACACCGGCTTGCGGTCGGGAATGGAGCATTTCTAATCGGTCGATGAGAAAATATCAGCCTAAATATTAGGCCTGGCGTTCCGGAACGTGGACGACGAGACCATCAAGTTCATCGGAAACGCGGATCTGGCAGGACAGGCGCGAGCTGGGACGTACATCATAGGCAAAGTCGAGCATATCTTCTTCCATGGCTTCCGGCTCGCCGGTCACGTCTTTCCATGCATCATCAACATACACGTGGCATGTAGCGCATGCGCAGGCACCGCCGCACTCGGCGTCGATGCCCGGAACCGCATTGCGGATGGCACTTTCCATCACTGTCGAACCGTTTTCGGCGTCCGTATCAAAGCGGACACCGTCGAAAGTGACAAACGTGATCTTTGCCATGAAAAAAGCCCCAAGCAGAAAAGTTACCGCTGAGATAGGGATTTGGACAGGGAAGTCAATTGCACTCCCTGACGCAGCCCAGACCTTGCTGGGGTCAGGCTGCTCGCGCTTGATCGCTGCTAACTAGCGCGTGATCGCTGCGATATAGTCCCGAACATCGATAATTTCAGGACGCAATTCGTTCACCAGCTTTGCATTGCCGGGAGATTGTTCGATTGATTCGGCAATATCGGCGACGCGGAAGGCTCCGACGGCACGTGCAGAACCCTTGAGCGATTTGGCAAGACGAACGCGTTCATCCACATTTGCCTGACCAAGCCGATCAACGATCGTGCAAATCTGCCGGGAAAACAGGCTGAGGATTTCGGTCTCAAGCGCCCTGTTGCCAAATGTTTCGCGGGTAAGGTGTACGAGATCGATAGGTCGTTTGCGTGATGGTTTGGACGTTTCGCCGCCCGGCAACGCAAATGCCATTGACGCTTGTTGTGGCAGTGCCATTATACTCTCCTGAACACAGACTCAAATGAATGCACAAGTTTAATCACTTGCCTGATATTCTGGGTTAAAGCATGGCGGCTACCCCCCGAATTGGCCTGATGTGGTGAACGAACGGTTAATTCAGGCATTCGGGCAAAATTTGGATCAGGCCTCAAAAATTAACCTTGTGTTTAAACTTTTAAGCATTTCCCGAATCCATTGTTTCTTTCCAATCCATGTGCCAGTACGATACACTTAAGGCGTAAAGAGTATGGCGCAGTCGACTCCACATGTGGTCGCTGCCCAATATTGCGAGGTAAACATGGCCACAGCCCCGAAGAACAAAGTAGCGAAAGCCGAAGATGAACTTGGCGAAGCTCTTGAAAAGGCTCTAGAAATTGATTTCGATGAGTCGACACTCGGCATGGATATGGATCTTTCGCCGATCGACGACGATCTGATCTCTTTTAACGATCTGGAAGCGCAGATATCCCAGGCAGCGCAGGAACTGGCAGCGGAAAAACACACGCCGCCGGTGGTGCCTGAACCTGTGAAACCTGTGGAAATCAAGGAAACCCTTGCCGCGCAGAACACGATTCCGCTGCCTGCGCCCAAGCCGCAGATCATGGCTGCCAACCCGATTCCCGCCGCCCCGCCCGCGCCGCCAAAGGCACCGGCCGTGCCGCCGCAGACTTTCAAGCCGGCAAATGATGATTTGCTGCAAAACACCCAATCAGCCATCCGCGCGACAGGTTCGCTTCAGGCGCCGCGCTCCTATGGTCTCGTTACGGCTATCGTCAGCATTTTATGGGCTGCCGGGGTTATCGCACTCGGTCAGGCCATTTACGGCTCGTCCCTATGGTCGATTCGCTCCTTCGCCGATTTTGCTGCCGCGCCCCACGCCATTGCGCTTGCGGTCGCGATTATCGTTCCGATCATGCTGTTCTGGGCCTTTGCCCTGATGGTCCGCCGCGCACAGGAAATGCAATACGCTGCACGCTCCATGGCGGAAGCCGCGATGCGTCTGTCCGAGCCGGAAATGCTCTCTTCCGACCGCGTGGCCTCGCTGGGTCAGGCCGTTCGCCGTGAAGTCGCCGCCATGAGCGAAGGTGTTGAACGCACCCTCGCCCGCGCCGTCGAACTGGAAACGCTTGTACAGACCGAAGTAAACCAGCTTGAGCGCGTCTATACGGACAATGAACACCGCATCCGTACCCTCGTTGACCGCCTCGGTGGTGAACGCGAATCGGTTATCGGTCATGCCGAACGGGTTCGTGCCTCGATTTCGAGCGCGCATGAGCAATTGAAGGACGAATTGTCGCTCGCAGGCGATTCGCTGCGCGACAATCTGCTCAACGCTTCGACCAATCTCACCATGTCGATCAGCCAGTCGGGTGACTCGCTCATTGACCGTCTGACCCAGAGTGGTCACACGATTGCTGAGTCCATCGGTTCACGCTCCGACGACATCTCGGCCAAGATTACAACTTCGGGCGAAGCCTTTGCAAATCTTCTGGAAATGCGCATTGCGGCTCTCTCCGAACAGACCGATTCGGTCACGATGAAGCTGGCCGATACGCTGGACGGCCGCACCAACAGCATGCTCTCGCTGCTGGGCAACGCCACCCAGACGCTGGTCGGTGAATTTGATACCCGCCTTGCCGGATTGGACACCACGATCAACGACCGTGGCCGTTCTCTGCTGGCAGAGTTCGAAACCCGCGCCCAGTCGCTGGATGCCAGCACCGAGCGCCTGAATTCGGCTCTCGAAGCCCGCGCACGCCAGATCAACGAGCAGCTGATCGAGCGGACCCGCGACATCGCCAAGACCTTCACCGATGGCCGCGCCTCGATTGATGGTATTGTTGATGAGACGAAGGCGAAGATCGGCAACGATCTGTCGAGCCTGTCCGAATCGGTTGGAAGCCTCTTGTCAGCCAATGCTTCGACCTTTGCTGACAAACTGGCCGAAAGCCGCGATGCCCTCGCCGCCACCCTGTCGGGTGAAACAGAACGTGCCGCCTCGATCATCCGTGATCAGGCCGGACAGCTTGGCGACCATACATCGAGCCTGCGTTCGGTTCTCGAAACCAGCACGGCTGCCATTGGCCAGATCATTGACGGTCATACGGCATCAATCGATGACCGTGCGGCTGGCCTGCGCTCTGCCCTTGCCGATAATGATGCCCGCATCGGTGCAACGCTTGATTCCCATGCCAAGGCGATCGAAGACCGCACATCAGGCATGCATGCCGCATTCTCCGATACGGACGAAAAGATCCGCCAGACGCTCGACGATCATGCCCGCAGCATTGATGCCCGCAGTGCAGGTGTTGAAGCAGCGATCCTGGCCAGCGATGCCCGCATCGGCCAGACGCTCGACGCCCATGCCAAGATCATCGATGACCGCACATCCGGTATGCGCGCCGCCTTTGTCGACACACATGCCAAGATTGCCCAGACTCTTGACCATCACGCCAAGAGCCTTGATGAGCGCAATCAGGACATCCAGCTGGCTCTGGCTGGCAGCGATGCGAAGCTTGATGAAACACTGGCTGCCCACACGCAGGCCATCGACGCTCGCAATGCGGAAATACAGTCGACCCTGCTCAACAGCGGTGCGCGCATTGATGGCACACTCAACGGTTTCATCGAATCCGTTGATGGCCGCACAAGCCGCATCGAAAGCGCATTGACCGGCAGCGATGAGCGCATCAGCAATGTTCTGGCATCCCATGCCAGCGCCATTGAGGATCGCACAGCGGGTATCGAACAGGCGCTTGCCAATAGCGATACGCGCATCGGCAATACGCTCTCCTCCCATGCCTCGGCATTGGATGAGCGCACGGCAGCCATTCAGGCCGCGCTTGAAAACACCCATGCGCAAATCGGCCAGACCCTTGCCGGTCATGCCTCGGTTATCGATGAACGCACAGCGGGTATCCGCTCGGTCCTCGACGCCAGCAATGCCCAGATCGGCAGCGTGCTCACCTCGCACGTTACCGCGATTGATGAACGCGCTGCGGCACTGCGGGCAACACTCAATGACAGCAGTGCCCAGATTGGTGATACCCTCGCGTCGCATGTTGGTGCGATTGACGAACGGGCAGCGGCGGTCACAGCAGCGCTTGCCAACAGCAACGCCAAGATCGGCAATACGCTTGCTTCGCATGTCAACACGCTCGATGAGCGCGCGGCAGCAATTCAGGCAACGATTGCCGATAGCAATACCGGTATCAGCGACACGCTTGCGGCACATATCAATACAATTGATGAGCGTGCAGCCGCCATTGCAGCGACCCTTGCCGACACGGATACCCGTATTGGCGATACACTGAACAGCCATGCCAGCGTGCTGGATGACCGTATCAGCAACATTCGCGCAGCCATGGAACAGGGCAATGCGATCATCAGCCAGACCCTCGACGGTCAGGCAGGGGCGATCACCGATCGCACCGTTGCCTTGCAGGCCGTTCTGCAGGACAGCGCCGATGTGCTTGCCAAGGCCTTTGAAAACCATGGCGGCACCATCGACGAACGCACCACAACCATGCAGAGCGCGCTCGCCATGGGTGTCGACAATGTCCGTAAGTCGCTTGAACAGAGCGCCTCGGTCGTTGCCCGCACCCTGCGTGAAAAGATCACCGAAGCCGCTTCCACCCTTACCGGTGAAGCACAGAAGGCCGGTGAAGCACTCGACGGTCATGGCGAGGCATTCAGCCTGCGCATGAACGAAAGCCTTGCTGAAACAGAAAAGCGTCTGGGTCATCGTGCAACCGAAGCTGCCGCCAATCTGGAAGCTCTGGAAGCCCGCTTCACGGCAGCCACGGATTCGACAGCATCGAAGCTTGCCGAAAGCACCCGCGAACTCAACGAAGTGCTTTCTGCCCGTTCGCAGGAAATCATCAGCATTCTCGACAACACGGCACAGCCGCTGGTTGAGAGCCTTGCTGATAATGGCCGCACTCTGGCTTCACAGCTGGTTGAAGCCACCACAGCAGCCACAGAACGCCTGCGCGTGGAAAATGCGGCCCTGATCAATGCCATTGCCAGCAGAACCGCGGAGACCATCACCGCCGTTCAGCAGGCCAAGGCAGGCCTCACCGATGACGTGAGCAACCTGATCGACCGCCTCTCCTCTTCCAACGCGAAGCTGGGCGAACTGATCGATATGGCCACCAAGAACCTCGGTGACATTGACGGGCGTCTGCTCGACACGACAACCACCTTTGCTGAAAATGCAACGCGTGCTGCCGAGTCCTTCGAATCCTCGACACGCCTCATCGATGGCAATATCGGCAAGCTCTCACAGCTGTCCAACGTGACACTTGTGGACATTGCCTCCATCGCCAAGCGTTTTGACGAACATGGGAAGATGCTGGGTGCAGCCTCCGAACTGATCAACTCGTCCCAGTCGAATCTTGCTTCGACCTTCGACGAACGTCAGTCGGCACTGCAGAATCTGGCAGCAGGTCTTGTGGAGAAATCCGAGAGCGTCGAAAAGACCATGCGGTCGTTCGAATCCCTCGTCTCCTCGGCTTTCGACCGCGCAGAAGGCCGTGCCACACAGACAACCGAACAGATCCGCAATTCGATCTCGGAAGTTGTCGAACAGGCATCGCAGAAGTTCGCCAATGCGACGGACGAAATTCGCCGCTCCTCAGCTGCCATCCGCGCGGAACTCGAAGAGACCCGTTCGGAACTGCAGCGCGGTGTGATGGACATGCCTGAAGAAGCCAAGCAGTCCACGGCACAGATGCGCAAGGCGGTTTCCGAGCAGATCAACGCCTTGAAGGAACTGTCGGAAATCGTTCAGAAATCCGGACGTCTGACAGATGTTGGCGAAGCACGGGCAGCCCGTGCTCCAGCTCCTGCCCGCGTGGCGGCGGCAGCCGCTCCGGCTCCACAGCCGCGCAGTGAACCTGTCGCCGCTCCTCGCGCAGCAGCTCCTGCTCAGGCCGCACCGGCTCCGGCCATGCGTGGCAGTCTTGATGCCCGCGGCAATGCCGAACAGCCAAAGCAGGGCAATGGCTGGGTTTCTGACCTGCTCCGCCGCGCTTCCAGTGACGAAGCACCGGCTGAACCCAAGGCAAAGGCGCCGGAAGCCCGCTCGCCCGGTCAGGTGGTTGAATCGCTGAACTCACTTTCAGTCGATATCACCCGTGCGATCGATCATGAGGCTTCTGTTGAACTCTGGCAGCGTTATCGCGCCGGTGAACGCAATGTGTTCACCCGCCGTCTCTACACGCTGAAGGGCCAGCAGACCTTTGACGAGATCAAGCGCAAATATCAGGCTGATGCCGAGTTCCGCCGTGCGGTTGACCGTTACATGGACGATTTCGAGCGCCTGCTCGAAGACGTTGCCCGCAACGATCGCGACAACGTTGTCACACAGAACTACCTCACATCGGATACCGGCAAGGTCTACACCATGCTGGCTCATGCGAGTAACCGCCTGCGCTGATCTGAGATCGCTCTAAATTGAAAAACGCGGCCTTCGAGCCGCGTTTTTTGTTTGTGGGAGGTGGTGGGGATGGTTCGTGGTCGACATAACAAGCATGAGGGAGAGTGAGGATGCAACGATAGTCGCAGAGATTGCAGCGCAAAGATTGCAGAACTAGACTCCCTGCAACCCACTCCTCTCCCTCACGGTGAGCCTGTCGAACCACGCGTAATAAGTGCAAATGAGTTTGGATGTCATTTGAGGATGATCGGTATCATCAACAAATTCACTTTGCATGAACATGGTTTGTGGTTCGACAGGCTCACCATGAGGGAGAGGCGTGGGTTGCAGGGAGCTTTATTCTGCGCTCTTTGCGCTGCAATATCTGCAATAATCTCTGCGATTATCGTTGCATCCTCACTCTCCCTCATGGTGAGCCTGTCGAACCACGAAACCTCACCACCTCCCACAAACCACTTGTCAAACCCAACCCTCAATCAGCCATCTGCTGCCCAAACATCTCCCGATAAGCAGTTGGTGTCGTAGCCAGTTGCTGGCGAAAGTGGTGCCTCAGAGTGGCGGCAGTGCCAAAACCGGTAGTTTCGGCAATCATTTCCACCGAAAGCAGGGACTGTTCAAGCAGTGCCCTTGCCTTGGCCAAACGTTCTGACAACAACCATTTGGCCGGGGTCGTGCCTGTCGCCGCCTCGAACCGGCGCAGGAATGTGCGCGGGCTCATACCCGCCGCCTTGGCCAATGACGCGATGGAAAAATCTGTCGTAAGTTCATTGCGCATCCGTTCCAGCAGCGGCGACAGACGAATGCCCTCATGCGCAGGCGGCACAGCGCGTTCGACAAATTGCGCCTGCCCGCCCTCGCGGTGCGGTGCCACCACAAGACGGCGGGCGACCTTGTTGGCAGCTTGCGTGCCAAAATCGCGCCGGATCAGATGCAGGCACAGATCAATCCCTGCCGCACTTCCGGCTGAGGTCAGAACACTGCCCTCATCGACATAAAGGACATTCGGCTCAACCGCGATATCGGGATAACGTTCAGCCAGAAGGTCCGCATAGCGCCAATGCGTCGTTGCCTTGCGCCCGGACAAAAGCCCCGCCGCCGCCAGCACAAACACTCCGGAGCAAATGGACAGAATGCGTGCCCCCTTTGCGTGCGCCCGCCTCAGTGCCTCCGACAACCGGTCGGGCACCAAATGCTCGACGCCGCGCCAGCCTGGCATGATGATGGTTCCAGCTTGTTCGAAGAGATCGAGCCCGCCATCGGCGATGATGCGCACACCACCGGTCGCGCGCAGTTCGCCCACCTCAATGCTGGCGACGGCAAACCTGTACCAATCATCGCCCATCTCCGGGCGTGGCAGCCCGAACATTTCCACGACAAGGCCAAATTCGAAAGTGCAGAGCCCGTCATAGGCGACGGCAACAACCAGCGGATTTTCAAGGCGAGCGGCAGTCGATGCGTTTGACATGATATTGACGATATATGGCAATCTTGCCAACTACCAGTGCCGAGTTGCCTGTCCTATTGATTTGACATCAACACAGGAGAGCCCCCATGAGTTATGTCACGGAAACGCCAGCCGCCTCTGCACAGATCGCCATCGAGCATTTTTCCCGGCTTCTTTCGCTGGAAACCGATTGCGCGGATGTCGCCGCCGCTTTGAAAACAGGTGAACAGGATTTCGTGCTTCTGCATGTAGTGGGTACGCCCGCTGCCTTTGAACGCCGTCACGTACCGGGTGCCATTCACTTGCCGCACCGGGAAATATCGGCCGAGCGCATGGCTAAATGGCCTGATGATACTCTGTTTATCGCCTATTGCGCCGGGCCGCATTGCAATGGCGCGGATCAAGCCGCGCTAAAGCTGGCGAGACTTGGCCGTCCGGTAAAGATTATGATCGGCGGCATAACCGGCTGGGCTGATGAAGAACTACCCTTTGCCACCGGCCCGGAAGCCGGCGCGCTCAAAAAGGTCGCGTAGACCTTAAATAACCGACAGCGTCCAGGTGACAATATCGCTTGCGGCGCTGTCAAACGCATTATCGAGTGCCTTGATATAGGCCGCATTTCCCTGCCCGCCACTTACTGGTGAAGTTGAGCGGAACACACGCGTTGCGCGTACAGTGCCGTTCTTGTCGTTGAGAATCTTGATGGCAATCTCGACAACGGCGGTTTCCTTGCCCGAGGCATCGATATCGAACGTGCGAATATTGCTGATAACCTGATAATCGATTGCCAGCCCCTCGCCGGGACGCCCCACCCCGCCAAAACGACCAGAGCTTTCAAACGCCTGTACCAGCCGTGTCTGCACAATATTCGGCAGACGATCCGACCACTGCGCACCCTTCAGGAAAGAAATCGCATTGGGCCCCGAGCGGACAACGACATTCTCGCCATCAAGCGCCTTGAGCGCGGACGGAGCCGCGATCAGAATCTGGCGGTTGCCATGCTTTTTGGATGCACTGTCTGACAGGGACGGGCTGGAAAGATCAAACGTATCAAGCTTCTTGGCTCCCGCGCATGCGGAAACGGACAAGGCCATCAGCAGAGCGGCAATTGTCGTTCTTGAATTCACCAATGGTCTCTTCCCTGTCACGCAACGCTTCACGATTCATTAACCTTCATGCGATGCAGTTTTGCCAAAGTCAACGGCGTGTCCGGCCATCATATTCGGGGACATTGCCACCGCCCCCGAAAATCACCCGCTGCGGATTCTTCTCAAGGTCGCTGATCGCCCGCTCAATACGCTGCACCGACTGACGGCTCTCGGTGACGAGCGCCTGCACATCACGCAAACCCTGACCGGAGAAACGGTTGAGATTGTCGGTGATGGGGCCGAGCTTCGTGTTCAGATTGTCGGCAACCGCGCGATAGGATTCCAGCGTCTGACGTGCTTCGGCAACGACACTGCCCTTATCATCGGAGACCAGCTTGTCGACCTTTGCCAGCACACCATCGACGCGAACCGATGCCGCATTCAGCCGTGTCATCATTTCACGGGCTTCGCGCACCACAGATTGTACATCTTCGGCACTCTGGCTGAACTTGTCGATCACATCGGAGTTCTTGGCCAGCGCATCGGTGAATTTCTTGGTATTGTTGACCGTATCAACCAGCGGCCCCTTCACTTCCGTGATGAAGCTCTCGATCGAACTCATCGCCGTGTTGACGCGCTCCAGAATATCCTGCGCCTTCTGCAAAAGGTTGTTCACCACGGACGGATCGGCGTCGATACGCGCAACAGCGCCATCCTTATCCGCTTCTTCAAGCAGATTGGGCTCATAGGCCTTGCCGCCCTTCAGCTCCACAAACGCCTGACCGGTCAGGCCGGTAAAGCCGAGCGTTGCCTGGGTCGAACGGGTGATTGGCGTTGTGCTGTCAATTTCGGATATCGCAATAACCGCATCAGGATTGGTCTTGTCGATATTCAACCGGCGGATGGTGCCGACCTTGATACCATTGAACAGAATCTGGCTGCCTTGGGAGAGCCCCGTCACGGAACCCGCAATGCGGATTTCCAGCGTCGTCATCTCTTGCCGGTCGCCATAACGGGCAATCCAGTACACGAAAATGAACGCAGCAAAGCACACCGCAAGCGTAAATATCCCGACCAGAACGTAATTGGCTTTGGTCTCCATCGATTATTCCACCTAACCCTGTCCCTTCAGCGCCGGTCCGGCAATTTGCTCACGATCAGGCTTTCGCCGGTTGCTGCCATTAGGCACAATCTGGCGCGCACGCTTGCCATGAAAATATTCCTGAACCCACGGGTCCTCAAACGCCAGCATGTCGTTAATGGTTCCTTCCACAAGAACCCTTTTCTGACCTAATACCGCGATTCGGTCGCAAACGGCGAACAGGCTGTCGAGATCATGCGTCACCATATACACGGTCAAACCCATCGTATCGCGCAAATTTGCGATGAGTTCATCGAAATCCGCAGCGCCGATGGGATCAAGTCCTGATGTCGGCTCGTCAAGGAAAACAATCTCCGGATCAAGCGACAGGGCGCGAGCGAGAGCCGCGCGTTTGATCATGCCGCCTGAGAGTTCCGAGGGAAATTTCTCTGCCGTATCCGGCTTCAGCCCGACAAGATCAATCTTGAGACGCGCCAGTTCGTCCATAAGACTATGCGGAATATCGAGATATTCGCGCATCGGCACCTGAATATTCTCCAGAACCGTCAGGGACGAAAACAGCGCACCATGCTGGAACAGCACACCCATGCGCATGTCCACGCTAAGTTTCTCCTGATCACTCGCATGGTCGATATCATGGCCGAAAATGCTGATCTTGCCGTGCTGCTTCTGATTGAGACCAAGAATGGTCCGCATAAGAACTGACTTGCCCGTACCCGATGCCCCGACAAATCCCAGAATCTCGCCGCGATAAACATCGAGGTTCAGGTGCTCAAGCACGGGGGAGCGGCCAAAGGATACGCTCACATCCTTGACGGAAAGGAGCACATCGCCGGTTTTCTCATCGCTGTTCTGGCCGTTTTCTGTCGAATTCATTCGCCTCTGGCGTCCCTGAACTTCATTCGTCTGCGATCATCATCCCTGCTGAGATCAACAAGACGTACCATAACCACAGAAGCACTTGAATTGTTTGCTCTATCGGTCAACATCCCCAACACATATCGAGTCTCTGACTTGATGTCACTGTAGCAATTAAGGCGCATATGATGACTATTTTAGAGATAACCGTCGAACGTTGGCCCATTGCTGGAACGTTCACCATCTCACGAGGTTCCAAGACCGAAGCGGCCGTTGTGCTTTGCACATTGCGCGACGGTCTCTACACGGGACGCGGCGAATGCGTGCCCTATGCACGCTATGGCGAAAGCCTCGACTCCGTCTGCGCTGAAATCGAAAAATTGCGCGATGCCCTCGCCGCAGGCGCAACGCGCGAGGATTTGCACGGCTTGATTGGTGAAGGCGCTGCCCGCAACGCGGTTGACTGCGCGCTTTGGGATCTGGAAGCCAAACGCAGCGGCAAACGGGTGGCCGATATCATCGGACTCCCACCGCTCAAGACATTGACCACCGCTGTTACCGTTTCCTTCGGCGATGCCGAAACCATGGCTGCATCCGCCCGCGCCATGGCTGACCGCCCCGTGATCAAAGTCAAGGTTGGCGGCGAGGACGATGAGGAGCGCATTTTCGCAGTTGCCGAAGCTGCGCCCAAGAGCCGCATCATTCTTGACGCCAATGAAGGCTGGACCGACGCGAATATTGTCAGGCACATGCTGGCGGCGGCAAAAGCCGGAATTGTGCTGATCGAACAGCCTCTGCCAGCAGGAAAGGACGCCATCCTTTCCACCATCCCCCACCCGGTACCTATTTGCGCCGATGAAAGCGCGCATGGCACGGATGATCTGCACAATCTGCTTGGCCGCTACGACAGCATCAATATCAAGCTCGACAAGACAGGCGGCCTCACCGAGGCACTGCGTATGCAGAAACGCGCGCGGGATCTTGATTTTGGTATCATGGTTGGCTGCATGGTGGGCACATCGCTGGCCATGGCGCCCGCCGTTCTCGTCGCGCAGGATGCGGACTTTGTTGACCTTGACGGTCCGCTGATCCTGAAAGAAGACCGCAGTCCCGGTCTTGTCTTTGCGGGCAGCCTGGTATCGCCGCCAGAGCCGCAACTCTGGGGCTAAACCACCTTGTGCTCGCGCTGTTCCAGCTTCAGCGAAACATTGGCGAGCACAAGCCCGACAGCTGCAAGCGCCACCATGGCATAGAACCCATAGATGCCGGTGGCGCTGTAAAGCGGCCCGGAAACCATGGTGACAATGGCCAGCGACGTGCCAATGAAGAATGTCGATATGCCCTGAGCCGTGCCGCCCTTCTCCTCTGGAATGGTCATGGCGATCATTTTCTGCATGCCGAGGAAAGACAGGGCAAACGAGAAAGAATGCAGGCTCTGCACAACGAAAAAGCCGATGACCCCAAGGCCAGCCGGTACGATCAGCGGGAACACCGTCCAGCGGAATATCGCAACCGCTGAGCCGATCATCAGCACTCTCGCCGGATGCAAACGCCCGAAAACCCGGCGAAAGCAGGTGAACATGATCACTTCAGCCACCACAGCAATCGACCAGAGCGCGCCGATTACCGTCTCTTCAATGCCGATGGATTTCCAGTAGATGGCTGAAAAGCTGTAGCCATAGGCGTGGCTTGCCTGCGTGATCCCCGTGGCAATCAGGAAGGTAACGAAAGCAGGACGGCGCAAGGCCCTGCCCGCATTGGCCATATCAATATCCGACAGTGGCGACAGGCGGCGCGGCTTGCCGATGCGCGGTACAACAAAACTCATACCACACGCCGCAACCAGCGCGCCAAGCAGAACCGTCGGGATAACCCACTCGCCCGTATGCTGGATCAGGACACCACCGGCGAAGGACGCCAGCAAAAAGGCAATCGATCCCCAGACGCGCATCTTGGCAAAATCAGCCCCATAACGACGCACGCCTGAGAGCGCAATCGTATCAGCCAGCGGCACCTGTGCCGTCCATGGTGCGGCGAGCAGCAGCGACACCATGAGAATGCCGAAAAAGTTGAATGGCAGAAAGTAAAACGCCGCAACAATCACG
Organism: Phyllobacterium sp. T1293; assembly: GCF_020731415.2. Classification (NCBI taxonomy): domain Bacteria; kingdom Pseudomonadati; phylum Pseudomonadota; class Alphaproteobacteria; order Hyphomicrobiales; family Phyllobacteriaceae; genus Phyllobacterium; species Phyllobacterium meliloti. The sequence continues at coordinate 730,526 of NZ_CP088273.1, read as the reverse complement.
GCCAGAATGGTGGCAATCGTCAGAATATGCGCACGATCATTCGACTGATCGGCGAGAATGGAAACCAGCGGTGCTGCGATAACCCGCACAAACAGCGGCATGGACAGAACGATTGATATTTCCGTCGGCGACAGGGAGCGAAACTCCAGCCAGAGCGGAAAATATGGCAGATGCAGACCGCTCGAGATAAATATCGCAAAATAAGCCAGTGCAAGCCGCACCTCGAAACGAGACGGATTGTCCTGAAAAGTGTCCGCTGTAGCGGCTGTCATGGAGGGACTTTCGGAGGAAAGAGGAACGGCGCACTAATATATCAACTAGCCGTCTCCCGAAATATCATGATTTGCCGCAACTGCCTAGAAACATGAGAGGTTTTTCTGTGATCAAACCCTTGCAGGGCTGATTTTAGTCTCCGTCGCAAGCGCATTACCGTCAACGACTGACAAATGGGGTTGATGCACAATTATATACTTTGGTCGAATTGTATTTCTTGCGTGAGCCCGTCAGGATCAAATCAATTCGATCAAGCGGGGGCAAGATCACAAATGACTGATATACATGAGGACACTCAAATGAGACGGGCCGGTTTCTGGCGGCGCGTCTGGGCATTATTCTTCGACAGCGCCATCGTCTTCCTGCCACTGCAAATACTGGTCATCGTGCTCTACGCACAAACCAATGGCGCGATTCAGGGAACGTTCGGATTTACGACCAGTGTTTGTCAGGACGTGTCTGTTCTGCCGGAAGGCCTGATCCTTGATCCGCCGCTGCCCGCTGGTTTCGATACATTCAGGCAATGCAATGTTGGCGTGCTTGGTTTTAACATGGCCCGAACGTTGACAGCCGTCAAAACTGTCAAAGATGGTTCAATGACAAAGACATTCGCGTTAAGCTATCCACTCTCCCCTGAGGGACAAGGTCGATCCGCAATCTCAACGGACATTCCAGCTACATTGCTGTTATTGGCCTATCTTGTTTTCATGGAACATCGCACCGGCTCCACCTATGGAAAGCGCGCCGTAAAAATACGGTGCATCGATAGGGATAATGTTTCTCAAGCGGGGCTGCCCTTGCGTAAAGCAGTTATACGGAACTTGGCCATGTGGATTGGTGTAATACCGGCTTTGGTCGTCTGGGGTCTCGTTTATGTCGAAAGCACGCGACCCGATCCCAGCGCTTCAGGATTGATCCTACCGTTGGTTATTGCCGCCATCATCAGCACTGCATGGTTTATCTGGATCACTATTTCAGTTTCCCAGAAACGCGACCCCATCTATGATCGCTTGGCCGGAACGGCAGTGATCCGGACGGGGCCTGAAGACCCTAGCGCGCAGATACCGCCCGCGTCGTCTTCGCCTGATGGCTGATCTGTTGCTTGGCGCCGACAATCGCCGTGAGGATATCCTCGAAAATATCAGCGCAGGCTTCCCAGCTGAAACCTTCCAGCGTGGTGTCAGGATCGACGCGGCCCATGGCGAGAGCGCCTAGCGCTGCCTCCTGCAGATCGGTTGACAGAACTCCGGCACCCGTTGCGCCGATAACATCCTTTGGTCCGGCAACCGGATAGGCGGCAACCGGAAGCCCGCAGGCTATCGCCTCAAGCAGCACCAGACCGAACGTATCGGTGCGGCTCGGAAAGACAAAGACGTCGGCCCCCGCATAGTGGCGGGCAAGTTCCTCGCCTTCTTTCTTGCCGACAAAAACAGCGGCGGGAAACCTTTGTTTCAGCGCATCCATATCGGGACCATCGCCGACAATGAGCTTGGTTCCCGGCAGGTCGAGCGAAAGAAACGCTTCAAGGTTCTTTTCCGGTGCCACCCGGCCAACGCAGAGAAAGATCGGATGCGGAAGGTCGAGATCAACATCCGCTTGCGGGCGGAACAGGTCGCGATCAACCCCGCGGGTCCATACCCGCAATGTATCGAAACCGCGTTCAGTCAGTTCGTCATAGATCGATTGCGTCGGAACGAGACAGGTTTCGGCGGCATTGTGGAAGCGGCGCAGAAAACCATAGGTCCAGCCAAGCGGAATGGGCAATCGCTCACGCAGATATTCGGGAAAGCGCGTGTGAAAGCTGGTGGTGAAGCGCCATTTGTTCTTCAGGCAGGCGCGGCGCGCCATGATACCGAGCGGGCCTTCGGTGGCGATATGCACGAAGGCGGGCTGCAATGCCTCAATCCGGGCCTTTACAGCGGCCGGATGGGTCAGTGCCAGACGGATTTCCGGATAGGTCGGGCATGGTGCGGAGCGGTAGTCTGCGGGCGATATGATAGTCACCTCGACGCCGCGCGCCTCCATCTGCTCGCGCAATTTGGTCAGGGTGCGCACCACACCATTGACCTGCGGATGCCAGGCATCCGAAACGATGACGAGCCTTTTCATTGGATCAGTCCCTGTGCGGAAATCCACCTAGGCTGCATTCGCCGCCTTCGGGCGCTTGTCTTCAAGTTTGACGACGGGTGCAAAGCCCGCATTCTCGCCAATCAGGTGCGTCCAGGAAATAAGCTCCATCTTGCCGTCATGATGTTCGACAATGGCCGTGCAGCTTTCAACCCAGTCGCCCGTGTTGATATATTCAATGCCGTCGATCTGTTCGATGGTTGCATGGTGGATATGGCCACAGATGACCCCATCCGCACCAATGCGCCGGGCTTCCTCGGAAACGACAGTCTGGAACGATCCGATGAAGTTGACAGCTTTCTTCACCCGGAATTTTGCCCAGGCGGAGAATGACCAATAGCGCAGCCCAAGCATACGCCGGACCTTGTTCATAACAGTGTTGATCGCCAGTGCCGCATCATAGGCCCAGTCGCCAAGATAGGCGATATGGCGGGCGTTACGCACGACAACGTCAAACTGATCGCCGTGGATCACCAGAAATTTACGACCATCCGCCGTTTCGTGCATCGTGCGGTCCATGACCTCGATGCCGCCGAAATGCGTACCCTGAAAGTCACGCAGGAACTCGTCGTGGTTGCCGGCAATGTAAAGGATACGTGCGCCCTTGCGGCTCTTGCGCAAAAGCTTCTGCACGATATCATTGTGCTCTTGTGGCCAATGCCAGCTGCGGCGCAGACGCCATCCGTCGACGATATCACCGACGAGATAGATGGTGTCGGCATCGTGGTACTTCAGAAAGTCCAACAGGAAGTTCGCCTTGGCGCCTTTGGAACCAAGATGCACATCGGACAAAAAGAGCGTGCGAAACTTACGTGTCTCTGGCTCATCCATGAGGCTGATCTCCGTTCAGCACCGGTACACGAGGGTACCTTTGGCCTGACAGAAACCTGATTCATGTCACAGTCTTATGACGCCGGTAAAAAGTATATGATTTCTAAAGATAAACACTTGTAACAAAATGCACTTCATTTATGGCTCTTCATGTCATTTATGCATGCTAAAAAGATTGAATCGCAAATCCCAAGATGCGACAAGCCAGTTTTCCGGAGGATATGATCTATGGCCAAGGATACCACGCCCGACCTATCTGACCTTGACGAAAGCGCCCTGTTTTACCATCGCTTTCCCCAGCCGGGTAAGTTGGAAATCCAGGCGACCAAGCCGCTTGGAAATCAGCGCGACCTTGCCCTTGCCTATTCCCCCGGTGTTGCAGCACCCTGCCTTGCCATTCATGCCGACCCGGCCACAGCCGCCGACTATACCAGCCGCGCCAACCTCGTAGCGGTTATATCCAACGGCACTGCGGTTCTTGGCCTTGGCAATATCGGCCCGCTTGCCTCCAAACCTGTCATGGAAGGCAAGGCCGTTCTCTTCAAGAAGTTCGCTGATATTGACGTGTTCGATATCGAAATCGATGCGCAGGAGATCAACAAGATCGTTGATGTTGTTGCCGCGCTTGAACCTACCTTCGGCGGTATCAACCTCGAAGACATCAAGGCACCGGAATGCTTTGATGTGGAGGAAATCCTCCGTGCCAAGATGAATATCCCTGTCTTCCATGATGACCAGCACGGCACAGCCATCATCGTTGCCGCAGCCATTCTTAACGGCATGGAACTGGCGGGCAAAGACCTGTCCAAAGTCAAGATCGTTGCATCTGGCGCGGGCGCTGCAGCGCTTGCCTGCCTCAATCTTCTCGTCAAGCTTGGTGCCGACCGCAAGAATATCTGGGTCTGCGATCTCGACGGTGTGGTCTATGAGGGCCGCAACACGCTGATGGACCGCTGGAAGTCCGTTTACACCCAGAAAACCGATGCGCGCGTGCTGGCCGACGTTATTGGCGGAGCCGACGTGTTCCTCGGACTATCAGCCGCCGGAGTTCTGAAACCCGAACTGCTCAAGCAGATGGCGGCGAACCCGTTGATCATGGCGCTTGCCAATCCCAATCCGGAGATCATGCCCGATGAGGCGCGCGCCGCCCGCCCAGACGCCATGATCTGCACCGGACGGTCCGATTTCCCCAATCAGGTCAATAACGTCCTCTGCTTCCCCTATATTTTCCGTGGTGCGCTCGATTGCGGTGCGCGGGCGATCAACGAAGAAATGAAGATGGCGGCGGTTAAGGCCATCGCCTCGCTGGCCCGTGAAGAGCCATCAGATGTGGCGGCACGCGCCTACTCAGGCGAAACGCCAACCTTCGGCCCCAACTACCTCATCCCTTCGCCGTTTGATCCACGCCTGATCCTGCGTATCGCCCCCGCTGTCGCCAAAGCCGCGATGGAAACCGGCGTAGCTGATCGACCCATCGAGGATTTCGACGCTTATCTCGACAAGCTGAACCGCTTTGTCTTCCGCTCCGGCCTCATCATGAAGCCGATCTTTACTGCCGCACGCACAGCCGAGAAGAAGCGTGTTATCTATGCGGATGGTGAAGATGAACGCGTTTTGCGCGCCGCTCAGGTGGTGCTTGAAGAAGGCACGGCAATCCCGACACTGATCGGCCGTCCGCAGGTCATCGAGACGCGCCTGAAGCGCTACGGCCTGAAAATCAAAGTCGGCACGGATTTCGACATCATCAACCCCGAAGACGATCCGCGCTACCGCGATTATGTCGATTTGCTGGTTAACCTGACCGGTCGCCGGGGTACAACGCCAGAAGTTGCCCGCACCATGGTCCGCGCCAGCGGAACGGTAATTGCGGCACTTGCCCTCGTTCGCGGCGAAGCGGATGCGATGATCTGCGGCCTCGAAGGCCGTTTCGAGCGCCATTTGCGCAATGTCGACCAGATCATCGGCAAGCTGGAGGGTATCCGCAATTTCTCGGCCCTGAGCCTGCTGATCTCGCAGCGCGGCATTCTGTTCCTGACAGACACCTATGTCAGCATCGATCCGACAGCGGAAGAAATTGCGGAAAAAACAGTGCTTGCCGCCAATGAAATCCGCCGTTTCGGTATCGAGCCCAAGGCCGCCCTGCTCTCGCACTCCAATTTTGGCTCACGCGATTCCGACAGTGCCGCAAAGATGCGCGCCGCCTCGGAAATCCTGCGGGCGAAGGCGCCAGATCTGGAACAGGATGGCGAAATGCACGGCGACTCCGCTTTGTCGGAAATGCTGCGCGAACGCGTTCTGCCGCATTCCCGCCTGAGCGGTGAAGCCAATCTGCTGGTTTTCCCCAATCTCGATGCGGCCAACATCACGCTCAACGTGGTAAAGTCAGTCACGGATGCGCTGCATGTCGGACCAATTCTGCTTGGTGCGGCCAAACCGGCGCATATCCTGACGCCATCGGTGACATCACGCGGTATCGTCAACATGACGGCTCTGGCAGTGGTTGAGGCCTCGCAGCGCGTCGAATAGCGCGCTGCCGTCTTATTGCTGCCGCACGTTCATGGATGGTTCATGCGCACTCAGCCAGTTTGGCTGCGCATGATCTTTGCAGAGCAAGAGCACATATGAACCGGTTCATACATTTCGCGGCACTCGCCATCGGTGCGTTACTGCTTTCGACGCAGTTTGCGGCCGCCCAATCGGACGCTTGCGCCCGCATGGAACAGCGCCTGCGCGAGATCAACAATGATTTTGTCAGTGATGAATATGAACTCAACCTGCGGCGTGATCGCGTTGAAGCGGCGATGGATGCCAATAATTGCCCATCATCCGAAGACTATGACCGCGTCATCCGGCCACACGAACAGGAGCCCCGGCGGCGTCCTTACGAAATCCTTGGCAATGAACAGCCCGAGCAGTCCGAACCGCAGGATAGCGAAGCGCCTGTCTCTGGCGGGCAATACCAGACGCTGTGCGTGCGCACATGCGACGGTTATTATTTCCCCATTTCCTATGCGACCGGCGCCGAAAACTTTGGCCGTGACGAGGCGCAATGTCAGGCACAGTGCCCCGGTGCAAAGCTGTTCTATCATTCCACACGGGGTGAAACCGTCGACCAGATGACCTCGCTGCAGGGGCAAGCCTATACGGATATGCCCTATGCTTTCAAATTCCGCAAAGTCGGCGCGAATGGGACGCCGCAATGCACCTGCCAGAGAACAGCTGGAAACTACACCACATTGGGAAATCCGAAGGACATTGCCAAGCAACCGGCCAAACCGGCACCGCAGGTGCTGACAGCGCCAACGGCTGAACCTGCACAACGCAGCGAGCCTACTCAACCGGCAGGAACCCTCGCGCCAGCCGAGCCGATCAAGCCTGTCGCCCCTGTGACGGCTGAACCACTGCCACCTGCGGGCAATACAGGCAATACGACCGAACCCGCCAAACCAGCAGCGCCGGTACAGACAAAAGTTGAACCTGCGCAACCGGTCAAGCCAATTGAAACCAAGGTCGAACCCACTCCGGCACCGGCGGCAACGGAGAAAAAGCCGTCATCAATTATTCAGCTTGGAGAACCGGCTGTGCCGAAAGTCGAAGCGGAACAGCCAAAACCATTGACGCCGGACAAGCCAATTGACCCCAACCGCAAGGTCAGGGTCGTCGGGCCAACGTTCCTTCCCGACCAAGAAGGGGCAATAAATCTGCGAGTTCCGGGCCAGAAACCAGCCCAGTAAGGGCAATGCGCAGCGGCATGAACAAAGGCTTGCCCTTGCGCCCACTCTGCGCCTTCACGGCTTCGGTCCACTCTTTCCAGGTTTCACGGCTCCACGGCTCCTGCGGCAGGAGGTCGAACGCGGCCACGACAAAGTCGCGATCTTCTGCGGCCAGAGGCTCGTCGCCAACAGGGCCTTCCTGAACGATCTTCCACCAGAGTGCCGCATCGGCAACACGGGTAAGATTGCCGCGCACTGCCAGCCAGAAAGCTTCAGCCTTTTCGCCGGTGATACCCATCTCCTGCAGGCGGTCCTTTGCGACTTCAAATGGCATCGCATGGATGATTGTGCGGTTGAGCGTATCGAGTTCCGCCGGATCAAATTTCGAGGATGATTTCGACGTGGCTTTCGGATCGAATAGTGCGGCAAGCGTCGCCATATCGGGCATCGCCACCACATTCTCCGACGTGCCTGTCAAAACTGCAAGACTGACCACGGCCATCGGCTCATATCCATCGCGGCGCAGACTGCCAACCGACAAAGCGCCAGTCCGTTTGGAAAGCCCCTCTCCCGAAACGGTCGTCAGCAGATTGTGATGGCCAAGTTCGGGCGCCTTCGCGCCCAGCGCTTCGAAAATCGAAATTTGCACACCGCTATTGGTGACATGGTCATCGCCGCGGATGATGTGCGTAATACCCATATCGATATCATCGACAACCGATGTCAGCGTATAGAGATAGGTGCCGTCCTCGCGGATCAGCACTGGATCGGAAAGCGACGACAGATCAACATGCTCGGGCCCGCGCACAATGTCGTCCCATTCGATAACGGTACGCACAGGCGCAAACGGATCGCTTTTGAAATTCGGCAGAAGAAAACGCCAATGCGGGCGATGCCCCTCCGCTTCCAGCTTTGCCCGGTCTTCCGCCGTAAGCTTCAGCGCATCCCGGCCATAAACAGGTGGCAAACGGCGCGCGAGGCGCAGCTTACGCTTGCGTTCCAGCTCTTCGGCTGTCTCGTAGCAGGGGTAAAGCACACCCGACGCCTTCATCTTTTCAACAGCAGCATCGTAAAAGGCAAAGCGTTTCGACTGGTACTCGACCCGAACAGGCTTGATACCCAGCCACGCAATGTCAGCGGCTGTAGCCTCGGCATATTCAGTCTTTGAGCGCTCCACGTCGGTGTCGTCAAAACGCAGGATCAATTGGCCATTGTTCTTCAGCGCAAACAGCCAGTTGAACAGGGCTGTGCGCGTGTTGCCAATGTGAATATAGCCGGTCGGAGATGGTGCAAAACGGACGGTAATGGTCATGCCTCGGGCATATCGGAATGAGGCGTGAAGATCAATATATTCAAATTGAATGGGGATGTTGCGTGGTTCGCGGTTCGACAAGCTCACCATGAGGGACTTGGGTGGGTGCAACACTAATCGCAAAGATTGCAGTGCAGAGATTGCAGAATTTGACCCCTGCAACCCATCCCTCTCCCTCATGGTGAGCCTGTCGAACCACCTGTTATATTCATGCAACCATCTTAACCATCATTCAGAACGAGGCCCTTGGTCAGCTCCAGAGCCTGCCGTTCGAACAGGCTGCGGTAGATACCGCCGTTCAGGCGGATCAGCGCTTCATGGTTGCCCTCTTCTGCGATCTGGCCGTGGCTGAACACCAGCAGCCGGTCGAGTGACCGCACCGTGGACAGCCGGTGAGCAATCACCAGTGTCGTCCGGCCCAGCATCAACCGTTCCATGGCCTGCTGGATCAGCACTTCCGATTCGGAATCAAGGCTCGATGTTGCCTCGTCCAGAATCAGAACCGGAGCATCCGCAAGGAAAGCCCGGGCGATGGCCACACGCTGGCGCTCACCACCGGAAAGCTTCACACCGCGTTCACCTACCAATGTGCCATACCCCTTCGGCAAAGCCGTTATGAAGTCATGCGCACTGGCCTGCCGGGCCGCTTCCTCGATCTCGCTTTGCGTGGCTGATGGCCGCGCATAGGCGATGTTCTCGGCCAGCGTCCGGTGGAACAGGATCGGCTCCTGCTGCACGATGGCAATCTGCTGGCGCAGGGATGCCTGTGTAACCGAGGCAATGTCCTGACCATCGATCAGGATTTGCCCCGCCTTCACATCGTGCAGACGCTGGATCAGCTTGACGAACGTGGTCTTGCCCGAGCCGGAATGACCGACAAGACCAACCCGCTCGCCTGCGCGGATCGTTACCGAGAACCGGTCATAAAGCGGTGCCCGATGTGCCCCATAGTGGAACGTCACATTGTCGAACACGATCTTGCCATTGGTGATCTGGATCGGCTTTGCGCCGGACCGGTCATCAATGCCAAGCGGCTGACTCTGGATATCAACCAGCTCTTCCATGTCGTTGATCGAACGCTGCAAATTACGGATGTGCATGCCGACTTCACGCAGGTAGCCCTGTAAAATGAAGAACGATGTCAGCACGAAGGTGATATCACCCGCACTTGCCTGCCCCTTCGACCACAACCACAGGGCAAAGCCGATAACCGATGCCCGCAGAATAAGCAGCATCGAGCCCTGTGTGGTGCCGTTGCGGGTGCCGCGAATCCACGTCCGCCGTGTCCGATCCTGCCACTTGGACAGGACCTTCTGCAGACGTGCATCCTCGCGCTTTTCCGCACCGAAGCCCTTGACGACCATGTTGCAACTGACCGCATCAGCCAGCGAACCGCCAAGTTTTGTGTCCCAGCGATTGGCAAGACTTGCCATCGGCGCGACATAGCCAAGCGACATCATGACCGTGACACTGACAAAAACAAGCGACCCCAGACCAATAATGACGCCCATCATGGGCCAGTACCAGGCCATCAGCACTGTCGAGCCGACAAGCATGACCACAGACGGAAACAGCGCCAGCAGCAGCGTATCGTTGAGCAGATCAAGCGCCCACATACCGCGCGTGATCTTGCGCACGGTCGAGCCGGCAAAGCTGTTGGCGTGCCAGTCCGTCGAGAACCGCTGAACACGGAAAAACGCATCAGACGCAATGTCCGACATCATTTTCAATGTCAGTTGAACGATCGCCATGAATGTGATGTGCCGCAGGACGATCGCCCCCAGTGACAAGGCAATGAGGGTCGAGAACGCCGCCATTGCGGCATCCCAGACAACGGTTTCCGTTGCCGCGCCATTGACCACCGCGTCAACCAGCCGTCCGGAATAGAGCGGTGTCAACACGTCAGCCAGCGTCGAAAGCAACACTGCACCAAGAATAAGGGTCAGGCGCACCGGCTGTTTTTGCCCGTGAACCCAGGTGAATCCGAGAACGCTGCGGAAAGCTCCGCCGCGCAAGGCGATACGTAAAAATGCCATGACAATCGTCCGGTGCAAAACACACCGGCCTCATAATAAATTTCAGACGAGAATGCCGCGTAACGGTATCAGGGACTCAATGCGGCATATTTGGTTTGGCGACTTGCCTGAATACAGGAAAGGCCAAGGTCGGCGATGATAGTTCTTGACCGGTGAAGTCAATTGAAAAGCCACCAGGGCTTTTCATCATCACATGTCAGGAACGGACGCCGCCCCGAGGGGACATTGAAAAAGCTGCCATTCTAAACCTCCCGGGCATGATTGCCGGAACGTCGAGCTATAGGTGAATCGTGTTCGATCGCCAAGCGCCTGTTTTTTATGCAAGCATTTTTGGAGATCAGGTGCGGCGCGATTGCAACACTAGACTTTGGTTATAGGTTTTTCGGTAAAATAGGGCTGCAATACTTTTGGTTCGTGGTTCGACAGGCTCAGGATGAGGGACCGGGGTGGATGCAACGATAACCAAAAACGCTGCAGACCCTCCACAATCTCTTCATCCCGTCATCCTCGGGCTTGACCCGAGGACCCACAATGTAAAAGTGCCGAGCATTCACTTCCGTTGATCTTTTAGCCGTTGGTCCTCGGGTCAAGCCCGAGGATGACGGGGATGGGTGATGAAAGGGAACAACATTCCGCAACGCCTGCGATTATCGTTTCAGCTCCACTTTCCCTCATCCTGATCCTGTCGAAGGGCCTCATGGTGAGCCTGTCGAACCACGAACCACGCCCACCTTATTACACAGTCTAATCGCGATCCCTGAACCTGTTGGTGATCGGATAGCGCCGGTCACGACCAAAGTTTTTGCGCGTCACCTTCACACCCGGCGCTGACTGGCGGCGTTTATATTCAGCCAGATACAGCAGGTGTTCGATCCGCTCGACCGTTTTGCGCTCATGTCCGCGCTCGACGATTTCATCCACGCCCATCTCATTCTCAACCAGACATTCGAGAATATCATCGAGCACCGGATAGGGTGGCAGCGAATCCTGATCCGTCTGGTTTTCCCGCAGTTCGGCTGAAGGTGCCTTGCTGATGATATTTTCCGGGATCACCACGCCGGAAGGACCAAGACCACCCGCCGGAACGTTTTTGTTGCGCCATTCGGACATGGCGTAGACCTGCATCTTGTAAATATCCTTGATCGGGTTGTAGCCACCGTTCATGTCGCCATAGAGGGTGGCATAACCCACCGACATTTCCGACTTGTTACCCGTGGTGACAACCATGGAGCCGAACTTGTTGGAGATCGCCATCAGGATCGTGCCGCGCGCGCGGCTTTGCAGGTTTTCTTCGGTAATGCCTTCCTTGGTGCCCTCGAACGTCGGGCCAAGCGCTTTCAAAAAGCCCTCGACTGGCTCGAAAATCGGCACGATATCGTAGCGGCAGCCGAGCGCCTTGGCGCAATCTTCCGCATCCTTCAGCGAATCCTTCGATGTATAGGTGTACGGCATCATGACGGCACGTAAGCGCTCTTCACCCAGCGCATCGACAGCCAGAGCCGCACAGATCGCCGAGTCGATACCGCCGGAGAGGCCGAGCACCACATCCTTAAAACCGTTCTTGTTGACATAATCGCGCAGCCCCAGCAGGCAGGCGCGATACTGTGCTTCCTCACCTTCAGGAATTTTTGACATGGGGCCTTCCGAGCAGGACCAGCCGCCCTCACCCCGCCGCCATGTGGTGACGATCAACTGTTCCTCGAACTGCGACATCTGGAAAGCGATGCTTTTATCCGCATTAAAGGCAAAGGATGCGCCGTCGAAAATCAGATCGTCCTGACCGCCCAGCTGATTGGCGAAAATCAACGGCAGGCCAGTCTCGATCACCTGACGCAGCACGACCTGATGGCGCACATCCACCTTGCCATTGTAATAGGGTGAGCCATTGGGAACGCAGAGTATTTCCGCCCCGCTCTCGGCCAGTGTCTCGCACACGCCAAGATCGCCCCAGATATCCTCGCAGATCGGAATGCCGATGCGGATGCCGCGGAAATTCACTGGTCCCGGCATTGGCCCCTGCTGGAACACGCGCTTCTCGTCAAATTCACCGTAATTTGGCAAATCAACCTTGAAGCGCTCCGCAACCACCTTGCCACCATCCAGCAGCAGAGCGGAATTGTGCAACCCGCTTTCACGCCGCAGCGGTGTGCCGATGATGACACCCGGGCCACCATCCGATGTATCAGCCGCGAATTCCTTGACGGCTTTTTCACAAGCTTCGATGAACGCCGCTTTCAGCACAAGATCTTCAGGGGATAGCCCGAAATGAACAGTTCCGTAAACAGCACAAGATCAGCGCCCTGCCGCGCAGCATCGGCACGCGCCTCGCGGGCTTTGGCCAGATTGCCCCTGATATCGCCCAGAACAGGATTGAGCTGGGCGATGGCGATGCGAAGAATATCGGGAGTCACAGGATTTTTGCTCATATTGAACATATATCGTTTCGCTGGATGTTAAACAAGAGCCCGGAGCAAATTTGCCGCAGAGACAAAACCTGCTCTGGCGACTCGGCTTCAGGCAATAAACACGGTCCACACCGTATAGAACCAGACGGTTGCTACAAGAACAACCGAGATCAATACGGCGAGTGAGCCGCAATCCTTGGCGATCTGGATGTCCCGCTGGAAATCCCGCGATACCGCATTGCAGGCTGCCTCAATCCCGGTGTTCAGCACCTCGATCATGATCAGGAACAGTATGGAACCGGTCAAAGCCAGAAAGGAAAGCAACGAAGGAGCAATGGCAGCGGCGACAGGAACCGAAAGGATAAAAAGAATAAGTTCCTGCTGAACTGCCTTTTCATGCACCGCCAGATGCCTGAGCGCGCGCATGGAATTGACGAATGCCAGTAGTAGCCGCTGCATGGTCCGCTCCCGTCCTTCCCGTAAACAGCAGCTATACGGTCAGATAAAACGGCGTCAATCCTTCAGATGTGATCGGGTACGTCAATCACCAGCGACGACAACACCGCCGCCACTCGCCACATATTTCGGCAAGCCGTCCTGGATGTTGTAATAATCGCCTTTGTCACCAACGAAGATATGCACTTCGCCCTGCAGATTTGTTGGCTTATCGAACGAGCCTGCCATGACGGAGATGTAATCGAGATCATGATGTTTCCAGAACATCACCGAGCCGCAATTCCTGCAGAAGCCACGCGCCGCATATTCACTGGCCGCGTACCATTTGATGTGCTCTTCACCTGTAATGGTAATGGCGTCATTCTGGACATTGGTTGCCGCGTAAAAATGGCCTGACTGTTTGCGGCACTGCGAGCAATGGCAATAGACAATCCCGCGCAATTCTCCGCGCGTCTTGAAGCGGATAGCGCCACACAGACATGATCCACTATGCAATTCCGACATCAGGAAAGCCTCCATTCAAATCAGAAACAATCTAGGCTTGTAGCGGCGCAGCGCCTTTCGCGATCACGCCTTTGGCGACCGCCTCAGCGACACACGGAGCAGAGCTGCACCGATGACAGCCGAAAGCAGCGACCCGAGCAGCACGCCCAGCTTTGTTTCATCCTGCAACAATGGCGAATTTGCGTATGCCAGAAGACCGATGAACAGGCTCATGGTGAAACCAATGCCGCAGAGGATCGAAACGCCATAAATCTGGAACCAGCTTGCCCCGGCGGGCCGTTCCGCCAGCTTGAGCTTGATGGCAAGGAACGCAAAGGCAAAAACGCCAATCTGCTTGCCGATGAAAAGACCGGCTGCCACGCCAAGCGGCACAGGATCAGCAAGATTGGACAGTGACACGCCGCTAAACGAAACACCGGCATTGGCAAAACCAAAGATCGGCACGATGGCAAAGCCAACCCATGGCTGAATGGCATGTTCCAGCTTGAGAAGCGGCGATTCGACCGCCCCACTCTCATCTTTGGCGCCGCGCATTGGAATGGTCAGCGCCAGGAGCACACCGGCAATCGTCGCGTGAATGCCTGATTTGAACACCAGAATCCACAGAATGACGCCCAGAACGAGATAGGCCCAGAGCCGCACCATGCCCATACGATTCATCGCCATCAGAATGATGAACACAGCCGCCGCGCCCGCGACTGCGGCAATATTCAACCCACCCGAATAGAACAGCGCAATGATGATGACAGCGCCGAGATCGTCGATAATGGCCAGCGCCGTCAGAAAAACCTTGAGCGACAAGGGAACACGCGAGCCAAGCAGCGAGAGAACGCCAAGCGAAAAGGCGATATCGGTAGCCGAAGGAATGGCCCAGCCGCGCGCCGTTTCGCCGCCGCTGTTGAAGGCAAGAAAGATCACCGCTGGCACAACCATGCCGCCAACCGCCGCAAAACCCGGTAATGCGCGGCGTGACCAGTTGGAAAGCTGGCCACTGATCATTTCACGTTTGATTTCTAGCCCCACCAGCAGGAAGAACACGGCCATCAGCGCGTCGTTCACCCAATGGAGAATGCTCAAACCGCCAATATAGGTCTTCAGAAGACCAAAATAGCCATCACTGACGGGTGAGTTGGCAATGATCAGCGCCAATGCCGCCACCACCATCAGAATGATGCCACCAGAGGCCTCGCTCTCAATGAAGGAACGGAAAGACGATGTCAGGCGGATTCGGCGCGAAGGATTTGTGGTCATAAACCCTTGATAGAATCCATAGACACAAAATTCCAGCCAAAACGGGCGGATGTTCTGACAGATGTGTGATCAGCCCAAAGTTGTTACCCGCAAAACAAAGGGCGACCCGAAAGGCCGCCCTTTTATTTATCGATATTGTCAGCGTATCAGCCGTTGACAGCAATCTTCTGTGGATGAGCGTTGCGTTCCTTCTTGAGAAGTTCTGCAACGAGGAATGCCAGTTCCAGCGCCTGATCGGCATTGAGACGCGGATCACAATGGGTGTGATAACGGTCCGACAGGTCTTCTGCCGAAATCGCCCGCGCACCACCGGTGCATTCTGTGACATTCTTGCCGGTCATTTCAATGTGGATGCCACCGGGATAGGTGCCTTCCGCATGATGAACTGCAAAAAATCCTTCGACCTCTTTCAGGATACGGTCGAAAGGCCGTGTCTTGTAGCCATTGGCCGTAATCGTGTTGCCATGCATCGGATCACAGGACCAGACCACATCGCGGCCTTCCTTCTGCACCGCACGGATGAGCTTGGGCAGATGATCGCCAACCTTGTCATGACCGAAACGGGCAATGAGGGTCAGACGGCCAGCTTCGTTCTCCGGATTGAGCAGGTCGATCAGCTTGATCAGATCATCAGGCTCCAATGAAGGACCGCATTTGAGACCAAGCGGGTTCTTGATGCCACGGCAATATTCCACATGGGCATGATCAGCCTGACGTGTGCGGTCGCCGATCCAGATCATGTGGCCTGACGTGCCGTACCAGTCGCCGGAGGTCGAATCCACGCGGGTCAGCGCTTCTTCATAGCCAAGCAGCAAGCCTTCATGGCTGGTGTAGAAATCCGTCTCACGCAGTGTGTGGTTGGTTTCCGAGGTGATACCAACAGCGCGCATGAAATCCATCGTGTCGGAAATCGTGCGGGCCAGGGATTCATAACGTTCACCCTGCGGGCTGTCCGAAACGAAGCCAAGCATCCACTGATGCACGTTTTCAAGGTTGGCATAGCCACCCTGAGCGAAAGCGCGTAGCAGGTTCAGCGTTGCCGCTGACTGGCGATAGACCATTTCCTGACGGCTTGGATCTGGGATGCGGGCAGCCTCGGTGAATTCCGTACCATTGATGATGTCACCGCGATAAACAGGCAGTTCGACGCCATTAATGGTTTCCATATCAGCCGAGCGTGGCTTGGCGAACTGACCGGCAATACGGCCAATCTTCACAACCGGCTGCGACGCACCAAAAGTCAGCACGACAGCCATTTGCAGAAACACGCGGAAAAAGTCGCGGATATTGTCCGCGCCGTGCTCGGCAAAGCTCTCGGCGCAATCACCGCCCTGCAGAAGAAAGCCCTGCCCTTTGGAGACGGCTGCGAGCTGGCGCTTCAGCTTTCGCGCCTCACCTGCAAAAACGAGCGGCGGATAAGTGCGAAGACGAGCCTCGACATCGCTCACAGCTTGAGCGTCCGGATAGAAAGGAGCCTGTTTGATGGGCTTGTTTCTCCAGGAAGTCGGTGTCCAGTTCTTCGTCATTATTGCACCTGTTTTCGATTGTTCGCACTGGTTAGTGATAGTTTGCGATTTCCGGTTGCTCCGGAAGGCGCTCATATAGTGGAAATATCCCCAATATACCAGTCCCGTTAAGGTTTGAGGCTCGAACGCGAAATGGAGATTGTCGCAAGCGCCATTTTGATTTACGTTAACGTTAAAGTCAAAGTTGGAGCGTCCAATGCGCGATATCGCTTTTGAAGCCTCGGATGGCTTTCCCCTGCATGGCACCATGTTCGAGGGAAAAGGCGATGGCCCTGCGGTTCTGATCTCCTCTGCCGCCGCTGTTCCCAGTACATTTTACCGCCATTTTGCTGGCGAATTGCTCGCGTCAGGTGCGTCAAAAGTGCTGACCTATGACTATCGCGGCGTAACAAAATCCAAGACGCCGAAGGGTTGGACCTCGCGCTTGGGCATGAAAGACTGGGGTGTGCTGGATTTTCCAGCGGCCATTGATGTGCTCAAGCACGCAGCGAATGGCAAACCGCTAGTGGGCATAGGCCATTCCTATGGCGGCCTTGCCCTTGGCCTCAGCAACCGCTCGTCTGATTTTGTGCGCTACACATCAATGGCTTCGCTCAACGGCTATTACCGCAACACGGCTGTACCGTTTTCCGTCTTTGCCAAGATGAACCTTATTGCCCTGCCGTTGGCGCTTTCTCTGGGACGTCTGCCGAAATGGAGTGGCATTGGCGAAGAACTTCCCGGCAGCGTGTTTCAGGACTGGGCGCGCTGGTGCCGTAGCCCCAACTTCCTCTTCGGCGATGCGAGAACGCCGGAGTCAAAGTATTTTCAGTCGGTCCGCACGCCCCTGCTCGCCGTTGGCATCACCGACGACCCGTGGGGAACGCCCAAAGCGGTTGACCATCTGCTGGCTCACTATGCCAATGCACCGACAACCCGGTTGTGGCTCTCGCCTGAACAATCAACCGGCGGTTCGATCGGTCATCTCGGTTTCTTCCGCAAAAATCATGTGGCCACCCTATGGCCGCCGGTGATTGACTGGCTGCTACACGAGAAAGTCCCTGATGGCGCAGTTCAACGGGAAGAAAAGCGCGTCGCCTAGGTTCGTAAACCTTTCAATTTCTCGCTCTGCCAGTCAGGTGCCGGTCGCGGATTGCGCTCGACCATCGCACCCCACCCGACGATTTCAAACGCGATATTTGCCGTCTGGGTGGACATCGTCCGCGCGGACGCATTCGTAATCAAAATAGAATCGACTTCAATGTGCGGGATGGTACCCTCACGACAAAACAATTGATGATTAGTCAGATGACGGGAGGAAAAGATGACCAAGCCGACAGAATCGCTGGCAAAAAACCTTCAGACAATCGCCTCCTATGAGGACTATGCGGAACAGTACAATACAATTGTAGGAGAGCTTCCAAACGCCAATGGCATAGAAGGCTTAAGGCGCGTTGCGGCAATCGCTGGTCCCGGCGGCCATATGCTGGAAATCGGATCTGGACCGGGCCGCGATGCGGACTTCCTTGAGACACTCGGCGTTACGATCAGGCGCACCGACGCGACGCAGCGGTTTCTCGACCTGCAGGCGGCGCGCGGCAAGAAGGGTGATCTTCTGAACGTCATCACCGACGATCTTGGCGGCCCCTATGATGCGGTCGTGGCCCTGTGTGTGCTCATTCATGTGCCGCGCGACCAGATCGATCAGGTTCTTGCAAAGACAACACGGTCACTGCGGCCGGGAGGCGCCTTCCTTGTATCAATGCGCGATGGCCACGGCGAGACGAATGGCAATTACCACACCATCTACTGGCCGAAAGACGAGTTCGCAGCACGCATTGAAAGCGCCGGAATGAACATTGTCTGGGACAAGTTCAATATTGGCGGCGACGGGGACGGATGGAACACGTTTCTGGCGGTGAAGCCATCCTGACCGGCGCTGTGTGCCTGCACAGCCATAACCGAAACGGGCGGCCATATAAGGCCGCCTGACAAATGCAGGCATCAGTCGATGCGCGCGCCATCCACGACCCGATATGTAGGCTTGTACATGGTCACAAGTTCCTCAGCCGCTGTCGGGTGAACAGCCATGGTGCGGTCAAAGTCTTCCTTTGTGCAGCCGGCTTTCATGGGAATGGCCAGAAGCTGCGCCATTTCACCCGCGTCCGGCCCAAGAATATGTGCGCCAATGACTTTCCGGCTTGCCGCATCGACAACAAGCTTTATCAGCATCTTTTCGGTGCTGCCCGAAAGCGTATTGCGCATAGGACGGAAAACCGCGCGATAAACCTCGATCTCCTTGAATTTCTGCGCCGCATCCTGCTCGGTCAAACCGACCGTGCCAATTTCAGGCTGCGAGAAAACAGCCGTGGCAATCAGTTCATGATCGGGTTTTGTCGGATTGTTCTTGAAGACAGTTTCGAGGAAACACATGGCTTCGTGGATCGCGACGGGCGTCAATTGTACCCGGTTGGTGACATCGCCGACGGCCCAGATGTTCGCCTTGCTGGTTTGCGAATAGGCATCAACCTTGATTGCACCCTGCTCATCGACAGCGACACCGGCAGCTTCAAGACCAAGGGATTTCGTGTTCGGCACACGCCCGATAGCCAGCATAACCTGATCAGCGGGGATAACGTCCCCACTGGACAGATGCACCAGCTTGCGTCCATCACCGCTGCGCTCGACCTTGGTAATAATCTCCGTGACGCGAATGTGGATACCCTTCTCCACCATGGCCGCATGCAGCATATGGCGCAGGTCCTGATCGAAGCGCGAGAGTATCTCCTTGCCGCGATAGACAAGTGTCGTATCGACCCCGAGACCATGAAAAATATTGGCAAACTCCACCGCGATATAGCCACCGCCTTCAATCACGATGGCTTTCGGCAAAGTGTCGAGATGAAAGGTTTCATTGGAGCTGATGCAGAGTTCATTGCCGGGCAATGAAGGATGCGGGCTTGGATGGCCGCCGGTGGCAATCAATATCTGGTCGGCGGTTATCCGCTTACCCGTGTTCAAAATCTCGATCGTATGATCATCGATCAGCACAGCCCGGCTTTCAAAAATCTCCACTTCGGAGTTCTCAAGTCCCTTGCGGTAGAGCCCTTCCAGACGGGCGATTTCGCGGTCCTTGTTGGCGATCAGCGTTGGCCAATCGAACCTTCTTTCGCCGACAGTCCAGCCATATCCCGCAGCCGCGTCAAAATGTTCCTGAAACTGCGACGCATAGACAAAGAGCTTTTTGGGTACGCAACCGCGGATAACGCATGTACCACCCATGCGATATTCTTCGGCCAGCCCGACCCGTTTGCCCATGGCGCCCGCCAGACGTCCGGCACGCACCCCGCCAGAACCGCCGCCGATGACAAAAAGGTCATAGTCATAGGTCGCCATTCAAAACACTCCGAATCCGTTCAATTACTGATCACCATATATGGGTTCTATAGCGCGGCTTTAAAAGAACAAAGCCCGGCTGTTACACCGGGCTTTGCAATTCTTCAGAAAGGTAAAAATTATGGCTTCGGCTTGGCTGGGGCAGCTGGCTTGGCAGGTGCCTTTGCCGGCGCTTTGGCCGGAGCTGCCGGGGCTTCCGGCGCTGCGGGCGTTTCAGTGGCCGCAGGTGCCGGTGTTACAGGTGCAGTCGCAGCGGCTGCGGCAACAACCTTTTCGGCCACGGCCTGAGCCAGATCACGGGCGATGCCATTGCGCCAGATGCCGGCTGCTTTCATGACTTCGCGCGTTGCAATCGGTCCTTCAGTCAAAAGCTTCTTGCCAGCGGCTGAATTGTAGAAACCCGTGATGGCGTTCAGCTCTTCTTCTGTAAACGAAACAGCGTAAGCACGGGCAGCTTCGTTTTCGAGATCAACGCGGCGCGCGGCCAAGGCCAAAGCCTGCTCGTCAACAGCGGAGCTAATGATGGACTCCAGATTGGGGTCTTTCTCGATCAGCTGAGCCTTCAGGTTCGCCGCCGCATCAGGCAGGATTCCGTCGAACGCATCGGTTGCCTTGATTGCCGCAATCGCTGCGCGTGCAGCAGCAAGATGGGATGGGGTAATTTCCTGCGCCTGTGCGGTGTAAAGACTGCCCAGCATGATTGCGACAGACAGAGGTGCAATCAAACGGCGAAAGCCAGTTGCTCGGTTCATGGATTTATTGCTCCGTTTTCTCTCAAGACTTTGCCCGTTAGGGCTGTGTTCGTGTTCGTATACCGTCTGCACCGGCCAAAATAGCCACGCGCGCCAGCCCCAGAAATAGTCCGTGCTCCACAACACCGGGTATGGCGTGCAGAGCGTTTGATAACGCTCTTGTATCCGGAATGCGGCCAAAAGATGCATCCAGGATCAAATGCCCGCCGTCTGTAACAAATGCTTCGCCTCCCGTCATCCTCAATGTAAGGGAACCGGAAAGATCAAGGGCAGAAGCAGCCTTTTCTATCGCAATTTTCGTGGCAGCAAGACCAAATCGATTGACTTCAATCGGCAAAGGGAACTTGCCAAGCGTCTCGACATTCTTCGACTCGTCCGCAATCACCACCATCTGGGCCGATGCCGCCGCGACGATTTTTTCGCGCAACAACGCACCGCCGCCGCCTTTGATCAAGGCCAGTTCGGGACCGATCTCGTCAGCGCCATCGATCGTCAAATCGAGGACAGGGGTTTCCTCCAGCGTCGTCAGCTTTACACCAAGTTCCTGGCAAAGAGCTGCAGTGCGCTCCGATGTCGGTACGCCGATGATATCAAGTCCTGCGGCAACCTTTTCCGCCAGAAGCCTGACAAACTCCTCGGCGGTCGAGCCAGTGCCTATTCCCAGACGCATACCATCCTTGACATAGGTCAACGCTTCGGCCGCTGCCTTGATCTTCAATGTCCTGGGGTCCATCCGGGTGCCTCTCCTCGCTTTGACTTGACACTTGGCTCCCTAACACGTCAGACAACCGGGTCAAGGCTCGATACTTGATTTCGTCAGATACTTGTGCGCGAGTATCAGTCCCGGCGGAGGGCGCCACGCCGGAAACACATAAATCCCAAGTCTCAATCCTAACGTTAGATATAGGTCCACAAATGTCCAAACCCATTGTTGTATTCGATCTTGATGGCACCCTGGTCGATACCGCGCCTGACTTGCTCGATAGTCTGAATCACTGCCTGCATGAAGCGGGGATGCAAAAAATCGATCCCGTGGCGTTGCGTCGCTACGTCGGACAAGGCGGGCGCGTGATGATCGAACGCGCTTTTGAGGCGCAGCAGAAAATGCTTAGCCCCGAACAGCTTGATTGGCTCGTAGGTCTGTTCCTCGAACATTACAGCAAGAATATGCCCGGCCACTCGGCGCTTTATGAAGGCGTTGAAGCCGTCATGGACGATCTCTCGAAGGCCGGTTATCTCCTTGCGGTCTGCACGAACAAGTTCGAAGGACTTTCCGTCAGCCTGTTGACCGCACTTGGCCAGACATCCCGCTTTGCCGCCATTTGCGGATCGGACACGTTTGCATTTCGCAAGCCTGACCCGCGCCACCTGTTTGAGACCATAGCAAAAGCCGGTGGAGACCGGGATCGCGCCTTGATGGTTGGCGACAGCCACACCGATATCGACACGGCCAAGGCCGCTGGAATCCCCGTTATTGCCGTGGACTTCGGTTATTCAGACCTGCCCGTATCGACCTATGAACCAAGCAAGGTCATTTCACACTATCGTGAACTGAATGTTCAACTTGCCGAACGCCTGATCAACGCCGTCAACGCCTGATTTTGCTGGTTCTACTGGCGCTCCGCTTTTCTCCGACACACCCTTGTCGGGATGGAAATGGCGGAACAATTACTACAATCATGCGTTGTAGTTTTTGATCGATACTATGCCGAGTGGTGTATTATCCGACATTTCTTCACTCTTATTTGAAAGCGGAGTTTTCGAGCTTCGTGATTTCAGGAGGAAATATGAGAAAGCTTATTTCGTTATTCACAGCGGCGGCCATGTCCATAGGTATGCTTTCTGCAAGCACCGTGGCCGGTTACTCCGCTCCCATTGTGCCGCAATCGATTGAAGGCAATTCGCAGGTTCTGCAAGTCAGGGATCACGGCAATTGGCGCATGCGTCCGCTTCGCGGCGGTGATCGTGGTTGGCGCGGTGATCGTGGCTGGCGCGGCGGTGATCATTGGCGCGGCGGTGGCTGGCGCGGCGATCGCGGCTGGCGTGGTGACAGGGGCTGGCGCGGCGATCGCTGGTATAGAGGTCATCGCGGCTACCGCTACTATCGTCCGGGATACCGCTATTATGACGGCGCATGGTTCCCGCTGGCAGCATTTGCCGGAGCGCTGATTATAGGCAACTCGATCAACAATGATCGTATTGTCAGCCGCGGGTCGAGCTATCACACCCGCGCGTGCTACGCCCGGTACCGGTCTTATCGCGCCTATGACAATACCTATCAGCCCAATAACGGCCCGCGCCGTCAGTGCATTACCCGCTAGTGGATAATTGACGGAAAATGATTCCTGAACCTGGCTGCAGACGCGGCCAGGTTTCTTTTTGCCATTCATTTCAATGCTGTAAACCGCCTATGCTTTAACCGCCCGGACCCTTTGGCTTGCCTCAAACTTGGTGAGCCTGCCCATTTTTTGGGCGATTTGCAGCGTTGCAGCGTAAATAGCGGAATGTGCTTGCATTTTTTTCCCAACGCGCTTGAATGAACGTGTCTGAAGGGGATTATGAGTGAAGCCATTTGATGAGATGATCAAAACCGGCGGTCAGGTACGCCCGCCATATGAACAACTGCAATGCTGGCTTGATACCCAGAACCCGGAAAGGTTTGCGCAGAAAGCGCGCGATGCAGAAAATGTCTTTCGCAAGACCGGGATTACCTTCGCCGTCTATGGCGATGAAGAAGCGGCAGAACGCCTGATCCCATTCGATATCATCCCACGCATCATCACCGGCAATGAATGGCGACGACTGTCGCAGGGCATCGAACAGCGCGTGATGGCCCTTAATGCTTTCCTTGATGATATCTATCACCGTCAAGAGATTATTCGCGCAGGGCGTATCCCGCGGGAATTGTTCACCCACAACGACGCCTTCCTGCCCGAGATGGTGGGTTTCCGGCCACCCGGCAATGTCTACACCCACATTATCGGTGTCGATATCGTCCGGACCGAAGAAAACCAGTTCTACGTTCTCGAAGACAATGCCCGCACGCCGTCAGGTGTTTCCTATATGCTGGAAAACCGCGAAACGATGATGCAGCTGTTTCCGGAACTGTTCCAGCAGATCAAGGTCCGGCCCGTCGAAACCTACCCCAAACTGCTACGGCAATCGCTGGCCGCCGTCGCACCGCCCGGTTGCAACGGCACGCCGACGATCGCAGTTCTTACTCCCGGCATTTACAACTCGGCCTATTTCGAACACGCGTTTCTGGCCGACCAGATGGGTGTTGAACTTGTCGAGGGCAGTGATCTCAAGATCGAGAACGGCAAGGTGGTCATGCGCACCACCGAGGGCAACCGCGCCATTGATGTGCTTTACCGGCGTGTGGACGATTCCTATCTCGACCCCCTCACCTTCCGCCGCGATTCAACGCTGGGTGTCGCCGGAATCATGGATGTCTACCGTTCGGGCAATATCACCATCGCCAATGCACCCGGAACAGGCATCGCCGACGATAAGGCGCTTTATTCCTACATGCCCGAGATTGTCGAGTTCTACACGGGCCGCAAGGCGATCCTCGAGAATGTTCCGACACATCGCTGCTCCGAGCCCGATACATTGAAATATGTGCTGGAAAATCTGGCAGAGCTTGTCGTCAAGGAAGTGCATGGTTCGGGCGGCTACGGCATGCTTGTCGGCCCGGCGGCCACCAAGAAAGAGTGCGAAGATTTTGCGCTAAAACTCAAGGCCAACCCGAAGAACTACATCGCCCAGCCAACGCTCGCCCTGTCGACCACGCCAATCATGACCGAGAAAGGTCTGGCACCGCGTCACGTCGATTTGCGCCCCTTCGTGCTTGTGTCGGATCGCATCCGCATCACGCCGGGTGGCCTGACGCGCGTGGCACTGAAAGAGGGTTCGCTCGTGGTCAATTCCAGTCAGGGAGGCGGAACAAAAGACACCTGGGTTCTCGACGATTGATCGCTTTGAATGGGGAATGAGGGCTGCCACAGACGGCCCCATCAATAAATAAAAGAGGGATACAACCGAAACATGCTTCTTGGTCGCACCGCGAATGGTCTCTACTGGATGTTCCGCTATATCGAGCGGGCAGAGAATATGGCGCGTCTGATCGACGCCGGCTTGCGAATGGCTTTGACAAAAACCTCCGACGCGCCGGAGGAGTGGTCTTCCGTGCTGATGAGTGCCGGCGTCAAAATCGGCTACGACGCAAAATACAGCGAGTACAATGCCAGCCTCGTTTCAGATTTCCTGCTGCGGGATCTCAGCAATCCCTCAAGCGTGATGTCGTGCGTTGAAACCGCCCGCTCCAATGCCCGCATGGTGCGCACGGCGCTGACCCGCGAGGCATGGGAAAGTGTCAATGAAACGTGGATGATCCTGAAATCCACCCTCGCCTCAGCCATTCCCGAAACCGATCTTCCGCGCGTACTTGATCAGATCAAGCGCGAAACGGCCATTATTCGCGGCGCTTTTCACGGCACGATGCTGCGCAACGAGATTTTCAACTTTGCCCGGCTTGGCACCTTTATCGAGCGGGCCGATAATACGGCACGCATTCTCGACGTGAAATATTATGTGCTGCTGCCGTCGATTTCCTATGTCGGCACGACGCTCGATAATTTTCAGTGGGAATCGATCCTGCGCTCCGTTTCGGCGCACCGCTCCTATCGCTGGGTCTATGATGTCGAATACAATCCGGTGAATATTGCGGATTATCTGATCCTCAACTCGCGCATGCCGCGTTCGCTGAATTTCTGCTATTCGAACATCGTTGATAATCTCAAATATCTTGCCAGTGATTACGGCAAGCGGCACGAGTGCCACGACATGTCGGAAAACATCATGACGCGGCTCGAGAACAACGAAATTCGCAGCATTTTCGACAATGGCCTGCACGAATTTCTGAGTGACCTGATCTATCAAACCAATGGTCTCGGCAGCAAAATCGCCGAAGCCTATAACTTTGATTGAAAATCATGCTCCTGAACATCAAGCACACCTCCCGTTATCAATATGACTATCCGGTGCAATACGCTGTCCAGCGGTTGCGTCTGCATCCGTCAAGCTCTCCGGGGCAGAAGGTCATTGACTGGAACGTGACCGTCAGCGGTGCCGAGCAGGAAGCGAGTTATCGCGACGGCTATGGCAACCGCACCCAGCTTGTGCGGCTTGATCGCGAGGTCAAGGAACTCGTCATCGAGGCGACCGGACAGGTGGAAACCGAAGACCGCTCCGGCGTACTCGGCAAGGTCTACAATTTTATGCCCATCTGGCTTTATGAGCGTGAAACGGAGCTGACGAAGCCCGGAGATGCCATAAAACAGCTGGCGGCAAGCCTTAAAGTCACGAGTGACAGGCTCGCGGTCATGCATGAGCTGATGACCACGCTGCACAAGGTTGTCGCCTATACGCCGGGAACCACCAATATCACCACCACGGCAGAGGAAGCCCTCACCCTTGGGACAGGCGTCTGTCAGGATCACACCCATGTTTTCCTCGCGGTTGCCCGCGTCCTGAAAATTCCCGCCCGCTACGTTTCCGGTTATCTGATGATGCTGGATAGCATCGAGCAGACAGCCACCCATGCGTGGGCGGAAGCGCATATTGATGGGCTGGGCTGGGTCGGGTTTGATGCGGCCAATGATATCTGCCCGAACGAGCACTATATCCGTATTGCCTGCGGCCTCGACTACAACGAAGCCTCGCCAATTTCCGGTATGCGCTTCGGTCCCGGCATGGAATCACTTGCCGTCGACCTCAATGTAGAGCAGTAATCGCCGAGATTTTTAGAATTCGGGATTCGCTATGACCTATTGCGTCGGGCTTAAATTGGATCGTGGGCTTGTGTTCATGTCGGACACGAGAACCAATGCCGGCGTCGACAACATCTCCACCTTCAAGAAGATGTATACATGGGCAAAGCCCGGTGATCGCGTTATTACACTGCTGTCATCAGGCAATCTTGCCACCACCCAGACGGTCATCAGCATTCTCAACGAGCGGACAAAGATCCCTTCTGAGCGCGCCCCGTCGATCTTTGACATGCCATCCATGTTCCAGACGGCAAAGCTGGTGGGCGATACCATCAAAAGTGTCATTCACGATGTGGATTCCGATGGCCAGCGTGCCGATTCCTTCGGCGCATCGATTATTCTCGGCGGCCAGATAAAGGGCGGCGAACCACGCCTGTTCCTCATCTATCCCGAAGGCAATTTCATTGAATCATCCCCGGATACGCCGTTTTTCCAGATTGGCGAGCACAAATACGGTAAGCCGATTATTGTACGCTCCTACGATCCGGCAATGACATTTGAAGAAGCAACAAAACTGCTGTTCGTGTCCTTCGATTCCACACTGAAATCCAATCTTTCGGTCGGACTGCCGCTGGATATGCAGTTTTATGAAGCCGACAGCCTCAAACTCGGCTTCGAAAAACGCATCGAGCGTAATGACCCCTATTATGAAGCCATTTCCGAAGGCTGGTCGCAGGCCCTGAAACTCGCGTTCCAGAGCCTGCCTACGTTCAAGATTGATTAGAGCAGGCTCCACTCTCTACAACCCACCTATCTCCGTCATCCTCGGGCTTGACCCGAGGACCCACAGCTCAGGAGATCAGATGAATCCGGATATTCACCGTTTTTAAGTTAGGGGTCCTCGGGTCAAGCCCGAGGATGACGGAGAGTTGGGTGCTTTAGGATGACAGAGAGGGATGGGTTGCAGGAAGTTAAATTCTGCAACATGGGTAACTACCGTTGCAGCACTCCACTCTACCTCCCCATTCGTTGCACAACTATTAGTACGTGGTTCAACGGGCTCACCATGAGGGAGAGTGTGGATTGCAGGGAGTCAGGTTCTGCTACCTTAGCGATGGAATGTTTGTGATTATCGTTGCATCCACCCAAGCCCCTCATGGTGAGCCTGTCGAACCACGAACCACGACCACATACATTCAACACACCACTAGGAATACGGACATCGGCTTTTTGATAGCTGGGGTAAGCGTTCATAGTCCAACGCGATCAGCGCCTGTTTCTTAACCCTCGACCAACCCTTGATCTGACGCTCCCGCGCTATCGCATCAAGTATGCGGTCATAGGTTTCTGTGAAAACCAGTTGAACAGGGCGGCGGTTCTTTGTGTATCCCTCGCAGATACCGGCATTGTGTTCCCAAACACGCGCTTCGATCTCCTGCTTTGTAAGCCCGGTATAATAAGACCCATCAGAGCACCGCAGTATGTAGACCGTGACTTCCATGACAGCCTCAAAGCATCGAGGCAATATTTTATAAAAGCGGGCTGGGCTGACAATTCAACGAAAGTTGCATGAATAGGGTTCGTGGTTTGACATCACAACCATCAGGGGCTTGGGTGGCTGCAACGATAATCGCAACATTACTTCGCTAATGTTGCAGAACTTGACTCCCTGCAACCCTCTACTCTCCCTCATGGTGAGCCTGTCGAACCACGCGCTATGCTTATGCCACTAGTCTCATATTCAAATAAATCCAACCGTGAAATTGACCAGTTGCAGACCCCGTTGTGTCGTGGTTCGACGGGCTCACCATGAGGGATAGTGAGGGTTGCAGGGAGTCAGTTTCTGCGACTTTTGCAATCTGCAATGTTTATGACCTGAAATGTTGGGGATTAGCGTTGCACCACCACTCTCCCTCATCGTTGCAGCCACCCACGCCCCTCATGGTTGTTATGTCGAACCACGAACCACACACGGCAGAACTTGCAGTCCGTCAACAAAAAGGGGCGCTATGCGCCCCTCGTCAGATCAATATTTCTGCAACCAACGCTTAGAGCTGGGCAGTCTGGTTGGTAACAGCCTGACGAACTGCCGTGGTCTTGACGATGGCTTTCTCCATATAAAGATCACGCTGGTAGACGTCATCGAAATACTGGATGGCGCCTGTTTTGGCATCCGGCCATGCGGTGAAGTAGGAGACATAAACCGGCAGCTGATCCTTGACCCGGACACTCTTCTCATTCTTGCCAAAGTACTGGTTCAGTTCCTCAACCGGCACGCCGAGCACGGCAGCAGCCATGTCGCGCGGGCGCTCCAGACGGATACAACCATGGCTCAGCGCGCGCATATCCTTCTTGAAATAGGATTTTGCCGGTGTGTCATGCATGTAGATGTCATGGCTGTTCGGGAACAGGATTTTCAATTCGCCCAGCGCATTGTCGAGGCTTGGCTTCTGGCGGATGCCGACGCCGCCGCCACTTGATGCAACCTGCGACCAATCCACCGAGCTTGACGGGATAACACGGCCCGATTTGTCATAGACCTCGTAGCCGCTATTTTCGAGATAGGATGGGTTGGCGAGAATCTTCGGCATCATTTCGTTGAGAATGATCGAGCGCGGCACACCCCAGGACGGGTTGAACACAACTGTCTCAATCATATCGTCGAAGAAATAGGTCTGGTTGGTTGGTGAGCCGACAACAATGTTCATCGCCAGCTTTTCGGTGCTGTCGTCAAAATATTGCGCCCGGAAGGCGGGCTGGTTTATGAAGACGTAACGCTTGCCGAAATCATGCGGCAGCCAGCGCAAACGTTCCATGGAATAGAGAATGCGGTCGCGCTTGGAACTGTTTGTCTCGCCCTGCAGCGAACTGATAGTGCCACGGCCAATCACACCGTCAGGCTTCTTGCCCTGACTGGTCTGGAAATCCTTGATCGCCTCGACAAGGCTCTGGTCGTAAACGGTTGCATTTTCATGCGCCTGCAACACGGCTTCGTGCTTGGCCAGAAAATCTTTCGGCGCCTTTGCCTTGATGAGCGCAACCACGTTGCGCAGCTCAGGATTGTCTTCGCCCGGACGGATCATGGTGCCGGTGGCAACACGCACCACTGGCTCCGATCCGACATCACCACCCAGCTCATGCAGATTCTGTTTCAGCTCCGCATACCATTTGCTCTGCGGCTCAAAACCCTTGAGCAGCGCCACCGCATCATTGCTGGATGAGAGCTGTTCGATGACGGCACGCGGCTTCACCCGGTCAACGGCAAGATCGTGGAAGCCACTCAGACGGTTTGGATTGATGCGGCCATCGCCCTGATCCATGGCGTAACGCAGCGCACGGGCCGACATTGTCAGTTCGAAATCGGCAAGCTCCTTGAGACGCGCCGGGATATCGGCCCGGTCATACTCGTCGCTTGGCAGCTTCACCGCGTAATCCTTCGGATCAAGGCCCTCTTCGCCCGCCGCATTGAACAGGGCAGCCACAGCCTTGGCTTTGGCTGAAACATCATAAGACGACGTCCAGATGGGTTGCTGCTTGGTCGAATAGTAGGAGACAACAGCGTCCGCTATGTCCTTTTCCGCCAGAACATGGGCTTCCTTGATCTGCTCGATCTTCAGGCCAAACTGCTCCAGCGGTATCTGCGTCGCAGAATCGCTGTTGTGATTGGCCGAGGCGGTCAGCTGTGGATCAATCTTGGAAAAATCGATCCGAACCAGCGCATCGGGTTTGTAATCGTAATTTTTCGGGGCCGTTACCGTGACGCGCTTGACGGGCACTGAGCGGGACACGCTTGGCTGGGCAGGCACAACAGGCCGGGGCGGATAGACAGGCTGCGCCTGAACGCGGCGGCTTCCGAACAGAAAATCCATCAGATTGTCGGCGGCCAATGCCGGGGACATGGAAATGGCTGTTGCTGACAACATTGCAGCTACAAAAATCGCATGCTTTTTCGAATAGGAATTCATAATGCTCGCCCAGATGGTACAGTCACGCCCGCAACGAATGCAGGCCACGAATGGTGATTCACAGCCAGTTTCGCCTCATCCTATTTACAATCTTTTAACAATAACCCGCCCCCCGATTTATATTCACCTGAGCGGCAAAAGCGCAGGGAATAGGATTTTTGTTTCATTTAACCCGATTCATCACAGCTTTCATGACGATTCGCATATCGAGCCCTTGACCAAATCAATTCTTTTGCAAAACATGCAAGAATGTCACAGTTAAAGTGACTTGAAACATTGAATTGGGGGATTCGATGCATAGATGTCTCCAAGTAACTTTACTATTATTTACTATAGCAGGAATAAGTACTTTAAGCACGCCCGCAAGTGCAGGTGATAATCTTCTCAAGAAAATATTTCTTGCGGGAAAACCGGATCGACCCGCAGGGAAATACCAGTCAGACCGTTCACCGATCCCGCGCCAATATGTCTCTTTCTCAGAAGGCTATGAGCCGGGCACCATTGTCATCAATACGCGGCAACGCAGGCTCTATCACGTCACCGGGCTTGGACGGGCTATGGCCTATGGGATTGGCGTGGGCCGCGAAGGGTTTACCTGGAGCGGGACGAAGCGCATTTCGCGCAAGGCCGAATGGCCGGGCTGGACACCACCAACCATCATGCGGGCACGCGAAGCCAGAAAAGGCCGTATCCTGCCCGCTTATATGGCCGGCGGTCCAAGCAATCCGCTGGGTGCGCGGGCCATGTATCTTGGTTCAAGCATGTATCGCATTCACGGCACCAACCAGCCATGGACGATTGGCCACGCCATGTCCTCAGGCTGTATCCGTATGGCCAATGATGACGTGAAGGATCTCTATGATCAGGTTGGAATCGGAACGAAGGTCGTGGTGCTGCGATAGCGATCAGTGGCGATGCCTGCTCACCACAGGCTCGCGGCTCAATCCTTTTGCGGCCAGTTCGTCGAGATAGGCCTGCCAGCGTTCGTCCCGGTTACGGCCGAGATCAATGAGATAGTCCCAGCTGAAAAGACCGGTATCATGCATATCGTCAAAGGTAATGCGCACGGCGTAATTGCCGACGGGTTCCATCTTGGCAATCTCGACATTCAGCTTGCCCGGCACAGTCACCCGCTGTTCAGGTGAATGGCCCTGCACTTCTGCCGATGGCGAAGCAACACGCAACAGTTCGGCGGTTAAGGTGTATGTTTCGCCCGTGTCAAATGCGATGGTCAGTGAGCGACGATCCTTGCTCACACGCAATTCCTTGGGCCAGGCAGTGGTCATGGCAGATACTCCTTTGTGCGAACTCTTGTCTAATCGCATGGTCATAGCGTCGCAAGCGGACAATTATTGGTATACATAACACCAAATTGCCATACATAACCCGAAGGTGACTAGACAACCCGCAACCGCCACCCTATCTCTTGCAAAGGAGGTTTGCTTGGACCACATTGCATTATTCGACAAAACGATTGCACAGACACCGATGATTGATCCTTTTGGTAGGACAATCAGCTATTTGCGCGTGTCTGTAACGGATCGTTGCGACTTCCGCTGCACCTATTGCATGTCCGAGCACATGACCTTTCTGCCCAAGAAAGATCTGTTGACCCTCGAAGAACTGGATCGTCTTTGCACAGCCTTCATCGAAAAGGGTGTCAAGAAGTTGCGTCTGACCGGTGGTGAGCCACTGGTCCGCAAGAATATCATGCATCTGATTGGCGAACTTTCCCGCCACTTGCGCTCAGGCGCTCTCGAAGAATTGACGCTGACCACCAATGGCTCGCAGCTTGCCCGCTATGCGGCAGAACTGGCCGACCACGGCGTTGAGCGCATCAATGTCTCGCTCGATACGCTCGATCCGGAAAAATTCCATGCCATCACCCGCTGGGGTGATTTGAACCGGGTCTTGGAAGGCATCGACGCCGCTCAGGCTGCCGGTATCCGGATCAAGCTCAATGCGGTCGCCCTCAAGGGGTTCAACGATCACGAGATTCCAGAGATGATCCGCTGGGCGCATGGCCGCGATATGGATCTGACGCTGATCGAAACCATGCCGATGGGCGAGATTGATCTGGATCGCACCGACCAGTATCTGCCGCTGTCGATGGTCCGGGCTGATCTTTCCAAGCAATTCACGCTTGACGATATTCCCTACAAAACGGGTGGCCCGGCGCGTTATTCGCACATTCGCGAAACCGGCGGCCGCATTGGCTTCATCACACCGATGACGCATAATTTCTGTGAAAGCTGTAATCGTGTTCGCCTCACCTGCACCGGTACGCTTTATATGTGCCTTGGGCAGGAAGATGCCGCTGATCTGCGTGCGCCATTACGCGCTTCCGAGGGCAATGAACTTTTGAGCGACGCGATTGACGAAGCCATTGGCCGCAAGCCTAAGGGGCATGATTTCATCATCGATCGCAGGCACAATCGCCCTGCCGTTTCCCGCCATATGAGCGTGACAGGCGGCTAGAGCTTTTCCCAATATTCCGGATGCAAGAAGCCATCAGGCTTGATATATCAATCCGAGTGATTCCGGGGGAGAATCGCGTGCTCTCATTCGGATGAATGCTTTGGCGCTTACGCCCAATCTTCGCGGCAGCCTGTATATGGCCATTGGTATGGCCAGCTTCACCTTCAATGACGCCACAGTAAAACTCGTTGGCGAGCACATGAATATGGGGCAGGTGATGCTGGTGCGCGGTCTGATGGCGACCACGCTCATTCTGCTCCTCGCCTGGCATCAGGGTATGCTCATATCACTGCGCCATGCCCTGCACCGCATGACCATCCTGCGTGTTGTCGGTGAAGTGGTGGGAACGGTCAGCTTTCTCATTGCCCTTGTGCATGTTCCCCTCGCCCTCACCTCGGCTATTCTGCAGGCCTTGCCTTTGGCGGTCACGCTGGGTGCCGCGATGTTTCTTGGTGAACCGGTGGGATGGCGGCGCTGGATCGCTATCGCCATTGGGTTTTGCGGCGTGCTCATTATCGTTCGCCCCGGCTATGAGGGCGTCAGCCATTATGTCCTGCTGATTGTTGTAACCGTGATCTTTGCAGCGATGCGTGATCTCGCCACGCGAAAAGTTCCAAAAACCATTCCTGTCCTGATGATATCGGCACTGACTTCAGTTGGCGTATCGCTCGCAGGTATTGGCCTGATTATCCCATTGGGCGGCTGGACACCCATGACACTCACCCACACGGGCCTGCTCTTCTTCGCCTCCTGCTGCGTAATCGTGGCC
This sequence comes from Phyllobacterium sp. T1293, assembly GCF_020731415.2. Lineage (NCBI taxonomy): Bacteria > Pseudomonadati > Pseudomonadota > Alphaproteobacteria > Hyphomicrobiales > Phyllobacteriaceae > Phyllobacterium > Phyllobacterium meliloti. The sequence continues at coordinate 696,982 of NZ_CP088273.1, read as the reverse complement.
TATCATTTCATCATTCTCGCCATGCGCGAGGGCGAGATTTCCTTCGTCGCCCCGTTCCGTTACACCAGCCTTGTCTGGGCCATTCTTTTGGGCTTTCTCTTCTTCGGCGACCTGCCCGACCTCCCCATGATCATCGGTGCGCTGATCGTTATTGGCAGCGGCCTTTATACGCTCTACCGTGAGCGCGTGGTCGGACGGATAGTCCCGGTCGCAACAATAGCGGCGGCAAGCTCATCGCCCGATGGAGTGTAAACAGTGCGCATTGCAGGGATTATTCTGGCGGGTGGCCGGTCGAGCCGCATGGACGGGCATGACAAGGCATTGCTGCCCTTCGGCAAAGCGCGCCTGATTGATTTCGTAACTGAACGCCTGTTGCGGCAGCTCGAAACTGTGGTCGTCAACAGCAATGGCGATCCCGCTGCCTTCGCCGATCTCCACCTCCCAATCATCGCTGATAGTGTTTCTGGCTTTGCCGGGCCGCTTGCGGGCATTCTGGCGGGCATGGAATGGGCAGTGAACCAACCCGATCCATTCACCCATATACTGACTGTTGCAACAGATACCCCGCTATTCCCCCACAATCTCAGCGCAAAGCTTGGCAAGGCAATCGCGGGCTCTCCTGATCATATCGCTGTCGCTGTTTCCGATAATATGTGGCACCCGGTCTTCGGGCTTTGGCCGGTGATGCAGAAAGAGGAGCTGGACCAATGGCTGCGCGATCCGCAAAACCGCCGCGTTCGCGTCTGGATTGAAGATCACCCGCATCATCAGGTGGATTTTCCCCTCGTAACAACGCAATCGGGCGAGAGGTTCGATCCATTCTTCAATATCAACCGTCCCGATGACCTTGATCGTGCCCGGGCGATGATCGCAGAATCGCATGACTGGAAGACACACCCATGACCCACCGCATATTCGGCATCACCGGCTGGAAGAATTCAGGCAAGACCACCCTCACCGTCAAACTGGTGATCGAACTGACGCGGCGTGGCTGGAAGGTCTCAACCATCAAACATGCCCATCACGATTTTGACATCGATCATGAGGGCACGGACTCCTATCGCCACCGCAAGGCCGGTGCCGGGGAAGTGGCCATCGTTTCAGACCGTCGCTGGGCATTGATGCACGAATTAACAGACGAAAGCGAACCCTCTCTTGCCGAGATTGTCGGGCGTTTTGCCCCCTGTGACCTTGTTCTTGTGGAAGGCTATAAACGCGAGGGCCACAAAAAGATCGAGGCGCGCCGCCATGAGGGCCGCTCAAGTGAGAGTCTGGCGCAGAATGATCCAAGCATCGTGGCAATAGCCAGCGATTTCCCCGCCGAAGGCGAACAGATTCCCGTCTTTGACCTTGATGACACGACGGGATTGGCGGACTTTATCGAACGTGAGATGGGTCTTACCCGCTAGACGGGTCACGAAATGACGTTTCGCGCGGAAGCTGCGCAACAAAAATATAATCCCGAAACAATTATGTGGTTTTGCCTTGCAGATTCGCCGGGTAGCAAAAGATTCCCGGTTGCTTTTATCAGAAAACTAGTGGGAATATCGCCGTCAGGAGCAGTAAAAAACTGCGACCTTGCCCGGAAGGCTGTCCAAAAGAACAGGGGAACAGCCGGGCCACAAAAGAGAGGTTGAATAATGCGTATCACCAAGCGTCTCGCACTCGGCGTTGCTGCCGTTGCCTTTGCATTGTCCATGGGAGCGGCCCATGCAGAGGACGCCCTGAAGCTGACCATCGCTTCAGAGGGAGCCTACCCACCCTTCAACAATCTGACGCCGGATGGCAAGCTTGAGGGCTTTGACATCGATATCGGCAAGGCGCTTTGCGAAGAGATGAAGGCACAGTGTACCTTCGTATCGCAAGATTGGGACGGCATGATTCCGGCCCTGCAGGCGGGCAAGTTCGATGCGATCATCGCATCCATGTCCATCACCGATGAACGCCTGAAGAAGGTCGACTTCTCCAAGAAGTACTACAACACGCCTCCAGGCATTGCCGTACCAAAGGATTCCACACTGAAGGACGTCACTCCAGAGTCGCTCAAGGGCAAGACACTGGGTGTTCAGGCTTCGACCAGCCATTCCAATTTTGCCGAAGCCAAATATAGCGGCTCCGACATCAAGATGTACCCGACGGCTGACGAATATAAGCTCGACCTGTCGAACGGTCGTATCGATGCCGCCATGGACGACTCCGTTGTGCTCGGCCAGTGGCTCGATAGCGATGCAGGCAAGTGCTGCAAGCTTCTCGGCACAATCACACCTGATCCAGTCATCCACGGCCCGGGCGCTGGCGTGACCGTCAAGAAGGGCAATACAGCGTTGGCTGACAAGTTCTCCGCTGCGATCCTCGCCATCCGCAAGAACGGAAAGTACAAGGAAATCAACGACAAGTACTTCAAGCTTGACGTTTATGGTGCCGAATAACTAAGACTTAAGTCTAGAATTGACCAATGATGGTTGGCGGAAATATTCCGCCAACCATTTCTGATCTTTGAATTCAAAAATGACAGGTCTGCTCGAAAATCGGGCACTGGGGAATGACCTGCAAAAGAATGAAAGAAGCCCATGGGCTCAATTGCGTTGTTGGGATTCGGTGAAGGCGGCTGGGGCATCAGCATTGCAGGCGGCATTCTCGTGACTGTCAGTCTTGCGCTGGCGACATTGCCCGTTGGACTGCTCATCGGATTTTTCGTGGCCTTGGGTAAACAGGCCGAAGAACCATCCATCAGGCTCGCGGCCAATATGTACACCACGATTTTCCGTGGCCTGCCTGAGCTTCTCACCCTCTTTCTCGTTTATTTCGGTGCCCAGATCGGCATCCAGAAGCTCGGCGTGATGCTGGGTTATTCCGGAACCATCGAAATCAATTCGTTTCTGGCCGGCATGTTCGCCATGGGCGCGGTCTTTTCATCCTATGCAAGCGAGGTCTTTCTCTCGGCATTTCGCGCCATCCCGCGCGGCCAGTATGAGGGCGGCTATGCCATCGGCCTTTCCTATGGCCAGACCATGTGGAAAGTGATCCTGCCACAACTGATACGGGTCGCCCTGCCCGGTCTTTCCAATCTCTGGATGATCCTGCTCAAGGATACCGCACTTGTATCCGCCATCGGCCTTGCTGACATCCTGCGCCAGACCGGCGTTGCAGCACGCGTCACCAAACATACATTCCTGTTTTACGGCACGGCCTGCCTGATCTATCTCGTGCTCGCCATCCTCTCATCCTTCGTGATCGGCGCAATTGAAAAGCGCACCAAAGCCAGTGGAGTGAGGCGATGACCGAAAGCTTCCTCAACGCCCGCACCGCTGTGGTGGCCCGTCCGCCCGCGCCACCGAAACGCTGGACCAAGGCGCGGATTATTGGCCACCTGCTTGTCGCGGTCTGGGCATCGCTGATCATCGGGATTGTCCTCGATCTCTATTTCGCCTGGGATATCGTTCTCATCCAGACCTATGGCCCCAAATACTGGCAAGGTCTCGTCACCACTTTGACAATCGTCTTCTCCGGGATTCTGTTCGGGGCAGTTCTTTCCATACCCGTCGCCTTTGGCCGAATGAGCAAGAACAGGATCGCCTCTGGGATAGCCTATGCCTATGTCTATTTCTTCCGTGGCACGCCGCTGATCGCTCAGGTCTTCCTGATGTATTACGGTATCAGTGAATTCAGAACGCAGATCGAAGCGATTGGCCTGTGGTGGTTCTTCCGCGAAGCCTGGTATTGCGGCTTTCTGGCGTTTGCCCTCAATACCGCCGCCTATCAGGCGGAGATATTGCGCGGCGCAATCCAGAGTGTGCCGCTCGGGCAATGGGAAGGCGCGGCGTCGCTTGGCATCTCGAAATTCGTGACATTCCGCAAGGTTATCCTGCCGCAAGCATTGATTGTTGCGCTGCGCCCCTATGGCAATGAGGTCATCCTGATGATCAAGGGCTCGGCCATCGTGGCTCTGATCACGGTGTATGACCTCATGGGCTACACCAAACTTGCCTATTCACGGACTTTCGATTTCCAGGCCTATCTGTGGGCCGCTATCATCTATCTCCTGCTCGTAGAAGTGCTACGCCACATCTGGGACTGGATGGAACGCCGTATCACCCGGCATCTGATCCGCTAATTGAAAAGAAGTAAGCCATGCTGAAAATCTGGGGTCGAGCCAACTCGACCAATGTCAAGAAGGCGCTTTGGGCAGCTGAAGAGCTTGCAATACCCTATGAGAACATTCCGGCGGGTGGTGCCCATGGCATTGTCAACGATCCGGCATACCGGGCCATAAATCCCAACAGCCGTGTCCCGGCCATTGAGGATGATGGACTGGCGCTGTGGGAAAGCAACACGATTGTCCGCTATCTTGCCGCCAAATACGGAAAATCCGGCCTGTATCTCGAGGACCCGGCAGCCCGCGCCAGCGCTGAAAAGTGGATGGATTGGACGACATCAAGCATTGCCGGTCCGTTCCGTGATGTTTTCTGGAACACAGTGCGCCTCGCGCCTGATCAACAGGACCATGCGGCCAAGCAAAACGGTCTTGCAGCCTGCGGCGAGATGTTTGCCATTGCTGACGCTGCGCTTGCATCCCAGCCTTATCTCTCCGGCAAGGCCTTCGGCATTGGCGACATTCCGCTTGGCTGCTTCGTCTATGCGTGGTTCGAAATGCCGATCAAGCGCCCTGATCATCCGCATTTGCTGGCATGGTACGAACGTCTCAAAACCCGCCCTGCCTATCAAAAGGCAGTGATGACACCTCTCACCTAGGCCTATTGCGGCTTCAACCGCCAGATACCCAGCAGACCGTCCTGATAGACCTTCTCGTCTGTCGAGATCGTAATCGCCTGTGTATCGGCCCATTTCTGCGCAAAGTCGCGGTAGTTGGCCGAAAACACATTGCCGGATTGTCCTGTTGTCTGGATGTAGGTCGACCGGTTGAGATCAGCCAGATCGAACAATCCGCGATAGCTGCTGCCATGCACCGCGCGATACGGATTACTTTCATCCATAAACAGCGACTTTGCCCGGTCAAGCGTGAATGCCCCGCCCGATGCCGGAACATTCACGTTGAAAATGCGGTCGAGCGGACTGACCTGCGCAAACGGCCGGTGCGCACCATAGGCATAATGCAAAGCGCCCCAGTTCCATTTCGAACGGTCTGAACCAAGGCGCCCATCCAGATCTTTCAGCGCATCGCCAAGTGCCAAGGCCAGCACATCGCCGCAGCTTTCCTTTTCAGGGGTGCGACGATCGTCGCACCAGTCGCGTGCCGGATTGGGTCCGAGCCAGCGCAGCATGGCTGATACCCGGCCCTGCCAATAGGCGGGAAAAGCCTCGCCAAGATCATCCTTGACAATCCGTTTGGTTGCCAAGCGCAGCCATGCATTGAACAGCAACGGCTCGATCCTGTTGCGGTCTTCCACATAGTCCCATTGGCTCAGTTGCTTGAAAGCCGCCTGATCCACATCCTTGCGCCCTTCAATGAGCTTCAGCATAACGGGGCCAAGTGCCGCATAGGCATTGGAGTAGGCATCGCCCTGTGCCTTGCGATTGGTCTCCATTGATTGCTGGTTCGCGCCATAGACAAGCGATTTGATCCGGTCCATCCGCCATGTCTCATCCCAATCAAATGTCAGGAAATGCGGATAGGTCGCATCGACCATCTTGGTGTTGGCGGTGCCGATGACATTGTCAGCAGGATTATAAGCGCGCGGCAGTTCCTCATAGGGAATATAGCCCTTCCAGTCATAGGTTGCATCCCAGCCGGGGGATGGTGCGCGGCCCATGATCTGGTTGGCCGGATCGCGGACTGGCACCCGGCCCGGTGCAATCAGGCCAATATTGCCATCGATATCGGCGACGACCATCGATTGCATTGGCGTTACGAAATCGCGCATTCCGTTCTGGAAATCGGTGACACTGGCAAAATCCCAGAGTTTCAGACCGGCGGATATTGTCTTGTCATCAGGTGCAAGCGCGGTCCATGACAGCGCAGCAACCGTATTGTCAGGCAGATAATGGTCAAGCCCGCGATAATCGGCGGGCAGCACCGGACCATGCCGCGTTACTTTCCGGTCAAACGTCACATTGCTCGCACCTTTGACCTTGATCGTCACCGGCTGCTTCTGGAAAGGCGCAAAACCCTCCGGCGTCTGATACTCATCCGGATTGGCCGGATTGATGCGCTCAACAAAAATGTCCTGAACGTCGGAACCGGTATTGGTGAACCCCCATGCTACCCGGTCATTACGTCCAAGCAGCACCAACGGCGCACCGGGAAGTGTCACGCCGACGAGATTCCGGCTCGTTCCATCAGCATTTTTCACTTCAAGATGTGCCAGATACCATACGGCGGGTGCGCTCAGCCCCAGATGCGGGTCATTGGAAAGGATTGGCTTGCCAGTCTCTGTCCTTGCACCACCCACGACCCAATTGTTTGAAGCCCCGGTCGACATGATTGCATTGAGCGAGGCAAATTGCTGTTCGGCTTCCAGCGCACCGGTTTTGATGGTGCCGCTGGGCAAACCCAAAAGTTGCTTCAGATCAGGCATGGGCGGCGGCGCATCATCGGCAACCGGCGGCAACAGGTCTGATATTTCCGCATCCGTCATACCAAGCCGGGCAAATTTCAGGCGGTTTACTTCCTGATCGATATTCGCCGCCAGCGTCACCGACATCATCTTCAATGTCACAATGACGTCTGCTGCGGTCCATTCCTCCGGCTTGTAGCCAAGAACGACAAACTCCGGCGAATATTTAGACGCGAAGGAACGCCCGCTGCTATTGATGAACGCGTTGATGCCGCGCACATAGGCGTCAACATGCTTGCGATCTTCAGGGGCAAGTGCAGCAGCAGATGCAACAGCGGATTCATAGACGCCGAGCGAACGCAGAAAACGGTCCGTTGAAACAGTCTTGTCGCCGAACATTTCTGACAAGCGTCCCTGCCCGGCCATGCGTGTGACTTCCATCTGCCATAGGCGCTCCTGCGCATGGACAAAGCCAAGAGCCCTCAGCACATCATCGACATTGTTACCGACAATATGCGGAACAGCATTCTTGTCTCGCGTCACGGTCACAGGCGCGGAAAGATCGGCCAGCACCATTTCGCCCGTCGCCGGTGTTACTGAACGTGCGAGCCAGACATAACCAACCCCTGCTGCGATTAAAGCGATAGGGATGAGCGAGAAAACTATCCACAATAGGCCTTTGATGATCCGCCGCATTGTCCTAACCTCTCCCGCAAATCTTCGAACACATAGCCTATCTGACAGAGGAAATTACCGAATGGCAACAGTCACATTTATTGGTCTTGGTATTATGGGTTACCCGATGGCGGGTCATCTGAAGACCCGCGGGGGCCATGACGTCACCGTCTTCAACCGCAATGGCGAGAAGGCGAAGAAGTGGGCTGAACAGTTTGACGGCAAACACGCGCCAACCCCCGCAGAAGCCGCTGCAGACAGGGATTTTGTCTTCTGCTGCGTCGGGAATGATGATGATTTGCGCGCTGTTACCATTGGCGAAAATGGCGCTTTTCATGCGATGAAAAAGGGCTCGATTTTCATTGATCACACCACCGCCTCGGCAGAAGTGGCGCGTGAACTCGATGCCGAAGCACGCAAGCGCGGCTTTCATTTTCTTGATGCGCCAGTCTCCGGCGGTCAGGCGGGGGCCGAAAATGGTGTCCTTACGGTCATGGTTGGCGGCGAATCGGAGGCCTTCGACAAGGCAAAACCTGTTATCGAATCCTTCGCCAAGATGGTCGGCCTGATGGGGCCGGTTGGCGCCGGGCAACTGACCAAGATGATCAACCAGATCTGCATTGCCGGTCTGGTGCAGGGTCTGGCCGAAGGCATTCACTTCGGCAAGAAGGCCGGCCTTGATATTGAGAAGGTCATTGAAGTCATCTCAAAGGGCGCCGCGGGCTCCTGGCAGATGGAAAATCGCCACAAGACCATGAATGCCGGAAAATATGATTTCGGCTTTGCCGTGGACTGGATGCGCAAGGATTTGGGTATCTGCCTCGATGAGGCTGACCGCAACGGAGCGCAACTGCCCGTGACGGCGCTGGTCGATCAGTTTTACAAACAGGTGCAGAACATGGGCGGAAAGCGCTGGGACACATCATCCCTGTTGGCACGGCTGGAGAAATAGCCAGCCGCGATGGATCGGGCTGACGATATCAGCCCGATTCCTTTTCAATGCTCATATAATCAAGCGGCAGCTCGGTCGTGTACTTGATCTGCTCCATGGCGAAAGCCGAGGACACATCGCGAATATCGATCTTGGCGATCAGACGCTTATAGACCGCATCGTAAGCGGCAATATCAGGCACAACGACGCGCAGGAGATAGTCAACATCGCCGCTCATGCGGTAGAACTCGACCACTTCCGGGAACTCCTGAACCACTTCGGAAAAGCGCTTCAGCCATTCATTGTTATGCGCACCGGTTCGGATCGAAACGAACACCGTCACCCGCGTATTCACACGCACCGGATCGAGAATGGCAACACGGCGCTGGATTACGCCATCTTCTTCCAGTTTCTGGATGCGCCGCCAGCAAGGCGTCGTCGACAGCCCCACCTTCTTGGCGACATCAGCCACCGCGAGCGTTGCATCCTCCTGCAGGAGGCGAAGAATTTTTCGGTCGAGTCTGTCCATGACATTCAATCCCCTTGGAATGGGATACTTTATGGTCCGTTATTCGACCATCGTACAAGAAAATTATTCTAAACTTTGTAAACTTCGAAAAAATTTCGTCCGGAAAGCGATCAAATTAGAATCTTGACCTTCTCCCGCAGCACAGGAAGAACGTTCTCTCCGAACCATGGATTCTTCCGCAACCACCCGCTATTGCGCCAGGACGGATGCGGCAGCGCTAAAATGGCAGGCCCCGACGCAGGGTTGAAATAATCCTGCCAGTGAAAAACGGTTTCCGTCACGCTGGCCCGGCGATGCTTGCCGAGGTGATAGGCCTGCGCATATTGGCCGATTGTCAGGATCAACTCGACCTGCGGCATGGCGGCAAAAACCTGATCATGCCACGTCTCTCGGCACTCTTTACGCGGCGGCAAATCCCCGCCATGCGCATCATAGCCGGGAAAGCAGAACCCCATCGGCACAATGGCGAATTTATGCGGATCATAGAACTGATCCCTGTTAACCCCGAGCCACTCACGCAGCCGGTCCCCCGATGGATCGTTGAACGGCAGGCCGGTGTTGTGAACACGAATGCCCGGCGCCTGTCCGCAAATGACGATGCGCGCAGTCGGCGACATCACGCAGACAGGATTGGGCTCATGCGGCAAAGGGGGCAGATAGAGCGGCGCATCACGGCACAGGCGACACGCCTTGATCTGCGATGACAGGGATTGGATCTCTGTCACGTTCACGCCTTGGCGCTTGGCCGGTTTGATACCGCCTCGTGCCAGCGCCTCACATGCGTGACATAATCAGGCAGCTGAATCCGGGCCGGCTTGAAAAAATCAATCGCCACGAGCGCCGTAATATCCGCGATCGAATATTCATTGCCCGCGATGAACTCATTGGTCTCAAGCTGTTTGTCCAGAACATCCAGAAAGGCGATGGCCTTTGGCTTGTTTGCCTCGCCCCATTCAGGGATTTGCGGCACTTCCCACTCGACCATAGCCGGATGAATGTGCCGGAAGGCAGAGGCAACCGTGGCAAGGAGGTTGAACTCCACCCGCCGCTGCCACATCTCCACCAAAGCCTTGCCAAGCGCACCCCGGCCGAACAAAGCAGGCTCCGGATAAAGCTCTTCGAAATAGCGGGAAATCGCCACCGACTCCGCAATCACAGTGCCATCATCAAGTTCCAGCACAGGCAGGCGCTGCAAGGGATTAAGCGCCGTAAGCTCCGCACAGCGATGTCCCATCGCACCCATATCGATGGGCACGAGCGGCACCTCGATGCCCTTTTCCGCCAGAAAAATCCTTGCCCGCCGCGGATTTGGCGCGCGTCCTCCATCATATAGTTTCACAAAAACTCTCCCAATTTCTGATACACCCAATCATAGGCACCATTGATAAGATCAAACAACCAGTCCAACAGCGAAGGCGGTGTTTCCACGCTGCCCTCATGCACTTTTCGCCAATCCTGCGGCCTGTCAAAGGAACCCGCCCACAGGCCCTTCCGTTCCGCCTTCGCCCGCATTTCCTCGTCATAATAGGCACCGTAGGATGTCGCCTGCCCCGCCTCGACCATCATGCTGTTGAGATTGGTTTCACTAGCAAAACAGGTGCCGAGATCGCGCTTATACTTGTCCTGTCCTGTTATCTCGCACCGCACGGCCCTGCCGCTGATCAGCTTGTCCAGTGCCCGCCGCGCCACCTGCCCGCAGGGGTAATCCGCGGGTACCTCGCCGCAACGCTGGGCAAGCTCCGGCGCATCGATGCCCTTCAGGCGGATATGTTTGCCTGTCAGAACAATCGTATCACCGTCGATGACATAGGCCTTGCCCGTTATCTCCTGCTCATCGCGTGGAATGGACAAGCGCGCCGCCAGAAGCGCGATCAAAGCAAAGAAAACCAGCATCAGAACAAAATCGGCAAGTTTCCGTAACAGGGAACGCGGCGGCCGGACGTGACGTTGCTGGCGATATCCTCCCAAGCGTCCACTCATCGCAAGAATACGTCCATCAAGATTGATTCTCCCCGCAGGTTTGAAGTCTTTTAATCATTTATCCATAGGCTTGCGATGCAATGCTGCCAAATGAGCAGACAAACGGCGATCTGGAACAAGGCGCATGGCATTACTCGACGCGGCAAATGCAGATAAAAACATTGTTGACCGGCGCAAACCGCCGCGCAACAAGGATTTGTCTGTTGTCGTGCGCCGCGCCCGCGATCGCCTGATGGAACATACGGGCGTCAAGCATTTCGAGCGCGAATTGCTGTTCATGCACACCCGCGCCTTGATCGTGAACGCAGCCACGCTTCCGCTTTTCATTGCGATGATTGCAGTGGCCGGTGTCTTTGCCGGGTTTGGCCGGGATATGGTGGTCTGGGCAACCATCACAATCGGCCTTTATGCGGTTCTCGGCCTTCTTGCGCGCCATCTGGATAAAATTGGCATCACCGATGAACAGGTCAAGAACTGGCAGGTCATCTATCTCGGTGGTCATTTCCTCACCAGCATGGGCTGGGCCTATTTCTCCTTTTTGGGCTGTTCCACCTGCGGCATCAGCCTTTTCCCGGTTATTCAGGCGGTCGTGCTGATCCTCGCCATGGCCATCACCGCCATCATCTGCTCGGCCTTGCGCGCTGCCATTCTCGCTGCGTTCACCCTGCCTGTTATCACCTATACAATTCTTGCCACGAGCCATCTGCAAAGCCCGATACAGGCAACGATGGTGATCATGCTTTTTGCCGGGCTGGCGTTCTTCTATCTCGTCGCCACGCGACTCAACCGCTCGGTTTCCGTGTCCCTCGCCCTGCAGGCGGAAAAAGACGCGCTGATCGCCGAGCTTGAAACAGCCAATGCCATGTCCGACGAGGGCCGCCGCCGCGCCGAGGAAGCCAACCTCGCCAAATCACGCTTCCTTGCCTCCATGAGCCATGAACTGCGCACACCGCTCAACGCCATTCTTGGCTTTTCCGAAGTCATGGCCAAGGAAGTGCTCGGGCCCATGGAAAACGCCACCTACCGCGAATACGCAGGAGATATCCATGCATCCGGCGATCATCTGCTCAATCTGATCAATGAAATTCTCGATCTCAGCCGTATCGAAGCCGGGCGTTACTCCATCAATGAGGAACCCCTGCTCCTCAGCGATATTGCCGATGAATGCATCCACATGATGGATTTGAAGGCCCGCAACAAGAGTATCCGGATCGCCTCCCAATTCGAAACAGGCCTGTGGCGGCTGCGTGCTGATGAGCGGTCAATCCGCCAGATCATCCTCAATCTGCTCGCCAATGCGGTAAAATTCACCCCGCAGAACGGCCGCATCGACGTCAAGGTCGGCTGGACAGCGGGCGGCGGACAATACGTCTCCGTGCGCGACAATGGCCCCGGCATTCCGCCGGAGGAAATCCCCGTTGTGCTCTCCACCTTCGGTCAGGGCTCCATTGCCATCAAGAACGCCGAACAGGGCACCGGCCTTGGTCTTCCCATCGTGCAGGCCCTCGTCCATATGCATGACGGTGAATTTCACCTGTTCTCAAAACTGCGCGAAGGCACAGAAGCGCTGGCCACCTTCCCCCGCGCCCGCATCCTGCCATCAGTTGAACCGGCAGTAAAAAGCGCAAAACGTCAGAAAGTTGCCTGAAAAACTCAACTTCAATTTATTGTTATTTGCTCGTTATTTAGCACCTCTCCATTGCTGCCCTGTGTAACACGTTCACATGGGGATATTTTATGAACGCAAATGGCAACAACCGTCCGCTGATCATTCCTGCTCTTGGCGGCATCTATAATGGTCTGGCACAATTTTCTGAAACGCTTCTGCGGGTGATTGCCGGTGGAGCGCTGGTTCTGCACGGCTCCGGCAAGATCGCCAATCCGTTTGGCGCTATCGAAATGGTCGAAGGGCTGGGCTTTTATCCCGGCGTGTTCTGGTCGCCGCTTCTCGCCGCAACGGAGTTCTTTGGCGGCATTCTGCTGGTCCTTGGGCTCCTGACCCGCCCGGCGGCCTTCGCCACAACCATTGTCCTCCTCGTCACCGTCTATTTCCACTGGATCGCCAAAGGTCAGGGCTGGGACGGCTCGGAAAAATCCATCCTCTGGGCGGCCATCCTGTTCTTCTTCGTCATCCGCGGCGCCAGCAATTATTCGGTTGATGCCAAGATCGGCAAGGAATTCTAACTGGCTATCGCTTTGCCGGCACTTATCAAAAGTGTCGGCAAATCCACCGATCTGCCCCCACACCGCCTCATACTTAAGTTGCACTTGACTATCCCGTACATTTGCAAATTTATTAGCCGATATTCATTGCCTGCTTTTTTCTGATTTTACATTTTTTAAAAATTTATAACGGGAACGATATTTCATGTCTTTTCACGCCACGGATGCGGGTTTTTCCGCATGTTCTGCCCGCCTTTCCAAATTTCGCAAGCATTTGATGAGCAGCGTTTGTGCCGGGTTGATTATTGCAGGTGCAGGTGCGGGTGCTTTTGGGCAAGAACAAAAACTGCCTTACGTTCAAGCTAGGATTAAGGGAGACAGGGAGGTATTTCGCACACCCGAATATTTCGCCAATTGGGGCTTGGACGTCCATCACTTTGACGCAGCCTATGCTGCGAATGCGACCGGTCAAGGTGTTAAACTGGGTGAGTTTGATGCAGGTGTTTATGTTGATCACCCGGATTTTTATAACAAGACAATCCAGGGGTTCGGCAAACCATTAATCGATGGCACTACGCCTGAGTTTGAGAAAGACGAAAAGCGTCCAGAATTTCATGGAACGCATGTGGCCGGCACCATGATCGCGAACAAGGATGGCCTTGGCATGCATGGCGGTGCGTTTGGCTCGAATGACTTCTTTACGGGATATTTTCTATCGTATGGAAAATTGAGCGATAAGGCTTCCGGGGATGCTATAATTCAATCAGGCGTAAGTTTCATCAACAACAGTTGGGGACCAGATTTTGATAATTATCGGATTGCACGTCAATATGGGGTGGTAGGACCGAGTGTGTCCGATCTCGGAGAATACAATGGTTATAGAAATATTCGCCTTGCGACTGAACCATTGCTTCGCGCGAACCCAGAATATTCAGCCGTTATATTAGATGTTATCGACAAAGCCCTTGAAAAGCAACGAGGCCGCAACGTAGACGCATCGCTTGCCAAAGCGGCCATCAATGGTGTCGGTATTGTTTTCGCTGCGGGAAACGACAGACTCTACTCATCATCATTGGTTCTAAACAAATTTGGACTTCGGCCACGCTTGTTTCGTGGCATAAGTGTTGGCGATAGTGTCGGCAAATCCACCGATCTGCCCCCACACCGCCTCATACTTAAGTTGCACTTGACTATCCCGTACATTTGCAAATTTATTAGCCGATATTCATTGCCTGCTTTTTTCTGATTTTACATTTTTTAAAAATTTATAACGGGAACGATATTTCATGTCTTTTCACGCCACGGATGCGGGTTTTTCCGCATGTTCTGCCCGCCTTTCCAAATTTCGCAAGCATTTGATGAGCAGCGTTTGTGCCGGGTTGATTATTGCAGGTGCAGGTGCGGGTGCTTTTGGGCAAGAACAAAAACTGCCTTACGTTCAAGCTAGGATTAAGGGAGACAGGGAGGTATTTCGCACACCCGAATATTTCGCCAATTGGGGCTTGGACGTCCATCACTTTGACGCAGCCTATGCTGCGAATGCGACCGGTCAAGGTGTTAAACTGGGTGAGTTTGATGCAGGTGTTTATGTTGATCACCCGGATTTTTATAACAAGACAATCCAGGGGTTCGGCAAACCATTAATCGATGGCACTACGCCTGAGTTTGAGAAAGACGAAAAGCGTCCAGAATTTCATGGAACGCATGTGGCCGGCACCATGATCGCGAACAAGGATGGCCTTGGCATGCATGGCGGTGCGTTTGGCTCGAATGACTTCTTTACGGGATATTTTCTATCGTATGGAAAATTGAGCGATAAGGCTTCCGGGGATGCTATAATTCAATCAGGCGTAAGTTTCATCAACAACAGTTGGGGACCAGATTTTGATAATTATCGGATTGCACGTCAATATGGGGTGGTAGGACCGAGTGTGTCCGATCTCGGAGAATACAATGGTTATAGAAATATTCGCCTTGCGACTGAACCATTGCTTCGCGCGAACCCAGAATATTCAGCCGTTATATTAGATGTTATCGACAAAGCCCTTGAAAAGCAACGAGGCCGCAACGTAGACGCATCGCTTGCCAAAGCGGCCATCAATGGTGTCGGTATTGTTTTCGCTGCGGGAAACGACAGACTCTACTCATCATCATTGGTTCTAAACAAATTTGGACTTCGGCCACGCTTGTTTCGTGGCATAAGTGTTGGCGATGAGGACTCAATTGCTCCTGCCTACTACTCCGGATCACGGGATTTTGCTGCGCTCGAAAAAAACTGGCTGACTGTCGTCAATCTTAACCGCTCTACCGAAATATCATCTTATGCCAATCTGTGTGGACTGGCCAAATATTATTGCCTCGGTGCCACGGGTGGTTTTTACGATGAACCAAAGGATTCAAAGCTGGTTCAAACACCGCTTGTTCCTGATGGCCAGGAAATCATCAAATACGTCGCATCAGCAGATGAGACCTACACTTATTCGAGTATACCACCCGGGTTTATGAACTCCGGCGACTACAAGATACTCAGTACTGGTGTGGTTTCGACAGCCCCGCAAGGTTCGACAAAAGCTGAGATCATGGCGCATCTGGCACCGGCCTACTATATGGCAAACGGTTCTTCGATGGCAGCGCCCACAGTTGTTGCTGGTCTGGGAGTGGTGAAATCCCGTTTCCCCTATCTTGAGAACTGGCAAGTTCGTGACACAATACTGTCCACGGCAACTGATTTGGGAGCACCAGGTATCGACCGCGTGTATGGCTGGGGTGCAATGAATATTGAAAAGGCCATCGGTGGCCCGTCAAAACTTTTCGCACTCAAATCCGATTATGACCTTTACGAAATCGAAAAAAGAGCTGCTGCAAAGTACGATCCGATTGTGGCCGAGGCAGATAAATATGCCGATAAAGCTTACAAACAATATCTGAAAGCAAAGGAGCTGCGTGAGGCTGGAGACATAGCTGGCGCGAATGCGATGACTGCTCAAGGCGACGCAAATGCGAAGATCGCTTTCAGCAAAGAGCTAACACGGGTGCAGCCAAATGAAGCGCAAGATACAGAAGAAGCTGCATTCAAGTATATCGATTTCCGCGTTAATATCCCCGGAGCGATGAGTGAAAATTGTCCGCGAGAAGAATGTATAGCCGACGCTTGGACGAACGATATTGACGGCCCCGGCGGACTGACCAAGCTGGGCAAAGGCGCATTGGCACTAGCGGGAACCAATAGCTACAAAGGCGAAACCACTATTGACGAGGGTGTCCTGCAACTTGGCCTCGGCGGCACGACAGGAAGTGTAACCGGCAATATCGTCAATAATGGCACCCTCGCCTATTATCGTTCAAACGAATGGGTAATGCGGGACCAGATCAGCGGAAGCGGTAATCTTGAAGTCTCTGCCGGAACTCTGCGCCTCGCCGGAACAAATACCTATAGCGGCGAAACATCAATCAATGGCGGCTTGCTCGCTGTGGATGGCAGCATTGCTTCCATTGTCTCAGTCAACGCGGGCGGAGAGCTTGGCGGCATTGGCACGGTGGGCAGTCTGGCGGTGCATGCGGGCGGTATGGTCTCACCGGGCAATTCCATCGGCACATTGCATGTGGCCGGGCCTGCAAACTTTGATAAAGCGACGGGCCTGACCATGCAGGTTGCTGCCGATGGGCGCAGCGACCGTCTGGACGTGAAAGGCAAGGCAACCCTGCTCGGCGGTGTGCTTATCGTTGCGCCGGAGAGCAGCAAGGCACCGCTTTCTCCGGCTGAAACACTGGCCCTGCTCGGCAAGACCTATACGGTCCTGACCGCAGAAAAGGGTATAACCGGCAGGTTCGAGGCAGCCACGCCGGATTATTACTTCATCGGTGCTTCGCTGGCCTATGCACAGAGTGATGTCAAAGTCAGCCTCGGCCGCAATGGGATTGCCTTTGCCGATGCTGGCAAGACAGAAAACCAGAAAGCGGCAGCAACAGGTGTTGAAAGCCTTGGGCACGGCAATCCGCTTTATGACACCATTGCCGTTACAACGCTTGGAGACAACCTGCCTGAGCATTTTGATGCCCTGTCAGGTGAAGTGCATGCTTCGCTGCAGGCTGTGCTTGTTGAGGACAGCCGCTTCGTGCGCGATGCGGCTGCCAATCGTATTCGTGCCGCCTTTGGCAATATGGCAGGCGGCAAGGCGGCGGCAGCACCGGTTCTGGCTTATGGTCCTGATGCAAAGAAGGGAGCCGCGGGCGACGCCTTTGTCCCGCTGCTGCCAGCTGTTCCCACCACGGCCCTTTGGGGTGAAGCCTATGGCTCGCGCAGCCATGCGGACAGAACAAGCAATGCATCCGCCTATAGCCGCAATACCGGCGGCTTCGTCACCGGGTTTGACGGGGTGATTGCCGATACATGGCGCTTTGGTCTGCTTGCAGGTTATGGCAACACATCTGTTCATACGGATCGTGGCCGAGCCTCTGCCGACAGCTATCAGGTCGGTGTTTATGGTGGCACCAGGATCGATGCGCTGACTTTAAGCCTTGGCACCAGCCTTGCCCATCATGAGATTGATACGCGCCGCAAGGTGGTCTTCGGCGGGATCAATGACAGCAACACCGCAGATTATACGGCCAACACAGTGCAGCTATTCGGTGAAGCGGCCTACCGGATCGATACGGCCTATGCTGCCCTCGAACCCTTTGCCGCAGCCGCCTATACCCATCTGAAAACCGCTGGCTTTACCGAAATCGGTGGTACCACTGCCCTGTCAGGATCATCAGGCACAACGGACCTCACCACCACAACCCTTGGTCTCAGAGCCTCGCATCGCTTTGCCTTGAGCGAGGCAACCGTGCTCACCGCACATGGCATGGCGGGTTGGCGGCATGCCTTTGGTGATACCACACCGGAAGCCTCGCTGGCCTTTGCCAGTGGTGGTCAGGCTTTCGCGGTCAGTGGATCACCCATTGCATCCGATACGGCACTCGTCGAAGCCGGACTGGACTTTGGTATCGGCAAAGCCACCACGCTTGGCATCAGCTATACCGGCCAGTTCTCGCAACAGACCCGTGACAATGCCGTCAAGGCCGATCTGACGGTACGGTTCTAAAGGGGAAACGCAAATCAACAGGCTGGCGGGGATAGGCCTCGCCAGCCCCGGAAACGATGGGTTTGGTCATGCCACATCAGATCGCCACGCAACTGGTCGAATGCAGCCATTGCAGTACCCTGCATATGGTCACATTCCGCATGTCGTGCTTCACCTACCACGGACAAATCCCCGAGGAGTTCGACTGTCTTCACTGTCAAAAACTCCTCGTCAGGGCAAAATGCCTGTCTATTTCAGCCGTCAGGCACCGGGTTCATTCCGATGCAGCGGCAAGACTGCAAGGTCCAGCGCATCCCTGAAGTCTGACCAGCAAGGAGAGCTGAATGGCCAGATCAGATGCCAGTCGCTAATCGCGGTTGCTAACCCCGGCCTGGTCGAATGTTGCCATGCCGCTATGGCAAAGCGCAGCCGCCTTGACGATACCGGCCGCAAGCGCGGCGCCGGTGCCCTCGCCGAGCCGCATGCCGAGATCAAGCAATGGCTTTTTGCCAAGCTTTTCCAGCGCTTTGCGATGGCCGGGCTCAGCCGACACATGACCGAAAAGGCAATGGTCAATGGCTTCAGGATTGGCCGCATGCAGGATCGCAGCAGCTGATGTTGCGACATAGCCGTCGATAATAACCGGGATTTTTTCCACACGGGTGGCGAGAATGGCCCCGACCATGGCCGCGATTTCGCGTCCGCCCAGACGGCGCAGCAGTTCCAGCGGGTCCTTCAGATGCGAGGCGTGCAATGCCACGGCGGTGCGCACGGCATCGGCCTTGCGCTTCAAGCCATCGCCGGTTGCACCGGTGCCGGGTCCGACCCATTCCTCGGCTGTTCCGCCATAAAGGCCATGGAAAATCGCCGCAGCAATGGTCGTATTGCCAATCCCCATCTCGCCAATGCACAAAAGGTCCGTGCCCCCGGCAATGGATTCCATACCAAACGCCATGGTGGCAGCGCAGGTCTTTTCATCCATCGCCGCTTCTTCGGTGATATCGGCGGTCGGATACTCAAGTGCGAGATCGAAAATTTTCAGGCCAAGATCATTGGCGATGCAAATCTGGTTGATGGCTGCGCCGCCAGCGGCAAAGTTCTCGACCATCTGCGCCGTGACCGATGACGGATAAGGCGAAACGCCCTTGGCGGTCACACCATGATTACCCGCAAAGACGGCAACCAGTGGCCGCGTTATCTGTGGACGCGAACGACCGGTCCATGCGGCCAGCCATTCGACAATCTCTTCCATACGCCCCAAGGCGCCTGGTGGCTTGGTCAGGGTCGAATCGCGCTTGCGCACGGCAGCAACAGCGGCTTCATCCGGTCCGGGCAGGGTTTCAATCAGAGTACGGAAATCGTCAAATGGCAGGCCAGTGGTCATGATATTCCTTGCAACCAGGTCTTCATGGCAAATTATCAATGCACGTCCTATAAGCTCTGACGAAGGAAACGCAAAGGCTATCGGACGGCATTGAATGTCGCGCCCCTCAGCTTACGGGAACATGTCATGGATCTGGTGAAGGAAACGATGCGCGCTTTGGCCTTTTTGTCGCGCTGGCCGGTTTCGCCGCAATGGTTCGATGGTTACGAAGGCTCGCTGCATGACACGGTGCGTGGCTTTCCGCTGGCTGGTATTCTGATCGCCCTGCCCTCGGCGATTGTCATCCTTGCGGGTTCGGTACTCGACTTGCCTGAATTCGTCACGGCATTGCTTCTCGTGACCATGTCGATCATCGTGACGGGTGCCCTGCATGAAGATGGCCTTGCCGACGTGGCCGATGGTTTTTATGGCGGTATAACCAGCGAGCGGCGGCTTGAAATCATGAAGGATTCGGCCATCGGCTCCTATGGGACACTTGCGCTGATCATCTCCGTTCTCATGCGCATCGCCTTCTATATGGATATTCTTTCCGAGCTTAGCCCCGCCGCTTCCATCGCCGTTCTCGCTGGAACAGAAGCGGCAAGCCGCGCAGTTCTGGTCAAATTCTGGCAAACACTCCCTTCGGCTCGCGAAGGCGGCGTCGCCGACCGGGCAGGCACGCCAACGGCGAATGCCGCCAATTTCGCCCTCGCCATTGGTGCAGCGGCCTTTATTTTAACCTATGGCGCAGCCGGAGGACCGTTTGCCGTGATTGTTCCTGCATGTCTGGCCGCACTGGTCTTTTATGGCTTTTCGGCCCTATGCCGCGAGAAAATAGGCGGGCAGACCGGCGATACATTGGGCGCCATGCAGCAACTGGCGACAAATTCGCTTTTGCTCGGGCTTGTGATTATTCTCTAACCGCACCAAATTTGGGATATGAGCACCATCGAGTCACCCTGCATCCTCGTCTGCGCCATCGATATGAAGACCGGCTACTGCTTCGGTTGCGGGCGCACGCGTGAGGAAATCGGTGCCTGGTCGGTGATGTCACCTGAAACACGCCGCACCGTCATGGCTGATCTCCCCGCCCGCATGGAAGCCATCGAACGCCGCCCGCGCCGTGAAACGCGCAGGGGCCGTATGGCGCGCGAGAAAGAACAGGGTATCTGATGCCGCGCCTGTTCTGGATCATCATTGCACTCATGGCCGGAACCGTATTGCTCCTTATTGCCAACAATGGCAGCGGGACGACGCTTGGCCTTGCCAATGATCAATTTGCGCGCTTTGCCTATATGAGCATCTGGGGCATCGTGCTTGCTGCCGGTCTTCTCGGCTCCGGCATTCCGCTCAGCCACTTCCTGCGCAACATGGCGGTGTGGCTGATCATTTTGCTCGCACTGGTTGCGGGGTATCAATATCGTTATGAATTGCAGGATGTCGGCCACCGCATCACGGCTGGCCTCATCCCCGGCAGTCCGATTTCCGCGCGCGATGGTGATGGCGCTGTGACCGTTACGCTGGCCAAGGCCGAAAGCGGTCATTTCGAGGTCAATGGTTCGGTGAACAATACGTCGATAAGCTTCATGGTTGATACGGGAGCCTCATCCATTGTGCTGTCCTATGACGATGCCCGGCGTGCCGGGCTCAATCCGGATACGCTGTCCTACCGAACACCGATCATGACCGCCAACGGCTCAACCACCGCAGCGATTGTCACTCTTGATGAGATCAGGATCGGTGCCATTACGCGGCGCAATATCCGCGCCATGGTCGCGCAGGATGGCCGCATGAATGGCAGCCTTCTCGGCATGAATTTCCTCAACACCTTGAACGGATTTTCCGTGCGCGGCGACCGGCTGATCCTGTCGGATTAGCCCAAAGCCTCAGGCAGCCTGATCGGCCATTCCCGTTTGCACGGCCTCATAGGCGCGGCGGATAACATTGCTATCCGCATCCGGCTTGTTTGCTTCGGTGGAGAGTATCTGGCGCCAGCGCCGCGCACCGGCGGCACCGTGGAACATCCCAACCATATGGCGCGCCACATGGGAGACGCGGCCACCCTGACGGATATGATTATCCGCATAGGCACACATGAGATCGATGATCGTATCAATCGACGCGGCTTGCGGCGCATCGCCGTAAATCGCCGCATCCACATCAAGCAGTATCATCGGATTGTTATAGGCGGCGCGGCCAAGCATCACCCCATCCACATGATTCAAATGATGAAGCGCTTCATCGAGCGTCTGAATACCACCATTGATCCCAATGAATTGACTCGGGTTTTGCCGCTTGAGGCGGTAGACGCGATCATAGTCCAGCGGCGGAATATCCCGGTTCTCTTTGGGTGACAGTCCCTTGAGCCAGGCTTTGCGGGCATGGACCCACAGCGCATCGGCTCCAGCGGCGAACACGCCGCCCGCCAGATCATCAAGCGCGGGTTCAACATCCTGATCGTCGACGCCGATCCGGCATTTCACGGTCACGGGAATGGAGACCGACTGTTTCATGGCAGCCACACAATCCGCCACCAGAGCGGGCGTTTTCATCAAACAGGCACCGAACGTGCCGGATTGCACGCGGTCAGACGGGCAGCCGACGTTCAGATTGATCTCGCGATAGCCAAAAGCTTCCCCCACTCGCGCGGCTTCCGCCAGCTTCGCCGGATCGGACCCGCCGAGCTGAAGCGCGACAGGATGCTCATCACTGAAAAAGCCCAGAAGCCGGTCGCGATTGCCATGGATCGCGGCGTCGGCAACGATCATTTCCGTATAGAGCAAGGCGTGGCGTGTGAACTGCCGGTGCAGTGTCCGGCAGTGGCGATCGGTCCAGTCGATCATCGGCGCAACCGCAAAACGGTTGTGCCCATATCCCTTGTCCTGTTCAGCCGTTTCCGCCACGTCTCAGTTCTTTCGATTGGTTATCTGACGCCCATTGGCGCCAGTCATGATTGATGAAAACGAACATGGGGCAGCCAAACGGCCCTGCCCACCTCTTGCACATCACGCCGCCCCTCATAATCCGCCATGCCGATTTTGTCTACCAAACCGAGGATTTGGCTTGTTAAACCCGATGCATAAAAGCCGGATGCGGTAGCGTGATAAAACCGCAACAAGCTTTATCGAACCGGTGGTTCGACATTATTTCAGTCTTACGTCATCATAAAAACCGGCCTAGAAATGATTCACTGATTTGAATGGAGGCTTCCAAATGAACATCAAAGGTTTTCTTTTCGGTTCAGCTGCAGCACTTGTTGCAGTTACTGGCGCGCGTGCGGCAGATGCTATCGTTGTCGCAGAACCGGAACCGGTTGAGTATGTTCGCGTTTGCGATGCTTACGGCAAAGGCTTCTTCTACATTCCCGGTACCGAAACCTGCCTGAAGATTGGCGGCTATCTGCGTTACGATGCATCAGCGGGCGATGATGTTTATAATGGCGGCGACCGCGACACATGGAACAAGCATTTACGTACGGAAATTCGCTTTGATGCCCGTTCCGAAACCGAGCTTGGCACCCTGCGCTCTTACATCCAGACCCGTTTCGAATATACCGACGGCGTCAACAGCGGCGGCTCCATTCCGCAGGCATTTATTGAGCTTGGTGGTTTCCGTATCGGCGTTGCCGATGAAATCTTCGGATCATGGACCAATTATGCGGGCGATATCGTCAATGACGACGTGATCAACTACAACAGTTGGGCGAGCAATCAGGTCAGCTATACTTATGCTGCCGGCAATGGCATCTCGGCAATCATTGCTGCCGAACAGGGTTCGGTCAATGAGGGTTACTCCGATTATGTTATCGATGACTACCTGCCGCATCTTATGGCTGGTGTGAAGTTCGAACAGGGTTGGGGCGGCGTCAGCGCAATTGGTGGCTATGACTCAAACGTCGAAGAATTCGCCGGCAAGTTGCGCTTCGATCTCAAATTCACCGATACGTTCTCTGCCTTCCTCATGGGCGGCTATCAGTCCGGTTATGACGACAGCCGCGTCAAGCGCAACTTCCTTGCACCATGGCATGGTGATTGGGCTGCCTGGGGCGGACTTGCCGCCAAGGTTTCTGACAAGGCAACGATCAATGGTCTCATCGGCTACGAGTCGGAGGGCACCATTGCTGCGGCTCTGAATGTTGGCTACGAAATCGTTCCAGGCTTTGTGATCACACCGGAACTCAACTACACCAAATTTGATGGCGACCGTAAGGCGGATTCAATTGCCCATGGTGGTAGTGATGATGCATTCGGTGGCACACTGCGCTTCCAGCGCAATTTCTAAAAGAACCTGAAAAGCATAATAAAACCGGGGGCTTGCCCCCGGTTTTTGTATGTATGAATTGAATTCAGTTCAGATTTGTTCCGAAACAGCCGCAAACGCAGCGGATTTCTTCAAAATAGCAACAAACGCAGCACCAGCGTCGGCGACAATACCAGAATTGTCGATCACCACGGCATCAGCGGGATCACAAGGGTTCGGTGCTGCCCGCATCAGGCGGCGCTTGATTTCCTCAGCATCTTCCCGTCCGCGCGCGGCAAGGCGCTGCGCCAGAACCTCATACGATGCCGTAATATGCACCACGATGAAATTGGCATAGGACTCCCGCAAGGCAGGCAGAATTCCCCGCGAGACATTGGCAATGGCAACAGTACCCTGTTCCACCTTCAGGTTAACCGAAACAGGCAAGCCATAGCGCAGGCCATGCGCTTCCCAGCAGTGGCAGAACGCCCCTTCCCGTTGCGCGGTCAGAAACGCCTCTTCGCTCAAGCTGTCGTGATCTTCCGCATCGACAGTCGATGGCCGTGTCACCACACGGCGCACGAAATGGAAATCCGGTTGGTCGCGCAGGGCCTCCCGCGCAAAATCCATGATTGTATCCTTGCCCGCGCCGCTTGGGCCGACCACGGCAACAAACACGCCGTTGCGCAATGGGGCTGACGCAGGGTTAAGCGCGCGTTCGATCGTTGCCGCCGCCATCAGACTACCCGGCGGCCTTCACGCCAAACGGTGCGCACAACGGGAATGTGCTCATCAACACGAACCCGGACCAGATCGGCACGCTTGCCAATTTCGATAACACCGCGATCGCCAAAACCAACAGCTTCGGCCGGGTTTTTCGTCACCAGCCGCACAGCATCGGGCAGGCTGATGCCATCGACAACTTCACTGAGGAAGAAGGTCGATTGGATCAGACTGAACGGAATATAGTCGGACGACAGAATATCGAGGTGGCCATGCTCGACCAATTCACGTGCCGAAACATTGCCGGAATGCGAGCCGCCACGAACAACGTTGGGCGCTCCCATCAGCACGGCGAGACCCGCTGCTTTCGAAGCAGCGGCGGCTTCCAGTGTCGTTGGGAATTCAGCCACATGAATGCCCTGCTCGATCGCTTCATCGACATGGGCTGATGTCGCGTCATCATGGCTGGCCAATACGATGCCGCGCTCCCGGCACATATCGGAAATTGCCTTGCGCTGGGGTGCGGAGTTACGCGCAGATTCTTCCATGCGCTTTTCACAGAACACGGCGAATTCCACGTCGGAAAGCTTCAGCTTGCGCTGATAGTAATAGGCATAGGTTTCGAGATTGACGAACTGGCGCTGGCCGGGAGCGTGATCCATCAGCGATGCCAGCCGGACGCGGCTGTCATTATCAAAGAAGTGAAAGCCATTGAGGCAATCGGCTTCCGATACTTCGCAGCGCAAGTGAAAATAATGGTCGGCGCGCAAGCGGTCCTGCTGCACGCTGTCTTCAATCGCATCGGCCAGCTTGCGGATTTCCTCGGCTGACATATCCGCATCGCGGTCAAGACCGATCCGCAGCGCATCGAGAACCGTGGTAATGCCCGACGTGGCAATCTGCGCATCATGGGCAAGCACGGCGGCAATCGGGTTCCAGCGCACGCGCGGACGCGGTGCATAATGCCCCTCCAGATGATCCGTGTGCAGTTCCACGAGACCGGGAATGAGATAATCGCCTTCAAAATCCTCGCCGCCCGCAATTGTGCCGGTTGAGATATCGGCAATCTTGCCATCACGGATCAGGACCGATCCGTTGATAACCTCGTTTTCGAGAACGATTTGCGCATTGTTCAGGCTCAATTCGGCGGACATGATCAGGCAGTCTTTCTACGGTTGGTTCCGGCCAGCGGATGCAGCGAGTGAATTTCAAAGGGAAAGCCCGGCTCGGCTTCCGTAAACAAAGCGAGATTGTTGATTTCAACTGGTTCTTCGAGGACTGGCTCCAAGAATTCACCCAAAATGCGTTCGATTTTGGGCCTGTCACGCTCGGGAACCGGGCCTGTTAACGTCATATGGAAGCGGAATTCCTCGAATACATAGGGATAGCCCCATTGTTCGAGATTGCGCCGCTGCGCCAGAGACAGTTTTTCCGGGTTGCGGCGCTTAATTTCGGCTTCGCTCGGTGGTGCGCGAAAACGGTCGAAAGCAACCGTCACATCATTGGCAAGCTGGTTCAGCCGCTCAACAGGTTCTTCAGGAACCAGCGCAAAAAAACCATCCAGATTGGCGATGGTCAGCTTTGGAATTTCCACCGGCTCGATCGACGATGCAAAATGCATCATGGCAGACAAAAGCTCGCGCTCTTCAATCCCTTCAACCAGATGGAACGGTGCCTTCAGCGTCGCGTGAAAACCGTAGCGGCGCGCGGACTCGGTAAGTTGGGCAAAATCCTCATGCGCCAGATCGCGAATCTGCGGCGGCTTGACTGGCTGCCCGCTAAAAGCATTGCGGCCAAGCCAGTTCGCCGCCACTTTCAATAGCGGGTCGGCCGATGGCGGCGTGAAATAGATTGCATAGCGCATGGGTGATTCCTCTGGAACAGTCTCGCGTTACGCCCCGAATATGACAAGCCTTTGAAGGTCACGAATTAATGGTGCGACTTTCCGGCCAGACGGGAACGTAGCGCGTTCGATATGCCGTCGAAAATGAATATCACAGCAAGGATGAGGACGACCATATAGGCGACATTGTGCCAGTTTGTATTGGTGCGCATGGCCTCCCACAGTTTGAGACCGATACCACCAGCGCCCATTGCGCCGATGATGGTGGCCGAGCGCGTATTGGATTCCCAGAAATACAGCGCTTGGCTCGCAAAAACCGGCAGCACCTGCGGCATGACACCATAACGCTGCACATTGGCCGGTGACGCACCGACGGATTTGACGCCCTCGCGCTGTTTGTCATCGATATTTTCAAGCGTTTCCGAATAGACCTTGCCGAGCGTGCCGGTGTCGGTGAAGAAAATCGCGGAAATACCGGCAAGCGGTCCGGGACCGAAAGCCCGGGTGAAGAACAGTGCCCAGATCAGCATATCCACCGAGCGCAGAAAGTCGAAAAAGCGCTTGGTGATCTGGTTGGCAAAGAAATTCGGCGTGATGTTGCGCGCTGCCATGAATGCCAGCGGAAACGCCAGCAGTGACGCCATGAGCGTGCCCATAAAGGCCATGACGATAGTCTGCAACAATTTGGTCCAGACATCGCCATGCTGCCATGACGAGTTGAACCAGATATTGTCAAAGGCCAATGCCGCATTCGACATTTCGGGTTTGATCCGCTCGCCGCTGACGATCATGGAAGTCACTTCGCCAAAGGATTTGCCCCAGAATGGTGACGCCGTGTCGAACACAAAATTCGCCCAACCGAAGAAACGGCGGCTCACCACCACGCGCTGCGGAATAATATCCGCCTGCCCGGCAAAGCCGAAGGTCACAGTGACCTGATCTTCCTTGAGTGTTGCCCAATCAGGCAGCGGCCCTTGCGGCTTGGCACCATCGGTTGCCAGAAGAACCGTCAGGCTCTCGGACCCACGTGTCGCGATGACCCGCTGATCGCTGATATCGAGCTTCTTGTCCGAACCGAAAGCGATGGTGACATTGTTGCCGTCCTTGACAACCCAGCTTGGGTTGGGGTTATCGCCGAGTTCAGAAAAGCGCGGATAGCTGACAGTTGTTCCCGTTGGCGTCGGGCGAACTGTTGTGCGGATCGCATAGGACACCCAATCGCGGGCATAAAGCTCGGCGCGCTGCCATTGACCGCTTGCCAGTACCGTGCCGATGGAGAAGAACCACCAGCAGTAGAAAACGTAAAGCACAATGCCCGCTGCAATCACCAGAGGCATGAAACGGCGCCAGAATGGCGGATTGAACACGGCGGGATGCCGCAACTCAAAATCGGCAATGGCATCGGCTGTCATGGCATTCATAATGAGATCCTAACCGCCGAAGGCAAAGGCCTGCTCGCCAACGAGGCGGCGGCGCAGCCATGCGGAAAACTGGTCCACGGCAATGATGGTGACGAACAGAAGCAGGATGATCGCAAGTGTCTTGGCCTGATGCCCGCGACCGATGGACAGGCGCAGCTCCTCGCCGATACCACCGCCACCGACAGCACCGATGATGGTCGATGCGCGCACATTGATTTCAAGCCGCAACAGCGCATAGGACATGAAGTTCGGCATGACCTGCGGCACGATGCCAAAGCCAACGCGCTCGATCCAATTGGCACCGACAGCACGCAAGCCCTCATCTGCCTTCATGTCGGCATTCTCGACCACTTCGAAGAAGAGTTTACCGAGAGCACCGATGGTGTGAATGCCCACGGCAAACATCGCCGGGATTGGCCCGAGCGACAGGATAGCGGCAAAGAAACCGGCAATGACGATCTCGGGAAAGGCGCGCAGGATTTCCATATAACGGCGCGCAGCAAACCGGATGAAGCGGTTTTTGACGAGGTTCTTGGCCGCGAGAAAGCAGATCATGAAGCCGAAGATGAAACCCACAAGCGTCGACAGGATCGCGATATTCAGCGTCTCCAGCATCTTGTAGAAATATTCGGGCATATAGAAGCCGCCAAACAGATAGACCCGCCCTTCGGGATAGTCATATTTCAGGCTTCCATCGAAATAAGGCGACGGCAGATCGAACATGGCGCGCCAGACTTCCCAGCCGTCGCGCGGGATCAGATCGCCAGCAAAATCAAACAGATGTGGCAAACGGTCAAAGAACTTCCCGGCATTGGATTCATTGGCAAACCACAGGGACCCCGAAATGGTTGCCAGCAGCCCGATAGCGATAATCCAGCTATAGACACGG
Organism: Phyllobacterium sp. T1293; assembly: GCF_020731415.2. Taxonomy (NCBI): domain Bacteria; kingdom Pseudomonadati; phylum Pseudomonadota; class Alphaproteobacteria; order Hyphomicrobiales; family Phyllobacteriaceae; genus Phyllobacterium; species Phyllobacterium meliloti. The sequence continues at coordinate 668,645 of NZ_CP088273.1, read as the reverse complement.
CGGCGTCCGGCAAGCTCCTGCCAGTGCCGTTCGATCTGAATGCCGTCGGGCGACAACTCAGCGGAAGCGGTTTTGCTCATTGCACAAATCCTTCAAGGTGCCGGCAAACAGAATCACGGCCAGTTGCAAGAACTGGCCGTGATAAAGCGTGTCTGGCTTATCCGCCGATCTGCGCTTTGCGGGCGTCGATGATGGGCTGATAGAACTGGGTGTTCACCTCAGTATAGCTCTTGAAATCGCCGCCCATGGTAGCAGCAAAGCAGGCTGGATCGCTCTTCGGCAGGTCAAGCATGAATGCCTTGAACTTGCTCTTGAGGCCAGAATCCAGCGAGGTGCGGATAACGATCGGACCGTTCGGGATCAGCGGCGACCTCCACAGTTCGACGAAATCCTTCATGTCGATCAGGCCCTTGTCGACCATCTTGCGCAGATTGCCGGATGTATAGCCTTCATCGAACTTGCCAACGCCGGAGCCGAATGTCGTGCCAGCATCGAACTTGCCATCCTTGACGGCCAGAACGAGGTTTTCATGACCGCCACCGAAACCGGTTTCGGAGAAATAATCCTTGACCGACGTCTTGATGTCTTTTGGCAGCGAGGTCACCGGAATGAGATAGCCGGACGTGGAATCCGGATCGGCAAAACCGAGCTTCTTGCCCTTCATGTCAGCAAGTGTCTTGATGCCGCTGTCCTTGCGGGCAACCATGATCGAGTAATAGCCGGTCGCGCCATCGGTCTGAACGGTGGTCAGGATCGGTTCAACAGCGTTCGGGTTGGTCAGGTAGATCTTGGCAAAGCCAGAAGCGCCCAATTCCGCATAATCGAGGGTGCCGCCGAGCAGGCCCTGGATGACGCCATCATAATCCGTCGCCGGGAACAGCTTGACGTCCTTGACGCCGAGAACTTTCGGCAGCTTGTCGACGATGCACTGGTAGTTGCGCAGACGGTCTGCTTCGTTTTCGCCGCCGATGATACCAACGCGAAACGTTTCAAGGTTTTCAGCGCGGGCCATTGTACCGGTAAATATGGCGCTGATCGCAATCGCACCCATAAGGGCTTTCCTAAGCAACATGACTATCTCTCCTGTCAAAGCTTCAAAGTTTTTTATGTGACTTGAGCCCGTTACGTGGGCAAGCCGATCCGTTTGCGCTTAACGCGCGGCCAATATGGCCTCCAATTCGGGGATTGGTGTCGGCGCTTGACGCGCAATGCTTGTCGATGTGATGGCTTCCGAGAAAGCGTCCTTCAGGCCATCAGCACCATAGATTCGGCGGGCGGCAGCCTCTGTCAGATCATCCGGGCCACCATCGAAAACCACCTTGCCGCCCTGCATACCAATGATGCGCTCGCAAAAATGCCGCGCCGTATCGAGCGTATGCAGGTTGGTGATAACCGTAAGGCCTTCCTTTTCATTGATGTCGCGCAAAGATTCCATCACCACCTGCGCATTGCGCGGGTCGAGTGAAGCGATGGGTTCATCAGCAAGAATAACTTTGGGGTTCTGCATGAGCGCACGGGCAATGGCGACGCGCTGCTGTTGTCCGCCGGAGAGTGTTCCGGCCCGCTGCAGAGCGGTTTTGGCAATATCGAGCCGCTCAAGGGCGGCGATTGCCATGGCACGTTCTTCCCGTGAGAAAATGCCAAGAATACTTTTGATGGTGGATCGGTGGTTCAGGCGTCCAAGGAGGACATTGGTCAGCACATCAAGGCGGGGAACAAGATTAAACTGCTGAAAGATCATTGCACAATCGCGTTGCCAGTTTCGCAGCGCGGAGCCGTTGAGCTTTGCCACATCCTTGCCGTCAAAAATGATCGAGCCTTCCGACGGGTCGATCAGGCGATTGATCATGCGCAGCAAAGTCGACTTGCCTGCACCCGAACGACCGATGACGCCAACCATCTGCCCCTGCGGAATTTCAACATTGACATTGTCGATGGCAATATTATTGCCAAAACGACGCGTCACGTTTTCAATCTTCAGCATAGGCCAATCCTTGTTGGTATTGCCCTGTCCTAAAGCCCTACTGTGAAGGTGCGATGGCACTTTTGTTGCACTTACGTGACAACTGTTGATAGCAAAACTCAACCCGAATGTTTTTCGAGAAAGGCCTCAATATCCAGAGCGCGAAAATCATCGAGCGCACCACGCAGGCGTGCATGGTCCCAGTCCCACCACGCCAGTGTTTGCAGGCGTTCGGCAATCTTCCGGTCGAAACGATCACGGATTTTGCGGGCGGGAACGCCGCCGACAATCGTATAGGCATCAACATCGCGTGAGACGACTGCCCCTGCCCCGATCACCGCACCATCGCCAACCGTAACACCCGGCAAAACGGTCGCGCCGTGGCCAATCCAGACATCATGGCCGATGCGCACCTGATTGGTGCGGCGCCATTCGAAAAAGGCCTCTTCCGGTCCGGCATCATCCCAGTAATCGCCAGCGCGATAGGTGAAGTGGTGCAGCGTCGCCCGCCAGGTCGGATGGTTGGTCGCATTGATACGCACGCTCGCGGCAATATTGGCAAATTTGCCTACCGTGGCGCACCAGACCGCGCCATCCTGCATGATGTAGGAATAATCATCGAGCCTCGTTTCGCTGATCCGGCAACGCTCGGAAATTTCCGTATAGCGGCCAAGTTCGCAATCCTCGACGTGGGCGGTAGCATGAACAAGCGGTGTTTCGGAAAGCCGGGTCATGCTGCCTCGCTGGTGACGGCGAATGCGGTCACGTCAATGATCCGGTCAGCGACCGCCGTGCGGACATCCTCATCATGGAAAATGCCGAGCATGGCAGTCCCCGCCTCCTTCTTGGCCCGGATCATGGAAACCACCACTTCGCGGTTTTTCGCATCGAGCGATGCCGTCGGCTCGTCCAAAAGCAGGATCGGGTGATCAGTGATAAAACCGCGCGCGATATTGACGCGCTGCTGTTCGCCGCCGGAAAAGGTTGCGGGCGGCAATGACCAGAGCCGTTCCGGCAGGTTCAAACCCGCAAGCAGAACAGCTGCCCTGTCACGCGCTTGCGTGCGGTCGACGCCACGCGCCACCAGCGGTTCAGCCACCACGTCAAGCGCCGACACGCGCGGCACGGTGCGCAGAAACTGGCTGACATAGCCGATCATATCGCGGCGAACGCCCAGAACCGTGCGCGGATCGGCGGATGCCAGATCAACAAGGCGCTCGCCATAGGGCACGATAATCTGGCCCTGATCCACGGCATAATTGCCGTAGACCATTTTCAGGATCGAGCTTTTGCCCGCTCCTGACGGACCGCCGAGAACGGCACACTCGCCCGCCTTTATGGAAAACGAGACATTGGCCACCACGGGCAGACGGATACCGTCGCGCAGATGCATGGTGAAACTTTTGGCGACATCGGAAACAACAAGCGGTGTTGGCATGATGCTAAACCTGCAGAATGGAGGAAACGAGAAGCTGGGTGTAAGGCGCTTGCGGATCATCAAGAACCCGGTCGGTCAGACCTGTCTCAACAATATGGCCGTCCTTCATCACCATCATTCGGTGTGAAAGCAGCCGTGCCACGGCCAGATCGTGGGTGACGACAATCGCCGCGAGCCCAAGATCGCTCACCAGCCCGCGCAAAAGATCAAGCAATCGTGCCTGCACCGAAACATCAAGACCGCCCGTTGGCTCATCCATGAACACAAGCCGGGGGTTGGTGACGAGATTGCGCGCAATCTGCAGACGCTGGCGCATGCCGCCGGAAAAGGCGCGCGGCTGGTCATCAATACGGTCGGAGGCGATTTCCACCCGGCCAAGCCAGTCTGTCGCCGTGGCGCGGATATTGCCATAGTGCCGATCACCGATAGCCATCAGCCGTTCACCAACATTGGCCCCGGCTGAAACTGTCATACGCAATCCATCAGCCGGGTTCTGGTGTACAAAACCCCAGTCGGTGCGCATGAGGAACCGGCGTTCGGCTTCGCTCAAACGGTAGAGATCGCGGAACTGGCCATCGCGCATGCGGTATTCCACCGAGCCCGCCGATGGTGCGAGACGCGTTGCAAGGCAATTGAGCAAGGTCGTCTTGCCGGAACCGGATTCGCCGACAATCGCTAGCACCTCACCCGGCCACAGCTCGAACGAGACATTCTGGCAGCCAATGCGGCTTCCGTAGAACTTTGACAGGTCCTTGACCTTCAAAAGGGGTGTATCGCTCATATTCATTCTGCTGCCTCCGAAGTTCCGACGGTGGTCTCTGGCGCAAGCGCACCGCGATGGCCTTTGGCCTGCCGATCTTCACAAAAATCCGTATCCGAGCAGACGAACATGCTGCCGCCCTTGTCATCGAGAATGACCTCATCCAGATAGCTGCCCTTGGCGCCGCACAGGGCACAGGGCTGGGAAAAGGTCTGGATTTCAAAGGGATGATCCTCAAAATCAAGGCTGACAACTTCCGTATAGGGCGGGATGGCATAGATGCGCTTTTCGCGCCCTGCCCCGAAAAGTTGCAATGCCGGAGACATATGCATCTTCGGGTTATCGAATTTCGGCGTTGGCGACGGGTCCATCACATAGCGCCCCTCGACCTTCACCGGATAGGCATAGGTGGTGGCGATATGGCCGTGCCGGGCAATGTCCTCGTAAAGCTTGACATGCATCAGGCCATATTCTTCCAGCGCATGCATCTTGCGCGTCTCGGTCTCGCGCGGCTCCAGAAACCTGAGCGGTTCGGGGATCGGCACCTGATAGACAAGTGTCTGTCCCGCCTGTAGTTGCATTTCCGGGATGCGGTGGCGTGTCTGAATAATCGTCGCTTCCGAGGTCTTGGTGGTCACGCGGACATTGGCGACTTTCTGGAAGAATGCACGGATCGATACGGCATTGGTGGTGTCATCGGCGCCCTGATCGATCACTTTCAGCGTATCATCAGGACCAAGAACAGCTGCCGTCACCTGCACACCGCCAGTGCCCCAGCCATAGGGCATGGGCATTTCGCGCGACGCAAAGGGAACCTGATAGCCGGGAATGGCAATGGCCTTGAGAATGGCACGGCGGATCATCCGCTTGGTCTGCTCATCCAGATAGGCGAAATTGTAGCTCGCTAGATCGGTCATTCTGCTGCCTCTTTGGTTTCTTCGCCCGTCTGATACTTGCGCTCGTGTTCGGCGCGCATACGCCTGATAAGATCAAGCTCCGCCTGAAAATCCACATAGTGCGGGAGTTTCAGATGCTCGACGAAACCGGTTGATTGCACATTGTCGCTGTGGGAAATGACGAATTCCTCGTCCTGCGCCGTGGCGGTGATATCTTCGCCGAGTTCCCTCGCCCGCAAAGCGCGATCACACAAAGCCATCGACATAGCCTTGCGTTCACTCTGGCCGAAAACAAGACCATAGCCACGGGTGAACTGCGGCGGCTGCTTTGCCGAGCCCTTGAACTGGTTGACCATCTGGCATTCGGTGACGCGGATGGTGCCGAGCGTCAGCGGAAAATCGAGTTCCGCCACTTCAAGCTCGATATCCACCTCGCCAATGCGGATTTCACCGGCAAAAGGGTGACTGCGGGCATAACCGCGCTGGGTCGAATAGGCCAATCCGAGCAGAAAGCCCTCATCGCCGCGCGCCAGTGCCTGCAAACGCAGATCGCGTTCGAGCGGGAAAGTCAGCGGCTCGCGGGTCAAATCGCCAGCAATGGCACCTTCCGGCATCTCGCCATCTTCCTCGATCATGCCATCATGGCCGAGAATATCTGTTACCCGCGGAGTGAAAGCCTCCGGTTCTTCGCGCTGTTCGGGCGCGTCAACCGGGGCATCCTCAGCCAATTCAGGATCGAGCAGACGATGGGTATAGTCAAAGGTCGGGCCCAGCAACTGGCCACCCGGCAAATCCTTGAACGCTGCTGAAATGCGCCGTTCAATCTGCATCTTTGATGTTTCAAGCGCGGTCGAATAGCCAAAGCGCTGTAGGGTCGTCCGATAGGCGCGCACCAGAAAGATCGCCTCAATCAGATCGCCCCGCGCCTGTTTGATGGCAAGAGCCGCGAGTTCCGGATCATAGAGCGATCCCTCCGCCATAACCCGGTCCACGGCCAGCGACATCTGCTCGACAATCTGATTGAGTTCAATCGCAGGAACGTCCCGGTCGCCGCGACGGCGGTCAGCCAGAAGCTTGTGCGCATTGCGGATGGCGGCTTCACCGCCCTTGACTGCAACATACATGGCTCAGGCCTCCGTTTTCGTAATGCGGGTGGTGCGGGGCAAGGCGGCGAGCGCACCCTTTGCGGCGAACACCAGATCGACGCCGCGCGGGAAAGCAGCACGATTGGCAGCCCATTGATCCCGGAACATTTTCGGCAGATGGCTCGGAGAAAAGGACTGTGTTTCCTTGATCCCCGGCCCTTCAAGCGTCAGAACATCTGCTCCGTCAAAACCGTCGATCTGCAGGATCAACGTGGTCGAACGGTCAGGATATTCAGCTGTTCCCCGGCAAAAAGATTCCAGCGACGGCATCGCATTGACATCGCTGATCAGGGCAAAATCCGCTTCCGCGGTTTCGCCAGTCAGTTCGAGGCCCGTGTGGAACTTGAGCCAACCGACAGCGGCGGCAGAACCTGATATGGCTCGGTCACACCAAACAGTTGCATCATGATCGAACAATGTCGCCGCAATTGATGCTGACAGTGGCGTCAATGGCGTAGGCGGCGTGGTGAGATCACTGACCTCAACGACACATCCTGGATTGGCCATGGCATCCATCAGCGCACGGAAAACATTTTGGGCATTCAGCACGCTATCGCTGAAACCACCTTCAAAGACCTGTGTTTCAACACGCATCAGTCGTCACCCCGTACCATTGTGAAAAAGTCAACTTTCGTCGCAGCCGTCTGCGCATGCTTCAGCGCGCGCTGCTGCTCGAGGCGTTCGGCGATGGGTGCAAGCACCGCCTTCTCCACCGCATCGCGGCAATCCGGCTGCTGCCACAGCGCGTCGAACACGGCGGCCAGACGCACCTTTTCCCGGTGGCGTCCAAGAGCATAGGCATGCCCGACCGCACCATTGCCGAGCCGCACCGTGGCGCGGGTGACTGTCGCCTCCCCCAGATTGAACGGAGCGCCGCCGCCACCAATACGGCCACGCAGCATGACGAGGCCGGTTTCCGGGCCGCGCAGGGTTTCCACATCGGGCTTGTCGCCCCATCCAGCCCAGAAGGCCGCTATCTCGGGCGCTGTCGCCTGCGCCAGCAAGGCCATGGCTGCCTTACGCTCCAGATCCGGCACATTGCCGGTTTCCGTGGACTGGTTATTTTCTTTGATCATTGACATCTCGCTCAGATTTGTCTATTCATCTATACAACTAGACAATAAACCTACCTATAAATGCCGTCAATGACAGGAGCATGACAAAGCGTGAAATCCGCACGATTCATTACCCGCAATAGTGGTGTTGCCATCTGGCGGCAGATCGCCGATCAAATCCGCGGTGATATTACAGCGGGCAAAATGCCAAGCGGTGCCAAGCTGCCGCCGGAGGTGACGCTGGCCGAACGTTTCTCCGTCAATCGCCATACGATTCGCAGCGCCATTGCCGCCTTGACCAAGGAGGGCGTTCTGCGTGCTGAACAGGGTCGCGGCACATTCATTGCCAACAGCAAGAAGCTGACCTACCGCATTGGCGAGCGGACGCGGTTTTCCGAAATCCTCTCCACTCAGGTGCGCGAGACAAAGGGCATATTGCTCGGTCATCGTGTGGAAGACCCGGCGGAGGATGTGGCCGCAGCGCTTGGCATGGTGTCTGGCCAGGTCATCAGGATGGATGCCATGCATACGGCTGATGGCAACCCCGTTTCCTGCGGCACCACCTGGTTTGATGCGGCACGCTTTCCCGATATCGTTGAGGATTATCAAGCCTCCGGTTCAATTACCGCCGCGCTCCGGGCCGCCGGTATCGATGACTATCTACGCAAATCAACCGTCATCGCCGCCCGTCACGCCGACGCCGAGGATTTGCGCCATCTACGCCTGTCACCCGGCGCCATTGTGCTGATATCAACCGCGATCAATGTGGATATGGACGGCAACCCGATTGAATATACCGTAAGCCGCTTTGCCGCTGACCGGATGGAGATCGCGATTGCCGGGAAAACAGCGGGTTAGGGTCCGTGTTGCATAAGCGTGGTTCGTGGTTCGTGGTTCGACAAGCTCACCATGAGGGAGAGTGAGGATGCAAGGGAGTCAAGTTCTGCAACGTTGGTGATTAACGTTACAGCACCTCTCTCCCTCATGGTGAGCTTGTCGAACCACGAACCGCGCTTATGCAACACGAACCCAATCCCATTGTCCTAATCAACAACCGATCCACACCACCCCGGCAGATAATCAGCTGCATCACCCTTGGCTTCTTTCAGCGCGCGATTAAGTGCCGTTTCAAAATCCGTTTCAACACTTTTGCGGTTCATTCTGCGCCGCAGGAAATCCGCCCAGAGAAACTCGCTGAAGGGTGTCGTGTCCTTGGCAAAGCCACCGGCACGGCGCAGTTCGCCCGCCAGACTGCGGAACGGATCATCGGCAAGGTCCTTGATCGCTTTCGGGATTGCCCCGTAGTCGCGCCGTTTGCCTTCATCGTCAAAGGGATGCATCCAGCCGCGATTGTCGAGAACGACCATAAACGCATCCTTGTCGAGCGAAGAAAGATCGCTGACGACAGTCACCAGAATGTGCTTCACACCCTCTTTATAGAGCGCACGGGCAAGATGGTGATGATCGATCACATAGTTGCGCCGGTTGGGTCCAAGCACCACGGGGATCATATGTTCGCCAAGAAATTTCCCACCCTTCTCGCCCTTTTGCTGACGCCATTTCTTGCGCTTCTCATCCACCTCACGCATGCCGACGGTTATCTGTGTCGGCCGCAGATCCTTGATCGCAACCGGGGTTACAATAGGCTCTCTTGCTCCGGATATCTGCATCGTCATTCCTCCGCACTCGGCGCCAGTTTCCTGATGGCATCGTCAACACTGTGAAAAATATTGTCCGATCCGATCAACGCGATGAGCCCAAATCGTGACAGGGCATTCTGAGCCCGCACGGATTCCAGCCGCGCAATGGCGAATTTTACACCAGCTGTTCGGCAGTAGTTGATCACATCGGCGAGAGCCTGTGACGCGGTGTAGTCGATCTCGATGATGCTGCTGGCCTCAAGCACGACCAGATTAAGCTCGGCCCGGTTGGCATCAATGGTCCCACACAGGCCGCGCTTGAAATCATCCGCATTGACGAACGACAGGGGCGCCTGAAATGCGACGACAAGAACACCGGGTATTTTTTCGCCGCCCTTTGCTGCACTGGGTGGCCACCAGATGGAACTGCCGGGTACCTTTTCAAATTCAATCGGCCTTGCGCGCATGACCGCCCACAGACCATGCAGCAGAGAAAGCCCGATACCAATCGTTACACCGGATTCAATCGGCAGCGCGACAATGGCGGCCATGGTGATGAGGATCAGCGCAAATTCGCCCCGCGCCTCGCGGTATACGGCGCCAATGATCTGCCAGCGGATGATGCGCTGCGCCACGAAGAGAAGGATACCCGCCAGCGCCGCATGTGGCACACGCGCCAGCAACTGGCCGCCAAACGCTACCAGCGCCAGAACGATCGCTGCTGCAATCAACCCGCTGACCTGCGACCGACCTCCGGTTTCGGCAACAATTGCTGTGCGCGGCGGGCTGGCATTGACCGGGAATGCACCGAAAAGCCCGGAAAGAATACTGCCTGCCCCTACCCCGATGAAATCGCGGTTCACATCGGGCGGTTCGCCATCCTTCGAGACAAAAGACCGCGTTGTTGCCGCCGTTTGCACCATCACAACCACCGCAACAAGCAGAGCAAGGGGAAGCAGGTTTCGCAGTTCCTCAAAACCAACCTTCGGTACAGAAATCTGCGGAAGGCTGTTGGGAAGCGCACCGAGCACCGAAACACCGCGGCTCTCAAGGTTAAACAACACAACCGCAAGGGTCGACAGGACAAGCCCAAGCAAAGCACCGGGTATCCGCGCATTGATGCGTTCGGCTAGAAACACAATCAGGAACACGCCAGCACCGAGCGCCACGCTGTAGAGGTTGATTTGCGGCGCACTGGCAATTGTTGCCGATATCCGTTGAAAGACATCGCCCGATTGTGCGGCGATACCCAAAAGCCCCGGCAATTGCGAAATGATAATGTGGACAGAGATACCAGCAAGAAAACCTGTTGTTACCGGCACCGACAAAAGATCGGCAATCCAGCCAAGCCGGAAAACACCACTCGCCACCACGATCAAACCAACAATTAAACCAAGGGCGGCTGCCAGCAGGCCAAATTCAGGCGATCCACTGGCAGCAAGCAATGCCAGACTGCCGGCAAAGATCGGTGTGATGGTGGAATCTGCCCCGGCAGAAAGGTGGCGGCTTGCGCCAAAGATGGCAAAAGCCAACGAACCGGCGATGAACGCGAAAAAGCCGATCTCAGGGGCAAAACCGCCAAGCCGTGCCGTTGCCATCTGCTCAGGGATCGCAATCGCTGCCAATGTCAGACCGGCAATGACATCGCCATTGATGTCAGATGGTTTCCATCCGGCAATGGAGCGGAATGGCAGCCAGTTCCTGCCCTTCGTAATGGTTTGGAAAGCACGCGCCGGTTCCATTGGATGCCTCCCTGAATTGAGCGCAGTCTACCACATAGTCTTGGCAGCGCGCGCGGACCATTCATTATCGTAAGTATCGCCGCCCACGCGGTTCTCGCTGAGTGCCGCCAGCATCTGGCCCGGCGTCGGAAACTCCTTTGGTGAGCGGAATTTCGTTGGGTTCCACAATTCCGAACGGATCAACGCCCGCGCGCACTGGAAATAAGCTTCTTCGACTTCCATGGTGATGACCGAGCGCGGTGCTTTGCCATCCATGATGAAACTGTCGAGCAACTCGGGCGTCGTATCGATAAATGCCCGGCCATTGACGCGGAATGTCGTGTTAAGTCCGGGAATGAGGAACAGCAGCGCCACGCGCGGATCACGCACAATATTGCGCAGGGAATCGACGCGGTTGTTACCGCGCCGGTCAGGCATCATCAGTGTCCGCTCGTCATGGATGCGGATAAAGCCAGCAAGATCACCGCGCGGCGAGCAATCGAGGCCCTCGGGCCCGCCTGTTGCAAGTGCCACAAAAGGTGAGCCTTCGATCAAGGCCCTATATTCCGGAATAATGCGGTTTGTTACCTTGGCGGTCGATGCTTCCGCAATCATTCCATTGCCATAAATGGCTTCAAGTTCTTCGATTGTCGTAACGCGAGACAACGAAACCTCCTTTTGGATTGTTCAAATGTCTTTGCCGCCTAACATTGCATGTTTAAGCTATGATGACAGCCCGCATTTTTAGCAAATGACAGCGGCATTGCACTCGTATATCAGTTCGCGGCAGGCGTATGTTTGGGAGGATTTCATGGGCGGGTTTGCAGCCATCGGCGAGTGTATGATCGAACTGTCAGGGGCCAATGGCGACCAGTGGCGCATGGGCTTTGCCGGTGACACGCTCAACACCAGCTGGTATGTGCGCGCCCTCACCGATCCGGATTTCGCCGTCGATTATGTTACAGCCTTCGGCGACGATCCATTTTCCGTCAAACAGCGGACATTCCTCAAGGAAAACGGCATCAACACCGCCTATAGCCCTGTCGTTGTCGGTGCGCGTCCCGGCGTTTATGCCATCACGCTGACGGGCGTCGAGCGCTCCTTCACCTATTGGCGCAATGATTCGGCAGCCCGTCATCTGGGCGATGATCCACTGGCCCTCGCCCATAGTCTGGATGGACGAAAAATCATCTATTTTTCCGGGATCACCATGGGCATTCTCAGCCCCAAAAGCCGCCAGAATGTTCTAAATGCCGTCAGCAATGCCCGCAGGCAGGGCACACTTGTGGCATTTGACGCGAATTACCGTCCACGTCTGTGGGAAAACGCCGAAACCGCAAGACAGGCCCTCATTGACGCCTACCATGTCGCAGACATTGCCCTGCCGACATTCCCCGATGAAAATGCGCTCTTCGGCGATACAACGCCTGAAGAAACCGCCGCACGCATCACCACCTATGGCGTGAAGGAAATTATCGTGAAGGATGGCACGGAGCCCGCTCTTGTCGTTGCCGATGGCAGACATGAGCAGGTAGCGGCCGTGCGCGCCAATGCCGTGGATACGACGGGTGCTGGTGATAGCTTTAATGGCGGTTACATCGCCTCGCGTCTCGCCGGTCTTGAACCAGTGGCCGCGGCAGCCCGCGCGCACAAGGTTGCGGCGCGGGTTGTCGAGTTTCACGGCGCGCTCGCCCCAATGGACGAAGCCCGCAAGGCCTTCAAAGATTAGGTTTTATTCTTCTTGAACGCATAATGCGTCAGGTGGCTGTATCCCTGCCCCGGTCTCAGGATAGCCTGCGGGAAATAGGGGAAATGCGTTGAGTCAGGCCAGTTCTGCGTTTCAAAGCAGAAACCGGCATAATTGCCATAGGTCTGGCCTGTCAGGCCAAGCGGCGGACGCCCGCCCAGCGTATTGCCAGCGTAAAGCTGCACACCCGGCTCCGTCGTCAGCACATTCAGTTCAACACCGCTCTTTGCGCCCTTGGCTGAGGCCACCCATTGCAAGGGATGGCGCTGGCTCGCAACACAGAAATTATTGTCATAGACAATCTGCTTGCCATTCTCCTCGCGCCGGATGGTGCGGTATTCGCGGAAATCATGCGTTGTTCCGGCAACGGGAATAACCCGGCCATCGGGCAGAAGATCGCTATTGACGGACAGATAGGCATCCGCCCCGATCTTGACCTGATGATCAAGCGCATCGGTCAACCCGCCATCATCGAGATTGAAATAGCTGTGATGCGCCAGATTGCAGATCGTCGGCTTGTCGGTCACCGCATCAAGACGCACCACCAGCGTGCCCTTCGACTCCAGCATATAGGTGCAGGTGATGGTGAGATTTCCGGGAAAGCCCATTTCACCATCGCCGAGCATGATCGTCAGCGTGACATAATCAGGGCCGACAGCCACGACATTCCAGACGCGCCGTCCTGCGCCATGATCACCGCCGTGAATGTTATGAACGCCATGGAAATTGCGCTGGAGTTCAAAAGTCTGGCCATCGATGACAAGCTCGCCGTCGCGAATCCGGTTGATCGATCGCCCCACCGTTGCACCCATATAGGGCGAATGCGCGGGATAATCGGCAAAATCCTGATAGCCGAGCACGAGCGGATGATCGTGCCCCTTGAGGCGCAAATCCTGAATGACGGCGCCCCATGTGAGGACATTGGCGGTCAGCCCACCGCCAGAGATCGTAATGCGATGAACTGCCTCGCCATCGGGCGTATGGCCGAAAATTTCGGTATTCATGTTTCCTAGAGTCCCAGACCGCCGACGCAGACATATTTTGTGTCGAGATAGTCTTCGATGCCCTGATGACCGCCTTCCTTGCCAAGACCGGATTCCTTCAGGCCGCCAAACGGTGCTTCCACCGTGGTGATCATGCCCTCATTCACGCCGACCATGCCATATTTCAGGCCTTCAGAAACACGGAACACCCGTCCGAGATCCTGTGTGTAGAAATAGGAGGCAAGACCGAACTGGGTATTGTTGGCCAGATCAATGGCTTCCTGTTCGGTTTCGAACTTGTAGACGGGCGCAACGGGTCCGAAAATCTCTTCCGTTGTGAACAGCATATCAGGCTTGGCATCGCTAATTACAGTCGGCTCAAAGAAGCTACCGCCCAGCGCATGACGCTTGCCGCCGGTGATGATCTTGCCGCCCTTCTGCTTCGCATCGGCGATAAACTCTTCCACCTTGGCAACGGCCTTCTCATCGATCAGCGGCCCCTGCTGCGTTCCGGCATCAAGCCCATTGCCGATCTTCAGCTTTTCCGTTGCCGCGGCAAACTTTTCGACAAACTTGTCATAGATGCCTGACTGCACGAGGAAGCGGTTGGTACACACGCAAGTCTGGCCGGAATTGCGGAATTTCGCTGCAATAGCGCCATCAACGGCGCGGTCCAGATCTGCATCATTGAACACGATAAACGGCGCATTGCCGCCCAGTTCCATCGAAACTTTCTTCACCGTATCGGCAGCCTGCTTGATCAGAATCTTGCCGATTTCCGTTGAGCCAGTGAAAGTGATCTTGCGAACCAGCGGATTGCTGGTGATTTCGCCGCCGATTTCCGAGGCAGAGCCTGTCAGAATATTGACTACGCCCTTTGGAATACCGACTTCCTCGCACAGAGCACCCCAGACAAGACCCGAATAGGGTGTCTGTGTTGCAGGCTTGACCACAGCCGTACAGCCCGATGCCAGTGCCGGACCGATCTTGCGGGCAAGCATGGAGGATGGGAAATTCCATGGTGTGATCGCACCGATGACGCCGAGCGGCTCTTTCGTTACCAGAATGCGGCGGTCAGCCCACGGGGATGGAACCACATCACCATAGGTGCGGCGTGCTTCTTCCGCATACCAGAGGATATAGGCGGCAGACATGCCGACCTCGCCCTTGGCTTCGGTCAGCGACTTGCCCTGTTCCAGCGTCAAAAGTTCTGCCAGCGCATCCTGATTGTCGAGGATCGCATCGTGCAGCTTGCGCATCAGTTTCGAGCGCTCCAGTACCGATGTCTTGCGCCATGTCTTGAACGCTTCCGCTGCCGCCTCGATGGCGCGCTGCGTTTCGGCTTTGCCTGAATTGGGGACAGTACCGATCTTCAGACCGGTTGCAGGGTTGATGACGTCAATCGTCTTGCCAGAATCTGCGGCCACCCATTCGCCATTGATCAGATTGGCCTGTTTCATGAACTGGCTGGATTTCTGCAACATCATAATTCTCCCTGAAATTCTAGGCGGAGCGTTTGGTCCACTGATTTTGTGATTTCCGTGAAAGGACAATCCCGCATCGCAAGATGCCATGGATGTCCTATGGAAGCGATGCCGTTACCCTGCTCTTTTTTGGTCAAAGCTGCAACACCGTTAAGTTACCCAAAAAGGTGTACAGCCACACTTGCCCAAAACACCACTGTCACCGCGGAAAGCGCCGTTGCTATAACCATGGAATTGGAAGCCAGCGCCTCGGCGGTCCTGAATTTGGTGGCAATGAGATAGGAATTAACCCCGGCAGGCAGCGCTGCCGACACCACGGCGATCTTGGCAGTAAACGGCGTAAGACCGATGAGGAGCGCGACAGCCAGCACGATTGCGGGCATGACAAACAGTTTTATACCCGCAATGACAAGCGAAGGCGCGAGATGCCCCGACGTGCCGAACTTCTTCAAGCCCATTCCCATCGCAAAAAGCGCCACCGGCCCCGCCACACTCCCCAGCAACTGGACGAGGGAATCGACAACAACAGGCAATTGCAGCCCGGTAAAGCGCCACAGCCATCCCGCGAGAATACCGAGGACGAAGGGATTGCGCAGGAGGCTTTTGAAAAACGAGGCGACAACTGTGCCAATCCGGGTCTCTCCTTCAAACACCCCATCACGGCGCAGGGCAATCTCATGCAGGGTAATCGAAGCGGCCATGACACTTGGCATATGAATAGCGACAATCAGCGACAGGATGGCAAACCCGTCCTGACCATAAACGCTTAACATCAGTGGCATGCCCAGAAACACAAGGTTGGAAAAGGCACCGGAAACCCCTGCCACCACCCCTGCCCGATTATCCCGCTTGAAGATTACTTTGATTGCAAGATCAGAAAGAGCCCAGGCCAGCGCCAAGCCGGTGAAATAAGCCGTCCACAGTCCCCAAGGTGCGGTGCCGTGAAAATCTGCCGTCACCATGGTGCGGAACAGCAGAAGCGGCGCGGCGATCATGAAAACAAACTCGGAAAGCCCGTCGCCCACCCGCTCGTCAAGCAGCTTGAAATGCGCCGCAGCATAAGCAACGCCTATCACTCCAAAAACCACGATGATTGTTTGAACGAGCCCCATTGCTACGGGAATAATCCCGCGATAACGCCCATGCAAGGCAATCACAGCTTTTCACTTTATTTTTCTTCGCCAAACCACCATCTCCACGCTAAGGAGAATGAATGTTGAAGCCTTTGCGACTTTTTACCTTTTTGACACTGACGCTTGCATCAAGCGTTTCCCTCTATATTCCAACTGCATACGCCACCGACGCCGCCTGGGCGAGACTGGCGCGCGGCGGCTATACGGTCCTTCTGCAGGGTGCTGACTCTTCGGGGACCTTGAGTCCTTCCACAGATAATTCGGCTGACTGCACGCAGATACGCACGCTTTCGGATCGCGGCCATCAACTGGCGCAAAAGCTCGGCGCGCGCTTTGCCGCAAAAGCCGTGCGAATCGATAAGGTGCTGACCAGTCCCGTCTGCAATGCACAGGAAACCGCGCGGCTGGCATTTGGCTCGGCACCGGCGGAAGTCGTAAGTGCTCTTGGACCTTTGGCCGAAGACGAAACCGCGCAAAAATCGCAGATTGATCAAATTCGCGACCTGATTGCCGAATTCAAAAGTTCGGGCAATCTGGTAATGATGACTGACCGTGCCAATATAACAGCACTGACTGGCATTACCCCGCGCCCGACAGAAGCAGTGGTGGTCTCACCTCCAGAAGCTGGAGAAACGGTTCATATTGCAGGCAGGATAATTTTCGACTGACGACGGAATATGCTGGAGTAACAATGGATAGGGTATTTCGGTCTTTCCCTTAGCCATGAAAAACGCTAGATACCGGCTCATTAGACATCAGTGCCTTTACGGAGGCACCGGAAGCAAAAGGAAACTGAATTGACCTCAACATTCGACAAGGTCGCCGATATCATCGCTGAAACCAGCGAAATCGACCGCGATTCCATCACGCCGGAAAGCCACACGATCGACGATCTCGGCATCGATAGTCTTGACTTCCTCGACATCGTTTTCGCGATCGACAAGGCCTTCGGTATCAAGATCCCGCTCGAGCAGTGGACGCAGGAAGTCAATGACGGCAAGGCTCCGACCGAAGAATACTTCGTTCTGAAGAACCTTTGCGCCAAGATCGACGAACTCGTCGCCGCCAAAAAAGCCTGATTTCCGGACGCAACGTCCGGACTGATCATCTTCACCTAACCGGGCGCACCGTATGAAAGGTGCTGCGAGAAAATGCAGAACAACACCGTCGTTATCACTGGCATCGGACTGATCTCATCACTGGGTGAAGGCGCCGATGCCCATTGGCAGGCCCTGAATGGCAAAGCCGATCCACGCATCGATAGTGAGACTTTCAAGCCCTATACGGTTCATCCGCTCGGTGAAATCGACTGGAACAACCAGATTCCGAAGCGCGGCGATCAGCGGCAGATGGAGACCTGGCAGCGTCTGGGTACCTACGCCGCCGGTCTTGCCCTGCAGGACGCCGGGATCAAGGACGACGAAGCGCTTTGCACGACGATGGACATGGTGGTTGCTGCCGGTGGCGGTGAGCGTGATGTCACCGTTGACACGCAAATCCTTGCCGAAGCGCGCGTGCGCAATGATCTCGGCACAATGCTCAATGAGAAGCTGACGACCGAATTGCGCCCGACCCTGTTTCTGGCGCAGTTGTCCAATCTTCTGGCGGGCAATATCTCGATCGTCCACAAGGTCACTGGCTCGTCGCGCACATTCATGGGCGAAGAAGGCGCGGGTATTTCCGCGCTTGATACAGCCGCAGCGCGCATCCGCTCCGGTCAGAGCACCCATGCGCTCGTCGGCGGCTCCTACAATTCCGAACACCCTGACATGCTGCTCGGCTATGAGCTGAACGGCATGTTGAAGACCGATGGCTGGGCACCGCTCTGGCAGCGTGAAGGCACAGCGGGCGGCGGTGTTGTCACCGGTTCCGGCGGCGCTTTCCTCGTGCTGGAGAGTGCTGACCATGCGGCCAAGCGCGGTGCCCGCGTCTATGCGGCAATTGACGGCATTTACAGCGCGCAGATCCGCCGCAAGCGCGAAGATTTGCAGGAAACCATTGCGAAACTGGTTGCTGCGGCAAGCGCTGATAAGCCAGCCGGTTTGATCGTTTCGGGTGCAACCGGTGCCCATGGCGTTACCTCCACGGAAAAAGCTGCGCTTGACGTCTTCGCTTCCACCGCTATTCGCGGTGTTGCGGGTAAAATCGGCCATCTGCGCGAAGCACAGTTTCCGCTGGCTGTCGGTCTGGCTGCGCTCAGCCTGTTCCACGGAACAGCATTCCCGCCCATCGATGCGAAGAATGAAAAGGCCGCTTCCGGCAGCCTCGATACGGCACTGGCGACCGCAATCGGCGCAACCCGGGGCGAAGGCGTCGCTCGCCTCGTCAAAGTTTGAGAGATTAGAGCCTTTCCTGCCTGAATAGAATCGTTCTGCCGGTAGGAGTTTGGCTCAAGGTCGAAGGGTTTGGTGAGACCGATGTTTTTCCATCGGGCGACACCAACGCCCGAAGGATTTGGGCCAAATTCATCCGGCCCTTCGGGTTTCCGGCTAGCGGACACTCACTTTGTCAGGCAGCTTCGTCCGATGAACCACATCGACCTCGCTACCTTCCTCGTGGATTGTCTCGCCATCCGAGAAACAGAACTAGTTCTATTTAGGCAGGAAAGGCTCTAGCCCATGTCAAAATACACTGACCATCTTGGCCGCCCGCTCGTTGCCGTCACCGGTCTTGGCGTTGTCTCCTCGCTCGGACAGGGCAAGAAGGACAATTGGGCCGCGCTGACCTCAGGCACATCGGGCATCCACACGATCACACGCTTTGCGCTCGATAATCTGCGCACGCAGATCGCCGGGACCGTTGATTTCCTCAAGGAGAGCAATGAAGGCGCGTCGGCCCTGTCGGAAAAACTGGCATCGCTCGCCGCCGAAGAAGCCATTGCGCAGGCCGGTTTCGACACGGAAAATTTTGGCGGCCCGCTGTTTCTCGCCGCCCCGCCGGTTGAATTGGAATGGCGCAACCGCTTTGCCCTTGATGCTCTGGTAAAGAGCGAGGGTGAACCGGGCTATGATCTGCTTCTCGCCGCCTGCCGCCGTGGCACGCAGGAAGCCATGTTCCACACCACCGAATTTGGCTATATCGCCGAGCGCCTTGCCGATACATTCGGCACGCGCGGCCTGCCGATCACGCTTTCCACCGCCTGTGCGTCCGGCGCCACCGCGATCCAGCTTGGCGTTGAAGCCATCCGGCGCGGCGAAAGCGACAAGGTTCTGTCCATCGGCACCGATGGTTCTGTTTCCGCTGAAGCACTCGTGCGCTTCTCGCTGCTCTCCGCCCTTTCCACCCAGAACAATCCTGCCCATAAGGCGGCAAAGCCCTTCTCCAAGGACCGTGATGGTTTTGTCATGGCGGAAGGCTCCGGCGCGCTGGTCATGGAATCACTTGAAGCAGCTGTCGCACGCGGCGCAAAAATTCTCGGCATCATGCATGGCTGCGGCGAAAAGGCTGATGATTTCCATCGCACCCGGTCAAAGCCAGACGGTTCGCCCGCCATTGGCGCAGTGCGTGCAGCGCTTGACGATGCGGGTATCAAGGAAGATGCCATTGATTACATCAACGCCCATGGCACGTCGACACCCGAGAACGACAAGATGGAATATCTCGCGCTCTCGACCGTGTTTGGCGAGCGCATTTCATCATTGCCGGTCTCATCCAACAAGTCGATGATCGGGCATACATTGACCGCTGCCGGTGCGATTGAAGCCGTATTCTCTATGCTGACGATCGAGACCGGAACACTTCCGCCGACGATCAACTATGACAATCCGGACCCGGCAATTATCCTTGACGTTGTGCCGAATGTGAAGCGTGAAGCAAGCGTTTCATCGGTGCTCTCAAGCTCATTTGGCTTCGGTGGACAAAATACGTGTCTTGTCATGACGGCAGAACCGCACTAATCCCTCTCCGAAAAGGAAAACGGATATGCGCGCATTACAGCTGATTGAAGATCGCAAGCTCGAGATTGTCGATGTTGCTCCCCCACCCCCACCCGGTCCCGGTGAAGTAACTGTCAATATCAAGGCTGTCGCTCTCAACCATATCGACGTCTGGGGCTGGCGCGGCATGGCCTTTGCCAAGCGCAAGCTGCCGCTGACCATCGGTGCGGAAGCATCCGGTGTGGTCGATGCGATCGGCCCCGGCGTCTCCAATCTTCTGCCCGGCCAGCTTGTGTCGATCTATGGTGCGCAGACCTGTGGTCTATGCCGCCCCTGCCGTGAAGGCCGCGACAATCTTTGCGAGCATGTCTCGGGCGTATATGGTTTCCATCTCGATGGTTTTGCGCAGGAGAAGGTCAATCTCAAGGCGCGCCTGCTCGTTCCTGCACCTCCCGGTGTCGACGAGATCGGCGCTGCCGTTGCGCCCGTTACCTTTGGAACGGTCGAGCACATGCTGTTCGACAATGCCAAGCTCGAGCCGGGTGAAACCATCCTTGTTCATGCCGGCGGTTCGGGTATTGGTTCGGCGGCCATCCAGCTTGCCAAGAAGATCGGCTGCACCGTCATCACCACCGTCGGTTCCGATGAGAAGATCGAAAAGGCCAAGGCGCTCGGTGCCGATCACGTCATCAACTATCGCGAAGACCGCTTTGAAGGCGTTGTGCGCAAGCTGACCAAGAAAAAGGGCGTTGATGTGGTCTTCGAGCATGTCGGCGCGGATACATGGGCTGGTTCCATGCTGTCATTGCGGCGCGGCGGACGGCTCGTCACCTGCGGTTCGACCTCGGGCGTTTCCACCAGCATGAACCTGATGATGCTGTTCCAGCAGCAGCTGAAACTGCTTGGCTCCTTCGGCTGCCGTATGGAGAACATGGCCGATGCCATGCAGAAAATGGCGCGCGGTCTGGTTCATCCGGTCATTGATACGGAAGTCGGCTTTGACGATATCGATACCGCACTGAAGCGTATGGAAGGCCGGGACGTCTTCGGCAAGATTATCTTGCGCGTCAACTGAGCCGAGCATGAACCTCAAATTTAAACTTGCTCTGTTCCGCTGGAGCCAGAAGTTGAAGACATTCAACTACTGGCTATCGGCTCATGTCATTTTCGGCATATTGCGCGTCCTCCGGTTGCTACCGGCGGAAGCTGCGACCAATTTCATCGACGCTGCGGCACGTAAAATCGGACCGCTGATGGGGCGCCACCGCGTGGCGATGATCAATCTGCGCAAAGCCTATCCGGAAAAACCGGAGGAGGAATTGCAGCTGATCGCCCGCGATATGTGGGGCAGCATGGCGCGCCTTACCGCCGAATATGTCTTCCTCGACGCGATTTTTGACTATGATCCGCACAGTGACACGCCGGGGCTGATTGAGGTTCAGGGCCGCGAAATCTTTGAGCGCATCCGCGACGAGAGCGACCGCCCGCATATTTTCTTCACCGCCCATACCGGCAATTTCGAGCTTCTGCCCATTTGCGCCGCAACGTTTGACCTGAATGTCACAGCGCTGTTCCGCCCGCCGAACAATCCCTATGTTGCCAAGAAAATCCTTGGCGCGCGCCGCACCAATATGGGCCACCTTGTTCCGTCAAAAGCCGGCGCCGCATGGTCGCTTGCCAGCGTTTTGAATACCAATGGCAATGTCGGCATGCTGGTTGACCAGAAATTTCATCGCGGCCTGCCCTCGACCTTTTTTGATCGCCCCTGCAAGACCAACCCGCTGCTGGCAAAGCTCGCCCGACAGTATGATTGCGATGTCTATCCCGCGCGCTGCGTCCGCCTGCCCGGTGGCCGTTTCAGGCTGGAGCTGGAAGAGAAGATGGAACTGCCACGCGATGAAACCGGTGCCGTCGATATTGCCCGCACGGTTCAGCTGGTCAATGACAAGGTGGAAAGCTGGGTGCGCGAATATCCCGGCCAGTGGATGTGGTTCCACAAGCGCTGGAACGCCTAATAATAATTCATCACCGCATGTTTCGCTTCGGCAAAAAACAGCCAGCGCTCAACGAACAGACCGAGCATATGTGCAAGCACGCCCATGGCCATCAGGCAGGTGCTCAATGCACCACCGCCAATGGCCATGGCAATGAACGCCGCCAGAATTGGCAGCACAATCCCGCTGATAAACGCGATGACCCAAAGCTTTTGCGCGTGTTTGCGCGCAACGCGAAAACCCATTTCCCGCGTCAGATAATTATCAAGCGCATGGGGCCGCTCCAGCAGCCGCACTTTGCCGATGCCGCCCAGGCCCGTGGCACTTTCCGGCGTTGACAGGGAAACAAGCGTCCTTACGCGCTTGCGCCAGATCATCTTTGCAACAAGCGCCAGCAACAAAAACAGCACCGCCAGCAATTGCAGTGGCAAGACATTGCCACCTCCCGCAAACAGTGCCCCGAGAAGCAAACCGCCCGCCAGCGAAAACAGCAAAAAACACAGCGGCGTCAGTTTCGTATGCCATGAATCCACGGTTTTGAGCGATGCATAGATCATCGATGTGCAGTAAACGGTAATGATAGCCCCGAAAACAGTGATCAGGCCTAGAACCGTGTCCTGCCGGTTCATGAACAGGCAAAGTGCGGCGTTTGACGTTAGTGGAACGAAGGTGGCAATCGCCATCACACCTTCCCGCGATAGCCAGCTTGATCGCCATTGGCTCAGCGCCCGCCACGCCCGCTGCGGATTACCCAGATGCAACAGGGATGACAGAAGACCAATGCAGATGAGCGCCAGCGCCGTGATGTAGGCAATTTTGGTTGGCAATGCGGATGGATCGAGAAATCCCAAACCCAGAATGACGGCAAGGCCATAACCAAGACCTGACAGCGTGGTGAAGATGATGATGGAATAGGCTGGATGCATTTATGACAGCCTTGGGAATGGCAGATGTGAAGCCTGCAAAAGCATCATGCGTGGTTCGACAAGCTCACCATGAGGGAGGACTGTGGGTTGCGGGCAGTCATGTTCTACAAGGTTGCCGATCAGCATTGCATCCACCCATCTCCCTCATGGTGAGCCTGTCGAACCACGGGCCTATCGTGCAACTGAGAGGCTGGATGCATTTGTGACAGCCTCGAGGATGGCAGATGTGAAGCCTGCAAAAGCATCACGCGTGGTTCGACAAGCTCACCATGAGGGACGACTGTGGGTGGCAGGGAGCCACGTTTTGCAACGTTGGTGATTAGCTTTTGCATCCACACTCTCCCTCATGGTGAGCCTGTCGAACCACGGGCCTATCGTGCAACCGAGAAGCTGGATGCATTGGTGACAGCCTTGGGCGTTCACCCCCCTCTGCCCTGTAGGGCTCCGGGGCAAGCCACGGGTCTCGCCCGTCCTTCGGACCCCCCACAAGGGGGATGAACAACTGCAAACTCAACATCATTCTCAAATCCGGTCCAGTGTCTTATCGAGCCAGGCAAAGAACCCGCGTGCGCCTTCTGTATTCTCGGCAAGCGGGATCATCGGTGCAGCACTGGCCAATGAGGTGCGGGCGCGTGGCGGAAGATATTTATTCGTCGGCCGGGTTTCCTGCTCCGGCATCAGGTCAAAACCACCCCGCGCGGCAACCATGATCGAAACCTCGGACGATGGATCGCCAAGATCGCCATAATGGCGCGCATTGGCTGGGCATGTGCGCACGCAGGACGGTACGCGGTCCACCTCTTGCAGGGTCTCGTTGTAGATGCGGTCGACACACAGGGTACACTTCTTCATCACCCCCGCCGCCAGATCCATCTCGCGCGCGCCATAGGCACAGGACCACGCGCAGAGACCGCAGCCGATACACTTGTCCTCATCGACAAGCACAATGCCATCCTCGGCGCGCTTGTAGGAGGCGCCGGTTGGACAGACGGTAACGCAGGGTGCATCCTCGCAGTGCAGGCAGGATTTCGGGAAATGCACCACCCGCGCATCGCCAGCCTCGCCAATCACCTGCCCGCCATCGGGCACCACCTCAAAACTGTGAATACGGTTGAGAAAGGTGCCCGAGACATCATCGCCATAGGGGTCCTGATCTGATAGCGCATTGCCATAGGCGCCGGCGTTCCATTCCTTGCAGCTGATAACACAGGCATGGCAGCCGACACAGACATCAAGGTCAATTACAAGGCCAAGCTTTTTCGTGCTGCGGGTTTGCGGAAGGCTGGTCATTTCGCCCACTCCTGTCCGTAGCGCAATACATCGACGGGCGCGGGCTGACTGCCGGGACGTTTGAGCGTGCTGAAATGCGGCTCGCTGATGGCCTCACCGGCCTCAGCCTTTTCAATCTGCACGCGCAAATCATACCAAGCGGCCTGCCCCGTAATCGGGTCCGAATTCGACCAGCGCATGCCGTCGGCTTTCGGCGGCAACAACTCATGGATGAGATGGTTGAGCAGAAAACCCTTGGTAGCCTCAGGCGCGTTCTTGTCGAGCGCCCATGCGCCGCTGCGCTTGCCAATGGCATTCCATGTCCACATGGTCTTGCCATTCACCGCATCCGTGCGCGCAATCTCGCATTTGATCCGGCCATGATGGGAAGTCACCCATACCCAATCGCCATCCTTCAAACCAAGCTCATCGCAAATGCCGCCGGGGACATAAAGCGGGTTCTTGGTGTGGATTTGCCGCAGCCACGCATTTTGCGAGCCCCATGAATGATACATCGCCATCGGGCGCTGGGTGATCGCGTGATAAGGGAAAGCATCAGTATCGACACCCTGCTCCTCGAACGGGCGATACCATAGGGGCAGCGGATCAAAACACTCGAGCAACCGCTGGCGATATTGCTCCGGCGCGACGGGCTTGCGCACACCCTGTGCTGACAGTCGGAACTTTTGCAGCGTCTCCACATAGAGCTGGATCGTCACCGGCTGCGGCGTATCGAAAAAACCCGTATCAATGGCGAATTGCTGGTACGCCGCATTGTGATGCTTGAAATAGAGCGCTTCCTCCGGAATGTGCTTCATCCAGAAGGCACCATTGCCGACATAGTTTTTCAGCTGCTCGGGGTTTGGCGTTCCACGCCCCTCACCGGTTCCATCCGTATCGCGCCAGCCGGATAGCGGACCGATACCCGGCTTGCGCTGATGATTGACGATGTAGTCGGCATAATCCCTATAGAGTGCCCCGCCCTGTTCATTGACAAACCCCGGCAGCTTGAGCTGCGCGCCAAGATCAATCAGCACCGACTGGAAGCCGCGCACATTGCGATCCGGCTCCAGCACCGGCCAGCGAATGGCATCACAGGCAGCCTCCGGCTCGGAAATCGGCCTGTCGAGCAGCGAAATGCAGTCATGCCGCTCCAGATAGGTCGTATCCGGCAGGACCAGATCCGCATAGGCAACCATTTCCGAGGAATAGGCGTCGGAATAGATAATCTTGGGGATTTTGTACGCGCCGGTCGCTTCGTCCCGCGCCTCCAGCATTTTGATGGTGCCGCGCGTGTTCATCGACGAGTTCCACGCCATATTCGCCATATAGAGGAACAGCACATCAACCGGATACGGATCGCCCGCATGGGCATTGGCGATCACCATATGCATCATGCCGTGAGCCGACAGCGGCGCTTCCCACGAAAACGCCTTGTCGATGCGCTGCGGCTTTCCATCGGCATCAACAAGCAAATCTTCCGGCCCGAGGGGATAGCCAAGATGCGGCCCGGCCAGTGGCTTGCCCGGTGTCACATGCTCCGCCCGCCCGTGCGGGCGCGGATGCGCCGTGGCGGGCTTCGGATAAGGCGGTTTGTAGCGATAGCCGCCGGGGCAATCAATGGAGCCAATGATTGTCTGCAGCACATGCAGGGCACGCGCCGATTGAAACCCGTTGGAATGGGCCGAAATGCCGCGCATCGCATGGAATGTCACCGGGCGACCGATCATCACCTCGTGCTGCTCGCCCTTCATATCGGTCCATGGCTGGTTGAGGATAATCTCCTCTTCAAACGCCACCCGCGCTATTTCCGCCGCCAATCCCCTGATTGTTGCAGCGGATATGCCGGTTTCAGCCGCGACAGCATCGGGTGAATATTGCGGGTCGAGATATTTTTCCGCCATCAGCCGGAGCACGCTGCGCACTTTCCGGCCTTCTGGCGTGGTGAAATCCGCATTGAGATCAGCCATGTGACCGGGCTCGTCAAAACGCACCAGCGCACCCGTCTTGCGGTCGCGCACCAAGGCCTTGCCGAGATCATCCCGCAGGAACAGCCCGTGGTCCTCGCTGCCCTCCGCATCAATCACCAGCCACGGCGCATTGGTGTAGCGCTGGAGATAATCCAGATCGATCTGCCCATTGCGGAACAGCTCGTGAATGATCGCGAGAATCAACAGCCCATCGGTTCCGGGCCGGATACCGATCCAGTTGTCAGCCACCGCCGAATAGCCCGTGCGCACCGGATTGACCGAAACAAACCGCGCACCGTTCTTTTTCAGCTTTGAGATGCCCATTTTGATCGGGTTGGAATCATGATCCTCCGCCACGCCAAACAGCACAAACAGTTTGGTTTTGTCCCAGTCAGGCGCGCCGAACTCCCAGAATGCCCCGCCAATCGTATAAATACCCGCTGCGGCCATATTCACCGAGCAGAACCCGCCATGGGCGGCATAATTGGGCGTGCCGAAATTCTGTGCCCAGAAACTGGTCAGCGCCTGCGACTGGTCACGTCCGGTAAAGAAGGCGAGTTTCTGCGGCGCAGTCTCACGAACAGGCTGCAGCCAGTCGACAGCCAGCGAAAGCGCCTCTTCCCAGCTGATTTCCTTGAATTCTCCTGATCCACGCGGTCCCGTGCGCAAAAGCGGCGCGCGCAACCGTGCAGGTGAATAATGCTGCATGATTCCCGCCGAACCTTTGGCGCACAGCACACCCTTGTTGATCGGGTGATCGCGATTGCCCTCAATATAGCGGACCTTGCCGTCCTTCAGATGCACATCAATGCCGCAGCGGCAGGCGCACATATAGCAGGTCGTCTTGCGAACCTCATCACCAACCGGCTCCGACAGGGCAATGGGCGGCTCGGATTGCATCGGGTGATTGCCTCGCTGGTCACGTCACAGAATCCTGTTTTACGAGAACAGGCCTGCCTGTTTTATAAGAACAATTCTAATCCGCCAAACACACAAGCGACATTGCACAGGCAAATCGCCGCGACACATTTAGCAACAACTTGCCTCTTGCCAAATCGGGATATCGCCTGATTTGATATACCAATGGACGAAAAACTCTCCCGCGCGATTGAAAAACGACGTGACGACCTGGTTGCGTTGACCCGTGATCTCATCCGTTTTCCCACCGTCAATCCACCCGGTGAGGCCTATACGCCCTGCGCCGAATATATCGCGCAGCGGTTGAAGAAGAGCGGTTTCGAAACGCAACTGATTCGCGGTGAAGGCACGCCCGGCGATACGGATCGCTATCCGCGCACCAATGTCATCGCCCGCTTTGACGGCAGGACGCATGGCCAGACCGTGCATTTCAACTCGCATATCGATGTGGTCGATACGGGCGAAGGCTGGACTGTTGATCCATTCGAAGGTGTGGTGAAAGACGGCAAGGTCTACGGGCGCGGCGCCTGCGACATGAAGGGCGGACTTGCCGCTTCGATCATTGCCGCCGAGGCCTTTCTCGAGGTCTATCCGGATTTTGCCGGTTCCATCGAAATATCAGGCACGGTGGATGAGGAATCCGGCGGCTTTGGCGGTGTCGCCTATCTTGCCAGCAAGGGGTTTTTCTCCAAACCACGCGTTGATCACGTCATCATTCCCGAACCGCTGAACAA
Organism: Phyllobacterium sp. T1293; assembly: GCF_020731415.2. Lineage (NCBI taxonomy): Bacteria > Pseudomonadati > Pseudomonadota > Alphaproteobacteria > Hyphomicrobiales > Phyllobacteriaceae > Phyllobacterium > Phyllobacterium meliloti. The sequence continues at coordinate 640,994 of NZ_CP088273.1, read as the reverse complement.
GGACCGCATTTGCCTTGGCCATCGCGGCGTCTGGTGGGCGGAGATCGAAACCAAGGGCGAGATCGCCCATGGCTCCATGCCATTTCTCGGCGATTGCGCTGTGCGCCATATGGGTGCGGTGCTTGATGCCTTTGAGAAAGAGCTGTTTCCAGCGCTCGATAAAAAACAGACCCGTATGCCCGTGGTGCCGGAGGGTGCAAAGCGCTCCACCATGAACATCAATTCGATCCATGGCGGCCAGACCGATGATTATTCCGGCCTGCCCTCGCCCAATGTGCCTGATAGCTGCCGCCTGACCATCGACCGGCGTTTTCTGCTGGAGGAAGACATTGCTGAGGTCAAACGCGAGGTGACATCAATCCTCGACCGGCTGCAATGGGAGCGACCGAAATTCCACTATAACATCCGCGACATCATGGAAGTGCAACCACTGATGACCGAGCGCGATGCGCCAGTGGTGTCAGCGGTTGCGCAGGGCATTCGCGAGATTTTTGGCAAGGAACCGGAATATGTCATTTCCCCGGCACCTATGATCAAAAGCACATCGCCCGCATCGGCCTGCTGCATGATTGCATCGCCTACGGCCCCGGTATTCTCGATCTCGCGCACCGGCCTGACGAATATGTGGGGATTGAAGACATGATCGAGTCAGCCAAGGTCATGGCACTCGGGCTGAAAGTTCTGCTATCCGGTTCTATCTAGAACAATAAAAATATGCTGATCTGCATGGGGTTTACGGCAAAGTCTTTGGGAGATGGTGAATGAACAGATTCTGGAAGTCGGCCTTCGCGGCGAGTGCAATTGTCCTGCTTTCCACCACCGCGTCCTTTGCCGCGAAAACCGATCTGGTGCTGGGCATCGTGCTGGAACCTCCGCATCTTGACCCGACCGCTGGCGCTGCGACAGCCATTGGCGAAGTCGTCTATGCCAATGTTTTCGAGGGGCTGACACGGATTGACTCCAAGGGCGCGGTTCTGCCCGCACTCGCGGAAAGCTGGACCGTCTCCGAGGATGGCAAGACCTACACCTTCAAGTTGCACAAGGATGTGAAATTTCACGATGGTACGGCTTTTGATGCGCAGGATGTCAAATTCTCGCTCGACCGGGCGCGCGATGAGAAATCCACCAATCCGCAAAAACCCCTCTTCGCATCCATCGATACTATAGAGGTTGTCGATCCGCTGACGGTCAAGGTCACGCTCAAACAGCCGAATGGCGACTTCCTCTACAATATGGGCTGGGCCGCTGCGGTTATCGTTGCGCCTGAGAGTGCTGACACCAACAAGGAAAAGCCGGTTGGAACCGGCCCCTTCAAGCTCGACAACTGGGCCAAGGGCTCGCAGATCACCATTTCCAGAAACCCTGCCTATTGGGGCACACCCGCTCCCCTCGACAAGGCAACCTTCCGCATCATTCCTGATCCGGCAGCCGCCACCGCCGCGCTGCTTGCGGGCGATGTGCAGGCCTTCCCCGTCTTTCCGAGCTATGAGGCCGTGCCGCAATTTCAGGCCGATCCGCGTTTCAAGGTGGTCATCGGCACGACCGAGGGCGAGACCGTTCTTGGCATGAACAACCAGAAACCGCCTTTTGACAATCTCAAGGTCCGGCAGGCAATCACCCACGCTATTGACCGCAAAGCGTTGATTGATGGCGCCCTGTTTGGTCTGGGGACGCCGATTGGCTCGTTCTTCCCGCCGCATCACCCTGCCTATATCGACCTGACTGGAGAGTCTGCCTACGATCCGGCGCTGGCCAAAAAGCTTCTGGCCGAGGCTGGCCACCCCGATGGCTTCAAGACCACGCTGAAACTGCCACCACCCGTCTATGCCCGCCGTGGCGGTGAGATCATTGCCGCCGAACTGCGTGAAATCGGTATTGAAGCCGAGATCATTCCGGTTGAATGGGCGCAGTGGCTGGAACAGGTGTTCAAGGGCCGCGATTACGACATGACCATCGTGTCCCATACGGAGCCCAATGATCTCAACATCTTCGCCCGGGACAATTACTACTTCAACTATAACAGCCCGGCCTTCCGCGATGTGATCAAACAGATCGAGGCAACGTCTGATACGGCCAAACGGACTGACCTCTATCAGCAGGCACAAAAAATCCTCGCCGCCGATGTTCCGTCTGCGTTTTTGTTCCAGCTTCCCAAAACCGGAATATGGGATGCAAAGGTCGAAGGACTCTGGGAAAATGGACCAATCCCCGCCAATGATCTGACAGCGGTGAAATGGGCAGAGTGATCGATTGATGGCTGGGCGCGAGGCATTCACCCCCCTCTGTCCTGTCGGACATCTCCCCCCTTGTGGGGGAGATCAGCCCTCACTACTGCCTTTGCACAATCTGCAACGCTTCAGGTTATGGGGTCCGAAGGACGGGCGAGACCCGTGGCTCGCCCCGGAGTCCGACAGGACAGAGGGGGGTGAGCACCGATATCCCCGCCCCATATGCTGAACTACATCTCAAAGCGCGTTCTGATCGGCATTCTCACGCTGCTAGCCGCTTCTATCGTCGTATTCATCATGCTTGAAATCGTGCCGGGTGATCCGGCACGGTTGATGCTCGGCATGAATGCGACGGAGGATGCTGTTCTGGCGCTGCAACAGCAGATGGGCCTCGATCAGCCCCTGCTGACCCGTTATTTCAGCTGGATCGGCGGACTTCTTGTTGGAGATTTCGGCAAGTCCTACACCTATTCAGTTCCGGTTCTCAATCTCATCACCGAACGTATCGCCGTTTCCCTACCGCTGGCGCTGATCTCGCTATTTCTCTCCACCATCATTGCCATTCCGGTCGGCCTGTTTGCCGCCGCACGGCGCGGCACGATGGCCGATAGCGGCACGATGGGCATTGCGCAGATCGGCGTTGCCATACCCAATTTCTGGTTCGCGCTGCTCTTGGTCTACGTCTTTGCCGTCACCTTGCGGCTTGTTCCTGCCGGAGGATTTCCGGGATGGAATGCCGGACTATGGGCCGGGTTCAAATCGCTGATCCTGCCCTCCATCGCGCTTGGCCTGCCGCAGGCCGCCATTCTTGCCCGTGTTACCCGCTCCGCCCTGCTCGATGTGCTCGGCGAGGACTATATCCGCACCGCCCGCGCCAAGGGGCTTTCGCGCCGCAAGGTGCTTTACCGCCATGCGCTGCGCAACGCGCTTATTCCTGTACTCACCATTCTCGGCCTGCAATTTGCATTTCTGCTGGCCGGTACGATCATCATCGAGAATGTGTTTTACCTGCCCGGCCTTGGCCGTCTGGTGTTTCAGGCGATCACCCAGCGCGATCTGATCGTGGTTGAAGGCGTGGTCATGCTGCTGGTGGCCACGGTCATTCTGGTCAATCTGCTTGTTGACCTTTCCTATGCGCTTGTCGATCCGCGGCTGCGAGGCCGGTCATGAACGCACCGACCGAATGGCAAGCCAATATCTCGAAAGCCTTTTCCAACCGCTCTTTTGTGATCGGTCTGATCATCACCGTCCTGCTTGTTCTGATGGCAATGCTTTCGCTTTTTTGGACGCCCTATGCCGTCGGTTCGTTCGATATTCTCGGCAAGCTGAAAGGCTCATCATCGGCCCATTGGCTCGGCACCGACCATTTTGGCCGCGATATCCTGTCGATGATCATGGTTGGCAGCCGCAACTCCATCGCCGTTGCCTTCGTCTCGGTCGTCATCGGTGCGGGTGTCGGCGTGCCGCTCGGCCTGTGGGCAGCGGCAAGAGGCGGCATCATTGATGAAGCCCTGATGCGTTTCAACGATCTGGTCTTTGCCTTTCCCGCGCTGCTCTCAGCCGTGATGATCACCGCCGTGTTTGGGCCGGGTGCCATCAACGCCATCATCGCTATCGGCATTTTCAACATTCCGGTGTTCGCCCGTGTCGCGCGCGGCTCGGCGCTGTCGCTTTGGCCGCGTGAATATATTCTGGCGGCCCGCGCTTCAGGCAAAGGCAGTGCGCGCATCACCGTCGAGCACATTCTGCCCAATATGATGAACATCCTTGTGGTACAGGGCACCATCCAGTTTTCCCTTGGCATTCTGGCGGAGGCCGGCCTTTCCTATGTTGGCCTTGGTTCCCAGCCGCCCATGCCAAGCTGGGGGCGGATGCTGTTCGAAGCACAGACAATGATCAACATGGCCCCGCATATGGCGCTCTACCCTGGCCTTGCCATCGTTATCACCGTGCTCGGCCTCAACCTTCTCGGCGATGGTCTGCGCGACGTTCTCGACCCGAAAATGCGGCGGGAGCGCTCATGAATCTGCTTGAAATCAACAAGCTATCGCTGCGGATCGGTGCTTTCGAAGCGCTGAAAGGCGTCGATCTTTCTGTCAATGTGGGCGAAATCCGCGCGCTTGTCGGCGAGTCGGGCTCGGGCAAATCCATGACCGCACTCAGCATCATGAAGCTGTTGCCGACAGGCGCGCGAACCGAAGGGCAAATCCGGTTTGACGGCAAAGACCTGCTTGCGACCAGCGAAGCCGATATGTGCCGCCTGCGCGGCAATGAGATCGGCATGGTGTTTCAGGAACCGATGACAGCGCTCAACCCGGTCAAAACAATCGGCGAGCAGGTGGCCGAAGGCATAAGGCTGCATACGGGCGCAACCCGCGCCATTGCCGAGGAGCAGACCCGCGCCATTCTCGATCGGGTCGGCCTGCCCTCCGCAAAATTCCCGCTCAGCCGCTATCCGCACGAACTTTCCGGCGGTCAGCGCCAGCGTGTGGTGATTGCCATTGCCTGCGCGCTCAAACCCCGTTTGCTGATCGCCGATGAGCCCACGACGGCGCTTGATGTCGTTCTGCAGGCGCAGATTCTTGCGCTTCTGCAAAGCCTCGTCGATGAGGAACGCATGGGCCTGCTGCTGATCAGCCATGATCTGGCTGTTGTTGCTGACATGGCCCACTCCATCACAGTCCTGCGCCACGGCGAGGTGATGGACAATGGCGAAACCACGCAAATCCTCACCGAACAGACACATCCCTATACCCGCCAGCTGGCGCAGGCTTCCATGCATGTGCCTGAGCGTGCGCCTGAACATCCGCATCACGCTGGCAATAACGGGCCTTTGCTCGCCATCCGTAACCTGTCGCGCACCTATCCCGGCCGTCGCATCGGCCTGTTTGGCCGTGACGCGGAATTCAAGGCCGTGACTGACGTCAGCTTTGATATCAAGCCGGGGCAATCGACGGCTCTGGTTGGCCGCTCCGGTTGCGGCAAATCCACCCTCGCCCGCATGGTGCTTGCGCTCGACCGGCCCACATCAGGCCAGATCCATTTCGCCGGGCGGCGGATTGATCAGCTTGCGCAAGACGATCTGCGCCCGGTCAGGCAGAATATGCAGGTGGTCTTTCAGGACCCCTATGGCTCGTTCAATCCCCGGCACAAGGCCGAGCGGCTGGTTTCCGAACCGTTGTTTTTGATTGATCGGGAACTCAGCGAAAAGGAAAAGCGCGACCGGGTAAACCGCGCACTGGAACGCGTCGGCATCCCGACTGCCGACAGGGACAAATATCCGCATGAATTCTCGGGCGGCCAGCGCCAACGGCTTGCCATCGCGCGGGCCATCATCACCGAACCGAAACTCATTGTCGCCGACGAGCCGGTTTCGGCGCTTGATGTATCAATCCGCGCGCAGATCCTTGACCTTTTCGCCGATCTGAATGACCGGCTTGGCATCGCCTATCTGTTCATCACCCATGATCTCGCCGTCGCGCGGGCGATCACCGATACGGTCATGGTCATGTCCGAAGGCAAGATTGTTGAGCATGGCAAGACCGAAGAAATTCTGCTTTACCCGCGATCCGAGGCAGGACGGGCGCTGGTGAAGGCGTCACCGGATTTGCACAAGGCCCTCGCCCGCCGTATCGGCGAACAGGGCTAAAATAATCCGAGGAAGAAGAATACCAGCAATACGCCCATGAAGAGCGCCGTCGCAACACTGTAAACCCGCAGCGCCGCATCGATATCTTCACCACCCGCATCACGGCGCCCCGCACCATTGAGCATCGGTTCATTGGCGATCACACCGCCATAGATGCGCGGACCGGCAAGGGCAACGTCGATAGCTCCCGCCATGGCCGCCTCAGGCCAGCCCGCATTGGGCGAGCGATGCAACCGTGCATCGCGCATCATCACATTGAACGAACGGCTTGCCGCTTTGCCGCCACGCAAAATCCATGCCGCAGCAGCAATCAGGAGGCCAGTCAGCCGTGCGGGAACCCAGTTAGCGACATCATCGAGCCGGGCGGCAAACCGGCCAAAATCGCGGTGGCGATCATTGAGATGGCCGATCATCGAATCCGCCGTATTCAGCATTTTGTAAGCAAGCAGACCCGGTAGCCCGAGCAGCGCATACCAGAAGGCGGGCGCGATAATCCCGTCAGACGTGTTCTCGGCAAGGCTTTCAATCGCAGCGCGTGTAATCGCCGGTTCGTCAAGCACCTGCGGATCGCGCCCTACAATCATCGACACCGCACGGCGCGCGCCCACCAGCCCGTCATTGCGCAAGGCATCTGCAACCCGCGCCACATGCTCACTAAGGCTCTTTTGGGCGAGGAATACCGCCACGATCAAAGCTTCGATCAGGCCGCCAAAGGGCGGGATCATCGTCAGCAGCCAATGGATGAGCGCGCCGATACCAGCCGCGAGCAGCAGCAGCGCAAGCACGCTAAAAAAGCCGTCACGCCGCTTGTCCTGCTCCGTATTGCCAGCCTTGTTGAAACGCTTGTCGATAAAGGAAATTGCCTTGCCAAACAGCACGACGGGATGGGGGATTCTTTGCCAAAGCCAATCCGGATCGCCGACATAGCGGTCTGCGAGCAAGGCAAGAAACAGAATCAAAAGGTTGATTTCCATGGATTATTCGATCCCGTTGAATCAAAATATCAGCTTCGGATAACATCCAGAGCTATAAGGGTGCGCTGCCGAAAAGTCTCTGCATCATTCTCATCCAATGGCAGACCAAAACGCAACCAATGCGGCGCATAGGCAAACTTTCGCACCAGTACATGCTGCGCGCACAGCGCTTCAAACAGCGCATGGGCACGCTCATGCTCGACCAGTGCAAACAGGTCAGTGCCACCAATTTCCTTCAAACCCAACTTGGTGAAAACCGCACTCAGCAGTCCACGACGATGCGTCAACCGGTCGGTGAAGGCACGCAGACCAGCCTTGTCCGTGAACGCGTGTTTGGCGACGGCAAGTGCGGGGCCCGACACCGCCCATGGACCCATCCGCCTTGTCAGCCGCGCCCCGATATCAGGGCTTGTCAGGGCAAAGCCGAGCCGCAGTCCCGCCAGCCCGAAAAACTTGCCGAAGGATTTGAGCACGATCAATCCATCTCCGCCGCAATGGGCCGCGATACTGGTTTCGGGGTGTGGATCGGCAAAGGCTTCATCGACGATCAGAAACCCTCCACGCATGCGCAACGTCTCGGCAAGATTAACCAGCGCATCTTTCGCAACAATACGGCCATCGGGATTGTTCGGGTTAACGATGACAGCCACTTTTGCCGTATGCGCAATAGCATCCACATTATCGCACAGACTTACCTTCCAGCCGACCTGTTCGAAAGACGACTGGTGTTCCTGATAGGTCGGGCCAATAATGGCCACCTCACCGCGCTCAGCCAGATCAGGCATAATCTGGATCAGGGCCTGCGTGCCGGGTGCGGCAGCTATCGCCGCTTCATCGGCAACACCGTAATAGCTGCGGGCCGCATCAAGCGCCGATGCCAGCAGACCTTCATCGGGCAGGCGGTTCCACACTTCCAAAGCAATGGGCGGCAAAGGAAAAACTTCCGGATTGATCCCGGTGGAAAGATCGATCCAAACTTCACGCGTTCCGCCAAAGCGGTTCATGGCGCGATCAAGCGCGCCGCCATGCTCAATCTGCATCATCCGGCCATATCAATCATATGCATGTAGGAACCTGATACGGAGCCGACCCGCAGACCCATTTCACCAAGATCTTCACCCAGCGCATCACGAACACGGAACAGGCGCTCGGCGTTACCCTCACGCACAATACTGGCATAGTGAAATTCATGGGCGTTAAACGGAAACGGAAAGGGGGATGCCGCCAGCGGCTCAATCCGCCGGTAGCCCAGATGCAGCTTGCGCTTGGCAAAACTGGTTTCCAGCGGTAGCAGCCCAAGCATAGCATGGGTTTTCCCCGATGCATCCTCGATGCTGTCGCCAAGCACCATATAACCACCACACTCCCCATAAACTGGAATGCCGCGCTCTGCCGCCTGCTTTATTCCTCCGGCGAAATTCGATGCGGCGGAGAGTTGTTCCGCATAAAGTTCGGGATACCCCCCGGAAGATAGACCGCGTCACTACCCACCGCTGGCGCTTCGTCGTTCAGTGGCGAAAAAAAGCTGATCTGCGCACCACGTCGCCGCCAGCCGTCAAGCAGATGCACATAGGAAAAAGCAAAGGCGTTATCGCGCGCAACGGCAATATGCTGGCCGAGTGGCGGAACACGGGCAATATTGGCCATGGATTCCGCCGGGCCGAACCGCCCTGAAATGTGCTGAAGCGCCGCCAGATCAATCTGCGCGCCCATCACCTCACCCGCATGGGCTATGAATGCGTCGAGTTCCGCATGTTCTCCCGCCTGAACAAGGCCGAGATGCCGCTCCGGCAAATGCAATTTCGCATCGCGCATAATGGCACCGAGAACCGGGATACCCACAGGCTGCAGCGCGGAACGCAACATCGCCTCATGGCGTGGGCTGCCAACCCGGTTGAGAATGAGCCCCGATATCATCACCTTGCGGCGAAAATCCCTGAAGCCGCTGACAAGTGCAGCAATCGAATGGGATTGCTTGGCACAATCCAGCACCAGAATAACCGGTAGCGACAAATGCACGGCGAGATCCGCCGCCGAACCCGTTCCGTCAAGCGCGCCGTCGAACAGCCCCATCATGCCTTCGACAACCAAAGTCTTGCCGCCTTCGGTATGACGCGATGCCAAAGCGCTGATCAGGTCAGGGCGCATGGCCCATGGATCAAGATTGATGCAGGGCACGCCCGATGCAACGCTGTGATAGGCAGGATCAATATAGTCAGGGCCTGCCTTGGCTGGCGCAATCTTCGCACCAAGATTGCGCAGTGCGCGCAGCAATCCCAATGTCACCGTGGTCTTGCCGCTACCCGAAGATGGTGCGGCGATTACAAAACCTTTCATCCCGCATCCTTTTCGCGGCGTGTTCCCAGCGGATCAACCTGCAGCACCCGGCCATCCAGAGCCCCCAGCCAGTCCAGCGCCGCACGCAGCCGCACCACTTCGCCGATCACCACAATTGCCGGTGGCCGCAAGCCCGCCTGCTCCACATCGCGTTCGGCTTGAGCAAGCGTCGTTTCCAGCACTTTTTGTTCGCCCGTCGTGGCATTGCAGACAAAAGCCATGGGTTCATCCTTGGAGCGGCCCGCCGCAATCAGCTTGGCGGCAATCGTGCCAATATGCTTCATCGCCATATACATGACGATGACGGATGATCCCTTGGCAATACTCGCCCAGTCCATCGTATCGGGGATAAGGCCGGTTGCATCATGGCCGGTCAGAAAGGTCACACTCTGGTTGGTCTCGCGGTGTGTAACCGGAATGCCCGCATAGGCAAGCCCGCCAATGCCAGCAGTGATTCCCGGAACGATCCGGAACGGCACGCCATGTTCAACCAGTGTCAGGGCCTCTTCGCCGCCGCGTCCAAACACGAATGGATCGCCGCCTTTCAGGCGGAGCACCCGCTTGCCTTCCTTGGCCAGTTCCACCAGTCGCAAGGAAATGTCCCGCTGCTGCGGCGAGGGCTTGCCGCCGCGCTTGCCCGCATATTCACGCTCGGCTTGCGGCCTTGCAAAGGAAAGGCATTCCTCATTAACCAGCGCATCATAGACAATGACATCGGCCTGTTCGAGTGCATTGACCGCATGCAGCGTCAAAAGCCCCGGATCACCCGGCCCTGCCCCGACGAGCCAGACATGGCCCGCTTCAAACTTCGGCAATTTTGCTGTCACTGCGCTCATCGCGCTCCCCGTATTTGCTGTTTTGCGCATAGCATAATTTTTCGCCTTGCAAGCATGAACTTATCGGAAAAATCATGCAACTCTATCCCAAGCTGGTCTATAAGACGCGCATGAGCGACGAACCCGATGCCGGAATGCGGAAACCTGATGATGCAAGCCCCACGCCCCTGCGCCGGGGCTGGACCACGGGCGCCTGTGCAACCGCGGCCACCAAGGCGGCATTGATTGCACTGATCACAGGCGAATTTCCCGATCCCGTTGCCATTATCCTGCCGAAGGGCGAAGTGCCGCATTTTCCGCTGGCGCTCGAATCAATCGGCGATGGCTATGCCATAGCCGGTATCGTCAAGGATGCGGGCGATGACCCTGACGTTACCCATGGCGCCACCATCATCTCCACCGTCTACCCAGCCGCTCCGGGCAGCGGCATCCAATTTGTCGCCGGTGATGGGGTTGGGACCGTCACCCTGCCCGGCCTGCCGATCCAGCCGGGGGAAGCAGCGATCAATCCTGTACCCCGCGCCATGATGACCGCTATCTGCGAAGAAATCTGCGCGCAATATGAACTGCCCGCCGATCTTGTCATCACAATCTCCGTGCCTGAGGGCGAGGAACTCGCCAAACAGACCTGGAACCCGCGCCTTGGCATTGTCGGCGGCATTTCCATTCTCGGCACGACAGGCGTCGTCCATCCCTTCTCCTGCGCCGCGTGGATACACTCGATCCACAGGGGCATTGATGTTTCCCGCGCTGCCGGGCTCACCCATGTGCTGGCCGCAACGGGTTCAACCTCGGAAGATGCGGCACAGGCCATTTATGATCTGCCTGAAATTGCGCTTCTGGATATGGGCGATTTCGCCGGTGGCCTTTTAAAATATCTGCGCGTTCATCCCATCGACAAGCTGACCATCGCAGGTGGCTTTGCCAAACTGACCAAGCTCGCACAGGGCGCGCTGGATCTGCATTCGGCGCGCAGTCAGGTCAGCATGGAGTTTCTGGCTGATGAAGCAGAAAAGCTTGGATTCCACCAGAATATGAGGGACCGGATTCTGAATGCCAATACCGCGCAGGAAGTGCTTGAAATGACTCTGGGTTTGGGTATCGACCTGCCGAAATCCATTGCCGAGAAAGCCAAGGCCGTGGCGCTGGCAACGCTCAAAGGTGCGCCTGTAGAGGTGGAAATGATCGTGACCGACCGCAAAGGGACGATTCTTGCCCGCCTCTGATCATCCTGTTCTCATTCTGGGTGGAACAGCCGAGGCGGTGAAACTCGCAGCCGCGCTTGTTGGCAGGGGTTATCGCACCATCTCGTCGCTCGCTGGCCGCACCAGCAATCCCGCGAAGATCGAAGGCGAAGTGCGCACCGGCGGCTTTGGCGGTGCCGATGGCCTTGCTGATTATCTGCGCAGGGAAAATATCGCGCTGCTGGTCGATGCCACACACCCCTTCGCCACGCAAATCTCCGACAATGCCATTGCGGCAGCTGAAATTACCGGCATTCCCTTTGTCCGTTTGGAGCGGCCTGAATGGCGGCGCAAGCCCGGCGATATCTGGATCAGCGTAGCGACACTGGAAGAGGCCGTTGCCGCTGCTCCCTCCAAGGCCCGGATATTGCTGGCACTTGGCCGCCAGCACATCGCCCCCTTCTCCAAACGGCGGGATGTGTTTTTTGTCGTGCGGATGATTGATCCGCCGGAAACACCCTTGGACCTGTTCGATTTCGAGCTGGAATTGTCCAAACCGGGCAAAAAGGACGAGGAAGCGGCGTTTCTCACCCGCAAACGCCTTACGCATATTATCTGCCGCAATTCCGGCGGCAGCGCATCCTATGCAAAAATATCCGCAGCGCGGGAGCTTGGCCTGCCCGTCATCATGATTGAACGCCCCCACCGCCCGGCGCTCATGCTTTGCCCGATACGGACAGTGTGCTGCGTTTTGTTGTGGAGATGTTGGGGTAAGTTGGGTGAGTGTGCTGGGTGGGGTTGGTGATTGGTTCGTGGTTCGACAAGCTCACCATGAGGGAGAGGGGTGATGAAAGGGAGTCAAGTTCTGTACTCTTTGTGATCTGCAATGCTCGCGATTAGCGTTGCATCCTCACTCTCCCTCATGGTGAGCTTGTCGAACCACGAACCACGAACCACGAACCAATCACCAACCCATCCACAACAGAACTTATATTTCCCCCACTCACTCAGACCGTGAGCGCAGAGTGTGGCTGTGATCCTTGTGATAAAGCGCGGAATCGCGAAATGCATCGGCTGACAGGCCCTTGCCGACAAAGATCATCGCTGAGCGGGTCAGGCCCGTTTCCCTCACCTTGCCCGCAATATCGGCAAGCGTTCCATGGATGAATTGTTCATCCGGCCAGCCAACCCGGTAGGCCACGATCACAGGGCAATCGGCACCATAAAGCGGTGTCAGCTCCGTCTCGATCTTGGTCAGGTTGCGGATGGAAAGATGAATGACCAGCGTTGCGCCGGATTTACCGAGCGTCGCCAGATCCTCACCTTCAGGCATGGCTGATGATTTCATCGATGTGCGCGTGAGAACAATGGTCTGGCAGACCTCGGGAACCGTCAGTTCCTTTTTCAGCGCTGCGGCAGCAGCCGCAAAGGCTGGAACACCCGGCGTCACATCATACTCAATGCCAAGCGCATCGAGCCGCCGCATCTGTTCGGCCACCGCGCCATAGATCGACGGATCGCCGGAATGCACCCGCGCCACATCCTTGCCTTCCGCATGTGCCCGTTCAAACTCGGCAATGATCTCGTCGAGCGTCAGTGACGACGTATCGACAACCCGCGCACCCTCAGGCACTTCGGCAACCATTTCCGGCGGCACCAGCGAGCCCGCATAAAGACAGACCGGGCAGGACTGAATCAGCTTCAAACCGCGCACGGTGATAAGATCGGGCGCGCCGGGACCGGCGCCAATGAAATGAACGGTCATTGTCTATGTCTTTCTTGCCGCCAATGCAGCCGTTGCATGGGCAGATTTCATCTTGCCGATCACCAGTTTGCCAGCCGGGCCAGCGGCAGCGAGTGCAGCGGCTTCTGCTATACCATGACTGCCCGTCAGCTCGAACACTCGTTGCGACGGGTTGGCAAGCCGTGGCGTTTGCTGCTCCAGCGTTGCAGCGTCAAAACAATGAAAGGGCAACCCCCAGCGCTCCGCCAGCTGAATGATTGCTGTCTCGCCAGCACGCGCGTCAATTGAATAAATGCCTGCCAGATCACCAGAATCTATACTGGCCGTTTTCAAAACCATCTCGGCAAGGGCCAGAAGCTCCAGCGGATCGCATCCCCGCTCACAGCCCACGCCAAGCATGTAACCAATGTCTGACATCAATGGGACTTGTGCAGCTCTTCCGGCGTCACCCCGAGCAGGTCCGCCGTCCGGCGGATGAGATTGGCTTCCTTCGGATCAAGATCATCATCCGCATTGGCGATGGCGAGGAGATGACGCAGCAACATCACCTTGCGCTCAAAGGGCACGTCGGCAAAAGCCAACGCTGCCTGTTCACTTGATGTCTCATAGCCGAAATCCTTGAGATATTCGGCAACTTCGCTGAACTCATCTGGCGAAATGCCGAAATCAGTGGAAGCAATGCGCAGGATCGCAGCATATTCCGATTTCTCTGTTTTGCCGTCAGCCAGCGCCACATGCAGCAGGAGCAGCAGTTCGGCTGTCAGAACCGGATCATCGGCCACTTTCTGCACGGCGCTCTTGCTGCCGAGAAATGCGGTGATGCGATCAAAAATGCTTTCGCTCATTGTACCCCCAACTGTGTTCCCGCGATTGATCGCAGTCTCAACCATTGAATTCAAGTGCGCAAACAACACACCAGAACGCGATTCGCACAAGTGAATTGACAGAGCGCGCAAATGTTCTCGCCAAAATGGAATTTGTCTCTATGGTCCGGCGCATTCTTGCAAGAGTCTCCCGCCATGTCCGCCTTCTTCGACAATATCCCTTACATTCTCATCATTGCTGGCTTTGCCGCAGGTTTCATCGATTCGATTGCCGGTGGTGGCGGTTTGATCACCGTCCCGGCGCTGCTGCTATCGGGCATGTCGCCAGTGGAATCGCTCGGCACCAACAAGCTGCAATCACTGTTCGGGTCAGCCTCCGCCACCATCGCCTATGCGCAAAAGGGGCATGTGCATCTGAAATCACAGCTGCCCTCGGCGCTTATGTCCGGCCTTGGCGGTGTCGGCGGTGCTTTGCTTGCGGGTTTTCTGCCCGGTGATCTTTTGCGCGCTTTTTTGCCTGTCCTGCTGATTGCCATCGCGCTCTATTTTGCCCTGAAGCCCAATATGGGCGATATAGACCGCAGCCGGCGCATGGCGCCTTTTCTGTTCGGCGTGACAATTGTTCCGCTGATCGGCTTTTATGACGGCCTGTTCGGCCCCGGCACCGGCTCGTTCTTCATGCTGTGCTTCGTTTCACTGGCAGGCTACGGGCTGCTCAAGGCAACGGCGCATACAAAGCTTCTCAACCTGGCTTCCAACCTTGGTGGCTTTGCCACTTTCGCCTTTCTTGGCGTGATCAACTGGAAGATCGGCCTGTGCATGGGCGTTGCCCAGTTCCTCGGCGCGCGCGTTGGTGCCGCCATGGCCATGAAGAACGGCGCAAAAATCATCAAGCCACTGCTGATTATCGTCTGTCTGGCTCTGGCGACCAAACTGCTGCTTGACCCCAGCAACCCAATCCGGGTGTGGATTGCAACCCTCTAAAACCTGAAGCTGAGCAGGATAACACCCGCTGCTATCAGCAACACACCAAACCAGTTGAGCCCCGACAGCTTTTCGCCAAGAAAGGCCACACCGAAGATGGCCACCATCACGACCGAAAGCTTGTCGATCGGCGCAACACGCGCCGCATCGCCAATCTTCAGGGCCCGGAAATAGGCAAGCCACGAGGCACCCGTTGCCAACCCTGACAGGATCAGAAATGTCCATGTCTTTGCTGAAATGGTCGAAGGGGTCTGCCACTGGCCGCTAACGGTCAAAAACAGGCAAAGCGCGCCGATGATAACAAAGGTGCGGATCAGCGTGGCGAAATCCGAATTGATGTTCTCGATGCCCACCTTGGCAAAAATGGCTGTCAGAGCCGCAAACATGGCCGAAAGCAGTGCCCAGAATTGCCAGGTGCTTGTCATCAGAATTCAATGCCCTTCTGCGCTTTGATACCAGAACGGAACGGATGCTTGATCATTTCCATCTCGGTGACAAGGTCAGCAAACTCAATAAGTTCGTCCTTGGCATTCCGCCCGGTTATAATCACATGTTTCATATGCGGTTTCTGCCTGAGCACCTCGATGATTTCCTCAACAGGCAGATAGTCATAACGCAGCGCAATGTTCAGTTCATCACACAGGACAATGTCCGTTTTATCATCAAGGATCATGGTCTTGGCCTGTTCCCATGCATCTCTGGCCATGGCGATATCACGGGCGCGGTCCTGCGTTTCCCATGTAAAGCCCTCGCCCATGGCCGAGATCGTCACCTGCTCCGGAAATTTTTCCAGAACCCAGCGTTCGCCCGTATCCCATGAACCCTTGACGAACTGGATGACGCCAATCTTCATGCCGTGACCAAGCGCCCGGAACACGACGCCGAAACCCGCCGTCGACTTGCCCTTGCCCTTGCCGGTGTTGACAATGACGAGGCCTTTTTCATCTGTTTTGGTGGCAAGGATCTTGTCGCGCACGACCTTCTTCTTGCGCATCTTGTCGGCATGCCGCGCGTTGACTTCCTCTTCGGTCAGGTTCAACAATTTCTCTGATTTTTCAGCCATTTGGCACTTCCTTCCGAATCATTGTCTCAGGCGGCAAGCTTGCCGAGTTCAAATCGTGCCGAGTTGGAACGCGGCGTCCAGAAGCCGCGCTCTACGGCCTCTTCAAGCTTTTCCGCGATGTCGCGCAGGGCATGCGGGTTCTTGTCTTTCAGGAACGCCCGCACACCATCATCCATCAAAAACGCCTGATAGACAGCTTCGAAATGATGGTTGCGCACGGCACCCGTCGTTGCCGCAAAGGCGAAGAGATAGTCGACCGTTGCCGCCATCTCGAAAGCGCCCTTATAGCCATGGCGCATCACACCGGCGATCCATTTCGGGTTGGTGACGCGCCCACGCACCGTGCGCCCGATTTCTTCCTCAAGCGTGCGGATAACGGGTTTTTCCGGGCGCGAATGGTCATTGTGATAAATGGTCGGGCGCTCGCCGGAAAGCTGTTCGACCGCCGCCGACATACCGCCCTCGAACTGGTAATAATCATCGGAGTCGAGCAGATCATGCTCGCGATTGTCCTGATTTTGCACCACCGCTTCAACAGTGCGCAAACGCTCTTCCAGCAGCCCGCGCTCTGCCTTGCCCTCTTCACCGGCGCCATAGGCATAGCCGCCCCAGACGAGCCATGCTTCCGCAAGGTCGTCGCGCTTGTCCCATGCCTTTTCGTCAATCAGCGTCTGCAAGCCTGCGCCATAGGCTCCGGGCTTCGAACCGAACACACGAAAGCCAGCCCGTTGCCGTGCAGTTTTCTCATCGGCACCTTCGGCCACAAGCCGCGCCTGTTCATCGCGCATACGCTTGGCAATGGGATTGTCTTCCGCATCTTCCTGCAGAGCGCCAACAGCCCGCACTGCCTTGTCGAACAGTGCAATCTGGTCCGGAAAAGCATCACGGAAAAAGCCTGAAATGCGCAAAGTCACATCAACACGCGGACGCCCAAGCATCGCAGGTGGAATAATTTCGTAGCCGGTGACGCGCCGCGACGCCATATCCCAGACGGGTTTCACCCCGATCAGCGCCAGTGCCTGCGCGATATCATCGCCGCCGGTGCGCATATTCGAGGTGCCCCATGCGGTGAGCCCCAATGAGGTCGGCCATTCGCCGTGGTCCTGCGTATAGCGGCGGATCAGAAGTTCGGCGGATTTCTGTCCAAGCTCCCACGCAGCTGGAGTCGGCACAGCGCGGCTATCGACGGAAAAGAAATTGCGCCCTGTCGGCAGGACATCAGGACGCCCACGCGTCGGCGCACCTGATGGACCCGGTGCAACAAAGCGCCCGGAAAGCGCCGTCATCAGCCCGGTCATCTCAGCCTCGCCGCAAGCCATGACAGCTGGATGCAGGTTCGTGCGAATGCCTTCCAGAACCGCTTGGGTCGCTTGCCATTCGGTAGGGCAAATGATTTCACCCGCCACCAGCTTTGCCGCCAGCAGTTCAATGCGCTCCACCGTATCACCAGCAATGCGCCAAGGCTCGTCCGTAACCACATTCAGAATGTCGGGCCGCTCCGCAGTCCACGGTGCTGCCATATCGCAATCAAGCGGATCGAAACCGGCAAAACCAAGATCGCCAGCAATGGCGCGTTGCAGGCTCTGGTCCGCCCCAACACCCGAACCGCGCGGCACACGCGCCAGTGCCACCACCAGATCAGTCAGCAGGCGCCCTTCCGGCGACAGTCCAAAAATGTGCAGGCCATCGCGAATCTGCATTTCCTTCAGATCGCAAAGATAGGCATCAAGCTTTTGCAGGGCGAGATCATCAGGGTCATGATCATGAATACCCGCATCGCTATCAAGACCGATATCGCGCACGAGATGCAGGATTTGCACCTTGAGCCGCACCAGACGCCTCGGATCGACGCCCGAAGCCTCATAATATTCATCAACCAGCGCTTCCAAATCTTTCAGCGGCCCATAGCTTTCCGCCCGCGTCAGCGGCGGCGTCAGATGATCGATGATAACGGCGGAGGACCGGCGTTTTGCCTGTGTGCCTTCACCCGGATCATTGACGATGAACGGATAGATATGCGGCACGGGCCCGAGCACCGCCTCGGGAAAACAGGCCTCCGACAGCGCCAGCGATTTGCCCGGCAGCCATTCGAGATTGCCATGCTTGCCCACATGCACGATCGCATGGGCACCATAGACGGTGCGCAGATAAGCATAGAAGGCGAGATAGCCATGTGGGGGCACCAGATCCGGCGAATGATAGGTGTCCTTCGGATCGATATTGTAACCGCGCGCTGGCTGGATACCGACGAGGACATCACCAAAGCGGCTCAATGGCAGCGCAAAGCCGCGCGCGTCATCAAGGAAAAACGGATCGTCCTTTGGCTCACCCCAGCGCGCCGTCACCTTCGCTTGAATCACATCGGGAAGCGCTTCAAAGAAGTTCTTGTATTGATTGAGGGAAATCGTCTCGCGAATGTCGCGTCCATCGCTGGCCGCATTGGTGGGACCAGCCATCAGATGATTGATCAGCGCCTCACCATCATCTGGCAGATCGGCGACACCGTAGCCCGCATCGCGCAGGGATTTTAGCACCTGCCATGTGCCCGCAGGCGTATCAAGGCCAACACCATTGCCCAGCCGCCCATCACGATTGGGATAATTTGCCATGACAAGCGCAACCCGCCGCTCCTGCGGCTTGCTTATGCGCAGACGCGCCCAGTTTGATGCCAGTTCAGCCACAAATGCCACGCGGTCAGCCTGCGGCTCGTGCATGACGATATTGGCTTCCACAGCCTCATCGAAATGCTGTGCCGACTTGAACGAAACCGCGCGCGACAATACCCGGCCATCCACTTCAGGCAAGGCGACGTTCATGGCGAGATCACGCGCCGACAGGCCCTGATCGGACAGACGCCACTGCTCGGCACTGGAGCCGGAGAAGATAACCTGCAGGACCATCGCACCATCATGCTCAAGCACGGTTGGCTTGCGTGCTGAACCCGGAGCAGACACGGCAAAGCCCGTGGCATTCAGCACCACCGCTGGCGGTGCTTCAGCGAAAATGCTCTCCAGCGTTGCAATGGAAACCGGATCTTTCAGGCTGGAGACAAACACCGGCAGTGGATTGAGGCCTTTGGCGCGCAATGCTTCCAGCAGTGCTTCAACCGGCTGCGTCTGGCCGCTCTGCACCAGCGCCCGGTAGAAACAGATCGCGGCAACTGGCGCACCGTCCTGCCAACTCCTGCGCATTTCTTCCAGCGAAGGCGCTGGTTTCCCCGGCCACCACAACCCGGCTTTCAGCAGGGGTGCCGCTTCCTGCGGCTTCTCGCTGGAATGGGTCAACGCGCCACAATAATCGAGAAAACGCTGCGCATTCTGCGCTCCGCCCTCGAGCAGATAATGCCAGAGCGCATCGCGATCATGCCGGGCAATGGTTGAAAACCGGTCGAGCCCCGGATCGGGCTTGTCATCCCCCGGCAGCACCGCAAGCTGCACCTTGTGATTGACGGCACAGGCATGCAGCGCTTCCAGACCATAGGGCCAGTAGCTTTCGCCGCCGATAACCCTGACCACGATCAGCTTGGCATGGCGCGCCGTCCGCTCCACATAGGCGTCGACAGACATCGGGTGCGACAGGCTCATCATATTGGCAAGGCGCAGCGACACCGCGCCATCTCCCTGCCGCTGCGCGGAGGCAAGGCTCGCCAGTTCCGTATCGGCAGCAGAAAGAAACAACACATCTCCCGGCGTCTGGCCAAGGTCGATAGCCTCGGTCCCTTCAGCAATGGTGCCTTTCTGGGCAAGCAGGAGATGCATTCAGTTTTCCAGCCTCAGTTAAACGGCCGCAGCAGTGACAGCGGATGTAATGGCATCATTGTCGATATCGTGCAGACCGATAACGACGAGACGCGTCTGGCGCTCTTCACCCGGATTCCAGGCACGGTCAAAGTAATGCTCGATGCGCGTGCCGACAGCCTGCACCACCAGACGCATGGGCTTGCCGGGAACATCGGCAAAGCCTTTCAGGCGCAGAATGTCGTGATCGGCAATGACGGTCTTCAGCTTTTCAACAAAGCTCTTTGGTTCCGCAACCGGGCCAAGACCAACGACAAAGCTCTCAAACTCGTCATGATCATGCTCTTCGCCCGCTTCATGCTCCATTTCATGGTGCGATTTGCGGTTGGCAATGTCCTGTTCCGTGCCAACGCCAAGCCCCAGCAGAAGCTCATTGCTGAGCTTGCCGAAGCTTGCCGAAACCATGTTGAGCGAGCGGGACGAGCGGCTTTGCACATCGCCGCGCACGCCATCAAGCTGCTTGTCATTGATAAGGTCTGTCTTGTTCAGCACAATCAGGTCGGCGGCGCGAATCTGATCTTCGAACAATTCTTCCAGCGGGCTGTCATGATCGAGTGATTCATCCTGAATGCGCTGGGCATCAACCTTGTCATGATCATCGGCAAAACGGCCTTCGGATACGGCAGAGGCGTCAATCACGGTAACAACACCATCAACCGTAACCTGCGTTTTGATTTCAGGCCAGTTGAACGCTGCAACCAGAGGCTGCGGAAGGGCGAGGCCCGATGTCTCGATGACGATATGATCGGGGCGATCAAGACGATCAAGCAGCTTGGTCATGGTCGGAATGAAATCATCCGCCACTGTGCAGCAGATGCAGCCATTGTTCAGCTCGATCACATCCTCGTCGCGGCAGGCTTCGATACCGCAGCCCTTGAGCAGACCGCCATCGACGCCCAGATCGCCGAACTCATTGATGATAAGCGCAATGCGCTTGCCATTGGCGTTTTCAAGCAGATTGCGGATCATCGTGGTTTTGCCCGAACCGAGAAAACCGGTGATGACTGTTGCTGGAATCTTTTGACCCTGCATATTCCTATCCCTTCATTGTGAGCGGCAGTCCGGCTGCCACGAAATAGACTGTTGCCGCAGCTTGCGCCACGGCCTGATGGAGACGTCCGGCATGGTCGCGAAAATCGCGCGCCATGCGGTTCTCCGGAACGATACCGAGACCTACTTCGTTCGAGACCAGAACAATCGAACCTTGAAGTTTCGGCAGCGCTTCGACAAGCTGCCGCGTCTCAGCGGTAATATTGCGCTCATCCATCATCAGATTGGTGAGCCAGAGCGTCAGGCAGTCGACAAGAACAGCCTTGCCCTCGCCAGCCACCCCTTGCAGGGTATCCAGCAGATCAAGCGGCTCTTCTATGGTGCGCCATAGTGAACCGCGCTGCTTTTTGTGCAGGTCAATGCGTACAGACATTTCCTCATCCCACGCCCTGCCCGTTGCGACATAGATCGCATCAAGGCCCGACGACTTGATCAGGCCTTCGGCAAAGCTGGATTTGCCCGAGCGGGCACCGCCGAGAATGAAAGTCACACCTGAATTGAGTTGAGGCATCGCCGCTATTGCAACCGCAACGATCCATCCATCAAAGGGAATGCGGGCGGGAAAACAAGCAAATGCGTCATACGAGCAGCCATAACAACCTCCGTGCTGGGCCTGAAGGGACATTACCCTTCGATTCTTGGGCAGGATTACCCCAAGCCTTTCCTGAGAAAGACTCTATGACTGGCAGGTCTCCTGGCTCGCGGGTCACGGAATGAATGCCGCCTTCCCGGTTTCCCAGTGGCTGCCCTCTGCATATGCGTCAGGCTTTGCATTGATCCTCGCCGCTCTACAGTCGCGGGGTCGGCTGCGGTGGGACCGCCCTTCAGGGTACGGCCGTCGCATTCCCTTTTGATCCCTTGGCCTTCGACCAATATGGGAACCAATCATGGGCTGGACGTTATTCATCCCCCACGAGAAATGTCAATTGAATGTGTGCTGTTTGGTAAGAGAGTGGTGGGGGTGTGAGCATCAGTATCTGCCTGCAGCACATGCAAGCAACGCATCCACATCAATCAGCTCTTCCAGCTGCCCCGCGATACTATCCAGCGCGGCATCCACACCCGCACGGTAATCAAACTCATCAGCCGCAATACCCATCGACCCCAGCAGCGCCGCACGAAAGCGATCCGCGCCGAAAAGCCCGTGCAGATAGGTGCCAAACACCTTGCCGTCTTTCGATACCGCACCATCATTCACACCATTGATACGGGCAACAGGGCTGGAACAATCCGGGCCCGTCGTCCAGCCCAGATGAATTTCATAACCGCTGAGCGGCAGATCGAACTGCAGTGAATGTGCCTCGACATTGCGCACGGTCTTTTCAGGTTCCATCACCGTATCGATCTCGAGATGCCCGAGCCCTTGGGTTTCCGTCACGCTGCCCTCGATGCCATCAGGGTCGCGCACCGTGCGGCCGAGCATCTGGAAACCGCCGCATATGCCAATGATATGCCCGCCGCGCCGCCGGTGCAGGTCCAAATCCTTGTCCCAGCCATTTTCGCGAAACCGCAGCAAATCGCTGATTGTGGATTTCGAGCCCGGAATGATAACCAGCCCGGCATCGGACGGCAGCCGCTCGCCACTGCGCACCATCACCACATCCACCTGCGGCTCGGCCATCAGCGGATCGAGATCGTCAAAATTGGCAATGCGATCAAGCACCGGCACCGCGATTTTGAGCGCCCGGCCCTCGCCCTTCACCAGACGTTCCAGCACAACCGAATCTTCCGCCGGCAACCGTGCTGCATCTTTCAACCACGGCACGACGCCGAAAGAGGGCCAGCCGGTAAATTGGCTGATGGCTTTCAACCCGTCATCGAACAGCGAGACATCACCGCGAAACTTATTGATGAGATAACCGATGATCATATCCCGATCTTGCCGTTGCAGGATCGCATGGGTTCCGACGATAGAGGCAATTACCCCGCCCCGGTCGATATCGCCGACCAGCAGCACAGGCACGTTGGCGCGGGTGGCAAAGCCCATATTGGCGATATCCCCTGCCCTGAGGTTGATTTCCGCTGGCGAACCCGCCCCCTCGACGATCACAAGATCAGCGCCATCGCGCACAATATCCCATGACGCCATGACAGCATCGAGGAGCTGCGCCTTGAATTTCTGATAGTCACGCCCTTTCGCCTGTCCCCAGACTTTGCCCTGCACGATGATCTGGCTGCCGGTCTCGGACTGCGGTTTCAAAAGCACGGGATTCATATGCACTGACGAGGGCACGCCGCAGGCGACGGCCTGCAACCATTGCGCCCGGCCAATCTCGCCGCCATCGTCGCTGACAGCGGCATTATTCGACATATTCTGCGGTTTGAATGGCCGAACTTTTAATCCGCGATTGCGCGCAAGCCGGCAAAGTCCGGCCACCAGGACGGATTTCCCAACATCTGACCCTGTTCCCTGCAACATGATTGCGTGTGTCATGGGCTTTGAGTAGCGGATATGTCTTTCTCTTCCTAGCCCCCGTCAAAACGCATCTCTGTCGTTGCGCGGCCCCACGCTTGGGATAAACTGCGGCCAAGAGGAATACAGGGAGGTTATCATGGATGCGCTCGTGGATACGGCGTCCAGCCAGTTCGAACTCAATGAAGATCAGCTGGCAATTCAGGACATGGCCCGCGCCTTTGCCGCGGACCGCGTTGCGCCCAACGCGCTCGCCTGGGACCGAGACAAGCATTTTCCAGCTGATGTCATCAGGGAAACCGGCCCGCTCGGCATGGGCGGCATCTATGTGAAGGAAGAGTTTGGCGGCTCGGGGCTCAAACGACTGGATGCGGTGCTGATCTTTGAAGCGCTGTCAGCCGCCTGCCCGGCCTTCTCCGCCTTCATATCGATCCACAACATGGCCACATGGATGATCGATCTTTACGGCAATGACGAACAGCGCCAGCGTTTTGTGCCTCGGTTGACCTCGATGGAGTGGCTGGCAAGCTATTGCCTGACCGAACCCAATTCCGGCTCGGACGCCGCAGCGCTTAAAACCCGTGCGGTGCGCGATGGCGATCATTATGTGCTGAATGGTGCAAAACAGTTCATTTCAGGCGCAGGTGATACGGACCTTTATGTGACTATGGTGCGCACCGGTGAGGATGGCCCGAAGGGCATCTCGACGCTGATCATCCCGAAAGATGCGCCCCGCCTTTCCTTCGGTGCCAATGAGTACAAGATGGGCTGGAATGCCCAATCCACCCGGCAGGTGATTTTCGACAATTGCCGCGTGCCGGTGGCAAACCTGCTCGGTGCCGAAGGCGATGGTTTCAAGATTGCCATGGGCGGCCTTGATGGCGGACGCCTCAATATTGCCGCTTGCTCGCTTGGCGGTGCCCAGTCGGCACTCGACAAGGCAGTAAGCTATGCGTCCGAGCGCAAGGCATTCGGCAAGGCGATCAACCAGTTTCAGGCGCTGCAATTCAAGCTGGCGGATATGGAAACGGAACTTTCGGCGGCGCGCGTCCTGCTTTATACGGCGGCGTCAAAGCTTGACCGCAAGGCACATGACGCTTCCAAATGGTCTGCCATGGCCAAGCGGTTCGTCACCGATACCGGCTTCAATGTTGCCAATGATGCGCTGCAAATCCATGGTGGCTATGGTTATCTGCACGATTACGGCGTGGAAAAGCTGGTGCGTGACCTGCGTGTCCACCAGATTCTCGAAGGCACCAATGAAATCATGCGGGTGATCATATCCCGCTCCATGATGGGCCGCTGAACCACGCCTTTCACATAACAATATCAGGGAGAATACCGCGATGACGACTGTCGCTTTTATCGGTCTTGGCCATATGGGCAATCCCATGGCCGCCAATCTGGTCAAGGCCGGGCACACGGTGCTGGGTTTTGATCTTCTGCCGGAAAATCTTGAAACTGCCAAAGCCAATGGCGTCACCATTGCGCCAAGCGCAGTTGCAGCCATTGCCGATGCCGATGTTGTCATCACCATGCTGCCCGCCGGAAAACACGTCCTCTCCGTCTATGCGGAAATCGCCGGAAAGGCCAAAAAGGGCGCATTGTTCATCGATTCCTCGACAATCGATGTGGATTCGGCTCGCAAAGCCCATGCCATAGCCGGCGAAAGCGGATTGCTTTCAGTTGATGCCCCGGTTTCCGGCGGTATTGGTGGCGCAGCAGCGGGAACGCTGACATTCATGGCCGGTGGTTCCGGTGATGCCTTTGCCGCTGCCGAGCCTGTTCTCAAGCCCATGGCTGGCCGTATCGTCCATTGCGGCGAACCGGGTGCGGGCCAAGCCGCCAAGATCTGCAACAATATGATCCTTGGCATTTCCATGATTGGCGTCAGCGAAGCTTTTACGCTGGCGGAAAAACTCGGCCTGTCGCATCAGGCACTGTTCGATGTTGCCTCCACCTCCTCGGGCCAGTGCTGGTCGCTGACCACCTATTGCCCGGTCCCCGGCCCTGTGCCGACATCGCCTGCCAATAACAGCTACAAGCCGGGCTTTGCCGCCGCGCTGATGCTGAAGGATTTGAGGCTTTCGCAGGAAGCCGCAAGGAGTGTCGGTGCTGCGACACCGCTCGGCCAGCATGCGGAAGAGATTTATGCTCAATTTGGCGCCGCCGGAAACGAAGGTTCGGATTTCTCCGGCATCATCAATTATCTGCGCGACGCCACGCGCGAAGACTGACAGGCAAAGAAAAGTCGGGAAATTTCCGAAATTTAGATTTGCTTAAGCTCTCGCTAACCTCGCGGTAACGATGTCCGGTTAAAACTTTGCATGGAGCAGACAAGACCCTGCCCCATGCTCCGGATAGGTACTGCGTACCGGAGCTGTAATTTCTGCCAGCGTATTGTACGGCAGAATGCCATGCGTAATTTGGCAAAAAACCGCACTGCTCCTTGTCGGACAGGGCGGTTTTTGACTTGGGTCTTCAGAAAAACCGGACAAAGAAAAACCGCCACCTCCGGGGAGGCAGCGGCTCTCTAAACTTTCTGACGTGTCAGAAATCAGCCAGCCGAACGGGTCCAGATAAAGGACACTGCGGAGGCGATGCCGCTCTTCAGATTGCTGGAAGGCGCATTGCGCTTTTCCGTAGCATTCCATGCAATGTGGACGCGGTTGTTGCGATTGAAGATGTAAAGCATTTGAGCACCCGATGGTAAAAACGTCTGTTGCCGCTCAAATGCGCTTTTTGCTTAAAGTTTGATCACGTTTTTTCGCCATAGCATGTCGCATTTACAGCAACCGATCATGCAAATATGCATGGCTGCTATGCTGAAACCACAGCTCTACTGCCACAATTACGGGCATTCTGACTAAAACAGCAGCAAAATCAACGATGACGCTGATAAAGCAGCCTTATTTCAGCTTTTGGCCACCAGACGCTTGTAATTGGCCCGCAGCGTTTTCCGTCCGGGATGGAGTGCCGCTTTTGTCGCTTTATCGATGGTCGCCTGTGCGATAGCCGCCGGGGACTTGCCGCTCCACACATCGAGCCAGAATGTTGCCGCCGAGTTCATCACCGACATCTGCGCTGCCACAACGCCATCGGTCATCGCGGCCATTTTTTCAGACACCGCCCGCGTTGACTCTGTTTTGGCGGACTTTTCCGTCAGCCCCTCCATCATCATCACAGGCAGGCGCATGGCAATCACCATTGATGCCATTTGCAGGTCATGCACAGGAGCACGGCTTTTAACGGGAGATTTCATCTTTAAGGCCTTTTGGGTTTGAACGCGGAATCGACCGGTGGTTTTAAACCATTGGCGAGCCGATTGGTTTCATTGGCCATGCCGACAACCGCCAGAAGTTCCATCAGCTGCGGATCGGTCATGCCCTTGGCGCGGGCAGAGGCCGTATGCGACCAGCTGCAATAGTCGCAATTATTGGTGGCGGAAACCGCGATATAGATCATCTCTTTGACCAGCGGATCGAGAGCCCCCGGCGCCATCACTTCCTTGATACTCTCCCACGTGCGTTTCAGCAGCTTCGGATCATTCGCAAGCACTTTCCAGAAATTGTTGATCCAGTCGGTGCCACGCGTTTTCATGATGTCGTCATACACGGCGCGCACCGCCTCATCAGCCTGTTCATACTCAATCATCGGAACAATGGTTTGGTCAGTCATGGTGCTTTCTCGCGCTCTTGAGCCTTGGGAAATACGCCCGGAAAAAAGGGGCAGAAGAGGCCCAGACCCCAGATTGAGCCCGCCAGAACGAAAAAGTCCATTGGAATTCTTGCACAGGAAAATCCTCCGCTTAGAACCAGAAAAATCGGGAAAATACGTCCGACGGTCAATGAAATGGTGAAGAAAAATCGCCTAAAGCGTTGATCTTTCATGAACTGACTTGTTACACTAGCCGTATGAACATTGTGACATCCACCTTCACAATTGATTTCCCGGCGTCGTTATATCGACAGGTGCTGTCGCGATATACCTCATTAATTGAACGAAACCATTGCATTCTGACGCGATAAGGATGCCAAATGGCACACAAACGGACAGCTGGGCAAAAGGCAGTGCCAAGTTAGATTCGTACCGGGTGAACGAACTGTCAAAACGAGTGGGAGACTAAACCTATGAAGAAGCTACTTGCTTCAACTTTATTGGCCGCAGGGTTTTTCGGCTTTGCCGGAGCCGCTTCGGCAGCAGAATGTGGTTCCGTTACCATTGCGAATATGAACTGGCCGTCCGCGGAAGCCTTGGCCAATCTGGACAAGCTTGTGCTCACCGAGGGCTATGGCTGCGATGCGGAACTGGTCGCAGGCGACACCGTTCCAACCTTCACATCGATGATCGAAAAGGGACAACCGGATGTCGCGCCGGAAGGCTGGCTCAATTCGGTGCGTGAACCGCTCGAAAAGGCAGTCAAGGAAAAGAAGCTGGTTTATGCCGCACCTGCCATTACCGAAGGCGGCACGGAAAGCTGGTGGATACCCAAATATTTCGCCGATGCACATCCTGACATCAAGACAATCGCCGATGCCATGAAGCATCCGGAGCTTTTCCCCTCACCTGAAGATCCCAAGAAGGGTGCGGTTTACAACTGTCCGTCAGGCTGGGCCTGCCAGATCACAACGACCAATTTTTACAAGGCCTATGAAGGCGACAAACACGGTTTCACCCTTGTTGACACGGGTTCCGCTGCTGGCCTCGACGGCTCTATTGCAAAAGCTTACGAGCGCAAGGAGCCATGGCTCGGCTATTACTGGGGCCCAACCGCCATTCTCGGCAAATATCCCATGGTCAAACTCGACAATGGCGTGCCGTTTGATGAAAAGGAATGGCAGCGCTGCACCACCATTGCCGACTGTCCTGATCCAAAGCCGAATGGCTGGGCAAAATCCGACATCTATACGATCGTCACCACGAAATTTTCTGACAGGGCTGGACCCGCGTTCGACTATTTGAAGAAGCGTCAGCTCTCCACGGTCGAGTTTAACGCGCTTCTTGCCTGGATGGTCGACAATCAGGCCACCGGTGAAGATGGCGCAAAATATTACCTGAAGAACAACGAAGCCACCTGGTCAAAATGGGTTTCTCCGGAAGCCGCTGCAAAGATCAAGGCAGCCGTTCAATAACTGACTGAATTGATGCGGCGAAGACCCTCTTCGCCGCATCGCACCATCCCGAATGGGCCGAGCGTTATCGCGTTCGGTTGCGATGGTCATTTCATGACCCACAAAGAAGGGGGCGCAACATATGGATTGGTTCTATTCATTCCCGAAAATGAATGACGAGACACTCCGCAATTTGAAAAAAGCCATGGATGAAGGCTTCAAGGCTTTCACCCGCAGCTATGGCGATGTGATCGAGTCATTTTTCCAGCCGCTGCAATATTTTCTCATCCAGGCCGAGAAATTCATGACGTCGACACCCTGGCCGATCATGGTCCTGCTGATCGCCGGTATCGCCTGGATCGCCAGCCGCAACTGGAAGATCGTTGCTGGAACGGTCATCACTCTCCTCCTCATCGGCTATTTCGATATGTGGAGCGATGCGATGAAAACCATCGCGATGATTTTCGTCGGCACTGTCGTGTCCATCGTCGTCGGCATTCCCATCGGCATCGTGATGGCCCGCTCCGATACATTCCAGCGCATCGTCAATCCCATTCTTGACGTCATGCAGACCATGCCAAGCTTCGTCTATCTCATCCCCGTGGTCATGCTTCTCGGCATCGGCAAGGTTCCGGGCCTCATCGCGGTGGTGATCTACGCCATTCCGCCGATGATCCGCCTGACCAATCTCGGCATCCGGCTCGTCGACAAGGACGTGCTTGAAGCGGCTGACGCCTTTGGCTCCTCCAGCTGGCAGCGGCTCAAGAACGTGCAGATACCGCTTGCCCTTCCCACCATCATGGCCGGTATCAACCAGACCATCATGATGGCGCTTGCCATGGTGGTCATCGCCTCGATGATCGGTGTTCAGGGTCTCGGCCAGCCGGTTCTGCGGTCGGTCAACGGCCAGTTCTTCTCACTCGGACTTTTCAACGGTCTTGCCATTGTCGGCATTGCCATCATTTTTGACCGCGTCAGCCAGGCCTATGGCATGCGCCTTCAAAAGCACCAGGAGGTGGTTCATGGCTGATCGTTCCGTTCAGGGCGCCGGTATCCAGATCAAGAATCTCTACAAGATTTTTGGCCAGAAACCGGCAGCCTATGTCGAAGCCGTCAAAGGCGGCATGACCAAGACCGAGCTGAATGAAAAGCACAACCATGTGCTCGGTCTGCGCGATATCAATATTGATATGCCCGCCGGTTGCATTCAGGTGGTCATGGGCCTTTCGGGTTCTGGCAAATCAACACTGATCCGTCATATCAACCGGCTGATTGATCCGACTGTCGGCGAAGTCATCATCGACAAATCAGATGTCTGCAAGATGAACCAGAACGATCTGCGTGAGTTTCGCCGTCACAAAACGGCGATGGTTTTCCAGAAATTCGCGCTGCTCCCCCACCGCACGGTGCTCGACAATACCGTCTACGGCCTCGAAATTCAGGGATTGAGCCGCGCAAAGCAGGAAGAACAGGCCCGCCGCTGGATTGAGCGCGTTGGTCTGAAAGGCTTTGAGGACAATTATCCGAACCAGCTTTCCGGCGGTATGCAGCAGCGCGTCGGTCTTGCCCGTGCGCTCACCAATGACGCGCCGATCCTGTTGATGGACGAGGCTTTCTCGGCCCTTGATCCGCTGATCCGCATGGACATGCAGTCTGTGCTTCTGGATTTGCAGAAGGAAATCAAGAAGACCATCGTGTTCATCACCCACGATCTTGATGAGGCGCTGCGTCTTGGCGACCGCATTGCAATCTTGCGCGATGGCGAGGTGGTTCAGCAGGGAACCGGACAGGATATCGTGCTGAAACCCGCCGACGAGTACATTTCCAGCTTCGTCAAGGAAGTAAACCGCGGCCGGGTCATCATGGTCGATACCATTTCCACCAAGGGCGACGGTGCTGGCAATACCAACGGCGTGACGGTGAAAACCGGCACAATCCTCGAGGAAGCCGCCAAGACCATGACGGATGCTAACCAGCAGCACGCAACGGTTGTCGATGAAAGCGGCAAACCACTGGGTGTCATCAGCATGAACAGCCTCATCCAGGCCATGGTCACACCCATCAGCCATTTGACCCATCAGGCTGCGGAGTAGCAACGCTTTATCCCCGCTTTGTGGGAGACTCGCCGCGCTGATACTTCTGTGCTGGGGGTGAATGCGTGGTGCGTGGTTCGTGGTTCGTGGTTCGACAAGCTCACCATGAGGGAGAGGGGTGATGCAAGGCTAACCGTAGAGATTGCAGTGCAAAAAGGTGCAGCGCAAAGATTGAAGAATTAAGGTTCCAGAACAAAGACTGCAGAACTTGACTCCCAGCACCTCTCTCTCCGTCATCCTCGGGCTTGACCCGAGGACCATGATCGAGAAGCACGAAAATTGTAGTCGTTCCTTCCCCTTTGTCGTGGGTCCTCGGGTCAAGCCCGAGGATGACGGAGGGGGTTGAGGTGATGACGAAGAGGATTGAGATGTCCGGAGCTATATTCTGCAACCTTTGCGCTGCAACATCTGTGATGTGCAATGTTGGCGATTAGCTTTGCAATCCTCGCTCTCCCTCATGGTGAGCCTGTCGAACCACGCTCAACAATCGCTGCAACCATCCATTTCAAAAAAATCGTGCCAACTTATCCAACACCATTCCAGCTCGTTTATTCTGATGGTGTCCTTTCCGGCGGGAATGCTCCGGAAACCTTCTGAAGTCAGGAAAGGATCGATGATTTCACCTGCGGGGAGACCCCAACCGCAGGGGAAAGGTTTTATCTCACAAGGGTAAAACCAGTCATCGGGACGGGTGATCCGGTTATTTTCTTGGTTGAAACAGGAAAATCTCCGGGGAACGCACTGACTACACTACCAATACCAAGACTTCCGCGTTCCCCTTTGGATCGCCCGTCTTTCCCACCTTTCAATAGCCAGACGCAAAAGCGGGCGTGGTAATGGGAGAGTGTGTTCCGTGACTGCAATGTTGAGGGATGCAATCACCATCTTCCGTGGTTCGACATAACAACCATGAGGGAGTTAGGTGGATGCAACGCTAATCGTCAACATTGCACTTCACACCATTACAGAACTCACTCCCTGCAACCCATCCCTCTCCCTCATCCTGAGCCTGTCGAAGGGCGAACCACGCACTTATCTTGGTGCAACCCTGTTTCCCCACCCATGTCGCTTCCCTTGCGGTCAGCGTCGCTCAGGCCGCGCACGGATTTCCCGTCTGTGGCGATAGTGGCACCATCGCAAGTGAAGGGCATGAGCTATGAGTGAACCGGCAACAGACATCGAAATCCCCGCAACGGCACGCGATCATGGCCGGCGTGGCGGACGGTCCCGCCCTCGCAGCATTGAAAGCGGGGCGTTTGACCAGCCCCCCTTCCGCCAGTTGAAGATTCCCTTCGCGCCCACCAAGATCATTTCCGACGATGAGCTGGAATCCATCCACAATGCCTCGCTGCGCGTTTTGCAGGAGATTGGCGTTGATGTGCTGCATGATGGCGCGCGGGAGATCATGAAACAGGCGGGTGCGGATGTGCGTCCCGGCACCATGCGCGTGCATTTCGACAAGGACATGATCCTTGAATATGTCGGCCATGCGCCATCGGAATTCACCCTGCACGCCCGCAACCCCGCCCACAATGTGCGTTTCGGTGGCAACAACCTGATTTTCGCGCAGATGGGATCGGCGCCCAATTGTTCCGACACGGATAATGGCAGACGGTCAGGCAATCAGGCGGATTTCCGCAACTTCGTCAAACTGGCGCAGATGCACAACATCATCAACATGACGGGCGGCTATCCTGTTGAACCAATCGACATTCACCCGTCGGTTCGCCACCTCGAATGCATTCGAGATCTTGCCACCCTCTCCGACAAGGCTTTTCATATTTATTCGCTCGGCAAGGAGCGCAATCTGGATGGTATTGAAATCGCCCGCATTGCTCGCGGCATCAGTCAGGAGCAGTTGCAGAACGAAGCCTCATCCTACACCATCATCAACACCAACTCGCCTCTGAAGCTCGATGTGCCGATGATGGAAGGCATCATCCATATGTCGGGGAATGGGCAGATTGTTATCGTCACCCCGTTTACGCTGGCAGGAGCCATGGCCCCCGTCACCATCGCCGGTGCGCTTGTTCAGCAGAATGCCGAGGCGCTGGCGGGCATCTCCTTTACCCAGATGGTCAAGAAAGGCGCGCCAGTTGGTTATGGCGGCTTCACCTCCAATGTCGATATGAAATCCGGCGCACCTGCTTTCGGTACACCTGAATATATGAAGGCGCAGATGGTCGGCGGCCAGCTCGCCCGCCGTTACAAAATCCCCTATCGCACCTCCAATGTCTGCGCCGCCAATACGGTCGATGCGCAGGCCGCCTACGAATCCGTCTTCTCGCTCTGGGGTGCAATCCAAGGCGGCGGCAATTTCATGCTGCATTCCGCCGGTTGGCTGGAAGGCGGCCTGTGCTGCTCCTACGAAAAGATGATCCTCGACTTTGATCTCTTGCAGATGGTGGCGGAATTCCTGACACCGCTCGACCTGTCGGAAGACGCCCTTGGCCTCGACGCCATGCGCGATGTTGGTCCCGGCGGCCACTTCTTCGGCACGGCCCACACCCAGTCCCGCTACAAGACGGCGTTCTATGCGCCGATCATATCCGACTGGCGCAATTACGAGACATGGCAGGAAGCGGGTTCCCCCACGGCCATTGAGCGCGCCAATCGCGTCTGGAAAGAGCGGCTTGCCACCTATGAGAAGCCAGCGATTGATCCGGCCATCGAGGAAGAGCTGAACGCCTTCGTTGCCAGACGCAAGGCCGAGGGCGGCGCGCCGACTGACTTCTAATGGCGGCTTGAATCAAACTCTCAACGCATTGAATCATATTCCTATACAAGAGGCATAAGTGAATGAAATCGCACGTTAAAGCAGTTGTCATTGGCGGCGGCGTAGTCGGATGTTCGGTCCTTTACCATCTCGCCCGCGCTGGCTGGACGGATGTTCTGCTGATCGAACGCTCGGAGCTGACATCGGGCTCATCCTGGCATGCGGCTGGCGGTTTTCACACGCTGAATGGCGATCCGAACGTTGCCAAGCTGCAGGCCTATACGGTCAGCCTCTACAAGGAAATCGAGGAACTCTCTGGCCAGTCCTGCAGCCTGCATCTGACCGGCGGCGTCATGATGGCCGACTCGCCCGAGCGTATGGATTTCCTGCGCCTCGCCCATGCGCGCGGCCGCTATCTCGGTATGGATACCGAGTTGATCACCCCGTCAGAAGCCAAGGCCATGTTCCCGCTGATGGACGAAACGAACTTTGTCGGCGCCATGTGGGACCCGGTTGAAGGCCATCTTGATCCATCCGGCACCACCCATGCCTATGCCAAGGCCGCGCGCAAGCTTGGCGCAGAAATCAGCCTGCGCAACCGTGTTGTTGAACTGACGCAGGAAGTGGACGGCACCTGGAATGTCGTCACCGAACAGGGAACAGTGAAGGCCGAACATGTCGTCAATTGCGGCGGCCTCTGGGCCCGCGAAGTTGGCCGCATGGTTGGCCTCGAATTGCCCGTGCTTGCCATGGAGCACATGTATCTTCTGACCGAAGACGTGCCCGAAGTCATGGAGTTCAACCAATCGACAGGCCGCGAGCTTATTGGCGTCATGGATTTCAAGGGCGAGATTTATACGCGGCAGGAACGCAACGGCATCCTGCTCGGCACCTATGAAAAGGCCGCCAAGCCATGGTCGCCGGTTAATACACCATGGGATTTCGGCCATGAACTGCTGGCGCCGGATATTGATCGCATTGCCCCTTCCCTCGAAGTGGGCTTCAAGCATTTCCCCGGCATTGAAAAGGCCGGGATCAAGCAGATCATCAATGGCCCATTCACCTTTGCGCCGGATGGTAATCCGCTCGTCGGCCCTGTTCCGGGCCTGACCAATTACTGGACCGCCTGCGCCGTTATGGCCGGTTTCAGTCAGGGCGGCGGCGTCGGCCTCGCCCTCTCCAACTGGATGGTGCATGGCGAACCCGGCTTTGACGTCTGGGGCATGGATGTG
Source organism: Phyllobacterium sp. T1293 (assembly GCF_020731415.2). NCBI lineage: Bacteria > Pseudomonadati > Pseudomonadota > Alphaproteobacteria > Hyphomicrobiales > Phyllobacteriaceae > Phyllobacterium > Phyllobacterium meliloti. The sequence continues at coordinate 606,759 of NZ_CP088273.1, read as the reverse complement.
GCCCGCTTCGGCGAATGGGCAACCCTGCGCTATACCAATGCCAAAGTGCGCGAAAACTATTCGCGCCGCTTCTCCATCCGCTTCCCCAACGAGGAACTGCCCGCCGCACGGCCGCAGCAGACAACGCCGCTCTATGACACAATGGTCAGCCAGAACGCCGTCATGGGCGATTCCTGGGGGCTGGAAACACCGCTCTGGTTTGCACCAAAGGGCACAGAAGCCAAAGATATCGTTTCATATCACCGCTCCAACGATTTCGAACATATCGGCAATGAAGTCCGCGCCACGCGTGAGCGGGTCGGCGTGACCGAAATCGCCAACTTCGCCAAATATGAAGTGACCGGCAGCGGTGCAGAAGCGTTTCTTTCCTATCTCATGACCAACACCATGCCAAAGACAGGCCGTCTTGTGCTGACGCCCATGCTGAATGAAAAGGGCAAGCTGATCGGCGATTTCACCATCGCCAAGGCAGCCGAGGATCGTTTCCTCATCTGGGGTTCCTCCGCCGCACAGCGCTATCACATGCGCTGGTTCCAAAAACATCAGCCTAAGGACGGTTCGGTGCATATCCACCGCTTCGATCAAACGCTGGTTGGCCTTTCCATCGCTGGGCCGAAATCCCGCGATCTTCTGGCCAAACTTGTCGACGAAGATGTGTCGAACACCGCCTTCCGGTTCATGGATTTCCGCGAAATGGCCGTTGGCGGCGCACCGTGCAAGGTCAACCGCATTTCCTATACGGGCGATCTCGGTTACGAAATCTGGATGGAACCGGCCTATCAGCGCCTTGTTTACAAGGCGATCAAGGATGCGGGCAAGGAATTCGATATTGTTGATTTCGGCATGCGCGCTTTGCTGTCCATGCGGCTGGAAAAGAATTTCCCCACATGGTTCCGCGAATTGCGCCCGATCTACGGACCCTATGAGGGCTCGATGGATCGTTTCATCAAGCTCACCAAGAATGATTTTATCGGCCGCGAAGCCGCAGCGCAGGAAAAGGCGGAATTTGATGCCGGAACCAGCAAAAAACTGCGCCGCGTCTCATTGATCATCGACGTGCCGGATGGTGATGGTGCTGCCGATGTCATGGGCGATGAGCCGATCTGGGCCAAAGTCACCAAGGATTATGGTGTCGTGGAAGCCGGGCACGGCGTCGGCGCCCCGCGCTTCAATGATACGGGTGCCGCTGTTTCCTTTGATGGCGACAAGGGTGCGGTTCAGGGCGATTGGCGCGTTGTCGGCTGGGTGACATCAGGCGGTTACGCCCATTATGTCGGGCACTCCATGGCACAGGGCTATGTGCCTGCCGAACTGGCTGAGAATGAAAGTGCTGGTTTATTTGAGGTGGAAATTCTCGGCCTCCGCCGCGCCGCCCGCATCAACATCGAGCCACCGTTTGATCCAGCCGGGGCTAAAATGCGCGGGTGATAAAGCCCTTTGCGTTACGAGGTTCGTGGTTCGTGGTTCGACAAGCTCACCATGAGGGATATGGGTGGTTGCAGGGAGTTATATTCTGCGCCGATTGCGCATCTCCGTCGGATTATCAGACAACCACACCCTCAAAGGCTGAGATAAACGGCAGGCCCTTGCGCTTGCCTGTCCAGCCCACCACGATCAGGGCACTTGCTGCCTCGTCATAGCGCTGGGCAAGTGCCCAGGACTTGATATCAATGGCGGCAATATCCGCACGCCCGGATGCTACGGCTTCCACCGAGGCACGGTGGCCGCCGGTTTCAATGAGGCGGGAAAACAGACCAAAACCTTCCCCCATTGCAGCCAGATCACGCTGGATACCGAGATAGCCGGACATGGAATCATGGCTGTTGAACGCAAGGCGTTTCCCGCGCATGTGGGCGATGGGTAAAACAGGCTCGCTGCCCTGCGGCGCAGGCACAGCCACACCCTCGCCCCGGCGCATCACCAGCGCACTGGAATAGAGCGTGTCATCACCACCCGCCACGCCGGAATAGTCATCCTGGCCCGCCACATGCACATGGGCGGAAAGGCCAAGCTCCATCGGGCCCCAACAGGTCTGTGCGAACAGCAATGCCGGATGACGCCACAGCGTTGGCATATCGAGTTCATCGGGGGCAAGCGATGCCGGGTCAGGTGCAATCACATGACCAGCGGCATCGCGGATACCGCCGGATACTGGGGGAAGATCTCCATTGCGCCGCGTCAAAAACTCCGGCGCATCAAACCCTTTGGCGCGAAGCTCATCGCGGATGGCTACCCATTGCGCATCCACTTCGGCGCGGCGTTCCGGCCAATCATACATCGGCAAGGCTGCAATGAGTGTCATGCGGGTGTTTTACTCTGTCGGAGGCTCGGCGGGAATAGGCACGCTTGTTCCGCCCTGCAGGGAAATGCCATGGCGGCGTGGACGAAAAGCCCGTCCAGGTGCAGGCTCACGGCGCAGAACCGGATGAACGACGTCTTCCTTGCTGTGGAATGCATAGGCACGCAGGATTTCGAAATAGTTGCGGAAGACATAGCCGCCATTCATGGCTTTCCACTCTTCACGCTGCTCGCGATAGAGTTTTGGCAATTTGTACCACGGAACGGTTGGCCGCTTGTGATGAACGAAATGCAGGTTGTTGTTGAGGAACAACAGCGCCAGCGGTGATTTCTCGACAATAATCGTGCGGCCATCCGGGCGCTCGGACCATTGGTGTTCGCAATAGGAGCGGATGGCGATGATTGCCAGTCCCCAATAAACTGCGGTCAATGCATAAAGCCAAAGCGGGATACCGAATTCGACCAGCAGGACAACCAGAGGAATAAGTCCGGCTGCATGCAAGAGCCATGCGGTGCGCACTTTCCGGTCACCACCGGATATCAGCTTGATATCTGTGGCGATGAATCCGACGATCATCAACGCTGGTCCAACAATGATGCGGCCAAGCATCGTATTGTTCCATTTCAGCAGCACCTTGAGAGCGGCAGGCAGCTTCTCCCAGTCACCCAGCGCCCGGTAATAGCTTTCCGGATCGTCATAGGGATCGGTCAACCGCTCATCCGCATGGTGTTTCAGATGCAGGTGCTTATAGCGGCGGTAGGGGTAGAACAGTCCGATCGGCAGGGAAACAAGAAACTCATTGAGCATGCCGCTGCGGGTCGGGTGCCCGTGCAAGGCTTCATGCTGCAAAGAAGAGTGAAACGCGACGGCAACCGCCATCAGCGCCAAGGCGACAAAAGGCATGGTTGGATAGAGGTAAAATCCTGAAATCAGCCATAAACCGTAGCAGATGATCATCAATGCAATGGTAGGCCATTCAATGCCAGGGTGCTTATGTCCCCGGCCGGATTTGTCAGTTAGTTCGGCTGTATGTGCTTCTGATTCCATGACTTTCATCGTCTCACTGTCAGGAACTGTCAGCAACGCGATTTTAGTGATAAACTGTTGATTATGCGCACCAAATGATGCAATTGTTGTGCTTAGTAAACAAAAAGGCATGCAAATGGATAAACGGGATCTCTCGCGCCTGTTCCAGGACCGTATCCGGAGCCTGCTTGCCCGCAGCGGCGACAATCAATCGTCGTTTGCTTCAGCCGTCGGCATAGACCGTTCGGCGCTCTCGCAACTCCTGTCCGGCCAGTCGACGCGCCTCCCCCGGGTTGAGACACTGCTCAACATTGCCGAGCGCTATGCGGTGTCGCTGGATTGGCTGCTCGGTCTCAGTCAGGATGAGGCGATCACCGGCGAACTGCGCGCCAGTATGGAGATTGAGGAAGGCCATGACGGTTTTGAGCGCACGCTGCTGGTGCGCTGGCATGCGGAGGCGACGGGCAGCAAGATCCGCTATGTGCCCGCGCGTATTCCCGACCTGCTGCGCACACAGGCGGTGATTGCCTACGAGACTTCGCTTGTACACCGCGACCCCACAGCCCAGATCACTGAAACCGCATTCCGGCTTGATTACAATCGCCAGCCGGGCACGGACATGGAAGTGTGCATGCCCTACCAGACCCTGCGCGATTTCGCTGGTGGTGGCGGCATCTGGGGCGACCTTTCACGCAAGGTCAGGATTGAACAGCTGGAACATATGACCACGTTGCTCGATGAGCTTTATCCGTCCTTCCGGCTGTTTCTGTTCGATGGGCGCGAAAGATTTTCGGTGCCCTACACCGTGTTCGGACCCTACCGTGCCGCGATCTTCGTTGGCGAGATGTATCTGGTGCTCAACACGACGGATGCCGTGCAAACCCTGCAACGGCATTTCGATGGGCTGATCCGCGTGGCAAAGATCAATGCGCATGAGGTTGGCGCTTATATTTCCTCATTGAAGGTCGATTGAGTGCTAGAGCTTGTCGCAAATGAACATTGACCACATATAAAGACTTCCTTATATCGTTATCTAAGCCTCATCACAGGAACTGCGCCATGACCATTGCCAATCCGCTTGCCGATCTTCTTGCCGAAAAAGGTGTGCTTTTGGCCGATGGCGCGACGGGCACGAACCTGTTTGCCACGGGTCTGGAAGCGGGTGAAGCACCGGAACTGTGGAACGAAGCCCAGCCGGAAAAAATCCTCGCGCTGCATCAGGGCTTTGTTGATGCCGGTGCTGATATCATCCTCACCAATTCCTTTGGTGGCACGCGCCATCGCCTGAAGCTGCACCATGCGCAGGATCGCGTGTTTGAACTCAACAAGAAGGCGGCTGAACTTGCCCGCGCTGTCGCCGATAAGGCAGACCGCAAGGTGATTGTTGCTGGCTCTGTCGGTCCGACGGGCGAACTACTGGTTCCACTTGGTGCGCTGACCGAAGAGGACGCTGTCGCTGCCTTTACCGAACAGCTGGAAGGTCTGAAGGCTGGCGGTGTTGATGTCGCATGGATCGAAACCATGTCGGCTCCGGGTGAAATCCGCGCCGCGGCGGAAGCTGCCGTGAAAGTCGGCCTCCCCTATGTCTATACAGGCTCGTTCGATACGGCCGGCAAGACAATGATGGGCCTGCCGCCGAAAGAGATTCACGGTGTTGTCGATGGGCTGGCCCAGCGCCCGGTCGCTGTCGGTGCCAATTGCGGTGTCGGCGCGTCGGATATTCTGGCCTCCCTGCTTGATATGTCCGAAGCTGATCCCTCAGCCACCATTGTCATCAAGGGCAATTGCGGCATTCCGGAATTTCGCGGCGCCGAGATTTTCTACTCCGGCACGCCTGAATTGATGGCCAATTATGCGCATCTCGCCATTAATGGCGGTGCAAAAATCATTGGCGGCTGCTGCGGCACCTCGTTCGAACATCTGGCCGCGATGCGCCATGCGTTGGATAACCATATCCATAGCACCCGCCCGACGGTGGAAACCATTGTTGAGACGATCGGACCAATGCGCAACAAGCTCGCCGCCCACGCGGATGACCTGCCGAAGCGCGAGCGCCGCGGTCGTCGCGGTTGAACTTGGGCTGGATGGGCGCACTGCCTGATCCGTTGGGCTTGATCGTTTTTCTCATCCTGGGCTACCCGGTCCCATTCATCCTTGCGCTTGTCATGCTTTATATTATCGCGCGATATGCGTTTCGTTGGTCCGTGCTTGTCAGCCTACTGATGAGTATTATCGTTGGACCCATGGCGTTCTTTGCGGGTCTTTCGTTTTTTTAATGGTGTGGTTCGTTCTCGTCGCCCCTTTGATGATGCCACAGAATTAATCAGAATATTTTTGCGCTGGCTCAGCCACGTGCAAATGCGGCCATATGAAAACGCTGCTGATCGGGAATATAGGCGTGTTTCCGACCGACTGGACAGGCCAGCCGCGCGAGACAGCCGCCATCAAGACATTCGTGCCCTTTTGGTTCTGCCAGATAAGAACGGCAGCGGCCAACAGCAAAATTCTTTCCATCGAATGCGTCCACCGGGCAAGCGCTCAGGCATGGTTTTTCCGCGCAGCTATCGCAGGGGTGATTATCCCGAGCAATTGATGGGAAGTCGATAACCCGGTCAAACAGCAAGGCGCCGCGAAACGCCTGCCAGAGGCCGTATTCCGGATGGATCAACAGTCCCAAAGGCGATGCCGACAACCCTTCCCCACGCTTTGCCCATTGCTGGAACGGCAAATAAGGTTTGTCGGATGGAAAGACCGCCTGTCCTCCCGCAGCGTCCGCGACACGGGCGAGAACGTCTTTGGACCATGTGTCGAGCGGATCGTCCACATACGGATGCGCCCGGTGCCACGCAATAAAATGCGGCCAGATGGATGAACCGAAATGGCCGACAAGAACCACGCTGCGTGCCGAAACACCGTTGCTCAGGCCGGGCGCTTCGTCCCCTGCTCCAAAAACAAAACCGCCGCGCGGAACAAGACCATGGGGTTCCAGCGCGGCGGCGATTTGTTCAAGAGGATCGGCAACAGTCATCCGGGGCCTGAACCCTTGACAGCAGAGGCCCAGACTTCTTCATGGATCAGACTGGCCACTTTAGCCCGGCCGTCCTCGGGCTTCTTTCAGGTGAATGCGTCGGGCATCGACGCTTTTTTCTTGGCGATGAATTCCTTGAGCGATTCGTCGATAGCAGGATCGAGATAGGGAGCCTCGTAGGTTTCGAGCCAGCGCCGTGCGAGTTCATTGCCACGCTGGTCGGCGCGCTTCTCGCCCTCCGCAAGCCATTGCTCGTAGGAGTTGTTATCAGCAATATTCGAGCGGTAGAAGGCCGTCTGGAAGTTTGCCTGTGTATGGTCGCAGCCAAGATAGTGGCTGCCGGGACCAACCTGACGGATCGCATCCATCGCCTGACCATTCTCGGAAAGGTCAACGCCTTCAGCAAATTTCTGCGCCATGCCGAGCTGGTCGATATCCATCATGAACTTTTCATAGGAGGATACGAGACCACCTTCGAGCCAGCCGGCGGAGTGCAGCACGAAGTTCGTGCCAGCCAGAAGCGTCGAATTCAGCGTATTGGCGCTTTCATAGGCAGCCTGCGCATCGGAAACCTTTGACGCGCAAAGCGAACCGCCGGTACGGAACGGCAAGCCGAGACGGCGTGCCAGCGCCGCAGCACCGTAGGAGACAAGTGACGGCTCAGGTGTTCCGAAAGTCGGCGCACCTGACTGCATCGAGATGGACGAGGCAAATGTGCCGAAAATAACCGGAGCGCCCGGACGGATCAGCTGGGTGAGCGCTGCACCGGCGAGCACTTCCGCCAGAACCTGCGTCAACGTACCGGCCACCGTCACCGGGCTCATGGCACCGGCAAGAATGAACGGCGTGACAATGCAGGCCTGATTGTTGCGGGCATAGACCTTGAGCGCGCCAACCATCGTCTCGTCGAAAACCATCGGCGAATTGGCGTTGATCAGGCTGGTCAAAACCGTGTTCTGGTCGAGATAATCCTCACCAAAAACCAGTTTGCACATGGAGATCGTGTCTTCCGCGCGCTCCGGCGCAGTAACAGACCCCATGAACGGCTTGTCGGAATATTTGATATGGGCATAGACCATATCAAGATGGCGCTTGTTGACAGGCACATCGACAGGCTCGCACACCGTGCCGCCGGAATGGTGGATCGATGGCGCCATATAGGCGAGCTTTACGAAATTATTGAAGTCTTCAATGGTCGCATAGCGGCGATTGCCATCAAGATCTCGCACGAAGGGCGGGCCGTAAACGGGCGCAAACACCGTGGCCTTGCCACCGATCTGCACGGAACGCTCGGGGTTGCGCGCATGCTGTGTGTAAATGGACGGCGCCGTCTTCAAAAGTGAGCGGGGAAGCCCTTTTGGAAAGTGTACCCGCTCGCCTTTGACATCGGCCCCAGCTTCGCGCCAAAGCTGCAAAGCTTCCGCATCGTCGCGAAACTCGATGCCAATTTCCTCCAGGACAGTATCCGCATTGGCTTCGATCAGCGCCAGCCCTTCTTCGTCAAGCACCTCATATTCGCGAATCTTGCGCGTGATATAGGTGAGCGACTTGCCCGGACCGCCGCCGGAACGGGCGGCACGGCGGGCAGCAGCGCCCGCACCGGCACCGCGTCCACGGCGTCCGCCGCTTTCAGCAGTATCAGCGGGTGCATCGACTGGCGTTTCCTGATTCATTTTATTTCTCCAAGCGCTTGATGCGCGGATTGGTTCTTCGGTCATGACCTCAACAATCCGATCCTACCTGCGACACGGATGGGGGCGTTTCCGTGTGCGTCAAACAATGACGCATGGAAGACAAACAGGTGGTCGCTTTCGTCATTTACGAGGTCGCATTTAAGCAATGCGTTTTCAGCAACTTGCCCGATATGTTAAGGGAATGCCAGTAGAGATGAAAAGCGCTGCATAACGCTTGAGAGGAAGACACCCATGGCCGACGATGAAATCATTCTTTCGGAGCTTTCGGACGACGAACTCGTCGAACAAATGCACGACGATCTGTACGATGGATTGAAGGAAGAAATCGAGGAAGGCACCAATATCCTTCTCGAGCGCGGCTGGGTCCCTTACAAGGTTTTGACCGAAGCGCTCGTCGAAGGCATGCGCATCGTCGGTGAGGATTTCCGCGACGGCATCCTCTTCGTGCCGGAAGTTCTGCTTTCGGCCAATGCCATGAAAGCGGGCATGTTCATCCTGCGCCCTCTTCTCGCAGCCACAGGCGCGCCGAAACAGGGCAAGCTCGTTATCGGCACCGTCAAGGGCGACATTCACGACATCGGCAAGAATCTTGTCGGCATGATGATGGAAGGCGCTGGCTTTGACGTCATCGACCTTGGCATCAACAATCCGGTCGAAAATTATCTGGCAGCCATTGAAGAGCACAAGCCTGACATTCTCGGCATGTCTGCGCTGCTCACCACGACCATGCCCTATATGAAGGTCGTCATTGATACGATGAAGGAAAAGGGCATTCGCGACGATTACGTGGTGCTCGTCGGCGGTGCGCCGCTGAACGAAGAATTCGGCAAGGCCGTTGGTGCAGATGCCTATTGCCGCGATGCGGCGGTGGCCGTTGAAACCGCCAAGGATTTTATGAAGCGCAAGCACAACCAGATGTCCGGCGCCTGAACCAAATCAAAACGGCCGCATCAAAATGCGGCCGTTTTTCAAATCTAGTGTAACTTTGCTGAAACTGGCCTATGAGGCCGAAAAATCAGTTGGCGGCTTTTGCTACCCGATGACCAGCCGACTGGGTCGCATTGACAGTATTAGCTGTATCGGAGCCGATACCGCGGATTGTGTTGGCGCAGCCGGCCAGTGCTACGACAGCAAGAACAGCGGCGATCGGTACAACGCGTGATAGTTTCATGGACAGGGTCTCCCGTTCTGATAGAATTTAATCAACGTTCGCATAACGCGATGGAGCGAAATCAGTTCCATGAATGTTAGCCAGAATTCGAATAATTCGCCAGAGATCGTCAGGGTGATCGCCTGCGGCATGATTGCCCGCGAAATACTGGCTATACGCGAGCAATTCGGCCTCGATCACATCGAGCTGAAATGTCTGCCCGCCGTCTATCATCATCATCCCGAAAAGATCGCCCCATCAGTGGATCGGGCAATCGTCAAAGCAAAGGCTCAGGGCATCAAGCGAATCTTCGTCGGTTATGCCGATTGCGGCACTGGCGGTATGCTCGATCGCGTCTGCGAAAAGCATGGTGTGCAGCGTATTGAGGGCCCGCATTGCTTCTCGTTCTATGTTGGCAATGATGCCTTTGCGTCCAAATGGGAGGATGACATGACGTCATTCTTCATGACCGACTTTCTCGCCCGGCATTTCGAAGCCTTCATGGTCAAACCGCTTGGCCTCGACCGCCACCCTGAGTTGCGCGACATGTATTTCGGCAATTACACCAAGATGATCTACCTTGCTCAAACAGACGACGCCAGGCTGAATGCCAATGCGGAAAAGGCGGCTGAATTCCTTGGCCTCGCCTATGAGCGGCGCTTTACTGCCTATGGCGATCTGATCCCTGCCCTGCAATCAGCAGCAGCAAATAGCGCAGTTTGACACTTTCCTTTACGCCTTTAAATCGGCATGGTCCGCCTGCTTCCTGATGGAATCGAAAACAAAGGACCGTTCTCATGCTGTTTCGAACCCTTCTTCTTGCAACGATCAGTCTGGCAACCATCAGCGCCGCCCATGCGGATGGCGCCATTACAAAGATCATCACGCCAGCCGATACCAAACGGCTAGAGCAGTACGATCAGACAAAGACCAAGGCGGTTGCAGATGCGAAAGCGACCGGTAGCGCCGCTGATATCCGCATTGTCGATGAACTGCTGAAGCGCCCCAGCCTGCCTTTCAGTGAAGGTTTCGACATGACCGGCAACTGGCAGTGCCGGACGATCAAGCTCGGCGGCATGACCCCGGCGCTCGTGGTCTATGGCTGGTTCAAATGCAAGGTCACGGATGACGGATCCGGCTGGGCTTTGGAAAAAGTGACGGGATCGCAACGCACCAAAGGGCGTTTCTACACTGAGAGCGACAAGCGGCTGACCTATCTCGGCACTGGCTATGTTTCGGATCAAAAGCCCGCGAAATACGGTGCAGGACCGAAAACCGACGAAGCTGGCTATGCCTATCGCACCGGTAAAAATGCCTTCCGCATCGAGTTTCCGGCGCCCTATTACGAATCCCTGCTCAACATCATGGAATTCAAACGTTAAGCACTTTCGTCGCTGCCGCGTCATTGCAATGTCACCTTTGCCCCTCCATATGGGCAAAGGTTGAACAAAAGACGGACCCATGGTTGCAATAGATAGTGAAAATCAGAAGAAGATGGACAGTGCTTCAACGCATGCGGAAAATGATCCGCGCCCCCTTTCACAGGTTTTCGAAGACCTTGCACGGACAACCACCGCACCTGTTTCTTTCACCGAACTTGAAGATGCCTTCACGGATCGCAGCTTCGCGGCGCTTCTGACGTTTTTCGCCATTCTCAACCTGCTTCCGCTGCCACCGGGAACCGGTATCGTCACCGGTATCCCGCTCGTTCTGGTATCGGTGCAGATGGTCATGGGCCGCGAATCCGTCTGGCTACCGGCCTTCATGCGCACAAAAACCATCGCGCCGGAACGTTTTCGTCAGGTCTCAAACAAGGTTGTTCCGTGGCTGCAATGGCTGGAACGGTTCATCCGCCCGCGCAACTGGCCTTTCTCACAGCGTCAGGGGGATCGTTGGCTTGGCGCATTTACGACAGTTCTCGGCATGTCCGTCGTTCTGCCGATGCCGCTTTCAAACTGGCTACCGGCTTTGGCAACAGCCATTATCGGCATCGCCCTGTGCGAACGCGATGGCCGCCTGATGCTGGGCGGGCTCATTCTGGGCGTGGTCTCGATCAGCATTGTCTTTGGCTTCGCCTTCATCGCCGCCAATGTGCTGGCCTATCTGGCGGGCTTCTGGCCGTTTTGAGATTGGCCAGAGCCGTGGTTGGATGGAGCGGTGCTTCGTGGTTCGACATAACAACCACGAAGGACAGTGTGGATGTAACGCTAATCACCAGTTTTGCAGATCAACAACATTGCAGAACTTGACTCCCCTTCATCACCCCTCTCCCTCATGGTTGTTATGTCGAACCACGCACCATGTACCACGCAGGCAAGCCGTCTGCAGAACCGTTTTTGCGCCCTTCGACAGGCTCAGGATGAGGGAGAGGGGTTGATTGCAGGGCGTTAAATTCTGCACCCTATGTTGATCAGCAAAGCTGGCGATTATCATTTAATCTACCCCTCTCCCTCATGGTGAGCTTCCTGAGCGCGCCGAAGGGCGAACCACCCCACTAAAATCCCTGTCGCAAAAACAACAATGTCGCACGTCGCATTTGAGTGGGCGCACGTCGTGAGATAACAAGCTTACCCCCTGATTATCAGGCAAAACGGTCCTCGTTGGAGGATAAACTGCATGGCCGATCTTATTGTCGTTTATTGGCGGGATATTCCTGCACAGGTGACCGTCAAAAAAGGACGTCAGGCCGCAAAGCGCGAACTTCCTCTTCGTTTTACTGAAGCCATCGACATGTGTGCGATGCGCATTGGCGCCCGGGATTCGGACGCCTATCTGGCAGAGTGGCGCCGGGGAACACCGGTGCCGGTGAGTGATGATCTGGATGCGGAGGCTGATGCGGCCCTCGCCCGTATTGACAGCGAATATCATCGGGAACGCCTTGTGGCGCTAGTAAAGGCAGGCGGACATGACAATTCATGAACTGAAAGCAAAGCCAATGACAAAGATCGCAGCATCCATCGAAGTGGCGGCACGCCAGGCTATTGAATCGCAGGACCTGCCTGGCCTGTTCCCGGAAGGGACCCGCGTTTACATCACCGACATGGGTACCGATGGCGTTGACACGCTGACGGCTGCCGCCAAGCGCATTCATGATCTCGGCTACAAGCCAGTTCCGCATTTCGCCTCCCGCCGCCTTGGAACACGAGCAGCCTTGGAAACCCGCATCCGCCGCGCCGCTGAAGAAGCCGGTGTGACCGACGTACTGGTTATCGGCGGCGGCCTTGAACGGCAGGCTGGCGAATTTTCCTCCACCATGGAAGTGCTGGAAACCGGTTTTTTCGACAAATATGGCATCACCGAAATGGGCGTTGCCGGACATCCGGAAGGCAGTCCCGAATTTTCCGAAGCTGTTGCGCTTGAAGCCCTGCGCCTCAAGAAGAATTTTGGCGAACGCACCGGCGCACGCTTGCGTGTCGTCACGCAGTTTGGCTTTGATGCCGATCGCTTCATCCGCTATTCGGAATCGCTGCGTGAACATGGTGTTGATCTGCCTGTGCATCTTGGCGTTGCTGGCCCGGCCAAGATCACCACATTGATCAAATATGCTGCCATGTGCGGCGTTGGCAATTCGATCAGCTTCCTTAAAAAGAATGCCCTGTCGCTGACAGCGCTGGCCACCAGCCATTCACCTGAAGGTGTTGTTGGTCCCATCGAACAGCATGTTATCAACAATCCGGCTTCCGCCATCAAGCAGATCCACATTTTTCCGTTTGGCGGCCTGAAGAAGTCCTCCGAATGGCTTGTTGATCGCGGCTCGTGGAATGTCGCATCCGGCCATTACGCATCTGCAGCAGCGAATTAAGGATTTCCTGAATGACCCGTACCATTGTTGCCTCGGCGACCAGAGAAATCATCATCGGATTTGACCAGCCTTTCTGCGTGATCGGCGAGCGGATCAATCCGACCGGCCGCAAGAAGCTTGCCGCCGAAATGATCGCTGGCAATTTTGATACGGTCATCAAGGATGCATTGGAGCAGGTTGCTGCCGGTGCCACGATGCTTGATGTCAATGCAGGTGTGACTGCTGTCGACCCGAATGCAACGGAGCCGGGCCTTCTGGTCAAGACATTGGAGATCGTCCAGAATCTGGTCGATGTTCCCCTGTCCATCGACAGCTCGGTAACGGCTGCCATTGAAGCCGCACTGAAAGTCGCCAAGGGCCGCCCGCTGGTTAATTCCGTGACCGGTGAAGAGGAAAAGCTTGAAGCCATCCTGCCGCTGATCAAGAAATATAATGTCCCCGTCGTTGCCATTTCGAACGACGAAACCGGCATTTCCATGGACCCCGACGTCCGCTTTGCCGTTGCCAAGAAGATCGTGCAGCGCGCGGCTGATTTTGGCATTCCGGCGCATGATATTGTTGTTGATCCGCTGGTTATGCCGATTGGCGCGCTGGGTGATGCGGGCCGTCAGGTTTTTGCGCTGCTGCGCCGCCTGCGCGAAGAACTGAAAGTCAACACGACCTGCGGCCTTTCCAACATCTCGTTCGGCCTGCCGCATCGTCACGGCATCAATGCCGGGTTCATTCCCATGGTGATCGGCGCTGGCATGACCTCGGCAATCATGAACCCCTGCCGCCCGCAGGAAATGGAAGCGGTTCATGCCGCCAACGTGCTCAACGGCACCGATGCCAACTGCACCTATTGGATCAAGAAGTATCGTGACCATCAGCCTGCCGTTGCGGGGGCACCTGCCGTATCGGTTCCTGCTGATGCCAATGGCGGTGGACGGCGGCGCGGTGGACGTGAAGCGCGGCGCGGCGTTGCCGGTTGATTGATTTGTAATGCCACGCTATTGGCGTGGTTGATGGTTTGGTTGTGGTTCGTGGTTCGACATAACAACCATGAGGGAGATTGGTGGGTTGCAGGGAGTCAAGTTCTGAAACCTCTGCGAGTATCGTGCAGGCACCCATCTCCCTCATGGTTGTTATGTCGAACCACGAACCACGCGCCACACACTGCGCACCAGCCATATTGGTATTGCAAGCAGATCTCTTGCAGGACTTGGAGCATTGATTGTGAACGCACCCGTAAAATCCCCTGAAGCATCGGCAAAGGACGCGCTTGTTCTGTTCATGCCATCGGGCAAGCGCGGGCATTTTGCCGTTGGCACCACGGTGCTGGAAGCGGCGCGCACGCTCGGTGTTTATGTGGAAAGCGTGTGCGGCGGGCGCGGCATTTGCGGGCGCTGCCAGATTGACGTGCAGGAAGGCAAGTTTGCCAAGCACGGCATTACTTCCTCCAACGACCATATTTCGGAATTCGGCCCGAAGGAAAAGCGCTACGCCGAAAAGCGTGATCTGAAGGATGGCCGCCGCCTTTCCTGCTCGGCAACCATTCTTGGCGATCTCGTTGTGGATGTGCCGCAGGATGTTCAGGTTAACGCGCAGGTCGTGCGCAAGGATGCCGATACGCGCATCATCGAGCGCAACCCCGCTGTTCATATGTGCTATGTCGAGGTGGAAGAGCCTGACATGCACAAGCCACTCGGCGATCTTGACCGCCTGAAAGCCGCGCTGGAAAAGGAATGGGGCATCCGCAACCTCGATGTGGATAGCTATCTTCTGCCGCAGATTCAGAAAATCCTGCGCAAGGGCGAATGGAGCGTTACCGCCGCCATTCACCATGATGAGGAAACGACGCGGCCAACCATGATTGGCCTGTGGCCTGGCCTGAAGAACGAGGCTTACGGCATCGCCTGCGATATCGGTTCCACCACCATTGCCATGCATTTGTCATCGCTGCTTTCGGTGCGCACCATTGCTTCGGCGGGTACATCCAACCCGCAAATCCGCTTCGGCGAAGATCTGATGAGCCGCGTCTCCTATGTCATGATGAACCCGGAAGGCCGGGAGGGCATGACCAATGCGGTGCGCGAAGCTATCAACGAACTGATCGGCAAGGTCTGCGCTGAAGGCAATGTTGCGCGCGAGGATATTCTCGATGCGGTGTTTGTCGGCAATCCGATCATGCACCACCTCTTCCTTGGCATTGACCCGACGGAACTCGGCGGCGCGCCGTTTGCCCTGGCGGTTTCCGGCGCTGTTCATCTCAAAGCCAGCGAAATCGGCCTCAATATGAACCCCGGCTCGCGGGTCTATATGCTGCCCTGCATTGCCGGTCATGTCGGCGCTGACGCTGCGGCGGCAACCCTTGCGGAAGGTCCGCACCGGCAGGATGAAATGATGCTGCTTGTCGATGTCGGCACCAACGCGGAAATCGTGCTTGGTAACCGGCAACGCACGGTCGCAGCCTCCTCCCCGACAGGCCCGGCATTCGAGGGCGCGGAAATCTCGGGCGGCCAGCGCGCTGCCCCCGGCGCCATCGAGCGTGTGCGTATCGATCCGATAACATTGGAGCCGCGTTTCCGCGTCATCGGCACCGAACAATGGTCGGATGAACCGGGTTTTGCCGAAGCCGTGCAGGCCAGCGGCATCACCGGCATTTGCGGCTCGGCTATTATCGAAGTCGTCGCGGAAATGTACCTCTCGGGTATTATCTCTGAAGATGGCGTGGTGGATGGCAGTCTTGCCGCCAAGTCGCCGCGTATCATGCCAAACGGCCGTACATTCTCCTACCTCCTGCGCGAGGGAACGCCGACCATCACCATCACCCAGAACGATGTGCGGGCAATCCAGCTTGCCAAGGCGGCGCTCTATGCGGGCGTCAAGCTGCTGATGGACAAGCAAGGTATTGATCACGTTGATCAAATCCGCTTTGCCGGTGCTTTTGGCTCGTTCATTGATCCCAAATACGCCATGGTGCTCGGCCTTATCCCCGATTGCGATCTCGACAAGGTGAAAGCTGTCGGCAATGCGGCCGGTACAGGCGCGCGCATGGCGCTGCTCAATCGCGATTATCGCCGCGAGATTGAGGATACTGTCACACGCATTGAAAAGATCGAAACGGCGCTGGAGCCAAAATTCCAGGAGCATTTCGTCTACGCCATGGCCATGCCCAACAAGGTTGATCCCTTCCCAAAACTCTCGCTGGCAGTCACCCTGCCGCCACGCAAGAATGTCGGTGAAGATGGCCAGACCGGTGATGCCACACCGCGCCGACGCTCACGCGAGGACCGTGCAGCCCGCCGGTCGCGTGAATAGGCCGCGTGAATAAATCCATTCAGTTGAGTTTGCCACGCAGACAAATTCCGCTATCAACATCCACCATGATTGATTCCGGATATATGTTCCCATGATTGCCTGCTTTGACATTGGTGGCTCGGCCATCAAGGGTGCAATAGCCTATGCCCCCGAAGACATCCGGCCACTGCCGAAAGTGCCGACGCCCTTGCGCGATTTCGACGCCTTTGCTGCGGCCATTGAAAAGATTGCAGCGGATGGCGGCGCTGATCCCGCATCGCTTATTTCGATTTCCATTGCCGGTGTTATCGATGCGGACAGTGGCAAAATCACCTGCGCGAACATTCCCTGCATCGATGGCCGCCCGCTCGTCAAAGACCTCAGCGAAAAGCTGCGCCGTCCGGTTCTTGTTGCCAATGACGCCGATTGTTTTGCCCTGTCGGAAGCCGTTGTCGGTGCCGGACGCGGCCACCGCGTGGTGTTCGGCATTATCCTTGGCACTGGCGTTGGTGGTGGTCTTGTCATCAATGGCAAGATCCATGAGGGCGCTGGCGGCTTTGCCGGAGAATGGGGCCATGGTCCGATATCGGCAACATGGGCAGGCAATCCGCCTATTGCCATCCCCCGCTATGCCTGCGGTTGCGGACAGGTCGGCTGCGTCGATGCGGTTGGCGCAGCGCGCGGTATGGAACGCCTGCACGCCCACATTCACGGCGTTGATCTGCCAAGCACCGAGATTATTGCCGCGTGGAACAGCGGCGATGCGGCGGCGGAGCGCACCATTGACTGCTACATCGATATCGTCAGCGGCCCGCTGGCCATGACGCTCAATGTCGTCGGCGCGTCGATTGTGCCTGTCGGTGGCGGCCTTGCCAATTCCGTACCGCTGATCGAGCGGCTGGACCGCGCCGTGCGTGACCGCATTCTGTGGAAGACAGAGAGGCCGCTGGTCATCCCGGCGCAACTGAAAATTGAACCCGGACTGATCGGTGCCGGTGTTCTCGGTTTGATGGGAGCGGCACAATGAGCGGCATTCTTCTGGAAGTCTGCGTTGATGATTCGAGCGGCCTTGCCGCTGCCATCACAGGCGGCGCTGACCGGGTCGAGCTTTGTTCGGCGCTGGAACTCGGCGGCCTGACACCAACACCCGGCCTGATCGGTCAGGCCATAGCGTCCCCTATTCCGATCTATGCCATGATCCGCCCGCGACCCGGTAATTTCGTCTTCGGCGAGGCTGATATCGACGCGATGCTGCGGGAAATCGACATGATCCGCAGCGCCGGTCTGGCGGGTGTCGTCTTTGGTGCGAACCATGCCAATGGCAGTCTCGATCATGCCACGCTTGAACGCCTGATGCGCAACTGCGACGGGCTTGGCGTGACGCTGCACCGGGCCTTCGATCTTGTGCCTGATCTTGGTGAAGCGGTTGAAACGGCTGTGGGTCTGGGTTTTGAGCGTATCCTGACGTCAGGCCGGATGCCGACATCAGCTGAAGGCATCGACAATCTGGCAGAGACCTTTGCGCTTGCCGCCGGGCGGATCAGGATCATGCCCGGCTCCGGCGTCAATATCAGCAATGCCGGTGCGTTGCTTGACCGTATTCCCTTCCGGGAAATCCACTCTTCCTGCGCGGTGCTGGCAGAACCAGTCAGCGCTGCAGCCCAGCGGCTCGGTTTTGAAACCGCTACGCAAAAGCGCACCAGCGTTGAATTGGTCAGGGCGTTGAAGGCTTATTGTCAAACTCGGTAGAGGTGTGGCGTTGCTGTTTGTGCGTGGGTGGCATTGCGGATGGTTCGTGGTTCGACAGGCTCACCATGAGGGGGAGTGTGGATGCAACGCTAATCGCAGAGCGTGAGCGGCGGGTGCAGCGATAATCGCCACCGTTGCAGAATAAGGCTCCCTGCAACCCACCCATCTCCCTCATGGTGAGCCTGTCGAACCACGCAATATATATCGATGCAGCGTTTAGAGGCGGTGTTACCGCTCCAATTGCCCCTTAAAGCTTGCCCGTCCGCTCATAGCCCTCGAAATACACCCGTAGATGCTGGGCAACAGCTTTGACATGCGCGCCGGCATTTTTTGCAACCAGCATGCCAAGCTTGGACTCACCGAGCGGCGGCAGACCAGTTTCCGGGCCAAGTGCAACCATATTGTCCTCAAGCAGAAACTTTGAGAACGGAGCAACGGCAAGGTCAGCCACGATAGCGGCGCGCTGGCCCATCGTATGGGCGCTCATATAGGCAACGCGATAGTCCCTGCCCGCGCTTTCAAGTGCGCTGATGGCATTGGCGCGCCAGATACAGCCCTCTTCCCACATGGAAAGCGGCAAAGGATTGCGCTCATGCGCGGTTCCGCATTTCGCCCCGGCCCAGATGATTTCCTCGGTCATGAGGACTTCGACCTCATCAAGCTTGGCCAAGGTTTCATTGACATTGACAAGGGTTACATCAAGCCGCTGCTCATCCAGCCGCTTGCGCAGGCTGTTGCTCTGGTCGATGACCACATCAACGGTGACATCCGGGTGTGACTCGGCAAAGCGCTTCAAAACGAACGGCAGCACCTTTTCCCCGATATCATCAGGCGCACCGAGCCGGACAACACCGGAAACCGTCGGTGTGATGAATTTCGCCACGGTTTCGCGATTGAGCGCCAGCATGCGGCGCGCATATCCAAGCAGCAACTCGCCGCTCGGCGTCAGTTTGACCGAACGTGCATCACGTTCAAGCAGGATATGACCAAGCGTCTCTTCAAGCTTCTTGATCTGCATGGACACAGCCGATGGCGTGCGGAAAACCGCATTGGCGGCGCTGGAAAAGCTACCCGTCTCGGCAATCATGGCAAAGGTGCGCAACACATCAAGATCGAGGATCGGTATGGGATGCTGCATCGGTGCTGACATTGCGGCGTCTCCTTCATCAATTTTTCTGAAACATACTGTTCCGTAATTTCGTTTGATTGAACATCAACTTGGGCAGATAGTCAATATCACACAACAAGGTGGCTACAGAAAATTGAGCCGCTTAACCACAAGGAGCAGCAAAATGAGTGTCTGCAATGAACTTCCACACCAGACAAGCCTGAGTGAACGTCTCTTCACTGCCGTTACACGCACCGCAGAAAGCGTTGCATCCATAGCAATAGTTTCGCGCGATGCGATTGTCCGGGGCCGTCGGCGGCGCGTGACAGAAGCAGCTCTGGATAGTCTTCCAGATAATATCCGCTCGGATATTGGCTGGCCGGATCTGTATGAGCGCCAGATTGCTGAATGCAATCAGCTTAATCGCACGCGCCAATAAATCATGAGAACACCTCAACAAGGGAGCGGACCTGTTCACGTCCGCTCCCTTTATTTTGCGCTTTACCTGCGCTTTTGCGACACAGGGTGGCTCACTTCCCTTTAGAATAATTCTATGGTTCTATCTGAAAAAAAGCTCCAGAGACCACGCCCGTAATTTGAAGAACCTACTTCAGGTGCGACATGGCCTCGTAGTAATAACGGGAACATAGAATCATCATGAACCAGACGGACCTGAACAAGCGGTCTTTTGTTTTTTTCCTCGTGCCGAACTTTTCGATGATCGCCTTTGCGACCGCTATCGAACCGCTCCGCATTGCCAATCGCATGCTCGGATACGAGGCCTATCGCTGGCGTCTGGCTTCGGTCGATGGCAAACCCGTCACAGCCTCCAATGGCGTTGAATGCGCCGCGAACTCTTCGCTTGAAGATGAGCGCCGCTTTCTGACCGGCGAAGACCGTCCATCCATGGTTTTTGTCTGCTCCGGCGTGCATGTCGAAAAATTCCAGAACAAATCCGTCTATGCCTGGCTGCGTGAAGAATTCAACCGCGGCGTCGCCGTCGGTGGTCTTTGCACTGGCGCACATATATTGGCGGCTGCTGGCCTGCTTTCGGGCAAGCGCTGCGCAATCCATTGGGAAAACCTTCCCGGCTTTGCCGAAGCGTTTCCGAAAGCCGACGTCTATGCGGACCTGTTTGAAGTCGACGGCAATATCTACACCTGCGCCGGCGGCACCGCTGCGCTCGACATGATGTTGAAGCTCATCGGCGATGATTTCGGCGACAACATCGTCAACCGTGTCTGCGAACAGGCACTGACAGACCGTGTGCGCAGCCCGCATGATCGTCAGCGGTTGCCATTACGCGCACGTCTCGGCGTGCAGAACTCAAAAGTTCTTACCATCATCGAACTGATGGAGGCACGTCTGTCCGAGCCGCTATCGCTCATCGAGATTGCCGATCATGTCGGCCTGTCGCGCCGCCAGATCGAACGGCTGTTCCGGCAGGAGATGGGCCGCTCACCCGCGCGCTATTATCTGGAAATCAGGCTCGACCGCGCCCGCCATCTCCTCATCCAGTCATCCATGCCTATTGTTGAAGTAGCGGTTGCCTGCGGCTTTGTCTCCGCATCGCATTTTTCCAAATGCTACCGCGAGCTTTATGGCCGCTCACCGCAGCAGGAACGCGCTGACCGCAAGCAGTTGATGGCGGCATAGTTATCACCTTCCTCTGCATGAGCGTGGTTCGTGGTTCGACATAACAACCATGAGGGAGAGTGAGGATGCAACGCTGATCGTCAAGATTGCGGCGTAAGGGGTGCAGAATTTGGCTCCTAACAACCCACCCCACCGTCATCCTCGGGCTTGACCCGAGGATGACGGTGGGGTGGGTTTGCTATTAGCGTTTCATCCACCCAAGCCCCTCATGGTTGTTACGTCGAACCACGAACCATCCTTGAAGCAAATCTATCGCGATTCCCAATCCTGCATGCGCCGCTGCCAGACTTTTTCACCGGACAGGCAGTCATAGTCTTTCTTGGCCTGCACAAAAATAACCGGCAGTTTTTCCTCTGGCGACCATTCCGCATGGTTGACGCCATCCGGCTTATCCGCGAGTTCCTGCACAAGCTTGCGGCGCACGGCTTCGGGAAACTGTTCCCATGAATTGACGGGAACCATGAAGGCGCCGCGACCGCCAATGACACAGTTGCCGTAATAGATATCGAGATCGGAAACAGCCCAATCCGAATAGAAATCGCTCTGTGTCATCAATGGCAGACCATTGATGGTCACACCTTTGGCAATGGCTTCCGCACGCGCTTCGATGACTGGCCTGCCATGATTATTGGCACCATCGCCGGAAACATCGATCACATGGCGCGAGGACCGGAAACCATTATTGTCAAAAAGCGTCGCGCCAAAATCAATCGCTCCGGAAATCGATGTGCGGCTTTGCGTGGAAGGAATGGGCTGATCGAGCGCCACAGCCAGCCGTTCAGCCGATTCAGCGCTATCCACCAGCGTCCATGGCACGATAACGCGCTGCATGGATGACCCCGCCCACTCGACATAGGTGATTGCCACGCGGCCATGAACGCCTTCAAGAATGGCATCGATAACCTGACGGTGGCGCAAGGCGGCAATATAGCCATCGCGCTGAATCTTCTGCTCGAAGGGTTCCATGGAGCGGGACGCATCCACCGCCAGCACAAGCTCGACATCGACATCAACAGCGGCGGTCTGGGCGCACGCAGTAGAACTCGCCAGTGATGCCGCGAGTAAGAGAAAACCTCTGAAAGTTTTCCTGTGCGATGCCATGGGCAAGTGTAACGCAAACAGGCGCAATACAAAGCCCGATACGGCGCATTCACGCTCTATTGAACGTTTGCTCAAAAGAAATGGCGCCTTGCGGGCGCCATTTCGTATTCTTCGATCCGTAAGAGCAGCTTTATGCGCGCAGACGCTCGTTCTCGGTATCAAAAGGCGCTTCCGGAATGACCGTTGCCTTGTGCGTCTTGCCGAGAATCTTGATCTCAAGCTGTGTGCCCAGCGCCGAATAGTCAGGCTTGACCATGGCAAGCGCGAGGCTCTTGCCCAGACGCCAGCCGTAACCACCATGGGTAGCACGGCCAATCAGCTGGCCATTGGCATAGATCGGTTCACTACCGCGTGCATCGATGTCGGAAACACCCGGTACATGCACCTCAAGCGTGACAAAGTTCCACTTCAGCCCGTCCTCGCGCGCCTTCACCACCGCGTCACGACCGATGAAATCGCCCTTGTTGGGATGAACGAAACGGTCGAGACCGCTTTCGAAGGCATTGTATTCGATCGACAGTTCACGTGGGATCAGGCGATAGGACTTTTCGACGGCCATTGCCGTCATGGCGCGGATGCCGAATGGCTTGATGCCGAATTCCGCACCGGCTTCAAGCAGCAGATCATAGATGGTGTTCTGCTGTTCAATCGGGTGATGCAGTTCCCAGCCAAGTTCGCCGACAAAGTTGACGCGCAGGGCATGGGCTGTGCCGGTGCCCACGCTGATTTCCTTGCCCGACAGCCATGGGAAGGCTTCATTGGACAGATCAGCCCGCGTGAGTTTCTGCAGCACTTCACGGCTCTTGGGTCCGGCAAGAACCAGCACACCATACATCTGTGTAATCGGACGCAGGGTTACAGAGCCATCCGACGGCAGCAGCTTGTAGAGATAGTCGTGATCGTGGTTCTCATAGGCACCGGCGGAGACGAGATAGAACTTGCCGGGAGCCCATTCGTAAACCGTGAACTCGGAGCGGACGCCGCCGTCCTTCGTCAGCAGATGGCAGAGTGCAATGCGGCCCTGCTTCTTGGGGATGCGGTTGGCCAGAATGGAATCGAGCCATTCGCGCGCACCGGGACCAGCCACTTCAATCTTGGCAAAGGCAGACATATCGAGAAGGCCGACATTGTTGGTGACGTTCTTGATCTCGTTGCCCACATGCTCAAAATAGTTGGAGCGATGGAAGGACCAGAGTTCCTTTACCTTGCCGTCCGCATCCGGCTTTGGATGGTTGTGGTTCATCAGCACATCCGGCTTGTCGAGCTTTGCAACCTCGAGACCATAGCCCTGCGGAGCGAACCAGTTGGCGCGTTCCCAGCCATAAACAGTACCGAACACGGCACCGAGCGCCTTCTGGCGGTCATAGGATGGCGAACGCTTGAGCGGGCGGGCAGCGCCGCGCTCTTCATCCGGGTAGTGGACCGAGAACACCTCCGCATAGGCTTCCTCGTTCTTTTCCTTCAGGTAGCCTTCGGTTGCGTAAGGGCCGAAACGGCGTGGATCAACGCCCATCATGTCAATGGAAGGTTCGCCTTCGACAATCCATTCAGCCAACTGCCAGCCAGCACCGCCAGCGGCCGTCACACCAAAGGAATGGCCTTCATTGAGCCAGAAATTCTTCAGGCGTGGCGCTGGACCGATGATGGGCGAACCATCGGGTGTGTAGGCAATCGCGCCATTATAGACTTTTTTGATACCGACTTCGCCGAAGGCAGGAACGCGGGCAATCGCCGTTTCGATATAGGGTTCGAGACGGTCAAGGTCTTCCTGAAACAGCTCGTACTCGCTGGCATCGGATGGCCCATCGACATAGCAGACAGGTGCGCCTTTTTCATAAGGTCCGAGCAGCAGGCCGCCATTTTCTTCGCGCATATACCAGGATGAATCGCTTTCACGCAGAACGCCCATTTCCGGCAGGCCCTTGGCCTTGCGCTCAAGAATGGCCGGATGCGGCTCGGTGACGATGTACTGGTGCTCCACCGGGATGACGGGTACATCGAGACCAACCATCTTGCCCGTTTTGCGGGCAAAGTTGCCGGTTGCCGAAACAACATGTTCAGCGGTGATGTCGCCCTTGTCTGTTTTTACAAGCCATTCGCCTGAAGGCAGCTGTTCAATGCCGAGAACCGATGTGTAGCGGTAGATCGTGGCACCGCGATCACGCGCGCCCTTGGCCAGAGCCTGTGTCAGGTCAGCGGGCTGGATATAGCCATCTTCCGGATGCTGGATAGCACCGAGAATTCCATCCATTTCGGCCAGCGGCCAGATTTCCTTGACCTGTTCTGGCGTCAACAGCTTGACCGGAACGCCGATAGTTTCAGCAACACCGGCATAATACATATATTCGTCCCAGCGATCCTTGGTGCGGGCGAGACGAATATTGCTGCAATTGGTGAAGCCGACATTCATGCCGGTTTCTTCCTGCAGTTCCTGATAAAACTTGACCGAGTATTTGTGGATCTGGCCGACGGAATAGCTCATGTTGAAAAGCGGCAGCAGACCGGCCGCATGCCATGTGGAACCCGATGTCAGTTCCTTGCGCTCGATGAGCACCACATCGCTCCAGCCCTTCTTGGCCAGATGATAGAGTGTTGATACACCCACCACACCACCGCCGATGACAACTACACGCGCTTGGGTCTTCATTTCATTCTATCCTCTGATATCAATCGGTGGTTTGGCGGTGATCTGGCGACACACACCAATTTTCTGCACTATGCCGTTCGTACTGTCCATTGCTAAGGCCTGTTTGCGACATGGCCAAAACACGGCGCGACGCGCGGCAAACTGTCAGCATTTTGCGTGAATTTCTGATCAAACTGCGGGAATGATTTAACGCAATATGGAGACTTCCCGCTATAGAAATGGTCTTTAAGCGTCGACCAGCCGGAAACGAAGAATAATGTCAGATATCTCCAAGGACATGACCAGACCGGCAGTTGGGATATTCTCCCCGCTGGCGCTGCTTCTGTTGATGCTGGCGGTGCTGGCGCTGCTGCTTGGTCTACGACTGGCGGTGCCGATCGGCCCGATGTACTGGGACACCTATATATATCTCGACGCAGCCCAGCGCCTGAAGATGGGACAAATCCCGGCAGTGGATTTTCTCGCACCCGTCGGTGCGCTCGACTATTACCAGTTCTATTGGCTGCAAAGGCTTTTCCCCAATGGCCAGCCTACCCTGCTTGCGCAGTGGTCCGCCCTTATTGTTGCTGCGCCCATCATGGCTGTTATTGTTTGGGACGTGGACAAACGCCGCCGCAGCATTGCCTTCGCCCTCATTATTCCCTTTTTGATTTTTGCGATCTGCCCCACCAACACGCAGAGCTTTCATTCCTATCCCGGCATCTCAGGCTTTGGCATCTATAACCGGCACACATCGCTGCTGCTCTATGTTCTGACCAGCGCACTGATCTTCCTGCCCAATACCCGCAAACTGGCTATCGTCGCTGCCTTGGCGATGCTGGCGCTGTTTTTCACCAAGATCACCGGCTTTCTTGCGGGCGGACTGATTGGCCTGTTCGCCATACTCAGCGGCCGGTTGAAATGGCGGCATGTATTGCTGGCCATGGTTGTGGTGATCGCCGCACTGCTGGTTTTTGAACTCAACCACCGCATGGTTTCAACCTATCTCGCCAGCATCATTGAACTGGTGGGCATGAATGAGGACGTGCTTCTGTCGCGTTTTCTGACTGTTTTTTCCACCAAGCTGGATGTCATTCTGGCCGCCGCCGCGCTCATCCTGTTTCTCTTCTGGATCAATCGCAGCAATGTGTCTGCCGCGCTCAAAAAGCTGACCAGCCAGCCATCCACCAAGGCAGTGGCAACCGTTCTTGATCAGGACTTTCTATGGATTGGCGTTGTGCTGATCGCGGGCATTTTCCTGGAGACCCAGAACACCGGCAGTCAGGAGTTTATCTTCCTCTGGCCTGTCCTGCTGGCACTGATAGTCAAGTCGGCGGCCTTGCCGGCAAGGCATCGCCGCATCGTCTACGTACTCGTAGCCTTCACGGCGATACCCACCTTGACCAAAGTGATGCACGAGAGCCTGCGCATGACAGCTGTTGCGCCAACATATGTAGCGGCACCTGTCACGGACGTAAAATCAATGGGGCTAGTGTCGACGCGCAAAGACATATGGGAGCGCGTTGATCTCCTGCAGGCGCATTATGTGAAGAATGCTGCTACCTATCACGAACTGGCGGAACAGGGGCAGCTTCCAAGCTGGCAGCTTTATTCGGAACTGGATTACCAGATGTTCTGGCTCATCTCGGCGGACCGCGCCGTCAAGGCCATCAAGCAGTTCGAAGCCACGAACGGCGTACATCTGAACAGTTTGATGAACCTCGATTTCACCAATCCGTTCCCATGGATTCTCGATCGCGATGCAACGCGCCACATACAGATTGGTGCTGATCCCTTTCGCACCGTTGGCGACCAGACATCGGAGGAAGAAGCCGCAGTGCGCGCGACAGACGGCGTGTTGCGGCCAAGCTGCCCAGTGACGACAGCGCGTTTGATGCTTTGGAAAGTCTACGAGAAAGCCCTTGATGACCGAACTGTGGTCAAGCTCAATGAGTGCTGGGATCTTTTGCTGCGACCGGGCATTGCCAGCACAAAATAAAAGGCCGGGACATCAGCCCGGCCCTCGAAACCTTATTTCACCTGCGCTTTGACGAAATCTTTGACAATCCGCACGATGCCGCGCGACAGCACCTCATCAAGCGCTGCGATAAACCGGTCCACATGGTCATGCTGGCAGATCAATGGCGGCTCAAGGCGAACCACATTGCGGTTATACTCGGTGAAGGCCACCAGCACGCCATGATCGCGCAGGAGATGGCTGCCGATAAAGCCGGGAAGTGACCCCTTCAGCTTATCATCAAGCATGGCAAGCACGGGCCGCAGGACAACGGGCACTGTCTTGGAAAAGTCGTGGAATTCGAGGCCGATCATCAGCCCCTGCCCGCGAACATCCTTGATCATGGCCGGATACTTGGCTTTGAGGCCTTCCAGCTGTTCCAGCAGATAAGCACCCGTCTCCGCTGCATTGTCGATCAGGTGTTCGTCATAGAGAATATTGATCGCTTCAATGGCCGTCACACAGGCCTCGCCAATACCGCCAAAGGTCGCCATGGCGTGGATCATTGCGGTCTTGGGTGTCCCATAGGCCTTCATATAGACCTCACGCCGCGCAATCATCGCACCCATAGCAGCCTTGCCGCCGCCCAATGATTTCGCCAGCGCCGTCACATCGGGCACAACACCCGCATGTTCGAACGCATAGAATCGACCGGAACGGCCAAAGCCGCACTGCACCTCATCGGCCACCCAGAGCACGCCATATTGATCACACAGCGCCCGAAGCTTTTGCCAATAGGCATTTGGCGCGCTGATGATGCCGCCGCCGCCCTGAATGGTCTCAAGCACAATGACACCGATTTCCGGGTCGGAACGAAACACATTCTCGACCGCATCGATATCGCCGAATGGAATACGCACGGTATTGTCGACGAGCTTGAAATCGCCGCGATAAAGCTGGCCATCGGTGATCGACAAAACACCCTTGGTCTTGCCGTGAAACGAATTCTCTGCATAGACGATCTTGGGCTTTTTTGGCCCCGCCGCGCGTTCCGCCACCTTGATTGCCGCCTCCATGGCTTCCGACCCGGAGGAGCCGAGAAACACCATGTCGAGATCACCGGGCGAACAGGCCGCAAGATTATGAGCCAGAGCGCTCGCATATTGCGACATGAAGGCAATGGCGATTTCCTGACGCCGCTCGTCCTGAAACTGTTTGCGGGCAGCTAGAATGCGCGGATGGTTATGGCCAAAGGCCAGCGATCCGAATCCGCCGAAAAAGTCGAGAATAGCCCGGCCGTTCTGATCGTAATAATACATGCCTTCCGCATGTTCGATCTTGATCTTGTGGAAGCCCAGAAGCTTCATGAAATGCAGCTGGCCGGGATTGAGGTGCTTGGTGAAAAGCTCCGTCATGCGCGGCAGCGTCATCACCTTGGCTTCTTCAACAGTCAGCAGATCGGGCCTTTTGATCGGCTCGAGCACATCAGGGGTGTCTTTTGGCAGTGTTGTCAGCTTGTTCATCGATAATCCCCCTTATTGCGCCGTTATCGACGATGGTTGACCGGCAAGCTTGCCATCCTTGTTGTTGCGATATTCGCGGTAAGCCGCGATCAGCATGTCTTCGTCCCGGTATTGCGGCACCCAGCCCAGTTGCCGCTCGGCTTTTGAGACATCCAGTACGCACATCTCGTCAGCAATCAGATATTGTTCCGGGTCCATGATCGGCATGTTCAGCCAGTCAAATGCATCCAGTGTTTTCTTGACGGCCCATGCGGGCGTCGGCAGCAGCAGTGATCTTGAATTGGCGAACTTGACCAGATCACCCAGCAGCTTGCGCACCGGCGGCGGGTTGAGCGAACCGAGATTATAGGCCTCGTTGGGCACACCGGCTTTCCACGCCGCGCGTGCAGCCTCGGCGCAATCGAACACCGAAATAAACTGATACGGGTTCTTGCCCGAACCGATCATGGGAACGGGTAGATTATAATCGATCAGCTTGAACAGCTTTTCAAGAATGCCGAGCCGTCCGGGTCCGATGATCAAACGCGGGCGAAACAGCGAAATATCCATGCCCCGCATCCGCCATTCCGCGGCGAGTTCTTCGGTTTTGAGTTTTGACCATCCATATTCACCAAGCGGCGCAGCCGGATGGTCTTCGGTCTGTGGCCAGACATAGGTGTGGCCGTAAATCATGTCGGTGGTGTAGTGGATAAGCTTCTTCGCGCCTGCCTTGTCCATCGCCTTGATGATGTTCTCAGTGCCGAAGTAATTGACCGGAAAGAAGAAATCGTGGCGTTTGGCACGTACCTGCAAGGGCGAGAGCATCTTGGCGGACAGGTTATAGACCATATCATCCGCCTTGATGCCAACGGCAGTAATCGCCTGCGGATCGGTGACATCGCACTGAACAAAGGCAATATTGGCATAATGCGGCAGGTCGCTTTTGACGATATCCGCAACGATAACCTCTTCGCCATCGGCGATCAGTTTGGGTGCGAGATGGCGTCCGACAAACCCGTCGCCGCCGAAAATTACATGTCTCATGGCTCTGCTCACTCAGGACGAAGTTGTGGGGGCTGGCGGCGTCTGTTCACCCGGCTCAGTGCCGTTGTGACGGCCGCTCTGCGCAATGAAAATCGTGCCGAGCATAATAAACGCAATTCCGGCAATCTTGTAGGCTCCAAGCTCCTCCTTGAACACGGCCCAGGCGAACAGCGCGACCGCCACATAGGCAAGGCTCAGAAAGGGATAAGCGAAGGAAAGGTCCACCTTGGAAAGCACATAGAGGTGCGAGGCCATCGAAATGACGAAGGTGAAAAGCCCGGCAAACACCCATGGGTTGAACACGATCTGGAACACGCGCTGGATAAAGCTGTCCGCGCTGAAACTAATCGGCCCGAGCGTGATCATCCCGTATTTCAGCATGACCTGCGCCGCCGCATTGGTCATGACTGTAAAGAGTATGAACGGAACATATTTTGTCATGCCAAGATTACCCCCACCTGCTGCCCCCAAATAACAACCTTACGTTGAAAAGACTCGAAGGCCATTGTTAAAAATTGAACCATCTGTCGCTTTATTCTTGGGCCGACAGAGCGGTTCGTGCCCAGAAATTCGAATTGAACATCAGGTCCCGCCGTTCCTCCAGCTGCTTCCATTGCGGAAACCCTGATTTGAAGACGGCGGCACTCATCCGCTGATCCTTATACGGATTGACCCGCCCGCCCGCTTCGATTGTCATGCGGTCAAGCTGCTCCAGCAGCGACAGCGTCTTCTGGCCGCGATTGGGAAAATCCAGCGTAAGCGTGTAACCGGCCCGCGGAAATGACAGCAGGCCCGGTGAGGCAATGGCGCCAAAGCGCTTGAGAACCGTCAGGAATGAGTTTTGCCCGGCCTGCCGCGTCGCCTCCAGCATAAGAGCAATCGTATCGCGGGCATTGGCTTCCGGGATGACACTCTGGTGCTGATAGAGCCCTGCCCGGCCATAAAGGCGGTTCCAGTTCTTCACCTGATCGAGTGGATAGAAGAAAGGCGAATAGCCTGTCAGCCCCGTATCGGTTTTGCTGCCTTTGCGATGATAATACGCCGTGTTGAACAGCTTCAGGCTTGGAAAATTGAGCGCGGAAACCGGCAGATCAACAGGCACGCCAAATCTGGTCCTGCCTGCGCTGATGTCGAAATTGCCATTGTCCGCATGGTTTCCGGTCAGGAGAATGCCGCGACCGCTGCCCAGCTGATCCACCCAGGCGACGGCATATTCATTCTCTTCATCCGCTTTTGGGGCGAGATCGAAATAGGTGTCCAGATTTTTGAAGCGGGTGACGCGCTCCTCAATATCAAGCGAACTGACCCGCATCAACCGGATAGAGGCTGTCTGGATAATCCCGGTCAGGCCAAGCCCGCCTATGGTGGCGTTGAACAGATCCGTATTTTCAGAAGCCGAGCAATTGGCGACTGTCCCGTCGGAGCGCAGAAGATCGAACCTCTCGACATGGCAACCGAATGTACCGCGCCGGTGATGGTTCTTGCCATGCACATCATTGGCGATAACGCCGCCCAGCGTGACAAACCGGGTACCGGGCGTAACAGGCAGGAAATAACCTTCTGCCGCGGCGATGGCAATGATATCCGCAAGCAGCATCCCCGCTTCCGCATGCAGCACACCCGCTGCTGTGTCGAAGGAGATGAGTTGATTGTTGGGCCGCATGTCGACCAACAGGCCCGCATCATTGTGGCAACTGTCGCCATAGGATCTGCCATTGCCGAATGGCAGGTAGGAGCCGGGCAGCGAAACATCGAAAGCCTGCCGCGCCTCCTCCAGCGAAATGGCGGAGCGGCGATGCCTGTCTATCCGGCCAAAGCTTTCATAGTCGTGCGTCATGCCCTTGCGCCACCATAGAGCAGCAAGGCCGCGCCGATTGCGATCATGACCTGGCTGCGCCAATCGGAAATAATGAAGACAACCGGGTCCTCATGCATCTCGCCGCGATGCGCCAGAATCCAGATGCGGATATTGAGGTAGAGAACGATGGGGCACAGGGGCCAGATCATCCACGGATAGGAATAAAGCCGGACCACGGAATCGCTGTCCACATAAAGCGCGAGAACCGTGGCGGCAGCAAAAGCGGATGCGACACCGCATTGCGCAACAACCTCGCGATCACTCTGCCGATACCCCCTGCCCGCAATGCGATCCTTTTCGAGCAGTGTCGTGCTTTGCAACTCCACATAGCGTTTAACCAGCGCAAGCGAGAGAAAGAAGAATGACGAGAAAGCCAGAAGCCAGAATGATCCCGCAATGTTCGTAGCAGCAGCACCGGCGAGCACACGCAGTGTATAAAGTCCTGCCAGCATCAGGACATCGATCAGCAGCATACGCTTGAGCGAAAGCGAATAGGCCGTTGTGGCGATAATATAGACACCCAGCACGACGCTGAATGCCCACGGCAATTGCATTGCCAGAAGACCGGCGATGACAAGCAGCAGGAACGCAATCCTCAGCCCGAACGGGATGGAAAAGACCCCGCTGGCAAAGGGGCGGCTCTTTTTTCGGGCGTGCTGGCGATCCAGCGGCAGATCAAAAAGATCATTGAGGATGTAAATCGCCGAA
Organism: Phyllobacterium sp. T1293; assembly: GCF_020731415.2. Taxonomy (NCBI): domain Bacteria; kingdom Pseudomonadati; phylum Pseudomonadota; class Alphaproteobacteria; order Hyphomicrobiales; family Phyllobacteriaceae; genus Phyllobacterium; species Phyllobacterium meliloti. The sequence goes on along the minus strand of NZ_CP088273.1, from coordinate 575,172 downwards.
GCCGCCGCAGAAAACGCCACAAATGCGATCAGCGCAGCGCTCAATGTCACCCAATTCGTGATCTCATGATCGAGTGTGGGCGGCACGAAGATAAGCGTGTTTTTCATCCATTGATGCACCCGTAGCATTCGGAAGAACGTCCGCCAGCTGGTCTTTGGCGCTTCAAATACACGGACGGAATGCGCATTCTGCCATTTGCCTGCCGCGCGGTCTGGTGCAACCACAATGGCCTCGCTGGCGGCCTCAAAGACGGGGATGTCAGCCCTGCTATTGCCCGCATAGGCAAAGCTTCTTCCGGCAAAGGTTTTCAGCAGGAACTCGGTTTTCAGCTTCGATGTCAGATTTCGCGTCTCATCCGTGGCATAAACCGCATCGAAAAGACCGATATGCGCAGCAATTGGCTCTGCAAACTGCCGGGCGGCCCCAGTGGCCAGAACAATGCGCCGGCCCTTGCTGTGCTCTTCCCGCAAAAATTCGAGAAAATCCTGCCTATAGGGAAGAAGGGCGGGATCGATACAGACACGTTGGGATATCTGATGCTTCAGATTGCCTTTTCCCTTTAACGCCCAGAAAGGCAGAACGAAGAGATAAAGCATATTCTTCTTGAGCAGCTGAAAAATACTTTCCCATAAAAGATCAGTGGCAATCAAAGTGCCATCAAGATCGACAACGAGATCCACAAACTGCTTGCTTGACTGCACGCTCACCGACACATCCCCACGCGATATTCCCTATGCGACGACCTATCGGCAAACTAGAAATGAAGCGTGAACTGCCCAAGTAAAATAAAAAAATACGAGTAAAAACAATATCGACAGTGAATCAGAAATTAATAGGCCCGAACTATTTTAAACAGTTCGGGCCTATATTTACTGGAACAGCCGGGTTTCGTCTACTTGATCGAAACCTTGCCGCCTTTGATTTCTATGCTTTCGCCGCCCGTCAGGGCTTCGCGATCGCCATTGGGAAACGTGACGAAGCAGCCGCTGCTGCAGAATTCAACCGTATCACCGGCAGCAACCTGCAACTGGGTTTTACTGGAACCTTCGGTCACGACGACGGTCTGAGCACTGGCATCGCTGTTTTTCAGGCTGGCCGCGAACGCTGGTCCGGCCACAATGGTGCCTGTAAGAATGACAAAAGCAAACTTGTTCATTTCACCCCGGTGTTTCCACCGCCCCTGTTACATCGGGCTTAACTGCCCCTTTTCGACAATAGTTATAACGGGGTGAAACTGAACGGCAACTGAACGTCTCGTTATTTTTCCGATATTTAGACGAAAGCACCAAGTTGATGGCTGATCTGTATCATCAATTCTTTGTTGTCTTCTTCGCTTGTCCCGCAAGCTGCTCCTTTACCCGGTCTGTAATCATCTGAACGATGGCATCTGCATCATCCAGATGAATGTTGACGTCGCGCTGCGGGAACGGAATCTCGATCCCCTCTTCGGCAAAGCGATCAACCAGCGCAAAGCGGATTTCATTCTGTACAGTGCCTGAGTTCGACAGGTCAGCAAGATGCACCCGCATTTCGAAATCCATCGTCGAATCCGCAAGCGCCTTGAACGCAACGAACGGTTCCGGGTTTTTCAGCACCAGCGGGTGGCTGCGCGCAATGTCCATCAGGATGGCATGCACACGGCGTGGATCGACCTTATAGGAAACGCCAATCGGAATTTCCACGCGGCCAAGCTTGTTGCGGTGCGTCCAGTTACCAACATTGCCATTGATGAACGACGAGTTCGGAATAATGATCGACTGACGCTGGAAGGTTTCAACTTCCGTCGCGCGAACACTGATCTTCTTGACAATGCCGCCAACGCCGCTTGTTTCAATCCAGTCACCAACCTTGAAAGGCCGCTCAGCCAGAAGGATAAGGCCGGAGACAAAGTTGGAAACAATGGCCTGCATACCAAAACCGATACCGAGCGACAGACCACCGGCAACCAGCGCGAGGCTTGAAAGATTGATGCCCGCCGCCGAAATGCCAATGAGACCCGCTATGCCGAGGCCGAGATAACCGACCGCCGTGCGGATCGAGTTGCGCACACCGGAATCCAGCTTGCCACGCGACATGACCCTGATATCGAGCCAGCCCTGAAACCAGCGCGTGAAACCGTAGAACAGGGCAAACAACAGGATACCAACTGCAATGGCCACCAGTGAGATCGTCACCGATCCAATCTGGAAGCCGGTGGCAAAGGTCAGGAACCAGACCGTCATTTCGCTCCACTGGAAGCCCCAGAGCAGCAGAATGATCGGAATACCAAGCAGAAGCACAAAGACATTGATGACGATGCTGGCAATCAATCCAAGCTGGTCGAGCGTTGATTCATCGATGCCGAAGCGTGTCTGAATCGTGCGTCCTAGCACCGTGCCACCAAGCGCATTCTCGTCTGCAACGGCACGAGCCGTAAGGAAGCCGAGATACATGGTGACAAGCACAGCACCATTGATGACGATCTGCTGCGAGACAAAGCGCGCAAAGCCGATATAACCAAGCAGGGCGGCGGCGATCGGAATAAGACCGATGGCATAGAGGAAGAGCCGCAATGGACGCGGCCAGCGCTTTGCTGCGCCGGTTTCCTGATCCTCCAGCGGTTTCAACAAAGCCATGGCGATGATGAGAAGCCCGACCAGGACCGTTGCAAACAGGCTTTTGGCCACCGTCAGCGACAGTGGTGAAGTTGCAATCTGGTTGATCGTATCGGCAAGGTAGTCAAGCCCGGTGATGGTTGCGGTGGCGGTGATCAGAACCATCAGGATACGGCCCGGACGGGGCGCTACATGCACAAGCCGCCAGTTCGGCGCACCGGGACAGATGACCGCCTGCGCCAAAGCATGAACGAAGTAGACAATACCGATCACGCAAAACAGCGTGTAGAACAGCGCGGCAACGTCAGGTCGCAACACATTGAAATAGCTAAGGAAGAGATAGGTGGTGGCAAGAAATACCACCACGGTCAGCGAGCGCATCAGCGTTGACCAGAACGCGACCGCCAGACGGCTGAGATAGGATGGCTGCTCAATGGCGGCATCGCGCAGGTAAAGGTGCCCAAGCAGCCGCTGCCCGCCGATAAGAAGGACCAGAGCAGCAATCACAGCAAAGAAAGCTGCAGCCAGCATCGATTGCCATTTGAAGGTAACGACAAAGCGCCACCAGGACGAAATCAGCTGGTTCATCGTGCTCATTTCGCGGCCATAAGCGTCGATCACTTCGCTGCCGAGAGAATAGTTGATGTCAACGCGCTGCGACAATGTATTGGCGAACAGCTCGCGGCGCGCATCACCAATTGCGTCGATCATCTTGTTGACTTCGAGCAACTGATCTTCGGTTTCACCCAGAACCGCGTTGATTTCGGCCTTCTCGGTCGTCAGACGCGTCCGTTCGTCGGTAACGATCTTGGCTTCTGCTGGCTGACCTTGTGGCGGTGGCGATCCCAGCTGTTCAAGCCGGGCGTTGATCTCCGTGATACGCGGACGGAACGAAACACCGATATCGAGCAGCTTTTTGGCACTGGCTTCCAGATCAAGCCGGAGATTTGCCAGCGCGGCGTCCGCGTCAGCCTTTTGCTTGAATTTCTGTTCGTAGGCCGCGATCTGCTTTTTCAACGCATCGATGACGGGGCGCTGCTCGCTCACAATACTGGATGGAACCGCAGGAGCTGGAGCCTCAGTTACCGGCGCTGGAGCTGGAGCCGGTGCAACAGCTGCCGGTGCTGGTGCAGCGGGCGCAGTCGTTGCCGGTGCTGGTGCGGGCGTTGTTTGCGCCAAAGCCAATTGGACAGGCGCCGCCAGAAACAGAACGGCGGCAATCGTCAGAAGAATCTGCCGAAGAAAAGATGAAATCACAGGTCTGGAGCCTTTATGAATAGTTTGCTTTGTCGATTTGCCTGTTCATGTCGGCACAATCAAGGCACTTTTTGCTTCCAATTCCAAGCTTGGGTCGGGTTGTTGATAGTGCTCGCCGCTATCCTGATGACCGTCCCTTGCGTCGGACAGTAGCATAATGCCGGGGTAATCATGAATCGTCACACATAAGGCAGGCCGAAATTCTTGCCAAAGTAACAGTTTTGCTCACCTTCGCTTCGTACTCATCTTGACCAGCCCAGACACACACTGTTGACTGGCATATCAGAGAAATAAAACGCCAAACCGCAACAGATTCGCTTTCGAGACAAGAAGACCATGATAATCAAATGCCCCTATTGCGGACCGCGTGACGTCATCGAATTCACCTATCAGGCCGATGCAACGCGCCAACGCCCCGATCCGGCTTCGTCAGATCAGGCCGCATGGAGCGCCTATGTCTATGACCGCGCCAACCCCATGGGCTCGCACCGCGAATTCTGGCTGCACAGCGGTGGCTGCCGCCAGCATTTGATCGTCACCCGCGATATGGCAACCCACGTCATTTCATCCGTTGGCTTTGCGCGCGACGCAGTTGCATCGGTAAAAGGCGGTGAGCACCCATGACCGCTTCAAGACTTCCCAAGGGCGGACGTGTTGACCGCGCCAAAACCGTTCGCTTTACCTTTGATGGCAAGGCCTATAGCGGCCATCCCGGCGATGTGCTGGCTTCCGCCCTCCTTGCCAATGGCATCACGCTGTTTGGCCGTTCGTTCAAATATCACCGGCCGCGCGGCGTCTTTGCTGCCGGCAGCGACGAGCCCAATGCGCTTGTTACGGTTTTGTCAGGCGATGTGCGCGAACCCAATGTCCGCGCTACCGAGCTGGAAATCTATGATGGACTGGTGACGGAAAGCCAGAACCGTTTCCCATCGCTTGAGCATGATTTCATGGCCGTCAACCAGTTGGCCGGGCCGATATTTTCCGCAGGTTTCTACTACAAGACCTTCATGGGACCGGCGATAGGTCCGCTGCGCAGCACTAAAGTCTGGATGTTCTTTGAAAAATTCATCCGCCGCGCCGCCGGTCTTGGCAAGGCGGGCGTGACAGCAGACCCGGATCATTACGAACGCATGAATGCCTTCTGCGATGTGCTTGTCGTCGGCACCGGCCCCGCCGGGCTTCTGGCGGCAGAAGCTGCTGCGGAAACCGGCGCACAGGTGATTGTCGCCGAAGAGCGCCCTATGGCTGGTGGTTCGCTGCTCGCCTCGGTTGAACTGATTGATGGACGCAATGCTGCCGTCTGGGCGCGGGAAAAAGCGGCAGCGCTTGCTGCCCTTCCCAATGTCCGCTTTCTCACCCGCACCTCCGTCTGGGGTTATTATGATGGCAATGTCCTGACAGCCATCGAACACGTTTCCGACTTCAAGCCAAACCGCACCAAGGGGCAGGCACGTCAGCGCTACTGGATCATCCGCACCGGCAAGACCATTCTGGCGACGGGTGCATTTGAGCGGCCTATTGTTTTTCCCGGCAATGATTGTCCCGGCGTCATGCTGGCCGATGCTGTCAGGCGCTATGCCGTCGAATATGGCGTTGCGACAGGAAACAATGTGACGCTGTTTACCAACAATGACAGCGCCTATGAAGCGGCACGCGCCCTGTCACAGGCTGGCGTCAACATCGTTGCTATCGTTGATGTGCGCGCCGATGTTTCGGGTTCCTGCATTGAGATTGCCTCATCGGCGGGAGCGGAGCTTGTGCTCGGCCATGCGGTAACAGGCACCCATGCGGGTAAGACCCTGAGTTCGATCACTGTGCAGCATTTCAATGCGCAGACCGGTCATGTCTCGGGAACACCGCGGGAAATCAAGACCGATTGTCTGGGTGTTTCAGGCGGATGGTCCCCAGCTATCCATCTTGCCAGTCAGGCAGGTGGCAAGCCCGAGTGGGATGAAGACCTGCAGGCTTTCCTGCCACCCGAACCCAACCAGAACTGGGTCACTGCCGGATCAGCCGCTGGTTATATGGATACGGTCAGCGTGTTTTCCGATGGTGCCACCAAAGGCTCCTCGTCCAAGGCCAAGCCGAAACTACCCTCAGTCGATGCGCCGATGTTCGACGCTTCGCCCGCTGCCGTTTTCCAGATCGAACCGGCAGCCAAATCGCAAAAAGCTTTCGTCGATTTTCAGCATGACGTTACCGCCGATGATATTCGCCTCGCCTATCGCGAAGGCTTCCATTCAGTGGAGCACCTGAAGCGCTACACCACACTTGGCATGGCAACGGATCAGGGCAAAACGTCGAATATTCCCGGCCTTGCCATCATGGCCGATGCGCGCGGCATTACCATTCCGGAAGCTGGAACAACGCGGTTTCGCCCGCCTTTCACGCCTGTTTCCTTCGGGGCAATTGCTGGCGAGCGCTATGGCGATCTGCGTCCGCACCGCCTGACACCCATGCATGACTGGCATCTGGCCAATAGTGCCAAGACCTATGAGGCCGGTCTTTGGCATCGCCCGATGATCTATGGCAGCCATGGCGAAACTGTTGAACAGGCCTATGTGCGGGAAGCCCGTGCCGTGCGCCAGAGTGTCGGCATTGTCGATGTTTCGACCCTCGGCAAGATCGACATTCAGGGCCCCGACGCGGGAATATTCCTTGACCGCGTTTATACCAACATGTTTTCCACCCTGCCCGTCGGCAAGGCGCGCTACGGCCTGATGCTGCGTGAAGACGGCATTGTCTATGATGACGGCACCACATGGCGCTTGAGCGAAACGCAGTTCCTGATGACGACAACCACGGCCAATGCCGGAAATGTCATGCAGCATCTGGAATTCTATCTCGATTGCGTCTGGCCTGACCTGCGCGTGCATCTGACTTCCGTCACCGACGTCTGGGCCGGTACGGCTGTGTCAGGCCCAAAAGCCCGCGCCGTTCTGGAAGCCTGTGTCACGGGGACCAGCGTCGACAATACAACCCTGCCTTTCATGGGCATTGTTTATGGTTCAATCGGCGATGTGCCCGTCATGATCTGCCGCCTCTCCTTCTCGGGCGAACTTGCCTATGAAGTCTATTGCGGCGCAGGGTTTGGCACACAGGTCTGGGAAGCGCTGCTGGAAGCGGGCAAGCCTTACGATATCATGCCCTATGGTCTGGAAGCGCTTGGTACGCTGCGCATCGAAAAGGGCCACGTTACCGGCGCCGAAATCGACGGGCGCACCACGGCCCATGATCTGCATCTCGACTGGATGCTATCAAAGAAAAAGCCCTATATCGGCTCTGGCATGAAGGATCGCGACGGTCTTGCCGATGAAAATCGCCTGTCGCTCGTCGGCCTGATCTCGCTCGACAACCAGTCGATCAATGGCGGCAGTCATATTGTCAGTGATGCCACCCCGCGCGAACCTGCCGACAGTTTCGGCCATGTCACTGCCGCCTGCTATTCACCGGCGCTCGGCAAATATATTGCACTGGCGCTCGTCAAGCACGGCACATCCATGATCGGCAACCGCGCCTATGCGACGGACCTATTGCGCGGCAAGCATGGCGCGGTCGAGATTGTCAGTCACCACATGTTTGATCCAGAGGGGAGCCGGATGCATGGCTGAACCACAATCTCCACTCGGCCACGCCTTTGTACCTGGTGATCACGGCAATTCTGCCGGTGGTGTTGGCATTGCGATAACGGAACGAAAAAACCTGTCCATCGTTCAGGTTACTGCATGGCGCCAAACCATTCCCGCCGCCTTGACCGCCATCAGCAATGTGACGGGGCTCAGCGTCCCGGATAAACCCGGTGCCGGCCGCAGTGCTGGCGAGAAATCCGTGTTTGGTTTTGCCCCCGGACGTTATTTTGTCGTGGCGCAAGCCAGTGATCTGGAAGAGCGTTTGCGCAAGGCAATACCGCTTGAAACCGGAACAATCATCGATCTCACCCATGGCCGCATGGCTATTCGTGTCAAAGGTCCATGGTCCGAATGGGTTTTGTCAAAACTGTTTGCGATCGACTTTTCTGAACACGCTTTTCCTGCCGGTTTTGGCCGCGCGACGCTGCATCACGATATTCACACCAATGTCCAGCGTATCGATGAGGAAACCTTTGACCTCTACGTGTTCCGCACCTTTGCCCGCTCGTTCTGGCAGACGCTGGGCCACGCGGCAGCTGAAGTGGGCTACCACGTCGAATAGTCAGATCAAGTGGTGAGCAAGCTCTTCGCGGGCTTTCCGGCCACGTAGACCTCGGCGATGGTCCGGTCGTCGCCCATGGTCTGCATCAGGAAAAGCTCTTCCACCAGCGTTTCCACCGTCTCCATGCGCAGCCGCATGGCCGGGGTTGAACGGGCATTGAGCACGATGCAATCGGCTTCCGCACCCGGCATGAACGAGCCGATGATCCCCTGCAACGAAAGCGCGCGGGCATTGCCAAGCGTCGCCTGATAGAAGGAGCGCAGCGGATGATAGCGCTGGCCCTGAATGTTCAGGATTTTGTAGCCCTCATCCAACGTGCGCAACATGGAATAGGACGTGCCGCCGCCAATATCCGTGGCGATTGCATGTCGCACTGGCGGACTGGATGCTTCGAGCCGAGCCAGATTGAACAGGCCGCTGCCGATGAACAGGTTGGAGGTCGGGCAGAACACGGCCACCGAACCGCTATTGGCGATAGAGGCTATTTCCGCATCGGTCAGGTGAATGCAATGGCCAAGCAGCGTCTTGGGGCCAAGCAGGCCGTAGTGCTCATAAACTTCAGTATAATGCCGGCTCCACGGAAACAGCTCCGCCACGAAGGCAATCTCGGCGGTGTTTTCGCAAAGGTGGGTCTGCACATGCAGATCAGGATATTCGCGCACCAGCGCGCCGCTCATCTCCAGCTGCTCGGGGCTGGATGTCGGCGCAAAGCGCGGCGTGATCGCGTAGAGCTGACGACCCGTGCCGTGCCATTTGCCGATTAACTCCCTGCTGTCGTCATAGCCTGACTGCGGCGTATCCAGAAGCCCCGGCGGTGCATTGCGATCCATCATCACCTTACCGGCGACCATACGCATATCGCGCCTGTTGGCTTCGGTGAAAAACACTTCGACCGATGCTTTGTGAACAGTGCAATAGGCGGCAGCCGTGGTGGTGCCGTGCCGGATCAGTTCATCAAAAAACGCCGAGGCAATCCGTTCAGGATGTCCCTGATTGGAGAATTTCTGCTCTTCAACAAAGGTGTATCTGTTCAGCCATTCCATCAACTCGCCCGCATAGGACGCAACAACCTGCGTCTGCGGATAGTGTATATGCGTGTCGATGAACCCCGGCATGATCAAATGCGGGCGATGATCGATAACCTCGACATTCTGCCCTTCCCCGGCCCGCAGCCGCGAGAATTCATCCATCGCCCATATCTTGCCGTCGCGGATCAGCAGTCCGCCATCTTCAATATAGGTGAATGCATCGCGGCTCGCTTCGCCAGCCAAAGGCTCATCGTGAAACGTCAACAGACGCCCGCGTAACAGAAGTTCGGTCATTGCGTCGATTTTCCCGATGCCGCAGCGCGATACCAGGAGACAATCTGGGCTCTTTCGGCATCCGTCATTTGAGTAAGGTTTCCCGGTGGCATGGCATGGCTGGCACCGGCGAAGAGATAGACCTGACTGGCGTGAGTTGCAATCATGGCGTCCGTATCAAGCCTGATACCTTTGGGCGGATGGGCGATTCCCTCCCATGATGGCTCTGCCGCATGGCACATGGAGCAGCGCCCCATCACCGTATCGCGTACCTGTTGAAAGTTCTGCGCGGCGAGGAAAGGCGTGGCGGCATTTGATACTTTTTCCTCGCCTTTCAAAATCTGTGGCACTGTCGACAGCCAGATAATCACGATGAACAACACGATCGACGCAAGCCATGTCCAGTGCGGATTGCCCTTACCCGCATGTTTTGAATTGAAGTAATGGCGGATCAGCACGCCCATTACAAAAATCAGTGCGGCGATAATCCAGTTGAATTCCGTCGACGTCGCCAAAGGATAATGGTTCGACAGCATCAGGAAAATGACGGGAAGCGTCAGATAATTATTGTGGGTCGAGCGCTGCTTGGCCTGTTTCCCGAGCTTCGGATCAGGCGTCTTTCCAGCGATCAGATCAGCCACAACCTTCTTCTGGTTGGGGATGATCAGCAGGAAAACATTGCCCGACATGATCGTAGCGGTGAATGCACCAAGATGCAGGAAGGCAGCACGTCCGGTGAAAAGATGCGTATAGCCCCACGCCATGAAAACGATGACCGCATAAAGGATGATCATCAGGGCGGTGTCATTTTTGGCCAGCGGCGACTTGCACAGGAGATCGTAAATCAGCCAGCCAAGGCTGATCGATGCCAGCGAAATCAGGATCGCAACGGGTGTCGACACATCAAGCACATGGCGATCAATGAGATAAAGGTCAGCACCGGCATAATAGACGATGCAGAGCATCGCAAAGCCTGACAGCCACGTCGCATAGGACTCCCATTTGAACCAGATCAGATGCTCCGGCATGTTGGGCGGCGCGACCATATATTTCTGAATGTGGTAGAAACCACCGCCGTGGACCTGCCACTCCTCGCCATTCACCCCCTGCGGCAATCCCTGATGACGCCGCAACCCCAGATCAAGCGCGATAAAATAGAAGGATGAGCCGATCCATGCGATTGCAGTGATCACATGCAACCAGCGGGCGGCAAAGCTGAGCCATTCCCAGAAAATAAGATAATCCATCAAGGCCTCATGCAAAGCATCACAATGCGTGTGTTCGAGGCTTGATGCAAGGTGGGGAAGTGGTGAGTAGTCAGTTGGGAGTAGGGAGTAGGGCGTAGGGAGTAGGGCGTAGTTCGTGGTTCGACAAGCTCACCATGAGGGAGAGTGTGGATGCAACGCCAATCGCAAACATTGTAGATCGCAAAGATTGTAGATTGTGAAAATTGCAGATCACAAAGATTGTTGAGGTTGCAACTTTAAGATTGCAGAACTTGGCTCCCTTTCATCACCACTCTCCCTCATGGTGAGCTTGTCGAACCACGAACCACTCACTACTCACTACTCACTACTCACTACTCACTACTCACTACTCCCCCACCTACTTGGAATCATGAAAAATAATCCCGAGCGTATTGCGTTTGCCGCTGCGGACCCGGCTGACCCCATGGCGCATGTTCACACGATAATAGCCGCGCGAGCCTTTGACCGGCCGCTGGCTGACGGGAAACACCACGCCGTCCCCCTGCTTCAACGGCACCACTTCGGCACGTGATTGCATGCGGGGCCGCTGCTCGGTCAGCACAAACTCGCCGCCAGTGAAATCTGCTCCCGGTTCTTTCAATAGAAATGCCACCTGCAACGGGAATACATGCACACCGTAAATATCCTGATGCAGGCAGTTGTAGTCCCCGGCACCATATTCAAGCAGCAGAGGTGTTGGTCTGTCCTGACCGGCAGCATGGCAGCGCTCGATGAACGACTGATGCTCATCGGGATAGCGGATATCGATGCCCATATGCTCGTTCCAGCGGTTGGCAATGCCAGCCAGCGGCGGATAGAGCGCTTCACGCAAACCATGCACAATTTCAGGCAGTGGATAAGAAAAATACTTATATTCCCCCTGCCCGAAACCATGCCGGGCCATGACGATGCGCTTGCGGAAAATCGTGTCATCAGGATAGCTGTCTGCCAGCGTCTCGCACTCCTCCTGCGTCAACACACTCCGAAGGATCGTGCAGCCGGAAGCATCCATTTCCGCTTCTGCTGCATTCCAGTCGATATTGCGCAGTCCAGTCATCGCCGTTTCCTCGATCATTTTAGTTTCACCAACAGGAAAACCTTATCCGGCCAGAACAACCACCCGATTCCTGCGTTCAAACCATGAAAAGGCCGGGTTTTTCATCCAATTGGCCACACACACGACGATTTTAAGTGACTCAGCTTGCCGGACTTCATAAATAGAGTCGCAACGAGGCTGGTTCGGCCGCGATAATGAGCTATTGGAAACGCATATGGGCTTTAGCAGAAATGGCAAATCAGGAAGGCGTGGGTCCGCTCCGCTGCTGATTTCTATTTTCTGGCTGATTGCGACGCTTGGCGCGGTCTATATCGCTGCTCCCGAAACGGATCTACGCAACAACCGTGCCAGTACGCCGGTCCGCGATGATGCACGTCTGGCCCATGAGAGTGATAATCGCTCGGGCCCCGTGCAAAATTCCATGCGCATTGCCGCACTGGAAGCTCTGCACCTGAAAATTAAAAGCGGTATGCGGGCAGGCACGGATTCCCATGACGGCCTATTGCCTGGCGGGAACGAACTCGTCCTGATCAGCAGACAGTCCGCTTCTCCATTGGAAACAGGTTCAGGCCTTGCGCTTGAACAAATCAGCGTTTTCAGCGCGCGGGCACCTCCTCTCGCCCTTGCTTGAGACCATTCGTTGCTCTGCAACGGTCCCAACACAACACCATCGGCAAGCCGCCCGGAACAGATGTGATCATCTCTCGGCAGCAGGGCCGCAATTCATAACGGAACACTGACATGCGCACTTCGAAATGGGTTCTGGGAACCTATATTTTCATCATTATTGCGGGCATCATCCTCGCGCTGCCCAATATTTTCACCAAGGCACAGCTTGATGCCCTGCCGAATTGGCTGCCCAAGAAGCAGATCTCGCTTGGTCTCGATCTTCGCGGCGGCTCCTACCTCGTTCTCGAAGTCGACGCCGCAGCGCTGAAAAAAGACCGCATCCGCGCCATGCTGGATGATGCGCGCAACAAGCTGCGCACGGAGCGCATTCAGGCACAGTCAATCCGTATTGCCGGTGATTCCGTCATTGTCACCATTGCTGATCAGGCACAGCGCGACCGCGCCGTGACTGTTCTGAAGGAATTGACTGCGCAGGTTACACAGATTGGCTTCGCCGCTCCGGTCAGCGATATCGACATTACCACTGCCGACAATACAATCCGCCTGACACTGACGGAAGCCGGCATGAAGGACAGGCTCGATAACGCCCTGACCCAGAGCCTTGAAATCGTTCGCCGCCGCGTCGATCAGGTCGGCGTTGCCGAACCATCCATCCAGCGCGTCGGTTCAGACCGTATCGTCGTCCAGCTTCCGGGCCTTCAGGACCCGTCACAGCTGCGTGCTCTGCTCGGCAGTACGGCCAAGATGACATTCCACATGGTTGCCAACGGCAATTACGGCGACACACCGCCTCCCGGCATTTCCATCCTGCCCGATGCAAAGAACCCCGGACAGACCTATCCTGTTGAAGATCGCGTTGCGCTGAGTGGTGAACGTCTGACCGACGCCCGCGCTGCCTTCGATACGCAGACCAACCAGCCGATCATTTCATTCCGCTTTGACAATGTCGGCGCCCGTCAGTTTGCCGATATCACCAGCCAGAACGTCGGACGTCCCTTTGCCATCGTTCTCGACGGCAAGGTGCTGACCGCTCCGGTCATTCAGGTTCCAATCACCGGCGGCTCCGGTCAGATCACCGGTAACTTCACCGTTCAGGATACAGTTACCACCGCGGCCCTGCTGCGTGCCGGTGCCCTGCCTGCACCTTTGACGGTGATCGAAGAACGTACTGTCGGCCCTGATCTTGGCGGCGACGTCATCAAGATGGGTATTTTGACCGGTCTTATCGGTTTTGCCCTCGTCGTCGGCTTTATCTTCGTTCTTTACGGAACATGGGGCTTCATCGCCAATCTGGCTCTGGCGCTCAACGTCATCCTGACATTCGGTGTTCTCACCCTTATCGGCGCGACGCTGACCCTGCCCGGTATCGCCGCTATCATTCTCGGTATCGGTTTTGCCGTTGATGCGAACATTCTCATCAATGAGCGTATCCGGGAAGAAGCCCGCAAAGGCATCGGCGCCATGGCTGCCGTGGATCGTGGTTTCAAACACGCCTACGCAACCATCGTTGACGCGAACGTTACCCACATGATTTCCACCCTGCTGCTGTTCCTGTTCGGCTCAGGCCCGATCCGCGGTTTTGCCGTGACCATGCTTATCGGCACGCTCATTTCAATGTTCACCGCCGTTACGGTCGTGCGCATCGTCATGACGGCCATCGTCCGCCGCCGCAAGATGAAGACGATCAGCATCGAACATGTGGTCAAGCTCGTTCCGGAGACCACGAATATCTCCTTCATGAATGCGCGTTTCTTTGGTATCGGCGTGTCGATCTTCCTGTCGATTGCCTCGATTATCCTGTTTATTCATCCGGGCCTCAATTACGGCATCGACTTCAAGGGCGGCATTCAGGTAGCGATCGCAACCTCGAAGCCAACAGATCTGGCTACCATGCGCAGTTCGCTTGAAGAGCTGGGCCTCGGTGAGGTCGTGCTTCAGCAGGCTGGCAGCGACAGTCAGGTACTGATTCGCGTTCAGCGTCAGGACGGCGGCGAGGAAGCCCAGACAATTGCTGTGACCAAGGTCAAGGCAGCGGTCGAAAAGCTCGATCCCGGTGTGAAGATCGAAAGCTCGGAAGTCGTTGGACCAAAGGTCAGTCAGGAACTGGCACGGTCGGGCGTTCTGGCTGTTATTCTCGCCAGTATCGCCATGCTGCTCTATATCTGGTGGCGGTTTGAGTGGCACTTTGCCCTTGGTGCGATTGCCACGCTGATCCTCGATACGACGAAGACCGTAGGCTTCTTCGCGCTGATGGGACTGGACTTCAACCTCACCGCCATTGCCGCACTTTTGACGATGATCGGTTACTCCGTGAACGATAAGGTCGTGGTTTATGACCGTATGCGTGAGAATTTGCGCATTCACAAGAAGATGCCACTGCGCCAGATCATCGACATGAGTATCAACCAGACACTGGCGCGCTGTATCTACACCTCTGCCACCATCTTCCTTGCCATGCTCCCCATGGCAATCTGGGGTGGCAAGGCAGTGGAAAACTTCGCGCTTCCCATGCTGTTCGGCGTGATCATCGCCACCAGTTCCTCGATCTTCATTGCAGCACCTATCCTGCTGCTGCTGGGAACCTGGTGGGAAAAGAACCACACCCATCGCATTGGTTCCAGCGAAACACCTGCTGTTAAGAGCTGATCAGACATTCGTCTAAGCTCTCCAAGCTAAATATCTGCGGCGTATGGAAAAAATTGCATTTCCTGCGCCGCAGAATGACAAAAGTTGTTTGCAAGACATCATGTGTACGCAATAGTGAGGCAGTCATAGAGCAATTATTGTTTTTGCGTAGCCGTTCTGCCGAACCCCGGGGATTTGACCCGAATGTACAGGCGGAACGCCTAAGTAAAAACAAAACCTGCTCTGGCTGTTCACAGTTTGATTTGATTATTTTCAACATATCCAAGGGGGAGACACCGACATATGCCTCATGAAACGCCGCTGATTGCGACAATCGTAGTGGGCCTTGTTCTGGCCTTCATATTCGGTGCGATTGCCAACCGTCTGCGCGTTCCTCCCCTTGTCGGTTATCTGCTTGCCGGTGTGCTTGCCGGTGCTCACACACCCGGTTTTGTTGCCGATCAGGAACTGGCTGCAGAACTTGCCGAAATCGGCGTCATCCTGCTGATGTTCGGTGTCGGGCTGCATTTCTCCCTGAAGGATCTGCTGTCCGTCCGCGCCATCGCCATTCCCGGCGCCATCGTCCAGATCATAGTCGCCACATTGCTGGGTGCGGGTCTTGCCTGGATACTCGGCTGGAGCATGCAGGCTGGCTTCGTCTTTGGCCTTGCCCTGTCCGTTGCCAGTACGGTTGTGCTGCTTCGCGCCATGCAGGAACGCCGCCTGATCGAGACGGAGCGCGGCCGCATCGCTGTTGGCTGGTTGATCGTTGAAGACCTTGCCATGGTTCTGGCACTGGTGTTGCTCCCGGCCATTGCCGGTGTCGTCAATGGCAAAAACCCATCGGCTGAAGTTGTCCACGCAGCCAGCGATCCGATTGCCAACTATTTCAACCTTGGCATTGGCGGCATCATTGCCCTGACCCTCGGCAAGGTTGCTGCCTTCGTTGCTCTCATGCTTATCGTTGGCCGCCGCGTCATTCCGTGGACGCTCCACGCCATTGCACATACCGGATCGCGCGAACTGTTCAGGCTTGCGGTGCTTGCCATTGCGCTCGGCGTGGCCTTCGGCGCCTCAAAGCTCTTCGGCGTATCGCTGGCACTTGGCGCTTTCTTCGCCGGTATGATCATGAGCGAATCCGAACTCAGCCACCGCGCAGCGGAGGAATCCCTGCCACTGCGTGACGCTTTCGCTGTTCTGTTCTTCGTTTCCGTCGGCATGTTGTTCGACCCGATGACAATCATCAATGATCCCCTGCCCCTTCTGGCAACACTGGCGATCATCGTGGTCGGCAAGTCGCTGGCGGCATTCTTCATTGTTCTGGCGTTTGGCTATCCGACCGGAACGGCGCTGATCATTTCAGCAAGCCTCGCGCAGATCGGCGAATTCTCGTTCATTCTGGCGGAGCTGGGGGTCGGCCTTGGCATGTTGCCGGAGGAAGGGCGCGATCTCATTCTTGGCGGCGCCATTTTGTCTATCCTGCTGAATCCGCTTGTTTTTGCCGGGGTGGGATATCTCAAACCATGGCTGGAAAAACGCTATGCACCAGCACAGGAAGCCGATCCGGAAGTCACTGTTATTGAAGAGCCTGATGTCGAGGAGCTTCACCAGACGACCCTGACAGACCATGCAGTCCTGATCGGTTATGGTCGTGTCGGCAGCCTCGTCGGCGATGCACTCAAAGAAGCGGGCAAGTCGTTCCTCGTGATCGAAGACGCAGACAAGACCGTCGCGAAACTACGCGATGATGAAGTGGAAACCATTGTCGGCAACGCAGCCAATGGGGATGTTCTGGCCGCTGCCAATCTGGCACAGGCCCGGCAACTGATCATTGCCATTCCCAATGCGTTTGAAGCGGGACAGATCGTCGTCAAGGCGCGCGCTGCCAATCCATCCATCAGCATTCTGGCACGGGCGCATTCCGATGCGGAGGTGCAACATTTGCAGGATCTTGGTGCAGATGCAGTGATCATGGGTGAACGCGAGATCGCCCGTGGTATAGTCGCGCATATTCTCGATCTGGACAAACCTATGCCGGAGGAACCGTTACCGGCATAACGATAAGAAAATGGGGGTAGCGGCGTATAGATATGCGCCAGAGGGTCAATAAGCTCGAAAAGAGCGCTCAGTGAGAATGGCAAGGCAGGAATAAGCATGAAGTTGAAGGATTATGTATGGCCGGTAATCGGACTGGCCGCAGTCGGTGTATCCGCATGGCTCCTTTACCGGGAGTTGCGCAGCATATCGCTGGATGACGTAATCCACAGCCTCTATGCCATTCCGGCCCATCGCTGGATTCTGGCCGCGCTTAGTTCGCTCGTCGCCTATGCCGCACTCGCAGGTTATGATCGCATCGCCCTTCTGCATCTGCGCCGCAAGATTTCATGGCTGTTCATCACGCTTTGCTCATTCACTACCTATGCCCTCTCGCACAATATCGGTGCATCGATGATATCAGGCGCTGTGGTGCGCTATCGTGCCTATTCCTCGCAAGGCTTGAGCACGGCGGAAATCGCGCTCCTTATCGCCTTCTGTTCGTTCACCTTCATGCTCGGCACAATAACACTGAGCGCCGTCGTGCTTCTGATCGAGCCGGAAATTCTGCAGCGCTTCAACGATGAAACGCCGCTTTACGTGAGTTACCTTCTGGGGTTTGGTGCCCTGGCATTTGTGTTGCTCTATGTCTTCGGCAGCTGGTTGCAATTGCGCCCCTTGCGTATCCGCAAATTCACGCTTGAATATCCAAGACTGTCCGTCGTTGCCCAGCAGCTGATTGTTGGACCGGTGGAACTGATCGGTGCTGCCGCCATCATTTATTTCACCTTGCCGGAAGCGGGTAATCCGGGCTTCCTGATCATTCTCGGCATTTTCCTCATCTCGTTCTCTGCGGCGCTGATCTCCCATGCACCGGGCGGACTTGGTGTGCTGGAACTGGTGTTTTTGACTGGCCTTCCCGATATGAATCAGGCTGATGTGCTGGCCGCCCTCATCATCTTCCGCCTGTTCTATCTGCTTATTCCCTTTGCCCTGTCATTGCTTGTGGTCCTCTTCTTCGAACGTTCGCAACTGCTGTTGCGCTGGTACAAGAAAGACACCGAAAGCTGAGGCAAAGATCCGGCGCGATTTCACGGTTTCGGATTTTTGCATTGGATTTATTTTCCATTCCTCGCACTCTTTAGTGCCCTATTCCTTCAATGAATGGGCTTCGGCACCTATTTTCAGGCGGTGACTTCAACATTTCCTCCCGAAACTGGAAGGATGAGCGCCTGATGACAACATTGATCATTCCGGGATATCTCGGTTCCGAAAAAGGCCATTGGCAGCGCGAATGGCTGGCCGATGACGACACCGCCCGCCTTGTCGAGCAGGACGACTGGGAGAACCCGGTCCTGTCGCAATGGCTGCATGTGCTTGAAGCCAGAATTTCCGAAACGCCGGGCGCTATCCTCGTTGCCCATAGTCTTGGCTGCGTTCTTGTGGCGCATCTGGCCAGCCGCCCCTCCGCCGCCCACGTGGCTGGCGCCGTTCTGGTAGCGCCTGCCGATGCGGAGCGCATGGCGGTTCAGGACCAGAAATTCCGCAGCTTTGCGCCGCTGCCGCGCCATGCTTTCAGTTTTCCATCGATTGTCGCCGCCAGCCGTGACGACCCCTATATGTCGTTCAACAAGGCACAGGCACTGGCGGAAATCTGGGGCTCCGGTTTTGTCGACATGCGCAATGCCGGGCACATCAATATCGCCAGCGGTTTTGGTGCGTGGCCGGAAGGTTACATTCTGGCGGATTCCATGCGGCGGCAGAACGAAACTTTTCGCACCAAACGCGCCGCTTAACCCGCCTGTTTGCGTTCCAGAAAATATTTCAGGATCAGCGTGATCACCGCAATCAAAGCCAGGGTCGATGCGGCAGCAAAGGCCCCGGTGACGTTATAGTCATTGAACAGCAGTTCGATTTGCAACGGCAGCGTGTTGGTCTGGCCGCGAATGGCACCGGATACGACTGACACAGCACCGAATTCGCCCATCACGCGCGCATTGCACAAAACAGCGCCGTAAAGCAGCGCCCAGCGGATATTTGGCAGCGTCACGTAGAAGAAGGTCTGCAATCCGGTTGCGCCAAGGGTGATCGCCGCTTCCTCATCTTCGCTGCCCTGTGCCTGCATCAGCGGAATGAGTTCGCGCGCCACAAATGGGCTGGTGACGAAAAGGCTGACAAGGACGATTGCCGGGACCGTAAACATGATCTTGATGTCATAGCTCTCAAGCAATGGCCCAAGCAGGCCCTGACTGCCATAGAGAAAGAGATAGGTCACACCGGCGACAATCGGCGAGACTGAAAACGGTATCTCGATAAAGGTGATCAACAGCCCGCGACCCGGAAAGCGGAAGCGTGTCACAAGCCATGCAACACAGATACCGAAAATCATGTTGATGGGCACAACCACGATGGCTGTCAGCACCGTCAGCCAGATGGCGTGCAGTGTGGCAGGCTGGGTGATCTGCGAGAAATATACCGCTACCCCTTCCCGGAACGCATAGGAGAAGATCACCGCAATCGGCACGCCGATGAACAGCGCCGACAGCACCATGGCAGACAGGATCAGCAGCCAGTGCGATGCCCGCGCCGGAGGCTGGCCATGCCGCCGGGATGACTGCCGCTTCGCAGTGGTGGCGAGGTCAGCTGCGGTCTGCATAGCGAAGCTGCCGGGCTTGAATGGAATTGGTGACGAAAAGCATGAGGAACGCCATGACCAGCATGACCGTGGCAATTGCCGCGGCTGCCGGGTAGTCATATTCATCGAGCCGGATGAACACGAGCAAGGACATCACCTCGGTTTCGAAAGGCAGATTGCCGGAGATGAAAACAATGGCGCCGAATTCGCCAAGGCTGCGGGCAAAGGACAGGCTGCATCCGGCGATGAAGGCCGGGAATATGGCTGGCCATATCACCCGGCTGAATATCTGCCAGTTCGTAGCCCCCAGTGAGCGCGCCGCTTCCTCCACATCAACAGCCACATCTTCCAGCACCGGTTGTACCGTGCGGATAACAAAGGGAATGCTGGTGAACATCATCGCAATGGCAATGCCAAGCGGCGCATAGGCAACCTTGATGCCCATAGGCTCCAGAAACCGGCCAAACCAGCCATTGGCAGAAAACACGGTGACAAGGGCGAGGCCAGCAACGGCCGTCGGCAAGGCAAAGGGCAGATCAACCACCGCATCCAGCAGTCGGCGGCCGGGAAATTCGTAGCGCACCAGCACCCAGGCAAGCAACATGCCGAACAGCGCGTTGAACAGCGTCGCCAGCGCCGCCGCTCCGATAGTGATCCGGTAAGTCGCCACCGCCCGTTCAGACGAAATGATTGTCCAGAAATCCGACCAGCCGAGATTAACAGATTTGTACAGCATCGCCAGCAAGGGCAGAGCCACGATGATGGTGAAATACAAAAGGGTGACGCCGAGGGTCAGGCTGAACCCCGGCAATATTCCGCGCTGGCTGGATTTCGAAAACAACGACATAGCAGGGTTCTAGAGCCTGTTGCGGTGAAAGCAAGCAAGGGTTGAAAAGAATGCGGCGCAGCTTGGAAGCCACGCCGCTTTTTGATCTATCAATCGCCGATCAGCGCTTGGTGAAAACCTTGTCCAGAATCCCGCCTTCGGCAAAGTGCTCCTTGGACAGCTTATCCCAGCCGCCGAATACATCTTCCACTTTAAGCAACCGCGTCTCAGGGAACTGCGCCGCATATTTGGCTTTGACCGTTTCGTCATTCACGCGGTTATAATTCTGGGCAAGAATATCCTGCCCCTCAGGTGTGTACAGGAATTTCAGATAGGTTTCGGCAATCGCCCGCGATCCACGCTTATCGACCACCTTGTCAACGACGGTAACAGGAAATTCGGCAAGAAGGCTGACCGGCGGTACAACCGCTTCATATTTGTCTTCACCCAATTGCTTGCGTGTGCCCAGCACCTCCGCTTCGAAGGTGATCAGCACATCGCCAATGCCACGCTCGGCAAAGGTGGTTGTCGCGGCGCGCCCGCCCGTGTCAAACACCGGCACATTGGCGAAGAGCTTTTTGACGAACTCCTGCGCCTTGGCCTGATCCTTGTTGTTGACTTCAAGTGCATAGGCATAGGCGGCCAGATAGGTATAGCGCGCATTGCCAGATGTTTTCGGATTGGGGAAAATCACCTTCACATCATCGCGAATGAGATCATCCCAGTTCTTGATGTGCTTTGGATTTCCGGCGCGCACCAGAAAAGCCGGCAGGGAATAATAAGGCGAAGAGTTGTTGGGCAGGCGGGACTGCCAGTCCGCGGGAATGAAATTGCCCTTGTCATGCAGAACCTGAACGTCAGTGACCTGATTAAAGGTCACGACATCGGCTTCCAGCCCTTCGAGAATGGACCGCGCCTGCTTGGACGAGCCCGCATGTGACTGGTTGACGGTGATGTCCTTGCCCGCCTCCTTCTTGTAGGCGGCGGTGAATGCCTTGTTGACCTGCTCGTAAAGCTCACGCGAAATATCGTAGGAAACATTGAGAATTTCCGTTGGCTCCGCAGCTTTCACGGGCCCAAGACCCAGTGCCAAAGCAACTGTGGCATAGACGAACAGTCTTTTCATTGCATTCTCCCAAGCGAACGGCACGGAACGCGCCGTCATTATTGACCCAGCCCAATCCGACCCGACGATTCCATAGGAGAACGGATATTTTTTCTTAGGATGCCGTCAAATTTCCGGGAGAGGAAGAATTGAAGTTCCAACAATGATGAGCTTGTTAAAATGTTATTCCAAGAAATACGTAAGTTGAAATATTTTCCCTGAGTATCAGGGCTGATTGCGCAATTGATTTCTACCCCCGCTATAGTTGCGAGGGCGCGTTCCGGTGGAAAAGCGGCTTACCAGAAGCCGCGATGCTGCCAGCACCAGAGGAAATCTTCTTCGGTCCAATTGCGATGACGCTTGGCCGAGGCCTCCTGGCTGTCCCGCTTCTTGGGATCACTTGCATCGGAATCGAGTGTTTCGGCGACGAATACCTCGCGCCACAGACGTTCAGCCCGATTAAAAATGCCGGATACTTCACTGTACATTGCGACCTCCTGAAACAATTTGGTTGCAGAGTGCAGCTGCCCGCAAGGGTCAACCGATACTCAATGATGACCGGTTGAAAAAATTTGTCAACAATCACTACCTGTTTAATCGTGTATTGATTTTAACGCTTTCGAAACTTCTTGAGCGCTCAATCCTTAATGAAGTATTATTTTTCAGAGCCTTACCGGCCACTTTTAAGACATTTGGCTGCCATGAAAAAACTCCATTTTTTAACATTTTTACACTAGAAAATGTCACGCGAGGGACTATGACTGCGTCTCATAAGATGATCAGGCAACAATAATGATTTCGCAGAAAGCCAAATATGCGCTCAGGGCGCTTGTCGTTCTCGCGAGAGCCGATGCCGAAAAGGCTCTGTTTATTTCCGATATTGCGGAAGAACAGAATATTCCGAAAAAATTCCTTGAACAGATCCTGCTCGACCTGAAGCATCAGGGCATTGTCATGAGCCGCCGCGGCAAGATGGGTGGCTATCTGCTGCTCAAGCAGGCGCAGGATATTACCTTCGGCGAAGTGCTGCGCCTGATCGATGGCCCGATTGCTCCATTGCCTTGCCTCAGCAAGATTGCCTATCGCCGCTGTGAAGACTGCGACAGCGAAGACAATTGCGAAATCCGCCATGTTTTCAGTGAAGTTGCCAATGTCACGCGCGGCGTGCTCGATAAAACCACGATTGCCGATTGCCTCGCCTATGGCGGTGATCGCGGTCTGGCTATGCTCGATAGCTAGGTTTCTCTGTGGCGAAATATCGTTTGGTTTTTGTGGTTCGTGTCCCCGTCATCCTCGGGCTTGACCCGAGGACCCACGGTCAAAGAGATCAAGCGAATCTCAGTGCTCGGCGTGTCTCAATTATGGGTCCTCGGGTCAAGCCCGAGGATGACCGTGAGAGGTGGTTGGTGGGGAGCTTTATTCTGCAATCTTTGCGATTAGCGTTGCATCATCCCTCTCCCTCATGGTTGTTATGTCGAACCACTCACCACCCATCCCACCCACCTCCGTCATCCTCGGGCTTGACCCGAGGATGACCAAGAGGGGTGATGTAAGGGAGTCAAGTTCTGCAACATTGGTGATCAGCAACGTTGACGATTATCGTTGCATCACCTCTCTCCCTCATGGTTGTTATGTCGAACCACGAACCACTCATCAAGCACCACTCATCAAGCACCACCACACCTCAAAGGACAGCTATGACCGCCAATGATCCGGATACTCTGGCATTTTACGCTGATGAGGCAGTGCGTTATGCCAACCAGACGCAGGCGCGGTCATTTGAGCATCTGGATACATACCTTGCGCTGCTCTCACCCGGTGCCTCCATTCTCGAACTTGGCTGTGGCGGCGGCGATGATACCGCCCATATGCTCGAGCGCGGATTTAACGTTGCCCCAACAGACGGCTCACCTGAGATCGCTGCGGAAGCGCAGAAGCGGCTGCGTATTCCGGTCAGCGTTTTACAATTTCAGGATATCATTGCCGAGAATGCCTATGATGGCGTCTGGGCCAGCGCCTGCCTGCTGCATGTACCACGAACAGCCCTCCCTGATATTATCAGCCATGTTCACAGGGCGCTAAGACCCGATGGCCAGTTCTTTGCAAGCTTCAAATCGGGCACGGCGGAGGGGCGCGACAGGTTCGGCCGTTATTTCAATTACCCCTCACCCGAATGGCTGCGCGATGCCTATCAGGCGGATCGCTGGCAGACCATCGACATCAAAACTGTGATGGGCAGCGGCTATGACAAGGAGCCAACCGAATGGCTTTATGTCACCGCAACTAAGTAAACACCGCCCTGCCGATCACAGGGGTTGATGGCACTGCCACATCGCGCGGCTCCAGCATGCCCGCATGAAATGCCATGTGGCCAGCGTCCACTGCCTTGGCAAAAGCGGCGGCCATGGCAACCGGATCTCCGGCCTTCGCGACCGCCGTGTTGAGCAAAATGGCATCAAAGCCAAGTTCCATCACGGTTGCCGCATGGGAGGGCCTGCCGAGCCCCGCATCCACAATCATCGGAACCTCAGGAAAATGCCCGCGCAAAGCCCGCAGGGCGTGGAGATTGAGCGGCCCCAGCGCCGATCCAATCGGCGCGCACCACGGCATCAGCACCTCACATCCGGCTTCGAGCAGACGCTCGGCCACAACAAGATCATCGGTCATATAGGGAAAGACTTTGAATCCGTCTTCGGTGAGGATACGTGCCGCTTCGACCAGCGCAAACACATCCGGCTGCAGCGTATCGTGGTTGCCGATGACCTCCAGCTTGATCCAGTCCGTTGCAAAAATATCTCGGGCCATCTGCGCCGTCAGCACCGCTTCCTTGACCGTATGACACCCCGCCGTATTGGGCAGAACGTGAACGCCGAGCGACTGGATCAACGACCAGAACTTGTCTCCGGATTTTCCGCCCGTCATTTCGCGCCGCAGGGAAACCGTGACAATCCGGGTTTCCGACGCTTTCACCGCATCCATAAGAATCGCTGGCGAAGGGTACTGCGCAGTGCCGAGCAAAAGCCGGGAGGAAAGCTCGGTGCCATAAAGTTTTAGCATGGCTCAACCTCCCTGCCGGGGCGTCAGGATTTCCACCTTGTCGCCTTCATTCAAGGTAAAGGTCGAACGCGCCGCAGCCCGCACCAGCTCGCCGTTGAGCGCAGTTGCCAGCCAGTCGCCCTCATAGTCAAGCTCGCCAAGCAGATCGCCCAGCGTTCGGGAAGTAACCTCCAGCGGTTCTCCATTGATGATAAGTCTCATGATCAAGCTGCCTTCTCATACTTAAAAACCATCGCTGCCGCCTGTATTGCCATGGCGGGTGCGAGCAGAAACCCATGCCGGTAGAGCCCGTTAATGCTGATCACGTTGCCCTCCCGCTCTACACGCGGAAAATTATCCGCATAGGCGGGTCTGACCCCAACACCGGTCTCAAGGATTGCCGCCTCGCCGAAAGCCGGGTGTAGGCTATAGGCGGCATTAAGCAATTCCATCATCGAGCGGGCAGTGATCGGCCCCGCCGCGTCGCTTTCGATCATCGTGGCTCCGACCATGAAGATATGGTCGGCACGCGGCACGATATAAACGGGGAATCGCGGGTGGATCAGTCTCACAGGCCGGGCCAGCGAGACATCGCGCGTTTGCAGGACAAGCATTTCACCGCGCATCCCGCGCAGATCAGGTTTGGTTGCGCAATAGCCTGTGCAATCAACGATGACATCAAAGGCGCCATCCGCTTCGCCGCTCACGAACCGGACGCCGGAGGCGGCCAGCTTTTCCGCCAGCATGGTCAAGGCGCGGCGCGGGTCGAGATGAGCTTCTTCCTTGAAAAACAATCCCCGGCGAAACCGGCCCTCAAGATCAGGCTCCAGATGGGCCAGTTCCTGCGCGTCCACATGGGCAAAACCGGATGTGCGCGAACCAAACCGGTCGAGTTCCCGGATATCCCGTGCGGGCGCTAAAACCAATGTGCCATTGCGCATAACGCTTCCGGGCAAAGCTGCCTCCCACCAAGCGGCGGCTTTCAACCCAAGTTCAAGCACCTGTTCATCGGCACTTTCCCGCTCGCAATAGGGTGCGAGCATCCCGCCCGCATACCACGATGCGGTGGACGACTTGTCCCGGCGCGGGTCGAGGACTGTTATGTCCCCGCCCCGTGCCAACAGTTCATGGGCGGCGGTGAGCCCGGCGACCCCCGCCCCTTTGACGAGAATACGCATCAGAACTCGTCACCCGATACCGGTATGGGAACGGCCACCGATTTCAATGGCATATAGAGATCGCCGCCCTGCTTGAATTTCTCGGCCATGGCCGACATGCCCTCCTTCTGCGCCTCGGCGCGGATATCATGGGAAATCCGCATCGAGCAGAATTTCGGCCCGCACATGGAGCAGAAATGCGCGACCTTATGCGCCTCCTTCGGCAGTGTTTCATCGTGGAAAAGCCGCGCCGTTTCCGGATCGAGCGACAGGTTGAACTGATCCTCCCAGCGGAATTCGAAGCGCGCGCGCGACAGTGCATCGTCGCGCAGTTGCGCCGCCGGGTGCCCCTTGGCGAGATCCGCTGCATGGGCGGCGATCTTGTAGGTGATCACCCCGATTTTCACATCATCGCGGTTCGGCAGGCCAAGATGTTCCTTTGGTGTCACATAGCAAAGCATGGCCGTGCCAAACCAGCCGATCATCGCCGCACCGATGCCCGATGTAATGTGATCATAGCCCGGTGCGATATCCGTCGTAAGCGGTCCGAGCGTATAGAACGGAGCTTCACCGCAGACCGCCAACTGCTTGTCCATGTTGGCCTTGATCTTGTGCATCGGCACATGGCCGGGGCCCTCAATCATCACCTGACAACCCTTGGCCCAGGCAATCTGCGTCAGCTCACCCAGCGTTTCCAGTTCGGCAAATTGCGCCGCATCATTGGCGTCGGCAATTGAGCCCGGACGCAGGCCATCACCCAGTGAAAAGCTGACATCATAGGCGCGGCAGATATCGCAAATCTCGGCAAAGTGCTCGTAGAGAAAACTCTCGCGATGATGATGCAAGCACCATTTGGCCATGATCGAACCGCCACGCGAGACAATGCCGGTCACACGATCAACGGTGAGCGGTATGTAATGCAACCTAACACCCGCATGGATGGTAAAATAGTCGACGCCCTGCTCCGCCTGCTCGATCAGCGTATCGCGGTAAACTTCCCATGTCAGGTCTTCGGCAATGCCGCCAACCTTTTCCAATGCCTGATACAGCGGCACAGTCCCGATCGGCACCGGCGCGTTGCGGATGATCCATTCGCGAATATTGTGGATGTTGCGCCCGGTGGAGAGGTCCATCACCGTATCGGCGCCCCAGCGGATCGCCCAGACCATCTTTTCCACTTCTTCTGCCATGGAGGATGTCACGGCAGAATTGCCGATATTGGCATTGATCTTGACCAGAAAATTACGGCCGATGATCATCGGTTCAAGCTCGGGATGGTTGATATTGGCCGGGATGATCGCCCTGCCCCGCGCAATCTCCTCGCGAACAAATTCCGGCGTCACATGATCCGGCACCGAAGCCCCGAAGGAATTGCCATCCCGTTCCAGCTTGGTACGCGCAGCATCACGGCCGAGATTTTCGCGGATCGCCACATATTCCATCTCGGGTGTGATGATACCGGCGCGGGCATAGGCAAGCTGCGTGACGGCTTTATCACCCTTCGCCCGCAATGGCTGATTGCGAACCGGAAATTCCGGTGTCAGCCGCTCGCCGGTGACAAAACCATTGTCCTCAAGCTTGATATGGCGGCCTTCATAGGCAACGAGGTCTTCATGATTGGCCAGCCAGTGTTCACGAATGCGCGGCAGGCCCTTGGCAATATCGATGGTTGCATTGGCATCCGTATAGGGCCCGGATGAATCATACACCGTAACAGGCGGTTCACCCGCCGTCGGGTGAACGGATATCTGGCGCAATGGCACGCGCAGATCAGGATAGGCATGGCCCGGTTTATATATTTTGATCGATGCCGGCAGCGGTCCTGCCGAAACGGTTGGGGTAATTGCGGTCATCATCAGGCTCCTAAGCGGTTAAGCGTAAAAACCCAGTTCTGTGCCGGAAGGATGAAAAGAGATTGCGAATCCAGATACGGATTATGTGCCGAGGCTGACTCGCATGACTTTCGCACCGTCCCTACGCCAGTATGAACTGGATCAGGTTCAACGGGTCACTGCGCTGCGAAAGCCAGCAGAATCTCAGCCCCTTGTCGGGACCCCCCTGGTGAATGTCTTGAATTGAAACCCCGATCCGCCATTTGTCAAGCGGATCAGGAAAACTTGAAGCTGTGGCACCCCGGCAAAGCCTCGGGGCCGCGATGGATCAGGAAGCGCGCAGAGGCTTCAAGGCGTTGCTCCACTTGAGCAATTCGCCAATCATCGTATTGGCGCTTGTCACAACCAGTTCGTTGGCCTGAAATTCGCCTTCGTCGTTGATGAACTGCTGAAAAGCGGGAATGGCAACACCCTCTGGGATCGGAACCGTGCGCAAACCGGCAAGCAGCCCTTTGACCGATTCGACCGAGCGCAACCCGCCCGACATGCCGCCATAGCTGACGAAACCAACAGGCTTATAGTTCCACTCCTGCCAGAGATAGATGATTGCATTGGTGAGCGATGGCGGAGCGAAATAGTCATATTCGGGCGTAACGAACACAACCGCATCACCGGCTTCGATCAGCGCGCTCCACTTTTTGGTGTGGGCATGTTCGTATTTCCGAGCGCGCGGATGGTTCGGTTCATCGAAGATTGGCAGGTTGAGATCAGCCAGATCAATCAACACTGGCTCAAACTGGCCATCCTGCTTGACGAAATCATGGAACCATTTTGCAACCGGTGGCCCGGCGCGGCCCGGACGGGTGCTGACTTGGACGATATTGAGCTTAGGTGCCATTGAGACGTCTCCATAGGGCTTTGAACGGTAGGCCCCATGAATAGGCGCGCCATGCAGGAACGCACAAGAAGGCACTTTTTCGAAACCGGGTCATATCGGTGTGAACGAATGACTTAGAGCGTCGTGCCGCAAAGCGGGTGGAACGAACACAAAACGAAACCCGCTACGGCGTGACCGTGCGGGTTCTGTCGCGTTTTACAAGGACCGGAAAGCTCCGGTCATTGATGATTATCGGTTATTGCTGAAATCGTTTGAAGCGGCGCCGGGACGGGCAACCCGTTCCTTCTTCTTCGGACCAGGAAGCAGACCTTCACGCTGTGCCTGCTTGCGCGCTGCCTTGCGGGCGCGGCTGACGGCTTCAGCTTTTTCACGGACACGGCGCTCGGATGGCTTTTCAAAAGCCTGGCGCGCCTTCATTTCGCGAAAGAGACCTTCGCGCTGCATCTTCTTCTTCAGAACCCGAAGGGCCTGTTCAACATTGTTATCACGGACGAGAACTTGCAATCGTTTTCCTTACCCATGCTTGTCTCGTCTTGCGAACCTATAAGCCACAATCAGACAAGCGTTTGATGAATTACCACAGTGGCAATCACGAGAAGCGCGGACTTTATTCATTCCCGCGCCAAAAATCCAGTGCATCGGAGCAGATTTACCGGCGCACACTTCATTTCATCCCAGCAAAATACAATATTTCCGCCGGGATGAACTTATTATTCTGCTTCACCACCCTATCGGGCAGATTTCTGTAAAGAATCAGATCGCAGCAGTGATGATGATTTCGACCTTGTAATCAGGTGTCGCCAGCTTGGCTTCGCCGGTGGCGCGTGCAGGTGTGTTGGCCGGATCGACCCACGCATCCCAAACCGCGTTCATCTCGGCAAAGTCCTTCATGTCAGCCATCCAGATGATAGCCTGCAGGAGCTTGGACTTGTCAGAACCAGCTTCCTTCAACAAACGGTCAACCGAAGCCAGAACATCCTTGGTCTGCTCGGTAACGCTCTTGCCGGGTGTGCCTACCTGACCTGCGAGATAAACCGTGTTGCCATGGATAACGGCCTGGCTCATGCGTGGACCGACTTCAATACGACGAATGCTCATGGAGAGTCTCCTCTAGCAGTTTGGGGATAGACGGACGTGTATAAGAAAAAAGGGCCATACGGCCCTTTTTTCAAAGAATTGGTGGGCACAGTAGGGATCGAACCTACGACCCGCTGATTAAGAGTCAGCTGCTCTACCAACTGAGCTATGTGCCCGTCAGCCGTTGTGACGACCGAAGGTGGGGGCTCTATAACGGGCCAAATCCGGACTGTCCAGCCCTTCATGAAAACTTTATGTCAGCTTTGAACAATAAGTCGCTTAAACGAAAAGCTGCCCCTCTGCCGTCTTGACCGCAGAACCGCCGATACGCCCGCCCACAAGCCTCTGATCGGCAATATCCAGTTCCAGCCGCAACCGTGATGGACGGCCCATTTCCTGCCCCTGTTCCAGCCACAGGCGCAACAAACCATCGAGCGGTTCGTCAAAGTAATGGATGGCACCGGCGAAAGCAGCAGTAGCAGACCCTGTCGCCGGGTCCTCATAGGTACCATCGCCGCTCACGAACATCCGCGCGTGAAAATGACTGTCATGCAGCGTGGTCTCGCGGCAATAGACATAGGCTGGAAGCTGGCGTTGACCGATTGTCGGAGCCGCCTTCTTCATGGCTGCCTGATCGATTCGAATGCGGCCCGCCGCAGCCAGCCCATGCACCGGCACGAGAAGATAGGGCACGCCAGCGTCCCAGATGGTTGGAACGTGATTCTCGAAGCCAATTTCCTTTGGCTCCAGACCCAAGGCCCTCGCAAGGGCTATCTTGTCATACTCATAGGGCAGCGGTTCCGGCAATTTGGGAAGATCAAATTCAGCAAAGGCACCGTGGCTGGTCAATTTGACACCGCAGCGAACCGGACCAATCTGCTCTTCCAGAATGATCAGCGCTTCCTGATCATCCGAAACATCGGCAAAACGAACCTGCGCCAGAGCAATGGCAGAGCCCACAGTCGGATGACCCGCAAAAGGCATTTCATATTCGGGTGTGAAAATCCGGATTCGTGCCGTATGGGCGGGATTCTGGGCAGGCAGGACAAAAACCGTCTCGGAGAAATTGAACTCCTGGGCAATCTTCTGCATGGCCCCATCGTCAAGGCCAGCGGAATCGTGGACGACAGCCAGCGGATTACCCGTCAGAACCTTGTCGGTGAAAACATCATAAACCTGATAGCGCCTGCCGCTCATGTGGTGCTCCTCGTCGAACCTCTGGCAAAAGTAGAGACTGGAGGGAGCTGATCAAGTTAAACCTTGTGACGGTGACATTCCAGTCCAGCTAGGCCGTAAAGTGCCAATCGGCAAATGTGCTGAATGTGCGCGGTGTTGCCTCGCCCATTTCGCCCGCCGCGGAGATGGCACAGATATCATCAAGCTCCGGATCAGCCTGTGCGGCGATGGTTTTACGGATGGAGGCAAGCAACTCATCCGCCGTCCGGGTAAAATAATAGCGCCGGAAAACTGCGATACTGCGATCAACCCGCACCAGATAGGCCATATCATCACGCCGCGCGGCCCCGGAAAGATCAAGTCCGGTTTCTTCGGCCACTTCGCGCTGGGCATTGCCATCGAAATCCACCCGATCGCCGACCAGATCATCGATATCAAATGAGCCAGCCGGGAAATAAACCCGCCCCGCAGCCGAAGTCGTCGCACCCATTTGGCCGGCAATCAGCCTGTTGTCACTGGAGACAATGACGCCGACGCTGAATATATGCCACGGCTTTTCACCCGCCACATTGCGCTTCCAATGCAGCATCGTGGCAAAGCTGGTGCGTTTATAGGTTGCGCGGAAAATACCATCCTCAACCCTGGCCTGTTCGGCCATAAAAAACGATCCGTCAAACAATGCCGGGTTCACCGCACGTTCTTGAGCCCAGTTTGCCCCTATCGCATCATGATGCTGAACCGCATAGGCAAGCGGTCCCTCCTCCACACGCACAATGGTTTGCCTGATCGGCGTGACGGTTTCTTCCGGTATATTGAGCATCAGTCAGACAACATCAAAAGTTACGGCAACAGGGCAATGATCGCTCGCCTTGGGGCGATCCCAGCCAATACGCGGAAACATCTCGACCTTCTGGTCGGGCGGGAAAATCGTGCGATACGGCTGGCCGCGCCTGATAATATCGGGAACCGCGTCGCTATTGGTTCGCGCAAGCGCCGGAGAAGCCAGTATGTAATCCAATTGGCACAGATGACGCTCCTCTGGCCCGCGCGTGTGATACAGCGTCCAGCGATCCATCACCGGCCGGCGCTCTACCAGATTTTCGCAAAAACCACCTTCCAGAAGCACGTCAACACTGCTCGCTGCTTCACGCACCGGCTCAAACGTATATCCACCCATGGAATCGCCGCCGATAATCACCCGCTCACGATAATCATTGAAATCACCGCAGATCACCCAATGCTTGTCCGCCGGGCCACCACTGCCAGCAAACCGGTTCTCAATGATCCGCCGCACCGCCCTTGCCTCGGCCATACGAACGGGCATGGACGCCGTGCGCCCGTCAAGACCATTGCGCGGCGGCCCCATGGATTTGAAATGGCTGACAAACAATGTCAGCGGCCGTCCACCGATCCGCACATCGATCTCCAGACAGTCGCGTTTGAAAATGCGTTCATGCGGCTCAAGGCCAAGCGCCGCAAGGTCGGCGTTGTAAAGACCGAAATCATTATAGGTAACATGGGCGTGGCTGGTCATTTCGATGAATTCGATAGGCTCGCCATGCCGTGTCTGGTCGCGCATCAGCACGGCAACATCGATGCCGCGCATGTCATTGCCTTCAAGCATATATTTGTGCCGGTAGCCCTCGCCCACCATCTTGAACAGATAGCCGAACTCGAAGGCATTCAGTGCGCCGATATTGTCGACTTCCTGCAGGCACAGAATATCCGCATGGGTTTCGGCAATCGCCAATGCGGTGAGCTGCCGCGTATCATCCGCATGGGCAATGGCCCTTCCCTGCTCCAGTTGCCGGTATTGTTCCTCATTATTGATCTGGAACAGTTGCAGCGTCCGGTCCTTGTTCAGATTGTTCTTGAAGCCTGAGAAATCGAACCTGTTCATCAGATTTTCGACATTGAACGTGGCGATGCGTACGGACATTCAAATACCCTGAATTATGAAACCAATGGTAGAAGCAGGACGTTACGCCAAGCCTAGCCTGATTGGTGCATCACAACCAGTGCCGAAACCGTTACCCGAACGTTTTCCGCTTGGGCGGTAGCGATGCGCCGCATGAAGGCCTATATAAAAGGGCGAAACAATACGGATACGATGATGATGAAAAGCCTGTTTACAGCCCTCACCACCCTTGGTCTTGTCCTGACGGTTGGTATCGGTGTTGCGTCGGCACAGGTGCAGCCATATCGCCCGGCGCCGCGCGGCAATGACGTCGTTCCAAGAACGCCTCTGGTGCTTGGCAATGACAACTCGGCCCTTGCCAGCCCCGGTTGCACAGGAACGGCACGCTGCAATGACTTCCGCAGGAGCCGGCCGATTATCTCGCCGCCCACGCGCACACAGGCGCAGAATTGTCAGGACCGCTATCAATCCTACCGCGCCTTTGACAATACCTATCAGCCGCGCAGCGGCCCACGCCGCACCTGTACGCTGCAATGAAAAAGGCCGGTAGATTGCTCTACCGGCCCATTTTTATGCAGCTTCGAAAAGCTTAGTTCTTGGCTTTATCAACCAGCTTGTTGCTGCCGATCCAAGGCATCATGCCACGCAGCTTTTCACCGACTTCTTCAATCTGGTGCTTGTCGTTGTTGCGGCGGATAGCCTTGAAGCGCGATGCGCCAGCCTTGTATTCCTGCATCCAGTCGGATGTGAACTTGCCGGTCTGGATGTCGGTCAATACGCGCTTCATCTCGGCCTTTGTCTCAGCAGTGATGATGCGTGGGCCGGAAACGTACTCGCCCCATTCAGCAGTGTTGGAGATCGAGTAGTTCATGTTGGCGATGCCGCCTTCATAGATCAGGTCGACGATGAGCTTTACTTCGTGCAGGCACTCGAAATAGGCCATTTCAGGCGCATAGCCGCCTTCAACCAGCGTTTCAAAACCGGCGCGGATCAGTTCAACCAGACCGCCGCACAGAACAACCTGCTCGCCGAACAGATCGGTTTCGCACTCTTCACGGAAATTGGTTTCGATAACACCCGAACGGCCGCCACCAACGCCGCAAGCGTAGGAGAGAGCGAGATCATGGGCATTGCCCGATGCATCCTGATGGATGGCGATGAGGCAAGGAACGCCGCCGCCTTTCTGGTATTCGCCGCGAACCGTATGGCCGGGGCCCTTTGGCGCGATCATGACAACGTCAACGGTCTTCTTTGGCTCGATCAGGCCGAAATGCACATTGAGGCCATGGGCGAAAGCAATCGCAGCGCCGTCACGGATATTGTCGGCAATGTGATCCTTGTAGATGTCGGCCTGCAATTCGTCAGGGGTCGCCATCATCATCAGGTCGGCCCATTTTGCAGCTTCAGCAACGCTGACGACCTGGAAGCCATCGGCTTCCGCTTTCTTGGCGGTTGCTGAACCCGGACGCAGGGCAATGCGCACGTCCTTGGCACCGGAGTCCTTCAGGTTCAGCGCATGGGCGCGGCCCTGCGAACCGTATCCGATAATGGCAACCTTCTTCGATTTGATCAGGTTGATGTCTGCATCGCGGTCATAATATACGCGCATTGATTTCTTCCCTTCAGCGTTGCGTACAGCGGCCTTAACCGGCCCCGTTGGTATAAGCTCCATAAAGAGCAAAAAACTGCTGTGTCGCGCGCCGGGCCTCGCCGTCGATTGCCACATCAGTCAACTCGAACCGATCGCCAAGCAGCAACCGGATTTGCACATCCCGGACAACCAGTCCGAAAAAAGTGCGAAATGCTTCTTCCGTATTGTCAAAGGCCAGCAGGCCAGCCTCACGCCCGACCTCGAGCAATGGCATCAGACGGCGCGCCATGGCGAAGGGACCATTCTCCAGAACGATCGCGCCAAGATCGCGCTTGTCGCTGCCCGCATGGCTGACGGCGATGCGGTTGAGCGCCACGGAAATCTTGCCCGAAAGCACCCGCAACCAGTCCGAAGCAAAGCGCTCAAGCCCGCTTGTCAGCGATATCAGATCAAGCCCATCCCGTTTGGCGGGAATACCGCGTACTTTTGACGCCTGCCACTGGACAGTCGCCGTTAGCAGCCCGTCCCTGTCGCCAAACCATTTGTAGAGGGTTTCCTTGGAACAGCTGGCACGGCGCGCCACGCTCGTCATTGTCAGCGTGTCACCCGCCTCCACGAGAAGACCAAGCGCCGCATCAAGAACGTCGCGCTGACGTTCTGTCAAAGGGCTGTCACTGGCTTCTGTTACGGATTGCACGAGGCGTCTTTCCAATCAATTTTCACGGCTTCTTTTGCCGTACCGTACGTTACGGTTCGGTTCTAGTTCGATGAAAATCATTTGGCAAGTGGGGATGAAAAAGAATTCTGGTTCCAGATCTTTTCGCGCAAGCCGATTGGCCTGAATGGGTCGATAAGAGTACCCGATACCATCGATGCCAGAAGTTGTGGTGCTGGCGGAATACGCGCCACGGTTGGCACAATCCAATCACGCGCGAAAGGCAGCGCGGTTGAATCCGACTGGTAAAACGGTGTGAAAGCCCGTGACAGCGCCTGAAAACCGCGCACATGCATCCGGCGGGACGCAGCATAGGCAGACAGAGCCGCATCAAGCTCGGTGGATGTCATCAGGGCATGGGCGAGTGCCCGTGCATCCAATAGCGCCATATTGGCACCCTGCCCCAGCTGCGGGCTGGTGGAATGGGCGGCATCGCCGATAACAGCCAGATGACGGCCAACGGGCATAGACAATGTGTGGTGGCCATAACGCGCCAGCGTCATATCGTCGAAACCATTGATCTGATCGAGATAGACAGAACATTCAGGCCAGAGCGCGAACACGCGATCTTTCCAGCCTGCTATTCCCGCAGCACGCAGACTGTCCGCCCCATCGGGTTTTGTACTCCAGAAGAAGGCGGCCATATCGTCACCAGCCGCATCTGTCCTGCCGATTGGCAGAACGCCGATCATGACACCCGCCTTGCGGTAGCGCTGCAACAGGGAGCGCGCATCAAAACCTTCGCCGTGCCATTTGAGCGATACCCAATAGGCGCCATAGGTCAGAGGTTTTGGCTCCGACGGATTGAAGGCATATTGCTTGAGTTTCGAGCGCGACCCGCTGGCATCAACAACAAGATCGAACGTCCCAATACTGCGGCCGGTATTGGTCATAAGCCACGCGCGGCCATGGCCGGTGTGCATTGTTATCGCATCGACATTGGTCTGGATATCAATCCCTTCCCGCAAGACGGCCTGATAGAGCACATCGAACAGCGCAGCGCGGTGTACGGCAACACCATAGCGCCCGCCTTTCAGCGCGGAGTAGCGGACATCAAGCACCGGACGTCCGGACAGGGCATCAGCGCCATAGAGCCGGTCAATCCGGTTGCCCAGCAATGAAATGCGGTCAAAAAGCCCGAGATCATCAAGCACGGTCAAGCCGGTCGGCTGCAGAATGAGACCAGACCCCAAGGGCGACGGTGTCGAAAAGCGTTCGAGAAGTTTTACATCATGCCCGGCACGATGAAGATAAAGCGCGGCGGCAAGTCCTGCGGGGCCTGCACCAACAATGGCAATCTGCTGCTTTTTCAATCTGACCCGCCCCTTTGCTGGTACGGGCATACAGAGGCGATGCGGGTCTTTCAACCCGGCATCGCGTCTCATCAGGTGTTAGATATTCACCTGCGTTCCGATCTCAACCACACGGCCGGTCGGGATCTGGAAATACTCGGTGGCATCGCTGGCGGTGCGCGCCAGTGCAATGAACAGCCGATCCTGCCAATGCGGCATTTCCGAGCGGGCCGATGCCTTGAGCGAGCGGCGTGACAGGAAGAACGACGTTGTCATGATATCGAACTTCCAGCCCTGCTTGCGGCAAATCGCCAGTGTGCGCGGGATGTTCGGGCGCTCCATGTAGCCGAAGGTCAGCGTGACGCGCATGAAGAGATCGTTGATGGGTTCGATCTTGACCCGCTCGCTCTTTTTGACGAGCGGCGATGGCGCGGTGATGACGGTCAGGATCACATTGTTCTGATGCAGCACCTTATAATGTTTCAGGCTGTGCATCAGGGCAGTCGGCGTACTCTTTGGATCGCCTGTTAGGAAAACAGCGGTTCCCGGCACCAGCGGCGGCGGGTTCTGCGCCATTTTCTTCGAGATAAGATCAAGCGGCACTTCACCCTTACGGGTTTTCTCAAACAGCTGACGGCTGCCGCGCACCCATGTGAACATCACCAGAATGATCAGGAATGCCACAAC
Source organism: Phyllobacterium sp. T1293 (assembly GCF_020731415.2). Taxonomy (NCBI): domain Bacteria; kingdom Pseudomonadati; phylum Pseudomonadota; class Alphaproteobacteria; order Hyphomicrobiales; family Phyllobacteriaceae; genus Phyllobacterium; species Phyllobacterium meliloti. The sequence continues at coordinate 538,291 of NZ_CP088273.1, read as the reverse complement.
GAGAGATGCCCAGCCGCCATCGACAACTTTGATCAGGTTGGCGCTGACAAAGGTCAGGTCAATAATCATGAAGCAGACAGTCAGGCTGATCGCCACCCAAAGGCGCCACTTCCAGATGCGCGTCATGACGATGAAAAGCAGGATGGTCGTGACCAGCATATTGCCTGTCACAGCAATGCCGTATGCGGAAGCAAGATTAGTTGAACGCTCAAAGCCGAGCACAAGTAGGATAACCACAAGGCCAAGCAGCATGTTGACGCGTGGCAGATAGACCTGCCCCGATTGCTTCTCCGAGGTATGCTCAATGTTAAGGCGCGGCAGAAGATTGAGCTGCACGGCCTGACGCGACAGGGAATACGCGCCCGAGATAACCGCCTGACTGGCGATAACGGTAGCCGCGGTGGCAAGAAGCACCATTGGCAGCAGTGCCCAATGCGGGAACATTTCGAAGAACGGATTCTTGGCCGAATCGGCATTTGCCAGAATGAATGCGCCCTGCCCGAAATAGTTTAGGAGAAGACAGGGGAAGACGACCCAGACCCACGCTGTGGCAATGGGCTTGCGACCAAAATGTCCAAGATCGGCATAGAGAGCCTCGGCACCGGTCACAGCCAGAAACACCGTACCGATAGTCGGGAAGGCCGTGGCCGGATTCTGGATGATGTATTCCACCGCATAATAGGGATTGGCGGCAGCAAACACGCTCAGATCGTCAAACAAATGCCATGCGCCAAAGAAGCCAATGGCAAGAAACCACAAAAGCGTAATCGGGCCGAAGATCGTGGCGACACGGGCAGTACCAAAGCGCTGGACCGAAAATAGCGTCAGCAGAATAACCAGCGTAATGGGAACGATAAACGGTTCCAGCGCCGGGGTAACAATCTCGAGACCTTCAACCGCCGAGAGCACCGAAATGGCTGGCGTAATCACGGCGTCACCGTAAAACAGCGACGCACCGACAATACCCAGACCCAGAATAAGCTGTGGCCGGGATTTGAAACTGGACCGCGCCAGCGCCATCAAAGAAAGAATACCGCCCTCGCCGTCATTGTCGGCGCGTAGCACGAAAAAAACATATTTGATGGTGACGATCAGGGTCAGCGCCCAGAAGATCATGGAGACAACACCGAGAATATCGGTCCTGCTCAGAAATCCATCCATTGACGCTGCGTGCAAAGCTTCGCGAAAGGCATAGATCGGGCTCGTCCCGATGTCGCCATAGACAACGCCGAGGGCACCAAGCACCAGAACCGGAAATGCTTCTTTGTGATGCGGTTCCGGTTCATAGGCGACGGTGCCGTTCGAATCGTTCTCGTCGCCAATTTGCTGGTCACTCATACAGGTTTTCCCTCGCTCTGACAGCGTGGGCGGACGAGTTAGTCGTGTTGCACCGCAATATCAATCGCCATTTTAACATAGCTGTCATCCCACGTTATGCAAAAACGCATGGCAACGCAAATCTCGCACGCGAATCAAGGCACTACGCCTGAAGCGCATTCATGAATCTTTCCACAGCACGCGACATGCCGTGCGTCAAAGCATCGGCTGTCAGGCCATGACCGATCGAAACTTCCACCAGATTCGGCACTTTTTTAACAAGCGCAGGCAAATTGGCGACCGTCAGATCATGCCCGGCATTAACAGCAATGCCCACCCTCTCAGCCGCTTCTGCAACTCTTGCGAGTTTGTCCAGTTCCAGTGCTTCGCGGCGCGGATCGTCATGCGCACCGCCATAAGGGCCCGTATAGAGTTCAACACGATCCGCACCGAGCGCCTTGGCCAGCGCTGGCGCTTCCACATCAGGATCAATGAACAGCGACACACGGCTCGACTGGTGCTTTAGTTTCTGAATGATGGGGCGCAGGAAGTCGCCGTGTTTTTTCAAATCCCAGCCATGGTCAGAGGTCGATTGATCAGGATCATCGGGAACCAGCGTGACCTGTTCAGGCTCGTTCCTGGCGATGAGATCAAGGAATTCCGCCGTCGGATAACCCTCGATGTTGAACTCTGCCTGTGGGAATTCATCATCAATCAGGGCGCGAATCTCCGGCAGGTCAGAGAAGCGGATATGCCGTTCATCCGGTCGCGGATGCACGGTCAGCCCACCCGCTCCACCCGCCAGCGCCACACGTCCGAGCCCGATAACGCTGGGCCAAGGCAGGTCGCGCCGATTGCGCAACATGGCAATTGCATTGAGGTTCACGGAAAGGGAAGCTGTCATGCCGGATTCCATTGCAGAAGGTGTTGCCTTGATCTTTAGCGCAGAAAGAGAACATAAAACATTGGAATCTGAACCATAGCCCAAGATGGTCGTCACCCCGCAATTTCTTGCCCGTAAAGAGTATCAGTTTTATGAGCCGATCTGATTTTTCTTCGCCGATTTTTGCGCGGTGGCGCGAAAACGCAGCCACTGACTGGTCCGCCTATGTCGACCACGCTTTCGTACGCGGCCTTGGCAGTGGTTCGCTGCCCGAGAAGGCATTTCTGCATTATCTGGTTCAGGATTACATTTTTCTATTCCATTTCTCGCGGGCTTGGGGAATGGCGGTGCTGAAGGCAGAAAGCCATGCGGAACTGGAACTGGCTTCTGCAACCGTCAACGCATTGGTCAATCATGAAATGCCTGTGCATATCGAGATATGCGCAAAGGCGGGAATTTCCCGCGAGGCCCTGCTTGAGACCGAAGAAGAGGCTGAAAATCTCTCTTATACCCGCTATGTTATCGATGCCGGACTATCCGGTGATTTCCTTGATCTGATAGCGGCTCTCGCGCCCTGCGTGATGGGTTATGGCGAAATCGGTACCCGCCTCGCCGCCATCTCGCCGAAAGGCAATCCCTACCAGCAATGGATCGATACCTATGCGGGCAAGGAATATCAGGATGTCTGCCATGCGGTCGGGCAACTGATCGAAAGCAGCGTTCGCACCCGCCTTGGCCCGTCGCCCGATAGTTCAGGGCGATGGAAGACACTCAACCGGCGTTTCCGCACGGCAACCCGGCTGGAAGCAGGGTTCTGGTCCATGGGAATGCGCGGCGGATTGATCAATCAATGAACCGGTGAAAGACCATGCTCGGCCCATTCCTCACGGGGAATGGGCTTTCCCAGCGCAAATTCAAAAGACTGGACCTGCTCCGTTTCCGGCAAAATCCCGCAATTGAATGTGAGATTGTACCAATTTCCTCCGCTGCGCAGCGCTGCACCTGTCGCAGTGATGACGCCAGATTTGACCTTCGTATTGGCCATGGCATAGGCGACAACCCGGTCCGGTCGATAGGTCTTGTCCCACTTTGCCACCTGCGCCATGGCTTCAAGATTGCAAATCTGCTCAAGCCGCGTGCCAAGCTCCAGTGTTGGAAGCGCCTCGCGTGTCTGTCTGCTGCGAGGATCGGCCAAAACGCCCGCTGACAACATCGTTGTCGCCTTCTGCATGGCGGGCTGCTGTGGCGCTGCAGGGGTGGGTGCTGTTTCCTGACGGGGCTCTACCGGTGGTGCTGATGGCTGGAGCGGCGTTTCAGCAATGGCGGGTTTTGTCTCGGCAGGTGGAGCCGGTACGAGTTGAAGATCAACAACCTCTTCCATCGGCGCATCGAAACGGAACGGTCTGGCCAGAGCAATCAGCGCGAGCACCAGCAGAAGATGCAGCAGCGCGGAGACAATGACGCCGCCGGTGCTTGCCTCCCGCAAAGGCGCATGTGCAAAATTCTCTCCCGCCACCAAGCTCAATGACGTCTGTCTCCCGGCCATTCACCCGGAAACAAAGACATGCTCTTTCGGCGAACGCAACTGCGGCCAGCTATGGCTGATGGCGCAACAGAGAGGACGTACCCGTTGCAAAACCCATTTTTTCATAAAACGGGATAAGGCGATCCGGGCAGTAAAGCTCAAAGCTCGCCATGGATTTCAGCTTTTCATGGCCTTTGATGCGATCCATGATCTTTTGGCCCAACCCCGTCCCGCGGAATTTTGCATCAACAATCACGTCGAAGATCATCGCCTTGTAAACATAATCAGTCAGGACACGGGCAAAGCCGATCAGCTTGCCCTCGACACAGCAGCCAATAATGATGTCGCAATGCTCAAGCATCCGCACGACATCATCGTATTGCCTGTTCTTGGTCCACCATTCATTCTTATAAAGGGCAAACAGCTCCTGCCGGTGGCTGCCTTCGATCCGGTCGATCCACTGCATATTCATTTCGCCCCCGGACAAGCTCTCTACCTCACTATGGTCAGCCGTTCCGCCGCGCGGGTGATGGCCGTATAAAGCCAGCGATCACGCGTATCCCGGAAGGCAAAACTTTCATCGAACAGAACCACGTCGTTCCATTGCGAGCCCTGCGCCTTGTGGGTCGTCAGCGCATAACCATAGTCGAAATCGTCATAGCGCTTCTTGGTTTGCCACGGAATTTCGGTATCAGGGTCTTCAAACTGTGCTTTCAGCAGCTTGATCTTGGCAACGCCCCGGCCCGGTTCTTCATCCTCAGGCGCAACCAGCAGATTGATGCCGGGCTTCACCGTTTCGCGCGATGAAGTCATGACCTTCCACAGCGAGCCGTTGAGCAGCCCCTTGGCCGGATCGTTGCGCAGGCAAACCAGCTTGTCACCCGCCTGCGGGAACGATGCGGAAAAGCCCTTGAGTTCGCGCAAACGCTGATTATAGCGGCGGCGTGTGCGGTTCGTGCCAACCAGAACCTGATCAGCGCCGAGCACCAGATCCTGCGTCACATCATTCTTGGAAATGACCTTGGCCGCACCGAAATCCCCATAGCCGAATTCGCGCCCCTCGCGCACATCAAGCGCGAGACGCAGGATCGGGTTGTCGCGCGCCTGCCGGTGAATTTCACTGAGCAGGAAATCCGGCTCATGCTCGGTAAAGAAGCCGCCACCTGAAATCGGCGGCAACTGGCCGGGATCACCCAGCACCAGAATGGGCGTGCCGAAACTCATCAGGTCGCGGCCAAGCTGCTCATCGACCATGGAGCATTCATCGACAACAATAAGTTTTGCCTTGGAGACAGGGCTTTGCCGGTTGAGCGAAAAGGTCGGCGCAATACTGGTCTTACCTGTCGTCTCATCCTCGACTGCCTCTTCGCCGCGCGGGCGATAGATCAATGAATGCAGCGTCCGTGCATTGGAAGCGCCTTTCGAGCGCAGAACCTGTGCCGCCTTGCCGGTGAAGGCGGCAAACTGGACGTCGCCATCGATATGTTCGGCAAAATAGCGGGCAAGCGTCGTCTTGCCTGTACCGGCATAGCCGAAAAGCCGAAAAATCGGGCTGCGCCCGTCTTTCAGCCATTTGGAAACAGCGCCAAGCGCCTCATCCTGTTGTGGTGATAATTGCATCGCCCTGACTGACAGGATTCGCCCTCAAAGGGCAAGGAAAATGGGACAAACGCGTCTTATACTATAGATTATCCGCGTTTCCGGGCCGGATTTTACCCTCGCCGGACGCCCCGGTTTTCGTGTCCCGGATACGGAACTGGTCGCCCTTCACTTGCAGATACCAGCAAACCTTCTGCTCCTCGCCTTCATAAAGCAGGCAGAGCGTGTCTTTCTCCAGCGTCCATTCACCGGCATAGGACATGCCGTTGGTCAAAACCTTGTCCGGCTTGCAGCATTCGATCAACTTGCCGCGCGATTTGCCGTCGGGTCCCAGAAACTCGGTAAAATTGAATGGCGGCTGCGCTTTGACTTCACCAGTGATGGTTGCTCCTGTGATGACCTTGCGCAGGTCCTCTTCCGATGTCACCGGCCAGGAAGCATCCTGCGCGCGCACCGGCGCGGCATAATTGCCAATCGCAAATAGCATCAACACAATCGCTGCACGGCGAACTGTCGAAGTTCCATGCATCTCAAGACCTTTCCGGATCGTTTTCCAGCCGGATCGGCTGGCCATGCGGGGTAGCATGGGCAGCACGCTGCCACGCAGCAGCCAAATGATCAATATCATTGGAATTTGTCACGTTTTTTGCAGCGATCAGCGATTCCAGCGCGGCAACCCAGCAATGATAATAATCACTGCCATCATCGAGCGCGCCCGGACGCTTCAATTCTGCCGATAGCGCCTGCGCCCATTCATCCCAGCCGAACAAGCCTTGCTCATGCAATGCGAGCACCATGGCAAAGGCTTCTGCCTGCCACGGTTCGGCAAAAACAGGCGCATCGATCCCGTCGCCCAAACCCTGCGAATGCGCAATCAGATCACGCAAGCTCAAAATAGCTCTCCCAGGCATCAATGCTGACGGTCAGCGTCGGATCGGCGTCCTCGCCCCAGATCTCGGCCGCCTTGAACACGACCGTATAGACATATTGCGGGTTCTCGCCCTCACCATGGGCATTGCTGTCAGGAAAAACAAAACCGCCCCGCACTGCCTCCACAATACCGATTTTCCCGCGGGCATAGCGCGGCAGTCGGGTATGTGTTTCGGGATTGAAATTGCGCGTCTTCACACGGTCCCCGGCCTGAAAGCGTGGCGCTGCCTCAACCAGTCGATTACAGGGACCACCCTTTGCCAGAACAGCCGCTACATTTTCAGCTTTCAGCGTGCGCTTGGGCTCAGTACCCTTGCCGAGCGAATGCCCGTCCTTCAATTCAGCATCGGTTACAAATCCGTGGCGCTTGAGCAATATTTCCAGCGCCTTTGTCCAGATTTCATAATAGCTGGATGAATAGTAATCCGCCGGATGCAGGCTTTCCCGCGCGTGACGGCTCTCATCAATGTTCCAATGGCCCATGGCTCCGGCGGCCAGTGTCAGACCAAGAGCCCGCTTTTCCCATGCGGCATGGAAATACGGCTCATCCCTCTCCGGATTGACCGGACCAAAGCCCATCTGCCCGCCAAGATCCTGTGGTCCGTTCATGCAACCTCCGGAACACGCGCCAAACCGGTACCGATCATCGAATCGCGCGTCACCAGTTCGGCCAACTGCTCTTCGCTCCAGCCTTCCGTGCCTTCGGGGCGAAGCGGTATCACCAGATAGCGCAGTTCGGCAGTCGAATCCCACACCCGAATACTGGTCGCCTCTGGCAAAACCAGATCAAATTCTGCCAATACACCGCGCGGATCGATAACGGCGCGTGACCGGTAAGGCGGCGATTTATACCAGACAGGCGGCAGGCCCAGCACCGACCACGGATAGCAGGAACAGAGCGTACACACGACAAGGTTGTGGGTTTCGTCCGTGTTGAACACTGCCTGCATATGTTCGCCCTGACGGCCCGTATAACTAAGCGATCCAATAGCTGCAGTTGCATCACGCTTCAACCAGTCATTGAACTCAGGATCAACCCACGCCTTCGCCACCACACGCGCGCCGTTACGCGGCCCGACCTTGGTCTCATAGGTCTCGACAATGGCATCGATAGCCTTGGGATCAACGAGCCCTTTTTCGGTGAGGATTGTCTCCAATGCCCGCACCCGCGCAGCCATGGGATCAAGTTCATTATCGTGGTGGTGATCATCGTGATGGTGTGGCATGAGTTAACTCTAATGCCGCCGCGCTCACTCATCAAGCAGATCGGCAGGCTTAATTTGCGCCGGTATCCGGGATAGCTTCATGAAAATACTTGTACTTGGCGGTAATGGTTTCATCGGACAGGCCGTGTGCCAAAAGCTGGCCATGAACGGCCATTCTGTTACCGGCATCGGGCGAAGCATCGAGGAGGCGCGCCAACGCCTGCCGGAAATCGAATGGCAATCTGTTGATATCGGCAAACTACTGCAATCGGATGCGTGGCTTGCCGTGATCAGCGGGATGGATTCTATCGTCAATTGTGCGGGTGCTCTGCAAAACAGTGCCCGGGACGATGTGACAGCCGTCCAGCAAAGTGCCATGCTCGCGCTCTATCAGGCGGCTCAGCGGGTTTCCATCAAACTCATCGTGCAGATTTCCGCAGAAACCGAAAAAAGTGGCGCGCACCTGCCATTCATTGCCACCAAGCGTTTTGCCGACACCGCTCTCAAACAATCAACTCTACCATATGTGATCTTACGGCCTGCTCTCGTCATTGGCCGTAATGCAAATGGCGGTTCAGCCCTTATCCGGGCTCTGGCTTCGTTTCCCTGCTTCACGCCTCTGATATTTCATGACCATCCGGTGGAATTTGTTGCTTTGGATGATGTAAGCGAAACCGTCCTCGCCAGTATCGAAGGAAAGATCACGCCGGGTTCAGATTTTGCGCTTGTTGCACCCGAGCCCCATACCTTGGCTGAGGTGGTGGCGGCACATCGGGCGTGGCTGGGGCTGAAGCCCGCTCCTGTTCTGCGCCTGCCAGAAATAGCGGCAAACCTGATGGCCCTTGCCGCTGACCTCGCTGGCCACCTCGGCTGGCGCTCTCCCCTGCGCTCGACTGCTATAGCAATCATGATGGACGGTGTCGTCTCCGGTGACATCGAAAAAGCTGGGGCTTCGGCTGCACGACCAGAACTCCTCACACTGACGGAAACGTTGTCCAGACATACCGCCGGCGCACAGGACCTCTGGTTTGCGCGGCTTTACCTGCTGAAACCATTGATCATCCTCACCCTCTCCCTTTTCTGGATAACGTCCGGTGTACTGAGTTTGTGGAGTTTTGCGGCGGCGGCAGGCAATCTTGTGCCCGGCTTCGGCCCTTTGGGCGCCGAATTGCTCACGGTGATCACCAGTCTTGCCGACATCTTTCTTGGCGTATTCATTCTGTTCAGGCGACACGCTATCAAGGCCATGCTGGGAATGTTGCTTCTTAGTGCTGCCTATCTTCTGGCGGGAACGCTGCTCGCCCCTATTCTCTGGCTTGATCCTCTCGGACCTTATGTAAAAGTGATCCCTTCAATGGTTCTCACTCTGGCCTGCCTCGCCATATTCAACGAGCGCTAGAAAATGCTGTATCAGGATATTCTCCGTCTCATCCATGTCATCGGCGCAACTGTTCTATTCGGCACCGGCTCAGGCATCGCATTCTTCATGGTCATGGCGCACAGGACGCGCAATGCGGCAATTATCAGCCATGTTGCGAGCATTGTCGTTCTCGCCGATACGGTTTTCACAGCCTCGGCGGTCATTCTACAACCGATCAGCGGTTATCTTCTGGCAAAATCCATTGGATGGCCACTGGACACACCGTGGATTGCCTTGTCACTGGGCCTCTATGTCCTTATCGGTCTTTTCTGGCTGCCGGTGGTCTGGATACAGATTCAGTTGCGCGACATCGCCACGGAAGCAGTGGCAAGCGGGACTGAACTGCCCACCCGCTACTATAAGCTCTACAACATCTGGTTTGTTTGCGGGTTTCCCGCATTTGCCGCAGTCATTGCCATTTTCTGGCTGATGCTCACCAAACCTGATCTCAGCTGGTAAAGCTCTATTTCAGCATCGGCCAGAGGCTGGCAACGAGCAACGCAGCCATTGAAATATTGAACCATTTCAATCGCACGGGATCAGACAACCAGCCGCGCATGAACTGGCCAAATATGGCCCAGCTCGACACTGACGGGATATTCACCACCGCAAAGGCGATGCCGACGATCAGAACCGTAAGGTAGTAGGTTTGCGGCGCGGTATAGGTGGCCATGGCTGTTACCGCCATCACCCATGCCTTGGGATTGATCCACTGGAACGCCGCCGCCTCCATGAATGTCATCGGCCGTGCCTTGCCATCCACAGCGCCCAGCGAACGGGATGTGGCGATCTTGTAGGCGAGATAGACAAGGTAAGCGCCACCGGCGAATTTCAGGATCGTATAGACAAGCGGAATAGTCTGGATCAGCGCGCCAAGGCCTAGCCCGACGCCGATCAGCAGCGTGAAAAAGCCGCTGCCAATGCCAAACATGTGCGGAATGGTGCGCTTGAAGCCGAAATTCACACCGGAGGCCAGCAACATCAGATTGTTCGGGCCCGGTGTAATCGACGTAACAAAGGCAAAGACCAGCAATGTGAAAAAGATTTCAAGCGACATGACAAACCAGACCTGATGGGTGGAGAAGACTTAGGCGTCTGGCAGGTGCGGCTCAATCGCAATCTTGTCAGGGAGACAATTGCGTATCCCTGACAAGATTGATGGCTGAAACTTACATGCCCTGCGGGCCGCGGTTCATGGCGGCGACACCGGTCCGGCAAATCTCCACGAGGCCAAGCGGCTTCATGATGGCGATGAACTGGTCGAGCTTTGAACCCTTGCCTGTTATTTCGAAGATGAAATGTTCCGTCGTGGCATCGGCCACCTTGGCATGGAATGCATCGGCAAGGCGCAGCGCCTCGTTGCGGTTTTCACCAAGACCCGCGACCTTGACCAGCGCCAATTCGCGCTGGATCGGCTTGTCATTGCCAAGCTCATCGGCACGCACAGAAAGATCAACCACCCGGTGAACCGGAACGATGCGTTCCAGCTGGTGGCGGATCTGATCAAGCACGTGCGGCGTGCCGCGCGTCACGATGGTGATGCGTGACAGATGCTGCTCATGCTCGGTTTCCGAAACGGTGAGGCTTTCAATGTTATAGCCACGCCCGGAAAACAGGCCGATCACCCGGGCAAGCACACCCGGTTCATTGTCAACGAGAACCGATAGCACGGTGGTGATCGGTAGTTCTGTCTCCTTGGCAATGAAATATGCCGAGCCGGAGGCTAGATTTTGAGCGTTCATTTGGTTCTTCTCTCCGGTTTCTTAAACGAGCTGCCGACCTTTGGCATCGATAGCATTGGCAACGGCTTCATCGGTGGCTTCATCGGGCAGAAGCATCTCATTATGTGCCTTGCCGGATGGAATCATCGGGAAGCAGTTTGCCAGATTGGCCACGCGGCAATCGAACAGAACAGGCTTTTTGACATCAATCATTTCCTGAATGGCATCATCCAGCTGATCAGGTTTTTCGCAGCGAATGCCATGGCCGCCATAGGCTTCCGCCAATTTTACGAAATCCGGCAGAGCTTCCGTATAGGAATGCGACAGGCGGTTGCCATGCAGCAATTGCTGCCACTGGCGGACCATGCCCATATACTGGTTGTTCAGGATGAAAATCTTGATCGGCGCTTCATATTGCACCGCCGCGCTCATCTCCTGCATGGTCATCTGCACCGAAGCATCACCGGCAATATCGATAACCAGCGAATTCGGATGGGCAATCTGCACACCCAATGCCGCCGGCAGACCGTAACCCATGGTGCCGAGACCACCCGACGTCATCCAGCGGTTCGGTTTTTCAAAGCCATAAAACTGCGCCGCCCACATCTGGTGCTGGCCAACTTCCGTGGTGATGAAGGTGTCGCGATCCTTGGTCAGCTCATAGAGCCGCTCCAACGCATATTGCGGCATGATCACGTCCTTGTTGTGGGTATAGGACAGTGATTTGCGCCCGCGCCATTTATCGATCTGCGACCACCATTCACCCATCGCCTTCTTGTCAGGGCGTTCCGACGAGGCACGCCACAGGCGAACCATATCTTCAAGAACCCGGCCAACATCACCGATAACGGGCACATCAACGCGAACCGCCTTGTTGATCGAGGACGGATCAATATCGATGTGAATTTTCTTTGAATTGGGCGAGAAGCCGTTGAGACGACCGGTGATACGGTCATCGAAACGCGCGCCGATGCAGACCATGACATCGCAATCATGCATGGTCATATTGGCTTCATAGGTGCCGTGCATACCCAGCATGCCCAACCAGTTCTTGCCGGATGCCGGATAAGCACCAAGGCCCATCAGGGTTGAGGTAATCGGGAAATTGGTCAATTCAACCAGTTCACGCAGCAACTGGCTGGCCTGCGGGCCGGAATTGATAACACCGCCGCCGGAATAGATGACCGGGCGCTTGGCGGTTGCCATCAATGCGACAGCCTGCTTGATCGCCTCGATATCGCCCTCGACTTTCGGACGATAGCTGGTGCGCGGCGATGTTTCCGGCGGTGTATAGAAGCCGGTGGCAAATTGGACATCCTTGGGAACATCAACGAGAACCGGACCCGGACGGCCCGTGCGCGCAACGTGGAAGGCTTCATGCAGAACACGCGCCAGATCATTGACATCCTTCACCAGCCAGTTGTGCTTGGTGCAGGGGCGCGTGATGCCGATTGTGTCGCATTCCTGAAACGCATCCGAACCGATGAGGGTGGTTGGAACCTGACCGCTGATGCAGACCAGCGGGATCGAGTCCATCAGTGCATCCTGCAACGGCGTCACCGCATTGGTGGCGCCGGGGCCTGATGTGACCAACATAACGCCGACCTTGCCGGTCGAACGGGCATAGCCTTCAGCCGCATGGCCCGCGCCCTGCTCGTGGCGAACCAGAACGTGGTTGATTTTGTCCTGCTGGTGCAGTTCGTCATAAATGGGAAGGACCGCACCACCCGGATAACCGAAAATATCCGTCACGCCCTGATCGATGAGTGCCTGAATGACCATTTCGGCCCCGGTCATCTCCCGTCGTTGCGATGTGTGGTTGTCACTATCCTGCTTGTCTGCGGTCATCGGTCTCTTCCCGTATACTCTGCGGCCTGAAGCCTTCCAGAAGGTGTTTTCGTTTTGCGTAAGGTTTGGAAATAAAAAAAGCCCCCGAAGGAGCCTGTGTTTCGCGCATGGGAGCTTCCGCCGGGTGCTTACAACACCCTGCCCATGCGCGGTCCCACGACGATAAGAACTGTTTTCATGGTCGCGGACGATAATTAAGCAAATTCTATCCGTCAACGGCAAAATTGAGGAATTTGAAATGTTTGCAAACAAAGGGCTGCTTTGGCGCAACATCCTTCAAATGCGAAATTCATCGCTAAGATATTCTCAATGCCTTACGACTAAAGTTCAATCTCGCTGCCAAGTTCCGGGATTAATCACCACCAATGAGCGCCGAAGCCCTGCCCTCCGCACAGGAAAGACCAATGGTTCGCAACCGGACCGATGGTCATGTCATCGAGTGCAATGGCGATAAGGCCACCATCCACGCCATAACAGGACCATCAATCACCGCATCGGAGGATTACTGGTCCGTCGGCCAGCTCATCTCCATTCAGGTTGCCGGCAGCCGCGTGGTCGGTCTTGTCTATAAGGTCGATCTGCCCAATGCCGAATGGAAACAGGATGTTGATCAGAGCATCCACATCCATGTCGAGCTTGTCGGTCAGGTCGATACGCATGACGACGGAAAGCTGCGCTTTTCCAGCGGCATCAAGACCTATCCGCATATGGGCGCCATAGCGCACCGTATCCGCGCGGCTGACCTCGCCACGATCTACACGACATCCCTGAAAAACACCGTATCCATTGGCCATCTGTCGCAAAATGCCGACATCCCTGCGCTGATCTCAATCGACAGCCTGATTTCGCGGCATTTCGCCGTGCTTGGCAGTACCGGCGTCGGCAAATCCAGCGCGGTGACGCTGCTCCTGCGGAAAATCATCTCACAGCGCCCGGATTTGCGCGTGCTCATCCTTGATCCGCATAATGAGTTTGCCAGCGCTTTTCCTGATCTTGCCATTTCCATTGATTACAGCACCTTTGACCTGCCTTACTGGATGTTCCGGCTTGAAGAATTCGGCGAAGCCGTATTTCGCGGACGCCCGTCGATCACGGCTGAAATCGACATTCTGCGCGATCTGATCCCGCTTGCCAAAGAACGCTTTGCCAATACGGAATCCACCCCGGCGTCTTCCCTGTTGAAAAGAGAGCGCGACTCCGCTTCGATGACTGCGGACACACCTGTGCCCTATCGCATGGCTGACCTGATCAAACTGCTGGACGAGCGTATTGGCCAGCTGGATGGCAAGACTGATCGCCCGACCCTGAAAGCGCTGCGCTATCGGTTGCAGGCATTGATCGCCGATCCACGCTATCGCTTCATGTTCTCGGCGCCCACGACGCTTGATACGATGCGCCAGACACTTGGCCATATTTTTCGCGTACCCAAGAATGACCGGCCCATCTGTGTTTTCCAGTTGGCGGGATTGCCCGCCGAAGTGGTGAATTCCGTCGCGTCGGTTCTGTGCCGCATGGCCTTTGACCTTGCCGTCTCCAGTGATGGCAATGTGCAGACACTCGTGGTCTGCGAGGAAGCACACCGCTACATCCCCGCCGATACCTCCGCCGGTTTCTGGCCGACACGCCAAGCCATCGCCCGCATCGCCAAGGAAGGCCGCAAATACGGCGTTTACCTCGCTGTTATCACCCAGCGTCCCGGCGAGCTTGACTCGACAATCCTTTCGCAGTGCAGCACGGTTTTCGCCATGCGGCTCGGCAATGAGCGCGATCAGGAAATCATTCGCGGCGCAATCAGCGGCGCATCGCAGAGCACTGTGGGTTTCCTGTCATCCATCGCCAATCGTGAGGCGATTGCCTTCGGTGAAGCGGTGCCAACGCCCATGCGCATGATGTTTGAAACCATTGCGCCTGAACATCTGCCCGCCGCCCACATGACACAACAGCAGGAGGCCGTTCGCTCCGGTGACAGCCACGTCTCGCTGGATATGATCCTCAATCGCATGCGCCAGCTGAACACAGCCGATAACACCACGGGGGATGACACATCGGGCAATTTTAGCGCCTTCGAAAAACCTGCCATGGTACAGCGGCCCGCAACGCCGATTCAGCGCGACCCGATCAGAACCCAATGGCGGGCAGCCGAGGCCGTGAGCGTTCCGATCATCGAGGAACCACGCAAGCCAGCGCGATCAGAGACGGAGGGTTTGCGCGCCAGCGACCTCATCCGTAGTTTCCGCAGCGATAAAACTTAAGTCTGGGGATAGGCGATCCGCTCCCAGTCATCACCCAACTGATTGCGGAACCAGGTCATTTGCCGTTTGGCATATTGCCGTGTCGCAATGGTCGACAATTCAGCGGCTCGCGCGGGGCTGATCGCACCGTCCAGCATTTGCGTAATCTCACTCACCCCGATGGCACGCATGGCGGGAAGATCAGTTGAAAGACCAAGCGCCAGCAAGGCTTCGACCTCTTCAACCGCACCCTTTTCTATCATCGCCTGAAAGCGCATCGCGATCCGTTCGCCAAGCCAGGCGCGATCCGGGTCGATGACGATCTTGCGGGCAGAAACAGCATCGATCAAAGGCGTGCCGGTTTCCTTTTGCCAATCGACAATCGAACGCCCTGACGCATCGATCACCTCCAATGCGCGGACAATGCGCTGGCTGTCGGTCGGGCGCAAAATCGCCGCCGCCTGCGGGTCTTTCTCTTCTAGAACAGCGTGAAGCTGTGCCGCCCCAGCTTTCGCATCCTGTTCACGCCAGTAAGCCCTGATTGTATCCGGGATATCCGGCATGGCTGAGAGACCGCCGAGCAGTGCCCGGAAATAAAGCCCCGTGCCGCCGACAAAGATCAGCGGACGATCACCAGCGGCCTCGGTCTTCAAAAAATGTTCCACATCGGCAAACCAGCGCCCGGTGGAATAGGCAACGGACGGCGCAACGTGGCCATAGAGAAAATGCGGTGCTTCACGCAGATCATCCGGGCCCGGCCGCGCTGTCAGCACATCAAGCACATCATAGACCTGCATGGAATCGGCGTTGACGATCCAGCCATCAACCTCTTTGGCCAATCGCAGCGCCAATGCCGACTTGCCGCTTGCCGTTGGTCCGGCTATCAGGATTGTCTGTCTTCTTGTCACACCAATCATCCAATCAGGAAATGCTCATGCCCTTGATGGCCACGCTTATCGCCAATCCGGCTTCACCCAGTCTCAGCCCATCGCTGGGGATTAAAGCCTCAGCGGCAGTCAATGCAACAGGACTTTATTGGCTGGCCGACGGAATTGCCTGCGATCTCGCCTTGCGGACAGGTTCTGATCCGGTGGAAAGCCATGCGGAACTGGCGCGGATCGTTGATGGCGAGCCCATCGATATCGTGGTGCAGGAACAGGATAGCAGACGCAAGAAGGTGCTGATTGCCGACATGGATTCCACCATGATCCAGCAGGAATGCATTGACGAACTGGCCGAAGAGGCTGGCCTGCGCGACAAGGTGGCCGCCATTACCGCCCGCGCGATGAATGGCGAAATCGAATTCGAACCCGCCTTGCGCGAACGCGTCGCCCTGCTCAAGGGCCTACCCTATACGGTGATCGACAAGGTCATTGCCAGCCGTATCACGCTCATGCCCGGCGGCCCGGAACTGGTCCGCACGATGAAAAAGCACGGTGCCTATACGGCGCTCGTCTCTGGTGGCTTCACCGTCTTCACCCAGCGCATCGCCGCCATGATCGGTTTTCATGAGAACAGTGCCAATGTTTTGCTCGACAATGGCGTAACGCTGACAGGCGAAGTCAGCGAACCCATTCTTGGCCGTGAAGCCAAGGTCGCGGCGCTCAACGCCATCTGCGAGCGGTTCAATCTTTCCCCGGAGGAAGCACTTGCTGTGGGTGATGGCGCCAATGATCTCGGCATGTTGCAGCTCGCGGGCACCGGTGTCGCCCTGCATGCCAAGCCGTCCGTTGCCGCGCAGGCAAAAGTGCGTATCGATCATGGTGATCTCACCGCGCTGCTTTATATTCAAGGCTATCGCAAGACTGATTTCGTTGTCTGATAGCGCACATGAAAAAGGCGGCCAGTAGCCGCCTTTTTGTTGATCTCGATAGTATTAATTCATCTGCAGGGTCACGAAGCGCAACTCGCCGGTCTTTGATGCGAGCATCAATAGGGCGTTCTTGCGGCCTTCGTCGCGTAGCTTTTCAATGCGCTTGGCTACTTCCTCAGGTGTCTTGACGGTTTCCTGCGCGATATCGACGATGACATCGCCAGCCTCGATCCGCTTGTTCGCAGCGACCGATTCAGCCTGTACTTCGGTGATCAGAACGCCTTCGACCTCTTTGGCAATGCCAAATGTCTTTCTGGTTGCCTCATCGAGAACACCGAGCGACATCCCCAGAACATCCACGTCCTGCGAGGAGTCTTCGTCCTGATCGGTCTGCGACTTGGACTTGTCCTTACCTTTGCCCTTGTCGTCCGTGTCTTCAAGGCGGCCAAGCGTAACCTTCACCGTCTGTTCCTTGCCCTTGCGGACAATGACCACGTCGACTTCCTTACCGACAGGGCTTTCCGCAACGGCGCGCGGCAAGTCTTTCACATTATTGATAGACTTTCCGTCGAATTTTGTAATGACGTCACCAACGAGCAGCGAACCATTGGCAACGGGTCCGCCATCAATAACCCCGGCAACCAGTGCGCCCTTGCCCGATGTCATACCCAGACTTTCAGCGATATCATCCGTAACCGGCTGAAAGCGAATGCCCAGCCAGCCGCGCTGCACTTCGCCGTGGTCGCGCAACTGTTGAATAACGCCGGATGCAAGTTCGGCGGGAATAGCAAAGCCAATGCCGATCGATCCGCCCGTTGGCGAAATGATTGCCGTGTTGATGCCGATTACCTGACCATACATGTCGAACAGTGGTCCACCGGAATTGCCCCGGTTGATTGCCGCATCGGTCTGGATGAAATTGTCATAAGGACCGGAATTGATATCGCGGTTACGCGCCGAAACGATACCGACAGTGACAGTACCGCCGAGGCCGAACGGATTGCCAATGGCCATTACCCAATCGCCAATACGGGCTTTCGAGGAATCGCCAAACTTGACCGCAACGAGCTTGTGCTTCTTTGGATCAACCTTGAGCACGGCCAGATCGGTCTTGGTGTCCTTGCCAACCAGTTCCGCCTTCAGCTTGGAACCGTCGGTAAAATTGACCTCAATATCGTCGGCATCGGCAATAACGTGATTGTTGGTCACGACAATGCCCTGCTCCGCATCAATGACAAATCCGGAGCCAAGCGACTGGACCTTGCGGGATGGATTGCTTTCGCCCGGCTTCTGCTTGCCGAAATACTCGTCGAAAAACTCCTGAAATGGCGATCCTTCCGGTACCTTTGGCATCGGAACCGGGCCGGAATCAGAATCGCCATCCTGACCTTTCACGGTCTGTGATGTCGAAATATTCACCACCGCATCCAGCAGGCCTTCGGCAAGATCGGCAACCGATGCCGGGCCTTGCGCTCTTGGCTGCGCTGACTGTGCTGCGGCGACAGTCACAAAGGCTGGTGCCACGCTGGTGGCGGACAGCGCAACCAGCGCTATTACCGCGGTGGCAGAACGGAAAAACGGGCGACCAGGAGTGAAAACCATGCGTTCGGGCCTTTGTCTGTATGGACAGATTAAAAAATAAATGGCGACGGATTACAACAGAGCCGCGAGAGTAGACGAAAATATGGCCATGGTCGCAAGCTTGATCAAGTTTGGTAATGGCGGGACCGCCATTACCCCCGTGCGAGCCAGACGATTCCCACGCCAAGGGCGATGGAGGCGACACCGGCAATACGCAAAAAACCATCGGGCTGGGCACTGACATCCCGGGCGACGCGTTTTGCGATAAGTGGGAAACAGCCGTAGAGCAGCCCCTCAAAGACGAGGAACAGCCCTACGGCATCCAGAAAATCGATCATACTTCACCTGCCCCGATTATGGGGCAGGTTTTGGAAGAGCCGGCGGTGCCGGTGGTAGAGCGCCATTGGCATCCTGGAAATAACGGAAGAACTCGGAATTGGGCGAAAGCACCATCGTTGTTCCCGTATTATCCAGCGCCGCACCATAAGCCGCCATCGACCGGTAGAAGGCGAAGAAGCTCGGGTCTTTGGAGAAGGCATCAGCGAAGATACGGCTGCGTTCACCTTCACCTTCACCTCGGGCGATTTCCGATTCCTTGCGGGCTTCCGCAACGATCTCGACCACCTGACGATCGGCAATCGCCTTGATGCGCTGTGCAGCTTCACGGCCACGGGCGCGAAGGAACTCGGCCTGTGCGAGACGTTCAGCTTTCATGCGCTCATAGGTCTGCTGCGAGACTTCCTGTGTCAGATCAGTCCGGCGAACACGCACATCGGCAATCTCAAGACCAAGCGATTCCGCATCGGGACGCAGTTGCTCGCGTACTTCACGCATCATGCCCGCACGTTCATCAGAAAGCGCAGCTTCGAATCCACGCAGACCGTAAACGCTACGCAAGGACGCATCGAGACGTGTCTTCAAGCGAGCCTGTGCAAAGTCCACGTCACCCGACACCGTCTGGCGGAACTTGCGTGGATCGGTAATGCGATAGACGAGGAAAGCATCGACTTCATAGAACTTGCCGCCCGAAACCTGAACACGGATATTGTCGAGTTCAAAGCTCAGCAGACGATCTTCGATCATCTGGACATTGTCGGCTTCGAGGAAGCCGAAAGGCAGTTTGAAATAGATGCCCGGTTGCGTTTTCACATCGACGATCTGACCAAAGCGCAGGACAATGGCCTGCTGGCGTTCATTGACGACAAAAACCGACGAATAAACCAGCAGGGCGACGAATGCGATCAGACCCGCAATAAGAGGTAAACGGTTCTGGTTCATTACTTTGTCCCCTCGGTCTGGCGCTGCTGCTTGGTGATCTCTGACAAGGGCAGATAGGGCACAATTCCCTGACCATCTTTCTGGTCGACAATCACCTTGTTCGAGTCCTTCAGCACACGCTCCATTGTTTCGAGGTAGAGACGCTTGCGGGTTACTTCCGGCGCCTTGACGTACTGATCATAAACAGATGTGAAGCGCTGCGCCTCACCCTGTGCTTCCTGCACGATCCGGTTCTTGTAAGCGGCAGCATCTTCGCGGATCTGCGCGCCTTCACCGCGAGCCTGACCCAGCTTCTGGTTGGAATACTGGTTCGACTCTTCGACGAAACGGTCTTCATCCTGCTCGGCACGCTGCACTTCATCGAAGGCATCGGCAACTTCACGCGGTGGCGAAGCATCTTCGATCGAGACGGCGTTGACAGCTATGCCGGAACCGTAATCATCCAGTGTCTTTTGGATGATGCCGCGCACATCATTGGCTATGCCAGCACGATTATCGCGGAAAATGTCCTGTGCCGGGCTGCGGCCAACGATTTCGCGCATCGCGCTTTCGGAGACCTGCTGCACCATATTTTCAGGGTTCTGCACATGGAAAAGGTAAGCAACCGGGTCGGAAACACGGTAAAGAATGGAGAACTGAACATTCACGATGTTCTGGTCACCCGTCAGCATCAGACCTTCTCTGGCGCCGGATACACCCTGTCCGCCAATGTTCTTCTGCTTCTCGACGATCTGCACCTTTTCATAGGATTCGATTGGCCACAGATGGAAATGCAGACCCGGCTCGGCAATATCTGCCTTCGGCTTGCCGAAGCGCAACTCAACAGCGCGCTCATCAGGCTGAACCGTATAGATTGACTGGAAAAGCCAGAAGGCGATCAAAGCAATCGCGGCAAGTCCGAAAATGGTCGAACTGCTACCGGGTCCACCCGGTATCGCCTGGCGCAGACGGTCCTGACCACGGCGGATAATATCTTCAAGGTCGGGTGGATTGCCACCGGGGCCTCCACCTTGTGGCTTTTGGCCCCATGGACCTCCACCACCGCCGTTATTGTTACCGCCGCCACCCCAAGGGCCGCCGCCACCATTCTGATTACTCCAGGGCATTCCTACCTCATATTTTGGACGAGATTCGCCACCCCATGGCAACGTCCCTCTAACCCGACTTCCCGTTTATAGGGATCGCGAGGCCCGCTTTCAACGCGCGGCGCGGTTTTTCATGCTTATTTGGTAAAAAGGTGAATGATTATGCCCGCTTATCACGACATTTTCATATTGATCACGATATGACGCCCGGTTTTCAGCGCCTTTCGTAAATCGCGTAGCGTGTCGGATAATTGTCTTTTTCGCCTGCGGGAAATTCTTCCTGAGAAACTTCATTCCAGATCTTGGGATCAATCGGGGGGAAGAAAGCATCTCCTTCAATATTTGCCAGAACCCATGTGATGTGAAGCCGGTCTGCCCGGTCAAGCAGCTGGCGATAAATCTCGCCGCCGCCGATCACACAGATTTCGTCAACCTTGTCAGCTGCCGCATGACTTCCGGCAATCATCAGCGCTTCGTCAACCGAACGGACCGCTATAACGCCCTCCACGGCAAAAGCCGGATCGCGGGTAATGACGATATTGGTGCGTCCCGGCAATGGCTTGCCGAGAGTGTCCCACGTCTTGCGACCCATTACGATGGGCTTGCCCATCGTAACGGCCTTGAAACGCTTCATGTCAGAGGACAGACGCCAGGGCAGACCATTGTCACGGCCAATAACTCCGTTCTGTGCAACAGCGACGACAAAACTGATCATGGAGCCTTGTTCCTCTTGAGAAGCAGTATGTTAAGATCTTCCGTCGGCCAGAAATCAGTGGCTATCATTTCGAAGGTGGTTGGGCCTGTTTTTTTGACACCGGTGCCGCAGAAACTGATCAGATCATCCGGATCGCCCTTATCAACTGTCAGCTTGAATTTCTGGATTGGCCCCGCCCAATTGGCGCCCGTGGTCAGCACATAGGAAATCCAGCTTTCACGAAACGGATAGCTGTTCGGAGCTTCTTTCTGCAGGACTTTTGCAACCGTCTGATCAAAATCCCTGTCGCGGCAATATTTTCGCGCATGTGCCGCATCTTCCGCTGACGGGGTTTTGGCCAGAGGATCAAACCGGATGGCAACAAAACCACCGACGCTCGGCGTATAGCGATGCGAGACCCGTATCTCCTTGCCAGCCGGAAACTTCATCGACCACCAGAAGGTCGCCTTCAATATCCATGCCGGAGCATAGCTCAACTTGCCGTCAACAAGTTCGCCACTGTCGACAAGCAGCCCCCGGCTCATCCAGTCATTTTTCGTGCTGTCATCAAGGGCGTTGATCGCCGCGATCACTTTGCTGTCAAAGGGCGATACGGCTATCCCCTTCCCGGTCAAAATATCCGTAACGTCGAGACCACCGGCAACCGCCCTTTGCTGCAATTGCGGCTTGATGGGCTGTCCGTCCGCAGTGACGGTAAAATCAAAGAAATTGTCCGACTGCGGGTCCGGTATTGATACCATGGACTGGGTGTCAAGCCGCATGTCAGGCATCGGAAAGGCCACGACGCTTTCGACATCTTCCTTGGCGCTGTTGCTGAAGACGTAATCGACCCGGACCTGTTTTTCCGAGATGAACAGGTCTTCCTGTTGCATCGATACGTCCTGATTGCGCAAAAGAACCAGACCGCCGGTTGCCAGCGAGGCGGTTGAGTCATTTGCCCATGACATTGAAGAGTAAGTAAGCGAAGCAAGCAGAGCAGTTAAACACAAGCGTTTCAGCACGATGTCCTCCAGACAATTGCCTATACGGCGATGGGTGCCTTGATGCTCGGTTCTGAGACGTAATTGTCTAGATTGAAATCTTCGAACTTGAAGGCGAAGAGATCTTTCACGTCAGGATTGATACGCATAGTTGGCAAATGACCGGGTGTACGGCTTAATTGCAGCTTTGCCTGCTCAAAATGGTTGGCATAAAGATGAGCGTCGCCCAGCGTGTGAACGAAATCGCCCGGCTTCAATCCGGTAGCCTGCGCCACCATCATGGTCAGCAAGGCATAGGACGCGATGTTGAAGGGCACGCCGAGGAAAATATCCGCGGAGCGCTGATACATCTGACAGGAGAGCTTTCCGTCGGCCACGTAGAACTGGAACAGGCAATGGCAGGGCGGCAGTGCCATTTCATCGACAAGCGCCGGATTCCACGCCGAAACGATCAGACGTCGCGAATAAGGATTCTGCTTTATCGCACTGACAAGATTCGCGATTTGGTCGATATGGCGGCCATCGGGCGCTGGCCATGAGCGCCATTGATAACCATAGACGGGTCCGAGGTCGCCATTCTCATCGGCCCATTCATCCCAGATCGTCACGCCGTTTTCCTTCAGATAGGCGATATTGGTTTCGCCGTTCAGGAACCAGAGGAGTTCATGGATGATGGATTTCAGATGCAGCTTCTTCGTTGTCAGCACGGGAAAACCGGCAGACAGGTCGAATCGCATCTGGTAGCCGAAAACGGACCGCGTGCCGGTACCGGTCCGGTCACCACGATCAATGCCCGTATCGAGCACATGCTGTAAAAGATCAAGATAAGCGCGCATGGCTTCTCTTTAGCAGATTCGCTCTGTGAAGTAGTAAAACTTCTATGTGATCCACAAGCACTGGTGTCAAAATCCCCGGCGAATCACCGGGGATTGTATTTTATCCGTGAGGACAATCAGAGGCTGCCGAGCAGTCCGAGTTCTTTTGCCGTCAGATAATAGAAGGTGACGCGCCCCTTGGAACGGTCGGCTTTCATCTTTTCGCAGACGGCGTGAATGGCGGCGTCAGCCTTGGCAGCATCGGTAACACCGAGCTTCTTGCCAACCCAACTGGTGCGAACACGGCCCAATTCTTCGGGGTCCGAGCAGGAAACGAGCGAAGAATCCCTGTTGCGCAGGGCAATTCCGAGATGTTTGACAATTTTGGCTACCGTGGCTTCATCGGCACCGGCATCATAAATGCGTACATCTTTTAGATAGTCACTCATGGATAAATCCCCTGATTGTTAGGTTCAGCGCCCAAGCACTGTAACGCTCCCTGACACGAAAGACATCGCACAACCGGCAGATGCATGAGGCGATGTCTCATTAGACAAGAAGAAACATTCCCCACCAACAGGAACCTGTCAATGCCACTCTTTCATTTCGTCGCGACACGACCTATATAGGTCCTGCTGGTTTCGGCCAGCTATAGTGATAAACGGACGATGTAATAAGCCCATTGGACCCGGGGGCGGTACCCGGCGCCTCCACCAGAGTGCAGTTGCAAGACTGCATTGTGGCGGGGGCGAAATAGGATCGACAAGGGTGTAAAGATCGATCTTTTGCTCGGCATTGTACCACCGTTATCGGGCTAACTCAGTAGTTGCAAACGACAACTATGCGGAAGCACGTCTCGCTGCTTAATTGCGGTGTGATCGCTTCAAATTAAGTCCTAGGGGTTCGCACTTCTAGGCGGGGTTCGGAGGTACCTGGCAACAGAAACCTCCACTTTCCCCCTTCTGAACATCTCCAGCGCTGCAAGCCATCCTCAGGCTTTGCGCACCCTTTTTCCATTTCATCAACATTCGCGCATGGCGGCAGGGCTGCACTGCGCCATCAGGAGTCTATCCATGCATAAGAGCAATGACCGCTACGTGATTCTTACCGGCGGACCGGGTGCCGGCAAGACAACACTCATCCGCGATCTGAAAGAACGCGGCTATGCCACCGCGCCGGAGGCTGGCCGCGCGATTATTCAGAATTATCAGGCCATCAACGGACCAGCCCTGCCCTGGCAGAACAAGGCGCTGTTTGCCGAGCTGATGCTTTCATGGGAATTGCGATCCTATGGAGAAGCCGCTGAACAGGAAGGAATCGTGTTCTTTGATCGCGGCGTGCCGGATGTTCTTGGCTATTTTGATCTCATTGGACTTCCAGTCCCCGAGCACGCGAGACAGGCGGCAAAACTGTTCCGTTACAACCCCAGCGTGTTCATCCTGCCACCATGGCCGGAGATTTTCGAACAGGACGCGGAACGCAGGCAGACTCTCGAAGAAGCAGAATTGACATACCGCGCCCTGGTCAACGCCTACGCGCAAAGTGGCTATGATCTTGTCGAGGTTCCCAGGTGCTCCATTATTGAACGCGCCGATTTCATCCTTGCCCGGCTTGGTGGTCTTTGACAGCAAAAGGCCCGGAACTGTTCGCTCCGGGCCTTTGTCTTATCAATGCAAGGGGCCGGTTATTCAGCCGCAGCTTCCACTTCAACCACGCGGCGGCGCGCAATTGTTACCTGTGTCAGGATGAAAGCAGCCACGGCGCACAGGCCAATGCCCGCAGCCATCGGCAATGCTGTACCGTCGAAGAACAGGCCAGCAATCACCATGGCAACGGCCGCTGTCACGAAATGCAGTGTTCCCATCAGGGCTGATGCTGTACCGGCAATCTCGCCATGATCTTCAAGCGCCAGCACGGCGGTCGTTGGGATGACCAACCCAAGGAAGCCGTAGCCGATGAAGAGGAACGTCGCCAATACAGGCAGTTGATTGAAGCCAAGCGCCATAACCACAACCATTGCGGCCATGGTGAACGAGAAGGCCGTCAACGCCATGCGCATGACCCGTACCAGACCAAAGCGATCACCCAGCCACCCGGTCAGCTGCGATACCGTGAAGAACGAAACCGCATTGATCGAGAAGGCGATGCTGTATTGCGTTGGCGTCAGGCCATAATGGTCAATCAGCACGAAAGGCGAATTGGCGAGATAGACGAGGAAGCTCGAAATACCCAGACCACCGATGAAAGTGAGCGTCAGGAAGTTGCGGTCGCCCAGCAGCAGACGATAGGCCGCCATGGCGCTGCCAAGGCCGCTTTCGACGCGTGCAGCCTGTGGCCGGGTTTCCTTTAGCTGGGTCGATAGCAGGATCAGGCCGATGAAAGCCGCAATCGTCACCGCCCAGAATACGCCGCGCCAGCCATAGAAACTGATGACAGCACTGCCCGTCAGCGGTGCCAGGATCGGAGAGATACTGAAGACAAGCATCAGCAATGACATCAGGCGCGCAGCCTGCACACCCGTATGCATATCGCGAACGATAGCGCGCGGAATAACCATGCCCGCCGCACCGCCAATCCCCTGCAGGAAGCGGAAGGCGATCAGCGTTTCAATGTCCTTGGAAAGCGCGCAGCCAACACTGGCCACGGCAAACAGGCCGATACCCATATAAAGCGGTGCCTTACGGCCCCACATATCGGAAAGCGGTCCGTAGATCAGCTGGAAGATGGCAAATGAGATAAAGAAGGCAAGAAGGCTCATCTGCACGACATTGTTTTCCGCGCTCAGGTCCTTGCCGATTGATGGCAGGGCCGGAAGATACATGTCGATCGCAAATGGCCCGATGGCCGACAGGAGCCCCAGAATGAGGGCCGTACGAAAGAATGAGGTCGTCATGGTGCTTATCTTTCAGAAAACGGCAGCGTGATGCTCTTCAGCTTCTGCGCTGCATTGCTCTCAGGAGAGGTTCAGAATTCTTACCTGCGAAGCGCCGGCGCGCTTGGGAGGACGCTCGTCACATCACAAAACAACGTGTCAATGTTTTTAGACACAAGTGTCAAATTAGACACTATTGTCTAAAACGTCAATGCGCCTTATCTTTGGTTCATGACAAATCCGAAAGAAGCAGCGCACAAGGCAAATGGCCTTACCCTTGGCCATACTCAACGCGGTCAATGTTCAAAACGACTATCGATATTGGATGCGGCGGCGGAAGTATTTTGCCGTGAAGGCTTTGCCGGAGCGAGTATTGACGAAATCGCTGTGGAAGCGTGCGTTTCGCGCCAGACTATATACAACCACTACCGCGAAAAGGAAACACTCTTTACCGCTGTGGTCGAAGATGTGATGAACCGCACCAACTCCAGTCTCTTTTCCATACTGGCGACATTTCCCGACACGCCGGATAATCTTGAGGATGATTTGAGCGCTTTCGCGGTTCGATTGACCAAGAATTGCCTGTGCAATCAGGACGGCAAATTCCTGCGCAAGCTCGTACAGTCCGAGGGCGAGCGCTATCCGCAACTGTTTGAAGGCTGGCGCAAGCATGGTCCCGGCAAGATTGGCACCGCCCTCGCCGCGCTGTTTGCCCGCCTGTCCTATGGTGGTGCGTTGCAGATGGATGATTTTGATCTGGCCGCCCGGCAGTTTCTCGCCTTGGTCAACGCGGATCTGCAAATACTCACGCTGTTTGGCGAATCGCTGACTGACGAACAGCTGGAAACGGCAGCGCGCAATGCGGTTCGCACTTTCCTCAGGGCCTATTCGGCACCCGCGACAAATGCACCTGCCAGCCAACCTCTCGTGAAAGCCGTTGGCTGAAATGCTCCCTCAAACTCAGGTAAATGGCAGCAACTTTGTCTCGTTCACAGCATCAGTGAGGACGCTCACACAACCTCCCAAGATGTGAGCGACAGGCATTATTTACATCAGGCGCTTACAACCAGTCGCAATTCCTTTATCCATGCGCCATAATGGCTCAAATACGTTTGTCTTCTCTGCTTGACAGAGAGGGGCGAATCCATGGGATAAGA
Source organism: Phyllobacterium sp. T1293 (assembly GCF_020731415.2). NCBI lineage: Bacteria > Pseudomonadati > Pseudomonadota > Alphaproteobacteria > Hyphomicrobiales > Phyllobacteriaceae > Phyllobacterium > Phyllobacterium meliloti. Next base: position 511,316 of record NZ_CP088273.1, on the reverse strand, counting down.
GTGCATGCCACAAGATATGATCCGCTACGATATACTGGCCCAGGAAGCGCTACGCGGCGTTATCCGCAAAGTCCTTGGAGAAGTCGCCAAGGCTGGTCTTCCTGGCAACCACCATTTTTTCGTCACGTTCCTGACCGGCGCGTCGGGCGTGCGCATATCCACGCGTCTGCACGAAAAATATCCCGAGCAGATGACCATCGTGCTGCAGCACCAGTTCTGGGACCTGCAGGTGACTGACACGCTCTTCGAAGTTGGCCTGTCCTTTGGCGATGTGCCCGAGCGTCTTGTGGTTCCTTTCTCGGCTATTCGCGGCTTCTATGACCCCTCTGTCAATTTCGAGCTGGAGTTCGATGTCGAGGTGGAAGAAACCGTTGGCGACAACGATCAGGGCATTACCAGCATCGCGCCAGTGCCAACAGCCGAAAAGCCAAAGACCGCCTCTTCGGGTTCCAAGCCCAAGCCAGCAGCCAAATCAGCCAAGAAGCCTGTGAAAGCCGGCGGTGAGAAAACCGATACGGCGCGCGAGGAAAACGGCGAAAAGACATCAGCCTCCGTTGTTTCGCTGGATTCGTTCCGGAAGAAAAAGTAGCCGCTGACATGGCCGACATCGTCAATCTGCGGCAATTCAAAAAGCGCAAGGCGAAGGACGCAAAAGAGCAGACTGCGGCCGAGAACCGGATTGTTTTTGGCCGCACCAAAACCGAAAAGCAGTTCGAACAGAGCGCTAGTCGCAAGAGCGAACTGTTTCTCGATAGCAACCGGCTTGAGGGCCATCCGCCTTCCACTGATACCGGCAAGGACAAGCCTTGAGCCTTGTGCGCAAACGCTCCGTGACCATCCGCGGTCACCGCACCAGCTTTTCCCTTGAAGACCCGTTCTATGACATTATCACATCCATCGCCGAAAGCCGGGACATGACGGTTGCGGGTCTGATTGCCGACATTGACGAAGGCCGCGACCGTAATTCCAACCTGTCCTCTGCACTGCGCATCTACGCGCTGGATTGGGTGATGAACAGGATGAAGCCCGCTTCCTAGGCTGCCGTTTTGATTCCATAAATCTGCAAAGAGTGTGCTTGGAGTTCGTGGTTCGTGGTTCGACAAGCTCACCATGAGGGAGAGTGAGGATGCAACGATAATCGTAAGGCTTGCAAATCACAAAGATTGCAAGGCTTTACTCCCCGTAACCCACCCATTTCCGTCATCCTCGCTTTCCCTACCACCCCCGCCTTCTCCACCGCCCTCGAACACCCATCTCCGTCATCCTCGAACACCAACCTCCGTCATCCTCGAACACCAACCTCCGTCATCCTCGGGCTTGACCCGAGGACCCACAATTTAGAGGCGTTGAGCATACAAATCCGTTTGATCTCCGTAGCCGTGGGTCCTCGGGTCAAGCCCGAGGATGACGGAGATGGGTGGGTTGCTGGGAGTTAGGTTCGGCAACGTTGCAAAACGTAGCCTCCGCTCGCTATATCGCCGTCACCCTCGCCTTCTCCACCATCCTCGAACACCTCTCCCGTCACCCTCGCTTTCCCTACCATCCCGGCTTCTCCACCGCTGTCGAACACCAACCTCCGTCATCCTTGAACACCAACCTCCGTCATCCTCGGGCTTGACCCGAGGATGACGGAGAGAGGTGTGTCCCTCATGGTGAGCTTATCGAACCACGCACCCATGCACCATCAACCGCAGTCACCACATCACCCAAGGATACTACTGAACAGTCGGCCCAAGTGTTTTGAGAAAATCATCGACCGACTGCTTGTTGATGGAGCCGGTTCCCTGCGGTGGCTCGGCCTGTGCGCCGCCATTGGCGGGAGCCTGCTGCTCGCGGGCTTTGCGCGCGGCCTCCTCCGCTGCCTTCTCTGCCGCTGCTTTTTCCGCGGCGGCTTTCTCGGCGGCAGCTTTTTCTGCCGCCTGCCGTTCAGCTTCCGCCTTGGCGGCAGCTTCCTGTTCCGCTTTCAACTTTGCTTCTTCAGCCAGTTTCTGCCGTTCCGTCGCCTTGCTCTGATAAAACAACGCCTCGCGCCGCAGGCGCTGCTTTTCCACCAGCGATGCCTGCATGGTTTCGACCCGCTGCTGCTCACGTTCCAGCGTGCGCTGGGTCAGGAACTGTTCCAGCGGCTGACGGTTCAGCGTCCATTTCGGCGCACGCCATGGCCCTTCCCGGTGAATTCCACAACCGGTTCGGCACCCGCAACAACCAGCTTGCCCGGATCAAAGGAAAAGCGCCCCTGCGAAGCCATTGTCATATCGGGCAGATTGAGGCGCAGATCCGCATTGAGTGTCGCGCCTTCGCTTTTCAGCTGAAATGTCGAGGTTCGCGCCATGCCGCCCGCAATCGTAAAGGCGAACTCCGCCGCTCCGGCATTGAACGGCCCGGCATGCAGATATTTGCCAATGACGGCGCTGATCGCATCTGACGTAATCGCCCCCGGCAGATTGTCGGCATCGTTCAAAATGGGCTTGAGCGCACCGGGATTGATGGCATCAACAGCCAGATCCTCGACGGATACAACACCGGAACCTGCAACAGACGCCATCATATCCGCAATGGATGTGCCGGTCGCATTGACCGATGCGACAATCTTGGCTGCACCCATCAAGGGCTCGTGATCATCGGGCGTATAGAGATCATCAAGGGTCGCCTGTTCCAGCGTGAACTGGCCGGTGGCCAGACCATTGCCGCCGGTATTGCGCAGTTCAAACATGCCTTTGAAGTTGCCGCCAAGCACATCCCCTTGCGTGTCATCGAGCCGCAAATAGCCATCCTTCAGCGAGGCAGTTGATTGCAGCTTGGTCACAGGCCCCAGAAGTCCTGCGTCCGCCTCGTCAGCCTTGATTTTCAGATTGAAACCAACGGGAAACAATGGCGCTTTGGCAAAGACTTCTTTGGGCCATGATTTTTGCCCGCTCTCATCAAGCGCGCTGGTGCCAAGCATGAACTGCGCCACCGATGACAGATCAAGCTTGCTGAAAGTCAGATTGCCCTGAACATCGGGAATATTGTTCTCTGTTCCAAGATCAAGCCGGCCCATCATCTTGGTATCATGCACTTTACCGCTGAGATCAGGCAGCACCAGCCTGCCCTTGGCAAGCTGAAAGCTGCTGGCCATATCCACGGGCATACCGCTGCCGAAGCCCGGCAGAGAATAACCAGCAGTTGCCAGATAGGGCTCGATGTCGCTGGCTTTGATTGATGCGCGTCCTTCGCCGTTCAACAGGCCGCCGGTGCTGCGTAAACTGCCATCGAGCAGTGCCTGACCATCCGGCGCTTTAAGGGAAAGCTGGGTCTGAATGCCATCCTTGCCATTACCCTTGAGCGCAAGATCAGCCTCAAGCTCACCAGCCAAGCCAAGCGGCAGCGCCGGAAGCCCCATCAGGGCCATCAGGTTCTCGCCATGGTCCGTGCGTGCATTCATGGTCAGCTCAAGCGCGCGGAGCTTGTCGGCGCCCTGACTGGTCGTGCCCGATAAGGTTACATTCATGCCACCGGTCTTTCCCGAGGCACTGAGAGAAAATTCATCCGCTGCATTTTTGCCATGGAGAGCATTGGCGAGGATGCTCAATTGCGTTTCCTCAAACAGTCCGGGAAATTTGGCAGCATGTTCATTCAAGGCTGTGACAAACGGAAAGTCGGGAAACCGCTTCGCCAATGCTGAAACAAATGGAGCAAGGTCATCTGAAAGAATGGTGGCATCCACCGAACCTGTCGGTTCATCCTTGAACGGCTCCATCCTTCCCGTCGCCGTAATCGTTGCCCCGGAAAGATTGCCGACCGTCAAACGGTCAATATCGAAAACCCCGTCGCGCAGGCGAAAGCCCGTATCAAGGCTCTCAGCCACCAGCCCGCCATGGCTGACCGGCCCGGCTTTCAATCGCACATCGAGGTCTTCGCCCGCCAGTTGCGGCGATCCCTTGCCCGCCTCTGATGGGGCATTCCGGCCAAAGATTGCGGCAAAGGCTTCCAGCGCATCGCCATCCAGCGCGCCGCCCTCCAGCGTCAACTGGGTCAGCGGCACGGATTCGCCTTTGGCACTGCGGATCAGCGAACCCTTTAGCGACGCGCCGCCAAGCGCCACCTCAAGATTGTCAATGCGCTGCAAATCATCATGCAGTTTCACATCACCGGAAAAACCCGCCCCCTGAAGACGCCTGATCGACTCGTCAACAGTATCCGTCAGCCATGCAGCGAGACCGGAGGGCTGACGCGAGGCCACGAGGAGTTTACCGTCAAAACCGAAATTCTCGCCAATCTGCAACATGCCATTGGCTTCAAATTGGGTCCGCCCGGGCAGTTCCGCCCGAAGCTGGTTGATTTTCCACTCGCCACCGGATGGTTCCGCATCGATCGTCACTGAACGGATCGTCGTATCTCCAGCCACAATCGCAGGCAGCTTCAGATCAATCGTACCCGGAACGGTCGGTATCGGGAGTTGATCCATCAGGCGGCGGAACACACCGAGCCGCTGCGCCGCCGTGTGCGGTTTCGGTTGGCTGCCCTTCGAATCTTCATTCAGATCGCTGAACGTGACCTGCTGGCCGTCAGCCTTGATTTCGAAGCGCGGGTTCTTGCCATAGTCAAAAAGCGCATTGCCATTGACGATGTAAGGATCATCAGCGGTCCCCTGCTCCATGCGGAAGTCAGGAATGGATATCCGCGCATGGTCGGCTTCAAAGCGTCCCGTCACCCGCACGCTTGATAGCAGCGGCTTCTCGGCAACCGCTATCTTCTTGTTCGCATTTTCCGCCTTGGGCGCAGCTTCATCAACAGAGCGGATACTGATATTGCCCGCATATTTCAGCGCGCCCTTGTCGAGGGTGATACCACCATCCGTTTCAAGCACCGCAGGCATTCCATCCGGCGTAACGCGCGCGTGTACATTCAGCGAGCCATCGGCTTTCACTTCGCCTGTCGAGGCTGAAACAGCAGTTTTCTCGCCATTGAAAAGCAGGGTGCCGTCAAACTTCCACGGACCGCTCAACTTGGTCGCGGAAAGCGTTGCGTCAAGATCATCCACTGTGCGCACCGTTGCCGTGGAAGCATCGCGCACCACCACCGATCCATCGGTGATCTTCATGTTTTCCAGTTTCACCTGCGCAGAGCCAAACGAGGTCTGCGGGCGGATGGCCCAGTCAATCACACCATTCCTGTCGATATTCACCTTGGCGGTCGGCTTTTCCAGCCGCATATCGAAGATAAGGATTTCACCACGCAGGAACGGCGCAAGCTCCGCATCCATCGAAAACTTGTCGATGGTCATGACAGGTTCCGATCCGGGATCGCCGACTTTCACATCGGAAAATGTCACCGAAGGAAACGGCAGAAGGCGCGCGCTGGCAGACCCGGCAACAGTAACCGGCCGGCCCAGAAGCGCCGATGCTTCCCGCTCGAACGAAGAACGATAGCCCGCCCAATCGACAAAATACGGCACCACCAGTGCCGCAGTCAGCACCAGTACCAGTAATCCGCCGATGAAAACAAAAAGGCGTGCCAGTGTTTCACTCCATTCCTACGTTCCGAACACCCTATACGCCGCATCGTTCACAAATTGGGCGAACATGCGGATTCAAAACGCAAAGTTACAGACGTAAGATCTTGCCGGGATTCATGATATTGCCCGGATCGATAGCCCGCTTGATGGATTCCATCACATCAACCGCGCCGCCAAGTTCCAGCCGCAGGAATTTTATTTTCCCCTGCCCGATGCCATGCTCACCCGTACAGGTTCCATCCATGGCGATAGAGCGCAGAATGAGGCGTTCGACAAAGGCTTCCACATCACGGATTTCGTCCGGGTTCTTGTCGTCAAACAGGATCTGCACGTGGAAATTGCCATCGCCCGCGTGCCCGACAATCGGCGCGACCAAACCGGTTGCAGCAATGTCCTTTTCCGTTTCGACAATGCATTCGGCCAGCCGCGAAATAGGCACGCAGACATCCGTGGCAAGCGATTGTTTTCCGGGTGCGAGCGCCATGCAGGCAAAATAGGAATTGTGCCGCGCCGACCAGAGCTTTTCGCGCTCTTCCAGATTGGCGGTCCATTTGAATGCGCCGCCGCCATTGGCCGCAGCAATCTCACCGAAAAGTTCGGACTGTTCCGCCACACCCGCATCGCTGCCATGAAATTCAAGAAAGAGACAGGGTGCGATGGGGTAGTCAAGCTTCGCGTAATTGACCATTGCCTGCATCTGCAAGGTGTTGACCAGTTCGATACGCGCGACGGGAATACCCATCTGGATGGTTTCGATAACCGTGTTGCAGGCACTTTCCAGATCAGGAAACGTGCAGATGCCGCCGGAGATCGCCTGCGGAATGCCATAGAGTTTCAGCGTCAGTTCCGTGATGATGCCAAGCGTGCCTTCAGAACCAACCAGCAGACGTGTCAGATCATACCCGGCTGATGTCTTTTTCACCCGTTTGGCTGTGCTGATCAATCGGCCATCCGGCATGACGGCTTTGAGTGCCAGAACATTTTCCCGCATGGTGCCATAGCGCACCGCATTGGTGCCCGAGGCGCGGGTTGCCGCCATGCCGCCGAGACTGGCATTTGCGCCGGGATCAATCGGGAAAAACAGACCCGTATCGCGCAGATATTCGTTAAGCTCCTTGCGCGTAACCCCCGGTTCCACGACGACATTGAGGTCTTCACTATAGACCTTGAGGATGCGGTTCATGCGCGACATGTCGATGGAAACGCCGCCCGCAGGCGCGTTCACATGGCCTTCCAGCGACGTGCCGGTGCCGAAAGGAATAATCGGCACATGCCACTCGCCGCACAGACGCACGATCTCCTGAATATCCTCAACATTCTCAACAAAAACAACCAGATCGGGAGCCTGGTTCGGAACATAGCTTGTGGTGTGAGCATGCTGTTCGCGGATGGATTTTCCCGTCTGCGCGCTATCGCCAAATCTTTTCTTGAGAATTGAAACAACGGTCGCAATACCATTTTCATTGCGCACCATTGCTCCTGCATCAGCCAATGCCATTCCAGTCTCCAGAATTCCAATCGAGGATTCGTTCAAATTGCGCGCATTTTCAGTCAGCGCACGCGACTTGTCCAGTTGTAACTCTGTGTGACAGAACCGCAAGGGTCAGGGCTGGGTTTGATTTAAATGATATGGTTGATGACGCCAGCACCGCCGGTGCATGGTCCGCGGCCCGTGGTTCGACAAGCTCACCATGAGGGAGAGGGTTGATGAAAGGGAGCCAAGTTCTGCAATGTTTGCGATGCACTCTTTGCGCTTAGCGTTGCATCACCCCTCTCCCTCATGGTGAGCCTGTCGAACCACGAACTACATTCATACAACCCCTAATCATCCTCATCATCATCACTCGGTTCCCAATCGGTCACACGAACGAACCGTTCCTGCTCGCCAGTGCGTTCAAAAACGCTGCCAATGGGCGAGTCGAGCAGCGGAATAATGCTGGGATCATAATTGGCGATGGTGTTAACGTCGAAAATACCGCTGTTTTCAGGATCGCCCATATAGTCATCGCTCTCGAAACCAGAGAGAAAACGCCAGCCGCTATCAAGCTCATTATCGGGATCTTCACGGTACATGAAGCGCACGGGATATCCGTCGATTGTTATCGTATCGGTTGCGATACAGCCGCCGTAATTGCGGACCAATGGCCGTATCTCGTCCTTGGTGAGTCGATAGGTTTTATCCATGCCCAATTTTAATTGATTGTCAGCGACTTGGCCAGTCTGCGGAAACGTTCTGCATACTTATCCTTCTCGCTGCCGCGCACGATCAGGATGGCGCGAACATAGCGGGCGGTTTCGAACCGGGCGATCTGTGCGACATAAAGTGCGTCGCCGCTGGCAGCATCCGTGGCGCTTCCGTCGATCTCGACCCATTCTCCCCCATCCGCTTCGGAACTCGTTTCATTGCTGGAGCGAACGTCCTTGATGCCGGTCAAGGATGCAAAGGCCTGCTTGGCAAAATCCATGCGTTGATCCGCCTCGGGCGCGGTGCCGAGATTAGAGGCAATGATCACCACCGGCTGCGAGGAATTGGCGGGAATATCCTGCGGACCATCGGTCAGAAGATAGGTTGCCCCGGCAATGGCGCGGATCGGGCGAAAGCCCTCCAGAGCACCCACTTTGAATGGCAAGGCAGCCACCTGCTCTTCAAGGGTTGGCGGCGTGCGCACGGCAATTGAACGCAGCGTATCCTCCACATCCGCATCGGACGGGCCACCCGCAGCGCCGTCAGGAACCTGCATGGTGATCATTGCTGTGGTCGTTGGCCCCTGCGTCAGCACGATCCATTTGCGATACTTGATGCCCGATGCGATCTGGCTGCCGTGAACAAACCTGGCGGCGGACGCGCCCTTGACGGTCCAGTCCCGAACCGCCTCAGTGACCACGATACCCGTCGGAGCCAGGCCTTCCGCGTTAAACTTGCCAGCAATTTGAGCATAGGCTTCCGCCGGCAGTTCCGTCAAAACGATTGATGCACCCGTCTTGATATCCTCAAACCCGCTGAATGTGGATGATGCCTGCATGTTCTTGGGAACAACGAGCCCGATGCTTGATCCTTCAGGGAAAACCGCTTCCTGCGCAAACGCCATCCGTCCGCCGCCAAGCGACAGAGTGATAAAGACCAGAATGGCAGTTATATAGCGCATGAAAGCAATCCCCGTTTCGGCCCTGTCAGTAGCAATGACTGGAACGGTCTGGCAAGCGATTGGTTTCACACCAGTGGATCAGTTCAGATACTTCTTGAAGAATGCAACCGTCCGGCTCCACGCAAGGTCAGAGGCTTCCTTGCTATAGCGTGCGGTGGATGTGTCATTGTTGAACGCATGGTTCGCGCCTTCATAAACCTCGATATCAAAAGTCTTGCCATTGTCCTCGAGGGCTTTCCTGTAGCCGTCAATGCCCGCATTGATCCGCGTATCCAAGCCCGCATAGTGCAACAGCAACGGTGCTTTGATCTTTGCCACGTCCTCGGCTTTCGGCTGACGGCCATAATAGGCAACACCGGCACCAAGCTCGGGCGAATTCACCGCAAGATCATTGACCAGCCCGCCACCCCAGCAAAAGCCCATCACGCCGACCTTGCCATTGGTGTATTTTTCCGCCCTGAGATAGTCGATGGTCGCAACGCCCTCGGCAATTGTCTTATTCGCATCAAGACTGGCAATCAGCTCCCGCGCCTTGTCTTCATCAGCGGGCGTACCACCGGCCGATGACAGAAAATCCGGCGCCAGCACCGTAAAGCCTTCCAGCGCCATGCGCCGGGCGACGTCGCGAATATGGCCATTGAGACCGCGATTCTCGTGGATGATGATGACCGCAGGTAGTTTACCTGTCACGTCTGCCTGACGCGCGCGGTATCCCTTCATATCGCCTGACGAGCCGGAATAGATGACATCTTTGGTCAAAAGCCTTGGATCATCGGTGGCAACAATGGCGGCCTGTGCGGAATTTGCCGCCAGCATCGGTGCGATGACAGCCGCCGCTGCGCCAGAGCCAGCCAGCTTGGCGAGCTTGTCCATGAACGCCCGCCGGTCAAGGGTCAGATGCGTATATTCATCATAGGCATCAACCATGGCCTGATTGATCTTCGGGGTCTTCGGCTTGTCCATTATGGTTCTTTCCATCGAAGAGGGCTGCCGGGCCGTCGAACCCCTGCCGTTTCCCTCATCCCTTGAGACGATGGGAAAGGACACCGGTGGAGAGCGCAACGCCGAGTCCAGTCATCACTGCTGCGCTAATTTCCCAGACACCGACCGGCTCGTCAAGGAAGATGGCACCACCAAACGCTGCAAGGACGGGAGTAAGCGCACTGAACGCTGCCGCCTGACTGCCACCGAGGGCACGCACGGCGATCCCATAGGCGAGCATGGCGGCAAGCCCTGACAGAACACCCTGGCTCAAAAACTGCAAACCAATCTCGCCCAGCGGCACCGTCATGATCGTTGTTCCGAAGACCAAGGCAAGGCCGATATGAATGATGAAGGACCACACGGCGATGAGCGCACCGCCCTCCAGCGCGGTCAGACCCGAGCGGCGGAATGCATGGGTATATCCAGCCCACAGCAAGGCTCCCAGCGGCAGAAAGACAAAGCTGATCCAGGTGATTTCATGGCCTGCAACGGCACGCACCAGGAGGATGGCAAGACCACCGACAATCGCGGCAAGGCCGAGACTGCGGAACAGATCGGGCCGCTCACCGAACAGAACCACCCCGATCAGCGCAGCAGCCAGCGGCATGGATCCGCCAAGCAGCACGCCGACGGCGGATGCCGGAGTGGAATGAATGGCAAAGGTGGTGAACTGGAAGAACAGGGCACCGGCACCGCCCACCATGATCACCAGAAGAATCAGCGGTACATTGCGTGGAATAAGACCCGTGCGCAGCCAGACCGGCGACAGAACCAGCGCGGGAACACCATAACGGATCAGGCCAAGATCGATGGTGCCAAGCTGTGTGCCTGTGCTGTGGCGCGTCGCAATGATCCATGTGGCCCAGATGAGCACCGTCACCAGCGCACCGGCATAGCCTGCGCCAGATGATGTGGACTTCTTGTAGTCCTGAACGAGAGCAACCATCGGAATATCCTTTCAAAATCAGTCCTGATGACTTCTGTTGAACGGAGATTACCGCCAATGGCACGAGCATGTCCTTGCAAGTTGATGCCACCAAGACTACTATTTCAGCAATATTTGCAAAGTTTTATGGTTATAAGAGGTGTTTTATGCCAAATCTGGATAAATTCGATATCGGCATTCTTGAAGCGCTGCAGGATGACGCGCGGGCAACCAATGTGGAAATTGCAGAGAAGGTGAACCTGTCACCCTCACCCTGCCTGCGCCGTATCCGCAATCTGGAAAAATCAGGGGTGATCCGTGGCTACCGCGCCGATATTGACCGCAAGGAGGTCGGGCTTGGCCTGACCGTATTCGTCGAAATCAAGGTCGGACAGCACAGCAAGGAGAACTCCGATGCCCAGCAGGCCGCGCTTATCGCTCTGCCTGAAGTGACCGGAGCTTTTCTGATATCAGGAACCGCTGATTTTCTGGCCGAAGTGGTGGTGGAGGATTTGAGCGCCTATGAGCGTTTTCTGACGGAAAAGCTGCTGGTAATGCCCGGTATTTCGGACATCCGCTCCAATTTCGCCATCCGCATCATCAAATCCGGCGCTCCGCTGAAACTGCCGATGCGCTGAAAAAACGAACGCTTCCTTCTGGCAACCTAAAACACCTGCCTCGCTGTCATCCTAAAGCAACTATCTCGCTGTCATCTAGCATCGCTCTCTCCGTCATCTTAGCATCCCTCCCTCCGTCATCCTCGGGCTTGACCCGAGGACCCATCATTGAGGGCCAGTAATATTGCAACGTATCGGTACCGATTTTGCTTGTTTGCCGTGGGTCCTCGGGTCAAGCCCGAGGATGACGGAGAGAGGGATGCCCAGCATCTTTCGTGATGCCCAGCATCTTTCGTGTAAATGAATGCTGGCAGCACCGGATCACTCCAGCACTGCCAACACAAAGCACTCTATTTATCTTCACAGAACGAAATGCGGTTGCTGAATGGATCGGTCACATGCACCTCGCGGCCCCATGGAGCATCCTCAAGACCGGGTTTCATGAAGCGGTAATTCTTGGCGTGAAGTTCCTTATGAAAGGCTTCAATACCCTTCATCCGTACAAAAACCCGCGCACCGGGGCTTGCATCACCGGAATGCTCGCTCAAATGCAGCGTCAAACCTGAGCGTGAGACCTGGCAATAGAGCGGGAAATTGTCGCCAAACCGGTGTTCCCAATCCAGCGTAAAGCCAAGAAAATCCAGATAAAACTCTCTTGCCTTGTCCACATCGAAAATCCGCAGGATCGGATTGGCAGGCCCGAAGGATATAGCATCCTTCCCGGCAGGTTCTTCTGCCGCAATCTTTGCTGCAAGCACGTTCCAGTTATCAAGACCGAACCCTGCCGCAACCAGTTCCAGACCATCACTGTGCGAAATATCGATATTTTTGGCTGCAAGTGCCTGTCGTAGCGATTTGGCCATCGCCTTGGCGTCGTGAAAAGTGCGCATCATCTATCCCTATCGTCATGTGAACGAGGAAAGTCAGTGCCCGCATTGCCGACCCGTTCACCAGACAAGGATGAAACGAAGCTTCATTTGATACATTCACCTTGGGCTAAGAACCCGCGAGCGGCTGGCTGTATCTGCCTGCTCTATGGATAATGGCAGTTTGGATAGCAGTCAATAAAAAGCCTCCCGGAGGTAAATCCGGGAGGCTTGTCATGCGGCGCTATTACTTCGGCAGCGTATAGGCGATGACATAATCGCCGGGCTTGGTATTGATCGAGCCATGCCCACCGGCGACGATAACGACATATTGCTTCCCATCAGCCAGCGCATAGGACATTGGTGTCGACTGGCCACCGGCGGGAAGACGCCCTTCCCATAGCTGCTTGCCACTGGTCACGTCATAGGCGCGCAGGTAATTATCAACAGAAGCGCCAAGGAATGCCACGCCGCCAGCCGTAATGATCGGACCGCCAAGGCCGGGCACGCCAACCTTGAACGGCAGTGGCAGCGGCGAGGAATCATAGACCGTGCCATTGCGATGCTTCCAGGCGATCTTGCCCGTGCGTAAATCCGCACCGGCCACATAGCCCCAGGGCGGTGTCTGGCAGGGCAGACCAAGCGGCGAGACAAACGGCCCCATCACCACCGCATAGGGCGCGCCCTCATTGCGGTTGAGGCCCTGCTCACTGCCCTTCGTGCCAACACCGGGTGCAGGCACGTCGGCACGCGGCACCAGCCGCGAGGTAAAGGCGAGATAGGTCGGCATCCCGAACATGATCTGCCGCTCCGGGTCAACGGCAACGCCGCCCCAGTTGAACACGCCGAAATTGCCGGGATAGATGAGCGAGCCCTGCAATGACGGCGGCGTATACCGGCCCTCATAACGCAGCTTGAGGAAGTTGATGCGGCAGGCAAGCTGATCGAACATGCTGACGCCCCACATATCCTTGCCCTGCAGGGGTTGCGGCATGAAGGTCAGGCCCGAAACCGGCTGTGTCGGCGATGTGTGATCGCCTTCAATGGCACCGCCCGGTGCAGGCACTTCCTCGACAGGAATGATCGGCTCGCCCGAACGCCGGTCGAGCACATAGAGATCACCCTGTTTTGTCGGACCGACCAGCGCCGGGACCGTGCCGGTTGCCGTATTCACATCGACAAGACTTGGCTGCGAGGGCACATCCATGTCCCACAGATCATGATGCACAGTCTGGCGCACCCAACGCAGTTGGCCGGTGTTCAAATCAAGCGCCACAATGGACGAGGAGAATTTCTCCACATTGGCCGAACGCCCCGCCCCAAGCTGATCAGGCGTCTGGTTGCCCAGCGGCACATAGAGCAATCCGAGCTTTTCATCGGCGCTGGAAATCGACCAGCTATTGGGGGAATTGGCCGTATATTTCTGCCCTTCCGGCAGTGGCGTCGTCACATCAGGATTACCGGAATCCCAGTTCCACACCAGCGCACCCGTGTTGATATCGAAGGCGCGAATAACACCTGACTGTTCGTGTATGGAATAATTGTCGTTGACCGCACCGCCGACAATGATTTTGCCCGCGGCAATAACCGGCGGCGAGGTGGAATAGTAATAACCGGCTGGATTATAGGGCATGCCGGTTTCAAGATGAACGGTGCCCTTGTCGCCAAAAGCCGGACAAACCTGACCATTGGCCGCATCAAGCGCAATCAGCCGCGCATCGGCGGTTGGCATATAAACCCGCTCTGCACAGGGCTGACCGGCGGCGACGCTCGTATCCGCATAATAGGAGACACCGCGGCAGGTCTGATGCTGCCGGTCATTATTGTCCTTCACCTGCGGATCAAAACGCCATTTTTCCTTGCCGCTCGCCGCATCCAGCGCAATGACAAAATTGTGCGGCGTGCAGATATAAAGCGTATCGCGCACTTTGAGCGGCGTGACCTGATAGGTCGTCTCAGGCACATCAGTCGAACGGCGCACATCGCCGGTCTGATAGGTCCATGCGACCTGCAGATTGGCGACATTATCAGGCGTAATCTGCTTCAGCGGCGAATAGCGCTGGCCGTAAAGGCTGCGGCCATAATAATGCCAGTCATCATTGGGCACACCGCCAAGATCCGGCGTTGTAACGACTGCCTCCTTGCTGAGCTGGCCCGCGAGATCAAGCGGGTCCTGCGTCATGGAATAACCGGCAACACCAAGCGCCACCAGAACCGTCACAAACAGCGCAGCACTTCCGGCTGCCGAACTTTCACCACCTGCCCGCACAAGTTTGCCGCGCACCCATGGGGTCAGCAACCAGAGCGCGAGAAGAATGATCACACCGCCGCGCGGTGCAAGCTGCCACCAGTCAAACCCGATTTCCCAGATTGCCCAGCCAAGCGTGCCGATCACCAGCACCGCATAAACGAGCAATGCGGAGGGCCGCCTTCGGAACAGCAGAATGGAGGTGAGAAGAAAGGCAAGAGCCGCGATGATGTAGTACCAGCTGCCACCAAGAGCGGCGAGCCAGACACCGCCCACACCAAGGGCAGCCGCAATAATGAGAAAAAGGAGAGCCGTCAGAGTGATTGCCATGGTAGGGGTCCTTTCCAAGCTCAATCAAGATCGAATGGTCCTGACATGAGGCTGCGAACGGGCCATCGGCTGCCAGATTCCTCTTATGACTAAGGCGTATGCCTTAATTCAAACCGGTGCAATATCGATGATTGAATTTTTCAATCGCAAGTTTCAGGGGAAACAATCAGGTAAATGCTGTATGTTCTTGCTTTGTATCGCATTGACCTAGTTTTTTGGTGCCGAATCACTACATTGGAGACAAATGTCCGGATTGCCAGACGATATTCCGTTTTTCGACGAACCTGATGCGCCTCGCCAGCCCCAGGGCATAGCTGCACGCGCCATGCAGGCGCGCGGCGCACCGCCTTACCTCAATGGCCTCAACCCCGAACAGCGCCTTGCAGTTGAAACCACCGAAGGTCCCGTGCTGGTTCTGGCCGGTGCAGGCACGGGCAAGACGCGGGTCCTGACCTCACGCATCGCCCATATCCTGTCGCTCGGCAAAGCCTATCCCAGCCAGATCCTTGCAGTGACCTTCACCAACAAGGCGGCACGCGAGATGAAGGAGCGCATTGGCGTTCTCGTCGGCGGTGCCGTGGAAGGCATGCCGTGGCTCGGCACGTTCCACTCCATCGGCGTCAAGCTGCTCCGCCGTCATGCGGAACTGGTCGGGCTGCGCTCGGATTTCACCATTCTCGACACGGATGATGTCATCCGCCTGATCAAGCAGATCATTCAGGCTGAAGGGCTGGATGACAAGCGCTGGCCCGCCAAGCAGTTCGCGCTGATGATAGACGGCTGGAAGAACAAGGGCCTTGGCCCCACGGAAATCCCTGAGGGCGATGCCCGCGCCTTTGCCAATGGCAAGGGCCGCGAGCTTTACACCGCCTATCAGAACCGCCTGAAAACCCTGAACGCCTGCGATTTCGGTGATCTGCTTTGCCATCCCATCCGCATGTTCCGCGCCTATCCGGATGTGCTGAAGGAATATCACGCCAAATTCCGCTATATTCTGGTGGACGAGTATCAGGACACCAACACGGCGCAATATATGTGGCTGCGCCTGATTTCGCAGGGCTCAAAGAATGTCTGCTGCGTTGGCGATGACGATCAGTCGATCTATGGCTGGCGCGGTGCCGAAGTCGACAATATCCTGCGCTTCGAAAAGGATTTTCCCGGTGCCGTCGTGATCCGTCTGGAGCGCAACTATCGCTCGACGGCGCATATTCTCGGCGCAGCCTCGTTCCTGATTTCCCACAATGAGGGCCGCCTCGGCAAAACCCTGTTCACCGATGCGCCCAATGCCGAAGACGCCAAGGTGAATGTCCACGCCGCATGGGATTCTGAAGAGGAAGCCCGCGCTGTCGGCGAGGAAATCGAGCAGGCGCAGCGCAAGGGCCACGCACTCAACAATATGGCTATCCTCGTTCGCGCCTCCTTCCAGATGCGCGAGTTCGAAGACCGTTTCGTCACCCTCGGGCTGAATTACCGCGTTGTTGGCGGCCCGCGTTTCTATGAACGGCTCGAAATCCGCGATGCCCTCGCCTATTTCCGCGTTGTCGCGCAAGGGTCCGACGATCTGGCGCTGGAGCGTATCGTCAACACACCCAAACGCGGTCTGGGTGAAGCGGCGATCCGGCAGGTGCATGATTATGCCCGCGCCCGCGATATTGGCATGCTGGATGCCGCTGCCGATCTGGTGCAGACGGAAGAGCTGAAACCCAAACCCCGCTCCGCCCTGCGCGAAGTGGTGGAGAATTTCCACCGCTGGCAATCACTGATTGATTCTACACCGCACACCCAACTCGCCGAAATGATCCTCGATGAGTCCGGCTATACCGCCATGTGGCAGGCGGATCGTTCGGCGGAAGCGCCGGGGCGGTTGGAAAACCTGAAAGAACTCATCCGCTCCATGGAGGAGTACGAATCCCTGCGTTCCTTCCTCGAGCATGTGGCGCTGGTCATGGATGCCGAGCAGAACGAAAATCTCGATGCCGTCAACATCATGACGCTGCATTCGGCCAAGGGGCTTGAGTTTGAAACCGTGTTCCTGCCCGGCTGGGAGGAAGGTCTGTTCCCGCATCAGCGTGCGCTGGATGAGGGCGGGCGCTCCGGGCTTGAGGAAGAGCGGCGGCTTGCCTATGTCGGCGTGACGCGCGCCAAGAAAAACCTGCATATCTGGTTCGTCTCCAACCGGCGCATTCATGGCTTGTGGCAATCGACAATCCCGTCGCGTTTCCTCGAAGAACTGCCGGAAGCGCACGTAGAAGTGGTGGCGACTGGAAATTCCTATGGCGGTTACGGCTCCGGCGGCGGCTATGGCCAGTCACGCTTTGACCGGGCCGATCCGTTTGAAAACACCTATTCCACCCCCGGCTGGCAGCGCGCCCAGCAGAACCGCTCCGATGCCACGCGCAACAACTGGGGCTCACGCTCTGGCTCAAAGGTCGAGCGCATCGGCTATGGCGAAACGGATTCCGGCCACGGCGCCGGACGCGGCTCGGTCAAAGGCCGCATGATCGACGGCGAACTGGTGGCCAAGTCGGTCAGCGAGACACCATCAAATTTCGATGTCGGCGACCGGGTTTTCCACATCAAGTTCGGCAACGGCAATGTGTCATCAATCGAAGGCAACAAGCTGACGATTGATTTTGACAAGGCCGGGCAAAAACGCGTGCTGGATAGTTTTGTAAAGCAGATTTGAAGCACTGCGGTTGCCACGAAACGGTGCGTGGTTCGCCCTTCGACAGGCTCAGGAGGCTCACCATGAGGGAGAGTGGTGGGTTGCAGGGAGCCAAGTTCTGTAATCGTTGCGCTGCAATCTCTACGGTTAGCCTTGCATCACCCAAGCCCCTCATGGTGAGCTTGTCGAACCACGCACAACAATCGCTGCAACCACCTATTTTCAAAAAAACTTGCCAACTTATCCAACACCATCCAGCCTCGCTTATTCTGATGGTGTCCTTTCCGGCGGGAATGCTCCGGAAACCTTCTGAAGTCAGGAAAGGATCGGTGATTTCGTCTGCGGGGCTGTTAACCTTGCAGGGGAAGCGGTTTTATCTCACAAGGGTAAAACCAGTCATCGGGACGGGTGATCCGGGAGTTTTCTTGGTTGAAACAGGAAAATCTCCGGGGAACGCATGACTACACTACCAATACCAGGACTTCCGCGTTCCCCTTTGGATCGCCCGTCTTTCCCACCTCATCAATAGCCAGACGCAAAAGCGGGCGTGGTAACGAGGGAAATTTGCAAAACCGTTGTTGCGCCCTTCGACAAGCTCAGGATGAGGGGGGGTTTGGTTGCAAAACTAATCTTCACCATTGCAGAACTTCACTCCCCAGCAACCCACCCCACCGCAATCTACCCCACT
Organism: Phyllobacterium sp. T1293; assembly: GCF_020731415.2. NCBI lineage: Bacteria > Pseudomonadati > Pseudomonadota > Alphaproteobacteria > Hyphomicrobiales > Phyllobacteriaceae > Phyllobacterium > Phyllobacterium meliloti. The sequence continues at coordinate 493,350 of NZ_CP088273.1, read as the reverse complement.
GTCATCCTCGGGCTTGACCCGAGGACCCACGGCTAAGGAGAATAAACGAAACCGATACTCAGCAGTTATCAACATGGGTCCTCGGGTCAAGCCCGAGGATGACGGTGGGGGGGGGCAATGGGGTGGGTTGCGGTAGGGTGGGTTGCGGGGGAGTGAAGTTCTGCAACCTTTGCGATTCGCGTTGCATCCATCTCCCTCATGGTTGTTATGTCGAACCACGACGCACGCACACCCCCTCTTACTCCGGCTTGCCCTTCGTCCACGTCACATTCCCGGCAAACAGTGGAATGGTTGAGATCGAGGTTTTGGCGGAGCCGTCCTGCACCTGGCTGGCATGGGCGAGATAAACAAGTGAATTGTTCGGCTTGTCATAGATGCGGGTGATGTTCAGCTTCTTCCAGATCAGGCTGGTGCGTTCGGAAAAAACCCGCTCGCCGCCTTCGCCAAGCTTGATATCGCCAATCACAATCGGACCAGTCTGCTGGCAGGAGATCGATGCGTTGGACGGGTCCTCGAACCAGTTGCCCTTCTGCAGCCGGTCGATCATGCCCCGCGAGAATGATGCGAGATGACAGGTCACGCCCTGGATTTTCGGATCGACAACCGCATCAATGACAATGTCATTGCCCAGCCAGTCAACACCGACCTTGCCGACCTCCTCCGCCTGAACAGGCAGGATGGTAGCGCCCAGAAGGGCCAAAGCAGCAAGCATACGCTTCATCGAAATTCTCCTGAAATTATTAGAAGTTCGAGACACAGTTGGACACTGGCTCATGGAATTTCAAGCAGAACGGCCCGGCGCTTCTATCGTTCCCACTTTGCAAGAAAATCTTCGATGCTGAGCGACTGGATATCCGGAATGGCATCAAAAATCGTCTCAGTGGGCCAATCCCACCACGCCAGCGCGATGAGACGCTCGGCAATCTCAGCGGGAAAGCGCGGGCGGATCACCCGTGCCGCATTACCGGCAACGATCATATAGGGCGCAACATTCTTGGTCACGACAGCATTGGCGCCAATCACCGCACCATGGCCAATGCTGATGCCGGGCATGATCACTGCCCCATGGCCAATCCATACATCATTGCCGATACTGACGCGCTTTGCCTGCCGGCGTGCCCGAAATTCAAAATCGAGGCCACGATAGCGGAAAAACTCGTTGGGCCGATAGCTGACCTTGTGGGTGGTCAGCCGCTCCATCGGATGCTCAAGCGCATTGATGCGCACATTGGAGGCAATGGAACAGAAGCGGCCAATATCCGCGTAAATGCCTTCGCTATGGCGTTCAATATAGGAAAAATCCCCCATGGTGACATCGCGCAAGATCACCCGCTCATTCACCTCGGCAAACCGGCCAAGCTTGACGCCCTTCAGCTGTGCCGTCGGATGGATACGCGGCTCGGGATTCTGGAAACGCAGGTCGTCAGGGTCAGCCATCATGTTTTCTCAAATAAGTGTGCGCCAATCCTTTTGCATAAATGCGGGTGAAATCCTATAATCGAACCATGAAATCATCATATTCCATCAGCCCATCGCAAATGGCGCTCTATGCAACGCTGGCGCTTATTGCCGCCACCGCAACGGGCATTACCTTTGCCGCATGGTTCAACCATGGTGATACGATCTTCCTGTCGCTGATTCAGGCTGGTCTTTCGTGGTGCATGTAAAAGCGTCCGGACAGCTGGAAGCGTCAGGACAGCTGGAAGCGTCAGGACAGCTTGCAGCGTCAGGACAGCCGTTAAAGGAAATTCCCCTATGAACAGACGCTTTATGCCGGTGCTTGTCATCGCAATCATCGCCCTTGCCGCAGTTGCCGGATGGACCACTTTCCAGTCCTATCGCCAGCAATCGGGTTCGGCCAATTCAGGGCCGTTTGGCGTGCCTTTTCAGCTTGTGAACATGAATGGCCAGCCAATCACCGAAGCTGCTTTCCGGCAAAAACCATCGGCGGTTTTCTTCGGCTTCACCCACTGCCCGGAGATTTGCCCGACCACCCTGTTTGAACTCGATGCTTGGTTGAAGCAGTTGGGGCCAGAGGGCCAGAACATCAATGCTTATTTCGTTACTGTTGATCCGGATCGCGATACGGCTGATGTCATGAAATCCTATGTCGGCAATGTATCCGATCGCATTGTCGGCATCACGGGCGATCCGGTCAAAATGGCAGCGATGCTGAAAGGCTATGCCGTTTATGCGCGCAAGGTGCCAACGGAAGGCAATGATTACACCATGGACCACACCGCCTCGGTGTTTCTTCTGGATAGCAAGGGTGGTTTCTTCGGCACCATTGCCTATGGCGAAAATCCTGATACGGCTGTCGCAAAGTTGAAACGTCTGGCAAAGAGTTGATGCAGGTTCGTGATCCGTGGTTCGACAAGCTCACCATGAGGGAGAGTGTGGATGCAACGATAATCGTCAACGTTGCGGAAACTGGACCTAATCATCAATGTGTCAGAATAATCGTCTCAGAATAATCACCAATGTCCCAGAATATAGCTCCCCTTCATCACCCCTCTCCCTCATGGTGAGCTTGTCTAACCACGAACCACGGACCACACAATTCTGATACAACCAACCACACAAACACCCCCCAACTTCCGAAAGTACACGACTTGATGACCCAGACCCGCCTGTTCCTCACCGCTGGCAAGATTGAAGCCGACCGGGTGTTTGATCTGTTGCAGCTTGCCTTTGAAGAGGACGGCCTGCCGATCTCCACATTCGAGGTGGACGAGGATGCGGAAATCTTCGATGTCTCGGTCTATACGTTCGAACCGGATGAAATCGAGCCGCGCATCCGCGATATTCTTGGCGCCAATGCCTTTAGCCTTGAGGTCAAACGTGAACAGGTGCCCGACATTGACTGGGTAGCCCATTCGCTGGAAGGGCTTTCCCCCGTGCGTGCTGGCCGCTTTTTCGTGCATGGCTCCCATGATCGCGACAAGCGCCGCGTCAATGATCTGGGTATCGAAATCGATGCGGGGCTTGCCTTCGGCACCGGGCATCATGGCACCACCTCCGGCTGTCTCGACATGATCGGCGAAGTCATCCGCCGCGAGCATCCGCGCAATGCGCTGGATCTGGGCACAGGCAGCGCGGTGCTGGCCATCGGCATTGCCAAGCTTGCACCCATTCCGGTTCTGGCAACCGATATCGATCCGGTTGCCGTGGCGGTGGCGCAGGATAATGTGGTGAAGAACGGTGTTGCAGCGCGCGTGCAGACCGAAACAGCGACAGGTTTTCATCACCCTGCCCTGCGCTTTGCCGCGCCATTCGATCTGATCGTTGCCAATATTCTGGCACGTCCGCTGATGCAGCTGGCACCTGAAATGCGCAAGCATCTGGCCTGGGGTGGATCGCTCATTCTGTCGGGAATTCTGGAAACCCAGCGCGACAAGGTGCTGGCGGCCTATCGCATTCAGGGGCTTTTTCATCAGAAAACCCTGCGGCGCGAAGGCTGGGTCACTCTGCACCTCAAGGCAAAATCGACCTACTGAATCGGAAAAGGGCAGCTTCGGGCTGCCCTTTATTTATACGAAGTAGACAATGTGCTTGGTTCTTTCGCGCTTGCCGTCAACAGTGCGGACAACATACCGCTCTATCTGCGACGTGCGGTAAGCGATCAGATTTTCGAGCGCTGTCTTGAAAAACCCGCGGACCTTCTGTGCCATCTTGAATCTCCATGATTGGCAGTCGATCCTCCCGTTGCACCGATATAGCTGACTCTCCCCTGTTCCAGCCATCCGCGTTGCTGCATGACAGCCATGCTTTTGTGCATGTGCGAAGTCATAATTGTGCAATGCACACATGAATCACCTCTGTAAAAGTGGCGTTCTCCATTGCCTCGGAGATGGTGGAAAGATAGGTTCCATCACCCACCAACAGAGGTTTGCATCACTATGTTCCAGTCGTTTGAGGTCGTCAGCAATCCGGCCACCGGCGCTCCGCGCGTCGCCAAGCTGCGCGCCGAACTCGAAACCCTTGGCCTTGACGGTTTTCTCGTTCCCCGCGCCGATGAGCATCAGGGAGAATATGTCCCGCCTCGCGCCCAGCGTCTGGCCTGGCTGACAGGATTCACCGGTTCCGCCGGTGTTGTCCTCGTTCTGAAGAACAAGGCGCATCTGTTTGTCGATGGCCGCTATACGCTGCAGGCCGCCGAGCAGACCGATCCCGCCGTATTTACCGTGGAAAGCCTTGTCGAAACCCCGCCGCCGGTCTGGCTACGCAACAGCGGCCGCAAGCTCACCATCGGCTTTGATCCATGGTTGCACACCATTGCCGAAACCAAGGCACTGCGCGAAGCGCTTGAGGCCAATGGCGGCACGCTCACTGCCGTGAAGGACAATCTGGTTGATCTCGTGTGGGAGGATCAGCCCGCCCCGCCGCTGGAAGCAGTCTCGATCCAGCCGGAAAAATATGCCGGTAAGCTTGCCAGCGACAAGCTGAAAGAACTGGCCGAAGCGGTGGAAAAAGCCAAGGCTGATGCAACCGTGCTGACCGACCCTTCCTCCATCGCCTGGGCTTTCAATATCCGTGGCAATGACGTCAGCAATACGCCATTGCCGCTTGCCTTTGCCATCATCCCCGTCTCAGGTGAGCCGCTGCTCTTCATCGACAAGCGCAAACTGCCGATCGAGACAGAAGCCTATCTTACCCAGCTTGCGACCCTGCGCCCGCCATCAGCTCTTGAAGGTGATGTGGCATCCATTGGCGCACAGGGAAAAACCCTGATGCTTGATCCGGCATTGGCAGCCGAAAAGCTGCGGCTGGTGGTCGAACATGCCGGTGGCAAAATCGTTGAAGGGACCGACCCGGCCCGCCTGCCCCGCGCCCTGAAAAACCCGACCGAACTGGCGGGCGCACGCAAATCCCATGAGCGTGACGGCATTGCCATGGTGTCCTTCCTCGCATGGATCGATGCACAGGCACCCGGCACGATTGATGAAATCGACGCCGCCAAAAAGCTGGAAGAAACCCGCCGCAGCGTGGCCGAAGGTTTCCAGATGCCGCTGGAAAACCTCTCTTTCGACAGCATTTCCGGTGCAGGTCCCAATGGTGCTTTCGCCCACTACCGCGTCAACACCCAGTCCAACCGCAAGCTGCAGGAGGGCGAACTTTATCTCATCGACAGCGGCGGCCAATACCGGGACGGCACGACGGATATCACCCGTACCCTGCCCGTCGGCAAGCCAACGGAGGATATGAAGCGCAAGTTCACATTAGTGCTCAAAGGCGTGATCGCCATCACCACCGCGCGCTTTCCCAAGGGCACGCGCGGCATGGACATTGATGTGCTCGCCCGTATTGCATTGTGGAAGCAGGGCTACGACTACGGCCATGGCACCGGCCACGGCGTCGGGTCATTCCTGTCAGTTCATGAAGGTCCGCAGAGCATTTCCAAGCGCGGCATGCATGAACTGTTGCCCGGTATGATCCTGTCCAATGAACCGGGCTACTACAAGCCCGGCGGCTACGGCATCCGCACGGAAAACCTGCTCATCGTCACGGAACTCGACGTGCCCGAGGGCGGCGACCTGCCGATGATGGGTTTTGAGACGATCACGCTCTGCCCCATCGACAAGCGCCTGATCGACACAAGCCTGCTGATCAGGGAAGAGCTTGTCTGGCTCGATGCCTATCACGCGCAGGTGCGCGAAGCATTGCTGCCGCATACCAGCGCTGCCGACAGGGATTGGCTGATCAAAGCGACCGAGCCGTTCGGACAGCAGTAAACAATCAGAACGGAAGCTGGCGCAGCAGGATAATCATCGCTGCGCCGGCGAGAAACATTGTCAGTGCGTTGAAACGCAGCGACACCAGCCCGGCAAAAACCAGCGCGACAATGCCGCGCCAATCCGCTGTCGCGATAGCGGGCGCCACCAGTGTTGTCAGAACTGCAGCAGGCACGGCATTGAGCGCCACTTCAACCCGCGGATGCACATGGTCAAAGCGCGACAGTACCAGATGACCGCCGATACGGGTGAGGAACGTCAGCACGGCACCGGCGAGGATGATCCAGAAGATCGTCGACATCTCAATTCTCCCCTGCAGGTTTACCGGGTTTGGCGAAGATCACAGCGGTCAGAATACCGGCGAGCGCGCCGATACTGACATGCCAGGGCGAACCGATGGTTTTGGCCGCGACAATTGACGCAATACCACTGGCAATCACGATAGGCGCCCAGTTGGAGCGCTTGCGGAAACCCATGACCAGTCCAAGGAAATAGATCGGCAGCAACATATCGATGCCGAGCGCATGGGGGTCCTTGATCAGATTACCGAAAAGTCCGCCAATCCAGGCTTCCACCACCCACATCACATAGATCGGGGTGGCAACACCGAGATACCATGCAAAGGTGACAGGAACACCTGATTCCGCCCGTTTTTCTGTCTCCGCATATTGCGGATCGGTCAGCAGGAAGTAACTCAGAAAGCTCTGAACAATGGTGAAATGGCCGATGCGGCGACCCACGGCTGCCGAATAAAGCACATGGCGGAAATTGACCGCAAAAATGGAAAAGACGATCAGCCACGCCGGAATATTATGGCCGAAAAGCTCGATGCCAACCATCTGGCTTGCACCGCCAAAAATCGCCGCGCTCATCAGCACCGCTTCGAACACGGTAAAACCATTGTCGATGGCAAGGGCGCCAAACAACAGGCCAAAGGGTGCCGAGGCAATCATCACGGGGATGCCGCGCCGGAAGCCTTGCCAGAATTCCAGGCCAAAGCCTGATTGCCGCGCAGTGGCGGTGTCGTCTCGATATATTTGTTCGCTCATGCGGGTGGTCTACGGCAGGTTTGGCGGCCTGTCACGTGAGAATTCTTGATCGCTATCATCAATGTTGCTGCAATGTCCGGTGCTTGTCAGGAGCACAGTGCCAAGCGTAGGTTCCCTTCCAAGTCATACCGGGAGGAGACGCATGGCACATATCATCAACCGCGAGGATTGGGCTGAACACCCTGAATTGTGGAAGGGCGAATTCACGGGAAAGCCCTATGGCACCAATGTTTCGGTGATTTTTTACAGCACGCACAAGATCGGCGGCGGACCCAACCTGCATACCCACCCCTATGCGGAAACTTTCATCATCCGCAGCGGTAATGCCCGCTTTACCGTCGGCGATCAGGTGATCGACGCCCATGCGGGACAGGTCGTCATCGCCCCGGCAAACACGCCGCACAAGTTCAAAAATCTCGGCCCCGACCTTCTGGAGACCATCGATATCCACGCCAATGAGGTATTCATCACCCAATGGCTTGAATAGACGACAAGAAAAAGCCACCGGGCGAGGTCGGCACCCGGTGGCAGTAGACCAGCAGAAATTTGGCTAAAATTTCTGGGTCAGGGAAACGCGGAAACTGCGGCCGACTTCGGAATAACGGTCACGTAGACTTGCCGAAACTCCATCCGGCACATCGACTGCATTCCAGTATTTCTTATCGAACACATTGAAGACACCTGCTTGGATCTTCATACCCTTGGCAAATTTCGGTTCCCAATAGGCTGTCGTGTCTACAATGCCGTAGCCTGGAGCCACGAAGCCTCTCGCTGTACTTGATCCACTCACCTTGTCGCGAGCAGCAGCCATGGTCAAAGAGACATCGGCACCCCAACTTTCAGCAGTATAACCCAGACCAACAATCGCCCGGACGGCTGGAACAGAATTCAAATAATCATCCGTTTCAGTATTCTTGCCTTGCGACCATGCAACCGATGCCCAAGTGCGCCAATGGTCAGCAAAGTTCACATGCCCGCGCATCTCAGCGCCGTATATTTGTACGCGATTAAGGTTTTGATAGCCTGTGATGCCAGCGACGGGGTACTCTCCACCCGGGCTGCTATCATCACAGTGTCGATAAAATTGCGATAATAATTGTTGAACACGCTTGCGCCGAAACCATACTTCTCATTCTCGAATTTCGTACCAATTTCAAAGCCGTTGCTTGTTTCCGCCTTGAGGTCAGGATTGCCAATGCGGGCATAGGAACCAGGAGCACCATAATTCTGGAAAAGCTCCAGAGCTGATGGTGCGCGGAACCCCTGCGCCCATTGAGCGTAAATATCCAAATCAGGTGTAGCGTGCCAAGTGGCCCTCAACTTTGGGGAGAAGCGAGAACCGCTCGCAGAAGAAGGTAGAGTTCCGTTGAAATTTGGCCCCTGCTCATATGTAGCGGTTGATTGAGGTCGATGGTCATACCAATCAAACCGGGCACCCGGCGTCAATGTCACACGGCCGTTCAGGATATCGATATCGTCTTCGGCATAGAGACCAACAGCAAGAGATTCGACATCCGGCATATCAGAACTGTTGGTGTGCAACATCCTGCAGGATTGAGGACCCTGAGGTTGCGGGATTTTTGACCAATCAACATCGGGGCAATTATCCACACCCGCAGAATACTGATGCAGGTCCTGTCGATATATTTCACCACCTATACGAAACTTGTGCATGAGGCTGCCAATCTCAACACTCTTTACAACATTACCAGTGAAGCCGTAGGCATTCTGCTTCAGTTCGTTGTTCCGCTGATAAACACCGTAGGGATAACCATAGAAAAACGGATCGGTTGCTCTGGGGCGTACAAATCGCAGACCATCTGTGGTTCGGGTCAGGATTTCCTGCTGCCAGTAGGCAATCGCATGGGCTTCATCAAGCCAGCCCGCATTATCCGGAGCAACATAGTCATAGCGTGCTGAAATGCGTTTGCGCTCAATATTGTCACCAGATTTTAATGAGCCCCGCACGTAGCTCGTCGGCGTCGAGCCAATCCGATCATCAATATCAGCGTCACGCTTGGTCCATTCTGCAGTTAGACCAAACCGATGGCCTCCCTCAACGTTCTGGTAAATCTTCGCGAGAATATTACCTTGATTGTAATCGAGAGGGTTGGCCTCAGTGCGGGTTGATCCATAACCGCCCACTTCACCAAAATTATCGAGTTCATGGCCCTTGCGATAACCGCCTTGAACAAGAACCTCCGTATTATTAGCCCGTGCAGCAATGGCGGCATTGGTGCGCCAGCTTCGATCGGAACTGTCATACGTGCCCTTGATCACAGCGCCGAAGTTGCGTCCGTCTTCCAAGAGATCGCTTGGATCAAGCGTTCTGAGTTGAACAACACCACCCAGAGCACCGGAACCATAGCGACTTGAATCCGCCCCTTTGGTGATATCGATCGCTGAGAGGCTATCAAAATCAATTCCATTCAGGCCGCCTCTGGCGCTGTCGCGAGGGTCAGTGAGCCATGGCAGGCGAATGCCATCGACCGTTGTCAGAACCCTGTTCTCGTCCAACCCGCGCAAATTGATACTTTTGGTCGTGTTGTTGAAATTCACGCCGGCGTCGACTCGGCGACCAAGGTCTTGAAAATCCTCGACCATACGCTTTTGAATTTCCGGGCGATCTGTCGAAGTCGTCAGCGGTGTTGCTTCCGTGTTCTTCTTTGCCTTGGCAGTTTTCAGAACAATCGGCGCAAGCTCGATCGCCTCGCCCGTTTGCGGTGCAGTTTGCGCAAGTGCTGCGCCCGCACCCAACCCCACAATCAACAAAGTACCGGCGCTACCGCACATCAGGCGCGCAAGCAGATTCCGTGTCATAGCCATATCCAACAAATCCCCGAGAGAGAGTGCTTGGCTGGCTTAACGTTGAGCGCAATAACCGCGCCGTGTTTATGGCTTGCTGAGCTGAATTTATCTGCGTGTATTCACGCTGTACATTTGTTCAGTACAAAAACATGACCATAAAAGTCAACATTAATAAGCTGAATAATCCGCTGATAATTTATTGCCTGAACGGGTGTTGCTACGACAACACAATTTGGCCTCAATCACCCAAATTCTTGGTGTTTTGAATTAAACCGGGATCTGATCCCGCCATCATAATCATCAGGAAACGAGCGTACCTTCGATCTTCCTGCCCCAATCAATCAGCGGCTTTGCCTTGGTTGCAAACGCCAGCAATTCATCGGCAAGTGCCGGTGACGTAATGCCATCAGGGTCGATCGGGTAACGCACGGCAAAATGCCGGTTGCGCAAGGCTTCGATGAGATCGGCATCCACGACCGTTTCAAAGCCGCGCGGCGTGCGCTTCAACCGGTCATAATCGCTGAGGGTCAGACCGCCCTTCTTCAGCGCAGCCACCATGGCGCGGTAATTCTCCGGCTTTTCAACAATGGCCTTGCGCATGGCAAGCAGAAGTTCCGGCTTTTGCTGCCACCACGCCACCGCCGCATAGCAGCCTTTGTAGTCCTCAAGGCCGATGCAGACGTAGAAACAGCCTGATTCGGCCCATTTGCTCCCATCCGGCGAAAGCAGTGCCGAGAGATGCCGGTTGTAAGGGCTCTTATCCTTGGCAAAGCGCGTATCGCGCTTGATACGGAACTGCGATTTCTTGCGGTCGCCCTTGAACGGCAACCCGGCTTTTTCAAACCTGACGATCAGATCATCGATCAGATCGCCCAGTGGTTCCAGCAGATGCGCTTCGAACAGATCCTTGTTTTCCAGAAACCATTCGCGGTTCTGGTGAAAATCCAGTGCTTTCAGAAAAGGCAGCGCCTTGTCGCCAAAGCCTTTGAAAACCGTCTCGCTCATGCGCCCACCAATGTGAACCAGCTATCTTCATCGATGACTTCAATGCCCAGTGACTGCGCCTGTGTCAGCTTCGAACCGGCGCCCGGTCCCGCCACGACGAGATCAGTCTTTTTCGATACGGAACCGGCTGTTTTGGCACCATAACGTTCGGCCATGGCTTTTGCCTCGTCGCGCGACATGCGTTCCAGCGAACCGGTGAAGACAATTGTCTTGCCCGCAACCGGTGAGTTGCCGACGGTGCGCACTTCCTCGTCAAGCGGTGTCACCTCCGCCAGCAAAGCAGAAAGCGCCGTGCGGTTATGCTCTTCCGCATAGAAATCAACCAGTGCTTCCGCCACGATGCTGCCAATGCCTTCGACATCGTTGAGTTCGCGCCATGCATCATTACCCTTGTCGGATTTATCCACCGGCAGGGTTGCCGCCTGCGCCACCGCTGCAAGCGCATCATAGGAGCGATAGGCCTTGGCCAGACGCTTGGCATTGACCTCGCCCACATGGCGAATGCCAAGCGCGTACACGAACCGGCTGAGCGTCACCTGCCGCCGGTCATCAATCGCATCGTAGAGTTTCTTGACCGATACGGCACCGAAGCCGTCAATATTCTCAAGCTTGGTCAGCGACGCTTCCTGCCGCTTTCTCAAGGTAAAGATATCCGCAGGCGTGCCGATATGCAGCGCCGGATCGTCGGATTTGAAGAAGAACTCGACCTGCTTTTCGCCAAGACCTTCAATGTCGAAGGCATTGCGCGATACAAAATGCCGGATACGTTCCACAGCCTGTGCCGGGCAGATAAGGCCGCCTGTGCAGCGCCGGACGGCTTCCCCCTCCTCACGCACCGCATGCGAGCCGCAGGCCGGGCATGTATCGGGGAAAACATAGGGCGATGGGCCACGCGGCTTGTCCGCGACAATATCAACAATCTGCGGGATGACATCACCCGCGCGCTGCACGACAACGGTATCGCCAACCCTGAGATCACGGCCCTCGCGGATCGGCTGGCCATTCTGGCCGATCCCTTTGATGTAATCCTCATTGTGCAGGGTCACGTTGGTGACGACAACGCCGCCCACCGTCACCGGCTCCAGCCGCGCCACGGGTGTCAACGCGCCGGTGCGGCCAACCTGAATATCGATGCCGCGCAAAATGGTGATGGCCCGTTCCGCCGGGAACTTATGCGCGATAGCCCAGCGCGGGCTGCGGGAGACAAAGCCCAGCCGCTGCTGCAAAGCGAGATCGTCAACCTTGTAGACAACGCCGTCAATATCATAGCCAAGTGTCGCGCGTTGCTCCTCAATCTGGTGGTAGTGCTTCACCAGTCCCTCAACCGTGTCGAATTTCTGCATCAGCGGATTAACGCGGAATCCGTAGGATTTGAAGGCTTCAACCATGCCCATCTGGGTTGAAGCGGGCATCTCACTGACCTCACCCCACGCATAGGCGAAAAACTGCAGGGGCCGCGATGCGGTAATCGTTGCATCAAGCTGGCGCAGGGAACCCGCCGCCGCATTACGCGGATTGGCAAAAACCGGCTTGCCATCCTGTATCTGGCGCTCGTTCATCGCGGCAAAATCCGCATGGCTCATATAGACTTCGCCGCGCACTTCAAGCACGTCAGGCGGATTGCCGCCAAGCACATTGGGAATGCTGGCCACAGTGCGGGCATTGAGCGTGACGTTTTCGCCCGTCGTGCCATCGCCGCGGGTTGCCGCCGTGACCAGCCGGCCCAGCTCATAGCGCAGTGACAGCGACAGTCCGTCAATCTTTGGCTCTGCGGTGATTGCAACCGGCGCGCTCGCGCTCAATTTCAGGAACCGCCTGATGCGATCAACAAAATCCTGCACATCCTGATCGGAAAAGGCATTGTCCAGCGACAGCATCGGTATGGAGTGTGTGACCTTGCCGAATTTCTCCGAAACGGTCGCACCCACCTTGTTGGAAGGCGAATCTTCACGCTTCAGGTGCGGAAATCGTTGCTCAATGGCAAGGTTCCTGCGCCGCAGGGCGTCATACGCACCATCGGAAATCGTCGGGGCGTCTTCCGTATTATAGCGGTAATCATGCTGGGCAATTTCTGCCGCCAGACGGCCAAGCTCCTCTGCCGCTTCTGCTTCGCTCAATTCTTCTACGGAAATATCTGCCATGACCTGTCCGACGCTGAAAATACGGATTCGGCGCGAGATTAACTGAAGAAACGTGGAAAAGCATCGCCAATATCAATCGAGGATGCGGGTTGTGATCATATACTGACAGTTGAACGATAAGGACCGCAGGGCGATGTGATCTCCCCCCTTGTGGGGGGTCCGAAGGACGGGCGAGACCCGTGGCTCGCCCCGGTAGCCCGACAGGACAGAGGGGGTGAATACTGGTGGTGGTTCGTCAAGCTCACCACAACCCACACACGACTCAAGCAGCGCTGTTTTCCCGCAGCAACCGCACGGCTGCAGCGCGGGCTTCATCCGTCACGCTGGCACCGGCGAGCATCCGGGCGATTTCTTCCTGACGATCACCGGTTTCCATCGCGTGGATCGATGTTGCCACCCGGTCATTGCCCGCAGCGGATTTGGCGATGAGAAAATGTGTCTGGGCGCGCGCGGCAACCTGCGGCGCATGGGTGACGGAAAGCACCTGCACCCTGTCGGACAAACGGCGCAGACGCTGGCCAATGGCATCGGCCACCGCGCCGCCAACGCCCGTATCGATTTCATCAAAGACCAGCGTCGGCGCGGAACCACGGTCGGCCAAAGCCACTTTCAGCGCCAGGAGAAAGCGCGAGAGTTCGCCGCCTGAAGCAACTTTCATCATGGGTCCGGCACGGGTACCGGGATTGGTGCGCACCCAATATTCAACCGTATCAATGCCCTCGGGCAGGCGGTTCTCGGGATTAGCGGACATTTCAACGATGAATTCCGCCCGCTCCAGCTTCAAAGCGGGCAGTTCCGCCATGACAGCTGCTTTCAGATGCTCGGCAGTTTCGTGCCTTTCGCCTGACAGGCTCAAAGCGGCTTCATCATAGGCAAGACGCGCGGCCACAGCCTCTTTTTCCAGTGCGGCAAGCCGTTCTGCACCCGCATCAATATCGGCAAGATCCGCATCCATCTTGTCACGCAGGCTGGCGAGATCATCGACAGGAACCGAATATTTACGCGCCGCACCGCGCAGGGCAAACAGCCGCTCTTCCGTTTGCTCCAGAATACGCGGATCGAAATCAATGGCGCGAATGGCCTGTTCGATCCCGTTCTGCGCTTCCGTCAGGGCGTTGAGCGCCTCATCGATGGCCTTGACCACCGGCTCCAGCAATTGCGGTGCTTCAGGCACCTTGCGCTCCAGCCGCCGTACAAGGCTGGCCAGCGATGGCACCGGCGAGCCGGAACCAGACAGGACTTCATTGGCGTCGTTCACATCACCGGCGATCTTTTCCGACCGCATCATCTCGGTGCGTCTGGTTGCCAGCGCCTCTTCTTCCAGCGGTTCCGGATCAAGCTTGGACAATTCATCGACGGAGGCGCGCAGGTAATCCGCCTCGCGGGTAGCCGCTTCCACCTTTGCCCGGTGCCGGACCAGTGTGTTCTCAGCATCACGCCACGTCTTGTGCAGGGCGCGCACTGTCGATGCCTTGGTTTCCAGCGCGCCAAAGGCATCAAGCAAGGTGCGATGAATATCGATATCGATCAGCGCACGATCATCATGCTGGCCATGAATTTCCACCAGTCGGCGGCCGAGTTCCCGCAGCAGCGTGACACTCGCAGCCTGATCATTGATGAAAACACGGCTGCGTCCATCCGATGTCTGCACCCGGCGCAGAATAATGTCGCCATCATCGCTGATATCATTGTCACGCAGAAGCGCCCGCGCTGGATGCGCGCCTGCCACGTCGAACACGGCAGTTACCTGCCCCTGCTCTGCGCCATGGCGCACAAGCGAGGCATCGCCGCGTGCCCCAAGGGCAAGCGACAAGGCATCGAGCAGAATGGATTTACCGGCGCCAGTCTCACCCGTGAGTACCGACAAGCCATCGCGAAACTCAATGTCGAGCCGTTCAATCAGAACAATATCGCGGATCGACAGGTGCGAAAGCATGAGTAGCTCAGGTTAAAGTCTGTTATGCGCCATCTTTTTTGCCGCCAACAATCGATTGGGCAGCCTGTGACAACCATGAACCAGCATTCTGGCGAGGTTCCAGACCACCTGACTGCAGCAGCTTGTAGCTGTCCTTGTACCACTGGCTATCAGGATAATTCTGTCCAAGCACCGCAGCGGCTGTCTGGGCTTCACTGGTCAGACCAAGCGCATAATAGGCTTCTGTCAGACGGGCCAGCGCTTCTTCGATGTGGCGTGTATTGGAATATTGTTCGACAACGCCGCGGAAGCGCTTGATCGAAGCAAGGTAGTCCTTGCGCTCCAGATAGTAACGGCCAACCTGCATTTCCTTACCGGCGAGCTGGTCGCGGGCAAAGCGGATCTTTGCCTTGGAGTCTTCAACATATTCCGACTGCGGGAAGCGTTCGACCACTTCATTGAAAGCACCGATGGAGCGGCGTGTCATGCTCTGTTCGCGCGTCACATCTGGAATCTGCCGGTAGTAGCAAAGGCCGGTGATGTAATAGGCATAGGCAGCTTCCGGCTGCGTCGGATAAAGTGCGATGTAACGCTTCGTCATGGCAAGCGCATCATCATATTTGCCGGCGCGATAATTCGCAAAAGCGCCCATCACGAGCGCCTTGCGGGCAAATTCAGAATAGGGATGCTGGCGGTCAACCGCATCAAACTTCTTGGCAGCCTCGTCAAGACGCCCGGCGTTCAGATTGGCAAGGGCCTGATTGTAAAGCACATCGGCGGGCTCGATTGTGTCGACATAAGCAGACAGATCGAGGTCATCATCTTTCGAAGCACAACCTGAAATAGCGGTAATACCAGCAACGGACGCCAGAAGAAGGGCCAAACGGGCCTTGCTGCCAAACCCTGCACTCATCGACATTCTGCAACTCGCCATTCTGTCTTAGGCCCCATTCAAGAAATTAGAGCATTCTGCGCAAATTCGATATCACGTTTGCGCATCATGCTCTAGATACAGTCAAACTAACCGTCAGTTGGGCGTTCTTAAACCACAAGCCGACAGAATCAGCAATCTTATTGCCATCTAATCGTCCAAATTTGTGGCAGAGACAGAAATGAGCTGTGAAAAGGCAATATTCCTTTATTTTGGCAGCGAAAGATGGCCGACCTTGTAAATCTGGGTGGCGGCATTGACCGGACCCGGCCCTTCGGCGCTCCACAGGCGGAATCGCACAACCGTCCATGTGGTGGGTTCAAAGCCGGTGACGGAGGCGACAACGCCCGATTGTTCGATGTCTTCAATCGCCTTTTCACTCTCCAGACGCCGCCTGTCGCCAACGGATATGCTCATATCAACAGGCAGAATCTCACGGGTAGCAAATACCGCCTGTGCAACATCGGGTGCTATGCGCGCCTGCCAGACAAACCAGGATTTCACCTGTGGTCGACCAAACGATTGTGACACGGCGACAAACCCATCCCCGCCGAGAAAATTGTTCAGTCCCTGCACGTCATCCCAGAGATAAAATGGTGCATAGAGATTGTCACGGCTACGGGTTTCATCGGTACGGCGCGCCGACAGATAGGCCTTGAAGCGAAGATGCGGGAAATTGTCGAGCAAATGCCCCTTCTCCGCAATACGGCGGTCAATGATCGCCATATCGTAATCAGATGGCAGGGTGAAACTATACTGCATGGCAATCATGGTTCGATGCCTTTCCGGTCAACAGGTTCAAGCCAGTATACGGACTTGCCCTCATGCACAGCCTGAATGCTGATATAGGAGAACGCGCTCCTATCGCTGGCACCATGCCAATGGCGTTCATTGGGGGCAAACCAGACGCAATCCCCTGCCCGCAGTTCCTCAACCGGGCCACCGTCACGCTGGGCGAGACCAACACCCGACAGCACATAGAGAAATTGCCCGCGTGGATGCGTATGCCAATGCGTGATGACATCTGGATCAACCGTTGCACGCATGACGGTGTTCTCCCCCTCCTGTTCGCTTTCGAGCAGCATTTCCGCCCAGAACGGCGCGGAGGAAATACCATCAGGAGAACGGGCAATTGCAGTTCCTGCCCGGCGCACCGTCATTTGGCCGGGGCAGGTCTTTGGTTTGGTTGGTACATGGTCATTCATGGGACTATCACCTGTTTTGAAAGAAGCCGGAGTCAGGCAACCTCGAACATCTGCATACCGCCATTGGCAAAGGACCACTCATCCCGACTGGATGTGCTGATGATGATCATGACGTCTTCGGGCCGCACGCCGGGGGCAGCCGCAAGCCGCTCAACCAGCCTCTCATAGAATGCCTTTTTCGTTGCCGTATCGCGCGGCTTGCCGATTGCGATGGCGAAAATGATGAAATCATCGGAACGCGGACCACCAAGATAGTTGCGGTCAAAAATGAACTCGTTCGGGCGGTGCTGATGGATAACCTGGAATAGATCATTAACAGGGACATTGAACGTCTCGATCATGGCCTGATACAGGCTGTCAGACACGGCCTTCAGATAGTCATCAGACTTACCCTCACGCAGGGAAATACGGGCGAATGGCATGGACCTATCCTCTTTGATCTGGCGCTCCGGTTTCTGGTGGCGGGCGCAATTGAACTTGACGAAATGGTTCTAGCACGCCACAATTATCCTGATAATCAGAAATAATTGGATCAATGATCCTGAAAAAGTGGATTAATGACGATGCGTCAAACCACATTTGATCTCGATGTGCTGCGAACCTTCGCCACGGGGGTTGATCTCGGCAATTTTGCCAAGGCGGCGGACAGGCTTGGTCGTTCCACCTCGGCTGTCAGCGCGCAACTGAAAAAGCTGGAACAGCAGGCAGGTACGCCCATCTTCCAGAAATCCGGGCGCGGACTGGCGCTCACCGATGCGGGCGAGACCATGCTTGCCTATGCCAGACGGTTGCTTGACCTGAACGACGAGGCGGCAAGCGCTATCCATGGCATTGAACTGGAAGGCTGGGTGCGGCTCGGTCTGCAGGAGGATTTCGGCGAAACCCTGTTGCCCAATATTCTCGGACAATTTGCCCGGGCACACCCGAAAGTGCGCATCGAGGCGCGCGTTGCCCGCAATGCCGAGCTGGTTGATCGCGTCACCTCGGGCCGGCTTGATCTCGCATTGGCGTGGAATATCGGCGCACCACTCCCCTACGGTCAACGCATCATGGATGTACCCATGTGCTGGGTGGGCTCGGTCAATCCCAATATGGTCTGGCAAAAATCCGATGGCGACCCCCTGCCGCTGGCCGCGCTGGAAGCGCCCTGCCTTTTGCGCACGGCGGCCATCAACGCGCTTGACCGCGCCGGTATTGCCTGGCGGCTGGCGTTCATCAGCCCGAGCCTTGGCGGCTTATGGGCAGCAACGGCAGCGGGGTTGGGCCTGACCATCCGCACCCCCATTGGCTTGCCCAAATCTGTCCAGCTGATTGCACCGGAGGAAAACGGGCTGCCCGTTCTGCCAAAAATTGGACTGGACCTGCTACGAGCCGACTCGGAACCCGCGGCCGTTACTGCGCGATTGGCCTCGATCATTTTGCAAGCCTTGCAGGAGTTTGTGCCTGTCCGGGCCGAGGCTGCTTAGGCCGTTGTGAGTGGTTTGTGGTTCGTGGTTCGTGGTTCGACAGGCTCACCATGAGGGAGAGTGTGGATGCAACGATAATCGTCAACGTGACGGAGGGTTGCGCGTTTTTGGATGACGGAGAGATGGGTGCTTTGTAATATTCAGCATGTCTAAATCACCCGGGGCGCAAACACTGCTGCATTGACCGCGCCCAATGATGCACCTTGACCTGCTTGATCAGGCATCTCGACAATCTCAAACCCTGATGGATCAGATAATAGCGCGCGCAGCGCCATGGCGTTCAAACGGTGCCCGCCACGATAGGACCGGAAGCAGCCGATAAACGGGCTACCGGCCAGCGCAAGATCACCAACCGCATCCAGCGTCTTGTGGCGCACGAATTCATCCTTGAACCGCAGGCCACCGGGATTGATGATATTGTGGTCGTCACCGATAACGAGCGAATTGTCGAGCGATGACGCCAGCGCCAGCCCAGCCGCCCAGAGCTTTTCCACATCGCGCATGAACCCGAAAGTGCGGGCGCGGGAAATCTCGTCGCGGAAAACCGCTTCGCTCATATCGCCGGTGAAGGTCTGCCTGCCGATAACGGGGGTTTCGAAATCGATTTCCACCTCGTAGCGCGTACCATCATAGGGGCGAAACTCCGCCCATGACGCTCCAGCCTCGATGCGCGATGGCTTGAGCACGCGGATATAACGGCGCTTGGCCATTTGGGCCACAAGCCCGGCCTGATCAAAGGCTGCAAGGAAAGCCGCCGATGTTCCATCGACGATGGGCACCTCCGGTCCGTCAATCCTGATAATCAGATTGTCGATCCCTGCCCCCGATATGGCGGCCATGACATGTTCAACGGTGCTGACACTGACGCCAGCACGATTGGTAAGGGTGGTGCTCAGATCCGTGGTGCCGACTTCCGAAATCAAGGCTTTGATCTCATGGCTGATGCCCGCCGAATCGAGCCGGTGAAAGACAATGCCGGTGTCAGGGTCCGACGGCAGAAAGGTCATGCTGACGGGCGTGCCACTGTGTACACCAATCCCTGAGAGCGAGACCTGTTCTGCGATGGTCGTTTGATAGTCGCGCAACTGAGACCTCTGATTTGCCCATATCATTGAAAATTCAATCCGTGCCGTTCTGCCAGAATCAAACGGAACCGCAGCTATTTTGCGCCGCAAGATACATTTGACGCAGCGCCAGACAAAATCACGGTTTCGGCAGCCCTTTAATGGCGCTGATCAGATAAAAACTAGGTCGTTTCCAAGGCTTTTCAATAGTTTGAATGAAAAAACCCGCCATTGAAACAATGGCGGGTTTTATATTTCTTAATAATCCGTGATCGGATCAGTTAGCCTGACGGCGCAGGAATGCCGGGATTTCAAGCTGATCATCTTCCGACGACTGACGGGACTGCGGCTGAACGCGGCCCTGTTCGTCAAGCTGTCCGCGGCGCGGTGCGTAGATCGATGCATCCTGCGACAGCGGGCGGCGTGGTTCTGCCGGGCGCATGGCCGGTTCGCGTGGCTGCGCTGGCTCAAGCCGTGCTGTGTCATCTTCACGGCGGGTCAGACCGGCGGTCAGGCGCTTCAGGAGACCCATCGGGCCACGGTCTTCGTGGCTGTCATAGGATGCCTGATCACGGCCATGATCGCGGGCATTGAGTTCTGCCTGAACAACCGGCGGGAAATCAGCAACGTTAGGCATGCGTGGTGCCGGTGCTGGCTGCGGAGCCGGTGCGGCCTGCACAGGAGCCTGTGGCTGCGGTGCTGGCTGATGAACCGGCTGCTGCGGTGCAGCGGCAACAGGCGCATCAAAGACTTCAGGAGCAGGAGCCTGGAAAATACGGCTCTGCGGGCGGAATTCCTGTTCGGCAGGCTGCGGTGCGCGCTGTGGCATTTCCATTTCGGCGGCGCGCATTGCGTCGGCGACCGGATCTGCGATACGGGCGGCTGGCTGCTGCACAACAGGACGTGGTGCAACGGTTTCAACCCGGGCAGCTGGCTGCTGGACCGGCTTGGCAATCGGCTTCATCGGCTGACGAAATTCGATCGGCGCAGGGGCCGAATCTCCTACCTGCTTGTCGATACCTGTTGCCACGACCGAAACGCGGATGATGCCTTCAAGGCTTTCATCGAAGGTTGCGCCGAGGATGATGTTTGCGTCCTGATCGACTTCTTCGCGAATACGTGTTGCAGCCTCGTCCACTTCAAACAGCGTCATGTCACGCCCGCCGGTGATCGAGATCAGCAGACCCTTGGCACCGCGCATGGAAGTTTCATCCAAAAGCGGGTTGGCAATTGCAGCTTCAGCAGCGGCCATTGCACGGCCATCACCGGAAGCTTCACCTGTGCCCATCATCGCCTTGCCCATCTCGCGCATCACCGAACGAACGTCGGCGAAGTCGAGATTGATCAGGCCTTCCTTGACCATCAGATCGGTGATGCAGGCAACACCGGAGTAGAGAACCTGATCGGCCATGGCGAAGGCATCGGCAAACGTCGTCTTGTCATTGGCGATGCGGAAAAGGTTCTGGTTTGGAATGACGATCAGTGTATCGACATTCTTCTGCAGGTCCTCAATGCCCATATCGGCGGTGCGCATGCGGCGCTGACCTTCGAAATGGAAAGGCTTGGTGACAACACCAACGGTCAGGATGCCTTTTTCACGTGCGGCGCGGGCAACAACAGGGGCTGCACCGGTACCGGTACCGCCGCCCATGCCTGCCGTTACGAAGCACATATGCGTGCCCTGCAGGTGATCGTTGATTTCATCGATGCATTCTTCAGCGGCTGCGCGGCCAACTTCCGGCTGCGAACCAGCGCCAAGACCTTCTGTAACAGCCGCCCCAAGCTGAATAAGACGTTCAGCCTTTGACTGCGCCAGTGCCTGGGCGTCCGTATTGGCCACAACAAACTCAACACCGCGCAAACCGGCATTGATCATGTTATTGACCGCGTTGCCACCGCCACCACCAACACCAAATACGGTGATCCGGGGCTTAAGCTCGGTAATGTCCGGCTTTTGCAGATTGATGCTCATTTGTTTGTTCCTTTTTCCTTTACCGCGTCGCCGCCGCGGTATCTTTTTTGGGTTTCCCCGGATTGATCAAAAACTCTCTTTCAGCCACTGGCCGATACGCTGAAAACGCCCACCCGTACCTGTCATCAGCGATGATGAACCGGCCTTTACAGAACGCTCTTCAATTCCTGCCACCTGCGGATAGATCAACAGACCAACCGCTGCGGAGAAAGCTGGCCCCTTGGCTGCTTCGGGAAGCCCCGTAACACCCAGAGGACGGCCAATACGTACGTTGCGGGCCAGAATACGGCGCGCCACTTCAGGCAAGCCGGCCAATTGGCTGGCTCCACCTGTCAGGACAACACGCTTGCCGACAATCTGGCCGTAGCCGGACTGGTTCAGGCGATCACGTGCCAATTCCAGTGTTTCTTCCACACGAGCCCGGATGATGCGGGTGAGTACAGCGCGTGGATATTGATTGGGAACGTCCCGGCCATCATTGCCGAGCGGCGAAACGCTGATCAGGTCGCGGTCATCGGCAGCACTTGGCAAGGCCGAACCGTGCATGACCTTCAAACGTTCCGCATCGTCCATATGGGCGGAAAGACCGCGCGCCACATCCATGGTCACGTGGTTGCCGCCAATCGCAATAGCATCGGCATGAATGAACTTGCCTTCGGAGAAAACCGAAATCGTTGTCGTGCCGCCGCCCATATCGATGCAGGCAGCACCCATTTCCGCTTCGTCATCGACAAGCGCGGAAAGACCGCTGGCATAGGGCGTTGCAATCATCGCTTCAACCGAGAGGTGGCAGCGATTGACGCACAATTCGAGATTGCGCAATGGCGCCGCATCGGCGGTCAGCACATGCATCTCAACGCCGAGCGTATCGCCGATCATGCCAAGCGGATCGCGAATACCCTTCTCGCCATCGAGCGCATAACCGATGGGCAGCGAGTGAACGAGGTGACGCTCCGTTGCCAGTGCCTGCTTGGCACCCGCAGCAAGCACGCGGCGAATGTCGGACTGATCAACTTCATGACCGCCCAGATTGATGCTGGCGGAAAAGCTTTCGCTCTTCAGGCGACCGGCAGAAATATTGACGATCATCGAATCGACGGTCAGGCCAGCCATGCGTTCAGCCGCATCGACAGCCAGACGAATAGCCTGTTCGGCTGCGTCGAGATTGACGATGACGCCGGATTTGATACCGCGTGATTTCTGATGGCCGATACCCAGCACTTCGATGCGATGGGTACGGCCAGGCAGATGCGAACTTTCCTCGCGCGGACGCAGCCGGGCGATGATGCAGCACACCTTGCTTGAACCAATATCAAGAACTGTCAAAGACCGCGTCCGTTTTGCGGAAGCAGTTCCAGATGACGCGCTCTTTCCGTTCAGAATACTCATATACGCTTCTCCGAACGCTTAGGCGCTTTGTCTCGCGCCTTCAAAAACTCTACGCGCTGAACCATCGCATCTGGCGTCAGCTTCACAACAACCCGGTCCGCAAGCCGCAGATCCACCGACGAGATCGCGCGGGACAAAAGCCCGTCTTTGCGGTCCATATTCACGATGTCCGCAAGCGCCTGATCAATACGGAATTCCGGCAACATCACGGTCACGCCGTTCTTCAGGATCAGGTCCCAGCGCCGGTCGGCAACGCGGGCATAGGCCTTGACCTCGGAAACAACCTGCGGAAACGCGGCAATCTGGGCGAACAGCATTTTCGCCTGCTTGTCGGCACCGGCACCCATAATCAGCGGCAATCCGGCATTGCGGCCAGCCGTATAGGGCACGATCACACGACCATCGGCGTCAATGACCGACAGATCATCGCCGTTCTGCCAGATGGCCAGCGCAGAGCGCTCATGAATCGAAATCTGGATGGTGTTTGGATAGACCTTGAACACATCGACCGATTCAACCCAAGGCAAGGTCGCAACGGCTTTTTGCGCATCGGCTGCACTCAGGCCAACCAGTGAAGTCTCGCCATCAAGACCAAGCGCACCAAGCACGTCGATCTCCGAGGTTTCCTTGTTGCCGACAACCTTCACATCTTCAATGGCAAAACCGAAGGTCGAAGTCGTCACCTTGACCACCTCGGGCGCATGACCGCCGAGAATGGCGCCGTAAGCACCGGTCAGAGCCAGAAATACCACGGCACCAAGCGTGCCGGTGTGATTGGGAATATGAACTTCACCCTCGACCATACGGGTAAAGACGCGCACAGGTTTGCGCAGGAATTTCGGCAGGACAAAGCGGAAACGGCCAAAAGCAGCCGTCCTGTCCGAAGACACCGGCGCCACACCCCGTGGGTGTATATTTTTGCCCTTCAACGCAAACACGATGCGTCCTCCACCATCCAACTCAACAATTCACCGAAGGTATGCCCCGCAGCTTTGGCGATATCAGGTACAAGAGATGTTGGAGTCATGCCCGGCTGAGTGTTTACCTCCAGCCAAATCAGTTCGCCATCTTCGGAAAAACGGTCGTCGTAACGGAAGTCCGACCGGCTAATCCCTTTACATCCAATTGCCTGATGCGCCTTGAGTGCTAGTGTTTGTATTTTTTGGTAAATTTTTAGTGAAATTTTTGCCGGACACACATGATTTGATCCGCCTGCAACATATTTTGAATCATAATCGTAGAACTGATGGCCCACAGGAATGATTTCGCACACTCCGATTGCCACATCGCCCATCACGGCGCAGGTCAATTCGCGTCCGTGAATGTAACGCTCGACCATAACTGTGTTGCCATATTTCCATTCAGGCGAGGTGATCACCTGCGGCGGATGCGACTGCTCTTCCTTGACGATGACAACACCGAAGCTCGAACCTTCATTGACAGGCTTGACCACGTAAGGCGGCTTCATCGGATGTTTGGTCGTGAAATCGAAACGGTTCATCACCTTGGCTTCAGCCACGGGAACACCAGCAGCCTTGGCCACAGTCTTGGCCTGCTCCTTGTCCATGGCCAGAGCCGAGGCAAGCACGCCGGAGTGCGTGTAGGGAATTTCCAGATATTCGAGGATGCCCTGAATTGTGCCGTCTTCGCCAAAAGGACCATGCAAGGCATTGAACGCCACATCGGGGCGCAATTCGGCGAGCACGCTGGCGACATCCCGCCCGACATCAACGCGGGTGATTTGATAGCCCTCAGCTTCCAGAGCAGCAGCGCAGGCATTGCCCGAGGAGAGACTCACCGGACGTTCCGATGAAAACCCACCCATCAGCATCGCAACATGCTTTTTCGCCATGGAGGCAACCCCTCAAACACATCCCCATCGAAAGCGAAAATTTGACATGAGTCTCCGCAAGCCCGGCGATCAAGACCGCAGGCACCCGAGGCTGAAGCAAATCAGCCGACTCAAATCAGTTAACGCTTGTCCCTAAAGAATCAGAGAGTTGATTCGCTGACAAGTCCCCTTTGATTCAACAATGATATTTCGTGGAAAAAAAGAGTCATGAACCCGATTATGCGGCCCGTGTTGCCGCTTCGATTGCCCCGGCAATCCATTCATTCAGACTTTTGTTCTCTGCTGCGGCTGCCAAAACGGCAGCCTCGTGAACGTCAGCAGTCAGACGAACATTAAAACGGCCGGAAAATTCGCGAAATGGCGCGATGCCCTTCTCCGCGCACATCTCAAGAAAGACCTGAAGAGACTTTCTCCCTTCCAAAAGAAGCCCCTCGACGCTTTGCGCGTAAAAATCCGCACCGCCATTCAGTCCGAGAAACTCACCTCTTATCAGGCCCAGTTCAGGATCAAATGAAATGACAGCCTTGTGGCCATCCACATCAAGAATGTTCTTCAAGGTCTTACTCCATGGCTCTCAAGCCATTTTCGGATAGCGGCAACCGCGCCTTTATCGGTATCCGGCGATGGGTGCGGGCGATGAAACACCCTGACTTCACCGAACAAAAATACACCAATGCGCGAACCCTCTCTTTCACTCACCTCAGCGCCCAGACAAATAAACAGCGCTTCAATCTCCGCCCAGCGGATTGAACCACTGACCGGACGACTGAATATCTGCACCAGAGTTGCGTGGTGTCTTCTCTTCAAATTAATGGTACCAAATTATAGTACTAATAACAATAAAAATGATTTCAGTATTCAGAACTTACAAAAGCTGGCCCAGATACTCCTGGACTTCCTGACCGGGACGGAAAAGCCCCAGACGCTTGATTTCCCAATGCAGGTGAATGCCGGAATTTTCCAGCACGCGGGCACGGATTGTCTCACCGAGCGTTTCCAGATCATGCCCGCTGGCAGTGCCCGTATTGATCATGAAATTGCAGTGCATCGGCGACATCTGTGCGCCGCCAATCATCAGACCGCGACCGCCGGCGGCGTCAATTTCCTTCCAGGCGGAGGTGCCTTCCGGGTTCTTGAAGGTCGATCCACCGGTTTTTTCACGGATCGGCTGAACTGTCTCGCGGTGCTGCTGAACCGCATTCATCGCTGCCTGAATGGCATGAGTTTCACCCGGTGTTCCCTCAAGCAGGGCGGAGGTAAAAATCAGATCCTTGGCGGCACCGGAATGGCGATATTCATAACCCATATCCGCATTGGACAGGATATGCACATTGCCCTTTCGGTCGAGCGCCCGCACCTCGACCACCCGCTCGCGTGTTTCAACGCCATTGGCACCGGCATTCATACGCAGGGCACCGCCAAGGCCGCCGGGTATGCCATGATAAAAATGGAAACCGGCAATTTTTGCATCAAGTGCGGTCGCGGCAAGCCGCTTGTCTGGCGTCGCTGCTCCGGCGCGCAACTGGGTATCGCCGACACGCTCAACCTCGCCAAAGCCCTTGGCCGAAAGGCGCACGACAAAACCCGGCACGCCGCCATCACGCACCAGAAGGTTGGAGCCGATCCCGACAACGAGGATCGGATATTCTTCGGGAACTGCCTGAAGGAACGCGGCAAGATCTTCTTCGTCGGCGGGCTGGAACATGACTTCAGCCGGGCCACCGGCGCGGAACCATGTGACTTTTTCCATTCCCATATTGGGCGTCAGCCGCCCGCGTAAGCCTGAGAAACGATCCCCCAGCTTGCCAAGCAGAGCCTCGCCATCAATCCTTGAAGACATGATATCCTTCCAGCAGTTATGGCGTGAGGCACCCCGTCCTCACGCAACCGCAAACTCTAAAGCGCAGCAAGTTCCTTTGGCAAGGCATAAGCCCACTGGGTGATATTGCCAGCCCCGAGAAACACGACGAAATCGTCAGGCTTGGCGATTGTCGCAATCAATGGCGCGATTTCCTGCGGACCAGTGACATAGCGTGCATCCCGATGCGCTGCCGTCTTGATGCGGGAAACCAGCGCCTCTGATGTCACGCCTTCAATGGGGTCCTCACCTGCCGTATAGACAGGAGCAACGACAACCGTATCGGCATCGTTGAAACATGCTGCGAATTCATCGAACAGGCTGGCAAGGCGGGTGAAGCGATGCGGCTGTACGACAGCGATGACCCTGCCCTTGGCGGAATCGCGTGCAGCTTTCAGCACGGCCTTGATCTCAACCGGATGGTGTCCGTAATCATCGAACACCTCGACACCCTTCCACGAACCCGTATGGGTAAAGCGCCGCTTCACGCCGCCAAAGGATGACAGGCCCTTTTTGATATCATCAGCCGAAATGCCGAGTTCATGCGCAACGGCAATCGCCGCCGTCGCGTTGGACACATTGTGCTTGCCGGGCATTGGCAGGCGCAGACCCGTGATCTCAGTGGTCTCGCCGGTTTTACGCTTTGATATCTGCACATCGAACAGCGACGATGGGCCATCGACAACGAGATTGACGAAGCGCACATCGGCCTGCGGGTTTTCACCATAGGTGATGACACGGCGGTCCTCGATGCGTGAGACCAGCGATTGCACTTCCGGATGGTCAAGACACATCACGCCAAAGCCATAGAACGGCACGTTCTCGACAAACTGCCGGAAGGCTTCGCGCACCCGGTCAAACGTGCCGTAATGGTCGAGATGCTCAGGATCGATATTGGTGACAACTGCGACATCGGCAGGCAGCTTCAAAAATGTGCCATCGCTCTCATCGGCTTCCACCACCATCCATTCGCCGGCGCCCATGCGCGCATTGGTGCCATAGGCGTTGATGATACCGCCATTGATGACTGTCGGGTCGAGATTGCCTGCATCGAGCAGGGTCGCCACCATGGATGTGGTTGTGGTCTTGCCATGGGTACCGCCAATGGCGACGGCCTGACGGAAGCGCATAAGCTCCGCCAGCATTTCGGCACGGCGGACAATCGGCAGCAGCTTTTCGCGCGCCGCAACAATTTCCGGATTGGTTTTCTTGATGGCTGTCGACACCACGACAACTTCAGCATCGCCAAGATTATCCGCATTGTGCCCGACAAAAACCTCGATACCCTTCTCGCGCAGACGCTGCACATTGGCGCTGTCTGCCTGATCGGAACCCTGAACCTTATAGCCGAGATTGTGCAGGACTTCGGCTATGCCGCTCATGCCGATACCGCCGATACCGATAAAATGAACAAGGCCGATGTTGAGCGGCATCTTCATGGACGCACTCCTTTTTTAATTGCAGTCATGGATTGGCCTGTTGCAATAGCCTCTGTGACATCAGCAAGCAACCTTGCAGCGTCAGGCTTGCCGGTCGAGCGGGCTTTATCCGCAATAAATGCCAATCGGGTCGGTTCATGCATGGCACTGGTCAGGATCGTGGCGATCCTTTCAGGCGAAAGCTCCGATTGCTTGATCACATCGGCGCCGCCTGCAGCCTGCAGAGCAGCGGCGTTGGCCGCCTGATCATGGTCAAGCGCATGGGGGAAAGGCACGAGAATGGCCGGACGGCCAATGGCAGCGATTTCCGAGACTGTCGAAGCGCCGGAGCGCGACATGACGAAATGTGCATCTGCCATACGCCGGGGCATGTCCTTGAAGAACGGTGCGACATCCGCCTTCACGCCCATGGCCAGATAGGCGGAACGCACCTGTGCTTCATCCTCGGCCCGCGCCTGCTGCGTGAGCACAAGACGGGCACGATCGTCAGGCGATAAAAGCTTTATCGCTGCGGGAATGGCCTCGGAAAAATACGAAGCGCCCTGACTGCCGCCGAACACCAGAAAATGAAACGGCTGATGCGCCTGCGATGCCTTGTAGGCCTTGCCGACTTCCGCCAGAACGGCCGGGCGCACCGGATTACCTGTCACCACGATCTTGCCCGCATAGGGGCCTTCGCCCTGTGGCAGGAACCCGCCAGCAATGGCACTGACGCGGGCAGCCAGCGCCTTGTTCGCGCGGCCCATCACAGCGTTCTGCTCATGAATGAGTGTCGGGATTTTCAGGGCCGTTGCCGCATAGAGCGGCGGCAAAGTGGGATAACCGCCAAAGCCCGCCACGAGCCTGGGTTTCAGCCGCCTGAACAGTTTGCGCGAATCAAGATTGCCTTGCCATAGCGTCCAGAAGGTGCGGGCCAGCGAAATCGGATTGCGCCCGCCAATGGTTGCCGAGCGCACCACATGGATTTCCTTGGCCGGAAAAGACCCCGCAAAACGTTCCGCACGATCATCCGTCACCAGATGGATATCCCATCCACGCCCGATCAGTTCATGCGCCAGCGCTTCCGCCGGAAACAGATGGCCACCTGTGCCCCCGGCACATAAAACAATAATTCCTTTGGACATCGGCAACTCAGACTGCGTTGGCCAGCGACGGCGTTTTTGCGTTCGCCAGTGTTGCCGAGCGTCTTCCTTCCGGTCTTCTTCGCGTCAGGGCCAAGAGCAACCCTGTCGAGATTGCCACCGAAATCAGCGAAGAACCACCATAGGAAATGAACGGCAGGGTCATACCCTTTGCAGGCATCAGATGCAGATTAACCGACATATTGATGATCGACTGGAAGCCGAACAGGATCACAAGGCCGGATACCGCAAGGCGGGTGAAATCATCCCGCTCTTTCAACGCAATCGACAGGCCGCGAACCACGATGAAAGCGAAGATCAGAACGATCAGCAGGCAGAGCGCAATACCATATTCCTCGGCAGTCACCGAGAAGATGAAGTCCGTATGGCTATCGGGGATGATGCGCTTGATGGTGCCTTCGCCCGGTCCCTGACCCAGCCAGCCGCCACGGATAATTGCTTCGCGTCCGGCATCCACCTGAAACGTATCGCCTTCGCCCGTCATGAAGCGGTCAATACGGCCCGCGACGTGCGGGAACACCGTATAGGCGCCGAAGAAACCCGCAACCCCAAGACCACCAAGGCTGACGATCCACAACCACGGTACACCGGCCATGAAGAACATTGCGCCCCATGTAATGGCTGTCAGAATGGTTTGGCCAAGGTCCGGCTGGGCCACGAGCAAAGCCGCGACCACACCAAACAGCACCATGGCAAAGAAATTGCCGGGAATATCCTTGCGCCGCTCATTCTCGGAAAAGAGCCAGGCGCAGACGATCACAAAAGCGGGCTTCATGAATTCCGACGGCTGGATGGAGATACCGGCCAGTGACACCCAGCGCCGCGCACCCTTGACCTCGATACCGAAGAAGAGCGCCCCAACCATCGCGACCATCGAAATACCAAGCAGGATGATGGCAAAGCGCCTGATGGTGCGCGGCGCCATGAACGATACCGCAAACATGACGACCACCGCAGGCACCATGAACATCGACTGGTGCTTGACGAAGTAGAAGCTCTCAAGACCGATGCGCTCGGCAACGGCAGGGCTTGCGGCGAATGAAAGGAGGATGCCCAATCCCATCAGGGTCAGACAGGCGGCCAGCAGGAAACGGTCTATCGTCCACCACCAGTCAGCGACGGGTCCACGGTCAATGCGGCTTACCATTCTAGAGCCCTTTCTGGCCATATTGGCCGTATTCTGTTTCCCGGGTGGCGAGACAATCCGCGCGGAAGGTGGCGAGGCCGATGTGATTCATCGGACGAAGGCGCCTGACAATGCGGGTGTCCGCCAACCGGAAACCCGAAGGGACGGCGCCTGTTGCACCAATACCAGCGCAAAACCACTCGTCCGCACGAAGAGTGCGGGACTTCCTGTTTTTGCTTGGTCTTGTCACAACATGCCTCCGTCAGAATAGGTCAATATGGTCAGAAAGGGCTCTTTGCCCCTTCAATCGGTGATGCGCCCGCAAGCGCCAGCACGGCGGAGCGGAATGCATCGCCGCGTTTCTCGAAATTCTGAAACTGGTCAAAACTGGCACAGGCAGGCGACAGCAGAACCACCGCCTCCTGCGCCCCGTCACCGGCTGCATCCCGCGCGGCGTGTTCCACCGCAGCGTTGATTGTGCCTGAAATCTCGTAAGGTGCCGCCTCGCCCAGCGTCGCGGCAAATTGCGGCGCAGCTTCGCCAATCAGATAGGCTTTCGCGATGCGCGGGAAAAACCCTGACAGCGAAGAAATACCGCCTTCCTTAGGCAGGCCACCGGCAATCCAGTAAATGCGCGGGAAGGATGACAGTGCTGGGGCTGCGGCTTCCGCATTGGTCGCCTTGGAATCATTGACGAACAACGTCTTGCCCTGCCGCGCCACCTGCTCCATGCGGTGCGCAAGGCCGGGGAAGGTTTTGAGGCCCGCATTGATCTCATCAACAGACAGACCAACCGAGCGGCAGGCAGCAAAGGCCGCCAGCGCGTTCTGGGCATTGTGCTCGCCGCGCAGCGAGCCGATGCCCTGCAACGAGGCGACTACTGTCCGCGTGCCATTCTCGGCCAGATAAAGCGTGGAACCTTCGGCGAAATAACCGCTCTGAATGGGCAGGCGCTTGGAGATGCGGATCACGCTCTTGCCAGCGCGTTCCAGCCGGTCAGCAATCGCCGCGCAGAAACTGTCATCAACACCGACAATGGCGGTATTACTTCCAGCAACCAGACGTTCCTTGATCTCGGCATAGTGCTGCATGGTGCCGTGACGGTCGAGATGATCGGGTGTCAGGTTCAGGAGGATACCGGCAGTCGGATTGATCGAAGGTGCAAGATCGATCTGGTAGGATGAGCATTCGACCACGTAATGGCGACCATCAACAGGTGGTTCCAGCGTCATCACGGCAGTGCCGATATTGCCGCCAAGCTGCATGTCGCGGCCCGATGCCTTGATGATATGGGCAATCAGCGCAGTTGTTGTTGATTTGCCATTGGTGCCGGTGATCGCAATAAACGGGCTGTTCTTCGCGGTAAGATTGCGCTCACGCACAAAAAGCTCGACATCCCCTATGATTTCCACACCAGCGGCACGCGCCAGATCCACCGTCCAGTGCGGACGCGGATGGGTGAGCGGCACACCGGGGGACAACACGAAGGACGAGAACTGCTTCCAGTCAACATGCCGCAGGTCGGCGGTTTCGATACCGGCACCTTGTGCCCGCGCAACGCTATCCGGATTATCGTCCCAGGCGATGACTTTCGCACCACCGGCAGCAATCGCCTTTGCCGTCGCAATACCCGAACCGCCGAGCCCGAAGAGCGCGACGGTTTTATCCTTCATGGAGTGGGCGGCGATCATGCAACTGGCCTTATCTAAGCTTGAGAGTGGAAAGGCCGATCAGCGCGAGAATGACGGCAATGATCCAGAAACGGATAACCACCTGGCTCTCGGTCCAGCCCTTCTTTTCGAAATGGTGATGGATTGGCGCCATCAGGAACACGCGCTTGCCTGTCAGCTTGAACGATGTGACCTGAATGATCACCGACATGGCTTCCATGACAAAGACGCCGCCGATGATGGCGAGAACGATCTCGTGTTTTGTTGCAACGGCAACGGCACCAATCAGACCACCCAGCGCCAGCGATCCCGTATCGCCCATGAAAATGGCGGCGGGCGGCGCATTGAACCAGAGAAAGCCAAGACCGGCACCGATAACCGCACCCAGCACAACGGCAAGCTCACCCGTACCGGGCGTGAAGTGGATTTGCAGGTAATCGGCAAAGATCGCATTACCGGCAAGGTACGCGATAACACCGAAGGATGCCGCTGCAATCATCACCGGAACTGTTGCAAGACCATCGAGACCATCGGTGAAATTGACCGCATTACCTGCACCGACCATGACAAAGGCGGCAAAGGGAACGAAGAAAATGCCGAGATTGAGGATCAGCTGCTTGGCAAAGGGGAATGTCAGCGAGGAGGAGAAGGGCTCCTGCCCTGCCCACATGATCGCAAGACCAGCAAGCGCGGCAATCAGAAACTCAATGCCGAGACGCGCGCGGGCAGAAAAACCTTTGAACGATTGTTTGCTGACCTTGAGATAATCATCATAAAAGCCAATGGCGCCGAAGGACACCGCCACCAGCAGGACGACCCAGACATAGACATTCGACCAATTGGCCCAGAGCAGCGACGAAAGCAGAATGCCCGTCATGATCATCAGGCCGCCCATGGTCGGCGTACCGGCTTTCTTGAAGTGAGTCTGCGGACCATCAGCACGGATCGGCTGTCCCCGTCCCTGACGCACACGCAGCGAGTCGATGATGCGCGGGCCAAACAGGAACACAATGAGCGCCGAAGTGATCAGCGCGCCGCCGGTCCTGAACGTGATGTAGCGAAACACGTTCAGAAATTGGATATGTTCCGCCAGACCGGCCAGATAATAAAGCATGTACTATGTCCCCATCCCCGTAGGCTCATTCGGCAGGACCGACGGGCTCCACGGTGTTGTACTTCTGTAGAATTGCCTTCACGATCCTGGCGAACCCGGTTCCCTTCGATGATTTGATCATGATCACATCACCGGCCCTGATCGTGCTCAGCAGATTTGACTGCAATTCGTCGACGCTCTGCCTGTATTCGGCATGGATTTCAACCGGCAAGGCCGCTTTTAACGCCGCCATTTCGGGTCCACCGAGGAAAACCATGTTGATATGATTGGCCGCAATCACCGGCGCCAGTTCCGCATGGAGTTTTGGTGCCTGTTTGCCAAGCTCCAGCATATCGCCAAGAACGGCGATGCGGCGGCCCCTGCCCGTCGGTACGGCAGCCGCAAGAAGCTCGATGGCCGCGCGCATTGATGCCGGATTGGCATTGTAGCTCTCATCGATCAGCGTGAATGTACCCCGGCCGATCTCCAGCGTGTGGCGGGCACCGCGGCCGCTGTCAGGTTTCAGCGATGCCAGCGCCAGCGTGACCTTGGTCATGTCAGCACCGGTCAGATGCGCAGCACCCAGCACCGCCAGAACATTCTGCACGATGTGCCTGCCCGGAGCGCCGACCTTGACCACAACCTCGGAACCGGCAAGCCGCGCCGTCATGCAGGAGCACTCGCCATGCAGTTTGAGCGCGCGCAAGCGATAGTCGGCACGGGCATTCTCGCCAAAGGTCTTGATATGCTCGACGCCCGCATCCACCGCCAACTTTTCCAGAAACTTGTAGTGCTTGTCATCGCGATTGAGCAGGGCATAGCCGCCGGGCACAAGTCCTTCAAAAATCTCGGCTTTTGCCGTGGCAATTTCCTGCAGGTTCTTGAAATGGCCAAGATGCGCCGGAGCAATCAGCGTGATGATCGCCACGTGCGGGCGCACCATTTTCACCAGCGGCCTGATCTCGTCCGCATGGTTCATGCCGATTTCAAAGACGCCGTAATCCGTATCCTCAGGCATGCGCGCAAGGGTCAACGGCACACCCCAATGATTGTTGAACGAGGCAACGGATGCATGCACATTGCCCGCATTGGCAAGCACATGCCGCAGTGCTTCTTTGGTGGTTGTCTTACCGACGGAACCTGTCACCGCAATAATCTGGGCGTGCGAGCGCTCGCGCGCTGCCAGCCCAAGCCGTGTCATGGCCGCCAGCACATCGTCAACCACGATCATCGGGGTTTTCAGCTTGCCCAGCGCCGGGAGCTTCACTTCCGCAACCACCAGCAGAGCAGCGCCAGCAGCAACCGCAGCGGTTGCATAATCATGCCCATCAAGCGCATCGCCCTTGATGGCAAAGAACGCCTCACCCTTACGCAGGGTCCGCGTATCGATGGAAATCCCGGTAATGCCTTCCGGCAGCGTACCGACAGGCCTGCCGTTCATGGCCTCGATCATCGCTTCCGAGGTCCAGAGGAAACTCATGCGTTATGCTCCCCGGCAAGACGATCCTTGAGGGCCTGTGCGACTTCCGTGTGATCGGAGAATGGCAGGACGACATCGCCAACAGTCTGGCCTTCTTCATGGCCTTTGCCCGCAACGATCAACGTATCGCCTGACTTCATCATGGCGACAGCCGCGCGAATGGCTTCGCGGCGATCACCAATCTCCTGCGCCCCCGGTGCAGCCGCCAGAATTTCAGAGCGGATTGTTGCTGCTACTTCCGAACGGGGATTGTCATCGGTCACGATGACAACATCGGCAAGACGGGTGGCGATTTCGCCCATCATCGGGCGCTTGCCCTTGTCGCGATCACCGCCGCAACCGAACACCACGATAACCCGGCCCGTCGTGAAGGGACGAACCGAAGTCAGCACGTTTTCCATGGCATCGGGCTTATGGGCATAATCAACATAGGCAGGCGCGCCCTCTTCCGTTGCGCCGACAAGATCAAGCCGTCCGGGCGCACCCTTCAACCGTTCAAGACCGCGCATGGCAGCGGCGGCAGGAACGCCCGTTGCAATGGCAAGACCCGCAGCAACCAGACCATTGGCTACCTGAAAATCCCCCGCAAGCGGCAAGGTGATCTCGAAAATCTCACCGGCAATCTGTACTTCGACATGCTGGCGAAAGCGCTCATGTTCAACGCGCTTCAGCGTGATGAACTCGCCCTTGCGGCCAACAGTCAGAACCTTGCAACCGGCTTCAGTGGCTGCAGCAATGGTCGGCTTGGAAAACGGATCGTCAGCAAAAATAACAGCTGGCGCGCCCTTGGGCAGAAGGTCGGTGAACAGCCGCAGCTTGGCAGCGTGATATTCCTCGACCGTCGGGTGGTAATCCATATGGTCGCGGCCAAGATTGGTGAAAGCGCCCGCTGTCAGCTTCACACCGTCAAGGCGGCGCTGATCAAGACCATGGGATGAGGCTTCCATGGCAGCGTGGGTCACACCCTCTTCAGCCAGTTCGCTCAAAAGCTTGTGCAATTCAACCGGATCGGGCGTCGTCAGCGAGCCATAATCATTGCGCGTCGGCGAAACCACGCCGGTTGTGCCGATACTGGCCGAAGCGAAACCGGCATTGGCCCAAATCTGGCGCGTGAAGGAAGCAACCGAGGTCTTACCGCTGGTGCCCGTTATGGCAACCATTACATCGGGCTGAACCCGGTAAAAGCTGGCGGCAGCCAGAGCGAGCGCCCGGCGCGGATCGTCCACATAGATAATCGGTGCAGAAACATTGCTCTGCTTGGAACCGCTTGCAGCCACGATGATCGCCGCGCCGCGCTTTGCTGCGTCGGCGGCATAAACACTGCCGTCAGCTTTCGATCCCTTGAGCGCCGCGAAAAGGAAGCCGGGCCTAACCTGCCGGGAATCCGAAGTCAGGCCAGTAATCTCCGTATCCCCGAATTCGGAGATCGCCAGGGCAGGTATGCCGTTCAAATCTTTCAGTTTCATGACCGAATCTGCTTTACTCATCACTGTCGTAGGAAACCTGCAATGGCGTTACTTGTTGGCCGAAATCGGGCTTTACCCCCAGAAATGACGCTGATCTGCGGATAATTTCGGCCACCATGGGCGCGGCATTGTAGGCCGCGATACCGCTGCTCTGCCCCTCGGCAGGCTTTGGTTCATCGATAATCGTCAGCACAACATATTCAGGTTTTTCAATCGGGAACGCTGCCACGAAGGCATTGAACCGGAGGTCCTTGGCGTACCGGCCATTGACAACCTTGTCGGCTGTACCCGTCTTGCCGCCGACGCGATAACCTTTGACGTTGGCGTTACGGCCCGAGCCGGTGTCGCCATTCAGCTTGTAGAGATAGCGCATATCATCGCTGGTTTTCGGCTTGATGACCTGTTCGGCCATCGACTGCGCCTGTGCAAGTGTGCGGGGCAGGAATGTCGGCTCAATCAGCTTGCCGCCATTGACCAGCGCCGCAGCACCCACAGCCGTTTGCAGCGGCGTTGTCGCCATGCCGTGACCGAAGGAAATCGTGATCGAATTCACCTTCTTCCACACTTTTGGCGAGTATGGCTTGGCAACTTCAGGCAGTTCCGTCTTCATCGGATCAAGCAGGCCGAGGCGGGTCAGGAATGCCCGGTGATTTTCAATGCCAACAGCATCGGCTTCACGCGCCGAACCAATATTCGATGAGAATACAAAGACTTCAGGCAGGGTCAGTACGCGCGCCTTGCCGTGGAAATCGTGGATCGTCTGACGGCCAATAGTGATCGGACGCGTCGCATCATAGGTGGTGTTGAGCGTTGCACCATGATCGAGCGACATGGCTGTCGTAAAACTCTTGATCGTCGAGCCCATTTCGTAAAGGCCAGCCGACATGCGGTTCAGATGGTCCTTGTCGAGCGCGTTGAACGGGTTGTTCGGATCAAAATCCGGCGCCGAGGCCATGGCCATGACTTCGCCGGTGTTGACGTTGAGAACAACAGCGCCCGCTGCAATAGCACGGTACTTCTGCATCGCGGTCACAACGACATCGCGCACCACGTGCTGGACACGCAGATCAATCGACAGGCGCACCGGCTCCAGCGAACGGCCATCGGCAAGTCCGACATCGCGCAGATCGGTCAGTCCCTGCCCGTCAATATATTTCTCCATGCCGGCAATGCCCTGATTGTCGATATTGACGAGACCAAGGATGTGCGAGGCGGTCGGGCCACCCGGATAGAAGCGCGACTTTTCCGTGCGGAAGCCGATGCCGGGAATGCCGAGTGCCATGATCTGGCTTTTCTGCTGCGGCGTCAGACCGCGCTTGAGCCAGGCAAAGCCCGCACCGCTTTTCAGGCGGGCATAGGTTTGTTCGAAGTTGAGATCAGGCAGAACCGTTGAGAGCAATTCATAGGCTTCATCGGGGTCGATGATTTTGCGCGGCTCGGCATAGAGCGATGCGGTCTTGATATCGGTTGCCAGCACTTCGCCATTGCGATCGAGAATATCCGGACGCGAGGCAAGCACAGTGCCGGTCGGGCCGTTATAACCCGTCGTGTCTTCCTGCATGCCGTAGAAAATCAGCCGCCCGCCAATGACGCCATAAATGCCGACAAAGCATATCATGGCCATCATCACACGGTTGCGCGCGCGATTGCCTGATTTTTTCTTCTTCGCATCCAGTTCGAATGCCGGAACTGTTCCGTTTTCCAACTGCGCTGTTTTACGTTTGATCCAGATCGCCATGTTAATGCGCAGCTCCCTTTGGCTTTGCACCAGGGACACCAGCCGCAGGCTTGCTCACGCTGCCTGTCTTGATCGCATCGGTCTTCTTGATTGCATGCCCCGCATCGGCCTCGGTGATGAGGTTGGCAACGTCATCAATCTTTTCAGCCGCTGGCTTGGCTCTGGGGATTTCATTGAGGTTGGCGATCTGCTGCGCTTCAACCGGCTGCAGATTCAGCTGGCCCTGAAACGAGGCGACAAGCTTCTGCAACCGGCTTGGCTGGGTGAGCAGGCTCCAGTCGGCTTTCAGAAGATCAATCGTATCTTTCTCATCGGAGATCATACGTTCGATCTTGTGGACTTCCGTCATCTGCTTTTCAGCGTCATGCTTGATTTTATACGTTATGCCCGCAGCTGCGATCATCAGCCCGATCAATATGATGTCGAAGGTGCGCAGCATGGATCAGCTCCTCGCCGTTTCATGAAAATGCGGAAGATTGGGCAGGCCATAGATCGAATGATCTTCAGCAAGCGGCGGATTTTCGGTGCGGATAGCGGCGCGTAGCTTGGCCGAGCGTGCCCGCGGATTGCTTTCGGTTTCAGCATCGCCGGGTGCAACAACGCCTTTGCCAATGGGCGCGAAGCTCGCCAGACGCACATGCACCTGCGGCAGGTGGCGCGAGCCGCCGCTTGAACCGGCGCGATCATTGAAGAAGCGTTTGACGATGCGGTCTTCCAGCGAATGAAAGGTGACGACAACCAGACGACCGCCCGGCTTGAGTGCCCGTTCGGCAGCGTGCAGGGCACGGACAAGTTCGCCAAGCTCGTCATTGACGAAAATGCGCAACGCCTGAAACACGCGGGTTGCCGGATGAATCGGAATCTTCGGATTACGCCCGACCAGCGCTTCGATGGCATTGGCAAGGTCACGGGTGCGATGAAAAGGCTCGGTGGTGCGGCGCTTTTCAATCATGCGCGCGATACGGCCCGCATGGCGCTCTTCACCAAGGAAATTGAAGATACGGGCCAGATCGCCGGTTTTGAGGCGATTGACCACATCGGCAGCGCTTGGGCCCGAACTCGACATGCGCATATCAAGCGGGCCGTCCTTCTGGAAGGAAAAGCCGCGCTCCGCCTCGTCTATCTGCATGGAGGACACGCCGATATCGAGCACGATGCCATCAGGAGCGCCAAGCAGCGCAACCTGATCAAGCGTCGAGAATGTTCCTTGTACCAGCGTGAGACGGCCCTGATGGGCTTTTTCCAAAGCGCGCCCGGCTTCAATGGCTGACGGGTCGCGGTCGATTGCCGTAACCGAGGCACCGGTTTCGAGAATACGTGTTGTATAGCCGCCAGCACCGAACGTACCATCGATGATCAACTGACCCGGTCCGGGTTTCAGCGCAGCAATGACTTCATCGAGCAGGACCGGTATGTGGCGCGCATTATCCTGACCGCCTGCACCTGCCATTATCCGTTTCCTGTCTGATTTTCCTGAAGACGCCGTTCCATCAGGCGTTGACGAACCTTTGCCCGATGCGCTTCGAACTGATCCGGCTGCCACATCTGAAAATGCGTGTTCGCCCCCGCAAAGGTCACATCCCCGGTAATGCCCGTATGCTCCCGCAGAAAGTCCGTCACCGTGATGCGGCCATCCGCGTCCAGTTTCAGAAAACCGCCATCCGCGTGCAGATAAAAAGACATATCGTCCGCCATCTCGGCGAAGGGGTCCTCGCTCGCCAGCCGTTTGTCGAAGCGTGTCAGCAGATCCGGTCCGCCCGCATCGAGGGCAGGCAGATGCAGCGAACGCAGCGCGTAGAGTTCCGTATGGCCGGCCTGCTGGATGATCGAACGAAAGTGCGCCGGCACGGATACCCGTCCCTTCGCATCGATCTTGTTCGTCACATGTCCGAGGAACCGGTTCAAAACGCAACACCGCCGTTTCCGCCACGAGGGCCTGTTTCATTTCCACCCCTGCTCCACCCCTTGGAGCCCCATCAATAGCCGCGCATGCATCAGCCAAACGGGCCGATTGCAAGCCCTGGCATGCCAAATCCAATGTCGGGAAACACCGTGTCGACTGAACGCTACTGATGAAACCAATCGATATCATGGGGCACTATGGGCGTCAATGGGATTAGAGAACACATATGGGAGCAAGCCTGCAACCAAGCACACTTCCGGCGATTCTGAATTTATGGCTCATTAAGCTTAATGAACGGTTAGGAATGGGAGTGATGGGGGTGATTGGTGGGATGCATCAGCATCGCGCATGGTTCGTGGTTCGTGGTTCGCCATGAGGGAGAGTGGGGATGCAACGCCAATCGCAAAGATCGCAGCGCAAAGGTTGCAGAATTTAACTCCCTGCAATCCTCACTCTCCCTCATGGTGAGCCTGTCGAACCACGAAACCTATTGATGCAAGCTTATCGAACCCAAAAGCGCGCGATTGGAAAGGATGTGAAAAAGGTGAGTGGCATGTCTATCTCCCGTGGTTCGACAGGCTCACCATGAGGGAGGGTGAGGATTGCAGGGAGCGAGGTTCTGCAACGTTGATGATTGTCTTTACAGCCCACCCTTCTCCCTGTGTCAGGGATTGCAGAGAGCCAGATTCTGCAATTTTGGCGATTATCTTGCGGCCCCGTCTCCCTCATGGTGAGCCTGTCGAACCACGAACCACACAAAAGCGTGCAATCGCCAAAATTAAACAATGAAGTGTCAGCTGGCCTGTAAGCCGGGTTCTGTATGGCTGGACTTTCGTCCAACGCGGCAGCCATTCATCTTGGACGGATGTTACCATCCGCCTCCTGCAACCTACCCGGACGACTGACCGGAAACCAATCGTCAGACTTTCGCCTGACACGCCGTCCCTATTCGGTTTTGCTCCCGGTGGGGTTTACCTTGCCGTTCCTGTTACCAGCAACGCGGTGGGCTCTTACCCCACCCTTTCACCCTTACCCCGTCATTCCTTGTGTCCAATCGACATGATCCGACACAACGAAAGACGGGGCGGTTTCCTTTCTGTGGCACTTTCCCTGGGGTCGCCCCCGCCGGACGTTATCCGGCACCGTGTTTCCCTGGAGCCCGGACTTTCCTCACATGCCGCCTTTCGGCTTTTGACATGCGCGGCTGCCCGGCCAGCTGACGAAGCGTATAAAAGGGTTTCGGCGGCAAAACGCAAATGAAAAAGGCCGGATTGGTTATCCGGCCCTTGTCTATGAACAATTCTTGATGAAATGAGCGATCCGTTTAGTTGGAAGCCATTTCCATCTTCACCTTGGCGCAATAGTTGGCCGAAACAGGATTCATGCGCGTTGCGCCATGACCGGCATTGTATCTGAGAATTGTACCGCAGGTCGTGCCATTGCCAAGCTTATGCGCTCCGGCAAGATATTTCATGCCCCAGCGAATATTGGTTTCCGGGTTGTAGAGCGCCTGCCGCGAACCAGTGTAACCAAGGCCGCGCGCGGTTTCGAGCTTGATCTGCATGAGGCCGATTTCTCCGGCACTTCCTGTCATATCGGCGCGGTAGTTGCTTTCCACCCGTACCACCGCATTGGCGAGCGAAACCGGCACACCGTAAGAAGCGGCATAGGAACTGATAATCGTCGAATATTTCGTCGACCCTATCGATCCTACGGAAGATGGGATGCTGGCCGTTGTCATTGTATCGACATTGGCAAGGTTCCTGTTGCGGATCGTCACCTTGATGCGAGCCTTGGTTTCAACGATTGGGCGCTTGGCTGATGCCAGAACCTTTTTGCTGGTCCGCTGCTTTACGGCAACCTTTTTGCCCTTGCCGCTTGTCTGTCCAGCCTTGGCGGATTTCCCGCTTGCCTTTTCCTTTTCAGCGGCATCCCGTTTGGCCTTGAGGTAGTCCATCAGGTTTGTTGGCTCTTTCGGGCTACTATACGCTGCGCTTGAGCCAAAGAAGGCCGTCGCCCCAAGAAGGGCGATAATCATACCAATTTTTTTTGTCATCGTTTTCCGTCTAAATCGCTTGGGCGAT
The DNA here is from genome assembly GCF_020731415.2 of Phyllobacterium sp. T1293. Lineage (NCBI taxonomy): Bacteria > Pseudomonadati > Pseudomonadota > Alphaproteobacteria > Hyphomicrobiales > Phyllobacteriaceae > Phyllobacterium > Phyllobacterium meliloti. Next base: position 451,822 of record NZ_CP088273.1, on the reverse strand, counting down.
GCGAGCGCACCACCAGACCCGTTCCACGCCAAAAATCAAAAAGGGCACCACCGGAACAATGGCTAAGGATGTGACGGTCCAATGCAGCCGAATATGGGTCGGCCAAATAACAAAGTATAACACATTGAAATATATAGGTTGCACTGCACAAAAAACAGCAGAGAAAGCGTTTTTTTACAAATAGTTATGCTATGAGCGCGGGGAGTGCAGAAAGTACTCTGTGAAGGGTTTCGATGGTTGACATGTCAGCGACTCCGTCGACTTTTTCTGGGCGAAAATGGCGCTGGAACGCTAAAATGCCTAATTCTGTCGACCTTCCGAACACACCATCTATGGGTACATCATAGCCATAAAGGGCCAGCATGCCCTGCAAAGCCTCTACCGGCTGGCCCTGATCACCGAGGGAAAAGAACCGGCCACCGCGGATCGGCGATGGCGCCACCCAGTGCCCTACCCCGGAATTGTAAAGAACCGGCCACGGGAATTTTTCACCCGGATCAATCTTGCGCGCGGGCGCAATATCCGAATGGGCGAGTACATTCTCGGGGCGCATCTTGTGGCGCGAGACAATGCCCTTGCACAGGTCAATGACCGCATCAATCTGCACATCGCCAAAATCAGGAAAATCCAGCAGCGGGCCGCCATTGACGATTTCAATGCCAATGGACGAGGAATTGATGTCCACCTCGCCCTTCCATGAGCTTTGGCCCGCATGCCATGCGCGTTCGCTCTCAGGCACGAGTTGCACAACGCGGCCATCCTCATGCACGACGTAATGGGCCGAAACCTCACTCTCCGGGTTGCTCAGCCAGCTTTCCGCGGCCTCGCCTGTCGCCATGCCCGTATAATGCAGGACCAGAATGGAAGGGTGCTTGCCATCCTTGCGGGGGCCAAAATTCGGAGAAGGATGCACTTCCGCGCGTAAATGATCAGGTTTAAACGCGTTCATATGCCTTCAGATCTTTTTCGACTTTTTCCCACGCCGCATTGATAGCAGCGATGCGCTGATTGGCAATCGCAACAAATTCCTCCGGCACACCGCGCGCAATCAGCATATCCGGGTGGTTTTCGCGCACCAGCGCCCGGTAGCGCTTGCGCGCCTCTTCAAAGGTAACGCCGCGGGTAAGCCCAAGCACCATAAAGGGGTCTGCCTGCCCGCGCCCGACATGCCGCGCGAGAATGCTGTCGAACTGGTCTTCATCCAATGCAAAAATCTCGGCGACTGTTCCCAGAAAGATCAGCTCTTTATCGTGCAGCGCACCATCCGATTTGGCAATGTGGAACAGGCCGTCAAGAATGTCTTCCAGCATCTTGCAATTCGGCTGGCCGGAACCGCAAAGCGAAGCAAGCTGGGCTGCGTAGGTCTCGTAACCCGCCACATCTTGCTTGGCGAGATTATAGAGCCGCGTGACCTGATCCTGATAGCGCGGCGGAACGTGGAAAATCTCATGGAATGCCTTGACCTCGACTTCGGTTACGACACCATCCGCCTTGGCCATCTTGGCAGAGAGCGCAATCATGGCAATCGAGAAAGCAACGCGCCTGCGGGTTTCGGGGTCGCCCTCAAACGCAGTGCGCACGGCCTCGATGATGCTGGAGAAGGCATCGATTGCAGTGGTGGTAATGAAGTCGCTGATACGGCGCCAAATCGACATATGACTGTTTTATTCAAATTCTTTCGCAATTGCGAGAGCGATCTGAAGTAAGTTGACCAGACGGGTTGACGCACCTGTCAAAAAATAAAATGGCCAGCACGAGGCTGGCCATTTTCATCAGGGATAACGGCTCTTACTGAACGCCGAGCGCATCCTTGATAACTTTTTCTGCGGCATCCGCAGCGGCCTTGATCTGGTCAGCGGTCTGACCAGCAGCCTTGGCAGCATCTTCAGCAGCCTTGCGGGCGGTTGCGATAGCGGCCTGCTTCTGCTCGGCTGTCATCGTGGCAGCCTGTTCCTTCAGCTTCTTCAGCGTATCGGCTGCATTCATCGGCGTTGCTGGAGCAGCCGGTGTCTGCGTTGTGGATGGTGTTGCAGGGGCAGGAGCAGGTGTTGCTGCAGGCTGCTCAGTTGTCGCTGGCGCCTTCTTTTCTTCTTCCTTTTTACCGCACGCTGTCAGTGCGAGAAGCGAAACCAAACCAAGCGAAATAAGAAGTTTGCTGTTCATAAGTATACCCTCTCCGTTTCAAACAAATACGTCCCTCATCTTTTATCTTACCTGAAATAAGGCAAAGTTGGGTCTTGTTTTAAAGTTGGGTTAACTTTTCATCGAACATTCACAAAACCTCAAGCAATCCGGGCTCTTTGCTTGTGATTGCTTCTGGCACATTGTTCTGCAAAATTGCCGCTCCAAAGCCGAAATACCAAAGAGATCACTCCCATGCCCCTATCCCCGCTGATTCGCGTCCTGACTTCCCAGGATGCACCGACCTTCCAGCAGTTGCGTCTCCATGCTCTGAAAACAGCACCGGAAGGGTTCGGCTCAAGTTATGAGGATGAAGTTGGCCGGGAACTCTCAGACATTGAAAGGATGCTTGAGGCCAGACCCAACGCAGTGTTCGGCGCATTTACCGGAACTGAACTGGTGGGCATGGCCGGTTTTACCACCACGCCCAAGGTCAAACAGAAGCACAAGGGCCTGCTATGGGGTGTTTTCGTTCACCCCGATTGGCGCGGCCACGACCTTGGCAAGCGGTTGACATCGGCGGTTATCAATCACGCCCGTGATCACGTCGATACGCTGCATGCCACCGTCATGGCGGCAAACCTGCCAGCACGCACACTCTATCTCGGACTGGGCTTCACGGTCTTCGGCTTTGAAAAGGATGCCCTGCGCATCAACGGCCAATCCTATGATGATGAGTTGCTGCGGCTCGATCTGCGCTGAAACCTGCCCCCAGAAAATCGCCGCGCCATCTTGAAAATTGCGCGGGTTGGGTTTATACAAACCGAAATGATTAGCTCACTACTTATTACATGGCTACCATATGTCAAAAATGACGCCTCGTGACATCTATATCGACGAGCTGGCGAAAGTCAGCCGCAAGATTCGCACATTGTTTGATGCGCGGGTTAAACAACGCGGCCTGACCTTTGCGCGCGCCCGCACGATGATGCTGCTCGACCGCATGGAAATACTCAGCCAGAAAGATCTGGCCGAAGAGCTGGAAATCGAAACACCGACCATGGTGCGGCTTCTGGACGGCTTGGAGAAGCAGGGCTTCATTGAACGACGCTCGGTGGATGGTGATCGCCGGGCCAAACAGATTGTCATGACGCCTCTGGGAGCAGAGCTTGCCAGCGAGGTCAATCAACTGGCGCGCGAATTGCGGGCGGAATTTTTGCAAGGCGTCGACGACAAGGCGCTTGTCGCGACGCTGGAGGTCATCCGCGCTATCAATCGCAACATTGGCGAAATGGACAAGGATCAGGCCTGATGATCCCGGAGGCAGAATTTGTCGGGTATGACCCGTTAAAATTGCAGCCGGAGCCCGCCGAGGAACAGGCGTTGCTCGCAGCGCCCCAGCCTGCGCCACCGCCAGCCATGAGTCCCTATTGGTCGGCCATCTATATCGCTGCATCCACCCTGCTCTCCCTGACACAGGGGCTCGGCATGAATCTCATCGCTACCAATGTGTCACAGATTCAAGGTTATCTCGGCGCGACAAACACCGAAACGACATGGCTGATCGCTGCCTATATGGCGCCAAATGTCAGTCTTTCGGTCGCCTTGATCAAAATCCGCGCCCAATATGGCCTGCGCAATTTTGCCCAGCTGAGTATTGCCGGATTTGTGCTTGTCTCGCTGATGCATCTGTTTGTGACCGATCTGCAATCGGCCATCATCATCCGTTTTTTCAGCGGCATGGCGGCCTCTCCCATGTCGACCCTCGCTTTTCTCTATATGCTCGAAGCATTTCCGCCTGCGCGCAAACTGACAGTCGCGGTCTGCCTCGTGCTGACCAATATTTCTCTGGCATCGCCAATGGCACGATTTCTGTCACCCGCACTGCTCGACTTCGGTCAATGGCGCGGGCTCTATATGTTCGAGGTTTCGCTGGCCTTTATTGCCTTTACGATCATTTATCTTCTGCCACTGACACCGCCCCCACGCGCCAAGGTTATCGAGAAACTTGATATTCTGGCCTATCTGCTGATTGCCGTCGGTTTCGGCTGTACTGCTGTCGTTCTTGTAACCGGACGGCTTTACTGGTGGACGGAAGTGTCATGGCTCGGCATTCTTCTTGCCATCGCCGTTGTCACGCTGACGCTGGCCGTTATCATCGACCTCAATCGAACGAAGCCGCTGCTTGATATCCGCTGGATCGTGAGCAAGGAAGTGTTGCATCTGGCCGGAACCATTCTCTTGTTCCGCTTGATCGTTTCCGAGCAAGCCACCGTTGCAACCAACTTCTTCCAGAATCTGGGCCTGCTCAACGATCAGATTGCCACGCTCTACGCGGTGATGATGGTATCAATGGTCGTCGCAGGCCTGTGCTGTGCTGCGGTGATGACGCCGGAACGCGGGCCTGCCATCCATGTGATCGCCCTGATCTTCCTGATTATCGGCTCCTATATGGACAGTCAGGCAACGAACCTGACGCGCCCTGAGAACATGTATGTCAGTCAGGCGCTGATCGCAGCGGCAACGGTGATTTTCCTGCCGCCTGCCATGTCGGCGGGCCTGATGTCTGCGCTGAAACGTGGGCCGGTCTATATCCTCAATTTCTTCATTGTGTTTCTGGCAACACAAAGCCTTGGCGGCCTGCTTGGAACTGCAGTTTTCGGCAGTTTCATCACCATCCGCGAGAAATTCCACTCCAACGTCCTTGCCGAACATATTGTCATGTCCGACCCGCTCGTTGCCCAGCGTGTTGCCCAACTGGCAAGCGGCTATGGCCGCGTCATCACCGACAAGGTGCTCCTCAATGCGGAGGGTATCGCGCTCCTGTCGCAGCAGGCCACCCGCGAAGCCAATATCCTTGCCTATAATGATGCATTCTTCCTGATAGCGGGCATCTCATTCTTTGCCCTTGTCGCCCTCCTCCTCCATGTCAGCTTTCGCTATGGCATCAGGAAGTTCACACTTCCGGCTATCACAGGCGAAATTGCTCAACCAAGTTCGTAAGATATGACCATATTGCTTCGCAACACCGCCACCCTGATTGCAATTTTCCTCGGCCTGCTCGGCCTTGTGCTGGTGCTCTATGCATGGCGGTTGCCGCCTTTTAACAGCGATGTCGAGATCACCGAGAATGCCTATGTCAAAGGCTATGTGACGCTCATCAGCCCGCAGCTCAGTGGCTACATCGTTGAAGTGCCGGTGCAGGACTTTCAGCAGGTCAAGGAAGGTCAGTTGCTGGTGCGGATTGATGACCGCATCTATGCGCAGAAGCTTGAACAGGCGAAAGCGACGCTGGCAAGCCAGCAGGCCGCACTCAACAATTCGACGCAACAGCAACGCGCCGCTCAGGCCCGCATCGGTTCCAGTCAGGCGCAGCTCGACAGCGCCAATTCCGGTCTGCGCCGGACACAGGCCAATTGGGCACGCATCGAACCGTTGACCATCAAAGGTGTCATGACCAAAAGCGATTCCGATCAGGCTGAAACCGCATTGGAGCAATCCCAGTCTTCGGTCACACAGGCGCAGGCAGCGCTGGAGGTTTCACGCCAGGATCTTGAGACCATCAAGGTCAGCCGCGGGTCGCTCGAAGCAGCCGTGGCAGGCGCGGTTGCCGCCGTCAATCTCGCCGAGATTGACATGACCAACACGAAAATTCTTGCGCCGCGCGATGGTACCGTTGGCGAAGTGGGCGCAAAACTTGGACAATACGTGACGGCAGGAACGCAGCTCATGGCGGTCGTTCCGCCAGATGTGTGGGTCATTGCCAATTTCAAGGAAACCCAGCTCAGCAATATCAAGATCGGCCAGCCTGTAACATTCACGGTGGATGCCCTCAACCGCAGGCGTCTGAACGGTCATGTCGAGCGGTTTTCGCCGGCTGCCGGATCAGAATTCAGTGTGCTCAAACCCGATAATGCGACCGGCAATTTCACCAAGGTTGCACAGCGCATTTCCGTGCGCATCTCTGTTGATCCGGGTCAGGATCTTGCCCAGCATCTGGCACCCGGCATGTCGGTTGTGGTGCGTACGGAGCTGGTAAAATGAGTCGCCACGGAATCACGAAAACGCGGTTGAACCGACATAAGTCACAATGACCACACTGCTTATGCACCGGTTTTGCTGCCTGAAACCAGCTTCTCCGATCCGCGATTTGTGGGGCAAGAAATCATCATTGCCGCGAATTTATGGGAAAATGTTTCCACGCATTTGCAATGAGAGAGAAATTAACAAAATCAAAGGATTGAGAGAAAAACATCAATTGGCGTGCCGCTGCCCGTCCACGCCATAGTCGTGAAAATGCAAGGGTTTGTCCGCACAACCGGAATCAATCTGGCAAGGACTTGATTCAAAATCGTCACGGCTCTGTTACATCGGAATGTTAGGCGGAGAGGAATTTCCAACAAGGGGATTCAATCCGATGCCGTTTGCCAAACAGCCCGACAGCGCCTCCGCGCCGCGGCATGAAAAAGTTCAGAACGCCGTTCGCCAGAACAAGCTTCTGTCAAAGGCTGGTCTATCAGAACGGCTCTTCGCCCATGTCTTCAAGGGCCTTGTCTATCCGCAGATTTGGGAAGACCCTGAAGTGGATATGGAGGCACTGCAAATCCGCTCCGGCCACCGCATTGTCACCATCGCCTCCGGCGGCTGCAACGCCATGTCCTACCTCACCGCTGATCCTGCCAGCGTCGAGGCCGTCGATCTCAACACGGCCCACGTGGCTTTCAATCGGCTGAAGCTTGCGGCGGTGTCGCGCCTGCCGAATTATGATGCCTTCTACCGCTTCTACGGAACGGCTGACGACAAGGCGAACCTTGCCGCCTATGAGCGTTTTATCCAGCCACATCTCGATGGCACCAGCCGTGCCTATTGGGAAAAGCGGATGCTGTCTGGCCGCCGCCGCATCACCATCTTTTCGCGTGATCTCTATCGCCACGGCCTGCTTGGCCTGTTCATCGGCATGGGCCACCGCGTCGCCAAACTTTATGGCATCGATCCCCGCGATATTCTCAAGGCTGAAACGATCGAGGAACAGCGTGCCTATTTTGATCGCGCCCTCGCGCCGCTCTTTGACAAGCGCATGGTGCGTTGGGCAACGAAGCGCAAATCTTCCCTGTTTGGCCTCGGCATCCCACCACAGCAATATGATGCGCTGGCAACGGCAGGTGACGGTAACATGGCGCTTGTGTTACGCCGCCGTCTGGAGAAACTCGCCTGTGGCTTCCCGCTGTCGGAAAACTATTTCGCGTGGCAGGCATTCGGGCGTGGCTACAGCGACAATGCCGAAACCGGCCCGCTGCCTCCTTACCTTTCGCGCAACAATTTCGAGAACGTCCGCGACCGCGCCGAACGCATGAGCGTCGTCAATGCCTCGCTGACCGAGTTCCTTGCGGCCAAGCCTGCCGGATCGGTCGACCGCTTCATCCTTCTGGATGCGCAGGACTGGATGAATGACAAACAGTTGAATGATCTCTGGCACGAGATCACCCGCACGGCTGCATCTGGCGCACGCGTTATCTTCCGCACCGCAGCCGAGCCCACCATTCTGCCCGGCCGTATTGATGACAGTGTGCTTGAGCGCTGGGACTACCGGGAAGAGCAATCTCTTGACCTGCATAATCGTGACCGGTCGTCGATCTATGGCGGCTTCCATCTCTACACGCTCAAGGATTGATATTGATGTTGACCAAGATTGAGCATGGACCGCTGATGGATCGCGTCTACCGGCATCAGCGCCATTTTTACGATGCCACGCGCAAATATTATCTGCTGGGCCGCGATCCAATGATTGCGGGCCTCACACCACCCGCCAATGGCAGCATTCTGGAGATTGGCTGCGGTACGGGACGTAATCTCGTCATGGCCGGCGAAGCTTACCCCACGACAAAGCTCTTCGGTGTCGACATTTCCAACGAAATGCTCAGCACCGCACGCAAGAAGGTCATGGCGGCAGGACTTGGCGAGCGCACGCAGCTTGCCTATGCGGATGCGGCAAAGTTCGACCCGTCATCGCTCTTCGGTCTCGCACAGTTTGACCGGATTTTCATCTCCTATGCCGTATCGATGATCCCGCAATGGGAGAATGTCATGCGCGAGGCGGTCAATCACCTCGCTATTGGCGGCGAATTGCACATTGTCGATTTCGGCGATCTGAAGGATTTGCCCGGCGCGGCAAGAGCGGCCCTTTATAAATGGCTGGAATGGTATCATGTCACGCCGCGCAACGATCTCTTTGAGATCGCCGAAACCATTGCAGTTGGCGCCGGTGCCCATGCCGAAGCGCAGCGGCTCTATCGCGGCTTTGCCTGGATTTCGATCATTCGCCGCACTGCCTAAGAGTTTTCACCGCGCATACGTGATATGGGAAAGGTTGTTTTGACTACCTTTCGGCTTGCCGGGGAATCTCCCATGGATCAAGCAGCGGGATGCCGGTAGGCAGGAAATCAATGACGTTTCGCGTGACAATCGTCATGCCATGAACGAAGCCCGTCGCCGCAATCAGGGCATCGCGCTCTGAGCGCCGATCCGGCACATGAAGCCGGGCGCATCTTTGGGCAACAGCAGTGTCTATGGACAATGTGCGTCCAGCAAACTCCGGAAGAACCTTTTGATCGAGCCACGCGCGAAGGACACTGCCTTGCCCAGGATCTCTCCGCTCCATTTGCAATACTCCTGTCTCAAGCTCGAGCACAGTAATTGCGGAGATGTAAAGCTGTCCTGATTCAGCACCGTTGGCCCATCTTGCGAATTGCGGGTCTGCTTTTCCAGCGCGAACCTTGCGTAGTTCCGATACTACATTGGTGTCGAGGATAAACATCAGGAGAGATCGGTCGAGCGGCTGTTGATGACTGCTGCGGGAGCTTCAAAATCAATGTCTTCGGCTCCAGCCAAAGCATCCACGATTTTCTGCGTCCCTCCACTCAGCTGCATATATTCTTTCATCGTCAAAAGGACATGCGCAGGCTTGCCCCGATCCGTGATGAACACGGGCCCATCATTGGCTGCTTTCTTTGCTCGGCTGGTGTCCTGATTGAATTCGCGACTCGATAGGGTGGTGATCGTCATGATACCTCCAATGCCCTGAAATATGTAGATATGTTACTACATTATTCGCTGAATGCAATGGAAAACGCGGCAAACTCTGTATATGCCCTTGCCTCGAAAGATCACAGAACAATCCCCTATTTACACAGATCGCCCTTGGCAACCACGGAGCTTGGGGCTGCCTGACAATAGAGTTTGGAAATGTTTTCCGCCGTGCGTCCGCTCTGCGGATTGGATTCCAGTTCGTCGCCGCTCTCACTTTGCAAAAGTTCACAATCACTGCGCAGCAGGCAGATGACCGGAATGCGGGCCATTGCCGTTGCGGTCTTGAACATGCCGCGCTTGCCATCCATCGGCCCGGCATTGCGGACACGATACCATTGATGCACACGGGTAATGCGGAAGAACGAGCGCGGATTTGGCAAAATAGCAATCCGTGACAGAAGATCATTGTCAGCGAAAAGATCGACGACCTGTCCATCATAGGGTTCCGTCAGCCGGAAATTATTCGAAATGAATGTGGAATTGAAGACAATAGCCGCCGTGCATGGAAATGCTGCAGCCATGTGGCGGGCAAGTCCACCACCCAATTCATGACCGACAGCGATGTAATCAACAGGCAAGCCGTCTGAATTTTTCTGGGCTTCGGCCCTGACCTTGGCGAACTCCTTGCGGGCCGTGCGATATTGATCCCACGGATTGATAATCTGGGTGAAATAGCTGAGTTCACTGATCAACCCCGGAATACTGGCCAGACCATCGCTGCCGCGAAACACGATCATATAGGACATACGGTCTGAACTGCGGCGGCGATAGACTTCCGCATAAAATCCGCCTGCCTTGGCGATAGGTTCGCCGAAAGGCTCCCAGCCGAAATATTCGGGCTTCAGATCAAAATGATGCCGGGCAATCGGCTTGTAGATATTCGACGCATAGGCAGCGTAAACGCCGAAATAGTCGGCGATAAGCTCGTTATTGTAGCTGGGAAAGCCGCGATAATTTCTCCAGAAGCTCGGAACCGTCGGACGCACGCAATTTTCCGTATGGCTATTGCCGATACCAAGCTCCGGCCGGTCGATGGTAATCCACGCGGCCAGCGTCACATTGGCAAGGCCAATGACGCAGATGACAAGTACAACCCAGCCAATTTTCCTGAACATCGTCTTCCCCGGATGGGTCAAATCTGTGTGCTGACAACATTTTTGCCGTCTATCATGTCAAACACGATGATGTGACCTATCATGCCCCAATAGTCACTTACAGATATCACATTGAAAAATAGTGACAAAGTCGCGGCACTGATTATCACTAGTCATCTCTGCCGGTCATGATCTGTTAAGCATAATATCGCATGACTGAAAACCAATAGAATGCCCAATCACGATTCGAGTACGGACCGTCTTTCATGAAGCGACTTGCCGCTGGTTTACTGATACTTCTTCTCGCCGGCTGCACGACGGTCGATTATGATTTTTCCGATGCGAAAAAGCGGTCTGCATCCGCTCCGTTGCAGCAGATCGCAGCGCCGTCGGGCCCTGTCAACGCGCCGCGTTTCAACGACCGCGATCCGCATGATTGGACGGGAAAGACGCCATGGCATTATCCTGTTCACGGAACTGATGTTTCCAAATATCAATCAACGATTGACTGGGCGACAGTTCGGGCCAGCCGCATTTCCTTTGTCTTCATCAAGGGCACGGAAGGCGCGGACCGGGTCGATGACCGTCTGGCTGAAAACTGGCAGGCTGCACGCGCTGCCGGTATTCCGCGCGGTGCCTATCACTTCTATTACTTCTGCCGCACCGCCAAGGAGCAGGCGCAGTGGTTCATTCGCAATGTGCCGAACGATCCCGGTGCGCTGCCGCCCGTGCTTGATATGGAATGGAATGCGTCGTCCCCAACCTGCAAGCTGCGCCCTAATGCGGCCGTGGTGCGCAGCGAAATGCGCATCTTCGCCGATATGCTGGAGCGCCACTACGGCAAGCGGCCGATCATTTACACCACTGTCGACTTCTTCGATGACAATGATCTGAGGCAATTGGCCGGATATCCATTCTGGCTACGCTCTGTCGCCGGACACCCGGACGAGAAATACGGCACCCACCCCTGGACGTTCTGGCAGTACACGGGAACAGGCTCGATCCCCGGCATTCGCGGCGATGCGGACATCAATGTGTTTGCTGGCAATGAGGCCGCGTGGAAACAGTGGCTGGCCCGCAACAAGGTGCGATAAAGTCACATTCCGGGTTTTCTCGCAATTCTGTGACTTCACGCCACGGACATAATCGTGCATTAGCAGGGAAACGCGCGCGCCGATGAGCGCGCCCCCAAGTTACTGACGAGATTTCCTGAATGAACAAACTATCGATTGCCCTTGCCGCCGCGCTCTTTTCTGCGACAGGTTCCGCCTATGCACTGGATCAGGCCGATCCACTGCAACCAGCGGCTGCAAAGCCTGCCTGCGGCGGTGAACTCGAGCCGTGGTTCAACGGCCTCATTGCCGAGGCAAAGGCAGCGGGCGTGGGCGAAAAAGGCCTGAACGAACTTCTTAAGGCGTCCATGGATGACAAGGTTCTGCAGCGCGACCGCGCGCAGGGTGTGTTCAACCAGACATTCCTGACCTTCTCCTCGCGCATGGTATCTGACTATCGTCTCAAACAGGGCGCTGCCAACCTCAAGAAATATGCCGATACGTTTGCCAGAGCCGAAGCCGAATATGGCGTGCAGGGTCCTGTCATTGCTGCATTCTGGGGACTGGAGACAGATTATGGCGCGGTTCAGGGCGATTTCGATACGCTGAATTCCCTTCTTACGCTGTCGTTTGATTGCCGCCGTCCGGAACTGTTTCGCCCTCAGTTGATTGCCCTTCTCAAGCTCTTCGATAAGGGCGTGGTCGATTCAAAGACAACAGGCGCGTGGGCGGGTGAAATCGGTCAGACACAATTGCTGCCGACGGTTTATCTTGAACGCGGTGTCGATGGCGACGGCGATGGCAAGGTGGACCTGAAGAACAGCGCGCCGGATGTTATTATGACAACTGCACGCTTCCTGCATGATCTGGGCTGGCGCAAGAGCGAACCTTGGCTTGAGGAAGTCAAGCTGACCAAGGAACTGCCTTGGGAAAATGCCCTGCGCACCAACCGTCTTCCGCATTCCAAATGGTCTGAATGGGGTGTGACGGGCATGAAGGGACCGCTTGGCCCTGACGACGGTGATGCATCACTGCTATTGCCGATGGGCCGCAAGGGCCCGGCATTCCTGTCCTATGCGAATTTCGACATTTTCGTCGAGTGGAACAAATCCATCATTTACGCCACGACTGCCGCCTATTTCGCTACGCGTCTTGCCGGTGCAGGTCCGCTTGAGCCTACAACCCCTGAAACTGGCCTCACACCTGATCAGATGAAGGAATTGCAGACCAAGCTTGCCGCCCGTGGCCATGATATGGGCCCGAAGATCGACGGCGTGTTCGGCATCTTGACCCGTGATGCGGTTCGCGAAGAACAGATGCGCCTTGGCCTTCCTGCCGATTCCTGGCCAACACCGGAACTGCTCGGAAAGCTCTAAGAGGCCAATCGTAGCTTATTCTCTGTGTTCAGCCGGGGCCATTGTTTCCAGTGAAGCAAAGCCTTCCGGCTCGTCACCCTCGTCAAACGTTGTTTCTACTTCAACGAACGTATCAGGGTAAAACCCATTGAAGCGGGTGCGCAGAGACAGGGAATAGGCACCGATATTGCCGATTTCGATCCAGTCACCGGTTGCCACAGTTTCCGGCAGCCAGAATGGCCGTGACAGGATATCGACGGAATCGCAGGTCGCGCCACAGACGCGGAACGGTACGATTTCCTTGACGTTGCCATTGCGATGCTTGATTGCCGGGTCCGGTATGAACCGCGCGGGAAGTGTGATCTTGCCGGTCCACGAATCCGACAGCGAGGCCCAGATACCATCATTGATATAAAGCCGCCGTCCCTTGCGCAGAAGCACGCGCACGATCAGCGAGAAAGCCCGTGCCACAATCACGCGGCCGGGTTCTGCCACCAAGGGCAGATCGCCAAAGCCCCATTCCTTGATGTCACCGCGCAGGCGCGACATTAACTGCCCGAGTGAGGGCATTTCCACATGCTTGCGTTTGGGATCGTGGCCATATTCGGCCGGAAAGCCGCCACCGACATCAAGACCCGCAAGCGGCACACCCGCGCGGTTGCGCACCCAGTCAGCTGACCGCAGCGCCCGCTCATAGGTGTCAGGATCTTCGATCTGGCTACCCACATGGAAACAGATGCCGACCTTGTAGCCGATCTTGTGCAGCCGCTGCAAAAGCTCGACCGCATGGGCTGGTGTTGCCCCGAATTTCTTCGAAAGCTCATAGGCCGCATGGCCTTTGGTCTGCAGACGCACATAGAGCGTGACGCTGCCCGGATCGATATCAAGCGCCCGAACGATACGTGTTACCTTGGCAATCTCGTCCTCATGATCCACCGCAAGGATGCGAATGCCGTAGGTTTCAAGCGCAAGGCGAATATCCGACTGCGCCTTGATTGGATGCATATAGAGCATATGTGCATTGGGAGCGACCTTGCGCACCGCTTCAAATTCACCCGGCGAGGCCACATCGAATGTGTTGATGCCGTTACGCGCCAATGTTTCCAGTACAAGGTTTTCACCGTTGGTCTTGACCGCATAGGCGGTCTCGCCGGGAAACATTTTCATGAACTGGTGCGCATCTTCGACCAGTACATTTGGCCGAAAGCAATAGACAGGTTGATCGGGCCGCAGGGTAAGGGCTGCATCGCGGGCCGAGGCGAATCGTTGCATCGTGATGTTCTGCGTCATGCAGAAGTCTTAGCAAGAGCAGATGACGGACGAAAGTCGGTTTCTTCGCGCGGGAATCGGGTGGCGTTTGTCCTGTTTATGCCTAGAAATATCGGGCAGAGATGAGAATCGGGGGACTTCCAGTGGCCATAAACCAGACGACAACGCCTAATCCGCTTGCTATGACCGGCTTTGTCTGGCTGCAATTGCTGTTGCTTGGCGCCATATGGGGCGGCTCATTCTTTTTCGCCAAAATCGCCGTGTCGGTGATTCCGCCGCTGACACTCGTGCTTTTTCGGGTGGTCATCGCCGCCCTCGCCCTGCATATCTATCTGCTTGGCCGTGGCATCCGGTTCTGGGATTACCGCCAGCACGCGCTGGGTTTTGCCGGGCTGGGGCTTCTGAACAATGTCATCCCCTTCTCTCTGCTGTTTATCGGCCAGACGGCGCTTGGCGCGGGAATTGAGTCGATCCTCAATGCGACCACACCGATCTGGACCGTGATCATCGCCAGCTTCCTGACCATTGATGAAAAAATCTCCACCAACAAGATCGCGGGCATTCTGCTCGGCATCTTTGGCACCGTGGTCATGGTCGGGCCCGGCATACTCTCCGGCCTCGGTGGACCGCTCTGGGCCGAAATCGCCGTGCTGACTGCCACCCTCTCCTATGCCTTTGCCAGTATTCTCGCCAAGCGGTTCAAGGGCATTCCGCCCGCGGTCACTGCAACCGGCCAGATGACTGCCTCGACCCTGATCATGGTCCCCGTGGTGCTGTTATCGGACGGCATTCCCAATTTGGCTGCACCGGATGGCGGTGTCTGGGCCGCGGTCTTCAGCCTCGCGCTTCTATCCACCGCCTTTGCCTATATCCTGTTCTTTTCGATTGTCCGGGCTGGTGGTGCCACCAATGCCTCGCTTGTCACGCTGGTTGTTCCTGTCAGTGCAATCCTGCTTGGAACAATTTTTCTCGGCGAACAGCTCGGCTTTAAAGATTTTGCCGGCATGGCGTTGATCGCCCTTGGCCTTCTGACCATCGACGGCAGACTGCTTGCCGCGCTTAAAAACCGCAAAAAAGATAGAGTTTTCAACAAATCCTAGCGGAATGTGCATGAATCGCGACGGCGGAATTGCGGCGCAATTGTGTCACAAATCCGTGAGAAACGACGCATTTTGCGTTTTGGTGCGTTGCAAAAATAAACCAAATCTTCGGTAATTTAATCGTGAATACACGATTTTTTATTCCGTTAAATGCGTTTCATTTCAGAAACTTACGATTGGTGAGCAAAAAATTTCTACAGATGATGTCATCAGACGGTAATATTTCCGCTTTTTCTGTGGCAATTTTCCGTTATGCTAAGGCGGTTAACTGCAGGAGACAAACTATGGGACTTACTCGTTCGATGAACGTCCTCATGATCTGTGCAGCGTTCGCATTTATCGGTGCAATGGTCGTAGGACTCATACCCTGATTGAGAAGAAGAGCGCCGTAGAGATGGTCTCTGACCGTTAAGAAGGTGACATACAAATTGGAATGGCCCGGTTATAGCAACCGGGCCATTTCCATTTTAAGCGACCGCATCCGCGATCAGGCAGCGCCAGCTAATGCGGGTTCCAGCGTGCCGCTGGCTGGACGAATACCGATGAGGTGGCAGATCGCAAAGGCAAGATCCGCACGGTTCATCGTATAGAAATGGAAATCCTGCACACCGCGCTCGACCAGATCGAGAACCTGCTCGGCAGCAACAGCTGACGAGACCAGCGCATGGGTCTGCGGATCATTGTCGAGCCCCTCGAACCGCTCAGCCAGCCATGACGGAATATGCGTTCCGGCCTTCGAACAGAAATTGGTCACCTGCGTGAAGTTATGGATCGGCAGAATGCCCGGCAGGATCGGAATATAGATGCCTGCCCGGCGCACCTTCTCCACATAACGCTCATAGAGATCGTTTTCGAAGAAGAACTGCGTGATCGCACGCGTTGCGCCATTATCGACCTTACGCTTGAGCATATCGATATCGGTGGCAAAATCCGGGCTTTCCGGATGCTTTTCCGGATAGGCGGAAACGGAAATATCGAAATCGGCAAAGGCTTTCAGACCGGCAACCAGATCGGCACCGTTCTCATAGCCACCCGGTGTTGGCTTGTAATGGGCACCAACGCCGCCAGCCGGATCACCGCGCAGTGCAACGAAGCGCTTCACGCCCATCGCTGCAAATTCACGCACGACGGTGTCGACTTCTTCCTTCGTCGCATCGACGCAGGTCAAATGCGCTGCCGCGTTGACGTCGGTTTCAGTCAGGATACGCTTGATCGTACGGGCCGTGCGCTCGCGGGTGGAACCACCGGCACCGTAAGTCACCGAGACAAATTCAGGATTGAGCGGCGCAAGGCGCGTCACAGTCTCCCAAAGGCGCTCTTCCATCACCTCGGTCTTTGGCGGAAAGAATTCGAACGAAACCTTGATATTGGTGCCAAGGTCTGCACGGCGGGATTGGCGGAAAAAGCTCATCAGACACTCTCCGATACGCGGGAGGTTAAAGCGGGATCAGCGATCAGCAAGCGGGGGTCGCGTGCCAGCCACAGTTTGACGGTCAGTTTGTCCTGGTCTTTTGGTTCAAGTTCAATGCTGTCTTCCAGTGCAAGCCCGGCCTCAGTCAGCCAGTCACGCATCTGATTGTCGGTAAAGCCAAGCCGCAAATGAGCATGGCTGTCCCGCAGGAATTCAAGATCGTGCGGGGCAAAATCGACGATCAGCATGCGGCCACCTGCTCGTAACGCCCGTGCTGCCTCGCGAATTGCTTCGGCAGGATTATCAAGGAAATGCAGAACCTGATGAATAGTTACCAGATCAAACGACTCCCGATCGACAGGCAGCGAATAGACATCGCCCTGACGAACCTGCGCATTGGCAATGCCCGACCGGTCGAGATTGGACCGGGCGATGGTCAGCATGTCGCGATTGATATCGATGCCGACACCGCGAATGTAAAGCGGCGCAAACAGCTCAAGCAGTCTGCCGGTACCAGTGCCGACATCAAGCATGGCCTGAAAGGGCGTACGTCCGACGATCTTGGTCAGCGCGGCTTCCACGGCACCGTCAGGCACATGCAGCGAACGGATAACGTCCCAGCTTGTTGCATTGGCGCTGAAATAGGCTGCCGCCCGCTCGCGGCGCTGCAGCTTGACCGAGCCAAGCCGCTCGATATCGCGCTCCAGCAGCGGATCGGATATATCAAGGCGGTCGAGCAATATGCGGGCAATGTCGCCAACAATCAGCGATTCCGCGAGACGGAAATAGGCCCAGGAGCCTTCCTGATAGCGATTGATCAGATTGGCTTCGAACAGCAGCTTGAGATGGCGGGAGACACGCGGCTGCGATTGTCCGAGAATGGAAGTCAGATCGGAAACCGTCAAATCACCGCGGGACAACAGCGCCAGAATGCGCAGGCGGCTTGGCTCCGCCGCTGCTTTCAGCGTATCGACCATCAGGTCAAGGTTGAGATCACGTTTGTCCATCGAGCTTTCCTCAAAAGATATAAAGATATGTTTATGTGAGAAATGCTGATTTGGCAAGTTTGTTTTTTGTTGACGGCAAATTTTGTCGCGTCTGAAATAGGCGAGCCAATCGTCAGGCGAATCTGTGAGAGTGATGCGATGAGTGCAGGAACCAACCGTCAGCGGGCTATCGGCAAGCAGCTCACATTGCTTTTACCGGCTGTGCCCTATTCGGATTCCGAACCCATACGCGCCGCTGCCACTGCACCGCATATGAAAACCCTGCCGCCGCCCATCGCCGTCTGGCTTGCGACAGTCGCGCATGTCCGCCACCAGCACACGGATTACGATGCCCTGCGCGACGATGGTTACGATAAGGAATCGGCACGATTTTTTGTGCTTGAAGCCATCAACCGGAAACTGACGGAATGGCGAGCAACCCGGCTTCTCGACCCGGACGAGGAAGATCCGAGCTGACCGGCCATTGATCTTCAAAAATGAGTTCCGCAAGCGGCAGGCGTTTGCGCCAACCCCGTTTTTCCAGTTCCGGGCTGTCATAAAGCTTGCTGACATAGCCGATGCACAGATAAGCGATAATTTCGATATGGTCAGGGATACCGAGAATACGGCGCATATCCTGATCGTGATAGATGCTGACCCAGCCAACGCCGATACCCTCTGCCCTTGCCGCCAGCCACAGGTTCTGCACGGCGCACACGGTGCTGTAGATATCCATCTGCGGGTTGTGCGTCCGCCCCAGCACCACATCGCCTCCCCGCGTCCTATCGCAGGTAATGCAGAGATTAACCGGTGCCTTCACGATGCCCTCAAGCTTCAATGACGCATAGAGAGCCTGACGTTCATCAGCGAACATCGCGGCTGCCTCCGCATTGGCACGGGTAAATGCCCTGTGTACCTCGGCCTTGCGCGCTTCGTCGCGGATGAGAATGAAGTTCCACGGCTGCATGAAACCCACTGATGGCGCATGATGGGCGGCATCCAGAAGCCGCATCAGAACGTCATCTTCTATAGGTCGCGGCAAAAACTGATCGCGCACATCGCGGCGGGTATAGATGGCTTTGTAGACGGCATCGCGCTCATCACGGGAAAAATCAGCAGCGGTCACGGGACCATGGACAGAATCATGCATTGTTTGCTCCCAACAACGCGAGGGGCCAAAACCCCGGACACCTCCCCGCTGTCCATGCGGTTTTGGCTATCTGGTCCGGCCGGTCTTCTGACTGAGGTTCATCTGAACCGCGCGCCTTCCGGATGTCTCCGTGGCAATCTGCGCGGCCCATCCCCTTTTACAGCGTTGGGCACGTGCCGGATTTTCACCGGCTTCCCGATTCTCCTGCAAGCAGGCACCGAACCGGCTTTCATTCGCCATAAATTCTGGAAAGACGCAAGTATCAGCCGGGGTAAATCCATTGTTCCGGCAGACGCGCATCGACTTTTTCGCCCGCATTGATGATACCCGGCACTTCAACCCAGGCAACAACCCCACGCAAACGTCTCGATGCCTTGACGAAATCAAGCGCTGTGGCCGTGTGATCGCGCGTCTGCGCGCTTTCAGCGATGGAACGCCCAGCCACCTTACATGGCGCATTCTGGCCATCCACCTTCAGCGTCACCCCGCCTTCGAAGAACAGCAGGGTGCGCGGCGGCAGCATGGAAAGCGAGGGAATACCATCGACCACCATATTGGTGCCGATCCATTCCGGCTTGATTTCCGCAAGGCCCATGGTCTTGGCAATCGTTTCAAGCTCGTCCGCTGCCAGAATGGAAATATGCCGTTCATTGCGCATTTCGGTGCCACGCGGATACCACGGCTCGCGCCCGCCGGAGCGGCGGGTAAGGCCCGCATGATAATCGCCGCGTATGCCCTCAAAGGTAAGATCAAGCATTTCGGCTGCGGCAGTGACAAAACTGTCCTTCGGTGCCTGAAATACACCGCTGACCCGGCCGGCAATTTTGCGGGCAGGAATAATGTGAGTTGTGGTTGCGAAAAGATCAGTCATGACAACGGCGCTCCATGCAATCTGCCGCATCTTAGGAAAATTGAATATTAAAACCAGCCAATATCACTGATGGAAATGTCAAAATCGGTGATGGGAGGGTGTTGCCACCCTCCCGATCTTATTAGCGTGCCCGCACTTTTTAACGTGTGAGCGGCTTATAGCTTGGACGCTTTGGATTGACGCTGTCTGGTCCCAGACGGCGAATCTTGTCGTTCTCATAATCCTCGAAGTTGCCTTCGAACCACTCGACGTGGCTGTCACCTTCGAATGCCAGAATGTGCGTTGCCAGCCGGTCAAGGAACATACGATCATGGCTGATGATAACGGCGCAGCCAGCATATTTTTCCAGTGCATCCTCAAGAGCCGCCAGCGTTTCCGTGTCCAGATCGTTGGTCGGTTCGTCAAGGAGCAAGACGTTGCCACCCGATTGCAGCATCTTGGCAAGGTGAACGCGGTTACGCTGACCACCGGAAAGATTGCCAACCTTCTGCTGCTGATCGCCGCCCTTGAAATTGAACGCCGAAACATAGGCGCGCGAATTCATCTCGTTCTTGCCGATCTTGATGATTTCATTGCCGCCGGAGATTTCCTCCCAGACGTTCTTTTCGGCTGCGAGGTGATCGCGGCTCTGGTCGACATAGCCGAGATGAACCGTTTCACCGATACGGATTGAACCGGAATCCGGCTTTTCCTGCCCGGTGATCATCTTGAACAGCGTGGTCTTACCCGCACCGTTCGGCCCGATGATGCCGACAATGCCGCCCGGAGGCAGTTTGAAAGTCAGGTTCTCGATAAGAACGCGATCACCGAAAGATTTTGTCAGGTTTTCAGCTTCGATAACCACCTGTCCGAGGCGCTCGCCTGCGGGGATGATGATCTGCGCATCGCCGGGACGCTGATCATTGGCGGCATCAACCAGCGCATCATAGGCCTTGATACGCGCCTTTGACTTGGCCTGACGGGCCTTCGGGCTGGCGGAAATCCATTCGCGCTCGCGCTCCAGAGCCTTCTGGCGCGAATCGTCCTCGCGGCCTTCCTGCAACATGCGCTTGGACTTGGCACCAAGATAGGCGGAGTAGTTGCCTTCATAGGGAATGCCACGGCCACGGTCGAGTTCGAGAATCCAGCCCGTGACATTGTCGAGGAAGTAGCGATCGTGCGTGATCAGCAGGACGGAGCCGGCATATTCACGCAAGTGCTTTTCCAGCCATGCGGTGGTTTCGGCGTCAAGGTGGTTGGTCGGCTCGTCAAGCAGCAGAAGATCGGGCTGCGACAGCAGCAGGCGGCACAGGGCCACGCGGCGGCGCTCACCACCCGACAGCTTTTCCACACCGGAATCACCGGGCGGGCAGCGCAATGCTTCCATGGCCATCTCGACCTGCGATTCCAGATCCCAGAGGTTCTTGGCGTCGATGATATCCTGCAACCTGGCGCCTTCATCGGCGGTCTCGTCGGAATAGTTCATCATCAATTCGTTGTAGCGATCAAGAATGGCCTTCTTGTCCGCAACACCGTCCATGACATTGCCCATCACATCCTTGGTGGGATCAAGGTAGGGTTCCTGGGCGAGATAGCCAACGGTGGCGCCATCGGCCAGCCAGGCTTCGCCCGTATATTCCTTGTCCATGCCGGCCATGATCTTGAGGATCGTCGACTTACCCGCACCGTTCGGTCCGAGGATACCGATCTTGGCGTCGGGGTAGAAGGAAAGATGGATGTTTTCGAGAACCTTCTTGGTTCCATATGCCTTGTTCAGGCCGGCCATATGATAAATGAATTGGCGTGCCATAACGCGCGTCACTCCGATGTTCGGGATTTTTGGGACATGAATTTGCGCCGTATGTAGGCGAAAGGTGCGCGGGTGGCAATGCGCGCGGTGTTTATTTCGGGATATGGGGGTCTTTTGTACAGTGTCGGCAATGGAATTTGCCGTCCCTACTGCCTGTCTGCTTTGCCATGGGTGCATGGCACTGCAATCCCACCCTACTCCCTCACCCCAAAACGAGCGAAACCGGGCGCGGATATTTCCGTCACCCGGTTTCCCCTCTGGCGCCGTATTTGGGGAGCGTCCTCTTCTCCCCTGAACGGCCATGTAACTGGCAAAGACCTGACTATCCCGGCTCAAACAATTGTCCCTCGACGCTGCATCAAGCGTTCCGTCAGCATCAAAGCCGGGAGACAATTGAGAGACGATACGGGGTTCAATCTCTTTCTGAGTGAAGTTTTGCGGCAAGTTTTTGTCGTTTGCAAGAGGTTTTGCAAAATAAAATTGCACCACCCAATCGATGATTATTTATTGTGCAGAAATACGCAAACATACCCAAATTTACGCAGAATTTATTGTGGATTGACTAATCACGCGCCACCCTTTCAAGTGTTCCGGAGTCTCCCTTACCCAAACAGAACCACTTCTATTTGGGCAAGGGAGGCCCGTGGGAGGCATGAATGAGTTTTGCAGACATTGAAACGATCCGGTCATCGACGGGCGCGGCGCTTGCCATGCGTTTTTCACCCGCTGAAGGTTCCGGTAAAGCCATTGTCCAGATCAGCCACGGCGTTGCCGAACATTGCCTGCGTTACCAGCGTTTTGCAGAGCATCTGAATGCCCAGGGCT
This sequence comes from Phyllobacterium sp. T1293, assembly GCF_020731415.2. Taxonomy (NCBI): domain Bacteria; kingdom Pseudomonadati; phylum Pseudomonadota; class Alphaproteobacteria; order Hyphomicrobiales; family Phyllobacteriaceae; genus Phyllobacterium; species Phyllobacterium meliloti. The sequence continues at coordinate 429,713 of NZ_CP088273.1, read as the reverse complement.
TTCATGTCTATGCCCATGATCATCGCGGCCATGGATACACCAAGGCCGAGGGAGCGCCGCTTGGCCGCTTTGCCCAGAACGATGGCATGCGGCTGGTGCTGAAGGACATGGACGTCATCAATGCCATCGCCCGCGTTCGCCATCCGGGATTACCGCTCATTCTGTTTGGACATTCCATGGGCGGGCTGGTCGGCCTCAATTATGTGATTGAGTATCAGGAGAAGGTTCAGGCAGCGGCGATCTGGAATGCCAATTTTTCCGTCGGACTATCGGGGCGACTGGCGCAGGGCATTTTGCGGGCCGAACGCATGTTCCTCGGCTCCGACGTGCCGAGCATGCTTTTGCCCAAACTGACCTTTCAGACATGGGCGCGCGGTATCAAGGATGCCCGCACGCCGTTCGACTGGCTCTCCCGCGACCCCAAGGAAGTCGACGCCTATGTCACTGACCCTCTATGCGGCTGGGACGCCTCGGTCAGTATGTGGCGCGATGTCTTCGGTTTTACCTTTGGAGGCGCTGATAACACCGCGCTTGCCAAGATCAGGCGCGTTCTGCCGTTCAATCTTGCTGGCGGTGGGCAAGACCCCGCGACGGCAAAAGGCAGCGCCGTGCGTGATCTCGCAAACCGGATGCAAAAACTCGGTTTCTCCGATGTCACCAGCAAAGTTTACGAAGACACCCGCCATGAAGGGTTGAATGAAATCAACCGCGACGTGATTATGGCTGACTTCACCCAATGGGCGGTTCGAGTCGTTCAGAAACAAGCAGTAAATTTGGAGCGCACCTGACAATCATGATTGAAGCTCCCCTCAAAGGCGTGCGCGTCATTGAACTCGCCCGCGTCCTTGCCGGGCCATGGGCCGGACAAATCCTCGCTGATCTCGGCGCTGATGTGATCAAGGTGGAAAATCCTGCCGGTGGTGACGAGACCCGTGGCTGGGGCCCGCCCTTCATCACCAGCAAAGAGGGTGAGAATCTCTCCGCCGCCTATTTCCATTCCTGCAATCGCGGCAAGCGTTCCATTACGGTTGATTTCACCTCGCCGGAAGGTCAGGAAACGGTTCGGGCGCTGTGCAGGACAGCCGATATTGTGCTCGAAAACTTCAAGGTTGGCGGCCTGAAAAAATACGGCCTCGACTATGAAACACTCAGCGCCGACAATCCCCGCCTTGTCTATTGCTCCATTACAGGTTTCGGCCAGACGGGTCCTTACGCCAGTCAGGCGGGCTATGACTTTATCATTCAGGGCATGTCCGGCCTGATGTCGGTCACTGGCGAGCCCGAGCGCGAACCGCAGAAGGTTGGCCTTGCCGTCGCCGATGTTTTTACCGGGCTTTATTCGGTCATCGCCATTCAGGCGGCGCTCGCCCATGCGCAAAAAACCGGCGAAGGCCAGCAGGTCGATATGGCGCTGTTTGATGTTCAATCCGCCGTGATGGCCAATCAGGCGATGAACTATCTTGCCACTGGCAATAGCCCCAACCGCATGGGCAATGCGCATCCGAATATTTCACCCTATGAGGTGGTCCCAACCTCCGACGGCCATATGATCCTTGCTGTTGGCAATGACGGGCAGTTTGCGCGGTTCTGCGCAATTATGGGGCTGGATGGTCTCAGCGCCGATCCGCGCTTTCTGACCAATCGATCCCGACTGGAAAACCGCACCGAACTGACCGCCCTGATCCGGGCGGAAACACAAAAGCGCACAAGGGCCGATCTGCTTGAAGCCTGCGCGCAAAATGCGGTTCCAGCCGGGCCAATCAACCGGATCGGCGAAATGTTCGATGACCCGCAGATCGTCTCGCGGCAACTCCGCCTTGATCTTGACGATGCCCATGGCAGCACAATCCCTTCGGTGCGCACGCCGATCGTCATGTCAAAAACACCCCTTACCTATAACCGACCCTCGCCACGCCTTGGCGAACACAGCGCAGACATTCTCCAGGAATTAAAGGACGCATCCGATGAAAACCGGCGGTGAATTGATCGTAGAAGCACTCAAGGCCAATGGCGCGGAACAGCTGTTTTGCGTTCCCGGCGAAAGCTACCTCGCGGTGCTCGATGCGCTTGTGGATGCCGATGTGGGTGTGACAGTCTGCCGGGCCGAAGGCGGCGCGGCGATGATGGCCGAGGCATGGGGCAAACTCACCGGCAAGCCCGGCATCTGCTTTGTCACCCGCGGTCCGGGAGCCACCAATGCCTCGCCGGGTATTCACATCGCCATGCAGGATTCAACGCCGCTGATTCTGTTCATCGGACAGGTGCAGCGCGATGCGCGCGAACGTGAAGCCTTTCAGGAAGTGGAATATCGCCGCTTCTTTGCTGATACTGCCAAATGGGTAGCCGAGATCGACGATGCTCGCCGCATCCCGGAATTTGTCACCCGCGCATTCTCCGTGGCAACATCAGGGCGTCCCGGTCCTGTCGTGCTTGCCCTGCCGGAGGATATGCTGACAGACAAGGTGGAAGCTGTTGCCGCGCAGGGTTGGCAGCCTGTTGCAACGGGCCCCTCATCCGCCAGTATCGAGAAACTTGCCGACCTTTTGCAGGGTGCCAAGAAGCCATTCATGATTCTCGGTGGTTCGCGCTGGGATGAAGCGGCTGTTCACTCCATCACCCGTTTTGCCGAAAAATGGCACCTGCCGGTTGGTTGTTCCTTCCGCCGCCAGATGCTGTTCGATCATCTTCACCCGAATTACGCTGGCGATGTCGGCATCGGCATCAATCCGGCGCTTGGTACGCGTGTGAAGGAAGCCGACGTGCTTCTGCTTGTTGGTGGCCGGTTCGGCGAAATGCCCTCATCAGGCTATACGCTGATGGACAGTCCCTACCCCAGGCAGACGCTGATCCATGTACACCCCGATGCGGATGAACTTGGCCGCGTCTATCGCCCCGCACTCGCTATCAATGCCGCGCCGGATGCCTTTGCCGAAGCGGTCGAGCATTTAGCGCCGCCATCGCACATCAACTGGCCTGATGAAGCTGAAGTTGCACATGCGGCCTATCTCAAATGGTCGACCCCGCCGCAAACCGGTCCCGGCAATGTCGCCATGGGCCCGATCATGACTTATCTTGAAAGCGTTCTGCCCGAAGACGCAATCATGACCAACGGTGCGGGCAATTACGCCACATGGCTGCATCGTTTCCACCGCTTCCGCCGTTTCGGTACGCAGGCCGCCCCAACCTCCGGCTCGATGGGCTATGGTCTCCCCGCTGCTGTCGCAGCAAAGCGACTTTACCCTGAACGAACAGTCGTCTGTTTTGCCGGGGATGGCTGTTTTCTGATGAATGGTCAGGATTTTGCGACGGCGGTCAAATATAACCTGCCCCTCATCGTGCTTGTCATCAACAACAATATATATGGCACCATCCGTATGCATCAGGAGCGGGAATATCCCGGACGCGTCTCGGCAACCGATTTGACCAACCCGGATTTTGCCATGCTGGCCCGCGCCTATGGCGGCCATGGCGAGACGGTTGAAGCTACCGCGGATTTCGAAGGCGCATGGCAGCGGGCTGTTCAAAGCGGCAAACCATCGATCATTGAAATCCGGCTTGATCCGGAGGCGATCACCCCTGCCAAGACCTTGACGGATATTCGCAATAAGCGTTGATCATTCCCTGTTGAATGATTTGAGGATGGAAAGGCGGCTCTTTCAATGTTAGAGCATCGGACGGCAGATAGGACAGCTTCCTATTTGCCGTCCGATGCTCTATGGAGCGCGCCTGACCAGATAATACGAAAGTCTGCAACTTGAGCAATCCGGCAATCACAATTGTAATTCCATGCCGAAACGAGGCCGCCAATCTGGCCTTTCTTCTCGACGAAGTGGATGCAGCCATGGAAGGCCGCAGCTACGAGGTAGTGGTCGTGGATGATGGCTCGACTGATGGAACCGGCGATGCCTTGGGCGAACGCATACGCGCGGGCAAGCCGCTGCGCCACGTCAGGCATGACAAATCAGCAGGCCAGAGTGCCGCCGTACGATCAGGGGTTTTCGCAGCCAAAGGTGCAATTGTCGTCACCATGGATGGTGATGGCCAGAATGATCCCGCCTACCTGCCAAAACTGGCCGATGCGCTGATTGAAGCTGGCCCGGCTGTCGGCATTGCCGCCGGTCAACGCCTGAAGCGCACCGACACCAAGCTGAAGCAGATCTCTTCCAAGCTTGCCAACAACCTGCGCGGCGCGATCCTCAAAGACAATACGCGCGACTCCGGTTGCGGCTTGAAGGCACTGCACACCCAGCTTTTCCGCGAACTGCCGTTCTTTGATGGCTGGCATCGCTATCTGCCTGCTCTCGTGATCCGCGAAGGCTATGGTGTTGTTCATGTGGATGTGGTGGACCGGGAGCGTCGCCACGGCAAATCCAACTATGGTATTCTCGATCGCGGTCTGCGCGGTATTCTTGACCTTTATGGCGTGTGGTGGCTGAGAAAGCGCCGCAAGACCGTTCCAACAATTACGGAGATCAGCCATGGCTGACGCAATTAGCAATTGGCTTCACTCGGTCTTCGTTGCCCAGTTTGACGCCTGGATACTTCTCGGCTTCTTTGCACAGGGCTGCTTTACCATGCGCTTCGTGGTGCAGTGGATCGCCTCGGAAAAAGCCAAGCGCAGTGTCGTGCCTGTCACCTTCTGGTTCTTCTCGCTGTTCGGCGGTGTGCTGCTGTTCATCTATGCCATCGTGCGCAAAGACCCGGTATTCATTGCCGGACAGGGATTGGGCCTCTTCGTCTACATCCGCAATCTCTGGCTGATTGCCAATGAAAAGAAAGCAATGACGCAGGATACGTGAGCCAAAGGCACAGCAAGGCGCGATCATGACCCATTCTGACCCTGCCTCTGCGGGCACCGCAAAACTCCGTTTCAGCCACTATTTGCTGCTTATTTTCATCTGCCTCGTCTCATTCGTGCCGGGAATTGCTTCTATCCCGCCGCTCGATCGCGATGAATCGCGCTATATTCAGGCCACGCACCAGATGGCGGAAACCGGCGATTACGTCGATATCCGCTTTCAGGATGCCTCGCGTTACAAGAAGCCCGTCGGGATTTACTGGCTCCAGAGCGCTGTCCTGAAAGTGACAGGCTATGACCATACGGCACCAGTCTGGACCTACCGGCTCGTATCGGTGATCGGCGCTACGCTTGCTGTTCTGGCCACAGCTGCGCTCGGTGCTTTTCTGTTCGGCCAAAGCGCCGGCCTCCTCGCGGGCATGGCGCTGGCAGCCATTGTCATGCTTGGATTTGAAGCGCGTGTGGCCAAGACCGATGCCACCCTGCTCGCCACCGTGATATTTGCGCAAGGTGCGCTCGCCTCCATGTGGATGGCCAGCCGCAACAACGCTCCGGCCAAATGGGCACCTGCCCTCATTTTCTGGATCGCAACAGCCGTGGGCGTCTTGATCAAAGGCCCGATCACACCTTTTGTCAGCGTCCTCACCGCAGCCACGCTCTGCCTTTTCTATCGTGAATGGCAATGGCTGAAACGCCTGAAACCCCTGACCGGCATCGCTATTCTTCTGCTTATTGTCCTGCCATGGCTGATCCTGATCACATTGAAAAGCGGTGGCGCTTTCTTCAACGAATCCGTTGGTAATGACCTTCTGTCGAAAGTCGGTGATGGACAGGAAAGTCATGGCGCGCCGCCCGGTTATTTCGCTCTGATTTTCGTGGTCTTCATCTGGCCGTTCGGCGTTATGGCCATTCGCGGCGGCCTGCAGGCGCTTAGCCGCTTTCGCACCGATCCGCGTCTGGCCTTTCTGACGGCATGGTACATTCCCTATTGGCTGGTGACGGAGATGATCCCGACCAAGCTGCCGCATTACATCCTGCCCGCCTACCCCGCACTTTTGCTGATGATGGCATGGGCCGTGGACACGGGCATCGCAAGCCAGCCCTATCGCGGACGCTGGCAAATCTGGCTGGAGCGCCTGACGCTGCTCGGACTTGCCGTCGCCACGCTTGGCCTGATGGGCGCAGGCACGGTTCTGCCATGGGTGATGGCCCATACGGTGACAATTCCCGGCATTATTGCCTTCTTCACAGCGGCAGCCGCAGGCATCTTTGCCAGCGGGCTCGTGCTGAAGGATGATCTGAAACGCGCCGTGCAGGCAGCGGCTGGCTTTGGCATCGTGACATTGGCTCTGCTCACATGGGGCGTTGTCCCCGCCATCACACCGATCTGGATGAGCCCCGCCATCAACAATGCCTTCAATGCAGCAAAGCCCTGCCCCGACAGCGTGCTGGCGTCAGCCGGCTATGCGGAACCCAGCCTTGTTTTTCTGGCTGGCACAAAGACTGTTCTGACCGATGGCGCTGGCGCAGCCAAATATCTTCTCGATAATCCCGCCTGCGCAATTTCAGCGGTTGATGAGCGCAATCAGGCAGAGTTTTTGCAAAACCTGCCGCAGGGCGAAAAATCCGTTGTGGCAGTTGGTAGCGTTTCGGGGATCAACTACAGCAAGGGCCGCAAGACAACGATCACGCTTTATAAGGCTGCTCGGTAAGCTTGCTGTATCTTTGCGATTGCAAATGCGGTTGTGCGTGGTTCGACAGGCTCACCATGAGGGAGAGTAGTGGGCTGCAACGATAGCCACCAATATTGCAGAATATTCAATCACCAACGTTGACGAATTTGGCTCTCACACCGCGCCTCTCTTCGTCATCCTCGGGCTTGACCCGAGGACCCACGGCTAAAGAAGTCAAACAGACCTGGATACTTGGCGCTTTTAAATTATGGGTCCTCGGGTCAAGCCCGAGGATGACGGAGATGGATGGGTTGCACGGAACCAAGTTCTTCAACGTTGGTGATTGAATATTCTGCAATATTGGTGGCTATCGTTGCATCCATCCATCTCCCTCATGGTGAGCCTGTCGAACCACGAACCATTTTATTGCAGCTGGTATATAGAATTAAGTACTCTGACCCAACCGCGGACGGCCAAGGGAATGGTATTCCAGGCCGGACCCTTCCAGATCCTGCTCGCCGAAAACATTGCGCAGATCGAACAGAACATTGCCCTTCATCAAATGGGCAACCTTCTTCAGATCAAGCGCGCGGTAGGCGTTCCATTCGGTCAGGAGCACCGTGATATCCGCGCCGTCAATGGCCTCATAGGCTGACTTGCACCAGAGAACACCGGGCAAAACAGGTTCGGCTGCGGACCGTGCTTCCGGGTCATGCGCGCGCACGGTCAGGCCAGCCTTTTGCAGGGCCGGAATGATATCGAGCGCCGGCGACTCGCGAATGTCATCGGTGTTCGGCTTGAAGGCGATACCCAGCGCCGCAACGGTCTTGGCACCGCTTTTGGCAGCCGCTTCAATCACCCGCTCGGCCATGGAGCGTTTGCGCTGCTCGTTGACGGTCACAACCTGTTCGATCAGCGTCTGCGGTGCATTCATCTTGCGCCCGGTTGCTGCATAGGCGCGGGTATCCTTGGGGAAACACGATCCGCCAAAGCCCGGTCCCGCATGCAGGAATTTCGAGCCGATACGGTTGTCCATGCCAATGGCGCGCGCCACGTCCTGCACATTGCCGCCGGTCTTTTCGCAAAGGTCAGCGACCTCATTGATGAAAGTCACCTTCATCGCCAGAAAGGCATTGGCGGCATATTTGATGATTTCGGCATTTTCGAGTGTCGTTACGATCATCGGCGTTTCACGCAGGTAAAGCGGGCGATAGACCCGTCTCATGGCGTTGGCACCGCGCTCGTCATGCACACCGACCACAACGCGGTCGGGACGTAGAAAATCTTCCACGGCCGAGCCTTCGCGCAAAAACTCCGGATTGGAAACCATGGAGAACGGCACATCGGGCCGCGCCTTGGCGATATGGGCGCGCACATCCGCATTGGTGCCGACGACAACCGTAGACTTGATGACAATGACCGCGCCGGGCTTCATGGCCGCCGCAATTTCATCGGCCGCCGCATAGATATATTGGAGGTCGGCCTCACCGTCCCCGCGCCGCGAAGGTGTGCCCACGGCAATAAAAATCACATCCGCATCGGCCACGGTTGATGCCAGTTCGGTGGTAAAAATCAGGCGGCCATCGCGGGCATTGCGGGTGAGGAGTTCGTCGAGACCGGGCTCGTAGATTGTCACTTCGCCAGCCTGCAGGCGCTCGATGATTGCAGGGTTCTTGTCGACACAGGTCACCTGAAAGCCAAATTCGGCAAAGCAAACACCCGAAACCAGACCGACATAGCCAGTCCCGATCATCGCAATCTTCATCGCACTATCCCATCCGTAATATCAATTTCGCGCAGACATGTCGCATATTCGCGCGGCGCTGCCAATTGCTGGGTTTTGTTCAATTTAAAACGCCAGCCACGAGGTCGCGACTGGCGTTTTCGATGTCTCTTATCTAGAGCGTTTCAACGGTGGTTCAAGCCAGTTTCGGCGGTGTGCGGTCCGGCCCCCGGCGCTCGGCTGATGCTGCCCACAGGTTGATGTTGGCATCATTCGCATAGGTATCGATTTCGGCAAGCTCGGCGTCGGTAAATTCAAGATTTTCCAAAGACTTGACGCAATCGATAACCTGCTGCGGCTTGCTGGCACCAATCAGCGCCGTAGTAATCCGCCCGCGACGCAGCACCCAGGCAAGCGCCATCTGCGCCAATGTCTGGCCACGCTTCGATGCAATCGCGTTCAAAGCGCGGATATTGGCAAGGTTCTGCTCGCTGAGGAATGCCGGATTAAGCGACTTGCCCTGTGCAGCGCGGCTCTCATCAGGCACGCCCTTGAGGTATTTGTCCGTCAGCATGCCCTGTGACAGCGGCGAAAACACGATGGAGCCAATGCCGAGTTCTTCCAGCGTGTCAACAAGCCCGTCCTCTTCAATCCAGCGATTGATCATGGAATAGCTCGGCTGATGGATAAGGCATGGCGTGCCCAGCTCTTCCAGAATTGCCGCCGCTTCACGGGTGCGGTGCGAATTGTAGGACGAAATGCCAACGTACTGCGCCCGGCCTGAGCGCACGATGTGGTCAAGCGCCATCATGGTTTCTTCCAGCGGCGTATCCGGATCAAAGCGATGCGAATAGAAAATATCGACATAATCGAGACCCAGCCGCTTCAGGCTCTGGTCACAGCTGGCAATCATATATTTGCGGCTGCCCCATTCACCATAGGGCCCCGGCCACATGCCATAACCGGCCTTCGAAGAGATGATCAGCTCGTCACGATAGCCCTTGAAATCATTGCGCAGGATTTCGCCAAAAGCTTCTTCAGCCGAACCGGGCGGCGGGCCGTAATTATTGGCAAGGTCGAAATGGGTAATGCCGAGATCAAAAGCCTGACGGCAGATCGCCTGTTTGGTCTGGTGCGGCGTGTCATGACCGAAATTGTGCCACAACCCCAGGGAAATCAACGGTAGTTTGAGGCCGCTCTTGCCACAGCGATTATACTTCATCGTGTCATAGCGTTTGGAGTCTGGAGTCCATTTCATGGCTTATTCTCTTCCCTGTCATCTGTCTCGCCAAGCCGGACGATTCCCGTTTCAGCGCGCCGGACTATGAACGAAAGTCATAATGATGTCATGACAGGAATTGGCAAAGCCGAAGCGCGATAATACGTATTGTACGTAATTTACGTATTCTACGTAAAACCTTGGCATCCGCAGAACGCCGGGTGTGCGCCGTTCTGCGGAGTTAGGCGTCAAGCCTTGATAATCATGTCCTTGTCATCGAAGCGATAGGTGCGCCCGGCATCCGGTGTCGCATAAAGTACCTGATCCACCTCATACTGATGCTCACCGAACAGCCGCACCGTCAGCGGGCCGAAATCGGTCTGCAGATAGATGATTGTATCCGCGCCGAGATGTTCCACATGGATAACCCCGCCCTTCCACGTTCCTGATGTGTTGCTGACCTGAATATGTTCAGGGCGAATGCCAACCGTCTTTGCCGTGGCGTCGCCGAGCTTTGCACCTTCGATCAGATTCATCTGCGGCGAACCGATGAAACCAGCCACGAATAAAGTCTGCGGCGAATTATAAAGCTCCATGGGCGAGCCGACCTGCTCGATCCGGCCCTTGTTGAGAACCACGATCTTGTCGGCCAGCGTCATAGCCTCCACCTGATCATGGGTAACGTAGATCATGGTTGCCTTGAGCTGCCGGTGCAGGCGGGCGATTTCAAGCCGCGTGTTGACGCGCAAGGCCGCATCAAGGTTCGACAGGGGCTCATCGAAGAGAAACAGCTGCGGCTCGCGCACAATGGCACGCCCGATAGCCACGCGCTGACGTTGACCACCCGATAGTTCCGCCGGACGGCGCTCCAGATAATCATCGAGCGATAGCATGGCCGAAGCGGCCTTGGTGCGTTCCTTGATTTCCTCGGCGGGCTTGCCTGCCTGTTTCAAACCAAGACCCATATTGTCCCGGACAGAAAGATGCGGGTAGAGCGCATAGGTCTGGAACACCATGGCGATGCCGCGCTTTGCCGGCGGCGTGTTGTTGACCTTTTTGCCGTCGATGAGAATCTCGCCTGAGGTCGCGTCCTCAAGTCCTGCGATCACGCGCAGAAGGGTCGACTTGCCACAACCGGATGGTCCGACAAAAATCACGAATTCGCCGTCCTTGACCTCAAGGTCGATGCCTTTCAGCACGTCCACATTGCCAAAAGACTTGCGAATATTTTCAATCTTCAAAGAACCCAATGTCTTGTTCCCGTCTTCAAACTTTTAATTAAAGGTCAACCGGCTTGCCGGTGCGCACGCTTTCATCCGCCGCAAGGCAAACACTGAGCGATCGCACGGCATCCTGCATGTGGCGGCCAAGGTCGAGATTTTCGCGGATGGCTTTCAGTACAAAGGCCTGCTCCAGATCACAAAGATCCTGATGACCGGGTTCGCCCGCCATGTTGAGCAATTCGTCCGGCTTGGCAAAACGCCCATCGGCGCCCCTTTTGGCCGAATGCAACCGGATGGTCGATGTCTTGGTATGCGAGTCGATATCATCCGACTTGGCATTCTGGTCCATGACAATGGACACGCAGCCATTGGGCGAGATGACGTCTTTTACGAAGAAGGCCGTTTCCGAGATCATCGGACCCCAACCCGCCTCATACCAGCCGACGGAATTGTCATCGAACAGCACCTGAAGATGGCCGTAATTGTACATCTTGGCGTCGATCTCATCAGAGAGCCGCACGCCCATGCCGCGCACCTGAACCGGCTTCGCACCGGTGATCTGCAGCATCACATCAAGATAATGTACGCCGCAATCAACGATGGGTGAAGTGGTCTGCATCAGCGCCTTGTGGGTTTCCCATGTGGGGCCGCTCGACTGCTGGTTGAGGTTCATGCGGAAGACATAGGGCCCACCGAGCTTGCGCGCTTCGCCGATCAGCCGCACCCATGAGGGATGATGGCGCAGAATATAGCCAATCACCAGCTTGCGGCCATATTGCTTGGCCGCAGCCACCACACGTTCCGCATCGGCAACGGTGGTTGCGAGCGGCTTTTCGACAAAGACATCGGCACCCGCTGCCATGGCAGCAACCGCATAATCCGCATGGCTGTCAGAATAGGTATTGATCGAAACCAGTTCCGGCTTGAGATCATTAAGCGCCTGTTCGAACGATGGATGGATTGTGTAGCCCTGAAGCTCTTCAGCCAGCGGCACGACGGAGCGGTTCACCAGTCCGACAATCTCAAAGCCGGGATTGTTGTGATAGGCAAGCGCGTGGCTTCGGCCCATATTGCCAAGCCCTGCAACCAGAACCCGCACGGGCTTTTGCATATTCGCGCTCATTTGACGGCTCCGGATGTAATGCCGCGGATCAATTGCCGCGAGAACAGGAAGTAGAGAACGAGCACCGGCAGGATCGCGAGGGTCAGCGCCGCCAGAACTGCGTTCCAGTTGGTGACGAACTGGCCGATGAACACCTGTGATCCCAAGGTGACGGTCTTGGTCGCATCGCTTGGTGCAAGGATCAGCGGGAACCACAGATCGTTCCAGATCGGGATCATGGTGAACACGGCAACCGTGGCCATGGCTGGCCGCACCAGAGGCAGCACCAGCCGGAAGAAGATCGAATATTCAGACAGACCGTCAATACGCCCGGCATTCTTCAGATCGTCGGACACGGTGCGCATGAATTCGGTCAGGATGAACACGGCAAGCGGCAGCCCTTGCGCCGTATAGACGAGGATCAGCGCGGTCAGCGTATTGACGAGACCCGTTGCAACCATGCCCTGAAGAATAGCCACAGTGCCAAGCCGGATCGGGATCATGATCCCAAGGGCCAGATAGAGACCCGTCATTGCGTTACCGCGGAAGCGGTATTCCGACAATGCGAAGGCAGCCATGGCACCGAACAGCAGCACAAAGAAAATCGACACGGAGGTGACGATCAGGCTGTTCTGGAAGTACAGGGTGAAGTCCCCCTGCTTGAGCACCGATTCATAACCGATCAGGCTGAAACTCTTTGCATCGGGCAGACCAAGCGGATTGCGGAAAATCGACGCCCGGTCCTTGAACGAGTTGATGACGGTCAGGAACACCGGAAACAGCGCGATCAATGTATAGATGACCAACGCCAGATGAACGAAACCGGAGCGAAGAAGCGATGTGCGGGCTTTTGCCATGATGGACCTTCCTAGAACTGGTACCGGCGCATGCGCCGCTGGATGGCAAAGAGATAGATGCAGACACCGGTCAGGATGATGAGGAACATCACCGTGGCAATGGTTGCGCCCATGGATTTGTCACCGATCTGCAGCTGGAAACCGAAGAAGGTGCGATAAAGCAGCGTACCCAGAATATCCGTCGAACCGTCAGGCCCCGCCAGCGCACCCTGCACCGTGTAGACAAGATCGAAGGCGTTGAAATTGCCGACAAAAGTGAGGATCGAGATGATGCCGATGGATGGCAGGATCAGCGGCAGCTTGATTTTCCAGAATTGGCTCCAGCCGGTAATGCCATCGCATTCGGCAGCTTCCAGAACCTCTTCGGGAATGCTGAGCATCGAAGCGTAGATCAGCATGGTTGGAATGCCGACATTCTGCCAGACAGAGATCAGCGAAACGGTGATAAGCGCCGTATCGGGCTTGCCCAGCCATGGTGCGAACAGCGATTTCAAGCCAACCAGATCGAGCAGGTAAGGCGATACACCCCAGATTGGTGACAGGATCAGCTTCCAGATGAAGCCGACAATCACGAAAGAAAGCAGCGTGGGCAGAAACAGCGCGGTTCGATAAAATGCACCAAACCGCAGCTTTGGCACGGAAAGCAGCGCAGCAAGAGCAACGCCGATCGGGTTCTGCACCAGCATATGGATGAGGAAGAAGACAAAATTGTTGCGCAAAGCGTTCCAGAAACTGGCCGACCAGCGTGGCTCACCAAACAGGGTCTGGAAATTGCCAAAGCCGACAAACACGCTGTGGCCGTCAACCTCGTTGAACAGGGACAGGCGCAATGTCTCGATCAATGGCAGGATCATGATTGCCGTATAGACGATCACCGCCGGCAGCAGGAACACAAGGATGTGCCAGCGCCGTGTGCGTTTGTCCTGACCCGTGTCAGACTGGGTATAGTCGGCCGTGCTCATTAAATCGCAAACCCCTGCTTCTTGATTTGTTGGTCATGGAAAACCGGTCCACGACTGCCGTTGGTCAAATGAATGGGCGACAATAATCGCAATATCCGGAGCAGATCGACAAAACCTGCTCGCGATAAAGAAAATGCCGGGACGGCATGCACCATCCCGGCATCGGATTGCTTATTTCGCAGGCTTGTACCAGCTGTCGAGACCGTCCTGCAGCTTCTTGGCTGCAACTTCTGGCGTGTCGGTGCCATTGATCACATTGGCCGATTCAACCCAGGTTTCGTTTTCAAGGTTCGGCTTGCCACGCGACAGGATCTGATAGGTCGAGCGGATCGTTGGCTTGCACTTTTCGCGCCATGACACGAATTCCTGCGCCAGCGGGTCCTTCATCTTGACCGGTGTCGACGACAGGCTGAAGAAGCCCGGCAGCGAATTGGCATAGATGTCGGCAAACTCAGGCGAAGCAACCCATGACAGGAACTTCTTGGCGGCTTCAGGATTCTTGCTCTTCGCATTCATCGCTGCGCCAAGATCGGCGTGATCAGAGATGTAGCAGGTGTCGCCAGCCTTCTGGACCGGTGGCAGGAATGCACCCATCTTGAACTGCGCCTGTGTGTTGAACAGCGAGATTTCCCACGAACCGGCAGGATAAATTGCAGCGCGGCCGAGTGTGAACAGGTTCTGGCTGTCCGGATAGGTCTGGGCTTCGAAACCGTCGCCGAGATAATCCTTCCACTTGGCCAGTGTCTTGTAAGGCGCAACCCAATCCGCATCGGTAAGCTTCTGCGTACCCTTGATCAGCGCAGTACGGCCTTCTTCACCCTTCCAGTAGTTTGGACCAATGTTCTGGTAGCCCATGGTTGCGGCTTCCCAGAGATCCTTGGTGCCCATGGCGAGCGGAATGTAGGTACCGTCCTTCTTGATCTTGTCGAGAGCGGCGAAGAATTCAGCTTCCGTCGTTGGAACAGTGATGCCCAGCTTGTCAAAGGCATCCTTGTTGTAGATGAAGCCGTGAATAACCGAGGCCATCGGCACGCAGAACGTGTCGGAACCATCGTCCGTGCTCCAGGCGGCCTTGGCAACCGGAGAGAAGTTTTCAATACCCGGAAGGCTCTTCAGGCTCGACAGATTGCCGCGCTTGAACTGTTCCAGCGACTTGTCGAAGGGACGGCAGGTGATGATATCACCGGCGCTGCCTGCATCGAAGCGGGCGCCGAGAGCAGCATCATATTCGGTTGGCGGTGTTGGCGCGAACTTGATCTTGATCCCCGGATTCTTCGCTTCGAAGGCCGGAATGAGCTTGTCCTGCCAGATGGCAAGATCGTCGGTACGCCAGCTTTCGATTGTCAGCGTGGTATCCGCAGCATGAGCAAAACCGGCCGAAGCCAGCACGCTGGTTGCCATAAGCAGTGTTTTTAAAGTCGTGCTTCCCATTTTAGTCTCCTGTTGCACCCTTTGAGCAGTGCCGTTAACGAGAGCCGAGGCTCCCTTTGAGTTCCGAAAGCGCCGGGCGTAGCCTCTGTTGATTGCCTTCGAGAATGTGTGATGCCTGTTTTGCATTGGCGGCTCCGGCGGCCAGCAGAATGGCCGATTTCACCGAACCGCCAGATGAGGCCAGATGCTGCTTTGCGTGCGCGATGTCACAGGCGCCGATGGCCGAAACGATGATTGCGGCGCGCTCGCGCAGCTTTTCATTGTCGGCAACGAGATTGACCATATAGCCGTCATGCACATGGCCGAGATGCACGGCCATCAGCGTCGACAGGAGGTTGAGCGCAATCTTCTGCGCAGTCCCTGCTCCCATCCGGGTTGACCCGGCGACGATTTCCGGCGGCGTTTCCAGCATGATGGCAACATCAGCCTGCGCGAAAAGCGGCACATCAGGATTATTGGCAATGGCAATGATTTTCAGCCCGCGCCGCTTGGCTTCGTCGATCGCTGCAAGCGCATAGGGCGTGGTGCCGCTGGCGGAAATGGAAATCAGGCAATCGCCACGGCCAAGGTTGGTATCGGCGATATCTCTGGCAGCCTGTTCGACATCATCTTCATAGCTGCCTGCAAGACGATTGAGGCTTTCAATACCGCCCGCCAGCAGAATGACCACGCGGTCAGGGGCAATGCCGTAGGTGCCGGGCAATTCGAGCGCGTCGGCAAGGGCCATCAAGCCGGAACTGCCCGCAGCGGCATAGGCGATACGCCCGCCAGCGGCCAGAGTCTCGGCGGCCAGCAATGCGGCCTTGGCGATGGAATCCGTTGCGCGCGCCACCGAAGCCGCAGCCTCGATTTGCGCCTCGTGCAGCAAACGTAAAACATCTTCTGGCGATCGCTCGTCCAGTCCGGATGCCTTGTCGTTGCGTTGCTCGGTACGGGTTACCACCACTCGCCTCTCCTCATTGCGATAATTAATGCCAAAAAAATACCACTTGTCCAGCAGTTCTTAAAAAAATCCTGAACTGATTTTTGCATAAACTAAATTTGATAACAAAATCAATATGATAATTAAAAGTGGAAAAAACATAGAATTAACGCTTGGCTATTGGTATTTTATTGGTATTCTATTTTTCGGAGGGCAATTGATGTGACATATCTCCTGGGAATTGATGGTGGTGGAACGGGCTGCAGGGCAGCCGTGGCTGATATGAACGGCCATGTTCTGGGCACCGGCAAGAGCGGTTCGGCCAATATCATGACCGACATGGAGACTGCGCGTCTGAATATTCTGGACGCCACGCGCGCTGCCTTTACCGACGCCGGTATTGATTATGCTGCGATTTCATCCACAGCCGCCGTTCTCGGACTTGCCGGGGCCATTGTTGGCGGCAATGGCGCGAAGCTGCAGATAACCCTACCCTTTCAGCGCTCTCTGGTTGCATCGGATGGCGTGATCGCGCTGCAGGGTGCGCTCGGCGACAATGACGGCACCGTCGTTATCATTGGCACGGGGTCTTTCTTCATCACACGCGAAGGCAATGATATTCGTTTTGCCGGAGGCTGGGGCTTCAAGGTTGGTGATCTTGGCGGCGGGGGGCGCATTGGCCGCGACCTTCTTGAAGAGACGCTGCTGGCCCATGACCGCGTTCATCCTGCCTCACCACTGACAGACAGCGTCATGGCACGTTTCGAGAACAGCCCATACAACATCGTCGAATTTGCCCATTCGGCTCGCCCCGGCGATTTTGGCAGCTTCGCTCCTCTGGTTTTTGAATATGCCGCCAATACCGATGCGGTGGCACTGGCTATCCTGCAGAAAGCAGCGACACAGATTGAAGAAGGTCTGGATGCGATCATGCCTGCCGGGCAAGAGCGCCTGTCGCTGATTGGCGGCCTTGGTGCATTGTTCGAAGAGCGCCTTTCCGCCCGCTACCGGGCAAAACTGCAAAAACCGCTGAACGATGCGCTCACAGGTGCCGTACAGTTGGCCGTGAAGAATTTCGCGTCTGCAAGCAAGGAGGCGGTGCATGGCTGACGGTCTGATCGATATCCTGCCGACGCTCAATGACAGCTCCACCAGCGGCGGTCCGCTTTATGTCAAACTGCAACGGCTGATTGAAACGGCTGTACGTGACGGCATGTTGCAACCGGGCGATGCATTGCCGCCGGAGCGGGAACTCGCCACCATCGCCGATATTTCGCGCGTCACTGTCCGTAAAGCTGTTCAGGGGTTGGTGAACACTGGACTGCTTGTGCAGCGGCATGGATCAGGCACATTCGTCGCGCCCCGTTCCGAACGGGTCGAGCAATCGCTTTCGCATCTCACATCCTTCACCGAAGATATGGCGCGGCGCGGCATGATCGTCCGTTCCACCTGGCTTGATCGCGGCATTTATGCGCCATCGCCGGAAGAGATGGTCACGCTCGGATTGTCATCCGGCGAGAAGGTTGCGCGGATCAGCCGTTTGCGGGTTGCCAATGATACGCCCATGGCCATTGAACGCGCCGCCCTGTCCATTCATGTCCTGCCCAATCCGGAACTGGTGACACTCTCGCTTTATGCGGTGCTTGCGGAAGGCGGCAATCGCCCGGCCCGAGCTATCCAGCGCATTTCGGCGGCGATCCTGAAAGAGGCCGATGCCAAGCTGCTAGAGGTTCCCGCCGGTTCCGCCAGCCTCAACATCGAACGCATATCCTACCTTGAATCAGGAAAAGTGATCGAGTTCACCCGATCGATTTACCGGGCGGACGCCTATGAATTCGTCGCGGAGCTGAAGCTCGGCGACTCCTCGGAAATTTCAGGAGCAGTACTTTGACCACCAACGGAACACTCATGCGCGCGGAAATCCTGTCCATCCCGGATGTGACAGCACGGTTTCTCGATGCATCCCGCGATACGCTGGCCAATGCGGGTGCAAAACTGCGCGAGAAAAACCCGCCCTTCCTCGCATCCATTGCGCGCGGCTCGTCCGATCATGTTACGGCATACCTGAAATACGCGACTGAACTGACCGCAGGCATTCCGGTTGCCTCGCTAGGGCCTTCAATTGCCTCGATTTACGGTGTGACATTGAAGCTGGAAAGCGCCGCAACGCTTTCCATTTCTCAATCCGGTAAAAGCCCTGACATTGTCAGCATGACCAAGGCCGCACGCGAAAGCGGTGCGCTGACGCTCGCTATCACCAATGAAATCAATTCCGATCTCGCCTATGCCAGCGATCTTGCTATCGATATTCTGGCCGGACAGGAACGCAGCGTTGCAGCCACCAAGACCTTTGTCAGTTCGGCGGTAGCGGGCCTCGCCCTGATCGGTCACTGGACCCAGAACGAAGAACTTCTGACAGCCATTGACGAACTTCCCAAAGCACTTGCCGCAGCGATCCGCTGCGACTGGTCGCCTTTTGGTGCTGCGATGAAGGGTGAAAACTCCCTGTTCGTGCTGGGCCGTGGACCGTCTTTTGCCGTCTCCAACGAAGTTGCGCTGAAGTTCAAGGAAACCAGCGCCATGCATGCGGAATCCTACTCCGCTGCGGAAGTCATGCACGGACCAAAGGCCATTGTCGGCAAGGACTTCCCTGTTCTGGTGCTGGCAACACGCGATGCAGCTGAAGATTCGCTTGTTGAAGCCGCTGACCGCCTGGCCGAGCAGGAAGCCGCCGTGTTCCTCACGTCTGCCAAACCGTCAAAGGCAACCGCCTTGCCGTTCATCGCAACGTCGCATCCGCTCACTGACCCGCTGACCCTGCTGGTTTCGTTCTATGCTTTCGTTGAGGAATTTGCCCGCAGCCGCGGCCTTAATCCGGATGAGCCACCGCATTTGAGAAAAGTGACTGAAACAATATGAGCACTGCCTATGCACTGACCGGCGCCGACATTTTCGACGGCGAAGACTGGCACACCGGTTCCGCCATCCTTGTTGATGAGGGCATCATCTCCGGCATCCTGGCCGAAGCGGATATTCCCGCCGGTATCAGGCGCGTCGAAATGCAGGGCGGCAAGCTGGTGCCCGGTTTCATCGACATTCAGGTGAATGGCGGCGGTGGTGTCCTCCTGAATGATGGGCCGACGGTGGAGGCAATCAGGACGATCTGCAAGGCGCATTTTGCATTCGGCACCACCGCGCTCCTACCAACGCTGATTACCGATACGCCAGAGATCACCAATGCAGCGATTGCAGCGGGCAAGGCGGCGGCGCAGGAAAAGGTGGCGGGATTTATCGGTCTCCACCTTGAAGGCCCCCACCTTTCCGTATCGCACAAGGGCACGCACGACCCGGCGCTTATCCGCCCGATGGAAGACAGCGATCTCGTTGCCATCATCGAGGCCGTTCAGGAACTGCCGGTTCTGCTGACCACGATCGCGCCGGAAACCGTTCCCACGGACAAAATCAAGGCCATGGTGGATGCGGGCGTTATTGTCAGCATCGGCCATAGCGGCGCGTCCTATGAAATCGCGATCGCGGCCAGGGAAGCCGGGGCATCCATGGCAACACACCTTTTCAACGCCATGAGCCAGCTCGGGCATCGTGCGCCGGGTGTTGTCGGGGCTGTTCTGGAATCAGGCGAATTATCAGCAGGTTTGATAGCCGACGGCTTCCATGTGGACAAGGCTTCCATGGCAATTGCCCTACGGGCGAAAAAAGGTCCGGCGAAGATTTTTCTCGTCACCGATGCCATGTCGACGATTGGCACTGACATTACCACCTTTACGCTGAATGGCCGGACAATCCGGCGTGAGGGCGGGCGCCTGACACTGGAAGACGGCACGCTGGCCGGTGCTGATCTTGATATGATTTCAGCTGTTCGTTTCGTGCATCGCGAACTTGGGCTCGATCTCGATGAAGCCCTGCGCATGGCCTCGCTTTATCCAGCGCAAAGCATCCGCATCGATCATCAGTACGGGCGGATCGGCGCTGGTTATGTCGCCAACATCGTTCATCTTGATGATGCGCTTGATGTTGATCATGTGTGGATTGATGGTGATGTGCATTACGCGCGGATGTAGCGGCGTTCGTTGCATTTCCCTGTGGGGGTGTAGGTTCGTGGTTCGACATAATAACCAAACACAACAAGTCTGCCCCCACAATCACCACCCGAGTTGACGGCTTTCTCCGATTGGCGATACTTACCATCTCCAGGCAATCGGAGAAGTGAAATGGCCAAAGATGCGCTTGTTGTCATCGACGTGCAGAATGATTTTTGCCCGGGCGGTACGCTGGCAGTGGATGGCGGCAACGAGATTGTCCCAATCATCAACAAGCTGATCGTCCGGTTCGATCATGTCATCCTCACACAGGATTGGCATCCAGCGGGCCATTCCAGTTTTGCCTCCACCCATCCCGGCAAGGCACCTTTCGATACGATCAAAATGCCCTATGGTGATCAGACCCTTTGGCCCAATCATTGCATTCAGGGCACACCGGGCGCCGAGTTTCATTCCGATCTGCACTGGACCAAAGCTGAACTCATTATCCGCAAGGGTTTCCGCCCGCACATCGACAGCTATTCGGCGTTTTTCGAAAATGACCGCAAGACCCCAACCGGGCTCGGCGGTTATTTACGTGAACGCGGAATCACCAATGTAACCCTTGTCGGGCTTGCCACGGATTACTGTGTCGCCTATTCGGCGCTGGATGCCGTAAGCCACGGTTTTTCGGCCGACGTGCTGCTCGATGCCAGCCGTGCCATCGACATGGGCGGGTCGCTTGCCGCCATGGTCACAAAAATGCGCAATGCCGGTGTTACCCTGATCTGACCGGCAAAAAGTGAACAGCTGCGCATTTTTTCCACAGGCTCGGCGTCAGACTTTAGGCCAACGTTATAAAACTGTTGTTTCTCTGTCACATAATGAGGATAGTGCCCGTAAGCGCACTCTAGATGACGCCTCATTATGGGAGACACATATGACATTTCGCGGCACTTCGCTAAGCCTCGCATTCGGGCTTATCCTTGCATCCTCCACCTCATCTTTCGCTCTCACCGAAATCAGCTGGTGGCACGCCATGACGGGTGCCAACAACGAGGTTGTTGAAACCCTCTCCAAGGAATTCAACGAGAGCCAGAGCGAATACAAGGTGGTTCCTGTATTCAAGGGCACCTATCCCGAAACACTGAATGCAGGCATTGCCGCGTTCCGTGCCAAACAGGCACCGCACATCATGCAGGTTTTCGACGCTGGAACGGGCGTCATGATGGGCGCTGAAGGCGCTATCAAACCGGTTGCCGACATCCTGTCCATGGGTGGCGCAAAGTTCGACAAGAGCCTCTATCTGCCGGGTATCGTTGCCTATTATTCCAAGCCAGACGGCACCATGCTGTCCTTCCCCTACAACAGTTCGTCGCCGATCCTTTATTACAACAAGGATATCTTCAAGAAGGCAGGACTTGACGAAAATAACCCGCCCAAGACTTGGCCCGAGGTTTGGGAAGCAGCCAAGAAGATCAAGACCAGCGGCGCGGCCAAATGCGGTTACACCTCCACATGGCTGACATGGATTCACACGGAAAACTTCGCCGCATGGAATAATCTGTCCTACGGCACCAATGAAAACGGCATTGCCGGAACCGATGTCGAGCTGAAGATCAATGCACCGCTCTTCGTCAAGCATTTCCAGGAACTGGCTGATCTGGCCAAGGACGGCACATTCCGTTATGGCGGACGCACCTCGGAAGCCAAGCCGCTGTTCCTGTCGGGCGAATGCGGTATCTTCACTGAATCGTCAGGCGGCCTCGGCGACGTGGTCAAATCTGGCATGAACTACGGCACGGGCCAGCTTCCCTATGAGCCCGATGCCAAGGGTGCGCCGCAGAACACAACACCCGGCGGCGCCAGCCTTTGGGTATTCGGCGGCAAGACCGATGCGGAATATAAGGGCGTAGCAGCCTTCTTCACTTTCCTGTCGCGCACCGACATTCAGGCCCGCCTGCATCAGGTATCGGGCTATCTGCCCGTAACGCTTGCTGCTTACGAGGAAACCAAGAAGTCGGGTTTCTACGACAAGAACCCTGCCCGCGAAATTCCAATCAAGCAGATGATGGGCAAGGCGCCGACTGAGAACTCCAAGGGTGTGCGTCTGCCAAATCTGCCACAGGTGCGTGATATCGAGAACGAAGAGTTCGAAAACATGCTCTCCGGCAAGCAGACTGCCCAGCAGGCCCTCGACAATGCCGTCAAGCGCGGCAATGCAGCCATCAAACAGGCTAACGGCCAGTAAGCGCCTGTTCATAAACATCCCGTCCGCATTCCCAGCGGGCGGGATAATTTTCAAAAGGGGCAATCATGGCATCGTCAACGCGCGTCACTTTTCCAAACAAATTTCTGCCTTATCTGCTGCTGGCGCCGCAGCTCGCCATCACGATTGTCTTTTTCTACTGGCCAGCGTCCCAGGCCATCCGTCAGTCGGTCCTGCGGGAAGACCCATTTGGCCTTTCAACCCAGTTTGTCGGGCTTGGAAATTTCAAACGCATCCTCAATGACCCCAACTACCTGAACTCGCTTCAGGTGACGGTTGTCTTCTCCATCGCCACAGCCGTGATCGCCATGGGTTTTGCCCTGATGTTTGCCGTCATGGCCGACAAGGTCATCCGTGGCAAAGGCATTTACCGCACGCTGATGATCTGGCCTTATGCGGTGGCTCCGGCCATCGCCGGTATGCTCTGGCTGTTCCTGTTCAATCCATCCATGGGCACATTTGCCTATATGATCCGCTCTGCCGGATACAATTGGGACCCGTTGCTCAACAGCGGTCAGGCAATGCTGCTCGTGGTTGCCGCTGCTGCCTGGAAGCAGATCAGCTACAACTTCCTGTTCTTTGTTGCCGGACTCCAGTCGATTCCAAAATCACTGATCGAAGCCGCCGCCATTGATGGCGCGGGTGAAACCAAGCGTTTCTGGACCATTGTCTTCCCGCTGCTTGCCCCGACAACATTCTTCCTTCTGGTGGTCAACACCGTCTACGCCTTCTTCGACACATTCGGCATCATCCACGCCGTTACGGGCGGCGGCCCCGGCAAGGCAACGGAGACACTGGTCTACAAGGTTTATAATGACGGCTTCGTCAATCTGATCCTCGGCGACTCCGCGGCACAATCAGTCATCCTCATGGTCATTGTTATCGGTCTGACGGCAATCCAGTTCCGTTATGTCGAGCGCAAAGTTCATTACGGTTGAGGGGAAAAGACATGATCCAGAACAATCCCATCAGCCGTATTGTTGCCCATATCGTCCTGATTATCGGCATCCTGATCGTGGCCTTCCCGATCTACTACGCCTTTATCGCATCAACACAGTCGCTGCAGGACATCATGCGGCCGCCGCTGTCGTTGCTGCCCGGCGGGCATTTCTGGGAAAACTATACAACAGCGCTTTTCGGTGGCATTGGCCGTATCGGCGGCGTCGGTGTCGGCCGCCTGCTCATCAACACAACGATCATGGCGCTGGCAATTGCCGTCGGCAAGATCATCATCTCAATTCTGTCAGCCTATGCCATCGTGTTTTTCCGATTCCCCGGTCGCATGATCTTCTTCTGGTTGATCTTCATCACACTGATGCTTCCGGTCGAAGTGCGCATCCTGCCAACCTACAAGGTCATGGTCGATCTCGGTCTCATCGACACCTATACGGGCCTTACGGTTCCACTCATGGCATCGGCAACGGCAACGCTGCTGTTCCGCCAGTTCTTCATGACCATACCGGGTGAACTGGTCGAGGCGGCGCGTGTCGATGGTGCTGGCCCATGGCGCTTCTTTAAAGACATCCTGTTGCCCCTGTCGAAAACCAATATCGCAGCGCTGTTCGTCATCCTCTTCATTTACGGCTGGACCCAATATCTCTGGCCGCTGCTGATGACAAATCGCAATGACATGACAACCATCGTCATCGGTCTGCGCAAAATGATTTCCTTCGCCGATGCCGATACCGAATGGCATCTGGTGATGGTGACCTGCATTCTGGCCATCCTCCCCCGGTCCTCGTCGTTGTCCTGATGCAACGCTGGTTCGTGCGCGGTCTGGTCGAAACGGAGAAATGATTTCACATGGCAAGTGTTGAACTTACAAATGTCCGCAAGGTCTATGCCGGAGCCGTCGAGGCGGTAAAAGGCGTCGACATCGCAATCAAGGACGGCGCGTTGTGCGTGCTTGTTGGCCCTTCAGGATGCGGGAAATCGACGCTTCTGCGCATGATCGCCGGACTGGAATCGATCACTGACGGTACGGTCAAGATCGACAACAAGATCGTCAATGATCTCGGGCCAGCCGAGCGCGACATTGCCATGGTCTTCCAGAATTATGCGCTTTATCCGCATATGAAAGTCTATGACAATATGGCTTACGGTTTGCGCAATCGCGGCATGCCGAAGGATCAGATTGACAAGCGTGTGCGTGAGGCAGCCGCAACACTTGAACTCACGCATCTTCTGGAGCGCCGCCCCAAGGAATTATCGGGTGGCCAGCGCCAGCGCGTGGCCATGGGCCGTGCCATCGTGCGCAACCCGAAAGTGTTCCTCTTTGACGAGCCGCTTTCTAATCTGGACGCCAAGCTGCGCGGCCAGATGCGTGTCGAAATCAAGAACCTGCAGCGCCAGCTCGGTGTGACCAGCGTCTATGTCACCCACGATCAGTTGGAGGCGATGACGCTCGCCGATATTCTTGTGGTCATGAATGCCGGTGCTGTCGAACAGATTGGCGCGCCACTGGATATCTACGAAAAGCCTGCCAGCACATTCGTGGCAAGTTTCATCGGCGCACCGCCAATGAACCTTATTCCGGTGACATCGGACGGCTCGGGACTGATCCTGAAAGACGGCACCCGGATCGGGGCGCAGGGTCTGGCGGTGACCGACAAGGATGCAATCATCGGTTTCCGTCCGGAAGATCTGGAAGTTGCCACCGGGACAGAGTCGCATGTTGGCGGCCTTTTGCTTGACCTCAAAGTGCTGGGTGTCGAGCCTGTCGGTGCGGAAAGCTATGTCTATGGCATTATCGGCGGCGAACGGGTTGTCGTCCGCGTTGCTGGTCGTTCGGTATCACAGCCCGATGATCATCTCAGGGTCATCATCCCCAAGGAAAAGCTGCACCTTTTTGGCGGCAACGGAAAACGCCTCTAAGGCGTCTTAAAGTGATCACTCCCCTCCACCATCAAGGCAGAAGGGAGTGAGATTATCATTTACCAGGCTGGAACAGCAGCACCCTTGTACTTATCGAGGATGAACTGCTTGACCGGATCGGAATGGTAGGATTCGATCAACGTCTTGACCCAAGGCTTGTCCTTGTCGGCTTTACGAACGGCGATCAGATTGACGTAAGGTGCCTTTTCGCCTTCCTTCAGGATCGGGTCTTTCATCGGGTCAAGACCAGCTTCAAGCGCATAATTGGTGTTGATCGCGGCGGCATCGACATCATCAATCGAACGCGGCAACTGGGCTGCATCAAGCTCGACGAACTTGAAGTTCTTCTTGTTCTCAACAATATCGGCAAGCGTGACTTTAAGGCCAGAACCTTCCTTCAGCTTGATGGCGCCTTTGTCCGCGATGATGAGCAGCGCGCGGCCGCCATTGGTCGGATCGTTCGGAATGGCAATCGTCGCACCATCGGCCAGTTCATCAAAGCCCTTCACCTTCTTCGAATAAACGCCCATCGGGAAATTGACAGTGTAGGCGACATCAACCAGATCAAACTTGCGATCGGCAATCTGGTTATCAAGATAGGGCTTGTGCTGGAATGAGTTGGCATCAAGTTCGCCATCATTCAGCGCCTGATTGGGCACGACATAGTCGGAAAACTCGAAAATCTCGATATCAAGACCCTTTGGCTTGGCGATTTCCTTGACCTTTTCCATGATCTGCGCGTGTTCGCCGGGCGTTACGCCAATCTTGATCGTTTCCGCAAACGCACTGGTGGCGCTGAGAATTGCCGCCAGCGCAGCTGTGGCGAGGATTTTCTTCAACATTTTACTCTCCTGTTTTAACAAAACTCAATTCAGCGGGGACGAATGCGCTTGTCGAACTGCCGCGCCAGCCGGTCGCCGGCGCTCTGGACAAGTTGTACCAGCACGATAAGCACAAGAACCACGATTGCCATCACGTCAGGCATAAAGCGCTGATAGCCATAACGGATGCCGAGATCGCCCAGACCACCACCACCGACCGCGCCGACCATGGCTGAATAACCGATCAGGCTGACAATGGTCAGTGTTAACGCCGATGCAATGCCGGGCCGCGCTTCCGCCAGCAGAACCTTGAACACGATCTGAACCGGGCTTGCCCCCATGGCGCGGGCCGCTTCTGTCAATCCCGGATCGACCTCGCGGATTGCTGATTCAACCAGCCGCGCAATAAAGGGAATGGTTGCGATAGTCAGCGGCACAATTGCCGCCGTCGTGCCGATTGAGGTTCCGGCGATCATCCGCGTGAACGGTATGATGGCAACAACCAGAATGATGAAGGGTGTCGAGCGCGCGGCATTGACGATAAGCCCCAGCACCTTGTTGGTCGAAGGCGCTGCAAAAAGCTCGCCCCGCTCACTGGTGGCCAGAAAAACCCCAAGCGGAATACCGAAGAGCGATCCGATCAATCCGGCGATGGCAACCATGTAAAGGGTCTGCCCTGTGGACTTCACGAGCAGTGCGAAAATATCAGCGGACATAACCGACAACCTCCGATGACAGGCCATGATCGGCGAGAAAACGCCGTGCCTCGACTATCCTTGCCTCATCCGCCAGCAATGAAACAACCAGCATGCCAAAGGGACGACCGGCAATCTCGTCAACCGCACCCGCCATAATGTTGACCTCAATACCAAGATCGCTGCCGAGCCGTGCAAGCATGGGCTCTGTCGCGTTCTCACCCTTGAAGATGATGCGCAGGATCGTGCGCAGACCCGGTTCCGGCTTTTCCACCATCTGCCGCGTCAGAAACTCCGGCAGGTGCAGTCCTGCGAGGCCGCCGAGCAGCGAACGCGTGGTCGCATGAGTATGACCGGTGAAAACATCGAAGGTCGGCCCCTGCTCGACAATGCGCCCGCCATCGATCACCGCCACATGATCAGCAATAGTTTTAATCACTTCCATCTCGTGGGTAATCAGAAGAACCGTAAGGCCAAGCTCCTTGTTGATCGTCTTGAGCAAGGCGAGAATGGAGCGTGTCGTTTCCGGATCGAGTGCCGACGTCGCCTCATCGGACAAAAGCAGTTTTGGTTCTGTCGCCAAAGCGCGGGCAATACCAATGCGCTGCTTCTGCCCACCTGAAAGTTCGGATGGGTAACGGTTGCGTTTGTCCGAAAGTCCGACAAGATCAAGCAGCGGCGTCACGCGCTTTTCAATAGTCTGCCTATCAATCCCGGCGATCTCGAGCGGCAGCGCAATATTGTCGAAAGCGGTGCGCGACGAAAGCAGGTTGAAATGCTGGAAAATCATGCCGATTGAGCGGCGCACGTCCCGTAAGCTTTTCTCGTCAAGTTCGGCAATGTTCACGCCATCAACAATGACACGGCCGCTGGTAGGCTTTTCCAGCCCATTGACCAGCCGGATCAATGTGGATTTGCCTGCACCGGAACGACCGATAATGCCAGTCACTGAACCGCGCGGAACAGTCAGATCAACACCATCAAGCGCCGCAACTTCCACGCTGGTGCGTCCCGCCGCAAACCGTTTGGATACGCCTTCGAACGCCACCATGGGATTGGCCGCTTTGTTCAATCCATCACCCATGACCTCTTGGGATGGTTTTCCAGTCTTCCGTGTCACAACCGTCATACTCAATTGCGCTGCATTCGCAGCTGCCCTGTTGTCTGTTTGCGACTGTCTATACCGATCAGGTCGAGATTTCGATAGAGCCTGTGGACTTGCGTGAACATTTTCGACGGAAGAAATGTTGATTTTATCGAACTGTGGGCTGGATTGTTCTCATGAACAACGCAGTTTTCTTGCCACTTTAGTTCTAAATAATGAATTAAAACAACTACTTACCTCGCGAGATTCAACTCTGCATTTCTAGCGCTGCTTCGAAAAAGCGGACAGCGTTGAGCAGGCGTTTTTACGCGCAATCCGTTTGAGGGTGAAGCAGCGCGCACCGAGCCAGCCGGTGTATCGGGGAGATGGGCCTCCCCGACCGTGGCAACGGCCTTGCTCTCAAATCTGGAGGTGCTCTATGCGGTATAAACCGTTTAGCGTCACGCTAGTTGTGAAAAGAACCCGGACCGGCTGGCAGCTGATGTTCCGGGTTCAATTTACAAATTAGTCCGGGAGGGGCGGGCGAAAGTCCGTCCCTCACTCCAGAAGCTTACAACACCTTATCGGAAATTCCAACCAACCACAGGTTTCAGATGAGGCTTTCACACAGAATGGGTACCTTCAACTTTAGTTTCAAACTCCGCTTTCAAAACAACCACTTACCTCACGAGATTCAACTCTGCATTTCTAGCGCGGCTCCGAAAAAGCAGGCAGCGTTGAGCAGGCGTTTTCACGCGCAATCCATTTGAGGGTGAAGCAGCACGCACCGAGCCAGCCGGTGTATCGAGAAGATGGGCCTCTCGACCGCGGCAACGGCCTTGCTCTCAAATCTGGAGGTGCTCTATGCGGTATAAACCGTTTAGCGTCACGCTAGTGGTGAAAAGAACCCGGACCGGCTGGACGCTGATGTTCCGGGTTCAATTTACCAATTAGTCCGGGAGGGGCGGACGAAAGTCCGTCCCTCACTCCAGAAGCTTACAACAACTTATCGGAAATTCCAACCAACCACAGGTTTCAGATCAGGCTGCAAGCGCAAGTTTTGATGCATTCAGACCACGTTCCAGATCATCGAGAATATCGTCAATATGTTCGATGCCAACCGAAAGGCGAATGTAACCTTCCGAAACGCCGCTTGCGCGTTGCTCGTCCGGTGACAGCTGGGAGTGCGTGGTTGTGGCTGGATGGATGGCGAGGCTTCGCACATCGCCGATATTGGCAACATGGTAGAAAAGTTCGAGCGCTTCAATGAATTTGCGCCCGGCCTGCAAACCACCTTTCAGCTCGAAACCGACCAGACCACCGAAACTGCCGGAAAGGTATTTTTCCGCCCGTTCGCGATCGATCCCGCTCTGCTGGGATGGATGGATAACCTTGGCAATCTCCGGTCGCTTTGCCAGAAAATCCGCAACCTTCTTGGCGTTTTCCACATGACGCTCAAGCCTGAGAGCCAGCGTCTCGATCCCCTGTATCGTCTGGAAAGCGTTAAAAGGTGAAAGCGCTGCACCGAGGTCACGCAACAGTGTCACGCGCGCCTTGATGATATAGGCGACCGGACCAATGGGCTTGACGGCTTCTGTCCAGACCGCACCATGATAGCTTGGATCAGGCGTATTGAGCGCGGGCTGACGTTCCGGAAATTTTTCCCAGTCGAACTGGCCGCCATCAACGATAATGCCGCCGATGGAGGTGCCATGACCGCCCAGATATTTGGTGGTGGAGTATACGACGATAGCTGCACCATGTTGCAGTGGACGCGCGATCAACGGTGCAGCCGTATTATCAACAATCAGCGGGATACCATATTCACGTCCAATGGCGGCAACTTCGGCAATGGGAAATACGGTGAGTTTCGGATTGGGAAGTGTTTCCGCATAATAGGCGCGGGTGCGCTCATCCGTGGCCCGGCGAAACGCTTCCGGGTCTTGAGGATCGACAAAGCGCACTTCGATGCCCTGATCCTTCAGCGTATTGGCAAAGAGGTTCCACGTACCGCCGTAAAGATCGGTGGAGCTGACGATATTGTCACCGGAACGCGCAAGGTTCTGGACAGCAATTGCCGAAGCCGCCTGCCCCGAAGCAACCGCGAGCGCGGCAATGCCGCCATCAAGCGCAGCAATGCGCTTTTCCAGCACATCGGTCGTCGGGTTACCAATGCGCGTATAAATATTGCCGAGTTCCTTCAACGCGAAGAGATTGGCTGCATGTTCCGTATCGCGAAACTGATAGGATGTGGTCTGGTAGATCGGCACTGCCACGGCACCGGTCGCGGGATCAGCCCGCCAGCCGGCATGCAGGGCGATAGTCTCGGGATGCAAATGGACTGCCATGGTTTTCGTCCTTGTGTTGGTGACGGGATTGATCACCTGTGACACTAGGAGAACTTGCAAAAGCGGGACACGCAGGCTGTTTCTTATTTAAGCTCGTTCCGGCAATCCTATGCTAAAAACCGACTAGAACGATCTAATCCATGCCGATTGGCCACGAGCAAAGCCGGGAATAGAGAATTCCATTCCCAGCTCCACGAAAGCCAACAGTCTGGGATCAGGCTGCCCGATACCGTTCCAGCCAATGGGCATAAGGCGATGGCAGCACCCATGACGGCTTTTCGACACCCAATTCCTTGGCGGCACGGAAAGGCCAATGCGGATCAGTCAGCAACGGACGCGCCAGCATGACCAGATCAACCTTGCCTTCCCGTACCAGCGCATCCGCTTCCTGCGGGGTGCTGATGTACCAGGATGTGGAGGCAGGCAGACCGGTTTCGCGGCGAACCCGTTCTGCGACTGGTCCTAGGAATGCCGGACCCCATGGAATGCTGGTCTTGCCAAGCGAGAAACCCATGCTGACATCGATAAAATCAAGGCCATTGTCTTTCAATAATTTGACAAGCTCAATGGCTTCGCTGAGCGTCTTCTCGTCCTGTCCATCATATTCGATAACGCCGAGGCGAGCAGTGAGCGGTAGGTTCTCAGGCCAGACAGCCCGTACCGCGCGAACGGTTTCGATCAGAAAACGGCTGCGGTTTTCAAAGCTGCCACCATATTCGTCCGTGCGTTTGTTGGAGTGCTCAGACAGAAAACTCTGGGCGAGATAACCATGGGCGAAGTGCAGTTCCAGCCATTCAAAACCGACGGCAAGCGCACGCTTCGCGCTATCAACAAATGCCTGCTGTACCCGTTCGATATCGCCCTTGGTCATTGCGCGTGGGACCTTTGGAAGTCCACCACCATAGGCAATCGCCGATGGTGCAATCGTCTCCCAGCCTCGTGCGTCATCTTCGGCAATATGGTCATCACCTTCCCATGGGCGATTGGCACTGGCCTTGCGTCCCGCATGGGCAATCTGAATGCCCGGAACGGCGCCCGCATCCTTGATGGTCTGGACAGCAGGCGCAAACGCCTTTGCCTGTTCGTCATTCCAAAGTCCGGCACAACCCGGTGTAATGCGGCCTTCCGGCGAGACGGCTGTTGCCTCAACAATCACCAGCCCCGAACCGCCACGCGCCAGCCCACCGAGGTGAACGTGATGCCAATTGTTGATCACGCCGTCATTTGCCGAATACTGGCACATGGGCGACACCGCGATTCGGTTGCGCAATGTCACATCCTTCAGGGTGAAGGGGTCGAAGAGAGAGGCCATACTGTTACTCCGGTTTAAGAATCTTTTGGCTGGACGCCAATCATATTTCTATAGTTCGATATAATTCGAACAATAGCAATACACAAAATTTTGTGCTAGGAAGAGTGTATGAGAGAATATCGTCACCCCCAGATCACCGAAGTGCAGCTCGAGTCTGTGCTTTACGCCTTGAGCGACCCCATCCGCCTGTCGATTGTTCGACAGCTTGCGCGCGAGGGTGAAGCAAGCTGCGCCGCGCTTGAAAACGGACGCCCGAAATCCAGCGTGTCGCATCATTTTCGCGTACTGCGCGAAGCTGGCATTATCAAGACGCGTAATGACGGAACGTCCCGCATCAATGAGTTGCGCGATAATGAACTCGCCGAGGTTTTCCCTGGATTGCTTCCCGCAATTCTTGCAGTGCGCAGCTAGGAGATTGTTGCGCGTCCAAAACCAACTGTGAGTGCGGGTGCCCGTAAGCAGCGGGATACGCAACAAACTCGTCGTGTATTCTGGTTATACCTTGTTTTATTACAAATATTGACGTTGCAAGCCTTACTTTTTACTTATGAGAAGTATCCATCTTTCGATTTACAGGTGGGGATTACAAAACATTTCGCCAGGGGCGCAATATTGCTGCGGCATAAACCATAGAACCATAAAGACATTGGTAACTATTATAAAAAATGGTAAGCAAATTAACCAATGCCGAACGTAATAAAAATAGCATAGGGAAATATGAACTCGCCTGTCTGAGGTCCGTGGGTGCCACTGTCGAATTTCCATACACCTGACGCTATCCGGTCGATGTTCGGCATGCGGGGAACGATCAACCCTGCTGTCAAACGGCGTGTCTATGCTGAACAGATGGATGTGGCGCTAAGACTGGCGCCGTTTACCGTCGTTGTCGCCATGAGTGTAGTGTTCGTTGTGGCTTTTGTCTTCTGGGATCAGGGACATAAGCTCTATCTGGGAAGCCTCTCAACAATCGTCACCCTGATGACCGCTGCATCGCTCTTTGCATGCTGGCAATGGTACAAGGTGCCGAAGGTCAAGGAGCTTAGCTTTGACGGCATCAAATATCTGATCATCACATCCGCCTGTTATGGCTTATGTCTGGCCAGCATCCCGCTAATGTTGTTTCTGGAAGCCGACGCTTACCATAGGTTGCTCATCGCCTGCACAGCCGCAGGCCTCATGGCAACTGGCATTGGTGTCGCTGTGGTTCCACTTGCAGCCATTGCCTTTTCGGGTGCGATTATCACAGGTTCGTTCTTCGCCCTCGCCTCAACCGGTGAGGATTTCTTTCTTTTCATCGCGATTCTGCTGGCCATCTACGCGCTCTTCATTCTGTTCACCATTGTTCACATGAGCAATCTGATCGTTATGCGCACACTCGATCAGATCAAGGTTGAGCAGCAGAAGGAAGTTATCAGTCTGCTTCTTTATGACTTCGAAGAGAACGCCAGCGACTGGATCTGGGAAACTGATGCTGATCTGAAACTTCAGCACACCTCGCCCCGGCTTGCACAGATCGCTGAAAAAACCACCAAACAACTGCAGGGAATGCCATTTGCCCAACTCTTCAAAGTTGACCAGTCGCATGCCGAAGAAGCGGTAAAAGTCGGCTCTATCTGGCAGGCCATCGAGAACCGCACGACGTTCCGCAATCACATCCTGCCGATCAATATCAAGGGCGAGACCCGTTGGTGGTCACTTACCGGTAAGGCGATTTTTGACAATGCCGGGCAGTTCTGCGGCTATCGCGGCGTTGGCTCCGATGTGACAGCCGCCAAACAGTCGGAAGATCAGCTGTCCTATCTCGCCCGTTATGATGTACTGACCGATCTGCCCAACAGAACCCTGTTTACGGATCAGCTGTCGCAAGCAACCAAAGATCTTGAAGAAGGTCTTGCCGGATTTGCTGTCTTCTGTATCGACCTTGATGAGTTCAAGACGGTCAATGACAGCTTTGGCCATGGCATCGGTGATCAACTGCTGAAACAGGTTGCAGAACGTCTGCGCAGCACATCACCAGCCACTTACATAGTGGCGCGTCTCTCCGGTGACGAATTTGCCATCCTTGCCCCCGGCGCGGATCATGAGGATGCAACAACCCTGGCTCAGGATCTCGTCCAGACAATTTCTCAACCATTCTGGATCGACGGTATCCAGATCAACATCCATATCAGTGTCGGTATTGCTCTTGCGCCGACAGACAGCGTCAACGACATCATGCGTTGCGCTGATCTGGCACTTTATCGCACCAAGAACGAAGGCCGGAATAGCTACCGCTTTTATGAAGTGGAAATGGATGCCCGCATTGAGGCCAAGCGGGCGCTCGCCATGGACCTGCGGGGTGCTTTGGCCCGCAAGGAATTCATTTTGCATTTCCAGCCGATTGTCTCGGCCATAACGCTCAAGACAGTCGGATTTGAAACGCTTCTGCGTTGGAAACACCCGGTGCATGGCTATATTTCGCCGGCCATTTTCATCCCGATTGCCGAAGAGACCGGCAATATTATTCCACTTGGCGAATGGATCATTCAGGAAGCCTGCAGAACAGCCGTGCTCTGGCCAGATGACATCAACGTGGCAATCAATATTTCAGCCATCCAGTTTCGCCACTCGGACCTTGCATCCATTGTTCGCGATGCGCTGACAACGAACAAATTGAAGCCCAATCGCCTTGAACTTGAAATCACCGAGTCGGTGTTTCTTGAAGCCAATGTCGCTGCCATATCCCTGCTTCGCCAGTTCCGCGCCATGGGTGTCAGCATCGCCCTTGATGACTTTGGTACGGGCTATTCCAGTTTGAGCTATCTGCGCAAAATGCCGTTCGACAAGATCAAGATTGATCAGTCCTTTGTGCGTGATCTTCCACACAACCGGGGTAGCCTTGCCATTATTCGCGCTGTCATGGGACTGGGCGCCAGTATGGGCATGAAGATCACAGCGGAAGGTGTGGAAACACGCGAACAGCTTGCCTGTCTGCAAAAGGAAGGCTGTGATCAGGTTCAGGGCTTTCTCTTCAGCCCCGCAGAGCCTTTTGAAAAGACCTCCGGCCTCATGTCATTTGACCGCGACCGTTACGAAGTCGCCAGCTGAAACCATCGCCCCGATGGGTCACGCCTGACGTTTGGTTTTGTCCTGTACAACAGGACGATAGTTTGGTGACAGCCGCGAGTCCTTGGGCCAATAGGCCAGAAACCCCTTGATGACCTCACCCGGAATATCGAGCGGGTTATACTGATCCCGATCCACAAACATCAAAGACTGCTCACCATGGCCAAGCAGCCCCTGAGCCGCGCTGTGAATCTCGTGCTGCAATGTTACGAACTTGCGGTTGTGCTTGGCGATCTTGATGCGAACACTGATCTGTTCAAATTCCTTCGATTCCCGCCGGTAATCATGGGTGAAAGAGCGCGTGAGAATGTAGAAGCGCGTTGTTGCCAGATCAAAATCCGGCATGCAGACATTAAAAAACAGCTCACGCGCCTTGCCAACCCAGCGCACATAATTGGCGAAATACACATTGCCCACGGAATTGGTGTCGTCATAGGTCGGTGTGAGATGCATGACGAACCACTCACCATCGAAGCCATGCGATTGGGAGATTTCCTCCGAACCCGTCGCAGTGGTTAGCGGTGCGGGACTCATCATGCGGATCGGCTGATCCACGATTTCCACAGGAATGGCCTTCGACTTCGGGCCTATCAATTCGATGATGACAGGCAACGCGCCGATCAAACCGATAAACGGTGACAGGAACAGGAAGCCAGGCACGGGCTGGATATAACCCAGAACGAAGATCAAGGATGATCCGCAGCCAATGAGAAAGCTCAGCACGGGATCAAATTTCGGCTTAGCACCGAGCGCTTCACACACGAGATTGGCCGAGGCGCTGACGAACAATGTCGCAAAAGGCATCATGAAATACATGAGTGAAAAGTTTGCCGGCACTGCCGCATAGGCGACCCAGGCGGCACCAATCAGCAACCAGAGCGGTGATGATGCAATGCCATCGGGGATAAGCGCAAGCAACGGGCTGTTGCTGCGCATGTTTTTGCCGCGCAGATACCAACTGGTAGCGCAGTAAAAACTGTCGACCGTCGATGCCAATGCGATGACAGTCCAGATGACAAAGGCGATTCCCAGATAGGTCGAACCATTTTCCGCAGAAAGCACGGCCGCGGCGGAAACAGATCCCTGCGCACTGGGCAAACCATCAATGGAAATAATGCTGCCAATGGGTCCCACCGCCGAGGCTGTCAGCGCATTCAGCAAAAGAAAGCCGAAGAACAGCAAGGCACCAGCACCATAGGCGAGGCCGACAGACCCACCCTCGCGCTTGATATAGACGGCACGCTGCCAGTGCTGGATGTCGAGCCAAGGGCCGAGCAAAAACCCGATCAGCGTTGGCATAACCAGACCATAAAAACGCGCATCGAAACTTTGAAGCGGCACACCGGGATAATCAGACGTTTGTCTCAGACCGACCAGCAGAACAATACCAGCGGCAACACCGACAATCATGTAGACGATATGCAGCAATTTGAGCTGTTGCAGGGACAGGGCATGTCCAATCGCACAGGAGACCAAAAGCAGGAAAGCGACGCCGATCGATGCACCCTCACCGACAATCGGTTGCCAGAGATAGGCAACAAACCCGAAAATCGTAACAACAAGCGCCGCCATCTGGAAAAGCAGAAAGACGCCAACATAGCGGCTTTCAATATCCTTCATGATCTGATCAGGCGTTCGCTTGCTGCGACCGAGAATATAACCGAATAGCCAGAGCCCGCCGACATTGGCAATCGCGAACCCAAAAAAGCCCAGCCAGCCATAAGTCAGGGTGACATGGATTGAATAGAAGAAACCCAATCCCCATAACCAGGATAGGCCAATTGTAGGCGCCCACATAAGATTTCGCACGAACGTCATGTCTATCCAGCTTTTCGAGAGTCGGTGATCGTCAACACCAACTTTAATCGACGTTATTCGTCGTGATAAGTCAATGATTTGCTCTTCGCAGTTGCGCAAAGAATCAGCATTTTTTGCTTTCTTTCCTATTGCAGGCACAAACAGTTTTCATCGGAATTTCCAGCCAGAATAACGTTAGGAATGCTGTCAGGACTGACGGCTGAAGTCCCGACACGGACTGTTGCGCAATGGTTCCTCCAAGATACAGCAAAATCATAGCAGGAATCACCACAGATCCACGATTTATCGTCCGGGTGTGAAAGCGATATGTCAGCGAGCAGAGCGCGATTATAACAGGGATTCAATGCTGGCCAGATGGGTAATCAGCTTTTGATAACGCCCTTGCAAGGGTTGTCATGGGGTAGCTCGAATGGTCTAACCCCATGAGAACATTTGTAATCTGGAGGGGCCAACATGAACCAGAACATGCTTTACCTGATCATTGGTGGATTGATCGTGCTCGTCCTCGGGCTGGGTTTCTACATTTACGAGCAGAATACAAAGCCAACGGGGATCGAGTTAAAGATCGGCGAAAGCGGCGTGTCGGTTCAACAGAAATAGCAGAGAAAGGGCAGGCACCGGCTTCCATATCGCCGGTGCCTGTTGTCTGATTATAGGCCAGCAATCTTCCTCAGATTATCGACTGCGCCCGGCGCGGCAGCAAGAACGGGCGCGCCCTTGGTCAACCCATCTCCTTTCACCGGAAAAGGATGGTGCCAGCCGCCCGCTTCCTTGACGAGGCAATACCCGGCCATGCAGTCCCAGGCATGCATGTAAGGTTCGTAATAGCCAACCAGACGCCCCGCCGCCACATAGGCCAGCATGAGTGCGCCTGAACCATTGCGGATAAAATTGCCGCCCGCTTCCAGCAACTTTTCCACCAGCGACGCAACGACCGCCGGGGTGACATGATGATTGGCACCGATGCCCGTCACCGCATTGCGAATGGTTTTTTCAGAATCGATCATGAGCGGCTTGCCGTTCAGCGTCGCACCCATGCCAAGCGCTGAAGCATAAAGCTCATCAT
Source organism: Phyllobacterium sp. T1293 (assembly GCF_020731415.2). Lineage (NCBI taxonomy): Bacteria > Pseudomonadati > Pseudomonadota > Alphaproteobacteria > Hyphomicrobiales > Phyllobacteriaceae > Phyllobacterium > Phyllobacterium meliloti. Next base: position 392,374 of record NZ_CP088273.1, on the reverse strand, counting down.
TGCAGGGCACATAAATCACCCCGACAACGATCTCCTCACCACGCATGGCCGCAATGGAAATACACCAGGTCGGCATGCCGTTGACGAAAGGACTGGTGCCATCAATCGGGTCAATGACCCATGTGAACTCCGAGGTTCCCTCGCTCACACCATACTCTTCGCCAAGCACTGCATCGCCGGGATAGGTAGCGCCGATACGCGCACGGATCAGTTCTTCCACTTCCCGGTCGGCGATTGAAACCACATCCTGCGGATCAGCCTTGGTTTCAATAACCAGCCGCTCGCGCGCATTGAAATGCGCCAGTGCCACGGCTCCGGCTTCGATAGCCATCTTCTTGGCAAGGCCAAAACGGCCCTGCAATTCGGCTTGCGCATGCGATGTCATGATAGTCCTTTGAAAATACAGTTTCAGTTGTTGATGATAGCGATGCCACGGTGATGAAAACCGATGCTCACATTGGTTGCGGGAGCAAGATTGCGATCAACCGCCGGATCAACCACAAACAGTGTTCCGGATGCCGTTTCCACCTCATATTCCACATGATCGCCAAGATAGGCGGCGTGTCGGATGCTTCCGGCAAAGGCACCGTTCTCCTCTGGCTCCAGCGTAATTGCGTTCGGCCTCACTGCAATCTTTGCTGGCCCCGGCTTGGCATTGCGCCCCGGCACCGTATGTTCCAGCGTGCCAATGCGGATAATAGCCTTGCCGCCATCGCTGCGTAGCACTTCACAAGGCACCACATTGGCCTCGCCGATAAAGTCGGCAATAAATGATGAAGCCGGTGCCTCATACAATTCGCGCGGCGTCCCCTGCTGGGCAATCACACCGTCCTGCATCACGATGATGCGGTCGGATACGGCAAGCGCTTCCTCCTGATCATGGGTGACGTAAACTGCCGTGAAACCAAGCCGCTGCTGCAACTCGCGGATTTCCGTACGCACGCGGCGGCGCAGACGCGCATCGAGATTGGACAGGGGTTCATCCAGCAGCAACACTTGCGGCTCCAGAACCAGCGCGCGGGCAACGGCAACGCGCTGCTGCTGGCCACCGGAAAGCTCGGCAGGCAGGCGCTGGCCATACCCTGCAAGGCCAACCTGTTTAAGACCTTCTTCTGCTTTTTCGCGGGCATCCGACTTTTTCATGCCGGATGATTCAAGGCCGTAAGCAACGTTCTCAAGCACCGACATATGCGGAAACAAGGCGTAAGACTGGAACACCATCGACACATCGCGCTCATTGGCGGGCAGCATGGTCACATCCTTGCCGCCGATCAGGATACGGCCCGAAGACGGGTGCTCAAGCCCGGCCAGCATGCGCAGGGTCGTGGTCTTGCCGCAGCCGGAAGGTCCAAGCAATGTGACAAGCGTGCCGGGCTCGATGTCCAGCGACAGATCATGAATCGCCGTGAAATTTCCGAATTGTTTTTTGACATTGGAGAAAATGACAGAGCCGGTGCGATGCGTGGTCATGAGGCGGCCTTTTCTTTTGAGGTGGCAGACGGAACAAAGGCAGTCGCGACACGGTTTTCACGCCGCAGCTTTCGTTCGCCCACCAGAAGCTGGAAACAGGTGATGATGACGATCATCACGACAATCAACATGGAGGAATAGGCCACCGCCACGCCGTACTCGCCATTTTCGACCAGTCCGACAATGTAGGATGTCGCCATATTATACTCGGCGCTCACAAGGAATATGACAGCGCTGATCGAGGTGATGGCCCGCACAAAGGAATAGACGAGTGCAGCAACGATTGCCGGGCGCAGCAGGGGCAGGATAACCTTGCGGATGGTGCGGAAACTGGTTGCCCGCAATGTCAGCGATGCCTCATCAAGGCTCTTGTCGAGCTGGCTCATGGCCGCCACGCCGCCACGCACGCCAACGGGCATGTTGCGGAAGACAAAACAGGCAATGAGGATCAGCGCCGTACCGGTCATCTCAAGCGGTGGCAGGTTAAACGCCATGATGTAACTGATGCCGATAACGGTGCCGGGAATGGCAAAGCTCATCATCAGGGCAAATTCGAAGACGTTGCGGCCGACAAAGCGCTGGCGAACGATCAGATAGGCCGTCAACAGACCGACAGCGGCAGTCAGCGGGGCGGAGATCAGCGCGATCTTGATGGTCGTCCAGAACGAATTCCAGGCAACGCCGGTCCAGGCGATGGCACCATTCTCGAAACTGAAGGAGAATGCCCGCTGGTAGTGCTCCAGCGTCAATGTGTTGTCGAGACCCCATGTGCGCACGAAGCCGCCAAACAGGATCATGCCGTAGATGACCAGCGTAAAAATGATCCATGGAATGACAATCGCATGAACACCAATGGACAAAGATCGCGGCAAGGCGATATGCGCGCCAGAATCCCCCTTGCCCGTCACCGTGGCGAAGCTCTTGCCCGCCAGCCACACACGCTGGGCCAGAAACGCCGACAGTGTGAAGAAGAGAAGAATGATCGCAAGAACAGCCGCCCGCGACGGGTCATTCTGCGAGCCGACCACCGCAAAGAAGATTTCCGTCGACAGCACGCCGTGGCTGCCGCCAAGCACCAGTGGATTACCGAAATCCGCCATGCTTTCGATAAAGCCGATGAGAAACGCATTGGCGAGGCCTGGCTTCATCAGGGGCAGCGAAACCCGCCAGAATGTACGCCAGCGGTCGGCACGCAGGGTCTGCGACGCCTCTTCCATGGATGGGCTGACGCCTTCCACAACGCCAATCAGCACAAGGAAGGATATTGGCGTGAAGGACAGGACCTGCGCGATCCATATGCCGGTCAGGCCATAGAGCCAGCGGCCCGGCTCGATGCCGAAGAAATTGGACAATTGCTGGGTCACAACACCCGCCCGGCCAAACAGCAGGATGAGCGCAAGGCCAATAACAAAAGGCGGCGTGATAATCGGCAGGATCGTCAGCAGGCGCAGGCCTTTTTTGAACGGGAAGCGCGTGCGCGTTGCCACCAGAGCAAAACAAAGGCCGAGAAGCGTGGAACCGGAGGCGGAAAGAATGGCAAGAAACAGCGTGCGCCATGCAACGCCGCAGCGATTGCCGCCCACAACGCAATCAAGGCTCCAGATCGACGGGTCCTGAATATTGCGGATAAAACCGGATGGATCGAACGAGCCATCAACACTCTGAACGGAACCGATAAGCATGCTGCCGACGGGGTAGAACACGAAAATCGCGACCAGAAAGATCAGCAGTGCAATTGATGCGACAACAAAAGCATCACCGCGCAGGACGCCCCGCTCGGCGAGCCCAAAGGAGAACATCAGGACAAACGATAACGCGACCAGACCGGCACCAGCGCCCATGGAGGGTTGCCCGTCCGCAAGCGTTCCGAACAGATGTTCGCTGATCGCCCAGGTCCAACCGGTAAAACCAACAGCCAGACCCTGCAGCACCAGAAACACAATGCCAACAGCTCCTGCACCGACAAGCAGATTGGCCCGCAAAGGCGAAACCTTGAAAGCGCGCGCGATCAGTCCCAACGCGAACAGAACGGCGATAATGATAAGCGTCCAGCGCCCATGATAAGCCATCTGCACGAGGCCGGGTGCCTCTGCCGGACCGGACGGAAAATTGCCAAGCCAGCCGAAGCCATAGAAACCGCTTTCGATCCTGTACCACGGCACAAGCGCAAACCCGGCAAGGCCTATACCGAGGGCAATGTTCAATCTCCGGTCGCTACGTTCCATTGTGCTACCCAATACTGTCTTCAATGATGGAAATGGCAGTTGCGTGCCCGAATGCATAAAACCGGGCACGCAAAACTCAGGAAATCAGATCAATTGGCGCTTGCGCCGATTTCCTTATCCCAGCGCTCAAGCAATGCCTTGCGCTTTTCCGGATCGCCATAGGTCTTGAAGTCGTAGTCGATGAGCTTGATGTCTTCGAACTTCGGTGCCTCCGGCGGAACGACAGCTGATTTGTTCGAAGGCAGCTGGAAGGATTTTGCTTCCTTCATGTGCGATTGCACTTCGGCTGACAGCGCCCAGTCATACCATTTCTTCGCCGCATCGAGATTGCGCGCGCCCTTGATGATCGACATGGAGCCGATTTCGTAGCCCGTACCCTCGCACGGTGCCACGGTCTTCACAGGGAAGCCCTCGACAGTCTGTGCAACAGAATCATGCATAAAAACAATGCCAAGCGCCGTCTCACCGCGCGCAGCAGCTTTCACTGGCGCAGAGCCGGACTTTGTATATTGGGACACATTGGTGTTGAGCTTCTTCAGGTAATCATAGGCCTTGTCTTCGCCCATGATCTGCACAAGCGAGGCAAGCGCCGTATAGGCGGTGCCCGACGAATTGGGGTTAGCCATCTGAATCTCGCCCTTATAGGACGGATCGAGCAGATCAGCCCAGCACTTGGCTTCCTTCAGGTTCTTTTTCTTGACGATATCCGTGTTATAGCCCCAGCCGAGCGCACCGGCATAAACACCAACGGTCCTGTAACCGGAACTTTCCGCCTGCTTCTTCGCCCAATCCTGCAACTGATCGAGCAGTGGTGACTTATATTCCTGCGTCAGGCCTTCGGAGGCGGCCTGCAAATGCGGATCACCTGTGCCAGCCCACCAGATATCAGTCTTTGGGTTACGCGCCTCGGCGCGGATTTTTGCATAGGTCTCACCCGATGACAGGCGCACCATATTGACCTGAATGCCCGTATCCTTCTCGAACATGCCCTTCATCAACTCGCAGATGACGACATCAGCCGAGCAGATCAAATTGAGATTGTCCGCGGCGTGCGCCTTTATTGGCATCATCTGGATACCAACGGCAAAAGCGGCAGCAATGGCAAAGACTGAACGCATGAATTTCTCCTCCCTGAAAAAGCGGCACCTCCATGCCGTCGCTTATTTTTGCAAGCGTGTGCAAAGCTTTCACACCCGAATACATCATGTCAAGTCGGCTCAGTACTTTTGTCTCAGAAAATATGAACACGTACATATTGCGAAGGAGCGCAAACGCGTGCAACCTATGATGAAACAGAAGATTGCCGGGTGGAACCTTTTTGAACAAATCATTCATCAGCGCTGAAGACGTTGCAAAACGGGCTGGCGTTTCGCGCTCGGCGGTTTCCCGCACATTCACGCCGGGAGCCAGTGTCTCCGAGGAAACGCGCCGACGCGTCATTGAAGCTGCTGATGCGCTTGGTTATCACGTCAATCAGCTTGCCCGCGGACTGATGCGCAGTGAAAGCGGCATCGTCTGCCTTGTCGCTTCGGAAATGGACACGCCCTATCGTGCCCGGCTGGTGCGGGAATTGTCCCATGCCCTGCAAAGGGCCGGCAAGGTGTGCATGATCATCAACACCGACCGTTCCGATGGCAGCGTCGATGCGGCCCTGCGGCAAACTCTCAATTATCGCGCCGACGCCTCGATTCTGTTGTCGGGGCTGCCCGATAAGGCCATCACCAAACTCTGTCTCGACAGCGGCCAACGTATCGTTCTCATCAATCGGGACGACGACGTCGAAGGCCCGCTTTACATCAACCTTGATGACAGGCGCGCAGCGCGCGCAGTCGTCAGCGCATTTCTGCGGGCCGGTTGCCGGCGCCTGGCCTTTGCCAACTCTGCCGTCGGCACGCCGAGCCTGATGGCACGCGAACGCGGCTTTGTCGCTGCAGCGGCAGAGTTCGGGCTTGAGGTGACGGTGATACGGCACGGAAATACAGTTTATGAGAGCGGACAACAGATTGCCCGCATGCTGTTTACCGAACCTGCCCGCCCTGATGCTGTTTTCTGCGTCAACGATCTGATGGCGTTCGGGTTGATGGACAGCGCGCGTCACGAGTTTTCGCTGCGCATTCCCGAGGACCTTTGTGTTACGGGCTTCGATGACATCCCGCAGGCAAGCTGGTCATCCTACGCGTTGACCACTTTTACCCAACCTGTCGACGATATCGTGAAAAGCAGTGTGGAATGGCTGACGAGTACCGAAAATCCGACCGGGGCAGACAATCCCTCAATAAATCTGCACGCTCCAATGATCTGGCGTAAAACAATTCGCGGCAAACCAGCTTAATCAGTGGAAAAGCTTCCCCAGACGCTGAAACGGCCGCGCCCTGCCCGCTTGGCTTCATAAAGTGCCCGGTCTGCAAGATTAAGCAATTCGTCTGGCCCGCCCAAGGTCGCAGGGCTCATCAGATCGAGCACACTGACACCAATACTGACCGAGGTCTTGCCCGCCGGCGTTCCCTCATGGTCCAGTTGAAGACCCGCCACGGTATCAATAATCGTTTTTGCCACGTCTATGGCATCGGCCATCACTGCGGCGGGTAACAGCGCGGCAAACTCTTCGCCGCCGAAACGGGCGACAACGCCTGTACCTTCCTTGATGACCCTGTTCAGGACACGCCCCACCTGCACGAGGCAACGATCTCCGGCCATATGTCCGTAAACATCATTATAGGCTTTGAAATGATCAATATCGATCATAAGCAGAGCCACGGACTGGCCACGGTCAATGGCCTTGTCATATTCCCGTTTGAGCAGGCGATTGAACTTACGCCGGTTCGGCAGATCGGTGAGATGATCGCTTTCCGACAGTTTCTTCAACTTCCGGTTGGCTTCGAGCAGTTTTTGCTCCAGTTCCAGCCGCATCCGAACGGTCGATGAGAGCTGCTCCTCAATCAGTTTCTGACTGCTGATATCAACACTCGTTGCCAGAAGCCGCAGCGGCGATCCATCGGGCCCATATTCGACAATCTTGCCGCGGCTCATTATCCAGGCCTGTCCGCCGCTACCGCGTGGCACGCGATATATGGCTTCGAAATATGGCTTGCGGCCACTCACCACGTCTTCAAAAGCCTGAATGGCGCCCTGCTTGTCGTCAGGATGAACAATGTCCCATGCAATATTTTCCGTCTCCGGACTTGCCGGATCAAGCCCGAGCAGAGCACGGTATTGCGGGGATCGCCAGACACGGTTCGTCGCAATATTCATGTCCCATATCCATTGCCCCGCACTTTCCAAAGCATAGGCGGTGCGCTGTTCGACTTGCGCCAGCTGTTCAGACATCCGCTTCATATTGGTGATGTTGGTATAGGCGACGGATATCCCGGCCACTTCGCCAAGATCATTGGTAACAGGAGCGGCCGAAACCATGAAGGTTTCACCCGAGCGTTGAAGCTCGTGATCGGGAACGGCTTTTTCTTCCAATGCAGTAACGAGGCTGACCCGGAGCAACGCCGCATGATCAGGCACAATATCCTCGACCAGACGGCCAATTGCATGGTCACTGCTGATGCCAAGCATACGCGAAAGCTGGTCGTTAACGGTAACAAAGACGCCATCGCGATTGAGATAGCAGAGCCCAACCGGAACCTTGTCATAAACAGCTTCGATCTGGAGCAAGCGATCACCCCCCCGCTCATTCTGGGTGTCGAATGGTGATTGTCGCGACTTGCTCGATGGCATCACACAGTCTTGGCTCCTCCGCGGGCAACCCGCGGCACCCCTACTTTGGCGACCGGAAAGGCAGAGCGTCAAGTCAATTACTGCAACCTAAGGTTAATTATCGGTCACATGGCCTGAACCATTTTTTGACAGGTGACTGGCGTCTTTTCCAGCCGCCCGTTACGCTGTGCCATCAGACAAGCAGGAGGCATTATGTCGGAAGATCATCACCATCACGATGAACCTGTCGATTGGCGCGAGCATGGCGTGAAAGTCATCCCGGGTAATTCCCTTGATCCCAACACGGCACAAACACCCGGTATGAACCGGGCAGCTGCAATCAACCATGCCCGCGCCGGTGCCGAGAAAATTTGGGCCGGGACCGTTGTCATTCACCCCAATGCCAAAACCGGCGCCCACCACCATGGTGATCTTGAAAGCATTATCTATGTGGTTAAAGGCAAGGCACGGATGCGCTGGGGCGAGAAGCTGGAATATGTGGCAGAAGCAGGTCCGGGCGATTTCATTTTTGTCCCGCCTTACGTTCCACATCAGGAGATCAATGCCAGTGAGGACGAGCCGCTGGAATGTGTGCTGGTTCGCTCCGGTCAGGAGCCGGTGGTTGTCAACCTCGATATCGAACCCGCCGAAAAGCCGGAGGGCGTTCTTTGGAAAGATCCCATTCACCGATGAGACACAGACTAGGCTATCTGGACACGCTGCTGTTTCTCGAACCGTTTGACCAGCCGGTCCCGCTTAAGCTTTGACAATCGATACAGCCAGAAAATTCCGTCAAGCTGGTCAATTTCGTGTTGCAGACACACAGCCAGCAATCCATCGGCGTCTTGGGTTTGCGCGGCGCCGGTCAGGTCCTGATAGTTTATACGGACGGACGATGGCCGTTCAACTTCATCGTTGATGCCGGGCATCGACACGCTGCCCTCCATATTCTTCACCAGAGCATCCGATGCCGATTCAACTGTTGGATTGATATAGTATCGCACACCCTGCCCGTCATCGAGTTCAACAACCACGACGCGTTTCAAAATGCCGATATGCGGCGCCGTAATGCCGATTCCAGGTGCATCGCGCATGGTGTCGAGTAGATCGGCAGCCAAGGTCCGCAAGCTGTCATCAAACTCCGTGACAGGCTCTGCCTTTGCCCGCAGATGCGGGTTTGGAAATTTTACAATCGTGCGGACTGTCATATCTATACTCCGGTCAAAACCGCGTGGCAGATCAGCAACGCCTGTCCACCCTGTTGCCCCAAACCACTGCCAGAATGCAAGCTTGCTTTACAAGCGGCACCACGCCCGATAATCCACAACGAATGACTGTGGTCTCCGTTATCTGACGGAAAGACCCAACGAGGCTGATGAATGTCCTCCAGCGAAACCGAGATCAAACAACAGGTTCTGCCAAGGGGCGCGCTATCTCTAACGCTTCTGGCTCTGGCAACGACGATTGCCTCGTTCATCGTGATGATGGGCATCACAACCATATCGCCGACAAAAGAGATCACCCAGCTTATCATCGCCGCCAATACGGTCTCGATCCTGCTGCTGATCTATCTGTCCTATGCGACCGTACGAAAGCTCTTCCTTTTCAAGAACAAGGAAAAGCACAATGATCTGCACACCAATATCGCCTTCATCTTCGCTCTGATCGCGTCGATACCGTGCATCATTGTCGCCTGTTTTTCGTTGATTATTCTGGATAACAGACTGAATTCATGGATCAATGTCGACAACAACAAGATTATCGACATGTCGATCAAGGCGGCGCAGTCCTATACGGAAGACAATGCCCAGAATCTGGTGACTACAACCCTTTCCATGGCCATTGAGCTTGACCAGCGGCGTATGCTTTTCAGCCTGGATCGCGGCGCTTTTGCTGACTGGCTGACCTATGATGCGGGCCGTAACAATCTTCTGGGCGCGTCACTGGTCAAATCAACAGGCGAAATCGTTGTCAGTGCAAACCTCATCAATGACCACCAGCTGCCGCCGGTTCCGCTGACGGCATTGCGCGGCGCTGCTGGCGACCGGCCCGCCCTGATCCCGCCGGGTGAGACCAATCTGGTCGGGGCCGTCGTCAAGACACAGGCACTGCCGGACCTCTACCTCTATACGCTGCGCACCATCGATCCGTCGGCTCTGAACAATATGCGGGTTATGACCGATAATAACAGCGAGTATCAGTCGCTGGCCAGCAACCGCAAGAACACGCAGATCGCCTATGCGCTGCTCTACGTCGAATTGACATTATTGCTGCTTCTGACAGCCGTCTGGACAGGCATCGCCGTGGCCAATCGTGTGGTTCAGCCCATTCGCCTGCTTATCGGGGCAGCCGAAGAAGTAGCGACAGGAGATTTTGATGTCTCTGTTCCTGTTCGCGGGTCTGATGGCGACATTGGCTCGCTATCCCTGACCTTCAACAAGATGGTCAGACAGTTGAAAACCCAGCACACCGATCTGATCTCGGCAAAAGAGCAGATCGATGAGCGCAGGCGATTTACCGAGGCCGTTCTTTCCGGCGTCACCGCTGGCGTGATCAGCGTCAACACACAAGGCGACATTGCTGTTATCAACCGGCCCGCTGAAACCATGCTGCTGGAGGATGGCGTTTCGACGATCGGCGGCAATTTGACTGAACTCCTGCCGGAGTTTGGCGAAGTCTTCACCACGGCACGCGATAGCGGACGCTCGTCAAGCCGCAAGCAGATTGCCATGACCCGCAATGGTGTCGCCCGTTCATTCAACGTCCAGATCACACGCGAAGACGCGGACACCCAGAACACATCCTATGTGGTTACGGTCGATGACATCACCGATCTCGTCGCGGCACACCGCTCATCCGCCTGGGCTGATGTTGCGCGGCGTATCGCCCACGAAATCAAAAACCCGCTGACACCTATTCAGCTTTCCGCCGAACGGCTGCGTCGCCGTTACGGCAAAGTCATCACCGAAGACCGTGAAGTCTTTGACCAGTGTACCGAGACCATTATCCGGCAGGTCGGCGACATTGGCCGCATGGTGGACGAGTTTTCCGAATTCGCCCGCATGCCAAAGCCGCAGCTGGCCGCAACGGATGTTCGCGATGTCCTGCGCGACGCATCTTTCCTTGTTGAAATCAGCAACAGCCAGATCAAGTTCGAACATGAATTTGCCGGCGAGCCGCTTATCGGCAATTTCGACAGCCGCCTTTTGGGGCAGGCATTCGGCAACATCATCAAGAATGCATCGGAGTCCATCGATGCCATGCTGCAGTCCGGCGCTGTCAGCGAAGGACACATACTCGTACGGGCGGCGGGCTCTGGTCCTTCCATCCTTGTTGAAGTCGTTGACAACGGAAAGGGGTTACCAGCCGAAAACCGGCATCAATTGCTGGAGCCTTACGTGACCACCCGCGAAAAGGGTACCGGACTTGGCCTCGCCATCGTCAAGAAGATTGTCGAGGACCATGGTGGGCGGCTCGAAATGCATGATGCCCCGGCGGGTTTCTATGAAGGCCGTGGAGCGCTGGTGCGCATGATCTTTCCCAGACTGGTTGACGCGGCGGCTGGTAACGAAAAATTAACGTAATCTCACGGTTCCGATATCAAATGTGATGATTCCATGCCGGACAACAAATTGAGCCCCAGTCCGGTAAGTGCTATACTCCGAACTGCTGTAATCCGGATGGCTGAATACCAATTCCGCACGCTCCGGCAGCAGGACATGAATCACTCTTTTCAAAAACGATCGTTGGCCAACAGAGTCAGCGGCGGGTGTTCGTGGTCTTTGAGAACGCGCCGGTTTAGCCGGTTACGCTCAACAGGAGGCAAGTGATGCGACACGTTAAAGAAAACGGCGATCTGTGCAATTGGATAACATGCTCTGCCATTTTGTTCGGAGCAATGATGGTAACGGCTGTTATCTTCGCGGTCTGACCGTTCTTGTAAACATCTGATATTTCAGGCGGTAACGCTGGCAAGCGCTCCGGAAGGAGTTTCGTTTGCCAGCAAATTCTATCGTACAATTGCCTGGGGCAGCCTCCTGCCGCCAATGCCGATCACCTTCCTGTTACAACCTCTGGTAAGGGTGGCTTTTCTGTGTCATCAATCGCACATGCTGCGTTGACTTTGACATCTGTCCCACAGACACGGATAACCGAGGAGCGGCCTGATGATAGCCCTGAATATAAATGGCGAAGATCGCAACGTTGATGTGCCGGAGGATATGCCTCTGCTCTGGGTGCTGCGTGATGTGATTGGTTTGACCGGCACCAAATTTGGTTGTGGCATTGCCCAGTGCGGCGCTTGTACGGTGCAGCTGGATGGACGCCCGGTACGCTCCTGCGTCCTGCCTGCCGCCTCGGTTGGTTCGCGCAAGATAACGACCATTGAAGCGGTTAGCGCCACGCCATCAGGCAAGAAAATACAGGACGCCTGGCTCAATCTGGAAGTCGTGCAGTGCGGCTATTGTCAGTCCGGACAGATCATGTCCGCCTCCGCTTTGCTTGATCGAAACCCTGACCCCACTGACCGCGATATTGATGCGGCCATGTCCGGCAATATCTGTCGATGCGGCACCTATCCCCGGATTCGAGCGGCCATAAAACAGGCCGCGAAGGCCTGAGGAAATGGAGATAGCCAGCATGAGCAAGCCATCCTCCTCCCCCTCCCCGAAAACAGGAACTTCCCGCCGCGCCTTCCTGCAAGGTGGCGGCCTGATTCTGGGCTTTGCATTATTTGGCGCAGGCGTGAAGCCCGTCCTTGCCGCCAGCACTGCACTGCCGGTTGACGGTGACGTCACCGCCGCCTTTTCGCCCGATGCCTATATTCGCATCGGCACCGATGGGCAGATCACGCTCATCCTTCCCAATATCGAAATGGGTCAGGGCACCCATACGGGCGAAGCAACGCTGATTGCCGAGGAACTGGAAGTCGGCCTTGATCAGGTTAAAGCCGTCGATGCACCACCAAACGACAAGCTCTATGCGACCGCGGCCCTTGGCGGTCAGGCCACAGGCGGCTCCACATCCATGCGCGCCACCTGGGAACCGCTGCGCAAAGCGGGTGCAACAGCACGGATGATGCTGGTTGCAGCAGCAGCAGCCGAATGGTCGGTGCCCGTGACGGAATGCGCCGCCAGGCTTGGCGTTGTTACCCATCAGCCAACCGGCCGCCAGCTCGCCTATGGCGCTCTTGCCGACGCAGCCGCAAAGCAGCCTGTACCAACAGAGGTCAAGCTGAAGGACCAGAAGGACTTCCAGCTGATCGGTAAATCCAGCCGCAGGCTTGATACACCGGGCAAAGTCAATGGTGCTGTAAAGTACGGCATCGATATCCGTGTGCCCGATATGAAGGTCGCGACTGTCGCCGCCTGCCCCGTCTTTGGCGGCAAGCTGCAGGATGTGGACGACAAGGCAGCACGCGCTATTCCGGGCGTGCGCGATATCGTCAAGCTCGACAATGCCGTTGCCGTCATTGGCGACCATTTCTGGGCTGCGAAGAAGGGCCTTGAAGCACTTAACATCACCTGGAATGAAGGCGCGAATGCCAAACTTGACAGCAGCAACATCATGGCGGCCCTCAAAGCCGCATCCGAGCACAAAAAGCCGATCATGGCGCGCCAGGAGGGCGATGTTGAAGCCAAGATGAAGGCTGCGGCCAAGAAGGTCGAGGCTACCTATGAGCTTCCATTCCTTGCGCATGCGCCGATGGAACCCATCAATTGCGTCGTGCATGTCCGCGCCGATGAATGCGAAATCTGGGTTGGCACGCAGGTGCCTGCGATTGCGCAGGGTGTCGCCGCACAGGTTACAGGCTATCCACTCGAAAAGGTCATCCTGCATAATCAGTTGATCGGCGGTGGCTTTGGTCGTCGCCTTGTGGCCGAATCCGTGGCACAGGCTGTCGCCATCGCCAAGCAGGTCAGCTATCCCGTCAAGGTGATCTGGACCCGCGAAGAAGACATCCAGCACGATCTTTACCGCCCCGCCTATTATGACCGCATATCTGCGGGCCTTGGCGAAGACGGTCTGCCAACAGTGTGGGTTGACCATGTTGCCGGTGGTTCGGTGCTCGGAAATTACATCCCGAGCGGCTGGCCTGAGGATAAGCTTGATGACGATGCGGTCGAGGGCGCTGCAAAGCCTCCCTATGACCTGCCCGTCATTCACGTCGACTGGGTGCGCGAGGACCCGCCGGTTCCGATCACATGGTGGCGCGGGGTTGGCCCCACCCACAATGTGTTTGTGGTTGAAAGCTTCATGGACGAACTTGCCCATGCGGCGGGCAAGGACCCCGTAGAATACCGGAGGGCATTGACCAAGAACCAGCCACGCGTGGCAGGCGTGCTTGAACTTGTTGCTGAAAAATCCGGCTGGGGCACACCGCTCGCCGCTGGCATGGGGCGGGGTATCTCGCTGCATGACGCCTTCGGCAGCTTCATGGCGGCGGTACTGGAGATTTCGGTCTCACCCGCAGGTGAAATCACACTGCACCGCGCAGTTGTCGCTGTTGATTGCGGCGTGACAATCAATCCCAATACGGTTGAAGCACAGATTGAAGGCGGGCTGATCTTCGGGCTTTCCGCAGCGCTTTATAGTGGCATCACCTTCAGTGAAGGACGCGTAGACCAGAGCAACTTCCACGACTACCGCATCCTGCGCAACAATGAAGCGCCAAAAATCGAGATCCATCACGTCAAGAGCACCGAATCCCCCGGTGGTATCGGTGAGACCGCAACGGTTTCCGCCGCACCAGCCTTGGGCAATGCCATCTTCTCGGCAACCGGCAAGCGTCTGCGCACGCTTCCCTTCAACCGGGACGAGCTGAAAACGGGCGGAACCGAGAAAAAGAGTGTCTCGATGATACCGCCGCTGACAGCACCCTTATTCGCTGCTCTGGCAACCACAAAGGCCGAGGAGCCTTCTGAAACTGCATCTGAAGAATTGTGAGGTCTGAATCATGAAGAGACTGGGCCTCCTTTTTCTCGCCGCAGTGGTTGTTATCGCTGCGGGCGTCGCAATCTTCCTGTTCAAACCGGCATCCCTGCCGGATGTATCGGAAGCTGCCGCTAAACTGCCGACCGGTCAGGCACTGATTGATCGCGGTGAATACCTGACCCGCGCGGCGGACTGCGTTGCCTGCCACACCACGGCGGGCGGCAAGCCCTATGCGGGCGGTCTTGCCTTCAAGCTGCCATTCGGCACGATCTATTCCCCCAATATCACTGCCGATAAGGAAACCGGCATCGGCAACTGGACCGATGCGGAATTCGTGCGCGCTTTGCATCAGGGCATCGACAAGGAGGGGCAAAATCTCTACCCGGCCTTTTCCTATGCGGCTTATGCCCAGATGACGACGGAAGACGCGCTGGCCATCAAAGCCTATCTGTTCAGCCTGCCGCCTGTCAGCGCAGAAGCACCGAAGAATGAATTGGGTTTCCCTTTCAACCAGCGCTACGTCATGCGCTTCTGGAACCTGCTGTTTGTGCCAAGCGGCCCCTTGCAGCCTGATCCGAAACAGAGCGAGGAATGGAACAGGGGCGCCTATCTGGTCGAGGCCATGGCCCATTGCGGCGAGTGCCACACGCCGCGTAATCTGATGTTTGCAGTCAACAATGGCAAGAAATTCGCTGGAGCCGAACTACAGGGCTGGAAAGCCTACAATATCAGTTCCGACAAGCAGACCGGCATCGGCAATTGGACCGATCAGCAACTGTTCGACTACCTCTCCAAGGGTCATGCGGAGGGTCGCGGTTCGGCTACCGGCAGCATGGGTGAAGCTGTGGATTTCAGCCTGCGTCATCTGACGCCCGAGGATATCAAGGCCATTGTCACCTATGTGAAATCGGTACCGCCGCAAGTCTCGGCTGATAAGGCAATCGTCAAGGCTGAACCGGCCACACTGACCGCATCCACCGCCTATGCCCCTGCTGCGAATGCGGCAACACAGGACAGTCTTGGCCTCAAGATTTTCCAGGGTGCCTGTGCAAGCTGTCATGGCTGGAATGGCGAAGGCCTGCAAACCCCCTATGCCTCGCTTAAGGGGAGCCGTACGGTCAACGATCCCGATGGAACCAATCTCATACAGGTCATTCTGAAGGGTGCGCATATGACAACGCAGCAGGGCAGACAGTCCATGCCGGGTTTTGCCAATGCCTATTCGGATGTCGAGATCGCGGCACTCAGCAATTATGTACTGGGGCATTTCGGTGGCAAGCAATCCGCTATCACGCCTGATAATGTCGCCAACGCGCGCAAGCAATGAGGCTACAAAGTATCTGATAATACTGGCTGCCGAACAAAACGCTTGATTTAGGAAACGATCTCTCCCTATATGGGGAAATGTCTGAAACCACTTCATCAAGCACTTTTGCTGCGCGCAGCCGTGGCCGTCCGCGTGAGTTCGACATGAACGAAGCGCTCGACAAGGCTTTGCTTGTGTTTAGCGACCGGGGCTATCACGCCACCTCAATAGGCAATCTGACCGAGGCCATGCAATTGGCGTCGGGCAGCGTCTACAAGGCGTTCAAGGACAAGCGCGGTGTATTTCTGGCGGTGTTCGATCGCTATCGGGCTATCCGGAGTGGCAAATTGCGCGCCACTGTCGAAACGGGAAAACCCGGCTATGACCGCATCCGTGACGCCCTGACATTTTTTGCCGATGCTTCCCATGGCATACAGGGCAAACGGGGTTGTCTTGTCGTCAACTGTGCCACGGAACTGGCAACGTTTGATCCGGAAGTGGCGGAAAAGGTTGCAACGGCAATGGCTACCAATGAGGCCATGCTTCTGGAACTGATCGAACAGGGCCGGAAAGACGGCTCGGTACCTACCCATATTGATGGCAAGGTTACTGCCCGAATGATGCTTTGCCTTGTGCAGGGCATGCGCGTTGTCGGGAAAACCGGCCGAACGCGCGAAGAAATGGTGGCTACCGTTGACGTGGCCATGAAGACCCTGATCTGATCTGCCTTTTGACTTCATTTCCTCCCAAGGAGCTACCCATGTCCACCCCACACTCAGACGCTGCGTCTGATCAACAGGCCATTTCCCCGTGGCTGACCCTTCTGCTTGCAACAGCCTGCGGATTGATTGCCGCCAATCTCTATTATGGGCAGCCTCTGGCCGGTCCCATCAGTGCTGAACTTGGCATGTCACCGGCAGCAGCCGGCCTCATCGTCACGCTGACGCAGATTGGCTACGGCCTCGGCCTGCTGCTGATTGTGCCGCTTGGCGATCTTTTCGAAAACCGCCGCCTCATACTGACAGTCGTTCTCGCTGGCGCCGCTGCCTTGCTGGCTGCAGGTCTTGTCACCCATCCATTGCCGTTTCTCACAGCGGCACTTTTTATCGGCCTCGGTTCCGTCGCCGTGCAGATTCTCGTGCCCTATGCCGCCCACATGGCGCCGGAAGCGGCTCGTGGCAAGGTTGTCGGCAATGTCGTTAGCGGGTTGATGCTGGGCATCATGCTGGCGCGCCCGGTATCCAGTTTCATTGCACAGGTTTCATCCTGGCATGCGGTCTTCTATCTGTCGTCAGCCACAATGATCGTCTTGATGATCGTTCTGGCGCTAGCCCTGCCCAAGCGGGTTCCCACATCGAAACCCACCTACAGCCATTTGCTGTCATCCATGGGCCGCCTTGCCGTGACAACACCCATCCTGCAACGCCGCGCACTTTATCAGGCCTGCATGTTCGGTGCATTCAGCCTGTTCTGGACAACCACACCGCTGCTCTTGGCCAGTCCTGAATTCGGCCTGTCACAGGGCGGCATTGCTCTGTTTGCGCTTGCAGGCGTTGCCGGTGCCATCGCAGCACCGATTGCCGGGCGTTGGGCCGATCGCGGCCTCACACGTCCGGCCACCGCTTTTGCCATGCTGCTTGTCGCTGCATCGTTCCTCATAACCCATTTGGGTCCCCACGGCTCGACACTGGCTCTGGGCCTTCTTACCGCAGCTGCTATCCTGCTTGATTTTGGTGTCACCACCAGTCTCGTGCTTGGACAACGCACAATCTTCTCGCTGGGCGCGGAATATCGCAGCCGCCTTAACGGACTTTATATGGCTACCTTCTTTACAGGCGGTGCAATTGGCTCTGCCGTGGGTGGCTGGGCTTTTGCCCATGGCGGCTGGTGGCTGACATCCTGGATCGGATTTACCCTTCCGGTTCTGGCGCTTCTCTATTTTGCCACGGAAAAGCGTCCGGAACTGGTGCCCGCCACATAACCCGGCACATCTTCCAGCCTGTAATAGACTGGAATGCCACGTTCATTGGCAAGGCGGACATCATTGTCCGCCCCCTTTGACTCGCCGGGAAGCCGCAGGATCGCATCGCAAAGCGCGATCAATCGCCCTGCTGCCGGATGGAATATCTGGTCATAGAGTTCATCGCCAACCTGTCTGCCGCCTGCCGCATTCCACACGGGCAGAGCCACCCATTCACCGATCATGGGTAAATGCCCGGCCTGAAACAGCGGCCATGACGCCTCTTCCAGACGTTGCAGGTTGGCCGCCATCTTGTCGGCATCATCATTGGTTCCGGACCGGTATGGACCGGCAATCAGAATAAGCATCTGCTTTCTCCGTGCGTTCTGGATGGTTCAAGCAAAAATATGCAGGGCTGCATATTGGAGCAGCATGATTGTCTTGGCGTCCTGAATGGCGCCCGTTCCGATCATCGCAAATGCTTCAGCAAACGGCAGTTCCAGCACCTCGATATCCTCGCCTTCAGATGCAAGGCCGCCACCATCGGCAATACGATCCGAAGCGGTATAGGCACCGACGAAGAAATAGAGTTTCTCCGTCACCGAGCCCGGGCTCATGAAAGCCTCAAAGACTTTCTGCACATGGTGGACACGGTATCCGGTCTCCTCCTCCACCTCCTCGCGAATACGCTCTTCCGGCGAGATATTGTCCAGCAGACCCGCGGGCGCTTCGATCAGGAGTTCCGTATAGCCGCTAACGAAAGCCGGATAGCGGAATTGCCGCGTCAATATCACAGTGCGCCGCGCACGGTCACAGAGCAGGATCGTTGCACCGTTGCCGCGATCATAGGTCTCGCGGTTTTGTGTCTGCCATGTGCCGTCGCCACGCTGATAGTCAAATGTCGTCTTCTTCAGCACATACCAGTCATCGGAAAGGGTTTTGACAGTCTGGATACGGACACGTTCAGCAAGCTTCGTCATTGACACCACCATGTTGCGGGATTGGCTTGATGAAACGTGTAATTTCGTGCAGAGTCAAGAAATAACATGCAGAAATGGTAAGAGAGATATGCTGACACAGCAGCGCAAGGCACACATTCTCGCGGTTTTGCGGGAAACGGGCGAGATCGTCGCCAAGACGCTCAGCCGCGACCTCAATCTTTCGGAAGATACAATCCGGCGGGATTTGCGCGAGCTGGCAGCAGAAGGATTGTTGCAGCGGGTCCATGGCGGTGCATTGCCCGCCTCGCCTGCCCTTGCCGACTTCTCCGGGCGCCAGACGATTGCCACCGATGGCAAGAAAGCCATTGGCCGTGCCGCTGCGGCCATGATTCAGCCGGGACAGGTTATTTTTGTCGATGGAGGCACAACAGCCGTCCAGTTGGCCCGCCACCTGCCGATTGATCTCGAAGCGACCATTATCACTCACAGCCCGAGCATTGCGGTAGAACTGATCAATCACCCTAATATTACGGTCGAGATGATCGGCGGACGCTTGTTCAAACACTCGATGGTGGCCGTGGGTGCGTCGACAATCGAAGCCATCGCGTACTACCGCGCCGACATCTATTTCATGGGGGTAACGGGCATCCATCCGGAAATCGGCCTGACAACAGGTGATTCCGAGGAAGCAACCGTGAAGCGAACCCTGTGCCGCTATGCAGCCGAAACAGTTGTGCTCGCTTCATCTGAGAAACTTGGAGCCGCCTCGCCCTATGTGGTCGTGCCGATGAATTATGTGCAATGCCTGATCGTTGAACGAGATACGCCTGCCGACGCCACGGCCGCCTATGATGACATGGGGATTGCCGTCGTGACGGCCTAGAGCATGGGTCCGTCAATAAGCTACGATGCTCTAAACCTCATTTGCGGTAATAACGCTCATCACCTGATCAAAGGGTTCGCGTGAGCGCAACATACGCGCCAATATCCACGCCCCTTCCAGTGAGACGAGAATTTTCATGGCAAGCGCCCGGCCATTCGCCTCGGGATGAAACCTTATTATCTGGTCCGCAAGGCAGTTGATCCAGCTTTCCATAACATCCTTGATGGCAAGCGAAAGCCGTTCAGACTTGGGTGTGGTATCAAGCAAGACGCTGGTGATGGGGCACCCCAGTGTCCATCCGGACGCCTCAAATGAATCATAGAGGCGTGCGATCATCAACTCCGCACCGGCGCGAAAACTGGGCGCATCTCGAAAACTCTTATTCAGCACATAGATAAGATAGCCGCCAGCGCTGCGCACCGCGTGCTCAGCCAGCTCTTCCTTGCCGCCGGGGAAATGGAAATAGAAGGAGCCCTTGGGCGCCTTTGCCTGCTCGATAATCTCTGACAACCCGACACCATGATAGCCATGCGCCTGAAACAGGATCACTGCGGTGTCGATAAAGCGGGTCTTTGCATCTGATGGACGTGGCATAATCGCTATTATGCATGTTGTATGGCGATCGGTCTAGTGCTACGTTGTATGGCGATTGCCATAGAACAAACGGCTGTCAGGGAGATTGCCGATGTCCGACCAACGCGAACTCAACTTGTCCGATTGCGCTGCAAACTTTGCGCCGCCAACAGAAACCCGATTGTTTCAGCGCCTGTTTGATCTTGCTGGCTTTTCCGCCCTGCGCAGTCTTGGTGGCCGCAGCACGACCAAGGCGCAAGCCTGGGATGGTCTGGAGCCATTCGATATGCTGCGCGGCTGGCGCTGCGGAGAAGAATGAGTTGCGATAAGCAACCAGAATTGTCCGAATATCCCATTGCAAGTGGGCCCATCGATAAGGCCGTTTGACCATAATAGAATATTTGCAGAATAACCTCCATATCGACTGTATAGTTTGGCGCCCTCGCACCATTTAGTTGCATTCTGCAACCCAATACATGGTGATTCGCGCTTCATAGACCGCGGCGGATCGGCACATTTTCGACGCATTTCAAAATATGACCAGTTATTTCCATATATTTTACAATGGTTTAATATTAAAACCAGCTGATTGTGTGGCCGATTTGTGACATTGCGGCAACATTGCGACCTCAACTACAACTCAACTAAGAGTTGGGTGTTGCTACCCCCGGTCGAAGTGATTTAAGCAATAAAGGTCAATGAAGACCATTGGGGGACCAATATGAACATCAAGAGCATTCTCTTCGGCTCTGCTGCAGCCCTGATTGCAGTAACAGGCGCACGCGCTGCTGACGCAGTTGTTGTCGCTGAACCGGAAGCCGTTGAATACGTTCGCGTTTGCGACGCATACGGCGCCGGATTTTTCTATATTCCAGGAACTGAAACCTGCCTGAAGATCAGCGGTTATCTGCGTTATGACGCAGTTGGCGGCGACGACGTCTACAGCGGCGGCGAACTCGGCACCTGGTGGAAGCGTTCACGTGCGACTGTCCGTTTCGACGCTCGCTCGGAAACAGAACTCGGCACCCTTCGTTCGTATATTGAAACACGTTTTCAGTATACCAACGGCGTCAATGCAACGGAACTTCCTCAGGCGTACATCGAACTCGGCGGCTTCCGCATCGGTGTTGCTGACGAAATCTACGGTTCGTGGACCGGTTATGCTGGCGGCGTGATCAATGACGACGTGATCAACTACCAGTCTGCTACAACCAACCAGGTTAGCTACACCTTCACAGGCGGCAACGGTTTCTCGGCGATCATCGCTGCTGAACAGGGCGCGTCTATCACCTATCCGACAGGCGGCACAATCGATCATCGCATCGATGACTACATGCCACACGTTCTGGCCGGCGCGAAGTTCGAACAGGCTTGGGGCTCAATCTCTGGCGTTGTCGGTTACGACTCTCGCGTGGAAGAATGGGCTGGCAAGCTGCGTTTGGACGTAAAGTTCAGCGATACAGTGTCTGCCTTCGTCATGGGTGGCTATCAGTCCGACTGGGATGATTCAACCTCTGCCAATGGCAACTGGTTCGGCACCTGGTACGGCGATTACGCAATCTGGGGCGGTTTGACTGCGAAGGTTTCTGAGAAGGCAACAGTTAACGGTCAGGTAGCTTACGAAGAAGACGGCACATGGGCTGCTGCTCTGAACGTACAGTACGAGCTGGTACCTGGCTTGGTCATCACACCGGAAATCGACTACACCAAGTTTGATGGTCAGCGCGGCAATGATGATGCATTCGGTGGCATGATCCGTTTCCAGCGCAATTTCTAATCGACTGAGATTTGGAGAGATCCCGGGGGCACGCCCCCGGGTTTATAAGGCCTCGGCCCAAAAAGCATCATATCAATGAGTGTCTGGCATGTAGAAGGACTGCATTTCCAGATTGCGATGATGAGATCTCCAGTCACGTCATTTTCTTTAAACGGTGGGCCAAAAGCCCGCCGTTTTTTGATTTTGAGCAGTTCCCGTTGCTATTGAAAACACCACACCCGTTGTGTCGGCAGACCCGATGGACGGTATCTGGGCTATTGGAACAGATTGCAGCCGCTGACCATCGCGATAGCTGGCCTATCAGGGTCGTTCTTTTGTACGGAACTCATCAGCCTTTGCTTCGACAAGAGCGTCAATTGCCCTCTGGACATCTCCCAGGCTCCAGCCAGCGGCCATTCCTTCCTGATAGATCCGGTACATATCCTTTGAATCAACGAAATCCAAAAATCGCGCTCGCATTGCCTCCCGGCGTTCAGCATCCCGCTCTTGGCTGTCATCCGCATTCCCTGGAGAGAAAATACTCATAACTGTTCCTCCCGAAACATCCGCATCAAACTGCGTAAGAGGTGCAGGTTCCACAAGCACCTTACTGGCCTGATCAAAAAGCCCTGTTGTCCCCGGACACGAGGACAACTATTTCAACGGCAACAGACTTTATTCCATTCCTCAGATTAAACGCGGGCGTCCGGCGCTAGAAGCGATAATAGTACCGGTGAGTGCGATGGTGCCTCCAATGCCCGTGCCGATAGTGATGATTGCTCCAATGGTAGCGGCGATGATGGTGACGCCCCCAACCATGGCGATAGTGGTAGCGATGACCCCAGTGCCGACGATGATGGTGCTTATACCTGACCTGCTCCACATTCGAAGCGATCGGGGCCCTCTGTACGGAAATTGGTGAGGCAATAGACGGCGTAACCGACGTCAGGCTGACGACAATCGTAATCAAACCAGCAACGATCAGAGCAAGAACATTTTTCATGACAGCTCCCTCCACGTTAGTTTTCTGGAGCTTACGCCTATATCGATGAGGATACAAATGGATGCCCAATCACGCTGGACCATTCATTTGTATCCTCATCAGGTGGAATAAACTTTTATGCAATGGACTGGCTCTGTTGGAGGCAATTATTGCCTCCAACACTTGCCGACTATTTATCAATACTTTCCACTCAAGGATCAAAAGCTCGGTCAGGACTTCCCAGCGTTATCCTGATTCCGGAATGCCGCCTCTCCGATGTCCGACACCTCGACCCACTTCTTATCAGGCACCGCATCGGCGACATAGCTGTCATGCCAGTTCCACCACTTGTAGGTTGGGGTCTGAGGATAACCCTCCGGCGAATTTTCCCAGACCTCCTGACGGCCAAGTGGTGTGATATCGAGGTAATTCCAGGTGTTCCCCATCTGCTCGTCACCACGATTGTTGACGAAATAGGTGCGGAACACGCGCTCGCCATCGCGGTAAAACACGTTCGTGCCATGCCATTCGCCCACATCGAAATCGGCATCAAAATTGTCTGTGATCGTGAACCAGGGCATCGTCCAGCCCATCCGCGACTTCAGTCGCGCTATTTCAGCCTGCGACGCCCGCGAAATAAAAACAAGAGTCGTGTCACGGGCGTTCAGATGGGCCAAATGCGCGACCTGATCGGCCACCATGGAGCAACCTCGACACGCATGGTCGGGCCAGCCAAATACACCGGGCTCGAAGAAGGCACGATAGATGATCAGCTGGCGCCGTCCGTCAAACAGATCAAGCAGGCTGGCCTTGCCCGCAGGCCCATCGAACACATACTCCCTTTCCACTGCCGTCCAAGGCATGCGCCGGCGTTCGGCGGCAAGGGCGTCGCGTGCCCGGGAATGTGCCTTTTCCTTCACGAGCAGTTCCTCGCGGGCGGCCTCCCACGCCTGCGGCGATACGACCGGTGGTGTATTCATGGCAGACTGACTGCCTTTCTGTCCGTTGTCAGTTGAATTGGTCATGGCTTTGCAAACTCCTACCTTATGCAAACTCCCGCGCCTCGTGGACGAGGCGCAATTCATTCACTGCTCTCAATCTTGGTGGTGAGATATTTCTACCACAGCGAAAGGGACGTAAGGAGTAACAACTCTGACGGGATTCTGGTTCCACCGGCTCGTGGTGCGATCCCCAAGGATCGTCAGAGCGATTTTGATGCCATATTAAGAGAATACGGGGCCGGGAAAATTCTGCTAAAAATAGTTGGGAGATACATAATAGCCGGGTTCAGGCGCGTGCAGTTTCCCACGCATATACTGCAGAATACGAACCCTTTCGAATATTGCCGCCCAAACGTCTGTGTTTCCCATGCATGTGGCAGCATCAGTCTGAACGTATGGCATGCGCATTACCATAATGCTGGAGCTAATCTTGTTCAGATCGAGATTATGCGGGGCTATGGGATCTTGCCATAGATACAAAAGACTTACGGTATTGGCGAGGAAACAGTTGGCCGGTCGAAATAGACTGGCTAACCTGCATCATAACGCATTCATTTTGAAGGGAAATGGTGGGCCCGGAGGGACTCGAACCCCCAACCAAGCGGTTATGAGCCGCCGGCTCTAACCAATTGAGCTACAGGCCCCACCTGAAAGCAGCAAACCGTATGGTCCCTGCCCGTCTTCCCCGCGATCAATAGCGGGAAAAATCACGAATGCAATGCCCGATTTGCTCTGATCGCCTCATAGGACGATTTCGGGACAAAAATCCACAACTCCTGTGAATTTTCATAAGGTTGGACGATGATGACCAGCGCGCAGCGCCGTGGCTCGAAAGAGCAAGCCCTATTCTTTCTCTGCCAGAGCAAGCAATTGACGGGCGCTTTCCTCGTCGGTGATGAAAACCGTCGGGCGGATCAGCTTCATCGCCCCAAGCAGGGCGTTGATCTTTTCCTTGCCGCCTGACGTCAGCACGCGCACCGGCACCTTCTGCAAGGTTTCGATACCGACGGACATGACGAGATCATGGATCGGATGATCGACAAGACGTCCCTGCTTGTCATAGAAATGGAACAGTATATCGCCAACGGCACCACGTTCGGCGAGCGATGACTGATGCTCTTCGTTAAGGAAGCCGATGCGATAGGGCGTGCTTGATGCCGTTTCAATGGCACCAACACTGAGCAGGACGAGATCGAGATCCTCGGCCATCTCAAACACGCTCTTCAGGCCGCAGCGTTCAATCAGCGCGGTTCTGGTTTCGACACTGTCCACCAGCGCCGGTGCCGGAATGAGATAGCCGTTACCCTGAAACAACTGCGCAAACTGCCAGGCAAATTCAGCAGGGTTAAACCGGCGCGGCTGGCTGATACCGCCAAGCAGCGAAATGACGGTGAAATCCTCAAGCGCACGCGCCTCCAGATAGGAGAGTGTGCTGAGTAGGGTACGTCCCCAACCCACGCCCACACGCATACCGTTGCAGACCACCCCGGAAAGGTAGTCGCCAGTTGCGGCGCTGATAGCAGGAATCGGATCATTGTCTGCCTGCGACAAGGGAGCGATGATGACCTTCTCAAGACCAAATTGCTGTTCAACCTGCCGCTCCAGCGCGATCAGATCGGACAGATAGCCTTGAATGCCAATCTTGACCTCATTGCGGGCACGGGCTTCAGCGAGCATACGCACAATGGTCACACGGCCAACGCCCAGCACTTCGGCAATCTCGTTCTGCGTCATCTGCTCGATGTAATACATCCACGCAGCGCGCATCCGCATGCGGCTGATCTTCGTATCGGGCTGCCCGATGTCAACCGGGGCCTTCTTTGGACTGTTCGTCGCGCTATTCACTCGCTTGCGTCGATCGGTCAATTCTCATCCCCTTAATTGCTCGTATCTGTTTCTTGCCAGTGCCAGAATTGTGTGCTGACAAAAGAACGTTGCACACAGTACACTCCGGCAGAATATTGTTTAGCAAGTCACCAAAAGCAGATACAAAGCATTATCCACTTTGCAAGTCGAGGTCTGCCACATGATCAGGGATATTTCAAACGAGATTGTCGTCGGCCTCAAGGACCGTTTGCGCGATGTGAGGCATATGATCCGTGCCAGCCGCAGCGACAAGATCAAAAATACCGCCCCTGAAGGTCCGGAAATTTTGCTCGGCCATGCGGCGCGCGTCGTCGACAAGGCTCTTACGGTTGCCGAGACAATCTCGATTTCTCTTGTTTCTCAAGACCCTAAGGCTCATTCGACCACAATCGAGGCGCGCAGTCTGGGTGCCTATTTTTCAAGCGATACGGCAAAAGGCGAGGCTCTGTTCCGCCGTGACGTTTATTACTTGACGAAACGTATTTTTACCGTGCTTGGCGCTGAAAACACGGTTGTTCATGAGGCAACCTTTGCTTCTGCCCATGCAATCATGATTCGCCGTCATGCTGACCAGATCAAGGCAGCGATCCGAACGGGCGGCCTGAATGACGTAGCAAAGGCCTGTGCAACGCTGGCATTCGAGCTTCAATCCTGCCATCAGGCCCAGCCATTGCCGCCACATGTACCCGGCGAAAGCGCGCCGGATAAAGCAACACAATATCTCTGTTTTTCGGCAATTGCCCTTGCCATCGGCCTTGCCAGCTATAGCGACGATGAAGAACCCGGCGATGAAAAACTGGTGGAGAGCGCCCTGCTGGCATTAAAGGCCCGTCAGGCGACGCTGATGGAAGCCGTACAGGGAAAAGACCGGGCGAATAGCCTGTCCGGCCTCTTTGCATTCCTCATCCCGCTGCTGCCCTAAGCTGTTTTAAACGTATCCAAAACACATTTCTTCGCGCGCTGGATGGATGACGGGCTCATGCTGAGTTCCGTCAGCCCCATGGCAATGAAACGGGGTATCAGATCGGGCCGGCCGGCCGCTTCACCGCACATGCCAACCATGATCCCCGCTTCGACCCCGGCCTTGGCTGTCAGCTCGATGGCAGCCATCACGGCGGGGTGTGTTACGTCATTCAGCTTGGCCACAACAGGGTTAAGCCGGTCGGCGGCCATGATATATTGCGTCAGATCATTGGTGCCGATGGAAAAGAAGGCGACTTCCCTTGCAAGAGCGGGTGCAACCAGCACCGCAGCGGGTGTCTCGATCATCACGCCAAGATCGAAATGCGCAAATGCCTTGCCTTCGGCGGTAAGTTCTTTGGCGCATTCATCAATCAGTGCCCGCGTTGCCTGAACTTCGCCAACGCCCGAGATCATCGGCAGCATCACCTTGACATTGCCATGTACGGTGGCGCGCAAAAGTGCCCGCAATTGCGGCTTGAAGACATCAGGGCGGTCAAGGCACATGCGGATGCCGCGCCAGCCAAGAAACGGATTTTCCTCATCGGGAAACTCGACACCGGCAATTGGTTTGTCACCGCCAATATCCAGTGTCCGGACAATCACCGGATAGGGTGCGAAGGCCTTGGCAAGGCTTGAATAGGTTTCCGCCTGCAAATCTTCCGAAGGCAAATGAAGATGGCGCATGAACAGAAGCTCGGTGCGGAACAAACCGATACCCATGGCACCGACGTCCTTGGCCGCATCGATCTCCTCAAGCGAACCAATATTGGCAGCAATTTCGATGACCGTGCCGTCGGCACGCTTTGGCGTTACATCCTTATAGGCTGTCAGCGCCCGTTTCTCCGCATCCGCCTTGGCAATTTCTGCCTGAAAATGGCTTGCGGCTGCCACATCGGGATTGGCAAAGACTTCGCCATTGTCGCCATCGAGCGCGACTGTTTTGGCGCCCTTCAGATCAAGAATGGATCGGCCAAGGCCAAGCACGGCAGGAATGCCGTGGGCGCGCGCAATGATGGCGACATGCGATGTCGCGCCGCCATGGCCGCAGATCACTCCGGCGATACGTTTCAGCGGCGCGCGCGCCAGATCCCATGCGCCGATATCATCGGCAACGAGGATGGAACCTGCCGCAACCGCATCAAGATTGGCATCTTCCTGTCCAAGCAGCGCAAGGCATATCTGCCGCCCGACCGCATTCACATCATCCCCGCGCGCATTGAGATAGGGATCGTCCATGGTGGCAAAATCCGAAGCGATCTTGGACGCTGCCCCAATGACCGCCGAAACAGCGTCAACGCCGCCTTCGACAACGGCAATGGCACCGCCGGTCAGTTCATCATCATTGGCGATGTCCTTCAGCGCCGCAACAATGCCGCGATCACTATCCGCCAGACTGGTTTCCGCCAGTGAAGCATCCATGCGTTTCTGTACGGTCGCGATAGCCTGTTTGAGGCGCAGAACCTCATCTGCGATCTCATTGGCCGCAAGCGAGCGGTTTTCCTGTTTGATCTCCGCCGGGAAGAAGCCATAGACGGGGCCAATCGCCACGCCTTCGCTTGCGGCAACGCCGCGCAACTTGCCATCAACAGGAAGATTACTTGCTGATTTGCTGGAGGTTTTGCCGGCATCAGTCTTGCGGCTCTGCGCTATGCCCTCTTCTTCCGTTCCCGCCAGTGGATTTTCCAGATAACCAATCAATGCTTCAACAGCCTCGATAGCATCAGCGCCCGTTGCCCGAACGGTGATTTCCTCATTCTCCTTGACGCCAAGCAGCATCAGCTTGACCGAACTCTTCGCGCTGACTGACCTGTCATCCTTGACCAGCTCGATATCCGATTCAAAACTCTTGGCGAGTTTGACAAACCGGGTGGCTGGCCGCGCATGCAATCCATCATGCACCCGCACAATCGTCGAGCGTTCCATGCTTTACTCTCTTTGGTATTTCGTTCTGCTGCGGTCCGAATAATTATCCGATGGTTATTGTCGCGCCCACTTTGAGTGTGGAAACCAGCTTGCCGGTATCGACTTCCGATGCGCAGATTTCGCCCGGGCGTTCAACATGATCGGACCCGTTGAATGTGATGACAACATGGCCGATATCCCGGACTTTTTGCCACGCATAATCGCCAATACCTGTAATCTTGGCCGAAAGATCACCAATGCGGATCACAGAACCGACAGGCGGCGTTGCTTCCGACGGCTGATCCTCGACCAGATGCAGGATGGAAACTTCGGCAAGTTCCGGCGGCGCACCATCGGCAAACAGGATGACGACACCTCCCTCTGCGAGGTCCGCCACCTCGGGACCCACGGCTGTTACCCGTGTTTTCAAAAGAACTGACATATGGCGAACCTCTTCTTGTTAATCGAGTTTAGAATACGATCAGGCTGACAACCCAGGCAATCAGCACTGATACGGGACCCATGATCTGGCGGCTGATGAGAACCGCCGGAACACCGATTTCAATTGTCTTCGGCTTGGCTTCACCCAGTGCCAGACCAACTGGCACGAAGTCGCAGCCAACCTGCGTATTATAAGCGAACAGCGCAGGTAGGGCCATTGCCGGGGAAATCGTGCCATTGGCGATCTGCGGACCGATGATCGCCACGCCGATCACCTGCGCAATCACCGCGCCCGGTCCCAGAATGGGCGACAGGAACGGCAGGCCGCAAATGGCCGAAATGATCAGCAACCCGACAATATTGTTGGCAAGCGGACCCATTGGCTGCGCCAGCACATCGCCAATCCCCGTATAAAGGATGAAGCCGATAAGCATCGTCACGAAGGCCATGAAGGGCAGAACGTTGCGCACAACCTGATCGATGGTCCGGCGACCGGCATTGAAGAATATACCAACAACCCGGCCCATGACCCGGCCAACAGAACTGATCAATCCGATCAGTCCGCCCTCGCCTGCATCGGATGCCGCGGCGGTGCGGCTGGACATGGCTGCTGCCATCTCTGCCGGTGTCGGTGTGGAGGCTCCGCCTGCAACCGTGGCGCTTTCCGATCCATCGGCGAGTTCGATATTGGCTTCTTTCACGCCCGAAACATAAATGTCCTCGGTAATGAACTGCGCCAGCGGGCCCGATTGGCCAACCGGTGTCAGATTGACAGTGGGAATGCGCTTGCGCGGATAGACACCGCAGCGCGCCGTGCCGCCGCAATCGACAACGACAACGCCCATCTCGCCTTCAACCGGCGGTGCCTTGAAGCCATCGACGGCCTCACCGCCGGTCAGTTCAGCAATACGGCGTGCAACGGGATGGATACCGCCACCGGTAACGGAAACGACCTTGTTGCGCTGCGGCGTCAACTGAATCGTCAGCGGGCCACCCCAACCATTGGAACCCTTGGAAATTTTGACTGGTTTATAGGTCTTTGACATTCTTTTTCTCCCCACCGCTGATTTAAAGCTCGATGCCCTGACGCCGCGCCATGATGGCGGTAATGCGCTCGGTCAACATGCCTTTGAGGAGGATAACGACCAGACCAACGATCGCGTACCAGATGGCCACATTGATATGATAGCCAGCGGGAACAGCGCCCTTTTTCTCCAGTTCGAGCAGCGCAACGAGAATGCCGCCCCAGACGAAATACTCGCCCGGATTGATATGTGGGAACAGGCCAAGCGGCGGATGCACATAGGAAACCGCAGCATCGTAAAATGCCGGCTTGTGCTTTTCTTCAAGGAACGAACCGAACGTGTAAGCCATTGGATTGGTGAGGAAGAATACCGACAGCAGAGGCAGCACCGTATAACGTGTCAGGGCAATGCGGCCCGCACCGCGGGCAATGCCATGCACGCGCTCTTCGCCAACAAGTTCAGTCAGCGCATAAAAGGCGGTCATCAGAACGACGAGCGTTGGAATAATGCCAGTAACGAAACCGGCAAAAACTTCGCCGCCCTTCTGGAAAATACCGATGAAATATTTGCCTGCGCTGGTAAGCCAGCCCAGCTGCTCCTCCTGCTGGACGTGCTGCAGCTTGTTCTTGAATTCTTCGACGGTGATATCACCACCGCTGGACTGGGCCAGCACCACGAGATCATTGCCCGCATGGTGTATTGCCTGTTTGCCGTGCAGGGCAGCGTCCGAGACCATCGACCCCGCCACCGACAGGTGCTGCATGGTAACGTCGGCATGCTGCGCCAACATTGTTAGAATTGACATGTTCCCTCCTCCTTATCGGCCGTTTTGCTTGGGTACGGCCACCCCTAATTCTATGTGTCGCCTGACCCTAAGCGTTGACTGTCTTGATTCCCGAAAGGCCCGGCTGCTTCGGCTCGGTTCTGGCGCGGTCGATCTGTTCAATCGCACGCTCCGCCGCTTTGGCCAAAGCCGGGTCTTCCACGCCTGAAATGAGCGGATCAGCGCGCAATGCATTCAGTGTGATTCCCTCAAACTCGGGACGACGCGTAAATTTTGCAAAGACCGAACGGCCACGCATCACCAGAAAACGTTGCACAACCAGATCGGGCGTCACCACCACGAGGGCAATAACGCCTTTGCCAAAACGCCCGCGCACATTGCCCGCACCGACATATCCATCATTATATTTCGACGTAATGCCCTTCATCACATCGCTATAGTGGCGCATCTGATACCAGACACCCAGTGACTGCAAAGCCCAAAGGATTCCAAGGGCAAGCAATCCCCATTGCCACATCGCCATGTCTTCAACCTCCCATTGTCCAGCCATATACATATGCTATGCCGGGACGGAAAAATATAGAACATTTGTTTTTTGTAATGTCAATATGTATGATTTCTTGTATCATTGAAAACTTGGCTTCCGCTGCTTTGAAGCGTAAGACATACACAAGAGACATCAGAGAGACACGGCATGGATTTTCTGTTTCGCGATGAACTGGTTAGCACGCCTGATCTGCGTCACCGCCTGCGGCGGCTGCGCTGGTTCCGCATGGCCTTTCGCAAGAATGTCGCGCTGATTGCCGAGCATTATGGCTACCGCTTTGCCATTGACGAAACGAAACTGACAGCCGCATTCCTTAACTGGATCGAGACCGTCGAGCAGCAGAAATCCTTTTCGCGGATTGACCGGAAGGACTTCATTATTTTCGCCGCCGGTCTTGTGCTGAAAGAGCTGATCGCCGAAGCACCAGCCAAGGTTCAGGGCCATACGCCGCAAGCCAACAACGACGCGGCCAAAATGGCCGATATTATCGCATTCTGGCCGGAAGGTTTTCTCTACACCAACTTCTGCGTCGGTACGATTGCCGCCATCTATGAACAGGAATTTGGTGCCGCTCCGCAAATCGCCAGTTGTGCAAATGACCTGCGGACCTGGTGGTCCTACAAGGAAAATGTCAACGAAATGCCCGGCTATGCCATTGCCTATCTCGACAAGTTCCTCGGCGCAGAGCCAAACTGGGTCATGCCCAATCTGGCGTCTGCCCGCAGTGCCATTCAGCGCGCTCTGATCGCTTCAAGGGGTGGCAGCCGACTGACAGCACCTACCCCACGGAACGACTAGAGCGTCGCGCCTTATTGACGGCACGACGCTCCGACCTCCCGCAATATCCGCACCACCTTTTCCCGCTGTTCCAGCTGCGGCATGTGGCCTGTCCCGGCGAAAACATGAACCGCGATCTCACCCGGCAGACCTGACGCATGGGCAGCAGGAATGATCCTGTCTGCCGCACCGAAAATCACCCTGACAGGAATAATCAGCCCGGCCAGACTTCTGCGGATATCGAAGATTTGCGTCCCATCGGCAAAGAAGCGATCAGCGACAAGTTTCTGTGCATTGCGCAAGCCTTCGTCTTGTGACTGGGCAAGCGTTGCCTTGACAAAGGATCTGGTCAGAAGGCTCTCATCCTGCACCAGCAGTTTCATCCATGCGAGAAGGCTCGGCTCCGCCCTCGCCCGGACAAACCCTTGCAGGAAAGCCCCATTGATCTCAGGTCCAAGACCTGCAGGCGCAATCAGCGTCAGGGCGCGGATATCAAGATTGCCACGAGCAGCGACCTTCGCTGCAATCGCCGCACCGAAGGAATGGGCCACTACAACAACCGGCCCTGTATGATGGGCCGCAATCGTCTGCTCCACCAGCGCAGCAATGGAATCAATATCCGCAGGAATATCCCGCGTCGACTCGCCATGCCCAGGCAGATCAATAGCAAGGATCGCGCTATCGAGTGTCGTTCCCGCCAGCATCGGCCGCCAACTATTGAGATCAGAACCGAAGCCATGGATCAGCACCAGCGGCGCCAGACCTGTATCATTGCCCTGCCGCAACCAGACCGCATGCAGCGGCGCTTTATCCGCCTTTGCAGCAACGCGTTTGGCAATAGCTGGCTGCGTGTGCGCAACGCTCGCTTCAACGTCTTTCCGCTGAATCCGCCCCTTGGGACCCGAACCGGATACTGATGCCAGATCAATCCCGCTTTCTCTGGCGATCCGCCGCGCCAATGGTGTCGCGCGGACAGCATCTCCTTGCGTCGCCGCAACCGATAGACTTTCAGCAACAACAGGAGATGGTGATGGCTCGGCCACCTTCATCACCTCACTGACAGGCGCAGCTTCAATCGCTTCCGGCGTGACAGCAGCGTAGTCCTCGCCCTCGGCATAAATCCAGGCAACCGACTGGCCCACCGGCACCACAGTTCCTTCCTGCGCCGTCACGCCGCGCAGGATACCAGAGGCGGGAGCATCCACTTCCATGGCCGCCTTATCCGTTTCGATTTCGAACAGCAGCTGCCCTTTGGATACGCTGTCGCCCTCCTTGGCGTACCAGCGCGATATCTGGCCGGTCTCCATATCCATGTCGACCTTGGGCAGGATAACTTCGGTGGGCATGACCTAGCGTACCCCCTTCACGAGATCGCGGGCGCTCTTCAATATTCCCGGCAGTTGCGGCACGGTGGCCTTTTCCAGCTCCGGATTATAGGGGATCGGCGTTTCCGCGCCGCCAAGCCGCACAATCGGCGCGTCGAGATAATCGAAGGCTTCGCTTTCGGCGATCATGGCGCTGACTTCCGCACCGATACCGAGCGTCTTTACACCCTCATAGACGCACATCAGTCTGGACGTTTTCTTGACGCTGGCGATGATCGTGTCTTTGTCCATCGGCCTGATGCTTCGAAGATCAACCACCTCGACGTTGATCCCTTCCTTTTCCAGTTCCTTTGCCGCTTCCAGTGCCTTGTGTACCATGATGGCGGAAGCAACGATGGTAAGATCGCTACCCTCGCGCACCACCGCCGCCTTGCCGATTGGCACCGTATAATAGCCCTCGGGCACCGGCCCCTTCATCTTGTAGAGCAACTTGTGCTCAAAGATCATCACCGGGTCCGGGTCTTCGATAGCGGCCAGCAGCATGCCCTTGGCATCATAGGGGGTGGAAGGCTGGATAACTTTCAGACCGGGCACATGGCCAAGCCATGCTTCAAGACTTTGGCTGTGCTGGGCTGCCGCCCCCGTACCGGAACCCGATGGAAAACGCATGACCAGCGGCACCGAAACGGCACCACCCAGCATATAGCGGATTTTGGCCGCCTGATTGACGATCTGCTCCATGGCAAGCGCGGCAAAGTCGGAAAACTGGAACTCGAAAATCGGCCGCATACCAGTCAAGGCCGCACCGACGGCAACGCCAGCGCCACCAAGTTCGGAAATCGGCGTGTCCATCACCCGGTCTTCACCAAAGCGATGCACCAGATCGCCGGTGACCTGAAAGGCACCGCCATAGACGCCGATATCCTCACCCATGAGGAACACCCGCTCATCTGCTTCCATGGCCAGCGCCATGGCTTCCTGAATAGCCTGCGAATAGCTCAGCTCGCGAATTGTCTCGTTCATCGGGTATGCTTTCAGTCCGTGTACACGTCGCGTGTGAGGTTGTTCAGATCAGGCGATGGGCTGTTTCTGGCAAATTCAATCGCCTCGGCGATTTCCGTCTCCACACCTGTGCGGATTGCCTCGATATCCCCGTCGGTGACAAAGCCGAATTCCTTCAACTGGCTTTCGAACAGATCGATGGGATCGCGGTTGGCGACCCAGTCCTCGATCTCTTCCTTGGTGCGATAGCGGTTGCGGTCGCTCTTGGAATGGCCACGATGCCGGTAGGTCTTGCACTCGATCAGCGTCGGGCCCTCGCCGCGCCGCGCCCGTTCGACAGCGGCGTTGGAAGCCTCCGCCACATCGGACAGATTATTGCCGTCCACAATCACACCCGGCATGTTGTACCCGGCAGCACGATCCGCCACGTTGGCAACAGCCGTCGACCGCTGGGTCGAAGTGGACATGCCGTAACCATTGTTTTCACAAACGAAGACAACAGGCAGTTTCCAGATGGCGGCAATATTCAGCGCCTCGTGAAAAGCGCCCTCATTGTTGGCACCATCACCAAAATAGGAAATCACTACCTTGCCGTTCTTCTGCTTCTTGGCGGACAGCGCAGCACCCACCGCAATCGGAATTCCGCCACCAACGATGCCATTGGCTCCAAGATTGCCCTTGGACACATCGGCAATATGCATGGAGCCGCCACGGCCCTTGCAATAGCCGGTTTCCTTGCCAAAAAACTCGGCGAACATCTTTGACACTTCCGCGCCCTTGGCGATGCAGTGCCCATGCCCGCGATGGGTGGAGGTGATCATATCATCTTCATTAAGCGGCAGAGAAATGCCGACAGCACTTGCCTCCTGCCCGATGGAAAGATGCATCGTGCCGTGGATAAGCCCGCGCGTGTAGGATTCTTCCGCGCCTTCCTCGAAGCGGCGGATGAGATACATTTTGCGCAACGCTTCCTTCAGCTGATCCGGAGAATAATGCCGGAACGCGAAAGGAAGATTGCTACCATCATCCTTGAATTTAGCGTTGGTGGCGGGAGCCATGCTTGGCACTCCTTAGCTGATTGCCCTGAATTCTATCCGTCTGATATCACCCGCCATAAACGAGCTTGTCCTGACGCTGCCTGAGTTCGACGATCTTTGAGCCTGCGATGGGTGCGGCATTGGCGCTGGTGATGAGTTCGCCCTTGGCAATCGGTGCTGTCACCGTGCCGCCCTGCAGAAGGCCGCAGGGGATCGCCCTGGCATCGCGTGCCTCCTGCGCCGTCATGATCCAGGCGCGGTAGCAATATTCGCCGATCGCATCGAGTGTCTCGCCGACCTTGAGGTCCTTCTTGGCAACCGCACAGACTTCCGCCACCGGCTTGGACAGCGGCACCATATCCGCCTTGCCGTAAAGCACGACACGGGCACAGGTCAGCGGCACTTCCAGCGATGTCAGGTGATAGGGCCGGTGGAAGGTAAAGTATGGACCCTTGCCCATCTTCAGATCTTCCATGCGCTCCGATATGCGCGGATGCGACATGTCGGCAACGACGAACACGCCGGGGGCAACACCCTTGCCGATGGAATAATCGACAACACCAACGCGCGACAGCAACCCGCCATCCTTTTGCGGGATCAGCGTCTTGTTGAGCTGGTCGAGCG
Organism: Phyllobacterium sp. T1293; assembly: GCF_020731415.2. NCBI lineage: Bacteria > Pseudomonadati > Pseudomonadota > Alphaproteobacteria > Hyphomicrobiales > Phyllobacteriaceae > Phyllobacterium > Phyllobacterium meliloti. Next base: position 356,346 of record NZ_CP088273.1, on the reverse strand, counting down.
TTGCCGCCGGACCATGCATGCCAGCCTTGTCAGGCACCAGTCCGGTGGCATTGGCAATCGCCGCCATTTCAACCATGGTTTTCGAACCATCGACGAATTCCACCAGCATGCGCACATTCATATGGCGGCGCGCTGCCTCTTCCTCATAATCATCAGGAATGGCATCGATGTTGAGCGGGTTGTTCTTGCCCTTGCCGGCAGCGACAATCGGATGGCCCATGGCCGAGACGAACTCGATCAGTTCCATGCAGGAGGAAGGCTCGTCACCAGCCCCGAGTGAATAGGTCACGCCAAGGCGATCAGCCTCGCTTTTAAGGTATGCGCCGATGGTCACATCAGCCTCGACATTCATCATGACGAGATGCTTGCCATGCTCCATGGCGCGAAGCCCGATTTCGGCACCGACAGCCGGAACACCTGTTGCATCGATCACCACATCGATCAGATCATTCTCAAGGATCAGATCCGCATTGTCGGTGACGGCAATCCTGCCGCTTTCCATGGCTGAGGTCAGCGCCGAAGCGGTATTCACCTCGCGTGCATGGCCTGGTTCCTGATAGGCGATATCGACGGCCTTCAGGGCATTGGGCAGGTTCAATTCGGAAATCGCCCCGATTTCGACGCCGGGCATATGGGCGACGCGGGTGACGATATCGGTGCCCATCTCGCCCGATCCGATCAGACCAATGCGGATTGGACGCCCCGCATCCGCACGCGCCTGCATATCCCGCGCCAATCCCGTCAATGCTACATTGCTCGCCATACAAATATGCTCCTCGCCGGTCTCCGGTGCGACGCCGGGAACCACTGTCTTTCCATCAATCGAATATTGAACATTTGTATTTTAGTCAACACCTATGTGCATTATAAGAGTTGTAACAATGATCAAATAACAAGCGTGTGAACGTTCGGAACGCACGCCCCCAAAAGAGAGACGCAAATGCCGCAAAACAGGTTCGATCTGATAATTTTTGATTGTGATGGTGTGCTCGTGGACAGCGAGCCGCTGGCGGAACGCGCCTACCACAATGTTTATGCGCGGCATGGGATGAACCTGCCTGAAGGCACCATTGCCCAATGCGTTGGCATGAAACAGGCCGATATCATCAAGCGAATCACGGAGCTGAGCGGCTTCCAGCTTTCCGAGGCCGGTGAAGCCGAACTCTGGCCGGAGACGAAACATGTTTTCAGCCAGTTCCTGCAACCAACACCCGGTATCACCGCGCTGCTCGAAGCGCTGGAAACACCACGCTGTGTTGCCTCGTCCTCATCGCTGGAGCGCATTCATTTCAGCCTGGCGACAACGAAACTTGCCGGTTTCTTTGGCGATGCGATCTATTCTTCGTCCATGGTCAAGCGCGGCAAGCCTGCGCCTGATCTCTTCCTGCACGCGGCAAAAGAAATGGGATACGAACCATCCACCTGCGTGGTGATTGAAGATTCGCCCTATGGTGTGGAAGGTGCCGTTGCCGCGGGCATGACAGCCATTGGCTATACTGGCGGCGGCCATACCTACACATCCCATGCCCAGACCCTGCTGGACAAAGGCGCCAGCGCGGTGTTCGCAGACTGGAAAGATATCGCCTATTGGATGCGGGCGACCTGAGATAACCCCACAAAACAAAAAGGGTGCCGCAGGGGACCCTTTCGTTGTAGCTGAGGCTCGTCTTAGTTCTTCAGCTCGAACGTCACGTTGACGGTGACATTGTAGCTGTTCTCACCCGCAGCAACCGGCACGGAATCCGATGCAGGTGCTGCCATCATCTTGGCGCGGCCAGCCATTTCGTATGGGCGAGGCTGGAAAGACTGCTCACTGATCTCGATGATCTTGCCGACTTCCACACCAGCGGCTTCCGTCAGGGTCTTTGCCTTGGCAATGGCGTCGGCCACGGCCTTCTTGCGGGCTTCCTCAAGGATGGTTTCCGGCTTGTCATTGGTGAAGGTCAGATTGCCGCCCTGATTGACGCCAAGCGTCACCGATTGATCCAGAATATCGCCAACCTTTTTGAGGTCGCGCACCCGCACCGACAGGGAGTTGGAAACCGCATAGCCGACAATCTTCGGTGCCTTCGGTTGTTCACCCTGCTTGTTCTCAGGATAGACATAGCGTGGATCAATGCTGAAGCCTGATGTCTGCAGATCGCGCTCGGCGATTCCGGCCTTCTTCATGGCGTCGAGGACCTTGGCCATGGTCTCGTTGTTAGCGGTCAAAGCTTCCCGAGCGGTCGGCTTTTCCTGCAATACAACCAGTGAAAGCACGGCCATATCAGGTGCAGCAGCAGCTTCGCCTTGCCCTGTAACCGTAATGTGCGGACGTGGTGCTTCCTCGGCCATAGCGGCGAAAGGAACGGCCATCATTGCGGTTGCGGCAACAGCCACGGCTAGAAATTTTGGTGTCATGGAATATCTCCCCGGATGAAGTGACATGAGCTGCGTCGCAGCTGATTATGGGCGGAATAGGGCGAAAGGCAAAACTTTCGCCCGTTCAGGTTGTGGTGAGTCGAATTGGATTAACGGATGATCGGGCAGCCGCTTAACGGATGACCGGGCAGCCGGGCGCACGGGCAAAGACGACAGCGGTGCGATGACCATAACGCCAACCAGTAACCCGTACGACATTCCGGTTCACGACAGCCCGTGGATTACGGATGCCCATGCGGCTCGCCTTGTTCAACGCCAGATTGACACTGCACGCACGTACAGGCCGATAGCCGTGATGATAGCGATGGCCATAACGATGATCGACCTTGATGACATTTGAACCGGCAACATCAACGATCTGAGACGACGGGGCGATGGGCGCAGCTGAAGCGGCGCTAACACCGAAGAGGGAACCGAGGCCAAGAGCGGCGGACACAGCGAGCATCTTGAATGAAATGCGGGACATGGCGTTTCTCCTTTATTGTTTATTGATCCAGACCTGAAATCCGGAAGGTGATCGTTTGTTCCACAAATCACCTGAACAAAGCTTCAACGTTCCATTCATCTCCCGTTCAGTAGAATTAAATTCCCTAACTTTCTGATTCGGCCATCATCATGTGGTCGAAATAATCTTCGTCCCTTTTCAGGTCGTGATCATAGGCGGTCACCTTGCCGCGCACCGAAATTCCGGCTTCATGCACGGTTTCCGCGCTTCCCGAAACCAGCGGATGCCACCAATAGAGATCCCTGCCCTCATCAATGAGGCGATAGCCGCAGGTTTCAGGCAGCCAAGGCACTTCACGGACAATCTCCGGCGTCAGGAAAACGCAGTCGGGAACTTTCTTCTTCCGGCCCACATAATCTGAGCACTGGCATGTTCCCGCATCAAGCAATGTGCAGGCCACGGTGGTGAAATAGATTTCATCCGTGTCTTCATCTTCCAGCTTGTGCAGACAGCAGCGCCCGCAACCATCGCACAGGCTCTCCCATTCCGAGCGGTTCAGCTCATCAAGCGTCTTGGTTTTCCAGAATGGTTCTTTGGGCATGCGCTCGCATACATCTCAAACATCGATCCGTCCAGTGTAGCGCATTTTCTGCATGAACCCAAAATGAACGGCACCTTCACACGCGATACAGGCTCGCCCGTGCAATCTGCCTGTAATCGGATTCGGGCAGGATCACATTTGCACATGTGTACCCGCAAGAAATCTGGTGAGACGACCGCGATGGTCAATTGGCTGCCACAAAGCTGGCCCAACCTGCGGTCACAAATATTTGACGTGTTTCAATAGAGAGAAACGCAAGACAGGGATGACAATGAAACGCACAGCACTCTTTTTTGCTTCAACAGCAATTCTGTTCTCCTCGCCCTCGGCGATGGCAGAGCAATCGCCACTCCCTCGCCCTTACATCTCTTCCAATACCAACGAAGCTCCGTTGTTGCTGGCGCAGGCGGAAAGTGAAGCGCCCGCTCAGATAGAGGAAGCACAGAACCAGGCTCCGGAAGCGGATACCGGTGGCCAGCAAAAAGCTGAAGAGCAGGCAAGAAAACGCGCTGAACAAGAAGCCCGCGCTGCGGAGGCTCAGGCTGCCGAACGTGCGCAGGAGGCCAAGCGCGCTGCGCAGGAAGAAGCACAGAAAGCGGCTGAAGAGCAGAAGGCCATCGCAGCAGAAGCCAAGCAGAAGGCCGCCGAGGAGGCGCAGGCTGCAAAAGCTGCTGAAGCCGAGGCCAAACAGAGAGCAGCGGCAGAAGCACAGGCCGCCAAAGCCGAACAGCAAAAGGCCATAGAAGCTGAAGCCAAGCAGAAAGCTGCCGAAGAGGCGCAGGCTGCAAAGGCTGCCGAAAAAGCTGCTGCGCAGGAAGCCGAACAGGCAAAGAAGGCAACTGAAGCCGAAGCCAACAAGGCTGCGGAACAGCAAAAGGCTATCGAGGCCGAAGCACGCAAGAAAGCCGAAAGCGCCCAGAAGGCCGCTGACCAGCAAACGGAAAAAGCCGCCGAGGACGCCAGGAAAGCCACTGAAAAAGCGGCCAAGGAAGCTCCGGCTGCCCAAGAGCCCGCCGTTGAAAAGCCGCAGAAACCCAAGGAGCAAAAGCCAGCAGCGGAGCAACCCGCAACTGAAAAGCCTGCACCTGCTGCCGAGCCCGCCACGGGCGAAAAGCCCGCCAAGCCTGCTGAGGCACAAAAGCCTGCAACGGAACCGGCAACCAATCAGCCTGCGGAAAAGCCGGCCAAACCAGCCGAAGGCAAGAAACCTGCAGCGGAACAGCCAGCGGGTGAAAAACCCGCACCTGTCACCGAACCTGCCAAAGGTGAGAAGCCTGCACCCGCTACGGAACCTGCCAAGGGTGAAAAGCCAGCAAAGCCGGTCGAAGGCCAAAAGCCTGCAACCGAGCAACCTGCTGGTGAACAACCCGCGACCGGAAAACCTGCAGGCGAGAAGCCAGCTCCTGTTACAGAACCTGCTGCGGGAGAAAAGCCTGCCAAGCCGGTTGAAGGACAGAAGCCAGCGCTGGAGCCTGCCGCCGGTCAGCCTACGGGTGAAAAACCCGCTGGCGAAAAGCCCGCAACGCCTGTCGAAGCCGGAAAGCCCGGACCAAAGGATGCCTCGCCCTTGCCGGAAAATGCCGCCCCGGTTCTCGACAGCCAGAAGCCAGCCCCGCCTGTAAAGGGCACCGGCGGTCAGATCGTCGAAAAGCCTGCCGGTCAACAGCCGGTGGTCCAACAGCCGGTTGTCCAGCAGCCTGCCGTTCAGGTTCCAGCTACCCCGCCCGCACCGCCGCCAAAGAATGACGCGGATGTGCAGAAGGCGCTGGTACCGGTCAAGGTGGAGGGTATCCGCACCGAGGAAGGCACCCGCGTCAAACAGGCACCGCGTGAAGAGCGTCCTGCCGATGTGCAGATTATCCAGAAGATCGACAACCGCACCATCGTTGAAGTCAATAACAACATCTTTGTTGAAAGCTCCGACCGTCCGCGCATGTCGCGTGATGCGCAGGATGTCTATTACGAGGACTTGCCGCGCCGCCGTACCCGCGAAACCATCGTGCGTGACAATGGCGTGCAGGTCGTCACCATCCGCAATCGTTATGGCGATGTGATTCAGCGCTCGCGCGTCATGCCGGATGGCCGTGAGATTCTGCTGAGCTATACGCCCGATTATGACCGCGAGGAACGCTATCAATGGCGCGATCCCGGCCTTGATCTGCCACCGCTCATTCTCACCATACCGGTGCGTGACTATATTCTTGATGCCGATCAGGTGCCGGAAGCAGACGTCTACGACTTCTTCATCCGCCCGCCGGTGGAACGTGTTGAACGCATTTACTCCGTTGATGAAGTCAAGCGTTCTGCCCGTATCCGTGACAAGGTGCGCCGTATCGATCTGGATACGATCACCTTCAAGTTCGGTTCGGCTGACATCACCGACGATCAGGTCCCGCATCTCGACAGCGTCGCCAAGGCGATGGCGGAGATCCTGAAAAAGAACCCGGCTGAAACCTTCCTCATCGAAGGCCACACCGATGCCGTGGGTTCCGACCAGGCCAACCTTGTTCTCTCGGATAAGCGGGCTGAATCGGTCGCCCAGGCCCTGACCAATGTATTCGGCATTCCGCCTGAAAACATGGCCACCCAAGGCTATGGCGAACGCTATCTGAAGATCAAGGTCGATGGACCCGAGCAGCAGAATCGCCGTGTTGCCATCCGCCGCATCACCCCACTGGTGCAGCCGCTGGCCAGCAAGTAGGCCGATCGGACATTGAAACAGAAAAACCCGGGCTTCGACCCGGGTTTTTTGTGATTATAGGTGGTTTTGTCTTGAGTTCGTCATCTGCATCGCTATCTCATGCAGGAAACCAATTGGAATAAGTTGTTTATGAAACGTATCGAAGTTTTTATCGAAAGCATCATTCTCGCCTCGCGCTGGCTGCTTGTCGTGTTCTATCTCGGGCTGGCAATCGCGCTGGCGATCTATGCTTTCTCGTTCGCCGGTAAGCTCTTCGATTTCGTCATGAAGGTCACTACTCTTGATGAAACCGAAACAATCCTCAAAATGCTTGGGCTTATTGATGCAGCGCTGGTTGCCAGCCTCGTGGTGATGGTGATCATTTCCGGTTACGAAAACTTCGTCAGCCGTTTCGATCAGGCTGATGATGTCCATTGGCTCGGCACGATTGATGCCGGATCGCTCAAGATCAAGGTAGCCTCGACCATCGTCGCCATCTCATCGATCCACCTCTTGCAGGTGTTCCTGAATCTGACGAAATACTCAACCGAACAGCTGACATGGTTCACGGTGATCCATCTCGCCTTCGTCTTCTCCGCCCTCTTCCTTGCCTATATCGACAAGATCATGGCCAAGGAGAAAGGCGATAAGAAATCGGACGAGCCGTCGATTTGAGCTGACCAGACAAGCCTATGACTGCGGTATAACGCATGGTTTTGTGATGGCACTGTTGGTGGATGTATTCACCCCCCTCTGTCCTGTCGGACATCTCCCCCACACGGGGGGGTCCGAAGGACGGGCGAGACCCGTGGCTCGCCCCGGTAGTCCGACAGGACAGAGGGGGGTGATTTCCGCCGGTTCGTGGTTCGACAAGCTCACCATGAGGGAGAGAGGTGATGAAAGGGAGTCACATTCTGCACCCTTGCGCTGCAAACTCTGCGATTAGCGTTGCATCCTCACTCTCCCTCATGGTGAGCTTGTCGAACCACGAACCGCCAAACCACACCCAACATGTCTGCCACTGTCATCTAAAACACAAAACGGGATGGGTTTTCACCCATCCCGTTTTCATTTTAACCGGCGATATAACGCTTAGCTGTCGAGGAACGAGCGCAGTTTGCGCGAGCGGCTCGGGTGCTTGAGCTTGCGCAGTGCTTTCGCTTCGATCTGGCGGATACGCTCGCGCGTAACCGAGAACTGCTGGCCGACTTCTTCAAGCGTATGGTCGGTGTTCATGCCAATACCAAAACGCATGCGCAGAACGCGTTCCTCACGCGGGGTCAGCGAAGCCAGAACCCGGGTTGTCGTGTCACGCAGGTTCGCCTGAATGGCTGCATCGATTGGCAGCAGCGCATTCTTGTCTTCGATGAAATCGCCAAGGTGCGAATCTTCTTCATCACCCACCGGCGTTTCCAGCGAAATCGGTTCCTTGGCGATCTTCAGAACCTTGCGCACTTTTTCAAGCGGCATGGCCAGCTTTTCAGCCAGTTCTTCCGGTGTCGGTTCACGGCCAATTTCATGCAGCATCTGGCGCGATGTGCGGACGATCTTGTTGATCGTTTCGATCATATGCACCGGAATACGGATAGTGCGCGCCTGATCGGCGATCGAACGGGTAATCGCCTGACGAATCCACCATGTGGCATAGGTCGAGAACTTGTAACCACGGCGATATTCGAATTTGTCGACCGCCTTCATCAGGCCGATATTGCCTTCCTGAATGAGATCGAGGAACTGCAGACCGCGGTTCGTGTACTTCTTGGCGATGGAAATAACGAGACGCAGATTTGCCTCGACCATTTCCTTCTTGGCCAGCGCCGCTTCGCGCTCGCCCTTCTGCACCTGATTGACGATGCGGCGGAATTCCGAAATCGAGATCGCAGTTTCCTGCGCCATGTTCTGGATTTCCGTGCGCAGGTTCTTGATCGTGTCTTTTTCGTTCTTGGTGAACTCTTTCCAGCCACGGGTGGTGAGGTTGGAAACGGCCTTCAGCCAGTTCGGGTCAAGCTCGTTGCCCTGATATTCCTTCAGGAAGTCCTCGCGGCGCACGCCATAGGATTCGGCAAGACGCAAGAGGCGGCCTTCATTCTGCACCAGACGCTTGTTGATGTCATAAAGCTGGGCGACCAGCGCTTCGATACGGTTCTGGTTCAGCGACAGTGACTTCACTGCCTTGATCAGCTGATCCTTCAGTTCCTTGTAGCGGCGCTCCTGGCTTGGCGACAGGGAACCCGAGGCAGCGAGGCGGTTTTCCACCTGCTGGTCCTGCAGCTTGCGCAGCTTCTTATAGGTATCGGCGATAACGTCGAGCGTTTCCATGACCTGCGGACGCAGTTCAGCTTCCATCGCGGCAAGCGACAGATTGGCTTCATCGTCCTCATCATCATCGTCTTCAACGGGCGTATCACCACCGACATTGGTAATGTCATCATCGTCGCGGCGGCTGCGCGAGCGGTCATTGCCAGCGGCAGGCTTTTCTTCCTCGACGCGCTCGATCACCGGCGCCTGCTTGGCTTCAGGGCCCGCATAGGTGGTTTCAAGATCGATAATTTCGCGCAAAAGAATCTGCGAGTCATTCAAGGCATCGCGCCAGATGATGATGGCCTGAAAGGTCAGCGGGCTTTCGCACAGCCCTGAGATCATCGTCTCGCGCCCGGCCTCGATCCGCTTGGCGATGGCGATCTCGCCTTCGCGCGACAGAAGCTCGACGGTGCCCATCTCGCGCAGATACATGCGAACAGGGTCGTCGGTACGATCGGTCGGTTCTTTCTTGGTGACGGTTGGTGCGACGGCTGTGCCGGTTGCGTCGGCGAGTTCGCGTGCATCGCTCTCGTCGTCGCTATTGTCAGCCTCTTCGGCGTCCGCGTCCTGTTCGTCATCCTCGACAACATTGATGCCCATATCACTGAGCATAGCCATCGTGTCTTCAATCTGTTCGGAAGTGACCTCTTCGGACGGAAGAACGGCATTAAGCTCGTCCATCGTCACATAGCCGCGCTTCTTGGCGAGCTTGATCATCTTCTTGACAGCGTCATCGGAAAGGTCGAGAAGCGGTCCGTCCGGCGCGCCTTCGCGCTCGACTTCTACTTCTTCGTTTTCCTTTGCTTTCGTTGCCATATTCTATGTCTCCAAGCGACGTTTCGCTTTGTTCATGCATGGGAACTAACGAGTGCGGTGGCGCACCGGTTCCCCTGCAGCGTCAAGGTAGTAAATGATCGACTAGCCGAAATCCCGTTAATGCCGGATTAACCTTGTTATTCCGATGGCGAGCACATTGTATATTTGCCGTATTTACAGGTTTTTCAGCCAAACCTACAAACATCAACGCAATATTTTCAATTCCGCGCAATCTGATTCCGTCATTATTCACCCACGTCAACCCCGACTCAACTGATTCGGGGCAAAAAAGCGAATCAATTCCGTCAAAAACCCTTTCCGGAGCGTCCGGAGGGTATTCCGAAGCCCTCGATCAGTGCTTCCGTAGCTTGCGCGTTACGGATATCGTTCTGAATATCGAGCAGCCGGTTCAGGTTTTCGTCGGTTGTATCGGTGGCCAACGCGGTTTCAGCTACTTTCAGCTCTTTATGTAGTGTGCTTGCGCGCTGATGCAAGTGAACGGCCTGCCGTAATGCTTCCAGCGCGTCCTCTTCAGCGGCTTCTGCGGTCGCCGTCCACATGCGCGCCCGCCGGGCAAGCGCTTCCAGCGCCTCGATCAGCGTGCCATGTCCGGCCTCGGTCATGGCTTTGCGCATTTCAGCGCCATCCACCACATGGTGCTCGGCCAGCGCATTCAGCATGGCCGAATGAAAGCGCTTCAGATCCGGGTGGCTGAATTCCAGCCGCACAACCGTTTCAAAATCCTCTTCGATCAACCGGGGATGATTGAACAGCGTCATCAATATAGCGGTCTCGCGCAAAGGCGGCGCGGCTGATGTTGTCTTGACCAGCACCGAGCGGGCCAGACTGTCGGAAACCGCCAGCCGTCCCGATGCCGCGCCCCGGCCCCGCTGGCCATAACCGTTCTGCCCATTGCCGCGCTGCTCGCCATCACGGCGATTATTGTTGTTGCGCTGGTTTGATCCGAAGAACTGCTGGATACGCTCGCGCACATCCTGCGCATAATGGCGGCGCACATTTTCATCGGCAATCAGCGCCGTCATCTGCTTGAGCCGGGATTCCAGTTCAGCCCGCCGTTCGGGCGTGTCAAACACGCCGCCGCTGGTTTCGCGTGCCCACAGCATGTCGGCGAGCGGACGTGCATCATCAAGCACCGCCTGAAAAGCCTGCGGCCCCGATGCCTTGACCAGATCATCCGGGTCCTTGCCCTCGGGTAGCACGGCAAAGCGCAGCGACCGGCCCGGCTTCAGGGCGGGCATGGCAAGATCAATGGCGCGGTAAGCGGCCTTGATCCCCGCCTGATCGCCATCAAAACACAGGACCGGCTCCGGTGACATGCGCCAGAGGAGATCAAGCTGGTCTTCCGTCAGCGCAGTACCCAGCGGTGCAACGGCTTGGCCAAAACCCGCCTGCGCCAGCGCGATGACATCCATATAGCCTTCAACGGCAATAACTGATTTGGCCGCCTGCCCCGCCTGCGGCTGGGCAAATCTGCGCGCACGCAAAGCGTTGAACAACACCTTGCCCTTGTGGAAAAGCTCGGTTTCGTTGGAGTTCAGATATTTGGCCGGTGCATTGGGCGTCAGCGCCCGGCCGCCAAAGGCAATGACCCGCCCGCGCAAATCCTCGATCGGAAACATGATGCGATCCCGAAACCGGTCATAGGAAACCGGCTTGTCGTCGCCATAGACCACCAGACCGCAAGCCTCGATCTGCTCCCGGGTTGCGCCTTTCAGTGCCAGATGTTCCTTCAGCGCATTACGGCTCTCAGGTGAATAGCCCAGACGATAGGCATGTTGCGTCGTCGCCGAAAGCCCGCGATCACGCAGATAGGCGCGCGCCTTGGCACCTGCCGCCGACTGCAACTGCTCCTCGAAGAATTTCGTCGCCATATCCATGACGTCATAGAGTGTTGCGCGTTTGGCCTCGCGTATTTCCATTTCGGCATCGCGCGCCGGCATGGGAACACCCGCCATATCAGCCACACGCTGCACGGCTTCCGGAAAACTCAGGCCTTCAAGCTCCGTCAGGAACTTGAAATGATCGCCCGTCACTCCGCAACCGAAGCAATGGTAGCGGCCCTTGCGGTCCTCACAATGGAAACTCGGCGACTTCTCACCATGGAACGGACAGCATGCCCAGAAATCACCCTTCGGCGCGTTGGTTTTTTTCCGGTCGAATGACACCCGCGTGCCGATCACACTGGAAATCGGTACACGCTCCCTGATCTCGTCGAGAAAGGATGGTGGAAATCGCATGCTGTTCTTCGTTCGCTCAATCTGGCGGTTCTAAAAACCGCACTGTTTTGATGGCTCTGACAGCGACCTGCAGAACCAAATCCATATTGCATTATATCGTGTGGCGGTGAAAGACCTGCAAGACAATCATCCCCTGCTCATCACACCGATTCTGATTTAAATATCAGCTCGCCTTATCAACATATCGGCTCGCCTTATAGAAAGCCGGCTCATTATTTCCGATTCATCAAAAAACTGTCATAAAACTGTTACACTTTGCCAAAAACGACACAATTCTTCTTAGCCGGAACATATTTTTTCCCCTTTTGGAATGATATGTTATCTTAATAATTAGCAACTAGAATTCGTCTGGTTGTCTACCGCATTTTTCCACCTAGTCAGGATTGGCTCAAGTGAACGGTTCGACAGTTTTATTGCATCTTGCTGGTGCAGTGGCTCTTTTATTGTGGGCGACCCGCATGGTTCGCACCGGCGTCGAGCGCGCCTATGGTGAGCGCATGCGCCAAAGCCTGCGCGGCGTCCTGCACAATCCGGTTCTCGCTGTCCTTTGGGGAACGATGCTTTCCATCGCCCTGCAGAGTTCAACGGCGGTCAGTCTGCTTGTTGGTTCCTTCGTGGGCTCTGGCATTGTCAGCGGCATTTCCGGCCTTATGGCCGTGCGCGGTGCCGAGGTGGGTTCGGCGCTTGTGGTTCTCATCCTCAGTTTTGATCTGACACTGCTGGTTCCCGTCTGTCTTCTCGCCGGTACAGTCATTTTCATGTCGACCGAGCGCGGCGACTGGCGCCAAATTGGCCGCATTCTCGTGGGCATCGGCCTGCTCGTGCTTTCGCTTGAGATGACCGGTCAGGCCACAGAACCCTTGCGCAACAGCGATCTCCTGCCGGTTATCGTCAGCTATCTGAACACTGACCCGATCACCGCCTTCATGCTGGCCGCGCTGATGACATGGCTGTTTCATTCGAGCATCGCCGCCATCCTGCTGCTCGTCACCTTCGCCTCGCGCGGCTTGATCGAGCCGGAACTGGGCGTGGTCATGGTGTTCGGCGTCAATCTCGGCTCGTCCTTCATTGCGCCGCTGCTCACCCGTAACGCCGCACCACAGGCGCGTATTGTGCCCATGGGCAATCTTCTGATGCGCGGCGCCGGTTCGCTGATCATTTTGATCGCCTATCTCACCTTCAAACCATCCGTGGCTTTCCTTGGCTCGGCTCCAACCGACCAGATTATCCACGCCCATATCCTCTTCAATGTGATCATTCTGCTTGCCGGTGTGCCGCTGTCGGGTCTTGTCCTGAAAGCCACCAAGGCGATTGTGGCACTCAACGCCCCTGCACCGCAGGCTCCATCGCTGGAACAGGCGGAAATGAGCGCATTGGATGAAAGCGTGCTGGATATGCCTAATCTTGCACTTGCCAATGCCACCCGCGAGACCGTGCGCGTCTGCGAAACTGTGGAAATCATGCTGCAGCGGGTCATCGGCCTTTACGAAAACCCCGAGCAGCCCCGCATCAACGAACTATCCGGGCTTGATGACAAGGTTGACCGCAAGCATGCGGCCATCAAGCTTTATCTTGCCAAACTGACGACCCGCTCGCTTTCCCCGCAGGAGGTTAGCCGTGCGCAGGAACTGCTCGGCGCCTGCGTCAAGCTTGAACAGGTCGGCGATATCATCGTGCGCAACATGCTGGCGCTGGTGCAGAAGAAGATGGACCGCAACCTCAAATTCACCGATGAGGGCTGGCTGGAACTCAGCAACTTCCACGCCAAAGTGCTAACCAATGCGCGTATGGCGTTCAACGTGCTCGTTTCGCGTGACAGCGAAATGGCGCACCAGCTGGTTCTGGAAAAGGACCACCTGCGCGATCTGGAAAAGCAGAGCAGCCAGCGCCATTTCAGCCGGTTGCGCGAGGGCACGCTGCGTAGTCTGGAAACCAGCTCGATCCACTTGGACACCATCCGCGACCTGAAGCAGATCAACTCACTTCTCGCCGCCATGGCCTATCCGGTACTGGAAGAACAGGGCCTGCTCAACACAACCCGCCTGCGCGCGCTGAATAATTGAGTATTGCATGCAGCATCTTGCCCGCCCCCGAAGTAGGGAACGTAAGATGATGCTTGATGCAGCTTTGTATTGGGGACACGCTGCAACATCTGTGATCTGAAATGTCGGCGATTATCTTTGCAATCCTCCCTCTCCCTCATGGTGAGCTTGTCGAACCACGCACAACATTCATGCAACCACCCATTTTCAAAATAAATCATGCCAACTTATCCAACACCATCCCACCTCGCTTATTCTGATGGTGTCCTTTCCGGCGGGAATGCTCCGGAAACTTTCTGAAGTCAGGAAAGGATCGGTGATTTCGTCTGCGGGGAGACCCCAACCGCATGGGAAAGGTTTTATCTCAAAAGGGTAAAACCAGTCATCGGGACGGGTGATCCGGTTATTTTCTTGATTGAAACAGGAAAATCTCCGGGGAACGCACTGATTACACTACCAATACCAAGACTTCCGCGTTCCCCTTTTGGATCGCCCGTCTTTCCCACCTCATCAATAGCCAGACGCAAAAGCGGGCGTGGTAATGAGGAGATATATTCCGCAACTGGTGAATGCTTGCAAAACCATGGTTGCGCCCTTCGACAGGCTCAGGATGAGGGGTTTGGTTTGATTGCAAAACCAATCTCCACCATTGCAGAACCTAGCTCCCTTTCATCACCACTCTCCCTCATGGTGAGCTTGTCGAACCACGAACCACGCACAATCGGCAATGCAGCGTCCTACTCCGGCTGCCGCATTGTCCCAGGCTCATCTGCAAGCAAGCTGTTCAGCAGTTCCTTGATCGCCTCAACGGCCCGGCGTGAGGTGGCTTCCGGTTCGGACGAATTGGCAATCCACGAGGCGGCGTGCAGCAAAGCACCATTCAACAGACGTGCCAGCGCCTCCGGATCACCCGGCTTGATAATTCCGTCCGCATGCAGACCCTCAAGACTGGCCGACATGGAACGGATGCATTTGTTCTGGTTGGGCCAGATTGCCGGATCACCAAGCACAGAAGGGCCATCGCGCAGGACGATGCGCTGGATTTCCGGCTCCAGCGCCATCTCCAGATAGGCAGTACATTCATCGACAAAACCCTGCCATCTGCTTGCTGATTTACCGGAGACTTCGAGCAGGCGCGTATCCATCTCCGCATCGATCTCGGCAATAACCGCTTCAAGCAGTCCCTTTTTGTCACCGAAATGGTGATAGAGCGCGCCGCGTGTCAGACCGACAGCTGATGTAAAATCGTCCATGGAAGCATCGGCATAACCCACCGCGCCAAAAGCTGCTCTTGCCGCAGCGACCAGCTTGGCGCGCGTTTCTGCAATCATTTCGGCGCGAGGTTTATGAGCCATACAAATTCCCTTCACATACACAACGTATATTAATTGACATACGCTGCGTATGCAACTATCTAATAAACATACGCCACGTATGTAAATGCGAGTCTTCGCTTATAAGGAATGTTCGCCATGACCAATGCTTATCGGGATATTTTCAGAGCCCCCGGAAGTTTCGCCTTCTCCGCATCCGGATTGATCGCGCGCCTGCCTGTTGCCATGATAACCCTCGGCATCGTTACAATGCTTTCGCAAACCCACGGCGCCTATTGGCTGGCGGGCGCTGTATCGGCTGCGTTCGCTCTTTCCAATGCGCTGATTGCCCCGCAGGTCTCGCGGTTCATTGATCGGTATGGGCAGCGGCGCGTTCTTCCCCCAGTTACAATCATCACCATTCTTGCACTGTCTGCACTGATGTTGTCGGCGCGTTATGGTGCCGCCAATTGGGTCCTGTTTCTTTTCGCCATACTGGCCGGTTTCATGCCAAGCATATCGGCCATGGTCCGGGCACGCTGGACCGAAATTTATCGCGACACGCCCAAGCTCCACACCGCCTTTGCGCTGGAATCAGTTGTCGATGAAATCATCTACATGCTGGGACCGATCATCTCGATCGGACTGAGCGTTGCGCTTTTCCCGGAAGCCGGTCCACTGGCGGCAACACTGTTTCTGGCAGTTGGCGCTCTTCTGTTCGTCGCTCAAAGATCAACGGAACCGCCTGTGCATGCCCAGGACAAAAGCAAAGGCACTTCGGTTATCCGCCTTCGCCCCCTGCAATGGATCGTGCTGACCTTGATCGCCATCGGCGCCATATTTGGCACCGCAGAAGTGACAGCCATCGCCTTTGCCGAAGAACACGGGCAAAAGGCAGCGGCCAGCATTGTTCTGGCCAGCTATGCCGCTGGCTCGCTGATTGTTGGTCTGGTCTTCGGCACGCTCAAATTCAAACAGTCTCTGCAGGCGCAATTTCTGTATGCCATCACTCTGGCAATGCTGACCACACTGCCGCTGCTCTTCGTCACCAATATTCCTGCGCTTGCCGTGATATTATTCCTTGCCGGTGCAGCCGTATCGCCGACCATCATTATCTCTATGGGCCTCATCGAGCGCCTTGTCCCACCGGCAAAACTCACCGAAGGCATAACCTGGGCGATGACGGGTATCGGTATTGGAATGGCATTGGGTTCGTCAGTATCCGGGCTTGTCATTGATGCCTATGGCGCGCGCTACGGTTTCTGCGTTTCCATCGCCGCTGGTGTCATCGCCCTGATAATTGCATTGATGGTGTACCGGAACGCACGAGCGACATGCGCCACCAACCTTGAAGCGACCGTTTCAGTGCCCTGCTGAAAACGGCTTCTGCTCGTTTCCATAATCTGCATCTGCCGTACAAACATAAAGAGCATCGCACACCGCGATGCTCTTTTTATTTGAACATACGCAAACCGGCGGGTTCTGTTGAAGGTGGTATTTTTGGAATTGGATGCATTAAGATTGCTGGCAATTCTGAATCAAAATTCGCATGCGCCGTCGAGCAGGATAGAGAAAATGAAGCCGAACGAAACCGACTATCTCGCCACATTATTTCTGCAGATTAGTCAGGATCTCGTCAAAGCGTCGCTTAGCGGAATGACGGATATCGAGATTACAGCGGTTTTGGGCACTCATTTATTAAAGGCCGGAGTGAACATCTCAACCATTGAGATTGCGTGCGATGTCGTTGATCCTGAAGTGGAACTACACCGGGTGCGATGGCACAGCCATACGGCCAATGCCGCAAAGACTGACCTTTCTGTCAATGTTTTCCCTTATATGCTGGAAAAGGAAATAACGGTTCTCCGGCTCAACGCCGAAAGCGATAGATTTGCATTGGTGCTGCAAGGCAGAGGAACAGACGCCATTGCCTTCGCGAACCATCTTGAGCCTGATGTCACGATTGGTTTTTTTGATGATGTGATGAGCTTTTTCATCACGCAGGAGCCCGGTGGCTTTAAGCCTTCTGATATTGACCTGCTGCATCTCGTGACGCCCGTTTTTGCACTGGCACTGGGCGCCCGATTAAACGCCGCCGCTGCCCGCACGCTGCTCCAGACCTATCTTGGCAGCAATGCTGCGACTGCCATGCTCGACGGGCGCGTGGGTCTTGGTGAAGTCGAGCAAATCAGTGCCATCGTGCTTTTCTGTGATTTGGTCGAGTTTACCCATATGACGGAGATGCTGGATGCCCAATCGCTTATCAGCAATCTCAATCTTTTCTTCGAAACGGTGACAAGGCCTCTGTCGCGCGCCGGTGGACAGGTGTCGGGCTATGTTGGCGATGGTGTTGTGATGTTTTTCCCGATCACTGATCCCGCCAATGAGGGCGCATTATGTGCCACGGCGGTAAACGCCGCCCTGGAAGGATTGAAAGCGTTGGACGCGCTGAATGATGACCCATCACGAAACAACAGACCCTCATTGCGCGCCCGTATCGGGATCGACTTGGGGAAAGTCGTGCATGGCAATATCGGTTCGGCTGGCCGATACTCATTTACGATCATCGGCTCGCCTGTTAACCGGGCTGCCCGCCTGCAAGCCCTCGCCAAAGAGGTCGGGGCGGAATTGCTCATGACCGCCAACCTTGCGGACAAAGCCAATATACAAGGTAGCTCATTTGGCAATCATGCGTTGAGAGGGTTTGACAGTCCTGTCGACGTTGTCGGATTCGGCAACGCGCATACTGTCAAACCCTAGAAATCACTGCAGGATTTCCTTCACAATGCCACTGGCCTTGGTGAAGTCCATCTGCCCTGCATATTTTTCCTTCAGCGCATTCATGCACTTGCCCATATCGCGCAAGCCGCCTGCACCGATTTCATCAATGACCTGTGTGCAGGCCTGACGGATATCGTCTTCGCCAAGCTGCCTGGGCAGAAAACCGCTGATGATCTCGATCTCGCTGCGCTCCTGCTCAGCCAGTTCAAGGCGGTTGCCTTCCTCGTAAAGCCTCGCGGATTCTTCGCGCTGCTTGATCATCTTGGCGAGAATCGCGGTGATTTCATCTGAAGTAACCGGGTCCTTGCCCGATCCACGATTGAGAATATCCCGATCCTGAATAGCGGCCATGATCAGGCGCAGCGTTGAAACACGGCGCTTGTCCTGTGCCTTGACGGCTGATGTCAGTGCCCCGGCGATAGTATCGCGCAGCATAGCGTATTCTCCTTTTTCCGCGCACACTACCGGTGGGTCCGAACGAAATCAATCATCGTGGCAGGTGGGGTTAGCACCGAAATCCACGAAGAGTTTTCGTGTCGCAATTGACCGGAAGCGCGGTTTTCTTTAAGGTCCGTGACCTAGCCAGACATTTTGGGTTGTTGCTGCGGTGGTAAGGTCAATCGACCACCGCGTTCAGCCATGTCATATGGAATACCGAAGGGCATTTTTCAATGCCCAATCAATAACGACGACGCCAGTCCACATTCAGGCCCATATTCAGGAGTGCCGCATGACAACCACAGACGCAGGGGCAAAAACTGCAGCCTGGACAGAATTCAAGCCGACAGCGGTTCTGGTTCTGGCCGATGGAACAGTCATTGAGGGCAAGGGTCTGGGTGCAACCGGCGCCTGCGAGGCGGAAGTCTGCTTCAATACCGCGCTGACCGGCTATGAGGAAATCCTCACCGACCCCTCCTATGCGGGCCAGATCGTCACCTTCACCTTCCCGCATATCGGCAATGTCGGCACCAATAAAGAAGACATTGAAGACCTGAACCCGGCCAACCGCGCCGGTGCCGTCGGCGCCATTTTCAAGGCTGACATCACGGCACCATCAAGCTACCGCGCCGCCGAGCACCTCGACCATTGGCTGAAGGCGCGCGGCGTGATTGCGCTTGCCGGTGTTGATACCCGCGCCCTCACCGTTCTCATCCGCGAAAAAGGCATGCCCAATGGCGTTATCGCCCATGACCCGGAAGGCAAGTTCGACATCCCGGCCCTGACCAAACGCGCCGCCGCCTGGCATGGCCTTCTCGATCTTGATCTCGCCAAGGATGTTACATCAGGCCAAAGCTCCGTATGGACCGAAAAGCCATGGGTGTGGAACGAAGGTTTTGACCAGCAGACAACGCCTGATTTCCATGTGGTCGCCATTGATTACGGCATCAAGCGCAATATCCTGCGCCTCATTGCCGGGCTTGGTGCCAAGGTCACAATCGTTCCGGCAACGGCAACGGCTGACGATGTTCTCGCGCACAAGCCCGACGGCATTTTCCTGTCAAACGGTCCCGGCGATCCCGCTGCAACGGGCAAATATGCGGTTCCGGCTATTCAGGAACTGATCAAGACGGATATTCCCGTTTTCGGCATCTGCCTTGGTCATCAGATGCTGGCGCTGGCGCTCGGCGGTGACACCAAGAAAATGCATCAGGGCCATCACGGTGCCAACCATCCGGTGCGGGACGACACAACGGGCAAGGTGGAAATCGTTTCAATGAACCACGGTTTTGCCGTGGATGCGGATTCATTGCCCGATGGGGTCGAAGAAACGCACGTATCGCTGTTTGACGGCAGCAATTGCGGCCTGCGCGTAACTGGCAAATCGATCTTCTCGGTGCAACATCACCCTGAGGCATCGCCCGGCCCGCAGGACTCGCACTACCTGTTCCGCCGGTTCGCCAATCTGATCCGCGCCCGTCAGGGTCTGGAACCCCTGCCCGAACGCGATCAGGCTGCCTGATCGCGGGGTCAACCCGCTTAGATTTTTCCTACTGAGCGGGGGCGTGGTTCGTGGTTCGACAAGCTCACCATGAGGGACATGGGGGATGCAACGCTAATCGCAAAGATTGCAGAACTTGGCAGCCTTCAACCTACCCCTCTCCGTCATCCTCGGGCTTGACCCGAGGATGACGGAGAGGGTTGAGGTGATGACGGAGTGGGTTGAGATGTCGGGAGCTATAGTCTGCAAACGCAGTGATTAGCTTTTGCATCCACACTCTCCCTCATGGTGAGCTTGTCGAACCACGAACCACGCCCCCAACCCATCAGCCACACGAATACAGAATTAAGCCACGTCCTCACCGGTGCTGGCTTTCAGAATGGCGAACCACTGCTGGCGCTCGAGTTTGATATCGAGTGCTGACACCATCTTTGCCAGACGATCGCGTTTCAGGCTGCCAAGCACCGGAATAAGCCGCGCCGGATGGCGCAGGAGCCAGGCGATGGCAATCGCCGAGATGTCATCGACACCAATCTCATCACCAACCGCTTTCAGCGCGGCACGCACCCGCTGTTCCTGCTCGCCTGTTCCGGTGAACAGGCTGCCGCCACCCAGCGGCGACCAGATCATTGGCGAATAGCGCAGCCGCTGGGCATGATCGAGACTGCCATCGGTCAGCGGCGCCGTGTAAGTTACCGACATTTCGATCTGGTTGGTAACAAGCGGGAATGGCAGGCGCGAGGTCAACAGATCCATCTGCGACGGCGTGAAGTTCGACACGCCCACGGCGCGCACTTTTCCCGCCTTCACCACGTCCTGCAATCCGGCTGCGGTTTCATCCGCATCCATCAGCGGATCGGGACGATGCAACAGCAGCACATCGATATAATCGGTCTTGAGGTTCTGCAACGAACGATCCACCGACGCTTTGATATGCGCCGCGCTGGTATCGTAATGTTTCACCCGGTTTTGCGGACGCTCTGATGATGTCAGCATGATATCGCATTTGGTAATCAGCTCGATCGACTGGCGCTTGCCGCTCCAACCGGCAAGTCCCGCACCGAAAGCCGCCTCAACACCGTAATTGCCATAAATATCCGCATGATCAATGCTGGTCAGTCCGAGATCAACGGCCTCGTCAATCAGCCGCGCCACCTCTGCCGCTGTCGGCTTTGCACCCTGATCCAGCAGCCGCCATGCGCCCAGTACCAGCCGGGACAGCGACAGACCTTCAGAATTGAGCGAAATACGTTTTGCGTCGGACATGGGAAACCTCTTTCGGCTGGTGGGACAGGTTGCATAGCGCAAAGCGGCAACCAATCAAATAGGTGGCGGATTCAAATTCTCAACAGCCATTGACAGTCGCAAATGTCGAATGTACCAATCAACACAGACTTTACCAATCAGTACAATTCGATTGACAGGAGCACACCATGTCCGAGCAGCGTCCACCCCTTCCGCCCTTCACCCGCGAAACCGCCACCCAGAAAGTCCGTGCGGCGGAAGATGGCTGGAATACCCGCAATCCGGAACGGGTGGCGCTGGCCTACACAGCCGATAGCTATTGGCGCAACCGCGCCGAATTCGTGCAGGGGCGCGAGGCCATCGCCGCATTTCTTGCGCGCAAATGGAACCGTGAACTGGATTATCGCCTGATCAAGGAACTCTGGGCCTTCGCCGACAATCGCATCGCCGTGCGTTTCGCCTATGAATATCACGATGATTCCGGCAACTGGTTTCGCGCCTATGGCAATGAAAACTGGGAGTTCGATGCAAACGGCCTGATGCAAACGCGTTTTGCCTGCATCAACGATCTGCCAATCAAGGAATCCGAGCGGAAATTCTTTTGGGACCGGTCCGGCCCGCGCCCGGCGGATCATCCCGGATTGACCGAATTGGGCCTCTGAGACATGGCACGAACCATTGCCGAGCGCGCCGATGTCATTCCCGCCCTTGCTGAAACCTTCCGTGAATATGGTTTTGAAGGCGCAAGCCTTTCGGTGATTGGCGAAAAAACCGGTCTTGGCCGCGGCAGCCTCTATCACTTCTTTCCCGGCGGCAAGGACGAGATGGCAACGGCCGTGTTGCAGCACATTGATGCGTGGTTTGAAGAGCGCATCTATCGCCCGCTGCGCCAATCGGATGATCCACAAGCAGCAATCAGCGCCATGTGCCGGGCCGTGTCGGATTATTTCCAGTCGGGGCGCCGCGTCTGCATTGTCGGCGCTTTCGCCCTCGACAATGTCCGCGACCGTTTTGCCAGCGCTATTCTTGATTATTTCGCTGTTTGGAAAAGCTCCCTTGCCACGGCACTGCAAAAGGCCGGTCATCAACAGGATCAGGCCGTCGATCTTGCCGAGGACGCGGTTGCCAATATTCAGGGCGCATTGGTTCTCGCCCGCGCGCTCAATGATCCAGCCATATTCGAGCGCGCGATGATCAGGATCGAGAAGCGCTTGCTATGAAGCTTCACCGGACACCAAGGCACCCGGTTCCAGCGGTTCATGTGTCGTTATGGCGGGCTTCTCCACGCGCAGCACAAAGACCGCCACGGCGATGACAACAAAAATTCCGCCAAGCACATAGGGCGCGCCGCCAAAGGCAAAAGCTGCCGTCGGCGCTGTGAAAATCGCAAATATCTGGGTGAAAATCAGCGGGCCGATCACATTGGTGATGCTGAACATGCTGGTCATCGCACCCTGCAATTCACCCTGCTCGGATGGCGGAACCTTGGCGGAAGCAATACTGCGCATGGCTGGATCAGCAATGCTTTCAAGGCACGTCGCCACGATGACCGCATAGACCATCCAGCCCTGCCATGCGGCGGCATAACCGAAGAAACCCAGCGCCGTGAAAACCAGCCCGATCACCGCCGTCCGCCACTCACCAAACCGCGCCACAACCCGCGGCAGGATGAACACCATAACCAGTGCACCGCCCATGCCGAAGACGCCCAGCGACAGGCCAATATCCCGCTGGTTCCAGCCATAGCGGTAATCGCTGACAAACGACCAGACGGACGGATAGGCCATATGGCCAAGCGTCAGCATGAAGAAAACAAGCCCGATCCACAGAATGCCCTTATGACCGCGCATCTGCTTCAAGGCGCCGAGCGGGTTGGCACGTTTCCAGTCGAACGTCCGGCGGTTTTTCGCATCAAGCGTTTCCGGCAGGAAGAAATAGGCGACGATGAAATTGAGGAACGCGATCAGCGCCGCACCATAGAAGGGGACGCGCGGACCAAATTCGCCCAGCAGACCGCCAATGATCGGACCGAGAATAAAACCCACACCGAACGCAATGCCAAGCAGGCCAAAATTCTTGGCGCGATTCTCGTCCTTGCTGACATCGGCAATATAGGCGGACGCTGTGGAAAAGCTCGCGCCGCTGATACCCGCCAGCACACGTCCGATAAAGAGTATGCCGAAACTTGTCGCCAGCGCGCAGATCAGATTGTCGATGGCGAAGGTGAACACCGAGGCCAGCAGTACCGGACGACGGCCATACCGGTCGCTCAGATTGCCGATCAGCGGCGCAAAGACAAATTGCATCGCCGCATAGACAAACAGCAACCATCCGCCATCAATCGCCGCATGGCTGACATCAGACCCCGTCAATTCTTCCAGATAGGCAGGCATGACAGGAACGATGATCGCAATGCCAATGACATCAAGAAGAAGCATGACAAAGACAAGTGTCAGCCCACGCTTGGCAAGAACGGGATCAATCATCGGAAACCCTCAACTGGCATTGCGGAGCAAAATAGACCCGGAAAATGGTCTTAAACGATTTGGGTTAGCGAAACAATACGTGAACATTGTTGAAAGGTGGTGCCGTTTGAGGGGGATGATTGAAGTTGATTGTGCGATGCGACCGTCACCCCCCTCTGCCCTGTCGGGCATCTCCCCCACAAGGGGTGAGATCAGCCTTCACTACTGCCTTTGCACAATCTGAAACTTTTCCGCTTGTGGGAAAGCGTTCATGTCAATGTGATCTCCCCCCTTGTGGGGGAGATGTCCGACAGGACAGAGGGGGGTGAGCGCCACCGCTGCGTTGTTCGTAATCCGGGGTTCGTGGTTCGACATAACAACCATGAGGGAGAGCGAGGATGCAACGCTAGTCGCCAACGTTGCAGATCATAAAGATTGCAGAATATAGCTCCCTTTCATCACCCCTCTCCCTCATGGTTGTTATGTCGAACCACGAACCACGCACCATCCACTCCACAACAACCGATGCACAGGCAAAACCACCCCATCAACCCTACCGCGCATAATGGGTTGGCAAAGCCGTGGTTGCTTTCAGCGTCTCCATGGAAACCGAGGCAGATATGTCAAAGAACTCGACCTTTTCCACCAGTGTTTTGTAAATCCCGTCATAGGCTTCGACGCGCGGCAGGACCAGCTTCAGGATATAATCAATGGTGCCGGTCATCCGGTGTACTTCGACAATTTCAGGGATATCGATGATGGCAGCGCGGAACTGTTCCAGCCAATCGGCGGAGTGCCGCGCGGTGCGCACAATAACGAACATTGTCGTTGGCAGGCCCATAACGGGCCGGTCGAGAAGAACGACTCTTCGGGCAATATAGCCCTCTTCCTCCAGACGTTGGATGCGGCGGGAGCATGCCGAGATGGAAAGGCTAACGCGATCGGCCATATCGGATACCCCTATGGACGAATCTTCTTGCAGCAAATCAAGGATTTTGCGGTCACGATCATCGAGCATGTCAATTCCCAAGCAAATTTTAAGCGTGTACTACTAAAGATACGCTTATTTTTTGCGACATGACAGATTTTATTCGCAAACTTCGCGAACCTTTCGCGCGCTATCCGAACTATTATTCCTGTAATGACTTTAATGGGAGAATAAGAATGCGCACGATTGGCCTGATTGGCGGAATGAGCTGGGAAAGCACTGCGGTTTATTACCGGCAGATCAACGAAGCCGTCCGTATCAGGTTGGGTGGCCTTGCTTCCGCCAAGGTCGCCATGCAATCGCTGGATTTCTCCGAAGTCGTCGCCCTGCAAAAGAGCGACCGCTGGGATGATGCCGCGGCGCTCCTATCCGATGCGGCCAAGCGCCTTGAAGCTGCTGGCGCCGATTGCGTGCTCATCTGCACCAACACCATGCACCTTGTGGCTGCTGAAGTGGCACAGTCCGTCACCATTCCGCTGATCGATATTCGCCGCGAGACTGGCCGCGTGCTGGCCGCCAATGGCAAGAAGCGCCCGCTGCTTCTGGCAACCCGCTACTCAATGGAGCACGGTTTCTACGCCGATTACATGCGCGATGAATTCGGCATTGACGTTATGGTGCCCAATGAGATCGACCGCGCGAAAATTCACTCGGTGATTTTTGATGAACTCTGCTGCGGTATCGTCAAGCCGGAGTCCCGTCAGGCACTGGAAAAAATCATCCTGCGCGGCAAGGAAGCCGGAGCCGATTGCGTCATTCTCGGCTGTACCGAGATTTGCCTGTCCATCACAGACGACAATGTGGCCCTGCCAGTGTTTGATTCCACAACGATCCATTCCGATGCTGCCGTTTCCATGGCGCTGGAAGAGGGTGTGGCAAACAAGCAGAACGCTGTTTAATCCTGCATGGTGACAGTGCGTGGTTCGACATAACAACCATGAGGGAGAGGGGTGATGAAGGGAGCACATTTCATCTCCCCCACCCCACCCGTCATCCTCGGGCTTGACCCGAGGACCCAAGGCAAAAAGCACAAACCGGGTTTCGTAATCTCGGTCGGCTAGTTGGTATATCTCTGTTTTGGAATTGTAATTTTTCCAATGGTGGGTCCTCGGGTCAAGCCCGGGGATGACGGAGAAGTGGATGATCAAGATGACGTGCTTCAATAAGAAAAAGGCGGCATCTCTGCCGCCTTTTGTTTGTGTGAGTGAGCGATCTCAGATACCGCCGCTGAATGTATCGCAGCTGTCGAGTTTACCGCTGTCAAAGCCGCGCTTGAACCACGCACTGCGCTGGGCAGAGGTGCCGTGGTTGAAGCTTTCAGGAACGACATAGCCCTGCATTTTCCGCTGCAGGGTGTCATCACCAATCTGCTTGGCGGCATTGAGCGCTTCTTCCAGATCACCCGCTTCGAGAATGCCCTTCTGCTGGGTGAAATGTCCCCAGATACCGGCAAAGCAATCGGCCTGAAGTTCAACTCGTACAGACATGGCATTGGCATCGGCCTCGCTCATGTTCTGGCGCATCTGGTTGAACTTCGGCAGAACACCAATGAGGTTCTGGACGTGATGGCCGACTTCATGGGCCAGCACATAGGCTTGAGCGAAATCGCCGGATGCACCGAATTTCTTGTCCAGCTCGTCATAGAAACTCAGATCGATATAGAGCTTGCGATCACCAGGGCAATAGAATGGTCCGGAGGCCGCACTGGCAAAACCGCAGGCAGAACGAACCTGTCCATTGAACAGAACCATGGTGGGTGGCGGATACTGCTTGCCTTCGGCCTGGAAAATGCCGCTCCAGACATCCTCGGTCTCCGCCAGAACAGTTTTGACGAACTGGGTCATCTGGTCATTTGCCTGCGCGGTGGGGCGGGAAGCCGACGATGGCTCGGTCTGGCTCTGTCCCGGCGCCAGCTGGTCCAGTCCGCCATTCACCAGAATCTGCATCGGATCAATATTCGTGCAGAATTTCAGGAACAGGAAAATCGCCGCGAGAATAAGGATGCCGGAGATACCGCCGCCACGAACCGACTGCATGCCGCCGCCGCTCGGGAAGCGAAATCCACCACCGCCCGTTCCTCCGGGGATACCGCCATCGTCACCCTCGGTGCGGCGGTCCTCAACATTGTCACTTTGTCTACCGCCTTGCCAGCGCATTACCAACCTCCAGTTGAACCCTCAGCCCACAGGCCGATATGCTGCACGTCAACAGTATAGTCCCATATTTGTTCCATGCACGATGCTATTTTCAACTGCTGGCTGCAATCAGTTCATAATCAATTTTCGTGACTGAATAATGCAGGTTCAAGCAGACATTCCATGGCCTTAGCGAGACTAGAGGCCATCAGGCGCAATATCCTGATAAAACTGCGGCGAAAAAGCATGGAATTGTGCGTTTTTGGGGTTACGCAACGCGATCGCTTTGCCTATAAGGCAGCCTTAGCCTCGCATTAGGAATTTTGTGTCTGCCCGTACGGTCAAGTCCGTGCGGTTTTTTGCGCAGATACGCTGTTGATAGGAAGAAGCCATGCCAAAACGCACCGACATCAAATCTATTCTGATCATCGGCGCAGGACCGATCATCATCGGTCAGGCATGTGAATTCGACTATTCAGGCACACAGGCCTGTAAAGCGCTGAAAGAGGAAGGCTACCGCGTCATCCTCGTCAACTCCAACCCGGCCACGATCATGACCGACCCGGAACTGGCCGATGCGACCTATATCGAGCCGATCACCCCTGAGGTGGTCGCCAAGATCATCGCCAAGGAACGCCCCGACGCTCTGCTACCCACCATGGGCGGACAGACTGCGCTGAACACCGCCCTGTCGCTGCGCCGCATGGGTGTGCTTGAACGCTACAATGTCGAAATGATCGGGGCTAATGCGGAAGCCATCGACAAGGCCGAAGACCGCGCGCTTTTCCGCGAGGCCATGGCCAAGATCGGGCTGGAAACACCCAAATCCATGCTGGCCAATGCAACCGAGGTGAAAGATCTCGACCGCCGCCTGCATAAGGAACAGCGTGAGATCGTCAAAGCCAAATATTCTGGCCCGGAACTGGATGCGGCGCTCGACAAGCTGGAAACCGAATGGCAGCTCGGCGAAGGCGACCGCAAGCAGCGCTATGTCTCCCATGCGCTGGGGATGGCCGGTGCGGCGCTCGATCATGTCGGCCTGCCCGCCATCATCCGCCCGTCCTTCACCATGGGCGGCACCGGCGGCGGCATTGCCTATAACCGCTCTGAATTTTACGAGATCATCGGCAGCGGCCTTGATGCATCGCCAACCACCGAAGTGCTGATTGAAGAATCCGTGCTTGGCTGGAAAGAATATGAAATGGAAGTCGTCCGCGACAAGGCGGACAATTGCATCATCATCTGCTCCATCGAGAATATCGACCCGATGGGTGTGCATACGGGCGACTCGATCACCGTTGCCCCAGCCTTGACCCTGACGGACAAGGAATATCAGATTATGCGCAATGCCTCGATTGCGGTGCTGCGTGAGATTGGCGT
This sequence comes from Phyllobacterium sp. T1293, assembly GCF_020731415.2. NCBI lineage: Bacteria > Pseudomonadati > Pseudomonadota > Alphaproteobacteria > Hyphomicrobiales > Phyllobacteriaceae > Phyllobacterium > Phyllobacterium meliloti. The sequence goes on along the minus strand of NZ_CP088273.1, from coordinate 328,536 downwards.
GGAAACCGGCGGTTCGAACGTGCAGTTTGCAGTGAACCCTGAGAATGGCCGTCTGATCGTCATTGAAATGAACCCGCGCGTCTCGCGCTCTTCGGCGCTGGCTTCCAAGGCAACCGGCTTCCCGATTGCCAAGATCGCAGCCAAGCTTGCCGTCGGCTACACTTTGGATGAGCTTGAGAACGATATCACCGGCGGCGCAACCCCGGCATCATTCGAACCCTCCATCGATTATGTCGTCACCAAGATCCCACGCTTTGCCTTCGAAAAGTTCCCCGGTGCCGAACCCACACTGACAACGGCTATGAAATCCGTTGGTGAAGTCATGGCCATTGGCCGTACCTTCAAGGAATCGCTGCAAAAGGCGCTGCGCGGCCTTGAAACCGGACTGACCGGTCTCGATGAAATCGCCATTCCCGGCCTTGGCGAAGGCAGTGACAACAATGCCATTCGCGCTGCCATTGGCACGCCAACGCCCGACCGTCTGCGCATGGTTGCTCAGGCGCTGCGCCTTGGCCTTTCCGTCGAGGAAGTCCACGAGGGTTGCAAGATTGATCCATGGTTCCTTGAACAGATGGCTGAAATCATCGCCACCGAAGAGCGTGTGCGCGAGCATGGCCTGCCGCAGGATGCCCAGAACCTGCGTATGCTGAAGGGCATGGGCTTTTCCGATGCCCGTCTCGGCAGCCTTGCCAAGATCGACGCCAACGACGTGTTCAAGCTACGCAGGAAGCTGGGTGTACATCCGGTCTTCAAGCGCATTGACACCTGCGCCGCCGAATTTGCCTCGCCAACCGCCTATATGTATTCGACCTATGAAGTGCCGTTCGCCGGAGCGGTTGCTTCCGAAGCGCAGGTTTCGGACCGCAAGAAGGTGGTCATCCTTGGCGGCGGTCCCAACCGGATCGGGCAAGGCATTGAGTTCGATTATTGCTGCTGCCATGCGGCCTTTGCGCTGCGCGATGCGGGCTATGAAGCCATCATGATCAACTGCAATCCGGAAACGGTTTCAACGGATTATGACACCTCAGACCGGCTCTATTTCGAGCCACTGACGGCGGAAGACGTGCTGGAAATTCTGCGCACGGAACAGACAGCCGGGACATTGCACGGCGTCATCGTCCAGTTCGGCGGCCAGACACCGCTCAAGCTCGCCGATGCACTTGAAAAGGCGGGCATTCCGATCCTCGGCACCTCGCCCGATGCGATTGACCTTGCCGAAGACCGCGACCGCTTCCAGAAACTGCTCATCAAGCTTGATCTGACCCAGCCGAAGAACGGCATTGCTTACTCCGTCGAACAGGCGCGCACCATTGCCGGTGAACTCGGCTTCCCGCTGGTTGTCCGTCCGTCCTATGTGCTGGGCGGGCGTGCCATGCAGATTATCCATGATGAGCGCGCCTTGCAGAGCTATCTGCTCGACACGGTGCCCGAACTCGTGCCTGAAGACATCAAGCAAAAATATCCGAACGACAAGACGGGCCAGATCAACACGCTGCTCGGCAAGAACCCGCTGCTGTTTGACCGCTACTTGAGCGAAGCCATCGAAGTCGATGTGGATTGCCTGTGTGATGGCAAGAACACATGGGTATCGGGCATCATGGAACATATCGAGGAAGCCGGTATTCACTCCGGCGACAGTGCCTGCTCACTGCCTGTACATTCGCTCTCCGCCGAAATCGTTGAGCAGCTCGAAGCGGAAACCGCTGCACTGGCGAAGTCGCTGAATGTTGTCGGCCTGATGAACGTTCAGTACGCTATCAAGGATGGCACGATCTATGTGCTTGAGGTTAATCCGCGTGCCTCGCGCACAGTGCCCTTCGTTGCCAAGACCATTGGCAAGCCGATCGCCAAGATCGCCGCGCGCATCATGGCCGGTGAAACACTGGATGAGGCACTTGGCAATTACGGCGGCAAGCCCTCAGGCACGGCGCGCAAACACATTGCCGTCAAGGAAGCGGTCTTCCCGTTTGCCCGCTTCCCCGGTGTCGACATTCTGCTCGGACCGGAAATGCGCTCGACCGGTGAAGTCATGGGCCTCGACTATGATTACGCCCTCGCCTTTGCCAAGGCGCAGCTTGGTGCCGGTGTTGACCTTCCGCGTGACGGCACATTGTTCGTATCGGTGCGTGATGAGGACAAGCAGCGCATTCTGGCCCCAGTCAAGCGGCTTTCGGAATTGGGCTTCAAGGTACTGGCAACAGGCGGTACGGCCCGCTTCCTCGCGGAGAACGGTGTAGCAGCCCAGAAGATCAACAAGGTTCAAGAGGGACGTCCGCATGTTGAGGACGCCATTCGCAACCGGCAGGTGCAGCTGGTGTTCAACACCACCGATAGCGCCAAGGCGATCTCGGACTCCAAATCGCTGCGCCGCGCCACATTGATGCAGAAGGTGCCCTATTACACCACGCTGTCGGGTGCCGATGCGGTGGCGGAAGCCATTGCAGCGCTGAAAGCCGGTTCGCTCGAAGTGCGGCCGCTGCAGGATTATTTCTAAGACATGATCCGGTCACGGCCTACGCCGTGACCGGATACTATTGTCAGACGCGCTTGGCTTCCTTTGTCGGATCGCCCTTTTCCGCATTGAGCGCCACACCGGCGGTGACAAGCTTGTGGACCACAGCCGTCTTTATTTCGCCCGGCCCCTGAAGCTTCAGCGATGCCATCAAAAAGCTGCCGCTCTCTTCCAGTTTCGGTTCAAGCGACTTCATTTCCGCACCGCGCCATAGCGCAAACGCCACATGCGACTTGTGCGCTTTGAACAGACATACCGGGCCATTGGACTCGTAAACCGGATGGCCCCATTTGAACGTCTCCGTCACACCATCCACACTCAATATATCCCGGCGTAGCGCGACAACAGCTTCCGCCTGCCAGCCGCCAAGGCCCGCAATATAGTCGTCAACCGTCTTGGCCATGTTCACTCCCCTCATGTTTTGGAAATTTGGTTAGTTCGGCGTCCCGTTGGGATCACCCTTCTGCAAGGTCTGCAGATAGTCTTCAAGCCGGTCGAGGCTCTGATCCCAGAACCGCCGGTAATGCTCGAGCCAGTCGGATACTTCACGCAAAGGTCCAGCCTCCAGACGGCAGGGCCGCCATTGGGCTTCCCGCCCGCGCGCGATCAGGCCCGCCTTCTCCAGCACCTTCAGATGTTTTGAAACCGCTGGCATGCTCATGTTGAATGGCTCGGCCAATTCAGTCACAGATGTTTCGCCTTCGGACAGTCGCGCCAGAATAGCCCGCCGCGTTGGATCGGCGAGTGCAGACAATATGCCACTGAGACGGTCAGGCGTCATATTTATTACATTACCCTTGGGTTAAATAACCAAATAGTTTAATACTGCAAACCCTATGGGATTGTCAAGATTCGACATTGCAATGGTATCAGCATTGAGAGGTGTAATCTTGATCGATATTCAGCGCTCCAACGAAAAACGCAAAAGGGTGTAAAGCGATCTTTCATACTTCGATCAGGGCCGAAGTATCTCATTGAGATAACGTGCTTAGCTCGTGCGATAACGAGGTAGCAAATAAATGAAAAAGCAATTTTACACATCCGCCAATCTAAACGAGGGTTTCGTTGTTGCGATCAGCATTGAAGCCAAGAAAGGCCAAGAAGAGGCTGTAGGAGCCCTGCTCAAGGGGCTCGTTGCGCCAACAATGGCTGAACCCGGCGTCAAACTCTTCTTGCCGTATCGCTCGCCAACCAACCCGGCCAATTTCTTTCTGTACGAGCTTTATGTCGATGAGGCAGGTTGGCAACAACATCAAGAAACTGAGCACTTCAAAGCAGCCATCGAAAAGCTGCTTCCCCTGACAGCAAAGCGCGAGCGACTGCCATTCGTTCCGTTTTTTGAGTAAACTATTCTTTCAGTTTGGAGCCAACCACGGATCAGCTTCTGCCTATTTTCAGGCATCACACTCGCTTGGACAAAATGACCTTCAACAGACCAATTGACCTCAACTTAAGTTGAGGTTTTATAACCCCTACTCCTAGCGGAATCGACCTATCCAGGAGCAATCATGTTGACCGACATTGAAAGACTAACAGACGCACAGTTTCTCCGGCTGTTTCAGGCAAAACGATTTCTTGTGACAGGCGCAACGGGCAATGTTGGCCGGCACATCGTCAATACGCTATTGGAAAATGGCTATCTTGTCCGGGCGCTGACCCGTGATGCGAAGCGTGCCAATCTACCCCGCTACGTTGAGGTGGTCGAAGGCGATCTGACAAGGCCTGAAACATTCGAACGGGCGCTCGCCGGGGTTGCGGGTCTTCATCTCATCACCATCGGCGGCGATGATTACACGCCACTCGAAAACGGTGACGAAATCGTGCAGCTGGCGCGTTGGGAGGGTGTGCAGCGCATCAGCGTGCTCAGCGATGGCCGTACTGGCAGTGTTGAAAAGGCTGTTATGGCAAGCGATGTGGACTGGACGATTTTGCAGCCTGTTGATCTCATGTCCAACACGCTCGGCTGGATCAAGAGCATCAAATCCGCCAATGTGGTGCGTGAGCCCTATGGCCGTATGGCCAAAACCTTGATCCACGAAGCGGATGTCGCTGCCGTTGCCGCAAAAATCCTGAGTGACGGCGGGCATTCACGCAAAACGCTCAAGCTGACAGGTTCGGAAGTCCTGACCATACCGGATAAAATCCGGGCGATCAGCGCCGCCACGGGCAAGCCGATCACATATGTCGAGGTCAGCGAGGAGCATACAAGGCAGTCCATGCGCGAACTCGGCATTGACGAGGATGTCATTGATTACGTGGTGGCATGGAACAGCAACCCGCCTGTGGAAGGCCGTGCGGTGACAAAGAGCGTACAGCAGGTGATTGGCCGCCCGCCCCTAAGTTTTACCCATTGGGTGAGAGAGCATGCTCCGCTGTTTATGTGAGTTGGGCAGAGGGTGTGCTTTGTAATGGGTGGGATGTGGTTCGTGGTTCGACAGGCTCACCATGAGGGAGATGGGTGATGCAACGCTAATCGTATAGATTGCAGAATAAAACACCCTGCAACCTCACCATCTCCCTCATGGTGAGCCTGTCGAACCACGAACAATAGACATGCAGACCTATAGGCGTATCGAAGGACACGTGAACCACGGCCCTAAACCCCGCTCAAGCCCTCTTCTTCCATACCGTGACCGCTGGGATCGCTGATAAAATGCAGCACTTTGGAGAACACATGGTTGGTTTTGTCCTCGCGCCCGATATGCACCACGGTTGACTTGGCAAGCTTGTCGCGCAGCACGCCCAGAACGCGGTCATGCGCTTCGGCTTCCATGGCATCAAGAGATTCGTCAATAACAACCCATTGCGGCTTGTGCAGCATCAGCCGGGCGAAGGCCAGAGACTGCTGCTCGTCGTCGCTCAGCTCACGATCCCAGCGCGTGCGGAAATCAAGCATGGTTTCCAGACGATCAAGACCAAGCTCATGCAGGGCAGAGACAAGCTCCGTGTCAGCAAAAGCATCTTTGCCGAGCGGATAGGACATCACCTCCCGCAGACTGCCCGGCGGGAAATAGGGCGAGCGCGGCATATAAAGAATTGAGGTGTCCTTCGGCAGGGCGATGTTGCCTGCACCCCATGGCCACAGACCGGCAATCGCGCGGAAAAGCAATGTCCTGTCAATGCCGGGCTCGCTGGTGATGAGCACGCGCTCACCCTCTTTCACCACGGCCTTCTTCTCTTTCAGGCGCACGGTTGCCAGCGGCGCAGTAATCTTCAATCCATCGAAAACCAGCTGATTGCTATCCGACTCCGAGAATTTGATCCGCTGCTCGACGCTGTTGAGCGTATCCATCGACTGCACCGCCTGACGGAATGACGTGACGCGCAAAAGCGTGGCGCGCCAGTCGGCAATCGCCCCAAAATTATCGACGAACCATTTGAGCGAGGCCTGAAGCTGGTTGAACGAACCAACAGCGATGATCATGCCGCCAAAGGACAAATTGCCGGTGAAATAGACAGGTGCGGCCACCAGATAGGGCGCGACATTGGTGAACCAGCCATAGCCCGATGTCACCCACACAAGTTGCGTCCACGCGGAAACCAGTTTGCGGATCGCCCCCATCAGGCTGTCGACATCAAGACCCAGCCTCACCTTTTCGTCCTGCTCGCCCCGATAGAGCGAAATGGCATCAATATGCTCATTGACGCGCATCAGCGAAAAACGCAGGTCAGACTCGCGCTGATACCGGTCAGCGTTGAGCTTGATCAGCTTGCGCCCGACGAACCAGCTGATCGCCGACGCTGAGCCCGCATAGAGGATCGCCGCCCAAACCATGTAGCCGGGAATGGAAAAACTGTAGCCATAAACGTTGAAGACAAAGCCGCTGGAGAGCCCCCAGAGCACGCCAATGAAGCTTGCCACCAGAATGGACGCCTGCAACAGGCCAAGACCGAGGTCCGTCGACATTTCAGCCAGATGGCGCGCATCCTCATGCAGACGCTGGTCGGGGTTGACGCCGATCGGCCCGGAATTGGAAAGCTTGAACGCGCGGCGGGGAACCAGCCACTCGCCGATCAGATCGCGGGTCAGCCCCTCGCGCAGTTTCATGCGCGTCATCTGATTGAACCAGGCTTGCGCCACTGCAAGGACCAGAAGAACACTTGCAATACCCAGAAACACCAGCAATTCGCTCAGAAATGCCGGAAAATCCCGATGGGAAAGCGCATCAAGAAAGCGCCCGTTCCATTGGACGAGGCGAACCTGACCGGCAGATGTAACGATGATGATGGCGAACAGGGTCAGCAGCAGCAATATGAGGCGATTGCGGACGGGTGAGATCCAATAAACGTCGAGGATAACGCGAAGCTGAGAAAGAAGTCCCACCTGCACTTCGCCGGCAACAGCGATGGCGGACGTCTTGCTCTGTTTCTCTTCCGCCATGAGTTAGCCCCCGTGGACGACCATGATTCGCCACATCCACTCTACCATTAAAGGTTGCCAGCAAGGTTAAATTGCACGGGATAACGTGCTGGATTTCCCCAGCGCAAGTAAGGCTGAATTTCGCTTAATCAAGGGCGGAAGTATGACCCCAACAATGAGCGGATTTGAATCCGGCTTGTTTCTGCTCCGATTCTGTCTTATGTATCCCGCATCGATTTATCGGTCGAGTGACTTTGCGACCCGCGCAACCCGTTGCGCTTCCTGATGAACTCCATTGCATAGGTTCGATTCCCTGGGCAGCATAGCTGTATGTTGCCTGTTTTATATCTCTGAAAGGAATTTCCCATGGCTACGGGAACAGTGAAATGGTTCAACAGCACTAAAGGCTTTGGTTTCATCCAGCCTGACACCGGCGGTGCAGACGTTTTCGTACACATCTCTGCTGTTGAGCGTGCAGGTTTGCGCGGCCTCAATGACGGCCAGAAGATCAACTACGAAATCGTACAGGATCGTCGTTCGGGCAAGTCGTCCGCAGACAACCTCAGCGTTGCTGGCTAATCGCCGCAAGCGAAAATCTCCGGATTTTCCAGCGCATACATTTGAAAAGGCGGGATTTTAATCCCGCCTTTTTGCATATTATCAGTTGGGTTTCAGGCTTCAGCCGATCTCGACAGCGACCTTGCCAAAGGGACCGCGCTCCAGATGGTCGAGCGCAGCGGCAAAATCCTCCATCTTGTAGACGGCATCAATAACGGGCGTCATGCCTGACAGATCGAAGGCGCACACCAGATCTTCCAGCGAACGCCGGTGCCCCACCTGAATTCCCTCAACGATCAGACGCTTACGTGCAAAAGCGCCGAAACCGCCCGATATCTCAAAACCGTCAATTACGCCGATCAGCGATATCCTTCCACAGACGGCAGCGGCCCGCAGGGATTTATCGAGATGTGCGCCGCCGATCGTCTCCAATATATGGTCCGCACCATGATCATTGGTCAGACGATAGACCGCTTCCACCCAATCCTCCTTCTGGCGATTGATACCGTGATGGGCTCCAAGCTCCTTGGCCCAAGCCAGCTTCTTGTCATCGCCTGATACCACAATGACTTCGGCGCCGTGCATCAATGCAATCTGCATGCCGAAGATCGCCACACCGCCAGTGCCGATGACAACCACCGTCTGCCCTGCCCGCAGCTTGCCGCGCTCGACCAGCGCCGTCCATGCGGTGAGACCCGCGCAAGGCAGCGCGCTTGCCTGCAAATCAGTGAGCTTGCTTGGCGCACGCACTGCCCAATTCTCGTGCAAGACAACATATTCAGCAAGAACGCCCTGCATCGGCCCGCCAAGAACACGGTCATTGGGATCGCGGGCAGTCCCCGGACCATTGCCGTCGATCCAATCGGGCAGAAACGTCGAGATGACGCGATCACCCGCAACGAACCGTGTCACATCAGCCCCGGCAGCCACAACAGTTCCGGCCAGATCAGAAAGAGGCGTGACCGGTTCGGTCTGCGGTGTCGGCAAACCAAAACCGAGATCGACCAGCAGTTTGTCGCGATAATTAAGCGAGGCAGCGCTCGCTTTCACAAGGATTTCACCTGGGCCGGGTGTCGGGATGTTGGCCTCGATCAAGTTGAGGTTTTCGCGCCCGGCACCGCCCAGCACCCAGCGCTTCATTGTTTTGCTCATCGTTCTTCCTCGTTAAACCCTTTCATCGGGTGGAGGACATCAAACTATATGATCGATCGACGATGCAGTTGCGCTCTTATTGTGCAATATTGTATCCTATAACTCTACAATGGAGCGATAAAATGGATCGGCTTGCGGGTATTCAGGAATTTGTCGCAGTGGTGGATGCCGGAGGCTTTTCTGCCGCTGCCCAGAAACTTCACCTTTCCCGCTCTGCCGTCGGAAAGGCCATTGCCCGGCTGGAAGAACGGCTCGGCGTTCGCCTTTGCCACCGCACCACCCGGGCATTCAAGCTGACAAGCGATGGCCACGCTTTTTACGAGCATTGCGTGCGGATATTGGCCGAACTCGATATTGCCGAAAACGCCATGACCACGGACAAGGAGCAACCGGCTGGCCGCCTGCGCATCAGCGTTCCCGTAATTTTTGGCCGGCGCTGCGTGGCTCCTGTTATCGCGGATATTGCCCGTCAGAACAGCGAGCTGCGTTTTGATGTTTCATTCACCGATCGGCCTGTAGACCTGATTGATGAGAGCTATGATCTCGTCGTCCGCAATTCTGCACTGCCTGATAGTGCCGTTCTCACAGCACGCCGGATCGCGCGGCAACGTATGACGATTTGTGCCGCTCCAGCCTATTTGGCTGCGCGTGGAATACCACGAAAAATTGAGGATATTGCGGAGCATGACTCCATTGTTTATGGCCGCGATGGCAATACACGGTCTTGGGTTTTCCCCAACGGGAAAGGTGGCACCTACGCCGCCCCTGCCCGCAGCCGTTTGATCCTCGATGATCTGGAGGCTACCGCGGATATGGCCGTCGCGGGCATGGGGCTGGCGTGGCTGCCCTGCTGGCTCATTCGTGAACGGGTGCATAGCGGCACGCTTGTCCGGGTACTGCCCGACATCGAACCGCTGGTTTTTGACACCTATGCCGTCTGGCCGAAAGCACCTTTCATGCCCGCGCGGCTGCGCGTGCTGATCGATGCGCTTGCCTCGCGCCTGCCCGGGATGACCGGAGCAGACGGCGAAATCAAATCAGCCGCCTGATGCCTCAGGCAACCAGCTGATCGGCACATGCCCCTCATCGCCAGCCACACGGCTCAGCCATTTGGCCACCGAAGGATAGGCCGATAGGTCATAGCCGCCCAGGCTTGCCTCGTGGGTATAGGCATAAAGCGCGATATCGGCGATGCTGATGGTATCACCGGCAAAATAGGGCGTCTTCTGCAATTGCTGCTCCATGACCAACAGCGCCTTGTTTCCGCCCTCCAGCGTTGCCGCCAGCCGCTCCGGCGTCGCGTCTTTCGCGCGCTCAGGATAGACAAGCAAAGCCCGCCGCACGGCAATATTGGGCTCATGCGTATATTGTTCGAAGAACAGCCATTGATACATCAGGGCGCGCGCATAGGAATCTTTCGGGATGAAGCGGGTTCCCTCAGCCAGATAAAGCAGGATCGCATTCGACTCCGCCAGAAACCGGCCATCATCAAGCTCAAGCAGCGGCACCTTGCCATTGGGGTTCTTGGCGGTGAATGCAGGTTGCCGCGTCGACCCGTCTATGGACGAAATAGCCACATGCTCAAACGGCAGACCAAGCTTCGCCATCAACAGGCGCGGCTTGTAGCAATTTCCGGAAGTCATCTGCGAATAAAGTATAGGCATGATTGGTCTCCTGTGGCGGCCGACCGTAGCCGCTGGTGTCCTGACATATCTGTTTATGTGAAGCATCTTGCAAACATACGTGATGCTTTGAACGTTTCATGTCACACCCTGCATAGAAACAGCGCGATGTGAAGCCTTCAATGTATGCTTTTGCTTGCGATTCCCCGGCCATTGCGACATAGCAGACGCGCAAACCGGCTTCCAATTATCAAACACCTCAGGAGAACGATACCATGGCATTCCTCGCCGACGCCCTTTCCCGTGTGAAGGTTTCCGCAACGATTGCGATCACCCAGAAAGCACGTGATCTGAAAGCCGAGGGCCGGGATGTGATTTCGCTCTCCGTGGGCGAGCCGGATTTTGATACGCCTGAAAATATCAAGGAAGCCGCCATTGCCGCCATCCGTCGCGGCGAAACCAAGTACACACCGGTATCCGGCATTGTGCCGCTGCGTGAAGCCATTGCCCGCAAGTTCAAGCGCGAGAACGAACTGGAATACAAGCCGAGCCAGACCATTGTTTCAACCGGCGGCAAGCATGTCATCTATAACGCACTGCTCGCCACGCTGAACCCCGGCGATGAAGTGATCTGCGTTGCGCCTTACTGGGTCAGCTACCCGGAAATGGTTGCGCTGTGCGGTGGCACCCCGGTTATCGTTTCAGCCCTGCAGAAGCATGATTTCAAGCTGCAGCCGGAAGATCTGGAACGGGCGATCACACCAAAGACCAAATGGGTCATTCTGAACTCACCATCCAACCCTTCGGGCGCTGCCTACAGCTGGGATGAACTGAAGAAGATCACTGATGTTCTCGTGCGTCATCCGCATGTCTGGGTTCTGACCGACGACATGTATGAGCATCTGACCTATGGCGACTTCAAATTCGTTACCCCGGCGCAGGTCGAGCCAAGCCTTTATGACCGCACGCTGACCATGAACGGCGTATCCAAGGCCTATGCCATGACCGGCTGGCGCATCGGCTATGCCGCGGGTCCGCAGGCGCTGATCAACGCCATGGATATGGTGCAGGGCCAGCAGACATCGGGCACCAGCGCGATCTCGCAATGGGCCGCTGTCGAGGCACTCGACGGAACGCAGGAACATCTGCCCATCTTCAAGAAAGCCTTTGAAGGTCGCCGCGATCTCATCGTTTCGATGCTCAATCAGGCGCCGCTACTGGAATGCCCGAAGCCGGAAGGCGCGTTCTATGTCTATCCGTCCTGCGCGGCAGCCATCGGCAAGACTGCCCCATCGGGCAAAGTGATTGAAACGGACGAGGATTTCGTCAGTGAACTGCTGTCGAGCGAGGCTGTTGCCGCCGTACACGGCTCGGCCTTTGGCCTTGGACCGAACCTGCGCATTTCCTATGCCACATCGGATGCCAAGCTTGAGGAAGCCGGCAAGCGCATCCAGCGCTTCTGCGCCAGCCTGCGCTGATCTGGCAATCCTGTTCGACATGATGAGGGGCCTCCATGGCCCCTTTTTCTTTGGCATGTTGGCTTCACAGCTTTGTGTGAAGCATCATTATCGGGAAATGGCATATTTTGACGGGCAATCCCCGCAGGAATGAAAGAGCAGTCATGGTCGCAATCCACCGCAAGCCCGTCTGGGCAATAGCCGAAACTCTGGCAACCCTGGAAGCTGCATTCATGAACCGGCGGGCAATTCTTCAGGCGTGGGGGCTTGGTGCGCTGGCAACCGTGGCTCTCGCAGCTTCGCCGAAGATGGCGCGCGCGGAAGGCGACCGCAAACCCGCTGGCAACCCGGCGCTTTATCCTGCCAAACGCAACGACGCCTACAAGCTTGATCGCAGTCTGACACCGGAAGAGATCAACGCGAAATACAATAATTTTTATGAATTCGGTTCCGACAAGGGCGTTTATGCGGAAGCGCAAAGCCTGATTACCAATCCGTGGGCGATTGAAATCGACGGCATGGTGGAAAAGCCTTTTACGATTGACTTCGCTGACCTTGAAGCAAAAATCCCGCTGGAAGAGCGCCTTTACCGGCATCGTTGTGTCGAAGCATGGTCGATGACCATTCCATGGACCGGCTTTTCCCTGTCCAAACTGGTTGAACTGGCAAAACCACTCGCTTCAGCCAAATATCTCAGGTTCGAGACCTTCAATGATCCATCCATGGCCAGCGGCCAGAACGGCTTTCTCTACACATGGCCCTATGTGGAGGGCGTTACCATGGCGGAAGCCGCCAATGACCTCGCTTTCATGGTCACAGGTGCCTATGGCAAACCGCTGCTCAATCAGTTCGGCGCCCCGATCCGGCTTGCTTTGCCGTGGAAATATGGCTTCAAGTCGATCAAATCGATCCGCAAGATCACTTTCACGGACAAGCAACCGGTGAGTTTCTGGGAAGAGCTGGCATCGAACGAATATGGCTTCTGGGCCAACGTCAATCCGGCGGTTGCGCATCCACGCTGGAGTCAGGCGCATGAGCGCGTGCTGCACACGGGCGAAAGCGTGCCGACGCTGCTGTTCAATGGCTATGGCGATCAGGTCGCATCGCTCTACACGGGACTGGAAGCCGAAACGCTCTATCGCTGATTTTTGAAAACAGACCCCGGAAAGAAAAGAGGCCGGACAATTGCCCGGCCTTAAGTTTTGAAGGATGCCATTTCTGGCAAAACCTCCAGAGGGGAACACTTGCGGATGCGCAATGGGAGGAGGAGACGCATCGGCAAGTGATGTGGATATGGGCCCATTAACCGTTTCTTTCAATCCCCTAATTGTGCATTGCACCCATGCACGAAATGCATATCGACAATTTATCGGCATTTTTGAAATGATGGTCGGCTTTACCTGATCAAACGGGCAACATTATGCTCCAATTGATCGTGTTTTAGAAAGAATATTTTTCCACCAAAACGCTGAAAAACCCGATCAGTACGACCAGGTGCGCGCCTTCGAGAAAAGGAAATCTCTGAATACGTGCAATTTGGCAGCGTTCTTGATTCCCTCGGGGTAGCAGAAGAACGTGTCGAAGGATGGCATTTCCATCTCCGGCAACAGGCGCACGAGGGTCGAATCCTTCTCGACCATATAATCAGGCAGCACCCCAAGACCAACGCCTTTCTGGATGGCGCGCTTGATCGATAGCAGGTTGTTGATCTGCAGCACAGCGGGCCGCAGATTGCCGTCGGAGCGGCCGATCACCTCAAGCCAGTTGAGATTGGTCAGATATGACGGTGCGGGTTCGCCAAAGCTGACAATGCGATGGGAGTCGATCTCGTCGATGTTTTCGATCTTGCCATATTTGGCAATATAGCCCGGCGAGGCATAGACGTGCATATGCACCGTGAACAGCCGACGCTGGATCAGGTCAGGCTGTTGCGGCTGGCGCAGGCGGATCGCACAATCCGCATGGCGCATGGTCAGGTCAAGCTCTTCATTGTCGAGCAGCAACTGCAATTGCACTTCCGGGTAGAGTTCGATGAATTCCTGCACGCGCTCGATCAGCCAGCCGGAGCCGAGACCAACTGTCGTTGTCACGCGCAGCTTGCCCGATGGCCGGTCCTTGCTTTCGGTGAGGCGCGAGCGGACGTTTTCCAGCTTCATCAGCACTTCATGTGCCGTGCGGTAAAGCACTTCGCCCTGCTCGGTCAGGATAAGGCCGCGGGCATGCCGGTGAAACAGGGGAACACCGACATCCTGCTCCAGAGCGCTCACCTGACGGGAAATGGCTGATTGCGACAGATGCAGCGTCTCGGCAGCGTGGGTGAATGACCCCGCTTCCGCCGCAGCATGAAATATTCGCAACTTGTCCCAGTCAAGCGACATGGCGCAGTCTCTCCCCCGTTCCGGTTTCGCACATGGAAACCGGCTCCATTATTTCAGCCCCTATTCGGCAGCCTGACGTACCGGTTCCTGTGCCGTCAGCCAACGCTCAGCCTCAAGCGCCGCCATGCAGCCCATTCCGGCCGCCGTCACAGCCTGACGATAAATATCGTCGGTGACATCACCGGCAGCAAAAACGCCGGGAACATCGGTAGCCGTCGAATCCGCCGCAGTCCACAGATAGCCATTCGGCTTATGCTTGAGTTTCCCCTTGAACAGTTCAACCGCAGGCGCATGCCCGATGGCAACAAACACACCATGCGTTGCAAGGTCCGTCGTCTCGCCCGTTTTGATATTCTTCAGGCGAACGCCGGAAACCGATGCTGCCATAGGCGGCTTTGCCTCCGTACCCGTAATCTCGTCAATAACGTTGTCCCAGATGACTTTGACATTTTCGCGAGCAAACAAACGATCCTGCAGAATTTTTTCCGCACGGAAATGATCGCGGCGATGCACGACCGTGACGGACTTTGCCAGATTGGCGAGATAAAGCGCTTCTTCGACAGCGGTATTACCGCCGCCAACCACGACCACATCCTTGTTGCGATAGAAGAACCCATCGCAGGTGGCGCAGGCGGAAACGCCAAAGCCCATAAATGTCTGTTCGGTGGGAATACCCAGCCATTTTGCCTGTGCACCCGTTGCGATAATCAGCGCATCGCAGGTGTACTGCATGCCGCCATCGCCAACGAGGCGGAACGGGCGAACGGAAATGTCCACTTCCGTAATGATGTCGTGAATGATCTCTGCGCCGACATGCTCCGCCTGAATGCGCATCTGGTCCATCATCCATGGGCCCTGCACCGGATCGGCATAGCCCGGATAGTTTTCCACATCCGTGGTGATCATCAGCTGACCGCCCTGCTGCAGACCGGCGACGATCACAGGTTTCAGATTGGCGCGAGCCGCATAGATAGCTGCGGTATAACCGGCAGGACCGGAACCGATAATGAGGACGGGCACGTGGCGCTGTGACATATCAAGACCTATAACAACAGATGTTCAGCCAGAAAGGGTTCGGAGCAGAGTTTTCATCATTTCCAATGCCATAAGGTAGTGGGTCAGCCCCCTCCGTTGCAAGGTCTGAGCTTGATATAGCCGGGTTAGCCACAGCTTGTACGTGGTGTTTTGCTATTTCTGGCGCATTGTGACACCTGTCAGAACCGGTTATGAAACATTCTCATGTCCATGTCGCCAGCTTGAGGTCCGCTCATTTTTCGCACCATCATCAATATTTGCGCGCGATTTGGCTTGGTCATGGCCGCTGCCATGCTGATTCCGGCAGCTGTTGATCTGCATATCGGCAACCGGGACTGGATTGCTTTTGTTCAATCGGCCATTTTCACCGGTGTACTCTGCGGTCTGATTGCACTTGCCACAAACAACCCCGAAATACGCTTCACCCCGCGTCTTGGCTTTCTTTTGATCGTTGCTGTCTGGCTGACTGCAGCTTTGCTCGGATCGTTGCCGCTGTATTTTTCCACATTGCCGATCAGTTTTGCCAAGGCATTTTTCGAATCCATGTCGGGCATTACCTCGACCGGCGCAACGGTGCTGACAGGATTAGATGCAATGCCGCGCGGCATCCTGCTGTGGCGCTCGCTGCTGTGCTGGTTCGGTGGTTTCGGTTTCGTCGGCTTGGGACTCTTGCTCCTGCCATCGCTGCGCGTCGGCGGCATTCAGCTGCTGCACATGGAATCCTCGGACAAATCGGAAAAAATCCTGCCGCGTATCCATCAGATCGCCACGGGTATTATCATCGCCTATGTCAGCATGACGGTGCTGTGTACCATTCTCTATTTCGCCGCCGGCATGGGCATGTTCGATGCGGTTAATCACGGCATGACGACGGTTGCGACTGCCGGCTTTTCTACCCATGACTCATCGCTCGGTTTTTATGCCCACAACCGGGCAATCCTCGTTATTGCCACCGTGTTCATGGTGCTCGGCGCCCTGCCCTTTGTGCTCTACATCAAAGCCGTGATGCCGCAGCGCCTGACCTCACTGGCCGATCCGCAGGTGACACTGTTCTTCATCATCGTGATCGGCCTGAGCTTCTTTCTGGCCGTGGGCCTGACGCTGGAAACCGGTATCGGCTTTGGTGACGCGCTAATTGCCGCGTCCTTCAACCTTGTATCCGTCATTTCCACCACGGGTTTTGCCACCGAGGATTACACGCGCTGGGGATCGGAAGCGCTCGGCATCTTCTTCATCGTCACCTTTATCGGCGGCTGCGCCGGGTCAACCTCGGGCGGCATCAAGCTCAATCGCCTGATCATTCTCTGGCAGCTCGCCTCCGCCAGCCTGACGCGGCTGATCATGCCCAATGCTATTGTCAAAATGCGTTATGGCCGCTCGGAAATCAGTCAGGAAGTCGCCCAATCGGCGCTGCTGTTCATTTTTCTCTATATGGCATCACTGGTTATCGGCGCCACGGCCCTTGCCATGCTCGGCAATGATCTGGGCACATCAATCACCGGCGCCCTCACGGCGCTTTCCAATGTAGGCCCCGGTTTTGGCGATACAATCGGTCCCGTTGGCAATTTCTCGACGCTTGGCGATCCTTCTCTTATGGTTCTCAGCTATCTGATGCTGGCTGGACGCCTTGAGATTATCACCATCGTTATTCTGTTTACACGCCGCTTCTGGAGCAGATAGGTCCATGCTATGAACCTGTTTGTAACTGGATGCGGATGCATTACACAGCGACAGGAATCGCCTATGGTGCTCGCTATTAAGCGCCTTTTTGACAGGGATACAATCAGACCATGCCTTTGAAGGCGGACTTGGACGAGATCGACTGGAAAATTCTGAAACAGCTTCAGGATAATGGCCGCATCACCAATGTGGAGCTTGCCGAACGTGTTGGCATATCGGCGCCGCCCTGTCTGCGCCGCGTGCGCAAGCTGGAGGAAAGCGGGATTATTCAGGGCTATAGAGCCATCCTGAATGGTTCCATCCTCGGTCAGGATATTGTGGCATTCTGCATGATCCGCCTGCACCGGCAGTCCGATGCCGACCTGAAAAGTTTTGCTGAAAAGACCAAAGGCTGGACGATTGTGCGCCGCGCATGGATGGTATCAGGGGAATCCGACTTCCTGCTGCATTGCGTGGCCAGCGATATCAGCATCTTCCAGAATTTCGTTATCGAAGACCTGACGGCAACGCCCAATGTGGATTCGGTGCGTACATCGCTGACAATCCGTTCGGTCAAGAACGAACCGCTAATGGTGCTCTAGAACGATCCTCTAACCGCGAATTTTCGAATAGAGAAACAGGAGAACCCGGTAATAGGGCCGGAGCACCTCCCGCTTCAACTTGTCCGAGAGCGTCTTCTTGCCCTGAACAACCGTGCCGCCAAGATTGAAATCAATCTCGCGAATGGTGATGGGCCGGGCCGAAAGCATCCTGACCGGATGCAGCCAGCGCATTTGCAGCGTGGTATCCACCGGCCGGTCGAACACTTCCGTCGCCGCAAGCAGGGCAATCGCCGCATCGCGGCCAATCAGCTGCATCTGCATGCCCAAACCCGGCAGTTTAGGCTGCATGATGGACATATCACCGCTTCGGGCAATCTCACCGCCCACCTCCCCCCGCGGCCAGCGCGGAAAGCGGATGTAGTCCGCAGGCTTGATTGTCTCGACAGCCAGTTTCAACTGCTCTGCGAAACCCGCGTCGATATCGACATCATCCTCAATGACCAGACCGGCATCAAGATTATCGTCGACAATCGCCTGCCACGCCTTTCGGTGCGAGAGGAAACAGGCAATCTCGGTGATACGCAAATCGAAGGGATAAGCAGGAAAATGCAGCGATTTCCTGCAGTAAACCGCCGCAATATCACTTTTTCCAAGCTGTTGCGCGTCAACAGCATCGATAATCTCTGATGCGATCGGCAGGCGCTGCATCAGCGCTTGGACATGCTCACCGCGCTTTTCGGCGCGCTTCAGATGGATGATGAAAGCCGAAACTTTCATCACCCGGCCCTGCTATTGCTGCCAAACAGCCGCTCATACACGGTGAGGATTTTCGCTGCCTCGTTCTGCAAGGGAAAATTCTCCCTGACATGCTCAAGACCTGATTTGCCCGCCTCTTCGCATTTATGCGGATCAGCCAGATAGCGCTCAATTGCCTGTTCCAGCGCCGGACCATCCCCTGCCGGAACCACCATGCCCGAAGCGCGATCCACCATTTCCGCGTAGGCACCAGCATCACTGGTGACAACTGCCGTTTGCGAGGCCATGGCTTCAAGCGGCGTCAGGCCAAAGCCTTCATTGCGGGAAGGCGCAACATAGAGCGTCATGCGGCGGTACCAGAGCTTTACATCAGGCACTTCGCCGAGAAAAATCAGGCGATCCTGCAATCCGGCTTTGGCGATCTTCTCGCGCAGGGCCTGTTCGAAGCCCTTATGCTCGGCGGTTGTGCGCCCGGTCATGACGGCTGTCCACTCAGGGTAGCGCGGCAAAAGATTGATCATCGCATCAACGAAGAGATCAGTCCCCTTGGAATGCCGGATGCGCCCGGAACAACCAACGAGATATTTCCCCGGCAGGCCAGAAGCCGTGAACGTGTCTTCATTCGTCACCGGCGGATGGAACATCTCGGTGTCCACGCCGTGCATGATCACCGTATGCGATACTTTGAGAAAACTGCCCGATTTGGCGCTGGTGGCGATGACAGCATTCATCCGCCGGATCAGCCATTTGGTGAAGGGCTTGTGATCGCGCTGCGCGGCGGAGGTAAACAGCAGACGCAGCTTCATG
Source organism: Phyllobacterium sp. T1293 (assembly GCF_020731415.2). Lineage (NCBI taxonomy): Bacteria > Pseudomonadati > Pseudomonadota > Alphaproteobacteria > Hyphomicrobiales > Phyllobacteriaceae > Phyllobacterium > Phyllobacterium meliloti. The sequence continues at coordinate 309,677 of NZ_CP088273.1, read as the reverse complement.
CGCAGCACATGGCGCAGGAAGATGCCCGCAATCATTTCATTGTTGCGACGCGCATGCCAGATTCGGAAAGGTCGGGTCTTTGGTTTGAACCAGAGTCCGGGCAGCGAACGCCACCCGATCTTTGGCAGGTTGTCGGGAAGACCCGGTCCCATGGCAACGATATCAAGACCGTTTGCCCTTTGCAGCGGAATAAGCTGCACGATAGTCGAGGTGACCCCGGAAAGCTTGCGCTTGAAATTCGGGGCGATCACCTCAACCTTATCAAGAGGTTCCTGCACGATATCAGGCGAACTTGAATCCGACGATTTCATAGGAACGGGCACCGCCCGGTGCATTGACCTCGATCGTGTCGCCTTCGCTCTTGCCGATCAGGGCACGGGCAATGGGCGAGGAAATGGAAATGCGTCCGGCTTTCGGATCAGCTTCCTGATCGCCGACGATCTGGTAGATCTTCTTGTCTTCCGTATCTTCGTCGATCAGCTGCACGGTGGCACCAAACTTGATCTTGTCGCCTGACAGTTTCGAGATATCGATGATCTCGGCATGCCCGATATAGCCTTCAAGCTCGCTGACGCGGCCTTCATTGTGGCTCTGGGCTTCCTTGGCGGCATGATACTCGGCATTTTCCGAAAGGTCGCCATGGGCGCGCGCTTCCGAAATTGCCAGAATGATACGGGGCCGCTCTTCTTGCTGGCGCCAGCGCAACTCTTCCTTGAGCTTGTCAAATCCGCCTTGAGTCATCGGGACCTTTTCCATGCCCTCTCCTTTCGCAGTCAGTGTCAAATGCGCCCCGCCAGGGCCGCGCGACACAAAAAGAAAACGGTCACCGAAGCTCAAGACTTCGGAACCGTTCAGTCATCAGTCGTTTAATATAGCATTCTTTCCGGCGATTTCACGAAGAAAGTAGAAAATGTCGCGGATTGGACGCCGATAGTTTCGCACGACCGCATTGCTGCACTGGTCACTCGAGTGTGATTCAGTGTGAAAGGACCGCAGAGCAGCAATACTCCACACTGCGATTGATCTGAACCGGGCCCAAAACGAGGGAGGACGCGATGCTGAACCGAATGAGCATATTGGCAACCGGTTTTACGGTTTTGCTTTGCACCACCCTGCCGCTCCAGGCGGCGGACCTCAAAACTGAAAAGGTGAATGTGACAGCGCAAACCATTGCCGAACGGTTGGAGCATCCCTGGAGTCTTGCATTTCTCCCGGATGGAGCACTGCTCGTGACGGAACGCACCGGCAATATGCGCATCATCAGGGATGGCAAGGCTTCGGCACCTGTTGCCAATGTTCCGGAGGTTGCCGTCGCCGGTCAAGGCGGTCTGCTCGACGTGGTGCTGGCGCCGGACTTTTCCACGAGCAATACGATTTACTTCACTTTTTCCGAACCCGGCAAAGGCGGCGCTGGTACGGCGCTGGCAAGCGCCAAGCTCATACGCGGCGAAAACAGCAACAGGCTTGAAAACGTCAAAGTGCTCGTGGCGATGCATAAAAAGACGACAAAAGGCCAGCATTTCGGCTCACGGATTGTCATTGCGCCCGACGGCAAACTGTTCGTGACCATGGGCGAGCGCGGCGAGCAGGATCGTGCGCAGGATTTCAGGGATCAGGCGGGGTCGGTCCTTCGCATCAATGCAGATGGCAGTATTCCCTCCGACAATCCATTTGCCGATGGCAAGAAAGGACTTCCGGAAATCTGGTCCAAAGGACATCGCAATCCGCAAGGTGCCGCGTGGGACCCGCTGACAAAATCACTGCTGACTGTCGAACATGGCGCAATGGGCGGTGACGAAGTCAACCAGCCAAAGCCCGGAAGGAACTACGGCTGGCCTGTCATTTCCTATGGCAAACATTATTCCGGGGCCAAGATTGGCAGGGGCACCAGCGCCGCGGGATATGAACAGCCGCTTTACTACTGGGACCCGTCCATCGCTCCGTCAGGATTGGCAATCTATCAGGGGTCAATGTTCCCGGAATGGCAAGGCGACCTTCTGGTCGGATCACTCAAATTCGAGCTGCTATCACGTTTGGACAGGGACGATAAAGGTGCATTTACCGGCGAGGAGCGGATGTTCGACGGTGCGTTCGGGCGCATTCGCGATGTCAGGGTGGCGCCGGATGGCTCGGTCTACCTGCTGACAGATGAGGCCAATGGCAAGATCATCCGTCTGACCCGCACCTAGTGGTGAGTGCTCTTGAAGTCGCCCACGACAACCGGTAGAGCAAGGCGCGGGCTCAAATCCTTGGGATGACCGCACATATTCTGTGGGTTCATCATGACGCAAGGCCGTGCCAATCTGTTGCTGCTTTTCGCAGGCGCCATCTGGGGCCTCGGATTTGTTGCGCAGGCCAGCGCCGTCGGCAATGTCGGCGCCTTTCTATTCATCGGATTGCGCTTCGGACTTGCAAGCCTCACGGTCGCGCCGCTGGCAATCCACGAAGCACGGCAAGCCAAACAGCGTCTTGCCCTCAAAGACTATGGGGGGTTCATCTTTATCGGACTGTTTCTATCAGTCGGGTCCGTTCTGCAGCAAATCGGCCTTGCCACCACAACTGTCACCAATTCGGGCTTTCTGACCGGCCTTTACGTGGTGATGGTGCCTATTTTCGGCGTCATGCTGTTCTGGAATTGGCCGAGCCCTATTGTATGGCCATGCGCCCTGACAGCACTTGGCGGCATTTATCTGCTGTCGGGCGGGCAGCTTGGCAATCTGACGACCGGTGACTGGCTGACAATCCTGTGTGCTGCCTTCTGGGCGCTCCAGATCATCTTTATCAACCGTCTTGCCCATGAAAACGGCCGGCCCTTCATGCTTTCACTCGTGCAGTTTCTTACCTGCGCTGTGTTCGGCATCACGATTGGCCTGTTCACCGAGCCGTTCAACCTGCCATCCATCATGTTGTCATGGCCCGCCATTCTTTTTGGCGGCGTGTTCTCCTGCGGCATTGCCTTTACCCTGCAGGCAGTGGGACAGCGCTATACCAGTGCGCCACAAGCGGCGATCATGCTTTCCTCCGAAGCCCTGTTTGCGGCGCTCTTCGGCGCGATTTTGCTTGGCGAGCGCCTGACATTCCATGGCATGATCGGTTGTGCGCTGATATTCATCGCCATGATAACGGTCGAACTCGTACCGGCACTCCGTAACCGTACGGATGCAGCGTAAAAAAGCGCCTCGGAATCACCACATAGGTTAATCCGAGCGCTGACCTTTCCTTTACATTTTGGCTTTATTTTATCGCATCGACGCTTGGTTTCAGGCGAAAAGGATGTGGTGACATGAGTTTTGCGTTGTCGTCCGCCGTGCCCTTGCGGCGCCTTTCGACCGTCTTTGTCCTGTGTACAGCAACCGCGCTCAGCGCCTGCGGCATGGGCGATGTCAGGCGCCCGCAAGCCAATGTCGGCCATGGCTCCAGCACAACAGAAAGCGACACTTATATCGCCGAGGCTCCGCCCGCTAACACAACCACCGATACGTCCATTGGCAATAATTCTCTGGCTGGTGAAGAGAGCCGCATTGCAAACAATGAGGTAGATCAGCCCGCGGCAAACGAGGAAAGCCCTCCTGCCGAGCAGAACCTTGCAGCCGAACAGCCCGTTATGACGGAAGAAAATCACGCGGTGGCAAGCAATGAACAGAATTATGGCTATGCGGGCGGCAACCTCCGCGATCCTATTTCCCGCAATGAAAGCCGTTATGGCATGCCCGCAAGCGAAGTTGCCTGCCGAACACAGCTCAAGCAGCTTGGCGTGGTTTTTCAGGAGCGCGCGCCCATCAATGATGGTGGTGTGTGCCGCATCGACAATCCGCTCAACGTCAGCGGCTTTGCCAGCGGGCAAATCCGGTTGAAACCGAGCGCAACCTTAAATTGCCAAATGACGCTGGCCTTCGCCCGCTGGGTCAAGGGTGATCTGTCGCCCTCCACCCGGCTGCGCTATCTCTCCGGCGTCAATACGATTCATCAGGCGTCGAGCTATTCCTGCCGCACCATGAGCAACCGACGCGGTGCCAATATGTCTGAACATTCAAAGGGCAATGCGCTGGATATTGCAAAAATTACCCTGAACAACGGCACTGACGTCAAGGTGCAGAAGCCGGGATTCTTCGCATTCCGCCAGCGTGGATTGCTCAACAATGTTCGCTCCGACGCCTGCGATTATTTCACCACGGTGCTTGGACCCGGCTACGACATTTTCCACAAGGACCATTTCCACTTCGACCTGATGCAAAGGCGAAATGGCCATCGCGCCTGCCGATAGTCCGCCCTAATGATGGGCCGGTTCTTGAACCCGGCCGATATATTCCCAGATTGTCACGACGATGAGGATCAGACTGGTCGCAGCGCCCAGCACCAGCGGCGAAAGCTCACCGCCTGCAAACGCCAGAACAGCGCACAGTACAAGTCCAGCAATGTGCGACAGAGGCGGCCTGCCCTCAACATAGCCCTTGAACAGCAGATTACCGATCAGATAGAGCGCCGTTCCGCCGATGGATGTCCATAGGACAGCGGGTGCAGAATGGCCGGTCGGATGTGCCAGTATCAGCTCATCCGAAACAGCGACAACGATAATGCCCGCCACCAGCAGCACATGAATATAGGTATAGGCAACGCGGGCGATGCGGCCCGGATCATCCGTCGAAGCGATTTTATGGTGCGCCCGCAACTGCCCGACATTGAAATAGATCAGCCACATGGCAACTGACGCCACAAAGGTGGTCAGAAATGCGGAAAACGAAATGAAGGTCCATTCCTGCTCGGCGAACGTCGCGCCGGAAACAAGGATGGATTCGCCCAGCGCAATGATGATGAACAGCGCCGCCCGCTCGGCCATGTGGTCGCCGTCCACATCCCAGTCTGTCGTGGATGATGCACCAAGACCCGGCGTGCGAAAACCCATCGCCGGTCCCGCAATCTCGATCAGCAGGGCAATAAGCCAGAAATATACCCGGTTTTCCGGCTCGGCCAGACCACCTGTGATCCAGAATATGCCTGATATGCAAAGCCAGATCGAGATACGGACAAAGTTGAGATAATTGGAGCGATTGTGGTGCCGCATCGCCCACATCATGAAAAGTGAACGGCCAAGCTGCATCGTGACAAACGCCACGGCAAAAACCAGTCCCCGCCCTGCAAAAGCCGTGGGTATCGAGGTGGATAGTACCAGCCCCGCCAGCATCAGCACGAAGAGCATGACCCGGACAGGCGGCGTTGTCGGATCGAGCCAGTTCGTCACCCATGCCGTATAGACCCATACCCACCAGACCGCCGCCAGCAGCAGCGTGCTTTCGCCGAGCCCCTTAAGGCTGAGATCATGCAGCAGAAAATGCGAAATCTGGGTGATCGCGAACACAAAAACGAGGTCGAAGAACAGTTCGACGAAATCGACCTTTGCACTATCGCCTTCACCGCGCTTGCGCGAATAGTTCCGGATTGCCCCAGATAATGTCATTTGCCGCCCTCAAATATCCCATCCGCGCAAATGGTGCCTGATACGGCGTTTTATTCCAAGCTTTTTAGGGCGTTAACCCACAGCCAGTTTATCTCGACCCGCCACCACATTCGAATGAAGCTGCATAAACACTCCTGACAAAACACCCTTGTCATTGGCTGATCAGCTGCCTTTAATGCTGGTAAATCCCAACCGTCAGGAAAGGCTTACCATGCGCTTTACCGATCGCTACCCGATCATTGTCACCGACAGAAAAGAGGCCTGCCGCGATTTCTGGATACGGCATCTCGGCTTCACCAGCGGATTTGACAGCACATGGTTCTGCTGGCTTTCAGGCGAAGATCACACGGCTTCCATCGCCTTCATGACGCCGGATCATCCATCAGCACCGCCCGGCCCGGAAAGTTTTGGCGGCAAGGGCATGTGTTTTGAATTGCAGGTGGAAGACGCCGCAGCGGCATTCGAGAAAGTCACGGCAAGCGGATTGCAGGTCGAATATCCACTCACCGACGAACCTTTCGGCCAGCGCCGTTTTGGCTTTCACGATCCGTCGGGACTTTGGATCGATATTGTCGAGCAGATCGATCCGCAAGCCAATTTCTGGGACAAATATATGATTGGCGGCTAGGCCTTTGTCTCAGGCGGCACCGGTGTCGGGTTGCCTGATGTATCAAGTGCCACCATCACGAAATCCGCATGGGTAACGCGCTCCATCAGATCGGAGAGATAACGCTGTGCCCATGCCTCCACCTTCAGGGTGATGGATGTGCGCCCGACGCGTTCGATATGGGTGTAAACACACAGCGTGTCGCCGATCTTGACCGGCTTGGCAAAAGCCATTTCCTTGACAGCCGCCGTTACCACACGCCCGCGTGCCCGCTCTGCTGCGCGGATACCGCAGGACAAATCCATCTGCGCCATAACCCAGCCGCCAAAAATATCGCCAGCTGCATTGGCATCCGCTGGCATGGCGAGCGTACGCAGGGTCAATTCGCCGATTGGCTTGGTTTCTTCAGTCAATTCCGGTCTCCGTAACAAATCATCTTAATTGATGATGCAGTGCAATAGAGGCAATGGAAAGACCTTGTGTGCAAGAACTGTCAGAAAGCCGACATGCCGGGTCGCTGCACGGTTTTTGACATCACCGCCCACTCGCTTAGGGTCGCAATGACACTGAACGACTGGAGCAGGCCATGAAAATCACCGATGTAAAAACCTTTGTCGTCGGCAATCCGCCGCCCTCGTTCGGTGGCACATGGTTCCTCTTTGTCAAACTCACCACTGATTCAGGCATTGTCGGTTATGGCGAAGCCTATAATTCGACCGTCAGCCCGCAAGTCATGCGCAAGGTGATCGAGGATGTGGCCGAGCGCTGGCTGATTGGCGAAGACCCGCATCATATTGAGCGATTCTTTCGCCGCGCCTATTCCGGCGGGTTCACCCAGCGCCCTGACGTGACCATCATGGGCGCCGTTTCGGCACTCGAAATGGCCTGCTGGGACATTATCGGCAAGGAAGCGGGCAAGCCCGTCTATGAACTCCTGGGCGGACGGGTGCATGGGCGGCTGCGCAGCTACACCTACCTTTACCCGAAGCCCGAACTGGGCGAGACATCGGCAATATACTGGAATGCCGAAGCCTCGGCGGAGCGCGCTGCCGAATATGTGGCTGAAGGCTATACGGCGGTGAAATTCGATCCGGTCGCGCCCTATACCTCTTTCGACCCGCGCCAGCTTTCGCTCGAACAGCTCGACCTTGGCGAAAAATTCGTTCGTCTTGTGCGCGAAGCCGTTGGCTCAAAAGCTGACCTCCTCTTCGGTACGCACGGCCAGATGACGCCCACCAGTGCCGTAAGACTGGCAAAGCGGCTCGAGCCCTATGACCCGCTCTGGCTGGAAGAACCTGTTCCGCCAGATATGCCTGAAAACATGGCCTATGTGCAGCAACATACCTCCATTCCCGTTGCGGCGGGCGAACGTCTGACGACGAAATACGAGTTTCAGCGCCTGCTGGTAAACCGTGCCGCCAATATACTGCAAATGAATCTGGGGCGCGTTGGCGGCATTCTCGAAGCCAAGAAAATTGCTGGCATGGCCGAGACGTTCCATGCGCAGATCGCGCCGCATCTCTATTGCGGGCCAATTGTCGGCGCTGCCAATATCCAGCTTTCCACCTGCAGCCCCAATTTCCTCATTCTCGAATGTATTCAGGCTTTCGGCGGCTTTCATGCGGAAATTCTCAAAAAGCCGATTCAATGGGAGGAAGGCTACATCATTCCGCCAACATCGCCGGGCCTCGGGGTGGAACTGAATGAAGCTGTGGCCGAAGCCCACGCCTATGACGGCCATGAACTGCACCTGAACATGGGCCGCGACCCGCTGATCGTCTGACGAAGTGGATCGTCCCATTGTTGGAAAATTGTCACGCTGGCCGGTGATCCGCGCAGCAATTCCACGCCAATGGATGCTTTTAGGTTGCGGTGCGGTCTAAATACTGGTTCTAACTCTGAAATACAGTTCGGAGTGCGATCATGAACGTTTCCCGCTTGTCGGCCTTTCTGCTCGTCATGCTTGTGCTGACAGGCTGTGGTGGTCGCGCCGTGCTTGGCCTTACCTCCCAGAATATCGTCAAGGCCAATGCTGCCGTGCCCTCACCGGTGCTGAACGATAAAACGGGTCCGAAAGCGGTCATCCCGATTTTCGTTGCAACAAGCCGCGAGCGGTCGGACAATCTCTCCCTGCCCTATTCATCGAAACGCTCCGTATCGCTCAATTTTGCCCGTGTTGATGTGGGCATTCCGCCCAATCACAAAAGCGGCGAAGTGGAAAAGAGCAGCAGCAAGCCCAATCCGGCCCGCGATTTTGCCGCAACCGCCTTCCAGCCCTATGGTGACAAACGCGTCTTCGTTGACAAGATCAATGCGGAATTGGCCAAGCGCCCGGCGGGCCAGCGCGAACTCTTTGTCTTCGTCCATGGCTACAACAACAATTTTGCCGACAGTGTTTTCCGTCAGGCACAGTTTGCCTATGATTATGGCCTTCCCGCTGTAGCGGTCCAATATTCATGGCCGTCGGCAGGCTCGCTCGGTCTCTATGTCTACGATCGCGACAGCGCCACCTATGGCCGCGATGGTCTGGCTGAACTTCTGCAACTTGCCGCATCGACCAAAGCGACAAAAATCCTGCTGGTCGGTCACTCCATGGGCTCGTTCGTGGTTATGGAAGCCCTGACAAAACTGGCGCAAACCGGTCATCGCGATGTTTTCAAACGCTTTTCGGGTGTGATGCTGGCCGCACCAGATATCGATATCGACGTGTTCAAGAGCCAGGTCGCCGATATAGGCACGCTGCCCAAGCCCTTTACCGTTCTCGTGTCCCGCGCTGACACGGCGCTCAATTTCTCCGGCCGCATTACCGGCGGGCACCCGCGCGTGGGCGATGGCAGCAGCATTGCCGTGTTGCAGAAACTTGGCATTGTCGTCCTTGACGCGTCGGATCTGGATGGCGGTTCGCACGGTGTGTTTGCCAGCTCCCCAACACTGATGAACATGGTGCGGAGCGGACAGCTGTCCCAGAAAGTGCTGGATGGTGACGAAACGCCTGCCGGACAGTCCGTTCTGGCTGACGGAACCTCTGTCATAACCGGTGCTGCATCCCTTGTGATCTATCTGCCAGCACGCCTTCTGGGTGCCGTACAATAGGCGGCAGGCAAAAAGACACGTAATCAACAATCCGCGACATAATTTTTTATCGCGGATAGCCGTTTACGTCATGATTTCGCTGTATTTTTTCGAAGAATCCCCTCATATATCAATTCTCTCATTTTCTGAAAGTTCATTCCGTGGATCAGCATATCGAGCTTGTGGGTAGCCTCGCTGCCTTGATCACCACCCTGTGCTGGGTTCCGCAGATCATCAAGATCGTACGGTACCGGGAGACTGGCAGTATTTCGCTGGTCACCAATGTATCCTTGGCGCTTGGTGTTCTGCTTTGGCTGTTCTACGGTGTCATGATCAGTTCATGGCCGGTTATCGCCGCGAACGGTGCTACGCTTCTGCTCATTCTGACCATTCTTGGACTGAAACTGCGCTACGGTTGATCGGGTTTTCGAGCCTGCAGCTTGGAATATTCCAGCCTCGCCCCTGACATTCCTCCTGACAACCTTATGTCAGTAGCCTGTCGCTTCGGGTGACTTTTACAGAGTTGGCTCTTTCCATTTCGCCGGACTCCCACCATATTCAACCCATGGTTAAATCTCCTGACAAATATAACGCAGATGGTTTCGGCGAAGCGCCGCAGTCTGAACTGGAAGGCACACCGCTTTCCGGCTCGATCAGCGATTGGGCCAAACAGATTTCCGAGGAAACCGCCAAGGCAAAGTCCAAGCCGGTAAAGCCGAAGAAGACGGCTGCCAAGGAAAACAGCAGTTCCAGAACATCGCGCGGCACATCCATCGGTGGATCGAGTGATCCCAAGACACGCGCCGCCGCCGGGTTGAACCCGGTCGCAGGGCTCGATATTGCCCTTGAGGATGTGGGTAGTCTGCCGGCTGGGGGAGCAACAGCAACGGTCGCCGCCCTGTCGGCATTGATCGAAAGCGGCAATCCGCTGTTCAAGAACGGGGCAGCGTGGCAACCGCATCGCCCTGCCCGCCCATCCAAATCCGAAGGCGGCATCGCCATTCAGATGGAAACGGATTTCCAGCCATCAGGTGATCAGCCAACGGCTATTCGCGATCTTGTCTCCGGCATTGCCGATGAAGACAAGACACAGGTGCTGCTTGGCGTCACGGGTTCGGGCAAGACCTTCACCATGGCCAAGGTTATCGAGGAAACCCAGCGCCCGGCGCTGATCCTTGCGCCCAATAAAACACTCGCGGCGCAGCTTTACGGCGAGTTCAAATCCTTCTTCCCCAACAATGCGGTCGAATATTTCGTTTCCTACTACGATTATTACCAGCCGGAAGCCTATGTGCCGCGCTCGGATACATTCATCGAAAAGGAATCGTCGATCAACGAACAGATCGACCGGATGCGCCACTCCGCCACCCGTTCGTTGCTGGAACGCGATGATGTCATCATCGTTGCCTCCGTATCCTGCATTTATGGTATCGGATCGGTCGAAACCTATACGGCCATGACCTTCGAAATGAAGATCGGCGACCGGCTTGACCAGCGCGCCCTGCTCGCCGATCTTGTGGCGCAGCAGTATAAGCGCCGCGACATGGATTTCACCCGCGGTTCGTTCCGGGTGCGCGGCGATACGATTGAACTGTTCCCCGCCCACCTTGAGGACAGGGCATGGCGCATTTCCATGTTTGGCGACGAGATTGAGACAATCACCGAATTCGACCCGCTGACTGGCCAGAAGACCGGCGATCTCAGCCAGGTGAAGATTTACGCGAATTCGCACTATGTGACACCGCGCCCGACGCTCAATCAGGCCATCAAATCAATCAAGGAAGAGCTGAAGCATCGTCTCGTCGAGTTGAACGAAGCTGGCCGTTTGCTGGAAGCGCAGCGGCTGGAACAGCGCTGCACCTTCGATCTCGAAATGCTTGAGGCGACGGGTTCCTGTGCTGGCATCGAGAACTATTCGCGTTATCTGACCGGCCGCAAGCCCGGCGAGCCACCGCCCACGCTGTTCGAATATATTCCGGATAATGCGCTTGTCTTCATCGATGAAAGCCATGTGACCGTTCCGCAGATTGGCGCCATGTACAAGGGCGACTTCAGGCGCAAGGCAACGCTGGCCGAATATGGCTTCCGCTTGCCCTCATGCCTGGACAACCGTCCGCTGCGCTTCGAGGAATGGGACGCCATGCGTCCGCAAACCGTTGCCGTTTCCGCCACCCCAAGCAATTGGGAAATGGAAGAGGCTGGCGGTGTGTTTGCCGAACAGGTTATTCGCCCGACTGGCCTGATTGATCCGCCTGTTGAAGTGCGTCCGGCAAAATCGCAGGTCGATGATGTTCTCGGTGAAATCCGCGATACTTCGGCAAAAGGTTATCGCACGCTGGTGACCGTTCTGACCAAACGCATGGCGGAAGACCTGACGGAATATCTGCACGAACAGGGTATTCGCGTGCGCTACATGCACTCCGATATCGATACACTCGAACGTATCGAGATCCTGCGCGATCTCAGACTGGGTGCATTTGACGTTCTCGTTGGTATCAACCTGCTGCGTGAAGGTCTGGATATTCCCGAGTGCGGGTTCGTTGCCATTCTCGATGCTGACAAGGAAGGATTCCTGCGGTCGGAAACGTCACTGATCCAGACCATTGGCCGTGCCGCGCGTAACGTCGACGGCAAGGTTGTCCTTTATGCCGATCACATCACCGGTTCGATGGAACGGGCCATGGCGGAAACCAGCCGCCGCCGCGAAAAGCAGGAGGCCTATAACACCGAACACGGGATTACACCCGCCAGCATCAAGAAGAATATCGGTGATATTCTCAACAGTGTGTACGAGCGCGATCACGTTCGTGCGGATATTTCCGGCTTTACCGATTCCGGCGCGATGATGGGGAACAACCTCAAATCGCACCTGGAACACCTGGAAAAGCAGATGCGTGTGGCCGCCGACGATCTCGACTTCGAAGTGGCGGCAAGACTGCGCGACGAAATCAAGCGTCTGCGCGAAACGGAACTCGCCATTTCAGACGATCCGATGGCGCGCGAAGTGGAACTGGAAAGTCCGGTCTCCGGCCGCACCAAAGGCAGGCATAATGCCGGACGAGCCATGCACCGTGTGGTTACGGATGAGAACAGCGATCCGAACTCGCCACTGTTCCGCAAACCGCATCTGGATGAAATGGGTGGCGATTCCACCCGGCCTCTGGGCGGTGGACAGTTCCGCAAGAACACGCTGGATGAGATGACCGTTGGCCGGACTGAAAAGCCGGTTCGTGGTGCCGTACCGGAAAAGCCCGCACTTCCCGGCGCCACCAACCGGAATGACGATGCCATTATCAGGCGTGAGCGGAGTGGGATTGGCTCCTATGAAGATGCCAATGACGCGCGCAAAAAACGCCGACCGGGCAAAACAGGGCGTCCGGGGCGGTAATTTTGGGCTTATGAGGGTGTGTTGCACCACTTATCGCGCGTGGTTCGACAGGCTCACCATGAGGGAGAGTGAGGGTTGCAAGATAATCGTCAACATTACAGAACATCGCGAAGGTTGCAGAACTTGGTTCCATGCAACCCTCACTCTCCCTCATGGTGAGCCCGTCGAACCACGCGGTAGGGTTATGCAATCCTTTGAATCATCGACACAGATGGCATTGATATCCCCTTCAACAGGCGATATCCCACACCCTATTCAGTATCTCGCCCGAAAGCCGCCTCACCAATCCTGTTGATTTCTTTGGCGAATTCCGGATCGTCCACCGCGTGGGACAGAACGACTGTTCCCACCAGTCCGGCCATAACAGCAATGGCTTTCTCCCGTTGCTTGGCTTTTGTATTCCCGGTCACGGCGTTGATCAGAATATCGAGCAGCGCCTTTGTTCCCTCGGTAAAGCGCGAACGTACAGGGCCACCACGGCGGGCAATATCCGGCGCGAGAGCCGCCATCATGCAACTGCTCATTTTGCCCTCGCCATGCGCATCTCCGGTCAAATAGGACTTGGCGATTGCGGCAAGCGCATTATCCGGAGCGCCCTCGGAAAGGCTCATCCATTTGCGGACTGACAGCGCCATGGCCGCTTCGCAGGCCTCCGCAATCAGATCATCCTTTGAATCAAAATGGCCATAGAAGCCACCATGCGTAAGCCCGGCGCTTTTCATGACATCGGCAACGCCGATTCCATCAAAGCCCTTCTCCCGAAACTGCTGCCCGGCGATCTGTACAATACGGGCGCGATTCTGAGCTGCCTGATCCCTGCTGACACGCATGAAACATTCCTTCAAAAAAACTGCATTGACAATTTATATGATGGTCGTCATCAATAGTCAATAATGATGACCGTCATTTAAATCAATTGTCTATAATCGCCCATCGGGGAAACGAACATGATTTCTTCACCACTTGCCGCGACCCTCGCCCGACGCAATGTCCATTATGGTTGGGTTGTCGTCGCCGTCACCTTTCTTACCATGCTCGTTACCGCGGCAGCTGTTGGCGCGCCCGGCGTACTCATCGTACCGCTGGAAAAAGAGTTCGGCTGGACCACGGAACAGATCGCCACGGCCTTTTCCATTCGTCTGCTGCTGTTCGGCCTGATGGGTCCGTTCGCTGCCGCTTTCATGAACTATTTCGGTGTGCGCAAGGTTGTCTGCGTGGCGCTGGCGCTTATTGCCGGTGGCTCGTTTCTATCGCTGGGCATGACGCAGATTTGGCAGCTTATCCTGCTATGGGGCGTCGTGATCGGCTTCGGCACTGGCTTGACGGCCATGGTGCTCGGCGCAACTGTCGCCACGCGCTGGTTTACGGAACGGCGCGGACTGGTGCTTGGCATGCTGACCGCAAGCTCGGCGACCGGCCAGTTGGCCTTCATGCCACTCATGGCGTCCATCAGTGAAAATTACGGCTGGCGTGCCGCCACCATGATGGTCTGCGCCCTGCTCGCCGTTGCCGCTGTTGCGGTATTTCTGCTGATGCGCGATCGTCCAGCCGATGTGGGCTTGCCAGCCTATGGCGAAAAAGAAGTCACGAAGACTGCTCCGATAACGGGCGGACTTCTTTCACTCATCATCATGCCGCTTGTCACACTGAAGGAAATCTCCCGCAGCAGCACGTTCTGGGTCCTGTTCGCCACGTTCTATATCTGCGGTGCGAGCACCAACGGCCTGATCCAGACACATTTCGTCGCGCTTTGCGGCGATTACGGCCTCGCCGCAGTGACAGCGGCCAGCGTGCTTGCCATGATGGGCTTCTTCGATTTCTTCGGCACAATCGGTTCCGGCTGGCTGTCCGACCGGGTCGATAATCGCTGGTTGCTGTTCTGGTACTACGGCCTGCGCGGTGCCTCGCTGCTCTTTTTGCCCTACAGCAACTTCTCCATCTACGGCCTCACGCTGTTCGCCATGTTCTATGGATTGGACTGGATCGCCACCGTACCGCCAACCGTCAAACTGGCAACGGATCGTTTTGGCCGCGAAAAGGCCGGTATGGTATTCGGCTGGGTCTTTGCCGGCCATCAGCTTGGAGCCGCATCGGCTGCCTATGGTGGCGGTTTCGCCCGGACGGAATATGCAAGCTACCTGCCTGCATTCTTCACCGCCGGTATTCTCTGCTTCATCGCAGCCTTGCTCGCCCTGACCATCAAGAAAAGCAGCAAGAGCGACGTTGTCGGTGAACCAGCCGTCGCCCATTAAATGATGACGTAACCATATAAAGATACCTTTATGTGTTATTGACAGTCTGCGGACACACGCCTACCATGCCTTCATCGTGGTTCTCTGCGCCTTCCGGGGCGCAGAGCTAAGAGGGAATACGGTGCGATCTCTTCCCGAGATTTAATCCGGAGCTGCCCCCGCAACTGTAAGCGGCGAGCTGTCGTCAATTTCGTGTCACTGATCCGCACATGGATCGGGAAGGCCTGACAAGAGCACTGACCCGTGAGCCAGGAGACCTGCCTCGATAGATAACGTCCACGGGCGGGGTGTCCGGTGTGTCGCTTGCAAGCGGGCATTGCGATGCCCGTATTCCCTGCATGCGGGCGCCTGGCCTTTGCCCTCAACCAATCGGGGTAAAGAACTATGTCTATCACCATAAGCAATCTGGGTTTCCCTCGGATCGGCAAACGGCGCGAGCTGAAATTCGCGCTGGAAAATTTCTGGTCCGGCAAATCCCATATCGTCACTCTGCAGGATATCGCTGTGGGCCTGCGTCAGGAAAACTGGGCTTTGCAGAAGGCCCATGGCCTCAACCACATACCGAGCAATGATTTCTCACTCTATGACCATGTGCTGGATACCAGCGTCATGGTTGGCGCGATCCCGCAAAACTATGAATGGAAGGGCGGTCCTGCAGCCCCTGAAACCTACTTCGCCATGGCGCGGGGCAGTCAGGGCTCGCAAGATCACGAAGGTTGCGCCCATCACGGCGTAGCGGCGCAGGAAATGACCAAGTGGTTTGATACCAATTATCATTTCATGGTGCCTGAACTGACGCGCGGTCAGGAATTCACCCTTGGTTCCAACAAGCCGGTTGATGAATACCGCGAAGCCAGCAAGCAGGGCTTTGATACACGTCCGGTTATTCTTGGACCTGTCACCTTCCTCAAACTCGCCAAAAGCAAGGATGACCGCCTCGATCCACTGTCACTATTGCCGGGCCTCCTGCCTATCTACACGGAAATTCTGCGCCGCCTTTCCGCCAATGGGGCGCGATGGGTGCAGATTGATGAACCTGCGCTGGTGCTTGATCTTGATGAAAGCACACAGACCGCATTCCGCGTGGCCTATGCGTTCTTTGCCCGCGCCCTGCCCCGGCTGAAACTGCTGCTGACGCCCTATTTTGGCGCCCTCGGTGACAATCTCGATCTGGCTTTGGGGCTGCCTGTTGCCGGCCTGCATCTTGATCTTTGCCGTGCGCCCGAGCAGCTCAACGGCGTTGTGGCTCAGGCTCCGGCTGGTCTTGTCCTGTCGCTTGGTGTTATCGATGGCCGCAATGTCTGGCGTGCGGATCTTGAAGCCATCCTCCGGCGCATCGAACCTGTGATCACCCAGCGCGGAACAGATCACCTCATTCTGGCACCATCCTGTTCGCTGCTGCACACCCCTGTCGATCTCGAACTCGAAACGGATATCGACCCTGATTTCAAAAGCTGGCTGGCCTTTGCCACCCAGAAACTTGAAGAATTGTCGATCCTTGGCAAAGCAATCAACACGGGCAAAGACAGCGTGCGAGACGAACTGGCGGCCGCCAGCCGCGCTATCGAAACACGCCGCACCTCGACCAAAATTCATGACGAAGCGGTAAAACAGCGTCTGCGAGCGGTGACAACGGAGCAGGCACAGCGTCAGAGCCCCTATCCTGCCCGGCGTGAAAAGCAGAAATCGCTTGGCTTGCCCGACTTTCCGACAACCACTATCGGCTCCTTTCCCCAGACGGATGGAGTACGCAAGGCGCGGGCGGAACATGGCAAGGGTGCGCTGACCGCCAATGCCTATGCCGCACTGCTGCGCAAGGAAACCGAAACCTCCATTCGCTGGCAGGAGGAAATCGGCATTGATGTGCTTGTCCATGGTGAGTTTGAGCGCAACGACATGGTGCAGTATTTCGGCGAACAGCTCTCGGGCTTTGCCTTCACCAAACATGGCTGGGTGCAAAGCTATGGCTCGCGCTACGTTCGCCCACCGATCATTTTCGGCGATGTCAGCCGCCCGAAAGCCATGACCGTTGAATGGTCATCCTTTGCCCAGTCCCTGACAAACAAGCCTATGAAGGGCATGCTGACCGGTCCCGTGACCATGATGCAATGGTCTTTCGTGCGCGATGATCTTTCGCGTGATCAGGTCTGCCGCCAGATCGGGCTGGCACTGCGTGACGAGGTGAGCGATCTGGAAAAAGCTGGAATCAAGATCATCCAGATTGACGAGCCAGCCATTCGCGAAGGTCTGCCGATCCGCCGGGCTGATTGGGCTGCCTATCTCGACTGGGCCATCGAGTGCTTCCGCCTCTCCGCTTCGGGCGTGCGCGACGAGACCCAGATCCACACCCATATGTGCTACTCGGAGTTTAACGATATTATCGACTCCATCGCGGCCATGGATGCGGATGTGATCTCCATCGAGACATCGCGATCAAAAATGGAATTGCTCGATGCTTTCGTGACCTACCATTACCCGAACGAGATCGGACCCGGTGTTTACGACATCCATTCACCGCGCATTCCACCTGTCGATGAAATGGCTGGTCTTCTGCGTAAGGCCAAAAGAAATCTTGCCCCGGACCAGATCTGGGTCAACCCGGATTGCGGCCTCAAAACCCGCAAATGGGAAGAAGTGAAGCCAGCCCTCGTCAACATGGTCGAGGCAGCAAAGCTTTTGCGGCTAGAGCAGTAAGCCGCTATTGAGCAACGCGCGCGCGGCGACCGGCAGCTTTTGCCCGGTTGCCGCATGCCTCCATGCTGCACCAGCGGCGGGTGTGGTTCTTGCTGGTGTCATAGAACATGATGCAGCAGCGCTCATTGCTGCATTTGCGGACATTTGTGCCTTCGGTGGCAACGAACCGGGCAAAATCACTGGCAATATCGGCCAGAACGCGCTCGGGTCCTTCGGTGACTGGCTTGGCGCGGGTCGTCCATCCGCTGCCTGAATTTTCCAGAACTGTCGCAACAGGATGATCCGCCATACGCCGGTTGATATCGGCGATGAAAGCAGGATTAAGCGCGGTGCCCGCCGCAAGATCGTTTGCCGCCGCGCGCAGCTGTTCCCGAAACAATCGTGTTTCGGTCAATGCCCTGTCAAAGCCATGCGTCGCACGTTCATCAGCCGGAATATCTGCCGCCCTTGCCCATTGCAAAAAGGCATCGCCGCCGCCGATGAGATCAACAAGCTCACCGTCGATGATCTGTGTATTGACGAAATCCAGCCAGAGGGCATTGCCCAGAAAAATGAACGACATCGCATTTCCTTTCGCTTCTCAAAGTAACCATCAAAATTCAATTTGACAAGTTACCTTGATGTGAGTAACCATCAAAACATAATTTAGACGGTGCAACGCACCACCCAACAGGAGCAAGAACGATGTCACAGTCGAACGAATACGCACGCCCGGTGATCAGCTACCGCACACAGGAGGTCGATGGTCTCAATATTTTCTACCGGGAGGCAGGGCCAAAGGATGCGCCAACGCTGCTCCTGCTGCATGGATTCCCTACATCGTCACATATGTTCCGTGATCTCATTCCATTGCTTGCCGACCGCTATCATGTGGTTGCGCCTGATTATCCCGGTTCCGGCCACAGCGATGCGCCTTCAAACAAGGAATTCGCCTATACATTCGATCATCTGGCCGACATCATCGACGCGTTCACGCAGAAGCTTGGCCTGAAGCGCTATGCAATCTACTCGCAGGACTTTGGAGGCCCCGTCGGCTTCCGTTTGGCCACCCGCCATCCGGAACGCGTAACCGCGATTTTCGTCCAGAACGCCGTGGCGCATGAGGAAGGTCTGTCTGAAGGCTTCAACACCGCCCGGCGCCTCTGGGCCAATCGCAACACGGAAACCGAAGCCGCCATGCGCAGCCATCTCACAATCGGGGACACAAAGGGCCAATATCTCTTCGGTGCAAAAGACCCGGCAAGAATCAACCCCGATGCCTGGATGCATGCGCAAGATGGCCTTGATCGTCCGGGCATTGCAGATGCGCAGATTGATCTGCTCTATGACTATCAGTCAAACCTGAAGCAGTATCCGCATTTTCAGGCCTATTTCCGTGAGCATCAGCCACCCATGCTGATCACATGGGGCAAGCATGATCCATTCTTTGCCGTCGCGGGAGCCAAGGCTTTTGCCGAACAATTGCCCAAGGCTGAACTGCATATTTTCGATGGCGGGCATTTTTTGCTGGAAGATCATGCAGAGGAAGTCGCCGCGCTGATGCGGGAATTTCTTGAGCGCACGTTAGCCTGATTACAAAGCTATAGTTCGTGGTTCGTGGTTCGACAAGCTCACCATGAGGGAGAGGGGTGATGCAAGGCTAATCGCGAATGTAGTGGTACAAAGGTTGCAGTATTTAACTCCCTGCAACCCATCCGTCTCCCTCATGGTGAGCCTGTCGAACCACGGGCTATACGCCGATGCAAAGCCCATTTCTTACCACGCGACACAAACCATCTGTGGGTTTCCAGCGGGAAGCGACATATCGCTCGCGCATGAGCGAAAAGGAATGCTAAGGAGTTCCGCGCGGATTATCACGCGCGGAATCACCACCGGTCTGGAGAAGCAATGAAGGTCGATATCGACATGGGAGCGGCGCCCGCAGGCGCAAAAGCCATGCTCGATCTGGAAGAGCTTCTGGCCACGCGCCTTTTGGTGCAGGGTAACTCCGGCTCGGGTAAATCCCATCTTCTGCGCCGCCTGCTCGAACAGAGCGCCCAATGGGTGCAGCAATGCGTGATTGATCCGGAAGGCGATTTCGTCACGCTCGCTGATAAATATGGTCACGTCGTTGTTGATGGTGCGCGCACCGAGAACGAACTCACCCGTATTGCCGCCCGTATCCGCCAGCATCGGGTTTCCGTGGTGCTCGATCTTGAAGGCCTTGATGTCGAACAGCAGATGCGTTGCGCAGCCGCCTTCCTCGGCGGCCTGTTCGATGCGGAACGCGACTATTGGTATCCGATGCTTGTCGTCGTCGATGAAGCCCAGCTTTTCGCCCCGGCTGTTGCTGGTGAAGTTTCCGACGAAGCACGCAAGCTTTCGCTCGGCGCCATGACCAATTTGATGTGCCGTGGCCGCAAGCGCGGACTTGCCGGTGTCATCGCCACGCAGCGTCTGGCAAAGCTTGCCAAGAATGTGGCTGCAGAAGCCTCCAACTTCCTGATGGGTCGTACCTTCCTCGATATCGATATGGCCCGCGCTTCCGACCTTCTCGGCATGGAACGGCGGCAGGCCGAACAATTCCGCGATCTGGCGCGCGGACACTTTGTGGCGTTGGGACCTGCCCTGTCGCGCCGCCCGCTGCCGGTCACAATTGGAGCGGTCGAGACATCTGCCCGCTCATCCAGCCCGAAGCTGACACCCTTGCCGCAACAGGCGGATGATGCGCATGATCTGATTTTCACCCCGGCACCCGAAGAACGCCGCCCGGTTGTAAGGCGCACGCCTCCACCGCCGCAGCCAACACCGACGGCTGACATTCTGGCGCAACTGAGCCAAGCCAAAGCAATGGCCGAAGCGGAAGCACCGGCTATGACACTTTTCCCGGAGATCGATCAGGCCGAGCGCAACGGATTGATTGATGGCGTCATGCAGGAAATGCTTGGCGATCCCGATGCGGGGTTCCGCACCGACGCGGTTCTCTATCAAGATTTTCTCGTACGCTGCCGCATTCGCCGGGTACCGGGCGAAGCGCTTTCCCTGCCTGCTTTCCGCCGCAAGCTTGCCGTGGCCCGCGCCGGTATCGATGGCGAGACGGCCCAGAGCGAACCATGGCAGCAGGCGCTGGAGCTATCCAAAAGTCTGCCAGATGATGTACAGGGCGTCTTCTTTATCGTGGCGCAGGCAGCGGTCACAGGAAATCCCTGCCCATCCGATGCAACGTTAGCGCGTGCTTACGGAACACACTCGGCGCGGCGCGCCCGGCGACTGCTGACCTATTTCGAAGAACAGGGACTGGTCGTTGTCCGTACCGATTTCGCCGGTAATCGCGTTGTAGCCTTTCCGGATCTTGGCTGCGAGACGCTGGCGGGCGACCCGAACGGCCCTGATGACGGCGCGCAGGAACAGCACGCCGCCGAATAGCAATAGCTAGGCGATTTCAGCAAGCAGAGCTGCGAGCGCACCCAGATTCTCGATTTCCCGGAAACGCGGCTCGGCAACCGGCACATCCACATGTTCAAGTACCCATGTCAGTCCATGCGGAACGTAGACGCCCCAGCCACCCGCCTGAATGGCCGGAACCACATCGGATTTCAGCGAATTGCCGATCATCATGCTGCGTTCAGGGCCGTCGCCATGGCGGTTGAAGATCCGCTCATAAGTAGCCCGGTCCTTGTTGCTGACAATTTCGACCGCATCGAAGAAATCGCCAAGACCTGACTGCGCCAGCTTGCGCTCCTGATCGAAAAGATCGCCCTTGGTGATCAGCACCAGCCGGTAGCGATCCGCCAGTTGTTCCAATGTCTCCTGCACATGCGGCAGGGTTTCAATGGGATGACGCAACATTTCGCGTCCTGCTGCCAAAATCTCATTGAGGACCGATGAGGGAATCTTGCCATCGGTCACTTCCAAGGCTGTTTCGAGCAGCGAAAGCGTGAACCCCTTGATGCCAAAACCATAGAGATCGAGATTGCGCCGCTCGACTTCCAGAAGCCGGTCCGACAGGTCGGTCGCATCCGTATGTGGTGCCAGCAACGCTTCAAAATGCTTTTCCGACAAGCGGAAGAACTGTTCGTTTTCCCAGAGTGTATCATCCGCGTCGAAACCGATGGTGGTGAGGGAGGACATTTTCAAACTCTCATGCTGACATCGTATGGCGATCTGTGTAGCGCGCAGTTGAGGTAAAATCCATCCATCCTCACCCCGTGCCTTGTTTCGCCACAAATCAAATCCCACCTGCGGCTGACAGCAAGCCGGAGCACCGATCTATTGACCAAAGCCAAACCGCCGAAACGCGCGCTCTTTATCGTCAATCCCAATGCACGCAGCGGCAGAAAGCCGATTGATCCCATCCGCAAAACATTGGAAGCGGGCGGGCTGATGCTTGTCGATGCCGCGCCGGAAAAGGACGAATCCATCTCCGATGTAATCCGCCGCATGAAAGATCAATGCGATCTCGTAATCATTGGCGGCGGTGACGGCACCCTGAATTCTGCTGCTTCAGGTCTTGTTGAAACCGGCCTGCCGCTCGGCGTCCTGCCGCTTGGTACTGCCAATGATTTTGCCCGGACAATCGGTCTACCACCCCTGCCCTTGAAGGCGGCAGAGCTGATCCTCACCGCAAAACCGCGTCCTATCGATCTGGGCGAGGTCAATGGCAACCTGTTTTTCAACGTCGCCAGCATCGGCTTCAGCGCGGAACTTGCAGCAGAACTGACTGAAAAGGCCAAGAAACGCTGGGGCAAGCTCGGCTATGCCATTGTCGCCGCCCGCCTTCTCGCCCGCTCACGCCTGTTCACAGCCTATGTCGAGCATGATGGTTCGGTCGAGACGATCAGGACGATGCAGGTTTCCGTCGGCAATGGCCGTCACTATGGCGGCGGCATGACGGTGGAAGAAACCGCAACCGCCGATGATGGGCGGCTCGACTTCTATAGTCTCGAAGTCGATCACTGGTGGCGGTTGCTCGGCCTGCTACCCAGCCTGCGCAAGGGCACCCATGGGCGATGGGACGATGTTCGCGCCTTCCAGACAACGGAAGTCACCATCAAGACCAGCAAACCGCGCGCCGTGAACACCGATGGCGACCTGACCACATGGACACCCGCGCATTTCCGCATCCGCGAAAAGGCAATCACGGTTTTTGCGCCGGAAACCCCTCCTAAGAACGCCGCATAGCGAACAAACAGGCAAGCCAGACTTTCGTCGGCAATTTCTCTGTGCTTTATGCTGAAGAGCATCACGAATGGGGAATGAGGGCTGGGTGAACTGGTTTTATAAGATCGCTCTGATTGCATCATTCACCATGCTGACCGCATCATCCGTGCGGGCGGCCGATAACCCTTCCGTATCTGTGCCGGTTCAGCCGCCCGCCCCGACCGTCAGCCAGATTTGTGCTGCCATCGCAACGCAGGCCGATGGCCATGGCGTGCCGCGCGACTTCTTTGCAAGGCTGATCTGGAAGGAAAGCCGCTTTGACGATCAGGCCTTGAGCCCTGTCGGTGCGCAGGGCATTGCCCAGTTCATGCCGGGCACAGCCAAGGAACGGCAATTGGACAATCCATTCGATTTTGCTCAGGCACTCCCCGCCTCCGCGGCGCTCCTGAAGGATTTACGCAAAACTTTCGGCAATTGGGGATTGGCCGCCGCCGCCTATAATGCCGGACCAACCCGCGTATCGAAATGGCTATCGAGCGGCGGGTTCCTCCCGCTGGAAACTGAAGACTATGTCCTTGATATTACTGGACGTCCGGCCGACGACTTTGCCGCTGGCGCTGAGATTGGTGCAGCGCCGCTCAATGCGAAACTGGATTTCGATGTTGCCTGCCGGCAATTACCGATCGTACGGTCTGCCACAGTCTCCATGGCACAGATCAAACCAAAACCCTGGGGCATCCAGATTGCCGGTAACTTCCGCCGCTCCGCTGCGGTGAACCAGATGGAGCGGCTTCGCCGGGCTTTCCCAGCCATTTTAAACGTGCATGAGCCCGTTATCAGCCGTTACCGTACGCCCATGGGCAGGCGTGGCATCTACGCGGTGCGCATTGGCGCCGATACTCGCGGCGAAGCCAATACGATTTGCGCCCAGCTGCACGGAGCTGGTGGCGCATGTATTGTTTTGCGCAATCGTTAGGATTGAGCCGTAAATATTTGACCATTTGGACAGTTTTACTCTTATTCCCGCCTCCACAACCTCAAATTGCAATGTCTGTCACAACCAATACACCGGTAGCAGGCAACAATTTTCTACGACCAAGTATGTCAGCTGCACAGCTGTTCGATATAGTCGCCTAAACGTTGGAAAAACTTTTGCTTGCCAAAAAACACTTATTCTAGCAGTCTCAAAGCGTTCGGGCATCTGCGAACACTGGAAGACTGGAAGAACGGCGCGCCGGAACCGCAAGAATACCGGGTCGGGAGAAATCCCGGCAATGATCGGCTCCTTTCCTGAATTCGAGACTTGCCTGCATGACTTACGCCGAATGTATTTTGCAAAAGGCGACACTACCAATCCCGCAGACCCGGAGGGGAACGCGGTAGTAAGGAAAAGGAACGGAGCATGGCACAGACCGGTACGGTCAAATTCTTCAACAGTGAAAAAGGCTTTGGCTTTATCAAACCGGATGACGGCGCGGCGGACATTTTCGTCCATATCTCCGCGGTACAGGCATCCGGCCTCACAGGTCTCGCAGATAATCAGAAGGTTTCCTTCGATACCGAGCCTGACCGTCGTGGCAAAGGCCCAAAGGCCGTTAACATCACGGTTTCGGAATAGTTTGAGCGGCGCAAGCCGTTTTGGAGCCCCCGGCTAAAATCGGGGGTTTTCCTTGAGAGTGCATACCCAACCGGTCGCGGCGATGGCTGCGCTTCCGCAACGGGAATAGATTTTGCGTGGCTTTGCCCCGAAATTACCCGCTTTCCACCCCCTCCAAATATGTTTTGCCATTGATTTGCTGATATTGTCGTGTGTTGTGCCCTGAATGAAGGGAACGAAACTGCGCGGTTTCCGTTCAGCTTGCATTCATTCAGGAGCGTTTAAAACACACATCACGGCTGGCGCCCCCACGAAAGTCCAGCCCAACATGATCAGGCGGTTCGAAAAGTTTCGCCAGGGATGCTTCAAAGGAGGCACAGATGTTTAAGAGTATGAAAATTGCCATTCTTGCAACAGCAGCTTTTGCAACGATTGCTGTTCCGCTTGCTTCGTCAGCATCGGCTGATGACTGGGGCTGGCGTGATCGCGGCTACTACCGCCATCATCGTGGCCACCGTGGCGGCGACGCCCTTGCTGCCGGTGCAATCGGCTTGGCAGCCGGTGCGCTGATCGGCGGTGCATTGGCCCAGCCACGCGAACCCGATGTTGTCTATCGCGATTATGATGATCGTCCTGTCTATCGCGCCGCACCGGTTCGCGTTTATCGCGAAGTCCGCCCCGCCTATTATGGCAGCGCGCAGCCATGGTCACAGTCATGGTATCGTTATTGCGCCGACCGTTACCGTTCCTTCAACCCGGAAACCGGCACATTCCGCGGCTATGATGGACGCGACTATTTCTGCAACGCCAACTGATCTCCAGTCAGTGCGACATGCAAAAGGCCGCCGGATTGTTCCGGCGGCCTTTTGTTATGTCAGAAATGGATTGGTGCGGCGCTCTTCGCCAAACCGGCCGCCGGGCCCATGCCCGCAAATAAAGCCAATATCGTCACCAAGCGGAAAAAGCTTGTTCTTGATGGAGCTGATCAGTGTCTCATGGTCGCCGCCGGGCAAATCCGTCCGCCCCACCGAGCCATTGAACAACACATCACCCACATGGGCGAACTTGGCAGCGCGATTGTAAAAAACCACATGCCCCGGCGCATGTCCCGGACAGTGCAGCACTTCAAAGATATGCGAGCCAAACGAAACCGTGTCGCCATCCTCAAGCCAGCGATCCGGCGTGCAATTGCGCACATCGCCCTGAAGACCATATTGCAGGGCCTTGGCTTCCATCGAGTCGAGCAGAAACTTGTCCGCTTTATGCGGGCCAATAATATTGACACCGAGCGCCTCTTTCATGTCCATGGCACCAGCTGCGTGATCCACATGGCCATGGGTAATCCAGATCGCATCAATGGTGATGCCGTTGGAACGGATAGCGTCGAGCACCTGTTGATTGTCACCGCCCGGATCAATCAGGACGCCATGTTTGTCATCGCTGTCAAAAAGGATGGTGCAGTTCTGTTGAAAAGCCGTAACGGGGATAATACCGGCCTGCAATTGTCCCATTATACCTAGGTCCTATGCTCATACCGTCTCGTCAGGCACAAGACTCGTCAAAGCGTCAGCTCAAATGAAAAGGGCGGCCGATAGACCGCCCTTGAAAATCAGTTGCGTCCTGTCCTGATCAGGATTTTGCCAGCGATGTTTTGATGGCGCCGACAATTGCCGTAAGGATAAGACCGCCAACACCGCCACCGGCAACATTGCTGATGATCGAGCCGAGATCAAGCCCCGACGACGCTACTGCGTCTGTTACAGCCGCGGCACCACCGGCGCCAAGGTATTGCGTCAAGTAGCCACCCACCAGTCCACCAACGCCACCAGCGATTGTATTGCCAGTCGGGCCAAGTGTCAGGTTTTTGAGAATGCCGCCGACAATATTACCGCCGACCGCACCTGAGATAAGTTGGATGATAAGAGGAAGAAGCGCACCCATAATTGACACCCCGTCAACGTTTCGCGCCAGACTCATGCCTGACAACTGGCATGTTGACTAAGTTTTAGGCAATGTCAAACCAGTTGATACCTCAATAAAGAGGTATCAACCGATTGTTTTCGTTAGCAAGCTTGGAAGTATCGGACAGCGCGTACTTTATTTGCCGTCCGATGCCACGAGTTATTCAGCTGCAGCTTTCTTGGGTGTTACTTCGGCGGCGTAATCATTCATGAGATTGATGGCGATTTCGCCCACCATGAAGCGATAAGGCCCAATCTCCGAAACAGACGTCACTTCCGCTGCAGTGCCGGTCAGGAAACATTGTTCAAAACCTTCAAGCTCTTCCGGCATGATCACCCGCTCAACGACTTCATAGCCGCGACGCTTGGCCAGATCGATAACCGTGCGGCGCGTAATCCCATCGAGGAAGCAATCGGGCTTTGGCGTATGAATAACGCCGTCCTTGACGAAGAATACGTTCGCGCCAGTGGCCTCAGCCACCTGCCCGCGCCAATCGAGCATCAGCGCATCCGCATAGCCCTTGGCTTCAGCCGCGTGCTTGGAGATCGTGCAGATCATGTAAAGACCTGCGGCCTTTGACTTCGATGGTGCAGTCTTTGGGTCCGGGCGGCGATATTCGGCCATATCAAGGCGAATGCCCTTGAGTTTCTGCGCGGGATCGAAATAGCTCGGCCACTGCCAGATGGCGATCGCCACATTGATCTTGTTGTTCTGCGCCGAAACACCCATCGACTCGCTGCCGCGCCAGGCGATCGGACGCACATAGGCATCCTGAAAACCCTGCATCGCAAGAAGCTTGCGGCAGGCATCATTCAGCTCTTCGACGGAGTATGGGACAGTGAAGCCAAGAATCTTCGCCGATTCGTGCAGACGCTCCGTGTGTTCGTTAAGCTTGAAGATTTCGCCGCTATAGGCGCGCTCACCTTCAAAGACCGAGCTTGCATAATGCAGGCCATGAGTCAGCACATGAACCTTAGCATCTGCCCAGCGAACGAATTCGCCATTCATCCAGATGTAACCTTCAAGCTGATCAAATGGTACGGATGCCATGTTTTCCTCCAGGCGTTTGATTCCTGATCATTGGACGGGTTTGAGACGACGCCAATTGTTCCCGTTTCACAATTGGTGAACCGTGGCTCCTCACAGCGCCGCATGTTCGTTGAACATGCAAAGGACGCTGTTCATTTCGAATAGACGCCTAATCCCTCGCGGGATTATGCGAACAGCAATAGGCGTTTCGATGAGGAAAATGTCCCAGAAACACTTATTGGCTTTTCGTTTCATTCAAAATGTCGCCAACAGCTTGCCAAAAATTATCAGCAGTCTAAAATTAAGTCAACAAGACTGACATATTATTCGGCGACACATGAATGAGAGCGGGAGCCCTGTATGAAACCTTATACACCAGATCGGCACATTGAGACAGCCCTGACCAAGGAGGACGCGAGCCAACTTGACCTCATCGAGCTGTTTTTCTTTGCCTATCGCGACTTCACTGCCGACCCGGATCTGATTCTGGAAAAGCTGGCTTTTGGTCGTGCCCATCACCGCGTTCTCTACTTCATCAACCGCAAGCCGGGTATGACCGTGGCGGAATTGCTTGATGTACTGCAAATTACCAAGCAAAGTCTGGCAAGGGTGCTCAAGCAATTGATCGATACGGACCACGTCGTGCAAATACCGGGGCCACGCGACCGGCGGCAGCGGGAACTGTATCCCACCATGAAGGGCCGGGAACTTGCACTTGAACTTGCAGCACCGCAATCACGCCGCATTGGCAGTGCATTGGAGCAAATCGGTCTGGCTGACCGGACGGTGATCGAGCATTTCCTCAAGGCGATGGTCAATCCCAGCCAATGGCAACAGATCGACAGCCTGCCACAGGCAGGATAGTTTAGGCCGGATCGGGACGTCCGGGGACCAGGGACGGGCGTAAATGCCCGGAGAGAGAAGGAACGACATTAGTGAGTGAAGAACTTCCGCTTTCAGACGATGCGCCACACCTGCTCATTGTCGACGACGACACCCGAATTCGCAACCTGCTGTCACAATATCTGACAGGCAGCGGCTTTCGTATTACGGTGGCTGCCAATGCGGACGAAGCCCGGCGCAAGCTGGCCGGCATTGATTATGATCTCCTGATCCTCGACGTGATGATGCCCGGCGAAAGCGGCGTGGCCCTCACCCAGTCGCTGCGTGAGGAAAAGAACGTTCCCATTTTGATGCTGACCGCGCTATCCGAAACGGACAGCCGGATCACAGGCCTTGAAGCGGGTGCGGATGATTATCTGCCAAAGCCGTTTGACCCGCGCGAGCTGATCCTGCGCATCAACAATATTCTGCGTCGTGGTGCGCCAGCATCACAGGCCAAGATCGAGCAGATCGTTTTCGGTCCCTATACCTTCGTGATCGCCAAGCGCGAACTGAAGCGTTCGGGCGAATTGATCCGCCTGACCGACCGCGAACAGGACATTATGGCGATCTTCGCTGCCCGTGCTGGCGAAACCGTGCCCCGGCACGAGTTAACAGGTCAGGAAGGCGATGTTGGCGAGCGAACAATTGACGTGCAGATCAATCGCCTTCGCCGCAAGATTGAAAATGATCCGGCCAATCCAGTTTGGTTGCAGACGGTACGCGGCGTCGGCTATAAATTGAGCGTGGAATAGAGTCCGGATCAACAAATCCGGACGGAATAACCAATGCGCGAGCGGGCACTGATCATATGGCACAAACGGACAGTGCAAAACGCGCATTGGCAGTCAGGCAGCGGCATTGGCGACGCAGGCGCAGCACGCTGCTCGGCCCATGGCGGAAATTTTCCCGCTGGCTGGCGCAATGGATGCCGAAAAGGCTCTATGCGCGCTCGCTGATCATTATCATTGCACCCATGGTGTTGTTGCAGTCAGTCATCGCCTTCGTGTTCATGGAGCGGTACTGGCAGACCGTGACGCAGCGTCTCTCTACGGCCGTGGTGCGCGATATTTCAGGCATTATCGATGTGATGGACACCTACCCGCAGGACCCGGGGTATGAAAATCTCATCCGCATTGCCCGCGAGAAACTGTCGCTCAGCATTTCGATCCTGCCGCCCGATCCCCTGCCCGCACCCGGTCCAAAGCCGTTTTTCTCCATTCTGGACGAGCCGCTAAGCGCCGAGATCACCAAGCAGATCAACCGGCCTTTCTGGATCGACACGATTGGCGATTCCGACCTCGTTGAAATCCGTATTCAACTGGAAGGCAAGGTCCTGCGGGTTTTTGCCCGCCGCAGTCAGGCCTATGCCTCAAACACCCTGATCCTGCTCGTCTGGATGTCCGGTTCCGCGCTGGTGCTGCTTGCCATCGCCATTCTCTTCCTGCGCAACCAGATCAAACCAATCCAGCAACTTGCTGCCGCCGCCGACAGTTTCGGTAAAGGACGCGCCACGCCGCCCGACTTCAAGCCACGCGGAGCCGAAGAAGTGCGCCGGGCCGGTGCTGCGTTCATTGTCATGCGCGAGCGCATCGAGCGCCAGATCGAGCAGCGCACCACCATGCTCAGCGGCGTCAGCCATGATCTGCGCACCATCCTCACGCGCTTCAAGCTGCAACTCGCGCTTGTCGGCCACAAGGTCGATACGGATGCCATGGAGCAGGATATCGAGGACATGCAGTCCATGCTGGAAGGCTATCTCGCCTTTGCCCGCAGCGAGGCGGAGGAAGAGACAGGGACATTCAATCTCGAGCGCCTTTTTGCCAAGTTGAAGGAAGAAGGCGCCCTTTTGGAACGCGGCTTCAAATCGAGCATTCGCGGCGAGCCGGAAATTCAGGTTCGCCCCAATGCCTTCTCGCGCCTGATCTCCAATCTGGTCTCGAACTCATTCCGGTACGCCAGAAATGTCGTGGTCAACGCCGATCACCGCGACGGTTGGTTGAGCATAACCATTGATGATGACGGTTCGGGAATCCCGAAGGACATGCGCGACGAGGTGTTCAAACCATTTTTCCGGCTTGACGAAGCACGCAATCAGGATGCCAGCGGCACCGGATTGGGGCTTGCGATTGCACTCGACATCGCCCGCAGCCATGGCGGCGATATCACCCTTGATGAAAGTCCCATGGGCGGTCTGCGCGCTGTGGTGCGCATCCCGGCCTGATTATCGAAGAGAGTCGCCTGAAGTCGCTGAAAAGGCTGCACACGCAGCTTAAAACAGCTTTCCGCCATTCGGAACCGGCTTGCTGATGGCGGCAAGTACAACACCGCCCTCCTCATCCGGGAAGCCAAGCGTCAGCACTTCCGACATGAATGGGCCGATCTGGCGCGGCGGGAAATTGACCACCGCCATCACCTGACGGCCTTTCAGCTCGTCCAGCGCATGGTGCTTGGTGATCTGCGCCGAAGACTTCTTGATGCCGATTTCAGGGCCGAAATCGATCTTGAGCTTGAAGGCTGGCTTACGCGCCTCAGGGAAGGTTTCCGCCTCCACAATAGTGCCGACGCGGATATCCACTTTCTCGAAATCGTCAAAACTGATGGTCATCAGGCCAACTCAAATTGATAGATCAGGCCGAACCGACCGTCTCGAACAGGATGCTATCGAGCGATTCCCGTGCTGTCGAGCCTGACCAGACAACAAACTGGAACGCCTGAAAATAGGTCTCGCAGGCATCGAGCGCGCTGGACAGGAGAACTTCCACCTGCTTGCTCGTTGGCTCAGCACCGCCCGATAGAAGCAGGGACTGGCGATACATGACCGCGCCTTCCTGCCGCCACAGATCGAAATGGCCCATCAGCAACTGTTCGTTGATCAGCGACAGCAGTCGCATCACTTCATTGACGCGCGGCTCGCTAACCGCGATGTCAAAGGCGCAGGCGAGATGCAGCGCCTCAAAATCTTCCATCCACGAGAAGGAAATCTGGTAGTCCGTCCAGTTTCCCTCGACCGTAATCGCGATTTCATCGTCCCCGGTGCGCTCGAAAGCCCATTCATTGGCATGGGCAACATGTTCAATCACATCGACCGGATGCAAATCACGCGCAATCTCTATTTCCAGAAGGCTCATCGCCACTACCTGCTCAATCGAATCTCATCTGACGCTGCGGGAACACAGCGCACCCACCCAAAGGACACACAACGCTTGAAAACTCACCGGCAGGCAGAACGCACCAGCCGGACCACGGATATGAACTTGTTACCCGCTGCATGACCATCGAAACGAATCATGCTGTAATTTCAGTGTATTGATGCTGAGTCCGAGCGCCAGCCCCCTTTGGCCCAAATGGCGCGAATGGGTGTGGACAGAAGTTCCGAAAATGATTCACGAGCAGCCTTTAACTGACTCTAAGAAAACGATTTTCGGCGATTTCCACCTGTTGATAATTTGTTAAGATTTATTTTGGGGACAGCGCATTGGAACGCCGAAATACAGCAAAAAGCCCGGTGGTAACGGTCCTGCCAACCACCGGTTTTGTCAAAGGTGATTCATCGGCGCAAAAAACAGCCCATCCGGATCAAGACGAACAGGCATTCATCGGAGCCGTCGACAGGTAATTTTTGCCTCTGTCAGATATTCGTCACATCGTCGATACGCAGGCCACCTAGACTATCAGTCGGTTTCATCCAAAAGGAGACGGCAATGTCCACAGAACCGAATGCGACAGTAACCGCTACCCAGAAAAACGACGATGGTCAGTGGTATTATGTCATCACGATTGACGACGAAGCGGGCGACAAAGTCGGCCCTTTCGAGACCGAAGAAGAAGCAATTGCAGCCGGTGAAGAAGAACTGGCCGATAGCGCCGAAGCCTGATCCGTCCGAATGATAAAAAGCCCCGCGATTGCGGGGCTTTTTATTTGATCCTAGACGAAACGATTACGCGTCAGTCTTTTTTGGCACGGGTGCCGGATGCTGCAGGTTTCGCCGGCTTGGCCGCATCGCCACTGGATTTATCTTTGCTGCCAACCAGCGCTTCAAGCGCTTCAATGCGGGCGAGCAGCGCCGTGTTTTCGGCACGGGCGCGGATAGCCATTTCACGCACGGCTTCGAAATCCTCGCGCTGCACCACATCCATGGTGTTGAGCAGCCGCTCGGCCTGCCCACGGAATGCAGTCTCAACTTCGCGGCGAACACCCTGCGCTGCACCGGCGGCGTCGGTCACGAGCTTGGCCAGTTCATCAAGAACGCGGTTTGATCCATTGGTCATGGCAGATACCTCTGTTGCTTTCCCAATCAAATAATCGCCGCGGCGGGCGATTGCAAGCGAAGGTCATAATTGCACAAATGTTACCGGATAGGCGTCTTGACGCTGTTCCTGCCCTCGCGCATGGTCCGCGCCGATAAACCATGCTGATTACGGAGTGCCTATTGTGAGCGAAATTCTTGTCCCGACGATGGCCGCGATCGCATTTCCCAACATCGATCCGGTGATCTTTTCCATCGGGCCATTCTCCGTACACTGGTATGGACTAGGCTATGTGGTCGGCATTCTCTTCGCATGGTGGTACGGTAAGAGGCTCATCAGCAAACCGCGCCTGTGGGCCAACAACACGCCGCCAATGAAGCCCAATGACCTTGATGACTTTGTTCTCTGGGCCGCACTTGGCGTGGTTCTGGGTGGGCGCATCGGCTACATCCTGTTTTACGATCTTGCCCGCTACCTCCATAACCCGCTTGATATTTTCAAAGTCTGGGAAGGCGGCATGTCCTTCCATGGCGGGCTCCTTGGCACCACACTCGCCATGATCCTGTTTGCCCGCTCGCGCAGGATCAACGTTTTCAGCATGATCGACACCATCGCGGCGGGCGTACCCGTCGGGCTTGGTCTTGTCCGCGTTGCCAATTTCATCAACGGTGAACTTTGGGGCCGCATGACCGATGTGCCGTGGGGTATGATTTTCCCGACAGGCGGCCCTTTTGTTCGCCATCCAAGCCAGCTTTATGAGGCAGCGCTTGAAGGCATTGTTCTCTTCACCACGCTCGCTTTGCTGATTTTCTATGGCCGCAAGCTGAAAAGCCCGCGCTTTATCGGCGGCGCCTTCATCACCGGTTATGGCCTGTCGCGCATTTTTGTCGAATTCTTCCGCGAGCCTGACGCACAGCTTGGCTATCTCTATGGCGGCTGGCTGACAATGGGCATGATCCTTTCAATCCCTATGGTGCTCATTGGTGTCTGGGCGCTTCTCACAGCCCGCAACCCGGAAGTTTCCACCGGGCGATGAAGCTGAAACAGCGCATTATCAGACAGATCGAGCTGGGGGGACCAATCAGCGTTGCCGACTATATGGCGATGTGTCTGTTCGACAAGGATGCGGGCTATTACACCACGCGCGAGCCATTTGGCCGCGAAGGTGATTTCATCACCGCCCCAGAAGTAAGCCAGATGTTCGGCGAGCTTATCGGTGTCTGGTGCGTTGGTGCCTGGCAGGCGCTGGAATCGCCAGCCGAATTCATCCTGTGTGAGATTGGCCCCGGACGCGGGACATTGATGAAGGATATATTGCGCGCGGCTTCAAAGCTTGCGCCGGATTTCATTAAGGCAGCGCAGATCCATATGGTCGAGATCAGCCCGCGCCTGACCCAAATCCAGAAGGAAACGCTCGATACATCCGGGTTTGAAATTCAGTGGCATGAACAGTTCTGCGACCTGCCATCCGGGCCGCTTGTGCTTGTCGCCAACGAGCTGTTTGACGCCATTCCCATCAGGCAATATGTGAAAGCTGGCGGGCGTTTCGTTGACCGTACGGTCACAGTCGATGCAACAGGCGATCTTGCTTTCGCAGCTGGCTCGGGATCAATCGACACAGCGCTTCTACCTGCCAATCATGCCACTGCTCCCGACGGAACTGTTTTCGAGATTGCCCCGGCCCGCAGCGCGCTGATGCAGGAGATTGCCGAGCGCGTGAACCGCGAACGGGGCGCTGCCCTCCTGATAGATTACGGCCATCTGCAACAGGGTTTTGGTGATACGCTGCAGGCGCTCCACCGCCATAAATCCGTTAATGTGTTTGATGAGCCCGGCGAGGCTGACCTGACCACCCATGTCGATTTCGCCATGCTTGATAAAGCCGCCCGTTCCGAGGACTGCAAGACCAACGCCATGACCCAGGGCGATTTCCTGATCGCCATGGGATTGCTTGACCGTGCTGGCGCCTTCGGCAACGGGAAATCCGCCGATTTTCAACACCAGATTCGCGCCGATGTCGAACGTTTGGCAAGCCCCGCTCAGATGGGCACGCTGTTCAAGGTGCTTTGCGTTACAGACCCGGCCACATATTTGTTTCCATTTGAATCCATAGACGGAAGCAATTGACTTCGCGTCGCTGCTCCACCACCATCCGCAGCCTTGAGAAAGAGCAATCCGGTATGATCACGTCCGAAAAACCAGTAGCGTTGCAGTCTTCCCTGCTGGGGTCCCCCGAGAAAGATCGAATCGCTCACGGGTTTTTTACCCGTATAGGCGGTGTTTCCACCGGCATCTATGCCGGGCTCAATGTCGGCAGCGGTTCCAATGACAATCAGGACCATGTGACCGAAAATCGCCGCCGGGTGGCCCAATCTCTGGGTTGCGAGCTTGCACGGCTTGTCACTGTTCATCAGGTACATTCGCCCGATGTCATCACCATAACCGGCCCATTCAACGGCGAACGGCCCAAGGCTGACGCCATGGTGACGACCACTCCCGGCATCGTCATCGGTGCCCTGTCTGCCGATTGCGGCCCGATCCTGTTTGCCGACAGGAACGCCAAGGTTATCGGTGCAGCTCATGCGGGCTGGCGCGGCGCCATCGGCGGTGTGCTCGAAAACACCATCGATGCGATGATTGCCCTTGGCGCAAAGCGTGACAACATTCAGGCTGTACTCGGCCCGACAATCGGCCCTGACAATTACGAGGTGGGCGCGGAATTTTACGATCAGTTCACCGGAACCGATCCATCCAATGCCCGTTTCTTCCGCGACTCTATCAAGGAAGACCACAAGATGTTTGACCTGTGGGCTTTCATCACGACCCGACTGCAGAACGCGGGTGTGAACGCCGCGGCGCTGCAAAAATGCACCTATGCCGAAGAGGACCAGTTCTTCTCCTATCGGCGCACCACCCACCGCAAGGAACCGGACTATGGTCGCCAGATCTCGGCGATCACAATTCTGGAGGAATAGGGTCCGGACCCGTTAATATGATCGAAATGGCGCCTGAAACGGCAAGACGATGCGAGGAGAGATGTGAAGGGCGGGGCTTTTCCCCCGGCCGAGCGGCTCGACACTGCAGCTTGCAGCCGTTTCGGCGTCCAGAGGATATGGTCTTTTCGCCCGGCTATTGCGTCGCAAAGGCTTGAAAATGAACCACATTGCCATCGCCTTTGCTCCTTGTATCCGAACGAAAAGCCCCATACCATTTCGACCAAATTAACGAGTCTGGACCCTAAATCATGGCCCTTCATTTCGAGCCCGAGGAATTTGCCGCACGCCGCGACCGCCTGATGATGGTAATGGCAGAGCAGAAGCTCGACGCCATGTTGCTGTTTGCGCAGGAAAGCATGTACTGGCTGACAGGCTATGACACGTTCGGCTTCTGCTTTTTCCAGTGCCTCGTCGTCAAATCCGATGGCAGCCATGTGTTGATGACCCGTTCCGCCGATTTGCGCCAGGCACGTCAGACCTCGAATATCGAAAATATCGTGATCTGGGCGGATCGCGACAATGCCAATCCGGCGGCGGATTTGCGCGAACTTCTCAATGATCTCGATTTGCTCGGCAAACGGATCGGCGTTGAATACCAGACCCATGGCCTGACCGCCGCCAATGGCCGCAAGCTTGACGAACAGCTCGCCGCCTTTGGCCAGATCGTTGACGCATCCGGTCTTGTCGACAAGCTGCGTGTGCTGAAAAGCCCCGCTGAAATTGTCTATGCGCGCAAAGCAGCAGAACTTGGCGATGAGGCACTCAATGCGGCCCTGAAGCTGATCAAGGCAGGCGCTGATGAAGGTGCCATTCTGGCCGCCATGCAGGGCGCGATTTTCGCCGGTGGCGGCGATTATCCAGCCAACGAATTTATCATCGGTTCGGGCGAGGACGCACTCCTCTGCCGCTACAAGGCCGGGCGGCGCAAGCTGACGAAGAACGACCAGCTGACACTGGAATGGGCTGGCGTCTATCGCCACTATCATGCGGCGGCAATGCGCACCGTCTTAACCGGCAAGGCTTCGAAGCGTCATCTTGAGCTTTATGATGCCGCCCGTGAGGCACTTGAGGCCGTCGAAGAGGCCATGACACCGGCTTCGACGTTCGGCGATGTATTCGATGCTCATTCCCGCGTGATGGAGGCTCACGACCTGACACGCCACCGGCTCAACGCTTGCGGTTATTCACAGGGCGCACGGTTTACGCCCTCATGGATGGACATGCCGATGTTCTATTCCGGCAATCCGGAGCGGATACAGCCCGATATGACGCTGTTTGCCCATATGATCATCATGGATTCTGACAGCGGCACAGCCATGACACTGGGCCGGACCTACCTTACAACCAACGGCGCAGCCCAGCCACTTTCACGCCAACCTCTTGACTTGATCGTAAAATAAAACTTTTGTCAGCTTTCGTTTTTTCGAGATGGCACGCATATGGCTCATGATGGGGTTCTACCAAAGATGATGTCTCGCAAATCATTGACCTATATCTGCTTGGCGCTGGCGGCTCTTGGCCTCAGCGCCTGCAACAGCGCCGAAACACCGATCGCCGTCACAAAGAGCGATCTTCCGGCTGCCCAAAGCACGGCAACGCCGGGTACCGTTACACCGGGCACCAATCCGGCGACGACAACCACGACAACCCCAACAGCCACGGCAACAGGAACACCGGCAACAGTTCAGCCCGGAACAACGGTACCGGCAGCGGGTGCCACCGTAGCATCAGGAGCAGCACAACCGGGCGTTTCGCGCACGGCAAAGCTGCGTTTCGCCCCCATCGTCGGCGCGCCAATCACCGCGGCAACCCCGCTCTCGCAGCGCCTGTCGGCACTCGCCAAAGCCAAGGGCATTGTTCTGGGCACCGCTGCCGATACGGATAATACGCACATCATGAAGGGCTATTTCTCTGCCCTGCCCGATGGCAACCAGACGACAATCATCTATGTGTGGGACGTGCTCGATCCGGCTGGAACACGATTGCACCGCATACAGGGACAGGAAGTTGTTCCTGGCAATGGGACCGATCCGTGGAGCACCGTGCCACCAAAGGTTATGGAATCAATCGCCGATAAGGCCATCGATGGTTATCTGAAGTGGGTAAACGGCACCAAGACGTGACATATTTACGCGTTTGACCCGATATTAGCGAGGAACTGTGCATGAATCTGCCCTGCCCGCTTGCAATGTGCGTCAGGCACAGTAAAAGGCCCGCCATATCCTTCACTTGGCTGGCACCGGGGAAAATACGGGCATGAAACTATTCGCGGGCAATTCCAATCGTGTTCTCGCTGAATCTGTCGCCAAATATCTCAACATTCCGCTAGGGAAGGCCAGCGTCCGACGCTTTGCCGATCAGGAGATATTCGTAGAGATTCAGGAAAATGTCCGTGGCGAAGATGTATTCGTCATGCAGTCGACGTCCTTCCCGGCAAATGATCACCTGATGGAACTGCTCATCATGATCGATGCCTTCCGCCGTTCCTCGGCAAAGCGCATCACCGCAGTCCTTCCCTATTTCGGCTATGCCCGTCAGGACCGCAAAGCCGGTCCACGCACTCCGATTTCCGCCAAGCTGGTTGCCAATCTGATCACCGAGGCCGGTGCAAACCGCGTGCTGACGCTTGATCTGCATGCCGGTCAGATTCAGGGCTTCTTCGATATTCCGACCGATAATCTCTATGCCGTTCCCGTTATCGCCAGTGATGTACGCGCCCATTACGGCACGTCGAACGTCATGGTCGTATCGCCTGACGTTGGCGGTGTGGTCCGTGCCCGCTCGCTGGCCAAGCGCATCGATGCGCAGCTCGCCATTGTCGACAAGCGCCGCGATCGTCCGGGCGAGTCTGAAGTCATGAATGTTATCGGCGATGTCGCTGGCAAAGATTGCCTGCTGTTCGACGATATCGTTGATTCCGGCGGCACGCTCTGCAATGCAGCTGAAGCGCTGCTTGCCAAGGGCGCGACCAGCGTCACTGCCTATATTACTCACGGTGTACTGTCAGGCGGCGCTGTTGCCCGTATCACCGGCTCGAAGCTGAAGGAACTGGTGATCACTGATTCCATCCAGCCAACGCCTGCCATCGAATCCGCACACAATATCCGCGTCCTGTCGATTTCCGATTTGATCGGCGAAGCGGTTTCGCGCACAGCGGCGGAAGAGTCGGTATCCAGCCTGTTCGACTAAGCGAGCCGGATCAGGATTCCGGCGAGCGCCGCAAGTCCGAGAACAACAAGCAGATTGATCCGCAAGGCAATCAGAGCGATCGCTGCACCCAGCGCGATGGCTGAGGCTGCCCAATCGAATGCGGACAAATTCAGGACTGGCAGGTGCAGCGGGCCGAACATCGTCTCCTGAAACGTGCCAAACAGCACATGCAGCCCAAACCAGACGGCAAGATTGGCGATAACACCAACGACGGCGGCGGTTATCGCGGCGAGTGACGCCTTGAGCCAGCCGACGTGGCGCAAACGCTCGACAAACGGCGCGCCGCCAAAAATCCACAGAAAACACGGCGCGAAGGTGAACCACAGTGCTGTCAGTCCGCCCAGCAGTCCGCCGGTGAGCGGGTCAAACCCTGATAACCGCGACCCACCGACAAAGCCGACAAAAGCCAGCACCAGAATGAGTGGTCCCGGCGTTGTCTCGGCCAGACCAAGTCCCGTCAACATTTCATCGGGTTTCAGCCAGCCATAATAGTCAACCGCCTGTTGCGCCACATAGGCGAGAACCGCATAGGCACCGCCAAAGGTGACAACGGCCATTTTGGAGAAAAACGCCGCCTGCGCGGCAAAGACATTGGCCTGCCCAAGAGCAAACAGCAGGATGGCAAGCGGCCCAAGCCAGAGCACTGTCCAGACAACGGCAGATTGGAGCGCGCCACGGGCAGCGGGTTCTATCGCCGAATGGTCAGGCAAGGACGGCGATGATGTATGGGTCAGACGATAACGCAGAAATCCGAAGAGACCGGCAATCAGGATAACCAGAGGAAATGGCAGCTTGATCAGGGCAATGGCGATGAAGGCGCAGATGGCAATGCCATAGGCGGCATAGTCGGTCAGAGCCCGTTTTCCAACCTTGATCACCGCTTCAAGCACGATCGCCAGAACGGCGGCTTTGAGACCGAAGAGCAGCCCTTCCACCAAGGGGACATGACCGAAACTCACATAAAGCGCCGACAGCACCAGCATCACACATGCACCCGGCAGGATAAACAGGAGCCCGGCGATGACACCACCCTTCACACCATGAAACAGCCAGCCGAGATAGGTGGCAAGCTGCATGGCTTCAGGGCCGGGCAACAGCATGCAGAAATTCAACGCATGCAGGAATCGTTCCTCGCTAATCCATTTCTTTTCATCGACCAGTACGCGGTGCATCATGGCAATCTGTCCGGCCGGACCGCCAAAGGACAAAAGACCAATTTTCCCAAATGTATAAAAAGCTTCCCGCGCCTCGATTTTTTGCGGTTCCAGCGCTATTGTCCCAGCCATCGCCTGCCCTTGTTCTGCCAAGCTGCGGTAAACAGCGCCCATGACAATGGGATGACAGACTTTCACGGCGCCTTGGTCAAGCAACAAACTTGCACATGGCGACTCTTTCCGTTATAGAGCCGCCATCCGCGTAGACACCCTTGGAGGCAACGCGGAATGGGGCGGTCATTTCATCCGGTTCCGGATGACCATGCGACCGCTTCATGTTTTTTGGGCCATCCTTGCGGATAAACCGGAAAACACTCCAGATTTGAACCTCGAAAGGAAATGCCATGAGCGAAGCATACGAGCTCAAGGCCGAGGCGCGCGAACGGGTTGGTAAGGGGTCCTCCCGGGAAATTCGCCGCAACGGTAAAGTGCCAGCAGTCATCTATGGTGACAAGCAGGCACCAATCTCGATTACCCTCGACTATAAGACACTGTACTACAAGATTCACGGCGGCGGCTTCAAGACCACGATCGCGAACATCCAGCTGGATGGCAAGACCATTCAGGTCCTTCCAAAGGACTACCAGCTTGATCCGATCAGCGACAAGCCTGTGCATGTGGACTTCCTGCGCGTGTCGGCAAAGTCGGTTGTGAACGTGAACGTTCCTGTTCACTTCCTCAACGAAGAACTGTCCCCAGGCATCAAGCGCGGCGGCGTTCTCAACATCGTTCGTCACGATGTTGAACTGCATGCCCCGGCAAATGCAATTCCCGATGCGATCAATATCGATCTCACCGGCCTGCAGATTGGTGACTCGATCCACATTTCCGCTGTTACCCTGCCAAAGGGCGTAACATCGGTTATTCACGATCGTGACTTCACCATTGCCACGATTGCTGCTCCTGCTGTTCTCGCTGCTGAAGACGAGACCGTTGAAGCTGCGGTTGAAACAACTGAAACGGCAGAAAAAGAAGGCGAGTAATCGTCTCTATTGGGAGCTTTGGTACCATGCTGCTCATCGCAGGTCTTGGCAATCCTGGCTCCCAATATGCTGCAAACCGGCACAATATCGGTTTCATGGCGGCGGATGAAATACACCGTCGCCATCGTTTTTCCCCCTGGACCAAAAAATTCCAGGCACTGATCGCCGATGGTGTTATCGACGGCGAAAAGATCATCCTGATCAAGCCCCAGACCTTCATGAATCTATCAGGCCAGTCCGTTGGTGAAGCCATGCGCTTCTACAAGCTGGAACTCGGCGATCTCGTCGTCATCTATGATGAACTGGACCTGCCGCCGGGCAAGCTGCGCGTCAAAACGGGCGGCGGTTCAGGCGGTCATAATGGCATTAAGTCCATCGACGCCCATTGCGGCAAGGACTATAGGCGCATTCGCCTCGGCATTGGCCATCCCGGTGTCAAGGAGATGGTGACAAATCATGTTCTCGGCAATTTCGCCAAGGCTGATGGCGAATGGATCGAGCCGCTGCTTGGCGCTATCGCTGACAATGTGGCTCTCCTTGCCAAGAAGGACGACGCCGGCTTCATGAACCGTGTGGCGGTGGCCACCGGCAGCGGAAACAGGCCGGAGCGGGACAAAGAACC
This sequence comes from Phyllobacterium sp. T1293, assembly GCF_020731415.2. Classification (NCBI taxonomy): domain Bacteria; kingdom Pseudomonadati; phylum Pseudomonadota; class Alphaproteobacteria; order Hyphomicrobiales; family Phyllobacteriaceae; genus Phyllobacterium; species Phyllobacterium meliloti. The sequence goes on along the minus strand of NZ_CP088273.1, from coordinate 268,324 downwards.
AAATCCGGTTGCAAAACCATCCGGTCAAAGCCATATCCGGCAGGCGCGTCAGGCAAAACCAAATATCAACATTCCAAAAACCGGCCCGATGGCCGACATGCTGAACAAGCTCTTCGGCAAGAAAGAATAAGGATCGCAGATTATGGGTTTCAAATGCGGCATCGTTGGCCTGCCCAATGTCGGTAAGTCGACGCTCTTCAACGCCCTGACCAAGACAGCCGCCGCACAGGCTGCGAATTATCCGTTCTGCACAATCGAGCCGAACACCGGCGAAGTTGCTGTGCCTGATCCGCGTTTGCAGGCCATCGCCAAAATAGGCAAATCGGCCAATATCGTCCCGACCCGTATCAGCTTCGTTGATATTGCCGGTCTGGTCCGCGGTGCGTCGAAGGGCGAAGGCCTTGGCAACCAGTTCCTCGCCAACATCCGTGAAGTCGATGCTGTCGTGCATGTGCTGCGCTGCTTTGAAGACGACGACATCACCCACGTTGAAGGCAGGATCGATCCTGTGTCTGATGCTGAGACAGTCGAGACCGAATTGATGCTTTCCGATCTGGATAGCCTTGAGCGCCGCATCGTGCAATTCCGTAAACGCGCTGGCGTCAAGGACAAGGAAGCGCTGACCGTTCTCCCGGTCATGGAGCAGGCGCTGAGCCTCTTGCAGAGCGGTAAGCCCGTGCGCTTCATGCTCTATGGTATTGCGCCAGATGATCTTCTCATCCTGCAGGGCCTCAATCTCCTGACCTCGAAGCCGGTGCTTTATGTTTGCAACGTCGCTGAAGGCGATGCGGCAACCGGTAACGAGCACACGGAAGCCGTTGAGGAAATGGCGACTGCACAGGGTGCAGAGACAGTGACGATCTCCGCCGCCATCGAGGCAGAAGTCGCTCAGCTGCCTGACGATGAAGCCAAGGAATATCTCGATGCGATGAATCTGGATGAACCGGGCCTCGACCGTCTGATCCGCGCCGGCTACAAGCTGTTGCACCTCATCACCTATTTTACCGTGGGACCAAAAGAAGCACGTGCCTGGACTGTCGAGCGCGGCTCCAAGGCACCGCAGGCCGCTGGCGTGATCCACACGGACTTCGAGCGCGGTTTCATCCGCGCGCAGACCATCGCCTATAATGACTATGTCACGCTGGGGGGTGAAGTCCCTGCCAAGGAGGCGGGCAAGGCACGTGATGAAGGCAAGGAATATGTGGTGCAGGACGGCGATATCATGCTGTTCCGGTTTAACACATAAGGGGATTTGCCGATCTGGTGAGGCGTGGTTCATTTTCCACAAGCTGCATCAAGATTTTGCGTGGTTCGACAGGCTCACCATGAGGGATTTTGGTGAGTTGCAGGGAGTGAGTTCTGCAACACATCCATCTCCCTCATGGTGAGCCTGTCGAACCACGCACTATCTTGATGCAGCCCGTTGAACCAACCCACCCCATCGCACATCACTCGAAGTTTGGCTCATAACTATTCTTCCACTCTTGAACCAAACTCCCCCATGCCTAATATAGGTGGCATGAGCGAATACAATCCCCGATATGCCTATGAGGATTTCACGGTTGGTAGCGAATGGCCGCTGCCCGCGAAATCCGTCGAAGCCAGCGAAATCATCGATTTTGCCAGTCAGTTTGATCCGCAGCCCTTCCATCTCGATGAGGCAGCGGGAAAAGCCAGTATCCTTGGTGGGCTTGCCGCTTCCGGGTGGCACACGGTTTCCATGTTCATGCGTATGATGTGCGATGCTTATCTGCTTGACTCCACGTCGCAGGGTGCTCCGGGTATAGATTTTGCCAAATGGAAAAAGCCTGTCCTTGCGGGTGATACGTTAACCGGCAAGAGCACGGTGCTGGAGCGGCGTATATCGAAATCCAAACCGTCACTTGGTTTTGTTGTGCTGCACCACGCGATCTTCAATCAACATGGCGACGTGGTCTGCGAATTGCAGAATACCGGCATGTTCACATTGCGGGAGCCTGCCGCATCATGAGTGCAGCTCTTGAAGCATTGATCGGTATCGAAAGAGACCTCGGCACCCACACATTCACCGCCGAAGAGATTGTCACCTTTGCCCGGAAATACGATCCGCAACGCTTTCATGTTGATCCGGAGGCGGCAAAAAATAGCAATTTTGGCGCGCTCTGCGCCTCCGGCTGGCACACGACGGCCATGTGGATGCGCCTGAATGTGGAAGACATGAAGGGTCAGATCAAGGCGGCCATGCAGCGCGGTGAAAAGCCACCGCAATTCGGCCCCTCGCCCGGTTTTGAAGACCTGAAATGGCTGAAACCCGTTTATGTCGGCGACACGATCCGTTTTACCCGCACGCTGACAGGTTTCCGTGAACTGCAATCGCGGCCCGGTTGGGCCATGATGCAGATGTCATCGGCCGCCTATAATCAGAACGAGCAGAAGGTTCTGGAGTTCAACAGCGCCGCGCTGATTCTTTTGCCGGAATAAGCAGCCGTAGAAGCTCGTCAGTGGCCTTCATAGGCGACGAGCGTGCGAACGTTGACGCCGAGCGCCTCGAGCTTCCTGCGGCCGCCAAGGTCAGGCAGATCAATGATGAAACAGGCGCTGACAATATCGGCGCCCATCTGCTGCAACAATTTCACAGCGGCCTCGGCTGTGCCGCCCGTCGCGATCAGGTCATCGACCAGAATAACTTTCTCACCCGGCACGATGGCATCCCGGTGCATCTCCATTTCGTCAACGCCATACTCAAGACTATAGGCAATGCGCACCGTATCATGCGGCAGCTTGCCCTTCTTGCGGATAGGCACGAAACCGGAGGAAAGCTGGTGAGCCATGGCACCACCGATGATGAATCCCCGCGCTTCGACACCTGCAACCTTGTCGACCTTGCCGCCCGCATAGGGATGAACCAGTTCATCGATGGCCCGGCGGAAGGCCCGCGCATTGCCTAGCAAAGTCGTGATATCGCGAAACATGATACCCGGTTTGGGATAATCGGGAATATTACGAATGGCATCCATCAGCGTCTGTTTCAGCGTAGAATCCATGTCGTTGCTCCTTCGTGCCTTCCGGGCATCAAGGTCCAGTCTAATGGACCCCGCCCACAAAAGAAAAGGGCGCATAGCGCCCTTTCCGGATCAGATATATCGGATCGATCAATGTTCGATATCGGCCCAGATACGGCGCTTGGCCACATAGAGCAGACCAGCAAACAGAACGAGGAAGATCATGACGCGGAAGCCGGTCTTCTTGCGTTCTTCCAGATGCGGCTCAGCGGCCCACATCAGAAACGCCGAAACGTCCTGTGAATACTGCACCAGCGTCTGCGGCGAACCATCATCATAGGTCACCTGACCATCCTGCAACGGTGCAGCCATGGCCAATGACTTGGCGGCAATGAAGTAAGGGTTGTAGTGCGTTCCCTCAGGAATCTTCATGCCTTCTGGTGGCGTCTGGTTAAAGCCAGTTAGCAGCGCGTGGATATAATCCGGTCCGCCTTCCTGATACTGGCCCCAAACGATGTCGATCAGGAACTGCGGAAAGCCGCGCTCGACGGAACGAGCCTTGGCAATCAGCGAGAAGTCGGGCGGAGCAGCACCATTATTGGCGGCAGCAGCAGCCTGCGCATTGGCAAAAGGTGATGGGAAATAATCCGCTGGGATTGCCTTGCGGGTGAACATCTCACCTTCCGCATTCGGGCCATCCTGCACTTCATATTCCGCAGCAAATGCCTTGACCTGCGCTTCCGTGTAACCAAGCTCGGTGAGCGAGCGGAATGGCACCAGCTTCATTGAATGGCAAGCGGAGCAGACTTCCTTGTAGATCTTCAGACCGCGCTGCAGCTGCTGCTTGTCGTAATGACCGAACGGACCGGCAAAAGTCCATTTCATCTGTTCCGGTTCTTTGATCGGAAAGTGCGTTGGCTCAGCGGCATTGTGGGCTGCTTCTTCGGCGGTTGCGACACCGCCGAAAGCCAGCATGGTACCAAGACCGGCAGCTGCGAGACCGAGGAGGATTTTTTTCATCGGAGAGTCCTTCACGTTTCTCAGCCTTTGGTTTCCGGAGCCGCTGCAACACCAGCCGGCTGACCGCCGCTCTTGGTCTTTGCAAGCACTGCTTCCGTGATCGAGTTCGGTATGCGGCGCGGTGTTTCGATCAGGCCCAGCAACGGCATAATGATGATGAAGAAGCCGAAGTAGAATGCCGTACCGAGCTGCGAGAACAGCGTGTAGAGGCCTTCCGCAGGACGTGAACCAAGCCAGCCGAGCATGATGGCATTGGCAACGAAGATCCAGAAGAACAGCTTGTACCACGGACGGTAAACGGCCGAACGAACCTTGGATGTATCGAGCCATGGCACGATGAACAGGATCGCAATCGAGCCGAACATCGTCAGAACGCCGCCGAGTTTCGAATTGATCGGCCCGATGTTGAAGGTGATGGCGCGCAGCATCGCGTAGAACGGCAGGAAGTACCATTCCGGGACAATGTGAGCCGGTGTCTTCAGCGAGTCAGCCGGGATGTAGTTATCCGGATGGCCCATGTAGTTAGGCATGTAGAACACGAAATAGGCAAAGAGGATCAGGAAGATCGACATCGCAAACGCGTCTTTGATAGTCGCATAAGGTGTGAATGCAACCGTATCCGTCTTCGACTTGACTTCGATACCGGTCGGATTGGTCTGGCCGGTCACATGCAGCGCCCAGACGTGCAGGACAACGACGCCTGCAATCATGAAGGGCAGCAGGTAGTGCAGCGAGAAGAAGCGGTTGAGCGTTGGATTATCCACGGCAAAACCACCCAGCAACAGCTGCTGGATCGGATCACCGATAACCGGGAACGCCGTAAAGAAGCCGGTGATAACGGTCGCACCCCAGAAGGACATCTGGCCCCAGGGCAGGACGTAACCCATGAAGGCTGTTGCCATCATCAGGAGAAGGATGATCACACCGAGAATCCACAGAAGCTCGCGCGGCGCCTTGTAGGAACCGTAATAAAGCCCGCGGAAAATGTGAACCCAGACGGCAAGGAAGAACATGGATGCGCCGTTGGAATGCAGGTAGCGCAGAAGCCAGCCTGAATTCACGTCGCGCATGATCTTTTCAACGGAGTTGAAAGCCAGACCCGTATCAGCCGCATAATGCATGGCCAATACGACACCGGTGATGATCTGCGAAACCAGCATGATCGCCAGAATGCCACCGAAGGCATAGGCGTAATTGAGATTGCGCGGAACTGGATAGGCAACGAATGAATCATAGATCAGACGCGGCAACGGCAGTCGCGCATCGACCCATTTTTCGATACCTGTGTTCGGCGTATAGGATGAATGTCCACCGCTCATGTCGTGTCTCCCCCTGGAACCTTAGCCGATCTTGATGACGGTGTCGGAAATGAATGAAAGTGGCGGGACAGGCAGATTTTCCGGTGCGGGACCGGAACGGATGCGTCCAGCGGTATCATATTGCGAGCCATGGCATGGGCAGAACCAGCCGCCAAAATCGCCCTGCTGTCCGAGCGGGATGCAGCCAAGATGGGTGCAGACGCCGATCATGACCAGCCAGTTTTCCTTGCCCTTGCCAGCGCCGCGATCCGCGTCGGTGGCCTGAGCATCACTCGGCAGATTGGCGTTGCGTGCAATCGGGTCCTTGAGCTGGCTCAACTGAACGTTGGCCGCATCCTCGATTTCCTTCGGCGTACGATTGCGAATGAAAACGGGCTTGCCACGCCATTTGACCGTCAGGGACATGCCCGGTGTCAGCGCTGAAACATCAACTTCAATGGACGAGACTGCCAGCGTGGATGCGTCCGGTCTCATCTGGTCGATAAAGGGCCAGGCAAAGGCTCCCACACCGACCACACCGGCCATACCTGTCGCAATATAGAGGAAGTCACGCCGTGTCGGCTCGGTCGTATCGTGTGCGCTCACGGGGCCTGTTCCTTTCCGAATAACAACGCCGCAGGAGAGTCCACTTTGTCACTAGAATAGACGACTGGCCCACAAAATGAGCCGCGCGGATTCCCCAGCATATTGCGTGGTTTCTAAGCATGTCGCAGGAGCTTGTCCAGCCTGACAGAGGCACAAGGGCAGGATGTCGCAGGGATAAGTCGCCACACCTTTTCCACTCTTTGGCCATGAATCTGTTCGGCTTTTGCTGACGATGTCACGCCCGGCCGATAAAGCCGCCCGATTGGCGCGCCCAAAGTCCCGCATAGAGGCCATTGGCGGCAATGAGTTCCTCATGGGTGCCACTCTCGACAATGCGCCCTTCATCCATAACCACCAATCGGTCCAGTGCGGCTATGGTGGAGAGGCGATGCGCGATGGCAATGACTGTTTTGCCGCGCATCAACCGGTAAAGATTGTCTTGGATCGCCGCTTCCACTTCCGAATCGAGCGCCGACGTGGCCTCATCCAGAATGAGAATCGGTGCGTCTTTCAGCATGACCCGCGCAATGGCGATACGCTGGCGCTGGCCACCCGAAAGTTTTACACCGCGTTCGCCCACATGGGCATCGAACCCCCGCCTGCCCTTGGGATCGGTCAGGGCAGCGATGAAGGTATCAGCCTGCGCGTTCTCCACCGCTTGCCGCATCATATCATCAGAGGCATCGGGCCGCCCGTAAAGGATATTATCACGTACCGAGCGATGCAGCAGCGAAGTATCCTGCGTTACCATGCCGATATGTGAGCGCAATGAGTCTTGCGTCACTCCCGCAATGTCCTGACCATCAATGAGGATTCGCCCGCCTTGCACGTCATAAAAGCGTAGCAGCAGATTGACCAATGTCGACTTGCCTGCACCGGAACGCCCGACAAGACCGACCTTTTCACCCGGAAGAACGTCAAGCGTGAGATTGTCGAAAACCGGCTTCGAACTATCATAGTGAAACTCGACATCTTCAAACTTGATAGCGCCCGCCGGGACTGTCAGCTTCGCCGCATTGGGTCTATCAACGACGGTCACTGGCCGTGCCAACAACTCCATCGAGTTCTGGATTGTACCGTAATTGCGCAGGAGACCATTGAGGTTGGCCATGGTTCGTCCCAAAAGCATACTCAGGCGCAAGACCAGACCGAGTGTGAAGGCAATGGCGCCGGGCGAAATCTCTGATTTCAACCACAAATCGATAGAAACAATGGCGACCGCGCAGATCATCACACCGCTGGTTGCACCCAGCGCAATGCGGATACCACTGAGGCCCCGTGTCAGCGGAATGATCGCGTCGAGCCAGCGCTGCATGCCCTGCCGCATATAGGCATCATCACGTTCCGCACTGCCGAAGAGTTTCAGGGTCTGGATATTGCTGTAGCCATCGACCAGCCGTCCCGTGACAACGGAACTGGCTTCAGCAGTCTCCGCCGCTGCCCGGCGCACGCGCGGCAGGAAATAACGGGCGATCAGACTGAACACCAATAGCCAGACAATAACGATTGTCGCCAGCCGCCAGTCGAGATCGCCGATCAGTGCAATCGTGGTGACGCTATAGACGATGCATATCCAGATCGCCTGCAGCAGCGTCATCATGAAATCGCCAACCGCCTGCCCCGTCGCCCATACCTTGGTTACGATGCGGCCTGAAAAATCATTCTGGAAAAAGGCAAGGCTCTGGCGATAGGTATGCAGATGCGCCTGCCAGCGCACCAGATTGAAGAAGCCGGGTACGACGGTCTGTTCTTCCACCAGCGCCGAGAGCGTCAGGATAATTGTGCGCGCAATTAACACACCAGCCAGCATCAGCAGAAGCGTCGTGCCGTGATCCTGCATCAGCCCCTGCCAGCCCTTGGCAGGGTTGACCGATGCCAGAATATCGACGAGCCCGCCGAGAAACCAGAACAGCCCCGCTTCTGTCAGTGCCACCAACCCGCCAAGTACAAGCACTGCAAAGAACGCAGCCTTGGCCTGACTTACGTAAAACCAGATGAATGGAAAAGGGCGCGAGGGTACATGATCTGCCGGCGGCACGGCATAGGGATCAATCCATGTTTCAAACAGACGGAAAACATTTCTCATGCGGTGCAGCCTCTCCCGGTCAGACGTGCAGCGCGCGACTGAAGGAGTAGTCTTGAGTGAGTCCCCTTATCCGTCAAATTAAAGTTCGTTTAGGCAAAGCGCGGGGTGTTTATCATGCCGGTGTGTGGTTCCTGGTGCGTGGCTCGACAAGCTCTCACCATGAGGGAGAGGGATGGCTGCAATGCCAAGCACCAACTTTGCAGAATTTGACTCCGTGAGTTCACCCCCCTCTGTCCTGTCGGACATCTCCCCCACAAGGGGGAGATCAGCTGTATTACTGCCTTTGCACAATCTGAAAAGTTTCCGGTTGTGCAAAAGCGTTGATGCCAATGTGATCTCCCCCCTTGTGGGGGAGATGTCCGACAGGACAGAGGGGGGGTGGTTCGACAAGCTCACCATGAGGGAAAGTGAGGATGCAACTGCTAATCGCCAACTTGCAGATTGCAAAGGTTGCAGAATGTGGCCCCCTTACATCACCCCTCTCCCTCATGGTGAGCTTGTCGAACCACGAACCCAATGCAAGGCATCATAAAATCAGGAGGCGGCGGTTATTCCGCCGCCGCCTGTTCATCATCAAGCCCGAGGAAGCCACCGGATTGGCGGGCCCAGAGCGATGCATAGATGCCATCGGCTGCAATCAGCTCCTCATGGCTGCCGCTTTCGACGATCTTGCCTTTGTCCATCACCACGAGGCGATCAAGCGCCGCAATGGTTGACAGACGGTGTGCGATGGCAATGACGGTCTTTCCCTGCATCAGCCGGTAAAGATTGTCCTGAATGGCCGCTTCCACTTCCGAATCAAGCGCAGAGGTTGCTTCATCCATGATGAGGATGGGCGCATCCTTGAGCATGACCCGAGCGATGGCGATACGCTGACGCTGACCGCCTGACAGTTTCACGCCGCGCTCACCCACATGGGCATCGAACCCGCGCCGTCCCTTGGGGTCCGACGCCGCTTCGATAAACGCTTCCGCCTGTGCGTTCTGCACAGCCTGCCGCATCAGTTCCTCCGAGGCCTCGGGCTTGCCGTAAAGCACATTGTCGCGGATCGAGCGATGCAGCAGCGAGGTATCCTGCGTGATCATACCGATATGCTCACGCAGCGAATCCTGCTTCACCTTCGATATGTCCTGGCCATCGATGGTGATGCGGCCACTCTCCAGATCGTAGAACCGCAGCAACAGGTTGACGAGCGTGGACTTGCCCGCACCTGACCGCCCGACCAGACCAATCTTTTCACCGGGGCGAATGTCGAGTGACAGCCGGTCGATGACACCTGCCCCTTTGCCATAGTGGAAGCCGATAGCATCGAAGCTGATGGCACCAGTGCTCACCTTGAGTTCAGGAGCGTTGGGAACATCGGTGACAAGGCGCGGCAGCGAAATGGAGGTAATGCCGTCTTCCACCGTACCGATATTCTCGAACAGTGCCGACATTTCCCACATGATCCACTGCGACATGCCGTTGAGACGCAGCACCAGACCAATGCCCACAGCAACGGCGCCAACAGAAATGGCAGAGCCCAGCCACAGCCAGATCGCAATGCCGCTGACAGAGAACAGCAACAGACAGTTCATTACATAGAGCGTGGCATGGAATCCCGTCACCATACGCATCTGCGTATAGGCAGTGGACAGGAACTCCTGCATTCCCTCGCGGGCATAGCTTTCCTCCCGTTTGGAATGGGAGAAGAGCTTGACCGTGGCAATGTTGGTATAGCTGTCAACGATACGCCCGGTCATGGACGAGCGGGAATCCGCCTGTGCCTTCGATGCAACCTGCAATTTCGGGATGAAATACCACATCAGGCCCACATAGGCGGCCAGCCAGACAAGGAACGGCACCATGAGACGCAAATCCGCAGCGGCGGCGATGATCAGCGTGCCGCTGAAATAAACGATCACATAGTTGAGCACGTCGAGCAGTTTCATCACCGCCTCGCGCACAGCAAGCGATGTCTGCATCAGCTTGGTGGAAATCCGCCCGGCGAATTCATCCTGGAAGAACGTCATCGACTGGCGAACCACGTAGCGATGCACCATCCAGCGAATGCGCATGGGATAATTGCTCAGCAACGTCTGATGAATAATAAGCGAATCGAGCAGAACGATGCCGGGCATGACAATCAGCACCACACCGGCAAGCAAGGCGAGCTTCCAGCCTTCCTGTGCAACAAAGGTCTCGCGTGACTGGTTGGACAACCAGTCAACGACATTGCCCATGAAGGCATACATCGACACTTCAAGCACGGCGATTGATGCGGTGCAGATGGCCATGACAACAAGCCATGGCCAGACACCGCGTGTATAGTGCAGACAGAACGCAACCAGCGTTTTGGGTGGCTCACTGGGCTCGGCAGATGGAAACGCCTCAAGCCTTTGTTCAAACCAGCGGAACATTATCAAACCTCTTTTGGGCAGCTGTCTCAACACGGAATGCGAGACTGGAATAAATCCGACGCAGATTGGCAGTTACTGCGCTTGAGTTGCCGGAGCATGATCGAAAGTGAAGAAACAAACATGCAAACGCCAACTCTGGGCGAATGCGACTTGTGTCAGGGAAGAAAAACTACGCGGAAAAAGCAGACACAAGACCGCCAACGACACCGGCCACGGCTTCAGCAGGTGAAGCCATCCGGTTTGGAAGAAGTCGGAAAAATTCAGTCATCGACACCTCCAAAGTTAGCGTTGCGGTCGAAACCCTATACCTATTATGAACAGAAAAAGCGAGAGGCTTTTCTAAGGAAAGCTACTTGCACGAAAAGATTGTTGCCAATGGAGCACGCCGCCTGTGACTGACGCCAGACCTGACCTGCGCATTGCGCTCTACCAGCCAGATATTCCCGGCAACACAGGCACGATCCTGCGCATGGCCGCCTGTTTCGGCATCAGCGTTGATCTGATCGAGCCCGCAGGCTTCGATATTTCCGATCGCTCGCTCAAGCGGGCCGGCATGGACTATCTCGAACAGGCAGCCCTGACCCGCCATGCCGACTGGCAGCATTTTCAGAACTGGCGGCTGGGTGAAAAGCGCCGTTTGTTGCTATTCTCAACCAAAGCCGCCGTGCCCTACACGCAGTTTGCGTTTCAACCCGGCGATATATTGCTGCTCGGGCGCGAATCGTCAGGCGTACCCGATGAGGTGCATCAATCGGCTGATGCGCGGCTCATTATCCCGATGGTGCCGGGTGCCCGGTCGCTCAACCTCGCACTATCAGCAGCCATTGCCACCGGCGAGGCTCTCCGGCAGTTCTCCCTGCCATCATAAAAAACGCCGGTCATTGCTGACCGGCGTTCTATTCACTTCAAAGCAAGCTTACTTGACTTCAGCTGCCTTGCCGCCTTCCCACTTGTAAAGAACGAAGGTCGGCGTCGTCAGATCGCCAGTCTTTGCATAGGTGAGGTCGCCAACAACGGTTGAAACCGGTGCGCCGGAATGCAGTGCTTCAGCCACCTTTGCCGGATCGGCAGAACCAGCCTTTTCGATGCCAGCCTTGATGACCTGCAGCGCAGCATAGGCATTGAGCGTGAAGGCTTCCGGTGGAATGTTCTTGCCCTTCAAAGCTTCCATGATCTTTGCAGCGGAAGGGTTCTTTGTCGGATCGGCACTGTTGGTGAAAAGTGTGCCAGCAGCAGCATCGCCGCCAATGGCCCAATATTCCGTGTTCGACAGGCCTTCGGCACCAATGATCTGGGCTTTGATGCCCTGATCAGCCATCTGGCGTGCAATCAGGCCGCCTTCCGGATGATAACCACCGAAATAGATCACTTCGGCCTTTTCGGACTTCAGGCGGGTGATGAGCGCGCTATAGTCCTTTTCACCGGCATTGATGCCCTGATCGACAACTTCCTTGACGCCGCCCTTGTTGAGCGCAGCCTTCAGACCATTGGCCAGACCCGTACCATAGGTGTTCTTGTCGTAGACAACGGCAATGCGCTTGTCCTTGTAATGTTCAAGAATGTATTTGGCAGCCACGTCCGCCTGCTGGTCATCACGGCCGCAGGTGCGGAACACGGTTTCCAGACCGCGTGTGGTCAGTTCAGGTGTGGTGGATGTCGGGGTAATCATCAGGATGCCGTTTTCAGCCAGCACATCGGAAACCGGCATCGAAACGCCTGATGTAACCGGACCAACAACGAACTTGATGCCTTCGCCGACCACCTGGTTGGCAACCGACACGCCCTGCTTGGGCTCGCCCGCATCATCGAACAGCTTGATGACGATCTTTTCGCCCTTGATGCCCCCCTCGGCATTGATGGCTTCGGCGGCAGCGGCAACGCCGTTCTTCACCTGCGTGCCATAGGCAGCAACAGGGCCGGTAACAGGCGCGATATTTCCGATGATGATGTCAGCACGGGCGAATGAAGTCATCGCCATGACAGCCGTCAACGCCACGCCAGAGATCAACGATAAGCGCATAGTGTCCTCCTTGAATTTTTTATTGCGCGGCCGGAAGATTCTCCGGCACTGAAAAAAGTTCTACTGTCTTTATGGCAGGCTGTCAGCCACGATTCATGACAATCCTGAATCCTTCGTTGAAATATTTTGATGCCATTTATGAAGAAAAGTGTTCCGTACCAGCAGATTCAACCCGAGATTGTCAGAAATTGCAGAGTTTCCGCACTGAAAACAGTCTTTTCAGCGAATTTTAGTCCGCATTTGGCAAACGGCGCATGGTGAACTCGATGATATCGCCAGGCCGTTCGTACCAGCTCTCAATCTCGGTCCAATAGGCGGCTTTCGGGTATTGCTCGAACCATTCCTTCGCCTTCTCGCGCGCTGCAAGGCGGGGCAGGCGAAAACTCTCGCGGATGAATGCCCCGCGCTGCCGTCCGCTTTCACCGCGGCTTTCTTTCAGCTGCTTGCGCAAGCCGTCGAGCGGCGGCTTGGGGAAGTGTGCTCTGGGTACTTTGGAGACCATCTCGTATCCCTTCCTGAACCCTATATCGACAGATTAGATCAAACTCAGCCCTGAAAACGAGTCATTTTTTTGGGATAGGTAAAACAGCTCCTTCCTTTGCCGGTGCCCTGATGTGATAACGTGAGCAGCAAGAAGGATTCGTTGATATGGACCGCCCTGATATTCCCGCCATCCTGCCAGAAGCACTTGAAGACAAGAAGACAGCCGCGACTGCGTGGTTTGCCGAACTGCGCGACAAGATTTGCGCCAGTCTTGAGAAGTTGGAAGATGATCTGGATGGCCCCCTCTCCGACCGCGCGCCGGGCCGTTTCGTCCAGACGCCCTGGCAACGCGAAGAAGGCAAAGGCGGTGGTGGCATCATGTCCATCATGCATGGCCGCGTCTTTGAAAAGGTCGGCGTTCACACATCGACGGTTTACGGCGAATTTTCCCCCGAATTTCGCAAGCAGATACCGGGCGCCGAGGAAGATCCGCGCTTCTGGGCTTCCGGCATTTCGCTGATCGCCCATCCGCAGAACCCTTATGTGCCCGCTGTTCATATGAACACGCGCATGGTCGTGACCACGCGCCAATGGTTTGGTGGCGGCGCTGATCTGACGCCGGTTCTCGACCGCAAGCGGACACAGGACGATGCGGATACGGCGGCCTTCCACAAGGCGCTGAAATTTGTCTGCGACAAACATTTTGCGGTCGCGAACCACGAGAAATTCAAGAACTGGTGCGATGAGTATTTCTACCTGCCACATCGCAAGGAACCACGCGGCACCGGCGGCATTTTCTATGACTGGCTGCATTCATCGGAAGAGAACGGCGGCTGGGACGCAGATTTTGCCTTTACCCGTGACGTCGGCCGGGCATTCTCAGTCGTCTACCCGCATCTTGTGCGGCAGAACTTCAATCAGGATTGGGGTGCCGAAGACCGGCAGGAGCAGCTTATCAGGCGCGGCCGCTATGTGGAGTTCAACCTGCTCTATGATCGTGGCACGATCTTTGGCCTCAAAACAGGCGGGAACGTGGATTCAATCCTGTCTTCCATGCCACCCACAGTCAAATGGCCGTGATTTGATTTTTTAAGGGATCAATCTGGTTTTTCATGCGTTATGCTGCTGTTGGTACGGTTTTCACGCCGTATCTCGATGGAGAGAGTTCGTCTTATACGTGCTCACGACAGGGAGAAAAGGCCATGAAAGAACTTCATTGCATCGTTCCCGGTTGCCAGTGGCATACCCGTCACGACACCGAAGCTGAAATCATCCGCCGCACCACTGAGCATCTTCGCGAAACTCACGGCGAGACGACCATTCGCGAATCCATGCTTGAAACCATCAGGGCCAATATCCAGCCTGAAAAGATCAAGGCTGCTTAATCAGGCCTTCCGATCAATTCAGGAATTCTGGCAAGCAGCGCATCGCGGTCGAGGGTAAAGCCTGAGTCAATCCAGGCGTCCTCAAGTGCGCGTTGCAGCTTGCCCACCTCCGGGCCTTTTTCCAGCCCGGCTGCGACAAGATCGCCGCCGGTTACAGGGAATTTGGGCTTTTCATACCGCTCGGCAAATTCCAGCAATTTTGACAGATGACCGGCGCGCATCATGGCACCATTGTCATTAAGCGCGCCTAAGCGCGCGGAGACCAATGCCAGCCGCAAGCAATAAATCATACCCTGACGGTCACTGCGATAAAGCCGCTTGGCGAACCCCGTCTCCGAGATTTCGGCATTAGGTATGACAACCGTCGCCCACGCTTCCAGACGCTCGCGCTCCTGATTGGAGAGCTTCAAACGCACTGCCATCTCATTGATACGCTCTGCGTTTGGCGGAATGATGCTGGCCAGACGCAGCAACGGATCAACCTGCCAGCCCAGTTCTTGTTCAGTTTTGACCAAACCATGGATCGTGTCGATACCCCATTTCTCGCTCTCGGGCAGAACGGACGTCAGCACACCCGCCTGACGCATCCATAAAAGGGCGCGCGATGGGTCCGGCGCCGCCAGCATTTTCTTAAGCTCCGACCAGACACGCTCCGACGACAATTGCGCCAGACCATCTTTCAACCTTGCGCAGGCTTTCAAGCCCTCGCTTTCCGGGCGGCCATGACCATACCAGGCGAAAAACCGGAAAAACCGGAGGATACGCAGGTAATCTTCGCGGATACGCTGCTCGGCATCGCCGATAAATCGCAATGTCCGGCTTTCAATATCCGCAAGGCCGCCAACCAGATCGACAACAGTGCCATCAGCCTCAAGATAGAGTGCATTGATGGTGAAATCGCGCCGCGCCGCATCCACTTGCCAATCCCGTCCGAAGGCAACAGCCGCATGACGCCCGTCGGTTTCCACATCAGTGCGTAATGTTGTCACCTCGAAAGGCCGCTTGCCGACGACAACAGTCACCGTGCCGTGGCTTATGCCGGTGGGTACGGTTTTGAAACCTGCCGCCTGCGCCCGGCGTATCGTTTCATCGGGCACACAGGTTGTTGCAATATCAAGATCAGACACCTCCTGGCCGAGCAGCGTATTACGCACCGCACCGCCGACAATGCGCGCGCCTTCGCCATCAGCAGAAAGAATGGAAAGCAATGTCTGCAAGGCTTCGTCCTGCAACCATGGAGCCTTGTCGGCAATGGAAATTCTCGTGCTCAAGAATAGAGCCTTTCATAAAGTATACGGATGATGCCAGCTGTCGCGCCCCAGATGAAGCGGTCACCAAACGGCATGGTGTAATAGAAGCGCTCCTTGCCCTGCCATACACGACTTTCCCTTTTGTGGTTGGCAGGATTCATCAAAAAGGACAATGGCACTTCGAATACATCGGCCACTTCATCCGGGTTGGGTGTCAGGGTAAAAGGCGGATGCACCAGCCCGAGCACCGGCGTGATGGAATAGCCAGTCATCGTAAGATAACGCGGCAAGCGGCCGAGAAGCTCGACATGCCGTCCCTCAAGCCCGATCTCCTCATGGGTTTCGCGCAAAGCTGCTTTTTCAGGCTCGAAATCATCCTCAGGATCAATCGCGCCACCGGGGAAAGCCACCTGGCCTGAATGTTTACGCATATTGGCATTGCGCAGTGTCAGGATGACACCTGCCTCATCGCCGCGGTCGACAATCGGGATCAGCACAGCCGCATCGCGCAATTGGGTTGCCGCAATCAATGCATCGAGATCGGGATTGAGCAGATGGTCGCCATTATCCCCGCTCAGCGGTTCATTGCCTTTCGATGCCACGCGCAGCGCAAAGGCGCGGGCAGAAAAGCCATCCTCATGCCACATGGTCTGGCTCATAGGCTCTGCTCTTCCAGCTCGCCCGATGGCATGATCGGGAAGATTGTTCCCTTGGAGCGCACGGCAAACATGGATTTGCCGTCGATCACCATATCTTCGCCATGGCTGACCAGTTCATACATCACAGGGCGGGCCAGCAGGGCTTCCAGCCGCCCGCGCACCAGCAGATAGGGTTTCAAACCGCCATTATCAGGGTCAATGACAAATCGCAGTGGATGATCGGCGCCAGCCTCGATAATATCGCCGACATTGCTGCGGAACGTCATGACCTGATCATCGCCCTCACCAGAGACATTCAGTTCGACAGCAATGAAATGTGCATCCGCAATACGGATACCAACCTTCTCGACCGGGGTAACGAGATAGGTTTTGCCATCCGCATCCTTGCGCAGGACGGTGGAGAAAAGGCGGACCAGCGGCGCCCTGCCAATAGGGGTTCCCATATAGAACCACGTACCATCGGCCTTGATCTCCATATCGAGATCACCGCAGAAATCCGGGTTCCATTTTTCAACCGGTGGCAGGCCCTTACCTTGCGCAGCTGCGCGCGAAATCAGCGCTTCAAGTCCCGCCGCGTCCCGCTGACTACCCTCTGACTGTGCCATTTTCAGACCTTTTTTGCTCATTCGTCACGAAATAGTCACCGTTAAACCGCTTGTCAGCATGTCATAGTGATTTAGACTCATTTAGTAATGGAACTGACCATAAACCAGCTCCGCAGGCCAGTGGTACGAATTTGACATGGAGACGAGGTAAACCATGACGATTATCAAAACCGGGGAACCATCCGATCCGAAGGCGATGATTGCAGAAGCCGAAAAGGCGCTGGCCGATATTTCCAGAATACGCGCTGCAATCGGGACTGTTATATTTGGTCAGGAAAGCGTGATTGAACGCACGCTGGTGGCGCTGCTGGCTGGCGGCCATGCGCTTCTCGTGGGTGTTCCAGGCCTTGCCAAAACCAAGCTGGTCGAAACGCTTGGAACGGTGCTTGGTCTCGATGAGCGCCGTGTGCAGTTTACGCCCGATCTGATGCCATCGGATATTATCGGTTCGGAAGTCATGGAGCAGGATGACCATGGCAAGCGTTCGTTCCGCTACGTCAGAGGTCCGATCTTTGCGCAATTGCTGATGGCCGATGAAATCAACCGCGCCTCGCCGCGCACCCAATCCGCTTTGTTGCAGTCCATGCAGGAATATCATGTGACTGTTGCCGGTGAACGGCATGACCTGCCAACGCCGTTCCATGTGCTCGCGACGCAGAACCCGCTGGAGCAGGAAGGCACATACCCGCTGCCCGAAGCCCAGCTTGACCGCTTCCTCATGCAGATCGATATCCTTTATCCGGAACTTGATGCGGAACGCCGGGTATTGCTGGAAACCACCGGTACATCAGAAGTGCGCGCCGCCAAGACCATCGATGCGGAACGCCTGCGCGAAATGCAGCAACTGATCCGCCGCATCCCTGTCGCTGAAGGCGTTGTCGAAGCCATTCTAAAGCTTGTACGCTCCGCGCGTCCCGGCGCAGATAATGAGATCGCGCAAAAATTCATCGCCTGGGGACCCGGCCCGCGCGCCAGTCAGGCACTGATGTTGTGTGCCCGTACGCGTGCGCTTTACGATGGGCGGCTCGCACCTTCAATCGATGATGTCCGGGCTCTGGCTGAACCAGTTCTTCAGCACCGCATGGCGCTGACGTTCGCTGCCCGCGCCGATGGCATGAATGTGCGGGAAGTCATCGCGAATCTGACCAAGGCAGCCCTCTGATGGTTGCAATCGGCGCGCAGGTCCAGAAGACGGCAACAAGGGAGGCGCTGGCGCGAGCACGCCAGCGCGCTGCTTTGCTGCCTGATCTTCTTGTTGAAGCGCGCCGCATTGCCAACACCACCAATACCGGTTGGCATGGCCGCCGCAAAAGCGGCGTCGGTGAAACTTTCTGGCAGTTCCGGCCCTATACGGATGGTGAGGCCGTTTCCCGTATCGACTGGCGCCGCTCGGCCCGCGACGACCGGATTTATATCCGCGATCAGGAATGGGAAGCCGCCCATACTGTCTGGCTTTGGGCTGATTCTTCCGCATCCATGCTCTACAAGTCAGAAATCGCGCAGGTGTCGAAGGAATCGCGCGCGCTTGTGCTCATTCTGGCTTTGGCGGAACTTCTGTCGCGCAGCGGTGAGCGCATCGCCTTCCCCGACGTGACTGACCCGACCTCCGCTGCCAATGGCGCGGAGCGGTTGGCGACAGCACTGTCCCACGTGATTGATCTGCCCAAGCAGCCGGATTTCAGTAGGGTCAGGCGGTTTTCCGACGTGGTGCTGGTGAGTGATTTTCTCGAACCGGTCAATGAAACGCTCGCCATGCTGGAGCAGATCGCCCAGCGTGGCGCCCGCGCCCATCTGGTGGAAATTTACGACCCGGCGGAAGAGGATTTCCCTTACAAGCGGCGCACGGAATTTGTCGACCCGGAATCGGGCGCAATACTGACGGTCGGCCGCGCGCAGGATTATGCTGAAGAATATAAGCAATTGTTCATTGCCCGGCGCGAAACCTTGAGCGCCTATTGCCGGCGCATCGGCTGGAGCTATACCACCAACCGCACGGACCGGCTTGCCTCCGAAGCGCTTGTTTCCGTTCATCTGAACATGACCGCCGACGCTGGTTATCAGAGGACCGGCATATGATGGGTGCTTTTCCTCTTGCCCTTGGTGCTCCGGCGATCCTTCTGGGCCTGCTGGCACTGCCAATTATCTGGTGGCTGCTACGGGCAACACCGCCACGGCCAATCCGCGAATCCTTCCCGCCGCTGAAAATTCTGGCGCAAATCCTCAAGAAGGAAGAAACACCGGATAGAAGCCCGTGGTGGCTGACATTGTTGCGGCTCCTGTTGGCAGCGATTGTCATTCTGGCACTGGCCGAGCCGATCTGGAATCCGCGCCCCGAGACCCTGAACGGCAAGGAACCTGTTGCCATCGTGCTCGACAATGGCTGGTCTTCCAACGAAGAATGGAGCGCCCGCAAGGAGACAGCGGAGCGTTTGATTGCCGATGCCAATTCTTCCGGTGCGCTCATCTACATCCTTGGCACTGCCGAGAAACAGAATACCGATGTCGGGCCGTTCGATGCCACAGCGGCGCTTGAACGGCTGCGCGCGCTGAATATCAGGCCAATCCCCGTCGACCGCGCCGCGGCTTTTGACCGGTTGAAGGCCGTTCTGACTGATGTCAAAGGCGTTCGTGTTGCCTACCTCAATGATGGTGTCGATACTCCTCAGGCAACCGCCGCAGTGAAATCGATGGAAGGCTCCGGCATCGCCTCGGTGATCTGGTATCAGCCCTCCATCGCCAACCTTTCTGCCATCCGGCAGGTAGAGAACAATGCAAACGGGCTGACCGTTCACGCCGTGCGCTCCAATGACAGCCGCGCATCCGGCGGCATCACTATCGGCGCCTATGATGAAAAAGGCCGCCGCATTGCCGAGACAGGACTGGTTTTCCGTGCCAATGAATCAACAGGCGAGGCGGTGATCACAGCGCCTTACGAGCTGCGCAACGATTTCAACGCTCTGCGCATCGACAATGCTCCCAATGCCGGGGCGACGTTCCTCGTCGATGACAACAATAAGCGGCGGCGCGTCGCGCTGCTTTCGGGCTCCGAAGCTGATCTGTCGCAGCCCCTGCTTTCACCGCTCTATTACATTTCGCGCGCGCTTGAGCCTTTTGCCGATCTCCTGCGTCCGCACAATCCTGAACTGACCAAAGCCATTCCCGAACTGCTGGAGCAAAAACCATCCGTGGTCATCATGGCTGATATTGGCAAACTGCCCGGTGAAACGGAGCAGGCCATGGTCGATTGGGTGGCAAAGGGTGGCACACTGATCCGCTTCGCTGGTCCACGCCTTGCCGGAAACAGCGAAGCGGACCCGCTTTTGCCTGTTAACCTGCGCAAGGGCGAGCGCTCGCTTGGCGGCGCACTGTCATGGAAAGAATCGCAGCCCATTGCCGCATTCCCGGATAAGGGACCGTTTGCTGGCCTGCCAACGCCGCAGGATGTCACGGTCACGCGGCAAGTGCTCGCGGAACCCGCCGTTGATCTCTTCGAAAAGAGCTGGGCCAATCTCGCTGACGGCACACCGTTGGTGACAGGCGAAACGCGTGGACGCGGCCAGATCGTCCTCTTCCATGTCACGCCCGAGGCCACATGGTCAAATCTTCCGATCAGCGGTAGTTTTGTTGACATGCTGCACCGGATTCTGACCCTGTCGCGCAACACCGGCCCATCACCGCAGGAAAATGGTGCCGTTGCTTCGCGCGCGCTTCCGCCTTACCTGACGCTGAATGCGGAAGGCGCCCTCACCCCACCCGGCGGAGACGCCAAGCCCTTGATCCTGAAAACAGGTGAAACCGGCAAAGTAAGCTTTGACAATCCTCCCGGTTTTTATGGTGTCGAGGATTCCATGAGCGCACTTAATCTCTTCAAGCTCGACAGCGAGATCAACCCATTGGTTCGCCCCGATCTCAATATTCCCGTGACCACCGCGCGTTATGCCGTCGATGAATCGGTGCCGCTGCGCGGCCCGCTCTTTGGCCTTGCAGCCCTGCTTCTGGCTCTCGATGCTATTGCCATTTTCTGGCTAGGCGGGCATCTGCGCCGCCGCTTCAAGACTGCTGCTGTCACTTCTCTGGCAATCCTGCTCATTCCGGCTGTTCTTGCATTCGGGCCTTCACCGGCCCACGCCCAGCAAAATGACAGCAAACCGGGTGATCAACAGATATTGGACGCCGTCAATGTCACGCACCTTGCCTATGTGATCACAGGCGACAGTTCTGTCGACGATATCAGCAAGGCAGGTCTGTTCGGTCTTTCCCGAGCCCTTGCCGATAGCACAGCGCTAGAGCCGGGCGATCCTATCGGGGTTAATCCGGAAACTGACGAACTTGCGTTCTTTCCGCTGATCTACTGGCCGATCGATCCTTCGGCCAAAATGCCATCGCCTGCCTCTATCGCCAAGATCGATGCCTATATGCAACAGGGCGGTACTGTTCTGTTCGACACGCGCGATCAGGATGCGGCGGCAATCAGCTTTGATAACAGCTCGACACCGGCCAATGCGCGTCTGCGCGATATCCTGTCCGGGCTGAACATACCGGCACTGGAACCGGTTCCCAACGACCATGTGCTGACCAAAGCATTCTACATCCTGCAGGATTTTCCCGGCCGTTACCGGGGCAGCCAGCTCTGGGTACAGGCCTCACAGGCACCCGAGGCGAGCAAGGACAGACCGGTGCGTGTTGGCGATGGTGTTTCGCCCATCATGATCACGGGCAATGACTTTGCCGGAGCATGGGCAGTCAATGCCAGCGGCACACCTCTGCTGCCCACGGTTCCCAATGATCCCGACCAGCGGGTTCTCGCCTATCGCGCAGGCATCAACATTGTCATGTACATGCTGACAGGCAACTACAAATCCGATCAGGTACACGTCCCTGAACTTTTGAAGCGGCTGGCGAACTGACATGTATCTTTCCCTCGATTTCCAGCCCCTGCTCTCCCCATCGCTTCTGGCGCTCTTGCTGCTGCCTTTGCTGGCGCTTGCATTGGCGGGCCTTTATCTGCGCCAACGGGGCGGCGTTATTCGCCTGCTGGCCGCCGCCGCGCTTGCCATGGCTCTGTTCAACCCCGTTGTGATCAATGAGGAGCGTGAGCCGCTCAAAAGCGTCGTGGCTGTCATCGCCGACCGCAGCCAGAGTCAGGATATAGGCGACCGCGCAGCAGATACCACCGAAGCGCTCAAGCAGGTGCAGGCAGCACTTGGCCGCCTGCCGCAATTCGAGGTTCGAACAGTCGAGACCAACCGTGCCAGCGAGAATGATGACGCCACGGCGACAAGGCTGTTTCAGGCTGTCAACAGCGCGTTCCGTGACGTTCCGCCGTCGCGTATCGGCGGCGCCATCATGATCACCGATGGTCAGGTACACGATATCCCGAACAATGTGGCCGGTCTCGGTTTCAACGCGCCGGTGCATGGCCTCATCACTGGCAGACCGGGCGAGATCGACCGGCGTATCCAGTTTGTCCGCGCGCCCCGCTTTGGCATAACAGGCAAGCCGCAGCAGATGACCTATAAGGTGACAGCTGCAGGTGAGCCACAAGGTGGCCGCGCGCGCGTTACCGTGCGCGTCAATGGCAATCAGATGACGTCGCAGGATGCGATCATCGGCGAGGAGATGCCACTTGAAGTGACCCTGCCCCGCGCTGGCGTCAATATTATCGAGCTTTCAGTTGATGCGGTTCCCAATGAACTGACCGAGATCAACAACCGCGCTGTCGCCATGGTTGATGGTATCCGCGAGAACCTGAAAGTGCTGCTGGTCTCAGGCGAACCGCATAATGGCGAACGCACCTGGCGCAATCTTCTGAAATCCGATGCGTCAGTAGATCTCGTCCATTTCACCATTCTGCGTCCGCCGGAAAAGCAGGACAGCACGCCGATCAATGAACTGTCGCTGATCGCTTTCCCGACGCGTGAGCTGTTCGTTGAGAAGATCGACCAGTTTGATCTGATCATTTTCGACCGCTATCAGCACCGCGATGTACTGCCGCTGCTCTATTATGATTACATCAATGACTATGTGCAGAAGGGCGGCGCTTTGCTGATTGCGGCAGGTCCTGAATATGCGGGCAATGTATCGATTGCCAATACACCGCTCCTGACTGTCCTGCCCGCAACGCCAACCGGCGAGGTGACGGAACAGGCTTTCTATCCGCGTCTGAGTGATGACGGCAAACGCCATCCTGTGACCCGTGGTCTTGAGGGCAGCACACAGGAACCACCGCAATGGAGCCGCTGGTTCCGCGTCATTGATGTCAACAAGCCGGAAGGTTCAGTTGTCATGAATGCCGGTGACAAGCCGCTGCTGGTGCTCAACCGTATTGGTGAAGGCCGCGTCGGCATGTTCCTCTCCGATCAGGGCTGGCTCTGGGCGCGTGGCTTTGAAGGCGGCGGCCCGCACGCGGCGCTCTATCGCCGGATTGCCCATTGGCTGATGAAGGAACCGGAACTTGAAGAGGAAGCGTTGACTGCATCGGGCAGTGGCCGCAATCTCGAAATCCGTCGCCAGACCATGAAAAAGACGGCGGTACCGGCAAGCATTATCACGCCATCGGGCAAGAAGCAGGACGTTCCGCTCACCGAGACAGAACCCGGCGTGTTCACGGCATCCGTGCCGACGACGGAAATCGGACTGTTTCAGATTGCCAATGGCGATCAGACGACGCTCGCCCATGTCGGGCCGGTTGATGCACCTGAATTTGCTGACAATGTATCGACGACGGACAAGCTCAATGGCTTGGCGCGCGAAACCGGCGGTGGAGCCCGCCGCTTGCGCGCAACCGCTGATCAGCCATCCATCGAGGTGCCAAGTATCGTCGCCTCGCGTGGCTTTGCCAGCGCCAGTGGCGACAACTGGATTGGCCTGCGCCCAACCAATGAAACCGTATTAAAGAGCGTCAATCGTTTGCCGTTGTTCTCGGGTTTCCTTGGCCTTGCAGCGATGATCCTTGTTCTCGGCAGCATGTGGTATCGCGAAGGCCGGTAAAAACCGGCTTAGCGACCACCCGAATCCGCGTGTCGTACCCGGCCCTGAACATCTTTCAGCACTCGAGGCTCAAGTTCGCAGGCGAGAAAGCGGGATGGTTCGACTGGCGCTGGCATTTCGATCTGATGCCCGACAATCTGCCGGAAGCCAAAAGGAGCGTAATAAGGCTCGTCACCAACCAGAATGATCAGCTTGTGCCCGGCAAGACGCGCCGTCTCCATGGATTTGCGCATAAGCGCCGCGCCGATACCCTGCTTCTTCCAAGCGGGCCGAACCGCGAGTGGACCGAGCAGCATGGCCGGAGTGTTGCCGATCAGGATGGGTGTCAACCGTACGGAGCCGACAACATAAGCGCCATTCATCGCAACAAAGGAGAGATTGCGGTCATGCGGTCCGCCTTCGCGGATGCGATAGGCAGCACGGGTAAAACGGCCCGGGCCAAAAGCCTCTTTGTTGATGTCTTCAATGTCAGCATCGTGCGCCGGTTCTTCCGGCGCGTAGGTCACGACATGGGTCAGCATGCTGGGTATCTTTATAAAGGAGTAGACAATGGCCTTTGGGCCAACACAGGAACATCCGCCGCGCTTTTCAGCGCCGGTGCTGGTTTCATCGTCGGATGAAGAGGAATCCTGTCACAAAATGTCTCCTTTTTTCCCGCGTAGCATCTCAGCAATGCTGCGTAAACCGAATTTCTCGCAGCCAGCGCAAAAAGTGACGCTCTGTTCACCCTTGCAAAGCTGGTTTGAACGACATTTATGTCCAAGTATAGGCTATCAAGAACAAACACGATTATCATTGCCCGCACGCCAGGGTGCAGGCCAGGGAGTATGAAATGGGTCTTCTCGTTGACGGCAAATGGCATGACCAATGGTACGACACCAAGGACAGCGGCGGACGTTTCATCCGTTCAGAATCGCAGTTCCGCAATTGGGTGACGGTAGACGGCTCCGCTGGACCTACGGGCAAAGCCGGGTTCAAGGCTGAAGCCGGGCGTTATCATCTCTATGTTTCCTACGCCTGCCCATGGGCGCATCGCACCTTGATTTTCCGGGCGCTGAAAAAGCTGCAGGATGTCATTTCCGTATCCGTTGTCGATCATTTCATGGGAGCCGAAGGCTGGACCTTCAATGCCGTCGACGGCGCTACTCCTGATCATCTCTTTGGTTTCAAACGGCTTCACGAAGTCTATACGCGCGCTGATCCTGCTTATTCTGGCCGCGTAACGGTGCCTGTGCTTTGGGACAAGCAGCAGAACACCATCGTTTCAAACGAGTCTGCGGAAATCATCCGAATGCTGAACTCGGCATTCAATACTTTTGGCGATGCCTCACTGGATTTCTATCCTCAAGCCCTGCGCACCGAGATCGACGCCATCAATGCGCTTGTTTATCCCAATATCAACAATGGGGTGTACCGCGCAGGCTTTGCCACCACGCAGGAAGCCTACGAAGAAGCGTTTGACCAGTTGTTTGCAACACTGGATCAATTGGAAGAGCGTCTTGCCAAACAGCGCTATCTCACTGGCAATCAGTTGACCGAGGCCGATTGGCGTCTGTTCACCACCTTGCTGCGTTTCGACCCTGTCTATGTCGGGCATTTCAAATGCAACCGGCAGCGCATTGCTGATTATCCGAACCTGTCAAACTATACACGCGATCTCTATCAGGTGCCCGGTGTAGCCGAGACGGTGAACATGCTGCACATCAAGGCGCATTATTACGGCAGCCATAAAACCATCAATCCAACAGGTATTATCCCCAAGGGACCGGAACTGGATTTTGCCGCGCCCCATGACCGGGAGCGCTTCTGATCTACCAGGTCAGCGGCACCTCGGCACCCTCCAGAATTTCAGCAAGCCGGCGCCGGGTTGCCTCCGTTGTACCATCCGGAAGAGCATTGAGCCTGAAAAATCCGGCTTCGGCGATTTCGCGATCCGGCAGGCGCGGCGCAGTCTGCCGGAATGAGCGGCAAATATAGAGCGCGACATGATCGCGCTTCGATGCATGGGCATTGTGATAGATGGCAAAGAGCTGGGGCCTTCCCGTCAGCTCGATATTGCCCTCTTCCATCAGTTCCTTAGCCAATGTCTGCTCGACGGTATGGCCGGTCTCAACACCGCCGCCGGGAAATTGCCAACCCGGCACATAAGTATGCCTGACGAGGAAGACCGATTGCGCCGCCTCGTCAAGGATAACGCCCCGCGCACCCAACGTCATCGGACGCCGCAGAAGAAAATAGGTGTGAAACAGGCGATGCCGCCATTTCACGCGTTTGTCAGCCATTTCATCGATCCTAAATGGGAACCATGCAGCGATGCGACGGTTCTAACACTGGATTCCTACGCTATACTCTCTTAAAGCTGAAATAATGTTCCGCCTTGCACACATCTCCGATATTCATCTCTCGCCTTTGCCCGCGCTAAGCCTGCGCGAGCTGATTTCCAAGCGCATCACGGGTTACGTCAACTGGCGCTCTAACCGCAAAGGATCGATGACCGGCGGGACGCTCGAAACATTGATTGCTGATTTGAAAGCACAGTCACCTGATCATCTGGCGGTGACCGGCGATCTCGTCAACCTTGCCCTTGACGAGGAACTGGAAACGGCGGAGCGTTGGTTGAAAACACTCGGCAATCCCCACGACGTTTCTGTTGTGCCGGGTAATCACGACGCCTATGTACCCGGCGCGTTGAAGAAGACGCGGCGCTATTGGGCGCCGTGGATGCTGGGGGACCGCCAGGTAGCCGAGCATCGCCCGGTTGAATTCCCTTATTTAAGGGTTCGCGGCGATGTGGCGCTGATCGGCGTATCCTCGGCACGAGCAACCGCCCCGTTCATGGCAACAGGCGATTTACGCGACCGGCAAGCGCGGCGTCTCGGCGAAATCCTTGACGAAACCGGCAAGCGCGGGCTTTTCCGGGTGATTATGATCCATCACCCGCCAGTGCGCGGTGCAGCGCCCGCGCATAAGCGGCTGCTTGGCATCGGGTTGTTTCAGCGGACCGTACGACAGCATGGCGCGGAACTTGTCCTGCATGGCCACACCCATCTGGCAACACGCTATGAAATCAATGGGCCTGACTGGAAAATCCCTGTTGTTTGCGTACCATCCGCCAGCCAGAGCTTTGGGGCGCACAAGCCACCGGCACGTTTCAATATTTTCGCAATCGAAAAGACCAATTCCGGCTGGTCGTGCCGCATGACGGAGCGCGGCATCGTCAACGCCGAAATGACTATCGAGACGATAGCAGAGCATGATCTGAACGTGGGCGCCGTTTCCGCAAACGCCTAAGTCTCAGAAATAGGGCGAGAGACGGTCCCAGAAAAAGGCAAGCAAAGCGCCTGCGCCCGCAAGCGCACCAATCAGCAGCCAGATCACCGCATTGACGAAATCATTCACCATGGAGCGATGCTGCCGTACCGGAACTATGGGCGTTACGACAGCTTGAGGAGCCGTTTCCATTTGTCTGGCTGGCTCGGGTTCAGCAACTCCGTCACGCAGGCTGATGCGCTCGCCTTCCATCATACGCTGCCGTTCGACAATCCGCTCGGCGATATAATTGGTGACGGCATCAGAGATGGGTTTTACCTCGGTCGCTTCAGCCACCACGATCCGGCCAAGCCGGGTATCGCGGACAAAGCGATAGGTACGGCGATCCCGCCCCATCATCACATGCGCGGTTGCATCGATCCACAAACGCGGCTGCAAACCGGTGGAAATGGCAAAATCCCATTGTTCGTCATCAGCAGGCACTTCATCGAAAACCGGCTTCAAATCCTCTGCCAGAATCTCGATGCGGGCGCGGTCCGCTTCCTTCATGTCGATAACAACGTCACCGCGATCGGCAGCAGCCACCTGAGCCCCGCGAATGGCATCGCCAAGCCTGCGTCTGTCATCCGGGATATTGTCTCGCATCTCACTCATGGGCGTTTCCAGCAGGGAGGGTTAAGGCATCATTAACAATATGCCCGTGCCATTGCACCAGAAACTTGTCCGAATTCAGCCTGCGCCCACAGTTGCTAAAATCAGGCTGATGACTTCATCAGGAATTTCCTCGATCAGCATATGCCCTGCCCCATCAAATCGGTGTACGGCGAAGCTGGATGGAAGACCTTCCGATTGATAGAGGGGCAAAACATTGTCGAGCCGTCCCCATGCAACTGTGACGGGCATCGTGAGCGCCTCAAGGAATTCCTTGGGAATTGTCCCTTGCAGCCCATCCTTCGTCATCCGGACGAGAATGGCATCGAGCCGCTCGATCTGTCCGGGTTTCCGGTGAAGTTCGGCATCGCGCCTGATCATGTCTTCGGGCACCGGATGACGCCAGCCGAACATGCCTTCGAGCGCCATCTTCAGATCATCATATTCCCGCGCATCCGCATAATGCTGCAGCAACCGCCCATTAATGTCAGGACCAAAACCACCGGGTGCAAGCAATGTCAGCGATGAGACTTTCTCCGGCGCAAAAGCTGCGATCAAGGCCGCCGTTGCGCCGCCCATTGAATGACCGACGAGATGCACCTTCTGAATATTGCGCCTGCCAATATCGTCAATCACCGCCTGCGCGAAATGACGTGCAGTCACAGCATCGGGATAATCAAGTGATGCTCCGTGGCCGGGCAAATCAAATGCAATGGTTGTGTGCTTTTCGGAGATTGTGGTCTGTACAGGATGCCAACTGGCAGCCGTTCCACCAAAACCATGTAAGAAAACGACGGGCGCACCCGCTTTCTCGCCCATCTCGATTGCGCCCAACTGATGCATGCATATCTCCTGACAAGAAAAAGGCCGCTTCACAGCGGCCTCTTATATCTGCCCGGCTTACTTGCCGATAATGCGGTTGGCCGCCGAAACAATGCCTTCAAGCGAGGCGGCAACGATACTCTTATTGATACCCGCACCGAAAATCTTGCCGTTTGGATGCTCGATTTCCATGTAGCTGATAGCCGCCGCATCGGAACCATGCTGGAGCGAATGCTCCGAATAATTGACGACTGAGAGCCTGAAACCGAGATAATGCGACAGAGCATCGATGAAGCCATCAACAGGGCCGGTGCCCCTGCCCTCGATCCGCTTGGTCTCGCCGCGATCGGTAATTTCAGCGGAGAGAATGCGCAGACCCTTATGTTCCGTATCCGGGTAGGTGTGATGATCCACAAACTTCAACCGTGCATCCGGCTGATCGACATAAAGCTCGATGAACCGCTCGTAGATCTTTTTGGACGGCATTTCCTTGCCTTCCTCGTCGGTGATCTGCTGAATGTCCTCGCGGAACTCCACCTGCATGCCGCGCGGCAGGTTCAGGCCATAATCGGCCTGAAGAATATAGGCGATGCCGCCCTTACCTGACTGGGAGTTGATACGGATGATCGCCTCATAACTGCGCCCGACATCCTGCGGATCAATCGGCAAATACGGCACTTCCCACAGGGTCTTGTTGGCCTGTTTGATCGCCTTCATGCCCTTGTTGATCGCATCCTGATGCGAACCGGAGAAGGCCGTATAGACCAGTTCGCCCACATAGGGGTGGCGTTCCGGAATCACCAGCTGGTTGGAATATTCATAGACTTCCTTCATCCGGTTGATGTCGGAGCAATCAATTTCCGGATCGACACCTTGCGTGAACATGTTCAACGCCAGCGTCACGATATCGACATTGCCGGTGCGCTCGCCATTGCCGAACAAGGTACCTTCAACACGATCAGCACCGGCCATCAGGCCCAGCTCTGTCGTGGCAATACCTGTGCCTCGATCATTGTGCGGATGCAACGAAATGATCAGATTCTCGCGATTGTCGAGCTGACGGCACATCCATTCGATACGGTCTGCATAAACGTTCGGCGTCGACATCTCGACCGTTGAGGGCAGATTGATGATCAGCTTGTTATCAGGGGTCGGTTTGACGATCTCGGTGACTGCGTTGCAAATCTCCAGCGCGACTTCCAGCTCGGTGCCGGTAAAGCTCTCTGGCGAATATTGGAAGCGCAAACCGCCACCCGCCTTGGCAGCCATATCGGTGATCATCTTGGCCGCATCGGTGGCGATGGTCTTGATACCCCCGACATCCTTGTTGAAGACAACCCGGCGCTGCAATTCGCTGGTCGAATTGTAGAAATGGACAATCGGCTTGGTCGCACCCTGCAACGATTCGAAGGTGCGGGTGATCAGTTCAGGACGGCACTGCACCAAAACCTGCAGGGATACATCATCGGCAACATTGCCTTGCTCGATGCACCAGCGGGCAAAGTCGAAATCCGTCTGCGATGCCGAGGGAAAACCGATCTCGATTTCCTTGAAACCCATATCGAGCAACAGGGCGAACATCCGCACCTTGCGGTCATGGCCCATCGGGTCGATCAGGGCCTGATTGCCATCGCGCAAATCGACGGAGCACCAGATCGGCGCTTTCTCGATTCGCCTGGACGGCCATTGGCGGTCCTTCAGATCAACAATCGGATAAGGTTCGTACTTCTTGCGGGCGTCGGGCATACCCACAATGCGGGGAGTGGTCATATCGGTCATTTGCTTCTCGTTTCCGGCCGTCTGCGCATCTCTGGCGCACGTGCAGCACTTTTTTCAAGCGTTGGAATGGTCTTGTAAAGGGGTAAGGAGCAAAAAGCCTGGCGGCACTTTCGACCGCCGGACGCTCCTCTCAACGAGCCCGGCGATCGCCGATAAGGTCGAGAAGTAGCGGAAGGAGATAAGCGCGGCTGGTCAAACCCGCAAAAGCGGCTTTGGCAAAAGACGACGGATGTGTCTGGCGCGTTTTCATGGGCCAGACAATTAAACGACTGTCTGGCCGGATGCAAGGGGCTGTTTTGCTAGTTCTTCTTCAGCTGGGCTGTTGTCCCTGAAAGCCACTCGCTGACAACCTTCACATCGTCGCTGCCAAGACCGTGGTCTGATTTGATCGACCGTGCCTCAACCAGCGCGCCGTGCGAGCGCAGCAAGGTTTCCAGCGCCGGAGCAAATGGAGCGTAGGTCTGGTCGGAAACCCCCGATACCGTGAGGACACGCGCACCGGCGAGGTTGGCATCTGTGTTCTCTGTCAGCACGGGCATGGAGCGCAAAAGCACCGCCTGCTTGACCATATCAGGATAGAGCATCATCACGGCTCCAACGAGATTGGCTCCATTTGAATAGCCGAGGAATGTCGTGCGCTTCAGATCAATCTTATACTTATCCGTTGCCTGTTTTAAAAAACCGGCAAAGGCCTTTGCTTCGACGTGAATATCCTTCTGGTCAAAACTGACAGGTGTGAGACGGCGATACCAGCGGCTGGTCCCATCCTGAACGATGCGGCCACGAACAGCCAGCAACAGGGCGTTTGGCGCAATCTTTGTGGCTAGAGAGACGAGGCTCGTCTCATCCTGTCCCGAACCGTGCAGAAGAACCATCGTATCCCCATTCGGATCTTCTGGCCGGTAGATACGATATTTGAATGCGAGATCGTCACGCAACGCACTCTCGCCTTGCGGTAAAATTTCGCCTTTGACTGCTTTTTTCAAAATGCCTGCACTGCCCGTCGTTGCAACGATGTTGATGGGTTTCGCCTTCTCGGGCGCCGCCATTGCAGCCTGTGGCTTCTGCGCACAGACGTCAGTGTTATTTTTACCCATGGCACCAAATGGATCAACCGTATTTGACAGGTCCTGCGCCTTGGCCGCGATAGGCTTGTCGCAATCAATGATGCTCCGCGCGCTGGCCGGATAAACAGCTGCGATCAAAGAAAGTCCTGTTATTGCTGCATAAATATACGGTTTACCCATAAGTTAATCCTGACAGTTAAAGGTTAACTAACTTTGTAAACAGCCGCGGTTGTCCGCTCGGCGCTGCCATGCGTTCTTGGCGCTCGATCCCTTCGGGAATTGATGCTTGCCGCCAAATTTCCTGTCCCCTGACCCCACGCCCCCGGCGTTGCATCATCAATGGAGAATTGCATTGCTGCGCGACCATGTCGTTCAGCAGCCTCCCTATGTCAACATAATTGTAACGAAATCATGACGAGATGAAACATTGCGTGACAAATGTTGCAGCCACGCATCGATTTCCCGGGTTTTAGTGATCATAATATCAGGCGAAAGGAACAGCAGCCGTGCCGATCGGTAGTTTTGCCTCATCTTCAGGCTCAACATGGATGACGACGCTCGAATCGGGAATCTGAGCCATCAGCGCATTCTCCATCCGGTCGCAAATGACATGCGCATCACCAACGCTCATGCTGGCGTGAACAACCAGATGAAATTCGATAAAGGTGACGCGTCCGGCAATGCGGGTCTTGAGGTCATGCACTTCAAGCGCACCATCCGCATTCGCCGAGATAATGTCACGGATGCGCATGGTTTCTTCGGTTGGCACACCGACATCCATCAGCCCCTGTACGGATGAGCCGATCACATTCCAGCCCTGCCAGAGAATATTGAGCGCAACGATAACCGCGAGCAGCGGATCGAGGAATGTCCAGCCGGTGATGACAGCGCCAACAAGGCCGATGAACACACCGATGGATGTCACCACATCGGTCATGATGTGCTTGCCATCGGCCAGAAGTGCCGGCGACTTGAACAGGCGGCCACGACTGATCAGCAGCGAGGCCCATAGCGCATTGACCACCGAAGCTGCGCCGTTGATGGCCAGACCCAGCCATGGTTCTTCCATGACCTTCGGCGTTTCCCATGCGGACCAGACTTCCCGCAGGATCAGAAGCGCCGCCACAACAATGAGCACACCTTCAAGCACGGCCGAAAAATACTCGGCCTTGTGGTGCCCGAACGGGTGATTCTGGTCGGCTGGTTTGTGACTGACACGGATCGCCCACCACGCAGCGAGCGCCGCCACCACATTCACAATCGACTCCAGCGCGTCCGAATAGAGCGCGACGGAACCCGTGACGTGATAGGCGGCATATTTCAGTGCCAGCACACCAATGCCGATAAAAATCGACCAGAATGCCAGTCGCTGGACGATTTTCTCACCTTCCATCAGGCCGCTCGTTCCTTGGCTTTGCGCGGTAAATGCGCCACGACATTCTCGATCATGCGCATACCCGCATTGTGTCCAAGGGTCATAATCGATTCCGGATGGAATTGCACCGCCGCAATCGGTTCGCTCTTGTGCTCGAAGGCCATGATGACACCATCCTCCGTTTCTGCCGTTACGATAAACTCATCCGGCAAACGGACCGGGTCGGCAAAAATCGAGTGATAACGGCCAACCGTGACTTCCTTCGGCAGGCCGGAGAAAATCTTGCCCTGCTTTGTAATGCGGATACGTGACGGTTTTCCATGCATGGGAACATGCAACTGCCGGAGTGACCCGCCATAGGCTTCGGCAAGAGCCTGCAGACCGAGACAGACGCCAAAGATCGGCAGATTACGCTTGCGCGCTTTCTTGATTGTCGCCTTACAATCGAAATCCTCTGGCGTACCGGGTCCCGGCGAAAGCACGACCAGGTCAGGCTTCAAGCGATCAAAGATTTCA
This sequence comes from Phyllobacterium sp. T1293, assembly GCF_020731415.2. Classification (NCBI taxonomy): domain Bacteria; kingdom Pseudomonadati; phylum Pseudomonadota; class Alphaproteobacteria; order Hyphomicrobiales; family Phyllobacteriaceae; genus Phyllobacterium; species Phyllobacterium meliloti. The sequence goes on along the minus strand of NZ_CP088273.1, from coordinate 235,062 downwards.
TCAGGTACGGGGGTGCGGACAGTGGTGACAGTCGCACCGGTCTGGCGGAAATAATTGGCCAGCGTATGCACGAATGAATCCTCGTGATCGACAAGCAGGATCGACAGCCCTTCGCCAACGCGGGCAACCGCACGTTCTTCCGGCAGGACATTGCTCTTATGTGCATCACGCACCGCCGCAATCATCGCGGAAGCCTTGAGTTCAGTCTCCGCCTCTTCCTCTTCGGGAATGGAATCGAACAGCAGCGTTGCACCGGCGCGAACCTGCGCAATGCCGTCCTTGATGCGGATGGTACGCAGTGTCAGGCCCGTATTCATATCGCCATTGAAATTGACCATACCAATGGCACCGCCATACCACGCACGCGGGCTGCGCTCGTTCTCTTCGATAAAGCGCATGGCCCAGAGCTTTGGCGCGCCAGTCACGGTCACAGCCCATGCATGGGAGAGGAAACCGTCAAAGGCATCCATATCCTCGCGCAAACGGCCCTCAATGTGATCCACCGTATGGATGAGGCGTGAGTACATTTCGATCTGACGGCGACCGATGACACGCACCGAGCCTGGCTCGCACACGCGGCTCTTGTCGTTACGATCCACGTCCGAACACATGGTCAGCTCGGACTCGTCCTTCTTGGAGTTGAGCAGCTTGATGATCTGCTCGGAGTCTGCAATCGCATCCTCACCACGCTTGATCGTGCCCGATATCGGGCATGTCTCAATACGGCGGCCAACCACGCGAACGAACATTTCGGGCGAAGCACCGACCAGATACTCATTGTCACCAAGGTTGATGTAGAACGAATAGGGCGACGGGTTGATGGCTTTCAGACGACGCGAAATGACCGATGGCTTGGTCTCGCATCGTTCATAAAATGTCTGCCCCGGCACCACTTCAAAGAGATCGCCGCGCTTGAAGCTTTCCTTGGCCTTCTTCACCAGTTCGGCATAATCGCCGGGATTGTGGTCGCCGCGTCCCGGAATCGTGTCGGTCGGCTTGAACGCCTTGGATTCCGTCTCGCGCGACAGGCCTTCGGTGGAAACACCTTCAAACGCATATTCATAGCGGTCGAGCCATGCTTTGGCGGCATGGTGGTCGACGACAAGAATCTCATCCGGCAGATAAAGCACGATATCACGCTGATCATCCGGCCGTTTCAGCTTGTACTGGATTGGATCGAACTGGAACGCGAGGTCATAACCGAATGCGCCGTAAAGACCGAGATTGGCGTCTTCTTCGGTAAAGAACAGGGCAACGATGCCGCGCAGAACCGTGAACACCGATGGAATACGCGAGCGTTCTTCTTCGGTGAACGGGCGGCTCGGCAAGGCAATTTCGAGATCGAGCTTCGTTGTACTCGCGGCGCTGACCGAAACTTCGGCAAGGGCCAAAACTGCCTTGTGAATCGGCTTCAGCAACACTTCGCCGCGCTTGTTCAAAGCTTCGATGGTCATGTGCCGGCCATTGGAGGTGATAGCAACGGGCGGATCAATGATGGCGGTATCCCAACGCGTATAGCGGCCCGGATATTCGTAGTTGGAGGAGAAAACTGCCCCGCGCCGTTCATCCAGCGCATCGACATAGCTGTCAATCGCACTGGCATAGGCGGTCGCAATGCGTGACCGGGAAATCGTAACACCACCTGCGGTGTCGAATATTTCCACATCGCCCTCAATTCTATGCATCATCATTTCCACTCCGTTGCATTTGGCCTTGGGGGTTTTGCAGGCGGTCAAACAAAAAGGCCGCCCGGAAAACCCGTTGCGGCCCTGATCCCTTTACGTGCGTGCAAAAGGCTTGTGTGGCCGCTTTCAGCGAGCCCACCACCAACCATTTGAAATAATAACGCACGTGTTCATGGCGGTGATTGTTAGCGTCACGCGGCGGCGCTTGCAACAGCAAAAATCGCGGCCACGAAAATCGTTCAGAACAGCCCTTCGATCAAACCCTCATCGTTGAGGTGAATGCGCTCGGCCGACGGTGACTTCGGCAGGCCGGGCATAGTCATGATCTCACCGCAGATCGCAACGACAAAACCGGCACCCGCCGACAGTCTGACCTCGCGCACATGCACCACATGATTGACAGGTGCGCCGCGCAAATGTGGATCGGTCGAGAACGAATATTGCGTTTTCGCCATGCAGACAGGCAGATGGCCATAGCCCGCCGCTTCCCATTGCCGAAGTTGCTCACGCACACTCGCATCAGCATCCGCTTCGGCGCCGCGATAAATACGCTTGACCACCGTTTCGATCTTGTCGAACAGTGAGAGTTCATCCTCGTAAAGCGGTGAAAACTGCGCCGAACCGCTTTCAGCCAGCGACACCACCTTATGCGCCAGCTCTTCAATACCCGCCGACCCCTGCGCCCAGTGCTTGCATAAAATGGCTTCCGCACCGTGGGCCGCGACGAAACTCTTGATCGTTTCGATCTCAGCATCCGTATCGGCACTGAAATGATTGATTGCGACAACAACCGGCACACCGAACTGCCGGACATTTTCCATATGGCGTCCAAGATTGGCACATCCGGCCTTTACAGCTGCGGTGTTCTCAAGACCGAGATCATCCTTGGCGACACCACCATGCATTTTCATGGCACGCACCGTGGCAACGATAACGGCAGCAGCCGGTTTCAATCCGGCCTTGCGGCATTTGATATTGAAGAATTTCTCCGCGCCAAGGTCTGCACCAAAACCCGCTTCCGTCACCACATAATCCGCAAGCTTCAGCGCAGTAGTAGTCGCGACAACGGAATTGCAACCATGGGCAATATTGGCGAAGGGCCCGCCATGCACAAAGGCGGGATTGTTTTCCAGTGTCTGCACCAGATTGGGCTGCATGGCGTCTTTCAGGAGAACCGCCATCGCCTTGTCAGCTTTCAGGTCCCGCGCGTAGACGGCGGTTTTGTCGAAACGATAACCGATAATGATATTACCCAGCCGCTGCTCCAGATCGTGCAGATCAGTCGCAAGGCAGAGGATCGCCATGACTTCCGAAGCCACGGTGATGTCAAAACCAGACTCGCGCGGGAAACCGTTGGCCACGCCCCCAAGTGACGAGGCAATGTCGCGCAGCGCGCGGTCATTCATGTCCATCACTCGCCTCCACGTCACACGGCGCGTATCAAGATTATGCTCGTTGCCCCAATAGACATGATTGTCGATCATGGCCGCGAGAAGATTATGGGCAGAGGTGATGGCGTGAAAATCACCGGTAAAATGCAGGTTGATGTCTTCCATCGGGATAACCTGCGCATAGCCGCCGCCAGCAGCGCCGCCCTTAATGCCGAAACAAGGACCGAGCGAAGCCTCGCGAATACAGACAATCGCCTTCTTGCCGATGCGGTTCAGACCATCGCCAAGGCCCACCGTGGTTGTCGTCTTGCCTTCGCCTGCGGGCGTCGGGCTGACAGCCGTCACCAGAACAAGCTTGCCGTTCTTGGCATCCTGCTTCGAACGAATGAACTCCGCCGAGAGCTTGGCCTTGTCGTGGCCATAGGGAACAAGGTGTTCAGGAGTAATGCCGATCTTCGCGCCGATTTCGAAAACCGGCTTTTTGTTTGCGGCGCGGGCGATCTCAATATCTGATTTAACGATGGCCATCGGCATTGCTCCCTGTTTTGAATACGCCAAATAGCATCGCAGAAACGAAATGGGGATAGTGAGCAGCTCACTATCCCCAATTGCAGGTTTATTTTTGCGGTTTTGCCGCTTATTCGCCCATGGCGATGAGGTTGGCATTGCCACCGGCAGCGGCAGTATTCACCGACACCACCTGTTCCAGCGCAAAACGCGTGAGGTAAGACGGTCCGCCCGCCTTGGGGCCTGTACCGGAAAGACCGGACCCGCCAAACGGCTGCGTGCCGACAACAGCGCCAATCGTATTGCGATTGACATAGACATTGCCGATATCGAGCCGGTCGATAACCTTGGCCACCGTCGCTTCGATGCGCGTATGCAGACCAAAAGTCAGGCCATAACCTGTCGAGGCTATCTGATCGAGCACCTTGTCGAGATCCTTGGCCTTCCAGCGCACCACATGCAGAACCGGACCAAACACTTCCTTTTCCAGCGCTTCCGCATGGTTCAGCTCAACAATATGCGGGGCGAAGAACAGGCCTTCATCCGGCGCAGCACCGGCATAGCGCACCTTCTGGCTCTTGCGCATTGCAGTGATATGCGCCGCGAGCATATCGCGCTGTGCCTGATCGATAATCGGGCCGATATCAGTGGATGCCAATGACGGATCACCAAGCGTCAACTCGCGCGCCGCACCCTCGATCATCTCAAGCATATTGTCGGCGATATCCTCCTGCAGATAGAGAATACGCAGTGCCGAGCAACGCTGCCCAGCCGAACGGAAGGCGGACATGACCACATCATCGGCAACCTGTTCCGATAACGCTGTTGCATCAACGATCATGCCGTTAAGGCCACCGGTTTCGGCGATCAGCGGAACGATCGGGCCCTTTTTCGCTGCAAGGGTGCGGTTGATAGCCCAGGCCGTATCGGTCGAGCCTGTGAAGGCAACGCCTGCAATATCCGTATGCGAGGTAAGCGCCGCGCCGACTGAACCATCACCCGGAACATACAGCACGGCATCCTTTGGCACACCCGCTTCATGCAGAAGCCGGATTGCTTCATAGGCAATCAGCGGTGTCTGTTCAGCGGGTTTGGCCACCACCGTGTTGCCAGCGGCAAGCGCCGCCGTTACCTGCCCGAGGAAAATCGCCAGTGGGAAATTCCATGGGCTGATGCAGACAAATGCTCCGCGTCCGCGATGGCGCAGCTTGTTGTCTTCGCCTGTCGGCCCCGGCATCACCTTGTCCGTGGCAAACTGACGGCGCGCTTCGGTGGCGTAGTAGCGGCAGAAATCAACAGCTTCGCGGATTTCCGCGATACCATCATCCAGCGTCTTGCCCGCTTCACGGGAAAGAAGGTCCATCAGCAAGTCGCGATTGCTTTCCAGAAGGTCCCCTGCCTTTTCCAATGCCTTGGCGCGGGTTTCAACCGGGACACGCGACCATGTGGTAAAACCCTTCTTGGCAATAACAACAGCTTTTGCGGCCTCATCGGCTGTAGCAAAAACAACTGTGCCCACGGTTGAGCCATTGACCGGAGAAGTCACATTCTGGGCTTTCCCCAACGCTTTCAAGCCATCGATCAGTGGAACAGCATTAACGGTGCGGGACGCCTTGGCGATACCACTGAGAAGTGCCGCCAATTCCTTGCGATCACCGAGTTCAACACCTGCCGAGTTGGTGCGCTTGCCGTAGATCTTGGCAGGCAACGGGATGTGCGGATGGCGATAACCCTTGCCATCATTGAGCTTTTCCGCCGGACGTAACAGCAAATCTGCAATCGGCACATTGCTGTCGCCAACCACTGAAACGAAAGACGAATTGGCACCGTTCTCAAGCAGGCGGCGCACGAGATAGGCCAGAAGATCGCGATAACCACCAACCGGCGCATAGATACGGCAGGCGATCTTCTCATCCTTTTCCGTAATCTGCTTGTAGAGGCTCTCACCCATGCCATGCAGGCGCTGGAATTCAAAACCGGTTTTGTCGCCACCGGCCATTTCCAGAATCATCGCCACCGTCAGCGCATTATGCGTGGCGAATTGCGGGAATATGCGCGGGCGTGCATCAAGCATACGCTTGGCGCAAGCCATGTAAGAGGCATCGGTCGCAGGCTTGCGGGTGAAAACCGGATAATCCGGCAGGCCACGTTCCTGTGTACGCTTTACTTCCGTATCCCAGTAAGCACCTTTGACCAGCCGCACCATCATCTTGCGATTATGGCGCGCGGCCAGCCGGTCGATATGCTCGATCACGTCAAGTGCGCGTTTCTGATACGACTGAATGGCAAGACCAAAACCGTCCCAGCCGTCAAGGGACGGATCGGCGAAAACCCGGTCGATCACATCGAGCGATAATTCCAGACGATCCGCTTCTTCGGCATCAACTGTGAAGTTGAGATCGTAGGATTTCGCCTTCTGCGCCAGCGCCAGAAGATCAGGCACGAGTTCCGCCATGACCTGATCATGATGGGTGGCGAGATAACGCGGGTGCAGGGCCGAAAGCTTGACCGAAATACCCATACGATCAGGCAGTTTCTTGTTGCCCGTAGCGCGGCCAATCGCATCGATAGCATCGGAATAGGACTTGAAGTACCCACGCGCATCCTTGCGCGTGCGGGCGCCCTCGCCCAGCATATCAAAGGAATGGCGATAGCCTTTGGCTTCGTTCGATGCAGCACGTTTCAGAGCATCCTTGATGGTTTCGCCCAGAACGAAGTGGTGCCCGAGATAACGCATGGCCTGCTTGGTGGCCGTGCGTACCGTGGGAAGGCCGATACGCTTGACCAGTGAGGAGATAACACCCTCAGGCGTCTCGCCCGGCTTGATAACTTTGGCGGACAAGCCCAGCGCCCAGGCGGATGCTGATACAAACCATGTATCGCCGCTCGGCTCGTGTTCCGACCACTTACCTTGCTTGAGCTTATCCTCAATCAGCTTGTCCTGCGTTGCCGCATCCGGCACGCGCAACAGCGCTTCGGCAAGCACCATGAGCGCCAGACCTTCGCGGGTGGAAAGACCATATTCGCGCAGAAAATCCTCAACGCCGCCGATGCCACTGGCTTCCTTGCGAATCGTGGCGATATATTTGCTGGCGCGCGCATCAATACGGCGGTTGACATCTTCCGGAAGCGCGATGGTTTTCAGCAAAGATGCAACCAATTGCTGATCATCGACAGCATATGGCGCAGTAAAATCGTTTGAAGACGGCAATGGTCTGGTCATCAGGCTTCCCCTTATTGATTTTTCCCATATAATCTATTCCACTTGGTTCTTCTCACCAATGAAAGCTGACAAATCAGCGTAAAAAACTAAAAATATGGGGTGTTTTAGAGATGAAAAATTTGGACAGCCTTGACCGGCGCATTTTGCGCGAGCTGCAGAAGGACGGACGGCTCTCCAACACCGAATTATCCGAGCGTATCAGCCTTTCCCAAACGGCGACGACCGAACGGGTCAAGCGCCTGACAAGGGATGGCTATATCCTTGGTTATACTGCCAGACTGTCGCCGAAAAAGCTCGACCGCGCAATGCTGGTCTTCGTGGAAATCAAACTGGATCGCACCACACCGGATGTGTTTGCCACGTTTGCTGCAGCAACGCGGCGCAACCCTGATGTTCTGGAATGTCATATGGTCGCCGGTGGATTTGACTATCTGATCAAGGCGCGGGTGGCCGACATGGAGCACTACAGACGCTTTCTCTCCGATGCTCTGCTCTCGCTCCCCGGTGTGCGGGAAACACACACCTATGCGGTGATGGAAGAAGTCAAGGAAACAACGCATCTGCCCGTCTGATCCAGAGGCAAGCCGTCAAGCTTGCCCTGAGCGATCCGCAACTTTCTACGTGCTCTTATGCAACCTCCAATTCGTTGCAGAACCGCATCGCACATATCATCAATGGAAGCGTTAAGAGCTAAAGCAGCGACACCGGGCCAGCGGTGCATCGGAGAAGATTGGCTGCTCTGATCAGAACAATTTGAAAAATCAAAGCGATTTTTTGAATTGTTCCTGGCGGTAACAACCTTGCTGTTAACCTTGAAGGTGACGCGATGTGGTTGAAACCATTCAGCATCACCCTGGAAATGAAAAAGATCCGGAGTCACTGGCAATTGACGATCCGGATCCAATTCATCTAACAGGAAAGAGGGCGGGCGAAAGCTCGCCCTCACTCCGAGCAAGAATATAGCATTTTATCCAATCAAGTTCACTATTGTTGCAGCACCTGCTTGATATCGATCAGGTTGGAACGCACACGCAGAATATAAAAACCCATAGTTGTAAGGTGGTTTGGCAACAACCAACCGCCCTCACTGCCATTGGCGATAATCCAAGGCCGGATGTTCAGCGCTGAACGTAACTGCCCGTCCATGCCATCCCAGAGCGGTGTCAGGTGCTTTTCCTGCAAGACCTGTTTGAAGTCGACCTGCGCCGCATTCATCAGACCGTAATAGGCATAAAGCTGACCGTAAGCGAACCAGAACCGGTCATCCGCGCGAGTATCGAACCAGCCATAATTGTTGTTTTCCGAGCGGTCCTTCAGGATGGCCGAAGTCGCACCAATATCATTGGCGATACGGTCAATGAACTGGATAAGATTGTCGGCACGCGCATCAAAAATGGCGTTGCAGGTTTCAAGCTTGGAGTTGAACGTCCTGAGATCTTTGACCGCTGCACGATAATAGCTTGGCGTCGGCGTCTTCGGACCAAACGGGCTAAATCCAAAATACCAGGAATCCTCGGTGAATTGCAGATTGCCGCGCGCCTTCTGTAGATCGCCATCGATCTGCGATGTACCACGGACACGGCCAAGCGTGTCTACGAGTTCGACAGCCGTACGCCGGACGGCGGAATTGATACCGCGCTGGAAGGCCGCCTTATTATCGAGGAATGGCGTATCATCCCACGACATGCCGAAGAAACCCATCTTGAACAGCAGCATGGACGATATCCAGGCATTCTGGTTCACGTTGAAGTCGGTAAGATCAGCTGTCACCTCGACAACAGCAGACCGGGCGCAACTCTTGGGTGCCGTTTCAGCCGCCTGCGCGGGAACAGGCTCACCGGCCGCCACTTCGCGCTTTTCAAAATTATAGGCCGCGACGTAATCCGGGTTGAAGTTGGTCCAGACCTGCGTAACCCAGAAGAAATAACCGTAAAGCCCGATCCAGAGGACTACGAACGCTCCGACGACCGTCTTCAATATCCAGCCACGCCGGCTATACCAACTGCCTGCCCACATGAACGGCCATAGGACGATACCGACCGCATAACCAATGCCGCGTCCGATCAGATAAAAAATCCGGCTGAAGAAATTAATGACGGGGTCGAGCATTGTGCATCCTTGTTAGGAGGTGAGACCGTAGAGCCGTTTGCGCAGCCCTTCCTTGTCCTTCAAATAGGTTGTTTTGAGTTTATCGACAACGTGTTCCTGATAGGTGGGGCTCCATTTGGTGTAATCGGCATAAAACCCCTGCTTGTTGAAGACATAGCGCGAGAGAAAATCCCATGGCACAAAATCGCTGATCAACTGATTGACAAGCCAGGCATCCGGGTGGCGCGGCAATGCCCGCACAACCAGAAAGCGGCGCACCGGATCAATCTCGGACAGATTGATTTGTCCGGTCTGGGCAATCTCGCGCTTGACGGCATTCAGGAACGGCCACGTCCCATCATGGTTGATAAGGCTGGCATTGGCGTGAATCCACGTCTGCAACCAGATGCGGTCGATGCCGGTCAGATTGCGCTCCGGCTCAAGCGTCTGGATGAGATGGCGGATGATCATCTCGCCCCGGTTTTCAAGGTAGCCTGACTGTTCAACCCACGACGCGCGAGGCAACTCGATACGGCCCGTCGAGGATAGAAACTGGAAGACCTGATCGGCGTCCTTGATGGAAATATAATTGACCTGCCAAGGGCGTGAACGCCGAAAGCCCGGCGCGGCTGGATCACCGATGACCGTGGTCGTATTGTCATCGACAAAGATGTAGATGCCGCCGAAATGACTGGTCCAGAAGGCCTTGTGGCGAAAGACAACCTTATCAGGCACCAGCGAGTTCTCGCGGATATCACCCGTGACCTTGGCAAGCTCCACCATACGGTTCAGCACATCATTATCGCGCCATGTGTTCGGTTCATTCTGAAGCCGGTCTACCAGCAGACGCAGTTCCGCCGCCTGCCCCATGACATTCTCAGCCGAAAGCACGCGGAATTCGACCTGATTGATCGACAGCAGGTCTTCAATATCATTGACAACAGAAACGCTATCTTCGATCTCGCCATAGATAACGTCCTTGATCGTCAAGGCGTTGATCGCTCGCGCATTGCTGTTGAAAAATTCGTACATCAACTGCGATGTATTGGAGAATTGTGTGTGAACCACCGGCAAGGTGGCCTGATCAGGCGTGAGAATGATAAAGCGCCTGTTGACGCCATTGGGATCGAGATAAGACGCATCCTTCAGCTCGGCGGCAATCTCCGGGGAAAAGCCTGTCCGGTCGATCTCGAAGGTCTTCAGTTTGGTTGCCTTGAAGCCGAACGCCGTCAGTGCGCGGTTGTAACGCTCGATCAAATGCGACTGATCAACAGTCAGAAGACGCCCGTAAATCAACTCGTTTTCGTAGAGAAGGTCCATCAGGCGTCCCACTGCCCTTTGGCTTTCAAGTCTTCCACTTGCTTGATTGCCCGTTCGCGCAGACGCGCATCGCGCACGATCTTCTCAACGGCGGCATCGTCTGACTTATCGGCATAGCGGAATTCCGAATCCGCATAGCGATTGGTTTCCTGCAAAACCATTTCCATGGTGAAAGGCTTGCGCAGTTCCTCAACCATCGCTTTTTTCTCATCATAGGGCTTATGCATGAAACTCTCGGGCTTTTCGAACCATTCATCCGGCAGCTCGATATCCATCGCGCGCATCTTGATCGCATCGGTAACGTTCTTGATCGCGCGTCCGGTAAAGCGAGGTTCCCGCTCCTTGATCATGTGCAGATAGGTGCCGATATCGGTGAGCGTCTCCGGCTCGCCATTGTCCGAGATGAACCGCTCATAGACAAGCTTCAACCCGTCTTCCTGCGGCTTCGACAGTTGATCATAGGCTGTTTCAACGGCCCGTTCGATCTGCTGATCCTCGAACAGTTTGTGATCGCCAAGCGGAATCTTGTGGTTCTTGCCCGCAAGCAGCGCGAAAATATCGATATAATCATTGCGCGTTTGTGGGCCATCCACCAGCCAGCGGGCACCGGCGCGCTGGCGCAGCGCATCATCGACATTCTCAGGATAGTTGGAGAACATACCGAAAGAACAATTGCCGCGCACCACAGTCGAAGCCCCGGCAAAAGCTTCCATCAGCACGCCGGTGATTTCCTGCTGTCCAGCGGAGGCGCGGTCGTCGGATCGCCGCGCCGCAACCTGATCGATATCATCAACCGTTCCAAAACCGATGATACGCGGATTGAGCACATTATTGACGAACTGACGGCAGTTCTGTCCCGATTTGCCCTGATAGGATGAAATCTGGTCAACGCCGAAATTCTCGTAGTGGAAGGCATAGCCTGCCACCTGGCAATAATCATTGACGAGACCGGCTATCATCTGGATCAGCGTTGTCTTGCCTGTACCCGGCGCGCCATCGCCGATGAACGTGAACAGAAAGCCGCCCAGTTCGACAAAGGGATTGAGCTGCCGATCAAAATCATAGGCCATCAACATTTTGGACAGTTTCAGGGCCTGATATTTGGCAATGTGATTGCCAACGACTTCTTCGGGTTTCCGGAAGGTCATAACAAGTGGCGTGCGCTTTTTGCCCGGCGCCACGTCAAAACCATCAAGCGTGAAATCATCGCTATCGAGACGCAGATGTGTGTCTTCAAAACTGCCCAGACCATCAAAACGGCCCTTGCGTTGTAGCAGTCCCTCAATGGCTGCAGCGGCATAGGCCTTTGCCCGTGCCAGCATGGTCTGTTCATCAGCTGCCCCGGCAATGGATCGGTCAAGCCCGCCAATGACGGATTTCAGCGCATCCTGTGCCGTATCGAAATTAAATTCCGGCGCTTTGATATCATTGGTGGCTTGCGTATCCGCTTCAATGAGCTGTGACAGATAGGCAGAAAGTGCAAAGGCCGAGACATAAGCGGCGGCTGACAGCAGCTTTTTGAAATGGGCAGCCTCTTCACCCTGCAGCGGGGCGGAGGCATTGCGTGCCATCAGGTTCTCGAGGTCGCTCTGACGAGCAAACACATCGGCCACCGCAAGTGCAACAGCAACACCGCGACGGGCGCGAAAGAGCAGTGTATGCTGGGCAATGGACAGCATCTGATCATCCGGGCGCACGGCCTGAATCGCCTTGGTCAGATCCACTTCGCGCGTGGAACGCAAACCTCCCGTTGAAACCGTCGACACGAACCGGCGGCCCGTGCCGGCAATTTCCGTCCCGGATTTTGCATCGCCCGTTTCAACCACGACAAAGCGTGTCACCATGGCCTGCGCCACGGGCAGATGCTTGGTGATGTCCTTCTCGTCAATGGTGGTCAAACCGACATCCATGATCGTGCTCCCCTAAATGTCGCTGATGACCTGCCCATTGGACAGGATATGGGTTTTGAAACCACTGAAAATACGGGTCGCCTCACCCGAAGCATAGAGCGCCTGATAGGCTTCATGCGGCACAAGCGCGTGCTGCTCATAACTGCTGACCCCTTGCCGCGCCGCTTCGAGGTCATCCGTATTGATATAGAATTCCTCACGCGAAGGCTCTGAGGACCAGAGTCCACGCTTTCCCGGTCGCTCCGCCTTGGAGAAAACTTCCTGCATGGTCCAGGTCAGAAGCCAGGCATCTTCAGGCTTGCGCACGCGTTCAAGCACGTCCGCCACCTTCTGATTATGCTCAGTGATACCTGTTGTGTAGAACGGACCGAGCACCACACGCCGCAATTGCTTGGGGTGAAGTTCAGGAAAATCAGTATCGAGACTTGTCGCGATGGTTATTGGCGACAGAGAATAGGCCGAATTCTTGGCCGCGAAATCATCAAAACGGCGCGCAAGCTCCGGATTGAGCAGCCCGCCAACAGGCAATGGAATCCTGACCTTTGGATTGAGCTTTCCATCCTCGCCAACGAGGGTCTTCACGAGATCATCAGATGAGTCCTCGATGATTGCCATATAAATCAGCGGCAGATTTGAAGCGCCGTCAAACGCCCCCCAATGCACCACATAGAGCGGTCGCATGGTTTTCGGATTAACCGAAACACGAATGGTCACCGGAAGGATGAAGGGAGAAAACACCTCGCCCTGCTCAACGGTTTCCAGATAAATCCGTTCAGCCATGGATTTTTGCAGGTCACGCGGAAATTCACGGTGCCGCAGGATGAAATCCGCCATCTCGCTGCGCAAAGCCGCCGCAGGCGGAATGGCAGCAAGTCGGGCTTTCGTGTCCTTCTTGTCGTTTTCCAGCTCCAGCACGTTCTGGAAAACCGGAAAGCCGCTTTCCGCACGCGAAATCTGAAACCGGTCGGTAAAGCCGATCCGGTTGCGCCAGCATTCGAAAGAAGCCTCCAGCCGCCGCAAATATTCCGATACGGTCTGTGCAACAAGATCGTGCTTATAGAGCGGCGACTGCTGGTTATTCAGAAATATATCCAGCCCATCAAGTGCAGCACGTATCGCACCGAAATAGCGTTCGGCGGCTGTCAGGTCAGCATTCTCGGTCATGCATTAGCTCTGTACGTAATCAGCAGCGTTATGCTTCTTCAAGACTTCGGAGAACCGGCGCGAGAACGCATCATCAGCCAGCTTCTTGCGGCGCTGGATATCCTGCGTGCTGACCATGTTCTTCTCATGCATTTCGAGAAGATCGCCAATGTGCTTCTGTGCAGCAGCACCAACACCGGCCATGGTCTCCTCAGCCGCCGTATCGACCCGGCTGCCAAGCGTGTTGATCTTGTGCGCGACATCCTGTTGGGCAGCGGTTTTCAACGAGTCTTCCAGTGCCTTGTAGAGCACAATACGCTGTTCCGTATCGATGGAGAGCTTGTTGATCAATGTACTTTGCGCGGCAATCTGGTTGTTGAGCGAGTCAACAAAGGTCTGGAACATGGATGTGTAGCGCTCCAGCGTCTGGCTTTCGGCCAGCAGCTCCTGCTCCTTCGCCTGACGCTCATTATACTCGGTTGCGAGTTTTGAGCGCTCACCTTCCAGCGTGGCGCGGGTGCCCTGATCGGTTGAAGCGGCAATGCGGTTTTCGATGTCGAGCAGCAACGGGTTCAATTCCTCGATGCGCTTTTGCGTGGCTTCGAGCGATGCGACTGTCGTTTTGCGCCGTTCAATTACATTGGCCAGGCTGGCTTCCGATGTTTTGTAGCGCGCATCGAGAACGGTCTTCTGTTCTTTAAGGATGCCGACAATGCGGTCGGACTTGGAAAGCAGTTCCTGCAAGTTACCCGCAAGCGACATGTTGCGCACGCGGTCGGTGCGCAGGCGCTGCATCTTGTCCTTGGAGAAAACGCCAACCAGTTTTTCCCAGCCGGAATAGCTTTTCATGCTTTCAAACTCGGAACCGAATACGTTTGTCGCGTCTTCAAGGCCGATGATCAGGTCGGCAATATTGCCTTCCATCACCTTCTGCTGACGCAGAACATCGTCAATCCGGGCATTTTCGATATCGAAATCGGGATTGCCAATCTTGGCATCCGCCTTGGCGAATTTGTCGAGAACGACACTGGATTGGTCAATTTTCGTCCGCATCTCATTGACCATATTGCGGGTCTTTTCGATCTCGGTATCAAAGCTCTGCAAACTCGCCATTCGTGTCTCCCCTGAATGCCCAGAATAATTTATGTGTTATCTGCCGTCTGAATATAGACACGGCATTTAACGAAAAAAAGCCTGTAGAAAAATGACAGGCAATATTAGATTGAAATGAGGCTAGTGATCCGAAGCGATCCGCCCGGTTTCTTCTTCCCAATGCTTGCGGCAAAGTGAGACATAGACCGATTTCTCGATCGAAACCTGATCGCCCTCGACAATAGCCTTCCCTGCCGAATCGTGCCGGACCACCATGGTGGCTTTCGAGCCGCAATGACAGATGGTCCTGATTTCACGCAATGAATCGGCAATCGCCAGAAGCTCGGCTGAACCCGGAAACAGCTTGCCCTGAAAATCGGTGCGCAATCCAAAGCACATGACGGGCAGATGCAGCCTGTCAGCCACGCGCGCCAACTGCCATACCTGTTCCTTGGTCAGGAACTGCGCTTCATCGACGAAAACACAGCTCAGCGCATTTTCGCCATGTGCCACGGCAATCCGTTCAAACAGATTGTCTTCATCGCGATAAAGTTCGGCGGCAGCGGTCACGCCAAGGCGGGAAGAAATCACGCCAACGCCGTTTTCGGCGTAATGGCCCGCGGTGAACATCATCGTTCGCATGCCGCGTTCCTGATAATTGTAAGATGCCTGCAGGAGCATGGTGGACTTGCCGGCATTCATCGTCGAGTAGCTGAAATAGAGTTTTGCCATATCCGGGTTTAATCAGACTTGAGGCTGCGCTTGAAGCCTCTCGCCCGATGTAGGTGCAACTTTTACCGGAATATCAACAACTGTCGCGAATTGACCGGATTTATGCGCGGCTATGCTTGAACCCCTTTGAAATTGGTGATTGGTTCATGCTCTTAACAGCCGGTAGAAAACCGGAGAGGGAGAACAATCGATGAAAATGTTGGCTAAACTCACTGTTTCACTGGCTCTCACACTCGCTGCGGGCACCGCTTTTGCCGCCGAGCCCGAGAGTTGCAAGTCCGTTCGATTCGCCGATGTCGGCTGGACAGACGTCACATCGACCACTGCAGCAACGACCGAAGTGCTGAAAGCGCTCGGCTACACCACCGACATCAAGGTCCTGTCCGTGCCGGTGACCTACGCCTCGCTTGGCAAGAAGGATATCGACGTTTTCCTCGGCAACTGGATGCCGACCCAGCAGGCCGATATCACGCCTTATCTTGAGAACAAGACCGTGGAAGATCTCGGTCCGAACCTGACGGGCGCGAAATATACGCTGGCTGTTCCGCAGTACCTTTATGATAAGGGCCTGAAGGACTTCAAGGACATTGCCAAGTTCAAGGACGAACTGGGTGGCAAAATTTATGGCATCGAACCGGGTAATGACGGCAACCGTCTTATTCTCGGCATGATCGAAAAGGACCAGTTTGGCTTGAAGGGCTTCCAGCTCGCCGAATCCTCCGAACAGGGTATGCTGGCACAGGTCGCCAAAGACTCGAAGGGCAAGAAACCAATCGTTTTCCTCGGTTGGGAACCGCACCCCATGAACGCCAACTTCAAGCTCGCCTATCTCTCGGGCGGTGACGATGTATTTGGCAAGGATTTCGGCGGCGCAATCATCCACACCAATGTGCGCACTGGCTACACGACCGAATGCCCGAATATCGGCAAGCTGCTCGCCAATCTGAAGTTCAATCTAAAGATGGAAAACGAGATCATGGGCAAGATTCTCGACGATGGCGAAGATGCACAGAAAGCTGCGACCGAATGGCTGAAAGCCAATCCGGCCATTCTCGACACCTGGCTCGCCGGTGTGACGACAGTGGATGGCAAGGAAGGCCTGCCAGCGGTCAAGAAGTCTCTCGGTCTTTAAAGACCATTCGATAATACCGCCCGGCGCCATAGCCGGGCGGCCCTTTCGTTTGATACTGCAACCGACAGAGGAATTTTCGCTTGGACTGGCTAACACAAGACAAGATTCCGGTAGGCAAGACGGCAAAAGCCGTCGTCGACTGGCTCACGAACAATTTCGCCGGGTTTTTCGATGGCCTCGCCTACATCATGCAGTCGTTCATCGACGGACTGATGTTTATCCTGAAATATCCCCACCCGCTGATCATGGTCGTCGTCTTTTCAGCGATAGCCTATGCGTTGCGCCGGTCAATCGCCGTCACGCTGCTGACGCTCCTCGGATTCCTGTTCATTCTCAATCAGGGCTATTGGAAGGAAACGATGGAGACACTGACGCTGGTGCTCTCCTCCTGCATCCTGTGCATGGGCATTGGCGTACCCATCGGCATTATCGCCGCCCACAGGCCAAAATTCTATTCGGCCATCCGTCCCGTGCTTGATCTCATGCAGACGCTGCCAACCTTCGTCTATCTGATCCCAGCCATTGTTTTCTTCGGCATCGGCATGGTTCCCGGCCTCATCGCCACCGCAATCTTTGTGCTTCCCGCTCCGATCCGGCTGACGCATCTTGGCGTTTCCTCGACACCTCAACATCTGGTCGAAGCAGGCGAGGCCTTCGGCGCATCCTCGCGCCAGCTCCTGTGGAAGATCGAGCTTCCCTATGCCATGCCGCAGATTCTGGCTGGCCTGACCCAGACCATCATGCTGTCGCTTTCCATGGTGGTTATTGCGGCGCTGGTTGGGGCCGACGGCCTCGGCGTTCCCGTCGTCCGCGCGCTCAATTCCGTTAATACGGCGCTTGGTTTCGAAGCAGGCCTTGTCATCGTGGTCGTTGCCATTGTTCTCGACCGTATCTTCCGTCCCGGCAAGGAGCCAGGTGAATGACCGCGATTACACTCGAAAACGTTTGCATCATATTCGGCAAAAAGACCGAGGGCGCGCTGTCACTGGCTGATCAGGGCAAAAGCCGCTCGGATATTCAGGCGGAAACCGGCCATGTGCTTGGCGTCCACAATTGCTCGATCACCATTGCCGAAGGTGAAATCCTTGTGCTGATGGGCCTGTCAGGCTCGGGTAAATCCACGCTTCTGCGCGCGATCAATCGCCTCAATCCGATTTCCCGCGGATCGGTTGTCGTGCATCACGGCGGACGCTCTGTTGATGTCGGCAAAGCCGACAAGAACACCCTGCGCGATCTGCGCAAACACCTTGTCTCCATGGTGTTCCAGCAGTTCGGCCTGTTGCCTTGGCGCACGGTGGAAGAGAATGTCGGTTTCGGCCTCGAACTCTCAGGGGTTTCCAAGGAAGATCGTGCAGAAGCTGTTGAGCAGCAGCTGGCTCTGGTCAATCTGAAGGATTGGGCCAAACGCAAGGTCGGTGAACTCTCCGGCGGTATGCAGCAGCGCGTTGGCCTCGCCCGCGCCTTCGCGACAGGCGCACCGATCCTGCTCATGGACGAGCCATTCTCGGCGCTTGATCCGCTCATTCGCACCCGGCTTCAGGATGAACTACTCAGCCTGCAGGAACGGCTGAAGAAGACCATCGTCTTCGTCAGTCACGATCTCGATGAAGCCATGAAAATCGGCAACCGCATCGCCATCATGGAAGGCGGCCGCATCATCCAGTGCGGTACGGCGCAGGACATCCTGCTCAATCCCGCCAATGACTATGTGGCTGATTTCGTTGCCAATATGAATCCCCTTGGCGTTCTGACCGCTGGCGATATCATGGTGCCGCTCGACCGCACCCGATCAACCACCAACCGCCCCTTCGCCGCAACCGCGCGGCGCGATACGCCGGTGCGTCAGGTCATGCAGGCGGTATCAAAGAATGGCGGCGATGTTGGCATTGTCGAGAATGGTGCCATCCTCGGCATGATATCCGCAGACGATATTGTCCGGGGCCTACTAAAGCATCAGAGAAATTAGGCCGACGCCACGACACGCCTGTTATTTATCGTCGTCCTCTTCATCCTCATCATCACCGGCCTTGTTGGCCGGTTGCCATGCGTGCGGTGTCACCTTCTTCTGGGTGTTTGAATCGGTGAATATCCACCAGCCGGCATCGGTCTCGTCCCACTGACCGCCGGTCGCCTTCAGGCGATCAAGCGAACGGTACTGCGCCAGGGATTCGTTTTCCTGTCCGTCTTCGTCTTTCCAGAAGACCTGAACCTTGCTGCCGTCTTTCGGGGCAGTTGCGATTGGCTGACGTCCGCTCATGACACTTCCTCCCTGCAAATCTGTTGTGCGTGGTTCGTGGTTCGTGGTTCGACAAGCTCACCATGAGCCCTTCGACAGGCTCAGGATGAGGGGAGCTATATTCTGGAACGTTGGCGATTAGCGTTGCATCCTCACTCCCCCCTCATGGTGAGCTTGTCGAACCACGAACCACGGACCAGCAACTACAACACGCAACGCACAATCCATCACCCGCAAAATCAGGCAGCCGCTTTTTTCTTCTCCAACCGCGCCCGGATACTGGCAACATCAGACTTTGGCGTCGCAGCAAACAGCGTCTTGGTATAGCTGTGCTGCGGGTTCGAGAAGACTTCCTCGCGCGTGCCATACTCAACCACTTCGCCATAATACATCACCATCACCTCATCGGCGATGTAGCGCACCACCGACAGGTCATGGCTGATGAACACATAGGTCAGGTTGAACTCGTCCTGCAGATCCGCCAGCAGGTTGAGCACCTGTGCCTGCACCGAAAGATCGAGCGCCGAAACCGGCTCGTCCAGCACCAGCAGGCTCGGGCTCATCATCAAGGCCCTCGCAATGGCAATACGCTGACGCTGACCACCGGAGAACATATGCGGATAGCGGTTGTAATGCTCAGGACCAAGCCCGACCTTGACCAGCATCTGCATGGCAAGCTCGCGCCGTTCTGCTGCGGTCTTGTTGGTGTTGAGCAGCAATGGCTCACCCAGGACTTCACCAATTTTCTGGCGCGGGTTCAGCGATCCATAGGGATTCTGGAAAATGATCTGCACCTTGCGGCGCATTTCCGGTGTTACCCGATCCTTGGCGATGTTGATGGGCTTGCCATCGATCAGCAATTCGCCTTCGGACTGCGGATCAATCAGCGTCAGAATGCGGCCAAGTGTCGACTTACCGCAACCGCTCTCGCCGACAATAGCAAGGGTCTTGCCCTTTTCCAGTGTAAAGCTGACGCCCTTGACCGCACGCACTGTCTTGGGCTTGCCAAAGAGGCCGCCACCAACGTGATAGTCACGGACGATATTGCGTCCTTCAAGAACGATCTCGCTCATGATGCTGCTCCTGCATTGGCGGCTTCGTTCTTCATGAAGTCTGCAACGGTTGACAGGCGGTCGCCCGTCGCATTTTCCGGCAAGGCAGACAGAAGGGCACGCGTATATGGGCTTTTGGGTGTTTCAAACAGCGAAAGCACGTCGGCTTCCTCCATTTTGCGCCCCTTGTACTGAACAATCACGCGATCAGCGGTTTCAGCAACAACGCCCATGTCGTGGGTGATCATGATCAGGCCCATGCCATGCTTGGCTTGCAGGCTGACCAGCAGGTCGAGAATCTGCTTCTGGATCGTCACGTCAAGCGCTGTCGTCGGCTCGTCGGCAATCAGCAACTTTGGATTGCACGCAATCGCGATGGCAATCATGACGCGCTGGCATTGACCACCAGACATCTGGTGCGGGAACGAATTCAGCCGTTCTTCCGGCGTGGGAATACCCACCTGCTGAAGCAGTTCGATGGCCCGCTTGCGCCGTGCCTTGGCATCCATTTTCATGTGAAAGCGCAAAACTTCTTCCAGCTGGAAACCAACTGTAAAGCACGGATTGAGGCTAGCCATGGGCTCCTGAAAAATCATCGCCACGTCGCGGCCAACGATTTCCCGGCGTTGTTTGGTGCTCATGGTCAGCATGTCATGACCATTGAAAACCATTTTGTCAGCGGTCACAGTTGCGGTCTTTGGCAACAGTCCCATGACGGCGAGCATGGCCACGGATTTACCGGAACCGGACTCGCCGACGATGGCCAGAACTTCGCGGGCTTCAACATGAAGGTCGATACCCTGCACCGCCATGAACTGGCCGGAACTCGTGTCGAACCCAACCGAAAGATTCTTGATTTCAAGCAGAGCCATGATCTCAGCTCCTCTTCAGTTTGGGATCGAGGGCGTCGCGCAAGCCGTCACCAACGAGGTTGATTGCAAGCACAGTAATCAGGATTGCGAGACCGGGGAATGTAACAACCCACCAGGCGCGCAGGATGAATTCGCGGGCTTCCGCCAACATCGTACCCCATTCTGGTGTGGGCGGTTGTGCGCCCATGCCAAGGAAGCCAAGCGCTGCCGCTTCAAGAATGGCATTCGAGAACGAGAGCGTTCCCTGCACGATCAACGGCGCCAGACAGTTTGGCAGGATTGTCTTGAACATCAGACGTATATGGCCAGCACCGGCAAGCTTTGCGGCGACCACATATTCGCGGTTCTTTTCGCTCATCACAGCGGCACGCGTAAGGCGCGCAAAATGTGGTTGCAGAACCAGCGCAATGGCAATCATCGCGTTAAACAATCCCGGTCCGAGAATTGCCACCAGCACCAGCGCCAGCAGCAACGGCGGGAAAGCGAGAATGATATCCATAATGCGCATGATCAGCGCATCGACCCAGCCGCGGAAGTAGCCGGCAAGAACACCAAGGATCACGCCCGTGACCATGGAAAGCGTCACGACAATCAAACCGATGAACAGCGAGAAGCGTGCGCCATAAATCAGACGCGAGAGCAAATCACGACCAACAGCGTCTGTACCCAGCAGAAATGTCGAATTACCGCCTTCCTGCCATGCGGGTGGGGTCAGCAGCGATTCGCGAAACTGTTCGTATGGCGCATGCGGAGCGATGAATGGTCCGAAGACTGCAACGAGCACCAGAAAAATCAGGGTGGCAAGCCCTATGACAGCGCCCTTGTTGACGCTGAAATAGAACCAGAATTCCGAAAACCGGCTCATAGGGCCCGATGAAGGGGCAGCTGTTAGCGGTACGGGAGGGGAAACTTCGTTAGTCACGGTTCCTCACTTTACGCGGATACGCGGGTTGACGACCGCATAGAGCAGATCGACAATCAAATTGACGGTCATGACGATCAGCGCGACCAGCATAAGGCCGCCCTGAACGACGACGTAATCGCGCTTTGCGATCGCATCGATCATCCATTTGCCGATGCCTGGCCAGGAGAAGATCGTCTCAGTCAGGATGGCACCGGCCATGAGCAGACCCATTTGCAGACCGATTGTCGTGATGACGGGGATCATGGCATTGCGCAGCGCATGAATGCCAATAACGCGCTTGGGTGCCAAACCTTTGGCGCGCGCCGTGCGCACATAATCTTCCCCCAGCACTTCCAGCATGGCCGAGCGTGTCTGGCGGGCGATAACCGCAAGCGGAATCGTCCCAAGCACAATCGTCGGCAGGATAAGGTGCGAGAATGCCGACTTGAATGCGCCCTTCGGCCCCGAAATCAGGCTGTCGATCAGCATAAAGCCAGTCGTCGGCTTGAAGAAATAGACCAAATCCATCCGGCCCGACACCGGTGTCCAGTGGAGGATACCGGCGAACAGGATAATAAGCAGGATACCCCACCAGAAAATCGGCATGGAATAACCGACCAGTGCAATGCCCATGCTGAGCTGATCAAAGATCGAGCCGCGCTTGACGGCTGCAAAGATGCCAGCGGGAATGCCGATGATGACGGCAAACAGCATGGCACAGATGCTCAGTTCAAGTGTAGCCGGAAAAAGCGATAGAAAGTCGGCTAGAACCGCGCGTTTGCTGGCGATCGACGTGCCGAAGTCCCCGTGAAAGATATTCCACAGAAATGAGAAATATTGCTCCCAGATCGGTCTGTTGAAGCCAAACTGCTCCATCAGCAGCTGGTGGCGCTCTGGCGTCATGCCGCGTTCGCCTGCAAGCGCAATGATGGGATCGCCGGGAAGCAGGCGGATGAAGATAAAGGCCACAAAGCTGATACCAATAAATGTCGGGACCAGCAGCAGCACTCGTGAAGCGATATATCGGAACATGGTAACCTAATAAAAAGCGGTACCGGCCGAAGCCGGTACCGCGAGGAGTGAGTTACTCGGTGATGTCAACATCGGCGAAGTTGTGAATGCCGAACGCGCTTTGCACGTAACCGGTAACATTCTTCGTCGTAACATCGGTTACCAACGAGTGCGCCAAGGTAGCCCATGGAGCTTCACGCTTGAAGATAACCTGAGCCTGCTCGTAAAGCTTGGTGCGTTCCGCCTGATCGGCAGTCACGGCAGCCTTGTCGATGAGCGCGGTGAACTCCTTGTTGCACCATGCTGTACGGTTGGCCTGGCCAACAGCCTGGCACGAAAGCAGTACGGCCAGGAAGTTGTCCGGATCACCATTGTCACCGGTCCAACCGAGAATAACGGCACCATCATGCTTAGGATCGGATGCGCGCTTCAGGTATTCCTGCCAATCGTAGCTGACGATTTCGACCTTCACACCAACCTTGGCAAAATCGGACTGCAGAAGTTCTGCGGTACGACGGCCATTTGGCATGTAAGGACGCACAACCGGCATTGCCCAGATCTTCATCGAGAGATTCTTGACGCCAGCCTTTTCGAGAGCCTTCTTGGCTGCTTCAGGATTGTATTCATCATCCTTGATGGCCTTGTCATAGGACCACATTGTCGGCGGGATCGGATTAACAGCCGGTGTGCCCTGACCGAGATAGACAGCGTCTACAATGGCCTTCTTGTCGATGGCCATGTTGAGCGCCTTGCGCACTTCCGGCTTGTCGAAGGGTGCCTGAGTCGTGTTGTAACCAAGATAGGCAACATTCAGGCCCGGCTTCTGAATAACCTTCAGATTGGGATCGGCCTTGAGGCCTGCCACGTCAGCCGGATCAGGATAGATCGTGATATTGCATTCGCCAGCCTTGATCTTCTGCACGCGCACGGCAGCATCCGTGGTTACGGCGAAAATCAGGTTGTCGATCTTTACCTTGCCCTTAAAATAGCTTGGGTTGGCTTCATAGCGGATGGCAGTGTTGAGCTGATAATCAACAAACTGGTAAGGTCCCGTACCAACAGGCTGTTCATTGAACTTCTGCAATGTGCCATCGGCCTCGAGCTTGTCGGCATATTCCTTCGATACGATCGACGAGAAATCCATCGCAAGACCTGCAAGCATAGGGGCGCTTGGCTTGTTCAGCGAAATCTTGACAGTCAGATCATCGACCTTCTTGACTTCCTTGATCAGCTTGGGGAAGTCCATGCTTTCAAAATATTCGTAGGTGGCGCCATCAACATATTTGGCCCACTTGCTGCCTTCCTTCTGACGCTCGAACGAGAAAACGACGTCATCAGCATTCATATCGCGGGTCGGCGTGAAAAAGCTGGTTGTCTGGAACTTGACGCCCGGACGAAGTTTGAACGTGTATTCAAGACCATCATCGGAAATCGTCCAGCTTGCTGCCAGGCTTGGCTCGACTTCGGATGTACCCAGCTTGAACTCAACGAGCTTGTTGAAGACAGCCTGTCCGGTCGCATCAAGCGTTTCACCGCCGGTATAAAGTGCTGGATCGAAACCGCCCGGAGCAGCTTCAGAGCAGAACACGAGATTTTTCGCCGAGGCTCCACCTGCCATCAGCCCACCCGCCAACATTGCAAGCGCTGTCGCCGCAAGGAATTTCTTGTAGGTCTTCATTTTTCCACCTTCAGAGGTTTTTTGTGTTGCCGGCCCCCTTGCCCGCAACCGAGGTTGCATGGAAGCCTTTGCAATGTCGCAATGCAAGCAGATTTATTCGCAGTCAACCTTCCAGCGGAAGAAGAATTGAAGATTCTGGGGAAATTTTTCAACAAAGCCACAAAAATAGCGAAATTCACTAAATGTGGCGACCTGAACTTTTGTTATGCATTGTTTATAAATCAACATATTCTTGCATCGGGGGTGCTCTTCCTCCACTTCGCGCGCAAATATCGGCTGGATCAAGTCCCAAACTCGTGCCAGAAGACTTGAAAACCAGCGAGGAGACGCATTGTGAACATTCAGGGCCAAACAGCGATTGTAACGGGCGGCGGGTCCGGTCTGGGAGCAGCCACGGCGCGCGCACTGGCGGAAAAAGGCGCGAAAGTTGCACTTTTTGACATCAATCTTGATGCGGCGCAAAAAGTGGCCAGCGAAATTGGCGGCCTGGCTGTTTCCTGCAACGTCTCCAGCGCCGACGACGCGCAGCAAGCTGTCGCCCATGTCGCAGACAAGCTCGGCACGACGCGAATCCTCGTTAATTGTGCGGGGATCGCCAATGCCGGACGGATTGTTGGCCGTGATGGTCCGCACGATCTTGAGCTTTACCGCCGTGTCATCGAAGTCAATCTCATTGGCTCGTTCAACATGCTTCGGCTCGTCAGCGATGCAGCTTCCAAACTCGACGCGCTTGAAACGGGCGAACGCGGCGTCATTATTTCAACAGCATCGGTTGCCGCCTTTGACGGCCAGATCGGTCAGGCGGCTTATGCTTCGTCGAAAGCCGGTATCGCAGGCCTGACATTGCCGGCAGCGCGCGAACTCTCCCGCTTCGGTATCCGTGTCATGTCGATCGCCCCCGGAATCTTTGGAACGCCTATGCTTTTGGCGATGCCGCAGGACGTTCAGGATTCGCTGGCAGCCTCCATCCCCTTCCCTTCCCGGCTTGGCAAACCCGAGGAATATGCGGCACTGGCACTGCACATCATTGAAAACCCCATGCTTAACGGCGAAACGATTCGCCTTGACGGCGCCATCCGTATGGCGCCTAAATAGGTTGGATTGAGCAGGTTCACGCAAAAAGCGGATACACCTCGGGGTTGTGATGCGACCAAAAGTCCTTGCAACCCTTTGGTATTGGCCACGTTCTATTAACGTCGGTCATCTAAATTCCTTTTTAGCGAGCTAATGCTGAGGGCGCTGACAACATCGCAATCAGAACCTGGAAAGGTGGCAGATGTCCGTTATCAATCGTCTGGTCGTTTTGTTGCCGGGCTTTGAACATATGCCGGTAGAGGCCCATCATCGGCGCTTCCTGCGGGAAGCAGCCAAGACAGCGCCTGTTTATGATATGGCGCTGCGCGAAGATGGTGCGCTGAAAATTTCGTCCACGGAAGACACTGTCAGCGTGGGTGAATTTCGATTGCAGACAACGGGTCCCAACTGGTCCGCACAGACCGATTTCGTGCTTTATGGGCTGGGTGACATCAATCTTTTCTATGCATCCAGAAATCCCGTTGCCCGGATATTAAGCGGGATCATTGCACTGATCGATTTCATTATCACAGGCACATTCTTCCGCTTCATCGCAACGAGTTGGCGGTACGCGCTGTTCTTTCTCTATCCACTCGTCATCATGGGTGCCATCCTTGGCCTTGCTTTCGGTGCCGGGGGCATTGTCTGGCAGTTTTCCCGGGAGGCAATGGCACCTCTGGCAATTTCGGTGATCGTGGCATTGGCGCTGTTGGTGCTTGCAGCCCGGAGAATGCATTTTCTGCTGCTCATGGATGACTGGACATTTGCGCGCGATATGGCGCGGGACCGGCGACCGGACATTACGGCGAAGCTGCGATATGTGATCGCCGACGCGGCAAACCGTATCAGCCGCGCACCTGCCACAACCGAAGTCGTCGTTGCTGCGCATAGTATGGGCGCTATCTGTGCCCTGCAGATTCTTGATAAAGCCCTGCAAAAGAATAGTTCACGGCGTTATGGCTTGCTCACGGTTGGTTCAAGCCTTCTGAAGATCGCCCTGCACCCAGCAGCAGAGGCTTTACGCTCCAGTGTTGAGAAGGTCGCCCGCAGCCGCACACTTTGGGTTGATGCGCAGTCACTGACAGACCCTATGAATTTCTATAAATCAAATCCGGTACGAGACCTGAATATATCGGATGCGGAATCGCCCGTTCTGGTAAGAGTCCGCTTCCGCAATCAACTTTGCGATGAAACCTACAAAGCCATCAAACATAATTTTTTCCGTGTCCACCGGCAGTTTGTCTACGGCGTTGAGAAACGCTCGGCCTATTCGTGGCATGCAATATTGTGTGGACCTGAGTGCTTTTCGGATATCGCAACAAGCGGCGGTCTGGCAGGCGGGTGTACTGCACACGTCGCCTCATCCATCAAAATACCTGAAACTGCCACCGTATGATTTCGCTTGTCGTTGCCGGAAAGGCCCTGTGGGTCATCTTTATAGTGAGCTGGTATCTGCTGCGCCGCCCGTTTGACCGGCGCGCGCAACGGGCCAAACTGACGGTTGATCGCAGAAAGGGTGCAGATACTGTTCGGCTGGCCGTGTCTCTCTTTGGCCTTGGCATCATACCTGCACTCTATGTCGCGACAGGACAGCCAAGATTTGCGTCTTACGCCCCAAATCCTGTACTTATAGCCCTTGGCATTCTGGCCGGTATCGCCGCTCTGATCCTGTTTCGCCTGACGCATAAGGCACTCGGTCAGATGTGGTCCGTATCGCTGCAATTGAAACAGGACCACAAGCTCATAACCACAGGCATCTACAAACGTTTGCGGCACCCGATGTATTCGGCCTTCTGGCTGATGGCATTGACCCAGGCCCTGCTTTTGCCCAATTATATTGCCGGTCTTTCCGGTCTCGCAGGGTTCGGCTTCCTGTTCTTCCTGAGAATAGGAGCGGAGGAGCGAATGATGGAGGAAGCCTTCGGGGAGGAATATCGTCAGTACCGTGCCAGAACCTGGCGCGTGTTGCCATTCGTCTATTGAAAGCCGGACCATGTCGATGGTCTGGTCATCACATGATTGAAAAGAGAATCGCCTTGGTGAACATTGCCTCAACCGCTTCCGCGCCGTTCAAGGTGCTGCTTGCATCAGTCTTTGCGACATCCCTCGCTGCCTGTCAGTCCGCCCCATCATCCGAGGTGTCCGTTAGCCCGTCTGCTTACACGGCCGAAATACCTGAATTGACCTGCGCCGCCCACGGCAGCGTCAAAGGCGCCGCGGCGAAATTGACGGCCAACCGCACCAGACCGGGTGATCCGGCCTATATGGAATTCCGTCAGCGTCTGTCGCCGGGCATTCCAAGCGGCCACATGTACGTGGTTTTCGGAAGGCTTGATGACAAAGGCAATCCCGTAACCCGCCAATATAATGGCCTCTTTCCCAAAGGCAGCTTGCTTGGCCTTTATGGCGGCGCGATCATTCCCATGCCCGCAGAACTCAAACCAAGCTATTCCGATTGCAATTTCACCACCGGGGCCGCCTATCGCGTTTCCCTGACGGAGGCCCAGTACCAGCGTCTTCTCAGCAAGGTACGCGCCAATCTGGCCAACCCGCCGCTGTGGACCATGTTCGGTTTCAACTGCAACAACTACGCCGCCTCTTTGGGCACTGTTGCTGGTCTTGTCGAACCCTCCAACCGTGCCCTGCCGTCATTTGCCTATATCTACGCTTACATCGAAGTGAACGGCGACAAGAAACCACCGGCGAAAAAGCCGGTGTGACCTGGCATCACAACCACTTTACCGCTGTGGATTATCCAGCCGGCTTCCATAATTTGGTCCCAATCCGGGAGACATCTGACGGCGTTTTGGCCTATGGTGCAAACGGCCCCGCGTGGACTAGGAAGCCGTCCATTGGTCCAGACACGTTGTATGATCCTTCTGCCTAAATTTCAGAGAGCCCGGCGTAAATGAAATCACTTATAGCCATGCTTTTGTTGACGATCGCAATGACCGGTTCATCCAAGGCCATGGATTCAAAGGAAGCGGAAGAACTGGAAGGATTGAGCCCGGAAACGCGGCTGGAGCAGCGGTGTGATCTTGAGGCGATGGAGCGCATTCACCACGATCCGGTCAAGCTCGTGCCCGATGAACTCGTCGCCTACGCCTTCAAGGAACCCAAAGTGACCGGTGACAAAATCCAGTCCACCGGCGCTGCGTTTCGCAGCAAGGGCGAATGGTATCACCTCTCCTACACATGCACGACGTCACCGGATCACATGACCATCCTGACGTTTCAATATGCAATCGGACAGATGGTTCCACACGACGAGTGGTCACAGCACTTCCTCGTACCATAACCACATGCCAATGAGCGCCGCTTTCGCGGCGCCAGATCGTTCATCGCCTTAATTGGCCGGAGCCGGACGGTCCTGAGCGAGCAGCATCTGGCCAATAGCATCAACCGATTTGCTCTTGGGAGCTTCGAAAGCAAGCACAGCCGGTTCTGCAGCCTGCGGCATAGCCGTTGGCTTGGCCGAAGCTGGTGCAGTGAAAACCATAGCCGGTGCTGGCGGATCAACTGGTACAGCAACATTGGCAAATGCAAGCTGCTGCGGCGCAGCCGTGGGTGCAGTCTGGGCCTGAGCAACTGCGAAAGGCTGATTTGTCACGCGCCCCGACGTTGTGGTCGTCATTGTCGGCTGCACACTGGCAACCATGATGTTGTTGACCGAAGCCGGGTTGGTATTTCTCATGCTGGCAATATAGGCGTTGGCAATGGCAACGCTTGCAACCTTGTTACCCAAGTCAGGCGTATTGTAGCGGTCCCGCTTCTCGTAAAAGGCATTACCACCGGCAACAACCGTGTAGTGCATGTTCCGGTAAGGAAAGCGCAGTCCAGCCGTATGGAAGAACATGGCTTCCTTGACCTTGGGATGACGCTGGCCCTTGAGCACCGCGTCCGCTGCCTGCTGAACATCAGGAAGCGCTGCCGACTGCATTGGGCGGGAAAGAACGCCGGGAGCAAACTGTCCCTTTTCACCAACGACACCGCAAATCGTATTCGCATATTTGCCGGAATCGAGACGATTCATAACCACAGTCCCCACCGCGAGCAAACCATCCTGGCTCGAGCGGTTGGACTCAAAGAACATCGCCCGCTCAAGACATTCCTTGTCCTTCGGGGTATAGGCGTAGCTTTTGGAAACAGTTGTATTGTTGCTTGCCAGATTTGCCTTCACCTTACCGGCGTGCTGGGCAGTCTGCGTAGAGCACCCACTTACGAGGCCAATGGCGGCTATAACACCCACAATCGAGGGGGTTTTCCACTTCCTTGCGCCGATCACGAAGCAATTCTCATCGCTGTTTTTCCTGCTGGTGAAGTTGGTCACAGATTGATGTGATTTAGGGCCAAACAATGGCAAAGAGAGTTAACGTGTAATCACTTTCTATCATCTATTTGAAATCATGGCGTTATTTTATTCACAAAAGAAGCAAAAAATTTCCAATAATGGCAAAATTAAGAATTTGTTTACCGTATTTATAGTATGATTTTGCGCAGTTGATCCGGCTTGAGAGGCAGAATCATGCCAAGCTATTCCGCAAGATATGACACGCGTGAAGCATTGATGGAAGCGCTCGTCGAACTGATGGCGCTCGACATTCCTGTTGAAGAATTTGCCCCGGTTTTGTGTACGATCGGCCCTGTCGATCTCGATCTGCTTGCCGATTGCATGCATGACGCCGGCATTAACGACAACAGATCAATCGCGGCTTAACACCTTATCGCCCTTTCGCTGAAATCGCTTGTCCTGCACCGGCCGAGCAACTATCTCTCGCTCAACATAATGAGGGATAGGCCGTGACCGACAAGAAGGATGTAATACGCGAGACCGACGCAGACGCTGTCCGATTGGCAAAGACACTGGTCCGCAAGGCGCGTTACGCTGTCATCGCGACGCTTGATCCTGCGACCGGCGGTCCCATTGCCACCCGTGTCGGCCTTTCCACGGATCATGACGGCACACCTGTTATTCTTGTCTCCGCCCTTTCCGCACACACGCCTGCCCTGATCGCTGACCCGCGTTGTTCGCTGCTGGTCGGCGAAGTCGGCAAGGGCGATCCACTCGCCCATCCACGTATTACCGTATTTGCCAAAGCGCGGGAAATTACCCGTGAAGGCGTTGAACATACCCGTATCGAATGGCGCTATCTCGCACACCAGCCCAAGGCCAAGCTTTATGCCGGGCTTGGCGACTTCCGCTTTTTCCGGCTTGAGCCGACGGGTGCAAGACTCAACGGCGGGTTTGGTAGGGCCTACCAGTTAACTGCTGACGATCTGCTCAGCCTCAATCCGGTCAATGACGAATTGGCGGCTGCAGAGAAAAATGCAGTCGAACATATGAATGATGACCACGCGGAGGCCATAGCGCTCTATGCACGGTTTTACGCCAAGGCACCTGATGGCAGCTGGCGCATAACCGGCATCGACGCCGAGGGTTTTGATATTGCCGATGGCGATGATGTGCAGCGCATCTGGTTTTCCACGCCGCTCGGCTCAGCCAAGGATATGCATATGAGCCTCGTGCGCATGGCTGGCGAAGCGCGGGCGGGCTTGGGCACTGCTGGCGAAACGGCCTGAAACATGGCATCGGATGACCAGATCTGGCTCGAACAGCGCACCATTCGCATAGATGATCCAGAAGATGCGCGGCTTGTGCCCTATCGCGATGTCCGCGAGCGCGATCTGGTTGGCCGGGAAGGCCGCTTCATTGCGGAAGGTAAGGTTGTACTCAATGTATTGCTTGCCAACGCTGCTTTCGCTGTAGAGTCGCTTCTGGTTCTGGAAAACCGCCTCGCAGGACTGTCAGAGCAAATCCGTCTCTGCCCGGATGACGTTCCTGTCTACTGCGTTTCGCGCAATGTCATGGATGCGATTGCCGGTTTTCCCATGCATCGCGGTATTCTCGCAGTCGGACAGCGCAGTGCGCCCTGCTCTGCCAGTCAATTGATTGATGCTCTCCCCGAAAAATCACTTGCCGTGGTGCTTTGCGGCATATCCAACCACGACAATATGGGTTCAATCTTTCGCAATGCCGCAGCGTTCGAAGCTGACTGCATTCTGATGGATGAAACCAGCTGTGACCCGCTCTACCGCAAGGCAATCCGCGTCTCCGTGGGGGCAGCGCTCAAAGTGCCATTCGCCCGCGAGGGTTCCATCGAGGAACTCGTCAGCAAGCTGCAGCAGGCGAATTTTCATATCTACGCACTGAGCCCTTCGGGCACCGAAAGCATCTACACGGCACAACCCGGAGTGCGCACGGCCCTGCTGCTTGGAACCGAGGGAGAAGGTCTGCCAAAAGCGTTGATGCAAAAGCTGCGGACTGTCAGAATTCCAATGTCGCTGGAATTTGACAGTTTGAACGTCGCAACAGCGTCAGGCATTGCCCTGTCACGATTTAGCCGGTTCTCCGCCGCCTGATTCCAGAGCCGATGCTGCCTTTTGCAGCGCGCGGATACGATCGGCCAGACTGACAATGACCTCGCCATTGTCGTCATAGGCCACCGCCGCGTCTTTGCCTGTGCCATCAAGCAGTTTGTTCACCGGGGACGCTGGCCCCTCAAGCCGGGCAACCATCGCGACGACCTGCGATGCAAGTGTGTTCATTTCCTCGCGCAGCCGCTTGCTTTCCTCGGCCTGCACCAGCGCCTGCTTGCCACGAGGCGTTTCCGTCGCAGCAATGCCCTGTTTACGGCCTTCAGCAATCACATTGCGCAACCGCTCATTGAGCCGTTCAACTTCCTTTTCCCGCCGCAAAAGCTTGGCCTCGCTGTCTGAAAGCTGTGTCACAAGGGTTGTCGCTTGTGTCTGGGTATCTCTGCCACGCGTTTTTTCCTGTTCGAATGAATGCTGCAAGGCTTTGATCTCGGTCTCCAGCTTGCGCTTCTGCTCTTCGGCATCGCGTCGGCCCTGACGTGCTTCCTTCAACTCATCGGAAAGATTCTCGATGCGCGTGCCCTGCGCTGCAACGTCGATCTGCAAGCTGTCTGCCTTCGTTGCCGTGCTGGTCAGACGTCGGTTTAAAAGCTCCAGCTCCGCAGAACGTTGTTCAAGGGTCTGCGCTGTATTGCTCAGGTCTTTCCCTGTTTTTTCCAGCGTCTGCCCGCGTTCGGCAAGCGTAGCCTGCAACTCGGCAATTGTGGTGTCACGCGCGGAAACATCATTGGACAGTGTGCGAATCTGCCGTTCCTTGTCACTGAATTCAGCCAGTTGCTTTGCAGATTTTTCTTTCACACCCGCAAGGGTCATTTCGAGCTTGCGCTCACTGACCGCATGTTCGGCACGCAGACCATCGCGCTGGGCCTGGATCTCATTGAGCGTCAGTGGTGTTTCAGCTTCGACACGCCTGCGTGTGAGCAGCATCGCGCGGCGCCAGACAGGCGGTGCAAAGATCAACGCCAGCAGCACGGCGCTCAAAAATCCAAGAGCAAAATAAAGCGCGGTCTGGATCACGATAAGGGTCCTATTGGTAGCTCAATCTGGCACAATGACAGTCTGGCATCAAACGGCAAAGACGCGGGAACGGTTTCCGCGTCTTTGCTATAGGTTAGCAATATGAAGGGATCAAAACGGATTCCAGGTCGGCGATTGGGTGATTTTGAGATAGCCCACATTTACACCAAGCCGTGCGCCAACGCCTGTGCGTATCGGTACAAGCAGAACCTGATTGCGCTTGAGCACGTTGAAGCCAACACCGGCGAAGAGATAGGCCGAACCCGCCACGCCGACAAAACGGCCATAGAGGTTCTGCACATCGTCGAGATTATAGACGAGCATCATGACACGGGAGCCTTGGCCACCAAAATCCCATCCGATGGATGGTCCCTGCCAGAATGTTTTGTGATCGCCCGCATTCTTTGTGTAGAGCGAGCCTTCGCCATAGGTCAGGCCGCCAATGATAGCGCCCGATCCTTCTTCACCGAGGATATATCCGTTCGGCAAACCATAGCTCTGGAAAATCTTCTCGACAGCGGACGCAAGTCCCCCGGAGGTCGATCCAAAGAACCTCTGCCCCGAATTGACGATCTCGTTCATCGAGTACTGGTCCTGAGCAGCACTGGCCAATCGCGGCTGCGCGACAACCAGCGACACCATCGTCAGGATCAGAAGAAAAAAACGGTTCATAGACAAGAATAGAGACGCCATCATAATTCCTTTTGGCTGTTCGCTTCTTTGTCCGACGCCAGTTGCGAATCTTGTGTTCGCTTTATAATTGAAGCACCATTTAAAGGTCTAAACCTTGTATAAAAGTTTATGAATCGATCTTGGCATTTCAATGGCTTGCCTAGGACGAGAAAAAGATAGCGATTTCAGCAGCTACTGGCATTTTCGACGTCGTTCTTGCCCATGCGGACTGAGCTATGTATCCAAATGCAGCAGCAATCAGAGTGATTCGCATGAACATCTGATTCGGCTTGAGCCCAATGTGCAGACCAAACCGCTAGCCAATCTTCAGGAGACTCTCTTATGACATTGCCCGTAATTCTTTCGGCAACGGACCTCGGAGCCCTGCTGAGCAGTCGTATTTGCCATGACATCATTTCGCCTGTTGGTGCGATCAACAACGGTCTCGAGCTTCTCGAAGAAGGCGGCGCTGACGAAGACGCGATGAACCTCATCAAATCGAGTGCACGCAGCGCATCTGCCCGGCTTCAGTTTGCCCGCATTGCTTTCGGTGCGGCTGGTTCCGCGGGCGTTCAGATTGACACTGGTGATGCCCAGAACGTTGCCAATGAATATATGAAGGGCGAGAAAGCGGAATTCACCTGGACGGGCAATCGCGTCCTGCTGCCGAAGAACAAGGTCAAGCTGCTGCTCAACCTCGTGCTGATCGCCAATGCAGCCCTGCCGCGTGGCGGCACGTTGAATGTGGCACTGGAAACACCGGAAACCGAACCGCGATTTGTTCTGACCTCGCGTGGTCCAATGCTGCGTGTTCCGCCAAAATTCCTCGAACTGCACAGCGGCAAGACCCCGGAAGAACCGATCGATGCCCATGCGGTCCAGCCCTATTATACCCTCCTATTGGCGCAGGAAGCGGGCATGACAATCTCTATCCATGCCACGCCGGAAGAGATCGTCTTTTCAGCCGCTTAAAAATTTACCATTCGCCTTGGGCATTTCTTCACGGAGTGCCTGTTACTCTCCCCTGACGCGGCTGCAATTTCGCAGCAATTCCGGGGGGAGTTCGCATTGTTACGTTGCATGGTTGTTGATGGGGCACCGGTTGTCCGCAAAGTTGCAACGCGCCTGCTCGCCAGCGACAATGTCGTCGTGACCACTGCTGACACCGGGTTCCATACGGTTTCCGCCTGCAGCGTGGAAATGCCCGATATCATCATTCTGGATTGTGCGCTGCCGGATATGCCATCCGTCGATATTATCACCCAGATTCGCGCGCTTCCCGGTGGTACAGCAACCAGAATTTATCTCTGCCTTGCTGAAATCGATGTCACAAAAATCATGCGGGCAAAGCGGGCTGGCGCAGCGGGCTATCTTCTGAAGCCGTTCAACCGCGAATCCATTTCAGGCATCCTGCCGTCGGCTACGGTGCTCTGATCGGGCATTCCCTGCCGATAATATCGGCGAGGAACGTCATAACCGTGCGCATGGCCAGTGAACGGCTGACATCCGGATAGGCGGTCAACCATATATCGCGGACAGGTGGCGGTTCCTGTGCATCCAGCTTGACCAGCATTGGATCATTGTCGCCCATAAAACACGGAAGTGCTGCTGCCCCCAATCCTGCCCGGGCCGCCTCCTGCTGGCCGAAGAGATCACTGGCCTGAAAGATAATCGGACGGCCCGCAAGAATTGCGCGCAACCACACCTGCTGGGTCAGGTGATCAAGTGTTGAATCATAAGCGATGAAGGCCAGAGTTTCGGGTGGCAGGGCCGCCTGCTCGCGGGTGGCATAGAGCGCGAAGTGGATCGCGCCGATCCGCCGGATCAACAAATCCTGTTCCGTTGGCCTCGTCATACGCACGGCCACATCCGCCTCGCTGCGATCAAGCGCAGCATTATGCGACGCACCCGCCAACGCCAAGGTTATATCAGGGTGTTCACGATGAAATTCCACCACATGCGGCGCTATCAATCTTGCGGCAACTGCGGGCGGTGCGCTGATCCGCACCGTTGCCGTCGCCGCATTGGTCAGGCCACGGGCACGCCTGTCGATGGCTTGGGACAGGCGCGCCATTTCTTCTGCAAGCTCAGCAATCGCGCTTCCCTCCGCCGTGAGCGGCGAGCGGCGTGGCAGACGATCCACAAGATGCAACGACAGCGATTGCTCCAGCGATGCCACACGGCGGCCGACCGTCGCATGATCAACGCCAAGTTCACGCGCGGCAGCCGACAAGGAACCTGTCCGCGCCAGAACGGAAAAATAATGCAAATCCTGCCAATCAAACATAGGTGCATTATTGCACAGATAAAGGGATAAAACACAGAATTTCCACACATAGTGCGATGTGGTCCAATGCCTCCATTCCAAAGGAGAACATCATGTCATTAATTGTGGAAATGAACGGCCATGGCGGCCCTGAAGTGTTGCACACACGCGATATCAAGGTCGCTGATCCCGCTCCAAACGAGGTTCGCATCCGTCAGACAGCCATTGGTGTCAATTTTGTCGATATTTACTTCCGTACCGGGCTCTATTCACCACCGAGCCTGCCCGCAGTGCTTGGGTTTGAAGGCGCAGGCACGGTTGACGCTGTGGGAGACGATGTTACCAACCTTAAACCCGGTGATCGCGTCGGCTATACCGGCATGCCTTTGGGTGGTTATGCGGAAGTGCGGCTGCTTCCACAATCACGCCTGATCAAACTGCCGGATGCCGTTTCGGATCGCGTCGCGGCAAGCACATTCCTGCGCGGGTTAACGGCATACATGCTCCTGCATGAAGTCCGTGCGATCAAACGGGACGAATGGATACTGGTCCATGCGGCCGCAGGCGGCGTTGGCCAACTGGTCACCCGCTGGGCAAAACGCCTTGGCGCCCATGTAATTGGCACCGTCGGCTCGGAAGGCAAGGCTGTAATGGCAAAAGCAGCCGGGGCAGATGAAGTCCTGTTTCATAAATCACCCGATTGGGCCGAGCGCGCTCGCCAGATTGCCGACAGCAAGGGCGTACACCTTGCCATTGATGGTATCGGTGGCTCCACCTTCCCGCAGACACTGAAGACACTCCGCCCATTCGGGATTCTCGCTTCCATCGGACAGCCAGCAGGGCCCGTTTCTCCGATACGTATCGAAGATTTGGGCAATATCGCCGTGATGCGCCCCAGTATCATTGCCTCAGTCAACAATCCGGAATTCTACGAGCGCAGCTCAAGGGCCCTCATATCAGCCTTGCAGGATGGTTTGCAGAGTCCGATTGGCGCCGAATACGCACTTCACGACGCGGCAAAAGCCCAAGCCGACCTTGAAGCTGGCAAAACAACCGGAAGTGTCATTCTGACCATCTGACTGTTGCTGCTTGCTGAGGTGGCCGCTACTCTGACATGGAGACAGCGGCCATTCGAAAGCAGGCTAAAATGGCAATAACCGGAATTGATCACATTCAGCTGGCCATGCCGGAAGGCCAAGAACAGGCCGCTCGCGAATTTTATGACGGCCTTCTCGGTATTCCTGAAGTCGCCAAGCCAGCGGTATTAAAGGGCAGAGGCGGATGCTGGTTTGAAATTGGCAGCGTCCGCATTCATCTGGGCGTCGAACAGAGTTTTTCGCCCGCAAAGAAAGCCCATCCGGCCCTTTTGACCGATGATCTCTTTGCACTCGTGCGCACTCTGGAGGCGGCGGGTTATGCCGTCACTGAAGACCAGCCACTTGAGAAATACGACAGGCGCTTCGTCAATGACCCTTTCGGCAATCGCATCGAACTGATGCAGCTCAAGTGAACCAATGATAACAGCCGTTGACGATCAAACGTCGTAAATATGCCGGAAAATCTCCGATAATCTTTGCTATCGCCCCGCAACGCTTCCACAATGCAATTGGCCCCACAAACCTATCAGGATGATCGATTCCCCATGAAACCTCTGTCCATCTCGACGCTGACCATTTGCGGCATTGACGAATTGCCCGCTCAAAGCAGCCGCACCGTCACCCATGTTCTCTCTATTCTCGATCCGAACTGGCCGGAACTGGAAGCATTTCAGGCATACGGCACCCATCACCGCACGACGCTGAATTTTCACGACATCATCAATGCGGAGGAAGGCAAAATATTGCCTGAACCGCAACATGTGTCTGAAATCCTGAAATTCGGCAAAAGCCTTGCCGAATCAAGGGTTGAAGGCGCTGAAGGACACCTGCTGATCCATTGCCATATGGGCATATCCCGCTCGACGGCCGCCATGCTCTCGCTGCTCGCCCAGACCTATCCGGATGAGCCCGAAGCCCGTCTGTTCGAGCGTCTGCGCGAGATTCGCCCGCAAGCCTGGCCGAATTCCCTGATGATACAATATGCGGATGATCTTCTTGGCCGGAAAGGCAAGCTGGTTGATGAGCTGCGTCGCCACTACAGCTGGCAGATCAAGCGCGAGCCGAACTATCTGGAATGGATGGCCCGCATTGGCCGCAGCCGCGAAATCGAAATGGCTGCCTGACCCAAATCAAGTTTCTGCCCGAATGCAAAAGGCTCCGTCACTGACGGAGCCTTTTGATTTGAGCACCTGAAATACCGATCAGGCGATTTCGCGCATATCCGACGCATCCGGCTCACGCAGCACATAGCCACGACCCCAGACGGTCTCGATATAGTTGATACCGCCGGAAGCATTGTCGAGCTTCTTGCGCAGTTTGCAGATGAAAACGTCGATGATCTTGAGTTCCGGCTCATCCATACCGCCATAAAGGTGGTTGAGGAACATTTCCTTGGTGAGCGTCGTACCCTTGCGGAGCGAAAGCAGCTCCAGCATCTGGTATTCCTTGCCTGTCAGGTGAACGCGCTGACCGGTGACTTCAACAGTCTTGGCATCGAGGTTCACGATTAGGTCGCCAGTTGTGATAACCGACTGTGCATGGCCCTTCGAGCGGCGAACGATTGCATGAATGCGTGCAACCAGTTCGTCCTTATGGAAAGGCTTGGTCATATAGTCATCAGCGCCAAAACCAAGGCCGCGCACCTTGTCCTCGATACCGGCCATGCCGGAGAGGATGAGGATAGGCGTCTTCACCTTGGAGAGACGCAGGGTCCTCAGGACTTCATAACCGGACATATCCGGCAGGTTGAGGTCGAGGAGGATGATATCATAGTCGTAGAGCTTGCCGAGATCGACACCCTCTTCGCCCAGATCCGTCGTATAAACATTGAAGCTTTCCGACTTGAGCATCAATTCGATGCTCTGGGCCGTCGCACTATCGTCTTCGATTAAAAGAACCCGCATATCATTCCCCTTTTCCCGCCGCTGAAATGGGTTGCCCAAGAAACCTCGATCAGGGCAATCCCGAAGTCAGGTCGCGAAACAAGCCGTTTCCATAACGTTAAGATTGCCACCGAATGGTTAACAAAATCTAATTCCGCTTTGCAAGTGTCTTTGACTCATAAGTTAAAAATCTTGGACACTGCATTGATTCATAAGGTGAGTCACCCGGTCAAAAACCATCAGCCAAAGCTTCAGGTTCTGCGCCTAAGCGATTCATTCGACTCAATAAATTTTTTGCCAGACACAACTGACATCGGTTTACCGAGCTTTAAGTCTTAAGGCGTATGATTAATGCTGAACGTAAAGGAAAGGTTACCAGACGCGGCAACCTTTAAGTTTTTGTTTCATTTTCCCGAAGTGATTCGGGTGAAACGCCAGCCGGATGACTCCTGTTTGAGGGTCTGTGTACCGGCTTTGTGGGGGTACAGAGTATGAAGTCGCATGAAGGTTTGGTTCGATTGAAACTGTTTCAGGTCAAGGAAAAGCGCCGTCAGCTCGGCCAGCTTGATCTCATGATGGGTGAATTCGAACGCATGGCTGCCGAATTGGACGCGCAGATTATGTCCGAGGAAAAGAAGGCGGGCATTACCGACACGTCGCATTTTGCCTACCCGACATTTGCCAAGGCTGCACGCCAGCGCCGTGACAATCTTTTTGATTCGATCCGTGATTTGAAGACTCAGAAAGACGATGCTGAGGCAGCACTCTCCGAATCAGAAGCAGAACTGGCAAAAGCCGAGGCGCTGGAACAGCGCGACGGCAAGGTCCGTGACATGGACGAAATGCCTGTCGCCGACAAACGCGCCATGATTGGCTGAATTTAAAAAGAGGCAGCCGCCTCTTTAGTTCTGCTGCACCACATCCGCCCAATCCTTATGTCGAAGGGATTGGGCGCGCATGAACGGGCATAGCGGAATGATTTTCCATCCCCCTGCCCTTGCGTCTTCCACCGCATGCAGCGCGAGTGCCTGCCCTACGCCCTGACCGCGCAGTTCATCCGGCACACCCGTATGATCGACAATGATCAGCTCGGGATTCACCCGCGAAAACGTCATTTCCGCCTCATGCCCCGAAACGACTGCCGCATAGCGCCCGCCTTTCGCCGTTTCTTCCTTGGTGATGGTGATATCGTTTGCCATTGAACTTCTCCTTGACGCCGAAAGTGCCTTGCCGTCATTCATGATCCGTTAGATCAGCTTTTAAGGCTAAGCGGAACACCATGGCAGCGACGAGATTTTTGATTCCCATCTTTCTTTTTATTGCAACCTTCTCACTGGCCTTGGGTCTCACCATGCCGCTGATGAATGTCAGCAAGCTCTATTTCTTTGATGAGAACCCGTCTCTGGTCGGGCTCATCGCGGCTTTATGGACCGGCGGCGATTGGCTTCTGGCCGTTATCGTCTCGCTTTTTTCGGTGATTCTGCCGATTGGCAAATTGGCAGTCGCGCAATTGGCTGCTGCGCACGAACCCATCGCCGCGCGACTTCTGCATCGCTGGATCGGCATTCTGTCAAAATGGTCGATGCTGGATGTATTGCTCGTGGCACTGGTAATTTTTGCCGCCAAGACCAGCGGACTTGCGACAGCAATTGCTCAGCCGGGCCTTTGGTTTTTTGCAGCCTCAGCCATTCTTTCCGCCATCGCCACGCATTTCATCGTGCAGCGGGAAAAAGCAGAATCCCAATCGTAAGGGCCAAAAACGGAAAAGGCTGGTCTCAACGACCAGCCTAAGCCTAACTCAAAGGCGACATCATCTAATGACGATATTGCTGTATCCGGGTCGTTCTTAATCCAGCCAGACCATGATCAGAGATCGAGGACTGCCAGGACAGGAACTCTTCCACCGTCAAAGTATAGCGATGGCAAGCCTCCTCAAGACTAAGAAGACCACCGCGCACAGCGGCAACCACCTCAGCCTTGCGGCGAATAACCCAACGCCGCGTGTTTGCGGGTGGAAGATCGGCGATGGTCAGCGGGCTGCCATCCGGGCCGATTACGTATTTTACTCTCGGTCGAACAAGATCGGTCATTGTACTCTCTACACTAAACTTCAAGACCTATCGCACCTGACATTACATGCAGGGCTTTAATAATTGCCTAAACCTCCGGTCATTCTCTGGTAACTTCTGTAAATTCCTGAAGATTATTCAAAACCCAGATTTTGCGGGCTCCCAAGGCTGCTCTCCGCCGTTGCCATCACGACACGTCCCTCACCTTTGCGTGAGAAAAATGCGTCGCACACCACTTCCTGTTGGCAAGATCGAGTCAATTGACCTATATAGGGGCCTTGAATATCCCTGCGCCGTTATGCCGCTGCAAGAACCGGATCTGCTTATGACACTGAATAATCTCGATCTGCCGGGCAAGCCGGAAGACACCCGTATCGTCGTCGCCATGTCTGGCGGCGTGGATTCTTCTGTTGTGGCGGGCATTCTGAAACGTCAGGGTTATGATGTCGTTGGCGTTACCTTGCAGCTCTATGATCATGGTGCATCGACCCATCGTGCTGGCTCGTGCTGTGCAGGGCAGGACATAGAAGATGCACGCCGCGTGTCCGAGCGTCTTGGCATTCCGCATTATGTTCTGGATTATGAAGCACGCTTCCGCGAAGCCGTGATCGATCCTTTTGCCAACAGCTATGTCA
This sequence comes from Phyllobacterium sp. T1293, assembly GCF_020731415.2. Classification (NCBI taxonomy): domain Bacteria; kingdom Pseudomonadati; phylum Pseudomonadota; class Alphaproteobacteria; order Hyphomicrobiales; family Phyllobacteriaceae; genus Phyllobacterium; species Phyllobacterium meliloti. Next base: position 193,938 of record NZ_CP088273.1, on the reverse strand, counting down.
GCGGCGAAACACCGATTCCGTGTGTATCCTGCAATCAGACCGTCAAATTTGCTGATCTGTTGCAGACAGCGCGCGATCTTGGCGCCGATGCGCTGGCCACCGGTCATTATATTCGCAGTCAGGCCAATGGCGCGCACCGCTCCCTGTATCGCCCTGTCGATTCGGACAAGGACCAGAGCTATTTCCTGTTTGCCACCACGCAGGAACAGATCGACTATCTGCGCTTTCCGCTTGGCGGGCTGACCAAGCCGGAAACCCGCGCTATTGCCGAGGAACTTGGCCTGACAGTCGCCAACAAGCAGGACAGTCAGGACATCTGCTTTGTGCCGCAGGGCAAATATTCAGACATTATTTCGAAGCTGAAGCCCGAAGCCGCCAATCCCGGTGATATCGTCCACATCGATGGCCGCGTCCTTGGCCGCCATGAAGGCATCGTTCACTACACGATTGGTCAGCGTCGCGGTATTGGCGTAGCCACAGGCGATCCGCTTTATGTGGTGCATCTTGATGCAGCCAATGCGCGTGTTGTTGTCGGTCCGCGCGAAGCGCTGGAAACCCGCAAAGTTTTCCTGCGCAACGTCAATTGGCTCGGTGATGACGCGCTTGCAAACATTCCCGAAGGCGGCGTTGAGGTTTATGCCAAGGTCCGCTCCACCCGTCCGCCACGCCCGGCTGTTCTGCATCACCGCGATGGCGAAACATGGGTGGAACTGATTGACGGCGAAAGCGGCATCGCACCCGGTCAGGCCTGCGTGCTTTATTCCGATGACAGCAACACCGCCCGCGTCTACGGCGGCGGCTTCATCGGTCGCTCGGAACGCGCGCCGCAGGCGGAAGCCATGCTCAAGCGTTTGGCACAGCAGGGTCAGGCTGTCGCCTGATCCCTAGCTATTTTGGTTTGCGCTGCAATTTTGTGGCGTGTGAGGTTGTGGTTCGTGGTTCGACAAGCTCACCATGAGGGAGAGTGTGGATGCGAGGGGGCAAGTTCTGCAACCTTAGTGATCTGCAACGCTTGCGATTAGCGTTGCATCCACCCAAGCCCCTCATGGTGAGCTTGTCGAACCACGAACCCACGCACCACAAACAACAATCCATCGAGCTTAAAAACGCTTAAGCAGCGTTTTTCTGCTGGAACTCACGAATAGTCCCGATAATCCGGTCCTGATCCGCTTCACTCAAATAAGCGTGCATCGGCAGGCAAAGGATATTCTTCGGCAGGGTTTCCGACACAGCCAAACCACCGGGTGCTTGCATGTAATGTGAATAAGCCTCCTGCAAATGCAGCGGCTTCACATAATAAATCACTGACGGAATGCCATTGGCCTGCAAATGGGCCTTCAGCGCATCACGGTTGGCAGTCTCGATCGCATATTGCGCCCAGGCAGAGCGCGAACCCTCAGGCATGTACGCAACCTTGACCACATCCTTCAGACCATTGGCATAGCGCTTGGCCACAACCTGCCGCGCTTCCATCTCGTCTTCGAGAATGGCCAGCTTTTCGATGAGGATCGCCGCCTGTATCGTATCAAGGCGCGAATTCATGCCGACACGCACATTGTCATACTGCGTCTCGCCCTTGCCGTGGAACAGAATGGAACGCAGCAGATCAGCCAGTGCCCCATCATTGGTGAACATGGCACCGCCATCACCATAGCAACCCAAAGGCTTGGCCGGATAGAAGCTCGTCGCGCCGACATGGCCGAATGCACCACACATGGCATTGTCGCGCTTGCCACCGATGGACTGCGCCGCATCTTCAATCACAAACAGACCATATTTGTCGGCAATCGCCGATACTGACGTATAGTTGGCGGCAAGACCGAACAGATCAACAGGAATGATGGCCTTTGGCTGCAGGCGGCCTTCGGCAAGCACGGCCTTGATGGCGGCTTCAAGCTGCTCGACATTGATATTGTACGTATCAGCATCCACATCGATGAATACAGGCTCGGCACCAACAAGCGCCACAACTTCCGCCGTGGCAGCAAAAGTGAAGCTTGGGCAGAACACTGCGTCGCCGGGGCCAATGCCGCGCGCCATCAATGGAATCTGCAGTGCATCCGTACCGTTGGCGCAGGCAACCACATGCTCGACGCCAAGATACTCACCAAGGCGCTTTTCAAACTCAGCAACCTCAGGTCCAAGAATATATTTGCCTTCACGCACCACTTTGGCGATTGCCGCATCAAGCTTGTCGCTAATCCGTTCACGCTGTGCGCCGAGATCGATGAACTGCATCATTGCTCCAATATAAATGTCTCCGCGAATCCGTCGCGGAAAACGGTCAAGACAACTCTTTAGTGGGGCCGTGGGAGGTCTGCCAGACGTTGTCGTTCAAAGTTTGTCCGGTCTTGTAACAACGCTTGAGCCTTACGGCAATGATGCGGTGGTTTTTGGACGTGTGATGGGCGTGGTTCGTGGTTCGTGGTTCGTGGTTCGTGGTTCGACATAACAACCATGAGGGAAAGTGAGGATGCAACGATAATCGCCAACGTTTCAGAATATAGCTCCCCTCATCCCTAGCCTGTCGAAGGGCTTATGACTGTTATGCCGAACCACGAACCGCTTAAACCTATCGTCAGCAGGCAATCAACCGACCTTGCCGTGTGCAACAGTACCGGCAGTCAGAATCCGCAACACACGAATCGCTTCTTCACCATCCGTCAGCGGCTCACTGCGCGTGTTGATGCTGTCGATGAAATTCTGGCATTCGCGCGTTAACGGCATGCCTTGTGCAATCTTCACATAAGTGGGCTCTTCCGTTGTCGATGCCCACTGGCCGTTGTCCTGCCAGATCGAGTGCTTATAGACCGCAAGCTTCTTGTCCCACTGCTCCATGTCGTCAAAGACTGCCATGGCCTTGGTTCCGACAACCGTAAGTCGGCGCTCGCGATAGGGATTGAGGCGCGAGGCAAAAAGGTGTCCGCGAATATTATTGGGAAAGCGCATATGCAGATGCGCGAAATCGCTCAGGTGATCGAGCACCGCAGCACCCTCGCCGCGCACTTCCAGCGGCTCCGTGCCGGTAATCGCCAGAATCATCGACAGGTCATGCGGGGCAAGATCCCACAGCGCATCATTTTCCGTGTGGAACTTTCCAAGCCCCAGACGATGGGAATGGATATAGCGCACATCACCAAGATCACCCGCCTTGATCAGTTCGAGAAGCTTTTCAAACGCGGGGTGAAAGCGCAGCACATGGCCAACCATGAAAATGCGTCCATTATCACGCGCGGCTTGCACAGCAGCCACTGCATCAGGAACGGTCAGAGCAATCGGCTTTTCGACAAGCACATCCTTGCCATTGGTAACGGCACGAATCGCGGCAGCCGCATGGAACTGCGGCGGCAGGGCCATAACGATGGCGTCAACGTCGGGATGGGTAAAAAGATCCTCGACTTCAATATGCAGAACATTCTGCTCCGCGGCGAAGCCGGCGGCGCGATCAGTGTTCTGGTCGGAGACCGCAAACAGCGCCCCGAGACTCTTCAATGTCCGGATATGATTGCTGCCCCAATAGCCGCAACCCAGCACTGCAATCCGTGGAGCCATCTTTTCAGCCTTTTTCATCACGGCATCCAATATCCGCAGGAAGAAACGAACACAAGTCTTGGATAAGGAGAAGATTGCTTGACAGGTCGTTGCTCCCCACATATATCCGCCCCGTCCCTGTCAATTGACAGCGCGTCCCCCGGTCCTCATTTGCAGGCTAACCGTTCACGGGTCGCATGACATATGGGGCGAAGTAGCTCAGTAGGTTAGAGCAGAGGAATCATAATCCTTGTGTCGGGGGTTCGAATCCCTCCTTCGCTACCATTTCCTTCCCAAAGAAGGCGGTTTTCAGATCAGATTGTTGCAAATTGTAGCTGAAATCGCGATTCTGATTTTTGGCAGCATTTTTTACAGCCTTATGTCTTCCCGGCCTCCCACTCGGTCCGAAGAATAGCCATTACAAGCTCATCCCTGTAGATTCCGCCAAAATACGCACTCCCCCGCGCAATCCCTTCGGGTATGAAGCCTGCGGCCATATATGCACGGCGCGCACGCATGTTTTCGGGGAAAACTCCCAGCCAAACGCGGTGGGCATCGGTTTCAATGAAAATACGGTCAAGAACCGATTGCAGAAATCTTCGGCCATATCCTTGTCCCGGTTTTAGCATTGCGATGCGCTTTACCAGTGACACACGATCCGGTGAGGACCAGTCGCGCACGATTGCAAATCCGATAATTTCGTCCGCGTCTTTGGCAATGAAATATCTGTGTTTTTCGTCGGCAAGAGCAAGTCTATGCCGCTCTTCGTCCCATCGTCCGACGACAGCGTCGTATCCATCAAGACGTTCAGCATGCAAGATTACGGGCAGGTCCGCATCGGTTGCCCTGACCGCTCGAATGTCAATCATGTCGTAGCTCCGGTAACAATCGCATGGGCATCACCTTACAAATCTGATGACCGCAAGGAATTTGAAAAACAATAAGTCAGCACTGTCGCCTAGCGGGCGAATTTAAAACTTGTGATGGTAGACAATCCATACCATTCGCCTGATCATTCGGTAAATCAGCTATACGGGACCTGACAATCTTTATTATTCAGCGTTTTAACAATTCGAACTCTACGAATAAATACTGTCTATCTGGTTTTACGGAATATCTATTTCGTTTTCCGTATATTACGCCAATGATCAACTATATATACTTCCGCCTCCGATGAGTTTTCTCATGTAAACGGATTTTTCTGAATTATCAGAATCAGAAAACGGGGGGACTGAAGATGTTACGGGCAATTATACAAATCTGCACAGCTACCATCATCGCGTTTTTCTTTCTGACAGCAGCATCAAATGCGCAGGCAACAAGAACCTGGGTGTCGGGCGTTGGCGACGATGCCAATCCTTGCAGCCGGACAGCGCCCTGCAAGACGTTTGCCGGGGCAATCTCGAAAACTGCGATCAGCGGCGAAATCAACATTATTGATCCGGGTGGCTTTGGCGCAGTCACCATCACCAAATCAATCAGCATCGTCGGCGAAGGCGGGACAGCCGGAATTCTGGCAGCTGGCACAAACGGCATTATTGTCAACGTAGCGGCGACGGACAGGGTTGTTCTGGACGGGCTTGATATTGAAGGGGCTGGCTCGGGCCTGAACGGTGTTCGGATGGTTGGAGCGGGGACATTGCTGATCCGCAACTCTTCCATCAGGAATTTTCGCGGTGGCACCGGCTTCGGCGTTGATGTTCAAGCGGCCACGTCAACACGCGTGGTTATCGATAATACGTTGATTTTCGGGAATACCGGAGGGATCAATATCAAGGCTCTGGCTGGCAACAATGTTGTCATCCTGCAACGCAGTACAGTGGAATCCAATAATGTGTTTGCAGGGAAAGTTGACGGTGCGAGTTCGCTGATTTTGAACGGAACAACATTAACCGGAAATGCGACCAGCCTCAGTATTGTCAATGGCGGCGCGGTCATCTCCTATGGGAACAATGTGATCCGTGGCGTCGGGTTGCCGACACAGACGGTGCCTTTGCAGTGATTTCAAACTCCTGCGGCGACCGCATTGCCGCAGGAATCACGCAGGGTTGGTTCAGCATCGGTATTTTGCATCGGGCACAACGACCAGCTTGCCGACAAAACCTTTTGCCATGAAGTCGCTTTGGGCCCGATGGAATTCCGAGAGCGGATAAACGCCGCCAACCAGCGGTTTGAGCTTGCCATCCTCAATGTAGCTGATGATACGGCGAAAATCGCCGCGCGTGCCCTGCGATGATCCGTGCAGTTGCAACTGCTTCAGATACATGGTTCGAAGGTCAAGCTGCACCACAGGTCCGGCAATTGCACCGGCAGTTGTGTAGCGGCCTTCCGGGCGCAGGATTCGCAAAAGATCATTGAACATCCGCCCGCCAACAAGATCGGCAACGACATCAATGGGTTTGCCGCCAAGAACATGCTCCACAGCGCTGATGAGACCGACTTCCCCGCGGGTGATGACTGCCTCGGCACCGATATCGAGTAAGGCCTGCTCCTTGCCAGCGCCGACAATCGCATAGGGAATGGCCCCGCGTGCCCGTGCCAGCTGGACTATGCCGGAACCCACGCCGCCCGAAGCGCCGGTCACCAGAACTCTTTCACCGGACTTCAGCCCGGCGCGTTCAAGCATCTGTTCACCGGTCAGATAGGCACAGCAAAACGTTGCCAGCTCGATATCGCTCATAGCCGTGTTCACGACATGGGCATTCTCGGCTGGCACTGCTACATATTCGGCATATCCGCCATCGCGGCCATGCCCGATGTAGTCGATATCGGCAAGGCTATCGTCATCGCAATTGTAAATGGAGAAATCCACCATCACCCGTTCGCCGATACGGCTGTCAGACACGCCTGCCCCGACTGCCGCGATATGGCCAACAATATCCGTTCCCTGAATACGCGGGAACGTCAGCGTCGGCTCCTGTCGCCGCCAGGTTGAAACCGCATTCACATCATCTTCTGTGCCGTAAGCGCCCTGGCGCACCCACACATCCGTATTGTTCATCCCGCAGGCGGAAATTTCGATCAGGACTTCCCCGGCTGCCGGTTGTGCAACCGGCACATCCGTCCGGTAAACAAGCTTGTCGAGATCACCATGGCCTGTTAGCAGGACGGCTGACATCGTGCGAGAAACCATATCCATGCTCCTGCACTCAAAGTGTCTTTGCAACGGCGTCTACAGCGCCAGCCGCTGCCTTCACAATGATATCAGCCTCATCTTTTGTCAGGCACAGCGGCGGTGCAAAGCCGAGAATATCACCTTGTGGCATCGCCCGGCCGATTACGCCGCGTTCCGCCAGCGCAGCCGATATTTGCGGACCGACCTTCTGCGAGGAATCGAAGAATACCCGGTCGTCACGATCCTTGACGAATTCGACCGCCGCCAGCATTCCATCACCGCGCACGTCTCCGACGATGGGATGGCTTCCCAGCGCATCCGCCAGCGCTTTGCGGAAATAGGCGCCGGTCTCACCCGCATTGGTTACGAGATCAAGCTTATCAATGAGTTCCAGATTGGCAACGCCCGCAGCGGCACAAATCGGGTGGGCCGAATAGGTCCAGCCATGGCCGAGCGAACCGAGCTTATCCGAGCCCTCTACCAGGACCTGCCAGACTTTGTCGCCGACGATAACGCCTGATAGCGGCGCATAGGCGGAGGTCAGCCCCTTGGCGATGGTGATCAGATCCGGCTTGATGCCATAATGATCAGAGCCGAACATCGTGCCCAGACGCCCAAAGCCCGTCACAACTTCATCGGCCACCAGCAGCACATCATATTTATCGAGGACGGCCTGTATTTTCGCCCAATAACCCGCGGGCGGCGGCACGATACCACCGGTACCAAGGATCGGCTCGCCAATGAAGGCGGCCACAGTCTCCGGCCCTTCGGCAAGAATCATTTCTTCCAGCTTGTCCGCGCAATGCTGGGAAAACTGCTCTTCGCTCATGGAGCGGTCTTCCCTGCGGAAATAATACGGTGCTTCCGTATGGAGAATTGGCGCACGCGGCAGATCGAAGGCATTGTGGAAGAGGTCGAGACCGGTCAGGCTTCCCGTCATGACACCTGAGCCATGATAGCCGCGCCAGCGGGAAATGATCTTCTTCTTTTCCGGCCGTCCGAGCACATTGTTGTAATACCAGATCAGCTTGATATTGGTCTCGTTGGCATCGGACCCGGAAAGGCCGAAATAGACGCGGCTCATTCCTTCAGGTGCCCGGTCGATGATCATCTTGGCCAGCGTAATCGAAACCTCTGTCCCGTGACCGACATAGGCATGATAATAGGCAAGCTCTTTGGCCTGCTCAGCAATCGCGTCGGCAATTTCCTGCCGCCCATAGCCGACATTGACGCAATAGAGCCCGGCAAACGCGTCGAGACTCTTTTTGCCGTTCACATCGAAAATATGCACGCCGTCGCCGCCCTTGATCACCCGTGTCGGGCTTTCGCCGCGCGCATGGGTACCCATATGGGTCGACGGATGGAAAAAGTGATCGCGATCCCAGGCGTTCAGTTCGTTTGAACGGTCCAACATGTCCATTGCTCCTGCGTTTTGCTTCAGCCCGCTTCGAGGCAGAGATATTTAAGTTCGGTGAAAGCTTCGATGCCGTGGCGCGACCCCTCCCGCCCGAGGCCGGATTGCTTGACGCCGCCAAAGGGGATGGGCGCACCGGTGATTTTCACCCGGTTTATCGCAACCATGCCATATTCAAGCGCCCGGCCCATGCGCAGCATGCGCTGACCATCACGAGTGACGACATAGGCGACAAGGCCATATTCCGTGTCGTTCGCCCGGCGGATGACATCATCCTCCTCATCAAACATGGTAACAGCAGCAACGGGTCCAAAGGTCTCTTCCCGCATGATCAGCGCATCATCGGGCACGCCAACCAGCAGCGTGGGCTGATAGAACAACGGCCCTGCCCCATGACGTTTACCACCCGTAACGCACCGCGCACCGCGAGCCAGTGCGTCCTGCACCTGCTCTTCGACCTTCTGCACGGCGCGTTCATGCATCAATGGCCCGATTTCCGCGCCTTGCGTCAGTCCGGGTGCTACTTTCAGCGCGGCAATCTTGCGGGCAAAGGCATCGACAAAAGCATCGTAGATTGGCCGCTCCACATAGATGCGATTGGCCGCCAGACAATCCTGACCTGACGTTGCGAATTTGGCGCCGATGGCAATATCCACGGCACGCTCAATGTCACTGTCAGCAAAGATGATGAGAGGCGCATGGCCACCCAGTTCCATGATGAGGTTTTTCATCGTCGGCGCACATTGGGCGGCAAGCAGGCGTCCGATTTCTGTTGAACCGGTAAAACTCAGCGCCCGCACACGCGGATCAGCGCAGAGCGCCCCGACGATAGGCGCTGCCTTGCCAGTGATGATGTTGAAAACACCTGATGGTATCCCTGCCCGCTCTGCCAGTTCCGCAAGCGCAAGGGCAGAAAGCGGCGTCTCGGATGATGGGTGCGCAACAATCGTGGAGCCCGCAGCGAGTGCCGCAGCCGCTTTGCGCGTCAGCATGGCCGATGGAAAGTTCCATGGCGTGACGATACCGACAACACCGACAGCTTCACGGCTCACCATCATTTGGGCACCGGGCAGATGGCTGGTAACACTCTCCGCGTTGAGCCGTTTGCCTTCCTCCGCATAGAATTCGATGAAGGACGCCGCATATTCGATCTCGCCGCGCGATTCACCCAGCGGTTTGCCCTGCTCAAGCGTCATAATCAGCGCCAGATCATCCTTCGCGGCAAGGATCAATTCGTACCATTTACGCAAAATTGCGGCGCGCTGTTGCGGCAGAAGCGAGCGCCATGGGCCGAATGCACGCGACGCGGCATCTATGGCCAGAGCCGTCTCTTCCGCATCGAGGGTCGCGACCCAGGCCACCGGCATTCCCGAGGCCGGATCGCGCACCTCGAATGTTTGCCCGCCTCTACCGGCAGTCCAGTGCCCATCCACATAGGCAAGGTCGCGCAACATCCTGCGATCCTGCAGACGGTCAAGTCCATCATGGCGTTCGGGTCGTGCAAAATGGGCGGACATCGGGCTCTCCCTTGAAATACCCGGTAAGGCTCGCTGATCCCGGCAGGAGAGAGTGACTGTATTTTATGATCCGGAGAGAGAGATTGTCCGAATTGCCATCCCGATTTGGAGAGATGGACTACGGGTTTCAGTCTTGCGACTGGATCAATGCATGCACGGGGAGTGCCGTTTCCTCTTTCACCGTCTTGGTGATGATGTAGGAAAAATAGCGGTCAATGCCGAGTTCGCGCTGCAACAGATCGTCAATCAGACGTTGATAGGCATCAATGTCCCGCGCGACGATTTTCAGGATGTAATCAACGCCGCCGCCAACCGACCAGCAGGAAGTTACCTCTGGCAAGAGCTTGATCGCTCGCTCGAACCGCTCAAAATCCGTCTGCTTGTGCGATCCGAGTGTGACCTCTACGAGAATGCTGGCTACCGGGGCCACCAGCCGCAGGGCCAGACGTGCATGATAACCGGTGATAATTCCCGCTTTTTCCAGCCTGCGAAGCCGCGTCCAGCATGGCGTCGGCGAGATACCCGCCCGCTCGGCAAGCGCGAGTTTGGTGATCCGCCCATCCTGCTGGATGGCGTCGAGAATACGGATATCGATTGCGTCAAGCCGGGGTAAGCCCATCATCATTCCAGTTCAAAGGGTGAATAGATCATGGCCTTGTGTTTTTCTCATTGTCAATTGACCTGATTTCAATCAATCTAAAATCATGACATTATGGCGACCCGATATCAGTTCACTAACCCGCCCTGCCTACCTTTCTCTGGCGGACCAGATTGCTCGCGCTGTGGGTGATGGTACGCTGGAAGCAGGCGCACGCCTGCCGACGCACCGGAAGATGGCCGAAGACCTGAAACTGTCGGTGCAAACTGTCAGCCGGGCCTATGAGGAACTCATCCGCCGGGGCTTGCTGTCAGGCGAAACCGGGCGCGGCAGTTTCGTCAAGGCGCAGCGGCGCGAGATCGACCAGCCCTATCTGCCCGAGCGCCTTGGCGAAGTGATCGATCTGTCGATCCTCAAGCCGGTCTGCGAGAAAATGCATCATGAGCGGCTAAAGAAAGCGCTCAGCTGGCTTTCCGAGACGTTGCCTGCAAGTTCTGCCCTGTCCTTCCGTCCGAACGTCGTCTTTCCGCGTCACCGCGCTACGGCTGTCAAATGGCTGCGTGAGTGCGGCCTTGATGTTCCCGCTTCAAATATCAGCGTGACCAATGGCGCGACGGCCGCGATGACCGTCGCCATCATGAGCGTTGCGCCGGTTGGTTCTACCATTGCAACCGAGGCGACCGGGCATCACACGCTTGTCCCGCTCGCCTCCTATCTGGGCTTGACCCTCAAAGGCATTGCCATTGATGATCAGGGGATTATCCCCGAAGCACTTGATGCGGCGTGCAGGGAATCCAGCATTCGCGCGCTGTTCGTGCAACCTGTTGCCATCAATCCGTGCGCAACGGTGATGGGCTCCATCCGCCGTGCACAGATTGTCGAGGTCGCCCGCAAGCGCGATATCGCTATCGTTGAAAGCGACATTCTCGGACCCCTCGTCGAGGATCGTCCGCCCCCCATTGCAGCGCTGGCACCGGAACGAACCCTCTATTTCACCAGCTTCACCAAAACAGTCGTACCGGGTTTGCGGATTGGTTATCTCGCCGCGCCCGACCGCTATGTCGCCGCCGTTGCCAACCGGCATCTCGTCTCCAACTGGATGGCAACGCCCATGGTGGCGGAGATCGCCACCCGCTGGGTCGAAGACGGCACGGCCATGGAACTGGTGCAGTGGCAGCGGGAGGCGCTGCGGCGTAGACACGAGATTGCCTCGCAGGTGCTTGCGGGCACATTCTTTCGCTCCCACCCGCAAAGCCTGCATATCTGGTTGCCATTGACCGACGGGCGAACGGAAGAGACCTTCGTTGCCCAGGCACGATTGCAGAATGTCGCCATTGCTCCCGGCGCGTCATTCCGCATTTCGCAGGAAGACTGGAAGCCCGCCGTGCGCATATCGCTCGGCTCGACCACCGAAGCGGAATTGCTGCGCGGCCTGACCGTGGTGGGAAGTCTGCTGCAGGGCGACCCCGAGCACCTGCTGCTCGCGATTTAGCCACAACGCGCAATTTCATGGCAATAAAACTTATATTGTCATGATTTAATTTTTACAATTGACATGATTTGATAAGTCTCTCATCGTTTAGGGCATAGCCGGTCTCAACCAGAGGGAGAGACGTATGCCGCCAATCAAAGAGACCAGAACGAAAGCAACGGGCCAGCCGCCGATCATCGAGATCGACGGCATCAGCAAGAGCTTCGGCGCGTTCAAAGTTCTTGATCAGTTGTCATTCAATGTCGCGCCCGGCGAGAAGCTTGCGCTCATTGGTCCGTCCGGCTCCGGCAAGACCACAATCCTGCGCATTCTCATGACGCTGGAAGGCATTGATAGCGGCGACATCCGGATTTCTGGCGAACACCTCTATCAAATGCCTGGGAATGGCGGTCTTCGACCGGCCGACGAGAACCATCTGCACAAAATGCGTGCACAGATCGGCATGGTGTTTCAGCTGTTCAACCTGTTTCCGCATAAATGCGTTCTCGACAACGTGACGCTTGCGCCGATGCTCACCAAGAATACACCGCGCAAGCAGGCCGAGGAGCAGGCCATGCAATTGCTTGATATGGTGGGCCTCGCTGACAAGGCGAAGTCGATGCCGTCCCAATTATCTGGCGGCCAGAAACAGCGTGTCGCCATTGCCCGAGCCTTGGCATTGCAACCCAAGATCATGCTTTTTGACGAGGTAACATCCGCGCTCGATCCGGAGTTGGTGGAAGAGGTGCTCAACGTTCTTTGGCGCCTGTCCGAAGAGACTGACATGACCATGCTGCTCGTCACGCACGAGATGGGTTTTGCCCATGAGTTTGCTGATCGGGTCCTGTTCTTTGATCGAGGCAAGATCGTTGAGGACGGCAAGCCCGAAGAAATCTTCCGCAATCCCAAACAGGAACGCACGCAGACATTCCTGAAAAAGATCATCGCTGCCGGTCACAGGGTCTGATCGCAGCACCTGCACACCTTAAAACACAAGAAAACTGAGGAGTTGGGAACATGTTGAATTTGAAAACAATCAGTGCATCGATTGGAGCGATGGCACTCACCGCGCTGGCGTTTTCCACGCCGGTCAAGGCCGACGAAGCGCTCGATAAACTGAAAGCGCAGGGCTTTGCCCGCATCGCCATCGCGAATGAACCACCTTTTACTGCCGTCAAACCAGATGGCAGTGTTTCCGGTGCGGGGCCCGATGTTGCCCGCGCCGTCTTCAAGAAGCTTGGTGTTGCTGATGTCGTCGCGTCGATTTCCGAATATGGCGCAATGATTCCGGGTCTTCAGGCCGGGCGGCATGATGTGGTGACAGCAGGACTTTTCATGAAGCCGGAGCGCTGCCGCGCCGTCGCCTATTCCGAGCCGATCCTGTGCGATGCCGAAGCATTTCTGGTGAAGAAGGGCAATCCCAAGGGCTTCAAAAGCTACAAGGATATTGCGGTTGACGCAAAAGCAACCATCGGCGCTCCCGGTGGCGGTACGGAAGAGCGACTGGCGCTGGAAGCCGGTGTGCCGCGTGACCGCGTCATCGTTGTTCCCGATGGCCAGAGCGGCATCAAAATGCTGCAGGATGGACGTATTGACGTTTATTCCCTGCCGGTTCTCTCGATCAACGATCTGGTTAAAAAGGCCAACGACCCAAGCGTTGAAGTTTTCGCGCCCGTGGTGAATGCGCCTGTCTATTGTGATGGCGCCGCCTTCCGCAAGGATCAGACCGCCCTGCGCGACGAATTCGACAAGGTGCTCGCCGAAATGAAGGCTTCAGGCGAATTTACCAAGATCGTCGAGCCTTACGGCTTCTCGGCCAAGGCAGCCATGTCGACCACGCGCGACAAGCTTTGCGCTGGCTGACAGACAGCCCAGTCACGGTCACTCCTGTCCTGCAACAGGAGTGACCAATCATTTTCGCCAAGAACGAGAGCATGAACGATGGGCCAGTGGGCCGGATATTTACAGCTAATTCTGGAAGGGGCGCTTGTGACGATCAAGCTGACCCTGCTGGGGTCTGTGCTTGCGCTGATCATGGCTTTTATCGCTGGCCTTGGCAGGATATCGCGATTTTGGGCCGTTCGCGCGCTGGCCACGGCCTATATTGAATTCTTTCGCGGCACATCCATCTTCGTCCAGCTCTTCTGGGCTTATTTCGTGCTGCCGCTGTTTGGCTTTTCGTTGACACCCCTGCAGGCTGGCATTCTGGCGCTGGGTCTCAATGTGGGAGCCTATGGCGCCGAAGTCGTGCGCGGGGCAATCAAATCCATCGGCAAGGAACAGTATGAGGCCTGCATCGCACTGAACTTCAACCGGTGGCAGAGCCTGCGCCATATCATCCTGCCGCAGGCTTTCGTGCTGATGCTGCCAACCTTCGGCAACAACGCGATAGAGTTGTTGAAAGCCTCCGCCGTCGTCTCGCTGATTTCCCTTTCGGATATGACCTTTCAGGCGCAGGTCGTGCGCGCCCAGACGGGCAGCACGCTTATGCCGTTCCTGACCATTCTCGTTCTCTATTTCCTCATGTCATCGGTCATTTCGTACTCAATCCGTGGATTGGAACGCTATCTGACGCGCGGCCTTGATGGTGTGAGGTCGTAAGATGGAATGGGATTGGGCCTTTGTTGTTGAAATTCTTCCGACCCTTATCGAGGGCGTGAAGATCACCATTCTGGCGACCCTTCTGGGTTCCGTTCTTGCTGCGATCCTTGGCCTTGGGCTGGCGATCCTGCGCCGTTCGAAGAATACATTCGTATCGAAGCCGGTGGGCTTTCTTGCCGACTTCATTCGCGGCACACCATTGCTGGTGCAGCTTTATTTCATCTTCTATGTCCTGCCCGATGCGGGCATCACCCTTTCGCCGCTTGTGGCCGGTGTGATCGGCCTTGGTCTGCACTACGGCACATACACGGCAGAGGTCTATCGCGGTGGCATTGACAATGTGGCGCGCGGCCAGTGGGAAGCCGCCCGTGCCTGTAATCTCTCAGTATTTCAGACCTGGACGCGGATCATTCTTCCGCAGGCATTACCACCAATGATCCCGGCGCTCGCCAACTACTTCATCGCCATGTTCAAGGAAACACCGCTGCTGTCAGCCATCACCGTGCTTGAACTGATGAATCAGGCGCGCAGCATCGCCAATTACAACTACCGCTACATTGAACCGATTACTCTGGTGGGCGCTTTCTTCCTGGTGATCAGTCTTGTGTCCGTCATTGCCCTGCGCTGGCTCGAACGCCGTTATGGCAAGATTGAGGAGAGGTAAAATGGGTATTCCGATCAAGGTCACCCAAACCATGACACCGCTTGGCTTTGATGACCGCCCCATTGCCAAGCGCGTTGGTCTCGTGATCCTCGCTACCGACCACACGACGGAGCCAGATTTTCAGCGGATGGTCGCCAGCGATAGCATCGGTCTCTACACAGCCCGCATTCCCTACGCCAACCCGACAACGCCGGAAAATCTGCGCCTGATGCAGCCGGAGCTAACCAGCGGTGCCGGGCTGATCCTGCCCGACGAAAATCTCGACGCGATCTGCTATTCCTGCACATCCGCGTCGGTGGTTATTGGTGACGATGAAATTGAAGCGGCAATCAGAACGGCCAAGCCCGGTGTGCCAGTCATTACGCCACCACTTGCGGCAGTTCGCGGCCTGCATGCCTTTGGTGCCCGGCGCATCAGCGTTCTCACACCCTATACCGTCGAAACCAGCACACCGATGCTCGCTTATTTCACCGCCAAAGGTTTCGACATCGCTCGTTTCACCTGTTTCGGCCTTGAGGACGACCGCGAAATGGCGCGCGTGACACCTGCATCGCTTGTGGCGGCTGCGAGCGAAGCCATGGCCCCAGATTGCGATGCCCTGTTCATATCCTGCACCGCATTGCGCGCCGCAATCGCTGCACCGCAGATCGAGGCAACCATCGGCAAACCCGTTATCACCAGCAATCTTGCCACGGCATGGGCAACGTTGCGTCTGTGCGGCGAGGATCAGCCGCGACCGGAACTGGGGAAATTAATGACCCGTCCCATGGCCGCCTGGTAGAGTAATATGGCCGGAGCATCCGTTACCCTGACCGAAATCGAGGCTGCACGCGCAGTAATTGCGCCGCAAATTTTGCGCACGCCCATGGCTTCTTCGCCAAGCCTGACCGAGAAAACAGGTGTACCTGTTCATCTCAAACTCGAACACCGGCAGATTACCGGGGCATTCAAGCTGCGCGGCGCACTCAACGCGCTGAGCAGACTATCGCCAGATGAAAGGCAGCGCGGCGTTGTCACCGCATCAACCGGCAATCATGGCCGCGCTCTTGCCTATGCCGCCGGACTGCAGGGTGTTCGCTCAATCATCTGCATGTCGAACCTCGTACCCGGCAACAAGCTGGATGAAATCCGCCGGCTTGGGGCAGAAATCCGCATTGTCGGCCAATCGCAGGACGAGGCTCAGCAAGAGGTGGAAAAGATCGTTGCACAGGATGGCCTCGTTATGATCCCCCCTTTTGACAGTTCGGCCATTATCGCCGGTCAGGGAACGATCGGGCTCGAAATCATCGAAGAAGTGCCCGACGTTGAAACCGTGCTCGTTCCACTTTCCGGCGGGGGGCTCATTTCTGGAATTGCAGCTGCGATCAAAGCCTTGAAGCCAAAGACAAAGATCATCGGCGTTTCAATGCAGAATGGCGCTGCCATGGCCGCCAGTCTGAAGGCGGGACATCCGGTAAAGGTTGCCGAACAGGCCAGTCTCGCAGACTCGCTCGGCGGCGGCATCGGTCTCGACAACCATGTGACGTTTCACATGGTGCGTGATCTGGTCGATGAAGCCGTCCTGCTTACCGAAGATGAAATCGCTGCGGGTATCGTCCACGCCTACATACAGGAGCGGGAGATCATCGAAGGCGCCGCTGCCGTCGGCATCGGAGCGCTGCTCGCGGGCAAGATCAGGCTGCAGGGGCCAGTCGTCGCACTGCTTTCCGGTCGCAATATCGACATGGATCAGCATCGCCGCGTCATTGCCAAACATTATGCAAAGGGGAGCGTGCCATGCCCCGCATGACCATTCTTACCGAAGCTGATCTGCGCCGCATCGTTTCTCTCGACCTTGATGCGGTCGCATGTGTCGAAGCTGCTTTCGAGGCGCTTGCGACCAAGGCTGTCGCCATGCCGCCGATCCTGCGGCTGGACATCCCCGAACATCGCGGCGAAGTGGATGTCAAAACCGCCTATGTCCCCGGCATTGACGCGTTCGCGATCAAGATCAGCCCCGGTTTCTTCAACAATCCACAAATCGGCCTTCCCAGTGTCAATGGCATGATGGTGCTGTTCTCTAGCAAAACAGGGCTGGTGGAAGCTCTGCTCCTCGACAACGGATATCTCACCGACGTCCGCACCGCGGCGGCTGGAGCAGTGGCAGCGAAATATCTTGCCCGCAAGGACGCAAGCGTGGCGACAATCTTCGGCGCAGGTGTTCAGGCACAGCTGCAGCTGAAAGCGCTGACACTGGTGCGCCCCATTGGCGAGGTACGTCTCTGGGCGCGCGATCTGCAAAAGGCTGAAGCAACCGCCGAGCGTATGCGGGTGGCGCACGGCATTGAAATACAGGTTGAAAGCAATCCGGCAAAGGTGGTGGCGGGAAGCCATATTATCGTCACGACAACCCCATCCGAGGAACCATTGCTGCGTGCCGAATGGCTTGAACCCGGTCAGCATGTAACCGCCATGGGGTCTGATGCCGAGCATAAGAACGAGCTTGATCCGGCCATCATCCGCTTCGCCGATCTCTACGTTGCCGACAGCCTGAAACAGACACGGCGGCTGGGCGAACTGCACCACGCCATAGCAGCTGGGCTGATCCCGGAAGGTCAGGCCTTTCCGGAACTCGGCGCCATTATCGCAGGTGCCAATCCCGGCCGCCAGTCAGATCATGCGATCACGATTGCCGATCTGACCGGAACAGGCGTTCAGGACACCGCCATTGCCACGCTTGCCCGCGACCGCGCCAAAGATGCAGGCGCCGGAACAGCGTTTGAAAGTTGATATCCGAAAGTGAGGAAACAGGTATGACCGAGCCCAATCTGAAGTTCAGCCGCGAAGAATTCGCGCAAAGGCTGGCAAAAACCCGCAAGGCGATGGAAAAGAAGGGCATAGATGTTCTCATCTGCAGCGATCCATCCAATATGGCGTGGCTCACGGGCTATGATGGCTGGTCGTTCTACGTGCATCAGGCAGTGATTGTTCCACCTGAAGGCGAACCCATCTGGTATGGCCGTGGTCAGGATGCCAATGGCGCCAAGCGAACCGCCTATCTCCACCATGATAATATTGTCGGTTATCCCGACCATTACGTCCAATCCACCGAGCGTCATCCGATGGATTTTCTGTCGAAGCTGCTGGAAGAACGCGGCTGGGGTAAAAAAACAATCGGCGTCGAAATGGACAATTACTGGTTCTCGGCAGCCGCCTTTGCTTCACTGCAAAAGCATCTGCCCAATGCCCGCTTTGTCGACGGCACCGCCCTTGTCAATTGGCAGCGCGCCGTCAAGAGCAGGACAGAGCTAGATTACATGCGCAAGGCCGCGCGTATCGTTGAACTCATGCATCAGCGCATTGTCGACAAGGTCGAAGTCGGGATGCGCAAATGCGATCTCGTGGCGGAGATCTATGATGCGGGTATTCGCGGCACCAGCGAATTTGGCGGCGATTATCCCGCCATCGTTCCGCTGCTTCCCTCCGGCACGGATGCATCTGCGCCGCATCTGACATGGGATGATCAACCCATGAAAAGCGGTGAAGGCACATTCTTCGAGATCGCCGGTTGCTTCAACCGTTACCATGTTCCCCTGTCCCGCACGGTTTTTCTGGGCAAGCCAACCCAGGAATTTCTCGATGCGGAAAAAGCAACGCTGGAGGGAATGGAAGCGGGCCTTGCCGCCGCCAAACCCGGCAATACCTGCGAAGACATTGCCAATGCGTTTTTCGGCGTCCTGAAAAAATACGGCATCGTCAAGGACAACCGCACCGGCTACCCCATCGGCATTTCCTATCCACCGGATTGGGGCGAACGTACCATGAGCCTGCGCCCCGGTGACAAAACAGTGCTGGAACCCGGCATGACCTTCCATTTCATGACCGGCCTCTGGCTTGAAACCATGGGGCTTGAAATCACCGAAAGCATCCTGATCACCGACACCGGCGTGGAATGCCTTGCCAATGTGCCCCGGCAGCTCTTTGTGAAGAATTGATCGCCATGACGTCAGCCAATCTTCTTCCACCGTCTGCAATCACCCCAACTGTCGCCTTCGACAGGGACGGTGTGCAGCATGGCTTCCTGCGCCTGCCCTATAGCCGGGATGATTCCGCATGGGGTTCGGTCATGATCCCCATTGCGGTCATCCGCAACGGCAATGGTCCGACTGCTCTTTTATCCGGCGGAAACCATGGCGACGAGTATGAGGGTCCGGTCGCACTGTTCGATCTAGCCCGCACACTTGAGCCCAAAGACATCAGTGGCACGGTGATTATCGTCCCGGCCATGAACTATCCGGCGTTTCGTGCCGGGACGCGCACATCGCCCATCGACAAGGGCAATATGAACCGCAGCTTTCCGGGACGGCCCGACGGAACGGTCACGCAGAAAATTGCTGATTATTTCACACGGGAACTGCTGCCCCGTGCCGATGTGGTTCTGGATTTTCATTCGGGTGGAAAGACGCTTGATTTTCTACCCTTCGCTGCCGCCCATGTGCTGGCTGACAAGGCACAGGAAGAACGCGGGTTCGATGCCGTCAAAGCTTTCTCGGCTCCATGGTCCATGCGTATGCTTGAGATTGATGCGGTCGGCATGTACGATACGACGGTCGAGGAACTGGGCAAGACGTTCGTGACAACGGAACTTGGCGGCGGTGGTAGTGCCAGCGCCGAAACGATCCGTATTGCCAAGCGGGGCGTGTCCAACTTTCTCCGCCATACGGGCATTTTGCGCGGCAAGGTCGAACAGCATGAAACACGCTGGATCGACATGCCCTCCGGTGACTGCTTCTCGTTTGCTGAAGATGCCGGCATGATCGAAACCATGGTCGATCTGGGGGATTCCGTCGAAGCGGGGCAGACCATTGCCCGAATCTATCCCGTTGGCCGAACTGGCACAGCACCGGCGGAGATCAAAGCCAAGCTTTCAGGCATTCTTGCTGCCCGCCATTTTCCGGGTCTGGTCAATGCGGGAGATTGTGTGGCCGTGGTCGCTGTTCCCGAATAGCGATCAGGAGGCAACTTTGAGTATCTTTTTTATCGCTGCGGCCTGATCAGGCATATCCACAACCAGTCGCCCGAATTCACGGGTGGCGGGGGTTTGTTCTTCGTCACTCCAGATGAGAGTGAAAACCGCTTTGGGCAATGGTGGCAAACCATATTGACCATCAAAGATTTTCATTCCGGGCTCCACATCATCAACCGTCATGACGGTCATGGCGAGCCCGGAGAGAACCGCTGCACTCATCCCCTTCATGCTCGCCGATGTGAAAACCACATGCCAGTCAATGGATGTGCGGTCGAGCGCTTCAACCCCGACCTTGCGGTTGAGACATGGTGCCGGAATGAACGCCAACGGCAAAGGCGCCCCCGGTTTGACTTCAAAAGTATCCGCCGCCACCCAAACAAACCGGGTTTCTTTCAAGACCTTGCCATTCGCAGCCTCTGGCAATGTCAGCACCACCGCAAGATCAAGATCACAAGCCTTGACCATCATACCGAGATCAATACTCATGCTGACATTCACATCGAGCTGAACAGCAGGATAGGCACGGGCAAACTGACATAGAAGTGTGGGTAGCCTATCGCCGATGAAATTTTCGGGCACGCCAAAACGCACAACGCCCGAAACCGGTGACGCCTGAAAACGGCGGTTCAACGCATCGAGCGATAGCAGAATCTGCTCCGCGCAACGGAAAAAGTCCGAACCATCTTCAGTCAGCGTCACGCTGCGCGTCGTCCGGTACAGCAACGGGCGGCCCACCTGCTCTTCCAGCCGCCGGATTTGATGGCTGACAGCAGATTGTGTCAGATTGAGCCGCCTTGCAGCACGGGTAAAGCTCCCGGCTTCTTTGACGGCAACAAACGCGCGCAAGAGTGTAGGTTCGAAGTCCATTCGGTCAGATTAATGATTTCTGCTAATTTGTTCTAGTAAATTAAATCATTTCTATCATGAACGGGACTGACTTAAAGTGAGTCTCATTATCCGCCTCGGCGGACGCCTGCACAACCACCTATCGTGCGGGCGCATTCTTCGATCTGACTTGGCCCAAAGCTCTCCGGCACCGCATGTTCCGGCGTGGGTGGAGGCTGTTGCCAAGCCCAACTTGGAAAGAACCATTCATGAGTCTCTCCCCCTCCCGCAAGAACATGGTGGCGCTGGCCGCCATATGTCTGTCGTCCCTGATGTTCGGCCTCGAAATTTCCAGCGTTCCGGTAATTCTGCCGACACTGGAAAAGGTTATGCATGGCACGCTGAAAGACATGCAGTGGATCATGAATGCCTATACCATTGCCTGCACCACGGTTCTGATGGCCGTTGGAACCTTGGCTGATCGGTATGGGCGCAAGCGCATCTACATTATCAGCCTTGTCCTGTTTGCCATCACATCCTTCATTTGCGGCCTCGCTCAGGATGCGCCCATTCTGATCGTCAGCCGGTTCCTTCAAGGCGTCGCTGGCGGTGCAATGCTGATCTGTCAGATCGCCATTCTCTCCCACCAGTTTCAGGCAGGCCACGAACGCAGCAAGGCCTTCGGCATATGGGGCATTGTCTTCGGCATCGGCCTCGGATTTGGACCAATTATCGGCGGCATCATTGTTGCCCTGATGAGTTGGGAATGGGTCTTCCTTGTCCATGTACCTTTGACCATCCTGACACTGATCCTTGTGCTTAGCAGCGTCGAGGAATCCAGCGATCCGGAAGCGAAGAAACTGGACGTTCTGGGGATCGCCACCCTGTCGCTCGCGGTTTTCGGGCTGACTTATTTCATTACGCAGGGTCCCGATCTTGGCTTTACCAGCCCGGCGGCCCTCGCCATCATCGGCGCCTCGGCCGCAAGCTTCATCGTATTCCTGTTTGCCGAAAAGTTCAGTCCGCATCCGATGTTCGACTTCTCGGTATTCCGAATTCGCAACTTCTCCGGGGCGATCCTCGGCTCCATCGGTATGAATTTCAGCTTCTGGCCGTTGATGATCTATCTGCCGATCTACTTCCAGAGCGGTCTTGGCTATGACATCGTTGCGGCAGGTCTGGCATTGCTGGCCTATACGCTGCCTACATTGGTTATTCCGCCAGTGGCAGAACGTCTGTCACTACGCTATCGCCCCGGCATCATCATTCCGGCAGGTCTGTTTGCGATTGGCCTCGGCTTCATGCTGATGTGGTTTGGCAGCGGTGTCGAGCATGCGAGCTGGTTGACCATGCTTCCGGGTTGCCTGCTCGCCGGAATGGGTCTCGGCTTGACCAACACGCCTGTCACCAACACCACAACAGGTTCGGTTTCCAGCGCACGCGCCGGAATGGCCTCCGGCATTGATATGAGCGCCCGGTTAATCACTCTGGCAGTCAACATCGCCCTGATGGGTTTCATCCTGCTGGAAGGCACCTTGTCCTATCTCAGGGGTGTATTTGCCGCATCGTTCGACCCGTCCCGCTTGCGGCTGCTTGCCGAGAAAATCGCTGCCGGAAACTTTGCAGGTCTTCAGCAGAGTTTCCCGGAACTCGCCACGCTCGACGCCTCCGGAACGATCGTCCATACGGCGCTCATTCACGGCTTCGGCAATATCATGCTGTATGGTGGCATCGGCGTCTGGGTTCTGGCCGTGATCAGTTTCATCATCTTCGGCCCCGGCAAACGGTTCAGCGCAGCCACAGCCTGAATAGCCGAGCGGGAGGGCTGATCCTTCCCGCTTACACACTTTTCAGACCAATTTTTTGCAGTCCTCAACAGTTTTGGCCGGAATTAACCTCCCCCTGACCGCCGTGAACCTTTGAAGCCGGAGCACATTCCGGCACTCTAGGCTGACCATGATTGTTGATGGCGCTGAAGCGTGATCACAACAACCCGTTTGGCAGACCGTGAGGGCGTGTCCTGCACCAGAGGTTGATGATCCCGCGGCCCGAGCCTGACTGTTTCATCCATGTCGATGGGTAAAACACGATGGCATCCAGCAGCGTCCCCGCAATCATACATGCATTTATGAGGGGAGCGTATGCATCAGATGAATCTCAAGACATTGCTTTTGGCCATAGTGGTCGCTGGGGCCGCAACATCTGCCCATGCGGGCGGTTTTTCTCGCGGAACTGCCGATACCGAGATCCTTTATGAGGACGGCAATTTCAACATGCGGTCCAGCGTAACGTTTGTGCGCCCGAGCCAGAAATATTCCAAGAACGGAAATCCCGATCTGGTCGGTACCGATCCTTATGACACCTATGTCATCCCGTCCTTTGCCACCAAGTTCAAACTAACCGACAGCGTCAGCTGTGCCGGTACCTACACGCAGCCCTATGGCGGCAGCAAGAAATATGATGCGCCGACCTATGACGGCAAACTCGTGGAAAAATTTCACATCGATGAATTTGGCGCGACCTGCGCCGTCAAATTCTCCGTAGGCAAAGGCAATTTCTATCTTCTCGGCGGCATGTTCGTTGAACAGCTCGACTACGAGCGCGAGGATTTCGGTGGCATCAATCTCAATCTCACAGGACAGGACACCGGCTATCGCCTTGGCGTTGCCTATGACATTCCTGACATTGCCTTCCGCGCCCAGCTGAAATACCGCTCGGCAACATCCTATGGTGCCGATGGTACATTATCCGTCCCCGGTGAATTGGTAGGTGTTCCCCTGCCAAAGGTGGATTTTGCCGCCAAGGGTTATGGCAACTTGCCTCAGAATGTCGAGCTTGATCTGCAAAGCGGTATAGCGCCCGGATGGTTGGCCTTCGCATCGGTCCAATGGATGGACTGGAGTGTGACCAAGACACTCATTGTGCGCTCCGATATTTCCGAGACCATCGACCAATATAACTGGCGCGACGGATGGACGATTACGGGCGGTATTGCACATGAATTTACCAAGGATCTTGCGGGCAGTGTCAGCCTGAGCTGGGATCAGGCTGTTGCCACCGGCTGGGACGTAACAGGCGAGACGTGGACACTTGCGGTCGGCGGCTCGTGGAAAGACAAGCGAGGCGGCGAACTGCGCGGCGGCCTTGGCGTGACCTACATGGCATCGGTCGAGGAAACCAAATATGGCTTCAACAATTCGGCGCTTGATGCCGGCTGGGCCGTATCGGGAAATCTTGGCTACGCGATCAAGTGGTAGGCTATCTGTATAGCCTTACGCCAAGCCGGGCTGGCAAACCTGAAACCAGCTGTCATGATCATAGATCTCAGTGTGAAGGGAAGCCATAGCATGGCACCTGTCCAGTTTTCGTCACCCCATTCTTCCGACTGGCTTGTCGGAAATCCCACGCGCATACAGCAATGGGCCGCGTTATGGATCGGCTCCGCCGGATTGCAGATTTTGGGACTGCAACCCATTCTCCTCGGCGCGCTCTATTCCGAAAAACGCGTCAATTTTGACGAGCTGGCTCTCATTGCTACAGCCGAATTTATTACCATAGCGCTGGGCTCCGTCATTGCGGGCATGCTGATTTCAACCCGGCATCTTCGGGTAAAATCCGCCGTGCTGCTCGCAGCACTGGCCGTGCTCGATTTCGCCGTCTCCTATGCCACAACGCCCAATGAATTGCTGCTCGTCCGCTCCCTCGCCGGTCTTGTTGAAGGTGGAACCGTTGCCATTTCCATCGAGCTGATTGCACGCTCGCGCCATGCGGAGCGTCTCGGCGGCTTCTTCATCTCCCTGCAGACACTCGCTCAATGCATTCTCGCCGCCATTCTGGCCCTATGGGTCGTACCAGCTATGGGTTCCAGCGGCGGATTTCATGTGCTCGCGATTGTCTGTCTTGCCTCCCTCGCAATATCAGCACTCGTACCTGGCGAATATGGCGAATTGCCAAAACAGCCAAGCAATATGGATGGCGTTTTCTCGGTCCGTGCCATACTGGCGCTGCTGGTGATCTTCACCTTCTTCCTGTTCATCGGCTCACTCTGGGCGTTCCTCGAACCCTTGGGCGCACTTTACGCCATCGATGCACAGACGGTCGGACTACTGGTGTCTGCAAGCCTTGCATTTCAGGTGCTCGGCGCGGTCTGCGCCACATGGATCGACCGCCACCTTGACTACCGCCTGTCGATTATCCTGTGCGTTCTCGCCGCCATTGCCGCATCGGCCATTCTTGCCGACCATCCATCCATATCGATGTTCTGGGCAGCAGCGTTGGTGATCGCGTTCCTTTGGATGTTCATCACGCCCTATCAGATTGGCCTCGCCGTCGCGGCGGACTCATCACGCAGCACGGCGCTGCTCATTCCAGCGGCCCAGATTCTCGGCGCTGCACTCGGGCCGCTCGCTGCATCCGTTTTCATCACCAATGACAATGTGGGTATCGTTCCATGGTTCGGCATAGGCGCGCTGCTTTGCAGTCTCGGCCTGTTCGGCATGTTCCTCATGTTTTCGCGCCGCCGCGCCATCACTGTTTGATTGAAGAGGCTCATCTTCCATGAACATAGCTATTGGTAATGACTGGCAAAACTGGTCGGGTTCCGTCACCGCGCAACCGCAATTGATGTCGCATCCCAAACATCTCGAGCAGTTGAGCACCACGATCAAAACCGCGCCGGGCCCCATCCGTATCGCCGGTACAGGTCATTCCTTTACGCCTTTGGTCAAGAGCCAGGGCACCATTCTCTCGCTCGACTATTTCAGCGGCCTCATTTCGCATGACAACGACAAGCTACAGGCACGCATTGGTGCGGGGACCAAGATCGGCGCGCTGACAAAACTGCTGCACAGCGTTGGACAGGCACTGCCCAATATGGGCGATATCGACAAGCAGGCGTTTGGCGGCGGGCTTGGAACCGCAACTCATGGCTCCGGCGTCACCCTTGGCGCCTATCATACCCAGCTTACCGCAATGCAGATCGTTGATGGGCGCGGCAACGTCCGCGAATTTGATCGCGCTGCACATTCCGATGTGATGGACGCCATGGGTGCCTCGCTCGGCGCATTCGGTGCGGTCACGGAAGTGACGATCCAGAACATGGCGAATTATCGCTTGCGCCGCCGCCGCTGGACCGAGCCTGTTGATGGCGTACTCGACCAGTTTGAAAAGCGCATGTCCGCCCATCGCTCATCCGAGTTTTATTACATTCCATTCTCCGGACAGGCGCTGTTTCTCGCAAGTGACATCACCGAGGCTCCAGCAGGCACGCGCCCGCCAACGGAAGATGATGATGCGCTTGGCACGTTGCGAAAACTGCGGACCTATCTTCAGCGCTTTCCGTGGTTGCGCCGCAAGCTGATTGGCACGGCCATCGCTCGGCTGCCCAAGGAAGATTATGTGGGTGAATGGCTCAACGTCTATGCCTCCGAGCGCAATGTCAAATTCAACGAGATGGAATATCACCTGCCATTCGAAGAAGGCGCGACCGTCTTGCGCCAGATCATCCGGCTGCTGGAGGAAAAGTTCCCGCACGTCTATTTCCCTATCGAGGTGCGTGTTGTCGCGCCTGACAGCATCTGGCTCAGCCCGTTCTACAAACGCGCCAGCTGTTCAATTGCCATTCATCACGACGCCCGCGAGGACCCGCACCCCTATTTCAGGGCGGCAGAAGCCATTTTCCGGGCCCATGGTGGCCGTCCGCATTGGGGCAAGATGCATAATCTCAAGGCAAAGGATCTGAGTGCGCTCTATCCGCGCTGGGCCGATGCCATGGCTGTGCGCCGCGACATGGACCCCGACAACCGCTTTGTCTCGCCCTATCTGGCTGATCTTCTGGGAATTGATCTGTGAGCGCTCCTTATTTCACCGCGGTCTCA
The DNA here is from genome assembly GCF_020731415.2 of Phyllobacterium sp. T1293. Classification (NCBI taxonomy): domain Bacteria; kingdom Pseudomonadati; phylum Pseudomonadota; class Alphaproteobacteria; order Hyphomicrobiales; family Phyllobacteriaceae; genus Phyllobacterium; species Phyllobacterium meliloti. Next base: position 167,318 of record NZ_CP088273.1, on the reverse strand, counting down.
AAGGCGCTCCATATGGCTGATATTCATCAGCCCTGCCTCGTGCTTGATCTCGACCGTCTGAACCAGAATATCGTCACGATCAAGCGTGGCCTTGCGCCCAATCTGACGCTGCGGCTTGTCGACAAATCGCTACCGTGCCTGCCCTTGCTGGCGCATATCGGCAAGACATTTCCAGATCGCCATTTCATGACGTTCCATTTGCCTGTTACGGCGGCAGTATTGAATGAATTTCCCGATGCCACGGCCATTCTCGGCAAACCCATGCCGGTTGCAGGCGTGCGCCTTGCTCTCAAAAAGGGCGGGATTCTCGCCAAGGCAAAGAATGCACCACAGCGCATTGCATGGCTGATCGACACGGATGACCGGCTGGCGGCCTATGGCGCGCTAGCCGATGAACTCGGCATTGATCTGCGATTCTGCTTCGAAGTCGATGTGGGCCTGCATCGCGGCGGTTATCACAATGGTGAAGCTTTGACCCGCGCATTGCAATTGCTCAAACAATATCCCCGGCTGCATTGTCAGGGCATCATGGCCTATGAGGCTCATATCAATCATATCCCCGCCATCTTTGGCGGTCCGAAAAAAGCGCTGGCGAAGACAAAAACACTCTTTCAGGAATTTGCTGCGTGCCTTGGCCCGGACCAGCGCGCAATCCTCAATCTCGGAGGCAGTTCAACCGCCCTGCTCTACGATTCCGCTATTGCAGCCAACGATGTTTCCATGGGTTCCGCCTTCGTCCTGCCAACCGATTTCGACGTACCGAGCCTTGCCAAACTGGCACCCGCCATTTTCATCGCCACCCCGGTTCTGAAGGTTGTCGATCCTCTGTTGCCGGGCCTCGATGACAAGACGTGGATCATGCAAAAGCTTGGCTTATTCCCCAAGCGTGGCTGCTTCCTCTATGGCGGCAAGTGGATGGCGGAAGCAGTCTATCCCTTCGGCATGAAACCCGACAAGACAATGGGATATTCAACAAATCAGCAATTCATGCGCCTGCCCGCAAGCGCCACGATCAAGCCCGATGATTTTGCCTTCCTGCGGCCAACACAGAGCGAATTTGTGTTGCAGCAATTCAGTTCGATTGCCGTCTATTCCGACGGTAAAATCATCGATCGCTGGCAGACACTGCCCTTCTCCTAACGGGCAAAGAGCTTCACCACCGTGTTTGCCAGCCCCTTATAGGGCGGCTTCACCCGGTCAGTCAGCGGCATCTTGGCCTGATACAAAACAGGCATGATCTTGCTGAAGGTCAGAAAACCCTCACGACCATGATAGTGCCCCATACCGCTCGCACCAACGCCGCCGAATGGCAGATCGTTGCAGACATTGTGGAAAAGGGTCTCGTTCACGCAGACACCACCAGCCACAATGCTCGACAGCATCTTTTCCGTTTCCGCCTTGTCATTGCTGAAACAATAGAAGGCCAGTGGCCGGTCGTGTGCATTGATATAGGCAATGGCTTCATCGGCGGTGCCATAGGTCTTGATCGGCAGGATCGGGCCAAAGATTTCTTCCCGCATGATCTTGCTGTCATCATCAGGGTCCAGCACCAGCGTCGGCGGCAAAAGCCGCTCGGATTCTGCCTTCGCGGCATCCTTCGGTTCAACCAGCGTTAAAACATCAAGACCACGCCCGCGCGCATCCTCCAGCAGACCGCGCAGGCGGCGATACTGCCCTTCATTGACGATGTGGGTATAATCAGGATTGGCATCTAGCTGGGCATAGCGGGATTTGACCTCGCTGCGCACCGCTTCAACAAATTCATCGCGCCGCGCCAGAGGCACCAGCGCATAGTCAGGCGCAATACAGGTCTGGCCCGCATTGTAGAGTTTGCCGGTGACAATGCGGGTGACAGCCTTGGCGAAAGGCGCTTCTTCACCGATGAATACGGGCGACTTACCCCCAAGCTCCAGCGTCACCGGCGTCAGGTTTGGTGCCGCCGAAGCCATGACCTTGCGGCCAACAGCGGTGGAGCCGGTGAACAGCAGGTGATCGAACGGCAGACCGGCAAACGCACTGCCAACGTCAGCGCCGCCAAGCGCCACGGCAACACGATCCTCCGGAAAAACATCGGCGAGCAGTTCGCGCAGGAATTCGCTGGTGCGCGGCGTATGTTCGGAAGGTTTAAGAAAGACATGGTTTCCAGCGGCAATCGCTGTCGCCAGCGGCGTCAGCGCCAGATTGACCGGATAGTTCCACGGGGCAATGACCCCGACGACGCCGAGCGGCACATAACGTACTTCCGCTTTGGCTGGCCACATGCGCCAACCCGACGAACGGCGTTGCGGTTTCATCCAGGATTTCAGGTGCGAAAGCATATGGTCGATCTCACCAAAGACGGTCATGCCTTCGCCAAGCATGCTTTCATGGCGGGAGCGATGACCAAAATCAGCACTGATTGCCTTGACCATTGGCTCAAGCCGATCTTTCAAAGCGGCGCGCAGGCGTTTCAGATCATCATGGCGCTGGGCATAATCGGGCCGGTGGGCCAGCCAGGAGGCGCGCAACCGGTTGAGAACCGGCACCAATGCATCAGCAGGTGTGGCATTCATATCCATGTGCTTTCCTCCGGTCTTCTCTTCTATACGTTCTATCACGGATCTTGTGCTGCCCGTCAGCGCTTTCATGGATCATTGCCGCAGACCGCCACGCCCTTCAAGGTTCGGGGCGGTCAATGGCCGGTGAATAACGGCCAGTTGGAGAAACAATGGATTTCCGTGCCGCTATGACCGTGCTAATTTCGTCAAAAAACGGGGTAACAAAAATCGGGAGAATTGCGTTTTGATCCATAGCGCCAGCGATAGGATTCATTCCGCGTCGGAGTTACTGGCGCTGGTTGACCTGTTGACCGGCGACGGCATTCCCGCAGTGCTTGCCCTGAATGGAACCGGCCTCAGTGAACGGGAGCTTTCATCACCCGACACGCTGATCTCCATCAACCAGATGCTCACGGCGATCCGCAATGCGTTCACCCTGTCCGACGATCCGCATGTGGGATTACGGCTGGGTCTGACCATGCAGATCACCATGTACGGCATTTATGGCTTTGCACTTCTGAGCAGCGCCACATGCCGCAGCGCCTGTCATTTCGCCGAAAAATACCATGCGCTAACTGTTCCCATGGGAAAGCAGACTTTTCGTGAGACCAGCAAACACGGCATATGGTCCACCGAACCCGACTTGAACAGAATAACCGATCCCAAACTCTATATTTTCAAAGTCGAGCATGTGCTCGGGACAATCATATCCTTTGCCAAGGATATCGCCGATCCGGATTTCAGTCCGGCGGCGATCCACTTGAGTTTTCCCAAACCGGCTGATGCCTCTGTCTACGAAAAAGTATTCAACTGTCCGATCCACTACGACCACCCTGATAATGAACTGCTTGTCGATGTGGCATGGCTCGAGCGCACCCCGCGCCGCGCCCATGAAATGACCTTCTCCATGGTCCGCCAGCTTTGCGACGAAATGGTCGACCGCATGGCGTCATCGGCCGGTGTGGCCGGGCGCTTGCGGCAACTCTTCGTGCAAAGCGCCGGACGCTTCCCGCCCATTGATATCGCCTGCGAGCAATTGGGCATCAGCGCCCGCACCCTCAGGCGCAAATTGACCGGTGAAGGCACATCCTATCAATCGCTGCTCGACGAGACCCGGCTTGGGCTTGCCAAAAAATATCTGCGCGAAACCGAACTGACGATGGATGAAATTGCCAGCCGTCTTGACTACAGCGACGCCTCGAACTTTCGCCATGCTTTTCGCCGCTGGACCGATATGACCCCCATGGAGTTCAGGTCTGGTCCTTCCCGCAGGCAAGACATCGAATTGCCTCTCAGCGTTATGCGCATCACCAGCGATAGCTATTGATCTTCAGCCCATACATTTGAACTTATCAGCCATACATTGCCGGATTGTCTGCAAGTTTGAATGAGTATGCCTACAAATACCCCACAATGGGGCACTTCTATCCGAACAATTTCAGGAAGGAACATCCATCATGAAACTGATCCCGCGCAATCCCGACAACGGCGTCTACGCAGCAACGCCAGACTATCTCCACGCGCTGGAGTTGCATCAGCCGGAGCGTTTTCTTTATATCAGCGGCACCATGGGGCTTGATCCTGATGGTATGCCCGGCACGACATTGGCTGAGCAGCTTGATCTCGTCTGGAACAATATCCGGGCAATTCTTGCAAGCGCCGGGATGACAGTCGACAATGTTGTCAGGACGACAAGCTACCTGCGTGACCCGGCCTTTGCCGAGGCCAACCAGAATGCCCGGGTTGCGGCGCTTAATGGCCGCATAATCCCGACAACGACTATCGTCGCGCAGACGCTACTGGAGGCATGGCTGGTCGAGATCGAGGTTATAGCCGCCGCCTGAATCAGATACCTGCATACCACTCATAGCCGCGATCTTCCCAGAAACCGCCCTTGCCGCCCCACACGCCTTTGAAGCTGTCGACCAGCTCAATGCGCATGACATATTTGGCGTGCTTATAGCCAAGCTGCCGTTCAACGCGCAGGCGCAAGGGAGCGCCATGCGCGACCTCCAGATCCTTGCCGTTCATGCTGTAGGACAGAATGGTTTGCGGATGGAAAGCATCAACGAGATCGATGCTCTCGTAATATTGGCCGCTGCCATCCAGTGTCTTCTCATACTCATCGGCACAGTAGAACACTGCATAGCGCGCACCGGGCGCAATTCCGGCCTTTTGCAACACCAGACCCAGTGGAACGCCGGTCCACTTGCCGATGGCACTCCAGCCTTCAACGCAATCGTGCCGTGTGATCTGCGTGCGGGACGGAAGTGCCTTGAGATCAGCCAGCGACAGGCTAAGCGGCGTGCGTACCATGCCGTTGACCACCAGCCGCCAGTCGGCAAAATTGCCTTCCATGAGCCGGGCATAATCCTCGCTGTCAGGCATTTGTGTACCGTTAGCTTTGAACGTGGGCGAAAGATCCGCCTCGGTGAATTCGCGGGCCAAGGGCTCGTGCGCCTGCAAAAGCCGCTGCGAACCCATGGTCAGGGCCTCCGCCTTTTGCAGAATATCATTGACGCTGGTGTTGGTGATCAAAGCATCGCACCCGGTCAAAAGGCCGGTGGCGGCGACACTTGAGCCAATCAGGAAACGGCGGCGTGTGAGTTCGAATTTCATTTGGCTGTTTCCTTGTCCGTATCAACAGTCAGGCCGTAATAACCCGTGATCATCGAGCGCAGATTGTTCCAGACGCCTGAGACCAGAACCATCACCAGATGGACCACGACAAAGGCAACCAGCAGCGATGCGGTGATGAAATGAATGGTGCGTGCGGACTGGCGACCGCCAAAAACATCAACCAGCCATGGAACGATGGAGTCAAAACCGGGCGACATGGTAAGGCCGGTCAGAACCATCAGCGGCAGAAGTATGAAAATAACCGCCATATAGCTCAGCTTCTGCAGGCTGTTGTAGCGCCTTGCCTCTTCGCCCTTTGGAAAGCGCAGACGGGCATGCTCGCCAATTTCATGGGCCAGATGTTGTGGCGTCAACTGGTCTTTGCTTGGCACGAGATCGCGTTTGAAGTGCCCGGCAATCAGGCCATAGAGCAGATAGACAAAACCGTTGATCACAAAAAACCAGGCAAAGAAAAAATGCCAGCGGCGGCCCGTGGCCAGGTCCTGAAAGCTCGGAATGGTAATCCAGCTGGGGAATGCCCGCGGCGTCAATTCGCCATCGACAGTCGAGGCACCAAGAACACCCGTTGTAGGAATGGAAATCGACCCGATGCGCGTGACACCCTTAATGGTGTCACCATCCTGAAAAGCTCCGATCGAGATAAAGGAATGGTCGGCATCAGCGCCATATTGGCCCCAGTAAAGCTCGGGATGCGCATTGAAGATTTGCAACCCGCTCATCAGCAGGAAACTAAGGCACAGGACATTGAGCCAGTGGGTCAGGCGCACAGCAAACGAATGACGATAGAACAGGATTTTCTTTGGCCGTACCGTTTCATGATCAGTCACGCTTGTCATGATTGTTTCCTTGGCTCTTAGGTGGTCGCCCGGTGCCGCCTCGTTCACGAGACAGCACCGGTATGATGATTCTTAGTTCTTCTTCGGAGCCATGGCATCCGCTGGCTTCATGGCATCTTTTTTCATTGCGTCGGGCTTCATCGCGTCCTTTTTCATGGCATCCGGCTTCATCGCATCAGTTGCCATAGCCTGCTTGTTGCAATCCTTGGTCATGGCATCTTTCTTCATGGAATCCTTTTCCATGCCGGCCTTTTTCATGCAGTCGGCCTTCATGGCCTCCGTCTTCATAGGGTCTGCCTTCATGGCGTCTTCCGCAAGAGCGCTGTTGATACCGGCAAAGCCGGAAGCAAGAACGAAAGCCGACAGGGCGATGCGGCGTGCAATAATGTTCATGGTAGTCTCCTCGATTTGAATAAGACACGTATCTGCGTGCCGTTGAGTTTCGGACAACCATGCGGTCATCCACACTTCCTGGGCATCGCGCTGCGTGTCTCACAGCTTTTCATGCCAGGAATTCTCGTGTCCGCCATGGCGGAATTCAATTGGTCGCGGCGGCCAGAATCGGCCCACCATGCGGGGCCTGGATCAGAACAGCCGTGCGCAGGCCTGCTTTGGTGGGAGGAATGTCCAGCGTCACCGCCTTGCCATCCCAGTTTCCAAGATTGGAAAGGCTGTGAACGACATTCTTGTGCGGCAGTGTGTGGCCCGTGTTCTCGCCGCGACTGACTGGAACGTTGATCGTTTTGTCGTCATAGGTCACGAGCCAGATATCGGCGCCATTCTCGGGGGCTTTGCCGACACCAATAGCGAGCGAATTCTTATTGATCGTAACGCCAAGCGCGTCGGGCTTTGGTTCCTTTGCGATCAGATCGTCGATTTCGCCGATGCGGTTGCCGACCACATCGGCACGGCCATTGACGACCACTTGCGGTGTAAATGGCCCATCGCGACCCAGCGGCATTTCATAGGTGATCTGCCGGTCCGTATATTCAGGGGTGGCAAAAATATCTTTCCAGCCGAGCCGGTCCCAATAGGTCACACCGAAGCTCAGGGCCAGAACGCCGGGGCGCTTGCTGATCTCGATCAGATTGGCATTGGCGGGTGGGCAGGATGAACAACCCTGACTTGTGAAAAGCTCGACAACAGTCAGCGGCTTTGCACTGTCGGCAAAGGCATTGCTTGCGCCAAAGCTCAATAAGCCGACGGCGACTGATACTGTACCCAAATATCCGATCTTAGCGAGCAAACCCATGACGGCCTCCTGATTTCTTTGTGTGAACCGGCGTTGGCAACCGGTCACATCAGGCAATTCGTCGGGTTGGAGGATTTGGTTACACCGATCACGGATTGGTGATCAAAAAGTTGGACCGCGGGCTACTGGCATGCTGTAACTGCTGTCGATATGATCTTTCCATCTGTAACTTTTTCGCCGCTGCTGCGAATAAAGGAATGAACCAGGGTGCATTCGGTCGAAGCGCGATTGAAGGAACTGATGCTCGCCAGCCTTGCAGGCGACGCGCAGAGCTATCGCGTGCTGCTTGATGATGTCGCAAAACATCTGCGCGGCTATTTTCTGCGGCGTCTGGCTGATGCCCATCGCGGCGATGCGGATGATCTGGTGCAGGAAACATTGCTGGCCTTGCACACGCGGCGCCAGACCTATGAGCCGGATCGGCCGTTCACCGCGTGGCTGCATGCCATTGCGCGCTATAAGCTGATCGACCATTTCCGGCGCAACCGCATCAGGGCGACAGTACCGCTGGATGATGCGGAAGACCTGTTTGCGCAGGACAATTCAGACGCAGCCGCAGACCGGATGGATGTGGACCGTCTGTTGAAGACCATACCGGAGAAATCGAGAGACCTGATTTACCGGACGAAGATTGAAGGACAATCGATTGCCGAGGTGGCTCAAAGCACGGGCCTTTCGGAATCACTTGTAAAGGTCAGCATTCACAGAGGATTGAAGGCCATAGCCGCGAAGTTAAGAGGACAGGCAGTCGATGACGACAAATGATCTGATCGAGCGTCTCGCCAGCGAGTTGAAGCCGGTATCGCGCAGGGCTGTCATCAGGCGAATCGGCATAGGCCTTGGTATCAGCGCTGTTGCTTCGGCCATTCTCATGTGGTCATGGCTCGGCATGCGTCCTGATCTGATGACGGCCGCTGGCACAATGGCTTTCTGGACAAAGTTCGCCTACACGCTGGCCCTTGCCGTGGGCGGTGCTTGGGCGATCAAACGCATTGCCTATCCGCTTGGAAGCATACGCATCAGCCTCATTGTCATGGGCACAGCCGTGGCAATCATCGCCGCGCTGGCATTCGCGCAGCTCGCCATGTCCCCACGTGACCATTACATGCCCATGATGAAAGGCCACACGATCACCGTCTGCACTTTCAATATTGTGGTTCTGTCACTGCCATTGCTGTTCGGCTGTTTCTGGATCTTGCGCGGACTGGCACCGACACGGCTGACGGTGGCGGGAACCGCTGCGGGTCTCGCAGCGGGGTCAATTGCAGCACTGATCTATTCATTCCATTGCGATGAAAGCGCCATGCCCTTTATCGCCATCTGGTACACGCTGGGCGTGCTTTCTTCCGCGCTAATTGGTGCTATTGCCGGGCGTTTCGTTCTGCGGTGGTAGAGGGTAACTGATTGGCAACTGTATTGTTCGTGGTTCGACAAGCTCACCATGAGGGACTTGGGTGGATGCAACGATAATCGCCACCGTTGCAGAACTTGACTCCCATACCCCCACCCATTCCCGTCATCCTCGGGCTTGACCCGAGGACCCACAATTTAGGGAGCGTCAGACATCCAGATCTGATTGATCTCCTTCGCCATGGGTCCTCGGGTCAAGCCCGAGGATGACGGAACGGGGTATCTCTGTTAATGAGCTTGTCGAACCACACACCATCCGATTGTAGCACTTAAACCTGTTTCATCAGCCACTCATGCTCAGGCGCATTGTGGAATTTCCATGTACGCTTGGGACCAGCCATCACATTGAGATAATAGAGGTCATAGCCATGGCAGGCAGCACAGGGATGATAACCCTTGGGCACCATGACCACATCGCCATCCTCGATCGCCATGGCCTCATCCAGTGACCGGTCATCCGTATAGACCCGCTGGAACGCAAAGCCTTGTGGCGGGTTCAGCCGGTGGTAATAGGTTTCTTCCAGATAGGATTCAGCGGGCAGATTGTCCTGATCATGCTTATGCGGCGGATAGCTTGATGTGTGCCCCCCCGGCGTGATGACTTCCACCACGAGCAGTGAATCGGCAGGTTCGCCTTCCGGCAGGATATTGGTGACATAACGCGTATTGGTGCCCTTGCCGCGCGTTTCCTGACCAAGATCATCGGGGGCGATTACCCTAACCGGCAAATCATTGCCAAAGCTTGGCGCCGAACAGACAGCAAGCTCAACAGCCGTATCGGCAACCACGGACCAGTCACAATTGGAAGGCATATAGACCGACCACGGCTTGCCCTCGAAGGGCGACATGCGCTCGCCCAGCAAACCCAGATCATGACCATTGACCTGCGCAAAGCCCTTGCCCGTCACGAAAACAAGGCAGACCTCCTTGTCACCACTGCGGCCCGCAATGGTCTGCCCCGGCGTGGCACGATGCAGGTCGAACCCGACGTAGGACCAACCGGCGCTCTCCGGTGTCACCTCTGCCACATGGCCGGTGCCGGCTTTCGCCTTGAGCAACAATTTCGACATGATCTATTCCTCTTTTTCGTCCGCATCGACAGGTTTGACCGGCTCGGATGGATCAAAGGCTATGAAAAACTGCCAGATGCCATAACCGGCAAAACCAAGCGCTATCGTCCCCCAGAACGGCGTTCCTGTCACGAATTCGAAGATGGCCCATGCAAGGCAAAAGACCACCACCGCAACACGGCGCCACAGGGGACGAAAAAACGGATGCTTGGAATCACTGGTCAAACCAACCCTGCCTCTTTGATGAAGCGGCTGAGATTTGCGTGGCCGAGCTTGGAATAGACGGCTGGATCAGCCTTCTTGGGGTCCTGCTCAGCTTCAACGACAACCCAGCCGCTATAGCCCTTGAGTTCTTTCAGGACACGAACATAGTCGATCAGACCGTCGCCCGGAACCGTATAAACGCCAGCCAGCACGGAATCGAGGAAAGACCAGTCTTCGCGGTTCGACTGCCACATGACGGCCTCGCGAATATCCTTGCAGTGGACGTGGCTGATGCGTGGCTTGTGGTGACGGGCAAGACGCGCGGGATCACCGCCACCCCATGTGGCATGGCCGGTATCCAGCAGCAGATGCACCGCATCACCGGTAACTTCCATGAACCGGTCAATTTCCGCTTCGGTCTGCACCACGGTTCCCATGTGGTGATGGTAAACCACCTGGAGGCCGTAGGTCTGCTTGATCGCTTCGGCAAAAGCCGTATAACGCTCGCCAAAGCCCGTCCATGCGGACTTTTCCAGAACCGGACGGGCTGATAGCGGCAGATCCTTGTTGGAATGGATGGCGTTGGATGTTTCGGCGGCAATCAGCACCGTGCAGCCCATATCTTTCAACAGCGTTGCATGGCCGACAACAGCTTTCAGTTCCGCTTCCACGTCACGCACCAGAAGCTCGGTCGAATACCAGCCGCTGACCAGAGTGTGGCCAAATGCATCAAGGATCGGACGCAGCTTGTCGGCGGTGCGCGGAAACTTGTTGCCCAGCTCCATGCCGGTAAACCCGGCAGCCTTTGCCTGTTCCAGACAGGTTTCCAGCGGAATATCTCCGCCGATTTCCAGCATGTCATCATTGGACCAGCCGATTGGGTTCGCCCCGATACGGATCATTCTTGTCTTCCTTCATTTGTTGTGTGCGCTGGAATTAAGCCAATCGGGGAGGGATGAGCGAGACGTTCACCCCCCTCTGCCCTGTCGGGCATCTCCCCCACAAGGGGGGAGATCAGCTGTATTACTGTTTTTGCGAAACCTGGAACGTTTCCTGTTGTGCAAAGGCGTCGATGCCAATGTGATCTCCCCCCTTGTGGGGGAGATGTCCGACAGGACAGAGGGGGGTGAATCGCTTGGCTCAAAGCCATGATTGTCTAATCACCCACACGCTGCGATTTCAGTTTCTCTTCATAGGCCTTGCGTGCCGCATTGACCTGTGGGCGTTGGCTGACCTCAGGCACGGCCACATCCCACCATGTCCCACCGGCATCCGTGGAAATCAGCGGGTCCGTATCAATAACAATCACCGTTGTCCGGTCATTCTGCTTTGCCCGAGCAAGCGCGCCTTCAAGTTCCGCGATCGATGCGACCTTTTCAGCGATGGCACCAAGGCTTTTGGCATGGCCGACAAAATCCACATCGGGCAAAACCTCGTGGCGCGAGTCCTTCAGAAGATTGTTGAAGTTCGCGCCACCTGTGCCCATCTGCAGCCGGTTGATGCAGCCAAAACCACGATTGTCGAGAAGAACGATATTGATCTTCTTGCCCAGCATCACCGAGGTGGCGATTTCGGAATTCAGCATCAGATATGAACCATCACCGATCATGACCACCACTTCGTCATCGGGCTTTGCCATCTTTGCACCGAGACCACCGGCGATCTCATAACCCATGCAGGAAAAACCATATTCCGCGTGGTAGGAACCCGGCGCTCCCGCCTGCCAGAGCTTATGCATTTCACCCGGTAATCCACCCGCCGCATGCAAAACAGTGGCTTCACTGCCCATCGACCGCTGCACGGCGCCAATCACCTGCGCATCTGATGGCAGAACCGCATTGGTTGGACCAGTAACTTCGGCGGCAGCCTTCTGCCACTCTGCCTTGCCTTGCTTGGCGTTCTCGGTCCAGCTGGCAGGTGCCTTATATCCGGCAGTCGCTGCCGCCAGTTCCAGCAGCCCTTCCCGCGCGTCAGCAACAAGAGGCGCAGCGCGATGCTTGCCCGCATCAAAGGCCTGCACGTTGAGGCCTATGAATTTCTTGGCTCCATTGCGAAACAGCGCCCACGAGCCTGTTGTGAAATCCTGCAGACGCGTGCCGACGGCCAGAATGACATCAGCTTCTTCCGCCAGTCGATTGGCGGCAGATGTGCCGGTTACGCCAATGGCAGCCATGTTCAGAGGATGATTGTCAGGCAGCGAAGACTTGCCACCCTGCGTCTCGCAAACCGGGATACCTGCTGCTTCGACAAAGGCTTTCAATTCGTTCGACGCCTGCGAATAGATGACGCCGCCGCCAGCAATCACCAGCGGCTTCTTGGCAGATTTGAGCAATTCGACAGCGGCAGCCAGTTCTTCACGATCAGGGCGCGGACGGCGCGTTGTCCACACACGCTCATCGAAAAAGCTCTCCGGATAGTCATAGGCTTCCGCCTGCACATCCTGACACAGGGCCAGCGTCACCGGCCCGCATTCGGCGGGATCAGTCAGCACAGCCATGGTGCGGGCAAGCGCTGGAATGATCTGTTCAGGCCGGGTGATCCGGTCAAAATAGCGCGAGACAGGACGGAAGCAATCATTGGCGGAGACGGTGCCGTCGCCAAAGCTTTCCACCTGCTGCAAGACCGGATCGGGAATGCGGTTGGCAAAGACATCACCGGGCAAAAGCAGCAATGGCAGACGGTTGACGTGGGCGAGCGCGGCGGCGGTTACCATATTGGTGGCGCCCGGCCCGACCGAGCTTGTCACCGCCATCATGCGGCGACGGAAACTCGCCTTGGCAAAGGCAATAGCGGCATGAGCCATCGCCTGTTCATTGTGGGCGCGGTAGGTCGGCAGTTCCTCGCGCACCTGATAAAGCGCTTCCCCGATACCGGCGACATTGCCGTGGCCGAAAATCGCCCATACACCGGCAAAAATTGGCACCTTCTTGCCATCGATCACGGTCATCTGATTGGCAAGGAAACGCGTCAGTGCCTGCGCCATGGTCAGGCGTATCGTCTTGGTCATATCAATCTCCTCCCGGCCTTGATGCTATAGCCTATGCCGCTTGTTGCTTGCGGCTGGCAAGCCAGGCTCTGGTCAATTTTTCGAAACGATCCGCCATATCGGCGATAGCAGCCTCATCGGACATGCGCCCTGCCAGCCATTGTTCGGCGGCATCCATGAAAATGGTCCGGCCCACGGCGAAGCCTTTGACCACAGGTGCATTGGCGGTGGCCGCAAAAGCCGCCTCCAGCTCATCCTGCGGTGCTTCAAGGCCCAGCAGCACTACACCGCGGCACCAGGGATCGTTCTTTTCAATGACCGCTTCGATGTTCTTCCATGCGGCGCTTGAGGCCTGTGGCTCCAGCTTCCACCAATCAGGCTTGATGCCAAGTGCATAAAGCTCTTCGAGTGCCCGGGGAATGGTATTATCATCAAGCGCGCCGTGCTTTCCGGCAATGATTTCGATCAGCAATTCGCGGCCAACCTTGCGCGCTGCCTCAAACAGCGTGCGCAGCTTGGCCTGCTGTTCCGCTTTCAGTTCAGCCGGATCATCAGGATGATAGAAGCACAGACACTTGATGCAATGATCAACCGGCCATTCCGCCAATTGCGATCCGATATCCTGCGAAAATTCAAAGCGCAGTGGGCGCGAGCCGGGCAGTTCCACCGGACGCCCCAACCAGTCGAAACTGTGCCGGGCAAATTCGAACATGGCCTCGCGGCCGAATTTTTCATCAAGCAGCATACCGTAGCCGCTGCGACCATCCGCAACCTTCGCGGCGGCCTTCACGGCCAGTTCCTTGAACGCCTGAACCTTGCTGATATCGACGTTGAATTTCCGGGAAAGCTCTTCAAGCTGCACGCGATGATCAATGGCAAAGGCCATCATCGAAGGAATATCGTGACGGCGCGTCGTTGCCCAATGCACATGGTTGATCGCTTCATCCTTGCGCAGGGCATGTTGCGGGCTGCCATGTTCAAGGAAGTATTGCAGTTCCTCGAAGGTCGGAATTTCCGGCGAACACAGGAGCCGCGATACGGCAAAGGCACCGCAGGCATTCGCCCAGGTTGCCGCCGTTGCAAGGCTCTCACCACCCAGCCAACCGCGCAGAAAGCCAGACATGAAGGCATCACCAGCCCCCAGCACATTGAACACTTCAATCGGGAAGCCCTTGCCGACAATGCCATCTTCCAGATTGTCAGAAATAGCCCCCTCATAGACAATGCAGCCCATGGGGCCGCGCTTGAGCACAATGGTGGCATTGGCGGAAAGCGCGCGAATGGTTTTCAGGGCGGTGAGCAGATCCGCTTCGCCCGAGGCAATCAGCACTTCCTCTTCAGTACCGACGATCAGGTCGCAATCGGCAAGCACCGTTTTCAAATGGCTCGATACCGCATCGGAGGCGATATAGCGGCTATCGCCAGCGCCATGCCCGGCAAGCCCCCAAAGATTCGGGCGGTAGTCGATATCAAATACAACCTTGCCGCCCGCTTCCTTCATCAGGCGGATCGCCTTGCGCTGAGCGGCGTCCGTATTGGGCTTGGAGAAATGTGTGCCTGTCACCACGACTGAACGCGCCGAACGGATGAAATCCGCATCAACATCATCCGCATTGAGCGCCATATCGGCACAGTTCTCACGGTAGAAAATCAGGGGAAAGCTTTTGTCGTTTTCAACCGAAAGGATCACCAGCGCCGAAAGCCGCTCGGCATCGGTGATGACACCATCAACGGCAACCCCTTCGCGCAGCATCTGCTCGCGAATAAAACGTCCCATCTGCTCATCGCCGACACGGCTCAAAAGCGCCGAACGTAGCCCGAGCCGCGCCGTGCCGATGGCGATATTGGCCGGGCAACCGCCAACGGATTTGGCAAAGGATGCAATATCCTCAAGACGGGAGCCGATCTGCTGGCCATAAAGATCAACCGACGAGCGGCCAATGGTAATGACATCAAGCTTTTTGCCTGTTTCAGCGCTGCCCATGATGTTCCTCCCGATATGCTGATCCAGCCCGCCAAAAACAGGCCGGGAATTTTCTTATATGAAATAATAATTCTATCAAATCGTCAATATGGAATGTACGTTCTTTTTATAATTCTACCTGATTGACCAATGGAAAATTATGAAAAGATGGTTCGTGGTTCGACAAGCTCACCATGAGGGAGAGTAACGATGCAACGCTAATCGCCAGCATTGCAGATTACAGAGAGTACAGAACTTGGCTCCCTTTCATCACCACTCTCCCTCATGGTGAGCTTGTCGAACCACGAACCACATCTCCACATCCGCTCTTGTTAAAGACTGCGCCGTCTCTCCGCCACGCTGACAGTCAAAGCCATTGCCAATGCCATTGTTCCCGACAGCGAACGGAACCCGGAGAAATCCCCCTCCGCCGCTTCAAACCACACACTTGCCGATTGTGCTAAAGGTGAAAAAGCGCTGTCTGTAATAGCCACCACAGGCACACCACGCGCGGCAAGAGCCGCTGCATGTTCAACCGTCGCCGAGGCATAGGGCGAAAAACTGATGGCAATGGCTGCATCATTTGGCGTGGCAAAAGAGAGTATCTCCGGATCGATACCCGCTGTTGATTCAATCAGCTGGTTGCGGATTTTCAGCTTGCCGAAGGCATAGGCCATATAAGCGGAGATCGGATAGGAGCGGCGGCGGGCAATGAGATAGATTGTCTCTGCCTGTGCCAGCACTTCCACCGCACGTTCCAGCACATCGTCTTCCACGCTGCGGGAGATGGTCTGGATCGACTGGCTGGCAGCATTGAGAAAACCATTGAGAATAACCCGGTTTTTCGAAAGACCTGATGTATCGCCGCGCAACCCGGAAAGCCGTTCCTCATAGGAGCCCTGCCGTTCGCGCAGGCGCTCGCGAAACACCGATTGCAGGCTGGTGAAGCCATCAAATCCCAGATGCTGGGCAAAGCGAATAAGCGTCGAGGGCTGCACACCTGCCGATTGGGCAATGCTTGCCGCCGTACCGAAAGCGATTTCATCCGGATTGCCAAGCGCATAGGCGGCAATCTGCGCCAGCCGCTTGGGCAGAAGCTGGCGGCGATCCAGGATCAGCGTGCGCAGGGCATCAAAGTCCTGCGGCAAAGGTGCTTGGGTGGCCGTGCTGCCCATTGCGAATCGTTCCCTCTGGTTTGGCGTAACTGATCTGGAGATTACCAAAATAATCTGCCACACAAAACGGATCAGTTATTCCATTTTCATCTGTTATAGATTACTTCAATCAGTATCTGCAAGAGATGCAGACATCCTCAATGTCGTGGGAGTGAAGACATGTCGGGTCATGGGAATGCGCGCGCGCTGGGTGTTGGGCTGATTGGTACGGGGTTCATGGGCAAATGCCATGCCTTGGCCTGGAATTCTGTCCGTGCGGTTTTTGGCGACGTGCCTGCCGTCAATCTCGTGCATCTGGGCGAAGCCAATGCCGACCTTGCCAATCAACGTGCAGCAGAGTTTGGCTTCCGCAAAGCCTCGGGCGACTGGCGCGCTGTGATCAACGACCCTGAAGTCGATATCGTCTCCATCACCACACCCAACCAGTTTCATCCCGAGATGGCGCTGGCCGCACTTCAGGCCGGAAAACATGTCTGGTGCGAAAAGCCCATGGCACCGGCATTTGACGATGCCAAGGCGATGACTGAAGCAGCAAAGAAGTCAGGCAAGGTTGCCGCCCTCGGCTATAATTATATTCAAGGCCCGGCCATTCGTCACATCCGCCAGCTGCTGGCGGAAAAGATCATTGGTGATGTCAACCATCTGCGCATTGAGATGGATGAGGATTTCATGGCCGATCCCGATGCGCTGTTCTACTGGAAACACGCTGCAACCTCCGGATATGGCGCACTTGATGATTTCGCCGTCCATCCGCTTTCGCTGCTCTGGGCACTGTTCGGTCGCGTTGGCAGGGTCATGTGCGACATGTCCAAACCCTATGCGGAGCGCAAAACTGAAGGTGGCAGCACCAAGGCTGTTGAAACCTATGACAGCGCCAGTGTGCTCCTGCATATGGAAAACGGCGTTGCCGGAACGCTTCAGGTCAACCGCTCGGCCTGGGGCCGCAAGGGCCGCATCGCCCTGCAAATCTTCGGCTCAAAGGGATCGATCCTGTTCGATCAGGAACGCGCCAATGAATTTCAGCTTTATGTGACGGCAGACCGCCCGACGGAACAGGGTTATCGGACAATCCTCACCGCCCCGCATCATGATCCCTATGGCCGGTTCATCCCTGCCCCCGGCCATGGCCTTGGCTTCAACGATCTCAAGATCATCGAATGCCATGAGTTGATCAAGCGCATCAACGGTCAGGATGCACATCTGATTGGATTTGAAGAGGGTCTGGAAATCGAACGCACGGTTCATGCCATGGCCCGTTCGTTTCATGAGCAGCGCTGGGTTGATGTACGGTAAAGAGGGGATTTCCCCTCACCTATCCCGTTACTCATTACGTTAATTGCGTGGTCTGTGCTGAATGGTTCGTGGTTCGACATAACAACCATGAGGGAGAGTGAGGATGCAACGCTAATCGCCAAGGGCGGAGAATAGAGTTTTCCTCAACACCCACCGCCGTCATCCTCGGGTCAAGCCCGAGGATGACGGCGGTGGGTGGGTTGCAGGGCGCTAAATTTTGAAGCTGTTGTGATTAGCATTACAGCACCCCTCTCCCTCATGGTTGTTATGTCGAACCACGAACCACGCCCTGCCAGTTATTCCACTGGCAGAGCGCTCATTACCAAAACTCAAAGATTGATCGTCTTGCCTTCCTTGACCGAGCGCAATGCGGCATCGGCCAGCGCCAGTGCAATCAACCCATCCTTGCCGCTTGGCGCAGCCTTTGTGCCCGTCGCAATCGCGTTGATGAAAGCAGCGATCTCGTTGGCATAGGCTTCCGTGTAGCGGGTCATGAAGAAATCATGCAGCGGTGGACGCGTATAACCGTTGCTGTTGGCAACTTCGATCGAGACCGGACGCTGGTTCTCCGCCGCAACCATGCCCTTCGAGCCATGCACTTCAATGCGCTGATCATAGCCGTAGGTTGCACGGCGCGAATTGGAAATGACGCACTGTTTGCCTGATGCGGTGGAGAGGATCACGCTCACACTGTCATAGTCACCAAGCTCGCCGATCTTCTTGTCAACAAGAACCGAGGCATGGGCGGTGACGGCAACCGGGTCTTCACCCAGCAGGAAACGCGCCATGTCAAAATCATGGATCGTCATATCACGGAATATACCGCCGGAACGGGTGATGTATTCGGCTGGCGGCGCACCCGGATCACGCGAAGTAATCGTGACCATTTCAACCGTGCCGATGGAACCATCATCAATGGCCTTGCGCACGGCAGCAAAATGCGGATCAAAGCGGCGATTGAAACCAACCATCAGGGTTGCCTTGGTCTCATCAACCACAGCAAGGCATTCCTCGACGCGCTTTACGTTGAGATCAATTGGCTTTTCACAGAAGATGGCCTTACCGGCACGGGCAAAGCGTTCGATCAGATCCGCATGGGTGTCGGTCGGCGTGCAGATGATCACCGCATCGATATCCCCGGCTTTTTCGATCTCATCAATGGTGCGGATTTCGCAGCCATAGGCAGCCGAAAGGTCTTTTGCAGCCTGTTCAAATGCATCCGCCACAGCCACGAGTTTCGCCTGGCTGTTGGAAATCACGGCTTTCGCGTGAACCTTGCCAATACGGCCCGCACCGAGCAGACCAAAGCGTAGAGTCATTTCATTACCTCTTGGAAAGAAGCCCGGATGGGTTCCGGGCGTTACAGATTGATTTTCAAAGCCTGCGGTTTCGTTGTGGGTAGGGAGTGGTGAGTAGTAGTGGGTAGTGGGTAGTGGGTAGTGAAATGGTTCGTGGTTCGACAAGCTCACCATGAGGGAGAGGGGTGATGAAAGGGAGCCACGTTCTGCACCTGTTGCGATCAGAACCTTTTCATCTGCAACCTTTTTGATCTGCAATCTATGCAATTATCGTTGCATCACCCCTCTCCCTCATGGTGAGCTTGTCGAACCACGAACCACTTCACTACCCACTACTCACTACTCACTACCCACCACCTTAAACTTTTCTCTTCTTCTGGCGATAAACGTCCACCACGACGGCTGCAACGATAATCAGGCCCTTGATGATTTCCTGATAATAGGCATCGACACGCAGGAAGGTGAAGCCGGAGATCATCACGCCGAGAATGATCGCACCGATCACTGTTCCGGTGATGCGCCCGACACCGCCGGTCAGCGATGTTCCGCCGATGACCGCAGCGGCAATCGCATCAAGCTCGTAGGTCACGCCCATGCCCGATTGTGCCGTCTGGGCGCGGGCCGCAGTGACGATACCGGCAAGGCCGGCCAGAACACCGGCAATGGCATAGACCTTGATCAGATGCCGCTCGACATTGATGCCCGAGACGCGCGCCGCCTGCACATTGGCACCGATGGCATAGGTGAATTTGCCGTAGCGGGTATAGCGCAGGGCAATATGGAAGATGAAGGCAACAACCAGAAACACCACCACCGGCCAGATACCCGTGCCGATGAAATTGAACTGGTCGGTCAATCCCGAAACCGGCGATCCCTTGGTGTACCATTTGGCGACACCGCGCGCTGAAACCATCATGCCAAGTGTCGCAATGAACGGGGGAATTTTGGTCTGTGCGATCAGCGCACCATTAACAATGCCCGCAAGAAGACCAATGCCAAGGCCGACAATCAGGGGAATAATGAACGGCAAATCCGTCAGGCCGGGATAGACAGGTCTTGCCCATGTTGACGCCTGCGCAAAACTCGCCGCAATCATGGCTGTCATGCCCACAACCGAGCCAGACGAAAGATCAATACCGCCTGTAATAATGACCTGCGTCACACCAACAGCAATAATGCCGATAACCGAAACCTGCAGAATGATGATTGTCAGGCGTTGCTGGTTCATCAGAAAGCTCTGGCCAACGAAAATCCAGCCGAGCACCTCATAGATCAGCGCGATGCCGATGAGCACCAGCAGGATGCTGACCTCCGGCGGTAGCCGTCGCCCCTGCTTCGAAGGCGTTTGACCTGCTGCCTTTGCGGTTGCCTGTTCGCTTGTCATTGTTATTCCTCCCCGTCGGGTAGCCGCTTCACTTGGAAGCCAGCTCCATAACTTTTACCTGGGTTGCTTCTTCCCGATCCAGAAAGCCGGTGACGCGGCCCTCATGCATCACCATGATCCGGTCACTCATGCCGAGAACCTCGGGCATTTCAGACGAAATCATGATGACGGCAACGCCCTGTTTGGCGAGTTCGGAGACAAGGCGGTGGATTTCCGCCTTGGCGCCGACATCAATGCCACGCGTCGGTTCATCGAGAATGAGAATTTTCGGATTTGTCAGCAGCCAGCGCCCGATCAACACCTTTTGCTGATTGCCGCCGGAAAGATTTTCCACCCGCTCCTGCAGATTGGGCGTCTTGACCCTGAGCTTGTCACTCATGACCTTGCAGGCTGCGGAAATTTCCTTTTCCGAGACAAAGCCGAATTTGACAAACCGGTCCTGCAAAACGGCGATCTGCATATTTTCCAGAACATCGAGGATGAGCAGGCAGCCGGTTTCCTTGCGGTCTTCCGTAATGAACGCCAAGCCGTGCTGGATTGCCTGATTGGGCGAGGACATGACAACTGATTTGCCGTTGATGGCAATCGAACCTGACGTTGCTGGCGTTACGCCGAATATGGTTTCAGCGACATTGGACCGGCCTGAACCAACAAGACCGGCAATGCCAAGAATCTCGCCCGCCCGCACGTCAAAGGAAACACCCGAGAACACCCCCTTCAGCGCAAGGTCTTTCACCGAAAGAACAACCTCGCCGATGGGCACAATCTCCTTCGGGAACATCTGGGTGATCTCGCGCCCGACCATCATCTTGATGATGTCATCGCGCGTCACATCCGTGGAGGCGTGCGTGCCAATATAACGGCCATCGCGAAACACTGAAAATTCGTCGGCGATCTCGAACAGCTCATTCATCTTATGGGTGATGTAGACAATGCCGATGCCCTGACTGCGCAGGTTACGAATAATCGCGAACAGATGCGCCACCTCGCGCTCGGTCAGTGCCGAGGTCGGTTCATCCATGATCAGCACATCGGATTCGTAGGAGACCGCCTTGGCAATCTCGACCATCTGCCGGTTGGCCACGCTGAGATCACGCACCTGCGATTCAGGATCAAGCGCGATATTCAGCCGCTTGAACAGATCGGCGGTCATTTCGAACATCTTGCCGTGATCGACAAAGCCGAACATGTTTTTCGGCTCGCGCCGAATCCAGATATTTTCGGCCACGGTCATAAAGGGCATCAGGTTCAATTCCTGATGGATCATGGCAATGCCGTTTTCCAGCGCATCCAGCGGAGACTTCAAACGGATCGGCAGGCCTTTCAGAAAGACTTCGCCCTGATCCGGAACATATATTCCGGCGAGGATTTTCATCAGCGTGGATTTACCGGCGCCGTTTTCGCCCATCAGCGCATGCACAGTGCCGCGCTTCAACCGGAACGACACATCATCCAGCGCCAGAACGCCGGGGAATTCCTTGCGGATGTTTTCAACATTAAGCAGATATTCGGCCTTCGGCACCGCACCACTGGCGCGCACCGCAGCCATAGTCGTTGGGCTGACTGCCATAATCGTCTCCTCCCCGAGACATTGAACAGAGACCGGAACGCACTCAAAGCGCGTTCCGGGGCAAAGGCGCTGCGCCTTAGTTCTTGGACTGGTATTTTGACAGATTGTCAGGCGTGACCAGTTCGAAGGGAATGTAGACCTTGGCCTCGACCTTTTCGCCCTTGGCAAGCTTCAGCGCGGCATCGACCGAGCCCTTGCCCTGACCGGCGGCATTCTGGAACACCGTCACGTCGAGATCACCAGCAGCCATGGCTGCAAGCGCATCCTGCGTTGCGTCAACACCGGCGACGACAACCGTATCCATCTTGCGGCCAGCAGCTTTCAGAGCCTGAATAGCACCGATTGCCATTTCGTCATTGTTGGAGATAACCGCGTCGAATTCCAGACCGGCAGAGAGCCAGTTGGTCATCAAATCAGCACCCTGTGTGCGCGACCAGTTGGCGGTCTGCTCTTCTACAATCGTCAGGCCTTTGCATTCGTCGGTGGCGATAACGTCGTGAATGTCCTTTGTGCGCTGGCGCGCAGCCTGATTGGACAATTCGCCCATCATGACGACGATCTTGCCCTTGCCCTTCAGAAGCTTGCAGACTTCCTTGGTTTCAAGCGTGCCGGACTCCACTTCGTTCGAAGCAACAAAAGCCTGCTTGGCAGGAAGTTCATTCACGTTGACAGGTTCGCGGTTGACATAAACAAGCGGAATACCGGCAGCTGTTGCCAGCTTCGACATGGCGGCAGTCGCATCCGTATCCACCGCATTGACGATGATCGCGTCAACCTTGGAAGCGATGAAATTCTGGATCTGGCTCTGTTGCTTGGCAACGTCGTTCTGCGCGTCCTCCACTTGCAGCGTCACGCCATCCAGCGTCTTGGCATAGTCCTGCATACCATTGCGCAGAACCGTCAGAAAGTTATCGTCAAACTGCGCCATCGACACGCCAATATTGGCGGCAAGTGCCGATGTGCTCATCAAGGCTGAAACAGCCATAGTCAAAATCAGCTTCTTCATTTCTTCTCCTCCACATGGTGCCCGGCCACACCGTCCTGATCCGGAAGCTCCGCGAACATCGACATCGTAGCCATGCAACCCCTGCCGCCAGCGATACCTCTGCCCCTAGAGTGCGCGAAACGCCGCGCAAACTTTTCTGGACTTGTCATACGGAATATAAAAACCGTTGCATCCAGTTTCTGAAATATTTATTCCATTTTCCGAAGAAGGCGTCAAGCGCGATTCCAACAGCGCAGATCACAAAAACGGGTTGTTCGGGCAAGTTTCTCACCAACCCGGCTGGGACAACGGCACTTCATTCGATGGGAAATTATTTTGCACTGCTGTGCAGTTTCCGGATGGCATCCCCAAGCGCGCAGCAAGTGCGCGGAAGGTTCATCAGAAACCAAAGAAAAAGAATAGCGGAACGATCCGGCTATGCGTCCGGATCGTTCCTGTAAGGATAAGAACGTGGCGATCAGGCCAGGTGGTGCCGGATCAGGGCAATGCTCTCGGACAAGGCAGCGGCAGGTTTCTCAAGCGCCTGCACTTCCTCGGCAAATGGTTCGAACGAGAACAGCCCCGTATAATCAGCATCCAGCAGCGCCTGAATTTGTGCGACATTGCCAAGACGATCCTGCGTGTCAACGAGCACCCTATGCGAATCGCGCATATCGCTGACCGATACAGCGGTATCCGTCACCCCGGATATGTGGACGAGACCGGTCCATTCGGGGAAAAGTGCCGGTTCTCCGGCAAGATGGTGGTGAAATGTATCATGAACGACGCGGAAAGTGCCTTGCCCGTTCACATCCTTGATGGCTTCCACAGCCTCCCGCTTTGAGCGCAGCGAGCAGATTTCAAAGCCGAGCGGCTCAACAAATCCTTTCAAACCGCGCGCATCCAGAATAGGCAACAAAGCTTTCAATGCGACCCGCAGATTGGCTTGGCGCTCGCCGTCCTTCTGGCCCGTTCCATCATTGACAGGCACCAGAACCAGAGCGGCAGCCCCGGCATCACGGGCGTAATCCGCAAGTTCCATGGCTTCCTGTTCGCGCTCAGGCGTCCATTCGTTGAAGCGCTGCAGGGCATTGATCGTTGCAATCTTCACACCAGCCTCAGCGGCTTGCGCACGGATCTCCGCTGCCGGCGTTCCATCAATAATGGCATTGCCTGACAGATCGTTGCGGATTTCGACATCCTGCAAATCGAGAGAGCGCGCCAGTTGGAAAAACGCCTGCGCTGGTAATTTTGGCGCGGCCATATGATTGATTGCAAAAACCGGTGCGGAACGTGTCGCGCTCATCCGAAAATCTCCTGAGAATGAAATGTCAGCGCATTGTAGGCGCTGCGCGAAACATCTGTTCCATTGCCCGGCCAGTCAATTGCCCGCAAACCAAAAACTATCATTTCTGATAGATTCAGTGAATTAGATGTTTTCCGGCAGGTAAATATCGAACGGCAGGAAGGTTTGCCCCGGCGCATTGGCCGCTCCCGATTCAATGGCGTGGCCCATCAACTCCACCAATTCGCGGCAGAGACGCGGCAGGGGGGTCGCAATTGCCATCGTCGCTACATTATCCGCCAATGCAGCGCGGGATTCCGGTGTAATTTCATTGCAGATCATGACAGGTGGCGCGGGCAAATCGCTCTGGCGGAGCGCCGCAATCGCCCCTTCCATGCCACCACCGGCAACATAACAACCCACCAAATCCGGGTGATGCTCCAAAAGATTGAGCATTGCTTCATGGGTGATCTGGCGTGTCTCCAGATTGATCAATGTATCAAGCACGGTAAAATCTGGCGCTTCCTCCCGGAAGAAGGAGCGGAAACCAATTTCCCGAAGCTCGTGCCCTTGAAAACGATGACTGCCAACGAATATGGCGACCTTTCCGGGGCGGCGCGCTGCCTTGGCGATCATCCATGCCGCCGTGCGCCCGACCTTGCGATTGTTCAGACCGACATATCCTTCCCGCACGCCCGCCGCAAAATCAGAAAGCAGCGAGAACACGCCTATCCCTTTGGCTTTCAACGCGTCAATCGCCATGGTGATCGCCGGATGATCCGGGGCGACAAGCGCGATTGACTGCGTGCGCCCAGCCAGTGATTTCAGTTTGGCGATAATATCCTCAGGCGCCAGCGATGGACAGAAATCGACCACCGGCACCCCGCGAAAATGCGGCGCGGCATTCACCGCCGCATCGATTTCCCTTTCAAATTCCTGATAGAAATATTGGCCTGATTTTTGCAGGAGAAAACCCAGCCTATATTCCGGCAATTCCTGCCGCATCCGCTGACGGATTAGCCCAGCCGCATGATAACCAATGCTGTTTGCCGCCTCGTAAACGCGGCGCGCTGTTTCTTCCCGCACCGGCAGGCGATTGTTGAGCACGCGATCCACTGTGGCAACACTGACCCCGGAAACCCGGGCCAGATCAGCAATTGTCGGTCTGTTTGCCATATGCGCCTCAAATGATAGATTCTATCATCAATTGATAGCATCAGATGATGGCTGATGATAGAATATTATCATCTGCGATTGAGCCCCAGCTGTCGCATCGGTACCATTCCCCTGGAAATATGGAGGTCTTTGAACCTTCAAGCCTGAGGATTGGGAGGTCCTGTAATGGACGCAATATTGCCCGCAGCACGCGACTACAGCCTTATCGGCCGGGATTCACAACGCGCCGTTGAAACTGGCCTTGCCGCAGCGGAATGGTATCACACGGATATTTCCCGCAAAGATATGAAAGAGCTGATGAAGCGCGATGATGGCCCAGCCATTCGCGACACGGCGATCTGGCTCGGTAGTATGGTTATTCTGGCAGTGCCTGGTGTTGTCCTGTGGGGCAGTATCTGGTGTGTCCCGTTCTTCCTCGCTTATGGAGTGCTTTATGGATCAGCCTCCGATTCCCGCTGGCATGAATGCGGCCACGGTACAGCCTTCAAAACCCGCTGGATGAATGATGTGGTCTATCAGATCGCCTGTTTCATGATCATGCGCAATCCCGTGACATGGCGCTGGAGCCATGCCCGTCACCATACCGATACCGTTATTGTCGGACGCGATCCCGAAATTGCGGTCATGCGCCCGCCCGATCTTTTGCGGCTCGTCCTGAATTTCTTCGGGATTCTCGATGCATGGCATGCGGTTGTCGATATGCTGCGCAATGCTGCCGGTTTCGTTAGCGCCGAAGAAAAGACATTCATCCCCGAGCAGGAGCAACCCAAGGCCGTCCGCATTGCCCGGATATGGCTGGCCATCTATATCGCAACCATTGCTTTGGCTGTTTATATGGGCTCGATCCTGCCCCTCGTGCTGATTGGCCTGCCCCGCCTTTACGGTGCATGGCATCACGTCCTGACCGGTCTGCTGCAGCATGGCGGCCTTGCCGATAATGTTGTGGATCACCGGCTCAACAGCCGCACGGTCCTTATGAATCCGGTCAGCCGGTTCATTTACTGGAACATGAATTATCATGTCGAACACCATATGTTTCCCATGGTGCCCTACCACGCATTGCCGCGCCTCCACGCCATGATCAGGCACGACCTTCCTGCACCCAATCCCGGCATTCTGGACGGCTATCGGGAAATGCTGCCGGCCTTCCTGCGCCAGTTGCGCAACGAAGATTATTACCTGCGCCGTGAACTGCCGCTGACCGCCAAGCCCTATTGCGACGAGTTTCATGGGGAAGCAGCCCGAGCAGCGCAATAACGTAAGCAAAAACTTACGTAACGATAGAGCTTTTATAGTTCTCACCAAAGGGAGGAAACCATGAACGACTGGATAGAGGCCTGCACGGCTGACGATATTGACGAGGAGGATGTCATGCGATTTGACCACGAAGGCCGCACCTTTGCCATCTATCGCAGCCCGGACGACGAGTTCTTCGCGACCGATGGGCTATGCACGCATGAGCATATTCATCTGGCCGACGGGCTTGTCATGGATGACATCATCGAGTGTCCCAAACACAATGGCCGTTTCAACTACAAGACCGGACAGGCCAAGGGCGCACCAGTCTGCGTTAATCTGAAAACCTACCCGGTAAAGGTGGAAGCGGGCAAAGTCCTCATCCAGTTGAGTCAATGATATCGGGGACACCGGGCATGGTCATCATCGGCGCTGGCGAATGCGGCGTCCGGGCCGCCTTTGCCTTGCGCGAAAATGGCCACGAGGGTTCGATCACTCTGATTGGTGCTGAAAAGCATCTTCCCTATGAGCGCCCGCCCTTGTCCAAGGATGCAATGATCTCGCAGGAACATCCCGCGCCGAGAACCATCGCAAGCAAAGACCAAATCCTCGAACGGAATATCGGCTTTTTGGCTGATACAGCAGTGACAGGAATCGACCGGAAGGCGAAGAGAGTCGTCTTCGCAAACGGAAATAGCCTTGCCTATGACAAGGTGCTGCTCGCAACTGGAGCTGTTCCCCGCGCCCTGCCGCTGGCGGTGGAAAGCAGACATTGCGCCTATCTGCGCAGCTATGATGATGCGCTTGCTATTCGCGCGCGCTTTCAACCGGGGGCAAACATTGCCATCATCGGTGGCGGCTTTATCGGGCTGGAACTTGCCGCCAGTGCGCGCAAACGCGGTGCTTCGGTGAGCGTGCTTGAAACGCAGGCGCGGGTACTGATGCGCGGCGTACCGGAGGAAATCGCCAGAATTATTGCAGCCCGTCATGCCAAGGAGGGCGTGCATCTTCGCTGCGGGATTGGGCTATCGGGAATTTCCGACAATGATGCGTGCGCCACGATCACCCTTGCCAATGGTGAAAGCCTGACCGCTGATCTCATTGTCATCGGCATTGGCGCCACACCGGTCACAGCACTTGCCGAAGCGGCAGGCCTCGCAATCGGCAATGGCATCATCGTCAATGAACACTTGCAGACTGATGACCCGGCGATCTTTGCCGCTGGTGATTGCTGTGATTTCCCGCTCTCCATCTATGGCGGTCGGCGCGTGCGGCTCGAAGCATGGCGCAACGCGCAAGAGCAGGGAACGCTGGCCGCGCGCAATATGCTGGGTCTTGCCGAGCCGCATCTATCGGTTCCGTGGTTCTGGTCCGATCAATATGATCTGGGGCTACAGGTGGCAGGGCTTGCCGACGAAGGCAGCACCATAATCCGCCGCGATTTAGGCGATGACGCTTTCATTCTCTTCCATCTTGCATCGGACGGACGCCTTGTTGCCGCCAGCGGTATTGGTCCCGGCAATGCTGTTGCCCGGGATATCCGCCTCGCCGAAATGCTGATTGCACGCCGCGCCTATCCTGATCCGGCACATCTTGCCGCGTCGGATATCAAACTCAAATCCCTACTCGCAGCTTGAAAGATAACCGATATGGCCAATAAACGCCCCACGGTGGCAGACATTTTATCCATGAAAGGTCGCCGTCAGCTGACCATGCTGCGGGTTGAAACATTGGAGGAAGCCGAAGCCGCCGAACGCGCACGCATTGACGTCCTTTCAGTGCCACCCGCGCTTTTGAGCCCCGTTTTTCGTGATGCGGCACCAAGCTGCTTCACCATCCCCGGTCTGGAGTATGGAGATTTCGTCACGGCTGAAGATTATATGCGTGCAGCCTTTACCGCCTTGCGCGCTGGCGGCGATGCTGTCTATTGCGCGGCCAGCCTTTCCACTATCCGGCGAATGCACGATGAAGGCATTCCCGTCTGCGGCCATGTCGGCCTGATCCCCTCGAAAGCAACATGGACCGGCGGGTTCAAGGCGGTTGGCAAAACAGCCCGGAGCGCCCTTGATATCTGGCACCAGACCAAAACGCTGGAAGAAGCGGGCGCATTTGCCGCCGAGATTGAGGTCGTGCCTGCTGAGGTGGCAACAGCCATCTGCGAGCGCACATCCATGTTCATGATTTCCATGGGTGCAGGCGCTGGCTGTGACGCGCAATATCTTTTCGCCGAGGATATTCTCGGATCAAACCGCGGCCATTATCCTCGCCATGCCAAGGTCTATCGCAATTTTTCCGCAGAATATGACCGCCTCCAGCAGGAAAGGGTCGCAGCCTTTTCCGAGTTTGTCGCAGACGTACATGCAAAAACCTATCCGGGAGCCGAACATATGGTTGGAATTGCGCACGACGAACTCGACCGTTTTCTGAAAGAGCTTCCTGGAGTTTGAACCAATGGATCATCAGTCCCCCACCCTGCCCGCAGCCCGTCAGTCCTCTGATTACACGCACAGCTTTGTCCTCACCCTCTCATGCGAAGACAAGCCGGGGATTGTGGCATCGGTGACAACGGAGCTTGCGGCACTCGATGCCAATATTGCCGAGAGCAACCAGTTCTGGGATCGCCAGACCAACCGCTTCTTCATGCGCATTGCCTTTGCCGCTTCGGAAGCCACCTCCAAGGATGATGTCGAGCGGGCGCTGAAACCCGCCGTCGAGCGTTTCGGCATGAAGACAACCCTTGTTGATCAGGCCAAGAAGCCAAAGATCGTCATCATGGTATCAAAATTCGACCATGCACTGCTGCACCTGATTTACCAGATCAAGGTTGGCTGGCTTGATGCGGAAGTGGCCGCCATTGTCTCCAACCATGAGGACAGCCGCCGCTTTGCCGAGCATGAGGGTATCCCCTACCATGTCCTGCCCGTTTCCAAGGACAACAAGAAGGAGCAGGAAGAGGCGCTTCTGAAGATCGTCAAGGACACCGGCGCTGATCTGGTCATTCTTGCCCGCTATATGCAGGTGCTGTCAGACAACATCTCCAAGCGCCTCTTTGGCAAGGTGATCAACATCCACCACTCCTTCCTGCCAAGCTTCAAGGGGGCCAAGCCCTATCATCAGGCCTTCGAGCGCGGCGTGAAGCTGATCGGTGCGACGGCACACTATGTCACCCCTGATCTGGATGAAGGTCCGATCATCGAGCAGGAGACCGAGCGGGTCAGCCACGCCATGAGCGCCGAGGATTTTGTTGCCACCGGCCGCGATATTGAAAGCCGGGTGCTGGCACGGGCAGTCAAGAAACATCTTGAATCCCGTGTCATGCTCAATGGCCACAAGACGGTGGTGTTTTAACATTATAAATCTGCAGTGTGGTTCGTGGTTCGTGGTTCGACAAGCTCTCCATGAGGGAGAGTGAGGATGCAATGCTAATCGCAGAGATTGCAGAGTAAAACTCCCTGCAACCTCACCCTCTCCGTCATCCTCGGGCTTGACCCGAGGACCACGGTTAAGGAGATTGAACGAACTTGGATGCTCGCAGCTTTTAAATTGTGGGTCCTCGGGTCATCCTCGGGTTAAACCCGAGGACTGAGGATGACGGAATTGGGTGTGACGGGGGAAGCCAAGTTCTGCAATCTCTGCGATTAGCATTGCATCCACCCAAGCCCCTCATGGTGAGCTTGTCGAACCACGCACCACGCCACACACAATGTTCATGCAGCGCAGAAATCTCATACCGGACTCTGCAACAACTCCCTGATAATACCCCCCACATGCTGAACGGCGCGATCCTCGTCGCGCCTGACATGCCATGCCAGATGCAGCGTAAAGCCCTCGACCGGAATAGGCGGTTCAAACAACGCGAAACCGCTTGCATCCGCTGGAACACATAGGCTCGGCGTCATTGCAATCATGTCGGAATTTTCAACCAGCGGCGGGACCATCAGAAAGCTCGGAACAACGATGCCCACCCGGCGCTCGCGGCCAATCTTTGCCAGTTCCTCATCCAGTGGACTGTACCGATGCCCCTGCCCCGAAACGATCACATGCGGGAATTCCAGCCAACGGTCGAGTGTAAAATCCTTTGCCGCGGGATGATCATTGCGCATCATCACCACATAGTGCTCGTGCAGCAAATCCACACGCCGGAACGAAACATCCGTTTTCGGGAAAACCGCCACGGCGAGGTCAACCGCCCCTTTCGCAAGCTTGTCCAGCGAATCCTCAGTGCCATGCCAGGGCTGGATCACCAGATCAATACCGGGCGCTGATCGTGCAAGCCTCTCGCGCAAAGGCCCGATGATCGCCACAGCCGGAAGATCGGCAGTGAGTATGCGCACCGTCTGGTGAATGGTGGCAAGATCAATGTCGGGTGGATCAAGAACGAGCGTAATCTGCGCCAGGAGGTTTTTGATGGGCACGCGCAGCGATTCGGCCTTTGGCGTCAACCGCATCATCCCCTTGCCACGTTCCAGCAACGCATCCTCGAACAGATGGCGGCAACGATCGAGCGCGCTTGAGGTGGCGGGCTGCGAGAGGCCAAGCCGGTCAGCCGCACGCGACACATGCGCTTCATCCAGAAGCGCATCGAGCACCACGAGCAGGTTCAAATCGACAGATCGCAAATTCATGCGCTGAATACTAGCACATTTATTTTATTGAAATGAAGAATAGCCAAACGGCAATAATCAGGCCTCGATTTCCACATTGCCAAGCGGCTTCGTGCAGCAGGCAAGCACAAACCCCTCGTCGATTTCCTCATCGAGAATACCGCCGTTGTGATCCATCTCGGATTTGCCCGACAGTTTCATCACCTTGCAGGTGCCGCACAGGCCGGATTCGCAAGCGGCAGCAATGCGGATACCCGCACCACGCGCTGCTTTCAGGATCGTATCACCCGGCATGCAGGGCACTTCCATTCCAGACATGGAGAAGGTGATCGTGGCAGCCGATTCCAATGCTTCCGTGGAAATGACATCGAGCATGGGCAATACCGGCTCGGCGGCAGGGCCAAAGCTTTCCTGATGATAATGCGCCATATCAAAGCCATTGGCCTCAAGCATGGTACGCACATCCCGCATGAAACCTTCCGGGCCACAGCAGAAAATTGTCCGATCCTTGAAGTCAGGCGAAAGCAGCGGCAGTTTGGGCGCCTCAAGCCTGCCGCGAATGCCGGTCCAAAGCTGCCCCATCTCGTGTTCCTTGATCAGAAACGACAGTTTCAGATTGGGCATGCAGCTGGTGAGATATTCCAGTTCCCGGCGGAAAATAATATCGCTGGGGCGGCGGGCGCAGGTAACGAAGCTGATATCGCTCTGCGGCGCGCAATCATGCATCCAGCGGGTCATCGACATCATCGGTGTAATGCCCGATCCCGCCGAGATGAACAGATATTTTTCGCCCGGATGCTTGCGCATGGAAAAATCGCCGAGCGGCCCGAATGCCTTCAGCCGGACACCCGGCGTCAGATGATCCAGCATCCAGCGGGTGCCGATACTGCCTTCCTGCGCTTTGACCGTCACAGCAATAGTGAATGGCCGTGACGGGCTGGATGACAGTGTATAGGTGCGCAATACAGCTTCGGGCTGGGTCGGCAGTTCGAAGGTCATGAACTGGCCCGGCTCATAGCGGAACCAGTTCTGATTGTCGGAACGGAATGTGAAAGTCTTCACATTCGGCGCTTCCTCAATGATCGACAGGCACTCCAATAAATGCAGCCGATCATTCCACGGCTGCATCTGGTCGAGGTGCGGGTAAGACTGAGGAACGCCCATATTCATTTTTACCTATGCTACCTTGCTGAGCCGCGTATCACCGCCGGTGAGACGCTCTTCCATGAACCTGCAATACCATTCGAGGAACTGCAGCACGCCGCCTTCATGTTCGGTCGAATAGGGACCGGGTTCATAGGCGGGCGAGCGGATACCGAAAGCGTTTTCCTCGACAATACGGCGGTCCTGATCATTGGTTTCCGTCCACACATGCGTCAGTTCTTCGAGGTTATAGTCTACGCCCTCGACGGCATCCTTATGTACCAGCCACTTGGTTGTAACCTGTGTTTCATCCGGGCCAAGCGGCAGCACACGGAACGAAATGGCATGGTCGCCAAGAATGTGGTTCCAGGTGGTCGGATAATGGAACAGCAACAGCGAACCGATCCGCTTCTCATTGACAATATCGCTGAGCTGCTTACCGACGGCGCGGCGACCGGTCATCGTATAGCTTTCCGAATCCCGCAGCAGCGGAACACGGGTGGCGCGATACTGACCATCATCGGACATGCGGAAAGTGCTTGGGAGGCCCGCAGCTTCACAACGCTGCCAATGTTCAGCGATTTCAGGATCGTCACCGGCGCCCTGCACACCGGTGACACTCGGCGCTTCCGGGAAAGTCTTGCACAGTTCAGGATGGTTGGCGACGCAGTGATAGCACTCGCGATTGTTTTCCCAGACGAGCTTCCAGTTGCCCTTCTCCACAATGGTGCTCTGATAGGCAACCTTTGTGTCGGTGAGCTTATGCGGTGCAAGGTAAGGCTCGATCAGTGCGCGGGTTGCGCTGAAATCAGTCGGGTTCTGCGCAAGACAGATGAAGATGTAACCACCAACGCTTTCGCAATGCACAGGCTTGAGGCTGTGCTGGCTGGGGTCGAAATCATCGCCCATCTGGCGCGCGAAAAGCAGGCGGCCGTCAAGCTCATAGGTCCACTGGTGATAGGGGCAGACGAGCTTCGCCGATGTGCCGCGCTCAGCCGCACAGACGCGCGAACCGCGATGGCGGCAGGAATTGTGGAAAGCACGAATCTGGCCCTGACGGTCACGCACGATGACCACAGGATAGTCACCCACCTGCACGGTGAAGAAATTGCCGGGCTTGGTGACTTCGCAATCATGGCCGATGAACAGCCAGTCACGATAAAAAATATTTTCCATATCCAGACGGTAATAGTCCGGATCGGAATAGAAGGCCTGTTCGAGGCCGTAGCCGGGTTTCCGGTTTTTCAGGTTCCGGAGCAGTTCGTTGCGCATATCCATGTCGTGTCCTCGCCTCAATGTTGCGAAAGAACTGACTGGTGGTGACGGAGGAAGAACGCCTACACGGTCAGCACAAGCCGATGCCCGCATAAAATCATGCTCCTTGATCGCCCACCGCGATCAGTCGGTTTCAGTCCCGAGGCTGGTTTCCGGGCTCTGGAGTTGCCATCTCGGCTGTCACGACGCCTTCCCGGGTTGTGGCCCAGTGGCTGTTATGCCGTGTTTCACTCCACTACCGTTGCGGGGGCAGCGCCGGGTTTCCGACCGGCTTCCCAATTCTCCGCTTCCCTAGAAAAAAGCGGCACCTCAAGTGCCCCGATAAAAGCATTCGGCATAAAAAAAGAATAGGTGCGGAAACGACATCCCATTTACGTAAGACGACACTGTACACTATGTCGCAGAATGGCCAGCAGGTGCCCCTAATTCAGCCGAGAACAACAAGCTCTTCAAAGTGGTTCATATCGACGAAACTGCAAAAAGCCGGGGGATTAAGCGCAATAATGGGCGCATCGCGTTGAATGGTAGCAAGGCAATCATCGAGAAGCGCCTGCCATGCGCCAAGCCGTTCATCGGGAAAACGTTCGATCACATAGGCCAGTGTAATATGGAAAACATAGGTGTCGTGATCAGGATGCCAATACCCGAACGGAACGGCCAATGCGTCGCGCCAGGCCCGCAGGATTCGCTCGTCATATTCGCTCGCACCGGCAACCGTAAGTCCCGCAGGTGTGACATCGATCACTTTGACATTAAATGGCCCACACCCTTCAAAATCCTGCAGACGATCCACATAAAGCTGGGTCATATCATCAATACTGGTCTCAAGCGCAACATCATCTGGCCAAAAGGATGCCCGGCGGCGATATTCGATGATACCCTGAAACAGGGTCATGTGCAGGCTGGAGATGGGTGTGAATGCCAATTGCCCGGCATCGGGCATAGCCAGCATCCGCTCGCGCACCGCAATAACAGCCGCCTCAGACTCAGAACCTTTTACCAGATGGCAGACCACCGTATTGCCCGGTTCAAGCTGAAACTCGCCCTTGGTGTTATAGCGTCTGCCAAGATGAACGGGCGGCTCCGGGTGAAGGCTGGCGGCAAAGCGGGCAAGTGAAGGCTTGATCAGGTCGAGCATGGAAACCCCGTGACGAGTAAATGAGAGTGTCACATGCCAATGGGACTCACTGGCACGCAAATGATCCCTCCGCCATAGGACAGCTCTTTGTCAGGCAGATGAAGCCCGCCTATGGCCGGTAAAGATATTCCTCGATCGAAGCCTGTTTCATTTCAATCGAGAAACCCGGCAGGGATGGCGGCATATAGGCCGCGTCCTGAATGTTGCAGGGATCGATGAAATGCTCATGCAGATGGTCGACATATTCGATCACCCGGCCCTCTTTCGTGCCCGATACGGCGATATAGTCGATCATCGACAGATGCTGCACGTATTCACACAGACCCACGCCGCCCGCATGCGGCCAGACGGGCAGCTCGTACTTCGCCGCGATCAGCAGCACGGCAAGCACTTCATTCAGTCCGCCCATGCGGCACGAATCGATCTGCACCACATCGATTGCGCCTTCGGCAATGAACTGCTTGAACATGATGCGGTTCTGGCACATCTCACCCGTGGCAACCTTCACAGGCTTGATCGCCTGCCGGATCTTGCGATGCCCAGCCACATCATCGGGGCTGGTCGGTTCCTCGATGAAGAACGGCTTGACGAAGGCGAGCTTCTTCACCCAATCGATGGCCTCGTTGACTTCCCATACCTGATTGGCATCGATCATCAGGATACGATCCGGCCCGATCACCTCGCGCGCAATGGTCAGACGGCGGATATCGTCCTCAAGATCGCGGCCAACTTTCATCTTGATGTGGTTGAAGCCTGAATCAACAGCCTCCTGACAAAGACGGCGCAGCTTTTCGTCGGAATAACCCAGCCAGCCCGCCGAAGTCGTATAACAGGGATAGCCCTCCGCCTTCAGCGTCGCTATCCGCTCCCGCTTGCCGGTCTCAGCCTTGCGCAGAATGTCCAGTGCTTCCTCGCGTGTCAGCACATCAGTCAGGTAGCGGAAGTCGACAATATTGACGATCTCCTCAGGCGTCATTTCGCCAACCAGCTGCCAGACTGGCTTGCCCGCTTCTTTCGCCAAAAGATCCCATACCGCATTGACCACGGCACCGGTTGCCAGATGCATCGCGCCCTTATCCGGCCCGATCCAGCGCAACTGGCTGTCGCCAGTGATGAAATGCCAGAAACGGCCCGGATTTTCCTTCACCCAGTCCAGTTCAAGCCCGACAACAAGATGCTTCATCGCTTCAATCGCGAGGCAGCAGATTTCATTGCCGCGACCAATGGTGAAAGTCAGGCCATGGCCGGAGAGCGCCTTGTTATCCGTATCGAGGATAACATAGGCGGCGGAATAATCCGGGTCCGGGTTCATGGCATCCGATCCATCCAGACTCTGCGAGGTGGGAAAGCGGACGTCGAAGACGCGAAGATCGGTGATGCGGGTCACAATATGCCTCTTGAATAATGTTGCGGGATCAGCGCTGAACTAAACGTCGGCGCGAGCCACCTGTTTCTGGGTGCCAAGACCATCAATGCCAAGCTCGATCACATCACCGGCTTTGAGGTAGCGCGGTGGCTTCATGCCCATGCCAACGCCGGGCGGTGTTCCCGTCGAGATGATGTCACCGGGATGCAGCGACATGAACTGGCTGAGATAGGAGACGAGGAATGCAGCACCATAGACCATGGTCTTGGTAGAGCCGTTCTGCATTGTCTCGCCATTGACCTTCAGCCACACGCCGAGATTCTGCGGATCGGTGATTTCATCCTTTGTCACCAGCCATGGGCCGGTCGGACCGAACGTGTCGCAGGATTTGCCCTTGGTCCACTGGCCCGCACGTTCAATCTGGAAGGCGCGCTCGCTGACATCATGCACGGTGCAGTAGCCCGCGACATAATCCAGTGCTTCGGCCTCGCTGACATATTTTGCCGTCCGGCCAATGACGATGCCAAGCTCGACTTCCCAGTCGGTCTTCTGCGAACCGCGCGGAATAACAAGATCATCATTCGGGCCGACAATGGCCGATGTTGCCTTCATGAAAATGACGGGTTCCGGCGGCACCGCCATACCGGATTCCGCCGCGTGATCAGCATAATTCAGGCCGATACAGATGAACTTTCCAGTCCCGGCAATGCAGGGGCCAAGGCGCGGATCGCCACTGACCAGAGGCAGGCTTTCCACATCCGCAGCGGAAAGTTTTGCCAGCGCAGCGGGATCAAGTGCAGCACCGGAAAGATCGTTCACCTTGCCGGAAAGATCGCGGATTTGCCCCTTGGCATCGAGCACACCGGGCTTTTCCTGCCCTGCTTCGCCGTAACGGAGATACTTCATCATTTATTCCTTCTTTTATTTGGAGGCTCTTGAAAATTCATCCTGACGCGGGAGCTGGTGTGGTTTTCGAGAACCGGCGCGCAGTGGACATTTTCGTCCATGAGCACCGGAAGTGCAGAAAATCGCATCAGATGCCCGTCAGGGTGGATTTACACGGCCTCCTATACGGTCCAGCCGCCATCAATGTTGTATGCCTGTCCCGTGGTGTAGGTTGCACCGGCGAGATAGACAGCGAGATCGGCAATTTCTTCGGGCAGGCCGAGACGACCCATGGGTTGGCGGGAGATGAAAGCAGCGCGCGCCGCTTCATAGTCGCCACCGGCGCGCATGCGCTGTTCCAGCGACGGGCTTTCCACCGTGCCGGGGCATATCGCATTGCAGCGAATGCCCTGCGTGATATATTCCGCAGCCACGGATTTCGTCAGGCCGAGAACGGCAGCCTTGGTAACGCCATAGGCGAAGCGGTTCGGCACGCCCTTCACACTGCTGGCAACCGACGACATATTGATAATCGCGCCGTCTTTGCGCTCGATCATACCGGGCAGAACGGCCCGGATCGTACGCACCATGGCCCGTACATTGAGATCGAGGGCGAACTCCAGATCCGCATCGGGCATTTCCAGTATGGAACCGCTATGGACGAAACCGGCGCAGTTGAAGAGCACGTCAACCGGGCCAATCTCGCCGATCACTTTGGTCACTTCATCCGTGTTTAACACATCGAGCTTGCGCGGTTTGAGGCCAGCTTCCTTTGGTAGCGCATCGAGCAATTGCTGGTTGATATCTGTGGCGTGAACAATCGCGCCTTCCTGCAGAAAAGCCAACGCAGAGGCACGGCCGATGCCCTGCCCTGCCGCTGTGATCAAAACCCGTTTGCCTTCAAGCTTACCTGTCATTTCAAACCTCCATTTGGCACATTGATGTGCCCGTCATATCACTTTTGTTTTGCGCTCGGCGATGAGGATGTGGTCGGCAGCCAGCACAACTTCACCGCGTTGATTGAGAACTTCGCAGCGCTCGACCACACGCCCGCTTTCCGGCCGTTTCGGGTCATCTTCCTTGGCGCTGATCGTCACGCGCGTGCGGATCGTATCGCCAATGAAGACCGGGCGCACAAACCGCAAACGGTCATAGCCATAGGAAAAAGCCACGGGATTGATAAGGCTCGCCGTCAAGCCGACGCCAATCGAAAAAATCATCGTGCCATGGGCCACGCGCTGCCCGAACGGTGTCGTCTTGGCAAATTCAGCGTCCATATGATGCGGGAAGAAATCGCCCGTATGCCCCGCATGCACAACGAAATCCGTTTCGGTTATGGTTCGCCCCGTCGTGGTGCGCACATGGCCGAGTTCGTATTCCTCGAAATAAACGGTTTGTTCTGACATTCAGGCCTCCGGCTTTTGGGCGAGCGGTGTCGCGGGCGCTGCGCTTGACTGATAAGCAGCCTCGACCAGCGCCATGGTGTGCCAGGCATCTTCAACGGAACTCACCAGCTCCTTGTCCTCGCCGCTGGCAAAACGCTGCAGATTGGCCATGCGCCCGGTAAAAGCATCCGGGAACCACGCGCCCTGCAAGGGCACATTGACCCAATCCGAACCGCCCTTGGGGTAAATCATCAACTCATCCGGTTCGCCGCGCGGATAATCGAGATTAACCCCGAGTTTCACATAGGCGGCACCCTCGGTGCCGCTGACACGGAATTCGCAGGCCTGAAACCTGCGCCCGAATTTGTGGTCATGATTGATCGACAGCGAACAGCGCACCCGGTCGCCATAGTCGAGGATCGCACTGGTTCTGGTCTGCGCCACCTTGTGAGCGGGATGACCAAGCGTCTTTGCGTGTAAGCCCAGCGGATTGCCAAGAATCTGGCGGATCAGATCGATATAATGGATTGAGTGCATGGCAATCTCGACCCGCGGCAGATCAGCCAGAAATGGCCATAGCGACCATGGCGTATCCAGCGCAAGCCACGCATCAAAATCGATGACCTCGCCAAGCCAGCCCTGAGCAATCGCATCCTTCAGCGCCAGCATCATCGGCGCAAACCGCAGCTGGAAATTGACCGCAGCGGTGATATTCCGTTCACGGCAAATGCGAAGGATTTCCGAGGCCTCTTCAAGGTCGCTGCCCATCGGCTTCTGGATCAGCACAAAAGAACCTTCCGGTAGGGCTTTCAGCACATCCGCATGACGCGCGGGCGGTGTCGCCAGATCAAAGACGGCATTGCCCACCGCCGCCGCTTCGGCCAGTGAAGCATAGGCTTTCACATTCCACTCCGAGGCGATTTTACCAGCCTTGGCCTGATCCGGGTCAAACAGACCCGCAATGGGAAAACCACCCTTCCGATAGGCAGGATAATGCGCATCACCAACAATGCTACCCGCCCCGAATGTCACGATAGGGCGAGGCTTTGCAGGTAATGGCCAGCTTTGTTGCAGAGTGGTTGGATTGAAATATTCAGTATGAGGCAACGGCACCCCCCTCTGCCCTGTCGGGCATCTCCCCCACAAGGGGGGAGATCAGCTGCGAGTACCGCCTTTGCACAATCTGCAATGTTTCCCGTTGTAGGAAAGCGTTCATGTCAATGTGATCTCCCCCCTTGTGGGGGAGATGTCCGACAGGACAGAGGGGGGTGAAAGCACGCATCATCATTCCTCAATCCAGATGAAAAACTTCATCCATCATCGCCCACCATTCGCCCGGCGCGCGTGTTTCCAGCGGCACCTGACAAGGCATACAAACAGCCCACCATTCCCCATTTTTCGGATCGGCTGCCATCTTCGCCATATCCGCAGCAAAATCCGCGCCGTGATATTCCCATGTACCGAACAGGATGTTCTCCGGCTCGCGCAGGAAGATCGTGTAGTTGCGGATATTGCAGCTGGAAATCAGCGCGAGAATCTCGGGCCAGACAGCCGCGTGCAACCGCTTATACTCGGCAACCTTCTCGCCATTGAGCCCGATCATCATTCCCATGCGCTGCATGATCTAGCTCCGGATTTCCGTGGTGAACTCGCCAACGCTGCGTGCCTTCACCGCATCCCAGTCCCAGTCGATACCGATGCCCGGTTCCGACGGAGCAATGGCATAGCCGTTCTCAATGCGCATCTGTGTTTGGGTGAGGTCATCCAGTTGCGGGATATACTCGACATATCTGCCGTTCTGTACCGCACAGGTGAGGCTCACATGCAGTTCCATCAGAAAGTGCGGGCAAACGGGCATGTCAAAAGTCTCAGCCGTATGCGCCACTTTCAGCCAGGGCGTGATGCCACCGATCCGCCCCACATCCACCTGCACGATGGAACAGGCACGCTTTTGCATATATTCGCGGAAATGCCGGATGGAATAGAGCGACTCGCCAACCGCAACCGGTGTCTGCGTGGCCGATGACAGCCGCACATGGCCATCAATATCATCGGCAGGCAGCGGCTCTTCCAGCCAGGCCAGATCGATATCACGCAGCACCTGCGAGCGTCTGATAGCTTCATCCAGTGTAAAGCCCTGATTGGCATCGGTCATGATCTCAAAACCGGAGCCAACCGCATCGCGCACCGCCGACAACCGGTCGAGATCTTCCGATCCATGCGGGCGGCCGATTTTTACCTTCGCACCCTTGAAACCTTTGGCCTTCGCCTGCAATGCATCATCCACCAGCGCCTGCTTTTCAATATGCAGCCAGCCACCTTCAGTTGTGTAAAGCGGACAGCGATCTTTCGCGCCGCCAGCCAGTTTCCATAAGGGAAGGTTCTGCTTCTTCGCCCGCAAATCCCACAGCGCGATATCGATGGCGGCCAGCGCAATAGCTGTGATCGCACCGATGGTGGTGGCGTGCGTGGCAAATTCCAGCTCGCGCCAGATCGCTTCAATCTGATCCGCATCCTTGCCGAGCAGGCGCGGTGCCAGATGATCCGACAGAAGCCGCATCACCGACGAGCCGCCGGTGCCGATCGTATAGCTATATCCCGTGCCGACAGCACCATCGCTATCGGTAATCGTGACAATCGGTGTTTCCTGCGAAACAAAGCTCTGGATCGCATCGGTCCGCAGCACTTTTGGCGGCAGATCAACCATGCGCAATTCAACCCGTTCGATTTTGGCCATGGTCAGCTCCGCAAGGTTTTGCCGGTTTCAGGCGAAAAGAGATGCGCCTGCGACAGGTCGAAGCTCAGCTTGATGGTTTCGCCTGATCCGAGCGGACGCGGGTTCAGCATGCGCGACACCCATTCGCGCTCGCCCAGCGTGATGAATACCAGCGTTTCGTTGCCGAGCGGTTCGGTGATTGAAACAGGCAGCGATAGCTCATGCACATCGGTCGCATCGCCGGAACTCAGGCCATGACCTGTCGGGTAGATATCATCAGGACGCAGGCCGAAAATAACCTTCTGTCCGGCAACCACCTTGTTGCGGAATTCAATGGGAAGCGGAAGGCTTTGACCACCCTGTAAGACCAATTTGCCGCCATCGACAGTGGCCTCATTCAGGTTCATTGGCGGCGAGCCGATGAAGCCCGCGACAAAGCGCGTTGCCGGGCGCTTGAACACTTCCTCCGGCGTGCCGACCTGCTCGATATATCCATCACGCATGATGACGATACGGTCGGAAAGCGTCATCGCCTCCACCTGATCATGGGTCACATAAATCATAGTTGCCTGCACTTTGGCATGCAGACGCTTGATTTCGGTGCGCACCTGCGTGCGCAGTTTCGCATCGAGATTGGAGAGCGGCTCGTCGAACAGGAACACTTCAGGCTTGCGCACAATGGCACGGCCCATGGCCACGCGCTGGCGCTGTCCGCCTGACAGTTGCGAAGGGCGCCGGTCCATCAGCTTATCGAGATCGAGAATGGCAGCCGCTTCATTGACGCGCTGATCAATCTCGGATTGCGCAATTTTGCCGATCTTCAGCGAAAACCCCATATTTTCGCGCACGGTCATATGCGGATAGAGCGCATAGGACTGGAACACCATCGAGATATTGCGGGCGCGCGGCGGCAGATCGTTGACTGGCTTGCCGCCAATTTCAATCACGCCATCGCTGATTTCCTCAAGCCCGGCAATCATGCGCAACGTCGTGGATTTGCCGCAGCCGGAGGGTCCGACCAGTGCGATAAACTCGCGATCCTTCACTTCAAGATCAATGCCGTGGACGACATCGACACTGCCATAGCGCTTGACCAGCTTTTTCAGGGTTACGGGTGCCATTAGAAGAGCCTTTTCCGACCATATTGACCTATTCTGACGGAGAGACTTTGCGCCAATTCCGGCGCAAAACCACTCACCAGCACAAAGAGTGCGCCCTTCTTGTCTTTACTTGGTCTTGTCACAACGTCTCTCCGTCAGAATAGGTCAATATGGTCGAGAAAGGCTCGCTTAACCTTTCACCGCGCCGAACGTCAGTCCGGACACCAGATGCTTTTGAATGATGAATGTGAGGGTCAGCGCCGGAACGATCATGACCACGGCAAGCGCGCACATGCCGCGCCAGTCAATGGTGAATTCCGACGTGTAATCGAGAAGCCCGACAGGCAGTGTCTTCGAATTGACCGAGCGGGTGATCTGCGCTGCCAGCGCATATTCGTTCCACGACGTGAGGAAGGCGAAAATGCCTGCTGATGCAATACCGGGGCCAGCCAGCGGGAATTCCACCTGCCAGAATGCCTGCCAACGCGTGCAGCCATCGATCTGTGCCGCCTCCGCCAGATCCTTCGGCACCTGACGGAAGAAACCATCGATCAACCAGATCGTGAACGGCACATTCAGGGCCACATAGACAAGGATCATGGAGAAGTGCGTATCGATAATCCCGAGCCGGGCAAAAACCATGAACAGCGGCAGCGACAGCGCAATGCCGGGAACGGCGCGGGTCAGCATGAAACCGAGGAAGATCGCCGACTTGCCCTTGAACTTGTACCGGGCAAAGGCATAACCGCCGGCCATGCCAATGATCAGTGCGATGACAGTGGAGGTAATCGAGATGATCAGCGAGTTGCGGAAATATTCCCAGACCGGAATCCCGCCCTGCCCGGCACCACCGAACATGGAACGATAGGCATCAAGCGAAATATCCTGCGGAATCCACACAGGCGGCTTCGCCATGATCTCCACCGTCGGGCGGAGTGAATTGAGGACGATCCAGAGGCCCGGCAGGCAGATAACCAGCATGGCGAGGAACAGTCCGACGAAATGCAGGACTTTCAGGCCGCGGCGCTTGAGGCGATGTGCGTTGTTCTGGTCCATCTTACCACTCCGCTCCGATTTGCTGGCGCGCAGCGGCGAGCTTTCTGAAGAAATACACGGTGAACAGGATGGAAAGCAGGATGGAGATATAGGCCATGGCATTGGCCAGCCCCATGCGTGCATCGCTATAGGCGGTGCGTCCAACCAGCGTCCACAACAGTTCCGTGCGTTTTGCCGGACCGCCATCGGTCATGATCTTTACAATGTCATAGGCACGCGCCACGTCGAGCGAGCGGATGGTCATGGCAATGAAGGCAAACGGCATGAGATAGGGCCAGGTGACATAGCGGAATGTCTGCCACGGCGTGCAGCCATCGACACGCGCGGCTTCAACCGGCTCCTGCGGCATGGCGAGAAGGCCAGCGAGAATGAGAATGGCGAAAACCGAGGTGGACGACCAGACTTCGGCAATAATGATCGAGAACAATGCCAGATTGCCGTCGATCAGCCATGGTATGGCCGATGTGGTTATTCCAAGCGACTGCAGCACATTATTGACGAAGCCGATATTGTCATTGAACAGGAATTTGAACTGAAAGCCGACGAGGACGGGTGAAAACATCATCGGGAACATCATCAGCGTGCGCAAAAGCCGCTGGCCGCGCGTCGCTTTGTTGACCAGCATGGCAAGCCCGAGGCCAAGGAACATTTCGGCATTCAGCGCAATTGTCAAAAGCAGGACCGTGCGCCCGAATGCTGACCAGAATTCCACACTGGTCAAGGCGCTCACATAATTGCGGAAGCCAATAAAAATCCACAGCGTCTCCGGCTTGGTCAGCCGGAACGGCGTGAAGCTCGAATAGAGCGAAAACAGCAGCGGCAGGACGATGACCGCCGCCAGAACGATAATGGCAGGCAGCAGCAGAAGCGTCGGCGCTGAGAGTTTGGGAAATTTCATCTGGTATATTGGCCTTCTGATCTCTGCTCTGCGGGATGAATGCTACCCACCCCCTCCGACCAAGGGC
Organism: Phyllobacterium sp. T1293; assembly: GCF_020731415.2. Classification (NCBI taxonomy): domain Bacteria; kingdom Pseudomonadati; phylum Pseudomonadota; class Alphaproteobacteria; order Hyphomicrobiales; family Phyllobacteriaceae; genus Phyllobacterium; species Phyllobacterium meliloti. Next base: position 123,385 of record NZ_CP088273.1, on the reverse strand, counting down.
CAAAGGGGGTAAGCAGCTTTTTCATTCCACTCAGATCCCGTTAAAGCTTGCCGGCATCCTTCAGGATGTCGGTTGCCTTCTGGGCGGCGGTGTCGAGGGCTTCCTTCGAGGTCTTGTCCCCGAGGATGGCAGCCTGCAGTTCCGGATAAACAGCGTTGGAAATCTCGATCCATTCGGCCAATGGCGGAACCGGGAATGCATTCTTGGCAGCTTCCTGGAATGCAGCCAGAACCTCGGTTTTGTAGGCATCGCCCTTGGCCTGTTCGATATCCCAGGCCCAGACTGCGGTGCGGGTCGGCAATGGCCCGGCTTTCGCTTCCAGCTTCTGGCTGTCTTCATTGGTCAGCCACCAGACCAGCGAAGCGGCAGCTTCCTTGTTGGCGCAGGCATTGGTCACTGAGAAGCCATGGCTTCCAGACCAGCCTGTGCGCTTGCCCGACGATCCCGCCGGCTGCACCTTGACGCCGACATTGCCCGCAACTTTCGAAGACTTCGGATCATTGAAGAAGCTTGCCCAACCCGGCCAATCCAGATTGATGGCGATTGAACCCGAGGCAAAGCCCTGCCCGAGATCATCCCAGAGGTAATTGGTTGTTCCGGCAGGCACAGCCTTGGCCTTGTAGAGATTGACGAACCAGTCGAGCGCCTTGATACCAGCGGCTGAATTGAAGGCAGGCTTGCCGTCCTTGTCGATATATTCGCCGCCTTCCGCCACCAGCATTTCATAGAAGCGGCCATTGATCGCCTCTTCCTTGCCCGCAAACTGCGTGCCGTAGAAATCCGGCGCCTTGGTAAAGAACATCGCCTGATCCGTGACCTGCTGCCATGTATCAGGAGGCGTCAGCTCATAACCATATTTGGCCTTGAACGCCGTCTTGTTGGCTTCATCCGCATAGATGCTCTTCTGATAATAGAGTGCTGAAACATCGAACTGCGCACGCGGCAGCATCACCAGCTTGCCGTCGAGGGTCGAAGCTTTGATGTTGGCAGGAACGAAGGCTGCAATTTCCTCGGCAGGAATAAGCTTCGTCAAATCCGTGTAGATATCAGGATATTGCGGCGCAAAGGATGAGTGGTTCGAACCCACGCACCACTTCAGGCTGCCCGAAGCGATATCCGATTTGATCTCCTTGTCGAGTTCGAAGTGATTCTTCTTCGACAGGATGTTGACCTTGGCACCCGTGAGTTTTTCCCACTCGCCGATACGCTCATAAAGCGGCTCATATTGCTGGCCGCCAATAAGCTTGGCGTCGATGGTCACGCCTGCAAACTTGCCCGGCAACTCGGCGCCGATAGCAAAGCTTGTGCTCAAAAGCGCGATGGCGCCAGCCGAAACACTGGCCAAAAGCTTCTTCATGCAATTCCTCCCAATCCCAGAGTGCCGCCTCCCGGCACTTTTCTTCACCCATATATGGGCGTGTCATTCATATACAAACATTATGCAGCTTGACCGTCAAGCGCGGAAACGCTTTCCTATGAAGATAATCTTCGTATATGCATTGAGTGAAATGAGGGGATTGCCATGATTGAAGAAGACGACAGCGACCGGTATCGCGCCCCGGCACTCGACAAGGGACTGGATATTCTCGAACTGCTTTCGGGAATTGATGGCGGTCTGACACAGGCCGAAATTGCCAAACATCTTGGCCGCAGTCCCAATGAATTTTACCGCATGCTCGACCGGCTTGTCCGGCGTGGCTATGTCACCCGGCTTGAAGGCGACCGCTATTCGCTGACATTGAAGCTTTTCGGCCTTGCCCAGCTTCATGCGCCCGTCCGACGGCTGGCATCCTATGCCACACCGCTGATGCGCGATCTTGCGGTCATGTCAAAACAGGCCAACCAGTTGAGTGTCTTTGACCGCGGTGCAGCCGTCGTCATTGCCCAGCAGGAAGCCCCTGATTATTGGGGCATTTCGATCCGCGTCGGCTCGCATATCAGTCTGTTCAACACCGGCTCCGGCCATGTGCTTCTGGCGTTCCGCTCCGATGAAGAACGGGCAATGATGATTGCCGAATATGAAAAACATGCTGACGATATCGCCCAGCCGTCAGACTTCCGCGAACGCCTCGACCATATCCGTGAGCGCGGCTACGAAATCATGGCAAGTGAACAGACCGCAGGCGTATTTAACATATCTGCACCAATTCTCGGGCCTGACGGACGGTCCATTGCCGCATTGACCTGTCCCTATATCAAGCTCCTGAACATTGCCGACGCGCCCGATGTGGATCAGGCCCGCGAAATGCTGGTGGCAACGGCACAAAAACTCTCGGAACTGGCGGGTGCCGACGTGATCCATTCCAGTGTCATCCGTCACGCCTGAACCGGAGCCAAGCATGTTGATCGATACGCACCTTCATCTCATTGACCAGTCGGCCCTGCACTACCCCTGGCTATCAGGCGTCGAGGCGCTCAACCGCGATTTTCTTTACGAGGAATATGCGCTTCAGGCCCGCCGCGCCGGAATAACTCAGGCGCTGCATATGGAAGTGGATGTTGCACCATCGCAAATCCAGACGGAAATCGACTATGTGGCCGATCTGTCAAAGCGCAATGATAATCTGATCGCCGGGGCAATTGCCGCCTGCCGTCCGGAGGAAGACGGGTTTGCTGCCTATCTCGAACACCAGAAAGCCAACCCGTTCGTCAAAGGCTTCCGCCGCATCCTGCACACCATGCCGGATGAACTCTCGGAAAACCCGCTTTTCCGTGACAACATCAGGCGTATTGGCGGATCAGGTCTGACGTTTGATCTCTGCGTTCTGCCACGCCAGATGGACAGGGCAATTGCTCTGGTCGATCTGGCGCCCGACGTGACATTCATTCTCGATCATTGCGGCGTGCCAGATATCAAGGGCAATGATTTCGAGACGTGGCGCGGCAAGATTACAGAGATCGCCAAGCGGTCCAATGTCATCGCCAAGATTTCCGGCGTGGTCGCCTACGCCGATGGAGAATGGGTTGCCGATACGCTTAAGCCCTATGTGCATCATATTATCGACAGTTTCGGCTGGGACCGCATTGTCTGGGGCAGTGACTGGCCCGTCTGCACACTAGGCGGTGGTCTCGCCACATGGGTCGCAGCAACACACGCTCTTGTTGCTGGATGCAGCGAGAGTGAAAAAGCAAAACTGTTTTCGGGGAATGCCCGGAGGGTATGGGGATTGTAGTTCGTGGTGCGTGGTTCGACATAACAACCATGAGGGAAATTGGTGGATGCAAGGCTAGTCGCAAAGATCGCAGAACTTGACTCCCCTTCATCACCCCTCTCCCTCATGGTTGTTATGTCGAACCACGAACCGCCAGCGTTCACCCCCCAAGCCTCAAACCACTTGCTTGCCAATCCATCCCGCTTTACCTCTGCTGGTCAGCAACACCATCAACAGCGGGAGATAAAATGGCGGCGGAGCTTCATGGACCGGATCTTCTCAGTGCCGTTGTGCTTCTGGGTGCGGGTGTCATTGCCGTACCCGTGTTCAAGCGGCTGGGGCTTGGCTCCGTCCTTGGCTATCTCGCTGCCGGTCTGGTGATCGGCCCCTTCGGCCTCAAATTCTTCTCCGACCCGCAAACGATCCTGCATGTCGCCGAACTTGGCGTGGTCATGTTCCTGTTCATCATTGGCCTCGAAATGCAGCCCTCCCGGCTCTGGGGTCTGCGCAAGGAAATTTTTGGCCTTGGTGCCTTGCAGGTCGGCGTCTGCGCGCTTCTTTTGACCGGTGTCGGCATCGCCACCGGCTTTCCCGTCGCCATATCCTTTGTTGCTGGCGCTGGTTTTGTCCTGACATCCACCGCCATTGTCATGCAATTGCTGGAGGAGCGCGGCGAAATCTCAAGCACAAAAGGCCAGCGCATGGTCTCGATCCTCCTGCTGGAGGACCTTGCCATCGTGCCGCTGCTCGCCCTCGTCGCCTTTCTTGCACCCATTGCCGCAACGGATGCGCCGCCCACCGGCCTGCGCTGGATGGATATTGGCATCGGCGTTGGCGCGGTCATTGGCATTATCGTGGCGGGACGTTATCTGCTCAACCCCCTGTTCGGCTTTCTCGCCCAATCCCGCGCCCGTGAAGTCATGACCGCCGCCGCCCTGCTCGTGGTGCTGGGTGCCGCACTGGTCATGCAGGTCAGCGGCCTCTCCATGGCGATGGGCGCATTTCTCGCTGGCGTGCTCCTGTCCGAATCCACTTTCCGGCATCAGCTTGAAGCCGATGTGGAACCTTTCCGCGGCATCCTGCTTGGTCTGTTTTTCCTTGCGGTCGGCATGTCGCTGGACCTCAGCGTTGTCGCGGCAAACTGGCAGACTGTCCTTTTCTATGTGGTCGCCTTCATGGTCGTAAAAGCCATCGCGATCTACATCGTCGCCCGCCTGATGCAATCCAGCCATTCGGAAGCGCTGGAGCGCGCCATTGTCATGGCGCAGGGCGGCGAATTTGCCTTCGTGCTTTATTCCACCGCCACATCTGTTGGCATTCTTGATGGCCGGGCCAACGCCATGCTGACGGCGATCATCATCATTTCCATGGTGCTCACCCCCATCGCCATCATTGGCCTGCGCTATATTCTGCCGCGTGAAAAACAGTCGCTTGATGGTGTGGATGTCGCCGATGGCCTTTCGGGCAGCGTGCTGATAATCGGCTTCGGCCGGTTCGGCCAGATCGCGTGCCAGCCCTTGCTGATACGCGGTGTCGATGTTTCGATCATCGACAATGATGTTGAAATGATCCAGGCCGCGTCGGAATTCGGCTTCAAGGTCTATTACGGCGACGGCACGCGGCTCGACATTCTGCATGCCGCCGGTGCGGGTCGCGCTCAGGCTGTCCTGATCTGCGTCGACAAGGCAGACACGATTCTTGCCATCGCCCAGAATATCAAGGCGGAATACCCACTCGTGCAGGTCTATGCGCGCTCCTTTGATCGCGGCAATACATTGTCGCTCATCAAGGCCGGGGTAGAGTATCAGATCCGCGAAACCTTCGAGTCCGCGCTTTCCTTCGGCGAAAACACGCTCGTTGGCCTTGGCGTTTCACCTGAGGAAGCCGCTGAAATTGTCGATGATGTGCGCCGCCGCGATGCGGAGCGGCTTGACCTGCAACTTGCAGGTGGCATCCGCGTCGGCAACGATCTGATGCGCGGCAATGCGCCGGTCCCCGGACCACTGATCAAACCACGGCAATCGGGCCGGGCTTTGAATGAGGAAACGGCCCTCGTACTGCCCGCATCGCAAACCGCTGACAGCGCAAACTGACCACACGGAATATGGGAGAAACACAATGGCTGAAACCGATCAGGCGATCATCGACAGCATCGTCGGCTTCTGGCGCAAGGCCGGTCCCGATGCTTGGTTCAAGAAGGATGCAGCCTTTGATGAAACGTTTCATCAGACTTTTCTCGACAGGCATTTTGCCGCCGCCCGGCGCGAACATGACAGCTGGGTTGAAACTGCCGAAGGCGCATTGGCGCTGATGATCCTGCTCGATCAGTTTCCACGCAACTGCTTTCGCGGAACGGGGCATATGTATGCGACAGACTCACTCGCCCGCCATTATGCCGGTCAGGCGCTCGAAAAAGGCCACGATCTCTCGCTCGAACCATCGGTGCGCGGCTTTCTTTATCTGCCCTTCATGCATTCAGAAAATATTGAGGAGCAACTGCGCTGTGTAGAACTCTACACGGCGTCGGCACCGAGCCAACTGGCATGGGCCACCGAACATTACGATATTATTCAGCGATTTGGCCGTTTCCCCCATCGCAATGCCTTGCTCGGACGCAAATCCACACAGGAAGAACAGGCATTTCTCGATGCGGGCGGATTTGCCGGATAGACAGATTTTCGCCACGCCGGTCTGAATTTTGCCGTATCCTCTTGAACGTGACGGCACAGACTGCCATTATATCGGCATCTGGCACCCGTAAATTTCACCAATGACGCCAGTCAAACAGGGACTGACCGCGCATCAATGCCGGACGAACAATCTGAAGAGCCTCCAAGTCCGGACTTGCGAAGCAAGCTGACTCTGCACACGCAGCGTCAGCAACAACTCCCGTTCATCACCTCAAAATCTGATTTGTCCTGCATTGCGGGCGGATTTGCGCTGTCTTTTCCAGCCGCATCCGCACGCCATGCTGCGCTCTGATATTATCACCTAGAAGGAACCGACTTCCCAATGGAATGGATTGCCGACCCCAATGCCTGGATTGGTCTCGCCACGCTGATCGTGCTCGAGATCGTACTCGGGATCGACAACCTCGTCTTTATCGCCATTCTCGCCGACAAGCTGCCGCCGAGCCAGCGCAACCGTGCGCGCCTCGTTGGCCTGTCGCTGGCGCTGATCATGCGTCTTGCACTGCTTGCCTCGATTTCATGGGTGGTAACACTCACGACACCGCTCTTCAGCGTCGCAGGTTTCGGCTTCTCCGGACGTGATCTCATTCTCATTGTTGGCGGCATGTTCCTGCTGTTCAAAGGCACCATGGAACTGCATGAACGCCTTGAAGGACATATGTCCGCCAAGGAGTCCAATGCGGCGCATGCCGTGTTCTGGCAGGTTATCGCCCAGATCGTTGTGCTCGATGCCGTGTTCTCGCTCGATAGCGTGATCACCGCCGTCGGCATGGTCAAATATCTTGAAGTCATGATGATCGCCGTTGTCATTGCGGTGGGCGTCATGATGCTTGCGTCGAAACCATTGATGAGCTTCGTCAGCCGCCATCCGACAGTTGTGATCCTTTGCCTTGGCTTCCTCATGATGATCGGTTTCAGCCTGATCGTCGAAGGTTTTGGCTTCCACATTCCGAAGGGCTACCTCTATGCGGCCATCGGCTTCTCGGTGCTGATCGAGGCGGCCAACCAGCTTGGACGGCGCAACCGCGACAAGCGTATCACCTCGATGGATTTGCGCGACCGCACAGCCGGTGCGGTCCTTCGTCTGCTGGGTGGCGGTCGCAATGGCGACGGTGTCCATTCCGATACGATCGACGTGATCGCCGAACACTCCGCTGCAGGAGAAGTCTTCCACCGGGAAGAAAAGGAAATGATCCGCGGCGTGCTTGATCTGGTCGAGCGGCCGGTGCGTTCGATCATGTCACCGCGCAACGAAGTCGAATGGCTTGATCTTAACGAGACCAACGAGGAATTGCTGGCGGAGATCAGGACACTCACCCACAGCCGGGTCGTTCTGGCCCGCGACCGGATCGATGAATTTGTCGGTGTTGCCCTGACAAAAGACCTTTTGTTCGCCATTCTTGATGGCGGCAAGATCGATTGGGACAAAGTCACGCGCCAGCCACTGATCCTGCATGAGAATGCCAATGTCCTGCGCGTCATGGAGCAGTTGCGCGGAACGACGGTGCAGATGGCCGTTGTTCTGGATGAGCACGGCTCGTTTGAAGGCGTTGTCACCCCGACCGACATCCTTGAGGCAATTGCCGGGGATTTCCCCGATGAAGGGGATGAAAGCCCGGTTCTCGAGCGTTCGGAAGATGGCAGCATGGTCGTTGATGCCTATATCGATATCCGCCGTCTCGGCGGCCTGATCGAGCGCGATCTGGTTGATGATGGCGACCGCTATACGACACTTGCCGGTTATATCCTGTGGAATCTCGGCCACATCCCCGCGCAGGGCGAAAAGCTCAAGGTGGATGATTATGAATATGAGATCGTCGAAATGGATGGCCGCAACATCGGCAAAGTGAAGATTTCACCCACCGAGACAGCCGCCTTTATCTAGGATCGCCTCTAATCCCAACACCTCAAAAAGGTGTTCCCGCCCCGTCTGACCACGGGGCGGGAACATGAGAGCATCGAACAATAGCAGGACCCGATGGATTTGGCCGGTGTCCCATCGGCGAAGGAGCGTCCCGTTTCCTGCTCAATGCTCCCGCGGCTTAAACCTATTAATCCGGCCGAAATCAGGCGGCTTGCCTCACCCAGCTGGGAAACGGATCAAACAAGTCTTCCCACATGCCGGGCGTAAACTCCTCAGCATCGACAAGGCAGGCATCAAGCTGCGCCCTCAGATGGACCTCGCTCATCGGGTCAACACCGATGAAGACGATCTCCTGCCGCCGATCACCCCAGATTTTATGCAGGTAAGGCTTCATCGATTGCAGCCATTCCGGATGCTCGGGCCAGCGATTGCGCGGAATGGATGACCACCACAGCCCGCGTTTTTCCGCGCGCACCAGCGCACCGGCCTGGCTGAGTTCACCGACATAATCAGGCCGTGTCGCCAGCCAGAAGAAGCCCTTTGACCTGATGACACCCGGCCAGCTCTTGTCGAGAAAAGCATGCAGTTTCTGCGGATCGAACGGACGGCGCTCGCGATAGACGAAGGAGTGGACCCCATATTCCTCGGTCTCCGGCACATGATCGGCAAAGCCGTTCAGTTCCTTGAACCACAGCGGATGTTCCTGCGCCTTGTCGAAATCAAACAGGCCTGTATTGAGCACCGTATCGAGCGGCACTTCGGCAAAATCTGTCTCGATAAGCTTTGCATCAGGGTTAAGCGCGCGGATGATCTTGCGCGCCAGATCACGGTCATAGAGTGATGAATCCGAAATCTTGTTGAGAATGATCACATCGGCAAACTCAATCTGGTCCACCAGCAGATCGACCAGTGTCCGGTTATCCGCATCGCCCAGCGATTCGCCACGATCCCGCAGAAAATCCGCCGAGGCATAATCCTTCAAAAGATTGGCCGCATCGACGACCGTCACCATCGTGTCGAGCTTTGCCACATCGGCAAGGCTGCAACCGTTTTCATCGCGAAAGTCGAATGTGGAGGCCACTGGTAGCGGCTCGGAAATGCCCGTGGACTCGATCAGCAGATAGTCAAAGCGGCCCTGCTTGGCCAGTTTCTCGACCTCCTGCAGAAGATCATCGCGCAACGTGCAGCAGATGCAGCCATTGGTCATTTCAACCAGTTGCTCATCCGTACGCGAAAGGTTCGCGCCGCCGTCGCGAATGAGCGCGGCATCGATATTCACCTCGCTCATATCATTGACGATAACGGCAACCCGCCGCCCCTCACGATTGTTGAGAATGTGATTGAGCAGTGTGGTTTTACCGGCGCCGAGAAATCCGGAAAGAACCGTGACTGGCAGGCGTTTGGGATTGGCTGTGTTTTGCATGGCTATTGCCCTTTAAAGAATGGCCTGCCTCCCCGCAGAAAAGCAGGCCAGATGGGATCAATCGTGGACTTCGCCGGAACCACCGACGGCCACGACATTGAAAGGTTTGCCTTCGAGCGCGATTTCACGATCTTTTTCAAATGCAGCCGCTTTGATCACATGCAGACGGCTCTTCAACGGATCGCTGACAATGATGGCATCCCCGGTGACGGCAATGCGCGGGCGTGGCAGGCTCCAATGGCCATCCATGCTGTAGGGTTCGGTCAGCTTGATCGATTTATCGATCTTGGCCGTTACCACATTCAACCGGTGAAGCTGGCCGTCCTCGGTAAAGATATAGGCAAATTGCGGGCGCGAAGAATCCACGGCAAAATGAACGCGGCGCGCCGGAAGTTCGATCCGGCGGAACGGATCGGCATTACCGGGTTCAACCAGCACCACCGCCTGCGGGCCGTAATTGCCGAGGAAATATTGCAGGCCCTTGCCACCAAGCAGCGTGCTGACTTTTCCATCCGGAAGCGATTTCGAATAGGGCTGATGCTCGATTTCGGGCCCGCCCTCCCCCGATTTGACCAGAAGCAACCCGGTCTTGCAGGCGATAGCCAGAATATTGCCTGATGATGCTTCACCGTGCAGATCAGGGCATTCATGCAGCGAACCGATGGGGAAACCGTCACCGCCGAGAACCTTGATGCCAACGGGCAGTTCATCGACAGGCTTTTCCGGGTGTGGCTCAGTCACCAGAACAGTGTTTCCATAGGAAATGGCGACACCATGGTGGGGCGAAGCGAGCTTGATGCTGCGAACGTCATTCTTACCCGCAAGAACATCCTTCTCCTTGACAACCTTCACCACGCCATCACCATCGAAGAACTGCGCGATGTTGCCGTTGTGATCGACAAAATGCGAAGGACGCTGTCCTTCCAGCTTCAGATCGAGCAGTTTCGGTGCTTCCACTTTGAGATCGCCATGGGCGCCGTGATCTTCCACCGCAATCCCCGTCGACAGGATTGCGACCTCAGCCCCATCCCGCTCAACGGCAAAAATGGTTTTCCCACTATCGGAAAGCGATAGGCCAGCCGGCGCTTTCACCTTGAACGTGTCGATGATTTTGCCGGTCTGCGGGTCTAGCGCGCGAATAGTCGGCTCCGCATGGTCAGAGACAAACAATCTCCAGGCGGTCTGTTCTTCAGCCTGGGCAGACATTGCAACACAGCCAAATGCCATGGCGAGGGGCAGAACTGTTTTCAGATGGCGTGACATGCTTCTTCCTTTATGCGTCGTGGGAGTCCTGAATACATAATGTAATAACATTACATTAATGCCAACGAAAAAAGCGGAGTCATCCCCGCTTTTTTCAATTCAATTCATCAACTGCCGATAATGGCCTTTTTGAATGCACTGATATTGTGATGCATCATGTCAATATAGGTGCTGGCACCTTCGCCCGGCTCCGACAATGCATCGGAAAACAGCGTACCGCCCACTTTCAGCTTTGTCTCGCTGGCGATCTGCTCGATCAGGCGTGGATTGGTGATGTTTTCCACGAAGATCGCCGAAGCCTTGTCTTCCTTGACCTGCTTGATCAGCGCCACAACATCAGCAGCTGAAGGCTCTGCATCGGTTGAAAGACCCTCCGGAGCAAGGAACTTGAGGCCGTAGGCGTGTTCGAAATAACCAAAGGCGTCATGCGACGTAATGATCAGGCGCTTTGATTCCGGAATGGAAGCAATACCGGCCTTCACATCAACCTCGGTCTGATCCAGCTTCTTCGTATAGTCAGAACCATTCTTCTTGTAGGTGTCGCAGTTCGCCTTGTCCGCATTGCAAAAGGCATCAATGATGTTCTTGACATAGATCTTTGCATTGGCAATCGACTGGAAAGCGTGCGGGTCGAAAGCGCCGTGATCATGGTGATGTTCGGCACCAGCTTCCGCATGGCCCTCTTCTTCCTGTGCCTTCAAAGGCTCAACACCCTTGGTCAGCTCGACAATGGTCGCCTTGGTGCCACTGGCTTCGACCAGACGCGGCAGGAAACCCTCAAAGCCGAGACCATTGACCAGAACCACATCAGCTCCAACCAGTGCAGCTGCATCCGATGGCTTTGGCTCATACACATGGCTGTCGCCATTCGGGCCAACCAGATTGACCAGTGAAATCTTATCGCCGCCGACATTCTTGGCGAAATCTTCAATGATGGAAAAGCTGGAAACAACTTTCAGATTTGCGGCAAACGCCGAAGACGAACCCGCTCCCAGTAATAGTATAACACTCAAAGACGTAGCTAATTGAAGAGCTTTGCGCATGGATAGTCTCCTTGTTGTGATTAAGCGGTTCTGTGGCGGTGCGAGCGCATGCGGCTGTTCAGGACGCCGCGCGAGCCGATGAGGATGGAAACGATATAGATCGCTCCCGAGGAAAGAATAATCGCCGGGCCGGATGGCAGGGCAAAGTGATAGGAAATCAAAAGGCCCGCGACACAGGACGCCATGCCGATGAGAATGGCCGCAGCGCACATGGGACCAACGCGAACAGTCCAGAAACGCGCTCCTGCGGCAGGCAGCATCATCAGGCCAACCGACAGGAGCGTGCCAAGCGCCTGAAAGCCGCCAACAAGATTAAGCACAACCAGCGCCAGAAAGATGAAATGGACGGGTGTGCCGATGCGGCTGACCGAGCGCAGGAACAGCGGGTCGAGACATTCGGCCACAAGACCACGCCAGAAAATGGCAAGGGTCACGATACTCACACCGCAGATCAGGCTGATAAGGCTCAACGCATCATTGTTGAGCGCAAGGACGGTGCCAAACAACACGTGCATCAGATCGACATTCGAGCCGCGCAGCGAAACAATCATCACACCCAGCGCAAGGGATATCAGATAGAAGGCAGCCATGGAGGCATCTTCCTTCTGGATCGTAAAGCGCGAAACTGCTCCAGCTCCCAGCGCCACGATCACACCGGCGATCAGCCCGCCAATGGTCATCGGCACGATCTGTAGCCCGTAGAGCAGAAAGCCGGCAGCGGCGCCCGGCAAAATGGCATGGGACATGGCATCGCCAGTCAGGCTCATACGGCGCAGCATCAGAAACACGCCAACCGGGCATGAACTCAATGACAGGGCAAGTGAGCCCAGCAGCGCGCGCTGCATGAAACTGTATTCGACAAAGGGCGCAATCAGAAAATCATACATTGTCTGGATCATGCCCCGTTCACGCGGTCACGGTCATGATCATCATTATGCGCGTGGTGCTTGTGGTCATGCCCATGCGCATGATCGTGACCATGATGATCCACCGGCGACGATGTCTCGTCATCCTCACACCAGGGCGCACCTTCCGCCCATGCTTCGTGGAATTGCCGCGCATGCAGCAGATTCTCAGGGCGAAGCGTCTCTTTGGAAGCACCCCATGCGATGGGCTTGCGCGCCAGCAGCAGTGTCTCGGGAAAATGTTCCCGCACCAGATCAAGGTCATGCACAACGACCATGATGGTGCGCTTCTCGCCATGCCAGCGCTTGATCAGGGCGATGAGATCGCCGACCGTCTTGGCATCAATGGCGTTGAATGGCTCATCCAGCAGGATCAGGTCTGCATCCTGCACCAGCACCCGGGCAAACAGAGCACGCTGCAACTGCCCGCCCGACAGACTGTCGATAGGGCGCTTTTCAAAGCCCCCCAGCCCAACCCCCATCAGAGCCCTGGAAACCTGCTCTCGATCATCTGATGTAAAGCGGCCAAGCAGGCCGCGCTTGGGCCAAAGCCCGAGCGAAACAAGATCAATGACACGCGCCGGAAAGGACCGGTCAAGTTCCGACTGCTGCGGCAGATAGGCGACCCGGACGCCCTTCTCCACCACAACCGAACCGGACATCGGCTTGAGAACGCCGACAATGCCCTTCATGAGCGTCGACTTGCCCGAACCATTCGCACCAACGACAGCCGTGAGCGAACCGCGCTCAACCACACCATTCAGGTGGTGAACCGCCGGGTGACTGCGATACCCAAGGGTAAGGTCACGAAAGGTCAGGCATTGGTCAGTCATTCTCTATCCGCATACACAGGGGTGCTGAAATTCAACCGGTTGCAACCTTTGGCACCCTTCTTGACGTCTCGATATGTGATGTTATTACATTAGTCAACAATGGCGAATTTGAGAACAGGGGAAATTAATTTATCCACTGGCAGTCAATGAAGTAGTTCCCTATCTTTAAAGACTATAGATTTTTACGAAAAGAGACTTGTTTGCGGCTATTTCACGCGATAGCAGCTTGGAAGTCCACGAGGAGACCCAAGGCAATGACGACTGCCCAAGAGCTGACGAAAAACCAGACGCTGGTTTTCAATACATTGTCTCGTGCGGACGGGCCTCTGAGTGCTTATACAATTCTTGACCAGCTGCGCGGCGACGGTTTCCGTGCGCCGCTCCAGGTTTATCGTGCGCTGGAAAAACTGCTCGACTATGGCATGGTCCATCGCCTTGAAAGCATCAATGCCTTTGTCGCCTGCGCCCATCCACACAGCCATAGCCACAATCACGGCATGATTGCTTTCGCCATTTGCGAGAAATGCGGTCAGGTTTCGGAATTTTCCGACGACGTCATTACCCAGCGTGTCCGGCAATGGACGACGGATAATGCTTTCAAGCCCAGCAAGACAACTATCGAAATTCGCGGCGTCTGCTCCAGTTGCGGCACGGCCTGACCTCCAGAGCCTTTCCGATTGAGATAGAACCGTTCGACCGGAAAGGTTCCTGAATCAAGCTTTGTAGGCGCGCAGAAACATATCGACGCCCGCGGTTACGGTCTTGCGGATTTGTTCCGGCTCGGGTTCCTGCAGCATATGCCCGAACAGACGCCGGCGCAGCAGACCCGAGTGAAAAAGATCGGAAAGCTGATAGGCTGCAATTTCCGTATCATCAATGGCCAGAAACCCCGCGGCGACATGCTTGTCCAGCAGCGCGCGCATAAGCGCCAAGCCTTTTTTCGGACCCTTTTCGTAAAAACTGCAGCTCATGGACGGCATGCGCTCGGCCACGCCGATAACAACCCGCTGCGCCTGAATACCAACATTTGATGTAATCAGCGTCGACAGCGATATGCCAAACTGGATCAGCGCTTCGCGCAGATTGGGATTGGTTTCCAGTGCATGATAAATGCCCTCGAACAGCGCGTTCTTGTACTGGTTGCACAGTTCTATGAACAGCTCTTCCTTATTGTCGAAGTAAACATAGATCGTGCCTTTGGAAACACCCGCTTCACGGGTAATGTCGTTCATGCTGGCCGCATCGAAACCCATCTGCGAAAAAACGCGATTGGCCCCATCAAGAATCTGTTGCCGCTTGACCGGGTCCTGTCCTGCCGCCATACGGCCGGGGCGTTCTAAAGTGGTCATGCCTGGGTCAACAACGGATGCCTTGGTAGACGACATATTAGTCACGTTTCCTCATTTTCGATTCTTTTTCGAACCAATCGGTTCGATCCACTTGATATGCACTTAGATTTGCGCTATGTCAACGATCGAACCGATTGGTTCAATCAATTTTCCGAGTGACCATCTCTAGAAAGAGCGTCCCATGTCCGCGCCGAAATCCACCAATGAGGCTGAAATTCGTCAGTTCCCCACATCCGCTCCTGCTTCCAAGGTGGAAGTGCCGGTAACGGATGAAGCCCCGCAACACGATGTTGTGACCGCGGCTCCGGCTCCGACCAAGCCAAAGCGCTCTGTAAAGAGCTTTGTGCTTCCTGTCATCATCATTGCCGCAGTTGGCGCCGGTGCATGGTATGGCCATGAATGGTGGACAACAGGCCGCTTCATGGTCTCAACAGATGATGCCTATATTCAGGGCGATATCACGGCCATTGCACCGAAAATCACCGGCTATATCGATACGATCAATGTCGTTGCCAACCAGCGCGTCAAGGCGGGTGATCCATTGGTCACACTTGATAATGGCGATTACACGATTGCCGAAAAGCAGGCGGAAGCCCAGATCGCAACGCAGCGGCTGACGCTTCAGCGCATCGAGGCGCAGACCGAAGCGGCGAAAGCCTCGGTCCAGCAGGTTCAGGCGGGCAAGGTAGCCGCACAGGCTGTCTTGACCAATGCGGAAGCCGCATCCACCCGCGCCAGCCAGCTGCATGCCACACGGTTTGCCTCCCAGTCGCAGCTTGATGATGCAACGGCAGCGCTTGATCAGGCCAAGGCCAATCTCGTTTCCGCCGATGCCCAGATCGCAGCAGCCGTTGCCAATGTCGGCGTGCTTGAGGCCCAGTACAAGGAAGCAGAAGGCTCTATCGCCTCGCTGCAGCTTGCCAAGGACAAGGCCGCCCGCGATCTCGGCTTCACGGTGATCCGCGCCCCGCTTGACGGTGTCGTCGGCAACCTTTCCGCCAAGAAGGGCGATCTTGTCAGCCCCGGCCAGCGTCTGGCAGCCCTTGTCCCCGTTGATGCGCTTTATATTGACGCGAACTACAAGGAAACGCAGCTGCGCGACATCGTACCGGGCGAAAAGGTTCGCGTGCGGGTTGATGCGCTATCAGGCGATACGTTTGAAGGCACGGTTGCCTCGATTGCTCCGGCATCCGGCGCCGTGTTCTCGCTGCTTCCTGCCGAAAACGCCACGGGCAATTTCACCAAGGTTGTCCAGCGCGTACCGGTTCGCATCGCCCTGCCTGCCGACGTTCTGGCAAGCGGCAAATTACAGGCGGGTCTCAGCGTCATCGTTGACGTCGACACACGCACAGCGCCGACCAAGTAAACAAACCCAGCACCGGGCCAAAGATCATGTCGAGCACCACAGCAGGCGGAAAGCCAATGGCACCCGCCGTACCGTCCGACCATATTGATCCGAAGAAAGCCATCGCCTTCGTGGCGATGGTGTTCGGCATGTTCATGGCCATTCTCGACATTCAGATCGTTTCGGCATCCCTTGCGGAAATTCAGGCGGGTCTGAGCGCCAGTTCCGACGAGATTTCGTGGGTCCAGACCTCCTATCTCATCGCCGAAGTTATCATGATCCCGCTGTCAGGTTTTCTCGGACGGCTCCTGTCAACGCGGGTTCTCTTCACCGTCTCCGCCGCAGGGTTCACCGCGGCCAGTATCCTCTGCGCCACGGCGACCAACATCGACCAGATGATCGTCTACCGCGCCATTCAGGGCTTTATCGGCGGCGGCATGATCCCCAGCGTATTCGCTGCGGCCTTTACCATCTTCCCGCCATCCAAGCGCTCAATTGTCTCGCCGATCATCGGCCTTGTGGCAACACTAGCCCCGACCATCGGGCCAACAGTCGGCGGCTATCTCAGCCACGCCTTCTCCTGGCATTGGCTGTTCCTCGTCAACGTCATCCCCGGCATTATCGTTGCATTTGCCGCCTGGAACCTCATCGACTTCGACAAGGGCGACAAGTCCCTCTTCAGTAAGTTCGACTGGTGGGGCCTTGCCGGTATGGCAGCCTTCCTTGGCTCGCTTGAATATGTGCTCGAAGAAGGCCCTCGCAATGACTGGTTGCAGGACAATTCGATCTTCTTCTTTGCCATTGTTCTGGTTGTCGGTGCTGTCCTCTTCTTTTATCGGGCCTTTACCGCGGAGGAGCCGATTGTCGATCTGCGCGCTTTCAAAAACCTGAATTTCGCGTTTGGATCGGTGTTTTCATTTATCATGGGCGTTGGCCTTTACGGCCTGACCTATCTCTATCCTGTCTATCTCGGCCGGATCAGGGGATATGATGCGCTGATGATCGGCGAAGCCCTGTTTGTCAGCGGTCTTGCCATGTTCATGACCGCACCGGTCGCCGGTTTCCTGTCCACCCGCATCGACCCGCGCCTGATGATGATGATCGGCTTCCTCGGCTTTGCTGCAGGTACATGGACCATGACGGGTCTGACTGCCGACTGGGATTTCTATGAGTTGCTGGTGCCGCAGATCCTGCGCGGCTGCTCGCTGATGCTGTGCATGGTGCCGATCAACAATCTGGCGCTCGGCACGCTGCCGCTCTCCCGGCTCAAGAACGCATCAGGCCTGTTCAACCTGACCCGTAACCTTGGTGGTGCCGTTGGCCTTGCGGTGATCAACACGGTTCTGACCGATCGCGGCATCCTGCATTATTCGCAGCTTTCGGAAAATGTCCGCTGGGGCAATCCGGAAGCGGAAGATCTGATGGCCAGCATGACCAAGAGTTTCCAGTCCCATGGGATTGATGGCCAGACTGCGGCACTTAGCCGGATTTCCGCGATGGTACACCAGCAGGCAACACTGATGTCGTTTATGGATGTCTTCTATATCCTGACAATGTTGTTTGCCACGCTCGCACTTTTTGCCGTGATGATGCGCAAACCTGTAGCGGCTGGCGGCGGTGGTGGTGGCGGCGGACATTAGGAAGTTTGTTTACGCGGGTTGCTCGCCCGTCAGGCGGCTCGACCAGTCCTCTACCTTGCCACTCGCCAAGCGCCGCTCCGCATAGCGGCGCCATCCATCGGGAAGCCGTTCCAGCGCGGCCATCTGTGCCAGCTCTTCCCGGTTCATGGTATCAATGTAAAGCGTGCGCCATAACCGATGAATGGTCCATTCAGGTGATGTCCGGTCAACGAGCGTGAGCGTATCTTCAGGCGCAACATAGCCGGTTTCAACAACCCGGTAGTACCAGCCTGTCCTGCCCGTCTTCTGGACGCGCATGGACATATCGGCAATGCCAAAACGGCTGTTGAGTTTCCAGCATGGCTGGCGTCCCTGCGAGACTTCAACTCTTGCGCCACCAAGTTGGAAAACATCGCCAAGGGCAACATTTGTCTCATCGAGACCGGTGGTCGATATGTTCTCGCCGAATGCTCCGGCACCTTCAAGAAGAGATACCGCGCCGATATCCGAGACCCATTTTTCATAATGATCGAAGGGGTAATGGTGTACAGCCTTGTCAACGCCGCCATGGCGTTTCAGATCGCCCTGTGCATCGCCTTCAAGGCCCGTATTGCCCAACCAGAGACGTTTCCTGACGGGCTTTTTGGCGATACCGCTTGGCACTTTCTTCTCACCGAGTGGAGCAAGGGTGCCGACAAGGACTTCAATCGTGCAATCTTTGATGGTCATGATGCCCGATTCCGTAACAGGGTTTGCCAGAAAATGCGACCCTTCTGGCAATGACGACGCGGTGAACAACACGGAAGAATGGTCTTCTCCTGCGCCCGCAAACAACCGGATTCTTGAAAAATAATGTTAGTCCACTAACTGGAATTTCCGCAGTTTGAACCGGCCCTGTGGATGGCAATGTCGCAGGAAATCAAATGCGACATTATTTATTCGGCTAACTGACGCACGCGCCAATCTTTTTGTCGTTATTGGAGCAATTCAACGGCCAACGCAACCGGCACTAGAATTCCGCCCGCTGCGAATTGCTAAGCCGCCAAAAAAATGTTTCACTTCCCGTCACTGCTCAGGCAAAGACGTTCGCGGGCCTGTCATCTAACTGACATGAGAGCCCTATATCGGGAGGCAGGAACGTCGAAAAAAGAGCCAATGACGTTTGTCGCTTAAACAGGGGTGTTAAAATGGTTGCTACAACAAAACGCTTGCTCTCTCTATCCACAGCTCTGCTGTTCGCAAGCACCACGCTTTCGTTCGCGGACGCACCGGCTGAGCTGGTTGCGGCTGCAAAGAAGGAAGGCGCGCTGACCACGATCGCTTTGCCACATGACTGGTGCGGCTATGGTGACATCATTGCCGGCTTCAAGGCAAAGTATGGTTTGACAGTCAACGAACTCAATCCGGATGCCGGCTCGAAAGACGAAGTCGAAGCAATCAAGGCAAACAAGGACAATAAGGGCCCACAGGCTCCTGACGTTATCGACGTCGGTCTTTCCTTCGGCCCCGATGCCAAGGCCGCCGGCCTGACAGCGCCTTACAAGGTTTCCACATGGGATTCGATCCCGGCTGAACTGAAGGATGCCGACGGTCATTGGTACGGCGATTATTACGGCGTTATGTCGCTTGAAGTGAACACCGACATCGTCAAGAATGTTCCCAAGGATTGGGCTGACCTGCTCAAGCCTGAATATGCCAACTCCGTTGCGCTTGCCGGTGATCCGCGCGCTTCCAACCAGGCAATCCTCGCCGTCCAGGCAGCCGGTGCATCAACCGGTGCGAAGCCCGGCGCTGCTGCTGCCGAAGCTGGCCTGAAGTATTTTGCCGACCTCAACAAGGCTGGCAATTTCGTACCGGTTATCGGCAAGTCTGGCACATTGGCGCAGGGCGCAACCCCGATCATCATCAACTGGGATTACAACGCCCTTTCCGGTCGTGACACGCTCAAGGGCAACCCGCCTGTTGAAGTCGTTGTTCCCGCAACTGGCGTTCTTGCCGGTGTTTATGTTCAGGCCATCAGCGCCTATGCACCGCACCCCAATGCAGCCAAGCTCTGGATGGAATATCTCTATTCCGATGAAGGCCAGCTTGGTTATCTCAAGGGCTACTGCCACCCGACCCGTTTCCAGGATCTGGTGAAGAACAACAAGGTGCCAAAGGAGCTGCTCGACAAGCTTCCACCAGCAGCAGCCTATGAAAAGGCATTCTTCCCGACGCTTGATGAACAGGCTGCCGCCAAGGAAGCCATCACCAAGGGCTGGGACAAGGTTGTTGGCGCCAACGTCAAGTAATCTCTGACTATGGGATCCCCGTGGAAACATCCGCGGGGATTCCGTTTTTCAGAGTCCAGCCATTATCGCTGGAATTGACGATTCGTTTGTTCGCTTCGCAATATGGGCGGCAGCGGATATATTGTAGCGAAGAAAGCGGTCTGCAAAGCATATGAGCGCGATTTCAGAAGCAAACACTCCATCTGCCCCCCCTGCCGCCGCCGCTCAGGAGCGCAAGCGACTGTCGCTCGATTGGCTCGGTGTGATGCCGTTCATCATCTTCGCGGTGATGTTTCTGGTTCTGCCGACAATCTATCTTGTGGCTGGCGCGTTTCAGGATGCGCAGGGCAATCTCACCCTTGCCAATATCGGCAACCTTTTTCAGGCGTCCATCATCGATGCCTATGTCATATCGATCAAAATCTCGCTGGCCTCGGCGCTTCTGGGTGCGTTGATCGGCTTCTGCATTGCCGCTGCAATCACCTTGGGCGGCCTGCCCGGCTGGATTCGCGCTCCGCTGATGACCTTTTCCGGTGTCGCTTCGAATTTCGCCGGTGTTCCGCTGGCCTACGCTTTCCTGTTTACATTGGGGCGAACGGGACTGGTCACTTACCTGCTGGTCAACGTTTTCGGCTTCAATCTCTATGCCCATGGCTTCAATCTCCTGAGCTTCTGGGGTCTGACGCTGACCTATCTCTACTTTCAGATTCCCCTGATGGTTCTCATCATCACCCCGGCGCTTGATGGGTTGAAGCGGGAGTGGAAGGAAGCTGCCCTTATTCTCGGCGCCACCAGCCCTCAATATTGGCGCATGGTGGCGTTTCCGATCCTTTGGCCTGCCCTGCTCGGTACTATCCTGCTGCTTTTCGCCAATTCCTTCGGCGCGATTGCAACAGCCTACGCGCTGACAGGATCATCGCTCAGTATCGTTCCTATCGTTCTTTATGCGCAAATCCGCGGCGACGTCCTGCAGGACCCGCAGCTTGGTTATGCGCTGGCTTTCGGCATGATCGTCATCACTGGTATTTCCAACGGCATTTACATCTGGATGCGCGCCCGCAGTGAACGGTGGCTGAAATGAAGAAAAACAACCGTATCTGGTCCTGGCTCGCGCTCGCCTTCGGCATTCTCTACTTTGCTCTGCCGTTGATAGGATTGCTTGAATTTTCTCTGCGCATGAGGCGTGGCACCTATTCGCTTGATGCCTATTGGGTTGTGCTGGCTGACCCCGGATTTCAGGCAACCTTTGCCTATTCGGTGGTCATGGCCATCGCCACAATCATCGTTGGCGTCGTTCTGGTTGTTCCAACCGCCTATTGGGTGCGTTTGCGGTTGCCCGGCTGGCGGCCATTCATCGAGTTCATAACGCTGCTGCCGCTGGTTATCCCGGCTATCGTTATCGTGTTTGGCTATATCAGGCTCTACAACACCTCATCGATACTCCCACTCACAGGCTCGGCGATGGGAACAAATATCCTTCTCGTTTTCGGTTATACGACGCTGGCCCTGCCCTATATGTACCGCGCTGTCGATACGGGCCTTGGTGCTATCGATATCCGCACCATGACGGAAGCCGCCGAAAGCCTTGGGGCAAGCCGGGTAACGATCATGTCGCGCATCATTCTTCCGAATGTGCTTGTCGCGGTTCTGTCTGGTGCATTTTTGACCTTTGCCATCGTCATTGGTGAATTCACCATGGCGGCACTGCTCAACCGGCCAGCTTTCGGGCCCTTCCTGCAGCTGATGGGTGCTAACCGGGCCTATGAGCCAGCAGCTCTATCCGTCATTTCGTTCGCCATTACCTGGGTCTGTATGGGGCTTATCCAGGTCGTCACCCGTTTCAACAAATCCCTCGCGGCAACAAAGCGATAATCGGGAACCTAGCCAATGTCATTTCTCACCATCAGCCATTTGAAAAAGAGTTTTGGAGCAACCACGGTTGTCCACGATTTCAATCTTGATATCGAGAAGGGTGAGTTCATCTCTTTCCTCGGCCCCAGCGGCTGCGGCAAGACGACAGTTCTGCGCATGGTGGCCGGGTTCGAAACGCCAAGCTCCGGCATCATCAGCATTGGCGGCAAGGACGTCGTCAACCTCAAGCCCAATCAGCGCAATATCGGCATGGTGTTTCAGGCCTATGCCCTCTTCCCCAACATGACCGTTGCGCAGAATGTTGCCTTTGGTCTGAAGGTCGCCAAGAAGCCGCAAGGCGAGATCAATGCAACGGTGCATGAGATGCTGTCGCTGATCAAACTCGATCATCTTGCCGAACGCTTCCCCTATCAACTATCAGGCGGTCAGCAGCAGCGTGTTGCGCTCGCCCGCGCGCTTGCCACCAAGCCGCAGGTTCTGCTGCTCGACGAACCACTGTCGGCGCTCGACGCAAAAATCCGCGTTTCCTTGCGCGAAGAAATCCGCGCGATCCAGCGCACGCTTGGCATCACCACAATTTTCGTCACCCATGATCAGGAAGAAGCCCTGTCGATCTCCGACCGCATCGTCGTCATGTATGAGGGCCGCGCCGAACAGGTCGGCACACCGTTCGAGATTTATAACCAGCCGGCTACCCGCTTCGTCGCTTCCTTCGTCGGGACGCTGAACACACTGGATGCCGTCGTGCGCGATGCGGCAACCGGCGTTATCACTGTTGATGGCCGCGATGTTGAAATCGGGCGCCAGCGCCTCAATGGCCACAAGACAGGCGACAAAATTTCGCTTGCCGTGCGTCCGGAAGCCGTCAGTCTTGGTGAAGCAACCGACAAGCGCGAAACAACGCTTGATGGCCGCATCAACAGCGTACACTTCCTAGGCTCAGTCATCCGCATCCGCGCATCGCTTGGTGAAAACATCGTCTCGTTCGATACCTTCAATAATCCAAGCGCCCCACCACCCACACCGGGCGAAGACGTCAAGGTCAGCCTCGCCGCCAAGGATTTGCTGGTTCTGGAGCATTAGGAATTCCAGCAATTAGCACACGGTTCCGGCTGTGTATCTCGCAATGTATACAACCGATTTGGTGCTCGGTTAAGCGGATGTCATCATGGTTGCAATCGACGTTGTCGAAGCTGTGGCCCAATTATCAACTCTGGTGGAAAGCTTGGACCTTGGCCGCAAGAGCGAAATCATTCTGACGCGCAATGGCATGCCCGTTGCCAAACTGGTCCCGTTCCCGGCTCCCAAGCGCATTGGGGCAGCACGGCACATTCTTGCCAGTCTCAATCTGCCAAAAACTGTCGACGAATTTAATGCCGGTAATGAAGATATTGCGGATTTATTCCGCTGAATGCTTGCGTGGCGGAATTGCCATAACCAGCATGACGCCGAGGTTAATAGCAAAGAAAATGCCAAAGGTCTCAAGAGTTTCATCAACCGGCAAACCCGGTTTCCAAGTATAGACGGTAAACCACGCTGGAAACACCAGCGCCTCGAAAAAACGGTACATAAAGAGTTTTGGCCAGGATTCGGTATCGGATTTTAAAAAGCTCTTACCACTTCGTCCCAAACCCATCGAGACAGCCACATAGAAACCAGAAGCAAGGGTTTTTATCAGAGCAAGACCGGCTGAATCACCCTGCAAATAGGTTACGCCTCCCATGACGGCCATGAACGTCATGCACAACAGCAGCTTTCCCCATATAGGCGGAATTTTGCGTATTTCGATCATCAGTCTCGATAGACCCTCTCTCACTTCTTTTCATCAAAAATAATATCAGACGCGTCGACAAAACTATACGACTCTAGTCGCATATGGCGGCTTCATCCTTGTACAAAAAGGGCGCCACACGGCGCCCCTTCACTTGTATTTCCGCGTGGCTTTAATTAGCCATCAATCGCTTCATCCAACAGTTTCAGCGCTGCTTTCTTTGTCAGCTTGACCGGATTGCCACCCGCAGTCGGATCGACAATCGCCATATCCGCGATCAGCTCTTTCTGCTTCTTGCTCATGCTCAGATCCTTGATCAGACCGGGCAGTGTGTGCGGCACTTTCAGTTCTTTGCGCAGCTTGATGATCGACTTGGCGAAGCCATCGAACCCACCCTTGATGCCGATATAGCTGGCGAGCCGTCCAATGCGCTCTTCCACAGCATCGCGGTTGAACGCCAGCACATAGGGCATGAACACCGCATTGGTCATGCCGTGATGGGTGTCATACAGCGCGCCGATTGGGTGCGACAGGGAATGGATCGCGCCAAGACCTTTCTGAAAGGCCGTCGCACCCATGGCGGCAGCACTCATCATATGCGCGCGGGCCGTCAAATCCTTGCCATTGGCATAGGCTTTCGGCAGATTTTCGAAAACGAGACGAATGCCCTCAACAGCGATACCGTCGGCCATCGGGTGATAGCCCGGTGCGCAATAGGCTTCGAGACAATGCGCCAGCGCATCCATGCCCGTGCCCGCCGTGATGAAGGCTGGCATGCCAACGGAGAGTTCCGGATCGGCAATAACAATCGCTGGTAGAAGTTTTGGATGGAAGATGACCTTCTTGGTATGCGTCTCTTCATTGGTGATAACACCAGCGCGGCCAACCTCAGAGCCCGTCCCCGCCGTCGTCGGCACCGCAATGATCGGCGCAATCACGTCGCTATTGGCGCGGGTCCACCAGTCACCCACATCCTCAAAATCCCAGACTGGCCGGGTCTGGCCCGCCTGAAAGGCAATAAGCTTGCCAAGGTCAAGCGCCGAACCGCCGCCGAAGGCGATGACGCCGTCATGCTTGCCCTTTTTGAACACGGCAATACCGGCGGTCAGGTTGGATTCAACCGGGTTTGGCTTCACCTCGGAGAAAACGCCATAGGGGATTTTCGCATCATCAAGGATTTTCAGCGTGCTTGCCACCACAGGCAGCTTGGCAAGGCCGGGATCGGTGACGAAAAGCGGCTTCTTGATGCCGGTTGCTTCGAGAACTTCAGGCAGTTCCTTGATGCGGCCCGCACCGAAGCGAACGGTGGTTGGGTAGTTCCATTTTGAAATCAGTTTGCTCATTGTGTGTCTCTTTCAGAAAGTCAGATCGCTTCGCGCAGATGGAAGGATTTTGGCCGGGTCAGATTGCCATAACCGATGGCGGACATGGCACCGCCCTTGCCGGTTTCCTTGACGCCGGTCCACACCAGCGCCGGATCGATATAGTCGCAGCGGTTCATGAAGACTGTACCGGTTTCGATCCTGTCGCCAATATCAGCCGCCCGGTCCGTATCGGTGGTCCACAGCGAAGCCGTCAGGCCGTACTGGCTGTCATTCATCAGCGCCAAAGCTTCCTCATCATTGCGCACCTTCATGATGCCGACGATGGGGCCAAAGCTTTCCTCGCGCATGACGCTCATCTGGTGATCGACACCGGTGAGCACTTCGGGCGCGAGATAGGGCGATCCCGCCTTGTCATTGGCAACGCTCATATTGACATGCGCCTTCGCGCCTTTGCGCAAGGCTTCCGCCTTCTGCTCGCGGATCAGTTCGGCAAAGCGTGTCTGCGCCATTGGTCCCATCGTCGTTGCCGCATCCAGCGGATTACCGACCACATATTGCTTGGTGAGGTCAATAAAGCCGTCAACAAAACGGTCATAGACATCCGCATGCACATAGATGCGCTCGATACCGCAGCAGCACTGGCCGGAATTGAAGAAAGCACCATCGACCAGATTGGCGACGGCGTGATCGAGATTGACATCCGGCAGCACATAGGCCGGGTCCTTGCCGCCAAGCTCAAGCCCAAGCGTCATGAATGTTCCCGCTGCCGCTTTCTCGATAGCGCGTCCACCACCGACAGAGCCGGTGAAATTGACGTGATCAATGCGGCCCGAACCCAAGAGCTTTTCGGTCTGCGCATGGCCAAGCACGATGTTCTGAAATACGCCTTTCGGCAATCCGGCCTTTTCGAAAGCCTGGGCAAACCGCTCGCCGACCAGCAATGTCTGCGCCGCGTGTTTGAGGATGACCGTGTTGCCAGCCATCAGCGCCGGGATGATCGTGTTGACCGCTGTCAGGTACGGATAGTTCCACGGCGCAATGACCATGACGACGCCAAGCGGCACATGCTTGATGTAGCGGCGAAAGCCCGGCTTGTCGTTTTCGATGATGGGCGCAAGCGCCTGTTCAGCAATCTTGACCATATAGCGCGTGCGCTCTTCAACGCCGCCCTTTTCCCCGCCATAGCGCACGGGACGGCCCATCTGCCATGCGATTTCAGGCACGATCTCGTCGTTCATGGCAAGCAGCGCATCCAGTGCGGCAAGGCAGAGCTGGCCGCGCTCGGCAATGCTCGTTTGCGACCAGCTTACCTGCGCCAGCTTTGCCGCTTCCACGGCGGCCTCAATGGCCTTGTCAGTTGCAACGGGGCGTTCCGCATAAATGGAACCGTCAATGGGGGTGATCAGTTTGACCGTCTCGGTCATGGGGAAACCTCTAGGCTGTGTTTTTTAAAAACTGGACCCGTCCCGCAACGTGCAGCCGCGGGACAGGCTTTTGGTGTGATCTTCAATACCGTTCGAAACCGCGATGCAACTCCCAATCGGTGACACGGCGGTCATATTCGAACTGCTCCCACTTGGCGGTGTGGACATAGTGCTCGACCACATCTTCGCCAAGGGCAGTTTTGAGCATTTTAGATTTCGCCAATGTGTCGGTGGCTTCCCGCAAAGTTTTTGGAATTTCGCGCAGCTTTGCGCCGCCATAGGCATCGCCCTGAAACGGCTTGTCGAGTTCCAGCTTCTCGTCAATACCGGCAAGACCCGATGCGATCAGACCGGCAAAAGCGAGATAGGGATTAAGGTCTGCGCCACCGATACGGCATTCAATACGGATGCCCTTGGTGCCCTCGCCGCACAGGCGGAAGCCTGCCGTCCGGTTATCGAGGCTCCAGACATTTTTCGTCGGCGCGAATGTGCCCGCCTGAAAGCGCTTGTAGGAGTTGATGTAGGGCGCAAGGAAGAAAGTGAAATCATCGGCATATTTCAGCTGACCCGCCACCCATTGGCGCATCAGCGGCGACATGGTGTGTTCGGCATTTTTGTCAAAAAACAATGGCGTCTTGCCATCGGCACTCCACAGGGAGTTGTGGACGTGGCTGGAGCTACCGGCCAGTGAATAATCATATTTGGCCATGAAGGTGATCGCCTTGCCCATCTGGGTGGCGATTTCCTTACAGCCGTTTTTCATGACGACATGGCGATCCGCCATTTCAAGCGCTTCGGCATAGCGCACATTGATTTCTTCCTGACCCGGGCCCCATTCACCCTTGGAATTCTCGACAGGAATACCCGCATCAAACAGACCATTGCGGATGGCGCGCATAACGGCGTCTTCCTTGGTGGTCATCTGGATCACATAATCCTGAATATAGGGCGAAGCAGTGCTCATACCCTTCCAGTGCTTGGCACGGGCGCTCTCATAGGTTTCGTCAAAGAGATAGAATTCCAGCTCCGAAGCGAAATAGGCGAGATAGCCGCGCTCTTTCAGCCGTGCGAGCTGACGTTTCAGGATAGCGCGCGGCGAATGGGCGAGATCCTCGTGGTGGTAATGATCGAGAATATCGCATAGTACCAGCGCGCATTTTTCCAGCCATGGAATATGGCGGATAGTGGAAAGGTCAGGCTTGATGACGAAATCACCATAGCCCTGTTTCCAGCTGGCGGCCTTGTAGCCGGGCACCGGCTCCATATCGATATCGTTGGCCAGAAGATAGTTGCAGCCATGGGTCTCGTCATGGGCAGACTCGACAAAGAAGCTCGCATGAAAGCGTTTGCCGATCAGGCGGCCCTGCATATCGACGAAGCAGGCCAGCACCGTGTCTATTTCGCCATTGGTTACGTGGCGCTTTAATTCGTCGAAACTCCAATGTCCGGGCATTATCATCTATCCTCAAGCAGAAATGTGATCAGGGTCAAAAGTCAGGGCAACCGGCGAAAGCCGGTCGCCCCATCTTGCAATCAGCCTCTTTCACCAACAGCCTTTTCGGCTGCAGCGATTTCAGCGGCGCGCTTGGCCACGGCATCGCCAATGGGCGGACCCTGAAAGCGGCGGCGTTCAAAACCGAACCAGACAATGGCCGTCACGATAAGGAAGCCTACGGTGATGTAGAGCGCCCATTCATTTGGTGGCTGGATGCCAAGAACGAAGATCAAGGCCATGGCAAGGATCGACAGGACGGCGAAGAGTTTGAACAGGCCTTCACCCAGATTCCACGGTCCCATCTTGTTCCACTTCGGTGTGCCCCAGGCAAACAGGCCCAGCGCAATTGGAATAGCGAAGGAGAAGAACAGGAAGATGACCGTGCAGGAAACAACGATCGTATACACAGGCGTATCGCCAATGGTTGCAAGCGAAGAACCCCAGACGAACAGGACCGAAAGCGTTGCCCCGGTCCACGTAGCGGCAACGGGCGTACGGTATTTCGGGCTGACCTTGGAGAGGACGCTCGAAACCGGTAGCCCCTTGTCACGGGCAAAGGCGAAGATCATGCGCGAGACGGACGTTACCGTCGCAAGACCGCACAGGAACTGGCAGATGAAGATCAGGAAGTAGAGAATATCCTTCACCAGCGGATTTGCCCGCTCGTTCATGGCCCAGAAAAACACGTTCCAGCCCTGCGCCGCTGCCGCGTCCATGTTCGGGATCATCAGCACGAAAGAGCAGAGCATGATGTAGCCGAACACCGCCGACCACAGCACTGACGATATCATGCCGCGTGGTACCGAATGAGCAGCCTTGACGGTTTCTTCCGACGTATGGGCCGAAGCATCATAACCGGTGATCGTATAGATTGGCAGCAACAGGCCAAGCAGGAAGACCCAGCTTTGCGAAAGGCTCGGCCAGACGGAGGCCCCTGTCAATGTGCCGTCTGCGGCCATGGTCGGCTGACCCGAATAGTTCGCAAACGTAAAGAGCCGTG
Source organism: Phyllobacterium sp. T1293 (assembly GCF_020731415.2). NCBI lineage: Bacteria > Pseudomonadati > Pseudomonadota > Alphaproteobacteria > Hyphomicrobiales > Phyllobacteriaceae > Phyllobacterium > Phyllobacterium meliloti. Next base: position 94,742 of record NZ_CP088273.1, on the reverse strand, counting down.
CAAAGTCATAGGTTTCGGCAATGGACAGGCAAACCACGGAAAGAGCAATTGCGGTCACAAAGATCAGATAACCGGAAAAGTCCGTGAGCTTGGCCGTCAGCCCGATGCCCATATGGTTGATAAGCGCCTGAATACCGGTGAGGACGACGAGGAACAGGATACGCACTGTTGTCGTATCTTCCATGCCGAGATAGCCACCGAACGCGCCGAAAAAGAAGTAATAAGTGCCGACATTGATGGCACCCAGAACCGTGATCAGACCGAGCAGGTTGAACCATGCGGTCAGCCAGCCCGTGCCGCGATTTCCGAGGATTGAACCCCAGTGATAAAGCCCGCCCGCAGTTGGATAGGCCGAGCTGATCTGCGCCATGGCAATGGCGAAAACTGCCGAGACAAGGCAGCCGAGCGGCCAGCCGATGCCGATTGCAGCACCACCGGCGCCGGAGGTTGCCTGCGCCAGCGAATTGATGCCGCCGGACAGGATGCAGATGATCGAAAATGAAATGGCAAAGTTTGAGAAACGGCTCATGCGCCGTTCCAGTTCCTGGGCATATCCCATGCCGTGGAGGACTTTGGTGTCCTCCGACTTGTCAACATCCGTATAATCTTGGTGTGTCATCGTACTCACGTTCCCCGTTATTTTTGAGTGATTTCTAACGTCAGATACCAGTCATTCAGCGTGTGTTTGCCGCCTTCCCAGTTATGGAAAGCGGCCCTTGGGCAATTTCCTTCAAAAGGACCGAGAGTATCCCGGCCCATGTTTTTTCTTCTTTTGTATTGGTGATGAGATCGTTGCGGATCTCGATCATGACAGCCGCAAGTCCATGCGCGGAGGCATGGCGTTCCAGCGTGTAATAGACCCGGTCAGCGGGCGAATAGGGCTCGTTGATCCCGACACAAAACTGATCAAGCGCCTGCAGCCCTGATATCAATGGCGCGGCCACCTGATCATATTCGTCATGAATGATGCCGATGTGCCAGGGGCGTTCGACACCGCGATAAACTGGCGTGAATGAATGCACCGCCACATAAACAGGCGCAGGAAAACCCTTCGCCGCACGGGCTTTTGCCAGTTGTTCAATCGCCTCATGATAGGGCTGATGCGATAGCGCTATGCGCCGCTGCTTTTCCGCCCCATCCAGCCCCACATTATCAGGAACGGCGGTGAGTTCGCTGGTCGCCGGGATCAGGTCAGGCGCCTCAAGCGGCCTGTTGCAATCAATGATCAGCCGCGACACGCGCGATTCAACCAGCGGCGCATCAAGCAGCGCGCTCATTGCCTGACTGACACCCAGCGCACCGGGGTCCCAGGCTATATGCTTTTGCAGATCATCCGGCTGAAGGCCGAGACGGCCATAGGGCGCGGGAATATGATTGGACGCATGATCGCAGAGAATGACAAACGGCGAGCTGCCATCGGGGTTTGACACCCGAACCGGCTCCCAGACACTTTGCTTGGCCTGCGATAATCCCATTTTGCCCTCTTCGGCAATTTGTACTTTACATTACATTTTGTATTTTTATTTCCACTCTCGTATGATTTGATACATAAGTCACAAAATTGTCAAATGCGAAAATCGCGATTCTGAACTCTGTTCGAAAGAAGTTTGATGGGGACCAGCATTTCCGAACTGATCAGCGAGAAAATCGATGCCATGTCGGCCTCGGAACGCAAGGCCGCACAGACGCTCATCGCCAACTACCCGCTGATCGGCCTGCGCACAGTGGCGGAATTTTCGGCTCAGGCCGGTGTGAGTTCACCGACGATCCTGCGTTTCGTCTCCCGCCTCGGCTTCCAGAGTTACCCCGAGTTTCAGCAGGCACTGCAACAGGAACTGGCGGCGCAGATCCAGTCGCCGCTCAATCGCACGACAATCGTTCAATCATCAAGGGAAGGCGCTGCCTACCCGCTGATGGAAGCAGCGATTGAGAACATCCGTGAAACGTTTCATCACCTCTCCACCCAGCAATTGGATGATGTCACGGATGCGCTCAGCCGTCCCCGCACCCATGTCTATCTGCTTGGCGGGCGCTTCACCGATCCCATCGCCATCTACATGGCGGCACATCTGAAAATCATCCGCTCCGGCGTCACCCATCTTACGGGACAGGAAAGCAACTGGCGCGATCAGCTGATCGACATGGGCAAGAAGGATGTGCTCGTTATCTTCGACATCAGGCGCTATCAGGACAGCCTTATCCGCTTTGCCGAGAAGGCACAGGCACGCGGCGTGGAAATCGTTTTGATCACCGATCAATGGCTCTCGCCCATCGCCCGCTTTGCCCGCCATGTCATTGCGGGACGCACGGCAGTGCCCTCGCCATGGGACTCATCCACCACGCTTTTTCTGATGGCCGAAACGCTGATTGCCGGGGTGACGCAGAAGCTGCAAAACAGCAGCGCCGAGCGCATCCGCGACATGGAACAGTTGCGTGATGGCTGAGATTGTCATTGCTCGAACAGCACATTGATATACAAATGTTCACCCGGGCCGGGGCTAACCCCAAGCGCCCGCGTTCGGATCGAATAAAGCAAGGACATAATCATGCAGCAAGCTGACATTGGATTGATCGGCCTTGGCGTCATGGGTGCCAATCTGGCGCTCAACATCGCCGAAAACGGCTATCGCGTCACGGTTTTCAACAGAACAGTCGAAAAGACCCATGCCTTCCATCAGGAAGCAGGCGCGCTCAAAGACAAGATCATTCCTTGCGAAACGCTGGAGGAACTCGCCAGGAACATCCGCGCACCACGCCCGATCATCCTGATGGTGAAAGCTGGCGACGCCGTTGATGAACAGATCGCCGCGCTAAAACCGTTCCTTGCCAAGGAAGACATTATTATCGATGCGGGCAATGCCAACTTCCACGATACCGTCCGCCGCCTGAAGGAACTCGGTGCCAACGATCCGACTTTCGTCGGCATGGGTGTATCCGGCGGTGAAGAAGGCGCACGCCACGGCCCCTCCATCATGGTTGGCGGCACGCCGGAATCCTATGCGCGTATCGAGCCTGTCCTGACAGCAATCTCGGCAAAATATGAAGGCGAATCCTGCTCGGCCCTGCTCGGCCTCGATGGCGCCGGTCATTTCGTCAAGACGATCCACAATGGCATTGAATATGCCGACATGCAGATGATCGCCGAAATCTACGGCATTTTACGCGATGGCCTCGGCCTTGCACCTGCAGAGATCGGCAAGATTTTCGACAAGTGGAACAAAGGCCCGCTCAATTCATACCTGATCGAGATTACCGCAAAAGTTCTTGCTGCGACCGACACGGAAACCGGCAAACCAGCCGTCGAAATCATCGTCGATAGCGCGGGCCAGAAGGGCACCGGCCGCTGGGCGGCCATTGAGGCGCAGATGCTCGGCATTCCCGCCACCGGCATTGAAGCCGCCGTTGCTGCCCGCTCCATTTCCGCCCTTGGCGGCGAACGCGCCAAGGCGGCAAAAGCCTATGCATCGCTCGGCACACCAAAGCTCTCCGGCACCGGCCAGTCATTCATCGACGCACTGGAACAGGGCCTGCTTGCGGGCAAAATCGCCGCCTATGCGCAGGGCTTTGCCGTGATGTCCGGTGCTTCGGCAGAGCATGGCTGGAACATCCCGCTCGATACCACAGCCAAAATCTGGCGCGCGGGCTGCATCATCCGCTCACAATTCCTTGATGAAATCGCCTCGGCTTTCGCTGGTGGCGGACAGGACAATCTGCTGCTCGCCCCTTCCTTCGTCGAACGCATGAAAACCGCATCTGGCGCCCTGCGCGATGTGGTGGCAAAAGCGGCCCTTGCCGGTCTGCCAACCCCGGCACTCGCCGCGGCTCTCAGCTATTTCGACGGCTACCGTCAGGCACGTGGCACGGCCAACCTCATTCAGGCTCAGCGGGATTTCTTCGGCGCCCATGGCTTCAAGCGTGTGGACAAGGACGGTGATTTCCACGGCCCATGGTCTGATGTTGGGTGAAAGAGATGGGTTAGGCCACCTCTGAAACAGAGATGGCCTTAGATTTTGTGCGTGGTTCGTGGTTCGTGGTTCGACAAGCTCACCATGAGGGAGAGTGTGGATGCAAGGCTAATCGCCAACGTTGCAGAATGTAGTTCCTCGCAATCCCCCTCTCCGTCATCCTCGGGCTTGACCCGAGGACCCACGGCTCAAGAAATCAAACGAAGCTTGACGCTTTTGGATTGTGGGTCCTCGGGTCATGCCCGAGGATGACGGAAGTGGTATGTTCCCCATGGTGAACTTCCTGAGTTTATCGAAGGGCTAACCACGCACTGAACTTGGTGGCATGGCATGAACCCGGCCCCAGGCTCGGCGCAATTGCCGTGCCGAGGCAAATCCTGTGCGCTCAGCCACGCTCTCCATATCAAGCCTGGAATGCCCGAGAATTTCCCGTGCCAGCGCTATGCGCAGACCATTGAGATAGTCAGGGATGCTCATCCCCGCATGTTCATTAAACAATCGCGACAGATGCCTCGGGCTGGTTGCGGCGATATCAGCCAAGCTCTCCAGCGACCAGCGCTGCGCGGGATCAGCGGCCAGCCTGTCCTGCACCCGGTGGATGGCCGGATGAATATGATTGCGCCCATCGAGCCACGGCGACCATTGCGGATCACTGCCGCTGCGCCGCAGATAAACCACCAGAAAGCGCGCAACGGCCACAGCGCAGGCAGGCCCGGCAATCTGGCTGACAAGGTGCAGCATCAGATCAATCCCTGCGGTGATACCGGCGCTCGAATAGCGATTGCCGTCCTCGACATAAAGCCGGTTATCAAACACCCGGGCCGTTGGCACAAGCGCGCGCAATTCGTCAATTGAACCAAAATGGCTTGTACAGGCCCGACCATCAAACAGACCGGCGCGACCGGCCAGGAGTGCGCCTGAACAGATCGACACCAGCTTTTGGCTTTCGCCCACATGCGCCTTCAGCCATTCGATAATTTCCGTATCGCCCTGCCCCTGCGCCTCAGCTTCCAGACTGGCCGGAGTGTCGAGCAATATGGTCGCATCACCCGCCAGAATAATCATGGCATCATCGGACACCTTGTCCGGTAGCGGTGCTATGCCGCTGATCGTCAAACCGATGGATGAGGTCACGTTTGCCAGCGGGCCGACATAGCGCACATCAAAATGCACATCATTCTGCTCAAGATTGGCTTTGCGCAGAACTTCAATCGGCCCGGCAATATCCAGCAGCAGCGCCCTTGCGGGCACCACCACCAGAACCTCGATATGCTTCGGCTTGTCAGCACTCATGCGGCTATCGCGCGCTCCACTCCATCAAGGGCTTCATCAACCGTCACGATTCGTGCAAAGCGCCCCGCCAATACCAGTTCCGTGCGCGCCCGGATTTCATCTGCACTAAAAGTGCGGCCCGCCGCATTGGTCATGGCAAAGGTCAGCGTTGCCTCGGAGACGAAATCAACCTCGTAGCCACTGTCAGATGCATGACGCGTCGTCGTCTCACAACACTGTTCCGTGCGGATACCCGATACCAGCAACTTACGGATGCCATTTTCCGTCAACCAGACATCAAGCCCGCTGCCAACAAGCGCGCTGTGCCGGGCCTTGTTGAACACGACATCCGCTGCAAGCGAAACCGGAGCCAACGGCTTGATAAAGCCTGAATCAAGCGCAAACGGGCCATCACCGTCGACGTGAAAAATCTGGATGACAGGCAGGCCCCTCGCTTTTGCACCATCAATCAGCCGCTGGATATTGGCAATGAAAGGCTGCGCTTCAGCTTCGTTCCAGTAACCGCGCTGGCGAAAGGATTCCTGCACGTCAATTACGATAAGAGCAGTATCTGCGGACATTTTTGTCATCTCCTGTGCGTTGATACACTGACAATACTGCCCGATTCAAGCTGATGATACGCATGAACAGGACGAGAAGCGGACAAAAAAGGACATCTACTATGCCACGAACTCCTAAGTAGCAGCACCTTAGCGCGTGGTTCGACAAGCTCACCATGAGGGAGAGAGGTGGGTTGCAACAACAAGCGTAAATGTTGGAGGGCTCGATTCCCGACATCCACCCATCTCCGTCATCCTCGGGCTTGACCCGAGGACCCAAATTCAAAAGCGCCAAACTCTAGTTTCGTTGAAAACCCTTTGCGTGGGTCCTCGGGTCAAGCCCGAGGATGACGGGAGTGGTATGTTTCCATAGTGAACTCCTGAGCTTGTCGAAAGGCGAACCATGCGATTGGGCAGCGGGTTATCCTACGCAAGATGTCAATAATTCGACGCCAATATCCCCCCCATTGTCTCCATCACATAGACAATCCATCAAACAGCAGACAACTTCCCTCGGGCCCTTTCCCGCTCCATATCTCAGTCAACAACACACTCATGAAGCATGGCCCTAAAACAGGCCGGAAAGGCACGACATGTCTGCCAATTCCTATCAGCATCGTATCCATTCAGCCGCAGAGCCGAATAGACCGCTGTTCTTCGTCTTTCACGGCACGGGCGGCGATGAAAACCAGTTTTTTGATTTCGCTCAGCGGTTGATCCCGTCAGCCGGGATTGTCTCACCGCGTGGCGATGTTTCAGAACACGGCGCTTCACGCTTCTTCCGGCGCACGGCAGAGGGCGTTTATGACATGGCTGATCTTGCCAGCCGCACCCGCGCGATGGCGGATTTCATCAGGGCGCATAGGGATATAGCCGTTCCAGCAAACACCATCGGCCTCGGCTATTCCAATGGCGCCAATATTCTGGCTTCGGTGATGCTGGAAGAACCTGAACTGTTCGATTCAGCCATCCTGATGCATCCGCTGATTCCGTGGACGCCAGCACCGCAGCCAAGACTTGCCGGAAAGCGTGTGCTCATCACAGCGGGACAACGCGATCCGATCTGCCCGCCAGCCCAGACACAGGCTTTGGCGGATTATCTCACCGCACAGGGAACCGATGTTAACATCGCCTGGCATCCGGGCGGCCATGAAATCCAGCAGAGCGAGATCGGCGCGATACAGGAGTTTCTGGCGCGCTAATTCAAAAATCGAGCCTGCCATAGAGGTCGTCAAACGGGATCATCACATGATCCCGATAGGGCTGGCGCTGTTGCAACCGCTGATACCAGACTTCCACATTAGGAAGATCAGGGCGCTGGATTTCAAGATTGAAATAGCGATAGAGCGTTGTACCAACCGTGATGTCGGCAAGGCTGAAATTTTCTCCCAGCATATAGTCCTTGCCCGCCAGCCAGTGGTCGAGAAGCTGGAAATGCCTTGTACAAAGCGCGATGCCGCGCTTGATGATCGACCAGTCGCGCTGCTTTTCCGGTGTGCGATAAAAGCCCCAGAATACATCTGTAAGGAAAGCTGGTTGCAAAGATGTTTGCGACCAGTCCATCCAGTGATCCCAGTCGGCGCGCTGCCCCGCATCACCGGACCAGAGCAAGTTTTCGCCAAAGCGGGCTGCGAGATAGCGCAGGATAGCGTGCGATTCCCAGACAATCTGCCCGGCGTCTTCAATGACGGGAACACGTCCATGCGGGTTCATCGCCCGAAATTCCGGCGAATCCAGTTGTCCGAAACTTCCCCCCGCGGGAATATGTTCGTGCGGTAGGCCTAGTTCTCCAACAAGCCAAAGGACCTTCTGGACATTGAACGAGTTGCGCCGTCCCCAAACTTTCAGCATTGCATCGATTCCATCAGACTGTACCGGGTGGGATACTATCCCGCTCAAGACGACACTGACACAACAGGTTTTTGAAGGTCACAGTAATTCCAAACAAAACGGGTCCCCGCTTTTCAACGGGGACCCGATCAGCTTCACAAAGCCTTCATTCCGCTCAGGCGGAGAACCGCAGCGAGACCGGAATGATCCGCATGGCACGCGACGAGCGGCGGCCCTTTGATGTCAAGAGGCCCTTGGCACCGTCGAGATATCCCGGCTTCAGCTCAAGCGCCAGAAAACGGCGGCGCTCGACAGGACCGGGCATGGCAAGACCCGCGGTCTTTGCGCCGGTAAAGCCAAAGCGCTCGTAATATTCAGGATCGCCGACCAGAATGATGGCGCCGTGGCCGAGACGCGCAGCTTCCTTGATCGCATGGCGCATCAGCTCGGAGCCGATGCCGAGGTCCTTTGAAGCGGGATCAACGGCAAGCGGACCAAGCAGCAGCGCGCGCACGCCCTTGCCCGAGGCGTCATGGCCAGCCTGAATGTCCCAGAGCCGTACCGTGCCGAGCAGTGCGCCACCGGCGCCGCGTGCGGAAAAGGCGAGGCCTTCCGAAGGCAGACGGCCACGACGCAGCTTTTCCGACGACTTGCGCCGGCGTCCCTCGCCCATGGCGCGATCAAGCAGGTCTTCGCGGGCTTTCTCGTCCTGTGGCACTTCGTTGACGATGACATAGGCTCCGGCACCGGCGAAATAGAGTCCGTCGGGTACCAGGTTCTGTTCGATATTTTCTGCTGCACTCATTGTCTTAAACCAATCTAGTCATGTCGTGGGTCATCGCTGCCCGGAGTGATCCCGGGCAGAACTTCTCAACCGGGTTCAAAACCGGTTTAGATGACGTATGATCGGAGTGGTTCGAAGCCGTTGAAGGCGACTGCGGAATAGGTCGTGGTGTAGGCGCCTGTTCCCTCAATCAGCACCTCGTCGCCGATGGTCAGCGAAACAGGGAGCGGATAGGGGTTCTTTTCGTACATCACATCAGCGGAGTCGCAGGTCGGGCCAGCCAGAACGCAAGGTTCGCTGCGATCGCCATCCCGTGGGGTGGTGATCTGGTAGCGAATGGCTTCGTCCATGGTTTCAGCCAGACCGCCGAACTTGCCGATGTCGAGATAGACCCAGCGAACATTGTCGTTGGCGGCCTTTTTCGAAACCAGCACGACTTCAGCCTTGATGACACCGGCATTGCCGACCATGCCGCGGCCGGGTTCAATGATGGTTTCTGGCAGACGGTTGCCGAAATGCTTGCTCAGGGCTTGAAAAATAGCCTGTCCATAGGCCTGTGCGGTTGGCACGTCCTTGAGGTAACGGGTCGGAAAACCGCCGCCCATATTGACCATCTTCAGCGTGATGCCTTCCTTGGCAAGCGCATCGAAAACCTGCTTGGCATCGCCCAATGCGCGGTCCCATGCAGCCAGATCTGTCTGCTGCGAACCCACATGGAACGAAACGCCGTAGGAATCGAGGCCAAGCTTCTGGGCAGCGCGCAGAACATCGACAGCCATGGCAGGCACGCAGCCGAACTTGCGTGACAGTGGCCATTCGGCACCGGCACCATCGGTCAGGACGCGGCAGAATACGCGGGCGCCGGGGGCTGCACGGGCAACCTTTTCGACTTCTTCAACGCAATCGACGGCGAACAGGCGAATGCCGAGTTCGAAAGCGCGCGCAATATCGCGTTCCTTCTTGATCGTGTTGCCGAAGGAAATACGGTCAGCCGATGCACCGGCATCGAGCGCCATCTCGACTTCCGCAACCGAAGCGGTGTCGAAGTTTGAACCGAGCGAAGCCAGAAGGCGCAGAATCTCAGGCGCAGGATTGGCTTTCACCGCATAGAAAATCTTCGAGTCCGGCAGGGCCATCTCGAAATTGTGGAAATTTTCGCGCACGACCTCAAGGTCCAGCACCATGCAAGGGCCATTTGGGCGTCGTGTATTGATGAAATCGAGAATGCGCTGTGTAGCCATCTTGAGTCTCCAATCGTGACGGCACTTCCGGCCGTCTTAACAAGTTGCGATCGCAGGGGTTTCTCCCCCGTATGATCGCCAGGACAAAGTGCATGAATCCATCTCACGCGAAGCCAGCCTTTGGAGATGCTGGGAACACGGACGAGTTCAAGCGGCGATGGATCTACGCTAAGCCAGCGTTGATCCGCTTTGTCTGCCTTGGTTTGGATGATCCCATCCGCACTACCGGCAATGAAGGTGTGCCTCTTCAGTAATTCCGGCTTATGGACAGCCGAAAGACACCAGAAAGGCCCGCACCGTCGTTGCTTCAAGATGTCCTCAGTCTGGCAGTAGGCCGTCAAACTGACTGGAGGGGTTAGTTCCAGGTACCATACCGTTTCCTCACCATAATGAGGATCGGCGGACACCCATGGGGCACGTGCGACTTTGGGCAAGGGCGATATAAGTCCAAACTTGTGTCCAATCAATGACAAATCTCGCATTTGCGAAATTTTTTTATTCATTGAACAAACGGACTCAAATCACATAGAATTATTGAACGATGAAGACGATTTCACCCCTGAATGCCCTGCTAAACCTGCCTTTTCAGGCCTTTCCAGCCGTGGACGGCCCGCTGAGCGGATACACGCTCGCCGTCAAGGATATCTTCGATATTGCGGGGTTGCCGACGCAATGTGGCAATCCTGGGAAAAATCACGAATCAGCCGCAAGTATTACCGCGCCTTCCGTGCAGAAACTGCTGGATTCCGGGGCCACATTCATTGGCAAAACGCAGACGGACGAGCTGGCTTTTTCGCTGATGGGGCAGAACAGCCATTATCCCTTCCCTATCAATCCAAAGGCACCCGACCGGGTGACTGGCGGATCGTCCTCGGGATCAGCTTCTGCCGTGGCGGGCGGCCTTGCCGATATCGCCATCGGATCGGACACTGGCGGCTCCATCCGCGCACCGGCAAGCTTCTGCGGGTTGATTGGCCTACGCACCACCCATGGCCGCCTGTCGCTTGGCGGGGCCATGCCGCTCGCGCCCTCGCTTGATACTTTCGGCTGGTTCGCACGGGATATGGCGCTCTATGAAAAAGTGGGCGCGGTCCTGCTCGGGCCAGATGAAACCGACTTCATGCTCAACCGCCCGCTGTTCATCCCGCTTCTGGAACATTACCTGACGGGTGAAGCGGAAGACGCAGCCTTCCGTGCCATGTATGGCCGTGTTGCTGCGCATCTTGGCCATGCCAAATCCGCCCGCCAGTCGACAGCCTCGATGGATGATCTTTATCTCTGCTTCCGGCAGATACAGGGGTTCGAGGCATGGGCCGCCCATGGCGCATGGATATCGGAAACAGATCGCCATCTTGGCCCCGGCGTCAAAGAGCGTTTCGAATATGGCTCGACCATCGATGCGCAAACCTATGAAGCCCAGACGAAGCGGCGGGATCTTTTCTGCAGCGAGCTTGCCGATGTGCTCAAAGAGGATGGCGTGATGGTTCTGCCAACGGTTCCCGGTGCCGCCCCCATGGTCAACTCGACTTTCGACGAGTTGCAGGCTTACCGCGAACGGGCACTGCGATTGCTTTGCCTCTCCGGTCTCTCGGGTTTTCCGCAAATCACCCTGCCGCTCGGGCAGGTCCACGGCGCGCCCTTCGGCATTTCCCTGCTGGGCCCGAAGGGCAGTGACAGCGCCCTGATCCGTCTTGGCAGCGCCATTCTGTCGTCAGCAGAAACAAGGAACTGATATGGACACACTCACCCGGATGCGCGCTTATATTGATGTGGTGGAAGCGGAAGGGTTTTCCGCCGCCGCACGCAAGATAGGCCGGTCAAAGGCGCTGCTTTCCAAATATGTCCGGGAGCTGGAAGACGAACTTGGTGCGCTGCTGCTCAACCGCACGACACGGCAATTCTCGCTCACCGAGGCCGGGCATACCTATTACCAGCGCGCCAGCGAAATCCTGCGTGAGGTGGAAAGCCTGCAGGAAACGGTGCGCGAATCCAGCAGCGACGTTAAAGGCCGCATCAAGGTTTCCGCCTCCCGCTCCTTTGCCGATGCGGATATCGGCCAGTGCCTGATCGATTTCTGCATTGAGCAGCCGGATATCGTGCTTGATGTGCGCCTCGATGACCGCTTCGTCGACTTGGTGGAAGAAGGTTTTGACCTTGCCATCCGCATTACGCGTTTGCAGGATTCATCGCTGATTGCCAAACGCATTGCCCCCTTCGGCACGGTGCTCTGCGCCTCGCCTGACCTGATCGAGCGGGTCGGGCGGCCAACACGGCCCGAACAGCTGGCATCCCTGCCCTGCATCATCGACACCAACAACCGCTCGCGCAATAGCTGGCAGTTTTACAATGAAAATGGTCCGGCAATTTCAGTGCAGGTTTCCGGGCGCATGGAAATCAACAGCCCGCTTTCCACCCGCCGCGCCGTACTTGCCGGTCTTGGCTTTGCTTCCATGCCGGATTTCATCGCCAAACCGGATATTGAAAGCGGCAGGCTGATTAGCGTTCTCGAAGAATTCTCGCCACGTGATGGCGGTATCTACGCTGTTTACCCGCATCGCCGCTATCTACCGGCAAAAGTGCGCGTGCTGGTTGACTATCTTGCAAAATGGTTCAAGGACAACCGCAGGGTATGAATATGTTATATCGTCCCAATTTCGACACGTTCGGAATGTCCTTTGCGCACATGATACGGGCGGAATAATGCACCAAAGATTCGCGATTTTCGTCGCAACCCTCAGCTTGGGAATGATGGTCGCCACACCGGCGTATGTGCATCCGCACGTCTTTGCCGAAGCGCGCCTCGACGTGACAATCAACCCTGATGGAACCGTGCAGAAACTCGGCCATGTCTGGCGTTTTGACGATCTCTTTTCCAGCACAGTCCTTGTCGAATTCGACAAGAATGGCGATCTGCAACTGGACCAGAAAGAACTTGCCGAACTGGCCAATACCATCAATTCATCGATTTCGGAGTTCGACTATTTCCAGTCGGTGATGCTCGATAACAAAAAGGTTGTCATGGCCGCGCCGGAGCACCTGATTGCGGATTTCCAGAACAACCAGCTGCTGATTATCTTCGAGAGCAAACCGAAGCAGCCCTTGAAACTCGGCAAGGTCACGAGTTTCGGTGTTTACGACCCGACATTCTACACGGCCATAGACTACGTGAATGACACGGATATCCACGTCACCGGCATGCCCGCAAACTGCAAGTCAAAGGTCGTGCGGCCCAATCCGGATGAAGCAATTGCCGCCAATCAGGCAACATTGACCGACTCCTTCTTTAATGACCCGACTGGGACTAATATGTCGAAAATCTTCGCCACCCGGCTGGAAATAGACTGCCCGGCAAAAGGATAAGATGATGCGGAAAACAACCCTTGTTTGTGCGCTGGTTCTTGCGGCTCTGTTTGGCGGACACGCACTGGCGCAGACCTCCTCGCTGGGTATCGGCTCCAATGAAGTTGCGATGCAGCCAACCGGACCGTTTGCTGAAATCATCCTCTGGATCAACCTGCAGCAGCGCAATTTCTATCTGGCCATGACCCATGCGCTGAAAGCCATGCGCGAAGACCCTTGGCAGGCTTCCGTCCTCGTTGGCCTCTCTTTCCTTTATGGCATCCTGCATGCGGTTGGTCCCGGCCACGGCAAGGCGGTCATCTCGTCCTATATGCTTGCCAATGAAACCACACTGAAACGCGGTATTCTCCTGTCCTTCGCCTCGTCCATGCTTCAGGCGCTTACCGCACTGTTCATCGTTGGTCTGGCCTGGCTCGTTCTGCGCGGCACCACCGTGTCAATGAACGATGCGGCCCGTTACATGGAAATTGCCAGTTTTGTGCTGATTATTGCCTTCGGCCTGTCGCTGCTCTGGCGCAAGCTGCCGCTGATGTTTGGCCCGCGCGTCGCGCATCTGATGCCTGAGAAACACGATCATGGCTCTGTCCTGACCGATCAGCACCATGACCATCATCACAGCCATGACGATGATTGCGGTTGCGGGCATGATCACCACGACCACGATCACGGGCATAGCCACGCGGCGCACGCACCGGTCGCCCATGTTCACAGCCACGCCAATCACGCACATCATCATCACGATCATAAACATGATCACGATCACAACCATGCTGCGGGCGAAGTCTGCGCCACCTGCGGCCATTCCCATGCGCCTGATCCGGCCATGCTGGCGGGTGAGTTCAACTGGAAAACCGCTTGGGCAGCCATTGTCGCCGTTGGCCTGCGCCCCTGCTCCGGCGCACTGATCGTCCTGACATTCTCGTTGCTCAACGGGTTGATGCTTGGCGGCGTGCTTTCGGTTTTCGCCATGGCATTCGGCACCTTCATTACAGTTGCCACGCTGGCAACACTGGCAGTAACCGCCAAGAATGTGGCTTTGAAAATTTCCGGCGGGGGAGCGCTCTCAACCCGCGTGCAAAACACCATCGAAGTTGGTGGTGCGCTGTTTATCGTGCTGGTCGGTGTGTTGCTGCTGACGGCAGCACTGAGGTTTTAGAGAGAGTGTGAGTGGTTGGTAGTGAGTAGTGAGGGAGTTGTTCGTGGTTCGTGGTTCGTGGTTCGTGGTTCGACAAGCTCACCATGAGGGACTTGGGTGGATGCAACGATAATCGCCAATGTTGCAGAACGTGACTGTCGACAACCCACCATTTCCGTCATCCTCAGTCCTCGGGTTTAACCCGAGGATGATGAGGAGAGATAGGTTGAAGGGGTGTTATATTCTGCAACATTGGCGATTATCGTTGCATCACCCAAGTCCCTCATGGTGAGCTTGTCGAACCACGAACCACTACTCACTACTCACTACTGACTACTCACTACTCACTACTCACCAACCAACTAATCCTTATGCCGTTGCCTTCTCGCTCGCAGCCAGAACACAATGAAGAAACCGAACACAAACAGCGCACCGAAAACACCGGCAAGCGCGGGTGAATGGGCGCCCAGCGCCAGCATCATTGTGGGCATGTAGAATGCGGCAAAACCGAAACCAAGCATGATACAGGCTGCGGCGATGGCAGCATTGCGGGTTTTGGGATCACTCACGGGCATGGTCTTTTCGAGACCTTTCTTGTTTCAAGAGAACCAGTTCTGTCTAAACAAGCCAGTTCTGGCTAAACAAGAAAGGCTCTTCAGGTGCAGCATTCGCAGCCTTTGTAGCTCCGTTGCATCCGAACGCAAGCACTACCTTGCTCGGAAATCCTCAAGCCGTTTGATCTGCTGCCCATCCGCATCGAAATTATCAGGCGACAGCCATGCCTGATAGGCGGCTTTCAGCGCTGGCCATTCGCTATCGATGATTGAGAACCATGCGGTATCGCGGTTCTGGCCCTTCTGCACCATATGCTGGCGGAAAATACCTTCGAACGTAAAGCCGAAACGCTCCGCCGCCCGCTTGGATGGCTCGTTGGCATTGTTGCATTTCCACTCGTAGCGGCGATATCCCAGCGTATCGAATATATAGGACGCAAAAAGATATTGTGCCTCGGTGGCTGCCGGTTTGCGCGAGATCAGCGGTCCCCAATAAATATTGCCGATTTCGATCACGCCGAATGTCGGATCGATCCGCATCAATGTCTGGCGGCCCGCAACCTTGCCTGATTTCTTGTCGATAACAGCAAAAAACAGCGGGTCCTTGCTGGCCGATACTTTTTCCAGCCAGGTATCGAAAGCCGCACGGTCCCCCGCTGCGGTTTCAAAAAGGTAGCGAAACCGGTCTGCGGCATCCTCAACACTCGACGCCTCATAAAGCCCATCACCATGTCTGGCCACATCCAGCGGCTCAAGGGTGACATAGTGCCCCTCAATGGGTTCACGGGCGGGAGATGGGCGCGGCGTCCAGTCTTTGAGATCGGTCATGATAGCAGCCTGTTTTGCATATGAGTATTTGACTCCATACAGTCAGAGCAGCACAAAGCTGAAGTCATAAATTGTATGTAGGACAAGATAATGCTGCGTACCATCTCCGGTTTCGACCGTATCGGTGAAGAAAATGCCTTTGCTGTTCTCGCCCGTGCAACGGCTCTCGCCTCCCAAGGCAAAGACATTATCAATCTTGGGATCGGCCAACCGGATTTCAGAACACCCGATCATATCGTCGACGCGGCCATCAAGGCGCTAAAAGACGGCCACCATGGCTATACGCCCGCAACCGGACTGCTCGCTGCGCGTGAGGCTGTGGCCCGGCGCACGCTGACCACAACGGGCGTCGAAGTCTCCCCTGATAATGTCATCATCGTTCCCGGCGGTAAGGTCACGATGTTTGCCGCCATCATGATTTTTGGCGAACCCGGCGCAGAAATCCTCTACCCCGACCCCGGCTTTCCGATCTACCGCTCGATGATTGAATTCACTGGCGCAACGCCCGTTCCTGTGCCTATCCGCGAAGAGAACGCTTTTGCCTTCTCCGCCGAAGAAACGCTGGCGCTC
The DNA here is from genome assembly GCF_020731415.2 of Phyllobacterium sp. T1293. Classification (NCBI taxonomy): domain Bacteria; kingdom Pseudomonadati; phylum Pseudomonadota; class Alphaproteobacteria; order Hyphomicrobiales; family Phyllobacteriaceae; genus Phyllobacterium; species Phyllobacterium meliloti. The sequence goes on along the minus strand of NZ_CP088273.1, from coordinate 78,643 downwards.
ATTACGCCCAAAACACGATTGCTGATCCTGAATTCTCCGGCTAATCCGACCGGCGGCGTTACACCGAAATCCGAGATTGAAAAGCTGGTGAAAGGCCTCGAAGCGCACCAGCATGTCGCCATCATGTCCGACGAGATTTATGACGTCATGACCTATGACGGCGAGGAACATTGCTCGCTGCTGACCTTCCCTTCCATTCGCGACCGGCTGATTGTTCTCAATGGCTGGTCGAAAACATGGGCGATGACCGGCTGGCGCATGGGCTGGTCGATCTGGCCGGATAGTCTTTATGACAAGGTGCGCAAGCTTGCGGTCAATTGCTGGTCCTGTGTCAATGCACCCAGCCAATATGCCGGTATTGCCGCCATTGATGGCCCACAGGATGATGTGGAAAAAATGTGCCGCGCTTTCGACAGCCGCCGCAGGATTGTTGTTGATGGTTTGAACAGCCTGCCGGGCATCAGTTGCACCACACCGAAGGGCGCATTCTATGCCTTCCCCAACATCAAGGACACCGGCTGGCCCGCCAAGCAGTTGGCAGCCGCATTGCTTGATGAAGCGGGTGTGGCGCTGATCGGCGGGCCGGATTTCGGCATTCTTGGCGAGGGCTATATCCGGCTTTCCTATGCCAATTCCGAGGAAAACATCCTGCGCGCCATTGAGCGTATCGAACGGTTCCTCGCGAAGTAATTTTAACCGCGCAGCACACCGCGATCGACGGATGCGGCTTTCACCAGGGCGAAAACAGTGTCGCCCTGCTTGAGAGCAAGCTCGCTGGCGGATTTGCGCGTTAGGCGTGCGCTGATCATCTGGCCGCCAATGTCGAGCGCGAGATCACAATCCGGGCCGTCATTGGTAGTGATGGAAACAATGCGCGCGGGCAGGATGTTGCGCACGCTGATCGCATCCGGCAGTGCGCGGGCAATGGAAACATCCCGCGCCCTTATGCGCAGCCGCAGTTTTGTCGCGGCGGCAAAGCCGAGTTTTGCGATCTGAAACGGATGACCGCCAATATCAATCGACGTCAATCCGAAGGCATCATCGCTTGCCATGACAGTGCCCGAAACAAGCGCTCCCGCATCATCATGGCTGCCAAGCTGCGAGAAGATGGCTTCCGCAGGCCCGCTTGCGGTCACGCGACCAGCCTGCAAAAGCACGATCTCGTCGGCCAGCCGCGCCACCTCGTCAATCTCATGGCTGACATAGAGGATCGGTAGACCTGTTTCATCGCGCAGGGTTTCAAGGAAGGGCAGGATTTCCTGCCGCCTGTTATGATCAAGCGACGAGAGTGGTTCATCCATGAGCAACAGTGACGGATTGGAGAGCAGTGCCCGCCCGATGGCAACACGCTGACGTTCGCCGCCTGAAAGCGTTGTCGGCGAGCGCTGCTGCAAATGCTCCAGCCCAAGCAGCGCCACCACCCTGTCATAGGGCAGCCCCTCGCTGCGCCGTCCAGCCCAGCGCGCATAGGTGAGGTTCGTCTTGACAGAAAGATGCGGAAACAGCCGCGCATCCTGAAAGACATAACCGATACGCCGCTGTTCCGGCGGCAGGTTGATTCCGCTGGCGCTGTCGAAGAGCACATGATCCCGGATGGCGATGCAGCCCTTGGCCGGGCGCGTTACCCCGGCAATCATTTTCAGAAGCGTTGTCTTGCCCGCGCCTGACTCGCCAAACAGCGCGGTGACACCACCGCCTGCGGTAAACTCGGCAGCAACAGGGAATGATCCAACCTGCCCACTGACTGAAACGAACAGCGTATCGCTCATGACCGCCCTCCGCTCAGGCGCCGCTGCAACCATTCTGAAGCGACAACCGCAACGACGGAAATCACCACCGATACGAGGATCAGCCGCAGGGCCGCTATATCACCATTCGGGCTTTGCAGCAGGGAGTAGATCGCAAGCGACATGGTCTGCGTTTCACCGGGAATATTCGACACGAAGGTGATCGTCGCGCCAAATTCACCCAGCGCTTTGGCAAAGCCAAGCACGGCACCGGCCAGAATGCCCGGCAATAGCAGAGGCAGCGTCACCGTGAAGAAGACGACAATACGCCCTGCCCCGAGCGAACGCGCCGCCTCTTCAAGACCACGATCAAGGCTCTCAATGGAAAGACGCATCGGTCGCACGAGCAGCGGAAAGGCCATGACACCGGCAGCCAGCGCCGCGCCGGTCCAGCGAAAGGCAAAGGTCAGCCCGAAAATATCATTGAGAAAACCGCCGATCGTGCCGCGTGCGCCAAACCACACCAAAAGCAGATAACCCGTCACCACAGGCGGGATAACCAGCGGCATGGTGATGACAGCCTGCAAGAGGCTTTTACCCCAGAAGGAATAACGCGCCAGAATCCACGCAATGATGAAAGCAAATGGCAGGGCGACGAGGATCGCGACCAGCGCGACCCTCAGCGACAGAAGAACAATGGCCCATTCTGCCTCACCCAGCACTATCAGCCCGCCTTGCCTGCACCGACAAAACCCTTCGACTTGATGATTTCCTGGCCTTCATCACTGGCGAGAAAATCAAGGAAGGCCTTGCCTTCAGCCGATGGTTCCTTACCAACCAGTGCAGCCGGGTAAAGGATTGGCTTGTGGGTTGAATCGGCAAAGCGATAGGCTTCAACCAGATCCGGTGCAGCGGTATGATCCGACGCATAGACAATGGATGCATTGGCTTCACCACGGCTGACAAATTCCAGCGCAGCGCGTACATTCTCGGTGAACACAGCGTTCTTGCTGACTTCATCCCAGATTTTCAGCGTTTCCAGCGCTGCCTTGCCATATTTGCCAGCAGGAACGTTGGTCGGATCGCCCATGGCAAAACGCCCGGCTTTCAGGATTTCAGCCGCATCGCCCTTGTCCTTCTTGGTCAGAATGACGAGCGCATTGCCCGCAATAACCTTGCGCGATGGCTTATCGATCAGGTTGCGCTGTTCGAGATAATCCATCCAGTCAAGATCAGCCGAGATGAAGAGATTGGCGGGCGCGCCCTGCTCGATCTGCTTGGCAAGCGCTGATGATGCAGCGAAGGAAGAAGTCACTTTCGTGCCCGTTTTGGCTTCAAACTTGGCGGCAGCAGTGTCGATTACTTCCTTCATGCTTGCCGCCGCAAAAACCGTTACTTTTTCGGCAGCCGTGGCGCCATTGACACCTGCCATCGCCGCCAGAACCATAAAGCCCAGAATGAGAAATTTTTTCATGAGGTCCACCCCTGTCAGGAATCCATGACGGTCTCACACCGGCCATGAATCCAGTTGCATTATACAGACATGATGGTGGGTCCGAACAAAGCGCGCGCGACCCGGACGCTCCCAAAACCCTTGACGCAGCGGCAGCCATCGACACTGCCAGAATGTCCTGAATGAACCCTTGGCCCCGAGTCAGAACGCGCCAAACTAGACTGGACTTGTTTGTCTTGTCGAGAGACAAAACACCCGCCGGTGACAGCGGGTGTTTTTTAGTTTCGATCTGTGATTACGCCTGCGGTGTTGGCGTTTTCACATTGGCGATTGTCGCCTCGATGTGATCGATGAGGCTATCAGGCAATTTGAGACGCCCGGCCAGAAGATCAAGATAGCCGCGCTCGGCGCGCGTCTTTGCTTCAATGGCAAGGCGCGAAGCCGTATAAAGCTCAACTTTCTGTGCGTCGGTGACAGCGGCGGCAACCAGCGCATCAATATCGACAGGTGCATTGAGTTCCTGGGTCAGGAATTCCTGCGTGTCGCTGTTGAGGCCTGACAGCGACAGTTTTTCGGCGATCCGCGCACGTTCCGCATCATCCACATGACCATCCGCACGGGCGGCGGCAATCATCGCCCGCACCAGAACGAGAGCAAACTCATGCTCGCCCTGCGGCGCGGTTGCCGGGTGGAAACTTGAATCATCCGGCGGAGGCAATAATTCCGGCTCACCCGCCTTTGCTGTTTCAGCCGTTTGAGCTGGTGCATTGCCTGACTGATAATTCTGATAGGCCTTGTAGGCGAGCCCGGCGACAGCAGCGAGGCCACCAAGTTTCAGCGCGCCGCCTGCGATATCACGCCCCGTGCCGGTGCCCAAAAGCACAGCTGCCAGAGCGCCTGCGGCCAATGGATTGTCCTTGGCCATTTGTGTAGCCTTGCCGGCCGTATCTCGAACGGAGGTTCCAGTCCCGGGAATACTGCTTCCCAGAAAATCATCAAGAATCTTCTTCGGGTCGAACATGCAAATCTCCTCATGGCTGCACGAATGCGTTCCGCCCTAGGTAGGGTCGGCATCATGGCATTGCAATGACACCAGAGGTTTTTGTGATCAGGAACCGATATGGTGCTTTTCGCCGCGCATTTTGGCGAGTTTCACCTGTTTTTGCCGTTCCGCAAATCGAGCGCGGTCTTCCGCCGTCCGCTCATGATAGCATTTCGGGCAGGAAACGCCTTCTTCGAACAGGGTGGACATTTTGTCCTCAGGCGCAATCGGATTGCGGCAGGCATGGCAAAGTTCCGCCTCGCCTTCGATGAGGCCATGACCAACCGACACGCGCTCGTCAAAGACGAAGCATTCGCCTTCCCAGCGGCTTTCCTCGGCGGGCACATCTTCGAGATATTTGAGAATGCCACCCTTCAGATGAAACACATCATCAAAGCCAAGGCCTTTGACATAAGCTGTCGCCTTTTCGCAGCGGATACCGCCGGTGCAGAACATGGCGATCTTCTTGCCTTCCAGCTCTTCCCGGTGATTTTCCACCCATTGCGGAAACTCGCGAAACGTCTTGGTCTGCGGATCAACCGCATTGGCAAATGTACCGATAGCCGTTTCGTAATCATTGCGGGTATCGATGACGATGGTGTCAGGATCGGAGATCAGCGCATTCCAGTCCTGCGCGGGAACATAGGTGCCGACACTTTTCAGCGGATCAATATCCTCGACGCCCATGGTGACGATTTCCTTTTTCAACCGCACCTTCATGCGCTTGAAAGGCATTTCGCTCGCATAGGAATATTTCAGCTCCATACCCGCAATGGCAGGTTCGGCTTCCAGAAACGCGACAAGCTTGTCGATGGCATCATGCGATCCCGCCACCGTACCGTTGATACCCTCGGCGGCCAGCAGCAGCGTGCCCTTGATCCCCAAGCCACAGCATAGCCGCGCCAGCGGTTCCTGCAGCGACTGATAGTGCTCCAGACGGGCAAAACGATAAAGTGCTGCCACTTTGAAGGGCAAGTTTGCGGAATGATCGGTCATGATCCCCTGCAACTACTGCTCCCAAGCGATGATTTCAAGAGATTTGCATGGGATAGGGGTATTTATGGGCGCTATCTGCCTGATGTGTGGGGTGTGGGTGGTGTGGTTTGTGGTGCCGGGTTCGTGGTTCGACAAGCTCACCATGAGGGAGAGTGTGGATGAAACGCTCATCGCCGACAATTGCTGATCACAAAGGTTGTAGATTACAAAAGGTGCAGAACTTGGCTCCCCCGCAACCCACTCCTCCCGGTCATCCTCGGGCTTGACCCGAGGACCCATAATTTAAAAGCGCCAAAATCTGGATCTGTTTGATTTCCCTAACCGTGGGTCCTCGGGTCAAGCCCGAGGATGACGGGGGAAGGATGAGTTGCGGGGGAGCCAAGTTCTGCAATCTTGGTGATTAGCGTTTCATCCACACTCCTCCTCATGGTGAGTTTCATCCTCACTCTCCCTCATGGTGAGCTTGTCGAACCACGAACCACGAACCACACCATCCACACACACCAACCAACCATCGCGCCACCCAATACTTATCCAACAGACCAGAAAGCCTCCGATAATTCCCCTGTAAATAAACACAAGGGATCGCCATGTTTTCACAACAGAACATCAGGGATATCGGCAGCGAAGCCAAACGGGCGGGCATCGAACCGGCAGCGCTTCTTGCAGTTGCGCAGGTCGAGAGCGGCGGCGTCTGCTTCTACAAGGTTGATGGCCGCGATGAACCGCCCATTCGCTTCGAGGGGCATTATTTCGATCAGCGCCTCTCGGGCAATCAACAGCGGGAGGCGCGTGACAAAGGCCTTGCAAACCCCGTGGCGGGTGCGGTTCGCAATTCTGTATCGCAGGCGGCACGCTGGCAGTTGCTGGAGGCCGCTGCCACAATCAACCGGCAGGCTGCCTATGAATCCGTATCATGGGGCATTGGACAGGTGATGGGCACCCATTGGAAATGGCTCGGTTATGACAGTGTTGACGCCCTTGTGGATGAGGCACGCGGATCATTGAAAGGGCAACTTCGCCTGATGATCCGCTTCATCGGCAAGAGCGGCCTTATCCCCGTTTTGGCGCGGCACGACTGGAAGGCTTTTGCGCGCACCTATAATGGTCCAAACTTCACACAGAACCGCTATGATACCAAATTGTCGCTCGCCTGGCGCCGATATGCTGCGGTTGAATCTCTCGATAGGGCAGCAAGCGGTAGACAAAGCGGCTTCGTATGACTAAATCGATTGAACCCATAAACAGCGGAGAGTTTGACATGGCCCAGAAGACCGATTTGCTATTACCCGTTCTGAAAGGCCAGCCGGTTATTCCTGTTATTCTCGTCCATAACATTGCCGACGCCGTACCTCTGGCGCGCGCATTGGCCGCCGGTGGTCTTCCAGCCATCGAAATCACCCTGCGCACAGCGGCAGCACTTGAAGCGATCCGCGCGGTTGCCAATGAAGTGCCAGAAGCCATTGTCGGAGCCGGGACCATTCTCAATGCGCGCCAGTATGAAGAGGCAAGCGCCGCCGGATCGCGTTTCATCGTCAGCCCCGGCGCAACACCGCAGCTTCTGAAAGCTGCCGCTGCGGGTAAGGTTCCGCTGCTTCCCGGCGCCATTACCCCGGCAGAAATCATGAGCCTGCGCGAAGAGGGCTACACAATGCTCAAATTCTTCCCCGCCGAACAGGCTGGGGGCGCCTCGTTCCTCAAATCCCTGTCCTCGCCATTTGCAGGCATTCAGTTCTGCCCAACCGGCGGTATCGGCGCTGGCAATGCCAAAACCTATCTTGATCTGCCGAATGTTGTCTGTGTTGGCGGCTCATGGGTTGCCCCCGACAATCTGGTTCAGGCCGGAAAATGGGATGAGATTACCGCGCTTGCCGCTGAGGCTGCAAAACTGGCGAAGTAACGCCTTCACTATTATTATGGGTGATGCCGGCAAGTTTCACCCCCACTCCCAGATACGCAGCAATCACCAATAAAAAGGGCGGCACCAACGGGCCGCCCTTTTGTTTGATCATATAACAGCAATCAGTTCGTCGAGGTGAACTTTGCAATCGACAGGAATGTAACAGCCTTGCCCGTGAACTTGTTGGCATCGGATACTGGCAGAGCCTGCTGGAAACCTGCGGTGTAAACGGTTGTAGGAGCGGCACGCATTGCTTCGTTGCGCAAAACAGCCGGTTCAACATTCGGCGACGTCTCGGCAACCTGCTGGTTCGACAATGCACGATCCGATACATCCGAGGAAACCTGAATGGCCTTGGCACCCTGATTCTGCGCTGCTTGGCGACGCGGCTTCGACGTCTTGCTTGTGGTGATCACACCGCTGTCGAGCATGGCGACCGGATCGGCAGAGCCACCGGCATCCAGCATCGTGCGGCGCAGCGAAGGCTGAGGCTCATTGGAAGCCACTTGTGTATTCTGGGTCGGCGCGGGCTTGTTGCGAACAACACGGCCGCCTGTGGTTGCCGGCAATGTCGGCATGGCTTTTGCTGTTGCAACGGCAGGAGCTTTGCCAGGGGCGGTATCAGACTGCTTGATGATCGCTTCCAGATCGTCATTGGGAACCGGAATAACATCATGTTCGGTTGCAGCCGCAACCTCGGGTGCAGACGCACCCTGAGGGGCAGCCGCGACCTGCGCAGTCGGCATGGCCGGGCGCGGGTTCGGCACAACCGATGCAACCATCATGTCACTGTGCTTGGGACCAGTCTGCGGCTTGTCAAAGGGAACAGGAACCAGCGCATTGACCATTTCCGGCTGAGCCGGTGCTGGCTCGTTGGCCGGTGTGTTCACATTGGCCGCGATCATGTCACGAATAGCGCTTGCGCTGTCGGTCGGACGCGGTGTCGGCAAAGCAGCCACAACGGTCGACGGTTCTTCGGCCAGCGCATTAAGCGTTGCCGGAGCAGCCGGTTCCGGCGTCGGCGCATAATCAGGACGGCGCAGCGGTACAGGCACAGCAAAGGCCAGAGCAGCATTATCCTCAGGGCCCGCAACAAGCGGTGCATCAGGACGCGGTGCTTCCACCGGTGCTGGCGCATTGCGCGTCGGCAAAGCCGGTGCGATAGGGGCCGATGCGGGCTGCGCACCAGCAACACCCGGCAAGGACGAACCACCCTCGTCATCATCCGATGCCGCCGCCGGTGCAGAACGGGCTACACTGCGCGATGGGGTTGGAGCCGAAGCCACGGCCACCCCGGCTTCGCCGGAATCCTCCTCGTCATCGGCACCACCGCCGCCAAAGAGCATACCAAAGAGCGTCTTGCTGCGACCGCCGGATCTGGAGGAATTGCTGGCAACCTGAACAGAGCCACCGCTACGCTTGCGGGATTCATAGGCAGCAACAGCCTGCTCATAACCGGGCAATGGCTTACCATCAGCAGGAATGTGCATTGTCTTGCCATCAGGGAACACGGCCAGCAGTTCGCGGCGGCTCATGCGCGGCCACATGCGGACATTGCCGACATCGGTGTGGACGAAAGGCGAGCCAGATGTCGGGTAGTAGCCCACACCGCCAGCCTGGAATTTCAGCGCGGTAACGCGCAGGGTCGAGAGCTTTACACCGGGAAGATACCAGTCCATCGCCTTGCCGAGCATGTGCTGGCTTGTCTTGGCAACGCCGCGGCTACGTGAGCGCAGCATCGAATTGGTTGCAGGAGAGCGATAGGCCGAAACCACATGAATATAGTCTGATCCACCAACCGTCTGATAAACCTGCCAGACCAGATCGAACAGGCGGGGGTCCATGTTCGTTGGTTCATTGCGACGCCAGTCGCGCAGGAAGCGATTGAGCTTGTTCAGGCCGTCCTGCTGATAACGTCCATTCTTCTTGAACGTGATTTCAGCGCGCTCTTTCGTGTGGATGAAATAGAGTTTGAGAGTCCGGGTCTCAGCGGAAGCCTGCGCCGATGCAAACAGCATCGAGCCGAAGACCATGAGGAACACAAACCAGCTGGCGCGTACAAAAGAAACTGCCGTTGATTTGCCGTTCTGTGCATGATTCATGTTTGACAATGTCGTCCCAACCTTGACCGTTTTTCCAGTCCCCGAATATCTGGATTATCCGATTTAATGGTTAATGGTCACTTATTGAAGAACAAATACGTTGAGAGCATGGCAAAAACCGAAGCGCAAAGAGCTGATTTAAGACATGGTCAACGGATGGTTAACAGCACAATTAAGACGTTTTGGTGATAGAATCCACCCTTCATAGGTCTTAACCATGCACGTTTTGTAACCAAAGAATACGCTACTGGAACAAACACAGATGAACTTTTAAGCTTTAGCTTATCGAAACTATCCTCCATGATTCGCGTTTGAACAAGCTGCAGACACGCAAAAAACGGTGCTTAAATGAATATCCACAGCCGCCATTATCCATACGCCGCCGCCGGAAAGTCGGGCGCAGCAACCGCGAAAGCCGAACAGACCGCTTTGGGCGCCCTGCCCGAATGGAACCTTGCCGATCTTTATCCCTCCGCTGATAGCAGCGAGTTGAAAGCAGATCTGAAAAAGGCCGATGAGCTAGCCGTGCTGTTTGCCAATCGCTGGAAAGGCAATCTGGCTGACGAAGCGGCAAAGCCAAAAGGTGGCAACTTTGCTGAATCCATTAAGGAATTCGAGGCGCTGGATGAACTGATCAGCAAGATCGTCTCCTATGCCGGTCTTGTTTATGCGGGCGATACATCCGATCCGAAACGCGCCAAGCTCTATGGCGACATTCAGGAAAAGATGACCAATGCCAGCGCCCACCTCATCTTTTTCAGCCTTGAGCTTAACCGTATTGACGACGCGGTGATTGAAAAGGCGATGGATGATAATCCAGCCATTGGCCACTACCGCCCATGGCTGGTGGACCTGCGCAAGGACAAGCCGTACCAGCTTGAAGACAAGATCGAACAGCTTTTTCACGAAAAGTCGATCACCGGCCGCGGCGCATGGAACCGCCTGTTCGATGAAACCATGACGGCGCTGCGCTTTGAGGTCGATGGCGAGGACCTCGCGCTCGAGCCGACACTCAATATGTTGCAGGATGCCGATGGCGCTGTGCGCAAGAAGGCCTCCGATGCGCTGGCAAAGACCTTCAAGGAAAATCTGCGCACCTTCACGCTGATCACCAATACCCTGTCCAAGGACAAGGAAATTTCCGATCGCTGGCGCGGTTTTCAGGATATTGCCGATAGCCGCCACCTCGCCAACCGTGTCGAACGGGAAGTGGTGGATGCACTGGCGGAAGCCGTACAGGCCGCCTATCCACGTCTGTCGCACCGCTATTACGCGCTGAAAGCCAAATGGCTTGGCCTTGATTATCTCAACAATTGGGACCGCAATGCTCCGCTGCCGGAAACACCGCAGGCGGTGATCCCGTGGACCGAAGCCAAGGAAACAGTGCTATCGGCCTATCGCGGTTTTGCCCCGGAAATGGCTGATATTGCTCGCGATTTCTTCGACAAGAACTGGATTGATGCGCCGACCCGCCCCGGCAAATCACCGGGTGCCTTTGCTCACCCCACGGTGCCTTCGGTCCACCCTTACGTGCTGCTCAACTATATGGGCAAGCCGCGCGATGTCATGACCCTTGCCCATGAACTTGGCCACGGTGTGCATCAGGTACTCGCTGGCGATCAGGGCGCGCTCATGGCGTCGACACCGCTGACGCTGGCCGAAACGGCTTCGGTTTTCGGCGAAATGCTGACATTCCGCTCGCTGCTGGAAAAGACGAAGGACAAGCGCGAACGCAAGGCCATGCTGGCGCAGAAGGCCGAGGACATGATCAATACGGTCGTGCGCCAGATCGCCTTCTATCTGTTCGAGCGCCGGGTGCATACGGAACGCGCCAATGGCGAACTCACCTCCGACCGCATTGGTGAAATCTGGCTGGATGTGCAGAAGGAAAGCCTTGGACCAGCGATCAAGTTCGGCCCCGGCTATGAGACTTTCTGGACCTATATTCCGCACTTCATCCATTCGCCATTCTACGTCTATGCCTATGCTTTCGGCGATTGCCTCGTCAATTCACTCTATGCGGTTTACCAGAATGCCGAAGCGGGCTTTCAGGAGAAATATTTCGACATGCTGAAGGCTGGCGGTACAAAGCACCATTCGGAACTGCTGGCACCATTTGGCCTCGACGCCACAGACCCGGCTTTCTGGCAAAAGGGTCTTTCGGTCATAGAAGGTATTATTGACGAGCTGGAGGCGATGGACTCGTAAGAATGCATGGTCCCGCTCACACGCCCTATGATGGTTCGGCGCAACCCTTCACCATAGGATTGCATCAGCTTGATCTGAAAGACTGGATCGAGATTGACGGCAATCTCGTGCCATATCTTGCGGAAAAGCGCCGTCTGTTCGGGCTGCACGGGGAGAAAATCTTCGTCGAAGAGCCGGGAACTGCGCAAGCACAGAAGGAAGTGCTCGACCTTTTGAGCAATCATCTCGTCGAACACTATCCCGCGCATTATGTGAGGAATGGTGAGAATATCGGCATTATGGGCTGGGATGAGATGATCCCGCTTGGCAAAGCCGATACGCCGTTTCTGCACCGCGCCGCCAAACTGGTGCAGGAAGATCTTGTGCTGATGCGCAAGGACGATGCGCGCGGCTGGCATCTGGCAGCCGCATCGCTTTCATTCCCCTCATCATGGACACTTCTGGAAAAATTCGGCCGGCCTATGGAGGAGATTCATGCGCCGGTGCCGGATTTTGGTACAGGCACGCGTAATGCCGGACTTATCAGCCGCATGTTCGACAATCTTCGGCCCGATCGTTCCGTCTATCGCATGAACTGGTCGCTGCAACCGGATGGCAATCTCTACCACCCGCTTTCCAGCCACCAGAAGGGCGCGCGCTATACGGATGAGGATATTGTGGCGCAGAGCTTTGTCCGCGTCGAGCGCCAGACCTTGCGCAAACTGCCCGCGTCTGGCGATATTCTCTTCACCATCCGCATTCATCTTGATCCGGTTGCCACATTGAAAAAACATCCGGAATGCCGCGCTGTCGCCGAAGCATTTGCTGCGCAGCTCCTGTCTCTTAATGAGGCACAAGCCCAATATAAAGGCATTATTGCCATTCGGGACCGGTTGATCGACGCACTAAACGCACTTTAATGCGCTTCAATTAACAGTAGTTGCAGTTTTACCCCCTTCCGGGTGAACGGTTGTTTGCTCTTTGTCATCACAATGCTCTATGGTTTCTTTGAAGCGGTGAAATAACCGCTGCCCTCATTGATGGAGATTAAAAAATTAGGAGTAGCAAAAAAATGGCGAAGGCGGATTGGCCTGTACATGGAGAAATTACTGGTCCGATCGTGATGATCGGTTTCGGGTCCATCGGACGGGGTACCCTGCCCCTCATAGAGCGCCACTTCAAATTCGATAAATCCCGCGTGGTCGTCATCGACCCGAGTGATGCCAACAAGAAACTGCTCGACGAGCGTGGCATCCGCTTCATTCAGGAAGCCGTTACCAAGGAAAATTACAAGACGCTGTTGAAGCCATTGCTGACGGCAGGCGGTGGTCAGGGTTTTTGCGTCAATCTGTCCGTCGACACCTCGTCGGTCGATATCATGCGCCTGTGCCGCAAGGTTGGCTCGCTCTATATCGACACGGTTATCGAGCCATGGGCCGGTTTTTATTATGCAGGCGGCGACAATGCCAAGCGCACCAATTATGCCCTGCGCGAAACGCTGCTGGCCGAAAAGCGCCGCAAGCCCGGCGGCCCGACCGCTGTATCATGCAGCGGTGCCAATCCCGGCATGGTCTCGTGGTTTGTCAAACAGGCCATGGTCAATCTCGCCAAGGACATGGGCATCGAACACGCCGAACCAGCGCGCGATGATCGCGATGGCTGGGCGCGCCTGATGCGCAAGACCGGCATCAAGGGTATCCATATTGCCGAGCGCGACACGCAGCGCGCGAGCGGTCCAAAGCCGTTTGGTGTATTCTGGAACACATGGTCGGTTGACGGTTTCATTTCCGAAGGCTTGCAGCCCGCAGAGCTTGGCTGGGGCACCCACGAGAAATGGCTACCCAAGAACGCCCGCAAGCAGAAGAAGGGCAACAAGGCGGCAATCTTCCTCGAACAGCCCGGCGCCGATACCCGTATCCGCACCTGGTGCCCCACCGAGGGACCGCAGTTCGGCCTGCTTGTCACCCACAATGAAGCAATCTCCATTGCGGATTTCTTCACGGTCTTCGACAAGAAGGGCAAGGCTGCCTACCGGCCAACCTGCCACTACGCCTATCATCCGTCCAATGTGGCAACGCTGTCGCTTGACGAAATGTTCGGTGCCGCTGGCCAGCCCCAGCCGATCCATCACGTTCTGGAAGAATCCGAGATCGTTGATGGCGCGGATGAGCTTGGCGTGCTGCTCTATGGCCATGACAAGAATGCTTACTGGTATGGCTCACAGCTGACGATCGAGGAAGCGCGCAAGATGGCGCCTTACCAGAATGCGACGGGTCTGCAGGTCAGTTCGGCGGTTTTGTCCGGCATGGTCTGGGCGCTGGAAAATCCGGAAGCCGGTATCGTTGAAACCGACGAAATCGATTTCCGCCGCTGCCTTGAAATCCAGAAGCCCTATCTTGGCCCGCTCAAGGGACATTATACGGACTGGACACCGCTGGAAAACCGCCCCGGTTTCTTCAAGGAAGATATCGACACCAGCGACCCCTGGCAGTTCCGCAACATTCTCGTGCATTGAAACATCCTCGTGCATTGATAAAAACGGCAACCCCAGGGTTGCCGTTTTTGCTTCTGCGCAGGTGTATGACAGGGTTGATATCCGCGGAAAGAGTGTTCGTGGTTCGTGGTTCGACAGGCTCACCATGAGGGAGAGGGGTGATGCAACGATAATCGCAGAGATTGCAGATTAAAATGGTTGCAGTACAAAGATTGCAGAACTTGGCTCCCTGCAATCCTCACTCTCCCTCATGGTTGTTATGTCGAACCACGAACCGGCGGCATTCACCCCCCTCTGGGCTGTCGCCCATCTCCCCCACAAGGGGGGAGATCAGCCTTCAATACTATCTTGCACGATCTGCAACGTTTCCGGTTGTGGGAAAGCGTTCATGTCAATGTAATCTCCCCCCTTGTGGGGGAGATGGGCGACAGCCCAGAGGGGGGTGAATGTTTCTACCAACATTGCAGTTGCAGAACGTACTCCCCCATTACCACACCCGCTTTTGCGTCTGGCTATTGATGAGGTGGGAAAGACGGGCGATCCAAAGGGGAACGCGGAAGTCCTGGTATTGGTAGTGTAGTCATGCGTTCCCCGGATATTTTCCTGTTTTGTCAAGAAAACAACCGGATCACCCGTCCCGATGACTGGTTTTACCCTTGTGAGATAAAACCTTTCCCCTGCGGCTGGGTTCTCCCCGCAGATGAAATCACCGATCCTTTCCTGACTTCAGAAGTTTTCCGGAGCATTCCCGCCGGAAAGGACACCATCAGAATAAGCGAGGTGGGATGGTGTTGGATAAGTTGGCATGATTTATTTTGAAAATGGATGGTTGCAGAACCATTGTCGCGCCCTTCGACAAGCTCAGGATGAGGGAGAGGGAGGGCTGCAAAGATAATCGCCGACATTTCAGATCACAGGTGTTGCAAGGTTGCAGACTATCGCTCCCGACATCTCAATCCTCTCCGTCATCACCTCAACCCCCTCTGTCATCCTCGAGCTTGTCGAAGGGCGCAACCATGGTTCTGCAATGCAAAGGTTGCAGACTATCGCTCCCGACACCTCAACCCACTCCGTCATCCTCGGGCTTGACCCGAGGACCCACGACAAAGGGGAAGGAAGGAACGACTACAATTTTCGTGCTTCTCGATCATGGTCCTCGGGTCATCCTCGGGTTAAACCCGAGGACTGAGGATGACGGAGAGGGGTAGGTTGAAGGCTGCCAAGTTCTGCAACTATTGCGGGCTGTCATGTTCTGCACTCGTTAGCGACTAGCATTGCAATCCACCCATCTCCCTCATCCTGAGCCTGTCGAAGGGCGAGCCACGAACCACGCACGCACAACAATCGCTGCAACAGACCCAATCGGGTGAAAGCGGGCGGTGATGTCATCTCATAACTTCTCAACCGCAAAGCAATAACCCTCAATCCACCCATAATTGACAATATAACAATTTGTACATATCCTCATATAAACAAATCATTATATCTTTATGGGTGACTCTCATGAACATTCTCAATGTCGGGTTATTTTCCCTCGCCGCGATTGTCCTGTTAGGCTCACCCGGTCCCGGCATTGCCGCTCTTATTGCTGTTGGCCGCGAAAAGGGCTTTGCCGGAGGGCTTGGGTTTTACGGCGGGTTGCAGATCGGGCTTGCCCTTGCTGCCGGGATCAGCGCTGCCGGACTGTTTTCCATCATTCAGGCCATACCCATGGCAATGACCGCCATGACAATTCTGGCAACGCTCTATCTGCTTTATCTTGCCTACAGCATCATTACCGCCCCGGTTGGCATGGATGCGGGCAAGCAGGATACGGGGTTTGCCGGAACCGCTCTGGGCGGCTTTCTTCTTGGTATCACCAACCCCAAGGCCTACATCGCCTTCATATCCCTGATGGCGTCCTACCCTATCATCAACGCCAATAATTCCGCCGACGTGACCGTCAAATGGCTGGTCTGTATCATCGTGATGGTGGTGGTCGACATTCTCTGGCTATGGTTGGGCGTGATCATTCAGAAAGCCAATATGAAGCCTCGCTCCGAGCGCCTTCTCAATATCGCAATGGGCAGTATCATAGCGGGAACCACCGTTATCGCCCTGATATGATCAGGCACTCCGCGCCAGTTCATTAAACTTATATCTTGTTTTTGCTCGATTTTCGCGGCATTGAAGAAGGCAACCTCATCAGGAGATTGATCGGATGAAACGTATTTCACTGGCCTTCAGCGCAGCGACCATGGCTCTGGCACTCAGCGCTTGCCAGACAGGCCCTATCAGGGACAACGGACCGGTGGAGGCTTCCCGCCCTGTCGATGCCGTGCAGGGTCAATGGTTTGATACTTCGGGCGTTGCCTTCTCCAACTTCAATGGCGGCGTTTTTGAAACCCGCGCCAATGACACCAAGGAAAAACTGGCTGAAGGCAGTTACCGCTTTGCCTCTGCCAATCTGGTCGAGATCAACCTGCGCTCACTTGCCCGCGGCACACAGTCCAAGGTTAATTGCGCGCTCGTCAATCAGGGCCAGCTCAACTGCACGTCATCATCGGGCCAGCAATTCTCGCTGACGCGCCGCGGCGGCCAGACAGGCTGACAACACCTGGTCAGCCCTAACCGCCCGGGCTGACCATCTTCCTATAGTTTAGCGGCGAAAACTGCCGCCATTCCCTTGCATGCCACGCCAACTAATGAAAGCATCGGCGCATCTGTCAGACAGGTGCCAACGACCGATGACAACATCAGGCGATCGCAACAGGGGAACACTTCATGTCTAAAATCCTCGCCCGAATTTTACTCACCACCTCCGCCCTCACCATGACGGCTGGCGCAGCACTAGCCGACTACACACTCAATATTCTTCACATCAATGATTTCCACTCGCGGCAGGAATCGATCAACAAATATGATTCAACCTGCTCGGCTGAAGAGGAAAGCAAGAACGAGTGTTTTGGCGGCATTGCCCGGGTAAAAACCAAGGTTGATGAGCGCCGGGCAGCCCTGTCCAAGGATGGCGGCAATGTGATCCTGCTCAATGCCGGTGATGAATTTCAGGGATCACTATTCTATACAACCTATAAGGGTGACGACACCGCCGAGTTCATGAACGGCATAGGCTATGATGTCATGGCTCTCGGCAATCATGAATTTGACGACGGCGTGGATACACTGGCAAAATTCCTTGGCAAGGTGAAATTCCCTGTCATTTCGGCCAATACGCAGGCGGCTGAAGGCTCGCCAATATCAGGCAAATACAAACCCTATGTGATCAAGGAAATCGGCGGGCAAAAAATCGGCATTGTGTCGGTCATCACAACCGACACCGCTGACATATCGACACCTGGACCCACTGTTAAGTTTGCCGACGAAATCGAAACGCTGAAGAAAGAAGTTGAGGCGCTGAAAGCCGAAGGCGTCAACAAGATCATCGCCCTCAACCATGATGGCTATGTCAAGGACAAGGAGATCGCTGCCGCCGTGGATGGTATCGATGTGATCGTTGGCGGCCACAGCCATACACTGCTGTCGAACACCGATCCGCAGGCTCTTGGTCCCTATCCCACATTGGTCAAGGGACCATCCGGCCGTGATGTGCCCATCGTTCAGGCCAAATCCTATTCCAAATATCTCGGTGAATTGAAAGTGACCTTCGATGATGACGGCAATGTCATTAAAAGCGAAGGCGCGCCGATCCTGCTCGATTCTTCCGTTGTGCCAGACCCCGCCTATCTTGCGCGGGTGAAGGAACTCGCCAAGCCGATCGAGGCCCTCAAAGCCCTGAAAGTGGCTGAATCCAGCGGCGTCATTGAAGCCGCGCGTGAAGTCTGCCGCGCTGTCGAATGTTCCATGGGCAACCTTGTTGCCGATGCCATGGTCGACCGGGTTAAGGATCAGGGCATGACCATTGCCATTATCAATGGCGGCGGTCTGCGCGCCTCGATTGATGCGGGTGATGTGACAATGGGCGAAGTGCTGACGGTCCTGCCCTTCCAGAACACATTGTCGACCTTCCAGCTGAAGGGTGCTGATGTGGTGGTCGCGCTTGAAAATGGCGTCAGCCAGATTGATCAGGGTGCGGGCCGTTTCGCGCAGGTTTCCGGCCTTAAATACGCTTTCGACGTATCAAAGCCAGTTGGCCAGCGCGTATCGGCGGTTGAAGTGCGCGATGGCGATAACTGGAAGCCTATTGATGCAACGGCAACCTATGGTGTTGTCTCCAACAATTATATGCGGGCGGGTGGTGACGGCTACAAGATTTTCGCCACCAATGCCGTTAATGCCTATGATTTCGGCCCCGGCCTTGAAGCGGTGGTTTCCGACTATCTGGCCAAGAACACGCCGTACAAGCCCTATACGGATGGGCGGATAACGGTTCTTGCCGCTGCCACGCAAGCAGTACCCACAGCAAATGATCCGGCTCCGCCAGCCAAGCCCACTGCGGAACCGGCCAAGCCTGCCGCTAAAGTCGCGATGCTCATCCTGAAAAAGACAGCCGCAGCGACACCATCCACCTATACCATCAAGCGCGGCGACAATTTCTGGAACATTGCCAAGCAGGTTTATGGCAACGGTTTCGACTGGAAAAAACTGGCGGACGCCAATCCGAAAATGACCGCCATGAAGCTGCCCATCGGCAGTGAAATGAAAATCCCGCCGAAATAGCCCCGGCTAGGACAAACGGTCCTAGGCACGCATTTTGAACCCGGTACAACTTGAATGTTGTGCCGGGTTCTTACATATCTGGCCCGATTTGTGCTCTGGATTGCAATTTATCCCCTATCGCTGCGTCTTTTCGCGCCCTTGCAATCCCGGCCTTCACCACTAGGTTCCAACCGCAAAGCAGGAGTTGAAAGAGATGACGATGTCTGGTGAGGTTGGTGTGGCAAAAGAGCAGCCCGGCGACCATCCGCGCATCGAAACGTCAAAAATCGGCGTTCTTCTCGTCAATCTGGGTACGCCGGATGGCACCGATGTCACCTCCATGCGCCGTTATCTCAGGGAATTCCTATCCGACAAACGCGTCATCGAATGGCCGCGCGCCATCTGGCTGCCGGTGCTTTACGGCATTGTTCTGAACACCCGCCCGAAAAAATCCGGTGCCCTTTACGACAAGATCTGGAACCGCGAGCGCAATGAATCGCCGCTGCGTACCTATACCCGCGCGCAGAGCGAAAAGCTGGCGGCGGCCCTGTCATCGCACCCTGATGTGATCGTCGACTGGGGCATGCGCTATGGACAACCCTCGATTGAAGAGGCTCTGCGGCGGCTTGACAGCCAAGGCTGCAAGCGCATCGTCATGTTCCCGCTCTATCCGCAATATTCGGCAACGACGACGGCAACCGTGAACGACAAATTCTTCGAGGCGCTGATCAAGATGCGCTTCATGCCGGCGACACGCACCGTGCCATCCTATCAGGATGAGGCTGTTTACATTGACGCGCTTGCGGTCTCGATCGAGAAGCATTTCGCCACGCTCGATTTCGAGCCTGAAGTGGTCATTGCCTCCTATCATGGCATCCCGCAAAGCTATTTCAAGCGTGGCGATCCCTATCCCTGCCATTGCTGGAAGACGACGCGGCTGTTGCGCGAGCGGCTGGGTTGGGACGAGAAGAAGCTGATCACCTGTTTCCAGTCCCGCTTCGGGCCTGAAGAGTGGATGCAGCCCTATACGGACAAGACAGTTGAAAAACTTGGCCGGGAAGGCGTCAAATCCATTGCCATTTTCAATCCCGGCTTTGTGGCCGACTGTCTGGAAACGCTGGAGGAAATTGCCGTTGAAGCCGGGAAAACCTTCCGTGACAGTGGCGGCGTCAATTTCACGCATATCCCCTGCCTCAATGATTCCGACGGGGGCATGAAGGTGATTGAAGAGCTGGTCCGGCGCGAATTGCAGGGCTGGATCTGAACGGGCGGAACCCCTGTATAATTGATGCTCAAGCCTTTCTGAGATTAAGACTTTAGTCTATCTTGGCATTACCCCTGCAAAGGGCAATGATACGAGATGACATTGGTCCTGATGTCACGCAAGGGAGAGTATAATGCCGTTCAACGGTTTTGATTTTACCATTCCGGTACTGGTTGTTCTGGTGCTGGTCGTCCTTTTTGCTGGCGTAAAAACCGTACCCCAAGGTTATAATTATACGATCGAGCGTTTTGGCAGGTATACCCGTACTCTCGCGCCCGGCCTCAGCCTTATTGTTCCATTCTTTGATCGTATCGGCGCCAAGCTGAACATGATGGAACAGGTGCTGGATGTTCAGACACAGGAAGTCATCACCAAGGACAATGCCAACATCGCTGTCGACGGTATCGCCTTCTATCAGATTCTCAATGCACCGCAGGCCGCCTATCAGGTCAGCGGATTGCAGAACGCCATTTTGAACCTCACCATGACCAATATCCGTACGGTCATGGGCTCGATGGACCTCGATGAACTCCTGTCCAACCGCGATGCAATCAATGACCGCCTCCTGCGTGTGGTGGACGAGGCTGCCCATTCCTGGGGCATCAAGATGACCCGCGTTGAGATCAAGGACATCAATCCACCCAAGGATCTGCTCGATTCCATGGCCCGCCAGATGAAGGCGGAACGTGAAAAGCGTGCATTGGTTCTGGAAGCAGAAGGCAACCGCGCGGCGCAAATCCTGCGCGCCGAGGGCCTGAAACAGGCACAAATTCTTGAAGCGGAGGGCAAGCGTGAAGCCGCCTATCGCGAGGCCGAAGGCCGTGAACGTCTGGCACAGGCGGAAGCCAAAGCGACCGAGCTTGTTTCGGCGGCGATCAGCAATGGTAACGTGCAGGCAATCAACTACTTCGTCGCCCAGAAATACACCGAGGCTTTCGGTAAATTCGCAACCAGCAACAACCAGAAACTCATTCTGATGCCGATGGAAGCATCGTCACTGGTCGGAACGCTGGGCGGCATTGGTGCCATTGCCAAGGAAGTCTTTGGCGATGCAGCGCAGACCACTGAGCGGGCAGCAAGCCCGGCACAGCCGACGCGCGGACGCACCGTTCCGGGCACCACAGGTGGTTCCGGCCAGTCGTCATAACCAACCAGCGGAGGAGTTGCACTGATGTTGGAACATCTCTTCTACGAACTCGGTCCCTGGAACTGGGTAGTGCTCGGTTTTGCCCTGCTTATTTTTGAAGTGGCAGCGCCGGGTATCTTCCTTCTATGGTTCGGTATCGCCGCCATTATCGTCGGCTTCCTGACGATCCTCGTGCTTGGACCGCTATTCGCCATTGGCTGGCAGATCCAGATCATCCTGTTTCTGATTCTGTCGGTGATTTCGGTGTTCATCGGGCGGCGGTTTATGGGTGCAACTGATGTGCCCACGGATGAACCGCTGCTCAACCGGCGCAATGAACAGCTGATCGGCCAGATCGTGGTGCTTGAGGAGGCAACGGTCAACGGGCGTGGACGCGCACGGATTGGCGACAGCCTCTGGCGCGTCAAAGGCCCCGACCTTGCCGCTGGCAGCCAGGTGAGAATTACCGGAACCGATCAGGGAACGCTGACGGTGGAAGCGGCTTGAGTTGATTGCGCGATGGTGGTTCGTGGTTCGACATAACAATCATGAGGCCCTTCGACAGGCTCAGGGTGAGGGGAGCTTTATTCTGCAATCTTTGTGATTAGCATTGCATCCACACTCTCTCTGATGGTTGTTATGTCGAACTACGAACCCACGAACCACGCGCAATAACCCCTGCAGCCCTTAGGCGGCACCGATCCGCAGCAGATCGTGGAAATGCACGATACCGACGGGGAAATTGTCCTCGGTGACAATCAGCGCGCCGATATTATATTCATTGAGCAGCGCAAGAGCCGCACTTGCGAGCATGCTCGTCGGCACGGTTTTCGGATTGCGCGTCATCACTTCCTCAACCTTCATGCCCACCAGATTGCGATGAAGATTGCGCGACAGATCGCCATCGGTGATGATTCCGGCCAGCGAGCCATCATCATTCTGCACGGCAATACAGCCAAAACGCTTGTCCGACAGTACCTTCATGGCATCGGGTATGGAGGTTCCCAGCGGAACCAGAGGAATTTTATCACCGCGATGCATGATCTCGCGCACATGGGTCAGGCTCGCGCCCAGCGATCCGCCCGGATGGAATGTCTTGAAGTCGCCAGCTGTAAAGCCGCGTGCTTCCAGCAGGGCAACGGCAATGGCATCACCCATAGCCAGCTGCATCAAGGTCGATGTTGTGGGGGCAAGCCCATGCGGACAGGCCTCGATAATCTTCGGCATAAGCAACACCACATCAGCAGCCGTCGCCAGCGCCGAGTTTTCTCCGGCAGTCACTGCAATCAGCGGAATGCGAAACCGTCTGGAATAGCTGACGATGCCTTTAAGTTCTGCCGTATCGCCCGACCAGGATATCGCCAGAATAGCATCATCCGTCGCAATCATGCCAAGATCGCCATGATTGGCTTCCGATGGATGCACAAAAAAAGCAGGGGTTCCTGTTGAGGCAAAGGTCGCAGCAATCTTGGAACCGATATGGCCGCTCTTGCCGACCCCGGTCACGATAATTCTGCCACGCACGGACGCAATGCTTTCGATGGCTCGGCCAAAGGCTTCCGCCAGCCCGCCATCCAACGCTTCGCGCAATGCGCTCAGCCCGTCTTTTTCGGTTGAAATTGTCCGCTTTGCGGAATCGACCGCTGCGGATTTGTCGAGTTCAGTGTCGTTTATTGCCTGCATGGCCAGAACCGTTAGCGCGTTGCTGGCGCGCTGTCCATTTT
The DNA here is from genome assembly GCF_020731415.2 of Phyllobacterium sp. T1293. Classification (NCBI taxonomy): domain Bacteria; kingdom Pseudomonadati; phylum Pseudomonadota; class Alphaproteobacteria; order Hyphomicrobiales; family Phyllobacteriaceae; genus Phyllobacterium; species Phyllobacterium meliloti. Next base: position 55,993 of record NZ_CP088273.1, on the reverse strand, counting down.
TTGTTGTGAGCGGGCTCTCAAACATCAGGGCATTCTGCACCCGGAAACCAGTCATTAACCATGACAGTTTACCATCCGGAAAGGTTCGAACTCATTGGCAATGCTCATTCATGCATCATCGGCAACCACGCATCGAAGCACCGCCCCGCAGCGGCAGCTTCAAGTCTGTGATCAACTTCTGTCTGTGGACAGGGTTGATGAGCAGCGTTGCGTTTGCCGCAGGCGGAGCAGCTTTTGCTCAGCAGGCGACGCCTCTGCGCGGGCCTGTGGATGAAAATGTCCTGCAAACTCAACAGAATACCCCGCCCCGTCCTGCCATACGGCCCGCGGCCAATCCATCGACGCCGGCGCCCGCCCCCGGCAGCAATGATGGTATTCCGTCAACTCCCTATCAGCCTGTCAGCCCCGGAGCACTGCCCGATGATGATGCGGGCAATCTTGGACTGACAGGCGTACCGGTGAACGACGGCTCGCCGCCATCCGGACCTGTGGATAATAGCGGCGGTCTCAACCCTCCGCCAGCCACGGTGCCTGCGCAGATTCCGCTTCCCGCCGATCGCACGACAGCGGCAACACAGCGGACACGTCCGGGCCAGCGACCATTGCGGCCCGGCCAGACACCCGATGCGCTGACAACCGGCGCGCTGGAAGACGAGACCACTGGCAACCCCAAAGCGCAGCGCGCCGACAAGGATAATTTACCTGAAGCCGCAATTGAGCGCCGCTTCGTCAAGCCGGACCCTGAACCCTTTGCGCCTCTTGGCATCAGGGCGGGCACTGTCACACTCCGGCCCTCCATCTCGCAGGGTATTCGCGCCACGACAAATGCTGACGATAGTTCCGATGGCAAAAGCGCTGTTCTGTCGGAAACCCGGCTGCGCATGCGCGCTACCACCGATTGGTCGCGCCATTCTGCCTTTCTCGATTTTGACGGCACTTACGACAAGACGATTTCCGGCGAAGACTATTCGGCACCAAATATTGGGCTGCGCGGCGGCTTCAAGCTTGATCTTGGCGAACGGACAACCGTAACGGGCGAAGGCGGCTACCGCTACCGGCAGGAAGATGCCAGCGCTCCAACAGCGGTTATCGGCGCATCGAACCGGCCCGCCGTGCAGGAACTCGACGCCACATTGGGCGTGCGGCATGAATTTGGCCGGTTCTTCGGCGAGGTAAAGGGCAAAGTCGACCATACAACCTATGGAAAGGCGGAATTCCCTGATGGAACCACGATCAGCCAGAAGGACCGCGACAACACCTTTGCCAGCATCGCCCTGCGTGGCGGTTTTGAAATGTCACCGGCTATCAAGCCCTTCGCCGAAGTTGAAATCGGCAAGCTGATGTATGATCAGACCGAGGACTCCAACGGGTACCGCCGCTCCGGTTTGCGTACCGCCCTGCGCGGCGGTATCGAGGCGGATTTTGGTGAAAAACTTTCCGGCGAACTAGCCCTTGGTTATCTGCGGCAGGGTATCGACGACAACAGGCTATCGGATGTCGATGGTGTCAGCGTCGACGGGGCAATCAAATGGTCGCCTCAGCGCGGGACGGATGTAAATCTTGGCCTGCTGACCCGCGTCGAGGGCGCGACAGCGCCCAATGATAGCGGCTCGATCTTTTATGAGGGAAGGCTCGGCATCAAACGCCAGATCCGTTCCAATCTGAGCGTCAATGCGGAACTCACCGCATCCCTGCGCGACAACAAGGATGGCAGCGGTCTCGACAAGGGTTTTGGGGCGGAGGTCGGTGCAACCTACTGGTTCAACCGTTTCCTCGGGCTTGATGTGAGCGCCCGCCACCGCATAACGCGCAGTGAGGTCGATACCCGCCAGACCACGGAAAGCAGTGTTTACATGGGACTGACGCTGCAGCGATAGATTCGTTTTTGTTAAAGCAGAGCGACGCAGAGGGTCGCTGCGGAGCAGCGGTGGGGATGAGGTATTCACCCCTCTCTGCCCTGTCGGGCATCTCCCCCACAAGGGGGGGGGGAGATCAGCTTGTATATTCGTTTCAACCACCCTTCAGCGTTGCAGTTTACGCGAAAGCCTTCATGTCGATGTGATCTCCCCCCTTGTGGGGGGTCCGAAGGACGGGCGAGACCCGTGGCTCGCCCCTGTAGTCCGACAGGACAGAGGGGGGTGAGACTTGGCAAAACCATCGCGCCTAAACTCCCCCCAACACCTCAATCCTTGCGCGGTTGAATCGTCTTCAGCATATTGCCGATATTGTCGATAACGCCATTACGAATATCATTGCGCCACAGCGCAAACGCCACATTGGCTTCGACAAAACCTTCCTTGGAGCCCGTATCATAGGTGCGCCCACGGAAGTGATAACCGAAGAAATCCTGCTGCTTGGCCAGTTTCAACATACCGTCAGTCAGCTGAATTTCATTGCCCGCACCGCGTTCCTGATGTTCCAGAATATCAAAAATCTCCGGCTGCAGGATATAGCGGCCATTAATATAGAGATTGGACGGTGCGGTACCCTTGGCTGGCTTTTCGACCATCTCGGTCAGCTCAAAGCCATTGCCGACATCCTTGCCCTTGCCAACAATACCATATTTGTGGGCTTCCTCAGGATCGCATTCCTGCACGGCAACAATATTGCCGCCAGCCTGATTGTAGAGTTCCACCATATCGGCGAGGCAGCCCTTCTTCTCCGGCTGCATGATCATATCTGGCAGAAGCAGCGCGAAAGGCTCATCGCCGACGATATCGCGCGCGCACCATACCGCATGGCCAAGTCCCATCGGCACCTGCTGGCGGGTAAAGCTTGTTGTTCCCGGTCCCGGCTGAATCCCCTGCAATTCGTCAAGCAGGGCAGTCTTTCCCCGCTCGGCGAGCGTCGCGTAAAGCTCATACTGCGCATCGAAATAATCTTCGATAACCGCCTTGTTGCGGCCGGTCACGAAAATGAAATGCTCAATCCCGGCCTCGCGGGCTTCATCCACCACATACTGAATGACCGGCTTGTCAACGACCGTCAGCATTTCTTTGGGAATGGATTTGGTTGCCGGAAGAACGCGGGTACCAAAACCGGCGACTGGAAGAACGGCTTTGCGGATTTTTTTCGCTGTGGTCACAATATGCTCCCCATCTCTGCACTACATTCAGTTAACATTGGTAATGGACATTTGAACCGCAAAGAATGAAAATAGTTTGTGCGGCGCAATAAACATTCTTTTCGCTTGGTAATGTTCGCGCATGAATGGCCAAATATTAGGCAATTTGTCTGAAGAAAAGCCCATCCACATGAACGAAATGGCGCCTGCCCGCCACGCATGGTAAACTAATTCCTAACTTTGATGTGCGTAATTTATCGTTTGACCGGAATAGGTGGCAACACAGTTCAAGGAGACAACATGTTTGAGAGTCCGTCGGCTTTCGCAAAGCGCATCATGATTTTGGCCGCAACCGCGAGCCTGGCTTTTGCAGTAACGGCGACGAGCGCCTCCGCCGATGCAAAATTTCAGGGTTGGATTGCAGGCTTCCGCACGACTGCCATGCAGAGCGGTATTTCCGCATCAACGTTCCAGCGTGCCTTTGCCGGTATAACGGAAATTGATCCTGAGGTCCTGCAGAAGGCTTCATACCAGCCGGAATTTGTTGCTCCTGTCTGGGACTATGTTGACAATCGCGTCAATGAACACTCCATCACCACCGGCCGCGACATGGCGCGCAAATACAGCCGCTGGCTTAGCTCCATTGAGAAAAATTATGGCGTTGACCGCAATGTTCTCCTGGCAATCTGGTCCATGGAGACCAATTACGGCGAAGCCATGCAGCGTCCTGACATCATGCGCGATGCAGTTCGCTCGCTTGCAACCCTTGCCTATGCCGACCAGCGCCGGGCAAAATATGCCCGCACGCAGCTGATTGCTGCCATGAAAATCCTGCAGACTGGCGATATTGACCGCAGCCATCTGACCGGCTCGTGGGCGGGTGCGCTTGGCCATACGCAGTTCATTCCCACCAGCTATCTGGCCTATGCCGTGGACATGGATGGCAACGGCAAACGTGATATCTGGACCTCCATTCCCGATGCGCTGGCGACAGCCGCCAATCTTCTGGCCAAGAATGGTTGGGAATCCGGCCGGACCTGGGGTTATGAGGTGACACTGCCAGCCGGACGCAAATTCCCTGCCGGTTCGCGCACGATGGCGGAATGGCAGAGCCTCGGTGTTGTCAGGGCCAATGGCAAACCCTTCCCGCGCGGCGGCGAAAAGGCACAGCTCAAGGTTCTTGATGGCCGTGAAGGTCCCGCCTTCCTGATGACCAAGAATTTCTCGGTCCTCAAGAACTACAACAATGCTGATAAATACGCGCTTGCTGTCGGTCTTCTCGCCGATCAGATCGGCGGCGCACCGGCCCTGCGTCAGGACTGGAATCGCCCTTTCACACCAATATCGATGAAGGAGCGCGAAGAATTGCAGACACATTTGCGCGCGCTGGGCTATTATGATGGCGAAGTGGACGGAAAAATCGGCTCCAGCTCACGAAATGCCATTCAGGCATTCCAGAAGCGCATGGGCCTTGATCCGGATGGTCATCCCAGCAAGGAAGTGTTGACCGTTATCCGCAAGCGATAAGGTTTGGAACTGTAATGGACACAATGAAGCGACCGGCTCTGATTCGTTGCCTTGTTGTGTCCATATCCCTCGGTGCGGCAGGCGGACTTGTATTCACCGATATTGCCGCCGCACAGCAGCGCACCCTGCTCGACATGCTGTTTGGTCAGCGCCGGGAGGTCTATCGCGAAAACACCGACCGGATGATTTTCGACGAAAACAACAAGCCCATACGCCAGCCAAAGAATCGCACAACCAAACGGGCCGAACGGCCCAAGCCACAACCGGCAGCACCGGCGAGCGAAACCACGGCTCCAACGGCCGAACCCGTCATTCCCTCAAAGCTCACCGATGCCAAAACCATTCTTGTCGTGGGTGACTTCATGGCCAGTGGCCTTGCCGAAGGCCTTGACGCGGCATTCATGGATTCGCCCGGCGTGCGCGTTGTCGACAAGAGCGATGGCTCCTCTGGCTTCGTGCGCGGCGATCACCGCGATTGGCCTGCCACAATTGGCAGCCTGATTGATGCGGAAAAGCCAGCCGTCGTCGTTGTGATGATTGGCGCCAATGACCGCCAGCAATTCCTCAATGGACCAGCATTGCAAAGCGAGGAATGGGCCAAGCAATATCAGGCGCGTATCAAGGCATTTCTGGAAGCTGTCAAGAAGTCGGGCCACCCCATCGTCTGGGTTGGGCAACCCTCATTCAAATTCAAGAACATGACGAATGACCTGCTTGCGTTCAACGAGCTTTATCGCAGCGCGACCGAAAAAGCCGAGGGCAAGTTCGTCGATGTCTGGGAAGGGTTTGTCGACCAGAGCGGCAGCTTTACCCTGTCGGGTTTTGATGTATCCGGCCAGACCGCGCGCCTGCGCAACAATGACGGCGTTGGGCTGACCACCGCAGGCAAGCGCAAGCTCGCCTTCTATGCGGAAAAACCATTGCGGCAGATGCTTGGCAATGCGACCTCACCCGCCATTGCTGCGATCAAACCCGGCTCGCCAGTACAGGCACTGCCTGAAACACCGCAGGCACCCGTGAAGATTGATCGCATTGCACCAATTAGCCTCAGTGACCCGGAACTGGATGGCGGAACTGATCTTTTGGGCGCGGCTCCAAAAGGCACAGCAGCCGATAAATCCGCGCAGGACAAATTGCTGATCGACGGATCGGCACCGGAAGCCCAGCCGGGCCGCATCAATGATTATTCCTGGCCCAAAAAGCCAGACGCGGCGACGAAATAGCAATGGACGGACCCTCCCCCGTTCAGGGAAGGGTCAATATCCTGCCTATCGCGGTAGAACCGATGAACCCATCAGCGCTTCATCGATGGACTGCGCTGCCTGCCTGCCTTCACGAATGGCCCAGACAACCAGCGACTGGCCACGGCGGATATCGCCTGCCGTGAAAAGCTTGTCGACGCTGGTGCGGTAATCCTTGTCATTGGCGCTAAGCGAACGATTGCCGCGACGATCCGCACGCATCTCCAGCGCATCGCCGAGTTCCTTGACCACGCTTGTTTCGAACGGACCGGAAAAACCAATGGCAATGAATGCCAGATCCGCCTTGATGTAGAACTCCGTACCGGCGATTGGCTTGCGCGCTTCATCGACTTCACAGCATTTGACGTGGGTCAGCGTGCCGTTTTCGCCAATGAATTCAAGTGTCGCGACCTGAAATTCGCGATCCGCACCTTCTGCCTGCGAGGAGGATGTGCGCATTTTCGTCGCCCAATAGGGCCAGACGCTCAGCTTGTCTTCCTTTTCAGGCGGCTGCGGGCGGATATCAAGCTGCGTGACTTTTACCGCGCCCTGACGGAACGCTGTGCCAACACAATCCGAAGCCGTATCGCCGCCGCCAACCACAACCACATGGCGGCCTGAAGCAACGATTGGATCACTCGGCCATGCCACCGATTCGATGTTCTCGCGGCCAACCCTGCGGTTCTGCTGCACGAGATAATTCATGGCATCATGCACGCCTTCAAGTTCGGCACCCGGAATACCCGCCGGGCGCGGTGTTTCCGCGCCACCGCAATAAAGCACCGCATCATAGCTATCGAGCAGTTCCTGCACCGGCTTGTCGACACCCACATTGACGCCATAGAAGAAGGTAACGCCCTCGCCTTCCATCTGCGCCACGCGGCGATCGATGAAGTGCTTTTCCATCTTGAAATCAGGAATACCATAGCGCAGCAGGCCACCGGCACGGCTCTCACGCTCGTAGACATGAACTTCGTGGCCAGCGCGGGCAAGCTGCTGCGCAGCGGCCATTCCTGCCGGACCCGACCCAATGATCGCAACGTTCTTGCCTGTTTTGGAAGCCGCAGGCTGCGGAATGATCAAGCCCTTTTCATAGGCCTTGTCGGAAATCGCCTGTTCTACCGTCTTGATGGATACTGGCACGTCTTCCAGATTGAGCGTGCAGGCTTCCTCGCAAGGCGCAGGACAAATGCGGCCAGTGAATTCAGGGAAATTGTTGGTGGAATGCAGGTTGCGGATCGCCTCATCCCAATTGTCGTTGTAGACGAGATCATTCCAGTCAGGAATCTGGTTATGAACCGGACAGCCGGTCGGCCCATGGCAGAATGGAATGCCGCAATCCATACAACGCGCGGCCTGCTTCTTCACTTCACCATCGGTCATGGGAATGGTGAATTCGCGGAAATGGCGAATGCGGTCAGACGCTGGCTGATACTTTCCGACCTGCCGGTCGATCTCAAGAAAACCTGTAACCTTACCCATAAAACTGCTCCCCTCACCCTTGGAGGACCACCCATTCCCAATCTTGGGTCCGGGCAGCATTGGACCCCATGCCGAGCATCATTTTGATGACGCTCGAAGCATGGTGTGCGTTGATTTTATTCCGCTGCAACACCCATCCGCATGCGCTCCATATCTTCGAGCGCGCGGCGATATTCGACCGGCATGACTTTCACGAATTTTGGCCGGAAGGTTTCCCAATTATCGAGAATTTCCTTGGCCCGGCCCGAGCCCGTGTAATGCATGTGGTTCGAGATGAGCTGCACGAGACGTTCCTCGTCATGTCGGGTCATATTACCAGAGACATCGACGCGGCCCTTATGGGCCAGATCGCCACCGTGATGGTGCAGTTTCTCGAGAATATCATCCTCTTCCGGCACCGGTTCCAGCTCAACCATCGCCATGTTGCAGCGCTGGGCAAAATCACCGGCCTCATCAAGCACATAGGCAACACCGCCGGACATACCAGCAGCGAAGTTACGTCCCGTCTGGCCGATAACCACGACGACACCGCCGGTCATGTATTCGCAGCCATGATCGCCGGTACCTTCAACCACCGCAATGGCGCCGGAGTTGCGAACCGCAAAGCGCTCGCCCGCAACACCGCGGAAGTAGGCTTCGCCCTCAATGGCACCGTAAAGCACTGTGTTGCCGACGATGATGGAGTTTTCAGGCACGATTTTCGTATCATCCGGCGGGCGAATGACGATGCGTCCGCCGCACAGGCCCTTGCCGACATAATCATTGCCATCGCCGATCAGCTCAAACGAAATACCGCGCGCCAAGAATGCCGCGAAGGACTGGCCGGCTGTACCGTTGAACTTAACCGAGATCGTGTCCTCGGGCAGTCCCTTATGCCGGTAGCGCTTGGCAACCTCGCCCGAAAGCATGGCACCAGCAGACCGATCCACATTCTTGATCGGCATTTCGATCTTCACCGGGATCTTGCTATCCAGCGCCGACTTGGCCTGCTCGATCAGCTTGCGATCCAGAATATCGACAATCGGATGGTTCTGGCGTTCGGTCCAGCGCGTCTTTTCCTCAGCCGCTTCCGGCTTATGGAAGATGCGGGTGAAATCGAGCCCCTTGGCTTTCCAATGATCGATCATCTCGCGCTTTTCGAGAAGTTCGGCCTTGCCGACAATATCTTCCACCTTGGTATAGCCCATCTGGGCAAGGAATTGCCGCACCTCTTCCGCCATAAAGAAGAAGAAGTTGATGACATGCTCAGGCGTGCCCTTGAAACGCTTGCGCAGGACCGGGTCCTGCGTTGCCACGCCCACTGGACAGGTGTTGAGATGGCACTTGCGCATCATGATGCAACCGGCGGAAATCAGCGGCGCAGTGGAAAAGCCGAATTCGTCAGCACCAAGCAAAGCACCGATGATCACATCGCGGCCCGTACGCAGACCACCATCGACCTGCAGCGCAATGCGCGAACGCAGGCCGTTGAGCACCAGCGTCTGCTGCGTTTCGGCAAGGCCCATCTCCCACGGAGAACCGGCATGCTTGAGCGATGTCAGTGGCGATGCACCCGTTCCGCCGTCATAACCTGAAATGGTGATGTGATCGGCACGCGCCTTGGCAACACCGGCTGCAACCGTGCCGACGCCCACTTCCGACACCAGCTTGACCGAAACATCGGCTTCCGGATTGACGTTCTTCAGATCGTAAATGAGCTGCGCCAAGTCCTCGATGGAATAGATATCATGGTGCGGCGGCGGCGAAATCAGACCGACACCGGGTGTCGAGTGACGCGTCTTGGCAACTGTCGCGTCAACCTTGTGGCCGGGCAACTGACCGCCTTCGCCGGGTTTTGCACCCTGCGCGACCTTGATCTGCATCATATCGGAGTTGACGAGATATTCCGTCGTCACACCAAAACGCCCTGACGCCACCTGCTTGATCGCAGAGCGTTCTGGATTTGGCTTACCATCGGGCAGCGGATAGAAGCGATCCGGCTCCTCGCCGCCCTCGCCCGTGTTCGACTTGCCGCCGATCCGGTTCATGGCAACGGCCAATGTTGTATGTGCCTCACGGCTGATCGAGCCGAATGACATGGCACCGGTCGAGAACCGCTTGACGATGTCCTTGGCCGGTTCAACATCATCGATGGAGACGGGCTTGCGCCCGGTATCGCCAGCCATCTTGATCTTGAAGAGACCGCGAATGGTCTGCGCCCGTGCCGACTCGCTGTTCACCAGATCGGAATATTCGGTGAAGGTCGTGGCAGATTCCGTGCGCACCGCATGCTGTAACTTCGCAACCGCATCCGGCGACCAGAGATGTGCCTCGCCGCGCATGCGGTAAGCATATTCACCGCCGACTTCCAATGTGTTGATGAGGACAGGATCATTGCCGAAAGCATCGCGGTGACGGCGAACCGTTTCCTCGGCGACTTCTTCCAGACCCACACCTTCAATCGTTGTTGCTGTTCCGAAGAAGAAGCGATCAACAAACTCAGACTTCAGGCCAACAGCATCAAAAATCTGTGCGCCGCAATAGGACTGGTATGTGGAAATGCCCATCTTGGACATGACCTTGAGAATGCCCTTGCCAATCGACTTGATGTAGCGCGAGACAACTTCCTTGGAGTCCACTTCGGGCGGAAACTCGCCGCGCTTGTGCATGTCGAGCAGCGTGTCGAAGGCAAGATAGGGGTTGATCGCTTCCGCACCGTAACCGGCAAGGCAGCAGAAATGATGCACTTCGCGCGGTTCGCCGGATTCCACGACGAGGCCAACCGATGTGCGCTGGCCCTTGCGGATCAGGTGATGGTGGACAGCTGCCGTTGCCAGAAGCGCCGGAATTGGTATGCGATCCGGTCCGACCTGACGGTCGGAGAGGATGATGATGTTATAGCCGCCATGAACAGCCGCTTCCGCCCGCTCACACAGACGCTCCAGCGCACCGGCAAGACCAGCGGCACCTTCCACGACATTGTAAGCGATATCCAGCGTCTTCGTATCGAAGCGATCTTCCGTATGGCCAATCGAGCGGATCTTTTCGAGGTCGCCATTGGTCAGGATCGGCTGGCGCACTTCCAGGCGCTTGCGGCGCGAGGAGCCAACCAGATCGAAAATGTTCGGGCGCGGCCCGATGAACGAGACAAGGCTCATCACCAGTTCTTCGCGGATTGGATCAATCGGCGGGTTGGTGACTTGCGCAAAATTCTGCTTGAAATAGGTGTAAAGCATCTTCGACTTGTCGGACATGGCCGAAATCGGCGTATCCGTACCCATCGAGCCAATGGCTTCCTGACCCGTTGTCGCCATTGGCGACATCAGGATTTTGGTGTCTTCCTGCGTATAGCCAAAGGACTGCTGACGATCGAGCAGGCTGACATCCTTGCGCAGTGCGCGCGGTTCAACCGGGCTCAACTCTTCAAGAATAAGCTGCGTGTTCTTCAGCCATGTCTTGTAGGGATGGCGGTTGGCGATCTCAGACTTGATCGTATCATCAGAAACGATCTCGCCCTTTTCCATGTCGATCAGCAGCATACGGCCCGGCTGGAGCCGCCACTTCTTGACGATCTTCTCCTCCGGCACCGGCAAGACACCAGCTTCCGACGCCATGATGACGAAATCATCATCGGTGACGATATAGCGGGCCGGACGCAGACCATTACGATCAAGCGTCGCGCCAATCTGGCGGCCATCGGTGAAGGCAACCGCAGCGGGGCCATCCCATGGCTCCATCAGCGCCGCGTGATATTCATAGAACGCCTTGCGATCATCCGACATCAGCTTGTTGCCGGACCATGCCTCGGGGATGAGCATCATCATCGAATGGGCGAGCGAATAACCACCCTGGAACAGGAATTCCAGCGCATTGTCGAAGCAGGCCGTATCGGACTGGCCTTCATAGGAAATCGGCCAGAGCTTGGAGATGTCGTTACCGAAGAATTCCGAATCGACCGAAGCCTGACGCGCCGCCATCCAGTTGACGTTGCCGCGCAGGGTGTTGATTTCACCATTGTGGGCAACCATGCGGTATGGATGTGCCAGCTTCCAGGACGGGAACGTGTTCGTCGAGAACCGCTGATGCACCAGCGCGACGGCACTGACGAAGCGCGGGTCCTTCAGATCCTTGTAATAGGCACCAACCTGATAGGCGAGAAACATACCCTTGTAGACAATGGTGCGCGCCGACATGGACACGACGTAGAAGTCGCTCTCCTTGCCACCGTTCTCCTGATAGATGCGGTTCGAGATCACCTTGCGCAGGATAAACAGTCGGCCTTCGAAATCCTCATTGGACTCGATGTTCGGGTTGCGCCCGATAAACACCTGACGATGAAACGGCTCGGTCGCAGCGATGTGCGGGGCCTTTGACAGCGATGAATTATCGACAGGAACATCGCGGAAGCCGATGAGTGTCTGACCTTCCGAAGCAATGACTTCGGTGATGACAGTTTCAATATGCGCGCGCTCTTCGGCATCCTGCGGCATGAAGAGATAGCCGACCGCATAATGATTGACCGCAGGCAGTTCAACGCCCTTCTCGGCCCATTCCGCGCGGAAAAACGCATCGGGAATCTGCACAAGCATACCCGCACCATCGCCCATCAGCGGATCAGCGCCGACGGCACCGCGATGCGTCAGGTTTTCGAGCATGAACAGCCCGTCTTCAATGATCTTGTGGGATTTCACGCCCTTCATATGCGCAACAAAGCCAACGCCGCAGGCATCATGTTCATTGCGCGGATCGTACAAGCCTTGTCGGGTGGGAATTCCTGACGATTTATTGGTTTTGACCGCACGAGTCTGTACGGCCTGAGCAAGTTCAGTCGTTACAGATGGCGTCAAATCCGACATCGTTCATTCCTCCAAATGAGCCCCTTGGGGCGGTCAATTTCTCGCAGGACGGAATAGCATATATTCCTGTCCCCTCTGGTGCGGCATATCTTCCGTTTGCAAACTGCAGTCACTGTTTTGAGGACGGAAGCACCCTGCTTGCCATCCTCGCCTTGGGATCATGCAAATTAGGACAGCATTGCTGTCATATCCTCGTATGCCAGAATAATTCCAAACAAACAAGATGGAAAAGCAAAAAATAACCGCATGAGACGAAATATCCTTGCGCTAAATGTCGCAAAATTATGCCGTTCATTTCGAAACAGGCGTTTTCCGCTAAATATGCGAGAGAAAACAGAATGTTCCGCCGGACCAGTTAAAAATCACCGGCAAGAAAGGCACCGCGCTCACCTTTCCAGTCACGGAGGAAAAGCGTAAGCGTGGATATATCAATTCAATACCCCGAGGTCATTTCATGCATTTCGCATCCGATAATTGGGCCGGTGCCCATCCGAAAATTGCCGAAAATCTGACACGTCATGCGGGCGGTTTTGCTTCGGCCTATGGCACCGGCGATCTCGACCGGTCTGTCCACGAGACATTCAACACAATTTTTGAACGGGAAGTCGCGGTTTTCTTTGTCGGCACCGGCACTGCCGCCAATTCGCTTGGCCAAGCTGCCATCGCCAGACCGGGCGGCATCACCTTTGCCCATCGCGAAGCGCACATGATTGCCGATGAAGCAGGCGCGCCAAGCTTTTTCACGGGCGGAGCGCGCGTGCTGCCCTTGGATGGCGCAACCGGCCGTATTGATATTGCCAATCTCAAAGAGGCGATGAACGGCTTTCCACCCGGCCATGTCCACGCTGGCCAACCCATGAGCGTCTCAATCACCCAATCGACCGAAAGCGGGACGATCTATGAATTGAATGAGATCGCGGCCATCTCCGCAGTCTGCAAGGATAACGGTCTGCCTTTGCATATGGATGGCGCGCGCTTTGCCAATGCGCTTGTATCGCTGGGATGCTCGCCTGCCGAGATGACCTGGAAACAGGGTGTCGATATCCTGTCGTTCGGGGGCACCAAGAATGGCTGCTGGTGTGCCGAAGCGCTCGTTTTCATGAATCCCGAACAGGCAAAGGATATGCCCTATATCCGTATGCGATCCGCCCAGAACTTTTCGAAATCGCGCTTCATCGCCGCGCAGTTTGAGGCCTATTTTGCTGACGGGCTCTGGCTGGAAACCGCTGCTCACGCCAATTCCATGGCGGCGGAACTTGCCAAACGCATCAGCGCATCGAAGGAGCTGCGCCTTGCCTGGCAGCCCCGCGCCAATGAGGTCTTTGCCATCATGAAAAAGCAGACATCGGCAAAGCTGCAATCATCGGGTGCCGCTTTCTACGACTGGTTCACACCCCATGCGGAAAAAGGCCTGTTGGCACAGGACGAGACAATCACCCGTTTCGTCACCAGCTTTGCCACGACGCCTGAAGATATCAGCCGCTTTGGCGATCTCATCGCATAAACAAGCGGCAGAGATGGTGCCTTTTATTTGCATGAGTGTGGGTTCGTGGATTCGTGGTGCGTGGTTCGACATAACAACCATGAGGGAGAGGGATGGTGAAAGGGAGCCAAGTTCTGCAACCTTTACGCTGCAATCTTTGCGATTATCGTTGCATCCCCACTCTCCCTCATGGTTGTTATGTCGAACCACGCACCACACCAATATTCATGCACCAATCTCCAGCATCATGACCATCCCCATAAAAAAAGCGGCGCAATCGCGCCGCTTTTTCCACTCTAGCCGTTAAAGCTTAGTTCGCAGTTTTGGCTTCAATCTGCTTGGCTGTCTTTTCAGACAGGGCAGTGACAGCGATCTTGCGCGGCTTCATTTCCTCGGGGATTTCGCGCTTCAGATCAATGTGCAGCAAGCCGTTTTTCAGGCTGGCACCACTGACTTCGACGAAATCGGCAAGGTGGAAGCGGCGTTCGAAAGCGCGCGAAGCAATGCCACGATACAGCGTTTCAGCATTCTCATCGGCGGTTTCCGTGCCCTTCTCGCCAGTCACTTTAAGCTGGTTGCGATGGGCTTCGATCTGGATTTCATCTTCCGAGAAACCGGCAACAGCCATGGTAATGCGATAGGCATTCTCGCCAGTCCGCTCGATATTATAGGGCGGATAGGTCTGAGCACCATCTGGCTGGGCCAGCGAATCAAGAATAGTGAAAAGCCGGTCGAAACCGACGGTCGAACGATAGAGTGGGGAAAAATCAACGTGACGCATAGTAAGCCCTCCTTTAGAGCGACAAGGTTGCGTAATTCTGGTTCCTGAAGAGACTCCCTTATTGGCAAGTCCCGCTGAACCAGTGATCCCGTTATGGCGATCACAATAGATAGTTGGTAAAGGGCCAAAGCCATTTCAACCCCCTTTTATCAGACCAATTTCCGGCTTTCAGAGAGGTAAAGCCCCTGTCGCGGCGATGAACGCAATATGAACGCGCTCTTCGGGATACGTTCACACGCCCCCTTCTATAAACACATCCATCGTTCCGGATGTAACGTCCCTTCCGTCCGGAGTGTACTGACCGGAAACCCTCCCAAGAGTTTCCGGTCATTTTTTTGCGCAAACGCGGTTTGACCTTTATGTCCGTGCATTTTATCAAATGATGCAAATGCACAGCGCGAACCCCACATGCGCGGGATGAGGACTGACCGATATCCAATGACCCATCCGCTTGTCGAAACACCCGCCAATCCGACACCGCAGGATGCACGCGTCGATACATTGCCGCTCAAGGGCGGCAAGGAACTGCGCTACGCGATTTTCCCAGCCACAACACACCCCGTTCAAGGCACAGTGCTTATCCTGCAGGGCCGCAACGAGTGTATCGAAAAATATTTCGAGACCATCGGCGATATCACCAAGCGCGGCTTTGCCGTCGCCACGTTCGATTGGCGGGGTCAAGGCGGATCAAGCCGGATGTTGCGCGATCCGGCGCGCGGCCATGTCAGAAGCTTCGACCACTATGCCGCCGATCTGGAGTTGCTGTTCGAAAACGTGCTTTTGCCCGATTGCCGTGGTCCGTTCTATGTTCTCGCCCATTCCACCGGCGCACTGATTGCGCTTCTCGCAGCCCCTGCCTTGGCAAACCGCATCCGCCGCATGGTGCTTATGACACCGCTTCTCGACGTGCGCGGCGGACGCCTCGGCAAAATTCTGTTGAGCGCCATCGCCAATACCTTGCGGACAACCGGTCTTGGCCGGGTCTATATCCGTGGTGGCAAACCCACGATAAAGCCATTTGCCATCAATGAAGTGACATCCGATGCCGCCCGCTACCTGCGCAACACCGAGATTCTCAAAGTAGCGCCGGAACTCGCCATTGGCGGTCCAACAGCCGGATGGATCGCCTCCGTTGCCAAGGCGATCCGCCGGGTGACACAGCCTGATTATATCGAGGCCATCCGTATCCCGACGCTGGTTGTGGCCGCCGGTGCAGATCAGGTCGTATCCACACCGGCGATTGAACGATTCGCCCTGCAATTGCGCAACGCCACGCTGATCACCATTGACGGCTCGAAACATGAAATCCTTCAGGAAAAGGATTTTTACCGCGAACAGTTTTTCGCGGCTTTCGATGCCTTCATTCCAGGAACCGGCGGTGATGTAGCCGAAACCGAAAACGAACAGGCGACCTAGACCGCTATCAACGGTTGAGCAGTTCCAGCGCCTGCGCGTGCAGTTCTTTCGAACCTGCCGCCACGATATCGCCAGCCTTTTCTGCCGGGCCACCGTCCCAATTGGTGATGACCCCACCGGCCTTTTCGATGATGGGCACCAGCGCGACAATATCGTAGGGATGCAAGGCTGTTTCCACCACCAGATCGACGAAACCGGCAGCAATCATGGCGTAGCCATAGCAATCTGCACCATAACGCGGCATGCGCACGCTGCGCTCAACCCGGTCATAGGCCTCGCGCTTCTTGTCCTTGAACAGTGCGGGTGTCGTGGTGAACAGCGTCGCCTGCGCGATATCAGGATTTTGCCGGGTTTTCAGCTGGCGAGGACCGCCCGGCCCCTCATAATAAGAGGCTGTGCCGTCGCACATGAAAAGCTCGCCGGTAAAGGGCTGCGCCATGACACCGGCCACCGCATCACCATCGACGGTCAGGCCCGCAAGCGTACCCCACACCGGAAGCCCTGAAATAAACGCCCGTGTGCCATC
This sequence comes from Phyllobacterium sp. T1293, assembly GCF_020731415.2. Taxonomy (NCBI): domain Bacteria; kingdom Pseudomonadati; phylum Pseudomonadota; class Alphaproteobacteria; order Hyphomicrobiales; family Phyllobacteriaceae; genus Phyllobacterium; species Phyllobacterium meliloti. The sequence continues at coordinate 39,638 of NZ_CP088273.1, read as the reverse complement.
AATCGGATCGATGACCCAGACATGCGAGGCGTCCAGATTTTCCGAACCGAACTCCTCGCCCATGATGCCATGATCAGGATAGGCCGCGTTTATCAATGCGCGAATCGCCCGTTCAGCTTCCTTGTCCGCTTCGGTAACCGGGTCAAATCCGACCTGATATTTGTTGTCGATGGACGAAATGGTGCGGAAACGCGGCAGCGTCTGCTCGGCTGCAACTTGCGCGATTTGCCGTAAAAACGAAAGTTCAATGGCCAAAATGGTTCCTCACGATCAGAATTTTCTCATTTACCTGCATTGTCGGCTAAATTATTGCATTTTTTTTAGGCACATAAATATCATGCTTAAAAAATCGCACAAATTACTTGACCCTTTGTGCGATGCAGCATAGATTGGTTAATAGACGGGGCGACCTGTCTATGCCCTCCTTGGGCGTTTCCTCCCTAGACTTGGACCGCGCACCTGCGCGGTCTTTTTTTGTTTTCAGGCCAGTTGAGACGTTCCGGCGCTACTCCGCAGCAAGCGGAACATCGAGGAAATGGAAATCCGGCAGCGACACCAGATCAGCCAGAAACTGGCTGATATCCCGCTGCAGCTGGTCAAACCCCGATTTGCGCTCATAATTGTGCTCGTTGAGATAGAGCCCGCGATTGACCTCGATCTGCAACGCATGGAAACGCTTTAGCGGACGCCCGTAATGTTCGGTTATATAGCCCCCGGCATAGGGCTTGTTATGGGCAACCGCATAGCCCATTTCGCGCAAGAGATCGATTGCAGCATTGGTCAGCTCCGGCGAGCAGCTGGTGCCAAAACGATCACCAATGATGAAATCCGGCCGTAAACCGCTATCGGGGAAGCGAATGCCTGTTGGCATCGAATGGCAATCAACCAGCACCCCGTAGCCAAAGCGGCTGCGTGTTTCCAGCAGCACCTCGGCAAGCAGCGCATGGTATGGCTTGTAGATTGTGTTGATACGCCCAAGGGCTTCCTCGACGGGCAATTTCTGCGCGTAAATCTCCTGCCCTTCGCCGACAAGCCGCGGAATGGTGCCAAGTCCACCGGCCACCCGCGCAGAACTTGCGTTGGCGTAGGGCGGCAGCGGATCGGAGAACATTTTCGCATCAAGCTCATAGGGCTCGCGATTGACATCGAGATAGGCGCGCGGGAATTGCGCTGCCAGCAAAGGCGCACCCAGCATGACGCTGGCGGCAAACAGCTGATCGACAAAACAGTCTTCCGAACGGCGAATCGTTTGCGCATCAAGCTGTGATTGCCGCAGGAAGGCTGGCGGATAAAACTGGCCGCTATGGGGCGAATTGAAAACGAAGGGAATGCGCTGTTCAGCCGGCCGGCGCAGTTCATAGGGCAGCTTGTCGGGGAAATCGCGCTCGAGGGTCATTATTCACTTCGAAGGTTTGCTTGAATATACAGGCACTTTAGAGCAACTTCGCTCCGGAGGGAATTCTTCAACTGTCAAAGTACCGGAACTTTTCTGACGCCAATGATCTTTCAGAATTCTTCGTCGCCATAACAGCGATCTTCCTCGACTTTTCCGGGGTTCCACCGTATTTTCCGCAAATCATTCACGCGATCTTTACCAAAAAAGCGTCTTGTTAACTGTGATGGGACGCCTGTCTGGGGATGATCAGGCGATAGAAATTCGGACGGACTGATGAAGAGAATCCTTCTAGCAGAAGATGACAATGACATGCGGCGCTTCCTCGTGAAGGCGCTGGAGAAGGCAGGATACCACGTCACGCCTTTCGACAATGGCGCCAGCGCCTATGACAGATTGCGCGAAGAGCCGTTTTCACTGCTCCTCACCGATATCGTCATGCCTGAGATGGACGGTATTGAACTCGCACGCCGCGCATCAGAAATCGACCCGGATCTAAAGATCATGTTCATCACCGGCTTTGCCGCCGTGGCGCTGAACTCCGATTCGAAAGCCCCGAAGGATGCGAAAGTGCTGTCCAAGCCTTTCCACCTGCGCGATCTGGTGAATGAAATCGAAAAAATGCTGGTAGCGGCCTGATCAAAGGCCCTATCCGCCCGCTCCGTTGAAGAAAGCCTGATAACTTCTTCCAACAGCTATTGACGGACTGAAACCAATATGGTGTATGCGCCCCTGTCGGATGGGCGTGTAGCTCAGCGGGAGAGCACTACGTTGACATCGTAGGGGTCACAGGTTCAATCCCTGTCACGCCCACCATCCGAACCCTCCACCTCATAAAATTTGATGCTTCGAACCGCCTTGAGCAGCAGCCGCTTTCCAGTTTAGCGGTGCAAGGGATGACATTTGGCTCATAAAAGTCTATCGACAGCAAAATCTATGATCTGACCCAAAACTTTCGGAAAGCCCAGAAACCATGAAAGAACCGATCACGCTCAAGCAGTTGAAGGCCAGTATCGGTACAGAAATGGGCTGCTCGGAATGGCGCGTGGTCAGCCAGGATATGATCAATAAGTTTGCCGACGCAACGGATGATCACCAGTTTATCCATACGGACCCGGAGCGCGCGGCGGAAACGCCTTTCGGCAGCACCATTGCCCACGGCTTTCTGACAATCTCGCTTCTGTCGACGCTCGCCTATGAGGCTCTGCCGATGATCGAAGGCGCGACCATGGGCATCAATTATGGTTTTGACAAAGTGCGTTTCATGGCACCGGTCAAATCAGGCAAACAGGTGCGTGCCCGCTTCAAGCTTGTGGATGCGGATATCCGTCCTTCCGGCCGCGTGCTCAACAACTATGAAGTAACGCTTGAAATCGAAGGCTCGATCAAACCGGCGCTGGTCGCCAACTGGCTGACGATTGCTGTTCTTGAACATCCCCCTGAAATGGACGACTGATCTGGCTCAGGCTGCCTCGACAAGGCGGCCTGCATCGTCGAGCGGTGCTGCGCTGTCGTTCTCGACAAGTGCCTGAAAAGCAAACGGCCCCTGCACGAACATGCCCATATCGTAAGGATTGCGGATCTGGGCGCCCTTCAAAAACAGCAGATGCATCTTGAAGAAGTTTTTCCTTGCCCGCGCATAACGCTTGGCACTATGAATATGCTTGAAGCGAATGCGCCGGATCATCGGTTCATTGCGCGGGATAATCCCCAGCGCTTTCGCCGGGTTGGATTTATAGAAATGGACGATATCGGCAATCGTCTGATATTCGGCCCAGAAAACCGGCGTTTCCTGCAACACGACCCTGATATCCTCACGCAATTGCGTGGCACGCGGGTGAAAGGCAATCATCAGCAGGCACGAGCCGATGGAAAGCAGTGAAATCGGCTGCTGCTTGATGAGTTGCGGGGCACTGCGCCAGACATCTGCGATCGCCTCCACCGCTGGAACCGTACCCAGACTATGCCCTATGATCACGACCTCATCCGCATCGGTTTCCTGTAATTTCCGCGTAAGATGCTCGGCAAAGGCCTTACGCCGCGCCAGCAATGCCGGGTTTCGGCTATAAATCCGGTCTGAAGCTGCCGCCCAGTCATCAAGCAGATAGGACAGGAACACCTTTTCGCCCGGCCAGCGGATCAGCAACCGCGCCATGATGAGCGCAAGGGGAACAGTCCAGATCATATGATAGGAGCTGAAACCACCAAACAATGGTCCAAGACCGACGAGGAGTGCTACCAGTGAAATGAAGCAGGTGAGCACAAAGGGCCACATGAAGAAGATGCAGAAGCGCCAACTGGTTCTTAAATACCGCCAGAAGGTGCCTGTGAGCAGAATATCGAGAAACGCCATCAGCCCGGTAGCAAAGCGCGCAACAACATTGCGCGCCGAATAGGCATCGAACACGTCAGCCGTGCCATATTGGCAGAATTCAGTTTCGACATCCCAGTTCGCACCAGATGTTTCCATCCGCATGGAAGCAATGTTCGGCCCTTCCGGCAGCATGGGACTGGCTTTGGTTTTGGCATGCCAGAGACTGTTGAAATCAGCGGCAGAGTTCAGATAGCGCCCGCGCACCGCATCAGGGTGCAGACCTTCATAGCCTGTGAAGTTGATAACAAGGCGCTTTTTGACAGCCATCGAACACTCTCGCGACGCGACCGCGCGAATCGGCAGCCACCGGCATCCTCTTTATGGCAAAGGACGGCGCAATTGTGATCGACAGCCTCACCGGGAGCAATCTGTACACTATTATTATGTGGACCTGTCAAATACGGCGCATTCGGCAAAAATTGCGATTGTGCGTGCGATTCGTGGTTCGTGGTTCGTGGTTCGACAAGCTCACCATGAGGGAGAGTGTGGATGCAAAGCCAATCGCAAAGATTGCAGATCAAAAAGTTGCAGGGTACGGGGCAGAATAAAACTCCCCTCATCCTGAGCCTGTCGAAGGGCCTCATGGTGAGCTTGTCGAACCACGAACCACGCACGACCATACTGAAAATCAACGGCTTGCGGTCCCCCTGTCAGACAGCAACATCCCGGGCTGATTCTTGCAGGAAACTGTAGGCATAGCCGGAGAATGAGCGCCAGCACTCAACGCGGAAAGTATTTTCCCCGGTGCGCAACAGGACAATCTCGATCTTGCCAAGAACCGTGCGGGACGCCGCGCCAACCGGGAACGCTTGGAGCGACAGGTCCTGCGGGCAGCCACCATTGACCACAGCATCTGCACCCTTGCCTGATACAATGATCCCGACATTGCGATGCGATACATCCACAGCCGAATGCAGCACCTTCACCTTGGCGAGGTCGGCAACCAGCGCGCTACCATCAGCATCGATGATGAGCCATTCATCCGGGCCGATCCACATCGCTGTGCGACTTCCCTGTGTCGACGTTGTCTTTGACTTCACCGGCAAGGGCAAACCAATCGCCTTGGACAAGGCCGCCACCGCGTCGGGCCGGGCCCGTAGCGAGACACGGGTGGCATTATCAGCCAGAACAACCGATACGGAGCTAACGCCCGCATAACCGGTCTGTAGCGGATGCGCACGCGCTGCTGTTTGTGCAAGGTCAGCCATTCAACCGTTCTCCCTTTTCGTCGAAGAACACCGTACCGGTCACTTCCACTTCAATCACACCATTGGGCATCGGCACATAAAGCGTTTCGCCGAGCCGTTTTGTTCCGTCAATCACCAGACCCATCGCTATGGACCGTCCGCAATTTTCCGACCAATAGGACGATGTCACATGACCGATCATTGTCATCGGAACCGGCTGGTTGGGGTTGGCAACAATCTGCGCGCCCTCTTCCAGCACCACATGGGCATCCTTGGTCTTCAAACCCACCAACTGCTTGCGGCCATCAGCCACAAGATCGCGGCGCAAAAGGCCACGAATGCCGACATAGTCTTTCTTGTTCTTGCCTATGGCCCAGGTCAGGCCCGCATCCTGTGGTGTCACCGTGCCATCCGTGTCCTGACCGACGATGATATAGCCTTTTTCGGCGCGCAGGATGTGCATGGCTTCGGTGCCGTACGGTGTCAGACCAAGCGGCTTGCCGCGCTCGTAAATGGCTTCCCAGACAGCTTGACCATAATCGGCAGGGACGTTGATTTCAAAGCCCGCTTCACCGGTGAAGGACATGCGGAACAGCCGTGTCGGCACCCCGCAAATCTTGCCTTCGCGCACGCTCATATGCGGCATGGCTTCATTGGAAAGATCGATGCCTTCCACCAGCGGCGCGATGATTTCACGCGCTTTTGGACCCTGCACGGCGATGACAGCCCATTGTTCCGTGGTCGAGGTCAGCCAGACATTCAAATGCGGGAATTCGGTCTGCAGATAATCTTCCATGTGATGCATGACACGCGGCGCACCGCCCGTCGTTGTGGTTACATGGAATCGGTCTTCGGCAAGGCGGCCAACGACACCATCATCATAGATGAAGCCATCTTCGCGCAGCATAATGCCATAACGCAGGCGGCCGACACCCAGCTTTTCCCATGGGTTGGTATAGAGCAGCTCAAGGAATTTCGCCGCGTCAGGGCCGACCACTTCGATCTTGCCGAGCGTCGAGGCATCGAAAATACCGGCCTGATTACGCACCGCAACGCATTCGCGATTGACAGCCGCATGCATGTCCTCGCCCGCCTGCGGATAATACCAGGCACGTTTCCACTGCCCGACATCCTCAAAGGCCGCACCCTCAGCCGCATGCCACGCATGCATTGGTGTGCGGCGGGTCGGATCGAACAGATCATGGCGCGCATGATTGACGATCGCACCGAAGGTGACAGGCGTAAACGGCGCACGGAACGTCGTCAGGCCCACCGCCGGGATCGGACGATTGAGCGCTTCGGCGGCAATCGCCAACCCGTGCAGGTTGGAGGTTTTACCCTGATCGGTTGCCATGCCATTGGTGGTGAAACGTTTGACGTGCTCAATGGAGTGCATGCCTTCGCGCACGGCAAGCCGCACGTCCTTGGCGGTCACGTCATTCTGGAAATCGACAAAGGCCTTGACCGTCGTATCCGCACCGGCACCCGGAGCAGAGCCGATCATGCCAATGATCCAGTCCGTGCCACCCGTGGCCTTGACCGCTTTGGCCTTGCCCTTGAAGCCGGTTTCCGCTGCGAGCTTACTGCCAGCTGCCATTGCCTCGTCCAGCGCTTCCTGCAGTCCGTCACTGCCATTGCAGGCACCAACCGACACACAATCCTGTGCATAGGTGCCGGGCAGGAACCGCTCATTGGCGGCATCCCATGCCACCTTGCCGCGCGACTGCGAGAACAGATGCACCGAAGGCGTCCAGCCAGCGGACATGATCAGTGCATCCACCACGACCTTGCGCTCGGCACCGCCCTTATTCGGACGGATGCTGATGGAGGAAACTCGGCGCTTGCCACCGGCGCTAAACACCGCATGGCCGGTCAGCACATCAATGCCGAGCGAACGGGCTTCTTCGATAATCGATGAAGAAGGATTGTCACGCGTATCAACAATAACGGGAACGTCAACGCCAGCGCGCTTGAGATCAATGGCCGCCGCATAGGCGGAATCATTGGCAGTATAGACACCGACCTTACGGCCAACAGCAACACCATACTGGTTGAGATAGATACGTGCCGCCGACGCCAGCAGAATGCCGGGACGATCATTGTTGGCGAACACCATGTGGCGCTCGATGGCGCCGGTTGCCAGAACAACCTTCTTGGCACGAACCTGCCACAGGCGTTCACGCGGCAGATCGGAACCCGGATTGCTCAGATGATCGCTGATGCGCTCAACCAGACCGACGAAATTCTGGGCGTAATAACCAAAGGCCGTGGTGCGGGTGAGAACGGTGACATTCTCCATGGCGCGCAGAGTTGACAGCGTTTCCGTGGCCCAGTCATAGCCCGGCTTGCCATCAATGGTAACGTCGATCTCATAGCGCAGCGCGCCACCGGCTTCCGCCTGCTCGTCGCAGATAATGACCTTGGCACCTGTCTGTGCAGCGGCGAGTGCCGCAGCAAGTCCAGCAGCACCGCCGCCGACCACCAGCACATCACAATGGGCAAAGCGGTTGGAATAGCGATCCGTATCGGCTTCGCCCGGAACAACGCCAAGACCGGCAGCAGCACGAATCTTCGGCTCGTAAATCGACTTCCACGCGAACTTTGGCCACATGAAAGTCTTGTAGTAGAAGCCAGCGGGCAGCATCGGCGAGAACACATCGTTGATCGCGCCAATGTCAAAAGTCAGCGACGGCCAGCGGTTCTGCGACTTGACCTTCAACCCGTCATAGATCTCCTGCACGGTCGCCCGTACATTCGGTTGCTGGCGCGACTTGTCGCGCTCAATATCGACAAGGGCGTTCGGCTCTTCACTGCCTGCGGAGAGAATGCCGCGCGGGCGGTGATATTTGAACGAACGGCCAACCAGATGGATGCCATTGGCGAGCAGCGCCGATGCCAGCGTGTCACCCTCAAGGCCAGTCAGCGCCTGTCCGTCAAAGGTGAAGCGAATGGTCTTGGCCGGGGTCAGACGGCCAATGCCAGCGATACGGTTGCTTCCGGAATGGGATGTGGTGCTCATGGCTTATAGCTCCCCTTTCTTGGCGCGGGGGGCGCGTTTCTTTGCGGGTTCAGCGGCGGCAGGCGCCAAAGCGGCATCAGGATTGAGCAGTGTTTCAACATCCGGGCGGGGCTCACCTGCCTTGTAGACAGTCAGGAACTTATCCGACACCGAATCGCGCACCGCATTGAAGAAGCGACCGCAGCCGTGAATGTGCCGCCAGCGTTCAAACTGCAGGCCCTTCGGGTTCTGGCGGAAATAAAGGAAACCGGCAAAATCATCGTCCGACTGTTCCGAAATCGCCGGGGAGCGCACGAGATGCGCTTCACCCGCATTGCGGAATTCCAGTTCCGGGCGTTCTTCTTCGCAATAGGGGCATTTGATGAGAAGCATTGTCGTCGTCTCGTTTCTTGAATGTCAGTGCGCTACGGCAGCGGCGGCGGCTTCGTCGATCAGGCGGCCAGTGGTAAAGCGCTCGATCGTGAACGGCGCATTGATCCGGTGCGGCTCATCGCGGGCAATCGTATGGGCAAACACATTGCCGGAGCCCGGCGTTGCCTTGAACCCGCCAGTTCCCCAGCCGCAGTTTACATAAAGGCCCGGCACCGGTGTCCTGGCCAAAATTGGCGAACGGTCAGGCGTCACGTCAACAATACCACCCCATGACCGCAGCATTTTCAGGCGCGTCAACACCGGGAACATTTCGCAGATCGCATCCAGCGTGTGGTTGATGATGTGCAGGCCGCCGGTCTGGGAATACGACGTGTACTGGTCCGTACCAGCACCGATGACCATTTCGCCCTTATCAGACTGCGAAATATAGGCGTGAACGGTGTTTGACATGATCACGCAGGGAATAAGCGGCTTGACCGGCTCGGATACCAGCGCCTGCAATGGATAACTTTCCAGCGGCATGCGCACACCGGCCATATTCATGATGACAGAGGTATGCCCGGCAGCAACGACACCGACCTTCTTGGCATTGATCGGGCCGCGATTGGTATCGACACCCACAACCGCGCCATTGGCGGCGCGGCGAATGCCGGTCACTTCGCAGTTCTGGATGATATGCACACCGCGATCAGCCGCCGCGCGGGCATAACCCCATGCAACCGCATCGTGGCGGGCCGTGCCGCCGCGCCGCTGCAATGCCGCGCCAATGATCGGGTAACGCGCATCGGCAGACAGATTGATCGGCGGGCAGAATTCCTTGACCTGTTCCGGCGTCAGCCATTCATTGTCAATGCCGTTCAACCGGTTTGCGTGGATATGACGTTTGAACACCTGAACATCGTGAATATTGTGCGCCAGCATCATGACGCCGCGCGCCGAATACATGACGTTGTAGTTAAGGTCCTGACTGAGACCCTCCCACAATTTCACGGCATGTTCGTAAATACCTGCCGATTCGTCGTAAAGATAATTGGAGCGGATAATCGTGGTGTTACGGCCGGTATTGCCGCCGCCAAGCCAGCCCTTTTCCAGAACAGCAACATTGGTGATGCCGTGTTCCTTGGCCAGATAATAGGCCGTCGCAAGACCATGTCCACCAGCGCCAACAATGATGACGTCATATTCCGACTTGGGTTCGGGCGATGTCCATTGCTGATCCCACCCCTTGTGGGCGCGCAATGCCTCGCGGGCCAAAGCAAACACTGAATATTTCCGCATCATTCAATCCTTTGCAGAGCGTCCGGCCATTTCAGATGACCTCGGCAGAGCGACGTGTTCCAACAATTTCGAGAGCAATACCCTGTCCTGAAATCGACATCGATTTTCAAGCGCAGGAGCGCACTTTTATGCATCAGTATCGTATCCGCTCAAAGGTCTTTTGCCATTTTGCGACGGAGATTGGCGTTCCGTGCCGGTTATTCTAAAATTACGCAGGGGCGTGACGAGCCTGAATGGAAGAATATCCCCATTTTAAGCAGCTTCACCATGGACATTCCGCCGTCATTCTGATAATGGCCTCGTCAGTTTGCGATGGATGACCGTCGCGAAGTTTGGATTTGTGTCCCACTGACCAAGGTAAGGGCGCAGAATTCAGGCTCAACGAAATTCTAAGAGACACAGGATAAAACGTGCAGGTACTCGTACGCGAAAATAATGTTGATCAGGCTCTCCGCGTCCTCAAGAAGAAGATGCAGCGCGAAGGCATGTTCCGCGAAATGAAGATGCATGATCATTACGAGAAGCCCTCGATCAAGCGCGCCCGCCAGAAGGCAGAAGCCATCAGCCGCGCCCGCAAGCTGGCCCGCAAGCAGGCACAGCGCGAAGGTCTTCTGCCAATGCCAGCGCGCAAGGTACCGGCCCGTCCTTCTGCGGCTCGTTGATCAGTACTTTATCAACGTCTTGACAATACAACGGGGTGGGGTGGCAATCGCCACACCGCCCTTTTTGCGTTTTCGATTGAACGGGATACCAGGAATATGACACATTCACTTGAAATGGTTTCGTATCGCGACCCGCAATCGGCATTCAAGACATTGCGCACCACCGGACTGGTGATCGCTTCGGTTCTCACACTGGCTATTGCCGGGTGCCAGACCTCGACCACCGATATGACCGGCATCGACAAGGCGCAGGGCTCTTCCGAGAACATCAGCTCACTCGACAGCGTCATTCGCAACAATCCGCGTGATCCGGAAGCCTATAATGTGCGTGGCTCGGCTTTTGGCCGCGCCGGCCGCAACAGCGACGCGATCAAGGACTTCAACACGGCATTGCAGTTGAACCCTAATTTCTATCAGGCCTACGCGAACCGCGCGCTTGTTTACCGCAATATGGGCAACAGTGCTCAGGCATTGGCTGACTACAGCAAGGCCATCCAGATCAATGCGCAATATGATGCTGCCTATATTGGCCGTGGCAATCTCTATCGCCTCTCCGGACAACTGGACCGGGCTTTCAGTGATTTCCAGCAGGCCATCCAGCTGAACACAACCGATCCGCGGGCCTATCACAATCGCGGCCTGATCTATCAGGCACGCAATCAGCATAAGCAGGCAATCGAAGATTTCTCCACGGCGATCTCGCTGCAACCTGATGCAGCCGAGCCTTATAATGGCCGTGGCATTTCCTATGTGGCGCTCGGCGATGATGACAACGCCTTTGACGATTTCAACAATGCCATCAAGCTGGATGGTACCATTGCCGAGGGTTGGGCCAATCAGGCGCTGATCTACGAGCATCGCGGCGACAAGGCCCGTGCGGCGAAATCCTATGCCAAGGCGGCGCAGCTTGATCCGAAGTACAAGCCCGCGCTGGACGGTTTGGCGCGCACGCGTTCCTGATCCAGATATGGCCTGATCCTGACATGGCAAAGCGGTTCGTTGTTGTTTCCGCTCATCCACTCGAAAGCAGCCTTTCGGCGCATCTGACAGCGTTGGTGACACGGCAGATCGCCGAGTCGCCACACGAATTGCAGCTGTTCGATCTCTACCAGCTGGGTTTTGATCCACGGCTTTCGCCGCAGGAGCGCCAGAGCTACTACGCGCCGCAATATGACGCCTCCGATGTCAAAGAAGAAGCAGAAGCCTTGCAGGCCGCTGATGTTCTCATACTCATCTTTCCAACATGGTGGTTCGGCCTGCCTGCAATCCTCAAAGGCTGGATCGACCGGGTGTTCGTGCCGGGCACAGCCTATGATCACGCGCCGGACTTTGGCCGGATGATCCCGCGCCTCAACAAGATGACCTCCTGCATCGCCATCACGACGCTCGGCTCCCCTTGGTGGATTGACCGGTTGATCATGTGGCGACCCGTCCGCCGCATCCTTGGCACAGCCATTATCGGCACCTGCGCACCCAAGGCGCGGTTTTCCATGCTGTCGCTCTACAATTGCGAGAAACTCGCCCCTGCCCGGCTTGCAGCCTTTGAGACAAGAATCAAACAGGCAATCGAACAGACCCTGAAATGAAAAAGCCCGCCAATTGGCGGGCTTTTCGTTTGGTCTGGCAATGATGGATCAGTGATCCAGCGCCTTGACGATGTTTTCGACCATCTTCTTGGCATCGGCAAACAGCATCATCGTGTTGTCGCGGAAGAACAACTCGTTCTCAACGCCCGCATAGCCGGAGCCCATGCCGCGCTTGATGAACAGAACCGTGCCAGCCTTGTCCACATCGAGGATCGGCATACCGAAAATCGGCGATTTCGGATCGGTCTTGGCAGCCGGGTTGGTGACATCATTGGCGCCGATAACGAAAGCCACATCGGCCTGCGCAAATTCGGAGTTGATGTCCTCAAGCTCGAACACTTCGTCGTAGGGAACATTGGCTTCCGCCAGAAGCACGTTCATATGCCCCGGCATACGACCGGCAACCGGATGAATGGCGTATTTGATCTCGACGCCCTCAGCCTTCAGCTTGTCAGCCATTTCACGCAAGGCATGCTGCGCCTGCGCCACCGCCATACCGTAACCCGGCACGATGATGACCTTGGATGCATTCTTCATGATGAAGGCCGCGTCATCCGCCGAACCCTGCTTGACCGGACGCTGTTCGACTTCACCGGTTGCTGCACCCGATGTCTCGCCGCCGAAGCCACCGAGAATAACCGAGATGAAGGACCGGTTCATGCCTTTACACATGATGTAGGACAGGATCGCACCGGAGGAGCCAACCAGCGCACCGGTGATGATCAGCGCCAGATTGCCAAGGGTAAAGCCGATACCGGCAGCAGCCCAGCCCGAATAGGAATTGAGCATCGACACAACAACGGGCATATCCGCGCCGCCGATGGGAACAATGATCAGGACACCAAGAGCCAGCGACAGAAGAACGATCAGCCAGAACACGAAATGGCTTTCGCTCATCACCAGCGCCACAACCAGCAAGACAATGGCAACCGCCAGAGCCGCGTTGAGCACATGGCGGCCCGGCAGCATGATCGGCTTGCCGGACATGCGGCCATCAAGCTTCAGGAAGGCGATGATGGAGCCCGTGAAGGTAATCGCACCGATGGCGACACCGAGCGACATTTCAACCAGCGCCTGTCCGTGGATCGAACCGACTTCGCCGATCCCGAAGGAATTGGGCGAGTAGATGGCAGCGGCAGCCACCATGACAGCAGCAAGACCAACCAGCGAGTGGAAGGCTGCAACCAGCTGGGGCATCGCCGTCATGGCAATGCGTCTGGCCGTATAGGCACCGACACCGCCGCCAATGGCAAGGCCGATGACAATCAGCCCAAGGCCTTTGAAGCTTGGCTCGGCAAGCGTCAGCGTCGTGATGATCGATATACCCATACCGATCATGCCGTAGAAATTACCCTGACGGCTTGTGGTTGGATGTGACAGGCCGCGCAGCGCCAGAATGAACAGGACGCCGGAGACGAGATAAAGAAAAGCTGCGAGATTTACGCTCATTGCTCAGGTCTCACTTTTCTTTTTTCTTGTACATGGCGAGCATGCGATGGGTCACAAGGAAGCCGCCAAAAATATTGACGCTGGCGAGTACAAGGGCGATGAAGCCAAACCCCGTGGCAAAACCACTGGCAGACAGACCAACCGCAAGCAGCGCACCAACGACGATAACCGACGAAATGGCGTTGGTGACGGCCATGAGCGGCGTGTGCAGCGCTGGTGTCACCGACCAGACGACGTAGTAGCCGACAAAGATTGCCAGAACGAAGATCGCCAGACGGAAGACGAAGGGATCAACGGCACCACCTGTTACCGTATGGGCAACAGCACCGGCTGCATCAGGCAGGTTTTCAGCGGCCTGACGAACTGTCTCGGTTGCCTGATTGAGACTTTCAAGAGCTTTTTCGAGTGCGGTATCAGCCATCACGCTTCTCCTTCAGTCGTTTTCGGGGCAGCCGTTTTTGGGGCAACCGTTTTCGGGGTGACCGTTTTTGATGCAGCGGTCTTGGTGGCAGCAGGTTTCGGCGCGGTTTTTTTCACGGCAGCTTTGGGAGCAGCGGCCTTCTTTGGCGCAGCCTTGGCCGGCGCCTTCTTCGGCTCAGCTGCGACTGCAACTGTCTCAGCGGGTGCAGCCTTGGCTTTGGCAGGCTTTTTGGCTGCCGGTTTCGCCGCAGGAGCAGCTGCACTCGGCGCTGCACCGGCAAAATTCGGATGAACCACCTTGCCACCATGGGTCAGGACAGTTGCCTTGACCAGCTCGTCATCAAAATTGACCTTGATTGCCTTGGCGTCCTTGTCAACAAGCGTCTCAACGAAGGCAAAAAGGTTCTTGGCATAAAGCTGTGATGCGGTTGCTGCAATACGTCCGGCAACATTGAGATGGCCGACGATCTTGACGCCATCGACATCAACAATCTTGCCTGCAACCGCGCCTTCGACATTGCCGCCGCGCTCGACCGCAAGATCAATGATCACAGAGCCCGGACGCATGCGCCCGTACATTTCGCGTGTAACGAGCCGCGGAGCGGGACGTCCCGGAATGAGCGCCGTGGTGATGATGATATCCTGCTTGGCAATATGGTCTGCAACCAGCGCCGCCTGCTTCGCCTGATATTCTTTCGACATTTCCTTGGCATAACCGCCAGCGGTTTCAGCCGCCTTGAATTCCTCGTCCTCAACGGCAAGGAATTTCGCGCCGAGCGAAGCAACCTGCTCTTTTACGGCAGGACGTACGTCCGTTGCGGTCACGACGGCACCGAGACGGCGTGCTGTTGCAATCGCCTGAAGACCGGCAACACCAACACCCATGATGAAGACTTTGGCGGCAGGAACCGTACCAGCCGCCGTCATCATCATCGGCAGGGCGCGGTCATACTCTTCCGCAGCGTCAACCACCGCCTGATAACCGGCGAGGTTGGCCTGACTGGAAAGCACGTCCATGACCTGCGCACGCGTGATACGTGGCATGAATTCCATGGTGAAGGCTGTGACACCGGCATCCGCCAGTTCCTTGACGGCAGCATCATTGCCGTAAGGATCGAGCATGGCGATAACAACCGCGCCTTTTTTGTAGGATTTGAGCTCAGCCGAGGACGGGCGCCGGACTTTCAGAACGACATCGGCGTTCCTGATATCGGCGGTTTTGCCAATCGTGGCACCCGCGGCTTCAAATTCGCGGTCAGGAATGCGGGATGAGACACCCGCGCCACTTTCCACAATGACTGAAAAACCAAGACCGATAAGCTTTTTGACCGTTTCCGCTGAACCGCCAACCCGCGATTCAACAGCATCGGTCTCTTTCGGTATGAACAGTGTCTGAGCCAAGCCCTCACCCCCAAAGCATGTTGTCACTATGCAGTCAGTGGCCCGAAGACCCGCGCGCCTGCCCCGCTATGACGATTGGCAATTCTGGTGATGGGCCCGCTCATGCAAGCGGATTTCAACAGAATTATCCGCCCGGCTCATGAACAACGCTTGTGGGCGTGTTTTAGAGAATGAACCAGGCAGCCACACAAATAATGATAAACAGAATAGTGGCGGAGAAGAACCCGCCGGCGAAAAAGCCGAATGCCATCGCAGCCACCAGCCCTATGCAGGTAACCACACCCCATTTCGAGAGAGCGAGAAAAAGATTGTAGGTTTTTTCGTGCTCGGCGTAGTCCATGGGTGCGCCAAGTTCTGCAGGCGCCGTATCGTGATGTTCAGCCATCTTCAAACCTCATAAAGTCTTAGTCCTATTGGCAATAGCGAAAACGCAGCAGCAGCGCAATGCGCAGATAGTCGCTGAAAAGCCTCCCGGTCGATAAAAATCGCACCTGCGCTGATTTTACCGATCAAGCCAATCCCGCGAACCATCTCAACTGAGCAAATGGGGGAAAAGCCCCGTTACTCCGATGATGATCAGATAGAGCGCAACCACGTAATTGAGCAGACGCGGCGCGATCAGGATGATGATTCCGGCAATCAGCGCAACGAGTGGCGCAATGGCAATTTGTGCAATCATGACAGCAATTCCTCCCTCGAGAATCTGGCTTTGTTGACATCAGGAGTTTTGGACGAGATCACCGGCAGGTCAAGCCCTTGGAGATTTCAGATCAATGGACGGTGACGACCTCACCATTATTGGGCTTAACCGGCAGTTGCACCATTTCGATATCAAAGTTCTTGGCAATATTTTCCGCTGTCGTGGCTGCTCCGTAGAGGAAGCCCTGCACATATTCAGCTCCAATCCAGCGATTGATCAGCGCAAACTGTTCCCGCGTTTCCAGACCTTCGATGGTCACGGACAGGCCGAGTTCATGGGTCATCTGCACGATACCGCGCAGAAGTTTCAGGGAACGGCCTTCCTCGGTAATATCAGTGATGAAGGAACGATCGATCTTGACCTTGGTGACCGGCAAGTCTTTCAGATAGCTCAGGCTGGAATAGCCGGTACCGAAATCATCAATGGCAACCTGCAGGCCCATGGCTTTCAGACTTTCGAGCACACCGCCCGTCGCCTCACGGTCGGTGATGATTGCACCTTCCGTGACTTCCACCTCAATCAGTGCGGGTTCCACGTTGTATCGCAGCAAGGCTGACCGAATAATATCGGCCATATCCATATTGTGCAGGTCATAGGATGACAGGTTGATCGAAACGGCAATTCTGGAACCCCAGAGGCTGCAATCCTTGATAGCCTGTTCGATGACCGTCCGGGTCAGGTCCGAGATCAGTCCCATTTCTTCAGCCATGGGAATGAACTCCGCAGGAGAAATCGGGCCGAAATCCGGGTGGTTCCAGCGCGAAAGCGCTTCACACCCGACCATGCGCAAGGTGCGCACATTGATAATCGGTTGATAGGCAACCGACAGGGTCCGCTCGGCAATCGCCTTGCGCAGATCGTTTTTCAACCGCTGTTTGCTACGGAAGGACTGATCCATCGTGTCAACAAAAACAGCCCAGGCCTTTTGGCTGTCTTTCCGCGCGGCATCGAGGGCAAGGTCGGCATTCATATGCATGACAGCAAGATCGAATTCACCCCTGCTGACAATCACCACGCCCGCATGGGCTCCGGTCATGATCTCCTGGCCGGATACATTATACTGGCCCGAAATGGCGGCCATAATCCGCTCGACGCTTTTCAAAATCGCGTCGCGCGTTGGTGCACAGAACAGCAACACAAACTCATCGCTGCCAAAACGCGAGATGACCGGATGTTTCACATCAACCGAAGCAAGCCGGTCGGCAAAGGCCCGCAACAATTCATCGCCAATACGATGGCCGAACGTATCATTGGTCCGCTTCAGGCCATCCACATCAACGACCATCAAGGCGATCTGCATTCCCGTCCCGATACCATCAAGATAGGTCTTGGCAATCTCGGCAAACTGGCTGCGGTTGGGTAGCCCCGTGAGACTGTCATAACGCGCCATACGGCTGATCTGCGCCTCTGCTTCCGCGCGGCGGGTAACGTCCTGCAGGATGAGCACTGTTCCGTGTTGCGGGTCCGGCGTTGCCATAAACTCAAAATGCCGCTTGTTGGGCGTGACAAACATGTCCCGTTCCTTGCGGCCAGTGAGCAGGTCCTGCATCTTGGCGGAAAGGGAAGCGTGGGTTTCCTCAGGGAAATAGGCCTTGACGCGGGCAAGCCGCAGCAGGCTTTGCAGGGAATGACCATGCACCTGATCAGGGTCATCGAAGCCCATCATCTTCGCCGCCTTCATATTGGCAACGGTGATATTCTGATTGCTATCAAACATCAGCAGGCCCTGCGGCATACCGTTCAATGCCGCGTCGAAATGGCTGACGACAACGCTCAGCTGCTGTTTACCCAAAAGCGCATCCCATAATGATTGCCGCAGCTTCGAGGCAATCCGGACGTTGCTCCAGAAATACGGCAGGATCAGCAGCGCGAGCAGCCAATTGTAAATGCCGCCAAGCAGAATGAATGTCAGAAAAAGCGGCGCGAGAATACCAAACGACATGCCGATGATAACCGTTGGCGATACATAGTTCCGTGTTACCAGCGCAACCATTGAAGCAACGACGATCGCCACGCTGGTAATAGCCGCCGAAGTGTCCGCAAAAACATAAATACTCGTCAGGCACAGCAAACCGAGCAGGATGCAGGTGCTGACCGCACCCAGAAGGTATCGCCATTCCCATTTTCGCAAATCCGCCATTGTAGCTGACGAAAGATCTTTTTGTTCAAAAGCACTGGCGTTTGCAGTGCGAAGAAGAACAATCAGGAAAAAGGCGACCGCAAAACCGACGTAAATTGGCTGATTTGTTTTTATGTAAATAACCAGCGTCGCGAGAATCTGAACAACAGACGTCCACCACACGGCTTTCTTGTTCGCATAAAGTGTGCGCAGGAACAGAATTTCGAGAAAAATACTCTCGTTGCGTTCAATTTTCATCAAGGTGTCCGTGAATAACTGTACCCATAATTGGATACGTTAACGAATACTTTCGAACAAACGCCAACGATACTCAGATTATGTATGAGGCATGCATTTAGAATATTTATTTGCACCCCATGTCAAACTGATATTTATCAAATGGGAAACAGAATTACCAATTCCTAAAAGGATTAAGCCGGTGTCATAAACCGTTCACAACCTATGGCTCCAATTCGTTTTGGATTTTTCAGGCTGGACAGGCAATGGTTGTGGGGTTCGGCTTATCCTTGTCGGGGTTTGGATCGTAGAACGGCCCGACCACCAGCGGTTTATCTGGCATGTCAGATTGATCCGCGTCCGATATCATCGTCCGGTCGATAGTCTGCAGTAATTTCCCGCCCGCATCCTCAAGACGGATTGTCACCTTGTACTCCCGCCCAGCCTTTACGCATTTGACTGGCGGACTGTCGATGCCGATCTTTTCGACCGTCGGCCAGACTTTTTGGCGGACAGTAAGTGGCTCTCCACCCGCCGGGTTTTCAAACGTCGTTTCAAGTGTCGCTTCATCAGGCACGCGCCGCACCTTGGTCAGCGTCAGGTGATAGGTTGCCTGCGCAATTCGATAATTGAAGACGAATAGTTTTCCGGCAACGGCCAGATAATCACCCTCGCCGGAATCGCGACAGGCACCCAGCGCCAGAGCGCCTGTCATGGCGGGCAAGAGAAGAAACATACGCAGCAGCCTTACGATCTTATGCATGATCATTATCCGGTTGTGTGCGATTACGACGATAATGTCTCTGGGCCTTCGCCCGGTTTCCGCAGACGGTCATGTCGCACCAACGGCGGCTGCGGTTGCGGCTCTCATCGAAATAGAGCCAATGGCAATTCGGGCAAATCTTGATCCGCTCAAGCCGTGCCGGTTCCAAAAGCCGCATGGCTGACAGGAAAGCTGCCGTACCGAGCGACAGTTCCCGTTTCCGTCCCAACGCATTTGGCAGGGTCAGATCCTGTGTTCCGGGTTCATCACAAACCAGCGCCGAACCGAGTTGCAGGAACGTTGCCATATTTTCCGGCCGCAGCCCGCCACCCCGCACAGCCGTTCGAAACAGCGCGTTGATGGCCTCTCTGACATCGACAAGCCGTTCCACTTCCGTCTGCGCCACTGGCGGACGAAAGCTGGCCTCTCCCCATTCCGGCTTGCGGAAATGTGCTGCAGCCTGTGCAAATCGCTGTAGCTCTGCCCGGTCCGAAAGCCGGTCCAGGGCACGGTCGGGGGTTTCCCGGAAAATGACCGTGTTGGCCAGATCAAGGGCCAGCACGCCACCACTGAAACGATGCGCATTCCAATCGAAGGTCATATAAAAATTCTAACTGGTAAAATTGATTTTGCAAGTTAGTATGATCAGGAATATGCGAGTAGCCGATGGCCTATTTTCTGCAATTGCTGATCAATGGCATCCACAATGCCGCGCTCTATGCGTTGCTCGCCTATGGTTATGTGCTGATTCACGGCATCACCCATCGCACAGACCTTTCACTTGGTGCCCTGTTCGCCTTTTCCGGCCAGACCTTTATTCTGGTAACGGCATTTGGCTGGACGGTACTCTGGATGACGCTGCCATTGGCTCTCGGCTTCGGGCTGATTGTTGCGGCGATCTATGTCGGCCTCGGCGGCTACACCATCGCGAAACTGATCTACACACCGCTCGAGACCGGCAGCCGCAATACGGTGCTCGTCGCCACACTGGGCCTCAGCATATTTCTGATGGAACTGTCGCGCCTTGCTGCAGACACACGGGATTATTGGCTGCCACCCATGCTCGCCGAACCGGTTCATGTGCTTGGCTCCGGCGTTGATATCAGCCTGACACAGATGCAACTCGTCAATATTGTCGTGGCACTCGCCGTCATCACAACGGGCGAACTGGTTATGCAGCGCACGTCCGCCGGACGGATATGGCGCGCGGTCAGCGACGAGCCTTTTGCAACATCCATGTGCGGCATTGATCCGCGTCGTGTCAGAACAAAGGCGATCCTCGCAGCTTGCGGCGTCTGCGCCATCGCGGGGTTTCTGGCTGCGCTTTACTACGGCAATATCAGCTTCACCACCGGGATGATCTTCGGTTTGAAAATCCTGTTCATCACCGCGGCAGGCGGACTTTCAAGACCGCTCTATGCTGCGCTGGGTGCGGCGGCAGTCGGGGTGCTTGAATCCCTATGGGGCGGATATTTTTCCGTTCTCTGGCGCGATGCGGCAGTATTCTCTTTGCTGGTCTTTGTTCTCGCCGTGCGCACGAACAATGATGAGGCCGAAAGAATCTAGCCCTGCAGACTATGGCCGCCATCAATCGTAATAACAGTACCGGTGATATAGCTGCTGGCATCGGATGCAAGTAACAACACTGCACCATCAATATCCTCTGGTTCGCCCAGCCTTCGCATCGGATTTTTGCCTTTCAGAAACCCATGCGCGGGGCCACTCATGATGGACTCATTGAGGCGCGTGGGAAACCATCCGGGAGCAATGGCATTGACGCGGATGGCATGGGACGCCAATTCCAGCGCCAACGAACGGGTCATCTGGCTTATCGCAGCTTTTGACATGGCATAACCAACCGATCCTTTGATCGGCGCATCGGCAAGAATGCTCGACAGGTTGACGATCGATCCGCCGACACCGGCCGCAATCATGCGTTTGGCCGCTTCCTGTGCAATAAAGAATGCACCCTCCACATTCACTTCGAAAATATGCCGCAACTGCTCACGCGTTGTGGTGAGTGCGCGCTCAATCGTGGCAACCCCGGCATTGTTAAAGACAACCGTGACTGTCCCGAGCTTCTGTTCCGCCTCATCGAAAGCGCGCTCAATATCAGCGGCTATAGTAACATCGGCAATAATATTCAGAATATTGGGGCTTTGTTCATTATCCGGTGCGGGCGTGCGCGAAATGGAAACAACATTGGCACCATGCGCTGCAAGCACCTGAACCATCCTCAGCCCCAAACCTGAAGATCCACCCGTTACCGCAATAGTCTTTCCTGCAACGGAAATAGAAGAGGCACTTGTCATTACACTCAATACCAACATCAAACTGTTTCTCCACTGTTAGACTGCCCGTGCAACGATGACAACCACCCGAGCGCTTGAGTTCCGCAACGACAATCAATTGGGTTGATGCACCGGTATGGGGCTGCTAACAGTTCAGACAGACTATTCGGGAGAGACAACCGGGTTAGGCCTATTGCCGCCATTTCCAAGAGCGGCGCAGCCTATGGGATGAAGAGCTGTCTGGGTGATTATCCGGGGAACTGTAACAGTTGCCGGACTTATGGGGAGGAACTGCATGTCGGCTTTGCTTGCCGTGTCGAGAGCGATCGACCGTCTCAATGAATTCGTTGGCCGAAATGTTGCCTGGCTGATTTTCCTGGCCGTGGTGGTCAGCGCCGGCAACGCCATTGTCCGCAAAGTATTCAACCAATCGTCGAATGCCTGGCTGGAACTGCAATGGTTTCTGTTTGGCGGTGCTTTCATGCTTGCCGCGGCCTATACGCTGCAACAGAACGAACATATTCGCATCGACATTGTTTACGGCGCGTTTTCCCGCCGTGTGCAGCATTGGATCGATCTTCTCGGGCACCTTTTCTTCCTGATGCCTTTCGTTCTCCTTATGTGCTTCTACTTCGTTCCCTATGTCAGCCTGTCCTATCGCAGCGGCGAAGGCTCCCCAAGTGCGGGTGGTCTGATCCAATGGCCGGGAAAACTGATCCTGCTTGTGGGCTTTTTGCTGCTGGCCATTCAGGGCGTTTCTGAAATTATCAAGAAGATTGCGGTGATACACGGCGATATTCCCGATCCCAATCCGCCTTTAAGTCTCGAAGAGATTGCGGAACAGGAAGTTGCCATGGCGGAGGCGCGTAATGATTGAGTTTATTGCGCAGAACATGGCGCCAATCATGTTCGCCTCGCTGATCATTTTCATGTTGATCGGCTATCCCGTCGCGTTTGCTCTTGCTGCAAACGGATTGCTGTTTTTCTTTATTGGCGTCGAACTTGCCCCCTATTCCAACGGGACGATTACCCTCGACTGGCCATTTCTTTACGCCCTGCCCGAACGGTTCTGGGGGGTGATGTCGAATGACACTTTGCTCGCCATTCCGTTCTTTACCTTCATGGGCATCATTCTTGAACGCTCCGGCATGGCCGAAGATCTTCTCGATACGATCGGCCAGTTGTTCGGTCCGATCCGCGGCGGCCTTGCCTATGCTGTCATTTTCGTTGGTGCGCTGCTTGCAGCCACGACGGGCGTCGTCGCGGCATCGGTCATTTCCATGGGCCTCATCTCGCTGCCGATCATGCTGCGTTATGGCTATGACCGGCGTGTAGCGTCAGGCGTCATCGCGGCCTCCGGCACACTGGCGCAGATTATTCCGCCGTCCCTCGTGCTGATTGTTCTGGCTGATCAGCTCGGACGCTCGGTCGGTGACATGTATCACGGCGCACTGATCCCCGGGCTCATCCTCACCGGTCTTTACATGCTATATGTGCTGACCCTGTCGATCTTCAACAAGAAATCCATGCCTGCGCTGCCCGTTGAAGCACGCACGCTGGGTTCGGGTGTTACCTCCCTGATCATCGCTCTGGCGATTGGCGGTATGATCGCCTATGGCGCCATTGTCTGGCTTAGACCTACCGCTGGCACCAACGCCGATATCTGGGGCGCGACAATCGGCATCATCGTGATCTATGCATTCGCACTGGCTGACCGGTCGTTCAGCCTCAACCTGATGTCGCGTCTCGCCCAACAGGTGATCATTGTTCTCATCCCGCCGCTTGCCCTGATCTTCCTCGTGCTTGGCACGATCTTCCTCGGCATTGCCACACCGACGGAAGGCGGTGCCATGGGTGCGGTGGGTGCTTTGCTCATGGCAGCATCCAAAGGGCGTCTAAACCTCGGCGTTATCAGGCACGCTTTGACGTCCACCACACGGCTCTCGTCCTTTGTTCTTTTCATCCTGCTGGGCGCACGCGTCTTCTCGCTCACCTTCTACGGTGTTAACGGACAGATATGGGTAGAACATCTGCTGGCTTCACTGCCCGGCGGACAGGTCGGGTTCCTGATCGTCGTCAATATTCTGGTGTTCTTTCTGGCCTTCTTTCTCGATTTCTTCGAGCTTGCCTTCATTATCGTACCGCTGCTTGCTCCCGTCGCGGAAAAGCTCGGCATCGATCTGATCTGGTTCGGCGTGCTTCTTGGCATCAACATGCAGACGAGTTTCATGCATCCACCATTTGGCTTTGCCCTGTTTTATCTCAGGTCTGTGGCCGCCAAGGTGCCCTATATGGACAAGATCACCGGCAAGAAAATCCAGCCCATCACGACGGGGCAGATATATTGGGGTGCCGTGCCATTCGTTGGCATTCAGATCATCATGGTGGCTCTGACGATTATGTTCCCGCAAATGGTCATGCATTATACCGGCCCGGCCAGCACAGTTAATCCGGCAACCATCCAGATTCCGAACTCAGACCTCGGTGGTGGGCTTGGAGGCGGATTGGGAGGCGGCCTCGGCGGGGGATTGGGCACAGACCTCAGCGCACCACCTCTCGGCGGGCCACCACCTGCACCTGCACCGGCACAGCCCGCACAACCGGCAGCACCGGATTTGAGCCAGCCGCCGAAAATGTAATGTAGACGTTGAGACAAAGAAAAAGCCCGGCAGCGATGCCGGGCTTTTTATATCTGGAAACAGAGAGCTTAGAGCTTGCCGTTACGCTGCTGCACCATCATGAACGTATCGAAGGTGTATTCCGCCACCTGAGCATAAAGGAAATGCTCGTTGCGGAACGCCTTGATGGAATCCCAGATCTTTTTGAATCCCGGATTGCTGGCTTCGATTTCCGCATAGACGCCATTAGCGGCCTCGAAACACGCATTCAGGATTTCCGGACTGAACGGACGCAGTTGCGCGCCACCGGCAACCAACCGCTTGATCGCGGGCGGGTTCACATAATCATACTTCTGCAACATGTTCGCATCGGTTGCCTGCGCGGCCGTACGGAACAGGGACTGATAGCTTGGCGGCAGTGAATCCCACTTCTGCTTGTTGACCATGAAGCTAACCGTCGGGCCACCTTCCCACCAG
This sequence comes from Phyllobacterium sp. T1293, assembly GCF_020731415.2. Lineage (NCBI taxonomy): Bacteria > Pseudomonadati > Pseudomonadota > Alphaproteobacteria > Hyphomicrobiales > Phyllobacteriaceae > Phyllobacterium > Phyllobacterium meliloti. The sequence goes on along the minus strand of NZ_CP088273.1, from coordinate 15,292 downwards.
CCGGGATAATAATAGAACGGCGCAACCTTCTGAAAGCCGAGCTTTTCATCATCATAAGGGCCAACCCATTCGGCGGCATCAATCGTACCTTTTTCAAGGGATGGATAGATATCACCACCCGCGATCTGCTGCGGTACGACACCAAGCTTTTCGAGCACCTTGCCAGCAAAACCGCCGACGCGCATTTTGAGACCCTTGAGGTCATCAACAGTCTTGATTTCCTTGCGGAACCAGCCACCCATCTGCACGCCGGTATTGCCACCCGGATAGGCCTGCAATCCCTGCTTGTTGAAGAACTCGTTCATCAGGTCAATGCCGCCGCCGTGATACTGCCAGGCATTCATACCGCGTGCATTAAGCGCAAATGGCACGGCTGCACCCAGAGCCCAGGTGGGGTCCTTGCCCCAGTAATAATAGGCAACGGTGTGGCACAGTTCGACTGTACCCGCTGCGGCAGCGTCCGCTGCCTGAAGGCCCGGAACAACTTCACCCGCCGCAAATGGCTGGATGACAAAATTGCCGTCCGTTGCCTCTTTCAGATATTTCGACAGAACCTCAGCACCGCCATAAATCGTGTCCAGTGACTTTGGAAATGATGACGCACAGCGCCATGTGATCTTCGGCATTGACTGCGCAATGGCTGGCGCTGCCAGCGTGGTTGCCGCAGCAACCCCCGCACCGGCAAACCCGGCATTCTTGATAAATGAACGACGATCCATATACTCTCCTCCAGAATTTATCGCTTCAGACCCCCCGGACAATTTCTGTCCATTGCTCCCGGTCTGGAGATCACCATACACGCTCGACTATTCAAGTCCAGCCGCTGAAAACACAAACGAAGCGCTGATTAAAACAGAGTGAATCCCCGCAGAAAAACACCTTTTGCGACGGAATGCCTCCCGCCGTCGGCAGCCATTGGAAACGCACCCGAATTACACTACATTCCAGAGAGAATTATTATTTGGAGCATCGCCATGCGGCAGCCTCTCGTCGCCATCACCTCAGACGTTCGCGCCTTTGAAAATTATACGTGGCACGCAGCACCCGATCAGTATTTGAAAGCGGCCTATGACGCAGCCGGTGTCATTCCCCTGATCGTCCCTTCCTTTGGCGAAGGCCTCGACATAGACGCTATTCTTGACGGTGTGGATGGTGTTCTGGTTACAGGCTCCAAATCCAATGTGCATCCTTCTCTCTACGGCGTGGAACCGACCGAGGCGCATGAACCCTATGATCCCGCCCGCGATGCAACTTCATTGCCCTTGATCCGCCGGGCAATTGAGCGCGGCGTGCCGCTGCTTGCCATTTGCCGTGGCATTCAGGAACTGAACGTCGCCCTTGGCGGAACACTCGCCACGGAAATACAGGAACTCGACGGCCGTATGGATCACCGCGCGCCTCAGTCCGCCGAACAGGCTGAGCGCTTCGCCATCCGCCATCCCGTGCGCATCAAGCCCGGCTCATGCCTTGCCAATGTGATGCAGTCGGACACGGTTCAGGTCAATTCCGTACACAGACAGGCCATCGACCAGCCCGCCGCCCAGCTCGATATCGAAGCCGTGGCTGAGGATGGAACCATTGAGGCCGTATCGGTCAAGAAAGCCCGCGGATTTGCCGTTGGCGTGCAATGGCACCCGGAATACTGGGTGAAAACCGACAGCCCTTCGCGCAAGATTTTCGCTGCCTTTGGCGATGCCGCGCGTGCGCACAAGGCAAGCCGCGAAAGGCTTCAGGCCGCCGAATAATTCGGTTTAGAGCAAGTCGACACCCGCTGCGGACAATGACAAAAGCACCGACCGCGGCGCGACACTAACATAGGCGCGCCCGTCACCGGGGCTAAATTCGACGATGGTTTTTCCGGACTGGTCGGCAAATGCAATCGTGCCATCCGGATTGTTGCGCCATTCCGTTGCGTTGGCGAGAGGCGGGTAAAGCGCCACGCAATCCTTATTCACATGCAGGGCATCATGACCCGGTAGGCCGTTTTCCTGCGGAAATGCCTTGCATCTGGCACTACCGCCCGGACTGCTGATCACAAATGCCGGCGCATCGAATTCCGTCAGACCTGTCGAGGCAGTCGTTGTCGGATCAACATTTTGAGACGCTGTGAATGATGCGAAATCCGCAAACAGCGCAGCAGCAGCAAAAAAGGAGAAGAGGCCGATCCCGGCAGTTAAACTCAGTTTCACAATGAACTCCCCGGGCGTACGCGCACGGAAAGACCTTAAGCAATCAGCGTTAATCAACCGTTAGAGCGCGATGAATGCCTCTCGCGCCTGATGATGCTACCGCTCTTTGGGTTTTGAGGTTGACTGCCGGATACGCAGCTCCGGCTTGATAAGTTCCTGCCGTGCATGGGTGTCAGCGCCGTTGAGCTGATCAAGCAGCGCCCGTGCTGCACGCTGGCCGACTTCGCGCTGACCATTCCACACCGTCGTCAAAGCAGGAGTGGCAATCGCCGCTTCTTCCAGATCATCATAGCCGGTCACGGAAATATCGACGCCGGGAACCATGCCCGCGCGGGCAATACCATTCATCATGCCGATGGCAGCAAGATCATTCCAGCAGACCGCAGCGGTGGGATGATCTTTCAGCGCCAGAAACTGCGGCGCAGCGTCAAAACCAGCCTGTTTGGTGCGCGGTCCCGGAATGCGCCATTCCGGCTTGACCTCAAGACCTGCCTTTTGCATGGCCAGAAGATAACCTTCATAGCGATCGCGGCCTGTTGATGTCTGGTCCGTACCGCCGACCATGGCAATCCGTGTATGTCCGAGGGAAATCAGATGGTTTGTCGCAAGACTGATGCCGTAGGAATCATCGCCGCGAAATACAGGCACATTCGCGTCTTTGACCGTACGGGCGATCAGAACAACCGGCAGACCATTATCCTCGGCCATGCGAATATCTTCGGCGGGCGTGCCGATGGCCGGCGACATGATGACCCCATCACCGCCCAGTTGCAGAACGGTCTCGATGAATGTCCGCTGCTTGTCCAGCTGATCATAATGGTTCGACAGAATGAAGGTCTGACCGGAGCGATCAAGCTCGCCCTCAATTGCCCGTAAAATTTCCGCGAAAAACGGGTTCATGATGTCATGAACGACCACACCGACAATGCCCGAGCGTGATGTACGCAGACTGGCCGCCCGACGGTTATAGATATAACCGATGGCACGGGCATGTTCCTTGATCTTCTCGCGCGTCTGATCCGCCACAAGGGGACTATCGCGCAAAGCCAGCGATACGGTTGCAGTAGACACTTTCAGCGCGTCGGCAATTGTCGATAGTTTGATCTTTTGCGCCAAAAACCGCCTCCCCGCCGTCTGGTCAGACAAATACATTGTCGTTCTCTGGCGTTATGCCATTGCCACCCGATAAATCAAAGCCCTTTCGCCGCTTAGGCGATGCAAAGCCCCAATTGGCTTTGGATAGCGATCCGGGCACATGATAATCAGGAGCGCATCCGCAACCGGTGTTCCCTGTGCACGACGTAAAGACCGCTCGCAATAACGATGACAGCCCCCAGAAGCGTATAAACATCGGGGAACTGGTCAAAGACGAGATAGCCGAACGCGAGCATCCAGATGATCTGCAGGAACGGATAAGGAGCAAGAGCAGCTGTCGTTGCACGCCGATAGGCCAGAATGATCAGATAATGGCCCAACCCGCCAAAGAAACCAAGCATCAGCAGAAGCACAATCTGAAAGCATGTCTGCGGCAGGACAGCTTCCGTTATGGCAGGTGAAATAAGAATGGCAGGCGCTAACGCCGAGAAAAAGATCAGACTCTCAGGTGATTCGGTGGCAGCCATGCGGCGGGTCAAAAGCACGTAGAGCGAGTAGCTTAGCATCGCCAGTATCGAATAGGGCAAGCCGGGATTGAGCGTTCCGAAGCCGGGACGCGCAATAATCAGCACGCCTATAAATGCCACGATAATCGCAGCCCAGCGGCGCCAGCCTGCCCACTCCCCCAGCAATGGCCCCGCCAGCGCCGCAATAACCATGGGCGCAGCGAATGTGATTGTGATCGTTTCGCCAAGCTGCATGGTCTACAGCGCGTAAAAGTTGAAATAGGTAGAGCCAAACAGGCACAGTCCGCGCAGCAATTGAAAACGGTAACTCCTGACCCTGAAAAGCGCAGGATTGGTCCAGCCGCGAAAGAAAATGAGAACCAGCACCGCGTGCTCGACAAACCGCATCCACGACACAAATGCCGGTGGTATACCCTGAAGAACCAGATATTTGGCGCTTGTATCGAGACACGAGAAGAGGATGCCCGCTGCAAAAATATAAAGAATCGCAGCAGCAGGAACGGCTTCCTGAGAGGAAGGAGTAGATACAGACAAGATGCTAACCAATCAGACAGGCAGGACTGGCCACCATGTTAGCAATTTCGCACCGTTTGTAACGGTCAATTGCACGCGACGGGCAAAAAATTACTCGTCGTCACCGTCCTCATCATCGTGATCGTCATCCGATCCCGTCTGACGCAACAGTTCAGCAGCCGACAAATTGATCTCAAGGCGCTGCAGCATCTTGATCAAAGCCTTGCGTTCCTTCTTGTCAAAACCCTTCATCGCATCCTTTTCAGTCTTGCGAATCGATTTCTCGATGGCCTTGATCGCCTCATTGCCTGTGTCCGTCAGGAAAATATGCGCCTGACGCTGGTCAGTCGCAGATCCCTCTTTTTTGACAAAACCCTGCGTCTGAAGCCGGGAAATTGTTTTGGTGATTGTTGGCGGGCGAACACCGAGGCGTTTTGCCAATACACTTGGCGAAAGACCATCCTCATGCGCGAGTTGCAACATGACGGCGTCCTGTCCCGCATAAAAACCATGGGCCAAAAGCCGGGTGGCCAATGCCGTGCGCGTCAGCCGAGCGGTTGATTGCAGACGGTGAAGAATGAGAGGCTTGCGTTCCTTGACCATTCAAATTCCTGCTCGCTGTGAACCAATTGTCCCGTTAATGATAAGGCGGCTAGCTCTTTTTGGTAAATGGTAATTATCAGACGAAGGATGTCGGCGCTGTGCAGTCTCAACTTTGAACGAAAATAACCTTTGGCGCCTCAATTTTCAGCTCTGCACCATCAAGCCGATCCCCCGATGAACCCGCGTTACAATTCTTATATGACATTCTGATGAAATTTGCCGACGAATTGCCGCCAGAGCCCAAATAAGCAGATAAAAATCGCGGTGGGGATGCCTACCCTCGTTCCATCAAGGCAGTTATGCTAACAGGGTCCATGTAACCCGTGAGTGACCCATGCCCACGCCACCAACCAAAACAATTGCTCTTCTTCCTCTTGGTGCCCATGAGCAGCACGGGCCGCATTTGCCCTATGAAACCGACACATTGATTGCACAAGGGTTCGTCAACCGTCTGAAACCGGCTCTTCCGGCAACGCTTTCAGTCGATTTTCTACCGGTTGAGCCTGTTGGTTACTCCATCGAACACATGGATGTTGCAGGAACGAAAACCCTGGCTTTTGACGAGGCTGTCCGCCGCTGGATCGATATCGGCAAGGGCGTCGCAGATCGCGGCGTGTCCAAGTTGGTCATTCTCAACGCCCATGGCGGCAATTCTCCGCTGATGACAATTGTCGCCACGGAACTGCGGGTTCGTTTCAATATGCTTGCTGTCGCAACAAGCTGGACGCGATTTGGTTTGCCGGATGGGCTTATTTCTCCGCAGGATAAAGCGCTCGATATCCATGGCGGTTTTATCGAAACTTCGGTGATGCTGGCGCTCTACCCGGAAAGGGTCGAAATGGCTAAGGCACAAAACTTTGATTCGAACCAACGACTATATATCGAGACCTACAAACATTTGCGTGCCTATGGTCCGCATGCCTTTGGCTGGAAAATGTCAGATCTGAACAGGCTTGGTGTTGCCGGCGATGCCTCCCGCGCCACGGCAGAGGCTGGAGAAAAGTTCATTGCACACAGTTTAAAGGGCATTATCGAACTGCTCGAGGATGTCGACCGCTTCGACTGTTCGGTTTTTGCGTGACAGGCTCAATCCGCTTGAACAAACCATTCACGCAATTGAACACATCGGATGTGGCAAAACCCGTCATGATCACCTATATCCTGTGTTCATCCTTTCAAAGAGGCACACGATGAGTGAAGCTCCAACGACCACCAATGCTGCGCCTGACACCGCGCGCATTCCTCAGATCCCCGTCACCGTTCTCACCGGTTATCTCGGTTCCGGCAAGACGACGCTGCTCAATCGTATTCTGAGCGAAGACCATGGCAAACGTTATGCGGTCATCGTCAACGAATTTGGCGAGATCGGCATTGATAACGATCTGATCGTCGAATCCGACGAAGAAATCTATGAAATGAACAATGGCTGTATCTGCTGCACCGTGCGCGGAGACCTGATCCGCGTGGTCGAGGGCCTGATGCGCCGCCCCGGCCGCTTTGATGCGATCATCGTCGAGACAACGGGTCTGGCTGATCCTGTTCCCGTCGCCCAGACTTTCTTCATGGATGATGACGTGCGCAGCAAAACCATGCTCGATGCTGTGGTCGCCCTTGTCGATGCCAAGCACTTGCCATTGCGTCTGAAGGACAGCCGCGAAGCCGAGGACCAGATTGCCTTTGCTGATGTTGTCCTGCTCAACAAAACAGATCTGGTAACGCCGGAAGAACTGGCTGGCGTCGAAGCAACCGTTCGTGCCATCAACCCCTATGCGGTCATCCATAAGACCGAGCGCGCCGGTATCGATCTGACCCGTGTGCTCGATCGCGGCGCCTTCGATCTGACCCGCGCCTTGGAAAACGACCCGCATTTCCTTGATCATGATCATCCTGATCATGCCTGCGGCCCTGATTGTGATCATGACCATGATCACGGGCACCATCATCACGATCATGACCATGACCACCATGGACATCATCACCACCATGATCACGCGTCGCCGATTCACGATACAACTGTGATCTCGGTTTCCCTGCGCGTGGGCGAACTCAATTCCGACAAGTTTTTTCCATGGGTCCAGAAAATCACTCAGGATCAGGGGCCGAACATCCTGCGCCTGAAAGGCATTCTCGCATTCAAGAATGATCATGAGCGCTATGTTATTCAGGGCGTCCACATGATTATTGAAGGCGATCATCAACGTGCCTGGAAAGACAATGAAAAGCGCGAAAGCCGCCTTGTCTTCATCGGTCGCGAACTCGACCACGATGCGCTGAAATCCGGACTTGAAAGCTGCCTCGCCTAGGCTACAAACATATTGAATGAAATTGAAATGGCATAATGTCTTTCGTTCGAATGCCGATACCGCTGTAAGAGCAGCCTCGCACGAACGAAAGGCATTGCCTTTCACATTCCTGTTTCTTTCTTTTTGCCATTCCGGGCGCCATTTCAATCCAATTCATGAGCTTGCCATCTATGCCGACTATTGCCCCGCTTGATCTGACCGGTCACTGCATTGACGCCCGTTTTGTCCTGGACGTTCCATTCTTTGCACTCGCCGATGGCACGGTGCATCGGCTCGACAATGGCCATAAGATTACAGAGGCTCATGACGGTCTTCTTTGTGCGGTGCTTTCTTCAGATGGTAAGTCATTACTTACAAGTGGAGAAGATGGCCGCGTCTGTTCGACGGGATTGAATGGCGAAGTCACCGAACTCAGCAAGATACCACGCAAATGGATGACTGCCTTGGCGGTGGCACCGAACGGTGCCATTGCCTATGCCTCGGGAAAGATCGCCTGGGTGCGCGCGCCTGATGGTTCGGTGCGGGAACTGGTTCATGAGCGCAGCGTGGAAGGCCTCGCCTTTGCGCCGAAAGGCCTGCGGTTGGCAGTTGCCCGTTATAATGGCGTAACGCTGCACTGGCCTGCCACCAATGGAACACCGACAGAGCTGGAATGGAAAGGCGCGCACGTCTCGGTCATTTTCTCGCCTGACAACCGGTTCCTTGTCACATCCATGCAGGAAAACGCGCTGCATGGCTGGCGTCTGGAAGATAACAGGCACATGCGCATGACTGGCTATCCCAACAAGGTGAAAAGCTGGTCGTGGAGCCCGAAGGGCAAATGGCTGGCGACATCAGGTGCGCCGGCGTCCGTTGTCTGGCCATTTTCGGGCAAGGACGGCCCAATGGGCAAGGCACCACTGGAACTTGGCACGCGCGGCGACAGTGCCGTGACCGCCGTCGCCTGTCACCCCGTCGAGGATATAGTCGCGATTGGCTACTCCGACGGCATGATCCTTGTCGGGCGCTTTGGGGATCAGAAAGAAGTGCTGCTGCGCCGCCCCGGCAAGGGCGCAATTTCGTCGATGGATTGGGACAGAACCGGGCACCGCCTCGTATTTGGCAGCGAGAGCGGCGATTGCGGCGTTGTGGATATTACGGCGTAATCTCTTTTCCGCGCTTGATCAAAATAATATTTAAGTAACGACGTACGGTCCGGAAAGCCCGCTTTTGCGGGCTTTCGTTTGCTCGGAGTTCAACGCGCCCGTTCGGGTCTTTCAATCCACTGGACTGTTTTCGCGGCTTAGCCGCCGACCACTCACCCTTCAGGTTGAGCAGCTAGCGGGAAGATGGGTGTTTTGGGAAGCTTATATAGGGAAGATTGGTTGCGGGGACAGGATTTGCCCGTTCGGGTCTTAAAACAGTCCACTGGACTGTTTTCGCGGCTTTGCCGCCGACCACTCACCCTTCAGGCTCTGAGCCTGCCGGGAAGATGGGTGTTTTGAGAAGCTTATATAGGAAAGATTGGTTGCGGGGACAGGATTTGAACCTGTGACCTTCAGGTTATGAGCCTGACGAGCTACCGGGCTGCTCCACCCCGCGCCACCAATTACGGCATGTATGCCGCCACAGCCCGGATATTTCCGTTTGTCCGTCCTCGAAGCTGAAGAAGGCTTCTGCGGTCGGACGGGGAGGCTGCTCCACCCCGCGCTACCAAGCAGCTTTTGCCGCTTTTGTTCGCCCCTGCGCTTTGCGCTGTGGCTGAACGGTAAGATGTGCCTTACGGCCTGCTGGTTATTATGCTCTTTTGTCCGATGCTTTGCAAAATCGTGAGCTGATATGCAAAATCGTGTGTTTTGTTTTGCAAAAGCAAAAGGCCGCGATGAGCGGCCTTTGCTTGTTTGGTATTGAATTTGTGAGGTGTTTTGATTTCATGTTGCGCTTGGCAGACCTGGCAGCGACCTACTCTCCCGCGTCTTGAGACGAAGTACCATTGGCGCTGGAGCGTTTCACGGCCGAGTTCGGAATGGGATCGGGTGCAGCCGCTCCGCTGTAACCACCAGGTCAGCAAAGAGCAACGATGAAAGAGAAGCTGGTTTTTGAGGAGTAGTGAGTAGTCATGAGTGAGTAGTGAAGACTACTTTCTACTGACTACCGACTATTCACATCCGACGTTGTCAGATGGATATAAGTAATGAGAATGATCAAGCCAATCGAGCTATTAGTACCGGTAAGCTTCATGCGTTGCCGCACTTCCACACCCGGCCTATCGACGTGGTGGTCTTCCACGGCTCTCAAGGGAATACTCGTTTTCAGGTGGGTTTCCCGCTTAGATGCCTTCAGCGGTTATCCCGTCCGTATATAGCTACCCTGCTATGCGGCTGGCGCCACAACAGGTCCACCAGAGATACGTCCATCCCGGTCCTCTCGTACTAGGGACAGATCCTGTCAATATTCCTACACCCACGGCAGATAGGGACCGAACTGTCTCACGACGTTCTGAACCCAACTCACGTACCGCTTTAAATGGCGAACAGCCATACCCTTGGGACCTGCTCCAGCCCCAGGATGCGATGAGTCGACATCGAGGTGCCAAACAACCCCGTCGATATGGACTCTTGGGGGTCATCAGCCTGTTATCCCCGGCGTACCTTTTATCCGTTGAGCGATGGCCCTTCCACGCGGGACCACCGGATCACTATGACCGACTTTCGTCTCTGCTCGACTTGTCAGTCTCGCAGTCAGGCGGGCTTATGCCATTGCACTCGACGACCGATTTCCGACCGGTCTGAGCCCACCATCGCGCGCCTCCGTTACTCTTTAGGAGGCGACCGCCCCAGTCAAACTACCCACCATACACTGTCCCGGATCCGGATAACGGACCGCGGTTAGACATCCATATAGGTAAGGGTGGTATTTCAAGGATGACTCCACCATGGCTGGCGCCACGGCTTCAAAGTCTACCACCTATCCTACACATGCCGACACGAATGCCAGTGTAAAGCTATAGTAAAGGTGCACGGGGTCTTTCCGTCTAACCGCAGGAACCCCGCATCTTCACGGGGAATTCAATTTCACTGAGT